>CAVTON010000001.1:0-2952554 GCA_963736455.1 uncultured Acidobacteriota bacterium
ATGACTCGTGATCGACTCCAACCGTCCCGCGGATCTTTTCCGCCGAATGCGTCGTCAGGCCTCCTCGCCGATGCCATGGCATCGCCGTCGTCGGCCTTCCTCGCCTCGACGAAAAATCTCTCGCGGGAGCAATCCGCCAACCGACGCAATGGAGATCAGGGCTATATGAACTTTCTCGTCAAGTCGTGCGAGCCGGGCTTCGGCCGGGTGACCACGAGCCATTCGCGCTAGACCATGCCGAGACGCCGAGTCGTTGCGAAACGCGAAATCCTGCCGGACCCGCTCTACAACTCCCAGCTCGTCACGAAGTTCATCAACTCCGTGATGATCCAGGGCAAGAAGGCCGTCGCCGAGGGGATCCTGTACGGCGCCCTGAACAAGGTTGCCGAGAAGACGCAGGACGACCCGATGAAGACTTTCAAGAAGGCGATCGAGAACGTGAAGCCGGCCCTCGAGGTCAAGTCGCGCCGCGTCGGCGGCTCGACCTACCAGGTTCCGGTCGAAGTGCGGCCGAACCGCCGGACCTCGCTCGCCATCCGCTGGATCATCGAATATGCGACCGCCCGAGGCGAGAAGACGATGCGCGAGAAGCTCGCGGCCGAGCTGCTCGACGCGTCGAACCTCCGCGGGGGCGCGATGAAGAAGAAGGACGACACGCACAAGATGGCCGAGGCCAACAAGGCCTTCGCCCACTACCGCTGGTAAGCGGAACGCCGACCCAGAGCACAGGACCGAGAAACGCCATGCCCCGCACCCATCCGCTCAAAGACACCCGCAACATCGGGATCATGGCGCACATCGACGCCGGGAAGACGACCACGACCGAGCGGATCCTTTTCTACACGGGCGTCAACTACAAGATCGGCGAGGTCCACGAAGGCACGGCGACCATGGACTGGATGGTCCAGGAGCAGGAGCGCGGCATCACGATCACGTCGGCCGCGACGACCTGTTTCTGGAAACCGACCCAGGCGACGGATCCCTCGGCTCCCCCGAGCTCCCTCGTCCGCATCAACATCATCGACACCCCCGGCCACGTGGACTTCACGGCCGAGGTCGAGCGCTCGCTGCGCGTGCTCGACGGCGCGGTCGCCGTGTTCGACGCCGTCGCCGGAGTCGAGCCGCAGTCCGAGACCGTGTGGCGCCAGGCCAACCGCTACAACGTCCCGCGCATCGCGTTCGTCAACAAGATGGACCGCATCGGCGCCAACTTCCCGCGGTGCGTCGAGATGATGAAGACGAAGTTGAACGCGAAGCCGGCTCCGATCCAGATCCCCTGGGGCACCGAGGCCGCCCACCGCGGCATCATCGACCTCGTCGCCATGAAGGCGATCGAGTTTCACGACGACGCGCAGGGCTCCAAGTTCGACGTGCTCGACATTCCCGCCGACATGAAGGACGAGGCCGACAAGTACCGCGAGATGCTCATCGAGGCGGTCGCCGAGACCGACGACACCCTGCTCGAGAAGTACCTCCACGGCGGCAAGGTCGAGGCGCAGGAGATCAAGGAAGCCCTGCGGCGCGCCACGATCGTGGGCCACGTTCAGCCCGTGATCTGCGGATCGGCGTTCAAGAACAAGGGTGTCCAGCAGCTGCTGGACGCCGTCGTGGACTACCTTCCGTCGCCGCTCGACGTGCCGTCCATCAAGGGGCACGACGACGTCGGAGCGGAGCTCGAGCGGCCGGCCGCGGACGACGCCCCGTTCTCCGCCCTGATCTTCAAGATCATGACCGACCCCTTCGTCGGGCAGCTCGCGTTCTTCCGCGTGTACTCGGGCCATCTCGACGCCGGCTCCGGGGTCTACAACTCCACCAAGGACGGGCGTGAGCGCATCGGGCGCCTGCTGAAGATGCACGCCAACAAGCGCGAAGAGATCAAGGAAGTCTGGGCCGGCGACATCGCGGCGGCCGTGGGCCTCAAGAACGTCCAGACCGGAGACACGATCTGCGACGAGGACAACCCCGTGATCCTGGAGGCGATGAACTTCCCGGAGCCCGTCATCGCGGTCGCGATCGAGCCCAAGACCAAGGCCGACCAGGAAAAGATGGGCATGGCCCTGGCCAAGCTGATGCAGGAAGACCCGACGTTCAAGGTCCACACCGACAAGGAGACGGGCCAGACGATCATCCGCGGCATGGGCGAGCTGCACCTCGAGATCATCACGGACCGCATGGTCCGCGAGTTCAACGTCGGCGCGAACATCGGCAAGCCGCAGGTCGCCTACCGCGAGGCCATCACGAGGGAAGCTCCCGGCCACGGCCGGTTCATCCGCCAGTCCGGCGGCCGCGGCCAGTACGGCGAGTGCAAGATCCGCATCAAGCCGGCCGAGGAAGGCCACGACTTCGTCTTCGAGAACGAGATCAAGGGCGGCGCGATCCCCAAGGAGTTCATCAAACCGATCGAGCAGGGGATCAAGGAAGCCCTCGAGACGGGGATCCTCGCCGGGTACCCGACGACGGGCGTTCACGTCGAGCTCTACGACGGCTCGTTTCACGACGTCGACTCGTCGGAGATGGCCTTCAAGATCGCCGGCTCCATGGCGTACCAGGACGCCGCGAAGAAGGCGCAGCCGATCATCAAGGAACCCATCATGGACGTCGAGGTCGTCGTTCCCGAGGACTACATGGGCGACGTGATCGGGGACCTCTCCTCGCGCCGCGGGCACATCAAGCACATGGAGCCGCGGGCCGGCGTCCAGGTGATTACGGCTCGGGTGCCGCTGTCGGAGATGTTCGGCTACTCGACGAACCTCCGGTCCATGACGCAGGGGCGCGGCAACTATTCCATGCAGTTCGCCGCGTACGACGAGGTGCCGAAGTCCGTCAGCGAAGAGATCATCGCCAAGGTGGGCAGCAAGTAGGCGGTCCCCCGGGCCGCGAAATGGGTGAGAGGAAATGGCTAAAGAGAAGTTCGATCGCAGCAAGCCGCACGTCAACATTGGGACGATTGGGCACGTGGATCACGGGAAGACGACGTTGACGGCGGCGATCACGTTGATTTTGTCGAAGAAGGGTCTGGCGACGGCGAAGGCGTACGACCAGATTGACAACGCGCCGGAGGAGAAGGCGCGGGGGATCACGATCAACACGGCGCACGTGGAGTATTCGACGGACAAGCGTCACTACGCGCACGTGGATTGTCCCGGGCACGCGGACTACGTGAAGAACATGATCACGGGGGCGGCGCAGATGGACGGGGCGATTCTGGTGGTGTCGGCGGCGGACGGGCCGATGCCGCAGACGCGGGAGCACATTCTTCTGGCGCGTCAGGTTGGGGTGCCGTACGTGGTGGTGTTTTTGAACAAGACGGACATGGTGGACGACCCGGAGCTTTTGGAGCTTGTGGAGCTGGAGGTTCGGGAGTTGCTGACGTCGTACGGGTTTCCGGGGGACAAGACGCCGATCGTGAAGGGTTCGGCGTTGAAGGCGGGGGAGTCGGCGGACCCGAACTCGGCCGATGCCAAGTGCATATTGGAGTTGATGGACGCGGTGGACGCGTACATACCGGTTCCGGAGCGTGCGATCGACAAGGATTTTCTGATGCCGATCGAGGACGTGTTCTCGATCTCGGGCCGTGGGACGGTGGTGACGGGGCGCGTGGAGCGGGGGATCGTGAAGGTGGGCGAGGAAGTGGAGATCGTGGGGATTCGTCCGACGCAGAAGAAGGTCGTGACGGGAGTGGAGATGTTCCGCAAGCTGCTGGATCAGGGGCAGGCGGGAGACAACGTGGGGCTTCTGCTGCGGGGCACGGAGCGCAAGGACGTCGAGCGCGGGCAGGTGTGCGCCAAGCCGGGGTCGATCACGCCGCACTTGAAGTTTACGGCGCAGGCGTACATTTTGACGAAGGAAGAGGGCGGGCGGCACACGCCGTTTTTCAACGGGTATCGGCCGCAGTTTTTCTTTCGGACGACGGACGTGACGGGGACGGCGCAGCTGCCGAAGGGTGTCGAGATGGTGATGCCGGGGGACAACGTGAACCTGGAGATCAACCTGATCACGCCGATTGCGATGGAGAAGGGGCTGCGGTTTGCGATTCGCGAGGGCGGCCGCACCGTCGGCGCCGGAACCATCGTCGAGATCTTGGAATGAGACGGGAGCGGGGAGTGAGTCGGGGAGTTTCTAACCGGCGGGCGAGCTCGATTTCGGCCATGGGCTGTTGCTCCAGGGCCGTTTGTTCTCGTCCGCTCGCGTCGAGCGAGCGCTAAAAATGAAGAATGACAAGATTCGGATCCGCCTCAAGGCCTTCGATTATCGGATCCTCGACCAGTCGGCGAGCGAGATCGTCGACACGGCGAGGCGCACCGGGGCGAAGGTCGCGGGTCCGATCCCGCTTCCGACGGCGATCTCGCGCTACACGGTCAACCGCTCGCCGCACGTGGACAAGAAATCGCGAGAGCAGTTCGAGATGCGGACGCATAAGCGCCTTCTCGACATCCTCGAGCCCACGTCGCAGACGGTGGATGCGCTGATGAAGCTGGAGCTTCCGGTCGGCGTGGACGTCGAGATCAAGGCCTTCGGTAAATAAGAGTCAAGCGAGTAAGAAATGGCAGTTCACGGCATCATTGGCAAGAAGGTCGGGATGACCCAAATCTTCACGCCCGAAGGCACGGTCGTGCCGGTCACGGTCGTGCAGGCCGGGCCCTGCCTCGTCGTTCAGAAGAAGACCGCCGACAAGGACGGCTACGACGCCTTCCAGATCGGCCTCGTGGGGACGCGGCCGGACCGCCGCGCCAACCAGGCCGCCCGGGGGCGCTTCGAGAAGGCCGGCGTCGCCCCGATGCGCACCCTCATGGAAGTGCGGGCGGACAAGGGCGAGGAGCTCAAGCCCGGCGACAAGGTCCTCTGCGACGTCTTCGCCGAGAAGGACCACGTGGACGTCATCGGCACCTCGAAGGGCAAGGGTTTCATGGGCGTCGTCGCCCGGCACGGATTTCGAGGCGGAGCGGCGACGCACGGCTCGATGTTCCACCGCGCTCCCGGCTCGATCGGACCGTCCGCGTTCCCGTCGCGCGTCTATCCCGGCACGCGCTCCTCGGGCCGGCTGGGCGGACGCCAGTCCACGGCCAAGAACCTCATCGTGGTGCGGGTGGATGCCGAGAACAACCTCCTCTACATCAGCGGCGCGGTTCCGGGCGCCCGGCACGCGATCGTGAAGATCGTGCGCTCGAGCTTCGCGAAGAAGAAAGCATAAGGAAGCGGCATGGCCAAGATTCCCGTTTGGAACTGGAAGAAGGAGCAGGTGGGCGAGGTCGCGCTGCCCGCCGGCGTCTTCGACTATCCGTACCGCAAGCACCTCGTGTGGGAGGTCGTGAAGGCTTACCTCGCCGGGCTTCGGGCCGGAACGCACAAGACGAAGGTGCGTTCGGAGGTCTCGGGGTCGGGCAAGAAGCCCTTCAAGCAGAAGGGGACCGGCCGCGCCCGCCAGGGCGGAGGACGGCCGCCGATTCACCGCCACGGCGGAACGGCGCATGGTCCGGTGCCGCGCTCGTATTCGCAGGACGTGTCGGTCGGCGAGAAGAAGAACGCGCTCAAGGCGGTCCTCTCGCGCCGCGCCGCCGAGGAGCGCATCCTCGTGGTCGAGCGGCTCGACGTCGACAGCACCCGGACGAAGGATCTCGTCGCCGCGGTCGGAAAGCTCGGCGTCGAGGGCAAGGCGCTCTTCGTCGACTCGCGGGACAACGCGAACTTCGTGCGCGCCTCGCGCAACGTCCAATCCTGGAAGCTGGTGGACGCGCTCGGCGTCAACGCCTACGACGTGCTCGCCCACGGCACGGTCGTCCTCTCCCGGCAGGCGTTGGCCCGCGTCGTCCGGAACCTGGGAGGCGAATGATGCTGCCGCAGGAGCTGATCCGCCGGCCGCTGATCACGGAGAAGGCGACCCGCCTGAAGGAGGCGTCGAACACGGTGTGCTTCGAGGTCGCCCGCACGGCCAACAAGATCGAGGTCAAGCGCGCGGTCGAGACGCTGTTCGGCGTCAAGGTCGTGGACGTTCGCGTGGCCAACCGCGAAGGCAAGTGGAAGCGCATGGGCCGGTTCGTCGGCCAGCGCAAGACCTGGAAGAAGGCCTACGTTCGGCTCGCGCCGGATCAAAAGATCGAATTCTTCGAGGGCGTGTAATGGCAGTCAAGAAATACAAGCCGACGTCCGCCGGGCGGCGATTCCAGACGATGTCCGACTTTCAGGAGCTGTCTCCGGTCCGTCCGGAGAAGAGCCTCACGGTCGGCCTGCGCGCAACCGGAGGCCGCAACAGCCAGGGACGGCAGACCAGCCGCTTCATGGGCGGCGGACACAAGCGCCTCTACCGGATCATCGACTTCCGCCGCGACAAGGTGGACGTCCCGGCGAAGGTGGCGTCGATCGAGTACGACCCCAACCGAACCGCGCGGATCGCGCTGCTTCATTACGCCGACGGCGAGAAGCGGTACATCCTGGCGCCGAACGGCCTGGAGGTCGGCGCCCGGGTCGTCGCGGGCCCGACCGCCGACATCGTCGCCGGCAATGCCCTGCCGCTGAAGGCGATCCCGCTCGGCACGACGATTCACAACGTCGAGCTGACGCGGGGCAAGGGCGGACAGCTCGTCCGATCGGCCGGCGCATCCGCGCAGTTGATGGCCAAGGAGGGCGCGTACGCGCAGGTGCGCCTGCCGTCGGGCGAGGTGCGCGAGGTCCACATCGAGTGCTACGCCACGATCGGCCAGGTCGGAAACCTCGAGCACGAGAACGTCTCGATCGGAAAGGCCGGCCGCAACCGCTGGATGGGCTGGCGTCCGCACAACCGCGGCGTCTCGATGAACCCGGTGGATCACCCCATGGGAGGCGGCGAGGGGAAGACCTCCGGCGGCCGCCACCCGACCTCGCCGTGGGGCTGGAAGACCAAGGGTATGAAGACCCGCAACAACAAGCGGACCGACGGGTTCATCATCCGCCGCCGCAAGTCGAAGGCTTAAAAGATGTCGCGTTCGATCAAGAAAGGTCCCTTCGTGGACGACCACCTCATGAAGAAGGTGGCCGCGCTCAACACGACGCGGGAGAAGAAGGTCGTCAAGACCTGGTCCCGGCGGTCGACGGTCATTCCGGACATGGTCGGCCACACGATCGCCGTCCACAACGGCCGCAAGTTCATCCCGGTCTACGTCGCCGAGAACATGGTCGGGCACAAGCTCGGTGAGTTCTCGCCGACGCGGATTTTCAAGGGCCACAGCGGCAAGAAGGCCGTCGAGGCCGGCGCCGCCGTCGCGGGGGCCGGGGCCCCGAAGGCCGCTCCGGGCGCCGCCCCGGCCGCGCCGAAGGGATAGGGAATGAAAGCGACCGCCAGGCTCCGGTACTTGAAGGGCTCCGCGCAGAAGGTGCGGCTCGTGGCCGACCTCGTGCGCGGCAAGTCGGTCAACGACGCGGTGGCGATCCTGAGCCACGCGAAGAAGGCCGCGGCGCGCGATCTCCTGAAGACGCTCCGCTCGGCCGTGGCCAACGCCGAGCAGAAGGAAGCGCACCTCGACGTCGACCAGCTCCGTGTCCGGCGGATCACCGTGGACAAGGGCCCCCAGGAGAAGCGCGTCCGCCCGGCGCCGATGGGACGCGCGTACCGCGTCCTGCACCGCAAGAGCCACGTCACGATCGAGCTGTCGGACGAGGCATAAGGAGCACCATGGGTCAGAAGGTTCACCCTTATGGATTCCGGCTCGGATTCAACCGGACCTGGCATTCGCGCTGGTTCTCGGAGAAGGACTACATCCAGTTCCTCCACGACGACCTGAATCTGCGCAAGGAGCTGAAGCGCCGCCTGTCCCACGCGGGCGTCTCCGAGATCGACATCGAGCGCTTCTCCGGGAAGCTGAAGGTCAACATCCAGACGTCGAGGCCGGGGATCATCATCGGCAAGCGCGGGGCCGAGGTCGACAAGCTTCGGGACGAGCTCCAGAAGCGGACGAAGACCGAGGTCCACATCAACATCATCGAGATCCAGCGCCCGGAGACCGACGCTCAGCTGGTGGCCGAGTCGATCGCGATGCAGCTCGAGCGGCGCGTGGCGTTTCGGCGGGCGATGAAGAAGGGAATCGAGTCGGCGTTCCGCTTCGGGGCCCAGGGCATCAAGATCCGGTGCGCCGGGCGGTTGAACGGAGCCGAGATCGCGCGCTCCGAGTGGTACCAGGAGGGTCGGCTCCCGCTCCACACCCTCAAGGCCGACATCGATTACGGGTTCGCGGAGGCCAACACGACGTACGGAAAGATCGGCGTGAAGGTCTGGATCTACCGCGGCGAGCAGCACAAGGCGAAGAACCGCAGGAAGTCGGCGGCCTAGGAAAGACGGGATAAGTCATGTTGATGCCTTCGAAAGTCAAGTACCGCAAGCAGCAGCGGGGACGCATGCGGGGCAAGGCCTATCGCGGCGGCGAGCTCGCCTTCGGCGACATGGGCCTGCAGGTCCTCGAGCCGGGGTGGATCACCGCGCGACAGATCGAGGCGGGCCGCATCGCGATGACCCGCGCCGTCAAGCGCGGAGGCAAGATCTGGGTCCGGATCTTTCCGGACAAGCCGTATACGAAGAAGCCCGCGGAAACGCGCATGGGCAAGGGCAAGGGCGCACCGGAGGGCTGGGTGGCGGTCGTCAAGCCCGGGCGCGTGCTCTACGAGATGGAAGGCGTGGACTTCGCGATCGGGAAGGAAGCGCTGGAGCTCGCGGCCGACAAGCTCGGCCTCCGGACGCGGCTGATCACGCGCCAGTCCGAGATGGAGATCCGATGAAGAAGAAGGAGCGCGAGACGCTCGCCCTCCAGGGCGACGGCGAGCTCGCCGAGAAGGAGAAGGAGCTGCGCGAGGCGAGGTGGAAGCTTCGTCTGCAGAAGTCCACGGGCCAGCTCGAGAACCCCACGCGGCTGCGAGTGCTCCGCAGAGACCTCGCGCGCGTCAAGACGTACCGGCGAGCCCTGGAGTTGAAGGGAGAGGCGTCCAAGTGACCGACATGGCGGAGAAGACGGCCCCGAAGGACCGAGCGACCAAGGTTGGCCGCGTGGTCTCGGACAAGATGAACAAGACGATCGTCGTCGAGGTCGAGCGCCGCGTCCAGCACGCGGAGTACACGCGGACCATCAAGCGCACGAGCCGGTTTCATGCGCACGACGAGTCGAACGCCGCGAAGGTCGGCGACCGGGTTCGCATCGAGGAAACGCGGCCGCTCTCGAAGCTCAAGCGCTGGCGGCTGCGCGAGATCGTGACCAAGGCCCAGGCCTAGGGGAGAGTGCCATGATCCAGATGGGAACCATCCTCGAGGTGGCGGACAACTCCGGCGCGCGCAAGATCGCGTGCATCCGGATGCGGGGCGGCTCGGCCGGGCAGTACGCGGGTCTCGGCGACATCATCACCGCGTCGGTCAAGGAGTGCGCGCCGGACTCGCCCTTCGTCGAGAAGCACGGCAAGCGCGTGGTCCGGGCGGTGATCGTCCGGACGCGCCGCAACCACCGCCGGCGGGACGGCTCCTACATCCGCTTCGACGACAACGCCGCCGTCCTCGTCTCGAACGAGGGCGAGCCGATCGGGACGCGCGTCTTCGGGCCGGTGGCCCGGGAGCTGCGGGAGAAGAAGTTCATGAAGATCATCTCGCTCGCGCCGGAAGTGCTGTGATGAGAGCCAAGGTCAAGGTGAGAACCCGGACGAAGCTGAAGCAGAACGACACGGTCGTCGTGATCGCGGGCAAGGACCAGGGGCGGCAGGGCCGCATCCTGCGGGTCCTGCCGGCCACGGGGCGCGTGATCGTCGAGCGCGTCAACCTGATCAAGAAGCACATGAAGCCGAACCCGGCCAAGAACATCGCCGGCGGAATCTCGGAGAAGGAAGCGGCGATCCACATCTCGAACGTGATGCTGGTGGACCCGGACCGCGGCGTCGGGACGCGGATCGGGCGGCGCCGGGACGCCGAGGGCAACCCCGAGCGCGTGGCCAAGAAGAGCGGAGCGGTGCTCGCGTAGGAGCACGCCGACGCAGAACGAGAAACGCAGGAACGGAAGAAGAGCAATGGCAGCCAGACTCAAAGAACGCTACGTCAAGGAAGTGGCCCCGGCCCTCCGGAAGGAGTTCGGGATCGACAACGCCATGGCGATCCCGCGCGTCGAGAAGATCGTCCTCAACATGGGGCTCGGCGAAGCGGTCTCGAATCCGAAGATGCTCGACGGCGCGGCCGAAGAGCTGTCTTCGATTGCGGGCCAGCGCGCGATCGTGACGAAGGCCAAGAAGTCGATCGCGACCTACAAGCTGCGCACGGGCATGCCGATCGGCGCCCGGGTGACGCTGAGGGGCGACCGGATGTGGGAGTTTCTCGACCGGCTGATCAACATCGCGCTGCCGCGCGTCCGCGACTTCCGCGGCGTGTCGCGCAAGGCGTTCGACGGCCGGGGCAACTACACGCTCGGCGTGCGGGACCACTTCATCTTTCCCGAAATCGACTACGCGAAGACCGACAAGTCCAAGGGACTGAACGTGACGATCGTGACGACGGCGGGACGGGACGACCGGGCCAAGGCCCTGTTGACCGAGCTCGGAATGCCGTTCGCCAAGTAACCGGAGAAGACTGAGGAATCTATGGCCACACGGGCAATGCGCATCAAGGCGGCGAGGAAGCCGAAGTTCATGACGCGGACGGTCCGGCGCTGCCGGGTCTGCGGCCGCCCCCGGAGCGTCCTCCGGAAGTTCGGCCTCTGCCGCATCTGTTTCCGTCAGAACGCCAACATGGGATACATCCCGGGCGTCCTGAAGGCTTCGTGGTGACGCGATGAAGACGAGCGATTCGCTGAGCGATCTGTTCACCCGCCTGCGCAATGGCATGCAGGCGGGCCACGACCGGGTGGACGTTCCGAGCTCACGCCTGAAGGAGTCGGTCCTGAAGGTGCTCGAGCAGGAGGGCTTCATCGGGCCGTTTCGCCGGGTGGAGGAAAGCGGAAGGCCGATCCTCCGCGTGGGGCTCAAGTACGATCACGAAGGCGAGCCCATCGTGGCGGGCCTCGAGCGCGTCTCGCGCCCCGGCCGCCGCATCTACGCCAGGGCGGACGCGATCCCGTCGGTGCTCGGCGGCCTCGGAGTCTCCATCGTCTCGACGTCCCGGGGCATCGTGACCGACAAGGTCGCGCGCGAGAAGCGCCTGGGCGGCGAAGTTCTCTGCAACGTCTGGTAAAGAGGAGCACTGCCGTGTCGCGCATTGGAAAGATGCCGGTTCCGATCCCGAAGGGGGTCGAGGTGAAGGCCGACGCCGGGAACGTCCGGGTCAAGGGCCCGAAGGGCGAGCTCGTCAGCGCCATTCCCGCGGGGCTGACCGTGGCCGTGGCGGACAACCAGGTGAAGATCGGCCGGTCGAACGACGAGCCTCACCAGCGGGCCTGCCACGGGCTGCTGCGCAGCCTCGTGGCGAACTCGGTCGAGGGCGTGACGAAGGGATTCACCCGCGAGCTCGAGATCTCGGGCGTCGGCTACAAGGCCGAGGTCAAGGGCAAGTCGGTCGTCTTCTCGCTCGGGTTCTCGCATCCGATCGATTTCCCGATCCCCGAGGGCATCTCGATCGCGATCGATGCGAAGGCGGGGCGGATGACGCTCACGGGCGCCGACAAGCAGAAGGTCGGACAGACGGCCGCCGAGATCCGGGGCCTGCGAGTTCCGGACCCTTACAAGGCGAAGGGAATCAAGTACGTGAACGAAGTGATCCGGCGCAAGGTCGGCAAGGCCGGCGGGAAGTAGCCATGAACCGTTCGAAAGCACGCACCGAGGCTCGGGCCAAGGTCCGGCGGCGGATCCGGCAGGTGGTCCGGGGCGCGGAAGGGCGCCCGCGGCTGGCCATCTTCAAGAGCGCGCGCCACATCTACGCCCAGGTCATCGACGACGGCTCGGGCGCGACGCTGGCCCATGCGTCGTCTCTCGACCCGGGCCTGCGCAAGGACGCCAAGGCGAAGACCGGCATCTCGCGCGACTCGGCCGGAAGAGTCGGTGGCCTGGTCGCCGAGCGGGCGAAGAAGGCCGGCGTCACGAGGGTCGTCTTCGATCGCGGAGGCTACCGCTACCACGGGCGGGTGAAGGCTCTCGCCGACGCCGCCCGACAGGGCGGGCTGGAGTTCTAGACATGGGCAAGAACGGGGGAGAAGCGCGATGAGCAACCGGGGACCGAGGGCGCCGCGGGAGCGCGAGAAGGAGCGGGACGCGCAGGGGCGCGAGCTCATCGACCGCGTCGTCCACATCAACCGCGTGACGAAGGTCGTCAAGGGCGGCAAGAACTTCTCGTTCTCGGCCCTCGTCGTCGTCGGCGACGGCCAGGGCCGCGTCGGCTATGGCTCGGGCAAGGCCAAGGAAGTGCCGATGGCGATCAAGAAGGGCATCGAGATGGCCAAGAAGAGCATGCAGAAGGTGTCCCTCAAGGGAACGACGATTCCGCACACGGTGATCGGAGCCTACGGCGCGGGGCGCGTGCTCCTGAAGCCGGCCGCGGCCGGGACGGGCGTCATCGCCGGCGGTCCGGTGCGCGCGGTGCTCGAGTCCGTCGGAATCCAGGACATCCTGACCAAGTCGCTGCGGACGACCAATCCCCACAACGTCATCAAGGCCACGTTCGAGGGACTCCTGCGGCTCAAGAACGAGGACGAGATCGCCCGGCGGCGGGGCCGCCCGGCGGCCGAGCCGGCCGAGGAGAAGGCGTGACGGAAACGGGCAAGAACGCCGACAAGGCGAAGGCCGGCAAGGACGCCGCGTCGGGCAAGGGTCGGCTCGCGATCACGCTCGTTCGGAGCGGCATCTGCACGCCGAAGGATCAGAAGGCGACGCTGAGGGGCCTCGGCTTCGGCCGCCTCGGCACGCGCGTCCTGCGCGACGACTCGCCGGCGGTGCGCGGAATGATCCGCAAGGTCCGCCATCTCGTCGAAGTCACGAAGGGCTAGTCCAGTTATGGTCGAGAAGAAGAAGTCGTCAAAGCCCGCGGCCCCGGCCGCGAAGAAGAAGTCGGCCGGAAAGGCCAGGCCGGCAGCGAAGGCCGCTGCCAGGACCCCGAAGGCCGCTCGCGCCGCCGTCCCCGCGGCGCCGAAGCCTCCGGCGGCCGCCCGACCGCCGCGCCCCCAGAAGAAGGCGGCGCCCGCGGCGTCGCGGCCCGCGGCGACGGGGGTCCACGATCTCGCCCCGGCGGCCGGGGCGACGCACTACCGCAAGCGCGTCGGCCGCGGACCGGGCAGCGGCCACGGCAAGACCGCCGGCCGCGGCTACAAGGGGCAGAAGTCCCGGACCGGCTACCGCCACCAGCGGGGATTCGAAGGCGGCCAGATGCCGCTCCACCGCCGGGTGCCCAAGCGCGGATTCACGAACATCTTCCGCGTCGAGTACGACATCGTCAACCTCGGGGACCTCGACCGCTTCGAGGCCGGCGCGGCCGTGACCCCGGAGGCTCTCGCCGAGGCGCGGCTCGCCCGCAAGAGCCGTCCGGTCAAGATCCTCGGCGACGGCGAGATCAAGAAGGCCCTGACGGTCTCCGCCCACAAGTTCTCGGCATCGGCGAAGGCTCGAATCGAAGCGGCCGGCGGCCGCTGTGAGGTGCTGTCCCGTTGAGCGCCGTCCAGAACTTCCTCAACGTCTTCAACGTGCCGGACCTGCGCAAGCGGGTCACCTTCACGTTCCTGCTGCTCGCGGTGTATCGCCTCGGAGCGCACGTCCCGACGCCGGGCGTCGATCCGGCGGCGATCAGCGCCTTCTTCAAGGCGTCCGCCGGCTCGATCTTCGGATTCCTCGACCTCTTCTCGGGCGGCGCGCTGCGGAGGCTTTCGGTCTTCGCGCTCGGCATCATGCCGTACATCTCGGCGTCGATCATCCTGCAGCTGCTGACGGTCGTCTGGCCCTACCTCGAGAAGCTCTCCAAGGAAGGGGAGATGGGCCGCAAGAAGATCACGCAATACACGCGCTACGGCACGGTGCTCCTGTCGTTCATCCAGGCGGCCGGCATCGCGCTCTGGCTTCAGAAGCAGATTGCCCCGGGCGGAGCGCCGCTGGTCCCGCGTCCCGGTTGGGGATTTCAGCTGATGACGATTCTGACGCTGACCACGGGGACGATCTTCATCATGTGGCTCGGCGAGCAGATTACCGAGCGGGGCATCGGCAACGGCATCTCGCTCATCATCTTCGCGGGCATCGTGGCCAATCTGCCCCGGGCGATCTTCGGCCTGTTCGACCAGATTCGCAACCAGACGATCTCCGTCATCACGCTGATCGGCGTGCTCGTCTTCATGGTCGGCATCATCGCCCTCGTCGTCTACGTGGAGCTGGCCCAGCGCCGGATTCCCGTGCAGTACGCCAAGCGCGTCGTCGGACGCCGCGTGTACGGCGGGCAGAACACCTATCTGCCGCTGCGCGTCAACACGGGCGGCGTCATCCCGATCATCTTCGCGATCTCGATCCTCTCGCTGCCGAGCTACCTGGCCCAGATTTCGGGCGCGGACTGGGTCAAGCGGGCCGCAACCTCGCTCTCGATGGGCCATCCGCTGTACATCCTGTTCTACGCCACCGGGATCGTCTTCTTCTGCTACTTCTACACGTCCATCATCTTCAACCCGGTGGACACGGCCGACAACATGCGCAAGTACGGCGGGTTCATTCCCGGCATCCGCCCGGGCAAGAAGACCGCCGACTACATCGACACGGTCCTCTCGCGCATCACGATCCTGGGCGCCGCGTACCTGACGTTCGTCGCCCTGCTGCCGGACATCCTGAACAACGGCCTGAAGATCCAGGGAGTGCCCGGAATCGGACCCTGGCTGGACGCCGCCCTGCCGAAGTTCCTGACGCAGGGTTTCGGATTCAACTTCTACTTCGGCGGCACCTCGCTCCTGATCGTCGTCGGCGTGGCCATGGACACGGTCCAGCAGGTCGAGTCCAAGCTCGTCGAGCATCACTACACCGGGTTCCTCAAGAAGAGCCGCGTCCGAGGGCGAAGGAGCTAGTCCGCCGATGCGCGTGGTCTTCCTCGGTCCCCCCGGCAGCGGCAAGGGAACCCAGGCGAAGCTCCTGGCGGAGCGCCTGATGGTGCCCGCCATCTCCACGGGCGACATCCTGCGCGCCGCGGTCAGGGACCGTACGCCGCTCGGGATGCAGGCGCAGGCGATCATGGAAAAGGGAGAGCTCGTCTCGGACGCGCTCATCGTCGCGCTGATCCGGGACCGGATCGCCCGGGAGGACGCGCGCCGCGGGTTCATCCTCGACGGCTTCCCCCGGACGCTCGAGCAGGGCCGGGCGCTCGAGGACCTGCTCGGAGAGAGCGGGGAGGGTCTTTCGGCGGCCGTCAACTTCGAGGTTCCCGAAGCGACCCTCGTCGAGCGCATGCTCGGCCGCGCGAAGGCCGAGGGACGCGCGGACGACCGGCCGGAGACGTTCCGGGAGCGGCTGCGCGTCTATCGCGAGAAGACCGAGCCCCTGATCGGGTTCTACGAGAGCCGGGGCCTCCTGGCCGACGTGGACGGCGTGGGCGCCGTCGCCGAGGTCGCATCGCGGGTGGACGACGCGCTGGCGTCCGTCCGCCAGGCCGGGGGACGGGCATGATCACGATCCGAAGCCAGGAGGAGCTCCTGAAGCTCGAGGAAGCGTCGCGCATCGTCCTCCAGACGCTCGACGAAGTCGAGAAGGCGGTCGCGCCCGGCGTGACGACCGACGATCTCGACCGGATCGCCGAGGCCGAGATCCGCCGACAGGGAGCGCGACCCGCGTTCATCGGATACCGCGGCTATCCCAAGACGCTGTGCACCTCGGTCAACGACGAGGTCGTCCACGGCATCCCGGGCAAGCGGGCGCTCAAGGCCGGAGACGTCATCGGGATCGACTGCGGAGCCGTGTTCGCGGGCTACTTCGGGGACGCCGCCCGGACGGTCGGGGTCGGGAGGATCGCCGCCGAGACCGCAAAGCTCCTCGAGGTCACCCGGAAGGCGCTGTCCGCCGGGATCGCCGCGGCCAAGCCGGGAGGGCGGGTCTCCGACATCGGCGCCGCCGTCGAGTCGGTGGCCCTGGTCCATGGCTATGGAGTCGTCCGGGATTTCGTCGGCCACGGTGTGGGGACGGCGCTCCACGAGGAGCCCCAGATCCCGAACTACGGTCCGGCGGGGCGCGGGAGCCTCCTGAAGCCCGGTATGGTCCTCGCCATCGAGCCCATGTTCAACCTGGGCCGGGCGGAAGTTTCCGTGGATGCCGATGGTTGGACGGTGCGGACCCGCGACCGGTCCACCTCGGCCCATTTCGAGCATACGATCGCGCTCGAGCCGAACGGGGCGGTGATCCTCGGGACGGGTAGTCTGTCGGCCCTGCGGCCGGCCGCCGTGGGGGCCTGAGCCGATGTCCAAAGACGAAGCCATCGAGGTGATGGCAACGGTCGTGGAGCCGTTGCCGAATGCGATGTTCAAAGTGGAGCTGGAGAACAAGCATCAGGTCCTGGCGCACATCTCGGGCAAGATGCGCAAGAATTTCATTCGCATCCTGCCGGGGGACAAGGTCCTCGTCGAGCTGTCGCCATACGACCTGACGCGGGGTCGGATCATCTACCGGTACAAGTAGGGAGTCTCAAGTGAAAGTTCGAGCGTCCGTCAAGAAGATTTGCGCCAAGTGCAAGATCGTGCACCGCAAGGGAGTCGTCCGGGTCATCTGTACGACGCCCAAGCACAAGCAGAGGCAGGGGTAAGACATGGCACGCATCGCGGGAGTGGATCTTCCGCTCAACAAGCGGGTGGAGATCGGGCTGACGTACATCTACGGGATCGGCCGGCCCAAGGCCAACTTCATCCTCGAGAAGGCCGACGTCCGTCCCGACACCCGGGTCAAGGACCTGTCCGAGGAGGAGGTCGTCCGGATCCGCAAGGTGATCACGGACGACGTGAAGGTCGAGGGCGACCTGCGCCGCGACATCTCCGTGGACATCAAGCGGCTGATGGACATCGGGTGCTATCGAGGGACGCGCCACCGCCGCAATCTCCCGGTCCGCGGCCAGCGCACGCACACCAATGCCCGGACCCGCAAGGGGCCGCGCAAGCAGACGATCGCCGGCAAGAAGAAGGCGACGAAGAAGTAATCCCGGATTTCGAAATCGGAAACCGGAGCTTAGAGGAAGGTTATGGCTGAAGCGACACCGGTCAGTGCCACCCCCGAGAAGGGCGCGGCGAAGCCTCAGAAGGGCAAGCGCGCGCGCACGGGCAAGAAGGAGAAGAAGTCGATTCCGCACGGTCAGGCGACCGTGGCGGCGTCCTTCAACAACACGATCGTCTCGATCGCCGACCAGGAGGGCAACATCCTCGCGTGGTCGTCGGCCGGGCGCATCGGCTTCAAGGGCTCGCGCAAGGGCACGCCGTTCGCGGCCCAGCTCGCCGCGGCCAATTGCGCCGAGCACGCCAAGGAGCACGGAGTTCGCTCGGTGGACGTGCGCGTCACCGGGCCCGGGGCCGGCCGGGAGTCGGCGATCCGGGCGCTGCAGGCCAACGGCATCGACATCAAGTCCATCAAGGACTCGACCCCGATCCCGCACAACGGCTGCCGTCCGCGCAAGCGGCGGAGAGTGTAGAAGCCATCAGCCGCCCGCTGTCAGCCGAACGCTGAGAGCCGACGGCTCGTCCGTAAACCGACGATCGGTCCCGGTCGGGAGGAAGGACGTAAATGAAACGAGGGATCGAGGAGGTTCCAGGGCTTGGCCCGTTATAGCGAATCAGTTTGCCGGCTCTGCCGGCGCGAAGGGATGAAGCTGTTCCTCAAGGGGGACCGCTGTTTCAAGGACAAGTGCGCCATCGAACGGCGCAACTACCCGCCCGGCCAGCATGGCCGGCGGCGCTCGAAGCTGCTCGGCTACGGCATCCAGCTCCGCGAAAAGCAGAAGGTCAAGCGGATCTACGGGCTGCTCGAGAGCCAGTTCCGACTCGCGTTTGCGCGGGCGGAACGCCGCAAGGGCATCACCGGCGCGAACCTGCTCGAGGAGCTCGAGCGTCGGCTGGACAACGTCGTGTATTCGCTGGGGTTCGCAGCCTCGCGCGCGCAGGCGCGCCAGCTCGTGCGCCACGGCCACGTGACGGTCAACAGCCGCAAGGTCTCGATCCCGTCGTTCCGGGTCTCCAAGGGGCAGGTCGTCTCGATCAAGGAGAAGAGCCGGACGAACGATCAGATCAAGGCCTCCGTCGAGACGGCCCGGGCGCGCGGCGTCCCGGCCTGGCTCGACCTGACTCCCGAGAGCTTCAGCGGAGCGGTCGTCGAGCTGCCGAAGCGCGAAGACATCAAACTACCGATTCAGGAACAGCTGATCGTCGAGCTCTACTCCAAGTAGCCGCCGACGCTAGGAGAGCACACATGACCCTGTGGAAAGGATTTCAGAAGCCCAAGCGTCTCGAGATCGACATGGAGACGCTCACCTCGGTGTACGGAAAGTTCTACGCGCAGCCCTTCGAGCGCGGGTTCGGCACGACGGTCGGCAACGCCCTGCGTCGCGTCCTGCTCTCGTCGATCGAAGGCGCGGCGATTACCGCCGTGAAGATCGAGGGCGTGCTTCACGAGTTTTCGTCCCTGCCGGGCGTCGTCGAGGACGTCACCGACATCATCCTCAACCTGAAGCAGATCCCCATCAAGATGCACACGACGGAGGAGAAGATCCTGACCCTCGACGTGGAGCGCAAGGGCAAGGTGACGGCGGCGGACCTCCAGGGCGATTCCAACATCGAGGTCCTGGACCCCGACGCGCCGATCGCCACTCTGTCCGAGAACGGGCGGCTCCAGATGGAGATGCGCGTCTCGACCGGCCGCGGCTACGTCTCGGCCGACAAGAACTTCGACGACGACATGGGGATCGGCTACATCCCGATCGACTCGGTGCACTCGCCCGTCCGCCGCGTCAACTACCACGTCGAGGCGGCGCGCATTGGCCAGGCCACGGACTACGACCGCCTGGTCCTCGAGGTGTGGACGAACGGCACGATCTCTCCGACCGACGCGGTGGGCCTCGCGGCGACGCTGCTGCGCGATCACCTCACGATCTTCGTCAACGCCGATCACGAGACGGCATTCGAGGGCGTCGGGGAGGGCGAGCTGCCGGAGAATCTGGCGGAGTATCTCAACAAGTCGGTCGACGAGCTGGAGCTCTCGGTCCGGAGCGCGAACTGCCTGAAGAACGCGGGGATCCGCTCGATCCGGGACCTCGTGCAGCGCACCGAGAAGGACATGCTCGAGACCAAGAATTTCGGCCGCAAGTCGCTCAACGAGATCAAGGACATCCTGCGCCCGATGGGCCTGTCCCTCGGCATGGAGCTCGAGCCGGCCGAGGCGAAAAGCGAGTAGGCCATGCAGCACAACCGAGCGGGGCGCAAGCTCCGCCGCACTACGGCGCACCGGCTGGCGATGTTCTCGAACCAGCTCGATTCGTTGATGAACCACGAGCGCATCCAGACGACCCTGAGCAAGGCCAAGGAGCTTCGGCCGCTCGCCGAGCGACTGATCACGCGAGCCAAGAAGGACGACGTCGCCGCGAGGCGGCACGTCGCCCGCTGGATCCCGAATCGCACGACCGTCAAGCGCGTCTTCGATACGGTGGCGCCGCGTTTCGTGGACCGGCCCGGCGGATATACGCGCATCCTTCGCCTGGGAGCCCGGAGGGGCGATGCGGCCGAGGCGGCGATCCTCGAGTTCGTGGACTTCAAGTTCGAGGCCAAGGATCGAGGGCCGAGGAAGGAGTCCCTGTCCGACCGGGCCCGCCGCGCGTCAGGCGGCCGCGTCGAGACGGTCCGCAAGGACAAGGCCGAGGGCGGCGAGGGCGAGGAGGGTCCGGCGCGGGAGGCCGCACCGCGGCCGCGCAAGCCCTCGGGCGGCAAGGTCGAGAGGACGAAGCCCGCATCCAAGACGGCGCCGAAGAAGGGCCCGTCGCGGACGGGGCCGTCCAAGCGCGGAGCGTGAGGCTTCGTTGAGTCGTTTTCGCGGGGCGCCGCCTTCGGGCGGCGCCCTTTTCGTTCTGCGATGACCCTTTCGCCGCGGCGGGCGCGCTGGCTCGCGGTTTTCTGGGGGCTCTTCCTCCTCGCGCTGACCTCGTGGCCGTCGCCGCCGGAAATCCCGGGCGTCACGTCGATTCCGAACTTCGACAAGCTCTGCCACGCCGTGCTCTACGGCGTGGAGGGTTTCCTGCTCTTCTTCGCGATCGCCTGGCCGTCGCCGCCCCGGTCGCCCTGGCTCGCGGCGATGTTCGTGGGCGGCCTGCTCGCGGTGTTCGGCACGCTCGACGAGCTCCATCAGGCCTGGATCCCGGGCCGCTCGATGGAGGGGGCCGACGCCCTGACCGACTCGATCGCCGGGTTCGCGGGCGGCCTGGCCGCCGCGCTCGCGAGCCGACGCCGATCTACCGCGGAGCCGACGGCGACGCTTCTTCGACCCTGACGTACTTTCCGGCCGGCAGATCCGAGAGGGTCTGCACGGCCCCGGACGGCCAGTCGATCGTCAGCGTCCGGACGGATTTTTCGCCGCCGAGGCCGAAGAGCACCCGGGGGTCCGAGGACGAGAGATAGCTCGAGCCGGCCTGGACGAAGCGGGTGAGCCGTTTGCCGCCGGGTGTCTCCGCGACCAGGCGCGCCCCGATGCCCTGGCGATTGGACTTCGTTCCGACGAGCTCGACGCCGAGCCAGTTCCCGTGGGTGCCATCGTTGCGGAGCAGCTGGATCGGGCCGCCGGAGTTGGACACGGCGACGTCGGGGTCGCCGTCGTTGTCGTAGTCGGCGACCGCGGAGCCTCGGCCGACGTATTCCCCGTTCACCTCGAGGCCGCACTCGCGGTTCCGAAACCGCCCGGTGCCGTCGTTCCAGAGCAGCATCAGCGGTTGTTCCGCGCGAACGTCGGCCCCCCGGGGACGGTCGTAGATGTGGCCGTCGGTGACGAAGACGTCCAGGTGGCCGTCGCCGTCCACGTCTAAGAAGTTCAATCCGAACTTGACGTACCTCGCGGTCGGCGGCCCGAATCCCGAGGACACGGACCGGTCTTCGAAAACGCCGGATCCGAGGTTGCCGTAGTACTCGTTGGTCTCGTTCTCGAAATTGGCCACCCCGAGATCGGGCAGCCCGTCTCCGTCGAGATCGCCCGCGTCCACGCCCATTCCGCCCTGAGGGTTGCCCTCGAGGCCGAAACCCGTGCCGGAGCTGATCGAGATGTCCTCGAAGCGGCCGCCCCCGAGGTTCCGGAACAGAAAGTTCATCATCTCGTCGTTGGCGACGTAAAGATCGGGCTTTCCGTCGTGATCCACGTCCACGAAGACCGCGCCGAGGGCCTTTCCGATTGCGTGGCCGAGGCCGGCGGAGCGGGTCACGTTGCGGAAGGTCCCGTCGCCGTTGTTGCGATAGAGGACGCTCAGAGTGCCGTCGTACATCACCGGAGGGCAGTAGTCGCGTCGGCCGGTCGCCGGGTCGCCGCAGAAGAGGTCCTTGTCCCGGCGGTCGTCGGCGTACTGGGCCACGAAGAGGTCGAGATAGCCGTCGCCGTCGAAGTCCCCCAGGCCGCGCTGGTCCCCCAGCGCGGTCCGCCGACGCCGGCCTTCGCCGTCACGTCCGTGAACGTGCCGTTTCCGTTGTTGTGCAGCAGGACGTTGCCGCCGTAGTTCGTGACATAGAGGTCCACGAAGCCGTCGTTGTCGTAGTCGGCCGCGATGGCGCCCATCCCGTAGCCGGTGTCCTTCAGGCCCGCTTTCTCGGTCACGTCGGTGAACGTTCCGTCGTGATTGTTGCGATACAACCGGTTGCGCGACCGGGGCAGCTTTGCCGGCGGCAGGGGTCCCGACTGCACGACGTAGAGGTCCATCCAGCCGTCGCGGTCGTAGTCGAGCCAGGCGAGGCCGGACCCCATGATCTCGGGGAAACGGTGCCCGGGCGTCGCGCCCCGGTCGTGTGAGAAGCGGAGGCCAGCGGAAGCGGCGACGTCCCGGAGCGTGACCGGGCAGCCGCCGGACGCGGCTCCGGAAACGAGGGCGGCTCCGAGGAGGGCGGCGAGCATCATGACGCGCCCGCGGCCCTCGATCGCTCGGCCAGCAGCAGAAGCTCGAGAGGCGCGTCGTCCGGGGCGAGCTGGAGGGCCTTCTCCAGGGCACGAACCGCCTCGGCGTGGCGGCCCAGGCGGGAGAGGGCCAGAGCCTGGCCCCGAAGAGAATCGGGGCTCTCGGGAAGGGATCGAAATCGCGCCAGCGCATCCGAGGTCTTGCCCGCTTCGAGCTGCTTCCAGGCCAGGGCCGCGGAGGCCTTTTGCGCGTTGGAGGCGGACACCGCGTCGAGCGCCCGTTCGTAGAGGGCGTGGTGCGTCGCGAGCTCGCGGCCGGCTTCGTCCGTCTTTCCCTCGCGCTGGAGGAGCCGGCCGAGCGCGAAGTGGGCGCCGGGAAGATTCGGGGAGAGCTCGACGGCGCGGCGATACGCCTTTTCGGCGCCCGGAAGATTCCCGGCGGCCTCGAGAGCCCGGCCATAGTCGAGCTGATAGGCGGCCACGGCGCCGTTGCTCCGAACCGCCCGCTCGAGCTCTCGCAGCGCGTCGGCCGGCCGGCCCGCCGCGAGGTACAGGCGGCCGAGGTCGTGGCGCAGCGCGGCGTCTTCGGGGTCGGCCTGGAGGGCCGCCTCGTAGGCGGCGGCCGCTTCATCGGGTTTTCCGGCCCTCTCGCAGACGTTCGCAAGCAGGGCCAGCGTCCGCGAGTCCGTCGCGCCGAGGCTCCGCGCCTTCTCGAGCTGCCGGGCGGCCTCCTCGAGGCGCTCCTGGCCGGCGAGCGCCCGTCCGTAGGCGAGAGCGAGGCTCGAGTCGGCCGGGAACGACGCGATGGCCTCGACGATCACCGCGTTGCCCTGGGCGGTCTTCTCGGTCGCCCAGAGGTACTCGGCGAGCGCCCGGCGCGGGTCCGGGCGGGAAGGCTCGAGAGCGATCAGCTTCTCGTACGTCGCGACCGTGCGCGCGTCCTCCGCCGCGGCGTATGCGGAGGCGAGGGCGGCGAGGGGCCCGGCCTGCCCGGGCTTGAGGGCGACGACCTCTTCGTATTCTCGGGCGGCTTCGATCGGCTTGCCCGCCGCCGTGAGCGTGAGGCCATAGATGAATCGCGCCTCGGCGCTGCGCGGACCGAAGGCGGCCGCGAGGCGTCCCTCGTCCACCGCCTCCGGAATCCGGCGCTGAGGAAGCAGCGCGAGCGCGAGGTTCCCGTGGGCCCGCGCCGACTTCGGGTCGGCGTCCACGGCCAGGCGCAGCTCCTTCTCGGCCGCGGCGTACTGCTTGTGGGAGAGCAATTGCTCGCCCCGCGTCAGGGGATCGGCCGCGGGCGTCGGCTCCGGGCGCACGGCGGCCAGCAGGAGCGCCAGCAGGATCGACACCGGGACATCTTAATTCGGAACTGAAACGGAGACCGGTCCGCCGGGAGGGGGCCGGGATCTACTTCTTGAAGAAACCTCCGCTGGCGCCGGCGCTGCCCTGGCTCGCCGCGGCTCGTCCGCCGCCTTCGGCGAGCATCAGCCTCTGGTTGAGCTCCTTGATGCGCTCGTTCAACTGGGCGATCTTCTGCTGGAACTCGCGGCCGACCCGCTCGGAGTCCGTCTTCAGGCGGGCGTTGTCGGCCTCCAGGTCGGTCAAAACCTGGTCCCGGCCCTCGATCACTCGTTTCTGATCCCTCAGCTCCATCATGAACTTGTTGGTCTCCTCGTCCTTTTCGGTGAGGCGCAACTTCCACTTCTCCTCCTGCTCCTCGTAGAGCCGCTTGATCTCGAGAAGCTGGGTGATCTGCGAGAAATCGCTGTCCGATGCCATGAGGCCTCCTCGCTGGTCTTCCTCGATCTGCGGGAAAAGCTTGCGGAGCTTGAGGGAGAGGTCTTCCGGGTCGGTCGAGAGCTCCATCGCCTTGGCGTAGGTGATCCGCCGGTTCACGAGCAGCGCGATGAGGGACTGGTTCATCGACTGCATCTTGTAGTAGTTGACCGAGTTCTCGATCTCCTCGTGGATCTCCTTGACCTCGCCCGCGAGGATGTGCTTCGCGATCTTCGGCGAGTTGACCATGATCTCGACGACCGGCGCCCGGCCGGAGCCGTCGGACGTCTCGATCAGGCTCATCGAGCAGATCGCCTGGAGGACGATCGAGAGCTGCGAACGCACCTGCGCCTGTTGTTCCTGCGGGCAGGAGTCGACGATCCGGTCGATCGACTGCGCGGCGCTGTTGGTGTGCAGCGTCGAGAAGACGAGGTGTCCCGTCTCGGCCGCCGTGATCGCGGTCTGCATGGTCATCCAGTCGCGCATCTCGCCGACCATGATGACGTCGGGGTCCTGCCGGAACATGTTCTTCAGCGCCTCGTTGAAGCTGGGCGAATCCGTCGACACCTCGCGCTGAGACACGGCGGCCTTGCCGTCGGCGAACAGAAATTCGATCGGATCCTCGATCGTGACGATGTGGACCGGACGCTTTTCGATGATGGACCGCATGATGCCGGCGAGCGTCGTGGACTTGCCCGAGCCCGTCGGTCCCGTGATGAGAACGAGGCCCTTCTGGAGGTGAACGAAGCTCTCGAGCACCTCGGGCAGGCTCAGCTCGGAGATCGAGGGCAGCTTGAAGGGAATCCGCCGGAAGACCGCCGCATACGAGCCGCGTTGGACGAATATGTTGCACCGGAACCGCGCCACGCCGGTCAGGCCGTAGCCCACGTCGACCGACTGGTGGGCCTCGAGCCGGTCCTTCTGGGCGGGAGTCAGAATCGAGAGGAGCATCTCCTCGAGGTCCTTCGGCTGGAGGGCATCCGCGTTCAAGGGGATCAGGCGTCCCTTGATCCGCAGGAGAGGAGGTCTCATGGGCTTCAGATGGAGGTCCGAGGCCTCCTTCTTGGCCATGAATTTCAGGAGCTCGGAGAGCGTCAAAGTGTAACGATTATAGCCGGTTACGGAATCTCCCGGACCTGTCCGATCAGCCAGTGTCGGGCTTCCCGACGGTTGGCGACCTCTCCCAGGGCCCCCGCAACCCGGACGGCGCGGAGCAGCTCGCCGACCCGCGGCCCCTCCGCGAGCCCCAGCCATCGGACCACGTCGTGGCCGCTCACGGCGACGGGTTTTCGACGGGCCCGCAGGAGCGGGCGCAGGCGGCGCGCCCGGCGGCGGCCGGCCCCGCCGAGGCGCTCGAGGAGCGCGAGGGCCTCCGGCGCGAGCACGCCGGCTTCGAGGATCCAGCTCCACTTCTGCCGTTCGGTCCGCAGGCGACGGGACGCCGCAACGAGCTCGACGAGCCGGGCGACGTCGCGACTCTCGTCGCGGGCCCATCGCCGCCCGGCGAGCCATGCCCGCGTTTCGCCCACAGGGAGCCCGAGACGGAGCGCGATCATCGCGAGCCGCAAACGGCGGCGGGTCGCCGGAGGGAAGCGGCGCGTCCGCGCGTCGTCGAGGACCTCGAGCGAGCCCGCCAGCGCGGAGGCTCGGCGGGGCGAGAGGTCGCGCCCGAGCGCGGCGGAGAGGATCCCGGCGCGCGCCGCCCACGCGAGGGCGGCAGCGGCGCGAGGGCTCTCGAGGAGCTTCGAGAGCTCGGCGGCGACCCGTTCCGGAGCGACGCGCGCAAAGAACGGCGCCGCCTCCCGGCTGGCCCGGAGGACGCCGGCGTCGGGAACGAGGCCGTGCGACGCCATGAAGCGCGCCGCCCGCAGGATTCGCAGCCGATCGTCCGCGAGGTTGCCGGGCCGTACGCTCCGCAGCCGGCGCTTCGCAAGGTCCGACAGCCCGCCGAACGGGTCGAGCAAGTCTCCCGACGCGATGCCGAGGGCGAGCGCGTTGGCGGTGAAGTCCCGCCGGGCGAGATCCGCCTCGATCGATCCTCCCTCGACCTCGGCGATGTCGAGCGGCCGGCTTCCCGCGACGCGAAACACGCGGGGGCCCGGACGGTCCTTCGAAAGAAAGACCGCGCGTCCGAGCCCTTCCCGTTCGAGATCGGCGGCGATCGCCTCCGCGTCTCCCGCGACGGCCACGTCGATCTCGGACGCCGGACGCCCGAGCGCCCGGTCCCGCAGCGCGCCGCCCACGATCCACGCCGGGATACTGCGTCGCCGCGCCGCGCGGCCGAGAGCCGCGATCTCCGAGCGCCGCCGGAGGCCCCGCAGGGCGCGCTTTCGCTGGTTCGAATCCACGTTCGGCTCTACAATTTCGAGGATGACATCCGATCGCCCCGTTGTCACCCCGGAGGTCGTCCGGAAGGTGGCGGAGCTGGCCCGTTTGCGAGTGGACGACGCGGACCTGGGCCGCTGGGCGGGTCAGCTTTCGCGGATCGTCGCCTACATCGATCAGCTCTCGGCGATCCCCGAGGAGGCCTTCGGCGCTGCGGCGCCGGGTCCCGCGACGCCCGTCCGGCCCGACGAGCCCCGCCCGGGCTGCGGCGAGGAGGCGCTCGAGGCGAACGCTCCGCGCCGCCTCCACGGCTACGGCGTCGTGCCGCGAGTCGTCGGCTCGGGATCTTAGTGCCGGGTCAGCACATCGCGGCGGGGGTCGTGCAGACGGCGGCCGACGTGTCGGCGCGCCGGAAGACGGCGGTCCGCGTGGTCGAGGAGTCCCTGTCCCGCATCGCGGAGGGAGACGGGCGCATCCGGGCGTTCCTCGAGGTCACGGGCGACCGGGCTCTCGCGGAGGCCGAGGGCGTCGACGCGCGCGTGGCCGCCGGGGAGGCGCTGCCTCTGGCCGGAGTTCCGCTCGCCATGAAGGACAACCTCTGGGTGGAAGGCCGGCGGACGACCTGCGCTTCCCGCATCCTCGAGGGATTCCGGCCCCCCGGGGATTCCACCGTCGCGGCGAGGCTGCGGCGGGCGGGAGCCGTCTTCATCGGGCGCGCCAACATGGACGAGTTCGCGATGGGATCCTCGACGGAGAACAGCGCGAGCCACGTCACGCGCAATCCGTGGGATCCCGAGCGCGTTCCGGGCGGTTCTTCGGGCGGAAGCGCCGCCGCCGTCGCGGCCCGATTCGTGCCGGGCGGCCTCGGCTCCGATACCGGCGGTTCGATCCGACAGCCGGCCGCCTGCTGCGGCGTCGTCGGCTTCAAGCCCACCTACGGGCGGGTGTCGCGGTACGGGCTGGTCGCCTTCGCGTCGTCGCTCGATCAGGTCGGACCGCTCGCCCGCTCGGTCGCGGATGCCGCGCGGCTGTATCGGGTCGTCGCGGGATTCGACCCGCTCGACTCGACGACGGTCCCGCAGGACCCGGGCGACCCGGAGGCGGCGCTCGCACGCGGCGTGGAGGGAATGCGAGTGGGATTTCTCGAGGAGGCGGCCGGCGAGGGTCTCGATCCGGAGGTCGCGGCGGACGCCGAGGCGGCCCGGGAAATCTTCCGCGACGCGGGCGCGGAGGTCGTGCCGGTGTCGGTCCCGCGCGCGTCGGCCGCGATCGCGATCTACTACGTGCTCGCCAGCGCCGAGGCGTCCTCGAATCTGGCGCGGTTCGACGGCGTGCGATACGGACCGAGGGTGACGGACGCGGACCTCCGATCGCTCTACGTCGAGACGCGGACCGCCGGATTCGGCCCCGAGGTCAAACGCCGCATTCTGCTCGGCACCTTCGCGCTGGCGTCGGGCTACTACGAGGCGTACTACGGCCGGGCGATGCGCGTGCGGCAGCTGCTCGGAGCCGATTTCGACCGCGCGTTCGCGAAGGTCGACGTCATCGTCTGCCCCTCGATCCCGGGGCCGGCGTTCCGGATCGGCGAGCGCACCGACGATCCGCTGACGATGTACCTCTCGGATGTGTTCACCGTGCCGGCCTCCCTCGCCGGCCTGCCGGCCATCTCGATCCCTTCGCGCCTGACGCGCGGGGGTCTTCCCCTCGGGATCCAGGTGCTCGGCCCCCGCTTCGGCGAGGACGCCGTCTTCGCGGCCGCGAGCGTCTTCGAGGCGAGAGCGGGTTTTCCGGATGCCGTTCCTGGAATCCCGGCTTAGGCGGGGCTTCCGGCGCGCCGGCGCCGCGGTGGTGCTGGCGGCGTCGTCGTTCTCGGCGGCTCCCCGCGAGAAGACCGTGGCGGTGTCGCCGGACGTTCGCGCGACGATCTCCCCGGGCGACGAGATTTTCCTGTCCGTGCGCCCGCTGCCGAAGGAGAGCCTGGACGCCTTCGTCCGGCGCGTGACCGGAGACGCCCGGGCGAAGAGCGCGATTCGGTCCGCGAACGGCGGCCTGGCGCGGTGGAAGTCGTCGCGCGCGGTCCGCGTGCCGTATTCCCTTCTCGCGCCGGGCTACCGCGGGATGGCCGTCGCGGCTCTTTTTCCCGCGGATCGGGCGACCGCCGCGGGATGGGAGCATCGCGTGGCCTCGCCCTCGGGAAGGCCCGAGAGCCTCTGGCGGATCGCCGAATGGTTCGCGGGCGACGGCACGCGCTATCGCGACATCCGCGCGGCGGCATCGATCCCGTCGCTCGAGACCCGGGAGGGCCAGGTCGTGGTCGTGCCGGAACGCTGGCTCATCGAGCCGTTCCGCGGCGCGGTCCGGGAAGCGGCGGCCGCTCCGGCTCCGGACGCCGACGCCGGAACGCCGCAGCTCGAGTTCGGCGAAGACGCGCAGGGGCGCTATGCCCTCTATCGGCTGAAGAAGGGGGAGGCCCTCTACACCGCGGTCGTCGTCCGTTTCACGGGGCGCCTGCATGCCGAGGACGTGAACGCCAAGGCCGCCGAGATCGCTGCCCGAAACGGCATCACCGACGTCCACGCGATGCCGGTCGGTCTCGCGGTCAGGATCCCGGTCGCCGATTTGTCGCCGGAGTTTCGTCCTCCGGACGATCCCGAGCGCATCGAGGAGGAGAAGGACCGCCGCGAGGCGGCGCGGTTCTCCAACCGCGTGCATGCGGCGGACCTGTCGGGGGTGACGCTGGTTCTCGACGCCGGCCACGGAGGCCGCGACACCGGCGCGCTCGTGGACGGCCTCGAGGAAGCCGCGTCGGTGTACGACATCGCCTGCCGGGTCGAGCGTCTCGTCAAGACCCGGACCCGCGCGCGCGTCGTCCCGACGGTCGGCCGGGACGCGCCATGCGAAAATCCGTCGGGAGACGCGGTGGGCTCCTCGCGGAGCGCCCGCGTCCTCACGACGCCTCCCTATGCGATCGAGGACGCGGCCGTCGGCGTGAACTTCCGGTGGTACCTGGCCAACTTCGTGTACAAGAACGTGCGAACGAACGGGGGCAAGGAGGATCGCACGGTCTTCCTCTCCCTCCATGCCGACTCTCTCCATCCGGCCGTCCGAGGCACGATGGTCTACGTTCCGGGCGAGAAGTTCCTCAACGGCTCCTATGGCAAGGCCGGCGAACCGTACGACTCCCGGCTGGAGGTCCGCGCGGCGCCGCGCGTCTCGTTCACCCATCGGGAAAAGATGCAGGCCGAAGGCATCTCGCGCGACCTGGCGGAGCACATCGTCTCCGCCTTCCGCGCCGCGGACCTTCCGCTCCACGCGTTCGAGCCGGTGCGGGGGCACGTCATCCGCGGCGGCGGCGAGTGGGTCCCGGCGATCCTGCGGTACAACCGCATCCCCGCGCGGGTGCTCGTCGAGATCTGCAATCTGAACAATCCCGAGGACCGGCGCCTGCTGCGGACGCGGAAGTACCGCGAGCGCGTGGCCGCGGCGCTGGTCGAGGCCCTGATCGACTTCTACGGCGGCGAAACCTCGCGGGGGACGGAAGTCTCCGCGGGCGGGACGAGCCCGTGAGCCGGAGGGACGGGATCCGAAGGCGGCGCCTCGCGCGGCGGCGCGCGTATACTCCGCGCTCGGGAGGGCGGGCATGCGGTGGAGGGTGGGAGTTGCGGCGGCGCTGCTGACGGCGGGACTCTCGGGCGCTCTCGCCGCCCAGGACTGGCGGGGAGGGCGCGCCCGCGTCGAGGGCACCGTCAAGAACGAGAAGGGCGAGCCGATCGAGGGCTGCAAGGTGATGCTGCGCTGGGGGCGAAGCAGCCATGGCGGGCCCGATCTGACGACCGACGCCAAGGGGCACTTCGCGATCTTCGGAATCGCGGGAGGTCCCTGGGACGTCGACTTCGAGGCCGCGGGATACCAGACCCGGAAGATCAACGTCTCCCTGCAGGAGGGCGGCCGCAATCCACCGGTCGACGTGCAGCTCGAGCCGGCGCCTCAGGCACAGGCCCCGGCTCCGGCCGCCGCTCCCCAGGTCAGCGTCGGCGGCAAGAAGATCTCCAAGGAGACGGCCGACGCGATCGAGGCCGGTAACGCGGCGATGGAATCGAGGAACTGGGCCGCCGCGCGCGAGAGCTACCTGAAGGCTCTGGCGGAGCTTCCAGACAATGGCGCCCTGCTCGAACGAATCGCCGCGACCTATCTCGCCGACGGGAAGACCGACGACGCGCTCAAGTACGCGCACCAGGCGGCCGAAAAAGACCCGAACGATGCGAGCGCGTGGCGCATGGTCGCGGAGCTCGAATTGCAGAAGGGCAATCTGGACGCCGGCCGAGCGGCGCTCGACAAGGTCCCCGCCGACAAGATCACCGATCCGCAGCCGTACGTGAACCTGGGCATCCTGCTCATGAACAAGAAGGACCCCCGGGGCGCCCTCGGCGCCTTCGACAAGGCCATCGCGATCAAGGCCGACCAGGCGGACGCCTACTATTACCGGGGCCTCTGCCACATGCAGCTGAAGGAAAACGCCGATGCACGGGCCGATCTGCAGAAGGCGCTCGAGCTCGCTCCAAACGGCCCCGACGCCAGGGACATCAAGGACCTCCTGAAGACGCTCTCCTGACCCGCGCCGGGGGATAATGGTCTCCGGCTCGAACCGATGAGAGCCCTCACGATCCTCGCGCTCGCCGGAATCGTCTCCGCGGCGCCGCCGCCGGCCCGTCCGCAGGAGCCGGGCTCCGTCCACGAAAGCGCCGAAGTCTCTCTCGTCGAGGTGCCCGTGCGCGTGATCGGCCGTGACGGCCTGCCCGTCCGAGGCCTCACGGCCGACGCCTTCTCCCTCGAGGACGAGGGCAAGCGCCAGGCGATCGTCGGCTTCGACGCCGTCGATCTGGCCGACAAGACCCCGGGCGCGGCCGGGTCCTCGAGCCCCGCCGCCCGCCGCCGCTTCCTGATCCTCTTCGATCTCTCCTTCTCCCAGCCGAAGGCGATCGTGGGCGCGCGCAACGCCGCGAAGGAGTTCGTCTTGTCGGGCATGGGCGACCGGGATCTCGCGGCCGTCGCGACGTATTCCGTCGAGAAAGGCGTGAGGCTCCTCGTGACCTTCACGGCCGACCGCATCGAGCTCGCGCGCGCCGTCGACACGCTCGGACTCGAGACCTCCCGCGACAGCGGCGACCCGCTGGCGTTCGCCTTCGATCGGGCGGGCTCCCTGCCGCCGGGCGCCCTGCCCACGTCGCGGCCCACGGGCAGCCGCGCCGACGTCGCGGGCCTCGTCGAGAGTCTGCAGTCGCTGTCGATTCTTCACCAGATGCGGGACGACGAATACGCCCGAGACCGCGTCCGCCACCTCTTCCAGTCCTTCCGCGAGCTCACGCAGGCTCTGGACACCGTCGAAGGGCGCAAGGACGTGATTTACCTGTCGGAGGGCTTTCGCGGGCGATATCTGGTGGGCGCGCCCGAGACCGAGGAAGAGCGCCAGTACCTGATTCACGGGGAGGTCTGGAAGGTCGATGCCGACAAGCGGTTCGGATCGATCACTCTGCGCGAGGAGCTCGAGGGCCTGGGAGAAGTCTTCCGGCGCTCCGACTGCGTGATCCACGCCGTCGACATCGCCGGAATACGAGCCGAAAACGACCCCGAGGGCGAGGGCGCGTCGATCGGACTGAGAGAGGGCGGCAACGCCCTGTACGAGATCGCCGCCGGGAGCGGGGGAGAGGTCTTTCGCAACGCCAATGACTTCGGCTCGGAGCTGACCCAGATCGTGCGGCAGACGAGCCTGGTGTACGTCCTGGCCTTCCGGCCCGGCCGGCCGGCCGAGGAGGGCCGCTTCCATGCGCTGAAGGTGAAGGTGTCGGTTCCGGGCGCGCGGGTGCTGGCACGCGCCGGCTACTACGACCGCCGTGGCTTCCGGCGCCTCTCGCCCCTCGAGCGGAGGCTCGTCGCGGCCGACGTCATCGCCAACGAGATCCCGTCCGACGAGATCCCGGCGCGCGTCCTGGCGGTTCCGTTCGCCGGTTCGGGAGGCGAGGCCACCGTCCCGGTCCTGCTCGAGATTCCGGGGCCGGCGCTGCTCGAGGGGGACCGGAGCGAGAAGCTCCAGGCCGAGGTCTACGCGTACGCCTTCGACGAGCAGGGGCGTCTGGCCGACTACTTCGTCCGCACGCTGACGGCCGATGTCGCGAAGACCCGGGAACGCCTGCTCGCCGGAGGGGTGCGGTACTTCGGCGCGCTGCGCCTCCCGCCCGGCGCCTACCGCCTGCGAACGCTGGTGCGCAACGCTTCGACCGGGCGGATGGGCTTTGCCGTCGCGCCGCTCCAGGTGCCGGGATTTTCGGCGCAGGAGCCGTACCTGCTTCCGCCGGTTTTCCTCGAACGGTCCGACGCGTGGCTGTCGGTCGGGGGAAGCGGCCCCGGCGAATCCGACGGAGAGATGCCGGGAGTCTTCGCCAAGCTGCCCACGGACGGGATGACCCCGGCGGCCCTCGCGAGCGTCGAGCCCGGCGCCGCGTCCCGGGTCTGCCTGGTCGCATATCACTTCGACGCGGGCGAGCGGGAAGAGCTGAAGCTCGGGAGTCAGATCCTGGGGGCGGACGGTCGGCCGCTCCAGACCGCCCGGCTCGCGGTCATCGGCAGCACGGTGGCGCAGGCCGACGGCCGCCGGATGCTTCTGGTCTCGTTCTCCGCCCCGGCCGGCCTCCCTCCCGGCCGCTATGGCCTTCGCGTGTTCCTCCAGGGCGCCTCCGGCGGTGTGACGCGGCAGGCCACCGCTGCCTTCCAGGTCCCTTGATCGCGCTCGGGGTCCTCGCCGCGGTCGCCCTCCGTGCCGGCGCGGAGATCTCGTCGGCGCAGGTTCCGGCGCCGGGCCCTCCGCGCGACCGCGCGATCGCCGAGTTACACGGCCGCGCGGAGGGCGCGGCACCCGGCTCGCACGAGGCCGGCGTCCTCGCCGGCGAGCTCGAGCGTTTCGGCTCCGCGTATCTCGCCGAGGGGGACACCGGCAGAGCGTCCGAGCTGTTGTCCGAGGCCTATGCGCTCGACGAGGAAAACGGGCTGGTGCTCGCCGAGCTGACGCTCTGCTACCTGCGGGCCGAGGAGTTCGATGCGGCGAGGTTCTACCTGCGGCGGGCGCAGGAGCGGGTGACCCACGCACCGCCCGAGATCTACGGAGTCCTTGGTGACGTGTATTTCGGTCTTCACCGGCTCGACGACGCGGTCTTCGCGTGGGAGGACTTCGTGCGCTTCGGTGGCTCGGATCCCGCCCTTCTCTCGCGGCTCGCGCGTGCGCGGCAGGAGCTCGCGGTCTCCCGAGGCCAGAGGTCGCTGACCCTCGATCACTTCACGCTCTACGCCGATCCCGGCGTGGACGAAGGCATCGTCGAGGCCGCCGGCGCCGATCTCGAGGCCGCGTACCCGTGGCAGTCGGAGCTGCTGGGCGCGGGGCTGGCGGGGCGACAGGTCGTGGTCCTCTACGGCGGCCGCGCGTACTTCTCGCTCGTCTCGGTTCCCGACTGGAGCTCCGGGCTCTTCGACGGGAAGATCCGGATTTCGGTCGAGCCGGGCGTCGAGACCTCCGGAGCCCTCGCGGCCGTTCTCCGGCACGAGCTCGCCCATGCTCTGCTTCGGCAGAGCGCGGGCGACCGGCTGCCGGGGTGGTTCCACGAGGGGCTCGCGCAATGGTGCGAAGGGCGGCGGATCCCCGTCCGCGAGATCCGCGAGGCGGTGGGTCCTCGAGCATCCGCGAGCGCCCAGGACCTGAACCGCGCGCTCTCGGGCCGCCGGACGCGCGCGGCGGCCCGGTCGAGCTACTCCCAGGCGCTGTCGATCGTCGAGTACCTGGTCGCGGCGCACGGTCCCGGAGCGATCTCTTGCCTCGTCGAGGCGACGGCGAGCCGGGGCTCGTTCGGCGACGCCCTGATCTCGGAAACGGGTCTGTCGGAGGAGGAGCTGTTCGCGCGTTGGAGGAGGTGGGCGCAGCTTCCGCGCAACACCCGGAGCGCGGCGTCGGGCTCGCCTACTTCCATCCCTCGTTCAGAAAGCTGACCCAGGCGGGATCGGTGGCGATCGGAAGATACGGGGGCTCCGCGCGGAGGGCCGAGCGGTCGAGCTTGCCCTGCGCGTCGAGGGGACGGAGCGCGGCGACGGCGGCGGCGGCGTTCCCGGCTCGCGCATAGATCTGCGCCTCCAGCTCCGACTTGCGCCAGTCCTCTCCGACGAGGGCCCGCGCCGACGCGATCGCGGCCACGGCCGCGTCCGGGTTTCCGAGGTTGATCTGGACCACGGCCAGCGCCGCGAGACTGTCGGGATCGGGCCCGGCCTCGCGCAGATACCAGCGGAGCCGCTCGAGAGCGTCGGCGTTGCGTCCCTCGGCCAGGGCCATGGAGCCGAGCTCTCGGGCGCCGCCGGGCGCCGGCGGCTTCGCGGCCACGGCCCTCGCGAAGTCGGCGGCCGCCTCCGCGATGGCCCCGCGGCTGCGCGCGGAGAGTCCCATCTGGTATTCGATCGGCCCGGCCGGGGCGCCGCCGTCGAGCGCCTGCTTCCATGCGGCGAGGGCGTCCTCCGTCCGCCCCTCGGCCTGGGCCGCGAGCGCGTCCTTCTCGAACTGGCGCCAGGGCTGGGGCGGGCTCTCGGCCAGGGCGTATCGCTCCGAGAGGGCGCGCTCGACGGCGAGCGAACCGTCGAGAAGAAACAGCAGGGCGGGAACGGCGGCGGCCCAGAGGACCGAACGCCGCCGGGGCGGCAGGCGGCGGACGAAGACGGCGACGATGATCGCAATGGCGATCAGGCCCGCCACGCGCGGCAGCGCGCGTGCTCGGGCTTCGCTCGCGGTGTTGCGGCGTCGGACGGGGTCAGGACCGAGCAGGCGTCCGACCTCCGCCGCGAGGGACAGCCCGGGGTCGACCAGCATGATGTCCTCGACGGTCCAGCCCTTCGGAGTCGGCCGGACGGTCCAGCGCGTCTTCAGCGTGGAGCTCCCGTATCGCAGGCCGAGATCCGCCAGGAGAGTGCCGCCGGCGGAGTCGGCGACCGATGCCCAGGCGATCTCGCCGGACGTACCGGGCGGGGGAGCGAGGGCCTGAGCGAAATGGTCCCGGACGGCTCCGCGCAGGAGCTCCTGCTGGCGGCCCGTCAGCCCGGTCCAGACGTCGGCGCCGAGGAGCCGCCGCAGGATTCCGTCGGTGTCGATGGAATCGAGGAAGATCTTCGGCGGACCGTGCAGCGCGGCGAGGGCGCTCCGGCGCGCAAAGTCCGCCGCTTCCTCGGCTTGCGGCCCGGAGGCCGGCTGCTGCTCTGCGAGGAGGGGAAGAGCGGCGATGCAGAGCGCCGCCGCGAGGGCGGTGCGGGCGGGTCGTCGTCTCGGGGGGCGGCCCTCCGTGACTTTTTCCATTCGCCTCACCGCCCTCGCTCCGCTCGGCCGGAGAGGCGACGCGGCGTTTTCCCGCCGCGGCAATTCTTTCGACTCCCGGCCCTCGGTGCCCTCGGCCCGGAAGCCGACGCGGCGTTTTCCCGCCGCGGCTGGTCTTTTCGGCGTCCGGCCCTCGCTCCGCTCGGCCCGGAAGCCGACGCGGCGTTTTCCCGCCGCGGCTGGTCTTTTCGGCGTCCGGCCCTCGCTCCGCTCGGCCCGGAAGCCGACGCGGCGTTTTCCCGCCGCGGCTGGTCTTTTCGGCGTCCGGCCCTCGCTCCGCTCGGCCCGGAAGCCGACGCGGCGTTTTCCCGCCGCGTCAATGTCCCGTCGCCGTCTCGGTCGAGGCCGGCTTTTCGTGGATCTTGAGCGTCATCGGAACGCTGCCCACGCGCAGCTCGTCTCCGTCCCGCAGGGCGACCGGCGAGGTGAGGCGGATGCCGTTGACGAAGGTCCCGTTCTTCGAGCCGAGATCCTCGAGCGTCGCCAGTCCCTCGGCGATCATGAGGCGCGCGTGCCGGCGCGAGACGCTCTGCGCATCGATCCACACGAGCGAATCGGCGCCTCGGCCGAGGATGTTCTCGCCGTCGGACAACGCGACCTCCCGCTGGCCCCAGATGAGCCGGAAGACGTGGCCGTTTCCCGGATCCGGCCGGCCGTTCCGGTGGAGCGCGGCGGCTTCTCCGGAGAACGAGTACCCGTATCCGTAGACGGTCCGGATGAATTCGGGACTGTGCGCGGCGTCGCCGATGGCGTGGCGGACCTCCGCGATCAGAGTCGGAAGGTTGACGTCGGAGACGACGCTGTCGGGCCAGAGGCGGCGGTGCAGCTCGGCTTTCGGCACGGCCCGGGGGCGCGCTTCGAGGAGGACCTGGAGAAGCCGGAAGGCCTTGGGCGAGATCGCGACGGGTCGGTCCTGGCGGGTGAGCGCCCGGCTCTCGGTGTCGAGAAGGAGCGCACCGAAACGGAAGGTCATGGCGCCAAGCAAAACACTATACGCCCCCGGAGACTTCCCCCCGAGGACGAGCGCCTCGGCCGCGGGGATGAAGGCGTCTCAGGCGGCGATCGGCTCGAGCGCGGAGACGCGCGGCGACAGCGACTCGGCGCCGCTCTCCGTGCAGACGATGTCGTCCTCGATCCGCACGCCGAAACGGCCGGGCAGATAGATTCCCGGTTCCGACGTGAAGGTCATCCCGGGCTCGAGCACCGTTCGATCGTGGCCGACCATGTAGGGCGCCTCGTGCACGTCGATGCCGAGACCGTGGCCCAGCCGGTGGGTGAAGTATTCCCCGTAGCCGGCCTTCTCGATCACGCGACGCGCCGCGGCGTCCACCTCGAAACACGGCACGCCGGGCGCCGCGCGCTCGATCGCGGCGGTCTGCGCCTCGAGGACGATGGACCAGACCTTCCGGTATTCGTCCGTCGGCGTACCGTAAAACGTCGATCGAGTGATGTCGTAGAAGTAGCCGTCGGGCCGGTCCCAGGCGTCGATCAAGACCGCCTGGTCCCGGGAAAGCGGCGTCGAGCCCGAGGCGCCGTGCGGGTAGGCCGAGGACGCCCCGAACTGCACCATGTTCTCGCCGCCGACGAGCGCCGAGATCTCCGCCTCGGTGGAGCCGGGCTGCAGGGCCTCGAACGCCCGCCGGAAGCGCGGGAGGGCGACGCCGATCGCGTGGCGGATCATGTCGAGCTCCGCGCCGGACTTGACCATCCGCAGGGCGGCGAAGGTCGCCGCCGCGGAAACCGGCTTCCAGCCCGGACGAGACCGCAGGAGGCGCTCCACGTCGTCGTAGGCCGTCGAGGGCTCGACCGCCAGGGTGCCGGCGGCTCCGGGAAAGAGCCCCGCCGCCTTCGCGAAGGGGTCTTCCGTCTCCTCCCAGGTCATGACGCGGGGGACGGCGCACATCGTCTTCAGGCGCGAGGCCTCGAAGGAGGGGCAGATCATGACGGGGTCGCGATCCTGGAAGAGAAGCAGGGCGGTCAGACGTTCACTGCGGTGGAAATCGACGCCCGTCAGGTAAAAGAGGTTGGACGAAGGGGTGGCGAACAGGCCGTCGGCGGCCAGGGACGAAAGGCGCTTCCGCACGGTTTCGATTCGCTGGAGGTAGATTTCAGGCTTGGTCGGCATGGCGCGCATGCTAACAGAACGGTTTCGGCGGGCGGGCCGAGGGCTCGCGGCTCTGGCCGCGGCGGCGCTCGGGCTCGCGGCCGGCTGTCGCGGAAACGGAGAGCTTCGCTCGCCGAAGGCTCCCGTGATCCTCGTTTCGATCGACACGCTGCGGGCCGACCACCTCCCGGCCTATGGATACGCGGGCGTCGCGACGCCCAGCCTCGACGCGCTCCGCGCCGACGCGGTGCTCTTCGAGAACGCGTACTCGCACGTTCCGCTCACCCTTCCTTCGCACACGACGATCTTCACGGGGCTGCTGCCGCCTCAGAACGGCGTCCGCGACAATCTCGGCTACGCGCTCGGACCACAGCCGGTCACGCTCGCCGCCTTTCTCAAGGCGAACGGCTATGCGACCGGCGGCGCCGTCTCCTCGATCGTGCTCTCGCACGCCACCGGGGTGGCGCGGGGGTTCGATTTCTGGGAGGACAACATCGAGCCGACCCAGGCGAGCCAGTCGATCTCGCGGGTGCAGCGCGGCGGCGCGGACACGGAGGCGCTGCTGTCCGAATGGGTCTCCGGCCACGCCGCGGGGCCGTTCTTCGCGTTCCTGCATCTCTTCGAGCCGCACTCGCCCTACGAGCCGCCCGAACCCTACCGGTCGCGGTATCCGCTCCTCTACGACGGGGAGATCGCCCGCGCGGACGAGATCCTGGGCCAGTTCGTGCGCTTCCTGAAGGAGCGGGACATCTACGACCGGGCCCTCGTCATCTTCCTCTCCGACCACGGCGAGGGCCTGAACGATCACGGCGAGGACGAGCACGGCGTCCTTCTCTATCGGGAAGAGATTCACGTTCCCCTGATGGTCAAGTTTCCGAAGTCGGCCCGGCGCGGGGAAACCGTGAAGAGCCCCGTCGCGCTCGTCGACGTCTTTCCCACCGTCGCCGACGTCCTCGGCCTGCCGGTACCCCCGGGGCTCGCCGGACGCTCGGTCGCGGCCCTGCTGCGCGAGCCCGCGGCTCCGGCGGCGGCGGCTCGCCGGATCTACAGCGAGACGCTCTATCCGCGGCTCCATCTCGGCTGGAGCGATCTCGCCTCGCTCGTGGATTCCCGCGACCACTACATCGAGTCGCCGCACCCGGAGCTCTACGACATCACGGCGGATCCCGGAGAGAAGGACGACCTCGCGGCCGGGCTTCCCCCGGCATTTCGCTCGATGCGAGCCGAGCTCTCGGGGATGCCGCGGCCGATGCTCCCGCCCGGCAGCTCCGATCCCGAGCAGGTCAAGAAGCTCGCCGCGCTCGGCTACATCAGCGCGACCAGCGCGGACTTCGGCCGCAAGAATCTGCCGGCGCCCCGGGACCGCATCGGGGCCGTGGCCCAGCTGAAGGCGGGCTTCGGAGCGATGCACGATGGGCGCTATGCCGAGGCCGCGGGCGTGTTCGAGAAGCTGCTCGAGTCCGAGCCGGGCATGACCGACGTGTGGCAGATGTACGGCGACGCCCTGCTCAAGCTCGGCCGCGAGAAGGAGGCCCTCGCCGCGCTCACGGAAGCGGCACGAATCTCGCCGGCGAACCCGCAGGTACTGATGGCGCTCTCCGACTACTACCTCGCGATCGGAGACTACGCCGAGGCGCGCCGGCACGCCGAGGCGGCCGGCGACTCCGGGACCACCAGCCCCCACGAGAACCTGGCGCGCATCGCGCTCGTCGAGGGCGACCTCGATGCGGCCGAGAAGGAAGCCGAGGCGGCCCTGGTCAAGTACCCGATGCGCCGCGTGCCGCACCTGATCCTGGCGCGCGTTCGCCACGACCGGCGCGACTACGCCGGCGCCCTGGCCGAGGTCGAGCTCGCGGCCCGCCCGCGCGGAACCGAGAACGTTCCGCTCCAGAACCTGAATTACCTCCGCGGCGACAGCCTCGCGCGCCTCGGCCGGGAGGCGGAGGCGGAGAAGGCGTTTCTCGAGGAGATCCACGACTTCCCGTCGGGCCCGGCGCCCTGGACCGCGCTCGCGATGCTCTATGCGAGCCAGGGCCGCGAGGCCGAGGCGCGCAAGACGCTGGCGGACCTGATCAAGGAGGTCGATACGCCGACGTCCTACTTTGCCGCGATCAAGACCTACGAGATCCTGGGCGACCCGCACTCCGCCGCACTGCTGCGCGCCGAGCAGCGCCGCATTTTCCCCGACGCGCGCGAGCACAAGGAAACGGGGGGCTGAGGGCGAGCGGGCTTTCACCGAAGCCCTGTGTGCCTTGGTCTTCGTCGTGTCGCGCCTTTGGTTACGGAACACCGGGGCGAAGGCGAGGGGAATCAGGCAATTCGACCTGTCGTTCGGACCGCACTCGCTTCACTGCCCGACCCTCACCGCTGGTGCTCGGGGCAGGAGCGTTTCCATCTCCTTTTCGAGTGCATCCAGGCGGGACTTCTGGAGGCTCGTCTGCTGCTCGAGGCTCGCGATGCGCTCGTCGCGCGTCCGGATCTCTTCCTGCTGCTCCTGAACGGCCTTGACGAGGGGGGCGATCAGCTCGCTGTAGCGAAGCGACAGGGTCCGTTCGGCGTCGCCGCCGACGTCGAGGACGTTGTACCGGTCGCCGAGGAGGGCCTCGACGTCCTGGCCCACGAATCCCATGTCGATGCGGCCGTTGCCGGACTTGTACCGATAGGAGACGGGGCGCAGGGCGAGCACGAAGGGGAGCCCGAGATCGAGGTCGGCGATTTCCGACTTCGCTCTCGCGTCGGAGAGGGCGCTCCAGGCGACCTTGCCGCCGATCGAGGTAACGCCCGGGCCGCCGACGCGGACCTGATCGGGGCCGTCGCAGTACGCATGGTAACCGACGGCCGTGCAGCCTTCGAATTGTCCCGTCACTCCGGTGATACCGAGAAACGTGTTAGTGCTACCCGTCTGGCTTTCGACCAGGAGGACGGGAGAGCCGTCGTAACCTCCGTATGGGCCGCCGAGAGCACCGGCCCCCGTCCCCAGGGCGGTGTTCTCCGTTCCGGTCGTGTTGCCTCCCAGAGCGTTGCGTCCCACCGCGGTGTTGGAATCCCCGGTCGTGTTGTGGGTGAGGGCCGCGCTTCCGAGGGCACTGTTCCAGAAGGCCGTTGCGTCGTCCACGGGTTGGTTTTCGAACAGGGCGTCCCATCCGATCGCGGTGTTCTCCAGGTAGGTCACGTCGAAGGACTGCGTTGACAGGGCGCCGGCACCGACGGCGGTGTTACCCCCTGCGGACGCGTTGTGAAGGAGCGCCGAGCCCCCCAGGCCGGTGTTGTAGTTGCCGAGGTCCCCGGGGCTCCAGGACGAAGTGCCGCGCATGGCCTTCTCGACGAAGACCGCCATCTGGGCACGCGTCACGTTGGCCGTGGGGCAATAAGCTCCGGCGCCGCAGCCGCCGGTGATCTGGTCCGCCGCGAACTGCTCGATCCAGGCGTCGAAGTTCGTGGAGCAGGTGACGTCCGTGAAGACGGTGCCCGTGCAGGGCGGCGGCGAGTAGGGGTTGTCGGGCATTTTCGGCGTCGCGGCGTCGGGGGCCAGCGTTTGGCCCTCCGAAGCGGTGGCCGCGATCGCGAGGAGCCCGAACCAGACGATGACGCGAACGGATCTCATGGTTTCCTCCTTCCGAGTTAGGGCGGGAGACGGCATCGGCGAACGAATCCTCGGATCGCTAAGGTTCTGAGAGGCGTGCCGCCGGCTCGGGACGGCCGTGGAGGGCGCCGACCTGCGCCCGCAAATCATCGATCTCGTCGAGCTTCGACTCGAGCGCCTCGATCTGCCGTTTCTGCGTCTCGATCTCTTCCTGCTGCTCCTGGACGGCCTTGACGAGGGGGGCGATCAGCTCGCTGTAGCGAAGCGACAGGGTCCGTTCGGCGTCGCCGCCGACGTCGAGCACGTTGTACCGGTCGCCGAGGAGGGCCTCGATGTCCTGGCCCACGAATCCCATGTCGATGCGGCCGTTGCCGGACTTGTACCGATAGGAGACGGGGCGCAGGGCGAGCACGAAGGGGAGGCCCAGGTCCAGGTCGTTGATTTCCGACTTTGCCCTCGCGTCGGAGAGGGCGCTCCAGGCCACCTTGCCCCCGATCGAGGTGACGAAGACGTTTCCGAGGCGAACCTGGTTGCTGGCGTCGCAGTACCCGTCCATGCCGACCGCCGTGCAGTTGTCGACCTGGGCCGTGGCGCCGGACATGCTGATGAACGTGTCGTAGTTGCCGCTCTGATTCGCGACCAGTTGGACGGGCGAGCCCGTGTAACCGGTAATCATGTCGTTTCTGGCGCCGGCGTGGTCGCCGACCGCGGTGTTGTCCCAGGCATTCAACAGGAAGATCAGGCTGCCGACGCCGACCGCGGTGTTCGAATAGCCTGTGACGTTGTTCCCGAGCGCCACAGCTCCGACCGCCGTGTTGCGTATCCCGTTGGAGTTGTTCGACGGCTGATTGAATCTGAGGGCGGACGCGCCGACAGCGGTATTGTCGGAATCCCACGCGACCCCGCCATTGTCAAAGGATTGAGTCTCCAAGGCACGGTACCCGACACCGGTATTTGAAGCCGCGGTCGTGTTGTTTAACAGGGCCGAATCGCCGAGGGCCGTGTCGGAGTTGCCTCGATCGCCCGGGCTCCAGGACGAAGTCCCGCGCATGGCCTTCTCGACAAAGACTGCCATCTGGGCGCGCGTCACGTTGGCGGTCGGGCAATACGCTCCACCTCCGCAGCCGCCGGTGATCTGGTCGGCCGCGAATTGTTCGATCCAGGCGTCGAAGTTCGTGGAGCAGGTGACGTCCGTGAAGACGGTGCCCGTGCAGGGCGGCGGCGAGTAGGGGTTGTTCGGGATCTGCGGTGTCGCCGGTTCGGGGGTCCACGATTGCGCCATCGCCGCTCCAGCCGTTAAAACGGCCGCGGCGAGGCTACTGAAGCGCTTCGTCCAAGCCTGCCAACTCATGATCTCCTCCTTTCGGGTCGCGGACCTCGCGACCACGTCCAAAGCTCGGGGAGACGAGGGCGGGCACGGAAAGAGTGAGCCGGTAGGGTCGTCCACCGGCCACGGAAGGCGCGATTCGATGATCGTGCGCCAAGGGGCCGTCCTGCGCTGCGTCCGAGTCTAGCGCATGTCGCCCCGACGACGTTGCCGCCGAGCGTCTCCTCACCCTGAGCCTTCCCGAGGCCGAAGGTTCCGGCTCCGGGGTCTTTAGCGGGAGCGGCGGAGGTCCTTCCCGGTCATCTCGTCCGGAGCCTCGAGGCCCTGGATTCCGAGCAGCGTCGGCGCGACGTCGGCGAGCGCGCCGCCGTCGGCGAGAGCCCCCTCGCGGCCGCAGAGGATCAGAGGCACCGGGTTCGTCGTGTGCGCCGTGTGGGGCGCTCCCGTGACAGGATCCCGCATCTGCTCGGCGTTGCCGTGGTCCGACGTCATGATGAGGAGCGCCCCGGCCTCGCGGCAGGCGGCCTCGAGGATTCCGAAGCAGCGATCCAGCGTCTCGACCGCCGCGATCGTCTCGGGCAGCTTGCCCGTGTGACCGACCATGTCGGCGTTGGCGAAATTGACGACGTGCGCGCCGAAGCGGCCGCCGCGGAGGGCCCGGACCGCTTCTTCCGTGATCTGTGCGGCGCTCATCTCGGGGTGCAGATCGTACGTCGCCCCCTTCCAGGACGGCACGAGGATGCGCTCCTCGCCCGGGTGGGGAGTCTCGATTCCTCCGTTGAAGAAGTACGTGACATGCGCGTATTTCTCGGTCTCGGCCAGGCGCAGGTTCGCCACGCCGGCCTCGGTCCAGACGTCGGCGAGGATGTGGGCCACCTCGCGGGCGGGAAACGCGACGGGCAGGCCGAAGTCGCTCTTGTACTCGGTGAGGCAGACGAAGTGGGTCCGCGGGGGCTTCGGCCTCGGGAACTCGGCAAACTCCGTCTCCGTCAGGGCGCGGGTGAGCTGCCGCGCGCGGTCGGCGCGGAAGTTGAAGAAGACGACGACGTCGCCGTCGCGGATCGGGCCGACGGGTTCGCCCTTCTCGACGATGACCGTCGGCTGGAGAAACTCGTCGGACTCGTCCCGCGAGTAGGACGCATCGAGGGCCTCCGCGGCGCTCGCGGCGCGAAGACCCGACGAGAACACGAGCGCCTGGTAGGCCCGCGCCACGCGATCCCACCGCTTATCGCGGTCCATCGCATAGTAGCGCCCGGAAATGCTCGCGATCTTGCCGCCCCGCTTCGCGAGGGCCGCCTCCAGCCGTTCGAGGTAGCCGCGGGCGGAGCGCGGCGGCGTGTCGCGGCCGTCGGTGAAGGCGTGCACGCGGACGCGCAGCAGGCCGGCGCGCGAGGCGAGCTCGAGGAGGCCGTCGAGATGCCGCTCGTGCGAATGCACTCCACCGTCCGAAACGAGGCCCATCAGGTGGAGCGTCGCGCCCCGCGACCGCGCCTTCCGCATTGCCTCCTCGAGAATCGGGTTGTCGAAAAACGACCCGTCGCGCAGGGCGAGGTCGATCCGGAGGAGGTCCTGCGGGACCATCCGGCCGGCCCCGAGCGTCAGGTGCCCGACTTCGGAGTTGCCCATCACCCCGGCCGGCAATCCGACGGCTTCCCCCGACGCTTCGAGCAGCGTCCACGGGTACTCGGCGAGCCACCGGTCGTAGATCGGGGTGCGTGCCCGGGAGATGGCGTTGCCTTCGGACGGCGGCGCATGGCCCCAGCCGTCGCAGATGAGAAGCAGGACGGGGCGGGTCTTCAAGCGAGCGGAGCCGGACGTCGAGGGTTCGGTTGCGGGCTCGGAGCGCGGGCCGGCCGCGGCAGACGCCGCTCGAGGTCCGAGACCACGTGCATGTACGCGATGTACGCGTCGTACGGCGACTCGAACGGCGAAAAGTAATCGTGGACGCGGCGGTCGTCGGAGATCTTCGTCGCCATGTAGTAGAAGTGGTCCGACGTCGAGAGGCGCCGAAAGTCCTCGGCGAGCTCGGCCGATCCGGCCGAGCGGACGCGGCGCTCGAGGGCGAAGAGCCTGCCGAGCGCATCGCGCTGCAGATCGTTGCCCTGCCACGCCGACAGGTCGCGGGCCTCGTCGGCCCACGACAGGATCCGCGGCGCCGACAGGGTCTCGCGGGGCTCGCACCGGGCAATCGCGGCGCTCGGGGTGAGAAAGGCGGCGCCCCGCTTCGCCAGGCGGCGGCCGACCCACTCCTCGAAGAACTCGAAGATCCCGGTCTCGCGCCGCTGGTGCTCGCCGAACGTCTCGAAGTCCATGAAGAGGGAAACGAGCTCTCCCGGCACGCCGGAGATCCACCGCTCGTACGTCCCGGGCGTGAGAGGCCAGCCCGGCGATCCGCGGTCCGAGAAGCGGAACGCGAGGTCGTCGGAGAGCCGGTAGTGCCGCAGGAGCAGGGGCAGCCCTCGCGGCGTCGCGGCACGGTACACGTGTCCGGGATCGCGCGAGCCGAGCAGCGGCTCGACCCCATCGGCGAGCACGCCGTGAAAGCCCATCTCCTCGACGGCGGCGGCCAGGGCGTCGGAGTAGATCAGCTCGGTGTTGCGAAAGACCCGCGGCTCGACGCCGAGCGCATCGGCCATGAGCCGCCGGTGCAGCGCGACCTGCGCCGAAAACTCGTCTCGCGAGCCGAGCCAGGCGAGCGAGTGGTGGGAGGTCTCGGCGAGAAACTCGACGCGGTCGGATCGCGCCAGGCGCCGGAAGGCTTCGAGAACCGCCGGCGCCCATGTCCGGAGCTGCTCGAGAACGGTGCCCGACAACGAGAAGGAGACGGCGAAACGAGGATGCCGCTCGAGGAGCCGCTCGCAGAGGGCGGTCGCCGGTCCGTAGCACCTCTCCGCGACGGCGAGCAGCACGTCGCGGTTGCCGGCCTCGTCGAAGTAGCGGTGCTCGCGGCCGACGTCGAAGTAGTTGTAGCGACGCAGCCGGTATGGCTGATGAACCTGGAAATAGAGGCAGACCGGAATCATGGCGCTGGTGCTCGTCGAGCCGCTGGTCCCGATTCTCCCACTAATTCGCGATAGACCGCGATGCACTGCGCCGCGGCCTCCCGCCAGGTGAGGCGGCCCACCTCGGCGCGGCCCCGCTCCGAGAGCGTTCTTCGCAGCGGCTCGAACGCGAGCACAGAGAGGATCTTGGAGGCGAGGTCGTCGACGTCCCCGAACTCGACGCGCAGCAGGTCCCGGACGACTTCCGACACGCCGGCGAACTTCGAGACGATCACGGGGGTCCCCTGGCGGAGGGCCTCGAGGGCGGCGAGCCCGAATGGCTCGGAGAGGGACGGCATGACGAAAACATCGGCGCGGGCGTACAGCCGGTCGAGCTCCGCGGGAGGGAGAAAGCCGGTGAAGAGAAAGCGCGGCAGAAGCCCCGCCGCGGCGACGCGCTCGATCATCGCGGGCAGCCGGTCGCCCGAGCCGGCCATCACGAACTTGACGTCGGGCCGCTCGGCCGCCACGCGGGCGGCCGCCTCGACGAAGTACTCCGGGCCCTTCTGCCTCGTGATCCGGCCCGCGAACAGCACGAGCGGTTCCCCCTCCTCGACGGTCCAGCGGTCCGCGGCGCCGCGCGCATCGATCGCGTTGTGGACGATTCGCAGGCGCTCTCGCTCGACGCGGTATTCGCGGACGAGGAGGTCGGCCGTATACCGCGACACGGCGACGACACGGTCCGCCGCCGCGAGACCCAGCCGCTCGATCTCGGAGACGAGGCCGCTGCCTCGCCCACCGGCGCGGTCGAACTCGGTCGCGTGCACGTGCAGGACGAGGGGCTTGCCGCTCGAGCGCCGCGCCTCGATCCCGGCGAGAAACGTCATCCAGTCGTGCGCGTGGATGACGTCGAAAGCCTCGCGCGCCGCGATCTCCGCCGCCGCGGATGCGTAGGCGAGAACCTCGCGCGAAAGATCGGGCCCGTAGAGCCCCGGGATCGCCGCGGGCGGGGCGGCCGCGGCGGCCCGGGGGCCGAGCTCGACGAGCTCCGTCGTGTAGGGCTTTAGGCGGCTCGTGATGCGCCGCAGCCGGATGCGGCGGGGCCGCGCCCGGGGCGGCGGAGGTTGACCCGAGGGCGAAACCGAGGGCGAGAGGATCCGCAGATTCGGCGACGCCGGCGAAAGACCTCGGCGCGGCAGGACCAGAGTGACCTCCGTGTCGAGCTCGACGAGGCCGCGCACGAGACCCTCGCAGGCGATGCCCAGCCCCCCGCTGACGTGGGGCGGGAACTCCCACCCGAACATGAGGACGCGCATGGTGAAGACCGCCGGCGGAACCTAGTCCCCTCCCAGCAGATGGGTGTACACCACGCGCAGGACCTCGGAAACGGACCACGCTTGAGCGAAGCAGCCCCGGGGCGTGTGCGGCGGGTCGCCGTCGAACGATTCGGAGATGAAGCCGAGACCCGCCTCCCGCACGTGAGCCCGCAGGGGAGCGAGCAGGGCCCGCATCGTGCGCCGCGAGTCCTCGTTGTGCCCGAAGACGCGGAAGTGCGCGTCCGCGAACGGGCCCATCAGCCACGGCCAGACGGTTCCCTGGTGCGCGGCCGCCGCGCGCGCCGCTTCGTTTCCCGAAGAGCGCCCGCGGTAGCGCGGGTCGGCCGCGTCGAGCGTGCGCAGGCCGAAGGGCGTCAGCAGCTCGCGCCGGACGGTCCAGTAGACCGACCGGGCGCGGTGCGGCGGCAGCAGGTCATCGGTCAGCGCGGCGGCGAGTATCTGGTTCGGGCGCAGGCTCGCGTCGGGTCCGCCATCGCCCACGACGTCGTAGAGACAACCCAGGGTCCCGTTCCAGAACGTCTCGTTGAAGCGGCGGGCGACGTGCCACGCCTCGGACTCGAGCTCGCGCGCCCGGCCGGCCTCCTCCGAGAGCCGCTCGAGGCGGGCCGCGGCCTTCAGCGCCGCGTGCCAGAGCGCATTCACCTCGACGGCGCGGCCGGCGCGAGGCGTGACCGGGAGCCCGTCCACGACCGCATCCATCCAGGTGAGGGCGCGTGCGGGCGAGTCGCCGACGAGCAGTCCATCCGGACCGATGCCGATCCCGAATCGGGCGCCGCGGCGGTAAGCCTCGATGATCGCGCGCACCGCTCCGAGCAGCGGCGAGGGCGCGAGCGGATTGCGGCGCGCCCGCCCGAACGAGTCCACGGCGAGGACGAACCAGAGCGAGGCGTCGATCGAGTCGTATTCGGGCTCGCCCTCCTCGCGGGAGAAGTGGCTGGGGATCAGCCCGTCCCGGCGCAGCGCCGCAAAGGTGTTCAGCACCCGCGCGATCGAGCCGGCGCGTCCCGTCGCCTGCGCGAGGCCCGGCGCGGCGATCATCGCCTGGCGGCCCCAGTCGGCGAGCCAGGGGAAACCCGCGAGGATCGTCGCGCGCCGGAGGTCTGCCTCGGCGACGAAGCTCTCGGCGCGCCGCGCCAGCTCGTCGAAGATCGGGTCCTGGGTCGGCGTGAAGGACTGGCGGCGCCGACGCTCCTCGTCCAGGAAGTGCTCCGGATCGGCGGCGACCTCCTCGAGCGAGAACAGGGCGAAGGCGCGCGCATCGGGCCGCAGCGTCCACGTCCACTCGAGCGGGCTCCAGAGGTCCTCCTCGGCGTCGTAACCGCGCTCCGCCTCCTCGGCGTAGCGGAAGTGCCGGTACCAGACGGATTCCGCCTGCACGGACGCGAAGACCCCGCGCAGGTAGAGGCGCGGCAGGTACGGCACGGGCCGCACCCAGGACACTTCGCCCCGGACCTCGGTCGCGGGGTCCCAGCCCTCCGTCTCGGCCTGGAGGCGATGCGATCCACGGAACGCGAGCAGCGGCCGCACTCTCAGGGTGATCTCCGTTGCGCCCCGGTTGACCCAGCGCGCGATCGCGAGGGAGCGCTCGCGCACCAGGCACAGCGACCGCTCGACGGCGAAGGCTTCCGTCTCGTGCCTCCAGGTCGGGAAGGGCTCCAGGCGGAATCGCGAAAGCGTGCGGGACCCGTCGGGATGGTCGGCGTCGCGGTAGGCCTGCGCCGAGATTCCCGTCGTGACACCCGACGCCGTCACGAGCTCGTCGCATCCCGAGACCATCATCCAGCGCCGCCGCGGCGGCGGGATCGCGGGGACGTACCAGCCGTGGTAGCGGCGCGTGCGGGTGCCGGCGACGGTGCCGCAGGCGAAGCCGCCGAAGCCGTCGGTCTCCAGCCACTCGAGGCCCAGAGCGCGGCCCTCGAGCTCGGCGGCGGTGCGCTCGAGCGGCCTGCGAACGCTCGACGCGGTCTGCGGGGGTATCGATCGAGACACGCGGCGAAAAAACCTCCCCCGCCGATTCTCTATCAAATGGGCCCGCCGAAGTCGGTTTCCCTGTCTTCATGCGGTCTTCGGGAAGGGCCGGGAGCCGCGTAATAAGATCGAAGATCGAGGAGGCCCTCTTGAGCACCGTGAAGACTTCTCTCGACGAGCTCTGCATCGACACCATCCGGACGCTCTCGATCGACATGGTGCAGAAGGCCAACTCGGGCCATCCGGGGCTCCCGCTCGGCGCGTCTCCGATGGCCTACGTATTGTGGCAGCGGTACCTTCGCCACAATCCACGCAACCCGCACTGGCCGGACCGGGACCGGTTCGTCCTGTCGGCCGGGCACGGCTGCGCGCTGCTCTACAGCCTGCTGCACCTCACCGGGTACGACCTGACGCTGGACGATCTCGAGGCGTTCCGGCAGTGGGGCAGCCGCACGCCCGGCCACCCCGAGACGCACCTGACGCCCGGGGTCGAGGCGACGACCGGCCCGCTCGGCCAGGGCACCGCGAACGCGGTCGGCATGGCGATCGCCGAGCGGTTCCTGGCGGCGCGATACAACCGGCCCGGCCACGAGATCGTGAACCATCGGACCTTCGCGCTCGTGGGCGACGGCGACCTCATGGAGGGGATCTCCTCGGAGGCGGGCTCGCTCGCCGGCCACCTCAAGCTCGGAAAGCTCGTCTACCTCTACGACGACAACCACGTTTCTCTCGACGGGCCGACCAGGCAGGCGTTCACCGAAGACGTTCTCCGCCGGTACGAGGCCTACGACTGGCAGGTCCTCCGGGTGGAAGACGGGAACAGCGATCTCGACGCGATCGACGGGGCGATCGAGGTCGCCGTCTCACAGCAGAATCGCCCCACGATCATTGCCGTGAGGACGACGATCGGCTACGGCTCGCCGCACAAGGCCGGCACCTCCGCCGCGCACGGCAGCCCGCTCGGCGTCGAGGAGGTCGCGCTCACGAAGAAGGCCCTGGGCTGGGAGTGGACCGATGCGTTCCACGAGCCGCCCGAGGCGCTGGAGCACTTCCGGACGGCCGTCGAGCGCGGCGTCCACTGGGAGGGCGAGTGGGAGCGCCGGTTCGCGGCCTGGGCGGCGGCATATCCGGATCTGGCGGAGGAGTGGCGGACCGCGCGCCGGGGCGCCCTGCCGAAGGGCTGGGACGAGGATCTTCCGAGCTGGAAGGCGGGCGAGTCGCTCGCGACCCGGGTGGCCGGCGGCAAGGCGATCAATGCGATCGCTCCCCGCGTGCCGTGGCTCCTCGGCGGAGACGCCGACCTCTCGGAGTCGACGAAGACGAAGATCGAGTCGGCCGGAGACTTCGACGGGCAGACCGGCGAGGGCAACAACATCCACTACGGCGTGCGCGAGCACGCCATGGCGGCGATCGCCAACGGGTTGAGCTACCACGGAGGCGTCCGCCCGTTCGTCGCCACCTTCTTCTGCTTCTCCGACTACATGCGTCCGGCCATCCGGCTGGCCGCGCTGAATCGTCTTCCGACGATCTTCGTCTGGACGCACGACTCGATCGGTCTCGGCGAAGACGGTCCGACGCATCAGGCCGTCGAGCACCTGATGGCGCTGCGGGTCATGCCGTTCTTCACCGTGATCCGGCCGGGAGACGCCAACGAGACCGTCGACGCGTGGAAGGCGATCATGGAGCACCGCGACGGGGCCATCGGCCTGGTGCTGTGCCGTCAGAACATCCCCGTCCTCGACCGCAGCGGCGCGCGAGGGGACCTTTCGCGCGGGGCGTACATCCTCGCGGAGGCCTCGGGCGGTGCGCCGAAGGTCATCCTGATGGCGACGGGCTCGGAGCTCCAGCTGGCCGTCGCGGGGCGCCAGAAGCTCGAGGCCGAGGGCATCCCGGCCCGCGTCGTCTCGATGCCCTGCTGGGAGTTCTTCGACCGTCAGCCGCGCGAGTATCGCGACGAGGTCCTGCCGCCCTCGGTCAAGGCGCGCCTGTCGATCGAGGCCGGCGTGACGCTGGGGTGGCAGAAATACGTCGGCGACGGCGGCGGCTCGATCGGAGTGGATCGCTACGGCGCGTCGGCGCCCGGCGACGTCGTGATGCGCGAGTACGGCTTCACGGCGGACCACGTGGTCGCCTTCGCGCGCCGGCTCGTCGGAGGAGGGAGGTCCTCATGAATTCCAACCGTCTCAAGGCGTTGTCCGAGCTCGGTCAGAGCGTCTGGTACGACTACATCCGCCGGGACCTGATCGACGGCGGCGGTCTCGCCCGCCTGATCGCCGAGGACGGCCTCTCGGGCATGACGTCGAACCCGACGATCTTCGAGAAGGCCATCGCGGGAAGCTCGCTCTACGACGCGGACATCCGCGGCGCCGGCGCGGGGCGTTCTCCCGCAGAGGTCTTCGAGGCGCTGGCCGTTCGCGACGTCCAGGCGGCGGCCGACGTCTTCCGGCCGTCGTTCGACGCCCGAAAGGGCGACGACGGCTTCGTCTCGATCGAGGTCGGCCCGCAGCTCGCCCGCGACACGCAGGGCACGATCGACGAGGCGCGGCGGCTCTGGAAGGAGTGCGGCCGCCCGAACGTCATGGTCAAGATCCCGGGCACGGCCGAGGGGGTTCCGGCCATCCGCCAGTGCCTGACCGAGGGCATCAACATCAACGTCACGCTGCTCTTCTCCGTGCCCCGCTACCGGGAGGTCATGGAGGCGCACATGGCCGCGCTCGAGGCGCGCCGGAAGGCCGGCGAGCCGATCGGCACGCTGCGATCGGTCGCGAGCTTCTTCGTGTCGCGCGTGGACACGAACGTGGATCCGAAGCTCGACGCGCGGACGAAGGCGGGCGACACGCGGGCGAAGGCCCTTCGGAGCCGCATCGCGGTCGCCAACGCGCGCATCGCGTACGAGGCGTTCGAGGAGGTGTACGCGAGCCCGCGCTGGAAATCCCTCGAGGGGGAGGGCGCCCGCCGTCAGCGCCCGCTGTGGGCCTCCACCTCCACGAAGGACCCGTCGCTGCCCGATCTCTACTACGTCGAGGCGCTGATCGCGCCCGACTCGGTGGACACGATGCCTCCCGACACGCTCGAGGCGTACCGCGATCACGGAGACCCGAAGGTCCGCATCCGCGACGATCGGGACGTGGCGGCGGCCGACTTCCGGGCGCTGCGGGACCTCGGCATCTCGATCGACGCCGTCGCCGACGAGCTCGAGAAGGAGGGCGTCCAGAAGTTCTCCGCCTCCTTCGACAGCCTCCTGAAGACCATCGGCGAGAAGCAGCGCGCGATGAGGGTGGCCTGAACCTCCAGCCCGACGGCGCGGCCTCCCGCTGCCGGGAAGCGGCCGCGCGGTTGATCTCCGAGCGGGCGGTCGAACGGATCTGGGCGGGCGACGGGTCCTACTGGAGGCCGGAAGCGCTCGCGCGAAAGCAGATCGAGGCCTCGCTCGGCTGGCTGACCCTTCCGGAACGGATGGTCGAGACGGTGCCCGACCTGGAAAAGCTCGCGGCCGCAATCCGGACGGAAGCGGACCGCGTCGTCGTGGTCGGCTCGGGCGGGGCCGCGCTGGCGCCCTGGGCGCTCGCCGGAACCGTCGAACCGGCCGAGGGGTTCCCGGCTCTCGCGGTGCTCGACACGACGGAGCCTTCGGCGGTCACGGCGGCGGTCGGCGCCTTCGATCCCGCGAGGACCGTGTTCGTGATTGCGTCGAGGACCGGAGCGGGGCTCGAGACGAATCTCCTCTTCGACGTTCTGTTCGGGAACGCGGCGAGGACGCTCGGCGAGGTCCCGGCGGGCCAGCGCTTCCTCGCTGTCACGGAACCGGGTTCGGCCCTCGCGACCGAGGCGGGGAAGCGTCGCGTCCGCGCGGTCATCCCGGCGGATCCGCGCACGCCCGCGCTCTTCGGCGCCCTCTCGCCGTTCGGTCTCGTCCCGGCGGCTCTGGCCGGCCGCAAGATTCGCGAAGTGCTCGATCGCGCCGGCCGCATGGCCGAGGCGTGTCGCGCCCCGGGCGCCGAAAATCCGGGCCTCCTGCTCGGGGCGGCGCTCGGGGCCGAGGCGGCCGCCGGACGCGACAAGCTGACGCTCTCGGCGGCACGCGAGGCCGGAGGCCTTGCCCGATGGCTCGAGGCCCTCGTGGGCTCCGCGACGGGCCATGACGGCAAGGGCATCGTCCCGATCGAGGGCGAGCCGCTGGGTGCTCCCGACGTGTACGGGTCGGACCGCGTCTTCGCGCGATTCGAGATGGCCGGTGCTCCGGATGCGGCGGCGGATCGGCGGCTGGCGACTCTCGTGGAGCACGGCCATCCTCTGCTGGGGTTCGTCCTGCGCGACGAGCTCGATCTCGGCGCCGAGATCTATCGCTGGCAGTTCGCGTCCGCCGTCGCCGGACGCCTGCTGGCGGTCAATCCCTTCGACGAGTCGGACCAGGCCGACGTGCGAAATCGCGCCAGCCGCATGCTCGCCGGAGGCGCCATCGAGCCCGCCGCGGCGGCGGCTTCGGCGGACGGCGGCTTTCCGCGGCTGCTGGCCTCGATCCAGCCCGGCGACTACTTCGCGATCTCGGCGTACGTGCCGGAGAGTCCGGCGGCCGCGGAGGCGCTCGAGGCCCTGCGGCTCGCGGTCCGGGATTCGAAGCGCGTGGCGACGATCGCCGGTTTCGGCCCGCGGGTCCAGCACGCCGCGGGACAGGTCCAGAAGGGCGGCCCGCCCCGCGGGGCGTTCCTGCAGCTGACCGCGTCCTCGGCGGCGGACCTGGCGATCCCGGCGCGGCCGTGGGGTTTCCAGACGGTGTTCGCGGCGCAGGCCGACGCGGAGCTCGAGGCCCTCGTGGCGCGGGGCCGGCGTGCGGTCCGCGTGCGGCTCGAAACGGACCCCGGGCAGGCGATCGCCGGGCTCACCGCGCTGGTCGCCCGCGAGGCGGCCGCGTGAGTGCCGCGCCCTCCGCTCCCCGGCGCGAGGAGGAGATCCGCCCGCCGGCCACACTCGTGATCTTCGGCGCCTCGGGCGATCTGACCCGCCGCCTCCTCGCGCCCGCGATCGCCCACCTGAATCGGGACGGCGCCCTCTCGCCGGATTTTGCGATCGTCGGCATCGGCCGGTCCGAGTACACGGACGAGGCGTTCCGCTCGCACCTCGAGGGCGGCGCCCGCGAATTCACGCCGCCCACGCAGGGACGGCCGGGCGACCTGCCCGACCGCGTGTCGTACGTGGCGGGCGACTTCGGCGACCCGGGCCTCTTCCGGCGCCTGCGCGAGAAGCTGGAGCAGATCGAGTCGGAGCGCGGCGGCCCCCGCCACCGCATCTTCTACTTCGCCACGCCCCCCGACGCCGACGAGGCCATCGTGACGGCGATCGGGGCCGAGGGGCTCGCGAAGGTCGCAAACGGCTGGGTGCGGGCGGTCGTCGAGAAACCGTTCGGCCACGATCTCGAGTCCGGCCGCCACCTGAATCGCGTGCTGCTCTCGGTCTTTCCCGAGAAGCAGATCTATCGAATCGACCATTACCTCGGCAAGGAAACGGTCCAGAACATCTTCGTGCTGCGCTTCGCCAACGGCATCTTCGAGCCCCTCTGGAACCATCGGTACGTCGACCACGTCCAGATCTCGGTCGCCGAGTCGGTGGGGGTGGGCCATCGCGCCGCGTTCTACGAGAGCGCGGGCATCCTCCGCGACATGTTCCAGAACCATCTGCTGCAGCTGCTGACGCTGACCGCCATGGAACCGCCGGCCGCCTATGAGGCCGATGCGATCCGCGCCGAGAAGGTCAAGGTCCTCCAGTCGATTCGCCCCTTTCCGGCGGACGGCATCAACGACTGGGCCGTCCGCGGCCAGTACGGGCCCGGCGTCGTGGACGGAAAGAAGGTCCCGGGCTACCGCGAAGAGCCGAAAGTCGATCCGGCTTCGGAGACGGCGACCTTCGCCGCCGTCCGGTTTGCGATCGACAACTGGCGGTGGGCGGGAGTGCCGTTCTACCTGCGATCCGGAAAGCGGCTGGCCAAGCGCGTCACGGAGATCGCGATCGAGTTCAAGGGCGTGCCGCACCGGTTCTTCAGCAAGGCCTCGGGGGAGCTGCCCCCCAACGTGCTGCGGCTCCACATCCAGCCGGACGAGGGCGTCTCGCTGAAGTTCGGGGTCAAGATCCCCGGCTCGGTCCTCCAGATCCAGCCGGTCTACATGGATTTTCCGTACGCGAGGCTCGGCGCCCCGATCGCCGGGGGCTACGAGCGGCTGCTCCTCGACGTCACGCACGGCGACCAGACGCTCTTCATCCGCGGCGACGAGGCCGAGCACGCATGGGAAGTCCTGACGCCGATCCTGAACGCCTGGTCGAAGACGCCCGCCCCCGAGTTTCCCAACTACGCCGCCGGCACGTTCGGCCCGGAGGCCGCCGACCGCTTCCTCGAGAAGGACGGCCGGCGGTGGAGAACGCTCTGAAAAACGAAGGCGGACGGCGCGATCGCGCCGGCCGCCCGTCGTCGAATCCGGCGTCCGTTTAGCTCTAAGGCCCGTAGAGCGCGAGCCGGAACGTCTTGTCCAGGAAGACCGCCATCTGGCTGCGCAGGACCGGATTTGCGGGGCAGTAGTTCCCGCCGGTGCAGCCTCCGGTGATCCCCTCATGGAAGAGCTGCTCGATCCAGTCGACCGCGAAGGCCGGAACGGGCGAGCAGGGCACGTCCGGGAAAATGCCCGTGCAGGCGGGCGGCGTGTAGCCGCTGCCGTGCTCGGCCTTCAACAGGAAGATCGCCATCTGGGCGCGCGTCACGGCGCTGTTCGGGCAGTAGTCGCCGCCTCCGCACCCTCCGGTGATTCCCTCGCCGGCGAGCTGTTCGATCCAGTCGACGGCGAAGTCCGTGTTCGCGCAGGAGACGTCGCCGAACGTGCCCGTGCAGGCCGGCGGTATGTACGGCGAGCCGTGCTTGCCCTTGAGGAGGAACACCGCCATCTGCGCCCGCGTGACGGAGTTGCCGGGGCAGTAGTTGCCGCCGCCGCATCCGCCCGTCACGCCGTTGTGGATCAGGTTCTCGACGTACGCATAGAAGGGATTGGAGACGGGCACGTCGGGGAAGGTGTTGCCGATGTGGAGCTTCCAGAGCTTCTCGAGGCCCGTCGAGAGCGTTTCCTCGAACGTGGCGTCCCAGTGAGCGGTCGGGCGCGTGTTCGTGACGCCGGCCACGTAGCAGTCTCCCGTCGCGCCGTGGCACCCGCCGGCCGTTCCCGAAGTGATCGTGCCGTAGTCGGCGGTCGTGTCGGAGAGGTTGTAGAACGTCCCGTTGTTCGAAGACCCGGTCAGGCTCGCGCCGGCGCCGGTGAGCGGCTGGTCCGAGCCCTGGTTGTTCTTCCACGACGGCGAGATCTCGACGAATTCGCCGGGCTCCCAGACCCCGTTGGCGTTGGAGGTGGTGCCGGCGGCTGCGTGCGCGTCGACCTCCATGGGCTGCGGAGAGAGAGGCCCGGCGACGCCGGCGGCATCGAGCGCCGCGTGAGGCATGATGATGCCGGCTCCCGTGTCGCGGTCGTTGCCGGGAGCTTCGATGTCGATCGCCGAAGTGACGAGGGCCTTGCGCAGCTCCGGCAGGGTCAGATCGGGCAGGGCGGACTTGAGGAGCGCGGCGATGGCGGCGGCGTGCGGCGCCGCGGCCGAGGTTCCATAGAAGGGCAGGAATCCCGGAGCCGCGCACGACACGCCGTCGGCGGCGGTGATGTCCGGTTTCGGCCGAACGATGCCGCCGGTCTTCGTGCGGTTGCCGGGCGTGTACTCGGACCCGTCCGGTCGCAGAATGAAGCGGCGCGGGCCGTCGGAGGTGAAGGTCTCGCTCGCGTTGCCGGGACCGAACGTGCCCGGGTACGGGCCCGGGGGCGTCGCCGGGTCGAACGGGTCGGCGGCCGGAGTCGCCGCGACGCCGAATGCCTGGGAGGCGCTGTTGTGGCCGCGCGTCGCGCCGGTGGTCGCCAGCGCGGGATCGACCCGCCCACGGTACGCGAGCAGGTTGAACATCGGCGGACTCGTCGTGCCGGCGGCGAACCGGGTCACGACGATCCGGTCGCCGGCGTTGGCGCCGAACATGAATTCGAAGGCCAGGTCGTCGCCGCCGACCCCGTTCTGGACGTCGGTGCTTGAGTCGAGGACGGCGGAGAGCGTTCCGTTCATCCGGTACAGGTCGTAGTCGGTCGACGCGATGCCGGAGGACTCGGTGTAATGCTCGGCCCAGGTCAGCACGACGTACGGCGCGGTCTTGGTCACGAGGATCGAGTGCCCGCCGTCGCCGAAGTTGTGCACGACCCCCGCCCCGGGCAGCGAGGCGATCGTTCCGTTCGCCGAGAAGTCGCCTTCCCAGGCGCCCGACGTCGCGTCGTCGAGGTTGCCCTGGTTGCCGGCGGAAGCGAAGTAGAAGACGCCATTGGCCGTGACCGTGTTGACCGCCTGGGCGATGGTCTGGTCCTCGAAGGGAGACTCGTCGAGCGAGAGGACGTCGTCCACGATGACCTGGCAGCCGGCGTCCGCCAGATCGAGAATGTTCTGGCCGAACTGCTCGCTGGTGTCGCCGGTGCTCGAGAAGTAGAGCTCGGCGTCGGGGGCCATGTCGTGGACGATCTCGAGCATGGCGCATCCCTCGTTGCCCGAGCCCGCCTGGCCGGGCAGAATGGTCACCGACGGCGGAAGGTCGCCGCTTCCCTGGAGGCTGCCCAGGGAATCGCAGCCATTGGAGATGACGCCCACCTTGACGCCTGAGCCCGTGACGCCGAAGAAGGCCGCCGCCTCGTCGGCGCCGTGCGCGGCGACGCCCTCGGAGACGTTGATCGCGTCGGGCACCATCGGGGCCGGTTGGCGGACGCGCTGCACTCCGGGAACGGCGGCGATCGTCTCCAGGTCCCGAAGCCGGACGCGGGCCAGGACCAGACTCTGCCCCGCCGCGCTATGGACGACGACGCCGCCGAGCGCTGCGACCGACGCCACGACCCTCGCCCGGGCCGCGGGGTCCGAGAGCGCGAGGCTCACGAGGACCCGCCCGTCGGCGTCCGCGGTCAGGAAGTGGTAGCTCGTCAGGGGAGCCAGGCGCGCGTCCTGGCGCTCGTGGAGCATGCCGAGATACAGGCGCGAGTCGATCTTCTTCTGGATCGCCGTCGTCGATTGCTTGACGGAGACGAGGGCCTCGACTTGGCGGGCGCCGCTCGCGGTGATCAGAGGGGCGCTTCCGGACGGCGGATCCGCGGCGAATGCCGCCGTCGCCGCGAGAAGGGCCGCGATCGTGGAACCGAGAGCCCCGAGACGCTTGGAAGGCAGCCATGAGTGAAGCATTCGCGCAAACCTCCAGTCGGACGTTTTCGAGACCGCGACTTCGCGTTATTCGACCCGGGAAGCGAGCGTTTCCTGCGGATTCTGGCTACGACGAAACCGGACCGAAACTCACCGCGCCGGGATGTCGGATCTCGGAGTGGGCGAACTGTTTCCCGAACGGGTCGGTCAAGTCAAGAAATTTCGAGGTCTGACCCGATCGTCGACTCGGACGCTGCAGGCCGCTCGGGCACGACCCGTCAGACTTTAACGGCCGCGCCGGCGTCTCCCTCCCGCCCCTTCGACTGCGCGATGATCTTGTCCTGCAGGGAGTGCGGCACCTCGGCGTAGTGCGAGAACTCGAGGTGGAATGAGCCGCGGCCCTGCGTGATCGAGCGCAGCTGGGCGCCGTACGTCAGCAACTCCGCCATCGGCACCTGCGCCTTGATCACCGTGTCCTCGTCCGCCGCATCCATGCCCTCGACCTTGCCGCGGCGGGACGAGAGGTCTCCCATCAGGTCCCCGACGTATTCGTTCGGCGCCGAGATCTCGACGTTCATGACCGGCTCGAGCAGCGTCGGCCGGGCCGCCGCCATCGCCTCCTTGTAGGCGAGCGCGCCCGCGAGCTTGAAGGCGAGCTCGGAGGAGTCGACATCGTGGTACTGGCCGTCATAGAGGGTGACGCGGAAGTCCACCATCGGGTACCCGGCGAGGAAGCCCCGGCGCCGGACCTCCTGGATTCCCTTCTCGACGGCGGGGATGAAGTTGCGCGGGATCGCGCCGCCGTAGATGTCGTCCACGAACTCGAAGTCCTTTCCGCGCGGCAGCGGCTCCACGCGGATGCGGCAGTCGGCGAACTGCCCGTGCCCGCCGGTCTGCTTCTTGTGGCGGCCGTGGGCCTCCGCCTTCTTCGTGATCGTCTCGCGGTAGGGAACCTTCGGCGGATGAAGGATGACTTCGACGCCGTAGCGCTTCTTCAGCCGCGCCACCGCGATCTCGACGTGCAGCTGCGAGGCGCCGGCGAGGTGAAACTCCTTGGTCTCCTCGTCCCGCTGGAAGTTGAGCGAGGGGTCTTCTTCGATCAGCTTGTGCAGGGCGGTCGAGATCTTGTCCTCGTCGCCCTTGGTCTTCGGCTCGATGGCATAGGCGATCGAGGCCTCGGGCACGGCCAGGGCGGGCAGGACCACCGGGTTGTCCTTGGCCGTCAGCGTGTCGCCCGTGAAGGTGTCCTTGAGCTTGGCGACCGCCACGACGTCGCCGGCATGGGCCTCCGGGATGCCGACGTGCTCCTTGCCCTGCGGCAGGAAGAGGCCCGAGAAGCGCTCGGGAGAGCTGCGGGTCGCGTTCCAGTAGTTGCCGTCGGATTGAAAGTGGCCGGCGAGCACCCGCAGGTACGAGATGCGCCCGGCGAAGGGGTCGGAGACCGTCTTGAACACCTGCGCGACGGCCTGGTCCTTCTCGTTGCAGAAAACGACCACGGGCTTTCCGTCCTTGCCGACGCCCTCCTCCCGGCGGGTCTCCGGAGAGGGAAGCAGGGCCACGCAGGCGTCGAGGATCCGGATCGTGCCGATGCCCAAAAACGACGACGCGCAGAGGACGGGAAAGATCTTGCGCTCGACGATCTCGCGCTTCAGGCCCGGCAGGATGTCCTGCGGCTCGAGCGTGCCCTGCGCGAAGAATCTCTCCATGAGGTCGTCCTCGCCCTCGGCGACCGCCTCGACGAGGGCCTCGTGCTCGGCCTTCGCGCGATCGGCCAGGTCCGCGGGGATCGGGCCGTCCACGCGCCTGCCGCCCTCGTGGATGTGCGCCTCCATGCGCACGAGATCCACCGATCCGCGGAACGCCTTCTCCTCGCCGACCGGGATCTGGAGCGGCACGATCTCTCTTCCGTACTTCTTGCGCAGCGACTCGACCGTGCGATCGAACGACGCCCGCTCGCGGTCCATCCGGTTGACGACGAAGAGCACCGGGCGCCCGAACTCCTGGGCGAACTTCCAGGCGCGCTCGGTCTGGACCTCGACTCCCGACACCGCGTCGAGCACGATCAGCGCGGAATCGGCGGCATGGATCGCGGCCTTCGCTTCGGGCGCGAAGATTCCATAGCCCGGGGCGTCGAGGAAGTTGATCCGGGTGTCGCGGTGGACGGCATGGGCGCAGGAGAGATTGATCGAGATCCTGCGGTCGATTTCCTCGGCGTCGAAGTCGGTGGGACAGGTCCCGTCTTCGATCCTGCCGGGGCGGGTGGTCGCGCCCGCCGCATGAAGCAGCGCCGCGACGAGGGTGGTCTTGCCGACGGTGTTGTGGCCGACCACGGCCACGTTGCGCAGTTGCGGAGCGGAGAGTGGCTTCATGGGGCCGGATTATATTGAAGGCCTCCGCCGGGAGCCCGCGCCGGAGAAGGGGAGTGAGGATCCATGACGGCCCTGTCGTGCGTCGCCATCGGAATCGCCTTCCTGCTGGCCGTGGGCCTGCTCGCCTTCGCGGGCGTCCTCGCCGGATGGGTGATCCCGGCCCTCATCGAGCGGGGGAGGGCCCGGAAAGGCGATCCTCCCGGGAATACAGATTGAAGGCCCCGTTCCGCAGAAACCCGGCGAGCGTCATCTCCGACTCCCGGGCGAGATCGATCGCGAGCGAGGACGGAGCGGAGACCGAGGCGACGATCGGGATCGCGGCCGCCAGGGCCTTCTGGACGATCTCGAAGGAAGCGCGTCCGGACACCACGAGGATCGCGTCCTCAAGGGGCAGCCGGTCCGTGCGGAAGAGCGATCCGACGGCCTTGTCCACGGCGTTGTGGCGGCCGATGTCCTCGCGCGCGACGAGCAGCTCTCCGGCGGCCGTAAAAATGCCGGCCGCGTGCAGGCCCCCGGTCTCGGAGAAGTTCGGCTGGGCGGCGCGCAGGATCTCGGGGAGGGCGCGCAGGATCTCGGGAGCCACGCGCGGGTTCGACGCGATGGGCGGGAAACAGCCCCGCAGCGATTCGATCGAGCCCTTGCCGCAGAGGCCGCAGGACGAGGACGTCAGGAGAAGCCTCCGCGCGCGATCGACGGCGCCGCGGGCGGGCTCGGTCGTCCTCACGATGACGACGTTGCCCTCCTCCTCGGGCGCCCGGACCTCGCGGCAGTGCTCCATCCGGACGATGTCGGCGGGGCGGCGCACGATGCCCTCGGCGAGGAGCCAGCCCGCGGCGAGGTCGAAGTCGTCCCCGGGCGTGCGCATCGTGACGGCGAGCGTCTCGGCGCCGACGCGGATCTCGAGCGGCTCCTCGACGCTGACGCGGTCCTCGCGGCGTTCCATCCCGGCGCCGACTCGGACGATCGAAACGCCTCGGACGGCGGGAGCGCTCGGTTCCATGTCGCGGAGGATACGCCGGTCCGGGAGGCCCCGCCTTCACCTCCGGGAGCCTTCGCGGCCGAGATTCTGCCCCCTTCCGCGCAGGCCAACCTGCTAGAATTTCGCGTGGCCATGAAGGCCAGCGGGCGGGTGTGTCTCCATCGGAGAGCCTTCGGGCCGGAGGGATTCATTCCAGACCCATGTCGGGAAAGACGGCGGCGGGAGCCCGCGTGACGAAGCTGGGCCGTTACGAGGTTTTGAACGAGCTCGGCAAGGGCGCCATGGGCGTGGTCTACCTCGCCAAGGACCCGGTGATCGGCCGTCTCGTCGCCGTCAAGACGATCCGCACCTCGCAGGGGGATGACGACGATTCCGAGTCCCGAGAGTTCCGGGAGCGCTTCGTCCGCGAGGCCCAGACCGCCGGGATCCTCTCCCACCCGAACATCGTGACGATCCACGACATCGGCGAGGACAGCGAGAGCCGCACGTCGTTCATCGCGATGGAATACATCGAGGGGCGCAACCTCAAGTCGCTGCTCGCGGACAAGAAGAAGTTCACCTGGGACGAGGTCGCCGACCTCATCGCCCAGATCGGCGAGGCCCTCGACTATGCCCACCGCAAGGGAATCATCCATCGCGACATCAAGCCGGCCAACATCCTCCTGACGACCGACGGAAAGGTGAAGATCACCGACTTCGGCATCGCCAAGGTCGCATCCTCCAACCTGACCACGACCGGGCAGTTTCTCGGCACGCCCAACTACATGTCGCCCGAGCAGGTCTCCGGCGCCCCGGTGGACGGGCGCAGCGACATCTTCTCGCTCGGCGTCGTCCTGTACGAGCTGCTGACGAATCGCAAGCCCTTCCAGGGCGACAACCTGACGGCGATCTCCTACAAGATCGTGCACGAGGACTTCACTCCGCCGGGCGACCTGGCGCCCGACGTGCCGAACGATTTCAACCCGATCGTCGCGCGGGCGATGGCCAAGGATCCCTGGAACCGCTACCAGCGCGGCAAGGACATGGCGCTCGCGCTCTACCAGCTCAAGGCTCACCTCGAGGAGCAGAAGGCGCTGCAGGACCTCGGCACGATGGTCTCGGCCGCCGAGAACCTCCCGACGCTCAAGCTCGCGAACCTCAAGGAGATGGCCGCCCAGGGCGCGCCGCGCGAGACGCTCACGTCGCCCCCGGCGCCGCCGCCCCCGCCGGAATTCCCGCCCGCCGGGGAATCCTCGGGAAGCTGGGGGGAGGAGTCCGACGAGCACGAGGCCACCGCGGCGGCCCCGGAGCTCGCCGCGGTGATGCAGGAAGCGCCGCCCTCGCCGCCTCCGAACGCCGACTTCGAGGGCACCTTCGGCAGCGACACGGTGCCGCCGGGACCGCCGCCGTCGGTGGTCCCGCTGACCGCGCCGGGAGCCGGCGGACCCCAGGACTGGAAGAAGCTCGCGAAGGCGGAGGTCAATCCGCGCTGGTTCTGGATGGTCACGGCCGCGGCGGCGGGGATTCTCGTTCTCGTCGTCGCGTTCTTCGTCATGCGTGCGCGCTCGGCGTCGACGCCCGCCGCCGAGCCGGACGCGGTCCTCGAACAGGACGTCAAGGATCGACGCGAGGCGCTGGAGGAAACGAAGAAGCTCTTCTCGGCGGGGCAGTACGACCAGAGTCTCGCCAAGGCCCGCGAGGTCCTCGCCCGCAGCCCGAACAACGAGGAAGCCCGCAAGTACGCCCAGATGGCCGAGAACGCCGTCAAGGCGCGCCAGGACGAGACCGATCGCAAGAAGCAGGCCGCGGATCTCGTCGTGACGGGGAAGGCCGCGCTCGCCGACGGCCGCAGCGAAGAGGCGCGCGCGCAGGCGGACGAGGCCCTGCGCCTCGACGCCACGAATCCCGATGCGCCGGCCCTGCGGGACGAGGCGGATCGGAAGATCGCCGAGGCCAGGGTCGCGGCGGAGGCGGCGGCGCGCCGGAAGGGGGCGAAGGCCAAGGATCAGCTGGCGAAGAAGGGCCCGGCGGCGCCGACGTCGCCGATCCCGGCGGCAAAGGCGGCTCCCGCCGCCCCGGGCGCCGGTGCCGGCGCCTCGGCGCCGGCTGCGGCCACGACCACCGCCACGCTCCGTCTCGCCTTCGACGCGCCGATGCCGGAGGGCCACGTCATGGTGGCCGTCAACGACCAGATCCTGCTCAGACGCCCGTTCTCGTTCAAGAAGGGCGAAACCCATGCCGTTTCGGCGAACATCTCGGTTCCTCCGGGGCTCGCCCTCGTCAAAGTCTGGCTGTCCGGTCCCAACATGCCTTCGGCGTTCGCGACCACGAGCGCGCAGCTCTCGGGCGGAGACACGAAGACCCTGCAGCTCGATTACTCGGGCAACAAGCTCGCGGCCCACCTGCAGTGACCTTCGGCGCGGCTCCGGGCCTTTGCATAAAGCCCCGGAATCGCGTATAACGCGCACTCTTCCGGGGCGTAGCGCAGCCTGGTAGCGCACTCGGTTCGGGACCGAGTGGTCGGAGGTTCAAATCCTCTCGCCCCGACCAATCCTCTCAATCACTTGCGGGAAACGCCCGCGCCCGAAAAAGGCCGGATGTGCTGGTTCTGTGCTGGTTCTCCGGGCTTCTCGCGGCGATAGCGCTGCGTCTGCTCGAGCGCGGCCTTCCTGTCGCGGCCGTCGACGATGTTGTACCGATCGAAAACGGCGTCGCTCCGGTGCCCGCTGATCCCCCTGGCGATCGTCGGCGGGATCCCGGCCCGGACCATGTCCCGCACGGCCGAGCGCTGCAGGTCGTGGAAGAGCTTGCCGACGTAGACTTCGCGCTCGTCCTCGGGATCCTCCGTCGCCTTCACCATCCGGCCAACGCCGGCGGCGACGCACGCCTTCTGCCACGACTTGCGGAAGTCGATCACCGGCCGCCCGCGATCGTGGAAGACGTAGGCAGAGAGCGCGGGCCCGTCGGGCCCCTCGAAGGTCCGCCGCGCGAGGCGCGCCTCGAGCAGCGCGCGGAGCTCGTCGTCGAACTCGAGCACCCGACCGCGGCCGTTCTTCGAGTCGAAGAGCCGGACCTCGCCGGCCCTCATGTCGACCTGCTCCCAAGTCATGCCGACGATCTCGCCCTTCCTCCAGCCGCTCAGCCAGCCGAACCGCGCGACGTCGGCGATGGGATCCGGCAGGGCCCTCTCGACGCTCTCGAACTCCTCGCGCTCGAAGAAGCCCTGCCTCGCGTTGTCCTCCCGCAACATCGGGAAGTAGGGGAGCCGCGCGAGCTTGCCCTCCCTGGCGGCCAGGCGGAGCGCCAGGCGCAGCGTCTCGACGTAGCGGTTGACCGTCGCGGGCGCCTTCGCGTCGGCGAGGCGCGCCTTCTGGAAGGCCCGGACGTCGTCCGTGGTGATCGTGCTGGCGCGGCGGGCGCCGAGCGCGTCCTCGACGGCCTTCCGGTGCGCGCGGAAGGAGACGATCGACTTCGCGCCCCGGAGCTCGAGGTCTTTCTCGAGCGCCTCGAGGAGCTCCGCCACCGTCAGCTTCTCCGCCCGCGGCGTGACGAACCGATCGCCGGCGATCTCCCTGCGCTTCGCCTTCAGGAGCCGCACGGCGTCCTCCTCCTTCGGCCCCGCGGCCTGGCGGTAGTTCACCCCGTCGACCCAATAGGAGACCCACCACCGCGGACCCCGCAGGTAGATCCTGCCGTCGCCCCTCATGACTTCACCGCCTTCCTGAGAACGTCGAGGATGAACTCCCGCACCGTCATCCCCTTCAGTGCCGCAGCGGACTTGACCTGCCGCCAGAGCATCGGGTCGATGCCGCGCAACGTATACGCCCCTTTGTGTTCCTTGATCATCAACGTACCTCCTGATAGCGAAGGCTATCACAGTAGCCGCTGGCCCCTATAATCGCGCCACGAACGGAGCGAACATGAGAACGCGCCTCGGGTCGGTCTTGGCCGTATCGCTGCTCGCGCTGATGGTTACGACGATGGCCGGAGCGCAGACTTTTACCGGCGTTGAGCTGAAGCAGATCTGCACAGATGTCGTCACAGAAAGCGGGGAAATCCGAAAGGCCAATGATGCAAACGCTGGAATGTGCATTGGCTGGGTCAAGGGACTCCTCGAAATGAACAGGCTGTACCAAATTAAAGACTCGCTTGCCGCTGGCAAGCTTTGGGCGGAGGGTGTCCAGTTGGACGTTATGTCGCTGCCCTACTTCTGCGCTCCCGACAACATCACGAATGGCCGGGCTGTCGCGGTTCTCATGAAGTACGTTCAAAGCCACCCCGAGATGCTCAATGAGAGCGATGTGACGGTAGCGGTGGCGCATGCGTTTAGAGAGACGTGGCCCTGCAAGCTCGAAAGGCTGCTAAAGCCGCCTCCACCAAAGAAGAAGTAATTCGAGCACGCTCACGCGATGAAGCAGCGGAGTAGACTCTGCGCCCATGAAGTGCCCAGACTGCAAGCGCGAGATGCCCGAGGCGGCGGCGGGCGGTATCGACATCGAGGTCCCGCGGGAGCTCCCCGAGCCGGGACGCCGGATCGTCGGGCGGCCGACGAAGGCGCAAGTGATCGCTAGCGTCTGCCCGAAGTGTGGGAAGGTCGAGCTGCGCGTGCTCGCGCCCGACTGGTTCGCGCAGTAGACCGCAGTAGACCGCCCTCATAGGACGCGGCGACGGATGAACGCTGTGAGGTCCGCCGGATCGAACCGCACGGCGTCACCGACGCGTACGGCGGGCAGCTCGCCCCGACTCGCGAGCCGGTAGATCGTCGGCGGGCTCAGCCCGAGCCGCTTAGCGGTGGCCTTCGCGCTGAGAAGGTCAACGCACGGCGGTGCGACTGGTCGGGTCTCTTGGACCGCCAGGGCGACGCCGCGGGCGGACAGGACAGCGCCCAGGCGCGCGACCGCCGCGACCGCCTCGAGCACGGCGCCGCCCCGCCCCTCGAGCACCCCTTGAACGTGCTGGAACTGTGCTGGTTCCCTCGCTGACTGTCGTCTCCTGAGATGAAACGGGCCCCGCGAGGGGCCCGTATTTGCTGCCTGTTTCTCCTGTCGTCTCCCTGGTATCGCGCCCAGTCTGGTTCGGGACCGAGTGGTCGGAGGTTCAAATCCTCTCGCCCCGACCAATCACCTCAATCACTTGGGAGAAGCGGCCCGCGCCCGAAAAGGGCCGGATGTGATGCTTCTGCGCTGGTTCTCCGGGCTTCTCCAAGCCGGTAACCCCGCGTCTGCTCGAGCCTGGCCTTCATGTCCCGGCCGCTGACAATGTCGTAGCGGTCGAAGACGGCGTCGGAGCGATGCCCGCTGCGAACCTATCGCCAGTTCTTGGGCCTTCCTCGCCAGAGCCGCTCGCTCCTCGTCGGTCAAAGCCGGACGAGCTGAGAACGAGGCCAGGAATTCAGTAGAGCCGAAGCGGCGGGCAGGCTCGATCAGACCGCCCCGGTAGCGACAGATACCGTCCCGAAGGGCGGGGGGTTATCGGCTTCCGAGAACCTTGATGTGTGGCTGTTGACATGCAGTCAGCGCGACGTTACGGGCAGACCGGGCTTCGCTAGAAGCCGCGCAGGCGACGCGATCCAAAAACGGCGGTTCGTCGTCCCGCGGCCGAGAGGAATAGAATCTGAAAAACGCTCTACCGATGACACTGCCAGCCGGGACTCGCATCGGCCCGTACGAGATCCTGGCGCCTTTGGGCGCGGGCGGGATGGGGGAAGTCTACCGGGCGCGGGACTCTAAGCTGCAGCGCGACATCGCGATCAAGGTCCTGCCGCAGTCGCTGGCCGCTGATCCTGATGCTCTGGCTAGGTTCGAGCGCGAGGCGCTCGCCGTCGCGGCGCTCTCTCATCCGAACATCCTCGCGATCCACGACTTCGGGACTCAAGAGGGAACGGCCTACGCTGTCATGGAGCTCCTGGAAGGCGAGACGCTGCGGTGCAAGCTCGACTCGGGGCCGATCGCGCAGAAGCAGGCCGTGGGTTATGCGCTCCAGGTTGCCAAAGGCCTTTCCGCCGCCCACGAGAAGGGGATCGTCCACCGGGACCTGAAGCCCGAGAACTTATTCGTCGCCAGGGACGGCCACCTAAAGATCCTCGACTTCGGGCTAGCGAAAAAGATGGGGGTGGCCCCGACGGAGGAGCAGACGAGCGCGCCGACGGTCTCGGGCCGCACCGAGCCCGGCGTGGTCATGGGGACGGCGGGTTACATGTCGCCCGAACAGGTGAAAGGACTCCCCGTGGATCACCGCTCGGACATCTTCTCCCTTGGGGCGATCCTGTACGAGCTGCTCTCCGGGAAGAAGGCGTTTCGACGGAACACGAACGCCGAGACGATGGCGGCGATCCTGATGCAGGAGCCGCCGGAGCTTTCCGAATCCGGGCGGAACATTTCACCTTCCATGGACCACATCGTCAAGCACTGCCTGGAGAAGGATCGGAACAATCGATTCCAGACGGCCAAGGACGTCGCGTTCAACCTCTCGGAGCAATCGTCGTCGAGTGCAGGGAGTGTCGTGAATGGCGCTCCGCTCGCAGCGCCATCCGGCAACAAGAACAGGATTCGACTCGCCGCTGCCGCCATCGTCGTTCTTACTGTCGTTGGTGTGTTTCTCCTGCGAAGTCCGCATCGCCGCGAGGACGAGGCCGGTGTTGTCAAGCGTGTCGCAGTGCTGCCGTTCGAGAACCTGGGGACTCCCGAGGACGACTACTTCGCCGACGGCATCGCGGATGCGGTGCGCGGGAAGCTCACCTCCGTGCCGGGCCTCGAGGTGATCGCGCGAGGCAGCTCGACGCCGTACAAAAAGACGACCAAGACGCCGCAGCAGATCGCCCGAGAACTCGACGCGCACTACCTCTTGACCGCGACCGTGCGCTGGCAGAAGGGCGGGGGCGAAAGTCGCGTCCAGGTAAGCCCCGAGCTCGTCGAGGTCTCCGGTTCTGGAGCGCCAGCCTCGAAGTGGCAGCAGCCGTTCGACGCGGCGCTGACCGACGTCTTTCAGGTTCAGGCGGACATCGCGACGAGAGTGGCGCAGGCCTTGGGCGGCGCGCTCGGGGCAGGCGAGGCAAAGCGGCTTTCGGAGAAGCCCACGCAGAATCTCGCCGCTTACGATGCATTCCTCAAGGGTGAGGAGATCTCGAAAGGCATGGGAGACATCGCTCCATCCAGCCTTCGGAAGGCGCTCGAGTTCTATGAGAAGGCCGTCGCCCTGGACCCCGACTACATGGATGCGTGGGCGCAGATCTCACGGGCCAACTCGAGCCTGCACTGGTTCAGTGCCCCGACACCTGAACTGGCGGAGCGCGCTCGCAAGGCCGCGGAGAAGGCCGTCGCGCTTGCACCAAACCGCCCGGAGGGGTATTTGGCCCTTGGCACTTACGAGCAGCTGGTCGTCGGGGACTTCAACCTTGCCCTGGAACAGTACGCGAAGGGGCAACGGATTGCACCGGGCGATACCGATCTCCTCAGGGGAATCGCGCTGGCCGAGGAGTTCCTCGGGCGCTGGGACGCGGCGGTGAAGCACTTCAGACAGGCGGAGCGCCTCGATCCCCGTCCTTACGGCCGTTCGGCAGCCTTCACCGACGCGCTCGTCCGTATGCGGCGGTACGCGGAGGCACGGGAAGCCTGTGATCGGGGGCTCGCCCTTGAGCCCTCCAACCTCGCGCTGATCGAAAACAAGGCGGCGACGTTCCTCGGGGAGGGAGATCTCGCCGGTGCCAGGGACGTGCTGAAGGTTGCGTCCAGGGAGGTCGAGCCGACGGCGCTCGTGGCCTTCGTGGCGACCTACACCGATCTCGTCTGGCTTCTCGACGAGTCGCAGCGCAAACAGCTTCTGCGCCTGACGCCTGGTGCGTTCGATGACGACCGGGGCACCTGGGCCCTCTGCCTCACTCAGGCCTACGCCTTGAAGAGTGATGTGGCCAACGTGCGCACGTACGCCGAGGAGACAAGGAAGGCTTACGACGAGCAGCTTCGCGCAGCGCCCCAAGAAGCGCAACGCCATGTCTTACTCGGCGTCGCTCTCGCGTATCTAGGCCGGAAAGACGAGGCGATCCGGGAGGGTGAGCGTGCTGCCGCCCTCGCCCCGGTTTCAAAGGATGCGATCGCCGGTCCCTACATCCAGCACCAGCTCGTGCGGATCTACATGCTGGTCGGTGAGCCGGAGAAGGCCCTCGACAAGCTCGAGCCGCTTCTGAAGATCCCCTATTACCTCTCACCCGGCTGGCTCAAGATCGACCCCAACTTCGACCCGTTGCGCAAGAACCCGAGGTTCCAGAGGCTCGTTGCCGGCGCCGAGTGATTATTGTGGGGCAGTGTTGGCCCACGTCAATGGGCGGGACAGTCCCCTTGCGCCGTTGGTGTCGCGTTGCTGGGGGTCAGATCCCGGGATCGGACCGGAGGTCGCGGTGAACGGGGCAGCAGCGTAGCTGTTCTCTCGGTTTCACCGAGTGTCAGGATGTTGCGCTGGTATGACGAAACCCGTGCCAGTGGAGTCAGATCGTTCCGTGGGGTTTCAGCGAGATCCCGTTCGAGACCGAGTGGTCGGAGGTTCAAATCCTCTCGCCCCGACCAATAAAGTCAACGACTTACGCGTCGTCACTTTCCCGATCCTGATTCGAGTACGCTCAGGTTGTCCCTCAATTGTCCCTTTTCTCTCGCCTGCCTTCGATAGCGCTGCGTCTGCTCAAGGCCCGACCGGATGTCGCGGCCGTGGATGATGTCGTACCGCGCGAAGACCCCGTCGCTCCGGTGGCCGCTGATCGAGCGCGCGACGGTCGGCGCTACGCCGGCCCGTACCATGTCCCTAACCGCCGAGCGCCGCAGGTCGTGGAACAGCTTCCCGACGTAGTAACTCTTCTCCGGGTCCGCCTCGTCCTCGACCATCCTGCCGACGCCAGCGGCGCAGCAAGCCCTCTGCCAGGATTTTCTGAAGTCGATCACGGGCCGCCCGAACTCGTGAAAGATGTACCGCGATAGAGCCGGACCGTCCGGCCCCTCGTAGGTCCGCTTCTCCCAGCGCCGCTCGAGCAGCTCGCGGAGCTCGTTTCGGGGCATTTCGGCGGGTCGGTTGCGATGGAAAAGACCGTCATCGACTACTGGCTCGAACTCGAGCTCGGGATCTCCGCAACGACGGGTCATGGGGAGAGCGTGCTGGCGGCAAGTCTTCTGTTCAAGAAACGGTGGCAGCCATCTCCGAAGGTCGAATTCATGATCGGAGTGGGACCCGAAGTGTCGCCACGGCGCAAGTCATTCGGTAAACATTGTGGGTGGGCTTCTGATCGGCTTCTAGACGAATGCCCACGGCGAATCAGGATGGGGCACACCTTAGGAGCGGTGAGCCCGGATGAGAATAGACTCTTCAAAATGCCGAAAGGCGGAGGAGGTCGCAATGCGATTCGCACATCCCAGGCTTCGTGGGCTCGTAGCGGCTTTGGCAGGGGTTCTGTTTTTTGGGACGGTTTCTCGACTTCAGGCCGGCGACAGCTCTTCGGTTCATCAGCAGCTCGCGAAGGTCCGGCAGGACTTTCTCGCCGCGGCCAGCAAGCCGGGTGACGAGGCCAAGACTGGGGAATCGCCAGACTTCGGTGTTACCGACGAGACCGCCGTCGAGGTGCAGTCGTACGCATTTCAGCCAGGAATCTCAACCGATCTGGTGCTGGACGACGGGAGCGGATATCGCTACTACGGCGCAGTCACGGCTGACCCGTACCTGGGCGCGCCAGTCCAGATTCCGACAGGCGTTGTGATCGACTTCCTCAAGTTTTCAGGTAAGGAAGTCAACGCCGGCGACATGGTCCTCGGTCTGTATGACAACGGCGTGTCCGGCGACCCGAACGCCCTGATCGGGACCCTGACCCCAAACGCAGTCAACGAATACTTCAACGATTCGGCGTCCTTGAACTACACGTATACGCAGACCGCGCATCATCCACTCTATTTCGTTGTCTTTTTCGCGAATAACCCGCTCGACGGAACGGTCAAGTTCAACAACGCGCAGATCTATTACCATCGGATCGTTTCGCCCGCACCCGCGACCGCGACCTTCAACGACGTCCCGACGAGCCATCCTTTCTTCCAGTACATCGAGGCCTTGAGCGCCTCCGGTATCACAGGCGGCTGTCAGGTAAGCCCGCCTCTTTATTGCCCCGACGCCCCCTTGACGCGTGGGCAGATGGCGGTGTTCCTGGCGAAGGCGCTGGGCCTCCACTGGCCCTTCTGAACTGAGCGACCGAAGGGCGACCTGGGGGCAGGAGCAGCGACTCCAATCTGCCTCGGCCCCTACTCGCGCCGCAGGCGCCGCGAGCCGTAACGAGGAGCATGAAGGTGGCGGGACGGCTCTCCCAGTTTCCCTTACGCCCGACGAAGAACACGCGGTCTTGAAGTGGTTCGTCGCTCGGGGCGCCGGCAACGCCCGGCTCGCGGACGAGGGGCGGATCGTGAGAGCGATCGAGCGGCGCATTCAGGAGAAGAGACGATGAAGAGACTCGCTTGCCTGGGACTGGGACTCGCGGCGCTCGCGGCCGGCTGCCTGTCGAACCGCGCCACCGCCTCGTCGGACGGGGCGGGGGCGCCGCCGGGTGCGTTCACGCTGACGCGCGAAGGCGCGCCCCCGGTCGCCCTGTCGACCGCCGTCTGCGTCTCCGGCGAGCGCCAGCAATTCCTCGGGGCGGATTTCAAGGACGACGCGGCGGGTTACACCGTGCGCCTGGTGGTCGACCCGCTCTCCGGCCCGGCAGCGCGCGTCTTCTCGAACGCGCACCCCTTCGACGACTCCGCCGTCTTCCAGCGTCGCGATTGCCGCGTCTTTCATTTCGCTGTCGATTCGACCGGGTGGCGCGTCAACCACTACGAGGACTACAAGGTCTCGCTCGAGCTGGACTGCACGGGCGACCGCGTGTCGCTTGCGGGAAAGGCCGCGGCGGAGCACTGTCACTGAACGGAATGCGTCCGCTCTGGCGCGTCCGCGTTGCCCCTACCAGATCTCGCAGCGATTCTCGGCCGTCCGGGCCATCTTCGCGCCGGCCGTACACGTGAAAGCCTGCTGAAACTCGGGCAGGTTGACGAGCGTACCGAGCACCCGGAAGCGGCCCGGCGCGTGCGGGTCGCTCTTCGCGAGCTGCCGCTCGGTCTCGGGACGGACGGCCTCGGCGCGCGACCGGGCCCAGGCGATGAAGTAGCGTTGGTCAGGGGTCAGCCCATCGCGGATCGCGACGGGGTGCGACGCGAGCTGCCTCCCGAGTGCGCGGTAGCCGAGGCGCACGCCGCCGAGATCGCCGATGGCCTCGCTCTCGACCCTCTTGCCGTCGAGGTGCAGGCCGGGCTCGACCTCGAACGCGGCGTACTCGCCGTCGACGCAGGCGGCGAGGACCTCGAACCGCGAGCGATCGGCATCGCTCCACCAGCGCACCGGGTGCCCCCGCGCGTCGAAGTCGGCGCCGCCGGCATCCAGGGCGTGGGTGAGATCGTGGGCGATTCCGGCGCCGATGCCGCCGTAGAGCTCCGGGTCGCCGAGGTCGGAGCGATAGCCGATGGTCAGGAGAAAGCCGGCGGGCAGGACGATCTGATTCAGCTGGGCATCGATGTAGGCGCCCGACGACGAGGCGGGCAGCTGCCAGACGTTGCGATCGGTCGGCTTGCCGACTCGCCGGCGGTCCGCGTCGACGGCGAAGCGGCGCGCCGCGGCGACGCTCGTCCAGAACGCCTCGCGGCTCACGGCGCCGGCGAGGGCGCCGTCGTCGTTCCAGCGGTGCGGTGCGGCCACCTGTGCGTCATAGGCGGCCAGCTTCTCGAGGGCGCGCCTGCGGGTCTCCGGCGCCATCCACGGCACCCTGGCGACGTCGTCCTCGAGCACGGCCATCAGTTCTCGGACCATGGCCTCGACGCGGGCCCGGTCCGCCGGGAGGAAGTACCGCTCGACGTACATCTTTCCAACCGCGTCGGCGAGCAGCGCCTCGGTCGTCTCGGCGCAGAATTCCCCGCGCGGTTTCCCCCGGGCCGGGGACTGATCGAGGAAGGCCCTCGACAGGTACGGTGCGGCGGCCTCGAGGAGCTGGAAACGGAGATACGTGCGCCACACGGCGACCGGGGTCTCGCGCAGCGAGCGGTCGAGCTGGCGAAGCAACCGGGGCTCGGCCACGTTCACGTCGGTGTGCGGCACGCGGGCCTCGTCGAGATATGCGGCCCAGTCGAACGACGGGGTGAGCGCGACGAGCTGCGCGTAGCTCGTCGGGTGATCGGTCTGCGCCGGGTCACCGGCCGCGGCGTCGTCGAGCGCGCCTTCGGAGAGCTGTTCCTCCAGCGCGACGACTCGATCGGCGGCGCTCCCGGCACCGGCGGCGTCGGCGCCTCCGAGCGCCAGGAGCGCGGCGACGTGCCGGCGGTAGCCGTCGCGGTCATGGACGTCTCCAGGCAGGCCGAAAGTTCCGGCGGCGACGTTCAGGACGAAGACGGACGGGTCGCGATACGCATAGGTGCCGGAGGCCGTAAAGCCGACGGGCACTCCGAGCGCGTGCAGCCGGCGGATGACGCGCTGCACGTCGGCCGGGGAGCGGGCGGCGTCGATCTCGGCGAGGATCGGCGCCAGCGGCGCGACACCGGCGGCGTCGACGCGGGAGGCGTCCATGCACCCGGCATAGAAGTCGCCCGCGAGCCCTTCGGCGCTGCCCGCGGGAGCATCGCGGCGGGAGGCCGCCTCCTCGAGCAGCGACTGGAGGCGCTGCCGGTTGGCCAGGCGTCCCGCGCTGCGCGGACTCCAGCGCGACTGACCCGGGGGAATCGGGTTTTCGGCCAGCCAGCCGGCGTTGGCGTACGCGTAGAAGTCGTCACACGGCGAGGCGTCGTCCGCGGCGGGCCGCGCGGGCGCGATGAGCACCGTCGCGAGGAGCAGGACCGCGGCGGCCGCGAGGCGAGGCCCCGTCACGAGCGGCTCCCGGTGTCCGCGATGATCGTCCGCGTGTCGATCACGGAGGCGAACTCGCCGTGCAGATCGGCGAGCGCCATCGCGTGGACGAGCTCCGCCGGATAGAGCACTTCGTCGGGCCCCGTGCGGTCGAACGCCGCCGTCGCGTCGGAGACCACCCAGACCGCGTAGCCCAGGTTGCCGGCCATCCGCGCCGTCGTCGAAACGCAGTGGTTGGTGGTGAGCCCGGCGAGGACGAGACCCCCGATTTCCGACCGGCGCAGATGCTCGTCGAGCGCGGTGCCGATGAAGCAGCTGTTGACGCGTTTCTCGATCACCGGCTCGCTCGGCCGCGGCGCCGCGGCGGCCTTGAACTCGTTGCCGGGCTGGCCGGGCTGCAGCGGCGAGCCGGGCCGCGTCGACATGTGGCGGGCGTGCAGGACCGGGCGGCGCCCGGCTCGCCAGGCGGCGAGCAGTTCGGCGACACGCACCTCGAGCTGTGGATTGTTGCGGCGGCCCCAGCCCGGATCGTCGAATCCCTGCTGGAGGTCGATGACGAGGAGGGCGGCGCGGGAGGCGGTCTGGACGCTCATGGTCCTCGTTTACCCGAGGCGTCGCCGTGCACCAAAACGGCGATTCTGCGCATCGGGGACTCCGATGGGGTATGAAGAGGGCGGTGAAGACCGAGCTCGAGCTCCGTCACTTGCGCGCGTTCGTGACCGTGGTGGAGACCGGTGGGCACACGCGCGCCGCACGCGGCCTCGGCGTGTCGCAGTCGACCATATCGGAGACCCTGACTTCCCTCGAGCGGACACTCGGCACCGAGCTCTTTCGCAAGGGCCCCCGGGGCATCGCGCTCACGCGCTCGGGTGAAGCGCTGCTGCCTTATGCGCGGCGCATCCTGGCGTTGTCGAGCGAGCTCGTCGCCCATCTCGCCGGCGTGACGACGGAGGTCAAGGGGACTCTGGCGGTCGCCGCCGTCGAATCGATCAGCACTTACGTCCTGCCGCCGCGGCTGGCCGCGCTGCGAGTGAAGTGGGCCGGCGTGCGCATCGAGGTGACCACGCGCGTGTGCGCCGAGATTCGCGAAAGCGTGGCGGCGGGGCAGAGCGACGTCGGGCTGGTCCTCGAAGTCGACGGCGGGCCGCGCGATGATTCCGTGCTCGCCGAGGCGCGCCTGGTGGTCTTCGGTCCCCCCGCGCACCCGCTCGCCGGCCGCAGAGCCTCGGCCGACGAGCTGCGGCGCTGCGACTTCTACATGAGCGACGCCGCCGGCGACTATCACCAGGCGCTGCGCCGGCACTTCGAAGCCGCCGAAGTTCCTCAGCCCCGCACCCAGGCGGCCGGCACCGTCGAGGGCGTCAAGCGCGGCATCCTCGCCGGAGGAACGGCGCTCGGTCTCCTGCCGGCGCACGCGGTCAAGCAGGAGCTGGCCAACGGAGTTCTCGCCGAGGTGCGGGTCAATCCGCCTCTGCCGGGGCTGGTCCTGCGCGTGGTGCTCGGGCCCGAGAGCGCGGACTCGCCGCTCGTCGAGGAACTGGTGCGCAGCCTGCGGGGAGTGGAGCTGACCTAGGAGGCCCCATCCTTGCAGGTGCGGGCTTCGTGGACGCCCGAAGAACTCGGTTCGAGGGCGCGGCGGCTTACGTGCCGGAGACGCGAAGCCTGGCCGGGCTCTCGCGCGCGATCCAGAGGTGCAAGGGGTGCGACCTGTATCGCCACGCCACGCAGGCGGTCTTCGGCGAGGGCCCGTCGCGTGCCCGCTTCGTCCTGGTCGGGGAGCAGCCGGGGGATCGCGAGGACCTCGAGGGGCGCCCGTTCGTCGGCCCGGCCGGCGCCGTTCTCGACCGCGCGCTCGCGGAAGCGGGGATCTCCCGCAAGGACGTCTACGTCACGAACGCCGTCAAGCACTTCAAGTTCGAGCGCACTCCCGGGCGCCGGATCCACAAGACGCCGGGGAGCCGAGAGATCCAGGCCTGCCGGCCATGGCTCTTCAAGGAGCTCGAGGTGATCCGGCCGGAGGTTCTCGTCTGCCTGGGCGCGACGGCGGCCAGGGCGGTGATCGGCTCTTCCTTCCGCCTGCTCAGGGAGCGTGGACGATTCGTGCCGAGCGACTTCGCGGCGCGGGTCCTCGCGACCTATCACCCCTCCGCCGCCCTGCGGGCGGACGACGAGGAGAGCCGGGCGAAGATCTACGATCTGCTGGTGAAAGACCTGAAGACGGCCGCGGCGGGAGCCGCTCGTTGAATCGTCCGGGCCGCGTCGCCGCGGCGGCGCTCTTCGTCGCGGGCCTGGTCGGTCCGACCGCGGTGCGGGCCGAAGCGTCGCTTTCCGTCACCGTCATCGGCGATCCCCGAGACCCCCGCGCGGCGGCCGTCGAGGAGGCCGTCGAGTTCTGGAACGGGGAGCTGGGCCGCATCGGCGCGGGTGTGCGGCTCGGACCGGTGCACTTCGTCGACGACGAGAGCGCGGCGCGGGTACTGGAGAGCCTCGAGAACGGCGAGCTTCGCGTCGGCGACACCTCCGCGCTCCGGCGGCTTCTCCCGCCGATCCCGGGCGAGGTCGTCGTCGCCCTTTCGCGGAGCGATCGGATGTCGTTCGGCACGGCACGGACCGCCCGCACGAAGGGCTTCGTGTCGCTGCGGCGCGGCGACGTCGAGCCGCTGTCGCTTCCGAACGTCGCCCGCAACGCGGCGGCGCACGAGCTCGGCCACACGCTCGGCCTCGATCACAACGACGATCCCGCCACGCTCATGTGCGGCCGGCCCGCGCCCTGCCGGCCCGCGATGTTCGAGTCCACGACCGCCCGCTTTTTCCCGCTGACGCCGGATGAGGAACGGAGGCTTCGCGAGCTCTGGCCGAGGTAGTCCTCAGCGCTCCATCGCCGCCTCGGCCTCGAGGCTGTCCCGGTCGCGCGAAAGGGTCAGCACCGCGAGGACCCTGCCGGCCCGCTTGTACGTCAGCCGGAACTCGCGCCGTGCGATCGAGCCGTCGAGCTCGGTCGAGTCCCAGTGCTCGGCGTGGCCGACGTAATTGAGCGAGAGGTCGTAGTGCTGGCTCCAGAAGAAGGGCACGGCGTCGAAGGGCTCGCGGCGCCCCATCAGGTTGCGGGCGGCGGTCTGCCCCTGGCGCTCCGCCACGACCCAGTGCTCGATGCGGAGGCGGCCGCCGCCCCGCGGATCCGGGTACCTCGCGGCGTCGCCGGCGGCGAAGATGCCGTTGGCGCTGGTCTCCAGGTAGCGATCCACCACGATCCCGCGATCCACCGCGAGGCCCGCGCGCTCGGCCAGGCCGGTGGACGGGCGGACGCCGATCCCGACGACGACGAGGTCGGCCGGCAGCGAGGCGCCGCCGGAGAGGATGACCGTACGCGCGTCGATGGACGCGGGGCTCTCGCCGAGGTGAAACACGACGCCCTGGGATTCGTGGAGCTCGCGGATCAGGTCGCCGACCTCGGGGCCGAGGACTCGCTCGAGAGGGCGCGCGTCGCGCGAGACGACGTGGACGTCGAGCCCGCGCTGGCGGAGCGCCGCCGCCGCCTCGAGGCCGATGAAGCTCGAGCCGATCACGACCGCTCTCCGGGACGATTCCGCGCGGCCGATGATCGCGCGGCTGTCGGCGAGCGTCCGGAGGTACCGAACGTGGGGCAGCGAGGCGCCCGGGACCTCGAGAGGCACGGGCTCGGATCCGGTCGCGAGCAGAAGCGCGCCGTACGGGATCGATCGGCCGTCGGCGAGCACGGCGCAGCGCTTCGCGACGTCGAGCTCGCCGACCGCGACGCCCGTCACGAGCTCGATCCTCTGTTCTGCGAAGAATTCGGGCGGCCGGAGCGGCAGCCATTCTTCGGGCGCCTTTCCGGCGAGGTAGTCCTTCGAGAGGTTGGGCCGGTCGACGGGCGGTGTCGCTTCCGCGCCGACGAGGGTCACCCGGCCGGCGAAGCCTTCGCGTCGCAGGGTCATCGCCGCCACGAAACCCGCCGGTCCCGCGCCGACGATCACGATCGAGTCGTGGGCCGTCGCCGTCGCGGGCTTCGAAGCGGGCTCCGGCCTTCTCGGCCCGACGCGAACGCGGTTGCCCTCGCGGATCACGCTCCACGACGCGACCGGGTTCAGGGCGGGGGTCGGAGCGCTTCGCCCGTCCTGCCGCTGAAGCAGGCGTGATGCCATGGGCAGCGGATGGTGTCGCCGACGACCAGCCCTTCCGCCAGCGGGCCGCCGTAGTGCGTGCAGGCCGCTCCGACGGCGAAGACCTCCTCGCCACGGCGCCACAGGATCAGCGCATCATCGCCGGCGCGGCCGGAGAGGATTCCCCCGGCGGGAATCGTCGAGATCTCCACGCCGGCCTCGAAGTTCGGGCCCGAAGGGGGGTCGGCCTCGCCGCTCATGCCGTGCACTCCATGCTACCGCCGCTCGAATGCAGCGGTCGTGCCGGTTCCACGTCGGTCCGACTCTAGCTCGGATGCCAGAGAGAATCGCCGCCTCGCCGGGAGCGTAGGCGCGGCCGGTCCCTTTGATCCCGATCAGGGGCCGTAGAGTGCGAGCCCGAACGTCTTCACCAGGAAGACGGCCATCTGGCCTCGGGTGACGGAGCTGCCCGGGCAGTAGTCACCGCCGCCGCAGCCTCCCGTGATTCCCTCGGTGGCCAGTTGGTTGATGAAGTTGACGAACTGAGCTCCCGGGCACGGCACGTCGGTGAACAGGGTCGATGCGCAGGCGGGCGGCGAGTAATTTCCGCCGTGCTCGCCCTTCAGCAGGAAGACGGCCATCTGGCCGCGCGTGACGGAGTTGCCGGGGCAGTAATCGCCGTTTCCGCATCCACCGGTAATGCTCTCGGAGGCGAGCTGGTTGATCCAGTCGACGAAGCCGCCGCCGGGACACGGAACGTCCGCGAAGAGGGTCGAGGCGCAGGAGGGTGGCGCATAGCTGCTCCCATGCTCGCCCTTCAGCAGGAAGACCGCCATCTGCGCGCGGGTCACCGGGTTCGAGGGGCAGTAGTTGCCGCCGGCGCAGCCGCCGGTGACGCCGTTGTGAAAGAGGTTCTCGATGAACCTGTAGAACGGGTGCGAGGTCGGGACGTCGGGAAAGCTTTCGCCGACGTGGAGCGACCAGCGCTTGATCACGGAATACGGTGCGATCATCTCGTCGATCTGCGCATCCCAGTGCTGGGCGGGCCGGCCGGACGCCGTGATGCCGACGGTGTAGCAGTCGCTGCACTCGGCCGAATCGCCTCCGGCGAGCGTCCCGTAGTCTCCGCTCGAGTCTGCGTTGTCGAAGCTCGTGCCGGGCGGAGCGGGCCCGGTGAATCCGCTCGTGGCGCCGGTCAGGTGCGACGAGAAGTCGGCCGTGTTCGCCCATGTCGGCTGGAACGCCACGGTTTCGCCTTCCTCGAGGACGCCGTTGCCCGCCGCGTCCACGGCGAGGGCCTGGGGAAGGGCCTGCGTGGGAACGACGGTCAGGACCACGTCGTGGCCGCCGCCTCCGACGTAGCTGATCAGGAAGGTGGTCTCGCCGGCGAGAAAAAGCGCTCCCTCGGCCATTCCCGTGAACTGGCCCGAGACGGCGCTGCCGCCGTTGTTCTTGACGATCGTGAACTCGGTCCCGTCGATCGGCGTGAACCCGAGGGCGACCTGCAGATAGGCGTGCGTCAGGCTGACGGTTCCGGTGACGCTCAGCTGGTCGTAGTCCGTTCCCGCGGCCGTGCCGTTGATCTTGACGGCGAGGACCGCCCGCTGGCCGCTCGAGCCGAACGTGGCGTTGCCGGTCCCGAGGATGCCGGTGCTCGTCCCCTGGCCGACCGAGACGGTCGCCGTGTCGATGGGAAAGCTGTTGTTCACCGAGAGCGGGGCGGTGAACGATCCGTGGCCGGCGAGGGTCGGGTTGCCGCTCGACTCCGCGACGGTGACGCTGCTCGACGCGAGCGTTCCATTGACGACCAGGAACCCGCTGGTCGCCCCGGCCGTGGTCGAGCCGGTGTACGTGTCGTTGCCTCCGAGGATCACCGGGCCCCCGCCGGTGGCGAGGATGCCGCCCGGGCCGTCGATGTCGCCCTCCAGGTCGAGCGTGCAGGGCGCCGGAGTCCCGACGACGACGGTGGCGTTGACGGTCATCGGCAGGCTGAGCGTGTTCGTACCGGCGACGCCGGTTCCGCAGAGAATCTCGCCGACCGTGATCGCGTTGCCCGACAGCGTGTAGCCCGAGCCCTGAAAAGTGATCGCGATGATGCTGATCCCGGCCGTCAGGTCGTTGTTCGTCGCGAGGACCGTGGACGAGGCCGGGAAGGTGAGATCGTCGCCCGGGTTGGGGGCATGGCCGGAGACCCAGTTGTCGCCGTTCGACCAGCTCCCATCGGCGGCCGCGGACTTCCAGATCGCGGAAGCGGCGCGGCCCGAGTTGGGGATTCCGAGGAGAGTGAGCGCGAGCAGGATCGGCGAGAGGCAGCGGCGCCCGTAAGCCCGCGCGCGAGACCGGTTCAGCAACATGCCTCACTCCATCCTGTTTCGGCGCCGGCGGGACGCCGAGACTCCGTTGCCCCGACCCGAACAAACCGGGATTGCCTGCACGGGCTCCGCCCGCACCTCTCACGCGCAGGGCGCGCGAAAAGGGGCTCACGGGGGCGGAGAGCTATGGGCGGCGGGGAAGAGCCGCTCCCATCCCGGCCAACCGGCCCGTTGCCCAGGCCCACTGGAAGTTGTGTCCGCCGATGGGCCCGAAGGCGTCGAGGATCTCTCCACAGAGAAAGAGGCCCGGGGCCTTGCGGCTTTCCATCGTAGACGGGTCGACCTCGTCGAGGCTGACGCCCCCTCCGGTCACCTCCGCCCTGGAGTAACCCTCATTTCCGTCGTATGGCAGTGTGCCTCGGACCAGCGCCTCGATGAGGCGCAGGCGGTCCTCCCGCGTGAACTGGGCGAGCGAGCGCCCGGAGTCCACGCCCACAGACCTGGCGATCGCTTCCCCGAGACGCTCGGGAAGCCTCCTCCGCAAGGCAGCCGCGACCGTGCGCGAGCCGGCGGGCCGCAAGGCCTCCTGCCAGCCCCTCGCGTCCAGCTCCGTCCAGCGCACGCTGAGGCGGGCAGATTGGTCCCGAACGAGAACGTGCGAAACATCCAGCACCGCCGGACCGCTATATCCACGATGGGTAAACAGGAAGCCGCCCGAGGCGCCGGCGACCCGCCCGCCGCCCTCGGCCGTCAATGCGGCCGGCAGGGAGAGCCCGGCAAGGCCGGAAAAGTCGGAGGGAGGTGCGGTCAGGGGCGTCAACGCCGGATACGTCGGATGGATCGTGTGGCCGAGACCGGCGAGGATCGGAAGGAGCCTGCCGTCGCTGCCGGATTTTGGAATGGACTGTCCCCCGGCGGCGACGACGATAGCGTCGGCTTCCAGCGCCGGAGCGCCGTCGCGACTGATCCTCCATCGCTCCCCGACGGGCGCCAGACTCGTGACGAGACTATTGGGTTGGAACAGGACGCCCCGGCGCCGGGCGAGTCCCAGGAGAGCGTCGCGGACGTCTCGCGCACGGTGGGACGCGGGGAAGAGCTTGCCCGATGCGGTTTCCTCCGCGAGCGCGACGCCGAGATCTCTTTCGAAGAAGAGCCTCTGGTCGCGCAACGGCCAGGATCGGAGCATCCTCTGAAGCGTCCGAGGCGCGGACTCCGAGACGAAGCGGGAGGGATCGGCGTGCATCGGGAGGACGTTGCAGCGTCCACCCCCGCTGATGAGAATCTTCCGTCCGCCGTCCGGCGTCCGTTCGAGAAGGAGCGTCTCGGCATCCGACGACGCCGCGAAGATCGCCGCCATGCTGCCCGCCGCGCCGGCCCCGACGATCGCGACGCGTCTCGAACGTTTCACGCGCGGAGCATGATCGCCGATGGAGCGATCGGTGCGGTGCGGCCCGACTTGACTTACGCCTCTTTTGCGCCTAGTCTTCGGATCGAGGCCGATGGGCTGGACCGGCAAGGCCTCCGGCCAGCCGCGGTGGTTCCCTCGGCCTTATTTAATTAGGGAGTTTAGCCAATTTACTTAATGAGATTAGGCAAACAATGAATCTGACGAAACGACAAAAGGAAATCCTCGACTTCATCCGAGCATATCGCGGGGAGCACGGCATCTCTCCCACCCAGCGGGAGATTCGCGAGGCGTTCAAGCTCTCCTCCTTCGGGACCGTCCAGAAGCATTTGAAGCGCCTCGAGGAGAAGGGCGCCCTCGCGCGCGAATGGAACCGCAGCCGCGGCATCGCGCCGAAGGAGGAGACGCCGGCTCCGGGCCGGAGCGTGCCGCTTCTCGGTCTCGTCGCAGCCGGCCGTCCGATCGAGCCGTTTCCGCAGGAGGAATCGATCGAGGTGCCCTCGACGCTGCTCGGAAAGGGCGAGCACTTCGTTCTGAGGGTTCGCGGAGAGTCCATGGTCGAAGACGGCATTCTCGACGGCGACTTCGTCGTCGTGTCCCGGCGCGAGAAGGCCGAGAGCGGGCAGACGGTCGTCGCCCTGGTGCGGGGAGAAGCAACCCTCAAGCGCTACTACACCGAAGGCCATCGCGTTCGGCTCCAGCCCGCCAATTCGACCATGCGGCCCCTCACGGTCGATGCGCGGGACGTGACGATCCAGGGCGTCGTGACCGGCCTGATTCGCGACTACGCGCACGGCCCACGCTGAGCCGGCGAGCCCGGCGGCTGCGGTAGAATTTGCCGCGCTGGCGACGTACCCAAGTGGTTAAGGGAGAGGTCTGCAAAACCTTTATTCGGCGGTTCGAATCCGCCCGTCGCCTCCATTCCGCTTGAGTCATGAGCCGTGAACCGAAGACAACACACCGCGAAGGCCGAGATGATTCCGGGTCCTGCAACCCACCGTTTACGGTTGCCGGCCCACGCGCGATCCCGACGCGCCGGAGTGGCGGAATGGGCAGACGCACGGGACTTAAAATCCCGAGGGCCGAAAGGCCCGTGCCGGTTCGACTCCGGCCTCCGGCACCACTGATCCCGTCATGAGTGTCGTTCCGACGGAGGCGGCTTCCGACTTCCAGCAATCGCTCGGCCACACGTTTCGGGACCTCGGTCTGCTCGAGCGGGCGCTGACCCACAAGTCCTTCTCCAACGAGAACCGCGAGGTCCGGTCGCCCAACAACGAGCGGCTCGAGTTTCTCGGCGACGCGGTCCTCGGATTCGTCGTGGGGGAGCTGATCTACCGGTCGTTTCCGAACCTGCAGGAGGGAGCGCTCTCCAAGATCAAGGCGCATCTGGTGTCGGCCAGCATGCTGTCGGCCAAGGCGCGAGCGCTCGGAATCGGCCGCTTCCTGCGCATGGGCGCGGGGGAGGCCCGCTCCGGAGGAGCCGAGAAGTCCTCCCTGCTCGCCGATGCGTTCGAGGCGATCGTCGCCGCGATCTATCTCGACGGAGGCCTCGCGGCGACCGAGGCGTTCCTGGGGCAGGTCTTCGGACCGGAGATCTCGGGGATCGACCTCGGCGACCTATCGTTTCACGATTACAAGACCACGCTCCAGGAGACGGCGCAGAGTCTCGGTCTGCCGCTGCCGGACTATCGGGTCGTCGAGGAATCGGGACCGGACCACGAGAAGGCGTTCGTCGTGGAGCTCGCCTGGGACGGGGAGGCGTTCTCCAGGGGAAGCGGACCTTCCAAGCGCGAAGCCCAGCGCAAAGCCGCCAAGGAAGCATTGAAGAAACTGGGTCGGCTCCCTACGTAATCACGGGATGTATTGGTCGGAAAATCGCTTTCCGAGGCGATGGATCAACCGTTCGCATCGCGAATAGTCTCCCGACCGAAGGGAGGGAGGAGGTTCGTGATGCGGGAGCCGAAGCGCGGCGAGGGGATCAGGCTTGCGGTCGAGCCCGCATCCGGGCGAGCCGCAAGCCGGTGCGCGCCGGGAGGCGCGCAGATTCCCTCGCAAGCGGAGGCGACGGTTACGGAGCTTTTTCGAGCCGCTTCAGGAACGCGTCCGGTTCCTCGAAGCCGACGAGCCGCAGGTCCTTGCGCTCGTTGCCCGCGGCGTCGAGGAAGATCACGGTCGGCACTCCGAGGATCGCGTACTTCTCGGCGAGCGCCATCGTCTCGGGAGCGGCCGCCCGGGTCATGTCCGCCTTGAAGAGGCTCCGGCGCCCGAGCGCTGCGCGGACGCGGGGATCCGAGAAGGTCTTCTTGTCGAGCTCGGCGCAGGGCAGGCACCAGGAGGCGGAAAAGTCGACGACCGCGGCGTGTCCGAGCGAGGCGACTTTCGCCGGCTCGTAGGCGGCCCATCCGGGCCCCCCGGCCTCGGCGCGCCCGACCGGCGCGAAGAAAAACGCGGCTGCGAGAAACAGCACGGCGACCGCCGCGCGCGCTCCGATCCTGAGCGTGGTGTGGACGGCGAGAAGGGTCAGCGCGCCGACGACGAGGACCGCGGGAAGCAGCCACGCGCCGAGCAGCCCCGGGATGGCGTTGCGGACGAAGTAGGCCGCCATCGCGAGCAGGATCCAGCCGAAGACCTTCTTGACGCCCTCCATCCATGCGCCCGCCCGCGGCAGCGCGGCGATGCGGCCCGAAAATGCGGCGAGCACGAGAAAGGGCAGCCCGAGGCCGAGGGCGAGGACGAAGAAGAAAAGGAAGCCGAGACCGGCGTCCTGTGTCGCGGCCACGAAGGCGAGCAGCCCGAGGACCACCGGACCCACGCACGGAGCCGCGACGACGCCCACGAGCAGGCCCATGCCGTACGCCCCGGCCACCCCCTGCCGGGCGCCGGCCTTCTGCATCAGCGCCGTGGGCATCCGGATGTCGTAGAGGCCGAACATCGAGAGCGCCAGCGCGACGAGCACGAGAGCCACGACTCCGAGGACCCACGGCGACTGAAGCGCCGCGCCGAAGAGCCGGCCGGAGAGCGCGGCCGCCACGCCGAGCGCGGAGTACATCGTCGCCATGCCGAGCACGTATACGGAAGCGAGCAGCAGCGTCCGGCGGCTCTGGCCCTGGGCCTGTCCGCCGAAGAAGCTGACCGTCAGCGGAATCACGGGATAAACGCACGGCGTGAGGTTCAAGGCGAGACCCCATCCGAAGAGGAGCACCAGAACGCCGGCCAGGCCGCGGCGCTTCAGGAGGTCTCCGAAGTCTTCCGACGCTCCGGCGGCGGGCGCAGAGCCCTCGAGCCGGCGGGCCTCGGAGAGGGGAACTGCGCCTCCGGTCAGAGCGCTCGAGGCGCCGGCCGCGGCCGGAGGGTTCGAGCCAAGCTCCGAGCGGAACGGGAGCGAAACCGGGGCGAGGCACTGGGAGTCGTTGCAGGTCTGGTACTCGATCGTTCCCTTGACCTCCGGGGGCGCCGCGGCGGTCCATTCGACGGGAACCTCGATGACGAATTCGCCGGCGTAAACCGAGAGCGGCGTGTCCGGCGAGAAGGCGAACTTCTGCAGCTTGCCCTCCGGGTACTTCGCCTCTCCGAATCGCACGCCCTCGGCCGGATCGAGCTTGATCTCGGTCGCGATCAGGTAGTCCTCGGACGGCTTGTGGCTGTTGACGTGCCATCCCGTCTCGAGCCGGGCCCGGACCGTGAGCGTCCCGCGGCCCGACCCCGCGGCGGAGAGCGATGCCCGGACCTTCAGGAGCGTCCTCGGGTCGGGGGGTCCGCCGTCGGCGGCGAGCATCGACCCCGCGGCGGCCAGCGCGGCCAGAGCGAGCGCGAAACGCCTCATGACTTCGGCTTCGCGGACTCGAGCCGGCCGATGAAGTCCCGGACCTTCGCCAGGTAGGGAGACTTCGGATGCTCCTTCTGGAAGCGTTTGTAGTCCTCGAGCGCCTCGCCGGGCTTGTTCTCGGAGAGGGCGATCTCGGCGACGAGTAGCTCCGCGCGTTCCTTCTGGTCGGAGCTCTTCGTCGTGTCGATGACCTTCTGGGCGGCGCTGCGGGCGGAGCCGAAGTTGCCGAGCTGGACCTCGGCGGTCGCGAAGCCCATCAGGGCGCTCTCGCGGATTTCGGGCTGAGTGTCCGGAGCGTTCGCGGCCCGATCGAGGCGCGCCGCGGCGCCGGCGAAGTCGTAGCGCTTGTAGAGCGCCTTGCCGGTGGCGTAGGCCTCGGCGGCCGTCAGCTTGGTGAGGTCCTGGTGGTCCACGGTCTTGGCGAACTGGCGATATTCGTCGAGGTCCTTGTGGACGTGCGCATAGAAGTCGCCGGCGTCCTTGAACCCCTGCATCAGGAAGACGAGGCGGCCGTCGGGATTCGTGATGAGGACGCTCGGCTCCTCGGAGATCTTGTAAATCTCCGCCAGCGCCGTCCCGTCGGAGGAGGAGAGGGCGACCTGCACGGGGACCATGCCGATCAGCAGCGCCTCGAACTCGAACGCCGGATCGAGCAGCCCCTGCATGCGGCGGCAGTCGCCGCAATCCTTGCTGACGAATTCGTAGTAGACGAGCTTGTGGTCGGCCTTCGCGATCTTGCGCGCTTCCGTGACGCTGGCGGCCCAGACGGCGTTGCCGGGGCTGCGCACCCTGCGGTTGATCGGGGAGTGGGAGGACGACGGGGCGGTCGGCGTCGGCTGCTGGGCGAGCGCCCATCCGCCGAGGGCCGCGAAACAGATGCCCGTCCGGATCGCTCGAATCAGAAGTTTGGATGTCGGCATTCGGCGGAAAAACCCCCTGTCGACCGCGGGAATTCCCCTTTCGAGGGGGAGCGCCTATGATGCGGCGCACGATGATTGCCCGAATCCGGGCCTCGGACAAGCCCCTCCGGCGCGGCGCCTGGCGCCTCGGAGCGGGAGCGGCGCTTCTTCTCGCCGCCGCCCTGCCGCTTCCGGCTCAATCGGCTCCTCCGTGGCCGCAGTTCGGTCGAACGCCGCAGCACGGCGGCGCGTCGCCGGTGGTCGCCCAGCCGCTCGACGGGATCCTCGCCGACGTGGCGTACGACCCGTTCGTCGAGCAGATGAAGATCGACGGCGACGGCGATCTGCTCGCGCACTACCCGCCGCCGCTGGTGGATGAGACGGGCGTCTACATGGTGTTCAAGTCGGGCGTCTATCGGGGATTCGGCCAATGGAGCACGCTGACGTGGAGCGTGAAGAAGCTGCAGTGGATCGCGGGGTCGCTCCAGGTGGTCTGGACCTACGACAGCGACTGGAAACCGGCGCCGATCGAGATCGCGGCGTGGGAGCCGGTCTTTCTCCCGGCGCTCGAGAGCGATTCGGTCGACGTGCCCGGCCTCGGCGCGACCGTCCACCGGGTCTCGAAGGAGACGGGGGCCGAGATCGGCCGCTGGAATCCCTTCCCGGACGTCGATCCGAACCGGTACCTCGTCGGCGGCGTGGCCATCGGTCCGGACGCCGGCCTCGTCTACGACGCGGTGGGCTTCGCGGCCGACGACCCCCGGAATCCGATCACCGGCGCCTGGCTCGTGAAGATCTCGGCCGCGGGCCAGGTCGCGAAAGCCGATTTCGCGACGCTCGTGCCCGGTGCGCCAGACCCGGGGGGCGCCTGCTCGGGCAGCTTCGGCAGCGACCAGCTGCCCTGGCCGCCCTCGACCGGCGCCGTGCCGCCTTCCATCCTCTGCGGCGCGCAGCGCCCCGGCATCAACGTCGTGCCCGCGATCGCGCCCGACGGAACGATCTACACGCTGAGCCGCGCCCACGTGGCGGACCGCTACTCGTACCTGGTGGCGGCCGGCGCGGACCTGACGCCGAAGTGGGCGGCGTCGCTGCGGGGGATCCTGAACGACGGCTGCGGCGTTCTGCTCCAGGACGACGGTTCGAATCGGGGCTGCCGGGCCGGTGCGAACCCGGGTGTCGATCCGGCGACCAACGACCGGCCCGCCGGCCGCGTCAGCGACCAGGGCACGTCTTCACCGGTGGTGCTGCCGGACGGGTCGGTGATCGTCGGCGCCTTCACCTCGTACAACTTTTTTCGCGGCCACCTCTTCAAGTTCAGCGGCGGCGGCGAACCGCTCGGGACCTACGACTTCGGGTGGGACATCACTCCGGCGGCGTGGCCGCACGATGGAACGTATTCGCTGCTCCTGAAGGACAATCACTACTCGAGCCCGAGCGGCGATTCCCATTACGACGTGACGTCCCTCGACGCCGGGCTCGTGCCCGAATGGTCGTATCGCGCGACGAACACCGAAAGCTGTGTGAGGCAGGCCGACGGGTCGATCGCCTGCGTGGACGATCATCCCGAGGGGTTCGAGTGGTGCGTGAACCAGCCGGCGGTCGACGCGACCGGCACCGTCTACCTCAACAGCGAGGACGGGACGCTCTACGGCTTCGACCGGCAGGGCTCCGTGGTGGGGAAGATCTTCCTGAATACGGCGCTCGGGGCCGCGTACACGCCGGTCGCGCTCGGACCGGACGGGATCGTGTACACGCAGAACAACGGCCATCTCTTCGCCGTCGGTCAGCCGCAGTTTGCTCGCGGCGCGCCGGCGCCCCTCATGTCGGCGGTCCCTTCGCCGCGAGTCGTCGAGCGTCCGTAGGCGAGCGAGACCGCCCGCGCGCCGCGTTGCTCCGGCTGGACGATTCGGCTAGACTCCGCGTTCCGGTTCGACGGCCCGCCCGGAGCCCAGGTAGCTCAGTCGGTAGAGCAAGGGACTGAAAATCCCTGTGTCGGCGGTTCAATTCCGTCCCTGGGCACCACTTGCCGAGCGCTCACCCATGATCTTGAAAGTCGCCAAGCTCGGAGTCGAATCGCTGCGGTCGCGCTCCGAGGACGTGGACCCGCGGGCCATTGCCCGCGGCGATTACGAGCCGTTTCTCTCGGACCTCGAGGACACGATGCGCGAGTACGACGGAACGGGAATCGCCGCCCCGCAGGTCTTCACGCCGCTGCGCATCTTCCTGTACGAAGTGCGCCCCGAGACGCGAAAGCGCAAGGAGCCCGAGGTCGGACTGACCGCGCTGTTCAACGCGAGCTACGAGGCCGTGGGGGAAGACGTCGAGAAAGACTCGGAAGGCTGTCTTTCGGTTCCGTTCCTTCTCGGACGCGTGGTGCCTCGATTCCAGACGATCCGCGTCAAGGCCGTGGACCGCTCGGGCAAACCCGTGGTCTTCGAGGCGGCGGGGTACCACGCCCGGGTGCTCCAGCACGAGATCGATCACCTCGACGGGCTCGTCTACCTGGACCGCATGCGCGACATGAAGTCGCTCTCCTATACCGTGAACTTCGGCTGATAGAATCCGGCCCGCGATGAGCGTCTCCGGCAAGAAGGGGGAGCTGCCGACGCTTCCGTCTCCGAAGGCGGGAGGGCCCGGCGGGGCGGACTTCTTCGTGACTCGCCTCGAGGAGCTCGTCGGCTGGGCCCGCAAGAACTCCCTCTGGCCATTCCCGTTCGCCACCGCCTGCTGCGGCATCGAGTTCATGTCGGTCGCGGCGGCTCACTACGACATTTCCCGCTTCGGATCCGAAGTCATGCGTTTCTCTCCGAGACAGGCGGACCTGTTGATCGTCGCCGGGACGGTCACGGACAAGATGGCCCCGGTGCTGCGGAAGATCTACGACCAGATGCCCGAGCCCAAGTGGGTCGTCTCGATGGGCGTCTGCGCCTCATCGGGCGGCTTCTACCGCGCTTATCACGTGACCCAGGGCATCGACGAGATCGTGCCCGTCGACGTCTACGTTCCCGGCTGTCCGCCGACGCCGGAGCAGCTGATCTTCGCCATCATGGAGCTGCAGAAGAGGATCGCCTCGGGCGAGAAGTCGCGCGACGGCCGCTCCCGCCGGCTCGCCGCGGAGCGGACCTCGTGACCGTCGCCGCCGAGGCGGCGCTCTCTCCCGCGGCCGACCGGCTGCGCGAGCGGGTCGGGGCCTCGCCGGCCGCGGGCCGGGCGGAGGTCCTCGATCGCGACCTGCCCACGATCGAGACCGGGCCGGACGCGTGGCCCGCCCTCGCGCGCTTCCTGCGCGACGATCCCGGCTGCCGGTTCGATCTCTTCGTCGACCTCTGCGGCGTCGACAACCTCCGTCGGTCCGGCTCGACGACCCGGTTCGAGGCGGTCGTCCACCTGCATTCCCTGTCGCGCAACGAGCACGTCCGCGTCCGCGTCTCGCTTCCGGACGCGGAGCATCCGTCGCTGCCGAGCGTCGCGGACGTCTACCCGGCCGCCAACTGGTTCGAGCGGGAGGCGTTCGACCTGTACGGCTTCGATTTTCCGGGGCATCCGAACCTGAAGCGCATCCTGTGCCACGACGCGTTCGTCGGCCATCCGCTGCGCAAGGACTACGCGCCCGGCCAGCGGTGGTTCTTCGCCGAGGAAGACATCCGCATGCCGGAGTGGTCGAAGGAGACCAACGTCCGCGCCGGGCACTTCGAGACGCAGACGATCTCGATCGGGCCCTCGCATCCCGCGACCCACGGCATCATCCACCTGGTCGCCCGCCTCGACGGGGAGCGGATCGTGCGCGCCGAGACCATGATCGGATACCTGCACCGCTGTTTCGAGAAGATGGCCGAGACGCACCACTGGAACCAGATCGTCCCGTACTGCGACCGGCTCAATTACGTCTCCGCGATGATCAACGGCGTCGGCTACGTCCGGACGGTCGAGAAGATGCTCGGCGTGGAGGTGCCCGACCGCGGCCGCCTCGCGCGGACGATCCTGTCCGAGTTCTCCCGGATCATGGATCACTGCGTCTGCATCGGCGCCAATCTCGTGGACATCGGCGCGCTCACGACGTTCGTCTACCTGTACCAGAACCGCGAGAACATCTACGACCTGCTGGAGGCGTGCTGCGGCGCGCGCCTGACGGTCTCGTACGTCCGCGTCGGCGGCCTCGCCGTCGACGTCCCCGACGACTTCGTGGCACGCAGCCGTGCGCTGCTCGAATCGATCCCCGACCTGATCGCGGACGTCCAGAAGCTGATCGACAAGAACCGGATCGTCCGCAACCGTCTCTCGGGCACGGGAATCGTCACGAAGGAGCAGGCGATCGCCTGGGGGCTGACGGGCCCGATGCTTCGGGCCTCGGGCGTTCCCTACGACGTCCGCCAGGCCCGGCCCTACGATTTCTACGACCGGTTCGACTGGGACGTTCCGGTGGCCCGGGACGGGGACAACTTCTCGCGGTACCTCGTCCGCCTCGAGGAGATGCGCCAGTCGCTGAAGATCATCCGCCAGGCCCTCGACATCTTCCCGTCCTCGGGCCCGGTCAACTCGGACGACTGGCGCGTCGTGCTTCCTCCGAAGGACGCCGTGTACCACGACATGGAATCGCTCATCTACCACTTCAAGCTGACGATGGAAGGCATCCGCGCGCCGGCGGGCGAGCGCTACGAATGGATCGAGGGCGCCAACGGCGAGCTCGGTTTCTACGCCGTCTCGGACGGCCGCGGCGGCCCGTACCGGTTGAAGGTGCGGCCGCCCTGCTTCCCGAACATGGCCGCCTTCGAGCACATCGTCGTGGGCGGCACGATCTCGGACGCCGTGGCGACGCTCGGAACGCTCAACATCATCGCGGGGGAGCTCGATCGATGAGCGGTATCGTCGACGTCGGCCGCCGGATGCCCGAGCGCCTGACGCTGCTCGAGCGCCTCTATCTCCCCGAGATCGTGAAGGGGATGGCCGTGACCCTGCGCCATCTCCTGCGCAATCTCGCGAATCGGCGCCGCATGCCCACGATCCAGTACCCGGAGCAGAGGCGCAACTACTCGAACCGCTTCCGCGGCAAGCACATCCTGAAGAGCCGCGAGGACGGGACGCTCAAGTGCGTGGCCTGCTACATGTGCGAGCAGGCCTGCCCGGCGGAGTGCATCACGATCGTCGCCGGCGAGCACCCGAAGATCGCGTACGAGAAATATCCCGTGGTCTTCGACATCGACATGATGCGCTGCGTGTTCTGCGGCTTCTGCGTGGACGCCTGCCCGAAGGACGCGATCTGGATGACCCGAAACTACGAGATGGCCTTCTTCGACCGCGAAGACGCGGTCTACTCGATCGACCGTCTGCGCGAGACGAAGGAGGAGATCGATCGGCACGGCTACGGATACCGGCCGTACTATCCCGGCGACGGCACGACGCCGCCGACGGACGCCTCGATGCTCCCCGTTCTCGCCGGCGGCGGCGAGCGCGATCGCCTTCGGGAAAAGAGCGTTCCCCTCCCCGAACGGGATCCCGGCCCGGGCCCGCTGAACGCGCCCTCGCAGGCGGCCAAGGGCGGGGCTTTCACCGCCTGAGTGCCGGTCGGGACGAGCGCGGACTCGCCGAATGGCCTCGCGCGCGACCGCCTGACCCGTCGATGAAGCTGCCCGACATTTCGGGACGGCTCCGCCGGAGCTGGCCGCACTCGACGGATGCGCGCATCCGCGAGTGGACCGGTATCGGTCCGGACGAATGGGACGAGCTCGCCCTCGCGTTTCCCCAGCTGGGAGATCGGCCCGGCCGTCGGGCCGCGGCGGCGCGGCGAGAGCTCCATCGCCTTTGCGCCCGAGCCCTCTCGACCGGGCACTGGCGGCCGCGCCTCGACGGCACGTCGCCGGGTCCGGAGCCGGCGGTCTACCTCACCGCCCACTTCGGATCGCTGGGGGCGTTGCGCTACTGCCTGCGTTCTCGGGGCGTTGCGGTGGCCAATGCGCTCGGTCCTCACAACCTGCGACGGCCACAGATGGAGGCGCGGGACCGGATCTTCGACGCCCGGTTTCCCATGCGGTTCCCGCACGTCCTCGAGGCGTCCCGCGTTCATCGTCTCAGGACGGCCCTCCGCTCCGGGAGCCTCCTGCTCGCCGCAGATCTGCCCGGCCACCAGGCAATCGAAGTGGACTGGCTGGGCGGCCGGGTCCGGCTGGATCCCCGGCCGATTCGGTTGGCGCGCGCGGCCGGTGTGAGCTGCCGCTCGGCGTTTCTGACGCTGCCGCGGCAGGGCTGGACGCTGACGCTCGGAGCCGAGCTGCCGCCGGGCGAGGTCCCGGCCCTCGGGGCGTTCGGCGAAGCCTACGCGGCCGTGGCCGCCGCGGCTCCGTGGGACATGGACGGCGTCGTGTACCGCCGGCTGGCCGTACCGATTCCGTGAGGCGAGCTCTGAGGACGAGAGGGGGGAAGCGCCCTCCTCCTACTTGAGGCTCTCCATGATCTCGTCGAGGGCCTTCTTCGGCGGCCGCAGGCGCGAGTCGGGGATCTCGACGAGCGGGTTGCCCGCGGTGCCGGAGAGCTCGAAGAAGTCCTTCTTGCGCGGATCGACGTAGATCAACCCCGTGAGGAACTCGGTCTTCTCCTGGGACTCCTGGCAGAGGGCGAGGGCCTGGCGCTTGTCGGTGGCGTCGTAGTCCTCGCGAAGCTTGCGCAGGCGGATGTGCGAGCCGTCGTGGAGCACGACGTCCTGGGTCGTCCCCGGGTCGTAGTCGACCGCGATCTCCTCGAAGTACGGGACGAAGCCGATCTCGTGGATCGGGATCTCGTGGTCCTTGGCCCACTTGTAGGACTTGGTCGAGCTGTCGTGGTTGTTGAACGTCACGCACGGCGAGATCACGTCGAGGAGCGCGGTGCCGCGGTGTGCGAGGGCTCCCTTGAGAAGGGCGACGAGCTGCTTCATGTCGCCCGAGAACGACCGCGCGACGTAGCCGCAGCCGAGCTCGATCGCCATCGCGCACAGGTCGATGGCCGAGAGGTCGTTGACGACGCCCGTCTTCAGCTTCGATCCGACGTCGGCCGTCGCGGAGAACTGGCCCTTGGTCAGGCCGTAGACGCCATTGTTCTCGACGATGTAGACCATGGGGACGTTGCGCCGCAGCAGGTGCACGAACTGACCGGCGCCGATCGACGCCGTGTCGCCGTCGCCCGACACGCCGACCCCGACGAGCGAGGAGTTGACCATGAGGGCGCCGGTGGCGACGGCCGGCATCCGCCCGTGCACGGCGTTGAAGCCGTGGCCGCGGTCGGCGAAGTAGGCCGTCGTCTTGGACGAGCAACCGATGCCGGAGAGCTTGGCGACCTTGAAGGGAGGGATCGACATCTCGTAGAGCGCCTGGGTGATCTGGCGCGTGATGACGTCGTGGCCGCAGCCGACGCAGAGCGTGGACTTCGAGCCGCCGTACTCCTTCACGGAGAGGCCGACGCGGTTGACGGGGGGAGCCTTGGGTTCGGCGGTCGAAGACATCAGCGTTTCTCCCCGGCCTCGATGCCCTCGATGACCGTTTCGGCATCGAGGGGGAAGCCGTCGTAGTGGCGGATGGAGCGCAGCTTCAGGGCGTCGGCGGAAAGCTCGAGTCGCATCAGGTCGTACATCTGCCGGTCGCGGTTCTGGTCCACGACGTAGACGCGGTCGTGGGCGGCCACGAACGGGGCGAGGTCGGAGGTGAACGGGAGCGACCGCAGCCGCAGGTAGCTCGTCGCGAGGCCCTTGCGGCCGAGGAGAGCGCGGGCCTCCTCGACGGCGAAGTCCGAGGAGCCATAGGCGACGATGCCGACCTTCGCACCGGCCGACGTCGAGACGGCCGGCCGCGGAACGAATTTCCGCGCGGTTTCGAACTTGCGCGACAGCCGGTCCATGTTGTGCGTGTAGTCCTCGGGCCGCTCGGTGTAGAGACCGCGGTCGTTGTGTCCCGAGCCGCGCGTGAAGTAGGTGGCGGCGGGGGAGTCGATGAAGCCCGGCAAGGTGCGCCACGGGATTCCGTCGCCGTCCACGTCGCGGTAACGGGCGAACTCCCGGAACTTCGCGACGTGCGCCTCGAAGTCCTCCTTCGTCCGAAGCACCTTGCCGCGGTCGAGCGGCCGGTCCACGTAGGGGAACGGGTCCGCCATCCAGTTGTTCATGCCGAGGTCGAGGTCGGTCATCAGGAAGACGGGCGTCTGGAAGCGCTCGGCGAGATCGAACGCGTCCATCGCCATCGTGTAGCACTCCTCGACCGAGCCGGGGATGAGGAGGATGTGCCGCGCGTCGCCGTGCGAGAGGTTGTAGGTCGAGAAGATGTCACCCTGCATCGTCCGGGTCGGCAGTCCGGTCGAGGGGCCGACGCGCTGCACGTCCACGATCACCGCCGGGATCTCGGTGTAGTAGCCGAGGCCCGTGAACTCCGACATCAACGAGATGCCCGGACCGGACGTCGTGGTCATGGAGCGGGCGCCGGCCCATGCGGCGCCGAGCACCATGCCGAGCGCCGCGAGCTCGTCCTCGGCCTGGACGACGGCGAGCGTCGGCTTGCCCGTCTCCGGATCGAGGCGATACTTGCCGGCGTAGTCGATGAGGGACTCGGCGAGCGACGAGGACGGCGTGATCGGGTACCAGGCCAGGAACTGGACCCCGGCCATCATGCAGCCGATCGCCGCCGCGGCGTTGCCTTCGATGATGATCTTGCCGGCGGTCGCGTTCATGCGCTCGACCCGGAAGGGGTCTCGCTTGGTCAGATTCTTCTCGGCCCACTCGAACCCGCCGCGGATCGCCTTCATGTTGATCTCGACGGCGGCGGCCTTGCTCTTGAACTGCTTGGCGACCGCCTTCTCGATCTCCGCCATGTCCACGCCGAGCAGCTTGGCGACCACTCCGACGTAGATCATGTTGACGGCCAGCCGGCGGAGCTTGCCGTCATGGACCAGCTCGAGGACGAGTTTCTGGAAGGGCACGGGGTAGAAGACGACGTCCGTGCGCAGGCCGTCGAGCTTGAGCGTCTCCTCGTAGATCACGGCCGCCCCCGGCGCCACGGTCCGAACGTCCTCGTGGGCGGTCTCGGGATTCATGCAGATCAGGACTCCGACGTCGCGGCGCCGGGCGATGAATCCCTCCTTCGAGGCGCGGATCGTGAACCAGGTCGGCAGGCCCTGGATGTTGGAAGGAAAGAGGTTCTTTCCGGAAACCGGGATCCCCATCTGGAAGATCGAGCGCATGAGGATCGAGTTGGAGGACTGGGAGCCCGAGCCGTTGGCGGTCGCGACGTGGATCGAGAAATCGTTGATCACGGGCGGGCGGCTCGAGGGCTCGGAGCGCTTCTCTTCGAGGACGGCGGTGGACATGCTCCTCCTTTGGCGGGTCGGCACCCGCGGGGCTCGAATGATACCAAAGCGATCCGCGAGGCCGCCGCCGGCGGGCGGATAGAATCGCCGCCGGGGAGGCCTTTCGCATGCGATGTCTCCGGCTGACGGTGTTTCTTGCCCTCGGGGCGCTCGCGGCCGCCGCCTCGGCGGCCGAACGACCGATGCGCTTCGAGGAAGTGGTGAAGCTCGAGCGCCTCGGGGCGTTCTCGGTTTCGCCGGACGGCCGGATGGTGGCCTTCTCCGTCTCGACTCCCGACGTCGAAGCGAACGCGTCGCGCTCGGCCATATGGATGATCCCGTCCTCCGGAGGCGAAGCGCGGAAGATGACCTCGGGCGAGAAGCGCGACGACGATCCGAAGTTCTCCCCCGACGGGCGGCGCCTGGCATTCGTCTCGAACCGGGACGGCGGCGCTCAGATCTGGGTCCTGAATCTCGAGGGGGGCGACCCCGTGCGCGCCACGTCCTTTCCGACGGACGTCTCCGACTACACGTGGTCGCCGGATGGACGCTGGTTCCTGATCTCCTCGGACGTGTATCCCGACTGCTCCGACACGTCCTGCCTCGAAAAGACGCTCCAGGAGAGACAGAGCGCGAAGGTCAGGGGCCGCATCGCGGAGCGCCTGCTGTTTCGCCACTGGACCTCGTGGAAGGACGGAACCCGGACCCACATCTGGAAGGTGCCGGCCTCGGGCTCCGGCGAGGCGGTTGATCTGACGCCGGGGGATCGCGATGCGCCGCCCTTCCACATCGGCGGCGGCGTCGACTGGGACGTCTCGCCGGACGGCCGCGAGCTCGTGTTTTCCTCCAACCCCGACCGCGACGAGGCGAGGTCCACGAACTCCGACCTCTGGAGCGTTCCGCTCTCGGGCGGATCCCCGGCGAAGGACCTGACGGCGGCCAATCCCGCCTTCGACGGGGATCCGCGGTTCTCGCCGGATGGGAAGTGGATCGCCTACCGCTCCCAGAAGCGACCGGGTTTCGAGTCGGACCGCTTCCGACTCCTGGTTCGCGAAGCCGCGACCGGACAGACTCGAGGCCTCACCGACGACTTCGACTTCTGGGTGGACGGGTTTCGCTGGACGCCCGACTCGAAGGCGATCGTCTTCGTCTCGCAGGTCCGCGGCCGCGAGACGCTCTATCGCGTCTCCGTCGCGGGCGGCGCCCCGGCGGCGATCTGGACCGGCGGCTCGATCGCGGGCATGGAGGTCCGGGGCAGGCGCGTCGTCTTCGGCACGAGCTCCCTGCGGCGCCCGACCGAAATCTGGAGCGTGGGCGTCGACGGGAGCGGCCCCGCCGCGCTGACCCACGTCAACGACGCGCGCCTGCGCGAGATCGCGCCGAGCGAGGTCTCCGAGCGATTCACCGACTCCTCGGACCACCGCAAGCTGCAGGCGTGGGTCGTCAAGCCGCCGTTCTTCGATCCGTCCCGGAAGTACCCGGCGGTGCTGCTCGTGCACGGGGGACCCCAGGGCGCCTGGGTGGACGGGTGGTCGAACCGCTGGAACCCGGCGGTCTGGGCCGCCTACGGCTACGTCGTCTACGCGGCCAATCCCCGGGGCTCGACGGGTTTCGGTCAGGACTTCACCGACGCGATCAGCGGCGACTGGGGCGGCCAGGTTTACGACGACCTGATGCGGCAGACCGACGACCTCGAGTCGCTTCCCTACGTGGACCGAACGCACATCGGCGCCGCGGGCGCCTCCTACGGCGGATACATGATCGACTGGATCGCCGGCCACACGAAGCGGTTCCAGGCCCTCGTCTCCCACGACGGCACCTTCGACCTCGTCTCGGCGAACCTCGAGACCGAGGAGCTCTGGTTCCCGCTCTGGGAGTTCAAGGGCTGGCCGTGGAATTCCGATCTGTATCGCAAGTGGAGCCCGCTCGAGTCGGCCGGCAACTTCAAGACCCCGATGCTCGTCATCACGAGCGAGAAGGACTACCGGGTCCCCTTCGGCCAGGGTCTCCAGCTCTTCACCGCGCTCCAGGTCCAGGGCGTGCCCTCGAAGCTGCTGACGTTCCCGGACGAGGGGCACTGGGTCCTGAAGCCCGGCAACTCCTGTCTCTGGCACAACACCGTGATGGACTGGCTGCATCGGTATCTCGGCGGCGCGGAGGCCGACCCGAAGGGCCTCGCCCTGGCCTACAGCGTCACGAAGTGACTTGGCGCGCCATGCCGCGCTCGCGGACGTTCTCGTCCTCGAGCAGCCGCTGGCGCGCGGAGACGATTCCCGATCGGCCGAGATAGCCGACGAGGCGCGACGGGTCTCCGCGCGCCACGACCGGAAGCCGGCCGATGTCGTGCGAGAGCATGCGCTCGACGGCGTCGCGAAGGAGGTCGTCCTCGAAGGCCACGATCGGCGGATGGCTGCCGGCGTCGAGGACGCCGACGCCTCCCTGCGGATCTTTCTCGAGGGCATGCATCAGGTCGCTGCGCGTGATGATGCCGACGAGGCGCCCCCCTCCGTCCACGATGGGCGTGCCCTGCCGCCGCGCGAGCTCCGGGTCGGCGCCCGCGACCCGGCGGGCCAGCTCGGCGACGCTCATCGCGGTCGGCACGGTGGGGACGTTGCGTTCCATGACCTCGCCGACGCGGTGGATGTCGAAGGGATCGACGGAATACTCGCGGGAGATGTGGTGTCCCCGCCGCGCGATCTTCTCGGTGAGGATCGACCGCTTGAGCATCAACACGGTGACGCAGTACGAGCCGACGCACGCCGGCAGAAGCGCGGGCAGCAGGTTCCAGTCGTGCGTCAGCTCGACGGCGAAGAGAATCGCGGTCAGCGGCGCGCTCATCGTGCCGCCCATCACGGCGGCCATCCCGAGCGTCGCCCAGAGTCCCGGGTCGCCCCCGGGCATGACGGCCGAGGCCGCGGATCCGAGCGCGCCCCCCATCATGAGCAGGGGAGCGAGGACTCCGCCCGAGGTCCCCGAGCCGAGTGCGAGAGACCAGACGAGCGACTTGGTCACGACGAGGCGGGCGGCCGCTCCGGCGCCGACGCGGCCGAGCAGGAGCTGCTGGATCGTGCCCATGCCGATGCCGAGCACGCGCGAGTCGATGAGTCCGCCGATTCCGATGCCGAGGCCGCCGATCGCCGGCCACCATCCCCAGTGGATCGGGAGCTTCGCGAAGAGGTCTTCGAACCCGTAAACGAGCGCCGTCAGCACGCCCGACACGAATCCCGCGACGAGGCCGAGGCCCAGGGCGCCGAGAGAGTCGAGGGCGGTGAGGCTGCCGTGAGGCGGGACGGGGAAGACGGGGCCCGGCCCGAGCAGCCAGACTCGCGCGAGCGCGGCGATCGCCGACGACAGCGCGACCGGGATGAAGCTGCGCGGCTTCCATTCGAAGAGGAGAAATTCGACCGCGAGCAGGGTCGCGGCGATCGGAGCGGCGAAAATCGCGGACATGCCGGCGGCCGCGCCCGCGACGAGGAGCGTCTTGCGCTCGGCCGACGAGAAGTGGAAGAGCTGGGCGAAGAGCGAGCCGAAGGCGCCCCCGGTCATGATGATCGGGCCCTCGGCCCCGAACGGTCCGCCGGTCCCGATCGAGACGGCCGAGGAGACCGGCTTCAGGATTGCAACCTTCGGCTCGAGCCGGCTGCGGCCGATCAGTATGGCCTCCAGCGCTTCCGGGATCCCGTGGCCGCGGATCTTGGGAGAGCCCCAGCGGGCCATCGCGCCGACCACCAGGCCGCCGACGATCGGAACCGCGATGCTCCAGAGGCCGAGGTGGTTGTCCGCGGGCGAGACGAACGCGGACGAAAGGCGGCCGAAATAGGCGAGGTTGGTGATGACCCAGATCAGCCAGACCAGCGCCTTCGCGACGAAGGCCCCGATGACGCCGATGAACAGCGCCGCGGCCGAAAGGACCAGAACGCGGGAATTGGTCGAATAGTCTCGGAGACGGGAATGCTCGGTCGCCTCAGACACGCCGCTCTTCCCGGCCGCCGAGGTCGATCCCGGACGCGAGGCCGCGCGGGACGGCCCGGCGCAGGTCGGCGAGGCCCCGGTAGTGTTCGCGGACGAGCCGGTCGAGCAGCCTGCGCCCGGAGGCGGTCAGCTCGACGCGGACCCGGCGGCGGTCCTCGGCGTCGCGACGCCGCCGCACGAGGCTCGCCCGCGCGCAGCGGTCCACGAGCCCGACGGCGCTCTGGTGGAGCACCTGGAGGCGGTCGGCCAGCTCGGCGACGGCGGGAGGCTTCGAGCCGAAGCTCCGGACGAACAGGAGCAGCTGGTACTGGCCGGGCGAGATCCCGGCGCGGCGCGCCGCCTCCTCCGAGAACCGGAGAAACCTCCTCAGGGCGAAGCGGAACCGGGCCAGCCGACGATAGTCCGCCTCCCTGGGCGCTCCGCGCGTCCGATGATTCATGCGCACGAAGAGTATCGTGCGACGATATGTTTGACAACTCTGGAATATATCGTAGCGCGATGCAGTTCGCCGTGGCAGGGAGGAAATTCATGACTCGAATTCGTCCGGTCGCCCTGGCGGCACTCGCCGCGAGCGTCGTCGCTCTCGGCGCATGCCAGAAGCATTCGCCCACGACTGCGGCCGATGCCGCATCGCACAAGACGGCGGCCCCCGCCGCGACCGCCGTTTCGCCGCCCCCGGTGTCCTCGACCGCCCGCGACACCCAGCCGGACGTGATGTCGGAAGACCTGGCGACTCTCAACCGCAAGGGCTACCTGGTCGACGCCTACTTCGATTTCGATCACTCGGAGCTTCGGGACGATGCACGGACGGACCTCGATCGCGACGCGCAATTCCTCAAGAAGTACCCTTCCGTGAAGGTGCTGCTCGAGGGCCACTGCGACGACCGCGGGACCGAGGCCTATAACCTCTCGCTCGGCGAGGAACGGGCCACGAAGGCGAGGGAATATCTCGTGTCGCTCGGCGTGGAAGGCAATCGCATCCAGACGGTCTCTTACGGGAAGGAGCGCCCGTTTTGCGACGCGGACAGCGAGGGCTGCTGGCAGCAGAACCGCCGCGACCACGTGATCGCCACCGCGAAGTAGCGCCCTCGGAGGGCTCGGGCTCGAAGGCCAGCATGCGGGTGCTGATGATCGGGTGGGAGTTTCCCCCGGTCCTCTCGGGCGGCCTGGGCGTGGCGTGCGAAGGGCTGGTCGGCGGGCTGCTGTCGCTCGGCTGCGAGATCGTCCTGCTCCTTCCGAGGCGGGCGCGGCCGGGAGCCGGCCCGGGCGCCGGCGCCGATTCCTCCGGGCCTCTGCGCCTCATTCCGGGCGGCACCCGGCTGGTTCCTTACGGAAGCGCCGCCGGGCTCTACGGCGAGGACCTCCGCGACGAGGTCAGCCGGCTGGCCGCGGTGGCGCGGGTGGTCGCCCGCCAGGAGCGCTTCGACGTCGTCCACGTGCACGACTGGATGACCTATCCGGCCGGCCTGGCCGCACAGGAGGTTTCCGGCCGGCCGCTGCTGACCCACCTCCACGCGACGGAGTTCTCGCGGAGCGGCGGCCTGGCCGGCGATCCGTTCATCGGCGAGATCGAGCACGCCGCGCTTCGCCGGGCCACGCGCGTCCTGTGCGTCTCGCGGTTCACCGCCGGCGTCGTCCACCGCCGCTACGGCGTCGCCGAGGATCGGATCTGTGTCGTTCACAACGCGATCGACGGCTCGGCCGCCGGCCCGGAGCAGCCGGAGCGGCCGGGGGCGGCGCCTCTGGTTCTCTTCGCCGGGCGGTTGACGCGGCAGAAGGGGCCGGCGCGCTTCCTCGAAGCGGCGAGCCTCGTCCGCGCGATGCGGCCCGACGCGCAGTTCGTGCTGGCCGGGACGGGGGACCGTCTCGCGTGGCTCAGGGCTCGGGCCGACGAGCTCGGCCTGGGCGACGCCGTGCGTTTTCCGGGGTTTCTCGATCGGCCGGCGCTGACCGCGCTCTATCGGAGCGCCGCCGTCTACGTCCTGCCGTCGATCGCCGAGCCCTTCGGGCTGACCGTGCTCGAGGCGCTTCGGCAGGGCGTTCCGACGATTGCCGCGCGTCAGGCGGGAGTCAACGAGGTCGTCCGCAGCGTGATCCGCGTCGACGCCGGCAACGTCCCGGCTCTCGCCGATCGGATTCTGCGGCTGCTCAACTCGCCACGCCTGTGCGCACGCCTGTCGCGCATGGGGCGCGCCGAAGTCGCGCGCATGTCGTGGAGGCTCCCGGCCTCGCGATGCCTGGAGGTCTACCGGGAAGTCGCCTGAGGGCCGTCAGGCCGGCGGCCGGCCCAGGGCGTCCGTCTCTCCCGCGGGTACGCACCGCCCCGCGGCCCAGCGGCGCAGCGCATCGATGTGCTCGGCGCGCGTGACGGAAAGGGGGCGCGTCGATCTCAGCGCGACGAGCACGCCCGCGGAGTCGGGAGGAAACGTCCCGGCTCGCGCCTCGTAGAGCGCCGAGACGATGGCCTGTTCGATCTCCGCCCCCGAGAACCCGGCCGCGGCCCCGGCGAGGCCCGGAAGGTCGTAGCGCGCGGGATCTTCGCCGCGCCGAGCGAGGTGCAGGCGGAAGATCTCGGCGCGGGCCGGCGCGGACGGCAGGTCGACGAAGAAGATCTCGTCGACCCGGCCCTTGCGCATGATCTCCGGGGGAAGCTCCTGAACCGAATTTGCCGTCGCGACCAGGAACACGCGCGAAGCCCTCTCCTGCATCCAGACGAGCAGCGTTCCGATCAGGCGCTTCGAGACGCCTCCGTCCGACTCGGAGGAATGCGAAGACGCGAACGCCTTCTCGATCTCGTCGATCCAGAGCACGCAGGGCGCCATCCGCTCGACGCGGCGCAGCGCGTCACGCAGGTTGCGCTCCGACTCTCCGATGAAGGGAGCGAGCAGCTTGCCGGCGTCGAGGGCCAGGAGCGGCAGGCCCCAGGTCGCGGCGACCGCCTTGGCCGCCTGGCTCTTGCCGCAGCCCTGCACGCCCAGGAGCAGAATGCCCTTCGGTGGATCGAGCGGGTGATCTCCGGGCGCGGGCAGGAGCCCGGCCCGGCGCGTGGCGATCCATTTCTTGAGCTTCTCGAGGCCTCCGAGCTCCTGCAGTCCGTCCGGGGTCGGGATGAACTCCAGGAGGCCGCCGCCCTCGACGAGGCCCTTCTTGAGCTGGCGGAGCCGCTCGCGGTCGGCGCCGGTCAGCGCGTTGTCCTGGACGATCGCCTCGGCGAGCGCCCGCTCGGCCTCGAAGAGCGTCAGGCCCTGGAGGTCCGAGACGATCCCCTCGCCGTCCTCCTTCGAGAGCGCCACCCGCGCGGTCGGGCTCTGGCGGGGCAGCCCGCGCACGACGCGCGCGAGCAGCTCGCGGAGCTCGTCGACGCCCGGCAGCGCGAACTCGAACCGGACCGCCAGATCCGAGAGCTCGGGCTTTTCCGCCATCGACGGGCCCACCATGACGATCGTTCGCGGCGATCCCGCGAAATCCTGGGCCGTCTCCCGCAGGATGCGCAGCGTCGACGCGTTTTCGAGATGCGCCATCGGGTCCTTCAGCAGGAAGGTGCCCTCGCCGGGCGTCTTGCGGATCAGCCGCAGCGCCGCCGCGAGCTCGATCGAGCCCTGGGCATCCTGCGGATGGCAGGGCGACAGCCCGCTCGCGGCGCTCCAGGTCCAGAAGGGCAGGGCGAGGCCGCTCGAGACGTCCCGGACGAGGGCCTCGAAACGCTGTTCCTCCACCGTCTCGCAGACGACGAGCGGATGGCGCGAGCGCAGCAGCAGGGCGAGGTCTCTCGCGGCGACGTCCAAACTGCGCGGAGTGTAGCGAAGAATCCGGGCATAGACTTGTCGCCGTGCCCGCGAAACGGGTGGTGTCCCTCTGCCCGTCCATCACCGAGACGATCGTCGCGATCGGAGGCCTTCGGGCCCTGGCGGGAGTGACGCGCTACTGCACCCGGCCGAGCGGAATGCTCTGGGGTCTGCCGCGCGTGGGGGGGACGAAGACCCCGGACATCGCCCGCATCCTCGATCTGGCTCCCGATCTGGTCTTCGCCAACGCCGAGGAGAACCGGCGCGAAGACGTCGAGGCGTTGCGCGAGGCGGGCGTCGAGGTCGACGTCACGTTGCCGAAGACCGTTGCCGAGGTGCCCGGCGCGGTTCGGCACTGGGGCGATCGACTCGGAACGTCCGGCGAGGCCGAGGCCCTGGCCTGCCGGATCGAGCAGGCCGAGCGCGACCTGCAGTCTCGCGGGCCGGCGTCGTCGTTTCGCTACGCCTACTGGATCTGGAAGGACCCCTGGATGACGGTCTCGGACGATACCTACGTCGCGGACCTCATTCGGCTGGCGGGCGGCCAGAACGTTTTCGGCAAGGAAACCGTCCGCTATCCCACCGTCCAGCCCGCGGAGGCGCTAGCCCGCCAGGCGGACGTGCACCTGTTCGCGAGCGAGCCATATCCCTTCTCGGAGGAACGGCATGGCGCAATGATCGATCGAGTTTTTGGAGCGGGAACCCGCCGCGCCTTCGTGGACGGCGACAACTACTGCTGGCACGGCGTCCGAACGTTGGAGGGTTTGAAAGCGATCGTATCCTTACAATACATTGATAAATAGCTATATTTCCTAATATTATTCGGCATAGCGAGAGGTGGTCATGGTTCGTGCCGGCGGACTGAGTGTCGTGGTTCTTCTGGGTGTCCTGCCCCTCGCCGGCCAGACGGCGTCTGCTCCGTCGCCGGCCGTGACCGTCATCCGTGCCGGCGCGCTGATCGACGGCGTCGCGCCCTCGCTCGTCCGCGACCGCGCGATCGTGATCCGCGGCAATCGGATCGAGAGCGTCGGACCGTGGTCGCCCGGAGCGGTGCCGCCCGGCGCCGCCGTGATCGACCTCTCGGATCGGACGGTCCTGCCCGGGCTGATCGACGCGCACACGCACGTCTTTCTGCAGGGCGAGGTGCCGGCCGAGGGCGGTTACGACGCCGAGATTCTCAAGCAGGGCCTCGCGCTGCGGGCGGCCCGGGCGACGGTCTCGGCGCGCCGGGCGCTCGAGCAGGGTTTCACCACGATCCGGGACCTCGAGACCGAGGGCGCCGGCTACGGCGACGTCGGCATCAAGGAGGCGATCGAGCGCGGCTACATTCCGGGACCGAGGATGTTCGTGGCGACGCGAGCGATCTCGACGACGGGCGGCTATCCCCTCGAGGGCTATGCCCCCGAGCTCGATATGCCGAAGGGGGCGCAGTTGGTGGACGGCCCCGTCGAGGCGCGAAAGGCCGCGCGCGAGCAGCTCTCCCGGGGAGCGGACTGGATCAAGGTGTACATGACGCACCGCTCGTGGATCGGCGAGCACGGCGAACTCGTCTCCCAGCCGACGCTGACCGTCGAGGAGCTCAAGGCGGTCGTGGATGAAACGCACGGATGGGGCCGGAAGGTCGCCTGCCACGCCTACGGCGGCATCGGCCTGCACCGCGCGCTCGACGGAGGCTGCGACTCGATCGAGCACGGCCTCGATCTCGACGACGCCGAAGTGTCCCAGATGCTCCGCCAGGGCACGTGGTACTGCCCGACCATGACCGCTTACGATCTCGGGTGGGCCCCCGCGGGAACGGCCGACGGCGATCTCGATCGAAAGCGCGCCGAAGTGCACGGTCCGTCGCTGCGGCGCGCGGTTCGCGCGGGGGTCAGGATCGTCTTCGGAACGGACGTGGGAGGCTTTCCGTGGAGCGAGCCCATCGCCCAGGAGTTCCCGAAGCTGGTCGAATTCGGCATGACGCCGATGGCCGCGATCCAGTCCGCAACCTCGCGGGCGGCGGAGATGCTCGACATGTCCGGGAGGCTCGGCGTCATCGGTCCCGGGGCGTACGCCGACGTGGTGGCGGTCCGCGGCGACCCTCTCAAAGACCCGAAGGCGCTCGAATCGGTGACCTTCGTGATGAAAAATGGCGAGGTCTTCCGCGCCGAAGGAGTGAAGCGTCCATGAGCAACGAAGGAGCCGTCCTGAGGGATCTTCTGGCCGCGGCCGCGATTTCCCTGCTGCTCGGGAGCGCCGCCGCCCGGGCGCAGGAAACGTCCGCGGCGGACAAGTCCGACAAGAAGGCGGCGGCCGCCAGGGAGACGACCCCGACGCCGACTCCGGCGCCCGCGCCGGCGCCGGCCGTGTCGCACCGGCGGTTGACGCTGGCGGGAAAGCCGATCGCCTACACGGCGACGGCGGAGACGATCGACCTGAAGGACGCGAAGGAGGAGCCGAACGGCCGGATGTTCTACGTCGCGTACACGGCCGAGGGCGCCGACTCGAAGCAGCGGCCCGTCACCTTCGCCTTCAACGGCGGGCCGGGGTCCGCGAGCCTGTGGCTGCACATGGGTTCCTTCGGGCCCGTGCGGGTCGAGCTGCCGGACGGGGAGTCGGCCGGCGCGGCTCCCTACCGCATCGTGGACAACGCCGACTCCCTGCTCGACCGCACGGACCTGGTGTTCGTGGACGCGATCGGGACGGGCTTCTCACGGATCATCGGGAAGGGCGAGGGCAAGGACTTCTACGGCACGGATCAGGACGTCGCCGCCTTCGCCCAGTTCATCGAGCGCTGGCTCACGAAAAACGCCCGGTGGAATTCGCCGAAGTTCCTGATCGGCGAGTCCTACGGGACGACCCGGGGCGCGGCGCTTCTCGCGGCCCTGCAGCGGCGCGGAATCGCCTTCAACGGCGCCGTCTTCATTTCCTCGTACCTGAACGCCTGGGACGACTTCAACGGGCCGCCCTTCTCGAACGACCGCGCCTACGAGTTGTATCTCCCGACGATGGCCGCGACGGCCTGGTACCACGAGAAGCTCGACCCGCGGCCGGCCGAGCTCGACGCCTTCCTCGTCGAGGTTCGCGCATTCGCCCTCGGCGAATACGAGCAGGCGCTCCAGAAGGGCAACAAGCTCGACGATGCGGCGCGCCGGGACGTCGCGGCGAAGCTCTCGCGCTACACGGGCCTTCCGGTTCCCTACATCCTCGACGCGGACCTGCGCATCGACCCCAACCGGTTCGAGAAGGAGCTCCTGAGGGGCCAACGGCGGACGGTCGGCCGGCTCGACGCGCGGTACCGGGGGATCGATCACGACGCCGCCGGCGAGGCGCCCGAATTCGATGCGGCCGACGCGGCGTTCAAGGCCGCCTTCGTCGCGGCCTTCAACGCCTACGCCCGCGAGACGCTGGGCTACAAGACCGAGAGCCTCTATAAGCCGGAGAACGAAGAAGAGGTCGCCAAGGACTGGGACGACCGGCACCGCACGGAGTCCGGCCGCGCGCCGATGCCCGACGTGGCGGAGGACCTGCGCCTGGTCATGTCCATGAATCCGAACCTCCGGATCTTCTCGGCCAACGGCTACTTCGACTTCGCGACGCCCTTCTTCGAAACCGAGTACACGCTGGCGCACATGGGGCTCGACCCGTCACTCGAGAAGAACATCCGCTTCGGCTACTACCCGTCGGGCCACATGATCTACGTCAACGAGGCCTCGCGGCAGCGGCTGAAGGCGGACCTGGCGCGGTTCTACGATCAGGCGGCGCCGAAGTAGCGCGGTCCGGGCCGTCCTTCGGGCCGCCGCCTAGGTTCCGCGGCGGTTCAGCAGGTCCAGGAATTCCTCGCGGGCCGACTGGGTGTTGAAGATGCCCCGGATCGCCGAGGTCACGGTGAGGGCGCCGGGCTTCTTGATGCCCCTCATCTCCACGCACAGGTGGCGCGCCTCGACGACGACCATCACGCCCTGCGGATCCAGCTTCTCGGCCATGTAGCGCGCGATCTGCTCGGTCAGGCGCTCCTGGAGCTGCGGCCGGCGGGCGTAGAACTCGACGATCCGCGCCATCTTCGAGAGCCCGACGATCGACTGGTTCGGGATGTACGCGACGTGCGCGTGGCCGTAGAAAGGCACGAAATGGTGCGAGCAGAGCGAGTAGAAGGGGATGTCCTTCTCGATGACCATCGCCGAGTACTGCTCGTCGTTCGGGAAGAACGTGACCTTGGGCTCCGCGCCTTCGGCGAGGCCCGAGAAGAGCTCGAGGTACATCTTGGCGACGCGCACGGGAGTCTCGACGAGGTTGGGGTCCCCGAGATCGAGTCCGAGCAGCTCGATGATCCTGCGGAAATGCTCCGAGATGTCCCGGATGCGCCCCGCGTCGGCGAGGCTCGGGACGGTCTGCGCCGCGTCGCTCATGGGGCCGTTCCTAGGCGGCCCGAGCCTTCGCCAACAGGCCCGCGATGTCGCGCCCGACCGGGATGTCGCTCTCGACGACGTCCTTGATCTTCCCGTCCTTGCCGATGACGAAGGCCGTCCGGGCGGAGATGCCCTTCTCGGGGAGGTACACGCCGTACTTTTCGGCCACGGCGCCCTTCGGGTGGAAGTCGGCCAGGAGCGGGTACGCGACGCCCTGCTGCGCCGCGAAGGCCTTGTGCGACCAGAGCGAATCGACCGAGATCCCGAGGACCTCGACGTCGGCGGCGCCCTGCTTCGGAAGCAGCTCGCCGCACTGCTTGTTCTCGACCGAACAGACCGGCGAGAAGTCGAGCGGATAGAAGAGAAGGATCACGTTTTTCTTGCCCCGGTAGTCGGACAACGTCACCTTGTCGCCCACGGTCGAGGGCAGAGTGAAATCGGGGGCCGTATCGCCGGGCTTGAGGGCCATCGTGTGCTCCTTGTGTCGAACTGGCCGCGGCGGCCTCGCCGCGGGCCGCGATTCTATCCCCTCGCTTCCGCTCTCGACGTCCGCCCCCGAACGTGCTCTCCGGCCGAGGGTTTAAGATCCCGTCCACATGAAGATCGATCTCCACAGCCACTCCAACGTCTCCGACGGCCTGGACGAGCCCGCGGCTCTCGTTCGGCGGATGGCCGAAGCCGGCCTCACCGCTTTCGCCCTCACCGATCACGACACGCTGCAGGGGCTGCCCGAGGCGCGCGCCGAGGCCGAGCGCCGAGGCATCGAGCTGATCTCGGGCGCCGAGATCTCGGCGGAGTGGGGGGGCCAGGACGACATCCACATCCTGGCCCTCTTCGTGGACGAGAAGAACGCACCGCTGAACGCGGCCCTCTCCCGGCGTCAGCAGGAGCGGCGCACGCGGGGCGAGCGAATGGCCGCGAGGCTCATCGAGCACGGATACGCCCTCGATCTCGACGCGATCCGGGCCGACGTCGGAGACGGCGTCTGGGGCCGGCCGCACCTGGCCCGGGCGCTGGTCCGCGCGGGCCATGCAAAGGACAACGACGACGCGTTCGGCCGGTTCCTCGGGCGCGAGCATCCCTGGTACGTCCCCTACGAGAAGTGGAATGCCGTCGAGGTCGTCCGCGCGATCCGCGAAGCGGGCGGCGTCTCTTCCCTCGCCCATGCGGTCTGGTACAAGGACGCCGACGCTCTCTCCCGTGCGCTCGCCGGCGAGGGGCTCGACGCGATCGAGGTCTATCACCCCGACCACGGTCCGGAGGAGGAACGCCGCTTCGGATCTCTCGCCCGCGATCTCGGCCTCGCGCAGACGGCCGGAAGCGACTTTCACGGCACGCCGCAGGGCCGCAAGGCGCCGGGAGCCGTGACGGGCGACGCCCGCATGCTCGACGCGCTGCGCGCGCGAAGGCGATCGTAGCGGCGCTCGATGCGCCGGACGGGAACGCCGCGAAGGCGTCCTTGCGTCCGGTCCCTGGAACCGTTCGGTTTCCGCGGTCTCGTTCGCGATCCTCGAATCGCCGACATGTCTTCGCGCCGACCCGGCCCACTCTGCGGTGGCCCGTGTCGGCCGGCGCGGCGTTCTCCCGCCGCGAGTCGCGCGGGTCGGACGTCAAGTGTCCGACCATCCGGCGTCGAATGTGGTTGTGGAAAACATCGGAGGCCTGTCGAAAAATCTGCTGATGACTTTGCGGCACAACGGGGGGACACTCGCGCCCAACTCCGCGATGCTCGAAGTCATTGCCGAAAAATCGCTGCCCGCAAACCTGGAGGCCGAGCGCTCGGTGCTCGGCGCCGTCCTCCTCGACTCCGCATCGATCAACTTCGTCGTACCGATTCTCGACGCGGACGACTTCTTCCCGGACAACCATCGGCGCATCTACGCGGCGATGCGCGAGCTCAACGAGCGTGCGACCGAGATCGACGTCCTCACGCTCAAGGAAGAGCTCGACCGGGAGGGGGCGATCGAGAAGGTGGGCGGCGCGGCGTACCTCTCGGCGTTGCTCGAGGGCGTGCCGGACGTCGGCAACGTCGAGCAATACGCCCGGATCGTCAAGGAGAAGTCGACCCTGCGCCGCCTCATCCGGGCGGGCCAGCGAATCGTCCGGGACGGGCTCGCGGGCGAACGGGACGCCGAGGCCCTCCTCAGCGAGGCCACCGGCGAGATCTTCGACATCGCCGAGGGCTCGATCCAGAGGGGCTTCGAGCCGATCGGAGACGTCGTCGGGCGCAACCTGGAGATCATCGAAGAGGCGCGCGGCCGACAGGGCATGCTGTCGGGCCTCGCCACGGGTTTCCTGGAGTTCGACCGGATGACCTCGGGCCTCCAGGGCACGGACCTGATCGTTCTCGCGGCGCGCCCCTCGGTGGGGAAGACCTCCTTCGCGCTCAACATCGCGCAGCACGTGGCGATTCGGGAGGCGAAGGCCGTCGGCTTCTTCTCTCTGGAGATGTCCAAGGAACAGCTCGGCTTCCGCGTCCTCTGCTCCGAGGCCGACGTCGATGCCAAGAAGGTCCGCGACGGATTCGCCTCGAAGGAAGCGATACAGCGGCTGGTCCTCGCGCAGTCGAAGATCCACGGCGCCCGCTTCTACATCGACGACAGCGCGGCGCTGAACGTGCCGGAGATGCGGGCCAAGGGGCAGCGCCTGAAGCGTGAGCACGGCCTCGACCTCCTGATCGTGGACTACATGCAGCTGATGGCCGGCCATGGCCGGTTCGACAACCGGACGCAGGAAGTGTCCATGATCTCGCGGGGTCTGAAGCTGCTGGCCAAGGAGCTGCGCGTTCCGATCATCGCGCTGTCGCAGCTGTCGCGTCAGCCCGAACAGCGCAAGGGAGAGATGCGGAAGCCTCAGCTCGCCGACCTGCGGGACTCGGGCTCGATCGAGCAGGACGCCGACATCGTCGTCTTTCTCTACCGCGAGGAGCTGTACGACAAGGAGACCGAGCGCAAGGGGATCGCGGACGTCATCATCGCCAAGCAGCGCAACGGTCCGACGGGCGACTTCCCGGTGGTCTTCCTCGGCGATCACATGACGTTCGTCAACTATGCCGGCGGGACGCCTGCGCCGGCGGAGGGACAGCCGTTCTAGGAGCCGGGTGCCCGGTCGTCCGATGACGGAGATCCGATCGCCGGCGCGAGCGGTCGTGGATCTCGGCGCGATCGCCTCGAACTATCGCTGGCTGCGGGATCGCGTGGCGCCGCGGCCGGTCTTCGCCGTCGTGAAGGCGGATGCCTACGGGCATGGCGCGGCCGCGGTCGCGCGCCGCCTGTCCGCCGAGGGCGCCGAGCGCTTTGCCGTGGCCAACGCCGACGAAGGAGTCGTGTTGCGGCGGGCCGGCGTGGCGGGCGAGATTCTCCTGCTGTCCCACGCGGAAGCGCGGGACTTTCCACGGCTGCGCGCCTACGGGTTGACGCCGGCGTTGTACGACCCGATCCAGCTGCGGGAGTTTGCCTCGGTCTCCCGTCATGTCGCCGAGCCGATTTCGGTGCACGTCGAGCTGGACACCGGCATGGGGCGAGCCGGACTTCGGCCCGACGACCTGAACGCGGCGATCGACGTCCTTCGCCGGTCGTCCGGGCTGCGCGTCGTCGGCACGTTCGCGAACCTGTCGTCCGCGGACGACCCGTCCTCGCCCGCGACGTCGCGCGAGATCGCACGGCTGCGCGAAGGGGCCGGGCGGCTCGGCGGCGCGGGCGTGGGGCCCGGGCTCGTCCACGCGGCGAACTCCGCGGCCATCCTCGGCGACGGTCAGTCGTGGCTGGATGCCGTCCGGCCGGGCCTCGCGCTGTACGGCGTGCCGTCGCGGCCCGGAGCGGAGCATTCCGAGCTGCGGCCGGCCATGTCGGTCGAGACGAACGTCGTGTCGGTGCGTCGAATCCCGAGCGGTGTGCCGCTCGGATACGGCGGGCGCTTCGTCACCACGCGGGAGACCACCGCGGCGGTCCTCCCGATTGGATACCGCGACGGGTTCCGCCGGTCCTTCTCCGGCAGGACCGCGGTGCTGCTGGGAGGCCGGCGCGCCCCGGTCATCGGCGCCGTCAGCATGGACGTCGCGCTGGTGGATGCGACCGGCCTCGGCGTCGAGCGCGGGGACCTCGCGACCTGCCTCGGCACGCAGGGCTCGGAGACGATTTCGTCCTGGGAGCTGGCTCGGGCTGCGGAAACGATTCCGTACGAGATCCTCTGCGGGTTCGGCCCCCGGGTCGAACGCATCGACCGCGGCGATCCGGCCGGCCCTCCCGATCCGAGGGAGCCCTAGCGATGGCGGCGAAGGTCGTCGCGGTCTATGCCTGCCAGTCCTGCGGCGCGACGTCGCCCAAGTGGCTCGGCCGATGTCCCGACTGCGGAGAGTGGAACTCGTTTGCCGAAGAGATGCGCGCCCCCGTCGGGAAGGGACCGGCGATGCCCGCGGCGCGCGCGCTCGCGATCGGCCGGATCGAGGTCGAGGACAAGGCGCGGCTCGACACGGGCCTCGACGGTCTCGATCGCGTGCTGGGGGGAGGCCTGGTCCCGGGGTCGGTGATCCTGATCGGTGGAGAGCCGGGCATCGGGAAGTCCACCCTGCTTCTCCAGGCGGGGCGCGGCCTCGCCGTGCGCGAACGCGACGTGCTCTATGCGAGCGCCGAGGAATCGGCCGCACAAGTCCGCCTGCGCGGCGGACGCCTCGGGATCCTCGACGAGAAGCTGCTCGTGCTCGCGGAGACCGACGTCTCGCGGATCGTGGCGGAGGCCGAGGCGCGCGGACCGGCCGTGGTCGTGATCGACTCGGTCCAGGCCGTGCGCGAGCCCTCCCTCGCTTCGGCGCCCGGCACGATCTCGCAGGTCCGGGCGGCGGCGGCGGAGCTGACGCGCTTCGCGAAGTCCCGCGGCATCCCGGTGCTCCTCGTCGGCCACGTCACGAAAGACGGCTCGCTGGCGGGCCCGAAGTCTCTCGAGCATCTGGTGGACGCGGTGATTTCGATCGAGGGCGACCGGGGCTCGTCGCGGCGGCTCCTGCGCGCCACGAAGAATCGCTTCGGGCCGGTCGACGAGATCGCGCTGTACGACATGACGGGAGACGGCCTGAAGGAGCTTCCGGACGCGTCGGCGACCCTGCTCGCCGAAAGACGGCCGGGGCTCGCCGGCAGCGCGGTGACCGCGGCTCGAGAGGGAACCCGCTCGGTCCTCGTCGAGATCCAGGCGCTCGTCGGCGCGGCTTCGGCGGGCTCTCCCCGGCGGGTCGGCATCGGCGTGGATTCGGGAAGACTCGCGCTCCTGCTCGCGGTGCTCGACGGCGCCGGGCTCGGGCTCTCGACCCGGGAAGTGTTCGTCTCGTGCACCGGAGGGATCGAGGTGACCGAGCCCGCGGCCGACCTCGCGATCGTGGCCGCCCTCGTTTCCTCGGCCCGCGCGAGGCCCCTGCCCGAGGGAAGCGTCTTCTTCGGCGAGATCGGCCTGCTCGGGGAAGTGCGCCGGGTCCCTGCGGCGTCGTCCCGCCTCAAGGAGGCTTCGGCCCTGGGCTTTCGGATGGTCCATCTGCCCGCCGGCAACGCCGGGGAGGCGTCGGCTTTTCCGGATCTCGAGGCCCGGCCGGTGCAGCGGGTGGCGGACTTTCTGGAGACGTTCGCGCGCGCGAAATGACCCCGGGTCCGCCGCGCGTTACTGGCTGAGATGCTCCGGCATCGCGCCGGTCAGCCTGCGGTATGCGTCGAGATACTTCTCGCGCGTCGTCCGGACCACGCCCTCGGGCAGCTTCGGCGCGGGCGGCTTCTTGTCCCAACCGGTGGACTCGAGCCAGTCGCGAACGAACTGCTTGTCGAACGAGGGCTGGCCCCGGCCGGGAACGTAGGCGGCCGTATCCCAGTAGCGAGACGAATCGGGGGTGAACGCCTCGTCGATCCACACGATCCGGCCGTCGAGACGCCCGAACTCGAGCTTCGTATCCGCGAGGATGAGCCCGCGCTCGGCCGCGGAGTCGGCGGCGCGCCGGTACAGCGAGAGCGTCAGGTCGCGCAGCCGCTCGGCGTCTCCGGGAGGCAGCGCGCGGGCCATCGTGTCGAAACTGATGTTCTCGTCGTGGCCGGTCTCGGCCTTGGTCGCCGGGGTGAAAATCGGCTCGGGGAGCCGGTCGCATTCGCGCAGTCCCTCGGGCAGCCGGATCCCGCAGACGTGGCTGTTTCGTTTGTACTCGGCCCACCCGGAGCCCGCCAGATAACCGCGGGCGACGCACTCGAACGGGATCACCTCGCACTTGCGCACGATGACCGCCCGCCCCGCGAGCATCGCCGCGTCCGACCGGAGCTCATCCGGGAACCGGGCGATGTCGGTTTCGATCAGGTGGTTTTCGACGTCCGAAAACTTCCGGAACCAGTAGTTGGAGAGCTGCGTCAGGATCTTGCCCTTGTCGGGAATCCCGGGAGAGAGGATGACGTCGAAGGCGGAGATGCGGTCGCTCGCGACAAGGAGAAGTGAGGGTCCGAGGTCGTACAGCTCCCGAACCTTGCCGCGGCGGGAGAGCCGCGCGCCGGAAAGGTGGGTTTCGGTGATCGTCGTCATGAGCCGGGAAACTTAGCACAAGGCGGACCGGCGATTCCGCTCTGTTATCGTCCCTCGTCATGCGCATCCGATTGAGCGATCGTCCTTCCGCGGGCGGGCACCGGATCGCGTTTCTGCACGAGGGCCGCGATCCGTCGTCCGGAGCGCCGCCCGCGCTGCGGGCCCGGTTGCGGGCCGCGGCGCGGGCCGGAGGCTTCCACGGAAAGGACCGGGAGATCGTCTCCGAGGGCGGCTGGGTCCTCTGCGGCCTCGGACCGGCGCCGGTCTCCGCCGCCCGGCTGCGGGCGGCCCTGCGGCGGGGGCTTCGGGACGTCCTGAAGGCTCGCCGGCCTTCGGTTTCGATCTGTTTCGACGCGGCGGTTTCCGAGGAGGCCTTTCGGGCCATCCTGCTTCACGTCGCGCTCTGCGACTACACCTTCGATCGCTACAAATCCAAGCCCCGGGATGCGGACCGCGGCGGTTCCGCCGCGACGCTCGTCCCGCCTCCGGGACTCGAGGCGAAGGCCTTCGCGCGCGCCGCGCGGGACGCCCAGAGCGTGGCGGCGGCGGTCGCCTGGGCCCGGGACGTCGGCAACACTCCGGGAAACGACCTCGGACCGAGCGACCTCGCGCGCGAAGCGAAGGCGCTGGCGGCGAAGGAGGGGTTCCGGCTCCGCGTCCTCGACAAGCGCGAGATCGAGAAGGAGAAGATGGGGGGCCTGCTCGGCGTCAACGCCGGCAGCGCCCGTCCGCCCGTGTTCCTCGTCGGCGAGCACGCGCCGGCGAAGTCCCGCGGCACGGCGGTCCTCGTCGGGAAGGGGATCACCTTCGATTCGGGCGGGATCTCGCTCAAGCCGGCGGCCTCGATGGGCGAGATGAAGTACGACATGATGGGCGCGGCGACCGTCTTCGCGTGCCTCGCGGCGGCGAAGGCCCTCGACCTTCCGGTCCACGTCGTCGCCCTCGCTCCGGTCACCGAGAACATGCCCGGCGGGTCGGCGACTCGCCCCGGCGACATCCTGCGGATGCGCAGCGGGAAGACCGTCGAGGTGGACAATACCGACGCCGAGGGCCGGCTCGTTCTCGCGGATGCGCTCTCCTACGCCGCGCGATTCCGGCCGGACGTCCTGCTCGACTACGCGACCCTGACCGGCGCGGTCGTGATCGCGCTCGGCAGCGAGTGCGCGGGGATGATGACGCCCGACGACGCGCTCGCGCGGGATCTGGTGGCGGCGGGCGAGGCGGCCGGGGAGCGCCTGTGGCGCCTTCCGGTCTGGGACGAGTATCGCGAGAACCTGAAATCCGAATGGGCGGACATGAAGAACACCGGCGGCCGCGCCGCCGGCACGATCAACGCGGGAGTGTTTCTCAAGGAGTTCGTCCCGGAGGGCGTCGCCTGGGGACACCTCGACGTGGCCGCCGTCGCGCATTTCGAGAAGGAGCAGAGCGGCTGGCCCGCCGGGGCCACGGGCTTCGGCGTCGGGCTGACGCTCGAGTTTCTGCGCCGCCGCTTCGGAGACCGCTCTGCCTGAGAAGGCCTCGACCGGCGCGCCGGTCGCTCTCGTCACCGCCGCCAGCCGGGGCATCGGATCGGCGTGCGCGCGCGTGCTCGCGGGCCGCGGATATCGTCTCGCGCTGCTCGCCCGGTCGGAAGAGGTCGAGAGCGTCGCGGACGAGCTCGGCGCCGTCGCGGTTCGAGGGTCGCTCGAGTCGGCTGCGGACATCGGCCGCCTGGTCGCCGCCGCGCTCGAGCGCTACGGCCGGATCGACGCGGTCGTCAACAACACCGGGCATCCGGCCAAGGGTGAGCTCCTCGCGATCGACGACGAGGATTGGCGAGGCGGCGTGGACCTCGTTCTCCTGTCCGTCATCCGCATGGCACGACTCGTCACGCCGGTCTTTCAGAAACAGGGCGGCGGAGCGATCGTCAACGTCTCGTCGCTCTGGGCGGTCGAGCCGAATCTCGACTCCCCGGTGTCGTCGACGCTGCGGGCGGCCCTCTCCGCCTTCACGAAGCTGTACGCCGACCGCTACGCGGCGGAGGGGATCCGTATGAACTGCGTTCTCGCCGGGTTCGCCACCACGTACCCGGTGCCGGAGAAGTTCGCGAAGGCGATTCCGATGGCCCGGATCTCCGAGCCCGAGGAGGTCGCGCGCGTGGCCGCATTCCTCCTGTCCGGGGAGTCGGGCTACGTCACGGGCCAGAGCCTCCGGAGCGACGGCGGGCTCACGCGGTCGTTCTAGGCGGCGACGGCACCCCGACCACCGGCCCGACCGGGAGTCACTTCTTCGGCAGGGGAGGCTTCGGTTCCGCCGCCACCGCGATCGACCTCGCGCCGTCCGCGCCGACCGAGCGCACGGCGAAGAACCGGTTGTCGGTCGAGACGTTCTCGAGGACCGTCTCGCCGGGTGAAGCGACGAAGCCCCAGGACGACCAGCGCGGATCGGTCGTCTCGCGCCACAGGATCTCGAAACCCGCGCGCGCGGGATCGTCGCCGGCCGCCCATGTGATCTTCGCGTCCGGAGTGACGCCGCCTGAAAGGCGCACGCCCCGCGGGGGGGCGGGCGCGAGCGCCAACTGTCGCAGGACCTCGGCGTTGACGCGGGCCACGTCGCCGAGGAAGTCGAAATTCAGGAATCGCGGCAGGTCGCCGTACTGGTGCCCGTCTTCGACGCGCGGCGTCTGGTGCTCGTGATCGTAGTTCTCGAGAGGCTCGGTGAGCCGGACGGCCGGAAGACCGGCTTCGACGAAGGGGCGGTGGTCGCCGCCTCGCCCGAGGCGGTCGAGCCGAAAGACGAGGCGCACGGCGTCGCGGCCCGCGATCTCCTCGATTAAACGAGCGAGGTCGCGAGACGCCGACTCCAGGCCGTCCGGTCCGCCGCCCGAGAACACGCGGACGCGGTGCGGAGCGCCGGGAGACGGATCGGCCCCGACGATGTCGTTGTCGAGGAAGCCGCCGATCGTGTCGCCGCGGTGCTGGAGATCGAGGAGGAGGCGCGATCCGCCGAGCAGGCCCTGCTCCTCTCCCGAGAGCGCCGCGAAGACCAGGGTCGCGCGGTAACGCCCGCCCGCGAGCAGCCGCGCGGCCTCGATGACCGCCGCCACGCCCGAGGCGTCGTCATCCGCGCCGGGCGCGTCCGTGGCGGAATCCATGATCGACGAGGGCATCGAATCGAAGTGCCCGGCGGCGGCGAAGACCGTCTTCGAAAGGACGGGGTCGGTGCCGGGGAGGATCGCCAGGACGTTCTCGAGATGCGCCCGTTGATCGTGGGTCCGCGGCGAGATCGCCTCGAACCGGTCCACGACGATCTCCAGGCGGCCGCCCGACGCTTCGGCAATCTTCCGGTAGCGGGCCACGATCCGGTCGCGGGCGCAGCCGATCCCGTGTTTCGGATCATCCCAGGAAGAGAGGGAATGGCGCGTGCCGCACGCGACGAGCTCGTCGATCGTCTGTCTCAGGTCCGCGCTCGATAAGGAGGCTCGCGAGACTCCCGCCTTCAGGGCAGCCGGGGGTCGCGGCGCTCGCGCGTCGGGCTGCAGCGGCTCGACGGGATCCTGGGCGCCGAGCGCGCACGACGCGCCAAAGAGCACCGCGGCGAGTTTGACTCCTCGAGGACCCTTTGCTAGGTTCCGCCGCACATGCCGCTCCGTGAGTTCGCGATCGGTCCCGTGGGGGAAGAAGTCTATCCCCGGTTCGTGGCGCGCCTGGCCGAGAAGCTCGACGATGCCGCGCTCGACCGCAACGTCGTCGTCCGCGACGCGCTCTCCCAGCTCTACCTCGGCCGGGCGATCGACTTCGAGGCGGTGGTCGGGGATCCGGATCTGCCTCTCGCGACCAAGACGCTCATCGCTTCGTTCGATCCCCGCAACGGCACACTCGAGGCCGAGTACTACCGCGAGCTCGATCTCGCGAAATGGACGCGCATCAAGCCCCTGCTCTGGTTCTGGCAGATGTTCGACCACTCCCCGGTCGGCCGTAACGTCCGGCTCGGAACGCAGATGCGCTTCATGCTCGCGCAGCGCGTCTTCCGCAAGTGCGGCCAGAAAGTCCGCATCTTCCACGACGTCGAGTTCTCGTTCGGCTACAACCTGACGGTCGGCAGCGGCGTCACGATCCACCGCAACGTGCTCATCGACGACCGCGGCGAGGTCGTGATCGGCGACGACGCGTCGATCTCCGACTATGCCAACATCTATTCGCACTCCCACGCGATCGAGGACATCCACGACGTTACGCTGGCCCGGACCGAAATCGGCGCCCGGGGGCGCGTCACGTACCACGCGGTGATCCTGTCCGGGGTGAAGGTCGCCCAGGACGCGATCGTCGGATCGATGGGCGTGGCGTCCAAGCCCGTCGAGGCCGGCTGGATCGTCGGAGGCATTCCGGCCAGGCAGATCGGACAGAAGAGCACCAGGACGTAGGGTCGGGGTCGGCGTCGCCCGCGGGCCGGGCCGGCTGCCTGTAGACTTTCCGCGTGCTGCGCCGTCTCACGGTCAAGAACCTGGCGATCGTCGAGGACCTGGAGCTCGAGCTCGGGATCGGCCTGACGGTCATCACGGGCGAAACCGGGGCGGGCAAGTCCATCCTGGTCGACGCTCTCGCGTTGCTCGCGGGCGGGCGAGGATCGGTCGAGCTCGTCCGGAAGGGCGCGGCCCGGCTCGTCGTCGCCGGAGAGTTCGATGCGGACGCGGAGGTCCGCGGCCGGCTGTCCCAGGCGGGTCTGCCCACCGCCGAGACGGCGCTCCTGCGGCGCGAGCTGACGCCCGACGGCAAGGGCCGGGCCTTCGTCGAGGACGAGCCGGCCTCGGTGCGGACCCTCGCGCGGATCGGCGAGCGCCTCGTCGTCATTCTCGGACAGAGCTCGGAGCAGGAGCTCGCGGATCCCGGCGCCGCGCTCGAGCTTCTCGATTCCTTCGCGGCCGCCGGCGAGGAGCGTGCGGGTGTGGCGGAAACCGCTGCGCGCTGGACGGAGGCGCGTGAGAAGCGGGAGGCGCTCGAGGAGACCCAACGCGGCCGGCGCGAGAGGCTCGAGGTGCTCGAGTTCCAGATCCGCGAGATCGAGGCGGCGAAGCTCGACGAGCGGGAGGACGAGGATCTGCCCGCCGAGCGCGACCGCCTCGTGCACGCCGATCGAATCCGGCGCGCGGGCGAGGCGGCTCTTTCGGCGCTCTCCGAGGGGGAGGATGCCGCCGCGGACCGCATCGGCGAGGCCGCTCGCGCGTTCGCCGAGCTCGCGGCGATCGACCCGAGAGAGCAGTCGCACCTTCAGGAGGCCGAGGAGTTGAAACGGCGGGTGGCGGACCTCGCGGCGGCGGCTCGGGACGCGGCCGAGGCGATCGAGGCGGATCCGGATCGGCTGACCGCGCTCGAAACACGCCTCGTCGAGATTGCGCGCCTGAAACGCAAGTACGGGGCGTCGGCCGGCGAGATCCTCGGGCGCCTCGCGTCCCTGAGGGGCGAGCGCGACGAGCTCGGAGGCGTCGAGGAGACGCTCGAGCGCGGAGCGGCGGAGGAGGCCGCGGCGAGGAACGCCTACCGAGCCGCCGCGGCGGCGCTGACGGCGAAGCGCTCGGCGGCGGCGGCGCGGTTCGGCGCGGCGGTCGAGAAGGAGCTGCGCGGCCTGGCTCTCGAGAAGGCGAAGCTGCGGGTCGCGCTCGTGCCGGCCGGCGAGGAGAGCCCGCGCGCATCGGGCGCCGAATCCGCCGCGTTCTTCTTCGCGCCCAATCCCGGAGAGCCCGAGAAGCCGCTCGAGAAGATCGCCTCGGGCGGCGAGCTGTCCCGCCTCCAGCTCGCGATTCGGTCCGTGTCCGCCCGTCGGGGCGGCCGAGGCCGGACGCTCGTCTTCGACGAGGTGGACGCGGGCATCGGCGGGCGGGTGGCGGAAGTCGTGGGGCGGCGGCTCCGGGATCTGTCGGAGCGCGACCAGGTCCTCTGCGTGACCCACGTTCCCCAGATCGCCGCGCTCGCCGACCGGCACTACCTGGCGGAGAAGCGCGAGGAGCGAGGAAGAACGGTGGCATCGGTGCGGCGGCTCGAGGGGCGGGAGCGCGTCGCCGAGATCGCACGCATGCTGGCGGGAGAGAAGGTGCCGGAGACGGCGCTCCGGCACGCGCGGACCCTGCTCGAAGGAGCGGCGCGTTGAGCGGGCGCCACTCGAGGTCGGAGCTCTTTTCCGGAATCGGTCCGGCGGGGCAGGAGAAGATTGCGCGCTTCCGCATCGCCTTCGTCGGCGTGGGCGCGGTCGGCGCCGCGGCGGCCGAGATCGCCGTGCGGGCGGGCGTCGGCGCCGTCACCCTGATCGACCGGGACATCGTCGAGCCGTCGAACCTGGCGCGCCAGCTGCTCTTCGATGCGGAGGACGCGGAGCGGCTCTCGCCCAAGGCCTCGGCGGCGGCCGCCCGGCTGAAGGAGATCGATCGCGAGCGCGCCCGTCGCGGCCGTCGTCGCGGACCTCGAGCGGGGAAACGCGCGGGACCTGCTTTGCGGGCACGACCTCGTCTTCGACGGTTCGGACAACTTCGAGACCCGCCTGCTGGTGTCGGATGCGTGCCGCCTCCTCGGAGTTCCGTCCCTGTATGCGGCGTGCGTCGGGGAGGAGGGGCGGATCGCCGTCTCCCTGCCCGGCGCGACGCCCTGCCTGCGCTGCTACCTCGAGACCCTGCCACCCCCGGGTTCCGGGCCGACCTGCGACACGGCCGGCATCGTGCCGACTCTGCCGCCGCTCGTCGCATCGCTCGGGATGACCGAAGCGCTTCGACTGGCGGTCGGGCGCGAGCCGTCGACCGGGATCCTGACGCTCGCGGTCTGGCAGGACGGGTTCCGGGCAGAGCGCCGGTTCGAAGGGCTCCGGCCTTCGCCGGCGTGTCCGGTGTGCGCGGGGGGCCGGTACCCGGCGCTCGAAGGCGGCGCTTCGGGCGAAACGGTCAAGCTGTGCGGGCGCCAGTCGGTTCAGATCACGCCGCCCGGCCGGGAGCGGCCCGATTTCGACCTTCTCGAGAGCCGTCTCAGCCCGCTCGCGCGCGTCCGGCGTTCGCCCGAGCTTCTGAACGCGGACTTGCCGGACGTGAGCCTGACGATCTTCTCCGACGGGCGCTGCGTCGTGCGGGGAACCGGCGACCCCGCGCGGGCGCGCGGCTACTACGACCGATACGTCGGGGGCTGACGCGTGAGGCGGGTGCCGATCGCCGATCTCGCGGGCGGCGGATCCGCGCTTCGGGATCTGGCGGCCCTCGTCCGCTCGGCAGGCGTCCTGGCGATCCCCACGGAGAGCTCCTACGGACTGGCGGTCGATCCGCGGAGCGAGGAGGGCGTTCGCAGGATCTTCGAGCTGAAAGGGCGCGATGCGGGAAAGGCTCTTCCCGTCCTCGTCGCCGGCCTCGAGCAGCTCGCACCTCTCGGAATCGTCGCCCCCGAGGCGATGCGCGAGCGATTCGCGGCGCTGTGGCCCGCGCCGCTGACCGTCGTCATGCCGATCCGGGCGCCGATTGCGGCATCGGGCGGGTCGGCGACTCTGGCCATCCGCGTTCCCGCGCACACCGGCCTGCGGGCGATCCTGCGCGAGACCGGACCCCTGACCGCGACGAGCCTCAATCGTTCCGGATGCGCTCCGTGTCTCGATCCCGACGAAGCCGCGCGCGAATTCGGGGCGGAGATCGACGTGCTCGTCGACGGAGGCGCCAGTCCCGGAGGTTCGCCGTCGACGCTCGTCGACGCATCGGTCGATCCCGAGCGCGTGCTGCGCCGCGGGGCCTTCCCGTGGCCTCCGGCGGCGCCCTGATTCCATGCTAAATTGCCCGCTTTTATGGGCATCGTCAGGGAATACGCCGGCAAGCGCCCCTCGCTCGGGGAGCGCGTCTATCTCGCCGAAACCGCGGCGGTGATCGGAGACGTCGTCCTCGGCGACGACGTGTCGGTCTGGTACAACTCGGTCGTCCGGGGCGACTGCAACTTCATCCGCATCGGCGCCCGCTCGAACATCCAGGACGACTGCGCGATCCACGTCACGGTCGGGACGCATCCGACGATCCTCGAGGAGGAGGTCACGCTCGGGCACGGCGCGATCGTGCACGGCGCCACCGTGCGCCGGGGAGCGCTCATCGGAATCCGCGCCACCGTGATGGACGGCGCGGACGTCGGGGAGTCGGCCTTCATCGGGGCGGGCGCCCTCATCACGCCGCGGACGAAGGTTCCGCCGCGCACGCTCTGGCTCGGGTCGCCCGCCCGGCAGGCGCGCGTCCTGTCCGACACGGAGGTCGAGGACCTGAAGCGATACCACCGCAACTACCTCGGCTACAAGGAGGAGTACTTCCGGGTCGACGGGGCCTGGGCGCGATGACGGCGCGCGTGAAGGCGCCGAAGGGCACGCACGACCTCTTCCCGGCCGAGAGCGAGAAATTTGCCGCGGTCGAGGCCGCCGCGCGCCGCGTCTTCGGGGCGCACGGATATGGAGAGATCCGCACGCCGATCTTCGAGTCGACGGAGCTCTTCGCCCGCTCCGTCGGAGAAACGACGGACATCGTCCACAAGGAGATGTACACGTTTCCGGACCGGAAGGGCCGTTCGCTGACGCTTCGTCCCGAGAACACCGCCGGCGTGGTCCGGGCGCTCGTCGAGCGGGGGATGCAGGAGATTCCGAAGCCGATCCGGCTCTGGTATGCGGGGCCGCAGTTCCGCTACGAGCAGCCCCAGGCGGGTCGGTATCGCGAGTTTCGCCAGATCGGCGTCGAGCTCGTCGGAGTCGCCTCGGCTGCGGGCGACGCCGAGGTTCTCGGGATGCTCTTCGAGTTTCTGCGGGCGCTCGGTCTGACCGACGTCTCGGCGACGATCAACTGCATTCCGAAGGGCGAAGCCCGCGCCCGTTTCTCGGCCGCCCTGCAGGAACACGTGCGCCCGCACGCTTCCGTCCTCGGCGCGGACGACCGCAAGCGGCTCGAGGACAATCCCCTGCGCCTCTTCGACTCCAAGGATCCGGAGACTCGACGCGTCCTGGCGGGCGCGCCCGCCACCCTCGACTTTCTCGACGAGGCGTCGCGGTCGCATCACGAGGAGCTCAAGCGACTCCTTCCGCTCGCCGGTGTCCGCTTCTCGGAGAGCGCCGCGATCGTGCGCGGCATCGATTACTACACGCTGACCGTGTTCGAAGTGACCTCGGATCGGCTCGGAGCCCAGAATGCGCTGCTCGGGGGAGGGCGTTACGACGACCTGGTCGCGGACCTCGGGGGGCCGCCGACGCCGGCGGTCGGTTTCGCGATCGGCGAGGACCGCCTGGTCGAGGCGATGACGGCGGACGCGCGGCCGATCCGCACGCTCTTCGCCGTCATTCCGGACGGCCCGGAAGAGCTCGTCTATGCCCTCGGCGTGGCGCGGGAGATTCGCTCGCTTCTTCCCGACGCCGTCGTCGAGAGCGACCTGGCCGCCCGCGGAATCGTCAAGAGCCTCGGCCGCGCGGGCCAGCTGGCCAAGGACTCGTCGAAGCACGCGTTTCGCATCGGCCGCGTCCATGCCGTGCTGCTGGGTTCGGCCGAGAGGGAGAAGGACCACGTGACACTCAAGGACCTCTCGACCGGAAACCAGGAATCGTTTCCGCGCCGGCAGCTCGCGGAGCGCCTGGCCGGGAGGGAGCGATGACCCTCTCGCGGCAGCCGGCGGGCCGGCTCCGCGCATCCGATGCGGGAAGGCCGATCCTTCTCAAGGGCTGGGTCGCGCGCCGCCGCGACCTCGGCGAGCTGATCTTCCTGACGATCCGGGAGCGCAGCGGATTGGTCCAGGTCGTCTTCGACCGGGCGCGCTGCCCCCAAGAGGCCGTCGCAGCCGCCGCGGACGCGCGCAGCGAGGACGTCGTCGCGATCGAGGGCGAGGTGGTGCTCCGCGGGGAAGGACAGCGCAACCCCGAGATGCCCACCGGGGAGATCGAGGTGCTGGCGAAGAAGCTCGAGTTCCTCGCGCGCTCGGAGACGCCGCCCTTCGTCGTCGAGGACCGCACGAACGCGACCGAGGAGCTGCGCCTCGAGTATCGCTACCTCGACCTGCGCCGGCCGGTCATGCAGAAGAACTTCGTCCTCCGCGACGAGATCGCGTTTCGAGTCCGGAAGGTCCTTCACGAACGGGGTTTCCTCGAGGTCGAGACGCCGATGCTCACGCGCTCGACGCCCGAGGGCGCCCGCGATTTCCTCGTGCCCTCCCGCGTCCACCCGGGCCAGTGGTACGCGCTGCCTCAGTCGCCCCAGATCTTCAAGCAGATCCTGATGATCTCGGGTTTCGAGAAGTACTTTCAGATCGCGCGCTGCTTCCGCGACGAGGACCTGCGGGCGGACCGGCAGTTCGAGTTCACGCAGATCGACCTCGAGATCTCGTTTCCGACCGAGGAGGACGTCTTCGACACCGTGGAGGCCTTCCTGGTCGAGGCGTTCGCCGCAGCCGGCATCTCCGCGGCGCGGCCCTTCCGCCGGCTCACCTACCGCGAGGCGATGGACGCGTACGGCACCGACCGGCCGGACCTGCGCTACGACCTCCCGCTCTGCGACCTTTCGTCCACGGCGTCGGGGAGCGGCTTCGTTCCGTTCGAGAAGGCGCTCGGATCGGGCGGAACCGTTCGAGGCCTCCGGGTCCCCGGCGGAGCGGGTTTCTCGCGCAAGCGCCTGGACGAGCTGACCGAGCGCGCCCGCGAGCACGGCGCGGGAGGGCTCGTCTGGTTCAAGACGTCGGGAGGCGAGCTGACGTCGCCGGCGAAGAAGGCGCTTCCCGGCGAGATCACCGATTCCCTCCTGGCGGCGGCCGGGGTCGCTGACGGCGACCTGCTCCTGGTCGTCGCCGACAGGGAGAAGGCGGCGCTCGCCGCCCTGGCCACCCTGCGCGCCGAAGCGGCCCGGGACCTGAAGCTCGTAGACGAGTCGCGCCACGTCTTCTGCTGGGTGACCGATTTCCCGCTGCTGGGCTACGACGAGGAGCATCGCCAGTGGTTCCCGATGAACCATCCGTTCACCGGCCCCCGCGAGGAGGATCTGGATCGCCTCGAATCGGATCCGGGCAGCGTGCGAGCGCGCGCCTACGACGTCGTGGTCAACGGCTGGGAGCTCGGCTCGGGCTCGATCCGCATCCACCGCGCCGACGTGCAGGAGCGGGTCTTCCGGGTCCTCGGCCTCGGCGAGGCCGAGGGGCGGGAGCGATTCGGATTCCTGCTCGACGCGCTCCGATACGGCGCGCCGCCCCACGGCGGCATCGCGCTCGGCCTCGATCGGATCTGCGCCATCGCGGCGGGCGCGACCTCGCTGCGCGACGTGATCGCCTTCCCGAAGACGACGTCGGGAATCGACCTGATGACGAAGGCGCCCGCGTCGGTCGTTCCGGAGCAGCTGCGCGAGCTCGGCCTCGAGCCGCCCGCGCCCCGCGAGCGGTGAGCCCGGCCCCGCCGGAACGGATCCCGGTCACCGGACCGCCTTGCGAGAGCACCGCGTGGGTCGGCGCGGGTCTGCTCGCCGACGCGGCGCGGTATCTCCGGTCGCCCTCGGGCCGTTTCGTGCTCGCCGCTTCCACGAAACCGGTCGAGGCGGTGTCGGCGATTCGCAGAGCCCTGGGACAACGGCTCCTGTGCGAGGTCGCCGTGGAAGACTCCGAGGGCGCCAAGACGCTCGCGTCGGTGGAGAAGATCGTGGATGCCGCCCTTGCCGCGGGACTGCGCCGGGACGACGCCCTGGTCGCGGTCGGAGGAGGAGTCGTCACGGACATGGCCGGATTTGCGGCCGCGATCGTTCTCCGCGGCGTCGCGTGGAATGCCGTCCCAACGACGACCGCCGGCATGGCGGACGCCGCGATCGGCGGGAAGACCGGCGTCAATCACCGCCTCGGGAAGAACCTGCTCGGCGCCTTTCATCCTCCGGACGTCATCCTCGTGGATCCGGCGGCTCTGGGGACGTTGCCGGATCGCGACTACCGCGCCGGCCTCGTCGAGGCCTACAAGGACGCGTGGATCGCCGACGCGGCCCTCGCCGAGCGCGCCGCGGCGCAGCTTTCCGCGATTCTCGCCCGTGAGAGCGGTCCGCTCCTCGACCTGCTCGCCGGATCCGTTCGCGTGAAGGCCTCGATCGTGGCCTCCGATCCGACGGAAGGCGGATCGCGGCGTCTGTTGAACTTCGGCCACACGCTCGGGCATGCGCTCGAGGGGGCCTCCGGGTTCGGCGGCCTTCGCCACGGGGAGGCGGTCGCGTGGGGCATCGCGGCGGCCCTCGAGATCTCGCGCCGCCGAGCGGGCCTCCCGGACGCGGACGCGGACGCGGTGCGCGTGGTGCTCGCCGGCCTCGGCCCGTTCCCCGATCCGGTGCGCGAAGCCTCGCGGCTGGAAGGCTTCCTCGCGCGCGACAAGAAGTTCACGTCGCGCGGATTGGTCTCGGTCCTCCTTTCGCGCATCGGCGCGGCGCGGGTGGACGAGACCGTGCCGGCGCGCGAGTGGCTCGAGGCAGCGGCTATAATGTCCCTATCGTGAAAGGGCGTTCCGGTCGCCGTCGGATCCGCCTCTTCGTTCTTCTCTCCGGCGCCCTGATCCTGGCCTCACTGATCCCGCTGGCGGTCGCCGAGGCGGTGCTCATCCGCCGCAACCGGAGGACGCTCGAAACGCTCGAAGAGAAGTACCTGACGCGTTCCTCGGCGGCGATCGCCGATCACATCCAGGCGTACTACGCCGCGGCGAGCCAGCAGCTCACCAAGGCCGCCGACGCGATCCGGCTCGCGGTCCAGCTGACGGGCAAGGACCCCTTCTCGTCCGACGGGCCGGAAATCCTCGGGTCCGCGCTGTCGAGCCAGACGCAGCTCGCCGCTCTGCGAGGAGTCAATCTCGAGGGCCGGGGCAGCTTCGTCGGGCCCGACGTCCATTCGCCGGACATGGATTTCGAGTTCCGCAAGGGCTTCGAAACCGCGCGCGACGGGGTACGCTATGCGGGCAACCCCTTCGCGGTCGTGGGCGTGGGAACGGTGGCGGTGCTTGCGCAGCCGGTCGTGGACGCGAAGGGGACGCGCGTGGGGGTCGTCGAGGCCCTCGTGTCGTGGCAGCCCATCCTGCGGGAGTTCGAGGACGAAGCGCGGCGGGAGGTCCGGGCCACGCTCGTGGACCGCCGGGGCAAGATCCTTTTCCCCCCGGCCTCGGCGGGCCGCGGTCCCGTGCATCCATCGACGCTGGTCGCCGACTTCGTTCGCTTTCCGGCCCGGCTGACGCGGGGGGAATCGAGCCCGTCGGGCGCGGTTCTGGCGTCGATCGCCCCGGTGGGCGAGCCCCCGTGGGGCGTCCTCGTCGAACGCGACCGCGACATCGCCCTGGCATCGGTGGACCGGATGGTCCGCGACACCGTGGTCTGGAGCGCGATCTGCCTCGGGGGGGCGCTCGCGCTCGGACTTCTCTTCGCGCGGCGGCTCTCCCGGCCGATCGCCCAGCTCGCGGAGTCGACGCGCGCGGTGGCCGAAGGAAAGTACGGCGCCACGGTCGAGGTCGCCGGAACCGCGGAGATCGCCGATCTCTCCGAGAACTTCAACGTGATGAGCACGTCGATTCGAGACGCCTTCGAAAGGGTGCAGAAGGCGGCGCGGGAGAACCAGGAGCTCTTCCTCTCGTCGATCCGCGCGCTCGCCGCCGCGATCGACGCCAAGGATCCGTACACCCGCGGCCACTCGGAACGGGTCGCACGGTACTCCTCGGCGATCGCGCGGGAGATGGGGCTGCCTGCCGACGAGGCACGCAAGGTGCGCCTGTCGGCGCTGCTGCACGACGTCGGCAAGATCGGCATCGACGATCGAATCATCCGAAAGCCGACCGCGCTGACCGACGAGGAGTTCGAGCTGATGAAGGCGCACCCCGTCAAGGGCGCCGCCATCATGGAGACAATTCCTCAGTTGGCCGATATCATCCCGGGTATGAAGTACCACCATGAGAAGTGGGAGGGCGGAGGCTATCCGGACGGCCTGAAGGGCGAGCAGATTCCTCTCCAGGCTCGCATCGTCGCCGTGGCGGATGCCTTCGATGCGATGACGACGACGCGGCCCTACCAGAAGGCGATGGAGGTGAGCTACGTCCTCGAGCGCCTGCGCGAGATGTCTTCGAAGCGTTTCGACGGGACCGTGGTCGAGGCTCTCTCCCGGTCCCACGCGAAGGGGGATCTCGTGCCGACGGACGCGGCGCCTCGCCCCGTCCAGGCGGCGGCGCGATGAGAGGACTACGCCGGGCGGCCGGCGCGGCCGCGCTCCTGGCGCTCGAGGCCGCCTGCACGCACACCAAGCCTAAGACCTCCGCGGAGCTCCTGCTGAACGAGCGCATGGCCCAGGTCCTCCTGCGCGACAACCGGCCCTCGGAGGCGGAGAAGGCGTTCCGCGAGTGCCTGAAGGACGACCCGAAGAATCCCGAGGTGCTCGACGGACTGGGAGTCGCGATGCTGATGCAGGGCCGCTACAAGGAGGCGCTGCCGTCCTTCGACAAGGCCGTCGACCTGGCTCCCGAGAACGGGGCGTTTCGCAACAATCGCGGGGTGGCGCTCATGGAGCTCGGCCAGTTCAAGGCGGCCCAGGACGATTTCGGGGTCGCCGCCGCCTCGCAGAACTCGGACGACCGCATCTCCGCGACGATCAATCTCGGCCGGCTCTACCAGCGCCAGGGCGACTTCAAGGAGGCCGAGGCGGAGTTCAGTGCCGCGATCGCCCGAGACCCGAATTCCTACGCGGCGTTCACCGGCCGGGCCGTGTCACGCGAGTCCGCCGGGAACCTGCAGGGAGCGGCGGAGGACTACCTGGCGGCCGTGAAGCTCGATCCGACCAACGCCGACGCGAATCTGCGCCTCGGGATGGTCTTCATCACCATGCGGAAGGCGGACCTGGGCAAGCGGTACGTGCAGCGTGCCGTCGAGCTCGATCCCGCGGGGGAAACCGGCGCCAAGGCGCGGCTGCTTCTCGAGAACGAGGCGCTCAAGACCCCGTAGGCGTCCGGCGGGGCGGCCCCGCGCCGGCCCTGCGGTATCTTCCCCCTTCATCCATGGCCGACGAACGCCCGATCGACGCTCCGCCGGACCGCCCCCGCGGCGGGTTCTTCTCCAAGATCCGCCGCGGCCTCTTCATGACCCACACCGAGATCCTCGAGAAGCTCGGGACGGCCGTCAAGCAGGGTCTCGGGTTCGACGAGTCGGTGCTCGAGTCCCTCGAAGAGGCCCTGCTCGCCGCGGACGTGGGCGCGGAAACCGCCGGCTCCCTGGCCGAGGCCGTCCGCGCGCGGGCCGGAGGCGCCGACCGCAAGGACGTCTCCACGCTCCGCGAGCTGCTGCTCGAGGAGATCGAGAAGCTGATCGCCTCGGCCCCGAGACCCGCGCGGCGCCCGGACGTGCCGCTCTTCGTGACCTTTCTCGTCGGCGTCAACGGCTCGGGGAAGACCACGACCACGGCCAAGCTCGCGGCGCGCGAGAAGGCCGCGGGGCGGTCCGTGCTGCTGGCGGCGGCCGACACCTTTCGCGCCGGCGCGATCGAACAGCTGCAGACGTGGGCCGACCGCCTCGGCCTTCCGGTCATTCGCCACCGGGAAGGAGCGGATCCCTCCGCGGTCCTTTTCGATGCGCTCTCGGCGGCGAAGGCGCGCGGCACCCAGTCCCTTCTCGTGGACACGGCCGGGCGCCTGCACACGAAGAAGAACCTCATGGACGAGCTCGCCAAGATGCGGCGGATCGCGGCCCGCGAGGTGCCGGGCGCTCCGCACGAGACGCTGCTCGTTCTCGATGCCACGACCGGCGTCAACGGGCTGGCCCAGGCCCGGAGCTTCGTCGAGGCCGCGGGAGCCACGGGAGTGGTCCTGACCAAGCTCGACGGAAGCGCGCGGGGAGGCATCGTTCTCGCGATCTATCGAGAGCTCGGGCTCCCCGTGCTCGACGTGGGAGTGGGCGAGGCGGTGGACGACCTGGTGCCTTTCGATCCCGCCGAGTACGCGCGGGCTCTGCTCGGAGACGATGGCGCGCATTGACCTCGCGTGGCTCGACCGCGCCTTGGACCTCGCCGAGAGGGGCCGCTATGGCGTGCCGCCAAACCCCATGGTGGGCGCGGTCGTCGTCCGCCGAGGGCGCGTCGTCGGGGAGGGCTGGCACCGGCGCGCCGGTGCACCCCATGCCGAGATCGCCGCGCTGCGCCGGGCCGGCCGGGCCGCACGCGGAGCGGACCTCTACCTGACTCTCGAGCCGTGTGCTCATCGGGGGCGCACGCCGCCCTGCGTGCCGGCGGTCATCGAATCGGGGGCTCGGCGCGTGATCGTCGCCGTCCGGGATCCCAACCCGCTCGTGTCGGGCCGCGGCATCCGGGCCCTGCGCCGGGCAGGCGTCGAGGTCGTGCTCGCTCCCGTTGCCTGGAGGCGGCGAGCCGAGAGGCAGAACGAAAAGTTCTTCTCGTTCATGGAGCGGAGCCGCCCGTTCGTCCTCGCGAAGTGGGCCTCCACCCTGGACGGGCGGATCGCGTCCTTCGCGGGAGAGAGCCGCTGGATCACGAGCGAGGCGGCGAGGCGGCGGGCGATGCTCCTGCGCGAGGAATACGACGCCGTTCTCGTCGGCGCGGGAACGGTCGAGGCCGACGACCCGCGGCTGACGCGCCGGCTCGGAAATGCGGGGAAGAGGCCGCACTGGCGAATCGTCCTCGACGGCCGCCTGCGGATCTCGGAGAGGGCCCGGACGCTGCGCGGTGCGGGGGAACGGGTCGTCGTCACCGCGGCGAGGGCGACGCACCCGAAGGCCCGCCGTCTCGCGGCGCGAGGCGTGCGGGTCTGGTCCTTTCCGGGCCGAAGGAGGGACTCGGTCGACTTGAGGCGCCTTCTCGCCGAGCTCCGCCGCCGCGGTGTGACGAGTCTGATGGTGGAGGGAGGGGCCGCGACGCTCGGAGCGTTCTTTCGGGAGGGGCTCGTGGACGCCGTCGCGGCATTCATCGCTCCCCGGATCCTCGGAGGCGAGCGCGCGCCCGCCGCCGTCGGCGGAAAGGGACTTCGCCTTTCCGAGTCGGTGCGCCTCGAGGATCCGCGGATCGAGCGCTTCGGCCGCGATCTGCTCGTCACCGGCCGTCTCGCTTAGACTGGCGGCCGCATGTTCACGGGTATCGTCGCCGGCATCGGCACGGTGCTGGACGTCTCGCGGCGGGGCGGGGGGCGAAGGCTGACGATCGCTCCACCCTCGCGCTTCGGCCGGCTGGCGCGGGGCGAGAGCGTGGCGGTGGCGGGCGTCTGCCTGACGGCGATCGCCGGCGGGCGAAGGCTCGTCGCCGACCTTTCGCCCGAGACGGTTCGCCGCTCCCGGCTCGGCGGCCTCGCCGAGGGAGACCGCGTCAATCTCGAGCGCGCGCTGCGGTGGGGCGACCGCCTGTCCGGGCACTTCGTTCTCGGGCACGTCGACGGCCTGGCGCGGATCCTTCGAGTGAGACGGGCCGGCAACTCCTGGACCTTCACGTTCTCGACTCCGCCGCGCCTCGGCCGGTACGTCGTGGCGAAGGGCTCGGTGGCGCTCGACGGCGTGAGTCTCACGGTGGCCGGCAGGAGGCGGGGATCGTTCGACGTCGCGGTGATTCCCGAGACGCACCGGCGCACGACACTCGGGAGCTCGAAGGCGGGCGACGCCGTTCACTTCGAGGCCGACGTCTTCGCGCGGTACGGCCGGGCGGGAGCGCGGGAGCGGGTGCGTCGACGGGGGCCTCGGTGATCGTCTTCGAGTCCGCCGGAGCTCCGTTGGTCCGCGCCGGCGAGGCCCTCGTGGCCGGGCGCCGGCTCGCCGGGAGGCTGATGCCGTATGGATCGGAGGCGGCCGAAGCGCGGTCTCGATTCGATCCCGTCGAGCGCCGGTTCGTTCCCGGACGGAGCGAGGGCGTCGTCGTCCCCGGCCCCTGGCGGCCGGACGCCTGGATGGCCGCGATCTCGCGCCTGCCGGCCGGGCCGGTGCTCATCGGACCGGGATGCGAAGCCGAGAGCGTTCGCGGCGCGTACCGCGCGGCCTCCGAAGCGGCGATCGAGGCCGGCCGTGCCGCCTATCTTCTCGATCCGATCGCGGAGGGCATTCCGAACGCCGCGGAGGGCTCGGCCGTCGCGCTGTGCATGTGGTGCCCCGGCCCTCCGTCCCGGGCGTTCCCGGCCCTGCGTGCGGCCGCCGACGCGGGACTGACCGCCGCGGCGCTCTATCCCTTCCTGCCGGGCTGGACCGGAGAGCCGGAGATCGTGGAGGCGCTCGCCGATGCGGCGCGGAGGGGCGGAGCCGCCTCGCTCTCGGCCATCGCTCCCGCGCTCGACGGCGAGGGGCGCCGCGCGATCGTCGAGGCGCGCGCCGCCGAGGACCCGGCCGCCGGCGACGCCTTGTTCGCGGTCGTCCACCACGGCGGATGGAGCGAGCGGATCGGCGACCGGATCGCCGCGGCCCGGCGCATTGTCGAGCAGGCCGGGCTCGGGCACCTTCCCCCGCGCCCCACGGGAAGGGGAGAGCGAGCGGCCAACGCCGCCGCGGCCGCACGTCTGGAGGAGCTGGCGGACAGGCTCGAGGCGGACGAGCATCGCGCCGCGCTTCTTCACGGAGCCGTGCGCTGGATCGACGAGGCCGGCCGCGACCTCGCCGCCGTCTCCCGGGAGGGGAACTTTCGCCGGGTCTTTCCCTTCGGCGACGAAGCCGCCGTGGCTGCGGAGAAGGCGCTCCGAGAGGCCCGGTGAGCACCGGCGCCGGCCTCTACGTCCATCTGCCGTACTGCGCCTCGCGGTGCGGATATTGCGCCTTCGTCGTGACGACCGACGGTTCGACCCGGGACGATTATCTTGCGGCCGTCGCCCGCGAGGCCGGGCTGCTCGAGCCCGAGGCGGCCGGCTGGCTCTTCGACACGGTCTATCTGGGGGGCGGCACCCCGTCGCTGCTGCCTCCGCCGGCGATCGCCGCTCTTCTCGCCGAGCTGCGCTCCCGCTTCCGCGTCGCCGAGAGCGCCGAGACGACGCTGGAGGCGAATCCGGAGGACGTCCTGGCGGAGACCGTCGAGGCCTGGCGGCGCGCCGGCGTCGATCGGGTCTCGGTCGGCGTCCAGTCGTTCGACGATGCCGAGCTCCTCGCGGTCGGCCGCCGGCACGACGCGGCGCGCGCCCACGCGGCGCTCGATCTCCTGGTCGGCTCCGGCGTCTCGGTGTCCGGAGATCTGATCCTGGGGCTGCCCGGCCAGACGCGGGAGAGCTTCCGGCAAAGCCTCGCCGGTCTCTGCGATTCCGGCGTGGACCACGTCTCGATCTACCTGCTCGAAACCGAAAAATCGAAGGCGATCGAAGAGGACCGGAGGGTCCATCCCGACCGCTACCTGTGCGACGATGCGCAGGCCGAGCTGTGGCTGGAGATGGGGCGGACGCTGGCATCCCGGGGCTTCGAGCACTACGAGATCTCGAACTGGGCGCGGCCGGGCCGGGAAGCGCGCCACAACCTGAAGTACTGGACGAGGACCCCGACGCTCGGGCTGGGCGTCTCGGCGCACGAGCTCTGGAGCAGCCGGCGCCGGGCCAACGTGTCGAGCCTCGAGCAGTACCTCTCCGCGCTCGCGCAGGGGCGGCGCCCGCTCGCCTTCGACCTGCCGATCAGCGCGGAAGAGGCCGCTCGGGAGGAGATCTTCCTCGGCCTTCGCCTCGCCGCGGGAGTGCCGGCGTCGCGCCTCGAGGCCTTCGTCTCGGAAGTCGAGGATGTCCGCCTGTGGAACGACTACGAGGGCTGGCTCGCGGAGGGAATCCTCGATCGCGTGGACGGCCGCGTCCGGTTCACCGAACGGGGCTTTCTCGTCTCGAACGAGGTCCTCAGCCGGTTCGTCTAGGAGCCGCCCGCCGTCATTCCGAGCGAAGCGGCCCTGTCATCCCGAGCGAAGAGATCCCGGTCATCCCGAGCGAAGCGAGGATCCCTTTGGAGTCCTCCTGCGGCCCGGAAAGGGATCCCTCGGGCCGTTCGGCCCTCGGGATGACCGGCGGCGGCGCTGCGCGCTCCGCCGGTCAGATGAACAGAGGCGCCAGGACGAGCGTGATCGTCGCGAGCAGTTTGATGAGAACGTGGAGGGACGGCCCCGCGGTGTCCTTGAAGGGGTCGCCGACCGTATCGCCGACGACAGCCGCCTTGTGCGTGGGAGAGCCCTTGCCGCCGAAGGCGCCCGTCTCGATGTACTTCTTGGCATTGTCCCAGGCGCCGCCGGCGTTGTTCAGGAAGGTCGCGACGACGATGCCGGTGATCGTGCCGACCATCAGGAGGGCGGCGACGGCCTCGGCGCCCACGCCGAACTGCCGGAAGACGAGGCCCACCGCGATCGGCGTGCCGACGGCCACGAGGCCCGGAGCGATCATCTGGCGCAGCGCGCCGCGGGTGACGATGTCGACGGTGCGGCCGTAGTCGGGCTTTTCCGTCCCCTGCATGATGCCGGGATGCTCCTTGAACTGCGCCCGGACGTCCTGGATGACGACGTAGGCGGCCTTCCCGACGGCCTTGATCGCCAGTCCCGAGAAGAAGAAGACGAGCATCGCTCCGATCAGAGCGCCGACGAACACCTCGGGCTTGGAGAGGTTCACGGATGTCAGTTCCGCGCCGTAGTTCTTGAGCTCGTCGAGATAGGCCGAAAAGAGCAGGAAGGCCGCCAGCGCCGCGGAGCCGATGGCGTATCCCTTGGTGAGCGCCTTGGTGGTGTTTCCGACGGCGTCCAGGCGGTCGGTCTTCTTGCGGATTTCCTCGGGCTGCTTCGACATCTCGACGATGCCGCCGGCGTTGTCCGTGATCGGCCCGAACGTGTCCATGGCCAGGATGTATGCGGCGGTTCCGAGCATGCCCATCGTGGCGACGGCCGTGCCGAACAGACCGCCCCCCGGGAGGGCCGCGACGCCGAGCTTGTAGGAGGCCAGGATCGCGATCGAGATCGCGATGACCGGCATGAGCGTGCACTCGAAGCCGACGCCGATGCCCGCGATGACGTTGGTGGCCGGCCCGGTCTGGGACGCCTCGGCGATCTCGCGGACCGGGCGGTACTTGTACTCCGTGTAGTACTGCGTGATGTAGACGAAGACGACCGAGGTCAGCACACCGATGATTCCGCACAGGAAATAGAGCCACCAGGCGTTGGGATGCGCCTCGTTGTAGAGCAGCCACTTCGTGGCGAGGAAGAAGCCGCCGATCGCCAGGATGGCGGCGACGTAGTAGCCGCGGTTCAGCGCCTGCATGGGGTCGGCGTCCTCGCGGGTCTTGACGACGAAGATGCCGACGATCGAGGCGAGGAGGCCGAATGCACGGGCGACCAGGGGGAAGAGCATGACGCCGACGATTCCGGCGGAGAAGCCCATGTTCTGCTTCTGGAGCGCCGTGGCGAGGGTGGCGCCGAGGATCATCGCGCCGATGTTCTCGGCCGCCGTGGACTCGAACAGGTCGGCGCCGCGGCCGGCGCAGTCTCCGACGTTGTCGCCCACGAGGTCCGCGATGACGGCCGGATTGCGCGGGTCATCCTCGGGAATGCCGGCCTCGACCTTGCCGACGAGGTCGGCGCCGACGTCGGCGGCCTTGGTGTAGATACCGCCGCCGAGCTGCGCGAAGAGGGCCACGAACGAAGCGCCGAACCCGTAGCCGACGATCAGGAGCGGAATCTCGGCGGGCTTGACGTCCGTCATGTGGCTGACCAGCCAGTAGAGTCCCGCGACGCCGAAGAGCGACATGGCGACGACGAAGAGGCCCGAGACGGCCCCTCCGCGCAGGGCGGTGCGCAGGGCATCGTTGAGCGAGGTTCGCGCCGCCGACGCGGTACGGATGTTGGTGCGGATCGACACCCACATGCCGATGTAGCCGGCAAAGACGGAGCAGGCCGCGCCGAGAACGAAGGAGAGCGTCGTCCAGAAGGCGAGGCTCAGGGGGGTCGACACGGGGTCGAAGTCGTGATGGCCGCGCACGAACCCGTAGAGGACGAAGATCACGGCCGCGAGCAGGACGGCGAGCGCGCCGATGGTGCGGTTCTGCCGGCGCAGGAACGCCTCGGCGCCTTCCTTGATCGCGTTGGAGATCGACTGCATGGCGGGCGTGCCGGAATCCCTCTTCAGGACCCACGAGGCCAGGAATCCCGCCACGGCGAGGGACCCCACGGAACAGACGAGGATCAGCGGCAGAGCCAGCTCGAAAGACATGCGTCCCACTCCTGTTTTTGCGTGTTTCGAACCGCGCCGGGGCCGGGGGCCCGTCCGCGGAACGGGGAGAATATCAGAAGCCGAGACCCGAGCTACTGCCCGACGGGCACGGCCTCCATGACGATGCCGATGTTCTTGGCGCCGGCGTTGCGGCAGATGTCCATCACCTTGATGACGTCGCCGTAATTCGCCGCGTCGTCGCCCGAGAAGAACACCGTCTTGTTGGCCCGGTTCTTCAGGATCTCGGTCAGGCGCAGCGACAGCGTCTGCGCGTTGATCTCGTCTTTGTTCAGGTACATCTTGTTCGACGGCGTGAGCGAAACGATCAGGAGATCGGGCGGGGGAGGCGCATCGATCGGCTGGTTGACCCTCGGCGGGACCTTCACGTCATAGCCCATCTGCAGGAGGGGCGTGATGACCATGAAGATGATGAGCAGCACCAGCACCACGTCCACGAGGGGCGTGATGTTGATGTCGCTCTTGTAGTCGCTGGCGCCGCCGCCGACTGACATGGACATGTCGTTCGTTCTCCCTGGCGATCCGAATCAGCCTGTCGGTTTCTGTTTCTTTTCCGCGATGAGGCCGACGTCCTGGAAGCCGGCATCCTTGGTCATCTTGAAGACTTCCTTGACGTCCCCGTACTTGAGGCGCTGATCGGCCTTGATGACGATCTCGGCGCCGGGATTGCGCTGATAGAGCTCGTCCAGGGCGTTCTGGAACTCCGCCTTCGATTTCGGCTTGGGGTCGTCCATGTAGTACTGCACCGGCGTCGCGTATTGAACCGAGATGAGCTTTTGCTTCGCATTCTCCGGCTTCTTGTCCGGATTGTCGGCCTGCGGGATCTGGACGCTGACGCCCTTCTGGAGCAGCGGGGTCACGACCATGAAAATGATCAGGAGAACCAGACAGACGTCGACGAGGGGCGTGACGTTGATGTCGCTCTGAAGCTTGTCGCGGCCACCGCCGCCACCCATTCCCATGAGGATCTCCTACGCGGAAAGCTGGGCGCCCGCGCCCCGCCGTTTGATGAAGTAATCGATCAGCTCGTTCGACGAGTTGGACATCTCGACCTGGAAACGCTCGATGTTGTTCATGAAGATGTTGAACATCCAGACCGCCGGGATGGCCACGAAGAGGCCGAGGGCCGTCGTCACGAGCGCCTCGGAGATTCCGGCGGACACCGCCGCGATGCCGCCCGAGCCAGTCAGCGCCATGCCCCGGAAGGCGTTGATGATGCCGATGACCGTGCCGAAGAGGCCGATGAAGGGGGCAGTCGTGCCGATCGTCGCGAGGCCCGAGAGGCCCTTCTTCATGTCGGCGGTCGTGACGAGCGCCTCGCGCTCGATCGCGCGCTCGGCCGCCTCGATCATGTCGTGGCCCTTGACGCCGGCGCCGCCGCTCTTGATGTCGTGGGAGAACTCGTAGAGTCCCGCCGACAGCACGCGCGCGACGTGGCTGTTCTTGAACTTCTTGGAGGCGTCGATGGCGTCCTGCAGCTTGTCCTGCTTGAGGAAGCTCGTGACCATCTTGGCGTACGCCACCGACTGGTTGCGCGCCTTGCGGTAGTAGAGGAAGCGCTCGAAGGCGATCGTCAGGGAGTAGATCGACATGATGATGAGCACGACGACGACGCCCTGGGCGACGATCGTCATCCTCCCCCAAAGCTCAATTGGATTGAAACTCATGCAACGCTCCTTCTCGTTTTACTTCGCCTTACGAGCTCCGAAAGACTCACAATCCTAGTTCAACCGGAAGGTCACGGTCACGGTCAGATAGACACGGACCGCCCGGCCGTTCAACGTCGCGGGCTTGTACTTCCACTGCTGGACGGCCCGGACCGCCGAGGCGTCGAGCAGGGGATTGACGGACTTGAGCACCCGCACGTCCTCGACGTTGCCGTCGGCGGTGATGATGGCCTCGAGGATGACCACGCCTTCCATGCGGGCCTTGCGGGCCGCCTCCGGATACTGCGGTTCGATACGGGAGGACAGCACCGGCGCTTTGACGTCGCCGCCAACGCGCAGGGGCTCTTCGCCGCCTCCGCCTCCCGTGCCGCCCACGACCCCGCCCATGACCCCTCCGGGCACGCCGCCCTCGACACCGCCCTCGACGCCGCCCTCGACACCGGCGTCGGGCACCGGCTCGGGCGCGGCGAGAGGCTGGGGCACCGTCTCCGGAATGACCTCCGGCTGGGACATCTCGACCGGCTTGACCTGGACCTGCTTGGGTTGTTCGGGAGCCTTGGGGGCCGCTTTCGGCGCCGCCGGGGGCGGGGGCGGGGGGGAGGGGCCGCCGCATAGAAGGTGACCGGAATCGGGGGCTCCGGCACGTCGCCGACGAACCAGATCGAGGCTCCCAGGATGCCGCCGATGACGATCGCGTGGATGAGGATCGAAATGGGCATCGAGATGACCCGCTTCGTGTCCTCTTTTTTGTGCGTCGATTCGATCAGCGAGTCTTCAAACATTGCACGTTCCCCCGACCCCTTGGGACACCGGCCCTACTTGCCCGGTTCCGGCGTGGGCCCGGCGCCGGCTGCCTTCGCCTTTTCCTGCGCGGCCTTCCGCATCTCCAGGGCCTGCTGGAGGTACTTGTTGGCCGTGTCGATGTACTCCTGTTTCTTGGCGGGATCGCTCTCCATCTTGGCCTTCTCGCGGTAGAGGAGGTTGACGTACGAGACCGCCTCGAAATAGTCGGGCTTGAGCTCGATGGCCTTGTTGAGCGACTGCAGCCCCTCGTCGACGATCTTCGCCCTCAGAGCGGGATCGATGTTGGGATAGTTGTACGACCGATCCCATGCCTGAACGCCGATGAGGTAATAAACCTCCGGATTGTTGCCTTCGAATTCCAGCCGCTTCTTGAGCCAGAGCACTCCGTCGTCGAAGTCGCCCTTCTTGAAGTACAGCATCGCCAGCGATTGCATCGCCTTGCTGTCCTTCGGGTTCTTCTTGAGCAGGTCGTTCTGGTAGAAGGCGATGGCGTCGTCGTAGCGCTCGGTATTGAGGTACATCGAAACCAGGTACTCGCGGGCCTTGTTGTCCTCGGGATAGGCCTGGGCGTACTGCTTCAGGTTGTCGATCGCCTTCTGGGCGTACTCGAGGTCTTTCGGATGCTTCGATCCCGGCTGGTACATGCCCATGTAGGCGATTCCGATGTGCTTGTGAAGCTTCGTCTCGCCCGGATCGAGGCGCAACGCCTCCTCGTATGCGGCCAGGGCCGTCTGGTACTGGGCGGCCTTGAGGAACTCGTTGCCCTTCTTGATTTCCTGCTTGGATCGGATCTTGTCGCAACCGGCGAAGGAGAAGGCCGTGAGGATGAGAAATGCGGCTGCGGCCGCACGATGCCGATGGCGTGGCATGCTTCGCTATCGCTCCTTCGCTCTTTCGCTTTTTCTCATCCGGGCACGATCCGGCCCGCCCCGGAGGCCCGAATTCTGTTGAATTCCCCGGGACAAAGCAACAGAGTTTTTCGAGCGGACGGAAGGTCCGGCCTCTGCGGAGTGTCGGGCGAACGGAAGCCGCGGAATCGCACGCGCCCGCTCCCCGAAACGCGCCGCGGCGGGGAATAATGTCGCCAGCTCCAGCGCTTTGCGCTGGGAGGAGGCTCCGTTTGAAACGTTTTCCGGCAGTCGTCGCTCTGCTCGCGTTCGCGGCCGCTTCGTCCGCCCAGGAGAAGCCTCCGGCCGGCGCTCCGGCCCCTCCGCCCTCCTCGGCGCAGAAACCGCAGGAGGCGCCGATACCGCCGGTCAGCGAATCCGTGGACGTCAGCGTGACGAACGTGGACGTGTTCGTCACCGACTCGAAGGGCCAGCGCGTCCCCGGCCTCACGGCGAACGATTTCGTCGTCAAACAGGACGGGATCCCTCAGAAAATCACCAACTTCTACGCCGTGTCGGGCGGCAAGGTCCTCTTCGAGGACGGCAGCTCGGTGCCCTTCGACACGAAGGAGCAGGCCGCGCCGGAGGTCCCCGCGATCGTGCAGGCGCACTACGTCTTCTACATCGACAACCAGAACATCCAGCCTCAGAACCGCAACCACATGTTCAAGAGTTTGAAGGAATTCATAACCCAGGCGGTCGGTCCGAACGCCGAGGGGATGATCGTCACCTACAACCGGTCGTTGAAGGTCCGCAAGAGCTTCACGACCCACCCCAATGAGCTGATCGGCACGCTCGAAGAAATCGAGCTCGACACCGGGGGAGCGACGAACACGCTGAGCGACCGTCACGACGCCCTGCAGCACATCAGCGATGCCAAGAGCTCGGCCGAAGCCCAGACGTACGCCGACAACTACGCCAAGTCGCTGCGCAACGACATCGAATTCACCGTGGACGCGATCGTGGAGACGATCTCGAGCCTGGCGGGCATCCAGGGGCGAAAGAACCTCGTGTACGTCTCGGAGGGGTTGCCGGCGACGGCCGGCCTCGAGCTGTACGAGGCGATCCGGGACAAGTTCCAGGATCCGTCGGCCTCGACGGCGGAGTTCGACTACGACCTGAACTCGCGTTACGTCAAGATCATCTCGGCGGCCAACGCCAACGGCGTCACGATCTACACGCTGGACGCGTCGGGACTCCAGACGGACGACCTTCTCTCGGTGGAGAACCGGACGACCAACATTCACGTCAACGATTTCGTCATCCGGCAGAACATGCAGGGCCCGATCCGGATGATGGCCGAGGAGACGGGGGGCCTTTCGGCCGTGAACACCAACGACTGGAAGAAGAACCTCGACCAGGTCGCCGCCGACTTCTCGAACTTCTACTCTCTCGGTTATCGCGCCGCCCGGGGCGCCTCGGACCGCGGCCACAAGATCGAGGTCACGGTCGACCGGAAGGGGCTGACCGTGCGGACCCGCACGAGCTTCATGGAAAAATCGGTCGAGACGAGGACGGCCGAGGCGGTCGTGGCCAGCCTGCACTACGCCCGCAACGACAACCCCCTCGGGATCAGCGTGTCGATCGGGGACGCGAAGCCCTACGACAGTCAGAACTACCTGCTGCCGGTTCGCGTCTCGGTGCCGATCGGAAAGCTCGGCCTGGTTCCGTCGGGCGACCAGTACCAGGGCCAGTTCTTCGTGTACTTCGTCGTGCTCGACGTCTCGGGCAAGCAGTCCGACCTCCAGGTCCAGCCTCAGCCGGTCAAGGTGCCCCTGAAGGACCTGGCGGTGGCGCAGCGCAAGGATTTTTACTTCGACGTGTCGCTGATCGTCGTGCCCGGGGGTCAGAAGGTCGCGGTCGGCGTCCGGGACGGCATCTCGAACATGGTGTCGTACGTCCAGAAGAACGTGTTCGTGTCGGTCCTTCCCAGGGAGAAGCCGCTCGAGACGACGACGCCGGCCGCGCAGCCCGGCGCCCACTAGACCGGCGACGTTGGATAATCGGGGCGTGACGCCGCGCCCCTCCTTCGGCCGACTTGCGGACTCGCCCGGGCGAGTCATGCCGGGGATGCCGTGATTCCCGTCCTCGATGCCCGCGGGATGCGCGGCGCGGACCGGGACGCGATCCGCGCAGGGACCTCGTCCGACGATCTCATGGAGAACGCCGCGGCCGGTCTCTGCGCCGCGCTGATCGGGAAGTATCCCGGCGCCGCGAGGCTCGTCGTCATCTGCGGGCCCGGCAACAACGGCGGCGACGGCCTGGCGGCGGCGCGCCGGCTCGCGGACGCGGGCCGGAACGCTTCGGTCTTCACTCTCCTCGACCCGGCCCGCTACGCGGGAGATGCGCGCGCGAACTACGAACGGCTGCGGTCGGCGGGGATCGAGTGCGTTTCGCTCTCGTCCGTGCGGGGCTTCGCCGCGCTGTCCCGAGCCCTTTCGGAGTCGGACGGCGTCGTCGACGCGCTCTTCGGCACCGGTCTGTCCCGCGCGCTTTCCGGCGCCGCGGCTCGCGCCGTCCGGGCGATCAACCGCGCGGACCGGCCGGTCGCGTCGGCCGACGTTCCGTCGGGAGTCTCGTCGGACGGGGGACACGTGGAGGGCCCCGCGGTGCGCGCCTCGCTGACCGTCGCATTCGGGGCTCCGAAGCTCTGCCACGTCCTGCCTCCGGCGAGCGGCCTCTGCGGGCAGACCGTCGTCGCCGACATCGGCATTCCGCGGCTGGCCCTGGAAGCCCATGCGCGCCGGCTCTGGCTCACCGAGCGCTCCGACGTCCGGATGCGGCTTCCCCCGCGCCCGCTCGAGTCGCACAAGGGGAACTTCGGCCGGCTGGCGATCGTCGCCGGGTCCCGCGGCAAGGCCGGCGCGGCCATCCTCGCCGCGCGGGGAGGGCTCCGCGCCGGGGCGGGCCTCGTCACGGTCTTTTGCGCGCAGTCGCTCGAGGCCGTCATCGTCGCGGCGCTGCCCGAGGCGATGACGTTCGGCCTGCCGGAAAGAGACGGCGCGATCTCCGAGGCCGGGAGCCGGGACCTGCTCCGCGGCACCGCCGGGTTCGACGCGGTCGTCATCGGTCCGGGGCTCGGAACGGCGCCGGGGACGGTCGCGCTGCTCGAGCGATTCCTTTCCCGGACGCGGTGTGACGTCGTCGCGGACGCCGATGCGCTCAATGCCTTCGCCGGCCGGCCGGGCTTCTTCGCGAGACGGCGCGGCGCCACGATCCTGACGCCGCACCCCGGGGAGGCCGGACGACTCCTCGGAAAGACGGCGGCAGAGGTCCAGGAGGACCGCCTCGACGCCGCCCGGACTCTCTCGCGGCGCGCACGCGCCGTCGCCGTGCTCAAGGGCGATCACACGCTCGTCGCCGCCGAAGGAGGCGAAGTGGCCGTCAACCCCACGGGAACGCCGCTGCTCGCAACCGCCGGATCGGGCGACGTGCTCGCCGGGGCGATCGGCGCGCTGCTCGCGGGAGGCCTTTCCCCGCGCGCGGCGGCCGTCGCGGGAACGTGGCTCCATGGCGCCGCCGCGCAGCGGCTCGCGCGACGCCTCGGAGACGCCGGGCTGCTCGCCCACGAGACCGCGGACGCCCTCCCCGAGACGAGGGCCGCGCTCCGCCGGGATCCGGGCGTCGATGCCTGAGACGTCCGCCGTCACGCGAGGCGTCTCGGAAACGGAGAACCTCGGCGAACGGCTTGCCGCATCGCTCCGCTCGGACGACGTCGTGTATCTGGAGGGCGAGCTCGGCGCGGGGAAGACGGCGTTTGCGCGGGGCATCGCGAGGGGACGGGGCGCGGCGGAGCGGGAAGTCGCGTCTCCCACGTTCGCGCTGCTCCACGAGTACGTCGGCGCGGACGGCGCGATCGTCCTCCGGCATCTCGACCTCTACCGCATCGAGGATTCCCCGCGCGACCTCGCGGTGCTGGGCTTGCCGGAGTCGGTGACGGGAGCGCCCGTGTGCGTCGAGTGGCCGCGCTCAGCCATCCGGAGGGTCCTGCCGCCGACCATTGAGGTGCGGATCGAGGCCCGGACCGGAGGCGAGGAGCGCCGGATCTCGATCTCGCCCGTGCCCGCGGACGCTAGAACGCGATGATGATGCCGCCGTTGGCCACGAAGTTCGACACCCAGTTCGAACCGGTGCAGTAGTAGCCATAGCCGCAGTAAAAGGTCCTCGAGCCCACGGCCGTCGAGTAGAGGCGGGCGTCGCCGCGAAGGGCGAAGTGCGGATTGAAGAACCACTTGTATCCGCCGCCGATCGCCGCGGTGCCGTACGTCTTGGATGACCCCGAGAGCGTCGCCGGCTTGAACTCCGTGACGCCGCCGCCGATCGTGAAGTACGGCACGCCGCGGCCGTGGCCGAAGTTCAGCGTCAGGTAGCCCATGTAGTACTGGACCGTGAAATCCGAGAGCGTGAAATTGGGCAGGTTCGAGCGGAAGGGGTCGACCTCGAGATGGGTCGGGGTGCGGGCATACTCGAGCTCCACTTCCCAGAGGCTGGTGAAGTTGTAGCCCAGCCGGGCGCCGTAGTTGACGTCGTCGCCGATCTCGAGGCGGTAGCCGTTCGGATAGGTGGGCGTTCCCGGCGCGTCGTCGAAATGTCCGCCGACGAGGTACCCCGCAAAACCGTTCAGCTCGACGGTGCCGTCACGCAGCTGCGCCGTCGCCGTCGCCGCGCCCACGAGGGCAGCCGCGACGGCGAAAAGGAATACCCGGGTCTTCATGAGGGAGCCTCCCAATAGTTCCTACGCCCGGAACGGGCGCCGAGGTTACTTCCGCTGCTTCGAGTACTTTTCGACCACCTTTTTCCATCGCTCCTCCCACTTGGGGGAGTAGCCGACCGCGCGGTCGACCAGGGTGCGGTCCGGTCCGAGGATGAAGGTCGACGGGATGCCGGTCGCGGTGAGCGGACCCGCATCCTCCGGGGCGGCGAAGTAAACAGGCAGGGAGATGTTGAACTGCTTCAGGAAGGGCTCGACGCGCCGGCGGTCCGCGTCGACGTTGACCGAGACGACGACGAAGTTCCGGTCGCTGTAGGTGTCGTACATCTTCTGGACGATGGGAAGCTCCTGCTTGCAGGGTCCGCACCACGTGGCCCAGACGTTCAGGAGGATCACGTTGCCTTGGAGCTCCGAGAGGCGGACCGCGCCGCCCTGCTCCCCGACGAACTCGAGGTCCGGGAAGCGGGGCTGTGACTGCGATGACGCGTCTTGAGCCCCCGCGCCCGAGGCCAGGAAGGCGGACGCGGCGAGGGTCAGTAGGGTTGTGCGCATTCGGATTCCCGAACGGCTCGGGGAAAGCGAATATTCCTCGGCATCGCCACGGGACAGGATAACCGATGTTGCCATAATGGGCGCCGTGACCAAGCCTCCGCCGGTGCTCGCCCGGGTCTACCGCGGGCCCCACGTGGAATCCACGCACCGTGGAATCCTGGCCGTCGTGGACGACCGGGGGCGTCTCGTGCAGACATGCGGCGACGTCGAGGCGCCCGTGTATACCCGCTCGGCGGCGAAGCCCTTCCAGGCGATGCCCCTGCTGCTTTCCGGCGGCGAGAAGAGGTTTGGCCTGGACGACGCCGCGATCGCGCTCATGTGCGCCTCGCACGGCGGGGAGCCGAAGCACGTGCGTCTGGCGCGGGAGCTCCTGAAGCGCGGACGGTTTCGCCCCGAGGACCTGCAATGCGGGGCGCATGCCCCGATGCACGAGGCCTCGGCGCGCGAGCTGGTCCGTCGCCGGGAAGAGCCCACGAGCCTGCACAACAACTGCTCGGGGAAGCACGCGGGCCTGCTGCTCGCCTGCCGCGCGCTCGATCTGGACCCGGCCGGATACGCGGATGCTTCCCACCCGCTCCAACGGCGGATCCGGGCGCTGCTCGCGCGTTACGCGGACGTTCCCGAGTCGCGGATCAGCGCGGCCGTGGACGGCTGCAACCTCCCGGTCTTTCGGCTGCCCCTGTCGGGGCTGGCTTCGGCGTACGCCCGCCTGGTGTCGGGCCGCCTGCCCGGCGAAGACTCCGCCTCCGCGGCCGCTCGCGCCCGCATCGTCCGGGCGATGATGCGCCGGCCCGACATGGTCGCGGGGACCGGCCGTTTCACGACGGACTTCATGACCGCCGGACGCGGGCGCTGGATCGGCAAGGAGGGCGCGGAAGGCGTCTATGCGGTCGGGCTTCTTCCGCGGGGCCGTTCCGGGCGCGCCCTCGGCCTGGTGTTCAAGGTGGACGACGGCTCGGCGCGCCCCCGCGACGCGATCACGCTGACCGCGCTCGAACGCCTCGGCGCGCTTCCCGTCGAGATCCGGCGCGCACTGGCTTCCTATGCCGAGCCGCGGGTCCTGAACGCTCGCGGCGTCGAGGTCGGGCGGATCGAGGCCGACGTGCCGATCTCGTCCGCGGCGCGGCGCCCGCGGAAGTAGGCCCGTGGCGTATCGCGATCTGTCCGAGTTTCTCCGCGCGCTCGAAAGCGAAGGCGACCTCGTGCGCGTGCGGGAGCGCGTCTCGCCGCGCCTCGAGATCTCGGAGATCGCCGACCGCGCCGTCAAGGGCGGAGGGCCCGCGCTGCTCTTCGAGAACGTGGAGGGCTCCGCGCTGCCGGTCGCGATCAACGTTTTCGCGTCGCGGCGCCGGATGCAGAGGGCGCTCGGAATCGCCTCCTGGGAGGACTGGGACGAGCGCCTCGACTTCTTCCTCGACCCGAGGCCGCCCGGCGGAATCCTCGGCAAGCTGAAGGCGATTCCGAGGGTCACGGAGCTCGCGGGCGTTTTTCCGAAGACGGTCCGGAGCGGGCCGTGCCAGGAGGTCGTGCAGACCGGCGACGCCGTCGATCTCGGCGCCCTGCCCGTGCTGACCTGCTGGCCTCGGGACGCCGGGCCGTTCATCACGATGCCTCTCGTCATCACGAAGGACGCGGCCTCGGGAAAGACCAACGTCGGCATGTACCGGATGCAGGTCTTCGACCGCTCGACCACCGGGATGCACTGGCAGAAGCACAAGGACGGCGCGGGGCAGGCGCGGGGATACGAGCGGGAGGGCCGTCGCATGGAGGTGGCCGTCGCGATCGGATGCGATCCGGCGACCGTCTTTTCCGCCATCGCTCCGCTTCCCCCGGGTGTCTCGGAGTTCCTGTTCGCCGGGTTCGTGCGCGCCGAGGCGGTGCCGCTCGTGCCGGCGAAGACGGTGGACCTGCTCGTTCCCGCCGAAGCGGAGATCGTGCTCGAGGGCTACGTCGATCCCGGGGAGCGGCGGCGCGAGGGGCCCTTCGGGGATCACACCGGGTTCTACTCTCTGGACGACGAGTTCCCGGTCTTTCACGTGACCGCGTTGACCCGCCGCGAGAAGCCGGTCTACCTCACGACGATCGTCGGACGGCCTCCGATGGAAGACGGGTTCATGGGAGAGGCCGTCGAGAGGCTCTTCCTGCCGCTCGTGAAGAAGACGATTCCCGAGATCGTGGACATGCACCTGCCGGTCGAGGGCATCTTCCACAACCTGATGATCGTGGCGATCGACAAGCGGTATCCCGGGCACGCCCGCAAGACGATGCACGCGATCTGGGGAACCGGCCAGATGATGTTCACGAAGACGATCGTCGTGGTGGACCGGGACGTGAACGTCCGCAACCTCGCCGAGGTGACGTGGCGCGCCCTGACGGCGATCGACCCGGAGCGCGACATCGAGCTCGTGAAAGGCCCCGTGGACGAGCTGGATTTCGCGGCGCGCCTGCCGTGCTACGGGAGCAAGCTCGGCATCGACGCCACCCGCAAGTGGAAGGAGGAGGGCTTCACGGGACGGTGGCCGGATGCGATCGAGATGTCGCCCGAGGTGAAGGACAGGATCGACCGCATCTGGCCCGGCCTGGGGATCCGGTCGGACCGGCGCGAGTGAGCCGGGCGGGTGTAAAATCCCGGGTCCGGCCATGAAAGTCCTCGTCGTCGAGTCGCAGGAGGCCTCTCGGGACGCGCTGCGGCGCGCCTTCGCGGAGGTGGGCTGCTCGGTGCGCGGGTTCGCGGCGCTCGCGGAGGCCGAGGCGGTCCTCGCCGAGTTCGCCCCGGACCTCCTCGCCGCGGCGCTCGACGTCCCGGGTGACGCCGCCGCCTTTCTGCTCCGCGCGCGCGCGGCCGATCCGAGGCGGTCGGTGTTCGCTCTCGTGGACGCCGCGGACCTCGATCGGGCGGTTGCGGCGGTGGACGCCGGCGCGGACGATTTTCTCTGGCGGCCGATCTCCGCCGCGCGGGTCGCTCAGCTCGTGGGCGCCGCGAGGACGCGCCGCGAGCGCGAGTCCGAGTCGGAAGAGACGCGGCTGCGCCTGGCCCGCGCGGAGCTTCGCGACGCTCTGCCCGGCCGCTCGGCGCGCTGGGCCGCCGCTCTGGCGTCTCTCGAGCGGGCGGCCTCGGGCGGCGCCTCGACCCTCATGACCGGCGAGTCCGGCACGGAGAAGGAAGCGGCTGCCCTGGCGCTGCATCGCCTGTCGTCGCGAGGCGCGGGACGCTTCGCCTACATCTCGGAAGGGGAGTCGCTCGACCTCGCGACGCTCCAGACGGGACCCGGCACGCTGTTCCTGCCCAACGTCGAAGCGACCTCGATGAGCTTCCAGGAAAACCTGCTGAGCCATCTCGAGAGCAACCGACCGACGCGTTTCGTGGTCGCCCTCGACGAAGATCCCGCCGATGCGCTCGCCGGAGGACGGCTCTGGCGCCCGCTCTACGAGGCCCTCTCGGAATCGTTCGTCCACCTCCCTCCGCTGAGGGAACGCGAGGGCGACGCGGCGACGCTCGCCGAGGGAATTCTCGAGGCCCTCGACCCGGACCTCGCCTTCGAGGCGGATGCGCTCGACGTCCTCCGGGCGCACGACTGGCCCGGCAACGTCATCGAGCTGCGCGAGGTCGTCCGCCGTGGCGCCCGCCTTTCCGAGTCGACGATCAGCCCGATCGTCATGCGCTCCGTGCTCGCCCGCCCTTTGCCGCGCGCCAAGCAGCGCCGCCGGAAGGCCCCGGTCGTGCGCATCGCGGTCGGCGACTCGCTGGCCGACGTCGAGCGCCGGTTGATCTCGAAGACGCTCGAGTTCGCGCGCGGCAACAAGAAGAAGACCGCCGAGCTGCTGAAGCTCTCGCTCAAGACGATCTACAACAAGATCAAGGAATACGGCCTGGAGCACTGAGGGCGCGCGGGAGGCCCGCGCGCTGCGCTGGTGCCGGAGGTCGGGGTCGAACCGACATGACCTTGCGATCGGGGGATTTTGAGTCCCCTGCGTCTGCCATTCCGCCACTCCGGCAGGGAGGCTCAAGGATAACGCAGCGCCCCGGCACGAAGAACGCGGCGCCGTGAAGGCGCCGCCTCGACCAGCTGCTCGCGTACGGGGCGGGCGGTGACGAAGTGTCTAGGTTGCCAGCGACAGGTGCGGCCCGACCAGGGCGGCGAGGGCGAGCGCGAGGAGGGCGACGAGAATCGCGGCGAGGCCGCCCACGTACAGCGGTCTCCATCCCATGGCACGGAAGGTCTTCAGGTTCGTCGAAAGGCCCACGCCCGCCATCGCGGTCCCGAGACATGCCGAGCCCCAGGTCTCGCCGACGGTTTTCGTCGCATCGAGCCATCCCGAAGCGTTCCACGTTCCGTAGGCGAGACGGCCCGCGCCGAGGGCGGCGTCGCCGATGGAGCGGACGATGGCCATGGCGAGAAAACCGAGCACGAACATCGGGAAGAGCTTCGCGAAGCGCACGCGGCGGCCCTGGTGGCCGGTCCGGCGCGCGTGAAGGTAGGCGAGCAGCGGGACGACCGCGACGAGAAGAACGTTGCGCGTCAGCTTCGTGACCGTCGCGACGCGAAACGCGGCGTCGTCGTGGAAGATGTCCTTGTAGGAGAGGGCGGCGCCCATGACCTGCGAGGTGTCGTGGATGCCGGTGCCGAGGAAGAGCCCGGCCGAGCCGGGATGGCTCGCGAACAGGGCGTGGGCGAGGTAGGGATACGCGAGCATGGCGAAGAGGCCGAAGAGGGTGACGTTGGCGACGGTGTAAGCGGTCTCTTCGTCGTCGGCCTCGATGACCGGGCCGACCGAGAGCGCCGCCGTGACGCCGCAGATCGCGGTCGAGGCCGCGGCCAGCGTGCCGAGGTTGTCCGACACGCGCAGCATGCGCGCGAGCGCGGTGGCGGTGACGAGGGCGACGGCCACGATCGTGGCCACGACCGGGATGCCCCAGGCGCCGAGCTTGACGACGTCGAAGAAGGAGAGACGGATCCCGACCAGGATGATTCCGAGCCGCAGCATCCGCCGGACGGCGAAGGTCAGGCCGGGCCGGAAGATCTTCGCCGTGCCGATCGTGTTCGCGATCAGAAGGCCGAGGACGATGGCCATGGAGATTCCCGAGATGGGGCTCGACCGTCCGGCGGGCTCGAGTCCCTCGAGCGAGAGCACGACCGCGCCGAGCCGTCGGGCGACTTCGCCGGCCGCGATCATCACCGCGACGGAGAGAACGAGGCCCGGCAGGATCTCGAGGGCTCGGCGCACCGGCGGAAGCATGGCGTCGGAGGATACCGCGACATAAGCTCACGATCGATGGCGTCCCAATCGCGTGCGTGGTTCGTGGACCGATTCGGGGGACCGGATCGGCTCGTCCTGCGCACGCGGCCCGATCCATCCCCGGGCAGGGGCGAGGTTCTCGTTCGCACGGCGGCGATCGGGCTGAATTTCGCGGACCTCTTCGTCCGCGCCGGAGCCTATCCGCGGACTCCGAAGCCGCCGCTCGTTCCGGGAATGGAGATCTCCGGCGTCATCGAGGAGACGGGGGAGGGTGTCGAGGGCCTGTCGACGGGCCAGGCGGTCGTCGGCGTTCCTCTCTTCGGGGGGCATGCCGAGAGGGTCGTGGTCCCGGCCTCGCGGGTCTTTCCGGTTCCGGACGGAACCGACATGGCCGAGGCGGCCGCCTTCGCCGTGGTTTTTCTGACCGGCTGGTATCTCTGCAGCCGCGCGCAGGTCGCCGCCGGAGAGCGCGTCGTCGTCACGGCCGGCGCCGGAGGCGTCGGGACGGCGCTGCTCCAGCTGCTCGCGGTGCGCCAGGCCCGCTCCCTCGCTCTGGTGGGTTCGTCGGAGAAAGCCGGGCTCTGCCGCCGCCTCGGCGCCGAGGATGCCGCCGAGTACGGCGCCGCGGAGGAAAGAATCGATGCGCTGTTCGAGGGCCGGCTGGACGTCGTCGCCGACGCCATCGGCGGGCGGATCTACAGCCGGCTCTGGCGGCGGCTGGCGCCGGGCGGCCGGTACGCGCTCTACGGGTTCGCCGCCGCTTCGGGACCCCGGGGGGTGGCCAGGTTCTCCGCCGCGAGGGCGCTTCTCGCGATGGGGATGTTTTCGCCGTACGCCTTCGTGCAGTCCTGCCGGACGCTCATCGGATTCAACCTGTCGCTGCTGCCCGACCGGACGGGAGAGCTCAGGCTCGGCGCCGCGGCCCTGATGGATCTGTGGAAGGCCGGTCGCATCCGGCCGATTCTCGGCCCGCGGTTCTCTTTCGAGCAGCTGCCGGACGCGCACCGGGCGCTCGCGAGCCGCTCGACCACGGGAAAGGTCGTCGTCACCGTCGGCTGATACGATCGGGACTCCTCCCGGAGGCCGACATGCGCATGCCGCCCTTCCACATGGAACGGACCCAGTGCCTCTACGAGAACGAGGTCCGCTGGAACCTCTCGGAGAGCGGCGTCTCGCCCCTGCGCGTGGAGGAGCTGTTGGACGGCGACTGGAACCGGGAGGCGCTGCTCGGTCAGGCCCTGAAGTACCCCGAGTCGAACGGGTCGGCCCTGCTGCGGGAGCGCATCGCCCTCTTCTACCCGGGCGCCGCGGCGGAGAACGTTCTCGTCACGACCGGGACCTCGGAAGCGAACTACACGACGCTCTGGGCACTGCTCGAGAAGACCGACCGGATGGCGGTCATGATCCCGAACTATCTGCAGACCTGGGGCCTGGCCCGCGGTTACGCGGGCCGCGCGGACGCGTACCGCCTCGTGGAAAAACACCGGGGCCTGAAGAGCCGCTGGGCACTCGACGTCGGAAGCCTCGAGCGTGCGGTCGGCAAGAAGACCCGCGCGATCATGGTGACCAATCCGAACAATCCGACCGGCGCCGTGCTGACGGAAGCCGAGATGGACGAGATCGTGCGCGTCGCAAAGCGCGCCGGGGCCTGGATCGTTTCGGACGAGGTCTACCGGGGAGCGGAGCGATCGAGCGAGACGCCGTCGCCGACGTTCTGGGGCCGCTACGCGAAAGTCATCGTGACGGGAGGGCTCTCGAAGGCCTTCGGCCTTCCGGGTCTGCGCATCGGATGGATCGTGGCCCCGCCGAAGACCGCCGCCGCCCTCTGGGCCTACCAGGACTACACGACCCTGACGCCGACCATGCTTTCGGATCGACTCGCGCGCGCAGCGATGGAACCCGCGATGCGAGACCGGATCCTGGCGCGGACGCGCGAGATCCTCCGTCGGCAGTTCCCTCCGGTCGAGGAGTGGATCCGGGGTCACGGGGATCTCTTCGAGCACATCGCGCCGGTCGCCGGGGCGATCGTCCTCGTGAAGTACCGCCTTCCGATCGGCTCCGTCGCCCTCTTCGACCGGCTGAGGCTCGAGAAGTCGGTTCTCGTTACGCCGGGCGCCCACTTCGGGATCGGCCGGTACCTCCGGATCGGCTATGGCTACGACCCGGAGAAGACGGCCGGAGGCCTTCGGCGGGTGGACGAGCTTCTTTCGGAATTGACCGGAGACCGTCGACGCACCCTGAAGAGGGTTGCCACCGCGTCCTGACCGGGCCGCGATTGCCGGGCATATGAATCCGGTGATGCGCGCCGGCATCGTATTGATTCGGAACGGAGTTAATCCGGAACCGGCCGATGTGACCGAACGCACAGAGCTTCTATAAATTGCTGAAACAGCATAAGTTCTGGCCCTGACCGGAGGGCCAGTCGATTGAATTCTCACCCTCTTTTCCCTATAATTCGCGGCTCCCGTATCAGGCTCTTTTTCTTTCTGCTAGGAGGACCGAGTGGGATTTAAGGTGGGAGAGAAGGTCGTCTACCCGAATCACGGCGTCTCCGTGGTCGAGAAGATCGGGGAGGGGTTTCAGACAGAGCCGGTTGCTCCGAGAAGCTTCTATCATCTCCGTCTCCTGTCCAACAACTCACGGGTCATGGTTCCCGTCGGGAACACGGGCCTGATCGGCTTGCGCCGTCTGACCCAGCGCAAGGACATCACGGGCCTGATGAAGACCCTCGGCGACGGGCGTTTCTCGGCGACCGGCGACTGGAAGGGCCGGTACAAGCAGAATCTGGACAAGATGAAGAGCGGGCAATTGGACGCGATCGCCGATGTCCTGAAGACCTTGAACTTCATCTCCTCGCGCAAGACGCTCTCGTTTCGCGAGAAGAAGATGTACGAGCGGGCCAAGTACCTGATCGTCTCCGAAATCGCGGTCATCAACGGTCTCGACGAGAAGGAAGTCGAGCGCCAGGTGGATCGGGCGCTCGCTCGCTCGGCCGGGAGCCGCGCCGTCGCCCACTGAGCCCGGACTCGCGGAACGAACCCTCGACGGGGCGGCGGCAAGCCGCCCCGTCCGCTTTTGCGGAGGGACGTAGAATGCCGGCGGTGGAGAGAAGGTCCTGGGTCGCGCAATCGCTCGTGATGCTTCTCGTCGGAGGCCTGGTCGGCTTCGGCGCCGGCTACTTTGCCGGCGGCGGGGGGCGTCCTTCGGCCGCGGGCCCGGCGGCCGCGGGCGCGGCGGGCGATCGGGTCGCCGAGCTGACGCGATCTCTCGCGCGGGATCCCGAGAACCCCGGAATCCTCGAGGATCTCGGCAATGCCTTCTACGACCGGGAGGACTGGGACCATGCCGTGGAGGCCTACGAGAAGGCGCGGCGCAAGGCTCCCGCGAATCCCAACCTGCTGTCCGACCTCGGGGCGGCTCACCGCAACCGCGGCGAGTTCGACCTCGCGGTGGCCTTCTTCCAGAAGGCGCGCCAGGCGGACCCCGACCACTGGCAGTCGCTCCTGAACTGGCTGCTCGTCGAGGCATATGACCGGCGCGACGCCCGGGCGGCGCAGCCGCTCTACGACGAGCTCAAGCGCCGCTATCCCGACATCCCGCAGATCGAGAAGATCCAGGACCAGATCTCGAGCGTGCGGGCGGGAGCCTGATGGCCAGGCTCCTCCTCTTCCTGTTCGTCCTCTTCCTGCTGTTGACGGTCCTGCGCGGGCTGCGGATCTTTCTTCGCGCGTTCATGCAATCGACGCGCTCGGGGGGGGCGGCGCGCTCGCCGGCCATCCGGGAGGGCGAGATGGTGCGGGATCCCGTGTGTGGAACCTGGATCGACCGGGGAATCGCTTTGACGGCGCAGAAGGAGGGACGGCCCGTGCCGGTCTGCTCGGAGGAATGTCGGAAGTCGCTCGAGAAGGCCGGATGACGGGCCTCTTCGAAGACGAGGCCCGGCCCGCCGCCTCCGCGAGCGTTCCGGCGCCCGATACGCCGCTGGCCGACCGGATGCGGCCGCGGTCGCTCGACGAGGTGGAGGGCCCCGATGAGGTCGTCGGCGCGAGCGGCTTCCTGCGGCGCGCCATCGCCGAGGATCGCGTCCCGTCGCTCATTCTCTGGGGCCCGCCCGGCGTCGGCAAGACGACGCTCGCGCGGCTGATCGCGTCGCAGACGTCCTCGCACTTCCTGGCCTACTCCGCGGTCGCCACGGGCGTCAAGGAGATGCGCGAGGTGCTCGAGACCGCACGGCGCTCTCGCGCTCGCCAGGGCAAGCGCACGATCCTGTTCCTCGACGAGATCCACCGATTCAACCGGTCGCAGCAGGACGTGTTCCTTCCGTATGTCGAGTCGGGCGACATCGTCCTCGTCGGAGCGACCACCGAGAACCCGTCCTTCGAGTTGAACGGCGCGCTTCTTTCGCGGTGCAAGGTCGTCGTCCTCGAGCCTCTGGCCCCGGAGGCGATCGCCCGGATCGTCGAGCGCGCGCTGCGCGACATCCCGCGCGGGATCGGCGCTCGCGACTTCGATCTCGATGGCGACGCGCTCGCATTCATCGCCCAGGCGTCGGGCGGCGACGCGCGCCGTGCGCTCAATCTGGTCGAGGCGGCCGCGGCGGATGGCGAGGCGTCCAAGACCCGAACGATCGAGACGCCTCGCCTGCGCGAGCTCCTCCAGCGCAAGGTCCTGCTCTACGACAAGGCGGGGGAGGAGCACTACAACCTGATCTCGGCCCTCCACAAGTCGATGCGCGAATCGGACCCGGATGCCACGCTCTACTGGCTGGTGCGCATGCTCGAGGCGGGAGAGGATCCGCTCTACATCGCGCGGCGCATCGTGCGCTTCGCGTCGGAGGATGTCGGCCTCGCCGACCCTCGGGCGCTGAGGGTCGCTCTCGATGCCAAGGAGGCGTTCGAGTTTCTCGGGATGCCGGAGGGCTCGCTCGCGCTCGTCGAGTCGGCCGTCTATTGCGCCCTCGCGCCGAAGTCGACCGCCCTTTACGAGGCCGAAGGCGAAGCGAAGAGAGACGTCGCGGAGAAGCCCGCCGAGCCGGTGCCCGAGGTCATTCGCAACGCGGTGACGAAGCTCATGAAGGACGTCGGCTACGGGCGGGGATACCGCTATGCGCCGGCCGAACCCGAAGGGGTCGGCGGAATCGAGTGCCTGCCCGAGAGCCTGAAGGGCCGGCGCTATTACCGGCCTCGCGCCGCGGGCGAAGAGGCCGAGCTGGCGCGACGCCTGGAGACCGTTCTCAAGCTTCGGCAGGAAAAGTGGGCGAAGGAAGCCGCCGACGAGAGCGGGCGGCGGCGAAAGAAGAAGACCTAGGCGATCAGTTCTCCTGCGTCCGGTAGTTCGGCGCTTCCTTCGTGATGATGACGTCGTGCGCGTGGGACTCCTTGAGCCCCGCCGACGTGATCTGGATGAGTCGGGACTTCGTGCGGAGGTCTTCGACCGTGCGGCATCCGGACAGGCCCATGCCGCTGCGGACGCCGCCGGTCAGCTGCAGGACGAGCGCCTCGACGCTGCCCTTGTACGGAACCATGCCCTCGATTCCCTCGGGGACGAGCTTCGAGAGCGAGCCGTTCGAGGAGGTCGAGGGCTCGCCGTCCATGGATTCCTGGAAGTAGCGGTCCGACGAGCCGGCCTTCATGGCGCCGAGCGAGCCCATTCCGCGGTACGCCTTGAAGGTCCGACCCTGGTAGAGGATGGTCTCGCCCGGCGACTCTTCCGTTCCGGCGAGCAGCGAGCCGATCATCACGAGGTGGGCGCCCGCCGCGAGGGCCTTGGTGATGTCCCCCGAGAACTTGATGCCGCCGTCGGCGATCAGGGGGACTCTCGTGCCCCTGGTCGCCTTCGCGCACTCGCGAATCGCGTGAATCTGGGGAACTCCCGCTCCCGTGACGACGCGGGTCGTGCAGATCGAGCCCGGCCCGATGCCGACCTTGACGGCGTCTGCCCCGCGGCGGACGAGGTCGCGCGCGCCCTCCTCGGTGGCGACGTTGCCGGCGATGATCGGCGTGGAGGCGAAGCGCCTGCGGACCAGCTTCAGGGCGTCGAGGACGCCCTGGCTGTGGCCGTGCGAGGAGTCGAGGACGAGCACGTCCACCTTGGCGCGGACGAGCTCGCGGGCGCGATCCAGGATGTCGCGGGTGACGCCGATCGCGGCGCCGACGCGCAGACGGCCGAGCGCGTCCTTGGCGGCGTTGGGGTACTTGATGGCCTTCTGGATGTCCTTGACCGTGATCAGTCCCTTCAGGTTCCCGGCCCGGTCCACGACGAGCAGCTTCTCGATGCGGTACTTGTGCAGCAGCTCCTTGGCCTGCTCGAGCGTCGTGCCGACCGGCGTCGTGATCAGGTTCTTGCGCGTCATGCGCGCCGAGATCGGCCGGTCGGTCCGCGTCTCGAACCGGAGATCGCGGTTGGTCAGGATTCCGACCAGCTTGCCGCGGTCGTCGACCACCGGAACGCCCGAGATCTTGTACTTGGCCATGACGTCGAGCGCCTCGGCGATCGACTGCTCGGGGCGGCAGGTGACGGGATCCACGATCATTCCCGACTCGGAGCGCTTGACCTTGTCGACCTCCGCCGCCTGTGCATCGATCGAGAGGTTCTTGTGGATGACGCCGAGCCCGCCCTGCTGGGCCATGGCGATCGCGAGTCTCGACTCGGTCACGGTGTCCATGGCCGCCGAGATCAGCGGGATGTTGAGGCCGATCTCGCCGGTCAGGCTCGTGCGCAGGTCCACTTCGCGCGGGTGCACGTCGGAGCGGGCGGGCAGGAGGAGGACGTCGTCGAAGGTGAGAGCAAGGGGAATCTCCCCGGTCGGCCGCGCACGTCGGACTGCCATCAGGCCCCCGCCGCGCCCTGGGACGCCCCGTGGCACTTCTTGTACTTCCGTCCCGAGCCGCACGGGCACGGGTCGTTGCGGCCGACCTTGGGCGCGTTTCGCTGGATGGTCTCCACCTTCGCGTCCTGGCCCCCCGACGCGGCGGCTCCGTAGGAGTAATTCACGTTGGACGGAGCGCGGCGGGCGGGCATCGCCACCGGGGCCCGGCGCTCGGGCGCCGGAGCCGCTCCCTCCTCCGCCTCCGAGCGGGGCACGGGCTGGAGCTTGAAGAGGTACTGGACGATGAGGTCTTCGATCCGTTCCTTCATGAGCGTGAAGAGCTCGAAGGATTCCTTCTTGTACTCGATGAGCGGGTCGCGCTGGCCATAGCCGCGCAGGCCGATGCCCTCCTTCAGGTGGTCGATCGCCAGCAGGTGGTCCTTCCACTGCTGATCCACGACCTGCAGCATCACGAACTTCTCGTGCGTCCGCATCATCTCGGGGCCGAGGATTCCCTCCTTGCGGTCGTAGATGGCGAGCAGGGTCGCCCAGAGGTCCTCGCGAATCTGCTCGCGGGTCTTTCCCTCGAAGACGAAGCCGCCCGGCTTCAGGCCGAAGTACTCCTGCAGGTCGATGTCGCACGCCGCGAAGTCCCAGTCCTGCGGGTCCTTCTCCTCCGGGAGGTGGCGCCCCAGGACGTAGTCGAGGATCGTCTCCGCGAGGCCGAGGACGTGATCCCGGGCGGACTCGCCCCGCAGGATTCGCCGCCGCATGCCGTAGATCTCCTCGCGCTGGCGGTTCATGACGTCGTCGTACTCGAGCAGATGCTTGCGGCTTTCGAAGTTGCGCTCCTCGACCTGCTTCTGGGCTCGCTCGATCGAACGCGAGACCATGCGGTGCTCGATCGGAACGCCTTCCTCCATGCCGAGCCGGCGCATGATGTTCTGGAGGCGGTCGGACCCGAAGATGCGCATCAGGTCGTCCTCGAGGGACAGGTAGAACCGCGAGGCGCCCGGGTCGCCCTGGCGGCCCGACCGGCCGCGCAGCTGGTTGTCCACCCGCCGCGACTCGTGGCGCTCGGTGCCGATGATGTGAAGGCCTCCCGCGCCGAGGACCTTGTCCCGGTCGGCGGCGCAGACCCCGCGCAGCTTCTCCAGCCGCCGCGCATGCTCCTCGGGCTCCTCGACGTCCTTGAGCTCGTGGGCGGCGACGGCCTCGGGATTGCCTCCGAGGACGATGTCGGTGCCGCGCCCCGCCATGTTCGTCGCGATGGTCACGGCGCCCGACCGGCCCGCCTGGGCGACGATCTCGGCTTCCTTCTCGTGAAACTTGGCGTTCAGGACGACGTGGGGGACGCGCTTCTGTTTGAGCAGATCCGAGAGGCGCTCGGACTTCTCGATCGAGACGGTGCCGACGAGGACCGGCTGACCCTTCTCGCGGAGCTGGGCGATCTCTTCGGCGACGGCATCGTACTTCTCGCGCTCGGAGGCGTACACGACGTCCTGGTTGTCCACGCGGATCATGTCGCGGTTGGTCGGAACGACCACGACGTCGAGCTTGTAGATCTGGTGAAACTCCGAGGCCTCGGTGTCGGCCGTTCCGGTCATTCCGGCGAGCTTCTCGTAGAGGCGGAAGTAGTTCTGCAGGGTGATCGTGGCGAGCGTCTGGTTCTCGCGCTCGATCTTGACGCCTTCCTTCGCCTCGACCGCCTGGTGGAGACCGTCCGACCACCGGCGGCCCGGGAGGACGCGGCCGGTGAACTCGTCGACGATGAGGACCTGGCCGTCCCGGATCATGTAGTCCACGTCGCGCTTGTAGAGGGCATGGGCGCGCAGCGCCTGCTCGACGCCATGGAGCAGGTCGATGTTCTGCATTTCGTACATGTTGTCGATGGCGAGCGCCTTCTCGGCCTTGGCCACGCCCTCTTCGGTCAGCACCGCGGTCCGTGACTTCTCGTCCACCAGGTAGTCGCCCGTCGTGGTCTTGTTGCCGTACTTGTCCTTGTCCTCGGAGCCCTTCACGAGGTGGGGGATCACGCGGTTGCAGCGGTGGTAGACGTCGGTGTTCTCCTCCGAGGGGCCGGAGATGATCAGCGGTGTGCGCGCCTCGTCGATGAGAATGGAGTCGACCTCGTCGACGATCGCGAAGACGTGGCCGCGCTGAACCATGTTCTCGATCTCGAACTTCATGTTGTCGCGGAGATAGTCGAAGCCGAACTCGTTGTTGGTCCCGTACGTGACGTCCGAGCCGTAGGCCTTCTGGCGCTCGTCGTCGAGAAGGTTGTTCTGGATGCAGCCGACCGTCAAGCCGAGGAACTTGTAGATGCGGCCCATCCACTCGGCATCGCGGCGGGCGAGGTAATCGTTGACCGTGACGACGTGGACGCCCCGGCCGGTCAGGGCGTTCAGGTACACCGGCATGGTCGCGACGAGCGTCTTGCCCTCGCCGGTCTTCATCTCCGCGATCTTCCCCGAGTGGAGGACCATGCCGCCGATCAACTGCACGTCGAAGGGCCGCATGCCGAGGGCGCGGACGGCGGCTTCGCGGGCGACGGCGAACGCCTCCTCGAGGATCTGGTCGAGGATGGATTCGCGGGCCGCCCTGGCGTCGTCGGGATGGACGCTCTCGAGGGCCTTCGCGATCCGCGCCCGGAACTCGACGGTCTTCTCCCGAAGGCCCTCGTCCGAGAGCGACTTGATCGCGGGCTCGAGCGCATTGATGCGCGCCACGCGCGGCAACATCTTCTTGATGTCCCGCTCGTGCTGCGTGCCAAACACCTTGGCCAGGACGCGATCGATCATGATTAGACGGCTAACACCTGAGGGGGCGGAGTTTATTTCGGATTGGCCGGCGGCGGAAGGGGAGGAACCGGGGGTCAGCGCGTCTCGAGGATGTACTCCAGCGGGTTGACCGGATGCCCGTCGACGCGTACCTCGTAGTGGAGGTGCGGCGCCGTGGACCGGCCGGTGGAACCGACGAGGCCGACGCGGTCGCCGCGGTGGACCTTCTGGCCCTCGGCGACCAGGGTCTCTTCGAGGTGCCCGTAGATCGTCTCGTAGCGATCGCCGTGGGCGAGGGTGATGGCCTTCCCGTATTCACCCGCCCAGCCGCTGCGGATGACGAGGCCGTCGGCCGTGGCGAAGACGGGCTCGCTGCGGGCGGTCGAGATGTCGACGCCTTCGTGGAAAGCCGGTTGGCCCGTGAATGGATCCGGCCGGATGCCGAAGCCGGAGTTGACGGCGCCGTGGACGGGCCAGACGGTCGGGGTGGACGCGACGAGCTCGAAGCGGCGGGAGAACTGGTTCTCCAGCAGCGAGAGGCGCGACGAGACGAGGGCGCTCTCGCCGGCGAGGTCCGAGGAGGGGGGCGGCGCGGCGGCCGGGCCCCCGAGGCCGCCCCGCACCGTGTCCGCGAGACCCGCGACGATGGCCAGGCGCCGCGTGCGAGTCTCGAAATCCGAGAGCTGTTTGGAAATGCCGTCGAGCCTCTGGTGAAGGGTGGCCGTCGTCGCGCGCAGGCGGGCGTTCTCCGCCACGACGAGGCGGTACTGGCGGTCGCGGCGCGCCGACGTGAAGAAGGCCCAGCCGAACACCAGGCCGGCCGTGAGCAGGCATACGCCCGCTCCGGCGGCGGCGGCCAGGAGGCGATTGGAGATGGTGAGCTGGCGAAAGCGGGCCCGCGCGTGCGGAACGAAAATGATCGTGTTGTACTTCTTCACCAGTTCTCCTTTCGCCGCTCCGAAGCGCAGGGGACTCCCGGTACGCCGTCGAAACGCTCGAAAGAGTCACAGACCGAAGGCTCACGCCTCGGAACGTTGGGTCGGATCCTATGGCCCGCACCTTCGGGAGTCAACCTGCTCGTTCGGTCAGTGAGAGAAGCGAAGGTGCCCGGAACGAAAGGGCCTCGGCCAGGTGGGCGGCGCCGATCGTGTCGCTCTTCGCGAGATCCGCGATCGTGCGTGCGACCCGGAGGCCGCGATGCACCGCCCGGACGGACAGGCCGACCCGCTCGACGGCTCTTTCGAGCAGACCCCGTCCGGCGTGATCCAGGGCACAGTGCTGCGCGATTTCCGAGGCTGTCAGATCGGCGTTGCGAAAACCCGGCGCTTCGGGACGCCGCGTTCCGGCGCGGCCCCGGGCCTCGAGGACGCGCGCGCGGATTGACGCCGAATCCTCGGCACGCGACGCCACGCTCAGGTCCCGCCAACCGACGGCGTCCATCGTGACGTGGAGATCGATTCGGTCGAGCAGCGGCCCCGACAGCTTGCGCCCGTAGCGGCGGCGCTCCCCGGGCGCGCAGGCGCAGCCCTGGCGCGGATCGCCGAGAAATCCGCAGGGGCATGGATTCATCGCCGCCACGAGCAGGACGTCGCAGGGAAAGCGCACGGCCCCGCGCACGCGCACCACCGAGACCGAACGGTCCTCGAGCGGCTGCCGGAGGGCCTCGAGCACGTCGCGCCGGAACTCCGGCAGCTCGTCGAGAAACAGAACGCCACGGTGGGCGAGGGAGGCCTCCCCCGGCGAAGGACGCGGGCCTCCGCCGACGAGCCCGGCGCTGGAGATCCCGTGATGGGGAGCGCGAAAGGGAGGAATCTCGAGCAGGCCGGATCCCGCCGGGAGGGCGCCCACGACCGAATGGATCTTCGTGACCTCGATCGCCTCCGGGCGCGAAAGAGGCGGCAGAACCCCGGGCAGACGGCGCGCGAGCATCGTCTTCCCCGCGCCGGGCGGCCCGGTCAGGAGCAGGTGATGCCCGCCGGCGGCGCAGATCTCGGCCGCGCGGCGCGCCACGGACTGGCCGCGGATCTCCGAGAAGTCGGGCGCTCCGGCAATCGCGGCCGCCGGACCCCTCGGGATCGCGGGAAGGATCGGCCGGGTGCCGAGGACGTGCGCGACGGTTTCGCCGAGGTGGCGCACGGGAACGACGCGGAGACCGTCGACCGCGGCGGCCTCCGCCGCGTTGGACTCGGGGAGGACGATCTCCTCGAAACCGGCCTCGCGGGCGGCGAGCGCGAGACAGAGGGCGCCTCGGATGGGGCGCACCTCGCCTCCGAGCCCGAGCTCGCCGACGAAGATCCGCCTCGAGGTGTCCGGGGGCCTCACACCGCCGAGCCACACCAGGCCGAGCGCCACGGGCAGGTCGAGCGAGGCGCCGCACTTGCGAAAATCGGCCGGCGCGAGATTGACCGTCACCGCACCGTCGGGCACGGCGAACCCTCCGTTCTTCAGGGCCGAGCGAACACGCTCCCTCGCCTCGCGGACTCCCGCATCCGGCAGCCCGACGATCGTGAAGCGGGGCAGTCCGTGGCCGACGTCCACCTCGACGTCGAGAACACGGGCCTCGAGCCCCAGCGTGGCGGCGGAATGGATTCGGGCGAGCATCGGGCCTCCTCGGGCGCGAGGAGAGCCTGATCGGATGAGGACCGGGTGATTGTAGCAGTCGGCCGGCAGGAAGCGGGGCGGGACTACCTCTTGGCGGGGATCGAGATCTTGTCTCCCGCCTTGAGCGAAGGCGTGCCGCCGAGGCCGTTGATGGCGAGGATCTCCGCGACCGTCACGCCGTGGCGCAAGGCGATGCGATACAGGGTGTCCCCGTTCTTGACCCGATACTTCTGGGCCGCGGTGTCGGCCGCGGCGACTTTCGGCGCGCTCTTCCGCGGATGTGAAACCTTGGCCACCCGGGACGGCGCGGGCTTCTGGGGAATCAGGATCTCCTGGCCGCGGGAGACCTTCGCGCGGGGCGACAGGGAGTTGGCGGACGCCACCGACGCCACCGAGACGCCATAGCGCCTGGCGATCCGGTGGAGGGTCTCGCCCTTTCGCGCGGTGTGTGTCCTGAAAGTCGGCGGCACGGCCGTCGGCGCGGCGGCATAGGCGACGAGCATCGCCTCGCGGGAGCCGGAGGGAATCCTGAGATCGTACCCGTCCGGCTCGCGCGGAGTGACCGAAGAACGGAGCTCGGGATTGAGGCCCTGGAGGTCTTCGATCGGAATCTCGGACGCCCGGGCGAGGGAGCGCAGGTCCACGGGGCGGTCGAGGCGGACCGTCTCGAACGCGATCGGCGGCTCGAGCGAGACGTCGAATCCGTAATGGGCCGGGTCCTTGGAGATGAGGACCGAGGCGAGGAAGGCCGGCACGTAGGTCTGCGTCTGACGGCGTATGGATGAGGTCGCCGCGAGCTGCCAGAAATCGCGCGCCCCGGTGCGATCCATCGCCTTGAGGATCTTTCCCTCGCCCGCGTTGTAAGCGGCCATCACGAGATACCAGTCCCCGAAGAGCTCGTGAAGGTAGGAGAGATAGTGGGCGGCCGCGCGGGTGGCCTTCTGGGGGTCGCTGCGCTCGTCCACGATGCCGTTGGACTTCAGGCCGTACTGGCGTCCCGTGCGCGGCATGAATTGCCAGATTCCCTGCGCGGAGCGCGGCGAGCGCGCCTGGGGCAGAAACGACGACTCGATGAACGCGATCCAGGCGAGGTCGCGCGGCAGTCCCTCCTCGGCGAAGATCTGCTCGATCATCGGGACATACCGGCCGGAACGAGACAGCCCCGCGGCAATCTTGTCGTGGAGAGAGGGGCTCTGGAAGGCGGCGATGACGCGAAGCACGGAGTCATTGACGATCACCGGCACGTCGGAGGAGACGCTCGGCGCCGAGGCCACCTCGTCGCGAGCCGCCGAGATTTCCTCCGGAGTGCTGTCCGGGCTTTCGATGGATTCGAGCTCGGGCGAGATCTGGCCGTGGGAGGTTCCCGCCTCCTCCGTCGCGCCGGCGAGCGCCTCGTAGCGCTCAATTCCCTCCCAGAGCTCGTACGAGAAGGCGAGACGATCGTCGGGCGCCGAAGCCTCGCCGGCGGGGCGGACGTCGGCGATCGCCTCGTCGAAATAGAACCGGGCGCACTCGAAGTCCCCCGAGAGCGCCGCGTCGCGGCCGAGGTCGAAGGCCCGGGTCGCGCCCGCGATGCCGGGGTCCTCCGCGGACGGTGAGGGGACATCCGGAGCCGAAGCCGCCTTGCGCGAAGCGGTGGCACAGCCGGCGGCCAGAAACAACCCCGCGAGGCACAGGGCCTCCCCTCGCTTCCCCCGTGGAGCCGAGCGCATGAGAAAGGGTAAACCGCCTCCGGTCAAAAACACAAAGTCTTTTCCGGGTGTCTTTGGCCGGGGACAGTGGGGAGGATCACAGGGCGTGAAGCCGCGGGAGAGGAGGTCTACTTGCCGAGGATGTGGAACTTGAGAGAGAGAAGAAGCTTCTGGATGTCGCTGCGCGATTGGAGCTCGATCGCGAAGCTCTGGCCTTCGCCGATCTCCTTGCCGTGGCTGTCCTCGAACTTCAGTCCGACGGTGACCTGATGGCCCTGCGCGAGCTGCTTGCGCGGGACCTGGACCTCGAAGACCTTGCTGACCTCCTTGCGGTGGTTGAGGCTTCCGGCGAGCAGGTCGTCCACCGAGAGCCCGACCGGCGGGCGGCGCGGCTTCTCCTCGGCCTCCGAGGTCGCCGTGGACGTCTTTCTCAGCTTCTCGAGCTCGGCGAGGATGTCGATGTTCGATCCGACCTTCACGTGCCGGACCTCTTCGGTGACCGCCTTTTCCGGCTCCGGCTCGGGCGCCTCTTCGAAGGAGACGTCGGAGATCTCGGGCTCGGGCGCGGCCGGCCCGGCCGCCGGCTGGCCTGACGCCGCGACCGCCGGCTGTTCCGGAAGCGGCGCGTCGAGGGAGTCGAGCGCCTGCTCGAATTCCTGGACCGTCTCGACGTCGCCGGCGTCGAACGCCGAGGGCGGCTGATTGAGCTCGTGGGCGAGCGGCGAAGAAGCGCGGGCGGCTTCGGAGAACGTGCCCGGCTCGACCTCCAGCGCCTCTTCGATCTCGGCCGTCGGCTCGTGAACGGCGGGCCGCGCGCTCGAACGAGGCGGAGGAGGGGGGGGCGGTTCCACCTTCGCTGCGGGCGGAGGCGGGGCCGCGGGGGGCTGCGCGACAGCGGCCGGCGCCGCCCTGGCCACGCTCGGGGCCGGAGCGGATTTGTCCTCGCCGAGCATGCGCTTCTTGAGCGATCGGAGCGTCAGCCGGGAAATCGCCTTGAGCGTCTCGAAGACTCCCTGGCCGAGCACGGCGCACGCCTCGTAGCTTTCGTGGAGGCCCTGCGCATTGAGACTCTCCTCGAGCTCCTCCATGGAGAGGATGTTGGCGAGATCGCGCTTGTTGTACTGGAGAACGAGCGGGAGCTCGTCGAGCTTGATCCCGATCTCTCCGAGGTTCGTCTTCAGATTCGCGAGCGATTCGACGTTGGCGTCTTTCATCGCGCGCTGGGAATCGGCGACGAAGACGATCCCGTCCACGCCCTTCAGCACGAGCTTGCGCGTGGTGTTGTAGAAGACCTGGCCCGGGACCGTATAGAGCTGGATGCGCGTCTTGAACCCGCCGATGACGCCGACGTCGAGGGGGAGAAGATCGAAGAAGAGCGTCCGGTCCGTCTCGGTTTCGAGCGAGACCATCTCTCCGCGCGAGCCCGGGGCCGTGCGCCCGTAGATGTGGTGGAGATTCGTGGTCTTTCCGCACAGGCCGGGGCCGTAGTACACGACCTTGGCCGCCATCTGCATCGTGGCGTAATTGAAGAAAACCATTGTTCCTAATCGCTGCCCGGGCAGACGGGCGGCTGCCGAAATTGTAACACCCTGAAAGGGTTACGACGAACGAGCGTTGGCCTCAGTCGACCGAGGGATCGCCCCGAGGATCTTCCGAATCTCCTCGTCCCGTCCCGCGCCCGAAGTGCGCGACAGCGTTTCCTCGGCGAGAGCGAGGTAGAGAGCGAGCGCGTCCGGATGAGGAGCCAGCGCGGCCACGTGGCTTCTCACGGTTCCGGCGTCGCGGCGGGCGATCGCTCCCGTGAAGGCATCGGAAAACGGTCGCGCCGCCGCGGCGGCCGCGGCCCGGGAGGCGAGCGCGCCGAGTGTGCGTCGGGCCAGGTCCTCCGGCACTCCGGCCGCCACCCAACCGCGGGTCGCCACCGAGACGAGGGCGGCCGCGCCGCCCGCAGCGAGCGTCGCCGAGGCGTGATACAGCGCACGATCCGTGGCCTTCAGGCGGTACGCTTGCGCGCCGACGGCCGCGACGACGCGCTCGGCAACGGCGGCCGCGCCCTCGTCGCCCTCGATCGCGACGAAGACGCCGGCCCAGCTCTCGTCGGCGTCTCCGGTGAAGGGATGGACCGGATGCAGCGATGCGATTTCCGTTCCAGCCGAGCGGAGGCAGGCGATCGCCTCGCTGCCGACGGCTCCGGAGAGGTGAAAGGCGGCGCGGCACGCCAGCCGGTCCGAGAGACCGGCGGCCACGGCGGCGATCGCGTCGTCCGGCACCGCGATCACGACGATGTCGCAGGGCGGAAGCCTTGGCGCCTCCGGAGAGAGGAGTTCCTCGGCTCCGAAGGGCGGCGTCCCCGCGGGTCGGCGGGAGATGACCCAGTGCAGGCTGCCCCCCGCGGAGCGCCATGAACGCGCGAAGGCGCTGCCGGCGCGTCCGGGCCCGACCAGGCCGACCGCGCTCTGCAGAATGTCCGGCGAGCGCACGGCGGTAGTCTAGACCCGCGTCGCTCTGCTATCATTAGCACTCTCGTTAAGAGACTGCTAATGGCCGCACTCGACATCCGCAGCCGAGCCATCCTCAAGGAAATCATCCGGTTCCACGTGGACACCGGACGGCCGGTCTCTTCCCGCACGCTCTTCAAGTCCGATCGCTTCGCTCTTTCGCCGGCCTCGATCCGCAACATCATGGCCGACCTGACGGACGGCGGCTACCTGGCCCAGCCGCATACGTCGGCGGGCCGGGTGCCGACGGACCGCGCCTACCGCGTTTACATCGACGAGCTGATGAAGCAGCGTCGCGTCGCGGACGACGTCCGCGAGCAGGTGGACTCCGATCTCGATCTCGCGGGCGGCGACGTGAGCCGGCTCTTCTCGGCCGCCTCGCGCCTGCTCTCCCAGCTCTCGGGCGAGGTGGGATTCGTCGTCGCTCCCGACGCGCTTCACACCGTCGTCAAGAGCCTTCGGTTCCTGGCCGTGGCGCCCGGCAAGGTCCTCGTCGTCCAGGTCAACGAACCCGACGTGGTCATCTCCCGCGTGCTCGAAACCGACGCGGCCTACACGCAGGAGGAGCTCGACGCGCTCTCCGGGCGCCTGACCCGCGAGTATGGCGGTCTGACCCTGCACGAGGTGCGCCGGCGTCTTCTCGCGGCCGTGGCGCGGGAGCGGGAAGAGGCCGACCGCTCCATGCATCGCGCCGCGGAGCTCGTGCGGCGCGCGCTGGAGAAGAAGGACTCCGAGGAAGGACTCTTCTTCGACGGAACGGCGCGTCTGCTCGAGAAGCCCGAGTTCGCCGACGTGCTGTCGCTGCGTCGGATCTTCCAGGCCTTCGACGAGAAGGCCCGGGTCCTCGACCTGGTGTCGCGCTACCTCGATTCGCCCGGAACCAGCGTCGTTCTGGGCTCGGAAGACGATCATGTCGTCGATCCGAGACTCTCGGCCGTCTTGACCTCTTACGGCACGGGAGAGACACTGGCGGGAATGTTGGGCGTCATCGGACCGGCGCGGCGGGAGTACACCCGCGTGATTCCGGTCGTGGAGCTGCTGGCTCGCGCCGTTTCCGACCGTCTCGACCGTCGCGAGGGCGAGCGGACGGGAGAGGAGGGCGAGTGACCGATCGCGACGATCGCCGCTCGCCGCCGAACGACGACCTCGTCGAGGTTCGCGACGCGGGCGGAACGCTGCAGGACGCCCTCGACCAGGAGCAGGCCAGCGCGCTCGCTGCCGCGGAGGACAAGATCCTGTCCATCCAGAAGGATCTCGCGGATCTCAAGGACCGGCACCTGCGCAAGCTCGCCGAATTCGAAAATCACAAGAAGCGGAGCGAGCGGGAGCGCCAGGAGTACTTCAAGATCGCTCTGGCGGGATTCGTTCACGACTTCCTGCCGGTCCTCGACAACTTCGAGCGCGCTCTCGATCACGCGCGGCCCGCCGACCTCGAGAGCGACTTCGGCCAGGGGGTCGCGATCATCGGGAAACAGATCGCGGAGCTCTGGAAGCGCTACGGTCTCGTGCCCATCGACACCTCCGGAGCTTTCGACCCGAACCTTCACGAGGCCGTCGCCACCGAAGTGACCGATGCGGTCCCCCCGAACACCATCCTCGAAGTGCTTCAGAAGGGATACTTCCTGAACGACCGCCTCATCCGGCCGGCCTTCGTGAAGGTCGCGGTCCGGCCGGGCGATTCCGACGTCAAGGCCGGATAGGTCCGGGAGCGAAGGAGACAGCGTGGGCAAGATCCTCGGCATCGACCTCGGGACGACGAACTGTTGCGTTTCCGTCGTCGAGGGAGCCACGCCTCAGGTTCTGACGAACCGAGAGGGCAGCCGCACGACGCCGTCCATCGTCGGCTTCACGGAAGACGGCGAGCGTCTCGTGGGACAGATCGCGAAGCGCCAGGCCATCACGAATCCCATGAACACGGTCTTCGCCGTCAAGCGCCTCGTCGGCCGCAAGTACGAGGCCGAGGAGACGCAGCACGCCCGCGAGGTGCTCCCGTACGAGATCGTCCGGGCGGTCAACGGCGACGTCAAGATTCGGGCGCGTGCCCGCGAGTACAGCCCCGAGGAGATCTCGGCGTTCATCCTGCGGGAGATCAAGGAGTTCTCGGAGGAGGCCCTGGGCGAAGAGATCACCGAGGCGATCATCACGGTGCCGGCCTACTTCGACGACGCGCAGCGCCAGGCCACGCGCGATGCCGGACGGATCGCCGGGCTCGAGGTGCTCCGGATCATCAACGAGCCGACGGCCGCCTCGCTCGCCTACGGCATGGACCGAAAGGGCAGCGAGACCGTCGCGGTCTACGACCTCGGCGGCGGAACGTTCGACATCTCGATCCTTCAGCTCGGCGACGGGATCTACGAGGTCAAGGCCACGGCCGGCGACACTTACCTCGGCGGCGAGGACTTCGACAAGAAGATCATGGACTGGCTGCTCGACGACTTCCGCAAGTCCACGGGGATCGACCTGCGGCAGGATCGGATGGCGCTCCAGCGCCTCAAGGAAGCCGCCGAGAAGGCCAAGTGCGAGCTCTCGACGGCGACGGAGACCACGCTGACGCTTCCGTTCATCTCGGCCGACGCCTCCGGACCGAAGCACATCAACCGGACGCTGACGCGCGAGCGCTTCGAGTCGCTCGTGGCCGACCTGATCGATCGCACGGCCGCGCCGTGCCTCGACGCGCTCGCGGCGGCGGGCCTGAAGCCCTCCGACGTGGATCAGGTGATCCTCGTCGGCGGGCAGACGCGGACGCCCAAAGTCCAGCGGATGGTCGCCGAGCTCTTCGGGCGCGAGCCCAACCGCGACATCAACCCCGACGAGGTCGTCGCGATCGGGGCGGCGATCCAGGGCGGCGTCCTGAAGGGGGAGATCAAGGACGTCGTGCTGCTCGACGTCACGCCGCTTTCGCTCGGCATCGAGATGCATGGCGGCGTCTTCGAGAAGCTGATCGAGCGCAACTCGACGATCCCGACCAAGAATACGAAGGTCTTCACGACCGTCGCCGACAACCAGTCGGTCGTCGAAATCCACGTGCTGCAGGGCGAGCGCGAGATCGCCAAGGACAACAAGTCGCTCGGCCGCTTCGAGCTCGTCGGCATCCCGGCCGCGCCCCGAGGCGTTCCGCAGATCGAGGTCACGTTCGCCATCGACTCGAACGGAATCGTCAACGTCTCGGCGCGGGACCTGGCCACGGGCAAAGCCCAGGGCATGCAGATCAATCCGGCGGGAGGCCTTTCCCAGAACGAGATCGACAAGATCATCAAGGAGGCGTCGGCCTTCGCGGAGGCCGACCACGAGCGGCGCGAAATCGCGGCGGTCCGCAACCGTCTCGAGGGCATGATCGCCTCGAACGAACGCGTCCTGGCGGAGTTCGGAAGCGCCCTGGCCGAGGACGAGCGCGGGCGCATCGAGGAGACGCTCAAGCGCTCGCGCGAGATCGCGGGCGGAGAGTCGCGCGAAGCGTTCAACGAGGCGATCTTCGACATGCAGGGCGTCTCGAAGGTCCTGACCCGGGTCATGCTGCAGCGGGCCGGAGCCGGCGGCGCGGCCGCCAGCTAGCGCCCGTCGCGAACCCTTTTGCCCGATCCGGGCGTCATTGCAGCCGATGAGCCAGCGCGACTACTACGAGATCCTGTCGGTCGAACGCGACGCGGACGATGCGGCGCTGAAGAGCGCCTACCGCAAGCTCGCGCTCATGTACCACCCGGATCGCAACCCCAACAATCCCGATGCCTCCGAGAAATTCAAGGAGGCGTCCCAGGCCTATGCCGTCCTTTCGGATCCGGAGAAGCGGGCCCGCTACGACCGCCTCGGCCACGCGGGGGTCGGCGGCGGAGCGAGCGGCTTTTCCGGTTTCGACGCCGCGGGGTTCGGAGATCTCTCGGAGCTCTTCGGCGGCCTCTTCGGCTTCGCGGCGGGCGGCGGAGCGCCGGGGCCGGTGGCGGGAAGCGATCTCGTGTACCGCATGGAGATCGCCTTTCGCGACGCGGCCTTCGGCGTTCAGGCGCCCATCACGATCTCGCGGCTCGAGCGGTGTGAATCGTGCGAGGGCAGCGGCGCGGCGCGCGGCACGAAACCGAAGACCTGTCCGTCGTGCGGCGGGCGCGGGAGGCAGCGCATCTCCCAGGGATTCCTGACGGTCACCCGTCCGTGCCCTCATTGCCAGGGGGAAGGGCGCGTGATCGAGAAGCCCTGCGCGGACTGCCGGGGCGAGGGCCGGCGTCGCGCCAAGAAGGACCTGACGATCCGGATTCCGGCGGGTGTCGAGTCGAACTCCCGCCTTCGCCTGACCGGCGAAGGCGATGCCGGGCCCAACGGCGGCCCGGCCGGCGATCTCTACGTCGTGCTGAACGTCGCGGCGGACGAGGTATTCGAACGCGAGGGCGACGACATCGTCGTCCGCCTCGATCTCCCGTTTCCGACGCTCGTGCTCGGCGGCGAGGTCGAGGTCCCGACCCTCGACGGTCCGGAGGGCGTGGCGGTGCCGGCCGGCACGGCGGTCGGGGAAGAGCTTCGTCTGAAGGGCCGGGGCATGGGTCGGCTCGGCCGCGGTGGGCGGGGAGACCTGCTCGCCCGAGTCGGCGTCCACGTGCCGCGCTCGCCTTCGAAGGAAGTGAAGGAGGCGCTGCGCCGCTATGCCGAGCTGACCGGCGCGCCGGTCGGAAGGAGCAAGGGAGTCCTGGGGAAGGCGAAGAAGATCTTTTCGTGATTTCGGATTCCCGAAGCCGCCAGACCTACAGCCGGGTCCTCGTTCCCAAGAGATCGGGCGACGAGGCCGTGCTCGGCCTGCTGATTCTTCACGGCCCCCTCGGGTTCGAGAACGTCGGGCCGGATCTCGTCGCATTCTTCCGCGAGGCCGAGGCGGCGCGGGGCGCGGGCGATGCGCTGCGGGCCCGGCGCATCCGCCATGCCCTGACGACGAATATCGCGGAAGCGGATCCTCTCGAAGCCTTCCGCGCAGCCTCCCGTCCCTTCGCCGTCGGGCGCAGGCTCTGGGTCGATCCGGGAGAATCCGCGGCGGCCGCCCCCGACGGGCGCATCGCGCTTCGCGTTCCGGCTTCGCGGGCGTTCGGCACGGGAACGCATCCGTCCACGCGCCTGGCCCTGGAGGCCCTCGAGGACGAGCGGCTCGACGATCGCCGCGTGCTCGACGTCGGAACCGGCTCCGGGGTTCTCGCGCTCGCGGCGGCGGCGCTCGGGGCGCGCTCGGCGGTCGGCCTCGACCTCGACGCCGACTCGGTCTTCGTGGCGAGGCAGAACGCCCGCCGGCACGGGTTCGGGTCGGGCCTGCGGCTGTACGCGGGCCCCCTCTCGGCCTGCGCCGGAACCTTCGATCTCGTCGTCGCCAATCTGCTCGCCGAGGAGATCCTGCCCGAGGCGCGCCGGCTTCAGGCCCGCGCGGCGCGGCGGGGCAGGCTCCTTCTGTCGGGCCTGACGCGGACGGACGAGAAGGCCGTCCTCGCGAGGGTTCGCTCGCCGCGCTGGGCACTCGTCGGACGGCGCACGGAGGATGAATGGGTGAGCCTCTGCCTGGAGCGCGTCTCGTAGTCTCCGCGCTGCCGGAGCCGGGAACGACGCTCCGTCTGCGCGGCGAGCAGGCCCGGCATCTTCGAGCGCGAAGGGTTCGCGCCGGGCAGGCCGTCGTCCTCGTCGACGGGAGCGGGCGCGAGGCCCGGGCATCCGTGTCGCGCACCGGCTCGGTCTTCGAGCTCTCCGTGGAGGCCGTTCGGCCCGCGGCGATCGAGGGGGCCGCGCCGATCCACCTGCTCGTCGCGGCCATCCGCTCCGAACGCCTCGCGTGGATCGCCGAGAAGGCGACGGAGCTCGGCGCGTCGCGGCTCACGCTCGTTCTGACCGAGCGCACGCAGTCGTTCCGCGCGCGCGAGGCAGTCGTGGCCCGGCTCGAGCGCGTCGTTCGCGCGGCGGCCGAGCAGGCCGAGCGGGCGGACTGGCCCCGCATCGATGGGCCGATGGATCTCGTCGGCGCGCTCGGCGAAGGCACGGGGACGCGTCTCCTTCTGGATCCCTCGGGAGAGCCGTTTCCCGCGCGCATCGCGCCCGGACCAACGGCGCTGCTCGTCGGGCCGGAAGGAGGCTGGACCGAGACGGAGATCTCCGCCGCGCTCGCATCCGGGTGGGTCGCGGCTTCGCTCGCGGCGGGAAAGCTCCGCGCCGAGACCGCGGCGGTGGCCGCGCTCGCTCTGACCAGGGCGGCTCTGGCGCGGAGAGGATGATCGAAAGTTCGATTGACACCCCCGCCGCGGGGGGAAATACTCGCCTCAAGCGGAGGCCCCTCATGTCTTACGAGGACGTCACGAAAGTCTGGATGAACGGCAGGCTGGTGGACTTCGCGGACGCGAAGATCCACGCCTTCTCGCACGTCTTCCACTACGGCTCGGCGATGTTCGAGGGCGCTCGCCTGTACAAGACCCGGCAGGGCTCGGCAGCGTTCCGGCTCGACGAGCACATCAAGCGCCTCTACGATTCGTGCAAGGTCTACCGGATGGAGGTTCCGTACTCGCCCGGAGAGTTCCGCGACGCGATCTTCGACACGATCCGCGCGAACGCCTTCGACGCGTGCTACATCCGCCCCGTCGTGTACCGCGGCCTCGGAGCCCTCGGCGTCAATCCGTTCCACAGCCCGGTCGAGGTGATGATCGCAGTCTGGAAGTGGGGGAAGTACCTGGGCGACGAGGCGATCGAAAACGGCGTGGACGTGTGCGTCTCGTCGTGGAATCGGATGGCGCCCAACACCTTTCCGGCGATGGCGAAGGCGACCGGCAACTACCTGAACTCCGCCCTCATCAAGATGGAGGCGATCACCAACGGCTTTACCGAGGGAATCGCCCTCGACAACGCCGGCCGGATCTCGGAGGGCAGCGGCGAGAACATCTTCATCATCTACGGCGGACGCATCCTGACGCCGCCGCTCGCCGGAACGATCCTTCCCGGCATCACCCGCGACTCGATCATGCGCCTGGCGCGCGACGCCGGCTACACCGTCGTCGAGCAGCAGATCGCGCGCGAGATGCTCTACATCGCCGACGAGGTCTTCTTCACGGGGACGGCGGCCGAGATCACGCCGATCCGCTCGGTCGACCGCATCGTGGTGGGAGCCGGCCGGCGAGGTCCGGTGACCGAACGGCTCCAGAAGGAATTCTTCGCCCTGGTCAACGGCGAGGCGGAGGACCGGTACGGGTGGCTCACGCCGGTTCCCGTCGAAGCGGCGGTGCGGTAGAGCGGTCAGCTATCGGCTTTCAGTTCAATGTTTTAGCCGTCCAAGAGACGATCTCCGGCGGCCGAGTGATCGCGGAGGGCCCATGGCCGATCGCTTTCCTTCCGTGCGCAACCGGCGTACCCTAGCCGCAACCGAGGGCCAATAAAACCATGCATATCAACGATCTGCTGAAGATCGCCGTCGAGCGGAAGGCCTCCGACCTTCACCTCAAAGTCGGCTCCTTTCCGGTCATCCGCATCGATGGCTCGCTCACTCCGCTGGCGGAGATGCGCCGCCTCATGCAGGAGGACACGATCGCGATGGCGTTCTCGATCATGTCGGCCCGGCAGAAGGAAAAGTTCAAGAACAACTTCGAGATCGACATCGCCTACAACGTGCCGAATCTCGGCCGTTTTCGCTGCAACATTTTCCAGCAGCGCGGCACGGTCGGCCTGGTGCTCCGCGTCATTCCGGCGCGGATCCTGTCCATCAAGGACCTGCTTCTCCCGCCCGTGCTCGAGAAGATCTGCCAGGAGCAGCGCGGCCTCGTGCTCTGCACCGGGACGACCGGATCGGGCAAGTCCACCACGCTCGCGGCCATGATCGACCACATCAACGCGACCCGCAACGAGCACGTCATGACGGTCGAGGACCCGATCGAGTTCCTGCACCGGGACAAGAAGTCGCTCGTGAACCAGCGCGAGGTGGACGTCGACACCAAGGGCTTCTCGGTGGCGCTGCGGAGCGCCCTGCGCCAGGACCCGGACGTCATTCTCGTCGGTGAGATGCGCGACTACGAGACGATCGAGACCGCGCTCACCGCCGCCGAAACCGGCCACCTCGTCTTCTCGACGCTCCACACCCTCGACGCGACGGAGACGATCAACCGCATTATCGCCGTCTTCCCGCCGCACCAGCAGAAGCAGATCCGGCTCCAGCTCGGCGCCGTGCTGAAGGCCGTCATCTCGCTGCGGCTGATGCCGCGCGCGGACGGACTCGGCCGCGTGCCGGCGGCCGAGGTTCTGATCCGAACCAACTACGTTCGGGAGTGCATCGAGAACAAGGAGAAGACGAAGTACATCAAGGACGCCATCCAGCAGGGCACGTCGCAGTACGGCATGCAGACGTTCGACCAGTCGCTCTACAGCCTCTACAAGTCGGGCCTGATCACCCTCGACGAGGCCCTCAAGCGCTCGACCAACCCGAACGAGTTCAAGCTGCGCATTCAGGGCATCCAGTCCACCTCCGACCTCGCGCGGGAGGAGATGGACGCGGCGCTCGAGGCGCCCTCGGATTTCAACCCGCTCCAGGAGGAGTCGCCGTTCGACTTCTCCAACCAGCCTCCGGGGCGCGGCTAGACGAAGCGCGGCGCCCGGCCCCCCGCACGGCCCGAGTCCGCGGAAGCGGCGTTCGAGCGGGCCCTGCGTCTGCTCGGCCTCCGGCCGCGCGGCCGCCACGAGCTGCAGGCCGGGCTCGCCGACCGCGGATTTTCGAGCGAGGCGATCGCCGGGGCCATGGAGCGGCTCGAGAAGCAGGGTCTCCTCGACGACCTCGCCGCGGCGAGATCCGGCGTGCGGCAGCGTGCGCGCTACGGAGCGACGCGGGTCGCGCGTGAGCTGCGGGCGCGGGGCTTCTCGAAGGAGACCGTCGCGGCCGCGTTCCAGGCCGAGGGAGGAGCCGAGCGGGAAGCCGACGCGCTGCGCCGCGCGTTCGAGAGGCTCTGGAAGGCGCGGGCGGGCCTCGAGCCGGCGCTTCGGCGGCGGCGCGTGTTCGACGCCCTGACGCGGCGCGGATTTCCGGCGGACAGGATTTCTGAGATCATCCGGGGCGGCCATGAAGTCGAGTGAAGTCCGGGATCGGTTCCTGCGCTACTTCGAGGAGCGCGGGCACCGCCGCGTCCCATCCTCGTCGCTGATCCCGGCCGAGGATCCGACGCTGCTCTTCACCAACGCCGGGATGAATCAATTCAAGGACGTCTTCACCGGCCGCGAGAAGCGCGACTACCGGCGGGCCACGACCGCGCAGAAGTGCGTCCGGGCCGGAGGCAAGCACAACGACCTCGACAACGTCGGCTATACCGGCCGGCACCAGACGTTCTTCGAGATGCTCGGCAACTTCTCGTTCGGCGATTACTTCAAGGACGACGCGATCCGGTTCGCCTGGGAGCTCGTGACGGACCGCGACAAGGGGTACGGCCTCGAGCCCGCGCGGCTCTGGGCGACCGTCTACACCGAAGACGACGAAGCCGCGAAGCTCTGGGAGCGGCACCTTCCCGCCTCGCGAGTCCTGCGCTTCGGCGAGAAGGAGAACTTCTGGGCGATGGGCGAGACGGGCCCCTGCGGCCCCTGCTCGGAGCTCCACTACTACCGCGGGGAGAGTCTCGCGGGGAACACGGCGGCGCTGGTCAACGGGCCCGGCGACGACACGCTGGAGATCTGGAACCTCGTCTTCATGCAGTTCGAACGGGATGCCTCGGGAAAGCTGACGCCGCTGCCGCGCCCCTCGGTGGACACGGGCGCCGGCCTCGAACGGTTCGCCGCCATTCTCCAGGGAGCCAACAACAACTTCGACACCGACCTGTTCGCGCCGATTCTCGCCGAGGTGGAGCGGCTCTCGGGCCAGACGTACCGCGGCGCGATGGCTCCGGAGGACGCGCCGTTTCGCGTGATCGCGGATCACGTCCGGGCCGCGACGATGCTCATCGCCGACGGAGCCCTGCCGTCCAACGAGGGACGCGGGTACGTGCTGCGCCGCATCCTGCGGCGGGCGATGCGCTACGGACGCCGGCTCGGCCTCGAAAAGCCGTTTCTGTTCCGCGTCGCCCCGGCCGTCGTCGATGGATTCACCGGCGTCTACTTCGAGGCGGGAAGGGCCGAGTCCGTGAAGCAGGCGGTCGCCGGCGTCCTCGCGCCGGAAGAGGAGCGATTCGGACGCACCCTCTCGGAGGGCGCGGACCGGGTGGGCGAGGCGATCGAGAGGCTTCGCCGCGAGGGCGCGACGGCCCTCTCGGGCGAGACGGTCTTCCGCTTCTACGACACGTATGGGATCCCGCTCGACGTCATCGAGGAGATCGCGGGCGACGAAGGCGTGGCCGTGGACCGCGCGGGCTTCGAGGAGGCCATGGAGCGGCAGCGGGCCGCCTCCCGCGGCTCGGCGAAGTTCGCGGCGGAGGACGCCTCGGTATACGAGCGTCTCGAGCTGCCGGAGGAGCACTCCGTGTTCCGGGGGTATCCGGAGCAGGATTTCGTCTCGCTCGCGGGCGCCCGCATTCTCGGAATCGTCCGCGGCGGCAAGGAGGCCGGGAGCCTCGACGCCGGCGAGAGCGGCGACGTGATCACGGATCGGACGGTCTTCTACCCGGTCGGCGGCGGCCAGGTCGCCGACACGGGAGAGTGGACCTGGCCGGGCGGCCGGGCGGAGGTGACGGACGTCCAGAAACCGCTTCCGAATCTGATCGCCCACCGTGTCCGCGTGGCCGCGGGAAGGCTGGAGCTCGGCGCCGCCGTGGACATGTCGGTTCCCGAATGGACGCGGCGGCGCACCCAGGCCAACCACACGGGCACGCACCTGCTTCACGCCGCGCTGCGGCGCGTGCTCGGACCGACGGCGCGCCAGATGGGCTCGTACGTCGGGCCCGACAAGCTGCGCTTCGACTATGCCGCGGCCTCCGCGACGACGGCCGGGCAGCTCGCGGAGATCGAGCGTCTCGTCAACGAGGAGATCCTGCGCGACCGCCCCGTCGACAAGGAAGTCATGGCGATGGACGACGCCCGCCGGAAGGGCGCCGACATGTTCTTCGGCGAGAAGTACGGCGAACGCGTGCGCGTGGTCGAGGTCGCGGGGTTTTCGACGGAGCTCTGCGGAGGCTGCCACGTTCCGCGCACCGGCGAGATCGGCGCGTTCAAGGTCCTCTCCGACCGCGGCATCGCCCAGGGGCAGCGGCGTCTGGAGGCGGTCACATCGCTCGGGGCGGTGGAGCTTCTCGGGGAAGACGAGCAGATTCTGGCGGCCCTCTCCGCCTCGGCGCAGGTGCCGCGGGATTCGCTCGCGGCGCGGTGGATCGAGCGCGAGGACCGCGTCAAAGCGCTCGAACGCGAGGTCGCCTCGCTCAAGCTGAAGCTCGCCTCGGGAGACGCGGGCGGCGGAGGTGAACGCCTCGAGGTCGGCGGAGTTCCGATCGTGACGCGGGTCGTCGAGAGCCTCTCCATCCCGGAGCTCCGCAACCTGTCGGACACCCTGCGCTCGAAGTTGAAGAGCGGCGTCGTCGTGGTCGGCACCATCGGCGACGGGAAGACCTCGGTGATCGTCGCCGTGACGCCGGACCTGACCAAGCGGCTTCCCGCCTCCCAGATCGCGAGCCGGGTGGGAAAGGCCCTGGGCGGAAGCGGCGGAGGCAAACCCGACCTCGCCCAGGCCGGCGGAAAGAACGCGGCGGACCTGCCGGCGGGCCTGAAGGCGGCGGCCGAGGCCGTGCGCGACCTTCTGACGGAGCCCGTTCCGGCAGCCTGAAACGTGCGTGGCGTCACAGATCCAAGATGCTGACGGGGCGGACGTTGCGGCTCCGGCCCGGGACGCTATAATCGGGCTTCCAATTCCATGAAATGTCGTGAGGTGCTCCTCGCCGGGAGTTTCTTCGCCGCAGCGGCGTTGTCGGCGCAGGTTCGCGTCGCCGTCAAGGACGGCCGGCGCGTGATCTACAACGACGGCCCGGCCAACATCGGCGCGAGCGAATCCTGGCTCGCCTCGCGGATGCGCCACCCGTCCGCCTACGACGGCCTGATCGCCGCGGCGGCCCGCGACAACGCGATCGACCCGAGGCTGGTCAAGTCGGTGATGCTCATCGAGTCCGACTTCAATCCCGCCGCGATCTCCCGCAAAGGGGCGCGGGGCCTGATGCAGCTGATGCCCGCGCTGGCGGCGGAGCAGGGCGTCCGCGACGTCCACGACCCGGAACAGAACATCGGGGCCGGCACACGCGAGCTCTCGAGGCTGATGTCGGTCTACGACGGCGATCTCGTCAAGTCGCTCGCGGCGTACAATGCGGGCGAGGCGGCGGTCGAGCGCTACTCGGGCGTCCCCCCGTACGCCGAGACGCAGCTCTACGTCCGCAAGGCGCTCGCCGCCTACGGCCGGTCCGATCTCGGCTCCGGAATCCCGGCGGCGGAGACGCCGCACGGTCCCTCGGGAAGGTCGGGGAGGTCCGTCCAGTGGCGCCGCGACGCGCGCACCAACCGCGTCATCCTGACGACGAAGGGCAAGCCGGCTCCGCGTCGCCTCGGATAAGCGGCCCCGCATGTTGCGCGCCGCCGGGGAGACGCCTCCCGTGGACCAGGGACTCTTCCTGCTGCACCTGAACCGGGCGCGCCGCACCGTCCGAGCCGGCCACTTCGACGAGGCGTGGGCGGAGCTCGAGCAGGCCCGGACGCTGCGCCCCAACGACGAGGACGTGCTGAACCTCGTGTCGCTGCTCGAGTACAAGAGGGGCCGCTACGACGAGGCGGCCACGGCCGCGCGGGCGCTGCTGACGGAGAATCCCTCTTCGGAAGTTCTCCGCTCGAACCTCGGGCTGATCCTGTTCAAGGCCGGACGCCTCGCGGAGGCGGAGAAGGAGCTGCGGGCGGCGATCGATCTGGCGCCCGGCCACCTGCGCAGCCACCTGTACCTCGGCCTGCTGTACCAGAATCGGGGCAAGCTCGGCCTCGCGCTCGAGCACCTGAGGGTCGCGGGGGCGAAGCGCCGCGTGGTGGAGATCGAGGAAGCCCTCCGGCGCCCGACCCGGGACTCCGCGCCGCGAGCCGCCCACAGCCTGTCCGACACGGCTCCGACCCGCAAGGCGGCGGCCGCCGGCTCCGGCGGCACGGGGGAGCGCACGGAATACGAGCCGGCGTTTCCGGACGCCTCGGAGGGCTCGGCGTCCGGTTCCGCCCCCGGGTCGAGCCTCGCGGCGATCCCGTCCGGCCCGGAGGCGCGGCCGCTGTTCAAGGTCCGCCCGGAGGGAGGACTCGAGGTCGCCTCGCGCGGGACGGTCTTCGTCCGCAAGGGCTGCGTGGCCTGGTACAGCGGGAACATCCGTTTCGTCGCCGAGGCGAGCTTCCGGGGTACCTCGCTCGAGCGGATCCTGCGATGCGTGGGCGTCGGGACGCTGCTCGTCAACGATCCGGGCCGCCGGGCGTACCGGCGCGAGCTCTCCGGCTCGACTCTCGTCGTCGAGGGCAGCCGCCTCCTCGCCCTCGATCACGGCCTGACCTTCCGCCTCGACGCGATCCAGGACTTCCGCCACAGCCGCCGGGTCGATCTGCTCAAGGTGCATGGCCGCGGCAGCGTCGTCTTCTCGGTCGGCGGGCCGGTGCTCGCCCACGAGGTCTCTCCCGATTTCCCCCTCTCGATCTCGTCGCGCGATCTGGTCGCCTGGACCGGCGATCTCGTGGCCTCGGTGCTCGACGATCAGTTCCTCGAGGAGGTCATGCAGCCCGACATCGCGAGCCCTCCCAAGATCCGCTTCGAGGGCGAGGGGGTCGTGCTGACCGAGCCTCCGCGGCCGCGCCGCCGGTCCTCCGACGCGGACCGGCCGGTGGGGCAGAGAAGGAACTAGGGCTCCGCAGGCGGGCGAGGAGGGCGCCGGGTCAGCGTCGGGCCACGAACTCCTTCAGGCGGGCCTCCGACTCGTCGAGGATCCGCGCGAGAACCAGAGCGTCCTCGTGCTCGCAGTAGAGGCGGACCATCGGCTCGGTCCCCGAGAGCCGATGCAGCAGCCATCCCCGTTCGCCGAAGACGTACTTCACGCCGTCCCGGTCCTGGACGTCCGTGACCTTCTCGTCCGCGACCGAGCCGGGAGCGTCCCGTCGGACGCTGTCGACGTAGCGGCGGACCACCTCGACCGGCAGGCGCACGTCGCGGCGGCCGTATTCGAAACGTCCGAACTCCCGGGCCAGGTCCTCGAGCGCCGATTCCAGATCGCGCCCCGACTTCGCGAGGCTCTCGAGCAGAAGAAGCGACGAGAGAACGCCGTCCCGCTCGGGCAGATGAAACGCGAAGGCATACCCGCCGCTCTCCTCGCCGCCCGCGGACGCTTCTCCGCGGTTCATGAGCTCGGCGACGTACTTGAATCCGATGCCAGTTTCGATCAACGGGACGCCGAGGGCACGGGCGATCCGGTCCACCTGAAAGGAGGTCGAAAACGTCTTGGCGATGCCTCCGGAGACTCCGCGGCGGCGAAAGACGTGGAGCAGGAGCAGCCCCAGGACCTGATGCGGGGAGACGAAGCGGCCCCTCGCATCCAACACGCCGAGCCGGTCCGCGTCGCCGTCCTGCGCCACGGCCAGGTCGTGGCCCTCCGCGCGGACGCGCTCGGCCGCGGCCTCGAGATTGGCGCCGATCGGCTCGGGATGGACCCCTCCGAAGAGCGGGTCCCGCGCGAATCGGAACGGTTCGACCCGGAGCGCTCCGCCCGAGAGGATGTCGGCGACGAGCGTGCCCGCGGCGCCGTGCATGGCGTCCGCGAGAACCGAGAGCTTCGCCGCGCGGATGGCCGCGACGTCCACGAGGGAGCCCAGCCTCTCGCGGTAGCTCGCGAGGAGGTCGGCGGATTCGATCGTTCCCGCGCGGGCCTTCGCCGGAAGCGGGCGGTCGGCTTCGGCGGCGATGGCGGCGTAGTCCGCGGGCGGGGCGCTGCCGCCGAAGTGCGCCTTGACCTTGAATCCGTTGTAGCGGCCCGGGTTGTGGCTCGCGGTGATCGCGACGCCGCCCCGCAGCCCCAGCCGGCGGACGTGATACGAGACGCCGGGCGTCGGGATCGGACGATCCGAGAGAAGGACGTCGATCCCCGCCGACGCGAAGATCTCCGCCGCCGCGCGCGCGAACTCGGGCGAGAGAAACCGGGTGTCGTAGCCCACGACGATCCGCCGAAAATCCCCCGGGCCGTCGCCTCCGAGGTAGAAGCGCGCGGTGGCGGCCGCGATGCGGCGAATCTCGGCGAACGTGCAGTCGTCGGCGATGACGCCGCGCCATCCGTCCGTCCCGAACGCGATCGTCACGGCCGGACCGCGGAGGGCGGGCGGAAGGCGGCGAGCCTCGCCTCGTCGTAGCCCTGCCGGGCGAGGAACTCGGAGGCCTGCGCGAAACGGAATCCGCGGCTCTTCAACCCGTCGAAGAGCACGCCGATGCGGGCGGCGACCGGCTCCTCCCGGTCGCTGCCGAGGTGGAGCAGCACGATGCCGCCGTTCTCGGCGTGCGCGACCAGCCGCGCGAGAAGGCGGTCGGCGGGCTGGTAGGCCCGGGAACGCGGGTCGCTGACCCAGTCGAGGCCGTCGAGGCCCGAGCGTCCGCCGGTCCAGCCGACGTGCCAGTATCCGGCCTCCGCGGCCCAGCGCCGGATCTCGGCGTTGTGCTCGCCGAAGGGTGCGCGCCAGAGGGGAGCCATCGGGCGGCCCGTCGTTTCGCGATACAGCCGCGCCGTGCGGGCGAGCTCGCCGGTCAGGAACGCGCGGTCGACGCCGCGGCGGGTGGCCTGGCGTCCGTCGGCGGCGTAGGTGGTCAGGTGGGGATGGGTGTCGGTGTGGTTGCCCACTTCGTGCCCCTCGGCGGCAATGCGGCGCGTCAGGTCCGGATAGCGGCGGATGAATTCGCCGGACAAGAAGATCGTCGTCCGGATCCGTCGCGCGGCAAGGGCGTCGAGGATCGCTGCCGCTCCGCGGTCGGAGGACCCTCCGTCGAAGGACACGACGATCTCCGGCCGATCGCCGGGGCCGCGCGTCAGATCGGGTGCGGCGGGGCCGGGCGGCAGGGCGGGCGGAGGGGGCACCTGCACCAGGACGGGCGGGGCGGGCGTCGGACGAGCCGCGTCGGCCGCGGGTCGTGCCGTGCGGACGCGGAGCGAGGCGGCGGCGCTCGGCGGCGGGGCCGGGACCGGAGGCGAATAGACCAGGGGCGAGGACAGGGGGATTGCACCGACGCGAAACGGCCCCTTCTCGCGAATGCCGTCGAACACGAAGCGCCCGTCCTCGACCGGCGCGGCGCCGAGAAAACGGGAGCCCGAAAAGAGGAAGACGGCGGCCCCGGAGGTCGACGAGCCTTCCAGCCGAAGCCCATTGGATACGGCGACGATGGAATCGAGCCGGGCCGTCGGCGCGTCGTGCCGCGGACGGGCGAGCGGAGAGGGGACGTTCAATCGATCGAGCTGACGGACGGTGCGCAGCGCCAGCGAGACCGACGCGGACGCCGCGAGCGCCACGGCAAACACGGCCGCGCGGGCCGGGACCGGTGTCGCCAGGAACCGCCGCGCCTGGCGCCAGACGGCGTGCCTGCCGGCGTCTCGCGCGCACTTCTCGGAACAGTACAGGTGCCCGCGCATCCGGACTTCGCACAGCCGGCAGATCGGCTTACGGCAGAAGTGGCAGCTCTTGTGGGCTCTCCGCCCGGAGTGCGTCGGGCACGGGACGTTCACCCTTCCATTATGCGGGTATGCGCAAGGGGCGCCGGCCGGCGAGGACCGGTCGAGCGGGAGCGGAGGACGTTGTTATAGTTCGACGGGCGACCTTGAAGATCAACCTTCCCAACGCGCTGACGCTGCTTCGCATCTTTCTCGTGCCCTTTCTGGTCGTCGTCCTGCTGACGAAGTTCGACGGACGCGAGGTCGTGGGGCTCGTCATCTTCCTGACCGCGGTCGCGACGGATTTCCTGGACGGCTGGCTCGCGCGCCGCCGCCGCGAGATCACGACGCTCGGGGCCCTTCTCGATCCGATCGCCGACAAGCTGCTGATCTCGGCCGCGTTCATCTCCCTCGTCGAGCTCGGGCTGGCTCCGGCATGGATGGTGGTCGTGGTCATCGGTCGCGAGTTCGCGGTGTCGGGGCTGCGCTCGATCGCGTCGGGCCGGGGCATCGTGATCTCGGCGTCGGGATGGGGAAAGGCGAAGATGGCGACCCAGATCGCGGCCGTCGCGCTCCTGATCCTCGCGCTGCGGGACGACGTGTTCGCGATTCCCGGGCGGATCGCCCTGTGGCTCGTCGTCGCCGTGGCCCTGGTCTCCGGAACCGACTATTTCAACCGCTTCCTCCGGCAGATCGTCCTGACTCCTCCGTCCGCGGCCGACGGGGGATGAGGCATCACGCGCGGCGACGCGTGCGGGAGGCCTTCTTCGCCGACTGCGAGCGGGCTCGTGATCCTCGGCGCTTCGCTGCGGCCTTCGATTGCCGCGAAACGGACGCCTTCGAGGCGGCCGAGTGCCCCTCGCGGCGGAGGGCCTTCGTGGTCGCCCGCGATCTCGCCGGCGACGGCTTGCTCCGGCTCGCCGAGGAGTCGCGCCTGGCCGCCCGGATGGTCTTCGCGGGTGCGGAGCCCTTCTTCGGCGGCGGAAGGTCGACCCCGGCGCGGCGCGCCTTGGAGAGGCCGATCGCGATCGCCTGCCGGGCGGAGCGGGCTCCGTGCTTGTGCTCGCGCACGTGGTGCATCTCTTCCTCGACGAACTCTCCGGCCTGAGTCGAAGGAGACTTGCCTTCGCTCGCATCCCGGTGGGCCATGTCGAGAGCCTCCTCGTCGGTTTCGTTGTGCCGTGGCCGTTGTTTCATGCGTCACCTCGGTCCTCGGGGAACGCAAGACGCTTGCCAGCCGAGGGCGCGTCGCCGACTCCGCCTCAGCCGCCCGTGCGCCGGAGAAGGAATCGCCAGATCGGCCGCCCCTCCTTCTCGTACTTGAGCTCGTAGTTGGTCGGCGCCGGCGCCGGCAGCGACGCCCAGTCGATTCGTTCGAGCGAGGGCACGGTCTCGACGAGCGACTCCAGATCGGCGCCGTAATCGGGGTGGTCGGTGGCGATGCGAAGGGCGCCTCCCTCGATCAGGCGCGAGGCGGCGATTTCGAGGAAGACGCCGTCGAGCAGACGGCGCTTCTTCTGCTTCTTCTTCGGCCAGGGATCGGGAAAATAAACGTGAAACGCGGCCACACTGCGGAGGGCGAGCGCCGTCTCGACGAAGAGCCGCGCGTCGGCGCGCAGGATCGCGGCGTTCGGCAGCGCGGACCGCTCGACGCGCTCCCGGCACAGTCGGTAGTACGAGAGCGACCGTTCCACGCCGAGGAAGTCGCGGTCGGGATGCGCCCGGGCGGAGGCGAGCAGGAAGCGGGCCTTGCCGCTGCCGATCTCGACCTCGAGCGGAGCGCTCCGGCCGAAGCGCCGCTCGGCATCGAACGGCCGCGGGGGCCACAGCTCCTCGTCCGGTGATCCGGGAAACCGACCCGGCGAAGGCGCTGTGCTACCCTGATTTCGCAAGCCCGCGATTGTCATGCCCACGATCGTCTTCGTCAACGAAGGGAAGGCCGGTGTGGTCGCGGAAGGCACCACGGTCCTGCAGGCGGCGCTCGATCTGGGCGTGAAGATCAGCCACGTCTGCGGGGGCAACGGCACCTGCTCCACCTGCCGGGTCGAGGTCGTCGTCGGGAGCGAGTGTCTGTCGGCGATCAATCCTCAGGAGAGGGCCTACGACATGGGCGACGGGCGGCGCCTCGGCTGTCAGGCCCGGGTCCACGGCAACTGCGCCGTGCGGGCGCTGATGATCCCCAAGGTCGAGCTCTACTAGGCGAGCCGCTCGGCCACGGCTTGCGCGAACTCCCGGGTTCCCGTCGAACCTCCGAGGTCCGGCGTCTTCACGCCCGCGCGGAACGTGTCGAACAGGGCCCGCTCCAGCCGGTCGGCGTCGCTGCCGAGGTCGAGGTAGCGAAGCATCAGGATCGCGGACATCAGGAGCGCCGTCGGGTTGGCCTTGTTCTGTCCGGCGATGTCGGGAGCGGTCCCGTGCACCGCTTCGAAGATCGCGCCCTCCAGGCCGAGATTCGCGCCGGGCACCAGTCCGAGGCCTCCGACCAGGCCGGCCGCGAGGTCGGACACGATGTCGCCGTAGAGGTTCTCGAGCACGAGCACGTCGAAGGTCTCGGGGTTCATCACGAGACGCATGCAGGCCGCGTCGACGATGCGGTCGTCGGCCGCGACCTCCGGATAGTTCTCGGCGACCCGCCGGAAGCACTCGAGGAACAGGCCGTCCGAGAGCTTCATGATGTTGGCCTTGTGAATCGCCGTGACGCGCCGCCGCCCATGGTCTCGGGCGTATTCGAACGCGAACCGGGCGATCCGGGTCGAGGCCACCTCGGTGATGATCTTGAGAGACTCGACGACTCCCGGGACGACCGTATGCTCGAGCCCGCTGTAGAGCGACTCCGTGTTCTCGCGCACGATGACGAGATCCACGTTCTGAAAACGACTCTCGACCGCCGGCACGTTCTTGACGGGACGCAGGTTCGCGTAGAGCTGGAGCGCCTGGCGCAGCCTCACGTTCACCGACTGAAAGCCCTTTCCGACGGGCGTGCCGACCGGTCCCTTCAGCGCGACGCCCGTGCGCCGGATGGCGGCGAGCGCCGCCGGCGGGAGCGGATCGCCGTCCCGTCTTTCGGCCTCGCGGCCGACGACGACTTCCTCGAACGCGATCGGGACGCCGGCGGAGGCCAGGATCGAGACGACGGCGTCGGCGACTTCCGGGCCGATGCCGTCGCCGCGGATGAGCGTGACCGTGCGCGCCGCGCTCACGAGACTTCCCGTTTCTCGGGAGCGGGAGGCAGGATCATGCGGACCTTACGGATCGAGGTCGGCGTCGCGTCCTCGACGACGAAGTCGGCGAAGCGGCCCTTCCAGCGCTCGCCCCGGCGCGGAATGCGGCCGAAGCGCAGCATCAGGTGGCCGGCGATCGTCTCCGCCTCGTCGCGGGGCAGCCGGATTCCGAACTGCTCCTCGAGCTCGTCGAGACGAAGGCTGCCCTCGAGGAGGTAGGTCCGCTCGCCGGCGGCCTCGAAGCCCGGCTTCTCCTCGTCGTACTCGTCCTGGATCGGCCCGAGCAGCTCCTCGATGGCATCCTCGATGGTGACCAGCCCGGCCGTTCCGCCGTGCTCGTCCACGACCACGGCCATGTGCGTCCGCCGGCGGCGCATCTCGCGGAAGAGGTCCTCGGCGCGCTTGAACTCGGGCACGAGGAAGGGGGGATCCAGGTACTTCGTCAGCTCGAAGCCCTTCTCGTCGGCATCGGACAGGTCGAAGAGGTCCTTCGCGTGCAGGATCCCGACGATGTTGTCGATCGAGCCGCGATAGACGGGCAGCCGCGACAGTTTCTGTTCGCGCAGCAGGGCCTTCAGGTTCTCGAACCCCGCGGTCTCGGGCAGCGCGACGATCTTGGTGCGCGGCACCATGATGTCGCGGACGGTCTTATCGCCGAATTCGACGACCTTGTGGAGCAGCCGCGTCTCCTCCCTGTGGATGACGCCCTCGTCGGCGCCGAGGTTGAAGACGCTCTTGAGCTCCTCTTCGGTCAGGCCTTTCTGGGCCTGCGGGACGCCGAAGAGGATCAGCAGGCGGTTGGTGAGCCGAACGCAGACTTCGGCCACCGGAGAGAGGACCCGCATCATCCAGGCCAGCGGCAGGGCGACGGCCCGGGACACCGAGACCGGAGAGGCCGCGCCGATCGCCTTGGGCGTCATCTCGGCGAAGATGAAGAGGGTGACGGTGGTGAACAGAATCGAGATCAGGACGCCGTAGCGCGCCCCGAACCACCCGCTCGCGAGAGTCGTCGCCGAGGCCGACGCCGCCGAGAGGAAGAGGTTCTGCCCGATGAGGATGACCGCGAGGAGCCGGGGCGTGTGCGCCTTCAATCCCCGGATGACCGCCCCGCGCCGGTCTCCCTTCTCGCGCATGCGCTGCAGATCGATCCGGCCGAGCGAGACCAGGGCCGTCTCCGAGCCCGCGAAGAACGCGGAGAGCGCCAGCGACAACAGGAACGCGAGCACGTAGAGCGTCGTCTGTGGGGCCATGTCGGGTTTTCCTTTCGCGTGCGGTCGCGAAGTTTACAGGGGAAGGCGGTCGAGGCGCCCGAGGGCCCAGCGCGCGGCGTCGGAGAGGCCCTTCTCCGAGAGCGCCGCGGCGCGATCGAGCGCGGGCCGGCAGCTCCGGTCGCCGGTCGCGCCGGCGGAAAGCGCGGCGTTGCGCTGCAGTCCTCGCCGGGTCGCCCGGTTGACGGCGCTCTTTCCGAATCGCCGCCGCCAGGCGCCGCGGCCCATCGCCAGGACCTCCGCGCGGGCCGGCGCGGGTTCCGGCTCGGACGAGGCGCCGACGCCGGGGAGGGGAGCGTTCCACGGGCAGACCTCCTGGCAGACGTCGCAGCCGAAGACGTGTTCCCCCGACATCGCCCTGCGGTCCGCCGGAACGGGGCCCGTGTGCTCGATCGTCCAGTAGGCGATGCAGCGGGACGCGTCGAGCACCCTGGGGGCGATGAGAGCCCCCGTCGGGCAGCCCTCGAGGCATCGGACGCAGGAGCCGCACTGCTCGGCGACGGGCGCGTCGACGGGCAGGTCGAGGTCGGTGAGGATCTCGGCGAGCAGCAGGTAGGAGCCCTGGACCGGGTCGATGAGGCAGCCGTTCTTGCCGATCCAGCCGAGACCCGCCGCGGCGGCGAACGCTCGCTCGGCGATCGGCGTCGAGTCCACGCAGACTCGGCTCGCCCACGTTCCCGGGAGCCGGCGGCGGGCTCGATCGACCATCCGAACGGCGCGCTCTCGAAGCGAGCCATGGTAGTCGGCTCCTCGCGCGTACCGGGCGTAGATCGAGCCGTCCGGGGCTGTGTAGGGCGCCGCGGAATGGGGCGCCGCGAGGCAAACGACCGAGCGTACGCCGGAGAGGAGCTCGTTCGGCGACCGGCGCGTCGCTCGGGTCTCGTCGAGGTATCGCATGCCGGCGTGAAGCCCGCGGTCGATCCAGCGCTCGAAGCGTTCGAAGTGCGGGGTTTCGCCGGCCGCGGCGACGCCGAAACGGCTGAAGCCCTCGCGCTCGGCCTCTTCCCGCAGGACGCGCGCGGCCAGGAGACGGTCCGGCAGGGCGTTTTCGGTCACGGCCTCGATCGTAGCAGGCGCCTCGATTCGGTCGCTCCGGCGAGCGCCGCCTCTCGCAGCGTTCTTCGGCATCCTGCTAGCATCCGCGCGGGAGGCAGGCATGGCGCAGCCCGACCGGTTCTCGACCCGGGTCTTTGCTCTCGCCGTGGTGGCCCTGCTGACCTATCTCGTCTTCCGCATCTTCGAGCCGTTCTTCGCCCCGATCTACTGGGCGTTTCTCCTCGCCTTCATGCTCTTTCCGCTCAATCGCCGCGCGCGGAGGATCGTCGGCGGCCGGAAGGGCCTCGCGGCGACGCTCCTCACGCTCGGCGTCACGCTCGGAATCGCCGTCCCCGTGGGATTCGGGACCGTGGCCTTCGCGCGCCAGGCGGTCGAGCTCGGGCACCGCCTGTCGGAAACGGCGCGCCAGCATGAGATCGAGGGGCCGCAGGACCTCCTGAAGCTGCCGGTCGTCGGGGGCGCCATGCAGTGGCTCCAGGAACATCTTCCCATCGATGGGGAGCAGCTCCGGGCGTTCGTGTTTCAGGGGGCCCGGCAGGGCGTCCAGCTTCTCCTCGCCCGCAGCAGCGACGTCCTGTTCGGGGCGCTCGGGATCGCGGGCAGCCTGACGCTGACGCTCTTCATCCTCTTTTTCTTCTTCCGGGACGGCGACGCCCTCGCGCAACGCGCGCGGGACCTGATTCCCCTCGAAGAGAAGCGCAAGGCCCGGCTCGACCGCCACCTGCAGGCGGTGACGCGTGCGGTGGTCTTCGGGACGGTGGTGACGGCGATCGTGCAGGGTGCGCTGCTCGGGATCGGGTTCTGGATTACCGGGCTCCCGTCTCCGCTGGTCTTCGGCGTTCTCGCCGCGATCATGTCGTTCGTGCCGTTCGTGGGCACGGGGCTCGTGTGGGTTCCCGCCGCGATTTACCTCTTCGCCCACGGCGCGACCGGGAAGACCGTGTTCCTGGTCGTCTGGAGCGCGGTCGTCGTGGGCTCGGCGGACAACTTCCTCCGCCCGCTGCTCGTCTCGGGCCAGAGCCGGATCGGGACCCTGACGGTGTTCTTCGGCGTCCTCGGAGGACTCGCCGCGTTCGGCTTCATCGGCCTCTTCGTCGGACCGGTAATTCTCGCACTGGTGCTCTCGCTGCTCGAGTTCGTGGACGAGAACGAGTCGGAGGCCTCCGCGGCGCCGTCCTAGGAGCCGGCTAGGGAGCGGAGCGCACCCAGTCCGCGACGAAGATGTTCGTCTCGTGGGGCTGCTTGCCGTTGCGGTTCGAAGCGAAGACGAGGCGCTTGCCGTCGCGCGTGAACATCGGGAAGCCGTCGAAGTCGGGGCTGAACGTGATCCGCGTCAGGTCGGTGCCGTCCTCGCGGATGACGTAGAGATCGAAGTCGCGGCCCTTCGGGTCGGCGACGTTCGACGAGAAGATGATCTCCTTTCCCCCCGGCAGGAAGTATGGCGCGAAGTTCGCCGCGCCGTTGGAAGTGACCGCATGGTCGTTCGTGCCGTCGGCGTTCATCACGCGGATCTCGAGGGCCCTCGGCGCATAGGTGTGCCGCGCCAGGTTCTCGCGGTACCGGGCCAGGTCCTCGGGCGTGGTGGGGTGGTCGGCGCGGTAGACGATTTTCCGGCCGTCGTCCGAGAAGAAGGGGCCTCCGTCGTAACCGGGGGCATGGGTCAGGCGCTTCACGTTCGAGCCGTCGGCGTTCATCGTGTAGATCTCGAGGTCTCCGTCGCGCGCCGACGTGAAGACGATCGTCTTTCCGTCGGGTGAGATGGTCGCTTCGGCGTCGTAGTTGGCCGAGGCGAACAGCGGCCGGAGATCGCTCCCGTCGGGCCGCGCCGAGTAGATGTCGTAGTCGTCGAGCGCCCAGACGTAGCCGTGCGAGCGGTCCGGCCGCGGCGGACAGGAGGCTCCGGCGCGAAAGGTCGACGCATAGAGGATCCGGTCGCCCGACGGAAAGAAGTAGGCGCAGGTCGTCTTGCCCTCGCCGTTCGAAACGCGGCGGCGATCCGAACCATCGGCGTTCATCGTGAAGATCTGGTCGCACGGGAGCGCTTCGCCGTCCGACTGGAAGATCAATCGCGTTCCGTCCGCGGACCAGTACGCCTCGGCATTCTGGCCTCCGAAGGTGAGCTGGCGGACGTGGGCGAGGAACTTCTCCTCGCCGGGGAAGAGGAGGCTCGGCGCGCCGGGCGACGGAGCCGCGGGGGGCGGAGTGGGCCTCGTGGCGAGCCGAAGACCGGTCAGTGCGAGGACGAAGGCGAGTGTGAACTTCATGCGGGCGGGGATCTTAACAGGCCGGGTCGCCCGCGCGGGTTGCATCGTTCGGGTCGCCCCCGTATCCTCGCCCGAGGCCGGATGGAGCGCGACAGCGACCTGAGACGAGTCCTCGCGGACGAGATCCGCGCGGCAATCGCCGAAACGGCGCCCGACCCCGGGGCCGTGCGCGAGGCCCTGGATCCGGCGACGGCGGCGGCGCGTTCCGCACTGGTTCGCGCCTCGCAGGTCCTGACGCCGTCGGTTCCGCGAGGCGTTGCGCTCGAGCCCGTGAAGCGGGTCGGGATTCGCGCCCTGCGATTCCTCTGGCGCAACCAGTCGGGCTTCAATGTTCTGTCGCTCGACGCCTCGTCGCGGCTGGCCGATGCGGTCGAGCGGATGGCGCGCCAGATCGAGGAGCTCGCCCGGCGGGCGGGTGTGCAGGAGTCGCGGCTCACGCTCGCCGAGAGGGCCGCCCCGGACGCGTCGCCGGCGTCGCGGGCCGCCGCGCCGGAGGTCGGCGCTGGCTCCGCTCCGTTGCCGGCCGGCGTCTACGCGCTGTTCGAGGAGCGGTTCCGCGGGAGCCCGGCCGACGTCGCCCGCGGCCAGGGTCTCTACGTCGAGGCGCTCCGGGGAGTGCCGGGACCGGTGCTCGACGCCGGGTGCGGCCGGGGCGAATTCCTGCGGCTGCTGGCGGCCGAAGGCATCCCGGCGGCGGGCGTCGAGTCGAACCCCGTGACCGCCGCGGCCTGCCGGTCCGGCGGCCTCGACGTCGAGGAGGCCGACGCGATCGAAGCGCTCGGACGGCGGGCGCGGGCCACGCTCGGCGCGGTCGTGGCCTTCCAGGTCGTCGAACACTGGCCGCCGGAAACGATCTTCCGGTTTCTCCAGCAAGCCCGCCGGGCGACGGCGCCGGGCGGAGTCCTCGTCCTCGAGACGGTCAACACCGATTCGCTCTCGGCCCTGCGGTCGTTCTACCTCGATCCGACGCACGTCCGGCCGGTGCCGTCGGAAGCGCTGAAGTTTCTCGCCGAGGCCGCGGGGTTTTCGGACGCGCGAATCGAATACCGATCGCCGCTCGACCCTTCCGAGAGGCTCGAGGAGCGCTCGGACAACGACCGCAAGCTGAATGCGCTGCTCTTCGGCGCCCAGGACTACGCGCTGATCGCGCGGGTCGCGGCCGACCCTTGAGACCGCGCCGCGTCCTCGTCCTCGCGGTGCAGGCGCCGTTTCTGCACGGGGGCGCCGAGCGCCACGTCCGCCGGTTGACCGAGGAGCTCGTCCGCCGCGGTGTCGAGGCCGACCTCGTGGCGATGCCGATCGGGGAGGGCGAACGGTTCGACCTGATCCGAGCGGCGCTCGCCTGGCGGAGCCTCGACCTGACCGAGTCGGGAGGGCGGCCCGTCGACGCGGTCATCGCGACGCGCTTTCCGACTTACGCGGTGCGCCACCCGAACAAGGTCGTGTGGCTGATCCATCAATACCGCCAGGCCTACGATCAGCTCGGTACCCCGTACAGCGACTTCACGTCTTCCCCGGAGGACCTTCGAACGCGCGAGGTCATCGGGCAGATCGATCGCGTGGGCCTGACCGAGGCGCGAAAGGTGTTCGCGAACTCGAAGACGGTGGCCGCGCGCCTGGCGCGGTTCAATGGGATCGCGTCGGAGCCGCTCTACCATCCGCCTCCGCTGGCGGGGCGCTACCGAAGCGGCCCCTCCGGCGACACCGTTCTATGGATCGGGCGGCTCGAGGAATGGAAGCGTCCGGGCCTGTTGCTCGCGGCGCTGCCGCACGTTCCCGAAGCGAGGGCCGTCTTCGTGGGCCGCGGGCCGCAGGAGAAGCGCCTGGCGACGATGGCCTCCGAGCTGGGCGTCACGGACCGCGTGCGCTTCGTTCCGGAGGTGGACGACGAAACGCTCCTGTCGATGTACGCGAACGCCCGTCTCGTCGCGGTGACCGCAACGGGCGAGGATCTCGGCTACGTGCCCCTCGAGGCCTTCCTGTCGGGAAAGCCGGTCCTCACGACGGAGGACGCCGGGGGTCCGCTCGAGTTCGTGAAGGACGGCGTCACCGGAATCGTGACCGCGCCTCGGCCCGAGGCGGTCGGCATCGCACTGAGGCTCGCCTGGCCGCGCCTCGACGTGCTGCAGTCTTTGGGCGAGGCCGGCCGTGCGCGTGCGGCCCGTCTCGACTGGGACGCCCCGGTCGCGGCGCTGCTGTCGGCGGCGGGGTTGTCATGAACGGCCGCCGAGCCGGATCGCGCGATCCGCTGCGGGATCTCGCCCGGGAGCGGGGCCGCGCGATGGGAGAGCTGGGGCTCCGGCCGGACGACGCGAGCTGGGCGCGCGCAGAGGCGGAAGCGATCGCGAGCCTCACGGTCGCTCGCACGCGGCTCCGACTTCCGGCGCCCGTCTCGCGCCTCGTGCGCCGCCTGGCGCGCGCCCTGCGCTAGAGGGGATCGCGGTCGCGCTCCCTCGCCCGAGCGGGGGTCTTGCGAGGGCGCGGCAGGCGGCGGCGGTCCGTCCACGACCGCACGCGATTGCGGCCCTCGTCCTTGGCGGCATAGAGCGCCTGGTCGGCGCGAAAGAGCAGCTGATGCCGCTCGTCTTCTTCGAGCTCGGCCGTGTCCGCCACGCCGGCCGAGGCGGTGACGTGGAACGCGCGGCCCTCGCTCTCGAAGGTTTCGCGCTCGATGGCGCGGCAGACGCGCTTGGCCACGGCCTCTGCCGAGTGAGCCGACGTCTCCGGGAAGAGGACGGCGAACTCCTCGCCCCCGTAGCGGCAGGCGAGATCGCTCGAGCGGACGGCGGCGCGGAGGATCTCGCCAAAGCGCCGGATCGCCAGGTCTCCCGCGCCATGGCCGAGGGTGTCGTTGATCCGCTTGAAGTGATCGAGATCGAAGAGCGCCACCGACACCGTCGAGGCATAGCGGCGGTGCCGGGCCCATTCCTCCGTGAGGCGCGTTTCGAAGTAGCGGCGCGCGGAGAGGCCCGACAGCTCGTCGGTGACGGCGATTTCCCAGTTTCGCGAAGCGTGAAGGGATGCCGTCAGCGGGGAGAGCAGGGCACGGATCTCGGACTTGCGGCGCTCGTCGATCGGCTGCGGAGACAAGAGGAGCAGGTACGCCAGCAGCACGTCTCCGGAGTAGAGGGGAAGATGGAGACGCTCGGTCGGGGCGCCGCCCGGAAGGAGCTCCAGCGGCGTAAACGAGCGGTCGGTTTCGGTCGCCGCGAAGCGAAGGAGCGCCCGCGCATCGACGGATTCGCGGAGGTACGGGTGGTGGGGATCGAGGGTCGGCCGGCGGTCCGACGGCGAATTCCCGGCGAGCGTCCAGACCTCGTAGATCCGCTGAGAGGCGTCGATGCGGTAGAGGTCGAAGGCCGCGAGCGGGAGGATCTCGCAGGCCGCCTGGTAGGCGTGGAGAAGAATCTGAGCGGGGTCCGGGGACTCCCCGAGCAGGTGGCCCTCGCGCTCGCGCGCACGAAGCCGACTCGACAGCTCGCGGACGCGGCGGCCGAGCCGTGCGGCGCGCCATGCCGCCGCCCCGGCCGCGCCGAGCAACAGGAGGTCCGCCCAGAGGGGCAACACTCCCGTCAGTGTAGCGGCAGCCGGAAAAACAACGAGGCCCCCTCTCGGGGGCCTCGGGATTTCTCGATTCGAGAAGTTACTTGGCGGCCGGCGTCGCGGTGGCCGGAGCCGTCTCGGTGCTCGTCGTGGTCGTGGAGGTCGTCGTGGTCGCGGTGGATTCGGTTCCGGTCGTGGCCGTGCTGGTCGCCGCCGTTCCGGTCTCCTCGACTACCGCCGGGGCTTCCGCGGCGGGCGCGCTCTCCGGGGCCGGCGCCTCCTTCTTCTGGCAACCGGTCGTGATCACGAGAGCCGTCGCGGCCGCAAAACCCAGAGTCAGAAACTTCTTCATATCCCTCTTCTCCTTCTTTCAAAACGCGATCAAAAAAAACGTGTTCTCCTCGAGAGCGCAGCCGAAACGCCCCTGCGGAAAATCGACGCGGAATCATATCCGATGAGGCGACCGTGTCAAGGACCAAGCCTTCCGGCGCCGCGCTCGACGAACGCCTGCCGTCACGGCTATCCTTCACCGGGAAGGCCGCGGGCCTTTCCACGAAAATAGGCAGACGAGGGTTACAGAGTGTTCGAGGGACTGGGCGATCGGATGCAGGCGGTCTTCAAGGAGCTCCGCGGCGAGGGGCACCTGACGGACTTCCACATCGAGACGGCCTTGCGAGAGATCCGGCTCTCGCTGCTCGAGGCGGACGTCGCTCTCCCCGTCGTGAGGCAATTCACGGCCCGGGTCAAGGAGCGGGCGGTCGGCGCCCGCGTCGCCCAACAGCTCTCTCCGGCGCAGGAGGTCACCCGCATCGTCCGCGACGAGTTGAAGGCCCTGCTCGGCGGCGAGAACGCCGAGCTCGTGCTTCCGGGGAAACCGGCGGTCATCGCGCTCGTCGGCCTCCAGGGATCCGGGAAGACGACCTCCGCCGCGAAGCTCGCCCGGCTGCTCAAGAACCGCGGCCGTTACCCGATCATCGTGGCGGCCGACCTCGCCCGGCCCGCCGCGGTGGAGCAGCTCGTCGTCCTCGGCCGGCAGATCGGCGTTCCGGTGCATTCGCCGCCCGGCGTCACGGATCCGGTCGAGGTCGCGCGCAGCGGCCTGCGCGAAGCGAGGCAGACGGGCCGCGACACGCTCATCGTGGACACCGCCGGCCGGCTCCACATCGACGAAGCGCTGATGGCCGAGATCCGTGCGATCGTCGAGGCGGTCGAGCCCCAGGAGACGCTCTTCGTGGCCGATGCGATGACGGGGCAGGACGCGGTCCGGTCCGCGTCGGGATTCGCGGAGGCTCTCCCGCTGACCGGGATCATCCTGACGAAGACCGACGGCGACGCCCGCGGGGGAGCGGCGCTGTCGGTCGTCACGACGACCGGCAAGCCGATCAAGTTCGTGGGCGTCGGCGAAAAGCCGGAAGATTTCGAGCCCTTCCATCCCGACCGAATGGCCTCGCGGATCCTCGGGCTCGGCGACGTCATGACCCTGATCGAGAAGGTCGAGGCGAGCGTCGACGCCGACTCCGCCCGCAAGCTCGCGGCCAAGACGGCGGCCGGCGAATTCACGCTCGAAGACCTTCGCGAGCAGCTCGCCTCCATGCGCAAGATGGGCCCGCTCGAGAGCCTGATCGACCTGCTCCCGAAGGGGGGAGCCATGAAGGCCCTCAAGGGACCCGAAAGCGTGGATGAGAAGGCATTGACCCGCACGACCGCGATCATCGACTCCATGACGGTCGAAGAGCGCCAGTATCCGCAGATCTTAAACGGCAGCCGCAAGAAGCGCGTCGCGGCGGGATCCGGCACGTCGGTGGCGGAGATCAACCGCCTCCTCAAGCAATACCAGCAGATGCGGCGCCTCATGCGGACCGCCCGAAAGGGGGCCCGGGGGCTCGACCTTTCCCGGCTGGCGCTTCCGGGGCCGGGGGGGCGGTAGGTGCGTCTTCGTGTACAATGCGCCGCTTTCGCAGGTCTGAAGGGATGCTGAAATGGTGAAGATTCGACTGCGCCGCATGGGCGCCCGCAACCGTCCGTACTACCGGATCGTGGTCTCGGACTCGCGCCTGACGGCGAGGGCGGAGGTCCTCGAGGAGCTCGGCTCCTACGACCCGGTGCCCAACCCTCCCGTTCTCTCGCTCGACCGCGAGCGGGCCAGGCACTGGATCGCGAAGGGAGCCAGCGTGTCCCCGACGGTGGCGTCGTTGCTCGCCCGCCCGGAGCCCGCCGCGGCTCCCGCCGCCTGAAGCCGATGAAGCGGCTGATCGAGATGGTCGTTCGCCGCCTTTCCGACGATCCCGCTCAGGCGCGGATCACGGAGGGCTTCGAGGGCAAGACCCTCGTCTACGACATCGACGTGCCGGAAGCCGATCGCGGGCGCCTGATCGGACGCGAGGGGAGAACGATCCGCGCGCTCCGGTCGTTCGTCTCATCGGCGGCCGCCGCGCAGGGCAAGCGCGTGCTGATCCGCGTTCGCGACTGACGAGGACGCCACCGCGCGCCCGGCGCCGCGGACCCGAGGCCGATTCGATGCCCCCGTTTCTCGTCGTCGCCGAGGTCCGCCGCACGCACGGGCTCTCCGGTGAGGTCCTCGTGGACGTGCTCACCGACTTTCCGGAACGCCTGCACGAGGGCGTCGTGCTCGTCTGGCGGTCGGGCGGTTCGGAGAGGACGCTGACCGTGCGGCAGGCGCGCGCCCACGGCAATCGTTTGCGGCTGGCCTTTGACGGCGTCGAGACGGTGGACGCGGCCCGCGCGCTGCGGGGCGGCGACCTCTGTGTCGCGATGGAGGAGGCGCATCCGACTCCGGAAGGCTTCTTCTACTCTCACGAGGTGGCGGGCTTCCGCTGCCAGGACACCTCCGGCCGTGCGCTCGGCACCGCGACCGGCCTCGAGAAGACGCCGGCGGGTCCGATGCTGACCGTCGAGCGGGAAAACGGCGAGGCGCTCGTTCCGTGGACCCGGCCGATCGTCGTCGAGGTGGACCGCACAGAACGGAGGATCGTGATCGACCCGCCGGAAGGGCTCTTCGACCTGTGAGCGTGAACGTCGAGATCCTGACGATCTTCCCGGGATACTTCGACTCCCCTCTGAAGGAGAGCCTGCTCGGCAAGGCGATCGCCGGCGGGCTCGTCTCCGTGACGGTGACCGACCTCCGCACGTTCTCCGAGGGGCGGCACCGGAAAGTGGACGACGAGCCTTATGGAGGCGGAGCGGGCATGGTGATGATGGCTCCCGTCGTCGCCGCGGCCATCGAGGCGCGCCGCGAGACGCCGGACGGGCGGGCCTGGACGGTCCTGATGACGCCCGAGGGCGCCCCGCTCGTTCACGCGCGGGCGAGCGCCCTGTCCCTCCGGCCGCGCCTTCTGCTCGTCTGCGGCCGCTACGAGGGCATCGACGAACGGGTGCGGGACCTCGGGCTCTTCGACGAGGAGATCTCGCTCGGCGACTTCGTGCTTCCGGGCGGCGAAGCCGCGGCACTCGCCCTGACGGAGGCGGTCACGCGCCTGGTCCCGGGAGTCGTGGGAGCGGCGGAATCCCTGGAAAACGAGTCGTTTCGGGACGATCGCCTCGACTCTCCGCACTACACGCGTCCGCGCGAGTTCCGCGGACTCTCCGTGCCCGACGTGCTGCTGTCCGGCGACCACCGGAAAATCGAGCGCTGGAGGGCCGCTCGCGCCCTCGAGAAAACGCGCGCGCGACGTCCGGACCTCCTCGACCGGCGGCCTCCCGCGCCCGGAGAGGGCGACGAGTGAGCCTGCCGGACGCCGGCGGCGGCGTCGGGGCGGCTTGAACCGGGGCGAGTCCTTCCGGTAGAATGCGCCGTTTTCTGCGGGCTTTCCGCGAGGCATCCCCGAATCCGACTGGAGAAGCTATGAGTGATCTGCTGCTCGATCTGGAAAAACCGTCGCTCAAGAGCGGCATCCCGGCCTTCTCGCCCGGCGACTCGGTTCGCGTGCACGTGAAAGTGCGCGAAGGCGAGAAGGAGCGCATCCAGATGTTCGCCGGCGTCGTCATCGCCCGGCGCGGCGGGGGCGCTCGCGAGACCTTCACGGTCCGCAAGATCTCGGGCGGGATCGGCGTCGAGCGGGTGTTCCCCCTGCATTCGCCGATCATCGATCGGATCGAGGTCGAGCGAAAGGGCGCGGTGCGTCGCGCCAAGCTCTATTACCTGCGCGGCCGCAAGGGCAAGGCCGCCCGGATCGACGAGAAGCAGACCGAGCCGTAGGAGGCTCCCGAGCCCGTGACGCCCGACCCGCTCGCCGCGCTCTTCGCCGAGCTCGGGCGACTGCGCGAGCTCGCCCTTCTGGAGACCCTTCTGGCGGATCGAGGCTTCGCCTTCGTGGCGGGAGTGGACGAGGCGGGGCGCGGCTCGCTCGCGGGTCCGGTCGTCGCCGCCGCGGTGATTCTTCCCGCGGACTGTGTCCTGCCCGGGCTGGATGACTCGAAGAAGCTCGACGCGGAGGAGAGGGCCGGCCTGGATCGCGAGATTCGGCTCCACGCGGTCGCGTGGGGGATCGGCGTGGTCGAGGCCCGCCGGATCGACGCGGACGACATTCTGCGCGCGAGCCTCGAAGCCATGCGGCAGGCGGTGGTCGCGCTGCGGCCCGGACCCGACGCGCTCCTGGTGGATGCCGTTCGCGTTCCCGGCGTTTCGATCCCGCAGATTCCGATCATCCACGGCGACGCCCTGTCGGCGTCGATCGCCGCCGCCTCGATCGTCGCGAAGGTCCACCGGGACGGCCTGCTCGAAGCGCTCGGACGCCGGCATCCGGTCTACGGGTTCGAGCAGCACAAGGGATACGGGACACCCGAGCACTGGGAAGCGCTGCGGCGCTTCGGGCCCTGTCCGGAGCATCGTCTGACCTATCGAGGGGTGGTTCCGGAGCCCGAAGTCGAGCCGATCGACGCCCGCTCGGGCCGCCATCGCGGCCAGAGCGGTTAGAATCTTACGGAATGGCGGTCAACCGTGAACAGGTCCTCCAGTCCGCCGAGAAGCTGCTTTCCCGGGGCAAGCTCGACCAGGCGCTGAAGGAGTACCTCCGGGTCCTCGAGGACAATCCCAAGGACATCCCGACGCTGAACAAGGTCGGGGACCTCTACGTCCGGATGAATCGCCCCGGCGAATCGATCCCCTACTTCGAACGGATCGCCGACTTCTACTCCCGGGACGGCTTCTTCCTGAAGGCGATCGCGATCTACAAGAAGATCAACAAGATCGATCCGGCCCGGCTCGAGGTCTACGATCGCCTCGCCGACCTGTACCACAAGCAGGGTCTCGTGCAGGACGCGCGCAGCCAATACCAGGTCCTCGCCGACCACTACCAGAAGAACAATCGGATTCCCGACGCCATCGCGGTCTACAAGAAGATGGCATCGATCGACCCCTCGGATCTGCGCATCCAGGTCCGCCTCGCCGATCTCTATCGCGCCGCGAACCAGAAGGACCAGGCGGTCATGCAGTACGGGCTGATCGGGTCCATGCTGCTCAAACGCGGAGCGCACGACGAGGCGGCGCAGGTCTTCCAGAAGGCCCTCGAGCTCTCGCCCGACGACGTCGAGACGCAGCGCAACCTGGTGCGCTCGCTTCTGGCGCAGAAGAACGCCTCCGCGGCCATGGCGGTGCTCAAGGCGGCCCCGCGCACGGGCGAGAGCATGGGCCTGATGGCCGAGGCCCAGCTCGAGTTGGGGGAGCGGGCCGAGGCGCTCCGGACGGCGGAGCAGGCGCTCGCGCTCGACGCGGATGCCGAGACGCCGCGCCTCTTCATCGCCCGCCTCCGCGTGCAGGAGCATTCGCTCGACCGCGCGGTCGATGCGATCGGGCCCCTCGTGGATTCGGCGGTGGCCCGCCGGGATTTCTCGCGCGCCGCGGACTATCTGGAGCCGGTCTTCGCCGCGGACCCGGGCCACGCGGGCGCGCTCGAGAAGATGGCGCAGGTGCTCGAGGCCGAGGGAAATCGCGCCGCGCTCGCGAAGGTGCATCTGCAGCTCGGACAGGCCGCCGAGGCGCGCAACCCGTCGAAGGCCCTCGAGCACTATCGGCGCGCGCAGGAGGCCGATCCGTCCAACGTCGAAGCGGCTCACCGCGTCAAGGAGATCGGCTCGCCGGTGCAGGCTCCGGCCCCGGCGGCCGAGAGCGCGCCGGCCGAGCCCGAGTATCAGGAGCTCATTCTCGACCTCGAGGACTCGGCGTCGGTCCATGCGCCGCAGCCGAAGGTTCCATCGATCGAGGTGGACGAATCGCCGCCGGCTCCCGAGGCCGCGCCGCCCGCCCCGGTCCCGCCCGCCGCGGAGGCGACCTCCGCACCGGCGTCCTCGGAAGACCAGCAGATCGAGACGCTGATCGTCGAGGCGGAAGTCTTCGCGAAGTACGGATTGTCCGACAAGGCGATCGAACGGCTGTATGCGCTCGTCCGCCGCCGTCCGGATCTCCTGAAGGCCCGCGAGCGGCTCGTCGAGCTTCTCGCGGAGACCCGCAATCCCGGGCTCGCTCGCGAGGCGGAGGCCCTCTCGGCGTCTCTCCGGGAGATGGGACGCGAGGAGGATGCTCGGCGAGTGCTCGGCCGCGCCGGCCTCGGGGGAGCCGCCGCCGCGCCTCCGGCCGGACCTCTCGCCTCGCCGCCCTCCGCCTCCCCTCGCGACGTCGAGTTCGACGAGTTCGAGGTCGGCCACCCGGTTTCTCCGCCGGGCGAAGTTCCGGCTCCGGCGTTCGAAGACGATGCGATCGAGTTCGCCGGCGGAGACCCGGGTCCGCCTCCGGCGATGGAGAAGCTCTCGACCCCCGAGCCCCTGACGCCGGTGGACACCGAGTTCGTCTCCTACGAGCAGCTCGGCAACCTGCTCGAGGACGAGATGACGCGCGCCGGCGAGAGCGAAGCGGCGCCGGCGACCGACGTCAACGTGGTCGACGAGGACAACCTCTTCGCCGACGAGCAGAAGTTCTTCAATCTCGCCGAGGAGCTCGAGAAGGAGCTCGGCGACGAGGCCGTCGTCGAGGAATCCGCCGAGATCTCGGCGCCCCAGGGAGAGGTCTCTCTCGAAGAGATCTTCCGCGAGTTCAAGAAGGGCGTCGAACAACAGCTCTCGGCCGAGGACTACGAGACCCACTACAACCTCGGCATCGCCTACAAGGAGATGGGGCTCGTCGACGAAGCCATCGGTGAGTTCCAGCTCGCGAGCAAAGACGCGGGCCGCGCGGTGGAGTGCTGCAGCATGCTGGGGCACTGTTTTCTCGAGAAGGGGATGCCGCAGCTCGCGATCCAGTGGTTCCGCAAGGGGCTCGAGACGCCGTCGATCGGGGAACTCGCGACCGCCGGAATGCTCTACGATCTCGCCCGCGTCTACCAGGACACGGGCGACATGGACTCGGCTTACAAGACCTACCAGGAGGTCTACGGCCTGAACGCGAACTACCGCGACGTGGTCCAGCGCGTCAAGGAGCTCGACGCCGGCCGCGTGCGGGGCGCCGGCGACGCGTGAACGGCGGCCCCGGAGCTCGCGCGTCTTCGCGATCCCCATCCCGAAATCAGAATCCGGACGTGCTCCCGCCCCTTCTGGCCGTCGAGGACCTGACCGTCGCGCTGGCGGCGGGAGGCGCGTTCCGGGCCGCCGTCGACCGGGTCTCCTTCTCGGTCGGACCGGGAGAAGGCGTCGCGGTCGTCGGGGAGAGCGGCTGCGGAAAGACGCAGCTCGCGAGGGCGCTCCTGGGTCTCTCTCCGGACGGGGCGAGGGTCTCGGGGAGGGTCCGCTTCGAGGGACGAGATCTGACGCCCCTGTCGGACCGCGAATGGAGCGCGGTGCGCGGCCGGCGGATCGGCATGGTGTTCCAGGAGCCGGCGAGCGCGCTCGACCCGGTCCGCACGATCGGAGAGCATATCGCCGAGGCGGTTCGTCTGCACCGGAGCGTCGGATCCGCCGAGCTTCGCGAGATCTCGCTCGGTGCCCTGGCGGCGGCCGCGTTTCCGGACCCGGCGCAGGCCCTCGAGGCGTACCCGCACCGGCTCTCGGGCGGCCTGCGCCAGCGGGCATGCCTCGCCATCGCGCTCGCTCCCGGGCCGAGCCTCCTCGTGGCCGACGAGCCGACGGCGTCGCTCGACGCGACCGTCGCGCGACAGATCCTGGACCTGCTCGACCGGCTGCGGCGCGAGCGCGGGCTCGCGGTCCTTCTCGTCACGCACGACCTCGGGCTCGTGGCCCGGCATTGCGACCGGGTGCTCGTGCTCTACGCGGGCCGCGTCGTCGAAGAGGCGGGCGTCTTCGAGCTCTTTCGCGATCCCGGCCACCCCTACACGCGGGGGCTCCTGAAGGCCGCTCCGCGCCTGAACGGCCCCGTCCGCCGCGCGGGCGAGCGCTACGAGACGATTCCCGGCGCTCTCGAGGACCTGGCGATGCGGCGGCTCGGAGGCTGCGTCTTCGAGCCTCGCTGCCCCGACCGTTTCGAGCCGTGCCGGCTTCGGGAGCCCGATCTCTATCCGAGGGGCAGGGCGCGATCCCGATGCTTCCTCGACGAGCCGCGGGGCGGGCCGGTCGCATGAGCGCCTCGGCGCCCCCACTGCTCGAAGCCGCGAACCTCGTCAAGCGCTACACGATCCCCGGTGGTCTCTTCCGGGGGAGCTCGCGGGTCCTTCCGGCGCTGCGGGGTGTGAGCTTCGCGATCGGCCGAGGGGAGACGCTCGGCCTCGTCGGGGAGTCGGGAAGCGGCAAGACGACGGCGGGGCGCATCGTCGCGCGTCTCGTGCTCCCCGATGCGGGGAGCGTTCGGCTCGAAGGCGAAGACTGGCTCGCCTTCTCGGGCGCGGCCCTGAGACGGCGCCGGCGCGACGTCCAGATCGTCTTTCAGGACCCCCTGGCGTCGCTGAACCCGCGCCTTCGCATCGGCGAGCAGGTCGCCGAGCCGCTTCGCGTGCAGAGGCTCGCCTTCGGGCGCGAGCGGGAAGAGCGCGTGCGCCAGCTGTTGTCCTCCGTCGGGCTGTCGTCGGAGATCGCGGGCCGCTTTCCGTCGGAGCTCTCGGGCGGACAGCGCCAGCGGGTCGCGATCGCGCGCGCGCTCGCGACGGGTCCACGGCTCGTCGTTTGCGACGAGCCGGTTTCGGCGCTCGACGTTTCGGTGGCCGCCCAGGTGGTCAACCTCCTCCTCGATCTTCGCGAGGGCGCCGGCCTTTCGTACCTCTTCATCTCGCACGATCTGGCGGTCGTCGAACGCGTGGCGGACCGCATCGCGGTGATGTACCTGGGAGCGATCGTGGAGCACGGCGCGGCCCCGGAGGTATGTCGCCGGCCGCTCCATCCCTACACGGCCGCGCTCGTCGCCGCGGCGGCCGAGCCGGACCCGGACTCGCTTCCCGGCGGATCGATCCCTGCGGGCGAGCCCGCCTCCCCGCTCGACCCGCCGAAGGGCTGCGCGTATCATCCTCGCTGTCCAATCGCGAGGCCCCGGTGCGGGCAGGAGGCTCCGCCGCTCGCGGAGGCCGGCGCCGGGCGTTTCGTGGCGTGCTTTTATCCGGGCGAGGCGCGGTGATATGAAGGCGAGCACCGAAACTTTCCCCCGTCCGGATGCGTAGAGGAGTTGACAAAGGAGTCATGGAATGAAGAGTTTGGGCACGACCCGGGTCCTTCGTGCGACGCTGGCCGCCGCGGCGTCTCTTTTCGCCGCCGGCGTCTTGCGCGCGCAGTCGCCGTCGGTCCTCTCGTCCGTCCCGGGGGACCGGCAGACGATGCCGCTTCCCGCGGCCGAGAAGGACGGGATCCATCTGACCCTCGAGCAGGCGATCGGACTGGCGCTGGCGAACAATACGGACTTGAACGTCACCATCAACGCGGCCGAGTCGTTCCAGTACAACCTGCTCTCGAACGAGGGGATCTTCGACCCCCTGCTCCAGGGCTTCGCGAACCGCAACCATCTGGAGACGCCCTCCTCGAGCCAGCTCTCCGGCGCGCCGATCAGCGTCGACCAGGACACGTACAACTACGGGGCGAGCGTGACGCAGCTGGCGCCGTGGGGCGGTCAGTTCACCCTCGGCACGACGGGCGGACGCCTCGCGACCAACTCTCAGTTCTTCAACGTCAATCCGTCCTTCAACGCGGGCCTGCAGCTCTCGATGACGCAGCCCCTGCTGCGCAACTTCGGCATGACCGCGACCAAGTGGAACATCTGGATCGCGAAGGATCAGCGCGACTCGGCCTACCAGGCGTTCGTCCGGAGCGTGCAGACCGGCATCGACTCCGTCATCCAGGCGTACTGGAACCTGGCATACGCCTACGAAAACCTGAAGGTCAAGCTCGAGACGAAGGCGATCGCCGTCGAGCTGAACCGCATCACCAAGATCAAGATCGACGTCGGCTCGCTCGCGCCGATCGACATCGTGCAGACCGAGGTCAACATCGCCACGGCCGACCAGGACATCATCAACGCCGAGGGCGCGATTGGCCTGGCCCAGGATCAGCTCAAGCGGCAGATCACCGTGGACCCGCAGAAATGGGCCCCGGACCCGATCATTCCGGTCGATCCCGTGCGGGTCGAGCAGGAGCGGTTCGATCTCGACGGCGGCATGCAAACGGCGCTGGCGACACGCCCGGAGATCCTGGAGGCGGCCTACTCCGTGGATTCCCAGAAGGTCCGCTACGACTACTGGTCGAACCAGGTCCTTCCGCAGCTGAACCTCGTCGGCAGCTTCGGGACGCTCGGACAGGGCGGCACGTTCTTCGTGGATCCGTGCACGTCGCTGACTCCGCCGCCTTCCTGCAACGGACCCAATCCTCCGCCGCCGGTCATCGTGGCGAACAACGGGCTCGGCAACGCCTACAACCAGACGCTGAACCGCAACTTCAAGAACTGGTCGATCGGCCTGACGGTGTCGTATCCGATCCTGAACCGCTCGGCCGTCGGGCAGCGCGGCGCCGCCAAGTACCTCTTCGAGTCGGACAAGGCGACACTCACGACGACCGAGCAGAACGTGATCGTCGAGGTGCGCAACGCTCACCGGGCCATCGACACGGCCGAGAGGCAGATCGTGGCCGCGGCCAAGGGCCGCGAGCTGGCCGAGCGCAACCTCGACGCCGCGCGCAAGAAATACGAGAACGGGATGACGACGGGGTTCGAGGTTTCGCAGCTCCAGTCGAGCCTCTCCGACGCGCGTTCCCAGGAGCTGAACGCCCTCGTCATCTACCGCAAGGCCGTCTCCGCGTACCACGTCGCCGTCTCGGACATCCTCGAGTGGAAGGGGATCAAGATCGAAGGACTCCCCGCCGACATGACGCCCCCCGCCAACTTCGAGACGCGCACCGCGCAGCGGCTGGGGTCCGCCTCGGCGACGAGCGCGGCTCCCTGATGGCCGAGGAGGCCGCGGCCGCCGCGGCGGCCTCTCCGGCGGGCCCCGACTCCGCCCTCGGGCGCATGGTCGGGACCTTCGTCTCTCCGGTGCGCACGTTCGCGGCGATCGCCGCCCGGCCGACCTTTCTCGCTCCGCTGGTTCTCTGGAGCGCGCTGTCATTCCTGGTCGGGCAGGTCATCCTGCCGCGGGTCGACTGGCGCGCCGTCATCGCGGAGGCCACCGCCCATCGGGATCCTCCCCTGACGGAGGCGCAGCTCGATCAGGCCGCCGAGATGCAGAAGCGGATCGCCTGGTTTCGCGAGGGAGCCTTCGCGCTGGTCCCGGCCATTTTCGTCCTCGTGACCGCAGGCGCCATGTGGGTCGGTTGCCAGGCATTCGGATGGGAGCTGCTCTTCCGGCAGTCCTTCGGGGTCACGACGCACGCGTTTCTTCCGTCGGTTCTCGGGTCCCTCGCACTCTTCGCCGTCGTCTGGAACCAGCCGACGGTCGACCTGATGGGGCTCGAAGACCGGCTTCACACGAATCTTGGGTTCCTGGTCGACCGGCACGTGGACAAGACGCTCCACTCCCTGCTGGGCTCGGTCGACGTGCTTTCGTTCTGGACGATGGCCCTCCTGGTGCTCGGCCTTTCCTCGGCGACCGGCGCCCGGCGCGGCCGCATGGCGGCGCTGGTGGTCTCGCTCTGGGGCCTGTACGTGCTCGGGAAGGCCGGATTCGGGATGATCTTCTCCTAGACGCAGAAGGGCTTATTCTCGGGCCATGCACGAGCGGCGAAACACTGCGGCCGGGAAATCGTAGAAAAGGGACGGGGGAGTCTGCCGACATGCTGATCGACATTCGGGAAATCACGAAGGTCTACCAGATGGGGGAGCAGAGGGTCGCCGCGCTGGCCGGCGTCTCCCTCGGCGTGGAGCCCGGCGAGTACGTGGCGATCATGGGACCCTCGGGCTCCGGCAAGTCCACGCTCATGAACCTGATCGGCTGCCTCGACACCCCGACCTCCGGCTCCTACGTGCTCAATGGCAAGGAAGTCGCGAAGATGACCGACGACGAGCTCGCCGCGATCCGAAACCAGGAGATCGGGTTCGTTTTTCAGACGTTCAACCTGCTTCCGAGGACCTCGGCCCTGCAGCAGGTCGAGCTGCCCCTGGTCTACGGCGGGGTCTCGAAGAAGGACCGGCACGACCGCGCGGTCCGGGCCTTGAACGCGGTCGGCCTCGGCGACCGCATGAACCACACGCCGAACGAGCTGTCGGGCGGCCAGCGCCAGCGCGTCGCCGTGGCCCGGGCTCTGATCAACGACCCGAGCATCCTGCTCGCCGACGAGCCCACGGGCAACCTCGACTCGCAGACGGGCACCGAGATCATGACCCTCTTCGGCGAGCTCAACGCGAAGGGAAACACCATCGTCCTGGTAACGCACGAGGAAGACATCGCGGCGCATGCTCGCCGCATCGTCCGGCTGAAGGACGGAAAGATCCGCGACGACCAGCCGAACGACCGCGTGGCGCCGCCCCTCGTCTCGGTCGGAGCGCCCTCCTAAGGCCCCGGTCTCCTTCGGCGAGCCGCCGGCGCGGCCGGGTTAGAATCCGGCCGCCGTGGCAACCGGAAAATTCCTGTTTCGGCAGGTCGAGAAGGCCATCCAGGCGATCGAGCGCACCGCCGACGCCTCGGCCACGATCATGCAGACGGCCTCGACCGTCATCGAGCAGTTCTCCGACGCCCTCGGTGTGCGCGGCGGGCGCCTCTACGAGCGCCGGGACGGGGGATACGAGCTCGTCCGGACGTTCGGCAACGTGCCGGCGATCGCTCCCGGCCTGTTCGTGCCCGAAGAATACCCGCCGATCCTGCGCGTGGTCGACGAGGGCGTCGTGGTGATGGACCTGACCGCCCCCGGCGTCGACCCCGAGCTCGAGCGCCAACTCGGGGCGGAGCGGTTCGCGGCGATCGCGGTCGGCGACGACGAGTACATCCTGGCGTTCTCGGTGGACCCCGGGGCGCCGGAGGACGACCTGGTGGCCTCGCTCGGGATCCTCCGGCTGGCCGTCGACCAGAAGCTCCGGCAGGACCGGTACATCTCGGCCCTCCAGGAGGCGCGACGCATCCAGATGTCGATCCTCCCCAAGAGGGCCCTGCGGCGCGGAGAGCTCGAGATCGCGGGGTTCACCACGCCCGCGGAGCTGGTCGGTGGGGATTACTTCGATTTCATCCCCGTGTCCGACCGCATCCTGGGGATCGCGATCGCCGATGCATCCGGCCATGGCCTTCCCGCGGCGCTGCAGGTGCGGGACGTCTACACCGGCCTGCGCATGGCGGTCGAGCGGGACTTCAAGATCGTACGCACGGTCGAGCGGCTGAACCGCATCATCCACGAGTCACGCCTGACGACCCGGTTCGTGTCGCTCTTCTACGGCGAGATCGAGGACAACGACAGCGTCATGTACGTCAACGCGGGGCACCCGCACCCGCTCCACTTTCACGGCGGCAGCGTCACGCCGCTCGTCCAGACGGGGCTCGTCCTCGGGCCGACGGCCCACGCCACCTACACACGGGGCTACCGCCGGCTCGAGCCGGGCGACGCGCTGCTTCTCTACACGGATGGAATGGTCGAGGCCCACGGCGCCGACGGGGACGAGTTCGGCGTGGGACGGCTCACGCGCGCCTTCCTCGCGATTCGCGACTGGCCGTGCGACGAGATCGCGCGCGAGCTGATCAACAAGGTCGGCGACTGGTCGGGAGGGGGAGAGCCCGAGGACGACCGCACGGTCGTGGTCATCAAGCGCCACTTCGGGCCCGCGCCGGCCGCCGACGAGAAACGGCCGACCGGATCGGCTCCGACGCTGCCCCGCATCGGACCGGGGTAGCCGGTCCGAGCGCGGAGCGCCTCAGCGACGCCTGTGGCGGTCCCGGAAGAACTCCGCGGTCGCCTGCAGTCCTTTCTCGAGCGAAGTCCAGGGCGGAAGCTCGAAGTCGCGCCGCACGAGGGAACCGTCGAGGACGCTGCGCATCTGCTCGCCGGCCGGCGCCGGGACGTGGGGCGGCGAGGCCGAGTATCCGTACTCCCGAGCGAGGAGCCCGAAGAGGCGGTTCACGGACGTCTCGACCCCGGTCCCGAGGTTCCACACCCCGCTTTTCTCGCTCCGCGCCGCGCGGGACGCCGCTTCGACGAGATCGCCCACGAAGACGTAGTCGCGCGTCTGCTCGCCGTCGCCGTTGATCCTGAGCGCCCGGTTCCCGAGCATCGCCTCCGAGAAGATCGCCACGACGCCGGCCTCGCCGGTCCCGTCCTGCCAGGGACCGTAGACGTTGGCGTAGCGGAAGACCTGCGTGCGCAGGCCGTGCACGACCCGGTAGTAGTGCATGTACTTCTCGATCGAGAGCTTCGCGCAGCCGTAGGGCGAGACGGGATTGGTCGGGTGGCTCTCCGTCGCCGGGCGGCCGCCCTCCGGCTCGCCGTAGATCGCTCCGCCGGTCGAGGAAAATAGGACCTGGGGCGTCCCGGCGCGCCGCATGGCCTCGAAGATCCTCAGGCTTCCGATGATGTTCGCGCGGGCGTCGCCGATCGGGTCCGCCACCGAATGGCGCAGGTCGATCTGCGCGGCATGATGCGAGACGAACGCGATCCTCTCCTCCCGCAGCAGAGGCTCGAGGTCGGCCTCGGCGATGTCGGCCTGGACGAAGCGCGCGCCGTCCGGAAGACGTTCGCGGCGTCCCGACGACAGGTCGTCGACGATGACGACGCGGTGCCCGTCGGCGAGATGCCGCTTCGCCATGTGCGAGCCGATGAAGCCCGCGCCCCCGGTGACGAGGATGTTCATACAATCCTTTCGATGAGGCGAGTCTCCGCATGATAGCGAACAATCGCCCCGATGCCCGGGTGGTCCTGGACGCCGAGCTCGAGAGGCTCGTACGGCCCGGCCGGGAATTCTTTCGTCGACCCACCGTCGCCGTGGCGCGCTCGCTCGTCGGCGCATGGCTCGTACGGAGATGGCGGGGTCGCTGGTACGGCGGCCGCATCGTCGAGACCGAGGCATATCTCGGGGCGCGGGATCGAGCGGCGCACTCGTGGGCGGGCCGCCGCACCGCCCGGGTCGAGCCGATGTACGCGGACGGGGGACACCTCTACGTGTTTCTCGTCTACGGCATGCATCACTGCGCCAACGTGGTCACCCGCACGGCCGGCGTCCCGGAGGCCGTCCTCCTGCGAGCGGCGGAGGGGCCGGCCCGCGCTCCGGCGCGGCTGATGGCGGGTCCGGGAAAGCTCTGCGCCGCTCTCGGCGTGCGGACCTCGCACAGCGGCCTCGACTTGCTCGGCGGTCCTCTCGGCATCCTGGTTCCCCGGCGCCGGTCCCGGCCGCGCCTCGCCGTCTCGGCCCGCATCGGGATCGATTACGCGGGCGACGCGAAAAACTGGCCGCTCCGGTTCTACGACCGGGATTCCGCCGCGGTGTCCCGGTAGAGCAATACGGCTCTTCACGGCGCAACGAGGAGCTCAGGCGCGCGGTCGAGCGCCGTCCGCAAGCCCCGCGCCGGTGGCGAAGGCAGGCCGACGAGAAAGTGAAGCAACGGCTCGCGGGCTGCCGAAAAACGGATGCGGGCGTCGTGTCCGGCACTCTGCATCCGGCGCCCGTTCCAGGGTGTGGCGACTCGAGGCTCCATCGCGTTTGAGCGGCCGCCGGCGCTCACGTGCCGGCCAGCTTCGGGTCATGGCGGCGCTCGTCGCGCCATCCCACACCCTTTTTCCGCACCCCGGCTAGTGGGCGAGGAGAGGGAGCTGCCCGGGACCCGGCTCGGAGGTCGAGACGACGGCGTTCTTGCCGCCGTGTTTGGCCCGATAGAGCGCCGCGTCGGCTTTCTCGACCAGGTCGCGCTTTTCCGCGGCGTCTTCGGGATAGGTGGAGAGGCCGATCGAGACGGTGGCTCGCAGGACCTGGCGCGAGTCGGGCATGCGAAAGAGGCGCTCGTCGATGCGCCGGCGGACGCGCTCGGCCACGATGAGAGCCTCGGCGGCGGGCGTCTCCGGAAGGACGACGGCGAACTCGTCGCCGCCGTACCGGGCGAGCAGGTCCATGTCGCCGCGCACCTCGCTGCGGATCTCCGCCACGATTCCCTGGAGGATCGCGTCGCCGACCGGGTGCCCGAACCGGTCGTTGATCGTCTTGAAGTCGTCGATGTCGAGCATCAGGACGGTGAGCGGCCGTCCCAGGCGTTCGGCGCGCCCGAGCTCCCGCTGCAGGACCTCCTGGAAGTGGCGGTGGTTGTAGGCGCCGGTCAGGGAGTCCCGGATCGACTGCTCGTGGGCCTCGTTGTAGGACCGGGCGTTTTCGATGGCCGTGACCGCCTGGTTCGCGAAGATCTCGAGCGACCGAATCGTCTCGATCGAAGGAGAGCGGCCGCTGCGGGGCTCCTCGACGCGCAGGCAGCCGAGCAGGCGGTCGTCGGAGTAGAGCGGGATCCAGAGGACCTCGTTCGATCCCCAGCCGTCGTCGCTGGCGGCGAGCACGCGCCGCGTCGCCGCCCCCGGATCGAGTCCCGCCTCGCGGGGGGTCCGTTCGCGCACGTGGTACGACTTGGAAACGCGGTTCCGATCGTTCCAGTGCCGGGTGATCTCCTCCGCGGGCACGCTGTCCTCGGGTCCCGGATCCCGGGTCCCCGGCGCGCCGACGCGGGCCCGCGCCGCGAAGACGTTCTTCTCCCGGTCGTAGAGCGAGAGGACGACCCTCTGGAACCCGAGGCTCTTCGCCACGGCCGAGGCGATCGAGCGGAACAGGTCGTCCAGCGTGCGGTTGCGCTTGAGATCGTTGGAGATCTCGAGGATCTGATCGAGGGTCTCGGCCCGTTCGCGGTTCCTCTCCGAGAGGTCCTGAACCTGGGCGCGGACGGAGCGGTCCTGCAGCACGACGGCGATGTGATCCGCGATCGTGCGGAGCGTTTCCAGCGTCTCGGGCTGGTGGAGGGCGGGCGACCCGCTCTCGAGAACGAGCAGGCCGGAGTGCATCTCGAAAGTCGAGAGCGCCACGCGGACCTGGTAGGGAGTGGCCGCGGCGAGCCGGAGCTCGCGACCCTCGCCGGCCGACAGCTCACAGAGCCCGGCGGCCCGGTCGACGCGGCGCTCGTCGATGCGGCCGCGTCGGGCCCAGGCCAGGACCTCGCTGCGCCGGGCCTCGGTGTTCTCCGAGAGATGGACCACCAGGTCGTCTTCCGTGTCGCCGGTCCACTCGAGGATCGCCATGGCCTCGACGGGAAGCAGCCGCGCCACGGCCGCGAAGACCCGCTCGTACCGGTCGACGCGGGCGTTGACGCCGAAGGTCACGGAGATGTCGCGCATCGCGTCGAGCTCGCGGTTCTGCCGCGAGACCTCTTCCACGCGACGCTCCATCGACGAGAGGTTGCGCATGACGACGGAGGCGAGCACGACCGGAAAGAACGCGAGCAGGGTCCCGGCGGCGCCGTAGGCGGGATAGATCAGGACCTCGAGGATCACGATGGGAGCGAGCAGGGCCAGGGCGACGAACTGAAAGAGCGCGATCTCGGGGAGCCGATTGCGGGGAACGGCCCCGGACAGGTCGAGGTAGGCGAAGACGAAGGCCGTGTTGACGAGGAAAAAGACGAGGAGCACCGCCACGGCGAGCGCGCCCACGGCGACCGGGCCGCCGCCGGCGACGTGCAGCGCGTCGGCGAACAGGGCGGAGGCCGCATAGGCCACGGAGAGCTGCGCCAGGTCGAACGTGCTCGAGAGAGTCCAGCGCCGGTTCTTGCCGAGCAGCTTGGCCACGGCATCGGCGGCGACGCAGACCAGCATGGCGGCCCCCGGAGAGCGCAGCAGGAGGATCGCCGGCGCGAGGGCGGCCGCCTCGAGCCCGACGTAGTTGTCGCCGTAGCGGACCCGCAGGCGAAACGCCAGGACTCCGAGGGCGGTGAAGAAGAGAATCTGGGGCAGGCGGTCCCACGGGATGCCCGGGGACAGCACGGCCAGCAGCACGGCGCCGACGGCGCACACGGCGACCTGGAGCAGGTGGAAGGCTCGCGGGGGATGGAGTGGAGCGAGAGTCAGGGGTCCTCCGGTCGGCACATTCTACGACGGCGCGGCCCCCGGCGGAGGGAAAGGCCCCGCCGGTCAGTGTGCCTTGAAGTGGATCACCCCGTCCTTGAGGAACTTGTGAAAGATCATCAGGACCTCCAGCTCCTTCATCGGCGAGATCTTCATGATCGACTTCACGTCCCATTGGCCGTTGATCCGGGAGAGGACGAAGCCCTCGTGGGGGGAGAAGGGCCGCTGTGTCAGGTTCTGCATCGAAACGGCGAGCTCCGGAATCCTCTCGCCCGAGACGCCGTCGCGTTCGAGCCCGGCCTTGATCTCGCGCTCGGCCTCGCGCAGGGACTCGGCCGCCCGGCCGTCGCTCGGGTCGAGCTCGTGGGCCACCTTGAACATCCGGTAGGCGGCCTGGGGGTCGTCCTTGAGCTGCGCGCGGCCGCGCTGGAGGAAGTGATCGACCTCCGAGACGCCGGGGCCGAGCGCGGGGGAGACCCGTGTGCCGGAGCGAAGCTCCGCCAGGCGCATCGTCCCGGAGCGAAGGCCCTCGGCGATGAGCTTCGAGACGGTGAACTCGGCGTTGTGGGTGTGGAGGGCGATCTCCTCGATGGTCCGCTGTCCGTCCACGTAGGGAACGATCAGCTTCTCCCGATCGGCGAGGGCCTCCATGTCGAGGGGCCGCATGATCTCGGGGACCACCGACGAATCCGGCACCCTCTGGCGGATCACCTGCCACTCGTCGTAGCGGCGCATTCCCTCCATGATGATTCCGGTGACGTCGAGAGACAGCGGCACCATCTTCTGGTCGGGGAGCGCCCCCTCGACGAATTCGAAGTCGCCCTCGGTCCACAGGAAGATGTCGTAGATGGACTCCTCGGCCTTCTTCTTCATCAGGCGCAGGAGGTCCGACTCCGCGATGGCATTGATCATGACGAGGATCTTGCCGAGGAGGATCTGGGACTCCTCCTGGACCTCCATCGCCATCTTCAGCTCCTCCTCGCTGATGAAGCCGTGGGACACGAGGAAGTGCCCGAGGTATTCGCGCTGGTCCGAGGACGAGGTGGAAGCGATCCGGCCGTCCTGAAAATAGACGCGCTTCTCGACCCCGTGGCCGTCGATCAGGAGGGTTCCTGTCTTCGAGCCGAGCGAGAGCCACTGCAGCAGCTCCCCGAGCTGCATCGTCTTGAGATTTCCTGTGATGCCCAACGAAGGGCTATTTTAACGCAACCGACTGTAGATCAGTGATTTCCGACACGCGGTCGGGGGCAGGTCACTCCATCGGCGGGTTGTACGAGGCCACGCCGGTCACCGCCTCTCCGATGATCAGCGTGTGGATGTCGTGGGTTCCCTCGTAGGTGTACACGCTCTCGATGTTGGCGAGATGTCGGAAGACGGGATATTCGTTGACCACGCCGTTGGCGCCCAGGGTCTCGCGGGCGAGCTTCGCGCACTCGCGCGCGACCCAGACGTTGTTGCGCTTGGCCATCGACACGTGGTGCGGCTTCATCGTCTTGTCGTCCTTCATGCGGCCGAGCTTCCAGGCGAGGAGCTGCCCCTTCGTGATCTCGGTGATCATCCAGGCGAGGCGCTCCTGGACGAGCTGGTGCGCCGCGATCGGCCGATCCTTCCACTGCTTGCGGCTCTTCGAGTAGTCGAGGGCGGCCTGGTAGGTGGCCATCGCGCTGCCGATCGCACCCCAGGCGATCCCGTAGCGTGCCTGGGTCAGGCAGGAGAGCGGCCCCTTCAGGCCCTCGACGCCGGGCAGCAGGTTCTCTTCGGGAATCCGGCAGTCCTCGAACGCGAGCTGCGAGGTGACCGACGCGCGCAGCGACATCTTGCCCTTGTGCTCGAAGGTCGAGAAGCCCCGGGTTCCCTTCTCGACGAGGAATCCCCGGACCACGCCGTCGAGCTTCGCCCAGACCACGGCGACGTCGGCCACGGAGCCGTTCGTGATCCAGGCCTTGGCGCCGTTCAGGACGTAGGAAGAGCCGTCCTTCTTCGCGACGGTGCGCATGCCCGCCGGGTTCGAGCCGAAGTCGGGCTCGGTCAGTCCGAAGCAGCCGATCGCTTCCGCGCTGGCGAGCTTCGGGATCCAGCGGTCCTTCTGCTCCTTCGAGCCGAAGGCGTAGATCGGGTACATGACGAGTGCGGACTGGACCGAGACGAACGAGCGAAGACCCGAGTCTCCGCGCTCGAGCTCCTGCATGATCAGGCCGTACGCGACGTTGTCGAGCCCGGGCAGCCCGTACTCGGCGATGGTCGACCCGAAGAGGTGCATCCCGGCCATCGGGGCGACGAGCTCGCGGGGGAAACGGCCCTCCCACGCAGCCTCCTCGATGATGGGCAGGACCTTCTCGTCGACGAAATCGCCGACGGTGTCCCGGACCAGCCGCTGCTCCTCGGTCAGGAGCGTGTCGAAGTCGAGGTAATCCGCTCTGGTCGCCAAGCTGGCCCTCCCCGCAAAGGGCGGCATGCTATCCCGGAGGGGCGTCCCGGGGGAAGCGGGCCGGCGTCGAGGCCCGACCCGGGGTTACACTTTTCCCCGACATGAGTGCCTTCCTCGGCGGATCCGCGTATGCCATGGTGCGGGACATCTCCGAGGGCTACATCATTACCTCGGAGTTGACGTTCAAGAAATTTCAGCACCCGGACTTCCAGACCTTCGGCTTCGAGCTCGACAAGCTGCTGCGCGAGATCCGGGGAAGCGTTCCTCCGACCGGGGACGTGGAGGCGACGCAGAAGCGACAGCGCCGGATGCAGCGCCTCCAGCAGGCCCTCACCATCGCCAACAACGTCCGCGCCCGCTTGCGTTGAATCGGGACCGCGGGCGCGCCGGCGCGGGGCGCGAGGTCGCGCTCGCGGCGCTCTTCTTTCTCGCGGCGACCGTTCTGATGACCTGGCCGCAGGCGGCGCATCTCTCGAATTCGATGTCGGACGTCTGGGACGCGAAGCTGAACGCGAGGATCCTCCAGTGGGACTACCGGCAGACGTGGCGGGACCCGCTTCATCTCTTCGACCTCAACTTTTTCCATCCGGCCACGGACGTGCTGGCGTTCTCCGAGAATCTCTGGGGAGTCTCGCTCTTCGGCTTCCCCCTCCTGGCGGCGGGGGCGTCGCCGCTCCTGAACTACAACGTCCTGCTGGTCGTCGGGATGCTCTTCTCCGCGCTTTCGGCGTGGGCGCTGGCGCGGTACGTCACCGCCGATCCGCTGGCCTCGGCCGTGGCCGGCTTCGTCTACGCCTTCGTGCCGTGGCGCTTCGCGCAGATTCCGCACCTCCAGCATCAGTGGGGCGGGTTCCTGTGCCTGTGTCTTCTCTTCCTCCTGCGCTACCTGGATCACGGTCGTCGGCGGGACGCGGTCCTCTTCGGGATCGCGTTCGGCTGGAACGCGCTCTGCAACGTCCACTTCGCGCTCTTCGGCGGAATCCTCGTCGCCGTCGTGCTCGCCCTGGCCGTCCTGCAGCGCCGCGGCGATCGGAGGCGATGGAGGGGAGCGCTGCTCGCCGCCTTCCTCGGAGGTCTCGCCTTCGTTCCGTTTGCCCACGCGTATCTCGAGGCGAGCCGGATCTACGGCATGAAGCGGTATCTGAGCGAGATCTTCGAGTTTTCCGGCCGCTGGACCGATTTCCTGTCGGCCGGGATACGCAATCGCCTGTACGGCGCGTTGACCGCGCGCTGGCGGGCGCCCGAGGGAGATTTCTTTCCGGGCATTCTCCCCCTGGCGCTCGCGGCCGTCGCGGTGGGACTGGGCCGAAGCCCGTCGCCGAGGCTGGAAACGGAGGCTTTGATCGCCGTGCGCGGGCGGCGACCGGCCGTGCGATGGCTGGATGCCGTGGCGACCCTGCTCGCGCTGGTGTTCGTGGCGGCGTGGGCGAAACCCGGACTCCGGATCGGAGCGCTGCACGTCGGCGACCGGGGTCGCGTCCTCGTCCTTCTGGCCGCGGTCCTGCTCGTGCGCCTGACGATCGCGTTTCCGGCACGCGCGAAGAGGGCGAACCTCGGCGACTGGCTCCGGCACCTTCGGCTGGACCGCGATCTCGTCCTCTTCGGCGCCGTCGCCGGTACGGGGATCCTGGTCGCCCTGGGCGCGCACACGCCGTTCTACCTGTTTCTCTGCCAGACGTTCGGGTCGGTATTCCGGGCGATCCGGGCGCCGTCTCGCGGAATCGTGCTCTTCGACCTGGCTGTCGGCGTGCTCGCGGCCTCGGGGCTCGCCGCGATGCTCCGCGGCCGGCCGCTTCGGGTGCGCATCCCGGGGACCGCAGCGGCGGTGGCGGTCCTCGTCCTCGAGTACCGCGCGTTTCCGCTCCCGCTCGAGCCCGTGGAGGCCCAGGCCCCGCCGGTCTACGCCTGGCTGTCGACGATCGACCTGCCGGGTGCCGTGGTCGAGTGGCCGCTCGGTCTCGTCTACGATTTCGATTACGTGTTCCGGCAGGCCCAGCACCAGAAACCCCTGATCAACGGCTACTCGGGCTTCTTTCCGCCGCCCTACCTGGCGCTCGAGACGACGCTCAAGCAGCGCCCGATCCCGGATTCAGTCTGGGCCCAGATGGGCGGCCTCGGCGCGAGCCTCCTCGTCTATCACTCCCACGAGGGACGGGGGATCAATACCCCCGCCTATGCCGATGCGCTCGGGCGGGTGCTCTCCGCGGGCTCCCTCGATCTCGTCCGGACGTTCCCGCACGGGGACGGCCGCGACTTCGTCTTCATCGCCGCGAACTCGCCGCTCCGGGATCGCGTGAAGGGGAGCGAGGACGCGTCGAGCCTGAGCCGGCCGTATGCCGAGGCGACGGAGCGCCTCCGCGGCGAGATCGCGCAGCTCGCCCCGCCGTTCGGGACGATTCACCTTCCCGCCGAAGGGCAGCGTGTCGCGCCCGGCTTCTGGGTTCACGGTTGGGCCATCGACGACTCCGGGATCGCCCGCATCGAGGTCGCGACCGACGGCGGACCGGCGCCGGACGCGTCGCTCGGAGGACCGTGGCCCGGGCTGGCCGCGTTTCTGCCGGACTATGCGGAGGCGAAAACCCGGGGCTCGTTCGGATTTCCGTTGCCCGCGCTCGCGCCGGGTCCCCATCGCATCATTCTCACGCTCGTGGCCAACGACGGCGGGAGGACGAGGATCGAGCGCGACATCATCGTGGAGCCGCCGCCTCCTTCTCCCACACCGAGAGGTCCTGATAGCTGACGAAGCCGCGGGGCTCGTGAAGGCCGAATCGCAGGACGCGGCTCCATGCGGCTTCGAGGTACGCGCGGGAGTGAAACGTCGACCGTTCGTTGAACGTCGTCGCGCCGTGGTCGGCGGCGAGAAATCCGGAACGGGCGAGCTCGTCGAGCTCGGCAGGCGTCAGGCCCGGGCAGGCGAGGGCCCGGTCGGGCGCCAGGGTCGTCGCCACGAGGAGGCCGCCGGGCTTGAGGATCCGGCGGATCTCCGCCAGCCATGCGAACTGCTCGGCCTGCGAGAAGTGGGTGAAGATCGAGACCGCCAGGACCACGTCGAACGACGAAGCCTCGAACCGGAGCGGCGGATCGGGGCGCATCACCTCGAATCGGCCGGGCAGGTGCCGCGCGGCCCATGCGATCTGGGCGGCATCCACGTCCACGCCGGCGTAGCTTCCGATCTCCGGCCCTTCGTGGACGTAGCGCGCGATCCGCCCGCAGCCGCATCCGAAATCGAGCCAGTCCGGAAGCGCGCGGCCTCGCGATGCCCGTGAGACGGCGTCGAGAACCTGCCGCGCCCCTTCACGTCCGACGAGCTCGAACTCGCCGCGGGAACCGAGCCCCACCCGCGCGCGAAGTCCCGGAGGCGGCATCGGTCCCCCGAACGCCCCCGGATGGATCGAGGCGACGAGATCTCTGGGGAAGTCGCGGATCCGGTGCGGGGCTTCGCGCGCGGCGCGCCGGAGCCATCGCCTCGCGGGCGCGGGAACCACCCTCCGGGCCAACGCAAGGATTCGGTCGGCGAGCACGGCCGGCATTCTACGGGCCGGCAGGCGGATTGCCCGTATAATCCGCGCCCTCATGGACGCGACCGCGATCTCGAAAATCGGCCGGAAGGCCGGCGCCTCGGCGGCGGTGCGGGGCTGGCTGTACAACAAGCGCTCGTCGGGGAAGATCCAGTTCCTGATCGTCCGCGACGGGACGGGCTACCTGCAGTGCGTCGTCCCCCGGGCCGACGTCCCGGCCGAGGTCTGGGAGGCCGCCGAGAAGGCCACGCAGGAGTCGTCCCTGGCGGTCACCGGCACGGTCCGGGTGGATCCGCGAGCTCCCGGAGGCTACGAGATGACCGCCGATTCGGTCGAGATCCTCGGGCCGTCGCCCGAGTATCCGATCTCGCCGAAGGAGCACGGCGTCGACTTCCTGATGAACCTCCGCCACCTGTGGATGCGCTCCTCTCAGCAGCACGCGGTGCTGCGGGTGCGTTCCGAGATGGAGCAGGCCATCGCCGACTTCTTCTACGAGCGGGAGTTCGTCCGGATCGACTCTCCGATCCTCACGGGCTCCTCCGTCGAAGGCACCTCGACCCTCTTCGAGACCGACTACTTCGGCGACAAGGCATACCTCTCCCAGTCCGGGCAGCTCTACCTCGAGCCGGCGGCCGCGGCGTTCGGGAAGGTGTACTGCTTCGGGCCGACCTTCCGGGCCGAGAAGTCGAAGACGCGCCGCCACCTGACCGAGTTCTGGATGGTCGAGCCCGAGGTCGCGTTTCTCGAGTTCGAGGGCCTCTGCGAGCTCGCGGAGGACTTCGTCGTGTTTCTCGTCGGCCGCGCCCTCGAGCGCTGCGGCGAGGAGCTGAAGCGCCTCGAGCGCGACCGGACGAAGCTCGAGAAGATTCAGAAGCCCTTCCCGCGGATCACCTACCGCGAGGGCATCCACACGCTTCAGAAGAAGGGGTTCGCCGCCAACTTCGGGGACGATCTCGGCGCCGACGAGGAGACCGCGCTGTGCGCGGATCTCGAGAAGCCGCTCATCGTCTCCCGCTTCCCGGTGGCGATCAAGTCGTTCTATATGCAGCCCGACCCGAAGGATCCGGAGGTCGTCCTCGGCCTCGACATGCTCGCCCCGGAGGGCTACGGGGAGATCATCGGCGGATCGCAGCGCATTCACGACCTCGCGCTTCTCGAGAGGCGCCTCGAGGAGCACAAGCTGCCGCGCGAGGCTTACGAGTGGTACCTGGACGTCCGCCGCTACGGCACGTTCCCCCACGCGGGTTTCGGCATGGGGCTCGAGCGGCTCGTGGCCTGGGTCTGCGGCATCCACCACCTGCGCGAGGCGATTCCCTACCCGCGGACGCTGAAGCGGATCTACCCTTAGGGACAGAGCAGCATGACGACGAAGAGCCTGCCGGCCGTCGGGGTCGTGTCCCTCGGCTGTCCGAAGAACCTCGTGGACACCGAGGTCATGCTCGGACACCTGAAGCGTGCCGGCCACGACGTCGTTCCGGACGCCGAGGCCCGCGTGGTGCTCGTCAACACGTGCGGATTCATCGACCGCGCGAAGGAAGAGTCGGTCGAAGCGATCCTCGAGCAGGTCGAGCGCAAGAAGCGAGGAGAGATCGACCGGGTCGTCGTCGCCGGCTGCATGGTCCAGAAATACGGCGCCGAGCTCTCGCGCGAGATCCCCGAGGTGGACTCCTTCCTCGGGCTCGACGAACTCGAGAACGCGCCGGCCGCGGCGGCGGGGTCTCCGACGCTCCCGCGCTTCACCGACAAGCCGCTCGCCACGCGCCTCTACGACGAGCGGTCGCCCCGGGTGCTCTCGCGGCGTCGGGGCTACGCGTACCTCAAGGTCGGTGAGGGCTGCGACAACCCGTGCACGTTCTGCACGATTCCCCAGATGCGCGGGATGCAGCGCAGCCGGACCGTGGAGTCCCTCGTGGCCGAGGCCCGGTCGCTCCAGCCGCAGGGCGTCTCCGAGCTCGTCCTCGTCTCCCAGGACACGACCCGCTACGGCGAAGACCTCGGTCTCGGCCGCGCCGGGCTGGCAAGCCTCGTCGAGGCGCTCTGCGCCGAGACGTCGTTTCCGTGGATCCGGTTCCTCTATGCGTATCCGAAGACCCTCGACGACTCGGTGCTCGAGCTCATGGCGAGGGAGCCGCGGTTCGTGCCCTACGTGGACATTCCGCTCCAGCACGTGGCGCGGCCGATCCTCGCCGCGATGCGGCGGGGCGGGGACGCGGGCGTCTATCTCCGGATGATCGGCAGGATGCGCGAGCTCGTGCCGGACATCGCGATCCGGACGACCTTCATCGTGGGCTTCCCCGGCGAGGGCGAGGCCGAGTTCGGCGCGCTCGCCGAGTTCATCCGCGAAGCCGCGCTCGACAACGTCGGCGTCTTCGCCTACTCGCCCGAGCCGGGCTCGGGATCCGAGCCCCTCGGCGACCCCGTCCCCGAGGAGGAAAAGGCGCGGCGGCGCGACTTCCTCCTCTCGCTCCAGCAGCCGATCTCGAGGACGCGCCTGCGGGACCTGCGCGGACGCACCGTCGAGGCCCTCGTCGAGGGACCGTCGGAGGAATCGGAGTACCTTCTCGAGGGGCGGCTGCGCTCCCAGGCCCCGGAGATCGACGGCCGCCTCCTGATCACCGATACGGGCGGGCGGACTCTGTTTCCGGGCGACGTCGTCCGCGTGCGCGTCGAGAAGACGTTCGACTACGACGCGGCCGGAACTCTCGTCGCCTGATCTTGCGAAAGGTCTTCGCGTTCCTGTCACCCGGCGAGGCGCGCTCCGTTCTCGGAATCTGGGCGGCCTGGAGCCTCGGGATGGTCGTCCTGGCCTCGGCCGCGATGTCGTTGCCGGCAACCACGTCGAACTCCTGGATTGCGTATGCCGACGCGCCGCCGCTCGCGCGCTGGGATGCCGTCTGGTACCGGAGCGTGGCGGTCGACGGCTATCGGTACGATCCGGCCATTCCACAGAACAACGTCGGGTTCTACCCGCTGTACGCCCTGGCGGCGGAGGGCCTCTCGAAGGCGCTCCACACGCCGCTGCTTCCGACCGGGATCGTGTTTTCGCTGGTCTGCCTCGGGGGCGCGCTGCTTCTGATCGGGGACCTGTTCGCGGAGTGGGGAGGGCCGGGGACGGCGGCCTTCGGCGCGGCGGGGATTCTTCTCTATCCGACGGCGTTTTTTCTCGCGGCGTTCTACTCCGAGTCTCTTTTTCTGCTTCTCGCCGCGGCGAACCTGTGGGCCTCCCGCCGCGGACGATGGCTCCTCGCCGGCGCCGCGGGCTTCGCCGCGTGTCTGACGCGATTCAACGGCTTCCTCCTGATCCCGGCGATGGCGGTGTACGCGCTCGCGGATCGCCGAGGAGCAGGCCCCGGACGCCTCCTTCGCCCCCTGACGGCGATCGCGGCCGCCCTTTGCGGCGCCCTCGCCTACCCCCTGTTTCTCTGGAACCGCTGGGGGGATCCACTGCTGTACGTCCACAGCAAGACGCAGGGATGGGCGCAGAACCCGGGGCCGGCGTGGGTCCTGGCGCGCAATGCTTTCTTCGACCTCCTCCGTCATTTGCGGGAGCCGGGCGCGGGTGGCAAGCTCATGCTGGTGGCCGAAGTCGTCTCGACGCTCCTGTTCCTGTTCCTGACGGTCGCCGTGTTTCGTCGAGGACTGATCGCGGAGGGCGTCTTCGCGGGCGGGACGCTGCTCCTGCTGCTCTGCAGCGGGACCCTCGACGGCATTCACCGCTACGTCCTGATGCTCTTTCCGTGCTTCCTGCCCCTGGTCCAGGCGCTGCGGAAACGCCCGGCGCTCGCGTTCGGCTACGCCTTCCTCGGGGCCGGGTTCGGCATGGTCTTTCTGCATCGCTTCGTCCACTGGATCCACGTCGGATAGGAGCGCGCTCGTGCAAGTCGTTCGCGACCCCTTCCGTTCGACCGATCTGTCCCGCGGCGGCGTCGGAACGATCGGCAATTTCGACGGCGTCCACCTCGGCCATCGCCGGATCCTCGAAACGGCCGTCGCTCGGGCCCGGGAGATCGGCCGGCCCTCTTTCGCGATCACGTTCGAGCCCCATCCGATGGCGGTCCTCCGGCCGGGCGCCGCACCGCGCCGGATCCAGACCCTGCGGCAGAAAGAGGAGGCGATTGCGTCGATCGGCATCGACACCCTGCTGGTCATCCCGTTCACGCGGGACTTCTCCCTGACCGAGCCGGAGGAGTTCGTCCGGACGCTGCTTCGGGATCGCCTCGGGGCGTCGGAGCTGTTCCTCGGCGCGCACTTCGCCTTCGGCCGCGGAAAACGGGGAGACCTGGCTCTGCTATCCCGCATGGGCGCCGAGTGCGGGTTCTCGGTGACGTCCGTCGCGGAGGTCCTCGCGGGCGGCGCCCCCGTGTCCTCGACGCGCATCCGGAGGGCCCTCGAAAAGGGAGACGTTCGAGAGGCCAATGCGATGCTCGGACGCGAGTACGAGCTGGACGGCCTCGTTTCCCGCGGAGACCGGCTCGGCCACCAGATCGGCGTTCCGACGATCAACCTCGAGCCGGAGAACGAGCTTCCGCCGGCCGATGGCGTCTACGTGACCGAGATCGAGATCCGCTCCTTCGGGCGTCGCTTTGCGAGCGTCACGAACATCGGCCGGCGCCCCACGCTCTACGAGGACTACACGACGACGATCGAGACCTACGTCCTCGACTTCTCGGCCGACGTGTACGGCGAACGGGTCCGGCTGTTCTTTCTCGAGCGGCTGCGCGAGGAGCGCAAGTTCCCGTCCATGATGGACCTGAAGGCGCAGATTCAGCGGGACATCGCCGCGACGCGCGAGTACTTCGAGCGCCGCCAGACGTCGGGTGGGGCCCCCTGAACCGTCCTCTTCGACGGGCGCCCGAACGCCGGCGAGCCGAAGAGTTCGCTCACACCTCCAGCCGGTCGCCGGACCGCGCCACGATGGCGTAGAGCGCGGGCATCAGGAAGACGCTGATCAGCAGGCGGGAGAAGAGGCCCCCGACGATGACCAGCGCGAAGGGTCGCTGAGAATCGGATCCGACGCCCGTCGACATCGCAGCGGGAAGCAGGCCGAGCGCCGCCACGAGCGCCGTCATCATGATGGGCCGGAGCCGCAGCAGGGCCGCCTCGCGCGTCGCCTCGGCGATTCCCTTGCCGGAAAGGCGCAGCTCGTTGGCGTACGAGATGTAGACGACCGCGGTTTGCACGGAAACGCCGAACAGCGCCAGGAATCCGATTCCCGAAGACACGGAGAACGGGGTTCCGGTCAGGCGCAGGGCGAGCAGGCCGCCGACGGGAGCCGAGAGGAGCACGCCGGCCATCGTGATCAGGGGGAACTTCAGGTTGCTGTAGAGGCCGAAGAGCAGGAGGAAGATCAGGAACAGCGTCAGGGGAAGAATGAAGCGCAGCTGCTCCCGCGAGTTCGTGTACTCCTGATACTCGCCTCCCCAGACCGCGCGGTACCCCTCCGGCAGGCGGACCTTCGCCGCGACCTGGGCGCGGGCATCCTCGACCGCACCCGCGAGGTCCCGGCCCTCGACGGAGTACTGGACGCCGATGAAGCGGGAGTTGTCTTCCCGGTAGATGAAGGAAGCGCCGCTGGCGAGCCGGAGTTCGGCGAGCTCCTTCAGGGGCACCTGCTGCCCGCCCGGGGTCGCGATCAGGATGTTGCCGATCGCCTCGGGCGTCTCGCGGAACCGCGGCTCGAGCCGAACGACGAGGTCGAACAGCTTCTCCCCCTGGACGACCTGCGTGGTCGCTCCGCCGCCGACCGCCGCCTCGATGATGCCGTTGACGTCCGCAACGTTCACGCCGTACCGGGCGATCCGGGCGCGATCCACGGTGACCGTGAGGCTCGGTTGCCCGAGCTCCTCGACGAGCGTCACATCTTTGATGCCGCGCACGCGTTCGAGGATGCGCTTGATCTCTTTTCCCTTGCTCTCGAGCACCGCGAGGTCCGGCCCGAAGACCTTCACGGCCAGTGAGCTCTTCAGGCCCGTCTCGGCCTCGTCCACCGCGTCCTCGGCCGGCTGCGTGTAGTTGAAGATGATGCCGGGGAATGCCTGGAGCTTCTTGTCAATCGCCGCGATGAGCTCCGGCTTCGTCCGGTACGAGCCCTTCCACTCGGAGTAGGGCCTCAGCCCGACGTAGAACTCGCAGTTGAAAAAGCCGGTCGGGTCCGTGCCGTCGTCGGGGCGTCCGTGCTCGGAGGCGACGACGGTCACCTCCGGAAAGGAGCGCAGAAGCGCCCGGATCTGCGGAGAGATCTTCGACGACTCCTCGAACGAGATCGTGTAGGGCATCGTCGCGCGGATCCAGAGCGCCCCCTCGTCGAGGTGGGGCATGAACTCGGCGCCGATGCCGGGAACGAGCATCAGCGAGACTCCGAGGATGAGCGCCGAGACGGCGGTGGTCTGCCACGGGCGGCGGATGCAGACGTCGAGGCCCTTCGCGTAGGCCGTCTTGACGGCCTCGAAGGCGGCGTTGCGCCGCTCGCGGACGCCCTTGCGCAATGCCCAGGAGCAGAGCACGGGCAGCAGCGTCAGGGTCAGGATCAGCGACCCCAGCAGCGCGAAGATCATCGTGTCGGCCATCGGACGGAAGAGCTCCCCGGAGGGCCCCGAGAGCACGTAGATGGGCAGGAAGCCCGCGACGATGACGGAGACGGCATAGAAGATCGGCCGGTCCACCTCGGCGGCCGCCTCTCTGATGACCTCGGCGATCGAGTACTGCGTCCCGTGACGCAGCGCGAGCTGGCGATAGATGTTCTCGACCATCACCACGGCGCCGTCGACGAGGATTCCGAAATCGATGGCGCCGATCGAGAGGAGGTTGGCGGGAACGTGCCTCAGGTCGAGGCAGATGAAGGCGAACAGGAGAGCGAGGGGAATCGTCGTCGCGACGATCAGACCGGAGCGGAAGTCGTAGAGAAAGAAGATCAGCACGACGACGACGAGCACGATCCCCCGCAGGAGGTTCCCCTCGACGGTCCGGGTCGTCAGAGCGATCAGCTCGCTGCGATCGTAGTAGGGGCGGACCTTGACGTCCCTGGGCAGGATGGAGGCGTTGAGCTCGCGGGTCTTCTCCTCGACCTTCTTCAGGACGACCTGCGCCTGCTCTCCCGTGCGCATCAGGATCACGCCTTCGACGGCATCGTCGTTTCCGTTGAAGCCGAACTGGCCGAGGCGCGGGGCGTGGCCGATCTCGACGCGGGCCACGTCCCTGACGAGCACCGGGATGCCGTTGTGGACGGCGAGCACGACGTTGCCGATGTCCTCGGGGGTCTGGAGCCGGCCGAGGCCGCGCACGTAGTAGAACTGTCCGCCCTGCGAATAGAAGCCTCCCCCGGCGTTGCCGTTGTTGGCGGCGAGCGCGGCCGCCACGGCAGGCACCGAGAGGCCCGCTCCGGCGAGCTTCGCGGGGTCGAGCAGCACCTGGTACTGCATGGTCTCGCCCCCGAGACCCGAATCGTCCGCGACGCCGGGGACCGACCGGAATTGGCGTTCGACCACCCAGTCCTCGATCGTCTTCAGCTCCATGGGGGTCCGGTCCGGGCTCTCGAGGACGTAGCGGTAGACGAGGCCGGAAGGAGAAAAGAGGGGCGCCACCGACGGCGACACGCCGTTCGGCAGGGACAGGTCCGGCAGCCGCTCGAAGACGCGCTGCCTCGCGAAGTAATGGTCCGTCCCCTGCTCGAACGTCATGCGAACGTCCGAGAGTCCGTAGAGCGAGATCGAGCGCAGGGCCGTCATCCTCGGCAGCCCGTTCATCTCGACTTCGATCGGGACGGTGATCAGGCGCTCGACCTCCTCGGCGGCGTGGCCGGGCCACTGGGTGATCATCTCGACCATCGGAGGAGAGAGGTCCGGGTAGGCGTCCACGGGAAGTCGTGAGAAGGACCAGAGCCCCGCACCCACGAGAAGGAGCGCTCCGATCAGGACGAGGAATCGCTGGCGCAGGGACGAAGAGACGACGCGGTTGATGACCGACGTCTTCCGGAGCGCTCCGGCGTTGGAGGGCGGGTCCAACCGGCTCACTGGTTCTCCGCGAACTGCATGAAGAGCCCGCCCTCGACGACCACGGTCGCTCCGGCCTGGAGGCCGGACCGGATCTCGGTACGATCGCCGACCTGCGTGCCGACCTCGATCCGGCGGCGGGCGAACGAGCCGTCCGGCTTCGCCACGAAGACGAAGGGGAGGTTCTCGTCGTCGCGCAGGATCGCGGAGGTCGGCGCGAGCAGGCCCTCGCTGTCCCGGCGCGAGTGAAGGGCGACGCGAACGTACTCGTCCCGTTTGAGGATCCCCTGCGGGTTCCGGGCGGCGATGCGGACCGAGACGGCCCGGGTGTTGGGATCGACCATCGCGGCGATGTAATCGACCCTCCCCGGCAACACGTCCGGCGTGCCTCCGGGAGTGATGTCCGCCTGATCGCCGATCGCGACGTAGGGAAGGTCGGAACCGAACACGTTGGCCATGACCCACACCGTCGAGAGGTCGGCGACCGTGAAGCACGGAGTCGTCCCGGCCTGGAGGAGCTGTCCCGGAGTGATCAAACGTTCCACGACGATGCCGGCGATCGGGGATCGGATCAGCCCCTCGCCGCCCTGGACCTGATGACCCTGCCGAATCTCTTCCAGCGTCTTCTCGTCCACCCCCAGCGAATGCAGCTGCATCAGGGCCGCGTCGCGGTCCGCTTCGGCGGAGACCGCGTCCGCTTCGGACTGCTCCAGCTCGCGGCGCGCCAGGGCGTCGTTCTGGAAGAGCTGCGCGTCCAGATCGGCGATGCGCCGCAAATTCCGGGCGGCGACTTCCGCCTTGCGATAGGCGCCGACCTCGGCGCCGAAATCGGGCGAGGAGACGCTCGCGAGCGGCTCGCCCTTCCTGACCGCGACTCCCACGTTGACGAGCAGCCGCGCCACGGGGCCCGAGATGGGGGAGACCACCTGGGTGGCCTGGTCGGCGTCGAAGGCCACGGTTCCCGTGGTTTCGATCGTACGGCGGAAGTGCGAGACCTCGATTTTCGCGACGCCGATCTTCGCGCGCTGCGCTGCGGGAAGGACCAGGTTGCCGGGGCGGGTCTCCGCGGCCGCCGCCTTGTCGTCCTTCGCGGCGCAGGCCGCGAGCGAGAGCACCGACGCCGCGGACGCGAGGGCGACCAGGAGGGACCTTCGGCTAGGGCGCATCGTTGCCTCCAGAGGGTGCGTTGGGGAGCGGTGCGCCGACGGCGACCTCGAGGTCGGACCGGGCGTCGTTGGCGGAGCCGAGGGCGTCCGTGTACTCGCCCTCCGCTTCGAGCAGGGTTCTCTTGGCATCGAGCAGCTCGAGAGAAGAGACGCCGCCGAGAGAGTAACTCGTCGCGACGATGCGATAGGCGTCGCGCGCTTCCGGGAGCAGCGAATCCCGAAGGAAGAGAGCCTGGCGAAGGGCGGTCGTGGCCGCCGCGTAGGCGGTCCGCACGTCCAGGCCGACCTGGGCCAGGGTGTCGGCGTAGGTGCTCGCCAGCTCGAGCTCCCGGTGATGCGCCTCCGCGACCTCCCCCTTTTCGTGCTGCCAGAAGAGGAGGGGAAGGGTGAAGTTGATTCCGGAGGTGTAGGCCGGAGGGAAGCCGTAGGTGAGGTTGCGCGCCAGGAAGATGTTGAAGTCCGGAAACCAGTACTGCCCGGCCAGCGTCGTGGCGTAGCCGGCCCCCTTCTGGAGCGCCGCGAGCCCCTGGAGCTCCGGCCGGCACGACTCCGCGAGTTTCGCCAGTTCTTCGATCGAGGGCACGGGAGGCGGAGGCTCCAGCGTGTCGGCCGCATCGAACGGCGCTCCCTGGTTGCGCCCGAGCAGGCGGTTGAGCCCCGCTCGCGCCACCGCGATGGCGCGCTCGTTGGCGATCAGGTCGTTCTGCGCCTGCGCGACGTCGACCTTCGCCTTGATCACGTCGAACCGCGGCACGGTCCCGGCCTCGAAGCGCGCCTCCGTCCGCTTCAGGAAGTCCCGCGAAAGGGCCAGGCCGTCGGTGAGATCCTCCTGATGCTTGAGGGCCACCAGCAGGGCGTCGTAGGCCTCGAAGGTCTGAGAGGCGATCTGCTGTCGCAGTTTCGCGAGCGAGGCTTCTGCCGCGTGCAGGTCGCCGCGCGCCGCCTCGCCGCGCAAGTGGAACTTGTCCGGGAACGGCAGCGTCAGGCCGAGCCCGTAGTCCTGCGTCATTGCGGTCCGCGGCTTCACGAAGCTTTCCTGCTGTTCGAACGTGGCCACGAACGCGGGATCGGGAAACGCGGTCGCCTCGCTGACGCGCGCGCGAGCCTGCTCGACCTGCTCCCGCGCGGCCGCGATGGCCGGGTTTCGAGTAACCGCCTCATCGACCGCTTGCCGCCGCGTCAGCCCGGATGCCGCCGTCCCTGGGGCCGGCGCGGGCGTGCCCTGGGCGGAGGCGTCCGAAACGGCCGCGGCGACCGAGAGGACGGAAATCGTCAGAACGCGAAGCAAAAGGTCTCCAGGGGTCCGCCGGGAAGTGAAAACCGTGTGGATCGAGCCAGCCCATCCAAGGCAAACGACTCCCGCTCCCACTCCAGACTATGGGCGTCCGAGTCCGTCCGCAGAGCCGGGACCGCGGCGGCGGAAAAGCCGATCTTCCGAGTCTTCACGGGTCCTCCTGACCGAAGGGTCGTTCGGCGCGCCGATGCGGCGCGCGCGGTTACGCCGATCGGGGGGCAGGAGGGGCGCGGCCGGGAGGCCGCGAGGCGACGGGGAGCCCGGTGGAGAGGACCTCGCCGAAGGGCTCGGCGATCGTCGAGTCGTCCGAAACCGGAACGCAGGTCGAGCGGGCGGTCGTCAGGACGGACGACGCCGTCAGGCAAGCGATGCACTCGTGGGCCGGCGCCGTCAGGGAGGCGCTCGCCGCGATCTCGAGCAGGGCCGCGCTGCAGGAAGTGCCCGCCGGCTCCGGGTGCAGTCCGAACGCGGCCGTCAGGGACACGAGGCCGGCGGCGCACAGGATCGCCCGAACCGTGGGCGAGCGGCGAAATCGGCGGAGCATCATTGGATCAAGGCTGTCACCGGGTATTCTATTCCCCGAAAAGGGCGTCCCCCGCCGGCCTGCGTAGAATGCGCCCGTGACCGCCGGACCCGGAACCCCAGCCGCCACCGGGCCCGCACGGCCCCAGGATCCGCGGATTCTGCGCAAGCGCATGCACTGGCTCCTCGGTCTGACCTTCCTGCACGTGTTCGGGGAGGGGGGTCTGGCGCTCTTCGAGGCAGTGCGCTCGGGAAGCCTCGCACTGCTCGCCTTCGGTCTCGAAAGCGTCATCGAGGGCGGTGCCGCGTTTCTCGCGGTCCGGCACCTGCGTCACCTCGCCGACGAGGAGGAGGATCACGCTCGCCGCGACCAGATGCTGGCCCGCTGGATCGGCGTGTCATTCCTTCTTCTGGCCTCGTACACGCTGGCGCGCGGCGTCTTCGAGATCCTGCGCGGGAACCGCGTCGAGCCGAGCCCCATCGGATTGCTCCTGACCCTGTTCGCGACGTTCGGCATGCCTCTCGTGGGTTACTGGAAGTGGAAGACGAGCCGAAGCCTCGGCAGCGCGGGGCTCGCCGCGGAGGCGAAGGAGTCGATCGCCTGCTCGATCGATTCGGCGCTCACGCTGGTCGCGATGGTCGCGGGTCTGCTCTCGGCGCCGGGATGGGTCGACCCCGCGCTTTCCCTGCTCATGGTGCCCTGGTTCCTCCGGGAGGGCCTCGCCCACGTCCGGGGCCGGGTCCACGCCCACCTCCACGGATCGCCGGGTCCTGGTCCTGCGGCGATTTGCTAAGATCCCGCCGCCGCCGTGAATCGCTTCCCCGCACGTCGGCGTATGTCGCATCGCAAGGAGTTTTGATCGATGGCAAACCCCAACGTGACCCAGGTCTCGGATGCCAGCTTCGAGGGAGACATTCTCAAGAGCAGCGTCCCGGTGCTCGTCGATTTTTGGGCGCCGTGGTGCGGTCCGTGCCGGTCGGTGGCGCCGGTCGTGGACGACCTCGCGAACCAGTACGCCGGGAAGCTGAAGGTCGCCAAGGTCAACGTGGACGAGTCCACGGAGATCGCGATGCGCTACCAGATCACCTCGATTCCGACCTTCATCCTGTTCAAGAACGGCCAGGTGGCCGACCGCGCCCTCGGAGCCCTTCCCCGCAGCGAGTTCGTGAAGCTGATCGACCGCAATCTCTAAACGGCGGCGTCGCGCCGTGATCCCGGGGGCCCCGCGAGGGGCCCTTCCCGTCTGAAGCGAGGCGCTCCGTGTAATCTGTGTCGGACGCCTGCCGTTAGAAGGGCGGAAGACGCCGCCCGGAAGGGCGGTTGCACGGGGTGAGATGAAGAAGCTGATCTGGATCGCCCTTGCGCTCGCGGCGGGCGCCGGGGTCGTCGCGTTCGTTCGGGGGAACCGCAAGGCGGAGCCGAAGTACCGGACGGCGCTCGTGGATCGCGGCAGCGTCACGCAGACCGTCACCGCCACGGGGACCCTGTCGGCGGTCATCACCGTCAAGGTAGGCAGCGTGGTCTCCGGCAACGTCGCCGCTCTGCACGCGGACTTCAACAAGCAGGTCAAGAAGGGCGAACTGCTGGCCGAGCTCGATCCGATTCCCTTCCAGGAGAAGGTAGACCAGGCCAAAGCCACGCTCGAGAAGGCGAAGGTCGACGTCCGCAACACCGAGATCTCCCTGCGCCGCCAAAAGGCCCTCTTCGATCAGCAGCTCGCGGCGCAGGCCGATCTCGACCAGGCGCAGGCCAACTACGATTCCGCCGTCGCGGCCGTGGGCCAGGCGCAGGCGGGGCTGGCGCAATCCGAAACGGACCTGCGCAACAGCAAGATCATCGCGCCGATCGATGGCGTGGTCGTCGATCGCGAATACGACGTCGGTCAGCCGGTGGCGGCGTCGTTCCAGGCGCCGACGATTTTCACGATCGCCCAGGACCTGACCAAGATGCAGGTATCGGCGGACGTCTCCGAGTCGGACATCGGGATGTGCAAGGAGGGGCAGTCGGTGCGCTTCACGGTGGACGCGTACCCGGATCAGGTGTTTCACGGCACGATCTCCCAGATCCGCCTGAACGCCACGGTGAATCAGAACGTCGTGACGTACCCGGTCATCATCGGCGTCTCCAACCCGGACCTTGCCCTGCGGCCGAACATGACGGCCAACGTCACGATCGACGTCGCGACGGTCAAGGACGTTCTGCGGATTCCGAATGCGGCGCTGCGGTTCCGGCCCGAGGAGAAGGAGGGCGCCCCCGCGGCGTCGACGCGGCCGACGGCGCCCCCCGGCAACGGTGCGTCGCCCGAGGAGCGCGCGGCGCGCAGCGCCGGCGATCACGGGCCGGCCGGAGCGGCGCGTCAGCTCGACCGGACGGGAGGCGGAAAGCCCCGCAAGACGGGTCAGACGGTGTACACGCTGGGCGCGACGGGCGAGCCGGCGCCCGCGGAGATCCGCACGGGCATCACCGATGGACGCTTCACGCAGGTGGTCTCCGGCGACGTCAAGGCGGGCGACACGGTGATCGTGGGGCTCGTGACGGCGAAGGCCAGTGCTTCCGCGGCCCCGGGCGCCCGCGCGCCGGGCGGCGGCCGGAGGTTCTGACCCTGGCCGGAGACGTCATCCGGATCGAGGACCTGGTCCGGATCTACCAGATGGGGGAGGTCGAGGTCCGCGCCCTCGACGGCGTCTCGCTCTCGATCGGCGCCGGCGAGTTCGTCGCCGTGATGGGGCCGTCGGGATCGGGAAAGAGCACGTTGATGAACATCGTGGGCTGCCTCGATCGTCCGACTTCGGGGCGCTACTTCCTCGACGGCGTGGACGTCTCGGGGCTCGATCGGGATTCGCGGGCCGAGATTCGCAACGGGAAGATCGGGTTCGTCTTTCAATCGTTCAACCTGCTTCCGCGGACCTCCGCGCTCGACAACGTGGAGCTGCCCCTCGTGTATTCGAACGATGGGCACCGCGCGCCGGAGCGCCGGGAGAAGGCCATGCGCTGCCTCGAGATCGTGGGCCTCGCCAACCGGTGGGATCACCAGCCGAGCCAGCTCTCGGGCGGCCAGCAGCAGCGCGTGGCGATCGCCCGCGCCCTGATCAACGACCCGAAGCTGATCCTGGCCGACGAGCCGACCGGAAACCTCGACACGAAAACCTCCGAGGAAGTCATGGGGGTCTTCCAGAGGCTCAACGACGAGGGTAAGACCGTCGTTCTCATCACCCACGAGTCCGACATCGCCGAGCACGCGCGGCGCACGGTGCTCTTCCGCGATGGGAAGCTCGTCGAGGATCACCCGGTCTCTCGGCGCCGCATCGTGGCGGCGAGGGGGTGACGCGATGCTCAAGTTCCTGACGATCCTCAAGGTCGGGATGAAGGCGATCGCGCGCAACAAGCTGCGGTCGATCCTGACGGCGCTCGGCATCATCATCGGCGTCGCCTGCGTGATCGCCATGATCGGCGTCGGCGAGGGGTCCCAGGCCGCGATCCAGGCTCAGATCTCGGCGCTGGGAACGAACTTCCTGATGATCTTTCCCGGCGTCGCGACGCAGTCGGGAGCGCGGATCTTCACGGGCCAGTCCACCATCACCGACGACGACGTCGCGGCCGTGAAGGCGGAGTGCCCCGCCGTGGCCTACGTCACGCCGATGTCCCGCACGGCGGCGCAGGTCGTCGCCGGAAATCTCAACTGGGGGACGACCATCCAGGGCGTGGGAGTCGAGTGGCCGTTCGTCCGGTCGTGGAACGTGGACAAGGGCGCGTTCTTCGGCGACTCGGAGGTGCGGGCGGCCGCCAAGGTCTGCCTCCTCGGCTCGACCGTCGCCGACGCCCTCTTCGAAGGCCAGGATCCGGTCGGTCAGACCGTGCGGATCAAGAACTTTCCGTTTCGCGTGATCGGGGTCCTCGAAACGAAGGGTGGCAACACGATGGGCCAGGACCAGGACGACGTCGTCGTCGCGCCCTACACGACCGTGATGCACCTGATCAAGGGCTCGCAGAAGATCGACATGTTCATGGCGTCGGCCGTGTCCCAGGCGGCCGTTCCCGAAGCCCAGAAGCAGATCGAAGCCCTTCTGCGGCAGCGCCACCGGCTTCAACCCGGCCAGGATTCCGACTTCATGCTGCGATCCCAGCAGGAGATCGCCCAGACCGCCGACGAGACGTCGCGCACGCTGTCGGTCCTGCTCGCCTCGGCCGCCTCGATCTCCCTGCTCGTGGGCGGAATCGGCATCATGAACATCATGCTCGTCTCCGTCACCGAGCGCACGCGCGAGATCGGGATCCGCATGGCGATCGGTGCCAAGGGGCGCGACATCCTGACGCAATTCCTGATCGAGGCCCTCGCGCTGTCGATCGCGGGCGGCGCCATCGGGATCGGCCTCGGCATCGGGGCCTCGCGCTTTCTGGCGTGGAAGGCGCACTGGCCGATCATGCTCTCGCCGCAGGCGGTGGCCCTCGCGTTCGGCTTCTCGGCCGCGATCGGCATCTTCTTCGGGTTCTATCCGGCCCGAAAGGCCTCGCTGCTCGATCCGATCGAGGCCTTGAGGTACGAGTAGGGGAAACCGCGGGGGGAAACGGAGAGGAGCGGGGTGAAGGGGTCCTCGCCTCCTCGCGCGGCGCTACAATTCCGCAGTGACACCCCTGCCCTTCGAACGCTTCTGGCGGCGCCTGGATCCGCGGACGAGCATCGCGGCCCGGCTCCTCTTCGGGTTCTCCCTGGCTTTTCTGGTGCCCGGAATCCTGTTCGTCTACCTCACGCAGCGGCGGCTCTCGAGCCTGCAGGCCGCGTCGTCGGACCAGGTCGCCGCGATCCGGGTTGCCGAGACCCAGATGCGCATGGCCCAGGACGCGTCGTTCCGGGCGGAGTGGGTCGATCAGAGAGCGCGCGCTCCGGAGGAGGCGGCGTGGTCCCTCGCCGACGCCGCCGCCGAGGCGCTCTCGGAGCAGCGGGGAGCGGAGGAGCGCGCGTCTCGGCTCGGGGCCGATCGCGACGGCCGCGTCTGGACCGAGGTCCCGGAGGAGGAGTCGCTCGCGCTGGTCTCTTCGCGCGCGCCCGATCCCGAGGCCGCCCTTCGCGACGCCGCACGGCTGCGCGAGGTGGCGGGCCTGATGGCCCGTGTGCGCTCGAGACGGCCGGCGATTCGCGGTGTCACCGTCCGCACGGCGTCGGGGGCCCTTCGCCAGAGCCCCTGGGTGGAGCTGCACCGGGCCGATCGGGAGTCCGGAGGCGCGCTCGGACGGTTCGTCTTCAACGAATCCGGAGAGTTCCCGACGGCCCGGCCCGCGACCGGAGACGCGCCTCTCTGGGAGGGCCTCTACGCCGGCCGGTCGACTCTCCCCGAGTCGCAGCGCTCCGCGACGCTCGCCGTTCCCGTCCGGGATTCCGCGGGGCGGCTCGTCGGCGGTGTCTGGCTCGAGGTCGACCCGCGTCGTTACATCGCGGAGGCCTTCGATACGTGGGAACCGGTCGGCGATCTTTGGTTTGCGACGGATGCGGCGGGACATGCGGTCGCGATGACCCCGCGCGCCGCCGCGGCTCTCGGCTGGAGCGGCGCCGGCGGGTCCGTGCTGTCCGACGCGCCGTCGCCGGAGTTGAAGCGCCTCGCCCGCCGGTCGCTCCGGGCTCCGAGGAGCGAGGAGGAATACCTGGTGGACGGAAGGCCGCTGCGGATCGCGTCGGCGCGCGTCGACGCGACCGGGTGGGTGATCTTCGAGGGCCTGTCCCGCGAGGCGGTGTCCACGATCCAGGCGGAGGCTTCGCGCGCGTTTCCTCCGGCGACGTACTCGGGTCTGAAGCGGGACCTTCTCCTGCTCTCCGCTCTCCTCGCCGCCGCGGTGCTCGGGGCGGTCGGCATCGTCTCGCGCCGGATCTCGGCCCCCGTCGGAGACCTCGTGGCGGCCGCCGAGGAGATCGGACGGGGACGAACCGTCGATCTCGCGGCCGACGCGTCGCCGGACGAGATCGGCCGCCTCGCCGCCGCCATCGAAGCGATGAGCCAGAGGGTCTCCCGCAGGGTGGAGACGCTGAGGCGGCTTCATCGCTTCTCGCGCTCGGCCTACCGCATGACCGACGTGCGCGAGGTGCTCGGCCGATCCACCCAGGCCATCGCAGCGTTCACGGGCGCGGAGCGCGTCTGGTTCCATCTCTACGACCGAAATACGAATCGCCTCGAAGCGGCCCTCCCGAGCTGGAACGTCCCCGAGGAGCTTTCGGAGAAGCTCAAGATTTCGGTGGACGCCCGCTCGATCGCCGGGTTGGTCTTCCGGACCGGCGAGGCGTATTGCTCGAACGACCTCGACCGGGATCCCTACGCCAACCGGGAGCTCCAGCACGTCGTCGCGGCGCACAACGGGGTGTTCGTTCCGCTCAAGACCGAGGAGGAGACGCTCGGGGTCGCGATCGCCGTCAATCGCCCCGGCGGCTTCGGCCAGGAGGAGGTCGACGCCGTGACCTCGTTCGCGGACCTCGCCTCGCTGTTGCTGCGCAACGCGCGGCTCTACGGGACGCTCGCGGCGACGGTCGACGAGCTGCGCCACGCGAGCCGACTGAAGGATCACTTCCTCCAGAACGTGAACCACGAGCTGCGCACGCCCCTGACGGCGATCGTGGGATGGACGGACCTCTTCGAGGAGGAGGAGATCGATGAGAAGACGATGCGCCGCGGCCTGCGCCAGATCCGTCAGTCCGCGCGGGTGCTGCTCGCGCTGATCGACGATCTGCTCGATCTGGCCCGACTCGAGCGCGGTGCGCTGACGCTCGACCTGAAGCCGGTCTCTCTCTCGGAGGTCATCCAGCGCTCGGTCGAGACGGTCCGGCTCATGTCCGAGTCCCGGGGCGTCGTCCTGATCCTCGCCCCGTTGCCCGAGCCCATGCCCCCGGTCCGGGCGGACGGCCTGCGCGTCCAGCAGATCCTGTGGAACCTGCTCTCGAATGCGATCCACTTCACGCCGCAGCACGGCCGCGTCGTCGTGCGCGTCGAACGCGAGCCCGAGCGCTATCTCGTCGGCGTCGAGGACGATGGCATCGGAATTCCCGAGAGCGAGCTCCCGCACGTCTTCGAGCGTTTCCGCCAGGTCGACGGCTCGGCGACCCGGGGCCACGCCGGGATGGGAATCGGCCTCGCTCTCGCGCGGTCTCTCGTGGAGCTGCACGGCGGCACGATCTGGGCCTCGAGCGTCGTGGGCCAGGGGAGCCGCTTCACGTTCGCCCTCCCGATCCGGCCGGCCGAACGGCGGGCCTCCGAGCTTCCCGCGCCGACGCAATCCCCAGAGGCCCGGGAGGGCCGGGGCGCCTAGCCGGAAGCGGCGGGAAGACCGGTTCCCTTGAGGAGATCCTTGACGACTTTGGCCGTCTCCTCCTTGCCGGGAACGCAGAGGTTCGGGTCCTTCTCCTTGCCGGAGGCGAGCGCGGCGGCATAGCCCTCGCAGTCGTACCCGCAGGCCGTGCAGTCGGTCTGGGCCATGGCCGCGTAGAGCTTGAGCGCGAGATCGCCCGCCCTGGCCATCTCCATCCGCTGGGGAAGGGGGATGGTCTCATCGTGAAAGGCCGGGGCTTCCTTCTTCGGCTTGGCTGCGACGACATCCTCTTCTTCGCGGCCCGTCTCGATCCACTGGCCGTAGGACAGGCAGCTCGGGCACACGAACGAGTAGTCCCAACCCTGGGGGATGAAGACCGCCGGCGTTCGATAGACGTAGAGCGCTTGAAAGTCCTGGGGACAGGCCGGCAGCTCCCGCTCCTGCGCGTCCCGAACCATGGTCTTCAGATGCGGCCGCGAGAATTCGATCTGCTTCGGCTTCTGGGCGAAGCGGAACATCTCGCCCTTCGGGCACACCATGACGACCTGCGGCTTGTACACGCGGTCGACGAAGAAGGAGCGCATCGGGACGTCGTGCGACGGGCAGACCGACGCCGCGTCCTTCCAGAACGCCGAGACGAGCCGGGATTGCTCGGGAAGCGAAAGCTTCATGGCGCCCGATTATACGAGAGGCCGAGTCGCGCCGGACCCCGTTCTCCCGCCACGCTGGTCTCCTTTCGAAGCGCGGCCCTCGCTGCGCTCGGCCCGACCCGCGTCGGTCTTTTTTCGAAGCTCGGCCCTCGCTGCGCTCGGCCCGACCCGCGTCGGTCTTTTTTCGAAGCTCGGCCCTCGCTGCGCTCGGCCCGAGGTTCGACGCGGCGTTTTCCCGCCGCGTTAGATTCCCGCGAACGGGTTGAGCCGTTTTTCCTCGCCGATGGTCGTCCCGGGGCCGTGCCCGCAGACGACGGGGAGGCCGGGCGGCAGCACGAATAGCCGCTCGCGGATGGAAGCGAGGATCGCATCGCCGTCGCCGCCCCAGAGGTCCGTGCGGCCGATCGAACGGCGGAAGAGCGTATCGCCGGAAAAGAGCACGGAGTGGTCGCCGTCCAGCAGAAAGCAGGTCGAGCCCGGCGTGTGGCCCGGCGTGTGGATCGCGCGCAGCACGTGCGCCCCGAAGGAGATCGTCTCGCCGTCCTCGAGGGGAGCATCCGGAGGAAGCGGCGCGTCGGCGGAGAGACCGAAGAGAGCCGCCTGCTCCGGAAGGGCATCGTAGAGGGGCCGGTCGGAGGGGTGCAGGCGGATCGGCGCGCCCGTCGCTTCCTTCACGGCGCGGGAGGCGCCGATGTGATCGAAGTGGGCGTGGGTGTGAACGAGAGCCACGGCGGTCAGCTTCGTCTTCTCGAGGGCCCGCAGGATCCGCTCCGGTTCGTCGCCGGGGTCGATCACGACGGCTTCGCGCGTGCCGGCGTCCGCCAGGATCGTGCAGTTGCACTGCAGCGGCCCGACGGGGAACGTCTCGATCAGCGGGCCTCCGGCGCTCACGGGTTCACCGCGACGACCGTCTCCACGTCGTGCCGCTCCCGGCGGGAAGGGCAGGCCCAGACCGGCTCCGGGGAGGAGAGATTCAGCTGGACGGCCCACTCCTGGTTGTCCGACCGCCGCCGCTCCGAGGCGAAGAGCTTGCGCCGGCTTCGCGGCGTGAAGATCTCCCAGCGGATCCATCCGAAGTCCGCCGCCTCGCCGTCGAGGTGGAACGCGGGGACCTTCTCGCCGGCCTCGATCTCGACGGTTCGCACGGTCGCCGGCTCGAACCCGTTGGCGGAGAGGCGCTGCTCGAACTCGGCCCGCACCGCCCGTCCCTGGAACACGAGATCGTGCCGACCGCGCGCCACCCCGCGTCCGAGGATCAGGTCGTCGAGGGCGTCGGAGAGCTGCCGGTCCATCCCGCTCTCGATCTTAACGCCCCCCGCGGCGGGGAAACGCCGCGCCGATGTCGGGGCCGAGCGCAGCGAGGGCCTGACTTCGGATAGATCTACCGCGGCGGGGAAACGCCGCGCCGGAGCCGGGGCCGAGCGCAGCGAGGGTCTGACTCCGGAAAGAGTGACCATCCGGTAGACTGGCGGCGCTTGGACTGGCCCTCACTGGTCATTCGCTTCTCGCTCGCATTCTGGGTGGGAGGGACGCTGCTCGTCGTGATCGCCGCGCCCGTCGTGTTCGGGCGGCTCGTCTCGCGGGACGCGGCCGGCGGCGTCTTCGGAGAGATCCTGCGGCGCTTCGAGATCGTCAAGCAGGCGCTGTCGCTGCTCCTTGTGATCGGCGTCTTCGTGACGCTCGAGCGGAAGGGTCGCCTCGCGGGGCCGGCCGTGGTCGGGGGAATCGCGATCTTCGTCGCGGTCGCGACGAACGTGTACCTCGCGATGGTCCTGCGCCCGCGGATGGGCTACTTCCGGGACAAGGTCGGCTCGTTCGACGCGGCCGCCGCGGACGATCCGTGGAAAACCCGTTTCGACCGGCTGCACCGGCGCTCGACCCGCGTTCTGACACTCGGCTGGATCGCCGCCGGAATCGCGCTCGCGCTGTGGCCCTAGTCCTTCGCGCGGGCGACGAAATCGATCTCGACCGCCGCCCCCTTGGGCAGCTCGGCGACGGCGACCGTCGATCGGGCGGGACGGTGGTTTCCGAAGCGGCGGGCATAGACGGCATTCATTTCCGCGAAGTCGGCCATGCGCACGAGGTAAACGGTCGCCTTCGTCACGTCGTCCAACGACAGGCCCTCCGACTTCAGAATGGCCTCGAGATTGTCGAAAACTCGCTCGACTCCGGCGGAGAGCCCGCCGGAGACGAGCTCGCCGGTCGACGGATCGAGCGGGATCTGTCCGGAAAGGAACACGAAGCCACCGTGCGCCAGGGCCTGAGAATAGGGTCCGATTGCCTTCGGGGCGCCGTCGGTCGCGATGGTTCTCATGGGCGGTGCTTCCTTCCGGGCTAGAATACCCGGAACCGCGGAACAACACGATGTCCGTCGAGCGAATTCAGCTTCTCCACGAGGACTACATTCGCCTGACCGAGAGGTTCAAGGCGTGCTGGACCTTTCACCAGTTTCTCCGGGGCGTCCAGAAGACGTTCTTCGCGACGGAGCCCGCCTACTCCCTCGATTTCGGAAAGCTCTACGACGACGTGCGCGCCGCCGCGGGGGCGATCGACACGACGTCGCCGGAGAAGGTTGCCCCGCGAATCCGCGAGCTCTCCGATCGGCTCGACGCGTTCGGCCGCAAGCTTCGCGAGGCCGACCGGCACATCTCGCCCTCCTACGTCCGCCGCTTCTTCGAGAAGGTCCAGCCCCAGGACGAGAAGATCGCGTTCCACCTGCTTCGCTTCTACTTTTCGCAGCCCGATGCGGACGACGACGTCGTGGACAAGGTGGACTTCCTCGCGACGGTCGTGGCCGCGGGCCAGCGCGCGGCGGAGGAGACCTGCCCGCGGCCCCGCCCCGACCTGCGCAAGTTCTTCGAGTCCGCCACGTCGGCGTCGGTCTGGCCCCGGCTCGACTCGACGTCCGCTCCCTCGATCGTGCGAGCCTTCGACGACCTCGCGGCCGACATGACCCGCGCCCAGGAGTTCGAGGATCTCGTCACGGCGCGCCTGCTCAACAACGTGCGCACGCTCAAGCGCCGCGTCGCGAGTGGGCTTGCGAACGCCGAGGTCCTCGCCGCGGTCGCGCAATGCAACCTGCGGACCCGCTCCGTGTTTCACCGGCTCTACGAGCGGGAGGAGCGGCGGCTCGAGGAGGCGACGGACCGGATCGGCGAGCTCGAACGCGAGCTCGCGCGCGGAGGCCTCGAGAGCCCGAGCGCCGAAGAGTTTCGAAAGTTCCGGGAATCGCGCGACCGCTACGAGCGCCAGACCCGCGAAGGCAACGTCAAGGCGCTGCATGTCGTCGAGCTCAAGGAGGCGATCGGCGAGGTGCTCGGGCGATTCGAGCTGGCGGGGCTCGCGGCCGACGACATCGACGAGGCGCTGGAGCTCGTGGAGGAGGTCGAGACCGAGGCGGCGGAAGAGGCGTTCTGGAGGCCGTACGTCGACCGGATCCTCGGCGCCGTCGAGGTGTACGACGACGGAACCGGGGCCCTGCGCACCGGAATCGCGGGGCTCGAAAACCTCCGCCTGGAGCCCTGGGAGCTCAAGGCCGCGCGCCGGACGGTCGCCGCCGGGGGAACGCCTCCCACGGAGCGGGATCGCACGCTGCTCCGCGCCGTGGCGCTGCGCCTGAAGGCCGAGGAGGAGACGGAGACGTTGCGCGCCGGCGCGGAGGTGTCGCCCTCGCCCGAAACGCTGCGGGCGGCCCGGGCGACGCTCGGCCGCGCGCCGATGCTCGACGCCGCGCTCTCGGTGGTGATCGACGAGGCCGAAGCCGTTTCCTCCTCCGCGGAGATCCGATCCTGGACCCGCACACGTTTCCGGCTGCTCCGGGCCACTTCCGAGCTCTGGCTCATGCAGGATTCCCCGAAGGCCGACCGCCGCGACACGCGCCCCTAGCGTCTCCGTCTTCCGCCGGCCCTCCCGGTCCGGCCGCCTGCATATACTCGCGCGGATGACCGACTCCGACGAGAGCGCCGCTCCGGCCGAGGCCCCCTCCGAAAGCGACCTTCTTCGCAACCGGCGCGAGAACCTGAAGCGCGTCGAAGAGCTCGGAGCCGGCGCCTCTCCATTGAGCTTCGGGATCGTCGCCACGGTCTCGGAGCTGCGGGCCCGGTTCGAGTCGGCCGCGGCGGAAACGTTGGAAGCGGAGCAGCCGCCCGCCGCGACGGCCGGCCGCGTCCTCGCCCTGCGCACGGCCGGCAAGGCCGGCTTCCTCGATCTCTCCGACGGCCGGACGAGAATCCAGGTGTACGTGCGGCGCGACGCGGTCGGCGATTCCGCCTTCGAGCTCTACGGCGCGCTCGACCTGGGAGACTGGATCGGCGTGGAGGGAGAGGTCTTTCGCACGCGGACGGGGGAGCTCTCGGTGAAGGCCCGCCGCCTGACGTTTCTCGCCAAGTGCTTCCGTCCCCTGCCCGAGAAGTGGCACGGCCTGAAGGACGTCGAGCGCCGCTACCGACAGCGATATCTGGACCTCGCGGTCAATCCGGACTCCCGGGAGGTGTTCGAGCGGCGCGCCGCGATCGTCCGCTCGATCCGCGGATTCCTCGACGCCCGCGGATTTCTCGAGGTCGAGACGCCGATGATGCAGCCGATCGCGGGCGGCGCGATCGCCCGCCCGTTCGTGACGCACCACAACGCTCTGGATCTGGAGCTGTACCTTCGCATCGCCCCCGAGCTCTATCTCAAGCGGCTCGTCGTTGGCGGAATGCCGAGGGTCTACGAGATCAATCGCAACTTCCGCAACGAGGGCATCTCGACCCACCACAATCCCGAGTTCACGATGCTCGAGTTCTATCAGGCCTACGCCGAGGGCAAGGACCTGATGGTCCTGACCGAAGAGCTCCTCTCGGGCCTCGCACGCGAGGTCACGGGAGACGTCCGGACGGCCTGGAGCGGAGGAACGATCGACTGGTCGCCGCCCTTCCGCCGGCTGACGATGCGGGACGCCGTCGTCGAGTTTTCACGGGACGATCCCCGCGGCGCCGTGCCGAGAGGCGAGCTCGAGACGGAGCAGGGGCTGCTGGCGGCGGTGCGCCGCTACGACGTCGACAAGCCGGAGCGCTTTCGGGGCAGGAAGGGAAAGCTCCTGGCCGAGCTGTTCGAGGCCGTCGCCGAGGCCCATCTCGCGCAGCCCACGTTCATCGAGGAGTTCCCGACGGAAATATCGCCCCTCTCGCGGCAGCGGCCGGGCGATCCGGAGTGGGTGGACCGCTTCGAGCTCTACGCCGGAGGCATGGAGATCGCGAACGGCTTTTCCGAGTTGAACGACCCGGTGGAGCAGGCCGAGCGTTTCCGACGCCAGGTCGCGGAGCGCGAGGGAGGCGATCTCGAGGCCGCGGCCTTCGACGCCGACTACGTCGAAGCCCTCGAGTACGGGATGCCGCCGACGGCCGGCGAGGGACTCGGCATCGATCGGCTGACGATGCTCTTGACCGACCGGCATTCGATCCGGGACGTGATCCTGTTTCCGCTGATGCGCCCGCGGGGCGCCTGATGCGCTTCGAGACTTCCGTCGCGCTGCGTTATCTCGCGGCATCGCGGCGCCGGGCTCACGTCGCTCTCGTGGCCACGATCTCGATATCCGGCCTGGCCGTCGGCGTCGCGGCCCTCGTCGTATCGCTCGCACTCCTGTCCGGGTTCCAGGACCGCATCCGCCGGCAGATGATGGATCGCACCGCGCACCTTCGCGTTTCGCCGGAACGGGGGCTCGCCTCGCCGACCCCGGGCGCGTGCGCGCCGTGCTCTCCGCTCTGCCGGGCGTCCTTCGCGTGGGTCCCGCGATCGACGGCCGGGCCTGGGCGTCCGACCCCGCAGGCACTTCCGGAACTCCCATACCGGTGCACTACCGCAGCGCGGCCGAGGGACTTCCCGCCGCCGGCGAAGCGCGGATCACCGGAACGATCGCGGCACGCCTCCACCGCGGTACCGGTGACGAGATCCGGCTGGTCTCGTCGCGCACGCGGCTCTCGCCGATCGGGCCGGTTCCCGTGGCCGCGCTCGTCACGGTCGGCGAGGTGAGGATCGGGAGCGCTCTCGATCGGCCCGGCGAGATCGAGATCTCCGAGGCGACGGCGCGCCTCCTGTCCGGAATGCCGACCGGCGCCGGCGCATACGAGGCGCGGCTCGCCGATCCGACCGCCGCGGAATCCGCGGCTCGGTCCGTCGAACGCTCCCTCGGCGCCGGATACCGCGTCGAGACCTGGCGCGAGTTGAACGGCCCGCTCGCGTTCGCGCTTCGGCTGGAAAAGGCGGTCATCTTTCTGACCGTCGCGCTCGTCATTCTCGTGGCGGCCCTGAACATCGTGGCGAACATCGCCCTCACGGTCGTCGAGAAGAAGCGGGACCTTGGCGTCCTGCTCTCGATGGGCGCGACTCCCGCGTCGCTCGAGCGGATCTACCTCACGCTCGGAGCGGCGATCGGCTCGATCGGGACCCTCGGAGGGCTCGCGTTCGGCGTCCTGTTGTCTCTCGCCCTCGAGCGCTTTCGTCTCGTTCCGCTTCCGGCCGACGTCTACATGCTCTCTCACGTTCCCTTCGCGGTGCACCCGGGAGAGGTGGCGGCGATCGCCGTCTTCGCCTTTGCAACCGCCGTCGCGGCCGCCGTCCTGCCGGCGCGCGCCGCCGCGCGCCTGGCGCCGGGCGAGGCGATCCGGCTCTCGCGATGACGCTCGCGATTCGAGCCTCGGATCTGTCCAAGACGTACACCGGGGAGGGGGCGCCGGTGAGCGTGTTCTCCGGACTGTCGTTCGAGGTCCCGGAGGGAGTCCTCGCCGCGGTGATGGGTCCGTCGGGAGTGGGCAAGTCCACGCTGCTGCACCTGGTGGGAGGCATCGACCGCCCCGACACGGGCCGCGTCGAGGTCCTCGGGTCCTCGATGGAGGACATGAACGTCCGCGAACGAGCACGGTTCCGCAACGAGCGGATCGGCTTCGTCTTTCAGTTCCACCATCTCCTGCCCGAGTTCACGGCGGAAGAGAACGTGGCGCTGCCCCATCGGATCGCGGGCGTTTCCGAGAAGGAAGCGAAGCGGCGGGCCTCGGCGCTGCTCGATCGGATGGGGCTCGCCGGCCGAGGACACCACGGTGCTCGGGCGCTCTCGGGCGGCGAACAGCAGCGCGTCGCGATGGCGCGTGCTCTCGCGCGCGACCCGCGCGTGCTCCTCGCCGATGAACCGACGGGAAACCTCGACGCGGCGGCCGCGCAGGGCGTCTTCGATCTGCTGCGGGAGCTCCATCGCGAACGCGGAATGACGACCGTCGTCGTCACCCACAACCCGGAACTGGCGGCCCGCTGTGATAGACTTTTCCTGATGTCCCGGGAAGGAATATCGGCGGCTCCGGGTTTGACTGAGCGAGGATGAAAGCCGAGGTCTCGCTCCATGGCCGTAACCCTCCGCTCCCGTGACGCCTGAGCCCGACGCCGATGTTTGAGAAGTACAACGAAAAGGCGCGTCGGGCCCTCTTCTTCGCCCGCTACGAGGCCTCCAAGCTCGGCTCCAAGGTGATCGAATCCGAGCATCTCCTGCTCGGAATCCTCCGCGAAGGCGAGGACATCATCAAGGAGATCTTCGCGCGCTTCAACGTCAAGCCCGAGGACGTGCGCCGCGAGATCGAGGGCGACCGGATCTTCGTCGAGCGCATCTCGTCGACCGCCGAGCTGCCGTTGTCCGAGGAGTCGAAGAAGATCCTCGCGTACGCCTCGCACGAGGCCGAGTCGATGATGCACCCGTACGTCGGGACCGAGCACCTGCTCATCGGCCTCCTGCGCGTCGACGGATGCGTGGCCGGCCGCCTGCTGACGGCCCGCGGGTTCAACCTGTACGGCGTCCGCGAGGAGACGATCTCGCTCATCAAGGAGCGCGAGGTCTCGAAGCAGAAGAAGGAGCTCCCGTTCCTCGCGGAGTACAGCCGCGACCTGACGCAGCTCGCGGGGACGGGCACCTTCGACCCGCTCATCGGCCGCGACAAGGAGGTCGAGCGGATCATCCAGATCCTCTCGCGCCGCACGAAGAACAACCCCATCCTGCTCGGCGAGCCGGGGGTCGGCAAGACCGCCATCGTCGAGGGGCTCGCGACGCGCATCGTCGAGGGCGCCGTGCCGATCTTCCTCGCGTCGAAGAAGATCCTCGCGCTCGACCTTTCGCTGATCGTCGCGGGCACGAAGTACCGCGGCCAGTTCGAGGAGCGACTGAAGGGGATCATCCGCGAGCTTCGCGAGAACCCCGACCTGATCATCTTCATCGACGAGATCCACTCCCTGATCGGCGCGGGCTCCGCGGAAGGATCCCTGGACGCGGCGAACATCCTGAAGCCGGCGCTCTCGCGCGGCGAGGTGTCGTGCATCGGCGCGACGACGCTGAAGGAGTACCGCAAGTACATCGAGAAGGATCGGAGCCTTCTGCGCCGGTTCCAGGCGATCAACGTCACGGCGCCCTCCGAGATCGAGACCTTCGAGATCCTCGAAGGCGTCAAGGATCGCTACGAGCAGTTCCACAAGGTCCGCTACTCGGCCGAGGCGATCAAGACGGCCGTGTACCAGTCCAACCGATACATCACCGACCGCTTCTTCCCGGACAAGGCGATTGACATCCTCGACGAGGCGGGCGCCAAGGTGAAGCTGAAGCGCGTCGCGGATACGCAGAACCTGCGCAAGCTCGAGCTCGAGATCCGCCAGATCGTCAAGGAGATGAAGAAGGCGATCTCCGACAAAGACTTCGAGAAGGCGGTGTTCCTGCGCGAGCGGGAGATCGAGCTGAAGGAAGAGATCGAGCGCGCCAAGGCGCAGTCGGCCGAGCGCAGCGAGGCGACCCAGGAGGTCACGCGGCGCGACATCGAGGAGATCATCTCTTCCTGGACCGGCATTCCGGTGGCCTCGCTCGAGATGGAAGAGGCGGAGAAGCTGCTCCACATGGAGGACGCGCTGCGCCGCCGGATCGTGGGCCAGGAGGCCGCAATCATCGGAGTCTCGAAGGCGATCCGGCGCTCGCGGCTCGGCGTCAACAACCCGAACCGGCCGATGGGCTCGTTCATCTTCCTCGGCCCCTCGGGGGTCGGAAAGACCGAGGTCGCGCGGCGCCTCGCCGAGTTCATGTTCGAGAACCAGAAGTCCCTGGTGCGCTTCGACATGTCCGAGTACATGGAAAAGCACGCCGTCTCGAAGCTGATCGGTTCGCCGCCCGGCTACGTGGGTCACGAGGAGGGCGGTCAGCTCACCGAGCGCATCCGGCGCAATCCCTACAGCGTCATCCTTTTCGACGAGATCGAGAAGGCGCATCCGGACATCGCCAATCTCCTGCTGCAGATCCTGGAGGACGGCATCCTCACCGACGCTTACGGCAACGTCGTGGATTTCAAGAACACGCTCATCATCATGACGTCCAACATCGGGACGAAGCACCTCGTCAACCGCAGCCGGGTCGGCTTCGGCGGCTCGCGCGAGAACCAGTCGAACCAGGAGATCGAGGATCTCGTCCTCAAGGAGCTCCGGCGCGATTTTTCGCCGGAGTTCATCAACCGAATCGACGACGTCATCGTGTTTCATCCCCTCGGACGCGTCGAGCTCGCCAAGATCTGCCGCCTTCTCATCGACGACGTCAACACGACCATCGCCTCGAAGGGGGCCTGGATCGACATCGACGACGCGGCGATCGAATGGCTGCTCGCCCAGAGCGGGGACGACCCCAACATGGGAGCGCGGCCTCTGCGGCGCGCGATCCAGAAGCACGTCGAGGACCCCGTTTCGGAGTTGCTCATCGCCGCCCGCGAGGAGCGCCTCGAAGCGATCGAGGTTCGGGTGGGACCGGATGGGCTGCGAGTTACGGCGCGCGAGAGCGAGCCGATCCCCCAGGGGCGATAGCTTCTTGCGGAGGGGGTCCTTCGGGGCCGCGGGGCTCGCCGCGGCGCTGGTGGCGTTTTCCGCCGCTTACGCCTTCGCACAGGACGCGGCCCCGCCCGCTGCGCCGACCCCGGCGCCGACGCCGGCCGCGCCGTCCGTGCCTTCTTCCGCGGCGCCGGAGGCTCCCGCGCCGGTTCCCGTTCCCGCCCCGGTGGGTTCCGACACCATCGTGGGCATCCGCGTCGTCGGGTATCAGACCGTGTCGCCGGACACCATCGCGCACTACCTCGGCGTGAAGGTCGGCGATCCCTACGACGCAGAGAAGCTTCGCAAGAGCTTTCCGGCCCTCTGGGAATCGGGACTCCTGGAGAATGCGAAGATCGAGGCCGAGCGATCGCCTGAAGGCGTGACCCTCGTCGTGACGATCGAGGAGCGTCCGGTCGTCAAGGAGCTGGAATTTCAGGGCAACAAGAAGCTCTCGACGTCCCAGATCAAGGACGCGCTGAAGGACGGAAAGGTCGAGATCCAGGCGGGCGCGCCGCTTTCGCTGCGGGACGTGGCCCACGCCCGTTCGGTGATCAGCGACTTCTACACGGCGCAGGGATTCCGCAGCGCCACGGTGGACTACCGGATCGACGACATCTCCAAGACCGAGAAAAAGATCGTCTTCCTGATCGACGAGGGGGACAAGGTCAAGATCGAATCCATCGAGTTCACCGGCAACTCCGCGGTCTCGGCGCAGGCCCTGCGCAACGCCATGAAGAAGACCAAGGTCGCGGTCTGGTGGCGGATCCTGTCGGAGAACACGGTCTACAGTCAGGCCAACTACGAGGCCGACGTCGAGAGCATCAAGGGCCTGTATCAGTCCAAGGGGTACAAGGACGTCGTCGTCAAGGACCCCATCCTCGATGTCTACGTCGTCAACCCCAAGGCCAAGCCCGAGAAGATCAAGCGCCGGGTCCGGATCACGATCCCGATCGTGCAGGGGGACAAGTTCTACACCAACGAGATCGCGATCACGCGCGTCCTGCAGAACGGGCAGCCGGCCGACCCCCCGGAGGTCACGGTCTTTCCGCAGAAGATGCTGCTCAAGCAGTTCGCCCTGCTGCCCCCCGGCTCGATCCTGAACCACGACCAGCTCGTCGAGGGGCTCGCGACCATCGAGAACATGTACAAGACCCGCGGCTACATCTACTGGTTCGCCGATCCCGTGTACAAGGAGGTCGGCAGCAACCGCGTGGACGTCGACATCAAAATGTTCGAGGGGGAAAAGTTCTACCTCGGCCGCCTCGAGGTCAAGGGCAACACCCTGACGCGCGACAAGGTCATTCGCCGCGAGTTCGGCCTCGACGAAGGCGACGTGATGGACATGGAGGCCATCAAGAAGAGCATTCAGAAGATCTCGCAGCTCGGCTACTTCAAGCTCGGCGAGGAGCCCGACTTCTCGGTCCGGCCCGACGAGAAGAAAGTGGATATCGTCCTGAAGGGACAGGAGACCAGCCGCAACGAGATCCAGTTCGGCGCAGGCTACTCGGGATACGACGGGTTCTTCGGCCAATTCTCCTTCCAGACGCGCAACTTCCTCGGCCGCGGCGAGATCATCGGCGTTTCGGCTCAGGTCGGCAGCGTGTCGAAGTTCTTCGATCTCTCGTACACGATTCCGTGGTTCCTCGACAAGAACCAGTCGGTCGGGGCGTCGCTCTTCAGCCGCAACATCATCTACTCGTCGGTCCAGGAGACGCGAAAAGGCGGCACGCTCTTCTACGCGAAGGGGCTCGGTCTCTTCGATTCGGTGTCCGCCCTCTATTCGTACGAGAACATCGACGCGAACTATCCCGTGGCGACGGCTCCGATTCCGCCGGGCCAGCCCGCGCCGCCGCAGAAGCTCGTGGCCACCGTCGGCACGACGTCCTCGATCACGCCGGCCTACCGCTACGACAGCCGCAACGATCCGATCAATCCCACGCGCGGATTCCGCCTGACCGGCGCATTGCAGGTGGCCCCGGACGTCTTCGGCGGCACGAACTCCTTCATCAAGCCGACCATCGGCGCGACGATCTACATCCCGGTCCCGCTGCCGCGCAACGCCGTGCTCGCCTTGAACGGCGAGCTCGGATACCTCCTGCAGGTCGGCAACACGCCGCTGCCCATCTTCGAGCGCTTCCAGCTCGGCGGCGAGCAGAGCATGCGGGGCTACTCGCAGGGCGCCGTCGTGCCGCTGCATCCCACGACCAACGTCGTCTTCACCGACGACCTCGGCCGCGTCCTCGGAGGGAACAAGTTTTTCGTCGTCAACGTCGAGTACCAGTTCCTGAACATCGGACCGGCGACACTGCTCGTATTCGGGGACTTCGGAAACAACTACTACGACACGCAGAACATCTCCCTGACGAACATCCGGACGGCGTTCGGCGCCGAGCTGCGCATCTTTCTGCCGATCTTCCAGGCGCCGCTGCGGTTCATCTACGCCATCAACCCCAACCCCGTCCAGCCGCTCGACCAGTACGGCTTCCCGCTCACGAACCTGACCGAGAAGAAGTCGGGATTCACCTTTTCGATCGGCCGGACGTTTTGAAGCCGCGCTCGACGCGCGGATGGGAGAGAGGCACAACCGTGCCGCAGCCCGACTCGCTCCAACATCACGGCGGCGTCGATCCCCGGATGGGGCGGCTTCCCCCGGAATGAGGCCCATTTTCGGCCTGTTGTGCCAGCCGCAGTTTTTGCTACACTTCCGCGCTTTCGTGGAGAAGGAGTTGGAATGAAACGCTTTGCGTTGGCGGTCGTGGCCGGACTCGTTGCGGCCGTGACCAGTGCCCAGGGAACGGCGCCGGCGACGGCGGCGCCCGCCGCGGCCGGGCCGTTTAAGGTCGGCGTCATCAACGTCGAGAGGCTCGTCCAGGAATCCGCGCTCGGGAAGGAAGCCTTCAGCCGCGTCAAGAAACTGAACGATCAGAAAAAGGAAGAAGGCGACAAGCTCCAGAAAGAGCTCCGGGACATGGAGCAGAAGCTGGCCGATCAGGGCTCATCGCTGGCCGACGACAAGCGGGAATCCCTTCAGAAGACCTACCAGGAGAAGGCGATCGCCTTCAAGCGGTTCCAGGACGATGCGAACCGGGACCTCGAGGCCGCCCAGAAGAAAGAGCTGAGCGAGCTCGAACGGCGCGTGTTTCCGGTGATCAACCAGGTGGGCAAGGAGAAGGGCTACACCCTCATCTTCAACAAGTTTCAGTCGGGACTCGTCTATGCCGACGACGGCATCGACATCACCGACGACGTGTTGAAACAGTTCAACACGACGGTCGCCGTGCCCGCCGCCAAGGCGCCGGACGCGCCGGCCAGGCCGGCGTCCGCGGGAAAGACCGCGCCCGCCCCGGCCCCGACCAAGAAGCCGTAGCACCAGGCGCCGGAAGCAGGACGCCGTGGCCCGCTCACGAGTCCCGAGGAGGGGCGCCGACCGCCCTCGGCGCCCTCGGGCCGCGGTCGAGGGGTTTCGTCTCGCCGAAGTGGCCTCCGCGGTCGGAGGCCGCCTCGAGGGCGACGGGGGCATGCGTCTTCGCGGCGTGGCCCCCCTCGAGGCCGCCGGGAGGCAGGACCTCTCCTGGGTGGCCGACGGACGGCGCGCGCGCGACGCGGCGTCCAGCCGGGCCGGAGCGCTCCTGTCGCCGTCAAAGGCCCTCGCCGGCGGAAAGCCCTGCGTCGTCGTCGAGTCGCCTGCGCTGGCCCTCGCCGTCTGGCTCGAGGTCTTTCGTCCGCCCGGACGCGGACGCCCCGGGGTCGCGCGGGGCGCGTTCGTGGCCCGGACGGCCCGGCTCGGGAAGGGCGTCAGTGTCGAGCCGGGCGCGACCATCGCGGCCGGCGCCCGCGTCGGCGGCGGGACGTGGCTTCGGGCCGGCGCGTTCGTCGGAGAGCGCGTCGAGATCGGCCGCGACTGCGTCCTGGGGCCGGGTTCCGCGGTCCTCGCGGATTGTCGGATCGGCGACCGGTGCCTTCTCCAGCCGGGCGCGGTGGTGGGATCGGACGGATTCGGATACGTTTGGGACGGTGCGAGTCATCGAAGGATCCCTCAGATCGGGATCGTGCGTCTCGAGGACGACGTGGAAGTCGGCGCCAACGCCGCGATCGACCGGGCGACGCTCGGTGAGACCGTCATCGGGCGCGGCACGAAAATCGACAACCTCGTCCAGGTCGGCCACAACGTGATCGTCGGAGAGCACTCGATTCTCTGCGGGCAGGCGGGCGTAGGCGGATCGTCGCGCCTCGGCCGCGCGGTGACCCTCGCCGGCCAGGTCGGCGTGTCGGACCACGTGACGATCGGCGACCGCGCCATCCTCACGGGCCAGGCCGGCATCGCCCGAGGGGGCCGCGTCGAGGCCGGCGCCGTCGTCTCCGGCATGCCCGCGCTGCCGCACCGGGAATTTCTCAAGCGCGCTGCGCTGGCGGGCCGACTCGAAGGAGCGCTCGAACGCCTCGCCGCCCTCGAGAAGGCCCTGGCGAAGATTTCGAAGGGGAGGTGACCGTGGAGCTCGGCATCGCCGACATCCTGAAGACCCTGCCGCATCGGTATCCGTTTCTCCTGGTCGACCGAATCCTCGAGCTCGAGCCGGGCAAGCGGGTCGTGGGCATCAAGAACGTGACGTTCAACGAGGAGTTCTTCCAGGGCCATTTCCCCGGAAATCCGGTGATGCCGGGAGTCCTGGTCCTCGAGGCGATGGCGCAGGTCGCCGGCGTCGGCCTGCTCGGCATCACGCCGGACAAGGAGAAGAAGCTCCTTTACCTTTCCGGGGTGGACCGCTGCCGTTTCCGCCGGCCCGTGGTCCCGGGCGATCAGCTCCGCATCGAGGCCACGATCGTTTCGCTGAAGATGCGCGTCTGCAAGTGCCATGCGACGGCGACCGTGGACGGAAAAGTCTGCGCCGAGGCGGACCTGCTCTCGGTGCTGGTGGACCGCCCATGACCAGCGTCACGATCCACCCCTCGGCCGTCGTCGCGCCGAGCGCCGAGCTCGGCGAGGGCGTCTCGATCGGGGCCTACGCGGTCGTCGGCGACGGCGTGCGCCTCGGCAACCGGACGAGCGTCGGCAATCACGCCACGGTCCTGGGGCCGGCGGTCTTCGGAGAGGACAACCGCATCTTTCCGCACGCCGCCCTGGGCTTCGAGCCGCAGGACCTCAAGTATCGGGGCGAGCCGACGCGCCTGGTCGTCGGATCGCGCAACGTGTTCCGGGAGTTTTCGACGGTGCAGCGGGGCACGGCCACCGGCGGGGGAGAGACCGTGGTCGGCGACGACAATTACTTCATGAACTACACGCACGTCGCCCACGACAACCGGATCGGATCGAACGTCGTCATGGCGAACTGTTCGGTCCTCGCGGGTCACGTCCACGTCGGCAACCACGCGAAGGTGGGAGCCTTCAACGCCGTGCACCAGTTCTGCCGGGTCGGCGCGCACGCGTTCATGGGGGCGTACACGGCGTGCCGGCAGGACGTGCTGCCCTTCTGCCGCACCGAGGGCAACGAGGACCCCAAGACCTACGGCATCAACTCGATCGGGCTCAAGCGGGCGGGGTTCTCCGACGAGCGCATCGAGGCCCTGCAGAAGGCCTACCGCTTCCTGCGGCAATCCAAGCTCAACACGAGCCAGGCGCTCGAGCGCATCGCCGACGAGCTGCTCGGGCAGCCCGACGTCGAGGAGCTCGTCCACTTCATTCAGACGAGCGAGCGGGGCTTCATCAAGTGAGACTGCCGCCGGGATGAGCGGCGCCCGGCCGGTGCGCCTGGCGGTGGTCGGCGTGGGCCACCTCGGGCGGCAGCACGCCCGTATCGCGGCGCGGACGCCCGGGATCGCCCTGGCCGGCGTCCACGACCGGCGCCCGGAGCGCGCCGCCGACGTGGCGCACGCCGAAGGAACAGACGTGCTGTCGAGCCGGGAGGACGTGGCGTCGCGGGCCGAGGCCGTCGTGATCGCGACGCCGACGGCGAGCCATGCCGAGATGGCCCGGTTCTTCCTCGAGCGCGATCTCCACGTCCTCGTCGAGAAGCCGATGACCGCGTCGCTCGCCGATGCCGACGAGCTCGTGGCGCTGGCGCGCTCCCGGGGGCGAATCCTCGAGGTCGGCCACGTCGAACGCTATAACCCCGCCGTCGAGGCGGCCCTCGCACGCCTCGAATCGCCGATCTTCATCGAGGGGCACCGGCTGGCCGCGCCGACCGAGCGAAGCCTCGACGTCGACGTTGTCCTGGACCTCATGATCCACGACCTCCAGATCGTCGACGTCCTCGTCCGGCGGCCGGTCCGCGAGGTGCGCGCGGCCGGGATGCCGGTGCTGACGGGAAGCGTGGACATCGCCAACGCCCGCCTCGAATTCGAGGGCGGCTGCGTGGCCAACCTGACCGCCTCGCGCGTCTCGACGGAGCCGATGCGAAAGCTCCGCGTCTTCGCCCCGCCGCTCTACTGCTCGATCGACATGCGCGCGCGCTCGGTCGCGGCGCACCGCCTCGTCCGGGACGGAGTCCGGACGGGCGTCGTCCCCGAACCGATCGAGGTCGCCGCGACGGACCCGCTCGGGCGCGAGATCGCGGATTTTGCGGCGGCGGTGCGGGACGGGCGGGATCCCCTCGTCACCGGCGAGATCGGCCGGGACGCCCTGGCCCTGGCGGAACGGGTCCGGGAGGCGATCGATCGGCATCGCGCCGGCGCGGACGGGCGGACGTGAGCCTTCCGGGGCGAGTCGGGCTCGTCGGAGGAAGCGGCGTCTACGACCTCTCGGCGATCGCGGGTCTGAAGGAGGAGAGACTGGAGACGCCCTTCGGGCCGCCTTCGGACGCGTACTTCACGGGGACGCTCGACGGCGTGCCGGTCGCGTTTCTGTCGCGCCACGCCCGGGGACACCGCCTGTCTCCCAGCGAGATCAACTATCGCGCGAACATCTGCGGCTTCAAGATGCTCGGCTGCGACGCGCTGCTCTCGGCGTCGGCCTGCGGCAGCCTGCGCGAGGAGCATGCGCCTCTCCACGCGGTGATCCCCGATCAGTTCATCGACCGGACCCGGCATCGGCGGGACACCTTCTTCGACGGGGGCGTCGTGGCGCACGCGGGCTTCGCCGACCCGGTCTGTCCCGTTCTCTCCCGATGTCTCGAGGAGGCCGGGCGAAGCGCGGGATTGACGGTTCATCGCGGCGGGACCTACGTTTGCATGGAGGGGCCGCAGTTCTCGACGCGCGCGGAGTCCAATCTCTATCGCGCCTGGGGCGCGGACGTCATCGGGATGACGAACCTGACGGAGGCCCGCCTGGCGCGCGAGGCCGAGATCTGTTACGCGAGCCTCGCCCTCGTGACCGACTACGACTGCTGGCGCATTTCCACGGAGGACGTCTCGGTCGAGGTGATCGTGGCGATCCTCGGGGAAAACGCCGCGGCGGCCCGCCGAACCCTCGCCTCCGCAGTCGCTCGGGTCGACACGGGCCGCCCCTGCGGCTGTCGGGACTCGATGCGTTTCGGGATCATCACGGATCGCGCGGCGATCGCGGACTCGGAGCGAGAACGGCTTCGGCCGATCGCGGGGAGGTACCTGTGAGGACGGACGGACGGATCGTCGTGACGGGATCGGTGGCCTTCGACTACCTCATGACCTTTCCGGGGAAATTCACCGAGCACCTGATTCCGGACCGGATGTCGCGCATTTCGGTCTCGTTTCTCGTGGACGAGATGCGGCGCGTCCCGGGAGGCTGCGGCCCGAACATCGCGTGGGGACTGGCGCTGCTCGGCGAGCGGCCGGCCCTGCTGGCCACCGCCGGATCGGACGCGGCGGAGTACCGGGATCGCCTGGCCGCGGAGGGTATCGACGTCTCGGGCTTGAGGCTCGAGCCGGACGTCTTCACGGCGTCCTTCTTCGTCTCGACCGACCAGGATCAGAACCAGGTGGCGTCCTTCTACACGGGAGCGATGGCGCGGGCGCGACGCTACCCCCTCGACACGCTCGACCGGCCCGAGATCGCATTCGTCGTCATCTCGCCGAACGATCCTCCGGCCATGGCGGCCCACGCCGCGTTCTGCCGCAAGCACAACATTCCGTTTCTCTATGACCCGAGCCAGCAGGTCACGCGCCTCTCCGGCACGGAGATGGAGGAGGGCGTCCGGGGAGCCGCGATCCTGATCGTCAACGACTACGAGTTCGGGATCCTGATGCAGAAGACCGGCAGGTCCCGCGAGGACCTCGAGCGCATGGTGCCGGTCCTGATCGTGACCCACGGCGCCGACGGATCGGCGATCCACGCTCCGCTGGGAGGCGGGCGGATCGTCCATCGCATCCCGCCGGCGAAGGTCGAACGCGAGGCGCTCGACCCGACGGGCGTCGGAGACGCCTACCGTGCGGGCCTTCTCCGGGGACTGCGGATCGGGGCGCCGTGGCCCGTCGCGGGCCGGATCGGCAGCGTGGCGGCGGTCTATTGCCTGGAGCACCAGGGTCCCCAGCCGCCCCGATACGCGCCCGAGGCCTTCCAGGAGAGGTACGTCCGCAATTACGGGGAGACCCCGGAGCTCGACCGGCTCTTCGCGTAGCCAGCCCGCCTCCCGCGGGTTACAATCCTCTCTCTTTCGAAGTCGAGCAGGTCCTTGAACAAGCGCGTTCCGCGCCGCATGGCGGCATCTTTCTCACCGAGGCAGTACGACGGCCGCCTCGATGCCGAGGGTTTGCGCATCGGCGTGGTGTGCGCGCGATGGAACCCGACGATCACCGACGCCATGCTGGCTGCGGCGCTCGATACGCTCCGACGGCGCGGTGCCCGATCGGCCGACGTCGCCGTCGTGCGCGTTCCGGGAGCGTTCGAGGTGCCCGCCGGCGCCCGCGCCCTGGCGGACTCGGGGCGCTACGACGCGGTCGTCGCGCTGGCGGCGATCGTGCGAGGGGAGACGACGCACCACGAGGTGCTGGGCCATGCAGTGGCATCGGCGCTCGCCTCGCTGACGGTTTCCTCGCCGATGCCGATCGGATTCGGGATCCTGACCTGCGACACGATGGAGCAGGCTCGCGAGCGCACGGACAAGGGGGTCGAGGCGGCCGAAGCGGCCATCGAGATGGCGCAGGTCTCGCGCCAGCTGAGGAAGCCGTAATGGGAGCGCGTCGCAAGGCGCGGGAGCTCGCACTCCAGATGCTCTACGAGTACGACGTCTCCGGCACCGAGCCGCAGGAGATGTTCCGGAGATCGGACGACCTGAAGAGCGCGCCCGAAGGCATCCAGGACTTCACCCGCCGGCTGGTCTCGGGGACGCTGACCCACCGCCAGGACCTCGACGAAATCATCTCGCGCCAGGCGGACCACTGGCGCCTGGCGCGCATGCCCGTCGTGGACCGCAACATCCTGCGCCTCGCGCTGTTCGAGCTGCTGCACGAGCCCGATACGCCGCGGCCGGTCGTCATCGACGAGGCTCTCGAGATCGCCAAGCGGTTTTCGACGCCCAAGTCGTCTCAGTTCATCAACGGGATCCTCGATGGTGTGCTGAAGGGCCGTCGCGGATCGACGCCTCCGGCATGACCTCCCTCCGGGCCGCCGCCGTCCTCGCCGCCGCCGCGACGCTCGGTGCGGCCTCCGCCGGCCTTTCCGCCGACGAGATCGCGGTCTACCGGGCCTCCGGCGCCGGGACCGGAGTCTTCGACCAGTACGACAACGAAGGATATTCCCTGGGGGTCGCTCGCCAGGCGGACGGCGCGCTCGAGCTTTCCGTCCGCATCAGCGGCGCCCCGCTCTCCAGCCGGGCGCCGTTTCCGACCGGCGCCGTGCGCGAATCGTCGCTCACTTCCGCGCCGGATCGGGATGCGTGGGTGTGGTCCCGCGTCTCCGGGGCGAACACCCAGGCGCAAGCCGTCGAGCGGATCCTGGAAGGAGTCGCGACGAGCGTCCGATACGACCCGGACCGGTCGCGCAAGCAGGATCCAGCCTCCGTCTACGCCTCGCGGCGCGCGTACTGCGTCGGCTTTGCGGAGCTCGCGGTGGACCTGCTGCGCCGGGCCGGCATTACCGCTCGCACCGTCCAGGGAATCCTGCGCACGAGGGCGGGGGTGGACGGCTACGACTCCCACATCGGCGGCGTCTATCACCGCTGGATCGAGATCTACTACCCGGATCTCGGCTTCGTGTTCTCCGATCCCTCAGCCTCGATCAACGGCGTGGACGGGCGATACATCGCGTTCCGGAAACGGACGCTGGAGCGGCCGCGCGGATTGACGCTGACCGCCGTCGAGACGTCGGGGCGCGTGGACTACCCGGTCGTACGTCTTCCGGACACGACCCTCCGCGTGCGTCCGATCGGCGGCTCGAGGTAGGCGGGAGAGAAGCCGCCTTCGGTTAAGATTCCGCCTCCTCATGGCGGACAAGTACGCTCCGGCCGAAATCGAAGGCAAGTGGCAGCGCCGCTGGGCCGAGGCCCGCGTGGCGGAGGTGGACACCTCCGTCCCGGGCAACGAGTTCTACATGCTCAACATGTACCCGTATCCGTCGGGCAGCCGGCTGCACGTCGGCCACGGCCGCAACTACATCCTCGGCGACGCCCTGTATCGCCGAGAGCGCATGGCGGGCCGCAAGGCCTTGAATCCCATGGGCTGGGATGCCTTCGGATTGCCCGCCGAGAACGCGGCGATCCAGAGCGGCGTGCACCCACGCGAGTACACGATGGGCAACATCGCCCGGATGAAGGAGCAGCTCTACGCCCTCGGCTGTCTCTACGACTGGTCGAAGGAGCTGGCGTCCTGCGATCCGGGGTACTACCGCTGGAACCAGTGGCTCTTCCTTCGGATGTGGGAACGCGGCCTCGCATACCGCAAGACCGCGCCCGTGAACTGGTGCCCGGGCTGCCGCACGGTGCTCGCCAACGAGCAGGTCGTGGATGGGCGGTGCGAGCGATCCGACGATCCGGTCGAGATCCGCGACCTGACGCAGTGGTTCTTCCGGGTCACCGATTACGCGGAGAGGCTGCTGGACGGTCTCGATCGCCTCGACCATTGGTCCGACCGGGTCAAGACGATGCAGCGCAACTGGATCGGCAGGTCCGAAGGGGCCGAGGTGGTCTTTCGCGTCGACGGTCTGGCCGAGCCGTTGAAGGTGTTTACGACGCGGCCCGACACGCTCCACGGAGCGACGTTTCTGGCGCTCGCGCCCGAGCACCCCGCCGTCGAGAAGCTCGCCGCGGTCTCGCCCCGGAAGGCCGAGGTCGAGGCGTTCGTCGAGCGGGTGCGCCGCGAGTCGCGGCTCGAGCGCGAGTCGGAGGGTGCGGAGAAGGAGGGCCTCGCGACCGGAGCGACGGCGATCAACCCGGGAACCGGGGAGCCAATCCCGGTCTGGCTCGCGAACTTCGTCCTGCCCGAATACGGGACGGGAGCCATCATGGGCGTGCCCGCCCACGACGAGCGCGACTACGCCTTTGCCCGCAGGTACGGTCTCCCGGTCCGCTCGGTGTATCGCACGGACGGAGACGATCCGTCTTCGCCGGTGACCGGCGCGCGCCCGCACGGGGGCGTCCTCTTCGGATCCGGCTCCTGGGATGGAACGCCGGACGGCCCCGAGGCGATCCGGGTCGCGATCCGGTGGCTCGAGGAGCAGGGGCTGGGAAAAGGGAAGGTCGGCTACCGGCTGCGCGACTGGCTCATATCGCGCCAGCGCTACTGGGGCACGCCGATTCCCGCGATTCACTGCCCGGCCTGCGGCGTCGTGCCGGTGCCGGACGCGGACCTGCCGGTGCTCCTGCCGGACGACGTCGAGTTTCGAGGCGTCGAGGGGAACCCGCTCGAGAAGTCGGACTCCTTCGTCCGCGTGACCTGCCCGAGGTGCGGCGGAGACGCGCGCCGCGAGACGGACACGATGGACACGTTCGTGGACTCCTCCTGGTACTACCTGCGGTTCCTCAACCCCCACGACGCCGAGAAGATGGTGGACACCGAGCGCGTCGGGCGCTGGCTGCCCGTGGACCAGTACATCGGCGGGATCGAGCATGCGATCCTGCACCTGCTGTACGCGCGTTTCATCTGCCGCGTGCTGAAGGACATGGGGCTCGTTCATCTCGAGGAGCCGTTCGAGCGCCTCTTCAACCAGGGCATGATCACGCGTTTGAATCCCGCAACGGGGAAGATCGAGAAGATGTCCAAGTCGCGGGGAAACACCGTTTCGCCCGACGAGCTGATCGCGCGCTACGGCGCGGACACTCTGCGCCTCTACACGCTGTTCATCGGACCTCCCGAGAAGGAGTCCGAGTGGTCCGAGGAGGGCGTCGCGGGCGCGTACCGGTTTCTGAACCGGGTTCACGACCTGTGCGCCGGCGTGGTCGCGCTGACCGGCGTCGAGGGCCCCGCCGACACGCCTCTGCGAAGGCTGACGCACCGCTCGATCCAGCGAGTGACGGAGGACGCCGCCCGTTTTCACTTCCACACCGCCATCGCGGCCCTGATGGAATTCCAGAAGGGCATCGCCGACGCGCTCGACGGCGGCCACGAGGCGCCGGGCGCGATCCGGAGCGCCGTCCGGGCCCTCCTGCAGCTGCTCCATCCGATCGCCCCGCATCTGACGGAGGAGTGGTGGAGCCGCCTCGGGGAGCCGGGCTTCGTGGTCGAGTCACGCTGGCCTTCGTACGATCCGGCGCTGGCGACCTCGACCGGCGTCACGCTCGTCGTCCAGGTCAACGGGAAGGTCCGCGGGAGGCTCGAGCTCGCCCGCGGCGCCTCGGAGTCGGACGCGATGCGCGCTCTCGACGGCGACCCGCGCATCCAGCCGTGGCTCGAGGGCAAGGAAATCGCGAGGACGGTCTTCGTGCCCGACCGCCTGCTGAACCTGGTCGTCCGGTGAGCGCCCGTCTTCCGCCCGCCGCGGGCCGCCTCCTCCTGTCCATCGCCGTCCTCCTGGCCGACGCCTGCGGCTACACGCTCGTCGGCAAGGGATCCAACCTGCCGGAGAACATCAAGGTGGTCCAGTTCACGACCCTCGAGAACCGGACGCCGCGGGTCGCGCTCGAGCAGCGGTTCTCGGCGGCGATCGCCCGCGAGCTCGTCTCGCGCGGGAGATTTCGCGTTCAGTCGGGCGCCGCGGGGGCCGACGCCGAGCTGACCGGCACGATGCTCGCCTTCGACCTCTACCCGGTGGCGTTCGATTCCCAGGGCCGGGCCACGGATTACCAGGTGCGGGCAACGGCGAAAGTCGCGCTGAAGACCCTGCCCGACGAGAAGGCGCTCTGGGAGAACCCTGCCTTCACCTTCCGCGACAACTACCAGTTCTCGGCCACCGCCGCCACGTACGCCGACCTCGAGAACGACGCGATCGACCGCGTGGCCGATCGCTTCGCGCAGAGCCTCGTGACGAGCATGCTGGAGGGATTTTGACTCGGATTGTGAGCGGCCCGCTTCGCGGGCCGACCGACGGGAGAGGGGATGTCGCTTTCGGTCCTCCCCCCATTCCGAGTCTTACACCATCGCCCCCGAAAGGGGGAGAGGGCTGGGGTGAGGGGGAGGGCTCGTTCGGGATCGGGGAGCCGCTACCGCTACTTCGCCGCGGCCTTCTTCGCGAGGCGGGACTTGTAGCGCGCCGCGGCGTTGCGATGGATCACGCCCTTGGCGAGGGCGCGATCGATCTCGGAATGCGTTCCGGGAAGGGCTTCGCCCTTCTTTTTCGTGTCGAGCTGGCGGTATCCCTTGACCGCCGTCCGGAGGCGCGAGACACGCGCCCGGTTGCGGCTGCGCTTCTTGCCGGCCTGGCGGTTTCGCTTCTCGGCAGACTTGATGTTGGCCATCGTGGCTGATCCTCACTCCTCGTCGTTTCCGTGAACGGGCCGCCCGGCGTAAGGTGGGCGGGCGGGGAACAATACCTCATTTTCGGGTCGGGGTGACGGGGCGAACCCCGGTCTTCTACTGTTGTTACTGTGCGTCGACTCCAAGGGTTTTCAGCCTGGCGCGGGCCAGGCGAGCCTCCTCGGACGTCGGGAACTCGTGGATGACGTACTGGAGCTGGACGATCGCTTCGCCCTTCTGCCCCATCTCGAGCATCGCGTACCCCTTCTTGAGCAGACTGGCGGCGGCCTTGTCGCTGGCCGGCCACTGCTTGAGCAGCTTCTCGAAGTCGGAGATCGCCTCGGGATACTTCTTCTGGGCGTAGTGCGATTCGCCGATCCAGTACTGGGCGTTGTCGGACAGGTCGGTGGAGGGATAGGCGGACAGGTAGTCCTCGAAGCCCTGGATCGCCAGCGCATACCGGCCCTTGGTGTAGTCGGCGTAGGCGGTGTCGTAGAGCTCGGCCGGCGACGGGCTCGAGCCCGCCGGCGAGACCGGGGCGGCCGACCCGCCCGCGATCGGGGGCCCGCCGGGCGCGGCGGAGCCGGCCGCGCCGCGCAGGCGGAGCAGGTCGCCCTGGGTTTCCGCGATCTGCTGGGAGAGCTGCGAGAGGCGGCGGTTCGTGTCCTCGAGCTTGGCCTCGAGCTGCTCCATCTTGGTCGTCAGCTCGCCCAGGCGCACGGCCGTGTCGGCATTCGACTTGAGCAGCTGCTGCGTCTGCGACGCGACGTTCTGGTTGAGCTTCTCGACCTCTTCCTTGCTCGAGGACTTGCGCTCGAGGGCCTGGATCTGCTTCTGGATGTCGTTCATCTGGCGGTGGAGGGCGTCGATGTCGCTCGATGAAACGCAGGCGGCCCCCGCGAGGAGGGCCGCCGAGGAGAGACCGAGGAGCGCCGGGCGCCGCAGGGAAGAGAGGATCACTTGGCCGTGATGACGAGGTGCGCGCGGCGGTTCTTCTGCCAGCAGCTTTCGTTGGACTCGGTGCAGAAGGGCCGCTCCTTGCCGTAGGACACCGTGCGCAGCCGCGACGCGTCGATGCCGAGCGAGACCAGATACTCCTTGGCGGCGTTGGCGCGGCGGTCTCCGAGGGCCAGGTTGTAGGCCGCGGTGCCGCGCTCGTCGCAGTGGCCCTCGATCAGGACCTGGACCGACGCATGCTTCTTGAGCCACTGCGCGTCGGCCGCGAGGGCCGTGCGGGCGTCCTCGCGAAGATCGGCCTGGTCGAAGTCGAAGAAGGCATCGGTCAGGTAGCCCTTCCGGTTGATCGTCTCGATGTCCATCGTCGAGAGATCCACGGCCTCCACGTCGTTCGAGGGCGCGGGCTTCGGCGGCGGCGGGACGTTCGTCTCCGGCGGCTTGGCGGCCGTCACGGGCGGGCGCGCTTCCGGCGCGGTGGTGGGCGCTTTCTTCTTACAGGCGGCGAAGGGAAGGATCACCAGTCCGAGCAACGCTGCGATGAAGAGCGTCGTGGTTCGTCTACGCATTTCCTACTCCTTGTCCCGTGGCCGGGCGAAACGTCTGAAGGGCGTGGCCGGAAATCAGTGTAGCAAAGACGCCGCAAAAACCCCAGTCCCGCCGTGCGAATCCGATCAGGGAAGCCAGAAAGGCTGGAGGTGGTTGGCCCCCTGGGTGAGCTGCCTGCGATTCTGCCCGGTCGCGTCGACCGAGTAGATCTGCGTCGACCCCTCGCGGCGGCAGGAGTACGCGATCTTCTGTCCGTCGGGTGACCAGCTCGGATGCCCGTTGGACCCCTCGCTGGTGACCTGGATCGTCTGGCTCGATGCGAGGTCCATCACGCAGATGTTGAAGTCGCCTTCGTTCCGGCAGGCGAACGCGATCTTCGACCCGTCGGGCGACCACTCGCCCTCGTCGTTCCAGTTCCCGGCCAGCGTGAGCCGCCGCGAGTTGGTGCCCTCGGCGTCCATGACGTAGATCTGGGGCGTTCCGGTCAGGTCGGACGTGTAGAGGATCTGGCGCCCCGTCGGCGACCACGCGGGCGAGGCTTCCAGGGCCCGGCTCGTCGTGAGGCGATGCGCCGTGCCCCCGGCCGAAGAGATCGTATAGATGTCGGTGTTGCCCTTCGCCGAGCCGGCGAAGGCGATCTGGCTTCCGTCGGCCGTCAGCGACGGCGAGGCGTTGAGCTCGACGCCGGTTGGAATCTCGCGCTTGTCGCTTCCGTCCGGCGCCATCATCCAGATCTGGGGGAAGAGCCGGACATAGGACGTGTACACGACGCGTCCGCCGCCGCCCGCCGGGGAGATCGCGATCGACTTATGGGAGGTGAGCTGCCGGAGGTTGCGCCCGTCGAAGTCCATCGCGGCGATTTCCTTGCCGCCGCCGGGCTGTTCGGCGACGCACAGGATCGTCGAGAGAAAGATTCCGCCCTTTCCGGTGAAGTACTTGACGAGGTCGTTGGCCAGGGTATGGGCGATGCGCTCCACGTAGGTCGCGCCGCCCGAGTACTTGCGGCCCAGGATCAGCTTCCGCGACTTCAGGTCCCAGACGCGCGCCTCGACGGCGATTCGATCGCCCGAGACGTCGGCCCGCGTGTCCACGAGCACTTCCGCTCCGGTCCCGAGCCAGCGGTCCGCGGCGTCGGGGGCGGTCGGATCGCGGTAGCCGGTCGGGTAGTGGGCCGGATCGGTGACGGAGAAAGAGCCCGCATACTCGAGGTCCGAGCGCAGCGTCGCGGTGAACGGATCGGCCACCTTGGACTGCAGGGCCGCGGAGCCAGGGGCGTACAGGGGCGGCACGGCCACGGCGAGGCGCCGCTCGCCGCCGCCCTTGATGACGACCTGGATGTCTTCGGCGGGAGCCGGGGTCGGCGCCGGAGGCGGAGTCTGGGCCAGGGCCGCGCCGGCGGCCAGGGCAGACGCGGCGGCGAGGCCTGTCCAGCGAGCGAGCATGCGCATCCTCCGAGGTTTCATTCGAAGACGACCTGGATTCCGAGATGGGGCCCGCCGTACTCGGCGGGAAGAGGCGGGAGCGGCGACGAGGCGATGACGGCGCGCAGGGCCGCCCGGTCGACGAACGGCAGGCCGCTCGAGGTGACGATGCGCGGATCGGTGATCGTGCCGTCGCGCTCGATCTCGAAGTGCACGACCGGGCTCGTGGGCACGGCCTGCGCGGGCTTGAACCAGTTCAGGCTGATGATCTGGACCATCCGCTCGATGTAGACCGGGTACTTGAAGTCGGCCTCGTCGAGCTTGAGGCCGCTGATGCCGGCCGTCCCGCCCGAGCCGGCCGGGGCCGCGTTCGACGCTCCGGTGTTCTCCTCGCCGGCCGACGGCAGGCTGACGTTCGGCGAGGCCGGGCCGGGCCGGGAGACCGGCGGAGGCGTCGGTTTCTTCTTCCGGTCCTCCTTGGCCGGCAGGAGCAGGGCGTTCTTCGAGGGCTTCGGCGCTTCCTCGGGGACCGGTTTTTCGATCTTCGGCCTGGGCGCGGAGGGCGGCGCGGGGGCGACCTCGGGAGGCGCCTGCGCGGCCGCGGCCCGCACGGCTCCGGCCGGAATCAGCCGGATGGCCACGGCACGGGGAGCCGCATAGTGGATCGGCCGGGCCAGCGTCGAGAGCAGGAAGGCTCCGAGAATCCCGACGTGCAGGAGCAGCGTGAGGACCGATGCCGGGCCCCAGGCGAGCCGGTCGCGAGCGCGTTCCGCGAGAACGTTGCCGACGGCGTCCACGGGGCGCCCTAGAGCGCGTTGCTCACTTTCGCGGAGCGCCCGTCGTGTCCGTGATCATCCCGAGGCTCTCGATCCCCATCCGGTTCAGCAGGTCCAGCGTCTCGATCACCGTCCCGTAGGAGAGGCTCCGATCGGCCTTCAGGAGGACCGCCTTCTCCTTCCGGCCGCGCAGGATCGCGCGAAGGCGGTCCTTGAGCAGCCCCCGCGCCACCGGCGTCTCGTTGATGTAGTACAGGCCGTCCTTCGAGATCGAGATCACGACGGGATCCTCGAGACGCGAGGGCAGGTTCGTCGTCGCCGTCTTGGGCAGAGCCACGGAGATCCCCTGATGCAGCATCGGTGCCGTGACCATGAAAATGATCAGCAGCACCAGCATCACGTCCACGAGGGGCGTGACGTTGATGTCCGCCAGATGGTCGAAGGGGTCGCCGGACTCCCGCTGGAAGGCCATTCGACTAGGTGAAGTTCCGTTCCGCCAGATTGATGAACTCGAGCGAGAAGTCTTCCATTCCGGCCCTCTGCTGGCGGACCTGTCCCATGAAGTAGTTGTAGAAGATCATCGCCGGGATCGCGGCGGCCAGGCCGGCGGCGGTGTTGATGAGGGCCTCCGAGATGCCGGGGGCGACCGCCGCGATGGAGGTCGAGCCCGTCTGCCCGATGGCACGGAACGACTGCATGATTCCCCAGACCGTGCCGAAGAGGCCGATGAACGGGCAGGCGGCCGCCGTCGTCGCCAGAAACGTCATGGACTTCGTCAGGCGGGACATCTCCACGCCGATCGCCCTCTCGAGGGCCCGCTCGATGCCCGAGATGTTCTTGATCAGGAGCTTTCCCTGGGATCCGCCGCCCGTGGTGGGCGAGTCGTCGGCGCGGATGGCCTTCACCTGGGCGTCGAGCTCCGCATAGCCGGCCTTGAAGAGGGTGGTCAGGGGAGTGTCGGAAAGTTCTCCGGCGAACGTGTTGACCTCCGAGAAGCGCTTCGATTTGCGGAAGAACGCCACGAACTTTTCGGACTGCCGGGAGACGCGCCGGAGTCGAATGAACTTCGCGAAGATGATCGCCCAGGAGACCAGGGAAAAGAGCAGGAGGATGCCCAGGACGACCCTGGCGGTCGTGCCGGTTTCCGCGAAGAAAGACAGGAGCGAGGGGTTGCCGGGGAGATTTTCGCTAGTGACGGGCTGAAAGGCGGTCAACAGCATCGGATTCGACCGTAACATAGGGATCGCAGACGGTCAAAGGGAATGGAGCATCGAATGGAAGGCGTTCTGCCGCATGTGAGGAGGATCCTGCGCTCGCTGGCGATGGCGGCCGTCCTCGCCGCCGGGGCGATCCATGCTGAAGCGCGGCCGACCGACATCCTGCCGGCCGGCGACCTCGCTCCCGGCATGAAGGGCTACGGGTTCTCCGATTTCGGCGATGGCAAAGGGGTCCAGCGCTTCGAGGTCGAGATCATCGGCCTCCTGAAGAGCTACGCCCCCAAGCAGGACCTCGTCCTCGCCCGCGTCAGCGGCGGATCGCTCGAAAAGACCGGCATCATCGCCGGAATGAGCGGGAGCCCGATTTACGTGGACGGCAAGCTCGTCGGCGCGCTGGCCTACGGGTGGCCGTTCGCCCGCGACCCGATCTGCGGCATCACGCCGATCCAGAGCATGCTCGACATCCGCAAGGCGCCGGCCGCTCCGCCGGTCCCCATCGGCGGCGCCGCGACCCGGGCGGCCGCGTTCGTCTCGGCCTTTCGCGACCGCTCCTTCGCGACGCCGTTCGAGTCGCTGGTCGCTCCGTTGAAGGCTCCGGCCGTCAGCACGGGCCTCGCGCCGCTTCCGCTGCCCGTCTCGCTGTCGGGATCGCTCCAGCCCGGCCGTCTCTTCGGCGACGTGGCCCGGGCCTCGGGCTGGCTCGTGGCCCCCGCGGGCGCGTCCGCGGCGTCGGCCGGCGCCGGCGGGGCGGTCGACCCATCCTCGTCGCGGCTGGAGCCGGGCTCGGCCGTCGCGGCCGTTCTGCTGTCCGGCGACATGGTTCTGTCGGCCACGGGCACGGTGACGTGGGTCGATGGCAACTCCGTTCTCGCCTTCGGGCACCCGTTTCTCTCGATGGGACCCGTCGACATGCCCATGGCGAGCGCCGACGTGTTGACCGTGCTCCCGTCGCTCTACCGGTCGTTCAAGTTCGCCACGACCGGCCCGGTCCTCGGCTCCATCTCCCAGGATCGTTCGACCGGGATCCTGGGAGCGTTCGGCGCCGCGCCCAAGATGGTCCCGGTGACGATCCGCCTGACCTCGGAGGATCTTCCGACGCAGACGTTCCGGTTCGAGGTCGTGCACAACTCGATGCTGACGCCGATTCTCCTCGCCGTCGCGGTGGACAACGTCCTGACGACGCTCGAGAAGCGCGCGGGGGAGCGGACGATCGTCTGGAAGTCCGCGATCGAGACTTCCGACCGCACCGTCCATTGGGATTCGGTGTTCTCCGGCCTCGGGGCCAAGGACGACGCCGTCGCATCGCTCGCGCTGCTGACCAATTTCCTGATGGCCAACGAATTCCGCGACCTCGCGATTCGGGGCGTCGAAGTGGAAATCGACCATTCGGACCGCCTCCAGAGCGCCCGCATCGTCCACGTCGAGGCGCAGAAGGAGCGGGTTCATCCGGGCGACTCGGTGCCGGTCTGGGTGGACCTCGAGGACTTTCGGGGCGGTCCCCGCCGCGTGGTGTTGAACGCCCGGATCCCGGACGACGCGCCTCCGGGGCCGATGACCGTATTCATCGGCGACGGCAACGCCGCCACCGCGTACGACCTCTCGCTGTTCCCTCCGGATCCGCACTCGCTCGATCAGGTGCTCGATTTTCTGGGGCGCATGAGGCCGGCCAACACGCTGAACCTGATCGCCTATCGTCCCGCGCCGGGAGCGCTCGTCAACGGCGAAGCCCTCGCGGGCCTGCCGCCGAGCCGCGCGATCATCCTTCGCGGCCGCGGTCCGTCCGAGGGGACGTCCGACCTCGGGTACGTGCGGCTGCAGTCCGAGTCGGTCGAACAACCCGTGCCCGTGGCGGGCTCGGCGAAATTGACCCTGGAAGTCCTGCCGAGGAACGGGTGAGGCGGGGGGGTCCGGTGTTCATCGCGCTGGCCCTCGGGGCGGCGCTCGTGACCGGTCCTCTCGGCGCGTCGACGGTCCGGATCTGGGTGACCGATACCGCATCGGATTTCTCTCTCGGCGAGGCGCGCGGCGTCTCGGTGTCCTCGGACGGGAGCCTGTCGCTCGGACGGACGCTCGTGAAAGTCGACGGGATCGCGGAGCCCGTTTTGTTTGCGGCCTCGCCCGGCCGCGGGGGAGACGTGATCGTGGCGACCGGCGATTCGGGGGTCGTCCTGCGCGTGAGCGAGGCCGGCAAGCCCGTGACCGAGGTCAAGCTCGCCGAGCAGGAGGTCACGGCGATCGCCGTCGGTCCGGACGGCGCCCTGTACGCGGGGGCCTCGCCCGGGGGCAAGGTGTACCGGATCCAGGGCGGAAAAGCTTCTCTGTACTACGACACCCGGGCCCAGTACGTGTGGGCCCTCGCCTTCGACGGTAAGACGCTCTACGTGGGCACGGGGCTTCCGGGTGAGATTCATCGCGTCTCCGCGGCCGGCAAGGGCGAACGTGTGCATGCCACCACCGACGCGCACGTCCGCTCGCTCTTCGTGGACCGGCAGGGCCGAGTCTGGGCGGGGACCTCGGGGTCGGGATTGCTGCTTCGTCTCGACAAGACCGGCCGCGTTTCCACGGTGTACGACTCGGCGAAGACCGAAGTGACCTCGATCGCGGGGGATCGATCCGGCCGGGTCTGGGCCGCGTTCGCATCGTCGGATACTCCGTCGTCTTCTTCCGCCGGGGAGCCGATCTCGCTGCCGTCTCCGCTGTCGGCTTCGAAGGCGCCGAAGGTGGGAACCCCCGGCGAAGACGAGGAGCGGAGTCATGCCGAGGTCTCGGTCTCCGTTTCGACGCCCCGGCTGGCCCCGGGTCGGGGATCCGGACGCGGCGGCTATTCGAGCGAGGTCGTCGTCATCGACGGCAGCGATCTTCCGCGCAGCGTCTGGACGAGCTCGGACGAGATCGTGTTCGACCTCGAAGCCGACGCCGCTGCCGACGGAGTCCTGGCGGGGACCGGACCCAAGGGCAAGCTCTACGCCTTTTCGCCGGGCTCCTGGGCGCTCGCGCGAACCTTCGACGAGAAGCAGGTGACGTTGCTCGCGGGCGGGGACGTCGGGACCAACGAGCCGACCGCCCTCTACCGGACGGTCGCCGGACCCGCTTCCGGCGAATACGTCTCGGCCGTGAAGGACACGGGGCGGACCAGCCGGTTCGGAGCCTTTCGCTGGGAGGGGGAGACCCCGGCGAGCTCGCGCATCGAGTTCTCGTTCCGCACCGGGGAGTCTTCGACGCCCGATTCCACGTGGAGTCCCTGGTCGACCTGGACGAGCGGGCCCGGATCGCTCGAGATTGCGGCACCGGACGGACGGTTCCTGCAGTGGAAGACCCGCATGACCGGACGAGAGGGCGCCTCGCCGGTGGTCCGGCGGGTCGAGGCCTCGTATCGCAACCGCAACGCCACTCCGGTCGTCGACACCTTCGCGGCCCTCGAGCCTTCCGAAGTGCTCGCGCGGTCGGGGTCCGGCGGCTCGAACGTCTTCGAGTCATCCGCTCCCGACGAGAGGGGCATCTTCACCGGCCTCGAGGAGTCTCGCTCGGAGGGTTCTCCTCGAAAGCTCTATCGCAAGGGGTACCGCACCCTCCAATGGAAGGCGTCGGATCCGGACGGGGACACGCTGACGTACGAGATCGAGTTTCGCCCCGTGGCCGGCAGCAAGTGGATCCTTCTTCACAAGGACCTGCGCGACACCTTCTACTCGTTCGACTCCACGTCGATTCCCGACGGCGAATACGTCTTCCGCGTCACCGCCTCCGACGCCGAGTCGAATCCGGGCGACGACGCGCGCACGGGCTCCCGGGAGACGCCTCCGGTCCGGATCGACAACACCCCGCCGGTCGTCCGCGAGACGAATCGGTCGGCGGGCGTCCTCGAGTTCGAGGCCGTGGATGCCGCGTCGCCGATCCAGGAGGTCGAGTACAGCGTCGACGCGAAGAAGTGGACCCGGATCGAGCCCAGGGACGGTCTCTCCGACTCTCCGCGCGAAAGCTACGTCCTGCGCCTGCCCGCCGACGAGCGGGGCGGCTATCTGTTGATCCGCGTCACGGACAGCGCCCGCAACGTGGGCGTCGCCTCCTTCACGGCGCCCTGAGCGTCGGTCCTCCGGCGTTCGCGTCATAATCGCGGGAGCATGAACCGCGCTCGCGGGGCGGCCCTCCTCGGAATCATCCTGGTCGCCGCGTCCTGCGGCCCCCGCGACGAGCCGCGCCCCGCCGCGGCTCAGGCGGCCGTCACGCCGGCGGTTCGGCCGACCGAGGCGCCTCTGCCCTTCGGTTTCCTCGACGAGTCGGGGGAGGGTCCCGCCGTCGACGGCGGAGTGCTGCGGCGGCGGCTGACCGGCGAGCCCACGACCCTGAACGCCGTTCTCCAGTCGAGCGCCCCGGAGGCGCAGGTCCTCCAGTACGTTCAACGCAATCTCTTCGACTTCGACTCGCGGCTCCGGCTCGCGCCCGGAATCGCGGAGTCCATGGACGCGTCGCCGGATGGCCTGGAGTACACGATCGCGATCCGCCCCGACGCCGTCTGGGAGGACGGCAAGCCGGTCACGGCCGCCGACGCCGTCTTCACGATCCGGAAGATCGCGGATCCCCGGGTTCCGGCCCAGGTCTTCAAGCCGCTCTTCGAGGAGATGGTCTCGGTCGAGGCCCTCGACGCGAAGCGCTTCCGCGTGCGGTTCTCGCGGCCCTATGCGTTTCGCCCGATGGCGTTCGTCCTTCCGATCCTGCCGGCCCACCGTTTCGAGAAGAAGAATTTCCTGAAGGCCCGGGACAACCGGGCGCCGCTCTCCGACGGGCCCTACCGGTTCGTGTCCTGGAAGACCCAGGAGTCCCTCGAGCTCGAGCGCAACCCGCTCTATCCTGGGCCGCGCGGCCACTTCGACCGGATCGAGTTCCGAATCGTCCCCGACAACACGACCGCCTACCGCATGCTCCTCGGGGGCAGCCTCGACGAAGACGAAATCGACTCCGGGCTCAAGCAGCAGGCGGCCGCGGACGCGGACTTCGCGGCCTGTTGCCGGCTCGTGGAGTTCTACAACCTCGACTACAACTACATCGCGCTCAACGAGCGGTCGCCCTTCTTCGCGGATGCCCGGGTGCGCCGCGCGATGACGATGCTCCTCGACCGCGCGTCCATCGTTCGCGGTCTCTACCGCGGCTCGGCCCGGATCATCTCGGGTCCCTGGGCGCCCGACTCGCCGGCGTACGATGCCGAGGTCGCGCCCCTGCCCTTCGATCCGGTCATGGCCGCGCGCCTGCTCGACGAAGCCGGCTGGACGCGGCCGTCGGCGGGAGGCCCGCGGGAGAAGGACGGCCGCCGCTTCGAGTTCGACCTGCTCGTTTCGGCGGGCTCGGAGATCGGCCGGCAGATCGACGAGATGCTCGCCTCCGAGCTCGAGAGCGTGGGCATCGCGGCGCGCGTGCGGACGATGGAGTGGGCGGCCTTCGTCGAGAAGATCGACGCGGGCGACTTCGAGGCGGCCTCCCTCGCATGGTCGGCGGTGGACCCGAATCCGGATCCGTACTTCTACTGGCATTCTTCCCAGTGCGCCCCGCGGGGGATCAACGACGGCTGCTATTCGAATCCGGAGGCGGACGCGCTGATGGTGCAGGCGCGCGAGGAGATGGACCCGGGTCGGCGTCTCGAAATCCTCCACCGCCTTCATCGTCTTTTCCGCGACGAGGCCCCGGCGATCTTCGTCGTGAATGCGTCGCAGAAGTTCGCGTTTCGCAAGCGCATCCGCGGGTTGACGACGTCGCCGCTGGGTCTCTTCGGAATCTGGCCCGGACCGCTCGGCTGGTGGGCGGCTCCGGAGACGAGCGCCTCGCCGTGATCCGTTACGTCCTGCGGCGGCTGCTTCTCGCGATTCCGACCCTGTTCGGCATCGCGGTGCTCGTCTTCCTGCTGCTGCATCTGGCCCCCGGCTCGCCCGGAGCGGGCGGGCCCGATTCGATGCGCCGTGTCAGCAGCCGCGCCGCCGAGGAGATGCGGCGGCTCTACGGGCTGGATCGGCCCCTTCCCGAGCAGTTTGCACGCTGGATCGGCCGCGTCGTCCGGCTCGACCTCGGCGAGTCGCTCGTGGATCACCGCCCGGTCTCCGAGCGCATCCGCGAGGCCCTGCCGCCGACGCTCGCCTTGAACGGGATCGCGCTCGCCCTGGCGCTCGCACTGGCGATCCCGCTGGGAGTCGCGGCGGGAGCGCGCCCCGAGAGCGCGTTCGACCGCACGTCCGCAGCCGCCCTCTTCGCCCTCTATTCGCTGCCGACGTTCTGGGCGGCCCTGCTGCTCCAGACGCTCTTCGCCGTGAAGCTGCACTGGCTGCCTCTCTATGGGATGGCCTCGGATGCCGCGCCGCCCGGGCTCGGAGGCGTCGGCGACCGCCTCGCCCACCTGGCCCTGCCGGTCACCTGCCTGACTTACGGAACGCTCGCGTTCGTGGCGCGCCTCGTTCGTTCGGGCGTGATGGAGGCGAGGGGGAGCGACTACGTCCTGGCCGCCCGGGCTCGCGGTGCGTCCCGACGCCGCGCGATCTGGAAACATGCCCTGCCGAACGCGCTCCTGCCGGTCGTGACGCTGATCGGACTGCTCGTGCCGGCGCTTCTCTCGGGCAGCGTCATCGTCGAGCGGATCTTCGCGTGGCCGGGGCTCGGCCGCCTGTACCTCGATTCGATCCTCGCGCGCGATTACCCGGTCATCCTCGGCCTTTCCCTCCTCTCGGCGGCGGCGACGCTCCTCGCGACGCTCCTCGCCGATCTCGCCCTCGCGGCCGCGGACCCGCGCGTGCGCGACGAGCCGGGAGTGTAGCCGCGTGCGCATCCGGATCTTCGTCTCCCGATTGCCGGCGAGCGGGCGCGTCGCAGCCGCCGTCGTCGTGCTGCTGTGGCTGGTCGCCGCCTGCTCGCCGTTCTTCTCCGAACGAGCCCGGACCATCCGGCTGGAGGAGAGGCTCCAGGCTCCGTCGGCCACCCACCCGTTCGGAACCGACGATCTGGGGAGGGACCTGCTCGCGCGGGTCGTGACGGCGACGCCGATCTCCCTCGCGATCGGCCTCGTGGCCGCGGCGATGTCTCTCGGCATCGGGTTCGCCGTCGGCGCGACCGCCGGATACTTCGGCGGCGTGGTGGATCTGGCGCTGTCGCGGGTGGTCGAAGTGATGCTGTGTTTCCCCGTCCTCTTCCTGCTTCTCGCCCTGGCGGCCGTCCTGCCGCCGTCGCCCGCGACGGTCATCGCCGCGATCGGCCTGACCACGTGGGCGGGAGACGCGAGGTACGCCCGGTCGGAGATCCTGAAGATCCGCGAGCTCGACTACGCGCGCGCGGCCCGGGCGATGGGGGCCTCGACGCCGCGCATCCTGGCGCGGCACCTGCTTCCGAACGCCCTGCCGCCGTTGATCGTCTCGGCCGCCTTCGGCGTCGGATGGGCGATCCTGGCCGAGGCGGCGATGTCGTTTCTGGGCGTCGGACTCCCCGCGCCCGCCGTCTCGTGGGGCGGCATCCTTTCTTCCTCGCCCACCTGGATCCAGCAGGCGTGGTGGATCGCACTCTTCCCGGGCCTCGCCCTCTTCCTGACCGTCGGCGCCTATAATCTGCTGGCCGAAGGGCTTCGCTCGATGACGACGGAGGGCGGGAGGGGCGCATGACGGAGCGGATCGCCGTCTATCCCGGTTCGTTCGACCCTTTGACGAACGGCCACCTGGACATCCTCGCCCGGGCGCGGCGGCTCGCGGACCGGGTCATCATCGCGATTCTCGAGCAGGATCAGAAGAAGGCGCTCTTCTCGGTCGAGGACCGGAGCACCATGATCCGCGAGATCGTCTCGGGCGACCCGTCGATCACGGTCGCGTCCTTTTCGGGTCTGCTCGTCGAGTTTGCCATGCGCTCGGGCGCGACGATCATCGTCCGCGGGCTCCGCGCCGTCTCGGACTACGAATACGAGCTGCAGATGGCGCTCATGAATCGCCGGCTCGCTCCGTCCGTCGAGACGGTCTTCCTGATGGCCAAGGAGGAGTACTCCTACGTGTCGAGCCGCCTCGTCAAGGAGCTCGCCCGACTCGGCGGCGACATGACCGGCCTCGTCCCCAACTCGGTACGCCAGCGCCTGGCGGACCGCTTCTGACCGGGAGCCGGGCGTGCGCGCGGTGACGACGGACCTGCGGGTCCGCTACTCCGAGACCGACCAGATGGGCATCGTCTATCACGCGCACTATCTCGTCTGGTTCGAGATCGGCCGGACGGAGTGGTGTCGCGCCGCGGGCCATCCCTATGCGGACATGGAGCGCTCCGGCCTCTTCATTCCCGTGACGCGCGTCGACGCGGCATTCCGGCGCCGGTCGAGCTACGACGACCCGGTGCGGATCGTGACCCGGATGGCGATGCTGGCGAGCCGCGGCTGCACATTCGCCTACGAAGTGCGCAATCCCGCGGACGAGCTTCTCGCCGACGGCTCGACGAGCCACGTTTTCACGGACGCCGGCGGGCGACCCACCCGCGGACCGGCCCGGATCATCGCCGCCCTCGACGCGTTTCGAGCGGTCGAAGAGTGATCCAAAGGCGCCGCTTCACGGCCCTCGGGGAATCGAGCGGACGGGGAGGCGGCCTCGCGCGAGCGTCGCGGCGATCCCGGCGAAGATCAGGAGGGCCGCGGCGACGGTCTTCGCGGTCAGAGTCTCGCCGAGGAGCGCGATGGCCAACGTGGTCGCGATGAGCGGCTGGAGAAAGACGTAGAACGCGACGCGAGACGCATGGGTATGCGTGAGCGCCCAGGCGTTCAGGAGATACGGGATCACGGTGCAGAGGACGATGACGCCGGCCAGACAGGCCCACGCGCCCGACGGGACCCGGGCGGGATGGAAACGGAGGAGATCGGGAATGGCGAGGAGCCCGATCAGGATCGCTCCGTACCGGAAGACCGTCGCAGTGAAGGTCACGGCGCGATAGCGGGCGAGGAGGGTCCGGGACAGGACGAGGTAGAAGGAGTACGACGTGCAGTTGGCGAGCAGGAGCAGGTCGCCCCGGAAGGACGCGCTCGACCAGTCGAACCGTTGAGTGTCCAGGAGCGCCAGGGCGCCGGCCGCAGCCAGCAGGATTCCGAGCGCGGGCCGCGCGGTCAGGCTCTCCCGTCCGAGGGCGATCGCGACCGCGAAGGTGAAGACCGGAATCGTCGTCGTGAGGATCGTCGTGTTGATGGCGGTCGTCAGGAAGAGACCGAGGATGAAGAGAACCTGGTTGAGCGACACGCCCAGGAGGCCGTAGAAAAAGAGCCGGGGCCGGTCGCGCGGCTCGACCGGGTCCGGGGCCCGCGCGCGGCGAAGCGCCTCGAGGATCAGGGCCGCCGCGCCGACCCGAAACGCCGCGAAAGGCAGGGGAGGGATCGCGGACAGGCCGAGCTTGCCGAGGATCGGAAAGAGCCCGAAACCGACCTGGCCGCCGACCAGCGCCGCATGGATCTTCCACGCGCTCGGACGGGGGCGGAGGCTCACGCGAACGGAAGTCGGACGACCGTCGCGGACGCGGCTTCGGGCAGAGCGAGCACGGCGCCGTCTTCGACATCGCGCGCCGCGAAGCCGAGGCCGATCGGGCCGAAGCGCGGCGAGATGGCCGTGCTCGTGACGTGGCCGAGCTCGCGCTCGGGCTTCTCGGGATCCGGAAAAACGGTGCCCGGATCGAGGAGCCGTTCCGGGAAGCGAAAGCCGACCAGCCGGCGGCTCACCCGGCCGTACGTGCGCAGACGGGCGACGATCTCCTGCCCGACGTAGCATCCCTTCGTCGTCGAGATCGCGGCTTGAAGATGGACCTCGTCCGGGACGTTCGCGTCCGTGGCGTCGACGAGCAGGCGGGGCCGGCCGGCCTCGATCCGCAGGACTTCCGCCGTCGCCGGCGAGACCTCGACCGAGCCCAGCTCCTCGAGCCGCCGACGCAGCGCGGGGGCGGCCGGCGCGGGCACGAGGATCTCGCCCGCCGTCTCGCCCTCGCGCGGGAGGAGGAGCCCCTCGTCGGGCGCGGGGATTCCGACCGCGCGGGGGCCGTAGAGCACGATCCTCGCGTACTGTCCGGTGGCGTCGCGGACGGCCGCCTTCTGGAATGCGGCGTATTTCGCGAGATGCGCGGCCGTGCGCGCGACGGCCTCGGAGGGCAGGAGGATCAGAAGGCGTTCCCGCTCGGCGACGAGCCGTCCGAAGTAGAGCAGCTTGCCCTTCGGCGTCAGTCCCGCCGCCGGACGGGATTCGCCCACGGCGAGGCCGCGGACGTCCTGCGTGAGCTGGCCCTGGAGGAATTCCGCCCGGTCGGCGCCCTCGATCGCGATCGCCCCCGACACGGCACGGTGGCCGAGGCCCTCGCGCGCCGCGGCGTCGTCCGCGGGCGGGTCGGACCTACTTGGAGTCGTGGACGAACTGGGCACGCACGCGGACCTTCGGCGAATCGGCGGCATCCAGCGTCTTCATCCGCCCCGAGATCCGGTACGAGTCGCTCGCGAACCCGTCGATGGTCACGCTGCGATCGCTCGTCGTGACGACCGCGCCGCTCTTGCCGAGGACCTCGACGACGAGCTTGATCTTGAACTTCTCCGGGCCGCGATTGTCGACCTCGAACTGCCACCAGATCCAGGAGTGGTCGTTCGGATCGTTGGCGCGGGCCTTCTCGACGTCCTCTTCATTGGGGTAGTTGCGGGCCTCGAGCGTGTCGATCGTGCACTTCTTGTAGACCAGTCCGACCTTTTCCGCGCCACGCCTCGGGAAGGCGATCGTTTTTTCCAGGACGCCCTCCTCGGCGAGGAGCGTGGCGGCGAAAAGCAGGACCGTGGCGGCCAGAATGCGACGGCTCATCGGGACCTCTCCTTTTCGGGGCCGAGAGTATCATTGCCGGCCATGGGCGAAGCCGCCGGATCGCCGGATCTCCACGTCATCGACATCTTCATGATGTCGGTTCGGTGCGGCAACTGCGATCAGTACCAGACGGTCGTGAAATTCCGGAAGGAGACCGACAAGAACGTCTATACCTACGAGTGCGAGAACGAGGTCTGTGACCCGAACGTGACGCGCACGATCGTCGAGGTCCCGAAACACCTGGACAACTCCACGCGGCGGGCCGAAGAGCTGCCGTACTACGAGAAGGGGCCGCCCGAGGAGCCCCCGGCATGATCGGGGGCGACGCGGAGGCGCCGGCCCTTTATCGCTTACAATGGACTCTTCGTGAGCCTGAGACCGGCCAGACAGGAGCCGGGCGCCATCGCCCCGGACCTCCTGCCGCGCCTCCAGAAACGCCTCGCTGACAATCCCGCTCTGGGCTGGCTTTCGCCGGCCCTGGAGGAACTGTCGCTCGATTCGTGCATCCTGCGGCTGCCCTACCGCGAGGCCCTCACGAACGGCTCGGGGACCGTGCACGGGGGCGTGCTGGCGACGCTCGCCGATACGGCGGTGGCGTTCGCCCTGGCCACGAACTTCGACGGCAAGATGGGCTTTGCCACGGCGGATCTGACGATCCACTACTTGCGCCGGGCGCGCGGCGAGGTCCGCGCGAAGGCGCACATTTTGAAAAAAGGACAGCGGGTCAACGTGGGAGAAGTGGACATCGTCGGAGCGGACGGGCAGCAGATCGCCCGAGCGCTGGCGACTTTCATCCTGACCACTTCCTCGTTCGACTACGCACCAGAAAGAAGGACCCCATGATGGACGACACGGTTCCGTTTCCTGCGGCCGAGGCCCTCGAAACGGAGCGAAAGCCGAGGCGCCGCCGCGGAGGCTCCCGGCGCCACAAGACATTCACCCCTCCCGTCCCCGACGAGGCGGCCTCGGCGGTCCCGATGCCGGCGGCCCCGCCCGCCGCTTCCTCTCCGATGAGCGTCGGGTCGGCTCCGCCGACGCGGACCGCCGTGGATCAGCGCCTCTCTCTCTTCATCGACTTCGAGAACATCGCGCTCGGCGTACGCGACGCGCAGTACAAGAAGTTCGACATCCACCTCGTGCTGCAACGGCTCATCGAAAAGGGCCGGATCGTGTTCAAGAAGGCCTATGCCGATTGGACCCGGTATTCCGAGTACAAGCGCGAGTTCCACGAGGCGGCCATCGAGCTGATCGACATCCCGCAGCGCAACTACACGGCCAAGAACTCGGCGGACATCCGGATGGTCGTCGACGCCATGGACCTCGTGGCCTCGAAGGGCCACATCACGACGTTCGTGATCTGCTCGGGCGACTCGGACTTCTCTCCTCTCGTCTCGAAGCTCAAGGAGAACGACAAGAGCGTCATCGGCGTCGGCGTCAAGAACTCGACGTCGAATCTCCTGATCGCCAACTGCGACGAGTTCATCTTCTACGAAGACCTCGTCCGCGAGACCCACGCGCTGCCCTCGATCGACAACCTGCCGAAGAAGAAGCAGGAGGTCTTCCGGCTGCTGCTCGACTCGCTCCAGGCCCTGCGTCGCGAGAACTACGACGTCATCTGGGGCTCGATGGTCAAGCAGACGATGCAACGCAAGCAGCCGTACTTCAACGAGTCGTACTACGGGTACAAGTCGTTCTCGGAGCTCCTCCAGGACGCCGAACGCAGCGGGCTCCTCACGATGAAGAAGGACGCCAAGAGCGGCGGCTACGTCGTTTCGGCCTGATCCCTATCCCCCCGCCGCGGAGCGCTTCAGGACGATCCGGTCGGGGGAGCCGGCCGGCAGCGAAATCGTGACCGGGACCTGAAGCGAGACGAAGTCGGCGGCCCCGGAGAGGTCCCAGACGAGGTCGTGGAATCCGCGCAGCGAGTCCTCGCGCCCGGGGTGGATTACGGGAGAGAGCGCGTCCTGGCCGCGCCGGGACGCGTACTCGGGCGACAGGAACACGTACGACAGGAACCCGCTGGCGTTGACGCCGGCCTGCAGCAGGTAGTCGGGCTCGGTCGACTCGAGCAGCAGGTAAGCGGTCTCCTCGGGGCGAGGGCGCTGGCCCTCGAGGGCCCTCCACAGGCGCTCCCGTCGGGGGACCCAGGGCGGCAGGGGAATGAAGCCGAGCGAGAGCGCGGCCCCGTGCGGCGACGCGGCGACGGCCGAGGCGATCTCGCGGACGCGCCGGCCTCCGTCCGGGACCGTGAGGTACCCGGCTCCCGCGCCCCCGTGGCCCGGATCCGTCAGCAACGCGCCGGCGGCGACGATGGCGCCCGCGCGATCCGTCTCGATGAAGACCTCGCGAAGGGCCGGGCGCGGGGGGTTGCCCGGGATCGTGGTCTCCGAGCGCCCCTGCCAGCGCCCCGTCAGATCGAACGTCCAGGGCTCGGGCGTGGCCGGCGGGGGCGCCGTGCCGACGTCGGCCGAGACGGCCGTGCCCCGGCTCCAGAGCAGAACGCCGACGACGACCGCGAGGGCGAGCCCCGCCAGGATCCCGAGGTATGAGCGGGGGATCGTCCGGAGCAATCGCCGGACTTCGGAGCGCTCCGGCGGAGCCGCGGCCGGAGCGCCGGGCGTCCCCGCCGGGCGTTCGAAGCTGCGGTGGCACTTCAGGCATCGGGCCGACGGGATCTGCGTGAAGCCGCAGTGCGGGCAGGTGAGCCAGGCCATGAGGAAAGTCTAGCGGGACGGGGAGCCGGAGTCAGTAGCCGTCGGCAAGGAGAACAGGATCGCCGTGTGCGCGCGGTCACCCTCCGCGTGCCGCCTTCCGCTCCCGGCCGCCGCTCGCCGGCTAGATCTCCCGGAAAAAGAAGCGGTCCAGCACCGCCATGCGCTCGGAAAGCTGCTTCTCGTCCGGGTCCATGAGCCACAGCGCCGCCCGGATCGACGAGGCGAGCGAATTGCCGTCCTGCGGAGTGAAGCAGAACCCGAGGATCTCCTTGTCGCCCTTGACGGCGATCGTGGGACTGGAGATCACGGCTTGCGACAGGATCCGGCCGTAGTAGCCGTGGTCCCGGCCGAAGGAGAAGATCTGATTGGACGAGCGCCGTTCGGTCAGTGCGATCCGCCGGTTCGCGCGCAGCCTCGACAGCACCGTCTCCCTCGACGTCGGCTGCGATACCTCCATGTCGAACCAGAGGGAGTGCATGTACTGGGTGTTCAGCTTCATGGCCGAAGAAAAGATGGGCGGGTGCCAGCCGATCGTCGAAAGCAGCGCGGAGGCGTCGCGGGCGTGATGCGTGCCGAACTCGGGATCGTCGTGCTTGCCGGCGGACGGGGCAGGCGCGAAGCCGGAATCCTGGGAGACGTCGTTCGCGCGCCGCATGCACACGAAGCGGCCCTTCGTGAGAGTGTGGTTTCCCGCGTCATCGGAGCCGAGGGTCTTGATGAGGCACGCGATGTTGTGGGTATTGCAGGAGACGATCTGGAGGAACCGGTCCTGCCCCGGGATCAGCGCCTCGTCGTTGATCCCCATGGCGTACATCTTCCCGAAGCCGAACTCGCTGCCCTGGGCGAGGAACCCGCGCGGCCCGCTGATCTTCTCGTAGACCTTCTTGTTCTCGTTGCCGGCCGGCGTGCAGTCGATGACGACGGTGGCCCGTTCGAGGGCGGCCTGGGCGTCCTGCGAGACCCTGTGGCCGAGAGCCTCGAAGTCGGCGACCTTGTCCTGGTCGACGGCGAGGCGGGCGCCGCGCTCCACGAGGTGGTTGACCTTCGCGCGCTCGGTCACCATGGGGGTGCGCTTGTGGAAGGTGACCTCGTCGATGCCGAGGTGCTTTCCAAAATCCGCGAACAGGCCGATCAGGGGCTCGCCGATCGTTCCGGTGCCGACGACGTGGACGATCCGTTTCATCGTGAGGTCTCCTGTGCCGCGTTCGAGGCGTCCCGAGACGGCCGGAAGGATACGATGAGACGGGCGTTTCGCCAACCGGAGGTGTGAGGGCGTGGCGGGCAGACTGCGGACGGTGCTCTTTCGAGGCCCGGCGGGCGTTCTGGAAGGGCTCTGGAAGGATGCGGAGGGAGAACGGAGAGGATCGGCCGTGTTCGCGCACCCTCATCCGCAGCATGGCGGGACGATGCACAACAAGGTCGTGTTTCGAGCCGCGCAGGCCCTGACCGGAGCCGGCTACGCCACGCTTCGATTCAACTTCCGCGGCGTCGGCCTCTCCGAGGGCCGCTACGACGGAGGGCGCGGCGAGGTCGGAGATTTTCGCGCCGCGATCGACCAGGCCGAGCGGGAGGGCGGGCTTCCGCTGGTGGCGGGAGGGTTCTCCTTCGGCGCCGCCGTGTGTCTGAGGGCGATCGAGGGCGATTCCCGGGTTCGCGCGGCGATCGTGGTCGGCCTGCCGCTCGCGACCGAATCGGGGCGGCTCGTGCCTCGCCCCGCGGTGCCGGCCCTCTATGTCGTCGGCGAAAACGACGCCTACGGTCCGCCCGGCGAGCTCGAGCGATTCACCGGCGACTCGGCCCTCCCGGTCGTCCTTCCGGGCGCCGATCATTTCCTCCACGGGCGGCTCGAGGCTTTGGGCGGGGAGATCGTGCGATTTCTCTCGGCGCTGCCGGCGGCAACCGTGGCCCCGGTGTCGTCGTGAACGCCGCGTCGGCTCTGTCGGGCGCGGCGCGGGCGGACCTGCTCGCGCTCGCCCGGGGAACGCTCGAGGCGCACTTCCGCGGACAGCCGCCTCCGCGGCTCGCCTCCGACCGGGCGGAGACTTTCGGCGAGCCTCGCGGCCTCTTCGTGTCCTTTCATCGCGGCGGCCAGCTTCGCGGGTGCATCGGGACGCTGGCGCCGACGGGCGACCTGACGCGCGTGGTCTCCGAGTTCGCGCTGCGCGCCGCCCTCGAGGATCCCCGGTTCGCGCCGCTCGCGGAAAGCGAGCTTCCCGGCTGCCGGATCGAGATCTCCGTGCTGACGGCGCCTCGCGCGGTCGCGTCGGCCGATGAGATCGAGATCGGACTCGACGGCTTGATCCTCGAGCTCGGCGGGAGGCGCGGACTGCTGCTTCCGCAGGTCGCCACCGAGTGGGGGTTCGATCGGGAGCGGTTCCTGGCCGAGGTCGCCCGGAAGGCGGGCCTGCCCCGGGACGCGTGGCGCCGGCCGGAGGCGCGCCTCTTTGTGTTCCAGGCGGAGGTCTTCTCGGAGTGAAGGGCGCCGGGAACCGGCAGAAGAAGATCGTGACGCCCCGCCGAGCGCGAGGCGGGTTCAGGCCTGCGCCGAAGGACGCCGCAGCGAAGGCGAATAGAGCAGAAGAGCGGTGGCGACGGCGGCGTTCAGAGAATCGACCGGAGCCTTCATCGGGATCGTGAGCTTTCGGTCGAGGTACCGATGGGCGCCGGCCGGAAGGCCCCCGCCTTCGGATCCCACGACGAGGACCGACGACGCATCGAGGGGCGCCGCCAGCGCGTCCTCGCCGCCCTCCGCCACCGCGCCGCACAGCGGGCGGCCCGCGGCGCGCGCATCCGCCGCGAACGGCTCGAAGGAGACGCGCCCCGAAACGGGCACGCGGAGGACGCTTCCCGCGCTGCCCCGAACGGCTCGGGGATGGAAGAAGTCGGCGGTGCCCGGTGCGCCGAGCACGCCGGCCGCTCCCGCCGCCTCCGCCACGCGCACGATCGCTCCGAGGTTTCCGGGATCCTGGATCCCGAAGACGAAGACGATCGGACCTCGGCGCGCGAGGACATCGGCGACCGGCACGTCGCGGCGTCGCGCGACGGCCAGAAGGTGCTGCGGCGTCCGCGCCTCGGCCAGGCGTTCGAGAACCGCTCGAGAAACCAGCCTCGGGTGGGCGGCGGTCAGCGCGGCGAGGCGGCCCGCCCTGATGCTCGCATCGTGCAGGACGTGTTCCAGCGGGAAGCCGGCCGACACGGCGTCGAGGATCGTCTTCTCACCCTCGAGCAGGAGCAGCGTGCGCTGCTCGAGTCCCCGTTCGATCTCGCGGATCAGCGGGTTCGAGGGAGACTCGATGGCGGGCACGATCTCCATGCTATAACCGCGCGCGATGAAGGGGCTCCGCGATGGAGGCGTGCTCGCCCGCGTCTCCGCGTCGGCCGCGGAAGGCTCGGCCGCCTCGGCGCTCTGGACCTTCCCCGCGATGATCGGCGCCGCGTTCGTGGTGGCTTGGGGCGCCGAGGCGGCCGAGCTCCTGATGTCGCAGGGACTCGCTCTCGCGCTGCTCGCTCTCATCCAGACGGCTCCGGAGTTCGCGGTCGAGGCGGTGATCGCCTGGAAGGCCGGGAAGGACCCCGCGATGGTCCACCTCGCGATCGCGAACTTCACCGGAAGCCTGCGCCTGCTCACCGGCTTCGGCTGGCCGATGATCTATGCGGTCGCGGCCTTCTATTCGCGGAGGCGGCGCGGCCGCCCGCTCGGCCGGATCACGCTTCACGACGACCATGCCGTCGAGGTCGTCGGCCTCCTTCCTCCGCTGGCGTACTTCCTGCTGGTCTGGTGGAAGGGGAACCTGTCGCTGGTCGATTCCGTCTTCCTGATCGGCACCTACCTCGTGTACCTCGTCGTACTCCTCCGCATCCCTCCGCGCGGGGAAGACGCGGAGGGGATCGAGGAGATGCCGGCCGTCTCGCGCTGGGCACTCTCATTCACGGGGTGGAAGCGCTGGGCGGCCGTCGTCGGCCTCTTCGCCGCCGGGGGCGCCATCATCGTCGCGGTCGCGGAGCCCTTCCTGTCCTCGATGATGGCCGTCGCGGCGAGCGCCGGCGTCTCCCAGTTCGTCTTCATCCAGTGGGTCGCTCCGTTCATCTCCGAGTTCCCCGAGAAGACGTCCGCCTTCGCGTGGGCGCGGCGCATCACCCGCGCCCCCGTGGCTCTGCTCAACATGGTCTCGTCGAACATCAACCAGTGGGGCGTCCTCTCGGGCCTGCTCGCGATCATCTACTGCGTGAGCCACGGCGACACGTCGGCGCTGCCGTTCGACGAGTTCCAGAGGCTCGAGATCCTGCTGACGATCGTCCAGGCGTTTCTCGGATGGATCTTTCTCGCATCGATGAGCTTCGAGGCCTACGAGGCGGCGGGACTCTTCGTGCTCTGGCTGATTCAGTTCGTGAAGCCCGGGCTCCGCCACGAGATGGTCTGGGTGTACCTCGCCTGGATCGCCGTGGAGCTGGCGCTCGTGGCCGCGGGGAAGAAGCGGATCGTGGCGTTCGGAGCGCTCGCCCGGTCCTGGAGGGGGCGGCGATGACCGACTGGAAGCTTTCCCGGAGGATCGCGGCCCTGGCGCCGTCCTCGACGACGGCGGCGGGCAGGAAGGCGAAGGCGCTGGCCGCCTCCGGGGTGGACGTGGTGGACCTGTCGATCGGCGAGCCCGACTTCGCCACGCCGAGGTTCGTCAGCGAGGCGGGGGCCCGTGCGATCGAGGGCGGCAAGACCAAGTACACGGACGTCGCGGGCGACGCGGCGCTCCGGGACGCCGTCGCCCGGAAGTACGAGCGCGAGCAGGGCGCGACGGCCGAGCGCGAAAACGTGATCGTGACGGCCGGTGCGAAGCAGGCCGTCTTCAACGTCTGCCAGGCGCTCTTCGACGAGGGCGACCGTGTCGCCCTGTTCTCGCCTTACTGGGTCTCGTTCCCGGAGATGGTCCGGCTTGCGGGCGCCGTGCCGGAATTCGCGCCGACCTCGATCGACGACGGTTGGCCGCCGACCGCGTCGGCCCTCGAGCGCCACGCCTCGGCCGAGACGCGCGGCGTCATTCTCAACTCCCCCAACAACCCGACCGGGGCCGCGGTCGGCGTCGACGAGCTCTCCCGGATCGTGGACTGGTGCGCCGCGCGGGGAGCCTGGCTGGTCTACGACGAGACCTACGACCGGTTTCTCTATGACGGGCGCCGCCACGCGTCGGCCGCCGCGCTCCAGTCGCGATACGAGCGCATCGCCGTGACGGGCGCCGCATCGAAGACCTGGGCCATGACGGGATGGCGGCTCGGCTGGGTTCTGGGTCCGGCAAGGCTGGTCGCGGCGATCTCCTCGTACCAGAGCCACACGACCTCCAACGCCTCTTCGATCTCGCAGGCCGCGGCGCTCGAAGCGCTCACGGACATCGAGAAGACCGGCGCGGCCGTCTCCGAAATGCTCGCGAGGTACGCCGAGCGCCGGCGCCTCATGGTCGAGGGTCTCTCGGCATCGGAGGGCATCCGGTGCCCGATGCCTCAGGGCGCTTTCTATGCCTTCGCCGACGTCTCGGCCCTCTACGGCCCGAAGGCGGTCTCGGGCTCCGCGGCCTTCTGCGATCGCCTTCTCGCCGAGGCGCACGTTGCGGCCGTTCCGGGCGACGCGTTCGGCGACGACCGGTGCGTGCGCTTCTCGTTCGCGGCCGACGAGGCGCGGATCCGGGAGGGCGTGCGGCGAATCGCCGCCTGGGCGGCCGACCGCTAGAAGCGGGGGACGCCGGGAAGCGCCGCCGCCGCGCGCGGCTCGAGGAACGCGACGTAGGAGCCCCACGCCGCCACCCGCGCCGCCGAACGCACCCAGAGCACCGCCAGCTGCAGGATCATCAGGAGAGCGATCGCGGGCCGGGAGACGGCATGCATCTCCCAGGTCGCGGCGAAGAGCCCGAGCACGGCGGCGCCTCCGAGCAGAAACCAGAGGAGCCAGAGGCCGAGGGCCTGTCCCCAGGATCCCGAGAGAGCCCGGCGGGCGAAGCCGAACGAGCGCCACGCCCCCATCCCCGGCGAGAAACGGCGGGCGGCCCTCGCCAGGTCGTAGACGAGCGAGAGCGCCGCGAAGAGAAACAGCGCGACGAGCGCCAGGATCCAGAAGGTGAGGGGGCGGATGCCCGCATCGGGCGTGGCATTCTCGAGCATCTTCTTGCGCGCGAATCCCGCGCCGCCGAGCCAGGCGCCGAGGGCGACCCCCGCCGAGATCGCGAAGAGGAAGAAACACTTCGCGTTGTGCCAGAAGTTGCGCCGCGCGGGCTCGAAAAACTGACCGAAGGAGAACGGGCCGCGGCCGAGGACCGCGACGATCCCGCCGGCGAAAAACATCTGGAGGACGACTCCGAGCAAGGCCATGGCGTTCATGGATCGCCGCACGCCGTCGACGGCCGCGTCCTTCTCGTGGAAGAAGTCGAGGAAGTCGGCGGGAGCGAGGAGAGGGCTGTTCCGCGCGAAATGATCGCCGGCGAGAGTCCCGACCATGACGTCCTTGAGCGTCGGGAGCAGCGGCGAGGCCGCCGCCGCCCCGAGGAGGACGGTCGTCAGGGTCAGGAGAAGGACGAGCTTGCCGTGCCGGAGGGCCGCGAACCCGGCGGACGCCGCGCCGCGCCGCTCGATCACGCGAACACCCACATCGCCTGCGACCACAGGCCGCCGAGAAAGGCGACCCAGGCCGAGTACTTGGCATAGGCGCGGCGGCCGAAGGTGCGCGCGGCCCCTTTTCCCGTCGCGAGGACCTTCGAATCGTTGAGGCGGTTCCAGTCCCAGGTGTTGACGCGGTCCGGATCCACGACCGCATACGCGAGCCTCGACTTGTAGAGAATGCGAAACCGCACCCAGCGCGCGGCGGCCGGGAGCATCCGCTCGATCGACGTGCCGTCGGTGAACACCATTCGCGCCTTCGCGCCGTGCTCCCAGTCGCCGGTGTTTCCGAAAAGAACCAGCGTGCCGTAGGCCTTCTTGGCCCGCGGCGTCTTTCCTCCGTGCGCCGACTTCGCTCCGTCCGGAACGAGGGCGCCGTCTTCGTAGGTCTCCTTGCGGCCGCCCCGCTCGAAGACGCCATAGTCGGCATCGGCGCGCTCGCTCCGGGCGGTCACGACCTGCCAGTCGAGCTGCGCCCGGCCGTCCACGATGTGGCGGCGGTACGTCGAGAGATCCTTTCCGGACACTCGCTCGAACGTGTCGAAGAAGTCCTTCGTGTCCGGATGGCGGAAGGACCACTCCTGGAAGTAGGCGCGTTGAGCCCGCGAGAACGCCTCGACGCCCAGGTCGTGCTTGAGCTGCGCCATGAAGAGGCCGACCTTCGTGTAGGAGTTGGTCGCATAGGAGCCGTTGGAAGCAAAGCACCAGGCGCAGGCATGAATCGGGTCGAGATTGGTTCGATGCACGTACTCGCCGTGCGCCAGGGACATCGAATCCATGCCGAGGCCTCCCGGGAACTGCGCCGTGTCCCGCGGCCCGTAGGCGAGGGACATCGTGCGGTATTCGGAGTCGGTGTTCAGGCCCTCGTCGAGCCAGGACTCCTCGAACTCGTTCGAGCCGACCATGCCGTACCAGTACTGGTGGCCGAACTCGTGAATGGTCACGATCTCGACGCCGCGCAGCCGGTTGAGCGGCCAGTGCGTCAGCCGGTAGCTCGCCTCGCCCCCGGTGATGAACGTCGGGTACTCCATTCCTCCCGAACCTTCGCCGTCGTCGGGCGGATCCACGACCGTGAGCGTCTCGTAGGGGTATGCGCCGAACCAGAGGCCGTAGTAGGAGATGCCCTGTCGGGTCGAGAGGATGTAGCGCTCGCGCGCCGCCTCGTGCCCGGGCTGGAGAAGGAGCCTGCAGGCGACGGGCTTCAGCGCGATCTCCGACTCGGACATCCCGAGCTCCTTCGCCGCCTTCGCGCTCCAGCCGGCCGGGATGTCGCGCGCCGGGTCGAACGGAAACTCGACGACGATGAACCGCGGGTCCGCCGTCCATGCGAAGTCGTGGACGTCGTTCTGCACGTAGCGGTACGTCGTCCGATCGCCGTTCTTCGTCTCGGAGACCCGGCGCCCGGTCGCCCCGACGACGAACCGCGAGGGGACCGTCATGCTCACGTCGAACTTGCCGTAATCCGCGTAGAACTCGGAGTTCGCGTGAAACGCGTGGCAGTTCCAGCCGCCGGCCGGGCGGCCGCGCATTCCGGCGGGCTCGTAGACGCCGATCTTCGGATACCACTGGCCGACGAGAAAATAGTCCCGGACGAAGCCCGTGCGGGCGAAGATCCTGGGCAGCTTCGCGTGGAAGGCGATGTCGAGCGCGATCTCACCGTGCGGCGGCACAGGGCGGGGGAGGGGAACGAGCAGGACCGTCTCGTCGCCGGCATCGTTGTCGTCCGGCTGGATGAACCGCGCGTTGCCGCGCAGGTCGGTCCCGTCGGCCGTCTTCATCGAGGCGACGTCGATCCAGCCCCAGTCGGAAGGCTTCTTTCCGGCCTCGTCTCCGCGCAGCTGGCCCCCGGACTCGCGCATGAACGTCGTCCGATTGTTCTTGAAGGCGTTCAGGTAGAGATGGAAGCGGAGGTCGCCGACCGTGTCGTCCGACGGGTTGCGCCAGACCAGGTGCTCGGTCCCGTCCAGGGTTTTCGCCGCCGGCTCGAGGGAGACCTGGATCGTGTATTCGACGACCGAGGGCGAGACGGGCGTCGCCGCGGACAGCGGCGAGGCCAGCAGGAGTACCGGAGCGATCCGGCGAACGACGTTCATCTTCCCCACCGCCTTACGCGGGGCTCTCCGAGAATGTTCCATGAAAACGGCGCAATACTGTCTCCCGCCGCCCTCCGAGTCAATAAAATCCGCCACGATGCGCACGGCCTTCGTGACTGGTGGTACCGGCTTCGTCGGCGGCCACGTGGCCCGCGCCCTTCTGGCCGACGGGTGGCGGGTTCGTCTGCTGACTCGGGACGCCTCCCGGGCGACCTCGGGCCTGCTCGAGGGCCTGGACGTCGAGCCGGTCGTCGGCGACCTCTCGGCCGCGGGCATACCCGGTGCGGCGATCCAGGGCGCCGACGCGATCGTCCACCTCGCGGGGCTGACCAAGGCGCGCCGGCTCGAGGACTATCGGGAGGTCAATCTTCGCGGGACCGAGCGGCTGCTCGACGCGGCCGGCCGAATCGCGCCGGGAGCGCTCTTCGTCCTGATTTCGAGCCAGGCGGCGGCGGGCCCCGCGCGATCGGGCCGGCCCGTTCGCGACTCGGACGCGGCCCGGCCGATCTCCTGGTACGGGCTCTCCAAGCGGGAAGGCGAAGACGCCGTCGAGAGGCAGTGGAAGGGCGGCTGGCACGTCATCCGCCCCGGGGTGGTCTATGGACCGGGAGACCGAGGGCTGCTCCAGTACTTCCAGTTGGCCGCTCGCGGTCTGGTTCCGATCCCGGCGGCCGGCACGTGGATCCAGATCGTCGGCGTCGAGCGCGCGGCGCTCGCGATCGCGAGGGCCGCGGCGCGTCCGGAGCTTTCGGGCCGCCGGTCGTTTCTCTGCGATCCGGACCCGATCACGATCGGTGCGCTGGCCCGGGCGATCGCGGCGGGATCGGGACGGCGCGCCCGCTTCGTGAACGTGCCGGACTTCGTCGTTCGCGGCCTCGGCCTTCTCGAGAGCGGACTCGAGGGCCTTTCGGGCCGTTCCCGACCCTTCAACGCGGACAAGGCCCGGGAGGTCCTCGCCGGGGACTGGCTGTGCGACGGATCCCCGCTCGACCGTGACCTGGCGCTTCTGCCGGGCCCCCCCCTCGAGGCCGCTCTTCGCGAGGCATGGGCCTGGTACGCCTCGGCCGGGTGGATCCGGGGCCCCCGAGGCGATTTCGAGGACCCGCGCAGGGGTTTGTAAAATTTGCTAAGATCCCGCCGCCGTTCCGGTTGGGACAGGTTGGGGGGAAAGATGACCAAACTCGCCCGGGCAGTCAGGGCGGAGGCGGTGGGGACCGCTCCGTTCTTCGAAAAATGCTACCGGTACGAGGACGCGGCCCGCGTCCGTCAGACGGGCTTCTATTCGTTTTTCCGCGTCATCGAATCCGCCCAGGACCCGGAGGTCGTCATCGACGGCCGCCGGCTCGTCATGCTGGGATCCAACAACTACCTCGGGTTGACGAACGATCCGCGCGTCAAGGAAGCCGCGATCGAAGCCATTCGGAAATATGGATCCGGCTGCGCCGGGAGCCGCTTCCTGAACGGAACGCTCGATCTGCACGTTCGGCTCGAGGAGCGCCTTGCGGAGTTCATGCGCCAGGAAGCGGCGGTCACGTTCTCCACGGGGTTCCAGGTCAATCTCGGCGCAATCTCGTGCCTCGTCGGCAAGGGCGACACGGTCTATCTCGACAAGCAGGATCATGCCTGCATCATCGACGGCGCGCGACTCTCCTTCGGCGACGTCAAGAAGTTCAAGCACAACGACCCGGCCGATCTGCGCCGCCAGATGCGCAACGACCACGAGTCGCGCGGCCGGCTCGTCGTCGTGGACGGCGTCTTCTCCATGGAGGGAGACATCGCGCCCCTTCCGGAGATCCTGAGCGTGGCTCGCGAGTTCGCGGCCGGGATCATGGTGGACGACGCCCACGGCATCGGAGTGCTCGGGAGGACCGGGCGCGGCACGGCCGAACACTTCGGGCTCGAGCACGACGTGGACCTCATCATGGGCACCTTCTCGAAGTCCATGGCGTCGGTGGGCGGTTTCATCGCGGGCAACGCGACCGTCATCGACTACATCAAGCACCGCGCGCGGACGCTCATCTTCTCGGCCGCGCCGCCGCCCGCCTCGGTCGCCGCCGCCCTGGCGACGGTCGAGATCATGGATCGGGAGCCGGAGCGCCGTCAAAAACTGTGGGAGAACACGCGGTTCTTCCTCGAGGGCCTGCGCTCCATGGGCCTCGACACGGGCGAGTCGCAGAGCCCGGTCGTCCCGGTCGTCGTCGGCGAGGACATGACGGCGCTTCGGATGGTCCACCGGCTCCAGGAAGAGGGCGTCTTCGTCAACTGCGTCCTCTCTCCCGCGACCCCTCCGGGCCGCGCTCTGATCCGCACCTCGCTCATGGCGACGCATACCCGGTCCCATCTCGAACGCGCCCTCGAGGCTTTCGAGAAGGTCGGCCGCGAAGTCGGCCTGATCCACGCGGTCCGCGCCTGATCCCCGTCGGCGAGAACGAAGAGTGAGCGGATCGATCGTCGTCGAGCGCGTCGGCCGGAGCAAGGCCGACCTCTCCCGGTTCTTCGACGTCGCCGACCGTCTCTACGCGGCCGATCCCTATTGGGTCGCGCCGCTGCGCGACGATCTCGCCAAGGTCTTCCGTGACGAGAACCCGTTCTTCCGGCACGGCGAGATGCAACTCTTCATCGCACGGCGAGACGGCCGCGATGTCGGCCGCATCGCGGCGATTCTCGATCGGAACCACAACGAGTTTCACGACGAGCGCGCGGCGTTCTTCGGCTACTTCGAGTCCGAGAACGACCCGGAGGTGGCGGGAGTTCTGCTGGATGCCGCGGCGGTCTGGGGCCGCGAGCGAAAGGCCATCGTGCTCCGCGGGCCGACGAACCCGACGCTGAACGACGAGGCCGGCCTGCTCGTGGACGGCTTCACCTCGCCGCCGGTCCTGATGATGACGTACAACCCGAGCTGGTACATCGCCCTGATCGAGGGCCAGGGATTCCGCAAGGCCAAGGACCTCCTCGCCTACTGGTTCCCCCTCGAGGAAAAGCCTCTCGCCCGCCTATCGCGGGTGGCCGACCGCTTCCGCAAGCGCGAGTCGGACATCGTCGTCCGGAACGTCCGGAAGGGCGGCCTCGAGGAGGATCTGCGGAAGATCCGAGAGGTCTACAACGAGGCCTGGGAGAAGAACTGGGGCTTCGTGCCGATGACCCCCGAGGAGATGGACTTCATGGCCAAGCGCATGAAGCCCCTCCTCGTCGAGGAGCTGCTCTGGCTGGCGGAGGTGAAGAAGCCCGACGGCAGCCTCGAGCCGGTGGCCTTCATGCTGATGCTGCCCGACTACAACGCCGCGATGAAGTCCCTGAAGGGGCGTCTCCTTCCGTTCGGCTGGCTCAAGTTCCTTCTCGGGGTCCGGAAGATCAAGACGGTCCGCGTCCTGACCCTCGGGATCAAGATCCCGTACCGCCTGCGCGGCATCCAGTCCATCATGATGGCCGACTCGCTGCGTTTCCTGCTCGGCAAGGGCTACACGGGCGCCGAGGTCTCGTGGCTTCTCGAGGACAACGAGCTCGTGATCGCGGCCGTCCGCCTCTGGGGCGGGCAGCTCTACAAGACCTACCGGATCTACGAGAGGCCGCTCCAGCCCTAGCGATCGAGACGCGGGGCGGGGGAGGCGACGAGGCGGTCGTACACACCGTCTCCCACGGGAACGGTCACGAAGGCGAGGGTGGTCCCCGCGATCACGTCGATGACGTAGTGGTAGCGGCAGTAGACCGTGGCGATCACGAGGCCCGTCGCGATCGGCAGCAGGACCCAGAACACGTCGCGGGCACGTTTCCAGGCCACCAGCAGCACCGCCACCGAGATCATCGTGTGGCCGGAAGGGAAGACGTCGAACTTGGTCTTCTCCATCGCGTCGATCGTGTCGTTGATGGCGCGCGCGACGGGCGTCGTCGTCAGCGAGACGGTGTACTCGGAGGCCTGGGCGAACCGCGGGCCGAGCGCGGGGATGATGAAGTAGCCGGTCCAGGACACGTAGTACACGACCATCAGCGTGAAGACGAACCGCAGCGCGGTCGCCCGGCTCCGCCGCCAGAGCACGAGGCCCAGGGTCAGCGCGATGAAGTAGTACGTCGCATAGAAGCAATAGAAGACGTCGCTTCGCCAGGGCCGCACGAGCCTCTGCGCCCACACCGTGACGTCCACGCCGAAGAGAGCCCGGTCGGCGGCCATGAGCCACTCGTCCTTCGGGCCCCCGCGCAGGGCCTGGATGAGGGGCTCGAGCGTGTTGAAGAGCAACGGCAGGAAGGCGGCCGGGTAGAAGTCCACGACGAACGCGATCGGAGCGGGCAGGCGATCCTCCCGGGGGACGAGCCAGACGATCGCGAAGAGAAGCGCCGCGAGGCCTGCATAGCCGAGGAGCATCGCGCGCACGTCCTCCAGGCGCGCGTGCAGCATCAGCGTGAGCGCGGTCAGGACGGCAATCGCCGCGAAGTGAATCGTTTCGGTGGGGCGCAAACGCACGCGCCTTTATAGCAGAGCCGGCCGGCGCTTCCCCGCGCGGCGGGGCTGCTAGACTGGTCCCCATTGAGCGAGCCGCGCACGCACTATCAGATCTCTCTGACCGCGCGCCAGGCAGTCGGACTCTTCGCCGGCCTGCTGCTGGCGATCGGCCTCGCCTTCTTCTTCGGCCTGATGGCGGGTCTCTCCGGGCGGGACCGGAATGGAACGGAGACGGTCGCCGATTTCGGCGAAGCCCCCCAGGTCGCGAAGACGCCCGCCGACGCCCCTCCGCCCGTCGAGACGGGGATCCCGTCCGGGGATTCTTCGACCGCGGCGGCCGCGCCGAGTCCCGTGCCCGGGGAGGCGACGCCCCCGGCGACGCTCCGTACCTTCCAGGACTCGGCCGACGAGGAGCAGGCGGCGCCGCCGAACGATTCCGGCAGCCGCACGACGATCGCCGGCGCGAAACCGCCACCGATCGCCTCGGCGGCTTCCGCCGCGAAGGCCCCGCCGGCCGCCGCCCGGCCCCCGGCCTCCGGCGGCGCCGATCGCGTCTGGGTGCAGGCGGCCTCTTTGTCGTCCCATGACGAGGCGAACGCTCTCGGAGCTCGACTGAACCGGCACGGCTTTCACGCCGTCGTGCTGGCCGGAACCGGCCCGAAGGGAAGGATCTACCGCGTGCGCGTGGGACCCTACCGCAGCGAAGAGGAAGCCTCGCGCGCCGTGGCGAAGCTCACCCGGCAGGAACGGATCCGGGAGCCGTGGATCGTCCCGGACGGAAGGTGAGCGAACCGTCCCCGCGCGCTCCCGAGTGGATCCGGCGGCAGAAGCTGCGCCTGGGGGACCTCCACTCGGTCAGGAGCGTCATGCGCTCGAACGGCCTGCACACGGTCTGCGAGGAGGCGCGCTGCCCCAATCGGGGGGAGTGCTTCGCGAGGGGCACGGCGACGTTTCTGCTTCTCGGGGACGTCTGCACGCGGGCGTGCGGCTTCTGCGACATTCGCACGGGACGCCCGCTTCCCGTCGATCCGATGGAGCCCTGGCGCGTGAAGGCCGCCGCCGCGGAGATGAAGCTCTCGTTCGTCGTCCTGACCTCGGTGGACCGCGACGACCTGCCCGACGGCGGGGCGGCCCACTTCGCGGCGACGATCCGCGCCCTGCGGACTCTCGACCCCGCGCCGGGGATCGAAGTCCTGACGCCCGACTTTCTGGGCCGCTTCGATTCTCTGCGCGTCGTCGTCGAGGCCCGCCCGGAAGTCTTCAACCACAACGTCGAGACCGTTCCCAGGCTGTACGACCGGGTTCGCCGAGGCGCGCGGCTCGACCGTTCGCTCGGGTTGCTGTCCGCCGCCCGGATCCTCGAGCCGGGGCTGACCACGAAGTCCGGATTCATGCTCGGCCTCGGCGAGACCGAGAGCGAGGTCCGCGAGCTCCTCGAGAAGCTCGCCGCCGCTCGGGTGGACATCGTCACGATCGGCCAGTACCTGAGACCGTCCCGCGAAAACCTGCCGGTGGTCGAGTACGTCGCACCGGAGGTCTTCGACCGATACCGGGCGCTCGGCGAGGGCCTCGGGTTCCGGCACGTCTTCTCCGGCCCCTTCGTCCGTTCGTCCTACCGGGCGGAAGAAGCGCTGGCGGCGGCCTCGGGCGGCGCGTGACGGTTCGGCTCCGGACACCCGCGGCGGGTGTTCTGTCGGGCATCCTGTTCGCGCTGGCCTTCCCCCCCTTTCACGGGGTCATCCTCCTTCCGGTCGCGCTCGTCCCCTGGCTCGCCGCGCTCGTGGCGGAGAAGTCTCCCGGCCGCGCGCTCGTGTCGGGCGTGCTTTTCGGACTGGCCTTCTGGTGCACGTCCGTCACCTGGATCATCTACGTCGTCACCCACTACGGAGGCCAGTCGCCGGCAATGGGCGTGCTCTGTCTCGTCCTGCTGGCGCTGATCCTGGCCGAATGGCCCGCTCTCGTGGCCTGGGGCACGGTCGCGGCCTCGCGCCCGGGCTCTCCCTGGCGCATGGCGGTCTTCCCGGCGCTGTGGATGGCGTCGGAGCACGCGCGGACCGTCGCCTACAAGGGCTTCCCCTGGAACCTGACCGCCCACGCTCTCTACCGACATCCGGCCTGGCTGCAAACGGCGAGCGTCTGGGGCGTCTACGGCGTGGGACTGCTCGTGGCGGTTTCGTCGGCCCTGATCGCCGAGGCCGCCTCGCGCCACGCCCTCCGGCCCCTCGCCGCGGCGGCTCTCATCGCTCTCGGCGCCGGAGGCTTCGGTGCGGCGCGCCTGGCCTCCCGGACGAGGCCGAAGCCGGAAGTCTCCGTGGCGCTCCTCCAGCCGAACCTGACCGAAGAGTCGAGGGCGACGCCGCAGGGAGCGGCGGCGGGCTACCGAGCCGTCATCGGCCAGGCCGAGGAAGCGGCCGAGGGCCTCACCGCGCTGATCGTGATTCCCGAGTCGGCCTTTCCGGTCTACTGGCAGGAGAGCGACGCCCTGCGCCAGGACCTCGCGTCGATCGCCCAGGCGGGCCCGAGAATCCTCTTCAACGACGTCGAGCAGGAGCGGGGAGGACGCTACTTCAACGCCGCCCGGCTCCTCGGCCCCGAGGGCCTCTCCGGTCCCGCCTATCGAAAGGTCCACCTCGTTCCGTTCGGCGAGTACGTTCCGCTGCCCGGAATCTTCTTCTTCGTCCGCCAGATTTCCACCGAGATCGGGGCGTTCTCGCCGGCCTCGGAACCCACGCTGCTGCGCTCCGGATCGCTCGCCATCGGCACCGCGATCTGCTACGAGACGATCTACCCCTCCCTCGCCCGCGAGGAGACCGCCCGGGGAGCGAACCTTCTCGCCACGATCTCGAACGACTCCTGGTACGGCCGCGCGGGCGCTCAGCAGCAGCATTTCGCGGGAGCGGTCCTGCGGTCGGTCGAGAACGATCGCTATCTCGTTCGCGCCGCGATCACCGGCGTCTCCGGGATCGTCGACGCCCGGGGGCGCATTCTCGCCGAGGCGCCCGCCGATGAGCGCATGCTGCTGCGCGGCAGCGTCCGTCTCGAGACGGACTCGACGGCCTGGACGCGGTGGGGGTACCGTCTTCCGCTCGCTGCCGACGCCGCGTCGGCCGGCGTGCTAATCTTCGCCCTCGTCCGGACCGTCCGCGGACCCCGACTCAGGGCTCCCGGACCGCGGTCCGACTCGACATGACCGAACGCGACGATCTCGTCTCCGCCCTCGCGGCCGCCTCGGAGCGCCTCGCAGCGCTTCGGGGCTACCTTTGATCTGGACGCCGCGCGGAGCGCGCTCGATGGCCTGAGGCAGAAGGCCTCGGCCCCCGATTTCTGGTCCCGGCCCGAGGAAGCCCAGGAGGTCCAGCGGCAGACCCGGACATTCGAACGCAAGCTCGAGACCGCGGCGCGTCTGGAATCCTGGCGCGGAGATCTGGACACCCTCGGCGAGCTGCTGCGGGAGGGCGAGCCCGCCGAAAAGGATGGCCGGGAGGCGCTGGCCGCGGCCGGCGCTTTCGCCGACGAGCTCGAGCTGGCCGTCAAGATGTCATCGCCGGACGATTCCAAGAACGCGTGGCTCTCCATCCACGCCGGCGCGGGGGGAACGGAATCGCAGGACTGGGCCGAGATGCTCCTGCGCATGTACATGCGGTTCATGGAAGGCCGCGGCTGGAAGGCGGAGCTCATCGACCGGCAGGACGGCGAGGAGGCGGGCCTGAAGAGCGCGACGCTGCACGTCGTCGGCGATCACGCCTACGGGTACCTGAAGGGCGAGATGGGGGTGCACCGCCTGGTCCGGATCTCGCCGTTCGATTCCGCCCAGCGCCGGCACACGTCGTTCGCGTCGGTGTACGTCGCGCCGGAGATCGACGAGGACATCGAGATCGAGGTCGCCGACAAGGACATCCGGGTGGACACCTATCGTTCGAGCGGCGCCGGCGGCCAGCACGTCAACGTCACGGACTCGGCCGTGCGCATCACGCACCTTCCGACCGGGATCGTCGTGACGTGTCAGAACGAGCGCAGCCAGGGGCGCAATCGCGACATGGCGATGCGCGTGCTGCGGGCGCGCCTCTACCAGCGGGCCCTCGACGAACGGCGCGCCGAGGAAGAGAGGCGCGTCGGCGAAAAGAAGTCGATCGAGTGGGGGAGTCAGATCCGGTCCTACGTCCTCCATCCCTACCGGATGGTCAAGGACCACCGCACGGGAGAGGAGAGCGGGGACACCGACCGGGTGCTCGACGGCGGCCTGACGCCGTTCGTCGAGGCGTTTCTCCGGTGGTCCGCGGACGGCAGCCCGGCGCGTGCCTCCTGATCCCGGATCGCCGCGCCTCTCCTGGATGGATCAGCTGGCGGCCCGGCTCGACGCGCGCGAACGGCCCGCGCCCGAGGCGCCGCCCGGACGACGCCGCGCGGCCGTGCTCGTTCCGCTATTCGTGCGCGACGGAGGCCTGCGCGTCCTTCTGACGCGGCGGACCGAGACGGTCGAGCACCACCGCGGCCAGATCTCGTTTCCGGGCGGGGTCGAGGAGGAGGACGATGTCTCGCCGTTCGCGACGGCCCTCCGGGAGACCGAGGAGGAGCTCGGCATCGCTCCCGGGGACGTGCGCTTTCTCGGCTCCCTCACGCCCCTGACCACCGTCACCGATTTCTACGTGGAGCCCTTCGTCGGGGCGATTCCCTATCCCCACGTCCTTCGCCCGGCCGAGGCGGAGATCGCGGAGGTGGTCGAGATTCCGGTGTCGGCCCTGCTCGACCCGCGCGCCCTCGAGACCCGCGTGCTGCCCGGCCGCGAGGAGCCGACCCTCTTCTATCACCACGGTCCCCACGTCGTCTGGGGCGCGACGGCCCGGATGCTGAAGGAGCTCCTCGACGCCCTGGCCTGACCCCGAAATCCGCCGACGGCCCGGTTACGAGGCGGCCTTCTCCAGGGTGGCGAGCTCGCGGGTCCGAGCGAGGTTCGCCTTGGCCGAGTCGAAGCTCGCGTCGATCGCGAGGGCCTTCTCGAACGCCTCGATCGCCGCCGTGTACGCGCCGCGGTCGACGCGGATGACCCCGAGGTTGTTCCAGAGGACGGGCGACTTGGTATTGGTGGCCACGGCCGTGGCGAGAGCCTTCTCGGCCTCGTCGAGCTTTCCCTGCGCCCGCAGCGCCGCGCCGAGGCCGGCCGCCGCCTCCTCGTCGAGGGGATCGAGCGTCAGGGCGGTCTGGTACGCGCTCACGGCCTCGTCGAGCTCCTTCTGCGCGGCCCGCGCTTGACCGAGGGCGGTCCACACCGCCGTCTCGTTCGGGGCCAGGCGAGCGGTCTCGGCGAGCTCGCGCTCGGCTTCCTTCCACATCGCCTTCTTGCGGAACGCGCGTCCGAGATTCTCGTGAAAGAGCGCCGAGTTGGGGTCGAGACGGACCGCCTCCATCAACGCTTCGATCGAGCGGTCGAGATCGTCGCTGCGATAGAGGAAGACGCCGAAGTCGTTGCGTGCCGGGGCGGACGACGGGTCGATCTCGATCGCGCGGCCGAACGCGATGCGCGCCGCGCTCTTGTCTCCGATCTCGCTCATCGCGCGGCCGAGGCCTCGGGCGGCCTCGACGCTCTTCGGATCGAAATCGAGCGCCCGGCGATAGTGGCTCGCCGCCGTGTTCCACTTCTTCTCCCGCTCGGACACGACGCCGAGCCCGAGCTCGGCCCTGGCGTTGCCCGATTCGAGAACGATCGCCGCCGTAAACTCCCGCTCGGCATCCGCGTTCTGGCCGATCGCGAGCGCAGCGTCTCCGAGAATGCGGTGCGCCTCGGCGTTCTTCGGGTCCGCCTCCGAGGCCTGCTTGGCAAACGAGGCCGCCGCGCGGAAGTCGTTCGCCGCCAGCGCCTTGTCGGCGGACTCGAGGAGCGGGCCGACGGCGGCGGGAGTGCCGGCCGCGGAGGGGTTTCCGGGCGAGGAGGGCGCGCTTCCGATGGGGGTGGAGCTGACGACCGCCTTCTCGAGCTCGGTCGCGTGTCGGCGGGCCGCGTCGGCGTCGGCGGACTTGCCGAGCTTGTCGTCGGCTTCGGCCATGAGCCGGAAGATCTCGGGGTCGGTCGAGGTCGAGGCGCGCTTCAGGTCGAAGAGCGCGTCTTCGGCCTTGCCGTCGGCGAGTTTCGCTTTCGCCGAGCGCTTGAGCTCGTCGTAATCGATCTGCGGCACGGTTGCGCCAACCACTTCGGCCCGGACCGACGCGGCCAGATTTGCGAAGTCCGGACTGTAGAAATCCGGCAGGACCTGGAGATCCGGCCGCGCCGCGAGCGCCGCCTTGAGCTCCTCGCGCGCGCTCTTCGAGTTGCCCGCGATGTACGAGGCCCATGCGCTCTGCAGATGGAGGTCGCCCTTGTGGTCGGCGGGCACTCCCGGTATCTCCGCCGCCCTGGCGTACTTTTCGGCGGCCTCCTTGAAGCGGCCCGAATCGAAGGCATGCTTGGCATCGGCCTCGAGCTTCGCGGCGTCCTGCGCCAGGACGGCGCCGGCGAGGAGCAGGCCGAGCAGGATCGCGAGCGCGCGACGCATCAGTTGCTTCCGGGCGAGGAGGGCGACGGGGGCGGAGGAGCCCACGACTTCTGCGCGCCCTGCTGGACCTGCACCTTCTCCGTGACCGGGTTCATGCCCTCCCGCGAGAGCGTGACCGTGTACGTTCCCGGAGCGAGGCGGACGTTCGAGGCATCGGGCAGACGCCCGCGATACTTGCCGTCCACGAGAACGCTCGCTCCGCTCCAGAGGGGCGCCTCGATCACGAGCATGGAGACGGGAAACTGATAATGGATTCGCGTATCGGACCTGGGGCCGACCTCGAACTTGCGCTCGTGCGTCGGAAACCCCCTGGCCTCGAACCGCGCGACGTGCTCGCCCTCCGAGAGCGGGATCGTGCGCGCCGGAACGGTGGCGCCGACCACCTTTCCGTCGATCGAGAGCGTGGCCACGGGCACGGAGGAGAACTGTACCTTGATCTTCCGCTCGACGGCGGGCTTCTCGGACTCGGCGATCGGGGCCGGTGCCGCCGCCGGGGCGGCCGCGGGCGCCGTCGGGACCGGCGGCGGTGCGGCCTTCGCCGCCTCTCCTTCGCCGAGCTTCGGCTCGGGGAACTCGAGAGCGGGCGTCGGGACGGGCGCCGCCGTCGGCGCAGTCCGCACGGGCGCCGGAGGCTCGGCGGCCGACTGGCGGCTGAGGAGCCGGTAGATCTCGGCACCCGCCACCCCGAGGACGAGCAGGGCGGCGAGGATCGTCAGTCGCGTCTTTCGGACCTTGCCCGTCGTCTCGGCGGTCAGGCGCGGCACGGGGGCCGGCGCCTGGCGGACGGTCTCCTCGGCGGCCGCTTCGGCCGTCGGGTCCCGAAAGTTCACCAGCTCGAGAGGAGGCCGCGCGCCTCCCGAAAGCGACGCCGAGGTCGGCGTGGCGTCCGGGGAGGGGACGCGCGCCAATGCGCCCGAGGGCGGGGTGATGTGGATCGGCGCGACACCGCTCGAAGGAGTGGCGAGGGTCGGATCCTCGTCCGCGGCCTCCGCGCGAGTCGCTCTCTTCGATTCGGGAAGAACCTGGGTCACCGGGTATCTCTCCGACATTCCGCCGAGCTCCCGGTAGACGGACAGCAGGTCCCGCCGGAACTCTTCCATCGTCGCGTACCGGTCGGCCGGGCTCTTGGCCAGGGCGCGGTTGACGGCGGCGACCAGGGCGGGAGGCGCATCCGGCGCGAGCGACTCGAGCGGCTCCGGACTCTCGTTCAGGATCTTGTAAAGGATCGTCGAGAGGTGCTCGCCTCGAAACGGTTTGCGGTAGGCGAGCAGCTCGTAGGAGAGCACGCCCATCGCGAACACGTCGGTGCGCCGATCGATCGCTTCGCCCCGGATCTGCTCCGGCGCGAGGTAGGCGGACGTCCCGAGCGTGATCCCGGTCTGCGTCAGGTTGGATTCCGTCTGCAGGGACTTGGCGATGCCGAAGTCCATGACCTTGACGGTGCCGTCCTCGAGGACCCGGACGTTGGCCGGCTTGACGTCCCGGTGAATGATGTTGGCGGCATGGGCGTAGCCGAGTCCCTCGGCGATCGCCATCAGGATCTCGATCTTGCGGCTCACGGAAATCGGCTCGCCGCGCTTGATCTTCCGGTCGAGGTCCTCGCCCGTCAGGAATTCCTGAACGATGTAGGGGATCCCGTTTTCGACGCCGAAGTCGTAGATCGTGGTGATGTTGCGGTGATGGAGGTTGCCGGCGAGCTCCGCCTCGCGGAAGAAGCGGTGCTTGATCTCGTCGTCGTTGACCTGGCAGGTCTTGATCGCGACGGTGCGCTTGATGAAGGGATCGCGGCCGCGGTAGACCGCGCCGAAACCACCTACACCGATCTGTTCCGAGACCTCGTATTTCCCGATTTTTTCGAGCATTGCTCCGCCGCCGGACTGTGTAAGTGTAAACGAAGCCGGGCGGACCCGAAACCGTTCCCCCGGAAGGGCTTTCGCCTCGGTAGACTGTCGGCGATGCGAGTTCGTGCCGCCGCGCTGCTCGCGGCGACCGCCGCCCTGGCGGCCGCTTCGTGCCGGAGGGCCGAGGCGCCGACGCTCGACCCGGTCCGCGCGATTCGGGAGCGAGTCCGCCCCCGTTTCTCGCCTCCCGCGGACGGGCTCCTGACGGACGCCGAGATCGATGCCTTCATCCGTGTCCGGACGGCTTCCGGCAGGCGCCCTCCGGCGGACGTCGCGGAGGAAATGAAGGTGGATCCGGCGGAGTTCGCGTGGGTTCGCACGAGGATCGCGGAGGCCCTGATGGCGCTGGATGCCGAGAGGGCCACGGACGCCGCCGCGGACTCCTATGCGGAGGCTCTCGCGGCGCTGCGCGAGACCCGGCGGACGACCCGGGATGGCAAGGCGGCTCTCCGGATCGACGCCGAGATCGCGGCCCTCGAGAAGGAGCGGTCGGGCCTGCGACGGCCGATCCCGGCCTCGCCCGCGCGCCGCAACGCCGCGCACATCGCGCCGCGCCGGGCGGAGCTCGAGCGGATCGGCCCGTGACGCCGCTCGAAGGATTCCTTCAGAAGGAAATCGCCGCCGGCTCGTTTCCCGGGGGCTCCGCTCTGGTCGGGTCCGGCGACGAGGTTCTCTCCGAGGCCGTGGCGGGCGAGGCCTGTGTCGAGCCGGCGCGCGAGACGGCGACCCTCGAGACGCTGTACGACCTTGCGAGCCTGACGAAACCGCTGTGCACGGGCGCGCTCGTCGCGTCCGCCGGAGGGGCGCTGCCGCTCGAATCGTCTCCCGGGCGCTATCTCCCGGAGTGGAAACGAACGCGTTTCGAGGGGATCACGATCGAGCATCTGCTGACGCACACCTCGGGCCTGGCCGCCTGGTATCCCCTCTACGTGCGCGGCGAGGGAGCGCCGGCGTACCGGCGGACGCTCGGCGAGCTCGATCCCGAGGCGCGGCCCGGAGAGAGGGTCATCTACAGCGACCTGAACTTCCTGGTCATCGGCGACGTCCTGGAGGCCGTGCTCGGCGGTCCGCTCGACGAGTCCTTCGATGCGCTCGTCGCCGAACCCGCCGGGTCGCCCGCCCGCTTCCGGCCGGTCGAGCCCGTCGCGTGTGCCGCCACGGAAGAGGGCGATCGCTTCGAGCGCGCGATGACCTCGGCTCGCGGACTCGCGTACGGCCGCTTCCGCGACGACGTCGTGCGCGGCGAGGTCCACGACGGCAATGCGCGCCGCCGGGGCGGGGTGGCGGGAAACGCCGGCCTCTTCGCGACCGCTCGCGGGGTCTGGCTTCTTGCCAGGACGTGGCTCGAGCCCGGGCGGGCCCGATTCGGCCTCGACCGGACGCCCGCGCTCGCGGAGGCGCGGGGACTCGCGTGGCAGGGGCGCCGCGGAGCCGGCTCGGCCATCGAGCGGATGTCGGAGCGCTCCTTCGGGCACACGGGATTCACGGGCACGTCCGTGTGGATCGATCCGGACGCGCGGCTCGTCGCGATCCTGCTGACCAACCGGATCCATCCGGTCGTCGCCGAGATTCCTTTCAACGAGGTGCGCCAGCGCTTCCACGACGCGGTCTACGACGAATACGCGTGAGGTAGACTCCGGCTTCCCATGGCATCCTCCCGTCCTTCCATCGTCATCCTCGACGGCGCCCGGACTCCCATGGCGGAGTACAACGGGCATTTCTCCGACGTTTCGGCGATCGATCTCGGCGTCCTCGCGGCGGCCGAGGCCCTTCGGAGGTCGCATACGGAGCCGGGCGAGATCGATCACGTCATCTTCGGCAATGCCCTGCAGACTTCGGGTGACGCCATCTACGGAGCGCGCCACGTCGGGCTCAGGGCCGGGGTTCCGAAGGAGGTCCCCGCCCTGACGGTCAATCGCCTCTGCGGCTCGGGGTTCGAGTCCATCGTCCAGGGCGCCCATCGCATCCTGCTCGGCGAGGCGAAGACGGTGCTGGCGGGCGGGATGGAGAACATGTCCCAGGCTCCCCACGTGATCCGCGGCGCGCGCAAGGGGCTGCGGCTCGGCCAGGGCCAGCTCGAAGATTCGCTGATGGTTTCGCTGCTCGATTCGTACTGCGGTCTCTATATGGCGCAGACGTCGGACCGCGTCGCCGCAAAGTACTCGATCTCGCGCGCCGAGCAGGACGCGTACGCCCTTTCGTCTCAGCAGCGCGCGGCGGCAGCCTGGGCCGCCTGCCGGCTTTCCGAGGAGGTCATCCCGGTCGAGGTCAAGGCGGGCCGCAAGACGATCCGCGTCGAGCGGGACGACCACATGCGGCCCGACTCGACGCTCGAGGGGCTCGCGGCCCTTCCCCCGTCGTTCGGAAAGGACGGGTCGGTCACGGCGGGCAACGCGTCCGGCATCGTGGACGGCGCGGCAGCCGTCGTCGTCACGACGGCCGAGAACGCGAAAGCCAGGGGCGTCGAGCCCCTCGGGCGGCTCGTGTCCTGGTCGGTCGTGGGTGTGGAGCCCGAGTTGATGGGGCTCGGCCCGGCGCCCGCCGCGCGCGCCGCCGTCTCGAAGGCCGGGTTGCAGAGCTCCGACATCGGTCTCTGGGAGATCAACGAGGCGTTCGCGGGCCAGATCCTCGGCGTCGTGCGAGAGCTCGGCCTGGACCGCGAAAAACTGAACGTCAACGGGGGAGCGATCGCTCTCGGCCACCCGCTGGCCGCCACGGGAACGCGCTGCACCCTCACCCTGCTGAAGGAAATGCGGCGGCGCGGCGTGCGGTACGGAGTCGCCGGCGCGTGCATCGGCGGCGGCCAGGGCATCGCGGTCGTGGTCGAGTCGGCCGCGTAGCGGGTCCGCGCTTCATCTCAGTGAAGTGGACAGAGCGGATTCTGGATTTTCCGGTGCGGGCGGCCGCAGTCGACGATTTTCTCCGGGACCTGCGAGCCCACGGCCAGGGCGACCTGAACGGGGTTCTGGCGACTTTGAACGAGAGCAGCCTCTGCCGCGAGGCCGTGGACTGGTGGACCGCAAGGGGATGGATCGTGCTCGCCCCCAATCAACCGACGGTGGCGCTCGCGGGGCCGGGGTTCCGGCCGCAGCTTGGCCTGCGGACGTTCTGCGGAGATGCCGGGGAGGACGGGAGCGAAACGCCGGACGAGGCTTCGGCATTGGAGGAGATTCAGGACGATGAGCATTCGTAGAGTCGGCGTTCTCGGGGCGGGCCTGATGGGATCGGGCATCGCGGAGGTGTGCGCGAAGGCCGGCCACGAGACGGTCGTGCGCGAGGTCTCCGACGAGCTCGTGAAGAAGGGGCTCGGGCGCATCGAGGGCTCCCTCGCGAAGGCGGTCGAGAAGGGCAAGCTCGCCGCCCCCGAACGGGACGCGGTCCGGAAGCGGATCACGTCGACGACGCGCCTCGAGGACCTCGCGGACTGCGACCTGGTCATCGAGGCCATCGTCGAGAATCTCGACCTGAAGAAGGAGACCTACGCCGCGCTCGATCGGGCCTGCAAGCCCGAGACGATCTTCTGCTCGAACACCTCCTCGCTGACGATCACCGAGCTCGCGGCGGCGACGAAACGGGCGGATCGGTTCGCAGGACTGCACTTCTTCAACCCGGTCCCGGTCATGAAGCTCGTCGAGGTCGTGCGGACGATTTCGACCTCGGACGCCACGGCGGACGCCGTCGTCGCGTTCGCCCGCGGCCTCGGGAAGGAGCCGGTCCGCACGCACGACAACTCCGGGTTCATCGTCAACCGCCTGCTCGTCCCGTACCTGCTGGACGCCGTGCGGGCCCTCGAGGAGGGCGTCGGGTCGGCGGAGGACATCGACAAGGGAATGGAGCTCGGCTGCGGCCACCCGATGGGCCCGTTGAAGCTCCTCGACTTCGTGGGGCTCGACACGACGTATGCGATCGCCGAGATCATGTTCGACGAGTACCGCGAGAAGCGCTTCGCGCCGCCGCCGCTCCTGAAGCGCATGGTCCTCGCCGGCCGCTACGGGAAGAAGTCCGGCCGCGGCTTCTACGAGTATGGAGGAACGAAGTGAGCGACCTTCTGAAGGTCGAGACCGACGACCGGATCCGGATCCTCACGATCCATCGGCCGGACAAGCTCAATGCGCTGAACGCGGAGGTCATGAGCGCTCTCGATGCCGCGCTCGAAGAGGCGCGCGGCGACGACGCCGTGGGCGTGGTCATCGTGACCGGCTCCGGCGAGAAGTCTTTCATCGCGGGCGCCGACATCGGCGAGCTCGCGAAGCTCTCGCCGCTGGAGGGCCGCGAGCATTCCCGCAAGGGGCAGGCCATCGTCGGGAAGCTCGAGACGCTCGGCAAGCCGGTCATCGCGGCCATCAACGGGTACGCGCTCGGCGGCGGCTGCGAGCTCGCGCTCGGCTGCACGATCCGCATCGCCTCCGAGAACGCCCGATTCGGACAACCCGAGGTCAGGCTCGGAATCATCCCCGGCTATGGCGGATCGCAGAGGCTCTCGCGCGTGGTCGGCGAAGGACGAGCGATGCAGCTCTGCCTGACGGCGGAACAGATCGACGCCGCGGAGGCATATCGGATCGGGCTCGTGAACAGGGTCGTTCCCGCCGGGCAGGCGCTCGCCGCTTCGAAGGACATGGCGCGGGCCATCCTGGCGAACGGCCCCGTCGCCTGCCGCTACGTCCTCGAGGCGGTTCGCCGCGGCCTCGAGATGCCGCTCTCCGAGGGTCTCGTCTTCGAGGCGACCCTTTTCGGGCTCTGCGCGGCGACGTCGGACATGAGGGAGGGCATGACCGCCTTCCTCGAGAAGCGTCCGGCGACGTTCACGGGCCGCTGAGGCGTTTGCGATGGGCACCGATCTCGTCAGCGCCTGCATCTTCTGCGCGGGGCTTCTGCTCGGCATGGACATGACGCCGCGCAGCGGGCTCTCCGGTCAGATGGGCTTCTCCTACGCGACCATGGCCCGCCGCTACGACGTGACGTCGGAGCGCGTGGATTCGTCGGACGTGACGCCGAAGTTCGTGCTCGTGGGCATGGGCAATGCCTGGCCCGCCGCGGACGGACTCGGCGCGGGAACGCCGGCCTCCGAGTGGAGAGCGCGGATCGGGTTTGCGACGTCGCACGACCAGCAGGAGCGCAAGGCGCTTCCCGCGCTCGACCTCGACCGGATTCTGACCTCCGGTACCGGGCGCTACGAGAACTTCGCGCTGCTCGGACGCGTGAAAGTGACCGAGCGCGACTCGGTCGAGCTGGCGCTCGATCGCCGCGCCGAGAGCGCCACGGACCTCATCGACATCGGCCCCGACAACGGCGTCGTGTCCTCCTCGCGTTCCCTGTCGGCCTCTCGCGCGGACTACGCGCTCGGCTGGAGACACCGGTGGCCCGGATTCGAGGCGGAGGTCGGGTTCCACGGCTCGCGCCCCGACGGATACAACTCGACGCTCGGTTCCTTCCAGACCGCTTCGGGCCCGCTCTGGGGCGGCGAGGTCGAGGGGCGCTGGAAGTGCGGCGGCTGGACGGCCCTGGTTCATGCCGAGGGAATGTGGGGAAACCTCGACGTCCACCGCGAGAGCCAGCCGGATTTCGCCAACCGCGACTCCTCGGAGGCGGCCTCGTTCGAGGCGATCCGCCTCGGCGGCGGCTACTCGTGGACGAAGTCGGATCTCTTCGTGACGGCGAGCATCGAGCGCCAGAAGCTGCCGTTCGTTTCGATCGCCGTGCTCGGAACCGAGACCGTGGATTTCGACAGGGGCTTCGACCCGCTCTCGGTCAACGACGAGACCTATCTCGATCTCGCTTACCGGTACGCCTTCACGCCGGCGATTCGGGTGCGGCTCGACGTCGGGCTCGGCTGGGGCTCGGAGACCGTGACCCTCACCGACTCCGCGGGCGCCGCACCCCCGATCGTCCTCGACGTGCTGCGCCGGGGAGTCTTCGGCGGAGGGCTGTCCGGCGCGATCGGAGCTCCCGAGGCGGTCTTCTTCCTCGGAGCGGACTTCGCGATCGGCGCGCCCGAGCGCTGACCGCGGTTGATCTCGCGCACCCCCCGGTTTAGACTGGCTCGGGAAGAAGAACGCTTTGCACCCTCCGGATTCCGACCTCATCTACGACTGGAATCGTGCGGGCGGAGCCGTGTTTCCCTCGCGCGGCCGGGTCGAGCTGGACGACGAGACGCTGCGCGACGGGCTGCAGTCTCCCTCGGTGAAGAGTCCCTCGATCGAGCAGAAGATCCGCATTCTCCACCTGATGGAAGCGCTCGCCATCGACTCGGCGGACCTCGGGCTTCCGGGAGCGGGGCCGCACGTCGTCGAAACGGTCACGCGCCTGGCCCAGGAGATCGTCCGGGAGAAGCTGAAGATCCGCCCCAACTGCGCGGCCCGGACCGTCGAGGCCGACATCGTCCCGATCATCGAGATCTCGCAGAAGGTCGGGATCCCGATCGAGGTGTCCTGCTTCATCGGCTCTTCGCCGATTCGCCAGTACGCCGAAGACTGGGACTTCGACCGGATGCTGCGCCTCTCGGAAGACGCGGTGGCGCTGGCCGTCCGGGAAGGCCTGCCCGTCATGTACGTCACGGAGGACACGACGCGGGCTCATCCCGAGCACATCCGCCGCATGTACACGACGGCCATCCGAGCCGGAGCGGGACGCGTCTGCGTCTGCGACACCGTCGGCCACGCGACGCCGGACGGCGTGCGCAACCTCGTGCGCTTCGTGTGCCGCGTCGCGGCCGATCTCGATCCGCGCGTCCAGGTCGACTGGCACGGACACCAGGATCGAGGCCTCGGCGTGACCAACGCGCTGTGGGCGCTCGAGGCCGGTGCGCACCGCGTCCACGCCTGCGCTCTCGGCATCGGCGAGCGCGTCGGCAACACGCCGATGGACCAGCTGCTCGTGAACATGCAGCTGCTCGGCTGGATCGACCGCGATCTGACGCGCCTGCACGACTACTGCTCCGCGGTGTCCGAAGCGACGGGCGTGCCGATCCCGGACAACTACCCGATCGTCGGCAGGGACGCCTTCCGCACGGGCACCGGCGTGCACGCCGCCGCGATCATCAAGGCTCGGAAGAAGGGCGACGAGTGGCTGGCCGACCGGGTCTATTCGGGGGTTCCCGCCGCCATGGTGGGGCGCCACCAGGTCATCGAGGTCGGCCCCATGAGCGGCGTGTCGAACGTGCAGTGCTGGCTCGAGTCCCGCGGAATCGATGCGCGAACCGAGCTCGTCGAGGCGGTCTTCCGCCGCGCCAAGGAGAGCGACCGGGTCCTGCTCGACGAGGAGATCCTCGAAATCGTGCAGCGCTTCGCTCCGGCCGCGGCCGGCCGCGCGTAGGGGAGTCGCCCCGGCGCGGGCGGCGCGCCCGGCCACGCGGTTTCTCGACCGCGATCTTCCGACCTACCTCGACCATCTCGCCGTCGAGCGCGGCCTCGCCGGGGCGAGCGTCGAGGCCTACCGCCGGGACCTCGAGACCTTCGGCCGGTTTCTCTCCGATCGCCGCCTCGACGCCGGCCGCGTGACGCGCGCCGATCTCGGAAAGTACCTCTCCTCGCTGAGAGCACGGGGGCTCTCCGCGCGCTCGGCCTCGCGCGCTCTCTCCGCGGCGCGCGGCTTCTATGCGTTTGCATCGGCGCACCTCGGTTTCGCGCAGGATCCGACCGCGGACCTGACGAACCCCAAGACGGGCCTCTCGCTCCCGAAGGCGCTCACCGAGCCCGAGGTCGAGGCCCTCCTGGCGAGCCCCGATGCCGCGGAGCCCCTGGGCCTGCGCGACCGCGCGATGCTCGAGCTCCTCTACGCATCCGGCCTCCGGGTCTCGGAGATCGTGGGCCTGGAGACGGACCGGCTGGACCTCGAAGCGGGCATGCTTCGGGTCCGCGGGAAGGGCGGCAAGGAGCGGCTCGTCCCATTCGGGAAATCGGCCGCGCGCTGGGTCGCGCGCTATCTCGAGTCCGCGCGGCCGCTCCTGGACCGCCGGCGTTCGCCGCACCTGTTTCTCTCGACGCGAGGCTCCGCCATGACGCGCCAGCGGTTCTGGCAGCTCATCGAGCGCTACGGACGCGCGGCCGGAATCCGCGGCCGGCTCACGCCCCACAGCCTGCGCCACTCCTTCGCGACGCACCTTCTGGAGCACGGCGCCGACCTGAGGGCCCTGCAGATGATGCTCGGTCATGCCGACATCTCGACGACTCAGATCTACACGCAGGTCTCGCGGTCGAGGCTGCGGCGGGTATACGACGAGTTTCATCCCCGCGCCGGCCCGAGCGGACGTGGCAAAATAAGGCCGTGAGCGACACGGAATTCCGGGCGCGACCCGCGTGTTGGGCGTCCCGCATGCGCTCGACCGCCGCCGCCGCCGCCCTCACGATGGCGGGGTTTCTGGCGGCCGGAACCGCCCGGGCCGAGCTGATCGTCTTCGACGACGGCCGCGTCGTGAAGGCGGCCGGCTACCAGCTCTACGACGAGGAGGTCGAGATCCGGCTTCCCGGGGGCGGCAGCTACCGCGTGGACCTGTCGCGGGTCTCCCGGATCGTGGACGACGAGGTCGTCGTGGACACCGTCGTGGTGGAGCCCGACCCGGCCCACCCGGAAGCCTCGTACGACCTCTCCTACGCCGCCGATCGCAAGCCTCTCTTCGGCACGGCCTACGATGCCCTGATCGAGCGCGAGGCGAAGAAGTCCAACATCGACGCGTCGTTCGTGTCCGCCCTCATCCGGGCCGAATCCAACTACGAGCCGAGGGCGGTGTCGCGCAAGGGCGCGCGCGGTCTCATGCAGCTGATGCCGGCAACCGCGAAACGGCTCTCCGTCGGACGGCCGTTCGACCCCGCGGCGAACGTGCGCGGAGGCGTCCAGTACCTCCGGCAGCTCGTCGACCGCTTCGGGCCCCGGCCGGACCTGGTCCTCGCGGCGTACAACGCGGGCGAGGGCGCGGTCGAGAGCTACGGCGGCGTTCCGCCGTACCGGGAGACCGTCGACTACGTCAACCGGATTCTTCGCTGGTGGAAGCCGGCGGAGGTCGCGATCTCGGCGGCGCGCTGAGGGTCGGCGCCGCCGTCCTCGCCGCTGTTCTCGGCGCCGCGCCGGCGGCACACGCGGTCGAGGCGCCCGACTTCGGGGCCGCGTCGCGCGAAGCGGTGGAGCTCCTCCAGGAATACCTCCGGATCGATACGACGAATCCGCCGGGCCGGGAGCGCCTCGCCGCCGATTTTCTCAAGCGGGTCCTCGACCGCGAAGGGATCGAGAACCGGATCGACGACCTCGGCCACGAGCGCGCGAACATCCTCGCGCGCCTTCCCGGGCGCGGTCTCGCCCGGCCGATCATCCTCCTGAACCATCTCGACGTCGTTCCCGCCGACGCCGAGCGGTGGAGCGTGCCGCCCTTTTCGGGAGACATCCGCGACGGGTACGTCTGGGGACGCGGGGCCACGGACATGAAGGGAACGGCGATCTGCCAGCTCATGACCCTCGTCCTCCTGAAGCGCTCCGGAGCCTCGCTCGATCGCGACGTGATCTTCCTCGGCACCGCGGACGAGGAGGAGGGCAAGGACAACGGCCTCGCCGCCATCGTGAAGAACCACCGCGCCGACCTGCGCGACGCCGAGTACTGTCTGACCGAGGGCAACACGATCGCGGTCGAAGATGGACGGATGGTGTCGTGGGACGTCGACGTCACCGAGAAGGCGCCGCTCTGGCTCCGGATCGTCGCGACGGGAAAGGCCGGCCATGCCTCCATTCCGGAGCCCGACGGCGCGGTGGCGCGGCTCGTCCGGGCGCTCGACCGGATCGTCGCATACGAGCCTCCGGTGCGGCTGATCCCCGCCGTGAACGGATACTTCCGGCAGCTCGCCTCCGCGGCGAAGGGAGAGCTCCGACGAGCGCTCGCCGATCCTTCCGCGGCGCTCCTCGATCCGTCGCTGCGGAAAGCCCTCCTCGACGACCCCGAGCGCAATGCCGACCTCCGTACGACGATCTCGGTGACGGGACTGTCCGGAAGCGACAAGGTCAACGTCATCCCCGGCGAGGCGACGGCCTCGCTCGACTGCCGCCTCCTGCCCGGAGAGGATCCGCAAAAATTCCTGGCGACGCTCAGGGGCGTGGCCGAAGACGATTCCCTCCGATGGGAAATCCTCCTCTCCGAGACCGCGACCGAATCGCCGATCGACACGGCGCTCTTTCACGCGATCGAACGGGCGCGCGACCGGTTCGCGCCGGGCGTGCCCGTCCGGACACCGCCGCTGACCTCTTCGACCGACGCCGGCAAGCTCCGCCAGATGGGAGTCGTCGTCTACGGCTTCGAGCCCTTCCGTCTCTCGGAGGACGACGACCGCAGCCACGGCGACGACGAGCGCCTCGCCGTGGACAACGTCCGATTCGGGCTCGAGGTCACCTACGAGGTGGTTTCGGACGTGGCGGGTTCGAAGCCGGCTCGCTGAAGCGCCGCGCGGCTTCGATCGCGGCGTCGAGCTTCGCCGAGAGCCTCGCGATCTCCGGACGGGCCGCCTCCCTGCCTCCGGTCTCGACCGACTCCCGGATCGCGGGCAGGGTTTCCGCGAGGTAGGAGGGCAGCGGCGCATAGATCAGGTGGCGGAACCACGTCCGCCCCGGAAGGCCGGTTCCGTCGAGCATTCCGCGCTCGAGCCCGAGAAGCCACGCGTTGGCTTCCCGCCCACGCGCGGCGTCGAGCCGCCCGGACTGCAGACGGGAATCGAGCGCCTTCGCCGCCGATGCCGCCGCGGCGCTCCAGGCGCGCGCCTTCGCGGCGATGCCGCCGAGGTCGGTGGCGATCGCCCTTCCGGCCGGGTTTCCCGCAAGCTCGTCCGCGTATCGCGCGATCTCCCGGCCGTAGGCCCCGGGGTCGAAGGGAAAGAGGTCGGCGTTCGCGAAGCGCAGGGCCAGCATGCCCGCGAGCTTCGCCATCGCCGCGTGGTAGAGAAATCCGGGATCGCCCTCCGTGGCCACCCAGTGGTACGAGTCGTAGACCGAGTGATAGACGCCGTAGGGGCCGTCGAATGTCAGGTCGCCCGAGGCGATGCCGAGGTGGTTGAAGAAGACGGTGTAGTCCGAGCCGCTGCCCAGGACCGCCACCGGAAGATCGCTCTTCGAGCCCGCCTCGGTCGCATAGCTGCCCGTTCCCGCGTATCCGGCGTGTTCTCGCCACACGTCCGCGACGCTCCGGTCCGGGGTCCGCGGGTCCGGCACGTCCCGGGCGGCCTCGCGGATGGCCTCGAAGAGCAGAGGCGAGGCCGACGGGGAGAAGATCGGCCCCTGGGTCGCCTCGTCCACGTTCAGACAGAGGACCGCGTTGGCGCGGAGGTCCTTCGCGTTGTCCTCGCCCCACTCCGTCGAACCGGTCAGGGTGTACTCCTCGGCATCCCACGCGGCGATGACGATCGACCGGCGCGGCCGGGCGCCTTCCCTGGCCAGGCGGCCGAGAGCCCGTCCGAGCGAGAGGAGCGCCGCCGTGCCGGATCCCGGGTCGACGGCGCCGTAGACCCAGGCATCGTAATGATTCGAGAGAAGCACGATCCGGTTCGGCTCTTCGGAGCCGCGGAGCGTGGCGATCACGTCGCGGATCGGGCGCCTCTCGCGCGTGTTCTCGATCTGGACGTGGAGGCGAACGGGGCCCGGCCCGACGCGAAAGGTGTCGGGCCACGCGAGGCCCTGCCAGGAAGAGTCCGGCACGACGGGTCCGCGCAGGCGCTTCAGGATCTCCGCCGCGTCCTGCCCCGACAGCGGCATCATCGGGACCTTCGGAAGGATCTCGGATTCCCATGGCTCGATGCGGCGGGCGTCCGGCGTCGAGGCCCAGCCCGGCGTGAGCGGATCGCCGGGCACGAGGAAGTCGAAGACGTTCGCGCCGCGCTGGAAGTGCGACGGCGGACCCCACGGTCCGGCGGGGTAGACGGGGCCCTGGAACCACCCGTCGTCTCCCGGGTCCGAGTACACGAGCACCGCGGCCACCCCCCGCTTCTGCGCCTCGTAGGCCTTTCCACCGCGATAGCCGCCGAAGTAGCGAGCGAGGGCAACCTTTCCGCGCACGTCGATCCCGAGCTTCGCCAGCCGGTCGTAGTCCTCCGGAGCGCCGCGGTTGACGTAGACGACCTCTCCGACGACGTCGGAGGTCGGCGAATACGCGTTCCAGGCGACGGCTGCCTCGGGGCTCGAGGAGTCCGGGTCCGCGGCGATCGGCTCCTCCGGGCGGCCGAGCCGCACCTCCGGTTCGCCGACGATCTCGACGCGCGCGCTGCGCGGGTAGGAGAGCAGGACGTCGTAGGTTCGCATCTCGACCTCGAACCCCGCCTTCCGGTACTCCTCGGCGAGAAAGTCGGCCACGCGTGCATTGGCATCGGTTCCCGCCACGTGGGGCGCGCGGGTCAGCGTACGAAGGATCTCGCCGCACTCTTCGGGGCTCGGCAGCGCCAGGAGGCGGCGCTCGAGGTCGCGCTCCCGCGCCGAGGAGGCCGGCGAGAATCCGGCGAGGGCCGGATCGCGGACGGGCCCGGCGTGCACGGCGATTCCGAGGAGCGCCGCGAGGAGCGCCGCGCGGGTCACGAGGCGCTCGCCGCCCGGCGGCGCCGCAGCGAGAAATAGACCGGCAGTCCGAGGAGCAGGATGCCGAGGCCCGCGAGCGTCTCCCTCGGCTGCGCGCACACGATGTTCACCGCGAGCATCAGCGACGTCACGACGAAGAAGGCGGGAACCAGCGGGTACAAAGCGCAGCGATAGGGCCGGGGCCGGTCGGGCTCGCGGCGCCGGTAGACGAAGAGCGCGACCCCGGTCCCCGTATAGGCGATGACGATCGCGAAGGTCGCGTACGTGTAGAGCTGGTCGTACCTCCCGGAAAGGCACAGGAGCGACATCCAGAGGGCCTGCACGACGATCGCGAACGAAGGCGTTCGGTACCGAGGATGGACGCGCGCGAAGGCCGCGGGAAAGAGGCCGTCCTTCGCCAGTGCGTACACGATGCGCGGCCCGGCGAGGAGTCCGGCGGAGGTGCAGCCGAGCGCGGCGGCCACGAGGACGAGAGAGATCGCCGCCCGGGACCCCGGCCCGAAGAGCCGCTCGGCCGCGAGCGCCGCGGGCTGAGCCGTCTGAGCCATCTCGGCCGGCGGGATGACCCTGAGGAAGACGACGTTGACGAGCACGTAGAGCGTCGTCACCAGGAGCGCGCCGAGAATCAGGGCGACGGGCAGGTTGCGCTCCGGGTGCGACACCTCGCCGGCCACGGCCACGATGTCGCTCCAGCCATAGAAACACCAGAAGACCGCGATCATGGCCGTGCCAAACGCCGCCACGCCGATCGAGCCGGCCGCCGCCGCGGTCGGGGCCGCGATCCCCCCCGGCGGGCTCGCCGCGAGACCGCCGACGCCGATCCAGAGCAGCGCGATCACGATCAGCATCGTGAAGAGGCCCTGGATCCGGGCGCCGCGCCGAACCCCGACGTAATGGGTCGCGGAAAGGACGAGGGTGAGAGCCACCGCGGCCAGCTGTCCCGCCGAGATCAAAAACGGCCCGGCATGGGCGACGATCCGCGAGGTCGACAGCGACGGGAAGAACACCGACAGGTACGTCGCGAAACCGACGGCGACCGCGGCGTTGGACCCCGTCTGAATGACCCAGTAGGCGACCCAGGCAAAGAGGAAGGCGGGAAGCTCGCCGAAGCACTCGCGGAAGTAGACGTACATCCCGCCGGCTCGCGGGATCATCGCTCCCATCTCGGCGTAGACGAGACCGCCCACGATGGACAGGACGCCCCCGACGATCCAGACGGCGAGGATCGCTCGCGAGGAAGGAAGCGCCGCCGCGATCGTCGAAGGCGTGAGGAAGATGCCGCCGCCGAGGACCAGCCCGAGGACGACGAGCGTCGTGTCCCAGACGTTCAGGCCGCGCGCCAGCTCGGAGCGGGGCGCCAGCGCGCCGGCCGCAGCGCTCAAACGGCCGCCGGCAGACGCAGGATCTGGCGCGCCTGCTCGATCGTCGCGGGCTCCCGGCCGACCTCGCGCGCGATGCGGACGACGCGCTCGACGAACCGGGCATTGGAATCCGCGAGCTCGCCCTTGCGGTAGAAGATGTTGTCCTCGAAGCCCACGCGCACGTGCCCTCCCATCGCGATCGCGAGGGTGGCCATCGCCGTCTGCCGGCGGCCGATCCCGGCGACCGTCCACGTGCAGCCGTCGGGAATCGACCGGGCGAAGTGAACGAGGTTCTCCGCCGTGGCCGCCGCGGCCCCGGGCACGCCGAGGACGAAGTCGAAGTGCGCGGGCGGCGCCAGCATTCCCTTCGCGAAGAGAACGTCCGCGGTCCCCAGCATGCCATCGTCGAAGATCTCGAGCTCGGGAGTGATCCCGTACGTCCTGATCCGTTCCAGGATCGTCCGGATCGTCGGCAGCGAGTTTTCGAAGACGTCGTCGCCGAAGTTGCAGGTCCCCAGGGTCAGCGTCGCCATGTCGGGTTTGAGCGAAAGCGCCTCGATGCGCTCCTCGGCGCCCATGCCGACGGCGCCCCCGGTCGAGAATTGCTGGACGATCGGGCAGCGCCTCCGAATGGCCGCCGCGTAGGCGCGGAACGTCTCCAGGTCCTGAGTCGGCGTCCCGTCGGGCTTGCGGCCATGGACGTGGCCGATCGTCGCGCCGGCGTCGTAGGCCCGCCCGTACTCGTCGCCGACCTCCTCGGGCAGAAGCGGAAGGCTCGGCTGCTGGCGGCGCTGCACCTCGGCGCCGACGCCGGCCACCGTGATGAGCAGGGCGTCGCTCAGACCCGGCCTCGCTGCCGCTCGAGCGGGACGACGCAGGTGCCGATGGCCCTCGCGACGACCTCCGGGGGATCGACGATCCGCGCCCCGGAGCCGTCGGCGGAGGCGATCACCCGCCGCGCCTCGAATCGCATCTCCCGGGAGGTCCTGCCGACCTTCGTGATCTCGGCCTCCACCTCGAGGTAATCCCCGCCGTGGACCGGAGCCAGGAAGTCCACCGACGCGTAGGCGCGGAAGAGCCCCTCGTCGCCGTCGTGACGAACGAGAAGCTCCGTCGCGGCGTCGCCGAAGAGCTTCAGGAGGAAGGCGCCGTCGACGAGGCCGCCGCCGTAGTGCGCCTGCTCGGCGCCCACGCGCAGCCTCAGCAGGACGCGCTCGCTCAAACGCGGCCCGCCGCGGCGCCCGAGCGGCGCGAAAGCTCCTCGAGGAGAAACGCCGCCACGCGCGAGGCCGTCGTGCCCGGGCCGAACCCGGCGTCGTAGCCGAGCTCCTTGGCGAGCGCGTGGTCCACGCGCGCGCCGCCGGCGATCAGGACGACCCGATCGCGCAGCCCCTCGGCCTCGAGCATGTCCACGAGGTCCGTCAGGTGCCGGACGTGGATCTCGTTATGGGTCACCGTGGCCGAGACGAGCACGGCGTCGGCCTGCGTCTCGCGGATCCGGCGGACGACCTCGGAGACCGGAACCTGCGCCCCGAGATTGCGCGCGTCGAGAGAGTGGTAGCGCTCCAGGCCGTAGTCGCCCGCGAATCCCTTCATGTTGAAGATGGCGTCGAGCCCGACCGTGTGGGCGTCGCTTTCGAGGGCGCACCCGAGGACGACGATGCGGCGCCCGAAGCGCTTCGCCAGCTCCGCATCGAGCTCCTCGCGCCCGAGGGTCGCGGCGGGGGTCTCTTCGGCCGTGATGCCCGCGAGGTCCACGTCGTGAGTCGCGCGCCCGTAGACGACGAAGTAGGTGAACGACGGGGCGATCGCCTCGGCCAGCGTCACGTAGGGCTCGCGGACTCCCATCTTCGCGACGTACCGTTTGGCCGCTTCGGTCGCGGCGGCGGATTTCGGAATCGGCAGCGTGAAGGAGATCTGGACGGCGCCGTCTCCCTTCTTGTCGCCGTACGGGCGCACGAGCTGCGGGGCGCTCACGCCGTCGCCCCGGCCTCGGCCTCGCTCCAGGCCTCCAGAAACGGATTGGCGTACGAGGCGTCGCGGCCGATGACGCCGTCGTAGCCGCGTCCCTTGTCGCGCGGCCGGCGCGTGTCGGCGAAGACGCCCTCGGAGAGCGCCGCGAAGAGTCCCCGCTCGGCGACCCGCGCGAGGATCGCCTCGGCCCCCGCCAGGACCTCCTGCGCCCGGCGCACGATGCGGCCCCCGGGACGGAACTCGATCTCGTCGGCCAGGTGTCGGGCGTTGCGGCGGATCGTCGCGGCTTGCTCGATGGCGAGCCACCGATCGTGGAGAAACGGGGTGTGGAGCGCCTCGGTCAGCATCCCGAGCAGGTGGATGGACTGCCCGGTCGCGACCGACGTCAGCGCGAACAGCGCGTTCTGCTGGTAGCCGCGGAAGACGTTGCCCGTCATGTGCTTGGTCGGTGGCATGTACTTGAGGGGCGCGTCCGGAAAGATCTCGCGGGCGGCCTCCGCCTGGGCGATCTCGAAGAGCAGCCCGTCCTCAAGCTCGGGGTCGATCTCGAAGGCATGACCGAGCCCGATCTGCCAGTCGGCCAGCCCGGCGTCGTGCGCGAGACGCTCGTTGATGAATTGCGAGGCGAGGACCGCCGGCGCCTGCGCGACGGCGTCGGCCGTGGTGAGGTAGTTGTCCTCGCCGGTGTTGATCACGACGCCGGCGACCGCGTTGATCCGGCGCGAGAAGTTCTGGTCGATGAGCGTCCGGAACGGGTTGATGTCGCGAAAGATGATCCCGTAGAGGGCGTCGTTCAGCATCATGTCGAGCCGCTCGAGGGCCCCCATCGCCGCGATCTCCGGCATGCAGAGACCCGAGCAGTAGTTCACGAGGCGCACGTATCGGCCGATTTCCGGCTCGATGCGGTCGAGGGCCGCGCGCATCAGGCGGAAGTTTTCCTGCGTCGCGAAGGTCCCTCCGAAGCCCGACGTCGTCGCCCCGTAGGGAACGTGGTCGAGGAGGGACTGCGCCGTCGAGCGAATGACGGCGATGCACTGCGCTCCGGCTCGCGCCGCCGCGTCGGCCTGCACGACGTCCTCGTGGATGTTTCCGGTCGCGACGATCGCGTAGAGCAGGGGAAGCGAGTCCGCGGGATGAGACGCCAGGCGGCGCTCGCGTTCGTCGCGGTTGGCCCGGATCCGCTTCCGCGTGGCGTCGACGAGCGGCGCCACGGCCTCCCGCCACCGGGGATGCTCGGAGAGGTCGGCGAGGCGGACCGGGTCGGACAGAAGCGCCGCGGCCTCGGCGACGCTTCGGGCCCCGCGCGCCAGGGCGCTCCCCATCCAGACGGCGGCGCCGCGGGTCAGGCGCCCCGCGGAGTGAAGGGCCGCGACGACCCGATTCGGCGTGGGGACGTCGTCGGCGTCCACGCCGTCCACTCCGAGGAGACGCAGCACGGTTCGCTCCGTCGAAACGGTCGTGAACTGTTCGGTTTCTCGCCGCACTCCCTCGGCCACCCGGCGGGCGAACCCGCGGCAGCGCTCGATCCGCTCGGGAGAGAGACCCAGTTTGCCGGCCATGGGCGCGAAAAGTATAGCGTCAGGGTTCCGTTGACCGAAGGTCAGCGACGACGTCGAAGACCGGCACGCCAGGCAGCTCCCGCGCGACCGCCCGATGGAAGCGTTCCGCCGGCGCGGGAGGCCGCCCCGGGGCGGTCGGATTGGCCGTGACGGCGAGCAGCCTCGCCCGGCGGCGCACCGCGAGCCCCACGTCCTGTGAGCGAAGGCGCCGCCGATCCTCCGCGGACAGGAAGATGGACGCGAAGTCCTCGGCCACGAGCGTCTCGCCCGAGCGGGGCGGAGCCTCGCGAAGCGAGGCATCGGTGAGTGCGCCCTCGACCGCGCGCACGGCCGCGCCGGACGGCGCCTCCTCGAGCCGGATGAGCTCGACCGCGGATCGCGCCGCGGCGAGCGCGGAGTCGACGGTCGATCCCGCGGCGAGGCCGACCGAGAGGACGATCCCGTCGCAGATGCTCGCGCACGCAAACGCGCGGCGCCCGATCGCTCCGTCGAGGAGGACCATCCGCGCGCCGGAGCGCTCGAGCGCGGCGGCCGTTTCGCGCATCTGCGAGGCCGTGGATGGCCCGATCATCTCGATCTCGCCCTCGGCGTCCGCCCGCCGCACCTCGACGGGGCCGAACCGGGTCGGAAAGGGGAGGGGTTCGAGGAGCGTCGTCGGGAACGATGCCGATGCAAAGGTCGATGCGGCCGAGGCGAGCCGCTGACCCGGCCAGACGCGGAACCGGGGCTTCGGCTCTCCGGTGATGGCGTCGTAGCTCTCGCCGTCTCGCCCTGCCGAAGATACGCCCGCCGTTCGGCCGGCGCGATGGAGCTCCTCGAGCACGGCGACGAGGGCGGTGGTCTTGCCGACGTTCTTTGCGAGACCGAGAAACGCGACCCGGGCGGCGCCGGAGTCGAGCAGCGCGGCGGCGAGAGCGCGCGACGCCTCGGTCACCGCGGAGATCCCGCCATCTCGCCGAAAGCCTTCGCGAGCGCGGGATGGCGGCGGAGCAGGCCGAGCGCCGCTTCGTCGTGTCCGGGGACGTAGCCGTTGCCGATCCACAGAGCGGTCGGCTTCGCGAGGCCCTCGGCTCCCAGAGCGGCCGCCGAGAACGAGGTGGCCATGCCGAAGTAGAGCACCGCGCCGTCGTCGCGCGCGCAGAGGACGCTCGCCGCCTCGGTGCCGGAGACGTTGGCGACGTTGACGACGAGGTCGGCCAGGCGGCCGCTGGTGGCGCCCTCGACCGCCGAAAGCATGGCCACGGGGTCGCGCGCGTCGAGGGAGAAGATCGCGTCGGCGAAGCCGAGAGAGAGGGCGCGCTCCGCGGCGGGCCGGGAAGGCTCGACGGCGAGGACCCGGCCCGATCCGCCCACCCTCTCCCGCGCCGCCGCGAGACAGAGGAGTCCCGCCTTTCCCGTTCCGATCACGAGGACCGTCGAGCCGGGCCGGGCGTCGCGCAGGACGGCCGCCGGAGCTCCGGCGACGTCGAACGCGGCGAGCGCGACGGCCTCCGGAAAGTCGTCCGGCAGCTTGGCGAGGAGCGTGCGCTCGAAGAGGATCGCCGTTCCGGTCGCGTCCACACGCTCCGTCTGCACGTGGACCTCGCCGATCGATTCGAGGTGGAGCGGGGTCAGCGTGAGCGAGACGAGCGAGGCGATGCGCTCGCCCGGACGCAGGCGCGCCGCGGCCGGATGACGCCTGCCGACCTCGGCGACTCGCCCGAGGAGCATTCCTCCCGAGCCCGTGACGGGATTCTGCATCTTTCCGCGCTCGCGCACGATCCGGAGGATCTGATCGGGCACGGACTCTCCGGTCGTGGACTCCGTTTCGCGCAGCTGCCGAAAGGAGGCGGAGTCGATCGAGAGGGCCGAGACGGCGATCGCGACCTCGTTGTCGAAGGGCTTCGGGGTCGCGTCGAGGCGGCGCGCCACCTGGGGGAGCACGCCGGGCGGGTCGAGCGACCGGTGAAGGCCGAACGGGTGCGGAGTCACGTAGCCCGGCTCGCTCAGGGCAGCATCGCCACGATGCGCAGGGGCCCGCCCGACCCGCCCGCGATCTTCATCGGAAGCGCGATCACCCAGGCCCCCGTCGCCGGCAGGGCGTCGAGTCCGGTCACGTTCTCGAAGCCCGGCACGTTCGCTCCGTTGGCGATCTGATGCACGATGAAGTCCTTCGACGCTCCGTAATCGATCGAGGCCGTGTCCACGCCGATCGCCCCGACGCGGCGCTCGCCCACGAGCAGGTCGGCCGCCTCGCGGCCGTAGGACGGGAAGTGGAGATTCGAGGCATCGCCCGGAGTGTCGTCGCCGAGGTAGGCCTTCTTGTCCGGCCAGCGGCTGCTCCAGCCCGTCTCGAGAAGCACGATGGTGCCCGGGGCGATCGTTCCATGGAGCTTTTCCCATCGCCGGACATCGTCGGCGGTCAGGCGGTAGTCCGGATCCGCGGCGGTCTTCGCGAGAACGTCGATCACCGCGCCCGGCGCGATCAGCTGCCGCACCGGAATCCGATCGGCGGTCAGTCCGGTCGCCGAAAAGTGGATCGGTGCGTCGAGATGCGTGCCGCCGTGCTCGGGCGTGCAGAGCGTGTTCGAAGAGTAGAACCAGCCCCCCGGAGTCTTCCCATGGGCGAGCGACGTCAGCTCGAAGGCGGAGGGCGAGGTCGGCCAGTAGATCGTCCGGTCGTCGAACGCGTGCGTGAGGTCGACGACCCTCGCTGTGGCGAGATCGGGGGAGGGGAGCCGTTGGGCGAGCAGAGACGAGGCCGCAAAGAGGGCCGCGGCCGCTGCGAGAGAGTTCCGATGGATTCGCCGCATGAGTTCCTCCCGGAGGTCACTCCTCGGAGGCGCCGCCGGCCCGGGCGAGCTGCTCGGGCTTGACGCCTTCCGCCTTGAACTTCTTCGCCGACGCGAGCATCTTGGCGATCGTCCCGTCGAATTCGGGCCGGGCAGATTTCTGAAAGCGGATGGGATTGATCCGGGCGACGACGAACGGCCGCAGGTACGGGCTCTCGAATCCGCGCTCCTTGAGAGCCGCCATCGCCGCGACGACGGCCTCGTCGAGCTCGAGCAGGGCGGAGGCCCGCCCGGCCCGCATTTCCAGGGCTGCCGCGAGGGGCTTCCCGACAAACGCGTCGATGCGCTTCAGCAGCGCGTGATAGGCCCCGCCCGCGAAACGGCCGTTTCGCTCGTAGCAGACGCCGAGGGTCAGAAACGCGGCCTCCTCGAACTCGAGGGCATAGTCCTCTTCGCTCTGGTTCCCGCGGGGCGCCAGATCGCGCGCCATGCGGATCACCTCCAGGGACTTCTCTCGCAGGTTGTGCGCCTTCTCCGTGTTCAGCGCCAGGATCTTGTACGCCACCTCCGTCTCGGGAAGAACGAGCGCCACGATCGAGCGCGCGCCCAGGGCCCGGAGCGACGCGAGGCGATGGTTGCCGTTGGGCGTCCAGTAGCGTCCTTCCGGAGTGCGCACGGCGATGATGGGGTCGAGGAATCGTCCCAGGGCCTCGATGACGCCGGTCAGGCGCTTCACGTGCGATTCGGACAGGTCGCGCTGAAACGGCGTGGGGTCGACCTTCTCGAGGGGCAGCGCCGCGAGGACTTGCCAGTGGCTGCCGAGAGGGTCGCGGTAGACGGCGAGGGCGGCGCCGCCGTCCGATTCGACGTCGGCCGCGAGAGCCGCGCCCGCCGCCGAGGGCGTGCCTTCGCGGACTTCTTCCGGGGTCAGGCCGCGGGATCTCGGCTCCGCCTTCTTTTTTCGCTTGGGCGGCATGGCGACAGCGGATAGTTTCACGGATCATGACAGCCGTCGAGCGGCCCGGAGCGTCATGGCCGATCCGGTTTTCCGACGTCCTCGCGGCCGAGGCCCGCATCCGATCGCTCGTACCCGAGACGCCGCTGCGGCGCTACGCGCCCCTCGACGCGGAGGTCGGCCGCCGGATCGAGGTGTGGGTCAAGCACGAGAATCACGCGCCGACCAACTCCTTCAAGATCCGCAACGCGCTCTCGGCCATGACGATCCTCTCCGGGGAGGAGCGCCGACGCGGCGTCGTCGCGGCCACGCGCGGAAACCACGGTCTCGGCGTGGCCTTCGCCGGCGCGGAGCTCGGCATCGCGGCGACGATCTGCGTGCCGCTCGGCAACAACCCCGAGAAGAACGAGGGGATGCGCGGCTACGGCGCCGCCCTCGTCGAAGAAGGGCGCGACTACGACGAGTCGCTGGCGGCCGCATTGCGACTGCAGCGAGAGCGCGGTCTCCATCTGGTCCACTCGACCAACGACCCGGCCGTCATCGCCGGCGCGGCCACGTTCACGCTCGAGATGCTTCGCGCGATGCCGGAGCTCGACGCCCTCGTCCTCTCGATCGGAGGAGGCTCCCAGGCCGTGGGGGCGATGACGGTGGCGCGGACGCTCGCGCCGCGGCTCGAGGTTTACGGCGTGCAGGCGGCCGGGGCGCCCGCGGCGTTCGACTCGTGGCATGCCGGCCGGCCGATCCCGGGAGCAGCCGCGGACACCTTCGCCGACGGCCTCGCGACGCGAAGCGTGTACGAGGCGACCTTCGGCCCGTTGAGAGAGGGGCTGGCCGACTTCGTCAAGGTCACCGACGCCGAGATCGCGGAAGCTCTTCGTCTCCTGCTGAGGACGACGCACAATCTCGCGGAGGGCGCGGGAGCCGCCGGGCTCGCCGGATTGCGGTCCCTGCGGGATCGCCTCGAGGGGAAACGGGTCGGAATCGTGATCTCCGGGGGTAACATCGATCGCGCGACCCTCGCCCGGGTCCTCGACCCTCAGGTCCTGCGGACGTCAACCCCGGGCGGGCGCCGCTCGTCAAACGGGGCGGAGGAGACATGAATCGCCGAACTCTCGCAGCAGCCGTCTTCGCCGCCGGCCTCTCGGCCGCGGCCGGAGCCCTCCCGGTTTACGTCCACATCGCGCCGCCCAAGCCCAGGGTCGAGGTCAGGGTCGTCGCACCCGGCCCGGGCTACGTCTGGACCGGCGGCTACTACGCCTGGCGCAAGGGCGCGTACGTGTGGGTGCCGGGCGGCTGGGCCCTCCCGCCGCGGCCTCGCGCGGTCTGGGTGCCCGGCCACTGGAAGAGCACGCCGCACGGCTGGTACTGGAAGGCCGGACACTGGCACTAAACGCGGCGGGGAAACGCCGCGTCGGCGTCCGGGCCGAGGGTACCGAGGGCCGGGCGACGAAAAAGAAGACCCGCGGCGGGGAAACGCCGCGTCGGCGTCCGGGCCGAGGGTACCGAGGGCCGGGCGACGAAAAGGAAAGGCGCTACCGTCACCAGACCAGCAGCCCGTCCTTCACCTGCCGGGTGAGGTACTTCTCGACGAGCTCCGGCGTGGTCTTCCCGTAGTACCACCAGCCCGCCGATAGCGCCTCGGCGCACACGGCGCGGGCGATGTCGGCGGCATTCGTCTTTCCGTCGACGCGATTCATGACCGCCGCTTCCATGAGTGGGGAGAGCTTCTCGCCCTCGTCATCGGACGGGCCCGCGGGCGCTCCCTTCTTGATGCGGCCAGACCGGCGCGCCTCCTCGGCTCTCTCCTTCGCGTCGCGGTCCGACCGAGCCTGCGCCTGGCGTTTGACGGCGGCCTCGTGTTCGAGCGCCATCCACTCGGAAAGGGTGGCAACGGCTCGCCGGGGAATCCGGGCCGCGAGCCGCTCCCGGACCGGATCGCGGGCATGATCCGATGACGTGGTCGCCGGGATCCTCTGCCGCAGCGTCTGCGCGACGCCGTCGAGAACGGCCGAGGCCGCCGCGCGAGCCTCGCGCGACGACCCGAGCGCTTCCGTCGAGGCGACGGCCGCCCTTTCCGTCGCGAGAGCCACCGCGAGCAGGTTCTGCGCGTCGTCCGTGCGCTCGAGCCCGGTTCCTTCTCCGCTCGAGACCCATGCCTCCGCCGTCGCGAGGTCGCGCCCCAGGCGCTCCGAGCCCCGCGCAGCCACGAACCGCGCCAGAAAGTTCGCTTCGGGCTCGCCGGCGTTCGCCAGCCACCACGCCGTCGCCGCGACGACGAAGGCGTTGCGCTTCAACTGCGTCGGATCGACCTGCCACAGGTCGTCGTCCGAGGAATGGATGTACTCGTCGGGCCAGTTGGTGAGGGTCGTCCCGGGAACGCCGACCCAGGAGTCGTTGAACGCCATGTGGTCGGTCGAGTCGAAATAGGGGACGGCCCTGGCGTGGTAGGGCTCGCGCGTTCCGCGCACCGAGAACAGCGGCTTCGAGAAGGCGATTCCGGGCGGAATCGACCCGGAGGACCACGCCGCGAGATAGGCGTTGTTCCCGCGGACGACCATGTCGAGCACGCTCTCCTGGACGTCCGACAGATAGGAGGGCCGCCACCAGGGCGTCCGGGCCATGTGTTCCGTCCGCGACCCGTCCGACTGCTTCGCGCCGACCATGTCCTGGTTCAGGTCCGCGAGGACTTTCTTCTCTTCGCCGGGATGATCCGCGAAGTAGCGGTACTCCGAGTAGATCTCGTCGCACCACCAGAAGCGGATGCCGCGTCGGGGCCGGGGCAGTCGGCCCTCCGCGATGAGCTTCTGCAGCGCGCGCCCGATCTCGAGCATGCTCGCGACGCCCGACTGGTTGTCGTTGGCCGAGATGTTCTCCTGGAGGTGGCTCGTCAGGACGATCTCGGGCAGCGAGGGATCCGTGCCGGGAATTCGGGCCTCGACCATGGCGGTCTTCTTCTCCGGCAGCGTCGACGATTCGATGACGATCCTCGCCCGAAGCGCCTCGGCGTTCGCCGCCCCGCCGGCCCCCCATCTCCGCGAGCTCTCCCCGGCCAGCCGGTCCGAGAGGGCCTTCCCCTGTCGCGCCGAGATCATGAAGGCGAACGTCGTCTTCTCGCCGCGGGGGCCGTCGTTCTCCGGCACGCTCGACCAGGCGATCTGATCGGGGTGCTCGGCGAGCGGGTTCAGCCGGGAAGAGTTCCAGGACAGAATCCCGGCCGCGCCGCGCCGCCAGACCGCCTGATCCATCACCTCGCCGAGGCTCCCGAACGCGAGCACGATTTTGCCGCGCACGTCCTTGCCGGCGTAGTCGGCGCCCTTCTCCCCGGACCCCACGTCGACGAGCTCGGCGGTGACGTCGGCCGGCCGGGAGAAGTCGGCGATCGAGGTTTTCGCATCGGCAAAGGATCCGAGGAGCGTCTCTCGGGCCGAGGCACCTCCGCCTTCGACGAGCCAGGCCTCGGCGCGCTTCGGGGTCCACGACGCCGTCAGCCCGGCCTGGTCGATCCGCCGGACGTCGGAGAGGCCCGCGGCGCGGGCCCGCTCCTCGACGAGGGCGGTGACGGCGAAGAAGCCCTCGGAGCCCGAGGGTTTGTGCCACTGCGTCGAGAGGCGCTCGAACTCGAAGGCGCGATCGCCCGAGATCTCGTTCGAGAGCGGCGATTCGACGCTCGGGCCCACGAACGGGGAGGTCTGCCCGAAGGCGAGGGTCGCCGCGAGGCACCCGAGGGCGCCGCAGAAAATCTTTCGCATGTCCGCTCCGTTGCTGGCGCGAAACTCTATCCCACCCCCGCCGGCGGATGGTCTCCGAGGGCGAGGATCAGGAGGGTCCGATCGTCCTCCGCGGGCCGGGAACCCGAATGCGCGGCGACCGCGGCGAGCAGCGCGTCCCGGATCGCCGCCGCTCCAAGGGAGCCGTGGTCGCGCAGCACGCTCTCGAATCGCTCGAAGCCGAAGGACTCGTCCGAGGCATCCACGGCTTCGATCAGTCCGTCCGAAAGGAACACGAACAGATCGCCGGCCTCGAAGGTCACCCGCTTCGAGGGGAACGCCTTGCCGGCGAAGAGACCGAGCGGGAAGGAGGGGAGCGCGATCGCTTCGACCCGGGAGCCGCGGATACGATAGGGGGCGAGCTGGCCGGCGTTGGTGAGCACGCCTTCCCGCGACCGCGGGTCGTACTCGAGCAGGGCGAGGGTCATGTAGTGCCGCGGATCGGTCGAGCGGTGGATCAGATCGTTCAACCGCGCGAAGAGCTCGCCGTCCTGGTGGCCCGCCTCGACGAGAGAAGACAGCGCCGACTTGGCCATGGCGACGAGCAACCCCGTCGGCAGGCCATGGCCGGAGACGTCTCCCAGCGCGAAGGCGATGCGGCCGTCCGGCATCGGGAGGTAGTCGTAGTAGTCCCCTCCGATCTCCGCCAGCGGCTCGAAATGAGCCAGAACCGAGACGCCGTCGAGGGCCGCCTCCGGCGCGGGAAGCAGTTTCTGCTGGATCGTCCGGGCAATCGCGATCTCGCCCTCGAGCCGCTCCTTCCGGGCCGTCTCCGCGAGCGCCCGCTCCATGGATGCGGCCATGCCGTCGAACGATCGCGCGAGATCCCCGATCTGGTCCCGTGACTTCGAATTCACCCGCACCGTGAAGTCCCCTCGCGCGATCGCCTGCGTCGCGCGCGTGAGGCGGTTGACGTTGCGGGCGATGGAGCCCACCAGGACGAACGCGACGGCGAGAGCGACGGCGTACACCGCGAGAACGATTCCCGTGAGCACGATGAACGCGACGCGTGCGACCCGGATCAGCTCCGGGACGCCCTGGGTGAAGAGCTGCCGGAAGAGGACCCTCGGCGACGTGATCCCCACGAGGACGGCGAGGTTCCGGCCGGTCTCGGCCTTCTCGGCGACGGCGTTCAGGGCCGTCTCGAGATAGAAGCCATGAAACCAGGTCCCGGACCAGAGGCCCGAGCCGGAAGGCGCCTCGCCTTTCGGGAATCGGCGCACCCCGTCCCCGCCGACGTTCACGTCGGAGTCCTGCGAATCCGTGCTCACCGTGACCCCCGACCTCTTCTGGCGCGAGGTCCCGACGTCCACGCCGACTTCATAGCCCGTGAGATCGGCGAGCTGCTGAAGCCACGGAGACTCCGGGTCGCTCAGGGAGACCAGTCGCACGGAGCCCGCCGCACCGCGCCGTACCGCGAGCCATACCCCGTCGCCGTGGACCAGGAACCCGGGCCGGGTCAGCTCCGGACCCCACGGAACCACCGTGCCCTCGGGCAGCCAGGGCACGCTCGACGAGGTCACCGTGCCCTTCGGCCCGACGACGAGCTCCGGCACCCTCGCCTCGGAGCGGGCGACCGCCTCGCCGACCGTCGTGATCTCCCGCCGGAGGCGGTTCGCGACGTACTGGTGGGCGGCCACGTAGGCGCCGAGGAACAGCAGGGCGGCGATCAGGGGAATCGGAACGATGCCGATCAGGAAGTACGAGAACGCGAGTCGCAGCGTCAGCCGCCGAATGATGACGCGGAAGAGAGCCATGCCGCCGCGCCACAGGAGAATGCAGGCCGCCTGGGCGATGACGAGGGCCGCGATCAGCCGCCAGCATCCCGCGTTGGGCACGCGGCGTTCGAGAACCAGTTCGGCGGCGATGCCGATCGCGAGGACGACGAACCAGACGCGCGTGGATTTTCGAAGCGTCACGGTGCGCGTATTCTAGCGATGGCGCGACGCGCCAGATCGGCTACAATTGCCCGGGACGTGAGGTTCCTCCGACAGGCCGCCCTGCTCCTTCCCTCCGCATTCCTTCTCGACGTTCTCGTTTTTCTGCTGACGCACGGACGCGACGATCCGGGGTTCGGCGCATACCCCTTCTTCCAGTCCTGGGCCGGCGACGCGCCGGCCGCCCCGGAGAGCCGATTCTTCGGGCAGTCCCTGGTCTTTTTCGTCCCGGCCTACGTCCTGGCGCTGCTCCTGATTCTCGGCGTGACCCTCGCCGAGCGGTCGCTCTTCGGAGCCGCGGCCCGGCGCACTCCCTCGCGGTACGGCCGGGCGTTCGGCGTCTCGTTTCCAGCGATCTTCTTTGCTGCGAGCGTGGCTCTGATGCTCCTCGCGGAGCGCCAGGCCCTCCGGCAGGCTCCGGGTTCGCTGATCGCGCCGCTTCTGGCCGCCGTGGCGCCCTTCGCGGCAGGGGGCCTCGCACTGGTTCCGGCGGCCCTGCTCGCCGGGCCTCTCGCGTATCTGTGGAGAGTCGGTTCGGCATGAGCAGCCCGCAGCGCTCGATCGTCATCCTCGACTTCGGCGGCCAGTACACGCAGCTGATCGCGCGGCGCGTTCGGGATGCCCGGGTCTTTTCGGTCGTCCTCCCGCCCGACGCTCCGGCGGACGAGATCCGTCGCTGGAATCCCGCGGGAATCATCCTTTCGGGCGGCCCGCAGAGCGTGTACGAGGCGGACTCCCCCCGGCCATCCGGCGACCCCACGGGCTTCGGCGTTCCGGTGCTCGGGCTCTGCTACGGGATGCAGTGGCTGGCCCGAGCGGCCGGAGGCGAGGTCGCCAGCGGGGGTCGCGAGTACGGCCGGGCGCTCGCGCGGATCGTCGGCGACTCCGACCTGTTCCGCGGCCTCGAGGGCGAGCAGACCGTATGGATGAATCATGGCGACTCGGTCGTCGCACCGCCGCTGGGCTTTCGCGTCATCGCCTCGACGCCGACGACTCCGCTCGCGGGTTTCGAGAACCGGGACCGCGGAATCTATGCCATCCAGTTCCACCCCGAGGTCCGCCACACGGAGCACGGCTCGGAGATCCTCGAGAACTTTCTCTTTCGCATCTGCCGCGTGGCGCCCGACTGGAGCATGGAGGGCTTCCGGCACGAGAAGGTCGCCGCGATCCGGAGGCAGGCGCCCACCGGCGCCGTCATCTGCGCGCTGTCCGGAGGCGTGGACTCCTCGGTGACGGCCATCCTGCTCCGGGAGGCGCTCGGGGACCGCGTGCACCCGATCCTCGTGGACCACGGGTTGATGCGGGCCCACGAGCGGGTCCAGGTCGTCGAGGCGTTCCGCCATCTCGGAATCCGAGTCCACGCGGTGGACGCCTCGGACCTCTTCCTGTCCCGGCTCGCGGGAGTCACCGATCCCGAGCAGAAACGCAAGATCATCGGCCGCACCTTCATCGACGTGTTCGAGAAGGAGGCGAAGGACATTCCGGACGCCCGATATCTCGCCCAGGGCACGCTCTACCCGGACGTGATCGAGTCCGTTTCGATCAAGGGCCCGTCCGCGGTGATCAAGACGCACCACAACGTCGGGGGACTGCCCGAGCGCCTGGGCTTCGAGCTGATCGAGCCCGTGCGCGAGCTCTTCAAGGACGAGGTCCGCCGTCTCGGCGCGGAGCTCGGCCTGCCGCGCGAGTTCCTCGCACGCCATCCCTTTCCGGGGCCGGGCCTGGCCGTGCGCATTCCGGGCGAGGTGACGCGGGAGAAGGTCGCGCTCCTGCAGAAGGCGGACGAGATCGTCCTCGACGAGATTCGCTCGGCGGGTCTCTACGATGCGATCTCGCAGGCGTTCGCCGTGCTGCTCCCCGTCCGTTCCGTGGGCGTCATGGGGGACGGCCGCACACACGAGTACGTGATGGCCGTCCGCGCCGTGCAGACGACCGACTTCATGACCGCCGACTGGTTCCGGATGCCCCACGAGGTCCTCGACGCCATCGCGAGCCGCGTGGTCGGATCCGTCCGCGGCATCAACCGGGTGGTCTACGACATCACGTCGAAGCCGCCGGCCACGATCGAGTGGGAGTGATCCCCTGCGGCGGGGAGACGCCGCATCGGAATCCGGGCCGGCGAAGCCGGGCCGGATTCCGAGAGAAAGCCGTCGAAGCGAGAGTCCCGGTCCTCCGAAAATGAAAGGGCCCGCCGCAGCGGGCCCCGGGCATCGAGAATCCGGGTTCTCTACTTGGCAGGGGCCGCCGCCGGCGCGCCGCCGGCCGTCATGTTGAGCGAGGCCATGATCGAGGAGGCCTTGTCCTTGATTTCCGTGGCCTTGGCGAGTGCGTCGGTCCACTTCCCGGACTTGAAGGCTTCCTGCGCTTCGCCCCACGCGGTCTGCGCGGAGGCCAGGCCTTCCTTCGCCCCGGCGAGCTTGCCGGCGTCGATGCCGGCCGGAAGCTTCTTCGATTGGGAGAGGATGTCGACCCGGCTCTTGATGGCCTCGATCATCTTCGGAACGCTGTCGGAGAGCTCGTTCCATGACTTCGCGAGCTCGTCCTTTTTCGCCTTCGCCTTCGCCATCAGGTCATTGGCCTTCTGCTGGACCGCCGGCGCCGACGCCATGACTGCCTTGTAGTCGCCCTTCGCCATCTGATCCTTGGCGGTGTTGAGATCGTCGGAAAGGGACTTGAAGTCGTCGGGAACGAGACTCTCCGCCTCCGCGCGGACACTATCGACCGCCTGCTGCGCGGCGGCCATGGCCGCTTCCGCCGGGGCCTTCCCGCTGTTGCAGGCGAGCGCCGCGGCGCAGGCCAGGACGAGCGCGTACTTCCAGGGTGTCTTGAGCATTTCTCCTCCTCTTTCCGTCCTCGTTCGATCGCTTCCGTCGTTCACGGAATGCGAAGTTTTTGACCTACCCGAATCAGGTTGGGATCTTTGAGAACGTCCTTGTTCGCCTCGAAAATCCTGGGGTAGAGGCTCGCGTCCCCGTAGTAGTGCTGCGCGATCTTCGAGAGCGTCTCTCCGCTCTTGACCTCGTGCCACTGGGTGAAATCCGAGCCTCCCGGGGCGGGCTTTTCGTCCGGCATGGGGCCTCCTCGAGACCGACCGTAAGGCCCCGGATCCGGGCGTGTCAAGCGAGCCGAGCGTCCAGAACGCGGCCGAGCGCCTCGAGACCTGCGGCGACCGCTTCGGGTGGACCGCCGAACGCGATGCGAAAGTGGGCCGGCGCGCCGAAGAAGTGCCCGGGGGCGACCGCCGTCGCCGTCCGGTCGAACACATCCTCCACGAACTCCCGCGCATCCTTCACATCCTTCAAACGCGGGAACGCGAGGGTCGCGCGCGGCGGCGCCGCCTCGAGCTCCCTGCGGCCCGCGAGCCACGAGGAGACGCGCTCGAGGTTCGGTTCGACGATCCGTCGCGCGCGCTCCGCCAGCGCATCGAGGTTGCGAAAGGCGGCCACGGCGAGCCGATCGGAAGGGATCGGCGCCCAGACGTCCACGACGTCGCGGACCCTTCGCACTCTTCGCGCAATCTCCGGCGAGGCGATCGCCCACCCGCAGCGCAGCGACGCGAGCCCGTACGCCTTGGTGAGACTGCTCGTCGATACGAAGGCGGGGGAGAGCGTGGCCGCGGGCGCCGGCCGGCCTTCGAAGAGCGTGTCGCGGTACACCTCGTCGACGAGGACCGGGACGTTCCGTCGGGCGGCGATGTCGGCGAGGGCGGCCAGACGATTCGAGCTCGCGAGCGTCCCCGTCGGGTTGTGAGGATTCGAGATCATCACGAGCCGCGTGCGGGGCGTGAGCGAGCTCGCGATCACGGATGGGTCCAGATCCCAATCGTCCTCGAAGCGCCGGGGAAACGTGCGCACGACGGCGCCGAGGAGCCGGGCCGCGGCGGGCAGCGGATCGTAGCCCGGGGACTCGACGAGCACCTCGTCGCCTGGCTCGAGCAGCGCGGCGCAGACGAGGAAGTTCGCGCCCGAACAGCCCGTCCCGGTCGCGATCCGGTCCGCGGCGACTCCATGGGCGGCCGCGATCGCTTCGATGAGCGGCGGGAAGCCGTCCGGGCTCTCGCCGGAGAGATCGAGCGCGTCGGCGGCGCCGGGCAGGTCCTCGATGCGGCAGGCGGCCAGGTTGCTGCCGGCCAGGTCGATGCGGGCCCTGGGCCGTCCCTTGGCCCATTCCATGTACGGTGATCGGGGCGCGGTCATTCGGCCCGCCCGGCAGCCCGCGCCCGGCCCGCGTAGGCCGCGTAGATCGGCAGGCCGGCGGCGAGCAGGACCACGCCGATGCCGGACCGGAGGGGATTCGAATGCACGACCCCGGCGAGAACCAGGGCCGAGGCCGCCAGGAAGAGGATCGGGAAGAAGGGATAGGCGGGCGAGCGATAGGCGCCGGGCTCGCGGCGCTCGAGCGGGATGCGGCGGCGAAGGCGAATCACCCCCGCGACGGTCAGGGCGAAGAAGATCCAGTCGGCGAACACGACCGAATCGACGAGCCCGCCGTAGGTTCCGGTCAGGACGAGAACGACGGCCCATCCGGCCTGCAGCAGGATGGCCCGATGGGGCGTTCCGAAGCGCGGGTGGAGGCGCGCGAGAGCCGGAATGAAGGCGCCATCGCGCGACATCGCGTAATAGATCCGGGTGGGAGCGAGCAGCGTCAGGTCGAGAAAACCGAAGGAGGAGATGGCGATGGCCGCCGCAATCCATTTCTCGGCGCCCGGCCCGAAGAGGCGCCGGGCCGCGTCGGCGGCGGGGGCGGTGGTCGCGGCGAGGCCGTCGCGGCCGAGAGTCGCGAGGTAGAAGACGTTGGCGAGCAGGTAACAGACCAGGACGATCAGAGTTCCGGCGAACAGTGCGCGGGGCAGCGTCCGCTTCGGATCGCGGATCTCCTCGGCGAGGGCGTTGGCGCTCTGCCATCCTCCGTAGGAGAAGAGGATCGGCACGAGGGCCGCACCGAAGGCGAGGACCGAGGCGCTCGGGCGCGAGACGTCGCTCGGGCCCGCATGGGCCGCGCCCAGCCTGCCCACGAGAAACAGGCCGCCCAGGATGAGCACCGCCAGCGCGGCGACCTTCAACAGCACGAAGGTGTTGAGCAGGCGGCTGCCCGGCTTCACGCCGGCCACGTTCACGAGCGCCAGGAGGAGGATCGAGGCGACGGCGATCGGCCGCGCGTCGCCTCCCGGAGCGCCGAGCATGCGCAGCAGGTATTGAGCGAACGTGATCGCGACCGCGCCCAGTCCTCCTCCCTGGATCATCACGAGCGAGGCCCAGCCGAAGAGGAATCCAACCACCGGATGGTATGCCTCGCGCAGGTAGGCGTACTCGCCGCCGGCCGACGGAACGAGCGCCGCGAGCTCCGCGAAGGCCAGCGCTCCGGCGAGCGCGACCACGCCCCCGAACGCCCAGGCCGCCAGGACCCATGCGGCGGTCGGCAGCCTCTGTGCGGCCAGGTAAGGGTTGATGAAGATCCCGCCGCCGATGATGCCGCCAACGACCACCATGGTCGCGTCGAAGGCCCCCAGGTCGCGGCGCAGGGACATGGACGGCCGCGGCGTCAGTGGTGGAGCGGGGTGACGGAAAGGGGACCGGATCCCGCGAAGTCCCCGTCGGCCGCGAAATCGAAGCCGACGCGCATCGTCCCGACGCGCGCGCAGGCATGGCAGCCGTCCACGAGGACGTACTCCGGTTCGAACCGCTGCCCTCCACCCGGGAGAGAGCGCGCGAGGATCGCCGATGCCGTGCGCCGGCCCGGAAAGACGGCCACGCTCGGGTAGGCCTTCGCGAGCGCGGCGTATTCGGCGTTCGCCGACAACGCCCTCGAATCGAGGCGCGACGGATCGTCGACGTCGATCATCGATGGTCTTCCGTTGACGAGAAAGCAGACCGAGTTCTCGTTGGCGCGGAACGGATAGTCGGCGCACGCGACGTCCACGACCCCGGTCTCCCGAATCTCTCGAAGATATCCGGACTCGCCGGTCCGGCGGGCAAACTCGAGGGCCGCGGGGGAAGCGCCGGCGGACTGGAGCCACGCGATGAAGCAATCCCCGAACGCGGCTGCCTTGGCGTCGCACGCCGCATGCAACGCCGCCGGAAAATCGGCGGGAGACACGAAGACGGCGTCGGGCCCGATCGGAGCGGCCGGAGCCGCGCCCGCCCCGGCGGCGCAGAGAAGAATCAGCGACAAAGAGGCGATCACCGCGTCGAGGTTCTATCATCGAAGGCCGCTCGCCGCGGAGCGGCCTCGAGGCGCGCTAGAATCGCTTCTCGATGCCCGGCGACTTCGTCCACCTCCACCTTCACAGCCAGTATTCCCTCCTCGACGGCGCCAACAAGCTGCCGGAGCTCTGCAAGCGCATCGCCGAGCTCGGCATGCCGGCGGTGGCGGTCACCGACCACGGAAACATGTTCGGGGCCTTTCACTTCTTTCACGAGGCGCTGCAGCAGGGCGTGCGCCCGATCATCGGCGTCGAAGCGTACATCGCGCCGGCGGATCGCCGGAACCGCGACGCGCAGGCCGCGAGCGAGTCGGGGGAGGGCTATGCGTACCACCTGACGCTCCTGGCCGCGAACCAGAAGGGTTACCGAAACCTGGTGCGCCTGGTCTCCGAGGCCTACCTGACGGGCTTCTATCACCGCCCGCGCATGGACAAGGCCCTCCTGCGGGAGCATGCCGAGGGCCTCATCGGTCTCTCCGGATGCCTGAAGGGCGAGGTGGCCGGCGCGCTCTCGCGGGGTCATTACGCCGCCGCGAAAGCCGCGTTCCTCGAGTACCAGGACATCTTCGGCAAGGGAAACTTCTACGTCGAGGTCATGGATCACGGCCTGCCCCAGCAGACCGCGATCGTGCCGGACCTGCTTCGCCTCTCCACGGAAACGGGCGCACCCGCCGTCGCAACCAACGACAGCCACTACCTGCGGCGCGACGACGCGTTTCCCCACGAGGTTCTGCTCTGCATCGGAATGGGCAAGACCCTCGAGGACGAGCGCCGGATGCGCTTCTACAACGACGAGTTCTACGTGAAGGATCCCGAGGAGATGAAGGCCCGGTTCCGTCCGTGGAGCCTCGAGGCCGTCTCCAACACCGTCGCCATCGCGGAGCGCTGCGCGGTCTCCTTCGACACGGAGGGCCTGCACCTGCCGACCTTCTCGGCGCCCGGAGGGCGTCCGCCCGTCGAGTATTTCCGCGATCTCGCCGCCGAAGGCCTCGAGCGGCGCCTCACCGAGCGGCCGCCGGGCGAGGCGGCTCGGATCCCGCCGGAGAAGTATCGGGAGCGCCTGGCGTACGAGATCGGCGTCATCGAGAAGATGGGGTTTCCCTCCTATTTCCTGATCGTTTCCGACTTCATCCGCCATGCGCGGGAGCAGGGCATCGCGGTGGGGCCGGGCCGGGGCAGCGCGGCGGGCTCGATCGTCTCGTGGGCGCTCCGCATCACGGAGATCGACCCCCTCGAGTACGACCTGCTCTTCGAGCGTTTCCTCAACCCGGAGCGAATCTCGATGCCCGACATCGACATCGACTTCTGCCAGGCGCGGCGGGGCGAGGTCATCGAGTACGTCACCAGGCGGTACGGACGGGAGAACGTCGCGCAGATCGTGACCTTTTCGCAACTGAAGCCGAAGCTCGCCGTGCGCGACGTGGCGCGCGTCCTGTCGCTGCCGGTCGCGATCGGAGACCGGATCGCCAAGCTCGTCCCCGACGGCCCGGACGTCACCTTCGAGCGCGCCTTCCGCGAGTCGCCCGGCCTGAAGGAAGCGATGGCCGCGGACGAGTCGGTGCGCAGGGTCGTCCAGATCGCCGAGCGCCTCGAGGGACTCTCGCGCCATGCCGGAGTCCACGCGGCCGGGGTCGTGATCGCGCCGCGGCCGATCATCGAGTATCTGCCGCTGTACCGCACGAACCGAGACGAAATCACGACCCAGTTCGACATGACCGCGGTCGAGAAGATGGGGCTGCTCAAAATCGACTTCCTCGGCCTCATCACGCTCGACATCCTCCAGGCCACCATCGCGGCGGTGCGCGAGCGCCTTGGCGTCGAAGTGGACCTCGACCACGCGCCGCTCGACGACGAGCCGACGTACGAGCTCTTCCGCTCCGGCCGCACGGCCTGCGTGTTCCAGTTCGACTCGGGCGGCATGCGGGACTTGCTGCGCCGCGCGAAGCCTCGCGTGTTCGCCGACCTCGCGGCCCTGAACGCGCTGTACCGCCCCGGGGCGCTGGACGCCGGGACCGTCGAGGACTACGTGCGCCGGCGCAGCGGCGGCCGCGTGACGTATCCGCTTCCCGAGCTCGAGCCGATCCTCGCCGAGACCCTCGGCATCCTCGTCTACCAGGAACAGGTCATGCGCATCGCGCAGATCGTGGCCGGCTATTCCCTCGCGGAAGCGGACCTCCTGCGTAAGGCGATCGGCAAGAAGAAGCGCGAGATCATGATCGCCGAGGGCGACAAGTTCATCCGCCGCTGCGTCGAGCATGGAACGCCCAAGAAGAAGGCCCAGGAGCTCTGGAGCCTGATCGAGCCCTTCGCGCGCTACGGGTTCAACAAGTCGCACGCGGTCGCCTACGCGCTCGTCGCCTACAAGACTGCCTACCTGAAGGCGCACTACCCGGTCGACTTCATGGCCGCCAACCTGTCGGCCGAGATCGGTTCGACCGACGGCATCGTCAAGGTTCTCGGCGACTGCCAGGAGGCGGGAATCCCCGTGCTGCCTCCGGACATCAACGAGTCCGCCGCCAGCTTCGCCGCCGTCGGCTCGTCGATTCGCTTCGGCCTCGGGGCGATCAAGGGCGTCGGCGAGGCCGCGGCGCAGGCGATGCTCGCGGAGCGACAGCCGCGTCCCTACGCATCGTTCACGGACTTTGCCCGGCGCCTGGACACGAAGGTCGTCAACAAGAGGGCCATCGACGCGCTCATCGTCGCCGGAGCCTTCGATTCGCTGGGCCGCAACCGCGCGACGCTGGCCGCCGCGTCGGAACGCGTCCTCGGCCAGGCGGCGCGCCAGCGGGAGGAAACCGAGCTCGGCCAGTCGAACCTCTTCGGAGGAAACTCCGCCGAGGACGGGCCGCCGCGCGACGAGTTCGCGGAGCTGCCCGAAGGCCCTCTCGACGAGAGGCTCAAGGGCGAGAAGGACACGCTCGGCTTCTACGTGACCGGACACCCGCTTTCGCGGTTCGCGGCCGAGATCGAACGATTCGCCGAGGCGCGGATCGCGGATCTGGGCTCGCGGGTCGACCAGCCGGTCCGCATCGCGGGAGTCCTAGGCAGCCTCAAGAAGCAGAAGATCAAGAAGGGCATGAACGAAGGAAAGACGATGCTGAAGGCGGTCCTCGAGGACACCAGCGGCAGCGTTCCCGTGGCGATCTTCGCCAGCCTCTTCGAAAAGGTGCAGGGCTGGGTGCGCGACGATCTTCCCGTGCTCGTCGTCGCGACGCCGCGCGAAGCGGGCGCCGCGCTCGAGCTGACCGTGCAGGAGATCTCGCCGCTCGAGGGCATCCGCGAGCGCCGCGCCCGGGAGCTCGCGATCCGGGTCAACCTCGCCTATGCCGACGAGAACGTGCTCGCGCGGCTCCAGGAGAGGCTGCGCTCTCACCCGGGCACGACCCCGGTGTCGATCCGCCTGATCCGCCCGGGAGAGTTCGAGGCGACGCTGCGAACCGCCGACTCCATGCGCATCGCGCCCTCCGCGCGCTTGACGAGCGAGATCCAGGCGCTCGCGGGAGAGGGATCGGTCGAGTACGTCTTCTAGCTCCCCGAGGCGCCGTCTCCGCGCGCTCTCGCTCGCGAACCTTCCGGCGGCCGCCCGCCGGGACATCGCCGCAGCTCGAGCAATCGCCCGAGAAAGCGGCGTCCGGCTCTTCCTCGTCGGAGGCGCCGTCCGGGACCTTCTGCTCGGACGGCCGGTCCGCGATACGGATCTCGTGGTCGAGGGCAACGGTCCGGAATTCGCCCGGCGGCTCGCGGAGAGTCTCGGGGCACGGGTCCGGGCTCACGAGCGCTTCGGAACCGCCGTCCTCCTCCTGCCCGACGGCCGCACGCTCGACATGGCCTCGGCGCGCCGCGAGCGATACGCCCGAAGCGGAGCTCTGCCCGAGGTGATCTCGAGCGCCTCGATCGAGGAGGACCTCCGGCGCCGGGACTTCTCGATCCATGCTCTGGCGGTCGAGCTCGGAGAGCATCCGCGACTGCGGGACCCGCTCGGCGGCCGGGAGGACCTGCGCCGCGGCATCGTCCGCATCCTGCATGAACGCTCCTTTCTCGACGACCCGACGCGGATGCTGCGAGCCGTGCGCTATGCGGCCCGGCTGCGCTTTCGCCTGGCCGCGGCCACCCGTTCCCGGCTGCGGGAGGCGCTCGCGGAGGGCGCCCTCGACCGGGTTTCGGCGGACCGCCTGCGGCGCGAGCTCCGCCGCATCCTGGAAGAGCCGGATCGCGATCGTTCGATCCGGTCGATGCAGCGGCTCGGCCTCGACGTCGCGACCGGCGTCCCGGTCCGCCGGCGTCCCCGCTCGATCGCCCGGGTGCGACGCGTCTCCCGGCTCGCCTCCGGCAGGGCGGACACGACGTGGCTCTGCTACCTTCTCGCCTGGATGGGAGATTCGAGCGTCGGCGAGGCACGCGCCGTGAGCGCGAGGCTCGGCCTCACCGGCACGGAGGCCCGGCGCGTCGGCGCGTGGCCCCGCACCCTCGCGCGGCTGCACGATACCGCCGGACCCACGCCCCTCGCCCGCGGCCTCTCGCCGGACGAACGGATCGCGGCGGCCGGGGCGCTGCCGTCCGCGTCGCTCCGCATTCTGAGTGCGGGGAGCGATTCCTCTTCGCCGGTCCGCGGGGCGGACCTCGTCGCCGCCGGCGTCTCACCCGGGCCGGCGATCGGACGCGCCCTCGCCGAAACGCAGCGGGCCCTCGACGAGGGCCGCATCCGCCCGACCGCGGCGCTCGCGTTCGCCGTGCGCGCGGCGCGCGAGGAGCCGGCGTGATCGGCCTGTGGCTGGCGCTGCAGGTCACGGTGGCCGGGCCGACTCCGACACCGACGCCGGAGCCGCCGCCGGGCCCCACGTTCTGCGCCGAGTGGATCCGCCAGTCGAGTGAAGGATACGAGCGTCTGACGCTCTTTCGCGACGGAGTCCTCGTCTGGAAGACTCATCGCGGCGAGAAGGACAACCTGCGGCGCGACCGCCTCGACGGAAAGGAGACGAGTTACTACTGCGACGTCTTCTTCACGCAGCCCGACTTCTGGAGCCTCCCGTCCGACCTGCGAACGGGTCTTGCGGGCGAGCTGGCGGGGGAGTCGTCCGTCACCCTCGCGAAGGCGGATGGGAGCCGCAAGGCGATCCGATTCGACGACCTGTCGAGCGGCGATCTCGCCGCGGCGTCTCTGCGCTCGGGGCTCGAAGGGCTGAAGGGCATCTTCCTCTCACCGCTCGCGCCGCCCTCACGCTATGCCCCGGACCTGCTGGTCCCCGGAACGCTTCTTCGCCGCTACGACGGGCACCTCTTCCGCATCTCGCATCTCGAGAAGGCCACGGGCTACGTCGAGATCGAGGGCGTCAACGAGCCGTACTCGCAGTGGATCAAGATCGAAGAGCTGCGGTTTCAGTTTGCGCCGCCCGAGCCGCCGCCTTGAGGCCCCCGGAGGTCCGCGTTCTCGCCGGACGCTGGAAGGGCCGGCGGCTTCCGGCCGGGCCGAACGCCCGGCCGACCTCCTCGCGCGCACGGAAGGCCCTTTACGACATCCTCGGAGAGCACATCGTCGGCGCGCGCGTCCTCGACCTCTACGCCGGAAGCGGTGCGCTCGGAATCGAAGCGGTGTCGCGCGGGGCGAAGTCTGCCGTTCTCGTCGAGCCGGACGCCGAGCCGCTCTGCCGCACGGCCGAGCGCATCGGAGCAGGACCGGACGAGGTGCGCGTCCTCGCGGGCGGGGCGGCTTCTGCCGTCGCGGATCTCGCCGCGCGCGCCGAGCGCTTCGATTTCGTCTTCGCCGACCCTCCCTACGCCGATTCGCTCGACGGAGCGATGCTCGCGATGATCCCGGGCCTGCTCGCCGACGGAGGACGGCTCGTGCTCCAGCGCGACTCGGACGCGCCGGGCGCAGAGATCCCCGGTCTGGCGCTGGCCGCGCGGCGCGCATACGGTCGTAACGTGTTCCTTTTCTACGGGATGCGTTGACGGCATCCATCGGAAGTGCTAGGCTCCGCCGTTCTGAATCGAGTCCCCAACCGCGTCAAAGGAGTCGTTCGATGCTCCAGACAGGCAGGCACTTTTTCACCTCGGAGTCCGTGACCGAAGGACACCCCGACAAGATCGCCGACCAGATCTCCGACGCCGTCCTCGATGCGGTGCTCCGCGACGACCCGACGGGCCGCGTGGCCTGCGAGACTCTCGTCACGACGGGCCTCGCTTTCATCGCCGGGGAGATCTCGACGAAGACGTACGTCGACCTGCCCTCGATCGTGCGGCAGACGATCAAGGAGATCGGCTACACGCGCGCGAAGTTCGGGTTCGACTACGAGACCTGCGCCGTCGTGTCCTCGATCGACCCGCAGTCGGCCGACATCGCCCAGGGAGTCGACACGGGCGGCGCCGGCGACCAGGGAATGATGTTCGGGTACGCCGTTCGGGAGACCGAGGAGCTGATGCCGCTGCCGCTGACGCTGGCGCACAAGCTCGTGCAGCGTCTCTCCGAAGCGCGCCGCAAGGGCGAGCTCGATTTTCTTCGTCCCGACGGCAAGTCCCAGGTGACCGTCGAGTACGAGGGAAGCCGCGCCCTCCGCGTGGAGACCGTCGTGGTCTCGACGCAGCACGCGGAGGCGATCAAGCACGCGGCCCTGAAGGAGGCCATCATCGAAGAGGTCGTCCGTCCGGTCATCCCGGCGGCGCTCCTGACGGCCGACACGAAGTTCCACGTCAACCCGACCGGCCGGTTCGTGATCGGCGGTCCCCAGGGTGACACCGGGCTGACGGGCCGCAAGATCATCGTGGACACCTATGGCGGCAGCGCGCCCCACGGCGGCGGCGCGTTTTCGGGCAAGGACCCGACGAAGGTGGACCGGTCGGCCGCTTACATGGCGCGGTACATCGCCAAGAACATCGTGGCGGCGGGCATCGCCGACCGAGCGCTGATCCAGCTCGCCTACGCGATCGGCGTCGCGGACCCCGTCTCCGTCCACGTCGAAACCTTCGGCACGGGAAAACTTCCGGAAAGCCGCATTGTGTCGCTGATCCGGGAGCACTTCGCGCTGACTCCCAAGGGAATCATCGAGGAGCTGAACCTGCGCCGGCCCATCTACAAGGCGACGGCGGCGTTCGGCCACTTCGGCCGGCGCTTGCCCGAGTTCACCTGGGAGCGGACCGACCGCTCCGAGGCCATGGCCAAGGCGGCCGGCGTCGAACCCGCCGCCGCGGTGGCGAGGTAGCCGTGGCGACCGACACGACCGCCGCCACGCGGCACGACGTCAAGGATCTCGCCCTCGCCGCCCGGGGGAAGACCCGGATCGAGTGGGCCGATGCGAGCATGCCCGTGCTCCGGCAGATCCGGGAGCGTTTCGCGAAGGAAAAGCCCCTGAAGGGCGTGCGCCTCTCGGCGTGCCTGCACGTCACGAGCGAGACCGCGAATCTCGCCCGTACGCTGACGGCGGGGGGGGCCGACCTCGTTCTCTGCGCCTCGAACCCGCTCTCGACGCAGGACGAAGTCGCCGCCTCCCTCGTCGCGGACTACGGCGTCGCCGTCTACGCTATCAAGGGCGAGGACCACGCGACGTACTACGACCACATTCGCGCGGCGCTCGCGCACAAGCCGCACATGACGATGGACGACGGGGCGGACCTCGTTTCCTCTCTTCTCTTCCTCGCCCTCGGCCGCGACGCCGAGGTGGATCCGGTCGTGCGGGCCTGGGCGAAGACCCTCTCGGGCGGGGAGCGCCAGGCCCTGTTCGACGGAATTCTCGGCGGCACCGAGGAGACGACGACGGGCGTCATCCGCCTGAAGGCCATGGAGAAGGCGGGAGTCCTCAAGTTTCCGGTCGTGGCGGTCAACGAGGCGAAGACGAAGCACTTTTTCGACAACCGCTACGGGACGGGTCAGTCGACGCTGGACGGCGTCATCCGCGCGACCAACCTCCTCATCGCGGGCATGAACGTCGTCGTCGCCGGATACGGCTGGTGCGGCCGCGGCGTGGCGATGCGCGCCCGGGGTCTCGGCGCCCAGGTCATCGTGACGGAGCTCGATCCGACGAAGGCGATCGAGGCCGCGCTCGACGGGTATCGCGTCATGCCGATGGCTTCGGCCGTCTCCGTCGGCGACGTCTTCATCACGGTGACCGGCAATAAGGGCGTCCTGCGGGAGGAACACTTCCGGGCCATGAAGAGCGGCGCCGTCGTCTGCAACTCGGGACACTTCAACGTCGAGATCGACATCCCGGCTCTCGAGAGGCTCGCGTCGGCGCGGCGGCCGATCCGGGAATTCGTCGAAGAGTTCCAGATGAAGGACGGGCGGCGCATCCACCTGCTCGCCGACGGGCGCCTGATCAACCTGGCGGCGGCCGAGGGCCACCCCGCCTCGGTCATGGACATGTCCTTCGCCAACCAGGCCCTCGCGGCCGAGTTCATGGTGAAGGAACACGCCACGCTCGAGAAGAGGGTCTACGCCGTGCCCGAGGACATCGATCGCGAGATCGCTCGCCTGAAGCTCGCCTCGATGGGCGTGACGATCGACACTCCGACCGCGGAGCAGTTGAAGTACATGAGCTCCTGGGAAGAGGGAACGTAGGCTCGTCGCCTTCGCTCGCTTGGGATCTGCGCGCCCACTGGGCGCGCACCGGCCGGCGGCTCGCGCAAACGCGCTCGACCGCCGGCCTGATCCCAGCGCTCGCTCCGGCTCCCGCGGCGTGAGCCTCCACCGTCGCTTCGCTCGGGTGACTTCTCACGCCGCGAACAGATGGAAGTGTCCCGCTCCAGGGAAGGCGTCGGTTCCTAGGACCGCATTCTGAGCAGGAAGTAGGCTGCGGCGAGGCTGAACAGGACGTTCGGGGCCCACGCCGCAAGCAGGGGAGGCAGGGCTCCCGCCTCACCGAGCTTGGTGGCGAAGGCCCCGGCGACCAGCGCGACGATTCCGAGGCCGAGACCCAGCCCGATGCCGGCGAGCGTTCCGCGCCTGCCGACGCGAAAGGCGAAGGGAGCCGCCAGCAGCGCCATCACCGGCAGCAGGGCGGGTTGCGCGAGCTTCGACTGGAGCGCCGTCTCGAGGCCGGCGGTCGCGTAGCCGCCGGCGCGCAGGCGGTGCGTCAGCCGCTCGAGCTCCCGAAAGCGCATCTCCTCGGGCCGGCGGCGCACCGCCGCGAGGGCCCGGGGCGGGTCTCCGGGAATCGTCTCCTGCGAGAAGGCGCGGTAGGGCTCGCCGGCGGCCGGCGCGAAATCGCGCGTCCAGCCGTGCGACAGCCGCCATTCCGCCCCGGTCCACGACGCCTCCTGGGCGGTCGTGCGGCCGACCAGCTCGAAGGACGGCGTGAAGCGGAAGATCGAGACGCCGAAGAGCTGCGTGCTGTTCCGGTTCGTCTCCTCGCGATGCCAGATCTCCCCCCGGTCGGAGAGGTACCAGTTGTGCTCGCCCTGGTCCCGGATGCCGGTGTCGGCGGGCAGCCCATAGATCTCGTTCTTGTAGCGCGCCTCCATCTGCTCCGCGAACGGCAGGATGTATTCGCCGACCGCGAAGCAGAGCAGGGCGGCCGCCGCGGCCGCCCCGAACACCGGCACGCTCAGCCGCAGCAGGGAGACCCCGGAAGCGCGGAAGGCGGTGTCCTCGTTGTTCTTCGACAGCACCCCGAGACCGGCGAGAGCGGCCAGGAGAACGGCGAACGGGGCGATCTGGATCGTGATCGACAGGAGAAAGTAGCGGTAATAACCGACGACGGCCGCCATCGGCGGATGATGGCGAGCGACCTCGTCGAGCTTGTCCGCGTAGTCGACGACGAGAGAGATCAGAATCGCCGACGCGAGCACGAGGGCGAGCGACGTCAGGAACCGCGCGAGCACGTATCGATCCATGAGCGAAAGCAGCCGGAGCGGCGACCGCCGGAGCCGGGTCGCGATCCGCGTTCGCCGACCCGACGGCCCCAGAGCGGCGGCGGCCGCTTCGGAGAGGGGCCGCGGGGCCGGGCGGCCCCGCCGTTCGGCCCGGAAGAACGTCGCGGCGACGCCGAGGCCGACGAGCGCGAGGTTCGGGAGCCACATCGCCAGCGCCGGAGGGACGCGGCCTTCGACCGCCCAGGTCTCGCCGCTCGACAGAAGCACGTAGTAGCCGACGAGGATCCCGAGCGAGATCGCGAAACCGCTGCCGCGGCCTCCCCGGCGCAGCGACCTCGCCAGCGGCACGCCGACGAGCGCGAAGGCGAAGCACGCCAGGGGAATCGCGAGCTTCTTGTTCATCTCGGTCAGCGCGACCCGGCGTCGAGGATCCGAGCGGGGCAGCCGGCGCGCCGCGGCCCAGAGCTCCGGCAGCGACTGCGCCCGGAAGCCCTTCTCCGAGGTCACGCGGGCCCCCGGACTGTTCTCGCCCACGCCGGCGAGCAGAAGGCGTTGCGTCGCGTTCCGGCTCGTCCGGTAGCGTGCCGGGTCCTCGGGATCGATCTCGTGCACGGTCGAGCCGCGGAGGTCGAGCCACAGCCGGTCTTCCTCGAGCTCGAGATTCCCTTGCCGGGCCACGATGATGCGGTTGGGAGGCTCGCCCTCGTCGCCGAGGCTCAGGAACACGCCCTCGAACGAACGGTTGTCCGCGGCCAGCCGATCGAAGAAGAACAGGATGCCCGGGCGCGGTTCGCGGAACGTCCGGGGCGCCACGACGTTGACGATGGAGGTCGCGGCCACGTGGGCCATCGACTTCTCCAGGGAATCGTTCGTCGCCGGCAGGACGAAGTTGTAGACCCCGAAGACGACCAGGGACAGGGCCCCCGCGCCGGCGAGCGTCGGCACGAGCAAGGCACCGGGTCCGAGGCCGCAGGCCTGAAGCGCCACGAGCTCCGCGTCGGCCGAGAGCCTTCCGACTCCGATCAGCACGCCGAGCAGAAAGGCCATGGGCATCGTCAGGACGACGATCCACGGCAGCGAGAGCCCGACCAGGCGGGCGACCTCCAGGGGCGAAGCGCTCCGACGCACCGCGAAGTCCGCGAGAAAGAGGATCGTCCGGATCAGGAGGACGAACGTGTAGGCGGCGAAACCGAGGAGAAAGGGAGGCCAGATTTCCCGCAAGACCGATCGCGAGACCAGGCGCATCACGAGGGATAGTGCAGAGCGGCGGGGGCGATGTAAAGCTCCGTCATTCCCGGGTTCCATGCGTCAGCCGCCCGGATGGTTAATTTTACATAATATATCTTATCGGACGTTGCTACCTAAGGCGACGCGGCGGCATGCAATCGGTGATGACGCCGAAGACCTCGAAACCGAGCCTTCGGTAGAGCCCTGCTCCAGACGGAGCGGCCTGAAGGCACGCGCGGGCGGCCCGGTCCGAAAGTGCCTCGCTCAGGGAACGGGCCAGCAGCGCGCTGGCGATGCCGCGGCCGCGGTGCGCGGCCCGCGTCGACAGGTTGTAGACGCCAACCACTCCTCCGGCGACTGTCAGCTCCAGGGCCGCGGCCGCCTCCTCCACCGGCGTCCGCCAGCGCGAGATGGAACCGTTGCGGCGAGTCGGGTCCCAGGAGGTCGGCGGCCGAACGCCCGAAGAAGGCTTCCACGGCCGGATCGAGCGGATCCCAGTTCCCGGCATTGACGCGCGCGAAGGCGGCAAGCCGCGCGTCGCTGTAAACCCGCTCGACCCGGAGGCCGGGCGGTGTGGTTATGGAGCCGAGAAGGCCAGCGTCGAGGGGCGCCGCCATGGCAAGCGCCGATTCCGTGGCCGCGAGTCCTCCGGCTTCGAGCCTCGATCCGAGGTCGCCGGGCTCGTCCCCCGGCGCCACCCACCACGAGAAGGGACGTCCGCCGAATCCCGCCGCGACCCTCCTGGCGGTCTCGGCGACGTCTCTGGTGTGGAGCCGCGCCGCGCAGACGATATTGAACGTGTCGACCTCGAACCCGGCGTCCGCCACGACGAGATCGGATCCGACGTGCACCCGGGCCTCGGGTCTTCGGCTCGAGGCGAAGCTTGCGTGAACGACGAAGTTGGCAGTGGCCGCGGCGGCGAGGTTTTCGTCGGCCACGGGAGAATCAACTGCGAGCGAGCGAGTAAACCGTTACGAGTCCGACTCGTCCAGCCGCCAACGGTCGTCAGCATTCATCGCGAGGATCGATACGTGATCGGTTTCGCCGCCCGTGCCTGGCGACGGACCGCCACGTCGCTACTTGTGCTTGAGCGCAAGCTCGCCCGACTCGAGCTGACGAAGGACCTGGCGCAGCGCATCGATGAGCTCGTCCTTCTGCACTCGAGATTTCTGAAACGAGACGTCGATCTTGAAGGGCCCGTCCTTCGGACGGAACACGAAGCGAAACGGCTTCGCCCTGGACTTCCCTTCCGCGCCCGATTTCTTCTGTTCGCGCAGATCGTCTCGCGTCGAGCCTCCCACGACCTGGGCGATCGCCTGCTCCATCTTCCGCTCGTCGCCAAGGCGCGCGATCTCGAGAAGCACCGAACGCGCATCGATGTCGGCGCGCCGACATCTGTCGCGCAACTTCTCCGGGATTTGCAGAAGCGACATTGCCTCGGTGATGGAGACGCGCGACTTTCCGATCGTCGCGGCGATCTGCTGCTGCGTGTAGCCGTGCGTCTCCGCGAGCGAGGCGTACCCCATGGCCTCCTCGAAGGGATGCAAGTCGCGCCGGTGGAGGTTCTCGATCAGCGCGATCTCCATCGCTTCGTTTTCGGGGACGTCGAGCTCGATGCACGGCACCTCGGCCAGGCCCGCCTCGAGCGCGGCGCGGAAGCGGCGCTCCCCCGCGATGATCCGGTAGCGGCCCTCGGCGATCGGCTGGACGAGAAGCGGTTCGAGCACACCCTTGGATTCGATGGACATGCGCAGCTCGGTCAGGTCGCCGACGCTGCGCCGGGGCTGCTCCGGGTTCGTCTCGATCTCGTCGATCGGAATGTTGCGGCCGATCGCGGCTCCGAACCGCTCGGAGAGAGAGTCCACGAAGTGAGCGTCGTGCTTCATGTGCGATTCGTTGGGAAGGCCTCGGCGCTTAGACACGGGAAAGCACCTCCTCGGACAGGGAGTAGTACTCGGCTGCCCCGCTCGATCGTGGCGCGAACGTGAAGATCGACTCCTGGTGCGCGGGACTCTCTTCGAGCCGGACGCTCTTGGAGATGGTCGTCTTGAAAATCTTCTTTCCGAACACCCCGGCGATCTGCTTGTAGACGTCCTTCCCCAGGACCGTCCGCTTGTCGTGGAGCGTGATCACGACCCCCAGGATCTGCAGGCTCGGATTCGGCCGCGCCTTGATCTTGTCGATCGTCTCGAGCAGGTCATCCGTGCCCTCGAGCGCGAAGTACGAAGACTGAATCGGGATCAGGACGTGGGTCGAAGCCACCATCGCGTTGACGGTGATCATTCCCAGGGTCGGGGGCGTGTCGATCAGGATGGCGTCGTAGCTGCGCCGGACCGAATCCGTCTTGTCCCGAAGCCGGAAGTGCCCGTCGATCTCCCCGAGAAGCTTCGACTCGAGTTTCGCGAGCGAGATCCGGGCCGGGGCGATGTCGAGGTTCTTCAGCCCGGAGGGGCGGATCACGTCCTTGAGCTTCACCTCGGGGTCAACGAGGACGTCGAACATGGATTTGTCGATCGTGCGGCGGTCCACGTACGACATCGTGCTGTTGCCCTGGGGATCGAGATCGATTAGCAGCGTCTTCATGCCCTTCTGGGCAAGGGCTGCGGCGAGATTGATGGCAGTCGTGGTCTTCCCGACTCCGCCTTTCTGGTTGGTGATGGAGATGATCACGGGACCGGAGTATAGCCGTCAGGCGTCTGCTTTCACCTCGATGCTTCCAGGAGCGTCCGGCTGACCGCAGACGGCCGAGAGCCGAGAGCTCTCACATCCGGTATTTGCCGAGCTCGTCCGGGCTGGCTTCTTCGAGCCATTTGCGCAGCCGGTCCGGGTCCTGGTCCGAGCCTTCGGCATGAAGCGTCCGGCTCTTCTCGAGGACGACTTCCTCGACGAAGATCTCGGCCTGCGAGCGAAGCGCCAGCGCGATCGCGTCCGAAGGCCGGCTGTCGACCGAAAGAGTCGAGTCCTTCTGCACGAGATGGATCCGCGCGAAGAACGTGTTCTCGCGCAGGTCATTGATGACCACCCGCTCGACCCGTGTGTGGAGCTCGGCCAGTACGTTCTTCAGCAGGTCGTGCGTCATCGGACGAGGCGTCTGGACCTTCTCCATCTCGAGGGCAATGGCGTTGGCTTCGAAGATTCCGACCCAGATCGGAAGGAAGTGGCCCTTTTCGGTATCTCGCAGGATGACGACCGGCATGTTCGAGACCGGGTCCATCAGAAGGCCCTTGATTTCCATTTTGATCATGCCGCCTCCCCGGAATCCCGGACTTCCTTAAGTCGTCAAAACTCCGACCAGCGAATGAGGCAATCCGCGAGCAATGCGCACCCTCGCGTAGCGTCCCGGCGCCGGCCGGCCGCTCGAAGCTTCGACGTGAACGATCCGGTTGCAGGGAGTCCGGCCCTTGCTCTGTCCCTGTCGATCTAACCCTTCGACGAGAATCTCGAACTCGCTCCCGACGAGGGCCCGGTGACTCTCGAGCTGGATCGATTCCTGCAGCTCGAGAAGCCGCGCCAGGCGCCCGGCCGCGATGCTCTCGGGCACCTCGGCTTCGCTCCCCCACCGGGCCGCCGCGGTTCCCGGGCGGGGCGAGTAACGAAAGCCGTACAGGCTCCCGAACCGGACCGTGCGAACGATCTCCAGCGTCTCCTCGAAATCCTCTTCGGTCTCACCCGGAAATCCGACGATGAAGTCCGAGGTCAACGAGACCGCTGGAGCGGCGGAGCGCACGCGTTCGACGACCGCCAGGTATTCGGCCGACGTGTAGCGGCGCTTCATCCGCCGCAGCACCCGGTCGGAGCCCGACTGCGCTGGAAGGTGGAGGTAGGGCGCGATCCGGCCCCCCTGCGCGAGAGCCTCGACGAGATCGTCGTCCACGAGACGGGGATGCGACGTCAGAAACCGCACGCGCTCGATCCCTTCGATCCGCGAGGCCCGGCGCAGGAGCTCGCCGAGCCCGAATCCGGCTTCCGGATCCCGGTAGGCGTTCACCGTCTGGCCGAGCAGGGTCACCTCGGTGTATCCGAGCGCCGCGAGATGCGCGACCTCGGCCAGGATTTCCCCGGCCCGCCGGCTGCGCTCCCGGCCCCGCGTGAACGGAACGATGCAGAAGGTGCAGAACTGATCGCAACCCTCGATGACCGTGACGTAGGCCTGGAAGGCCGAGTCGCGGGATGTCTGGCGGAACTGATAGACCGGGTCTTCTTCCGGGAGGTCGAGTTCGAGGGCATGCCGCCGCTCCCGCCGCGCCGCCGCGACGAGCTCGCCGATGCGCTCGACCTGTCCCGTACCGGCGACGAAATCGACCCACGGCGCGCGCTCCAGGATCTCCTGTCCGGAAACCTGGGCGACGCATCCCGTGACACCGATGACCAGACCCGGGTTGTCGCGCTTTGTCGAAGCGAGGACGCCGAGGGCGCTGAAGACCTTTGCCTCGGCCTTCTCCCGCACCGAGCACGTATTGAGGAGCACGATGCCGGCTTCTTCGCCTTCGGCAGCGCGCCGCAGGCCCTGCGACTCGAGCTGGCCGGCCATCCTCTGGCCGTCGAGCACGTTCATCTGGCAGCCCCACGTCTCCACGCGATAAGTGGGCAGCTCGACGCTCGCCGGCGGCCTGATCGATTCCGTCATTCGCGGATCCATCCGGGAAGAGCGCCCGCCTTGCGAGCGCGCTCGGGAAGGTCGGCCAGGTCGGCCTCGGCGGCGGCGAGCTCCTGCTTCGCGGCATCCAGGTCGCCACGCGAACGGTCCCAGGCCGGTTTGATGACGCGATCCCGGTACTGTCCGTCGTCCCACGCGTAGAAGTCGTTCTCGAGCTTCTTGGTCGCCGCCTGGAGCTCCGCGACGCGAGACTTGTCCTCGACCACGCGTTGCCGCGCGCGAGCGGCGATCTCCTTCCACTGGGCCTCGGTCGTGGGTGCGGCCGTGCCATCGGAGACGGGGCCGCTCGCGGAGGCCGCAGCCGCCGGCGTCGGAACGGGAGTCCGAACCGCGACCGCTTTTACCGGAGTCGGAGCGAGCCTGCTCGTCGTGAGCCTCCCCTTCTCCGAGCTTCGGACGAGAGACTTGTTGTCGATCGTCACGCCGCCCTTTTCCGGAGCGGGTCCGTCCCGCGCGGTGTGCGCCGCCTGCACGACGTCCGAAAGATTCTGGCCTCCGCCCGAGTCGACGGCGGGAGTCGCCGCGGGCGTGGCGCGAGGCCGCCCGAAACCCCCTGAGAGCCTCGGAGCTGGTGTCGCGGTGCGCGCCGGTTCCTCGGCGAGAAGGGTCGTCGAGAGCGCCGCCACGACCAGCGCGATCGCGACCCTCATCAGGGCTCCCGCGTCCCGGCTCGACCGTACCGATCCTCGAGGCGGACGACGTCATCGAGCTCCGGCGAGGAAACCTCGAAGACCACGCACTTGCGGTCCGCTCGCATGCGGTGCTTGATCCCCGGTCGAATCCGGTAGGACTCCCCGGCCGACAGGATCCGGTCGCGCATCTGCCCGTCTTCCTCCACTTCGAGCCCGAGCTCACCCTCGAGGACGTACAACGTCTCGTCCTTCTTCTCATGGTACTGCAGCGAGAGCGCGTGGCCGGCCTCGAGGTACAGGAGCTTCCCGGCGTACCGCTCGTTTTCCGCGAAGATCTCCTCGCGGCCCCAGGGCTTGGGCACGATCCTCATGCAGTTCCTCCGAAGATGCGCTCGACCTCGCCGGCTTCCGCGGCCTCGAGCGCCCGAAGAGCGAGCGAGCGAGCGCGGCCGGCCTCGAGCGCGCCGATGCGGTCCTTCAGGTCCGGGATGGCCACGGGAGTTACCGACAGGTCCGTGATGCCGAGGCCGATCAATGCCGCCGCGCCGAGCGGATGGGCCGCGAGCTCGCCGCAGACGGCGACCGGCCGTCCGGCCGCGCGGCCCGCCTCGACCACGAGTTGAATGAGGCGGAGCACGGCGGGATGCAGCGGACGGTACAACGCCGAGACGTCCTGATCGGCGCGATCGACCGCCAGGCCATACTGCGCGAGGTCGTTGGTTCCAATCGAGAAGAATTCCGCCTCCCGGGCGATCCGGTCGGCCAGGAGGGCCGCCGAAGGCACCTCGATCATCACGCCGAGGGGCGGCCGGCGGGACAGCCCCGTCCGTTTGACGACCACATCGAGAAGAAGGCGTGCGGCGTGGACCTCGGACAGGGAGGTCACCATCGGAAGCAGGATCTTCAGGTCTCCCGTCCGCGCGGCGAGGCAGAGCGCCGTGAGCTGCTCTTCGAAGAGGTCCGGATGCGCGAGGCAATAGCGAATGCCGCGAAGGCCCAGGGCGGGATTCTCCCCGGGAGCGGGTCCGATCCCCTTTTCGCCGCCGAGGTCGTACGTCCGAACGACGACCGGATGCGGCGCCGCGGCGGCGAGGAGGGTCTCGTAGGCGGACCGCTGCTCCTCGATCCCGGGCGAGCGCGGCAGGGCCCTCAGGTAAAGAAACTCCGACCGGAAGAGGCCGACGCCCTCCGCCGAGAACCTCTCCAGCGCGGCCGTCTCCTCGGGGAGCTCGAGGTTCGCGCGCACCGCGATCGCCAGGCCGTCCGCCGTCACGGCCGCCCGCGCCGCCCGTCCGCGCTGCCGCCGGCTGCGCTCGCGGTCCTCGCGGGCGCGGACGAGGCTCCGGCGGATTCGCTGGCGTGACGGATGGACGTCCACGAGGCCGCGGTCACCGTCGACGAGGATCGGCCTCTCCGGCGAGACGGCCTGGCAGAGATCCGGGATCCCGACGACCGCGGGCAATCCGAACGAGCGCGCGATGATCGAGGCATGCGACGTCGGTCCCCCGCGCTCGAGCGCGAGGGCCCGGACGCGCCGCGGATCCAGGCGCGCCGCCTCCACGGGCGACAGCTCGTCGGCGACGAGGATGGAACCGCGGGGAAGCTCCGCGGGCCCCGGCCGCTCGCCGCCCGACAGGTGCGCGGCGATTTCCCGGGCCACGTCGGTGATGTCGGCTTCGCGCTCCCGCATGGCCGACGAGTCGGCGGCGGCGAGCCGTTCGCCGAGCTCGCGCGTGACTTCCGCCAGCGCCCATTCCGCGTTGACCCGTTCGCGGCGCATGCGCTCGAGGATGGCGCGCAGATACGTCTCGTCCGCCGCGATCAGGCTGTGCGCCTCGAGGATCGCGGCGAGCTCGGAGCCGATGTCGCCCTTCGCCTCGCGCGAGTGGCGCGAGAGGTCCTCCGCGGCCCGCGCGGCGGCGCGGCGCAGGCGCTTTTCTTCGCGCTCGAACTCCTCGGGCGCCACGGCCCGGCGAAACGCGGGCAGCCGGCCGAAGCGGAAGATGACGGCGCGGCCGACCGCGACCCCCGGAGAGACGGAAAGCCCCTGGAGCATGGCGGCCCCGAGGGAGGCTACTCTTCCTCGTCGAAGCTGCGCGTGATCAGGTCCTCGACCGCGGCGAAGGCGTCTTTCTCGTCTTCGCCGGACACGGCCAGGGTGATCAGGGTGCCCTGGGAGGCGGCCAGCAGCAGGATGCCGAGAATGCTCTTGCCGTCGACCTCCTCGCCGTTCTTCCGGATCTTCACGTCGGACCGGAAGCGGCTGGCGGTCTGCACGAACTTGGCGGCCGCACGGGCATGCAGGCCAAGGCGGTTGCGGATCGAGAGCTCCCGCTCGATCATGGAAGGCGCTTCTCGGCGGTCTCCGAGGGAGCCGCCTCCTCCGCGAGCAGATCGGACGCCACGTAGATCGACCTCTGGCCGCGGTCCTTGGCGACGTGCGCCACCTCGGTGACCGGCCGCCCGCTGCGCTGCAGCGACGCGCACTTGAGCACCATCGGGAGGTTGACGCCCGTCACGATCTCGACGCGGTCTTTCCGCAGGAACGGCAGGGTGAGGTTCGTCGGTGTCCCGCCGAACATGTCCGTGAGGATGACGGCGCCGTCGCCTTCGTCGGCCTGCTCGAGGCCGCGGCGGATCTTCTCCCGCGCGTCCTCACCGGTTTCGCTCCACTCCAGAGCAACCGCCACGATTCGCTCCAGTCCCGGCTGGATCGTGAGGGCCGCCGCGCGGAGCTCTTCCGCCAGCCTGCCGTGCGTGACGAGCAGAATGCCGATCATGGAAACGCGGCATTATCTCATTCGCGCGTGGCGTCGCGATGCGAGACCCGGACCGGGTAACCCCTCTCGTGCAGCCGCGCCGCCAGTTGTTCCGCGATGTAGACCGACCGGTGCTTGCCGCCGGTGCAGCCGATCCCGATCGAAAGATAGCTCTTGTGCTCGCGGTCGAACTGGGGCAGGAGGTAGTCGAGGAAGCCCGTCAGGCGGTCGAGGAACGCCCGGGTTTCCGGGTCCTTCTCGATGTAGGCGGCCACGGCCGGATCCATCCCCGTCTTGCCCCTGAGCTCGGGGACGAAATGGGGGTTCGCGAGGAACCGCACGTCGAACAGGAGGTCGACGTCGTGAGGGATGCCGAACTTGTAGCCGAACGACGTCGCGGAAACGATCATGCCGACCGACTCCGGGTCGCCGACGAAGGTCTTCTGCATGAAGGAGCGCAGCTCGTGCACCGTCATGGCGGAGGTGTCCACGACGACGTCGGCGACCGCACGCACCTCCTCGAGCATCGCCCGCTCCCGGCGCAGCGCCTCCAGGAGAGAAACCTTGCCGGACAGCGGATGCGGGCGCCGCGTCTCGGAGAATCGCCGGATCAGCGACTCCTCCGACGCGTCGAGGAAGAGCAGGCGCGTGCCCGGCACCCGCCGCCGCAGCCGCCCCAGAATCTCCGGGAAGCGCGCGGCGAAGTCCGGATTGCGAACGTCGAGGATGATGCCGACGCGCTTGGCCGAGATCTGTCCGAGCAGCGGCTCGACGAGCTCGAGCGGAAGGTTGTCCACGCAGAAATAGCCCATGTCCTCGAGGCACTTGTTGACGTAGCTCTTGCCCGAGCCGGACAGCCCGGTCACGACGACGAGACTCTCCGGAACCGCGGGCGCCGCGGCGGCGGGCTCGGCCGCTTCGTTCACTTCCACCGCGCCCCCTCCGGCGCGTTCTTGGCGATCTCCTCGTCCACGCGCCGGGCGAACTCCTTGGCCGCGTCGTATCCCTGGCTCTTCAGGAGCTCGTTGCGCGCGGCGATCTCGATCAGGAGGGCGAGGTTGCGACCCGACGCGACGGGCAGACGCAGGAGCGGGCGCTCGCGCTCCAGGATCGCGTAGCTCTCGCCGTCGATGCCGAGACGGTCGTATTTCTTGGCGGGGTCCCAGCGCTGCAGCTCGATGACGAGCTCGACCGACTTGGACGCCCGTACGGCCGAGACGCCGAAGAGGTTCTTGATGTTGATGATCCCGATTCCCCGCAGCTCCATGTGGTAGCGGATCATCTCGGCGGCTCGGCCGACCAGGGCGCCGTTCGGGTAGCGCCGGATTTCGACGGCGTCGTCGGCGACGAGCCGGTGCCCGCGATGCACGAGATCCAGGGCGCACTCGCTCTTGCCGATGCCGGACTCGCCGAGCAGCAGCACCCCCATGCCGTAGACGTCGACGAGCACGCCGTGCAGGGTGGTCGAGGGCGCGAGCTCGTCCTCCAGCACCCGCGTGATGGACTGAATGACGACGGAGGTCGTCCGATCGGAGACGAGCAGAGGAACGCCGCGCCGCCGGCACTCGCGGATGATGTCGTCGGGCGGCCGCTGACCCTTGGTGATCACGAAGGCCGCCACGGGAAGGGCGCAGATCGTCTCGATGCGCTCGCGCCGCTCCTCGGCCGGCATCGTGTCCAGATAATTCAGCTCGCTCTCCCCCAGGATCTGGATGCGGCCCGGCTTGATGTACGGAATGAAGCCGGCCAGCGCCAGGCCCGGGCGCTGGATGCGGCCCCACGCGATCGGCCGGTCGAAGCCGTCCTCGCCCGCGAGGGTCCGCAGCTCGAGATCCTCGAGCGCCGGGGTCCGCAGGATCTCGGCGGTCAGGATCGGGGCCGGGCGGCGCGGCGGCGCGCTCACCGCATGACCGCCAGGCCGGCTTCGGCCATTTTCAGCGCCTCGACTTCGGCCGCCGCGGAATCGGCGGCCCGAAGCGCGTCCGGCAATCCGGTCGCGCGGATCAGGCGGGAGATCCGCGCCAGGATCTGCAGGTGGGCGGCCGGCGCCTCCGCCGGGGAAGCCACGACGAAGATCACGTCGATCGGGCGCCCATCGGGCGCGCCGAAGTCGATCGGCATCGCCGTCGTCGCCAGCGCGACGACGATTTCGGCGAGCCCCCGCAGCTTGCAGTGAGGAATCGCGACTCCTCCTCCGAGACCCGTGCAGCCGATCCGCTCACGGTCGATCAGACGCCTCGCGAGCTCCGCCGGGTCGGCCACGGAGCCGTCGGCCGCCAGACGCGCCGCCAGATCCTCGAGGACCTCCTCGCGGGTCGCGCCCGGGATCCGATGAAAGACTCGTCTCGGATCGACGAGCGCGTCGCGCTCGGCCGTCCCCGTCGAGGCTCCGCCGTCGCTCAGCATTCCGGGACGATCAGTCCGAGATCGCCGTCGCGCCGGCGATACAGAACGGAGACCCTGTCGCTCGAGGCATCGCGAAAGACGAGCACTTCCTGGCCCGAGGATTCCATGACGAGAGCCGCTTCGTCCACTCCCATCGGTTTCACCGCCGCGGCCCGTCCTCGCACGACTCGGGACGAGGGCCGTTCCGGCGCCGCCGGCGAAACGGGACCGGCAACGGCGCGCAGGCCTCGCGGCGTCCGCCGGGAGGCGGGCTGGTGCTTCCGATCCCTTCGCTTCTCGACGTCACGCATCGCCTGCGCATCGATCTTCTCGAAGGCGAGCGCGAGCGCGGAACGCACGTCGGCCGTCTCCTCCTGGGCTTTCCACCGGCGCCGGCCGCGCGATGCGATGATCTCGGCCCCGAACCGGTGCTTCTCGCGCGAAAGGACGATGCGCACTCCCGCCGGGCCTCCCAGGTGCCGCTCGAGCCGCCGGACGCGGTCCTCCGCCAGTTGTCGCAGCGAGGCCGTGACGGAGACGTTGCGACCGGTGCATTCGACGGACATGGGGAACCTCCTCGCTGGCTAGAAGCTCTGCTTGCGCTGGGACGAGGAAGGGATCCGGAGCTCCTCCCGGTACTTGGCGACCGTTCGGCGGGCGATCTGGATTCCTTCGGCCCGGAGCTTCTGAGTGATTCGGGCGTCGGAGTGCGGACGCCGCGCATCCTCCCCCTCCACGATCCGCGAGATCTTGTTCTTGATCGACAGGGACGAAACGTCGTCGCCCTGAGAAGAGTCGATCCCGCTATGAAAGAAGTACTTCATCGGGAAGAGGCCTCGGGGCGTGTGGATGTACTTGTTCGACACGACGCGCGAGACGGTCGATTCGTGCATCGCGATGTCGTTGGCGACGTCGCGCAGGACGAGCGGGCGCAGGTGCTCGATCCCGTGGTCCAGAAACTCCCGCTGGTGTCGGACGATCGACTCGGCGACCTTGTAGATCGTGCGCTGACGCTGATCGAGACTCTTGATGAGCCAGATCGCCGAGCGCATCTTGTCCTTGAGATAATTGGCGGCTTCCGCTCCGATCGCTCCGTTTCCGCCCCGGAGAAGCCGGCGATAGGCCGCCGAGATGCGCAGCTTCGGGAGGCCGTCTTCCGAGAGCTGGATGACGTACTCGTCGCTGATCTTGCGGACGAAGACGTCCGGCTCGACGTAGATCGTGCGCTCGCTCGAGTACTTCCGGCCCGGCTTCGGCTCGAGGTTCTTGATGATCTCGAAGGCCGCCTGGATCTCCGACATGCCGACGCCGAGCTTCTTGGCCAGAGGCGCGAACTGACGGTTCAGGAATTCGGCCCAGTGCTCCCGGATGATCTTCTCGATCAGAGCGTTTTCGACGCCGAGCGCCGCGAGCTGGATCAGGAGACAGTCGGGAAGATCGAAGGCCCCGACACCCGCCGGATCGAAGGAGCGCACGAGGAGGAGCGCCGCCTCGACGTCGGCGTCGTTGTCGTACGGAGCCTGCCGGATCTCGTCGCGCGAGACCCGGAGATACCCGTCCTCGTCGATGTTGCCGATCAGATACGCCGCGATGTCCCGGACGTCCGGCGCCGCGTCCGACATCGAGAGCTGCCACGTCAGGTATTCCGGAAGCCCCTCCGGCCGCGAGAGGACGTTCTCGAGCGAAAACTCTTCGGGCTGCTCCTGGTACTGCCGGGGGTTGTAGGCCGAGTCGAGGTAGTCCTCGAAGTAGGAATTGAAGTCGATCTCCTCGAAGGAGTCCCGTTCCTTCTCGGCGGCCGGCGCCGCCTCGGCCGGAGCCGCCGCATCCTCCGTGTCGCGGGCGGCCTCCGTGCGCTCGGCCTCCGCGACCTCCTCCTGCTCCTCGAGAATCGGGTTCTCGACCATCTCCTGGTTGAGAACCTCCTGCAGCTCGAGCCGGGACATCTGCAGCAGCTTGATCGCCTGCTGCAGCGAGGGCGTCATGACCAGCCGCTGCGAGAGTCGGAGATTGAGCTTCTGTTCGAGGGGCATCGCGGCCGGCTCTAGTCGAGCCGGAAACCCTCCCCGAGGTAAATCTTCTTCACAACGGTATCACTCGAGAGTGCAAGAGGCGTGCCCGCACGCAGGATCTCGCCCCCGCTAATTATATAGGCCCGATCCACGATGCTTAACGTCTCGCGGACGTTGTGGTCGGTGATCAGGACGCCGATTCCGGAGGACGCCAGCCGCTGCACGATCTTCTGGATGTCCAGCACCGCGATCGGATCGATTCCCGCGAACGGCTCGTCGAGCAGGAGGAAGTAGGGCGAGAGGACGAGGCTGCGCGCGATCTCGACCCTCCGCCGCTCCCCGCCGGAGAGCGTGTACCCCCGCTCGCGGGCGAGGTCCGTCAGCCCGAATTCCGCGAGCAGCGCGCGGCAGCGCTCCGCCCGCTCCTCCGGCCCGAGATCCAGCGTTTCGAGGATCGCCAGCAGGTTTTCGTCGACCGTCATCTTGCGGAAGACGGAGGGCTCCTGGGGCAGATAGGAGACGCCGGCTCGCGCCCGCCGGTACATCGGCAGCTCGGTGACGTCGCGGTCTCCCAGACGGACGCGACCCTGGTCGGGCCGCACGAGGCCCACGACCATCGAAAAAATGGTCGTCTTCCCGGCGCCGTTGGGGCCGAGCAGGCCGACGATCTCGCCGGCGGCGATCTCGAGCGAGACGCCGCGGACGACCGTCCGTCCGGAGTACGCCTTCACGAGGCCTTCGGCCGAGAGAACCGGACGGGGTCCCGATCTCGGAAGGTTCTGGCTCAATTTTTTTCGGTCGTCCGATGAATGGTTTCGGTCTTGCCGCCTTCCGGCGCGGTGATCTCGACGCTACCGCCCCGGTCGAAGATCGTCAAGACGGCGCCGGCCACCTGGTTCCCGCTGGCCTCGACGACGCGGGCGGGAGCGCCCCAGAGGACCGTCTTGCCCTGCTTCGGATAGTCCACGACCTTCTCGGCCGTCGCGGTGCGGCCGACGGTGTGATCCGCGAGATCCGCGTCCCCCGAGATCTCCATGCAGTCGAGGCCCTGGTCCTTGCCGAGCCATGCGGTCGATTCTCCCCCGGTGGCGCGCCAGCCCGCGCCGCGCGTCACGACCACGCCGCCCTCGAAGCGCCCGCTGCGATCGGTGTCGTGGTAGACGAGCTTCCTCGAGGTGATGACCGAAGCCGACTTATCGGGGGAGGCGGTCTTCGGCGTGGAGGCCCTCCCCGTGGCCTTCGGCCCTCTCTCCGGAGCGAGAACGGCGCGGACGTTCTGCACCGCCGTCACGGTCTTCTCCGCGTCCGCGAGCGTGATGTCGTCCGCGAAGAGCGACGAGTCCTCCTGCCACAGCGACGCCGATCCCGAGAGCGTGGCGACCTGCGTGGCGTCGTCGAGCACGATGCGGTCGGCCTTGCCATAGCTCGGCTTCTTCGGATCGCCGATGAACGTCACCATCCCGTTCTTTTTCTGATCGTCCGTGCCGAGGACCGCTCTCGCGCGGCCGTCTCCGCGGACCTGGTGCCGGGCGCGGTCGAGCTCGATCCGATCCGCCGAAAGGCGCGAACGCCCGCTCTCGACACGGGCCGCGTGCGTTGCGTCTCCCGTCAGGAGCCAGAGTCCGCTCTGGTCGAGCTCGACGGCCTTTGCCGCGTCGCCCTTGCGGCCGTCCGACTCGATCTTCACGGATCCCTCGAGAACGACGTTCTGAGCCTCGCCCTCGCGGGAGAAACCGAGGCGGCCCTGCTCGGCCTGGGCCCGGCTCGTCGGCCCTTCGAGCCGCAGACCCCCGAGCGCCTTCGCCGCGGCCACCCGGCCGTCCTCGAAGGCGATCTCGATCGTCGGCGCGAGGAGGCGCCGGCCCGGTTCCCAGAGCATCGCCGGAGATCCCGTCAGCGTCAGGCTGTGGGGCTTCCCGGCCGCGTCGAAGTTCAGGAGACTCTCGTCGGCGCTGTACCGGCGCTCCACCGGCGAACCATGCGTCTCGGCCGAGGCCACGCCGCCCGGAGCGAGCATCCCGCGCACGCCTCCCGAGCCCCGCATCCACTCGGTGTGTCCGCCCGACGAGCCCGTCTTCACGACGACGTGCTCGGCGGCATACTGATCGCCCTGCCTCGAACGGCTGTCCACGACCTCGAGCTCGAGCACCCCGGGCTCGCGCCGGAAGATGCCGGAGCGCGCCGTCAGCTGCGAGAGGCCCGCCGAATCGTCGCCGCCCCCCGAGCCCTGGATCGGACCGGCGAGGAAGAGCGCCTTCTCGCGCAGGTCGTACCGCGCCGACGGCGCGTTGAGGTCGATCGAGCCCTTCGCGAAATGCACGGGATGGGGCGCCTCGAGCGTGCGGGTGTTCGGGCGGTACTGGCCCGCGCTCGTCTCGGCGAGCGCGCCCTGGTCGTCGTTCCAGTGCACGTTGCCGTCGAGGCGAGCCTCCCGCGTCCGCTCGTCGTAGGTCCCTCGATCCGCGAAGACCGTGACCGGACGGCCGTCGTCCGGATAGAGCGTGAGCGTGACTTTTTCCCCCGCGTAGAGGTCCGGAGCCAGGCCCGCCCCGGGTCCATATCCGACGGTGTGGTCCGCCTTGATTCGCAGGACCGGCTTTCCCCCCGACTCCTCGCTGAAATCGAAGCCGTCGAGCAGCGTCGTCGCCTGGCCGCGGGCCCCGCCCGACGGGGCCGGCACGGGTCCGCGGTTCTTCCCGTCGGCGGCCGGCCGTCGGCCCGGACGGAAAGAAAAAACGAGCAGAGCCGCGAAAGCCGCCGCGGAAAGGAGGACGGCGATCTCCGAACGGCGGATCCTCACGGCGTCACGCTCTCCGCCCGGCCGCGGAGAATCTCGGCCTCGATGCCGTAGCCCCGGCGATCCTCGGACAGGCGATAGTGAATGTCGAACGGCCGCCCCGACGAAACCAGATCGGCGAGGCTCGCGTGGGGCTGCCACGCGATGGCCCGGAGGCCGCGCTCCCGGGAGGCGAGGCGGCCGCGCAGGCCCGAGGACCCGACGGGCGAAAAGGAGGAGACGGTCCGGGCACCCCGAGCGAGAAAGACCGGGCGCGGGTTGCCCGACCCATGGGGCTCGAGCCGCCCGAGCTCGCGCACGAGGGCTTCGCCGACGTCCTCGAGCGGCAGCTCCGCGTCGGCCTCCATGCGCGGCACGAGCAGCTCCGGCCGGATGCGCTCTCGAAACAGGGCCTTTGCGTCGGCGCGGAAGGCGTCGAAGGCCTCGGCGGGCATCGACCCTCCGACCGCCTGGTCGTGGCCTCCGAAGTCGGTGAACCTCGCGGACAGCTCCTTGAGAATTCCATGCAGCGAGACGCCCGGGATCGACCTTCCCGAGCCGCTCGCCCGGCCTCCCTCCATCCCGAAGAGCAGGACGGGCCGGTGGTATTCCCGCGCGAGGCGCGAGGCGGCGATGCCGAGCACCCCTCGATGCCATTCCGCGTCGGCCTCGACGAGCAGCGCGTCGTCCGGAGAGGGACCGATGCGCTCGCGCGCCTGCGCGACGACGCGGCGCTCGAGGACCTGCCGTTCGGCGTTGCGCGACGAGAGCTCCCGGGCCACCTCGGCGGCTCGCGCCGGATCGCGCTCCTCGAAGAGCGAGAGGGCGAGCATCGCCGTATCGAGCCGCCCCGCGGCGTTTAACCGCGGGCCGACGCGGAAGGCGATGTCTTCGGACGTCGGCGCCGCGCCGACCGGAACGCCGGATTCGGCCAGCAGCGCCTTCAGGCCCGGGGCGCGGGCCGAGGCGAGGGCCGCGAGGCCGAGCGCGGCGATGATGCGGTTCTCGCCGTCCAGGGGCACGAGGTCGGCGATCGTTCCGAGACACGCCGCCCTCAGCAGGGACTGCCGGGACACGGGTCGCCCGCCGGCCCGGCCGACGGCCTCGGCGATCTTCATGGCCACCGCCGATGCGGCGAGCTCCTTGTACGGATACGGGCAGCCCGGCTGCCGCGGGTTGACGACGACGGCTCCCGCGGGCAGCTCGTCCGGCACGAGGTGATGATCGGTGACGATGACGTCGACTCCCGCCGCCCTCGCGCACGCCACGCCCTCGACGGCGCCGATGCCGCAATCGACCGTAATGATCGTTGCGGGGCGCAGATCCTCGAGGACGCGGCGCACCGTCTCGGGCTTCAGGCCGTATCCGTCGCGCAGCCGGTGAGGAATGAACGCCGCCGCATCGGCGCCCAGCCGCGAAAGGGCCGCGCGCAGCTGCGCCACCGCCGTCACCCCGTCCACGTCGTAGTCGCCGAAGACGACGACCCGGCCGGCTCGCCTCACGGTCGAGACGAGCAGATCCGCGGCCTCCCCGGAGCCCTTGAGAAGGAAGGGATCGTGCAATCCCGTTTCGTCGGGCGCGAGGAAGCGCTTCGCCGACTCCGCGTCGGCGACTCCGCGGGAGAGCAGCAGCGACGCCAGCGTCGGCGACACGCCGGCCTCGCGCGCGAGCCGAGCCGACCCCGCCGTGTCGGCCGCCGCAAGACTCCAGGACGGGGCCATCGCCTCCATCGTCCCCGGACGGGCAGACAGACGTCGTCCGGGCGAGGGAGATTCGGACGGCGCGGCCGGCGCCGGGCTCACGGCGGTCCGACGGTCTCGAAACGGCCGAGGGAGCGAAACCGCCGATACCGGCGTTCCCGACGCTCCTCGGCCGTCAGATCGGCGACCTCGGCGAGGTGCCGGTCGACGGCCTCCCCCACCGCGGCGGCGGAGCCCGCGGGATCCGCGTGAGCGCCTCCCGGCGGCTCCGGAACGATTTCGTCGACGACGTCGAGCTCCCGGAGATCGGACGCCGTCATCTTCATCGCCTCGGCCGCTTCCTTCTTCCGTCCCGCGTCCTTCCAGAGGATCGACGCGCAGCCTTCCGGCGAGATCACCGAGTACGTCGAGTGCTCGAGCATCAGCACCCGGTCTCCGATGCCGAGGGCGAGCGCCCCCCCGGAGCCGCCCTCGCCGGTCACCGTCACGATGATCGGGACGCGGAAGCGCGCCATCTCGCGCAGGTTGACCGCGATCGCTTCGGCCTGCCCGCGCTCCTCCGCGTCGATGCCGGGGTAGGCCCCCGCGGTGTCCACGAAGGAGAGGATCGGGCGTCCGAACTTTTCCGCGAGCTCCATCACCCGCAGCGCCTTGCGGAATCCCTCGGGGCGAGGCATTCCGAAATTGCGCCGGATCTTCTCCTTGGTGTCTCGCCCCTTCTGGTGCCCGACGACGGCCACCGGCCGTCCCCGGAACCGCGCCAGGCCCGCGACGATGGCGGCGTCGTCGGCGAACTTGCGGTCCCCGTGGAGCTCGACGAAATCCGTCATCAGAGCCTCGATGTAGTCGAGCGGATACGGGCGTCCCGGATTGCGCGCGACGAGCGTCTTCTGCCAGGGCGTCAGGTTGGCGTAGATCTCCCGGGAGACGCGGTCGAGCTTCTCGCGGAGCTTCTCGATCTCGCGGCGGTGCGCGGCGTCGTCGGGAAGGGCGGACAGCTCCTCGATGCGCCGGCGCAGGCGCACGATCGGCTCTTCGAAGTTCCCGTCCTCGGCGTTCACCCGGCAATTGTACCGGGGTCGAGCGGCCGGGACCTCAGAGGAGGTCCTGCGGATCCACGTCCACCGCGATCTGGACGCCGGCCGGAGGACGGTCGGGCACGGACGCCTCGAGCGCGGCCAGCACCGCCCGCCGGTCCGCCGCGCGGAGCAGAATCTGGAACCTCCAGCGTCCCTGCAGGCGTTCGAAGGGCGCCGGAGCCGGTCCCGAGAGGCGCAGGCCGACGCCGGCCTTTCCGAGCGCCCGGCCGAGCTCCGCGGCGGCGGCGGCGGCACGATCACGATCGGACGAAGAGATCGTGAGCGCCGCCATCTCGGAAAACGGGGGATAGAAGAAGACGCGCCGAAACTCGAGCTCTGCGGCGGCGAAGCCCGCCACGTCGTGCTCCGCCGCGCGGCGGATCGCCGGGTGGGCCGGGTGAAACGTCTGGACGTGCACGGATCCCGGCACGTCGCCGCGACCGGATCGGCCGGCGACCTGCGCCAGGAGCTGGAAGGTCTTCTCGCCGGCGCGAAAGTCGGGGAAATGCAGCATGGTGTCGGCCGAGAGAACGCCGACCGCGGTCACTCCCGGGAAGTCGTGGCCCTTCGCGACCATCTGCGTCCCGATCAGGCACGAGATCTCGCCGCAACGCATCCCCTCGACGACCGCCGCCGCTTTCCCGCGGCGCCTCGCCGTGTCGCGATCGAGCACCGCGCGGGAGACCCCGGGGAAGAGCTCGGCGAAACGATCCGCCACGCGCTCGGTGCCCGCGCCGATGGCCTCGAGGACCGCGCCGCCGCATTCCGGGCAGCGCTCCGGCCTCGGCACGCGCTCGCCGCAATAGTGGCAGAGCAGGGTGCGGCCGCGGTCATGCACCGTACGCGACACGCTGCACCGGCTGCATCGGAAGTCGTGGCCGCAGTCGCGGCAGAGCAGGAACGGCGCGAACCCTCGGCGCGGCTGAAGCAGGATCGCCTGCTCGCCCCGGCCGAAGACCTCGCGCAGCCTCGCGAGCAACGGCGCGGAGAAGAGTGGAACCCCCTTCTCTTCGGGCCGCGCGGTCTCGCGCCTCAAGTCCACGACCTCGACTCGCGGAAGCGGCCTCGCGGCGATGCGCTCGGGTAGCCGCAGGGCCGCCAGCCGCCCGCGCTGCGCGGCGTGCCAGGCCTCGATCGAGGGCGTCGCCGATCCGAAGACCAGCGCCGCCCCGGAGTGGCGCGCGCGCAGGGCGGCCGCTTCGCGAGCGTCGTAGCGCGGAGACTCGCGCTGTTTGTACGACGCGTCGTGCTCTTCGTCCACGACGAAGAGTCCGGGATCCTCGACCGGTGCGAAGACGGCCGAGCGCGGACCGATCACGGCGCGCGCGGCGCCCGAGCGCACGCGGTCCCATGCCTCGCCGCGCTCGCGCTCGGAGAGCGCCGAGTGCAGGACCGCCGCCGTATCCGGGAACTGGCGCGTGAGCTCTCGCGCGAAGACGGGCGTCAGCGCGATCTCCGGGACGAGCCAGATCGCTCCCCGGCCGGCGTCGAGGGCCTCGCGGATGGCGCGCAGGTACACCTCGGTCTTTCCGCTGCCCGTGACGCCCTCGAGAAGCGCCGGAAAATACGCCCGGCTCCGGATCGCTTCGGCGATCGCGGCGATGGCGCCCGCCTGGGCCGCCGTCGGCTCGATGCGCACCCCGCGCTCTTCGGAGCGCCGCTCCGGCTCGCGGGGGTCCTGTTCGAAGGAGCGCAGGAGCCCTTGCTCCACGAGGCGCCGCAGGACCGCGGCGCCGGCGCCCGTCGCCGCCCGGATCTCGGCGCGAGCCGCCGGCCTCCCGAGGGCTTCGAGCCAGGCGACGATTTCCCGGCCCCTGCGGCCTCGGCCGAGCGCGCGATCGGCGTCGACGCCGCGCACGGGGCCGAGATCGTAGGCCGTCTCCCGCCGCCTCGCCCGCACTCGAGGCAGCGCTCCCGCCCCGATCCACCCGCGCTCCTCCAGGGTTCGGATCGCCTCGCGCCGCATCGGGCCCTCTCCGGGGAGATCGCGTGCCCGCACCGGCTCGCCTCCGGCGAGCGCGTCGAGAATCGCTCTCTGCGCCGGCGACGCCGCCGCCGCCGCGAAGGCGCCCCTCTCGGTGATCCGATACCGCACGGTTCCGGACGCCGGAAGCCGCGCCGGCAGCGCGCTCTTCAAGACCTCGCCGGTCGAGGCGAAGAAGCGCTCCGCGACCCTGCCGGCCAGGCGGAGCAGATCGGGCGGACAGACCGGTTCGTCGTCGAGCACGTCGAGAATCTCGCGCAGCGAGTCGGGCGCCGGACCGGGGTCCTCGGCCAGCACGATGCCGGTCAGGACCCGCTCGCCGAACGGGACCCGGACCCGGCTCCCCGGCAGCGGGCGCGGGATCGAGGCCGGAACGGCATACGTAAAGTGGCGCCGCAACGGGAGCGGCAGCGCCACCGCCACGGTCCGCGCGGCCTCCGTCAGATCTGGGACGGCGGGGGCGATGGAGAATCCTCGGAGTCGTCCCGCACGAAAACGTGGCGATGGCGGGCCGGGTCCCAGCGATACCGGCGCGTGAGGTCCTCCGAGACGTCGGGCGTGACGACGATGGCGTCACGATCGAGCGACAGATCGCCGTCCGCGAGCGAGATCTCCTTTTCGAGGAATCCCCCGGGCTCGAAACGGCCGTCGGGCTTCCCGGAGAACACCACGACCGAAAACCACGGCGTGTCGCGGTCCGAGTCGCGGCGGATGAACGCGATCACGAAATCGAGGATGCCGTCGTCGTTGTCGTCGCCCCGCACGAAGTAAGGGTGGTACACGCCGTACAGGCCGTCCATGCCGTCGTCGTCCGCGCGGCGGTGATCGGCATCGGTCGCGACGCGAAGATCCGGGTGACGGCGAAGGAACTCGTCGATCGCGGCCTCCTCGCTTCGAGTGAGGTCGTATCCCGCGTCGGCGCCGCGAGCCGGTGCGGCGGCCGTGGCCGAAGTCTGCGGGCCGGGTGCGGGCGTCGCGGCGGCGGCCTTCGCGGGGACCGGACGCTTCGCGCACGCGGCGGCGAGAACCGCGGACGCGAGAACGGCGGCGAGCCGGGGTCCGACTCCGCGCGCGGGGCGTGTTTCCGACGTCATCGTGCTCGCATCCGGACCGCCGATTCTACGGCAGCGGCGGCCTGTGAGAAGATCACGCCGATTCGATTTCGAGAGGAGGACGCGATGTTCAGTTGGCCCCAGGATTTCATGACCAACTTTCAATTTCTGCTTCGCTGGATCCACTTCCTCGCCGGCATCACGTGGATCGGGCTTCTCTACTTCTTCAACCTCATCAACGGCCAGTTCCTGAAGGAGCTCGACGCGGCGACCCGCGGCAAGGTCGTGCCGAACCTGATGCCCAAGACCCTCTTCTGGTTCCGGTGGGGCGCGATCGTCACGTGGTTCTCGGGCTTCATCTACTACTTCCTGCTCGTGGACGCGGAGGCGAAGACGATCGGGCACTTGCCGCTCGCGTACTTCCTGGTCGGCTGGTCGATCGCGTTCACGGTCATCGCCGGCCTCTTTCGGGTGGCCGTCTCCGGCGGCCCGCTCAAGGACGGGCGCGTCCTGGCCATCGTGATCCTGATCGTCGTCGCCTTCATCGGCTATGCGACCGCGCTCATGGCCCGGACGGCCGGGGCGTCCAGCCGCGTCCTGTCGATCATGATCGGGGGCGGGATCGGCACGATCATGCTCCTGAACGTGTGGATGATCATCTGGCCGCTGCAGAAACGGATCATCGCGGCGGTCAGGGCGACGGCCGAGACCGGAGCGGCCGCCCCGGCCGAACAGGCGGCCTGGTCCCGCCGGGCGTTCCTGGCCTCGCGCACGAACACGTGGCTCTCGATCCCGATGCTCTTCTTCATGGGGGCGGCGAGCCACTTCCCCATCTTCTCGACGCTGGAAAAGGTCGCTTCTCCGTAGCGAGGGTCCCCTTCCACCGGCGGGGCCGAGGACGAGCGGCGCCAGGGCGGCCCACGGGCCGCCCGTTTCATTTGCCCGCGAGAAAGTCTCGAACGAGCTTCATGTCCTCCCAGACGTCCTTCTTGCGCTCCGGCGAGCGCAGGAGAAACGCGGGATGGAACGTCGGCATGACCCGCACGCCGCGCGCCGTTCGCCAGCGCCCGCGCAGCCGGCCGATCGGCTCGTCGGTCTCGAGGATGGCCTGCGCGGCGAAGGTCCCCAGCGTCACGATGGCCTTCGGCGCGATCAGGCGGATCTGCTCGTCGAGAAAGGGGCGGCAGGCGGCCACCTCGTCCGGCTCCGGGTTGCGGTTGTTGGGAGGCCGGCATTTCAAGACATTCGCGATGAAGACGTCCTCGCGGGTGCGGCCGATCGCCTCGATGATCTTCGTCAGCAGCTGGCCGGCCCGCCCGACGAAGGCGAGTCCCTGCTCGTCCTCGTCGCGGCCCGGAGCCTCGCCGACGAACATCAGCTCCGCCTTCGGGTTGCCCTGGCCGAAGACGATGTTCGTTCGGGACTTCGAGAGTTTGCACCGCGGGCACCCATCGAGAAACGCCTGGAGGCTCGGCAGGTCCGGCATCGAGCCCGGGCTCACGGAGCCCGGAGCCTTCGCCGCCTTTCGATCGAGGAAAACGTCCGACACTCCGAGGTCGCGAAAGTACTCGAGTTGTTCGCGCGTCGGGTCGTCCGCCATGCGCGGAGTCTACCGCCGGGTGCCGGGTCGACCGGCTACGGCCGGGGGGCCGAGGCGGATGCGGCGAGGCGCGAGGCCCGCGCCGCGAGCCATGCGTCCCAGATCCGCTCGGCGACTTCGCGCTTGCTTCGCCGGGAGACCGGCTCGGCCTCGCCGTCCCGGCCGACGATCCAGACCTCGTTGTCCTCGGCGTCGAATCCGACGCCGGGCCGCCCGACGTCGTTGACGACGATCAGATCGGCGCCCTTCGCGGCGAGCTTGGCCCGCCCGCGCTCCACGAGATCCTCGGTCTCGGCCGCGAAGGCCACGACCGTCTGCGCCCGCCGCAGCGGCGCGAGACTCGCCAGGATGTCCGTCCCCGGATTCAGGCGGAGCTGTCGCTCCCCTTCCGAACGGTGGAAACGCCGGGAGCTCCTCTCGGGAATGAAGTCGCTCACGGCCGCGGCCATGACGAGCCCCTCGCACTCGGGGAACTCGCGGACGAGCAGGGCGTGAAGATCATCGGCGGTCTCGAACTCGAGAACGCGCATGCCCTGGGGCCGGGGAAGGACCGTCGGCCCCGCGGCGAGCGTTACCGCCGCTCCGCGGTCGCGGGCGGCCTCGGCGATCGCGAAGCCCATCCGGCCGCTCGAGCGATTCGACACGAAGCGCACGGGATCGATCGGCTCGCGCGTCGGGCCCGCCGTGACGAGGAGTCTCATCCCCGACAGATCGTCGCGGCGCACCGCCCCCAGCCGCCAGGCCTCCGCGGCGATCGCGGCCGGCTCCGACATCCGGCCCACGCCGTGTCTGCCCGACGCGAGCGGCCCGGACTCGGGACCGACGAACGCCGCTCCCCGCGATCGCAGGAGTTCCACGTTCGCCCGCACCGCCGGGCTCTGCCACATGGCGGATTCCATGGCCGGGGCGAGGAGAACGGGTCCGCGATGAGCCAGAAACGCCGTCGTCAGGAAATCGTCGGCCAGCCCGTGTGCGAGCTTGCCGAGAGTGTGCGCCGTCGCCGGGGCCACCACGATCAGGTCGCACGCGGAGGCCAGCTCGACGTGCTCGACCGACGGGACGTTGCCCGAGCCCCAGACCTCGGTGAAGACCTCGTGCTTCGAAAGCGCCGCGAACGTCCGGGGCGCGACGAACTCGCGGGCGCCCCGGCTCATCGCGACCCGAACCTCGGCGCCCCGCGCCGTCAGCTCGCGCAGCACCTCGACGGCCTTGTAGGCGGCGATCCCCCCGGACACGCCGAGCAGCACCCGAGGAGGCCGGTTCATGGATGTCGGGGAGGCTCGAGGATCAGCCGGCGGACTCTTCTCCGACCAGCTCTTCCTCGGCCTCTTCCGTCTCTTCGCCGGGCGCCTCGAGGATGCCGCCCTCGGCGCCGTAGCCCCATCGCACCTGGTCCTCCGCGAACTCCGCGGCGGCGAGCCGGGTCGGCTTCAGCGGTCGGTCCGTCTCGAGCTTGGGCCGCGCTCCGCGCATGAGCTGCTCGGCGCGGCGGGCGATCAGGAGCACGAGACGAAACTTGCTGTCCACGCCTTCGGGAATGGGCTGAATCATATTTTTCTCAACCTCTTCTATCGAAAGTCTTTGCGCAGCTTCTCGAGAACCCTCGATTGCCGCGCCGGCGACAGACGCGTCGCCCGAATCACGGATTCTAACTCAAGAGTCGCCCGCTCGAGGTCATCATTTACGATAACGTACTGAAAAGACTCGGCTTGCTCGATCTCCTTGGCGGCATTGATGAGCCGCTTCCGTATGGCATCCTCGCCGTCGAGTCCCCGGGTTCGAAGTCTCCGCTCGAGCTCTCCCGCCGAGGACGGGACGATGAAGATCGAGATCGCCTCCGGGAGCGCCGCCCGGATGTCGCGGGCGCCCTGGACGTCGATGTCGAGGATGACGTCCTCGCCGGCCGCCAGGCGCGGCAGGACTTCCGACTTCGCGGTCCCGTAGAAGTTTCCGTGGACCTCGTTGTGCTCGAGAAACTCGGCATGCCGCGCCATGCCCTCGAACTCGGCCGCCGAGACGAAGTGGTACTCCCGGCCGTCTTTCTCGCCGTCCCGCTTCGTCCGGGTGGTGTGCGACACCGAAAACCGGAGCGGCTCACCGCCCGGGGGATGCGCGAGCAGGCGGCGAATGAGCGTCGTCTTCCCCCCGCCGGACGGCGAGGAGACGATGAAGAGAAAGCCCGGGGGCGCGCCGCTCATTCGACGTTCTGGACCTGCTCGCGGATCTTCTCGGTCTCGACCTTCATGTCCAGGATCTCGCGCGTCGAGGCCAGGTCCCGGCTCTTCGAGCCGAGAGTGTTCAATTCGCGCAGGATCTCCTGCGTCAGGAAGTCGAGGCTCTTTCCCACCGAGCCGTCCCCGCGGGCGAGGATTCCCTCGAACTGGTCGAGATGCCCCGCCAGGCGCTGCAGCTCCTCGGCCACGTCGGACCGCTCCGCGGCGAGGGCGGCCTCCTGCTCGAGCCGCGTCGGGTCGAGGGTGACGTCCGGGAAGAGCGATCGGACCCGTTCGCGCAGCGTCGCCGCGAGGTTGCGGGAAATCTCCTCCCGCCGCGCAGAGAGTGTCCCGGCCTTTCGCCGCAGCAGCTCGATCCGCGGCCGGAGGTCCGCGGCGATGGCCGCGCCCTCCGTGTCCCGCATGGCCACGAGCGCGGACACCGCTTCGCCGGCCAGGGCCTCGATCGCGGCCACCTCCTCTGCCGTGAAGGTCTCGCTGGCGGACTCGACGACGACGGCCTGGGGGATCGTCATCAGGTCGCGGAGCGAGAGCGTGCCCTCGATCGGGTAGCGGGCGGAGAGCCCCTTGAGCCGCGAGAGCAGCGCGTCGAGGAGCGCCTCGTCCACGATGACGGCGACGTCCGATGCGCTCGTGCGGCGAAGACGGAGCGAGACCTCGACCTTCCCGCGATGCAGCTGCCGCGTGAAGACGCGGCGCAGCGCCGGCTCCAGGGCCGCCTCGGTCTCCCGCGTCTTGACCGTCAGATCGAGGAAGCGGCTGTTCACGCTCCGGGCGCCGATCTCGGCCGTGCGCCCCGTGCCGACGGGTCCGCTCGCGCGCCCGAACCCGGTCATGCTTCGAACCGTCACGGCGTGCTCACCGGCTCCGCGGATTCGGCGTCCGCCGCGAACTGCTGCATGTCATGCAGCCTGCGATAGAGCCCCGGTCGAGTCAAGAGCTCGGCGTGCGTGCCCTCCTCCGCGATGACTCCCCCGTCGAGGACGACGATGCGGTCCGCGCGCCGGACGGTCGAGAGCCGGTGGGCGATGACGAGCGTCGTGCGGCCCCGCATCAGGTTCGACAGGGCGCGCGCGACCAGGGCCTCGGACTCGGCATCGAGCTGGGAGGTCGCCTCGTCGAGAATGAGGATCGGCGCGTCCTTGTAGATCGCCCGCGCGATTGCCAGGCGCTGCCTCTGGCCGCCCGACAGCCGCGCGCCTCCTTCTCCGACCGGCGAGTCGTAGCCCTGCGGCAGCCGCTCGATGAACTCCTCGGCATACGCCGCCCGGGCGGCCGCCCGCACCCTCGGCTCGTCCGGAGAGCGCTCGCCGTAGGCGATGTTCTCCCGCACGGTCGTGTCGAACAGGATCGTCTCCTGGGTCACCAGGCCGACCTGCCGCCGCAGCGACGCGAGGGCGGCGTCCCGCAGGTCGACGCCGTCGAACGTGACGCGCCCGGCGGCCGGATCGTAGAGCCGGGGCAGCAGGTTGACGAGCGTCGTCTTTCCCGCGCCCGACGCGCCCACGAGCGCGATCGTCTCGCCGCGGGGGATCGTCAGATCGACGCCCTCGAGGACGGGCTCCGCTCCATAGGCGAAGTGCACGCCCTCGTATCGGACGGCGCGGGAAAAGGGAGGCAGCGACTTCGCGTCGGGCTTCTCGACGAGGTCCCTCGGACCGTCGATGATGCCGAAGAGCCGCTCCGCGGCCGCCAGCGCGACCTGGAGCACGATGTTGGTCTTCGTGACGTCCTTGAGCGGCTTGTAGAGCATCATGATCGCGGCGAGAAAAGAGAGGAGCCCGCCGACGGTCATCCGCCCGGAATGAATCTGGCCGGCCGCATAGACGAAGACCAGCGCGAGACCGATCCCGGCCAGGACCTCCATGAGCGGCGAATTCATCGCCTGGAGCCGCATCGTCTGGCGGCTGGCCGCGAAGTAGCGGCCGTTCGCGCGCTCGAAGCGCCCGGCCTCGAAGTCCTCCATCGCGTACGTCTTGATGAGGCGGTGGCCGCGGAGCGTCTCGCCGAGCAGGGCGCCCATCTCGCCGATCCGCTCCCGCGCCGAGAGACTCGAACGACGCAGCGTCCGGAAGTTCGCGACGATCGGAACGACGAGCAGCGGCGCGACCACCAGGACCGCCGTGGCGAGGACGAAGTTCAGGGAAAAGACGTAGACGAGGACGAGGAGCATCGTCAGGATGCCCTGCACGAAGTCGGCGAGGCGCGAGCCGAACGCGGACTGGATCTGGTCGGCATCCGAGAGCAGCCGGCTCATCAGCTCGCCCGAGGAGCCCTCGACCGAGAAGCGCGTGGACTGGTCGAGGATCGCCCGGTACGCGTCGCGACGCAGGTCGCGAACCATCGAGAGGCCGATCGCGTTCAGGGCGAACTCCGACAAATACGCGAAGACGTTCTTGACGAGAAGCGACGCGACCAGCAGGAGCGGGACCGCCCATCGCGCATCGAGCCCGACGGCTCCCGCCGCGCTCCGCACGGCCGCGTAGCCGCTCTCCAGGGCGCCGAGCAGGGGCGCGAGCCGGCCCGACGAGGGCGACGACACGCCCGCGAGCGCCGCGGAAGCGCCCGCGCCGAGCGCCTCGTCGATCACCTTCTTCAGGAGAAAGAGAAGCGCCACCGTCGCGGCCGAGACCAGGACCATCGCCAGGAGAGCGAGCGCGGCTCGAACCGCGTACCTCCGGAAGTACCGAAGCAGTCGCGGCAAGGGCCTCACGACGCGGACCTCGCCGCCGGCGCCGCCGCCGCACGGGCCGGGTCCTCCACGGCCGAGAGCACGAAGGCCGCCGCCCGCGCGCTCGCCCCGGGCGGCCCGAGCTCCCGGGCGACCCGCGCCAGGGAACGCCGCATCGTGGCGCATCGGTCGGAGGACTCGAGCAGGGCGGCCCCTTCCCGCGCGAGATTCTCGACCGTGAGGCGTCCCTGCACGAGCTCGGGAACGACCGCCTCGCCGGCGACGATGTTGACCATCGCGATCCAGCGGAGGCGCACGAGGGCCCGCGCGATCGCGTGACTCACGGCCGACGTCCGATAGACGACGATCATCGGCGCGCCGCACAGCGCCGTCTCGAGCGTGGCCGTGCCCGAGGCGACGAACGCGAGATCCGCCGACGCCAGGACCGGGTGCAGCCCGGTCGACACGATCGTGATGCCGCGCTCACCGGCTCCGGCGAAGAGACTCTCGGCGATGCCCGGAGCCCGAATCGCCACGACCTCGAGGTCGTGCGGCTTCGACAGCCGGGCGGCGGCCTCCGCCATCACCCGCCAGTGCCGCTCGATCTCCCCGGGCCGGCTGCCCGGCAGAAGCACCAGGCGCCTCCGGCTCTTCGGCGGCAGAGGCGAGGGCTTCGCGAGCCCCTCCTGGACGTCCTCGACGAGCGGATGCCCGGCCCAGACGGCGTCGGCCCCGAGTCTCCGGTAGATCTCCGTCTCGAACGGGAAGAGCGTGATGATGCGGCGGGCGCGCGAGGCGATCGTCCGCGCTCTCCAGCGGCGCCACGCCCAGACCTGCGGGCTGACGTAATACACGAGCGGGATGCCGAGCCGGCGCAGCCGGCGGGAGAGAAGGCCGTGAAAGTCCGGAAAGTCGATCAGCACCGCGGCATCGGGGCGGCGGGAAGCGGCGGCCTCCGAAAGGGCCGCCAGCGCCTTCATCACGCCCGGCAGCTTGAAGGCCACCTCCGAGATCCCGACGACCGACAATGCCTCGGGCCGCACGATCGCATCCAGTCCCCGGGCCACCATCCGCTCTCCCCCCATGCCGAAGGCCCTCACGTTCGGCCGCTGGTCCTGCAGCGCGCGGAGGAGACGGGCGCCGTGAAGGTCGCCGGACGCTTCGCCGGCCGAGATGAGGAGGTTCATGGAGGGCCGGGAACAGTCATGGCAGCCCCGACTTCCGGGCTCCGCCTAGCGGGGAAACGGATACATCAGCCACGCCACCGCGAGGCCGCCGAGCACCAGCGACGCGAGGATGACGCCGAAGAGCCTCCACCGCTCCCGCTTCTCCTGCCTCCAGAGCAGCGCAAAAAAAACGGACACGAGAAACGCATACAGCACCATGATCACGAAGTGATCCGCCGGTATCAGGGCGATCATCGTTTCTTCCCGGCGGCCAGATCGTGGGCATCGAGCACGAGCAGCAGGTTCATGAGGCCGGCCGTCAGCAGATACGCGCAGCCGTACTCGTAGGTCGGAGAGAGGATGGTGCCCGCCGGATTCTCGAGCAGTCCACGGGCGACCAGGTTGAGCAGGCCCGCGCCGTAGACGGCGAACGTCGCCAGGATCGTCAGCGGCTGGCCCTCCTCGATGCTGTAGAGGCGGCCCTGGAACGACAGCCCGGCGAGAAAGGTTGCGGCGACGATCACGGCGAACGCCACGGCGGTGCGGCGCCGGCCGAGGTAAAAATGCCCGAGCCCCGGCACGAGCCACGCCAGGATCATCGCGACCGTCGTCGAGCGGCGGGGCGCGGGCTCTGCGCTCATGCTCCCGCCTCGAAGAGCGTCGAAAGCCGCCGCCGCGTCACGCCGAGATCTTCCGGCACGACGCGCACGCCGCCCGCGACCGTCATGAAATTCGTGTCGCCGGCCCAGCGCGGTACGACGTGCACGTGGTAATGGTTCGCCACGCCGGCCCCGGCGGCGCTCCCGAAGTTGACGCCGACGTTCAGCCCGTCGGTCCGGTACTCCGCCACCAGGATCGACTGGGCCCGGGCCACGGTGGCGATCAGCTCGTCCAGGGTCTCCCGGCTCGAATCGGAAAACCACGCCTCGTGGGCGAGCGGCGCCACCATCACGTGGCCGTTGGTGTACGGATAACGGTTCAAAACCACGAACACCCTCTTTCCCCGGAACACGACGAGCCCCCGCTCGTCGTCTCGCGAGGCCGCCGCCTCGCAGAATATGCACGCGACGTTTTTATCCGACACGAGGTACTCGTACCGCCAGGGGGCGAAGAGAACGTCCGGCATTACCGGTTGATCAGTTCCTTCAGCTCCTTGCCCGGCTTGAAATAGGGAATCTTCTTCGCGGGGACCGAGACCTTGACACCCGTCTTGGGGTTTCGGCCCATGCGGGCGCCACGCTCGCGCAGCCGGAAGGAGCCAAAGCCGCGCAACTCGATTTTCTGGCCTTCCTTGAGCGATCGGACGATCGCCTCGAAGACGGTGTCCACGATGGCCTCCGCCTGCTTCTTGGTCACGTCCGTCGCCACGGCCACGCGCTCGATCAATTCGGCCTTCGTCATCGCCCGCGTCTCCTCGCGAACCGGAGAAGATTCCATCCGGCCGGCACTCCGCTACTCTTTCGCGGCCTCGTCGGCCTTCTTGCGAGTCCGCTTCTTCTTGGGCGCGGCCTCCTCGGCCGCGGGAGCGGGCTCGGGCGCCGCCGCGGGCGACTCTTCGGCCGCCGCCGCGGGGGCCGCCGCCGCATCGTCCACGTGGAGACCCGACAATCCCACCTTCATGTCCGCGTCTTCGATCCGGAGAATCTTCGCGCGAAGCGTGTCGCCTTCCTTGTAGTGCTCCTGCGGCTTCTCACCCCGCGCGAGCGGCGTCTCCGAGACGTGCATGAGGCCCTCGACGAGGCCCTCGATCTGAACGAAGACGCCGAAGTCCGCGACCCGCGTGACGATTCCCTCCACCGCGTCGCCCGGCTGATGCTTGTCCTTGAAGGCCTGCCAGTCGTTGGGCTGGAATTCCTTGATCGACAGCGAGATCCGGCGGTTCTCCTGGTCCACCGACGTGATCATCGCCTCGACGTCGTCGCCCTTCTTGAGCACCTCGGAGGGATGCTTGACCCGGCGCGTCCAGGACATGTCGGAGACGTGGACCAGACCGTCGATCCCCTCCTCGATCTCGACGAACGCCCCGAAATCGGTCAGGTTGCGCACCTTGCCCGACACCCGGCTGCCGACCGGATATTTCTCGGCGACGCTCTCCCACGGATCGGGCAGCGTGTCCTTCAGCGAGAGCGAAATCCGCCGCGCCTCGGGGTTGACGTCCGAGACGATCGCCTCCACCTTGTCGCCGGGCGAGACGACCTTCGCCGGATTCTTGATCTTCTTCGACCAGGACATCTCCGAGACGTGCACGAGCCCCTCGACGCCGCCCTCGAGCTCGACGAAGGCGCCGTAGTCCGTCACGTTCGTCACACGCCCCGACACGCGCGAGCCCGCCGGGTACTTCTCCGGGACGTGCGCCCACGGATCCTCGGTCAGCTGCTTGGTCCCGAGCGAGACCCTCTCGGTCTCGCGATCGAACTTCAGAACGACGACCTCGATCTCGTCACTCACCTTGACGAGGTCCGAAGGGTGATTCACGCGGCCCCACGACATGTCGGTGACGTGCAGCAGGCCGTCGAGTCCTCCGAGGTCCACGAACGCGCCGTAGTCCGTCAGGTTCTTGACGACGCCGTGCAGGACGCGGCCCTCCTCGAGGAGCTGGAGCGTCTCCTTCTTGCGGGCCTCCTGCTCGACCTCGACGACCGCCTTGCGCGAGAGAACGATGTTGCCGCGCTTCTTGTCCACGGAGATGACCTTGAAGTCGAGGTCCTTTCCACGCAGCGCCTCGAGGTTCTTGACCGGCTTGACGTCGACCAGCGAGCCGGGCAGGAACGCCTTGACGCCGATGTCCACGGCGAGGCCGCCCTTGATGCGGTCGATGACGCGCCCGCGCACGGTCGAGCCGGAGCGGTAGGACTTCTCGACCTCGTCCCACACCTTCATCTTCTCGGCCTTGTCCTTCGAGAGAACGACGTAGCCGTTCTGATCCTCGGTGCGCTCGAGCAGGACGTCGACCGGGTCGCCGGCCTTGATCGTCACCTGGCCCGAGAAGTCGGTGAACTCCGAAAGCGGAATCATGCCTTCCGACTTGTAGCCGATGTCCACGATCACCTCGGAGGGCGTGATCGAGAGGACCCGGCCCCGGATGATCTGGCCCTCCTGCAAGTTCTTGAAGGAGCTCTCGTACTGAGCCAGGAGATGTTGATACTCCTGGGGCGTCAATTCCTGTTCTGTTTCCATCGGCTCGGTTTCCCGACCTCCATCTTTACGATTTTCAGCCGCCATCGGATAAGGGATCCCCTCTCATAAGTCGCTGAGACGCAACGCAATATCCTATGTTGCCGGGTCCGGCGGAGTCAAATCGCCTGGCGGACGCGGCCCTCGATCTCCTCGACGACCGCCTCGAGGGGCCGGTCCGTCGAGTCGATCAGGACGTACCGGTCGTCGAGGGTCAAGGGCGAATCCGCCCTCGACCCGTCGTCCCGGTCTCTTTTCTCCATGTCCCGGAGCACGTCCTCGTAGGGTTGGGGGGTTCCCCGGGCCGCGAGCTCCCGCGTCCGGCGCCCGGCTCGCACGGCCGGATCGGCGGTCAGAAAGAACTTGAACGGTGTGTCGGGGAACACGCGGGTTCCGATGTCCCGCCCCTCCATGACCCCGCCCCGCTCCCGCCCGAGCCGCCGCTGCTCGGCCACGAGCGCGCGGCGGACTCCCGGAATCGCCGACACGGCGGAAGCGTAGAGGGAGATCTCGGGCTCCCGGATCTCGGCGGAAACGTCTCGCCCGTCGAGAAGCACCCGGTTCCCGTCCACGGACGGGACGAGCTCGATGCGGGCCGCGTCGGCCAGCGCGATGACCGCCTCGGGATCGGCGACGGGAAGGCCGATCCCTCGCTCCCGCGCGAGCAGACCCACCGCCCGGTACATGGCCCCGGTGTCGATGTAGGGAACGCCGAGCCGCAGCGCCAGCGCCCGCGCGGCCGTCGACTTGCCGGCGCCGGAGGGACCGTCGATCGCGACGATCAGCGTCGCGCTCACCGCGGGCGATCGAGGCGCTTCAGGGCCTCGACCTCTTCTCGGGCGAGACGGCGATACGCTCCGGGAGGCAGGTCGGGGTCGCGGATCGGGCCGATGGCCACCCTCCTGAGCTTCGAGACGGGATGCCCGACGGCGGCGAACATCCGTCGGATCTGGCGCGTGCGGCCCTCGCGGAGCGTCACCCGCAGCCAGGTGTTTCCCTCGGCCTCGCGCTGCCGCGGCGTGCCCGAGACCCGCTCGATCTCGCACGGACGGGTCCGTTCTCCTTCGAGACGGATCCCGCGGCGCAGCTTGTCCAGGTTTCCGGGCGACGGCTCGCCCGCCACCTTGACCATGTATTCCTTCGGGCAGCCCGTCGAAGGGTGGGTCACGAGCCGCGCGAGGTCGCCGTCGTCCGTCAGGAGCAGCAGCCCTTCCGTCTGCACGTCGAGGCGGCCCACGGGCTTGACGCCGCGCCGCAACTTTCCGGGCAGCAGCTGCAGCACCGTGTCGCGGCCTTCCGGATCCGACACGGTCGTGACGAAACCCTTCGGCTTGTTCAGGAGAATGTAGGTCCGAGGTCCCGTCTCCGGACGGATGCGCCGCTCGTCCACCTTGATCGAGTCGGATTCGGGATCGGCGCGATCGCCGAGCGCGGCCACGCGGCCGTTGACGCGGACGCGGCCCTCGCGAATCCAGTCCTCGGCCGCGCGGCGCGAGGCGAGGCCGCTCGCCGCGATGATCTTCTGGATTCGGACGAGCGCCAGGTCATTCCTCCGGGCGCGGCTCTTCGCCGACCTCGAGGCCGCGATCTTCGTCGTCCTCGTCCGCCTCCGCGGTTTCGACGCGGATCGAGGGAGGCCCTGCCGTGGGCGCGGCGATCTCCCGGGCCTCGACGGTCGACGCCAGATCGGCGTCGAGATCCTCGGGGTGCGGCAGCTCGGCGAGATCGTTCAGGCCGAAGCGCATGAGAAAGTCCATCGTCGTCCGATAGAAGAACGGTGTGCCGACGACCGGCTTCTTACCGGCGGTCGTGATGAGCTTCTTCTCGAACAGCGTCTTCAGGACGCTCGACGAGTTGACGCCGCGGATCTCCTGGATCTCGGGAAGCGTGATCGGCTGCCGGTACGCGATGATGGCGAGCGTCTCGAGGGCGGCGAGCGAGAGACGGCTGCGCTCGGTGACCTCGTGAAACTTCCGCAGGAGACCGTCGAACTCGGGCCTCGTCACGAACCGCCAGCCGCCGGCCACCTTCTCCAGGCGGATGCCTCTCTCGGGCGTCTCCGCCTCCGCTCCGAGAAGCTGCAGCGCCTCGGCGACCGCCGCGGGCGTGGCCTCGAGGAGATCGGCGAGGTCCTTCTCGCGGACGGGCCGCGAGGACGAGAAGAGGACGGCTTCGAGGGCCGTCCGGATCTGCGCCCCCGAGGTCTGTCGGGGAGCGCGCTCTTCCTTCTCGGCCACGGCCGCGCCGGACATCCGCCCGCTCTCGCTCATCGGGACCTCATTCGGAGTAATTATCGCGTATCTGCTGCGCGGTGAAGGGCACGTCGGTGCGCGTCGCATGGATCTCGGCAAAGGCGCGGGCCTGGAACGCGCGGACGACGCCGAGCCGGATGAGCTCGAGACAGGCGAGAAAGGCGGTCACCGCCTCGGCGCGATAGCGCATCCGGCCCAGGAACTCCAGGAGCGGCAGCGTCCGGGCGGCATCGAGGCGCTCCAGCAATTCGATCATCTTGTCGCCCACGGAGAAGCGCAGCTGATGGATCGCCAGGGCCGGCGGGTGCGCCAGACGGTACTGTTCGGTGACGCTTCGGAACGTCTCGATGATGTCGAAGAGCGAGACGTCGAGGCTCTCCTCGGAGCCCTCGGCGCGCGGGATCTCCGACTCCGGGCGGGGCCACAGCCCGCCGCGCAGGGTATCGATCGCGTGCAGGGTCTCCGCCGAGCGCTTGAATCTTTCGTAGTCGAGCAGCCGCTGGGCGAGGTCGGCCCGGGGATCGACCGGCTCCTCGCCGGGCACCCGGGGAAGCAGCATCCTGGACTTGATGTAGATAAGCTCGGCGGCGAGGGCGATGTATTCGGAGGCCACGTCGAGATCGAGCTCTCGCATGGTGTCGAGAAACGCCGTGTATTGCTCGGTGATCTCGGCGATCGGGATGTCGGTGATCGACACCTCGTTGACCCGGATCAGGTGCAGAAGCAGGTCGAGCGGCCCGCTGAAGGCCGCGATCGCGACGGGGGGAAGCGCGTGCTCGCCGGTCTCCTCGGCCATCACGGCTCCGGAGAGAGTCCCACGGCCGCCCGGACCCTCTCCATCGTCTCCTCGGCGACGGCTCGTGCGCGGGCATCGCCGGCGTGGAGCACGTCCCGAACCACGTCCGGCGCGGACGCGATCAGCTCCGCCCGCTTCTGCCGGAACGGCTCCAGCGCCGCGTTGAGATTTCCGATCAGGTGTTTCTTGCAATCCACGCAGCCGCGCGCCGCGGTCCGGCACTCGCGGTCCACGACCTCGACTTCGGCGGGAGGCGAGAAGAGCTCGTGGAAGGGAAACAGGTTGCAGTGCTCGGGATTGCCCGGGTCCTGTCGCCGCACGCGGGCGGGGTCGGTGACCATCGCCATCACCTTCTCGCGCACGGCGTCGGCCGACTCGGTGATGCCAATGGTGTTTCCGTAGGACTTCGACATCTTGCGCCCGTCGATCCCGTTGACCTTCGGCGTCGGCGTGAAGAGAGCCTTCGGCTCCGGGAAGACGTCGCCGTAGAGCCCGTTGAACCGGCGGACGATCTCCCGGCAGATCTCGAGATGGCTCGCCTGGTCCTCCCCCACCGGAACCAGGTTCGCGCGATAAAGCGCGATGTCGGCCGTCATCAGGACCGGATATCCGAGAAACCCGTGCGTCCCGAGGTCGCGCGAGCGCAGCTGCTCGATCTGGTCCTTGTAGGTCGGCACCCGTTCGAGCCAGCCGAGCGGCGTGATCATGGAGAAGTAGAGATTGAGCTCCGCGTGCTGCGCCACGCGCGACTGCAAAAACACCGTCGCCCGCTCCGGGTCGAGGCCGACGGCCAGCCAGTCGAGCACGGCTTCGCGGGTCGAGGCGGCGAGCGCCCGCGTATCGGCGTAGTCCGTCGTCAGGGCGTGAAGATCCGCCACGAAGAAGAAGCACCGATAGAGGCCGCTCTTCTCGAGGTCCACCCAATTCTTGACGGCCCCGAAGTAGTTGCCGAGATGGACGCGCCCGGTGGGGCGCAGTCCGGAAAGAACGGTCTCGGCCACGTCAGATGCCCGAAAAGATCAATTCGGACCACGGAGTTCTGGATAGGCCGCAGGATGCACGACGAGAATGGGGCTCATGACGAGCAGGAGAAGGATGACGAATCCGAAGGGCCGGATGACGGCGAAGAAGCGCCCAATGGGCGCGCCGCCGAGCGACAGAAGGACGCCGCTGCCGTCGAGAGGCGGGATCGGCAGGAGGTTGAAAACTCCCAGCAACACGTTCACCAGCACGAAGAAGAAGAGCAGATAGGTGATCGGTGCAGCCACCCCCCGGAGGCGAAGCGGCCGAACTTGAGCGCGTTAGGCAGATCGATCATGGCCAGGCGGTCGGCGCGGCGGATCACGGTAAACGCGATGACGCCGAGGAAGGCCAGCAGGAAGTTCGAGAGCGGGCCGGCGGCCGAGACGACCAGGTTGGCAATCCGCGGGTCGCGGGTGTTCCGCAGGTCGACCGGGGTGGGCTTGGCGGAGCCGAAGATGAATCCGGCCAGGAAGTAGAGGAGCAGCGGCACGAGCACGCTCCCGACGGGTCGATGTGCCGCAGGGGGTTCAGGCTGATGCGACCCAGGTCCCGGGCGGTCGTGTCGCCAAAGCGCAGCGCCGCATAGGCGTGGGCCGACTCATGGAAGGAGATGGAGAAGAGGATGACCGCCAGCTGGACGACGAAATCGACGATCTTGTGTTCCAAGGTCCGGGCACTATACAGGCTGTTCCGGGGCGGCAAAAAGCCGTAGATTCCGCCGGATGAACCCGAAACCTTCCCCGCGCGACCGCGTCTCCCTCCATGGCCGGGCAGAAAGACGATGAACTCGGGAAGCGACGATGTGGTTCTGCTCGAGCGGATTCGCCGCGGGGACACCGACGGCGCGGCGGAGCTCTTCGAGCGCTACGCGCCGGCCCTGCTGCGGTTCACCGATCGCATGCTTTCCGACCGGGCCTCGGCCGAAGAAGTGACTCAGGAGGTATTCCTCAAGGTGATCTCGCGAGCGCATCAATACGATGGACGGGCCGGCGTGGCCTCCTGGCTGTTCGCGATCGCCGCCAACGCCTGCCGCGACCGCCGCCGCCGCGACCGGCGCGCCTCGATCGTGCCTCTGGAAGCCGTCGCGGAGCCCCGGGCGCACGGGGAAGGCGTCGAAGCGTCCATCGCGTCGCGCGAGAAGCGCGCGGCGGTCCGCCAGGCGCTGGCCGGGCTCTCCGAGGAGCAGCGCGAGGCGCTCGTCCTCGCCCGGTATCACGGGATGCCTTATGCCGAGATCGCCGAGACCCTCGGCATCTCGGTGGGAGCCGTCAAGACCCGCATCTTTCGGGCCGTCGAAGCATTGAAGGCCCACTTTTCCGAGGGAGAGAGCTCATGGACTGCCGCGACGTAACCCGGCTCGGAATCGAACGGCTCGCCGGCGAGGCCCCGGAGGCTTCCCGCCGCGAGCTCGCCCTGCATCTGGCCGGCTGCGAGAGCTGCCGCGCCGAGATGGCTCGTCTCGACCGCGTCTGGACGACGCTCGGCATCGACGTCGACGCCGAGGTGACCCCGGCCTTCCGCCGGCGGACCCTCGGGCTGCTCGAGGACGAGATGATCCGCGGCCGCGTCCGCGCGTTCCGGGCGAGGCCCGCGGTCGCGCGGCCCCTGCTCCAGGCGGCGGCGCTCCTCGTCGCGGCGGGGCTCGGATACGCCGCGGCGCGCGGGATTCCGCGGCCGGCGGCTCCCGCCGCGTCGGCATCGCCCGCGCCCTCGTCCGGGCAGCCCTCCTCCGCTCTGAATCTGGCGGGCAATCCCCGGCTCTCCAACGTGTCGTATCACCCGGCCGACGCTCCGGGCCGCGTCGCGATCAGCTTCGACGTCACCGCGCGTCACGACATCCAGGGCAGCCCGAGCGACCCCGAGGTCGCGAAGCTGCTGGCCTACCTGGTCGCGCACAACTCGGATTCCGCCGGCGAGAAGTCCCGCGCGATCGAGCTCGTCTCCGAGCACTATGGCTCCGCGGCCACGCCCGCCTCCCCCGAGATCGTCGCGGCCCTGACGTCGACGCTGCGCGGCGACACGAACCCCGGCGTGCGCAAGAAGGCCGCCGACGCGCTCGCCTCCTTCGCGATCACTCCCGAGATCCGAACGGCGTTTCTCCAGGCCCTCAAGTCGGACAAGAATCCGGCGGTGCGGCTGGCCGCCGTCGACGCCCTCGCCGCCGCGGCGAAACAGTCGCCCGACGCGAGCACGATCCAGTCCCTGCGCGAGAAGGCGGTCGACCCCGAAGAAAACGGCTTCGTCCGGGCCAAGGCCGCCTCGGCCCTGAAGGCGATCTCGTTCTGACGAACGCGACGAGAAGGATGGCGTAACTCCGATGTCCACGGCACGTCTCTCCTCGATGATGAACACGTTCAAGCTTCCGAAGACCTCCCGGGACGACGAGGCGCCGTCCCGCCGCGCGGATCGGGTCGCCGTCTGGATCCTGCTCGCGCTCGGGCTGCTGCTGATGCTCGTGTCGGTCGGGAAGGCCGAGCAGCCGACGGCGACGCGGACCGACAAGTTCAACGGCACGCTCTCCTCCGGCCAGACGATTCACGTCGAGAACGTTTCGGGCGACGTGATCGCCTCGCCGGGCCCACGGTTCTCGGCGGTGGTCACGCTGACGGCCTACGCCGCGACGTCGGACGGGGCGAACGACCTTCTGAGGAAGACCCAGATCCGCTCGGAGCACGACGACGACGGCTGGAGCCTCGAGACCGTCCTGCCCGAGAACCACGACGGCCGGCGCGGCAACCGCCGCGGGCTCTCCTGCGAGCAGTGCCGCGTCGTGGCCCGCTACGAGATCGTCGTCCCGCCCGGCGTCACCGCCGAGCTCGAGACCGTCAACGGCGACGTGCGCGTCAGGGACGTGGAGGGAGACCTCGACCTCGGGTCGGTCAACGGATCGATCGAGGCCCGCGGTACGCGGCGCGGCCTTTCGCTCCAGACCGTCAACGGTCACATCGATGCCGTGGCCGCCGTTCTTCCGGAGGGCGCCGACGCGTCGCTTCAGTCGGTCAACGGCAACGTCAGCCTGACGCTGCCGTCGGACGCCCGCTTCGATTTTGCCGCTTCGACGATGAACGGGACGATCGTGTCGACCTTCCCCCTGCCTCCGAACCCTTCGACCCGAAAGGTCTGGGTCGAGGATTCCGGCTCCGGCAGCGGACACGGCGAGGGCCGCTCCGGGTCGAGGACGCCGAGGGCCGAAAAGAACAAGCCGGCGCGCATCGTCATCCAGGACGAAGACGGCAATCGGCAGGAGATCGACCTGAGCGAGCTCGACTCGGAGCTCGACGACACGATGAAGCAGGTCGAGATTTCGATCGCCCGGGGGATGCAGCGCATCGAGGTCCCGAACCCGAATCGTTCGTACAGCGGCACCATCGGCAAGGGCGGTCCCGACGTGCACATGGAGACCCTGAACGGGAAGGTGATCCTGCTCGCCGCCGGCACGAAGGAGGCCGACGCGAAGGCCCTCGTGTCGGAGCGCAGCAGCTACGTCGTGACCGTTCCGCCCGTTCACGTGCACGTTCCGGCTCCCCGGGTGAACGTCCACGTGGCTCCGGAGGCTCCCGTCCCGCCCGTCCCGCCGGTCGGCGCGGTTCCCCGCCCGCCGCGCGCCGCGCCGCCCGCTCCGCCTGCGCCCGACGCGGAAGGCGAGATCGTCCGCGGCGACGTCGCCGGAGACTTTCTCTCGACCTCGGGAGGCGACTATCGCATCGGCCGGGTCAGCGGCCAGGTCAGAATCCTGACCCACTCCGGAGAGATCCGCGTGGGAGGCGCCGGAGCCGGCGCGGACCTGAAGACCTTTGGCGGCGACATCGTGATCGGCCCGGTCACCGGAGACCTGAAGGCCTCCACGCTGGCGGGCGACATCGTCGGGGAAACGGTCTCGGGCTCCGTTCTCGCCGACACCAGCGGCGGCGACGTCCGCTTCGAGCGCGTCGGAGGCAACCTCGACGCCCGAACCTCCGGGGGCGATGTCCGCGTCGCGAGGGTCGGCGGGAGCGTGCATGCATCCTCGGCGGGAGGCGAGATCCGGATCGGCGTCGCCTCCTGCGACTCGAGGGCGAGCGTCACGATCCACAACGACGGGGGCGACGTCTCGCTCAGCCTGCCCGGCGACTGCAAGGCGGACGTGGAGCTGACCGTTCTCGGGGCCGACGAGGACGAGACCTCGATCCGTTCGGAGTTCCCGGACCTGCAGGTTTCCAAGAAGGCCGGGAACCAACGCGCCACGGCCGCCCTCAACGGCGGCGGGGAGAAGATCGTCGTCCGCACGAGCTCGGGGACGATCCGGCTCCGTAAGGGCGCATAGACCGGGCCGCGGCTCTCCTTCAGCGGACCCGGAGGACGGACCGGCTCTCGAGCTCCACCTCTTCCCCGATTCCGGCGCGCGGATCGTGGCGGCCGCCCGAGAGATAGGCGCGAATGCCCGGCCGGAACCTCTTCCAGTCGCCGCCGAACACGGCGATCGTTTCCGAGAGGTCCGCCGCGTTGTCGCGCTCGAGGCTTCGCAGCTGATCGCGCGTGAGCGGCGGATCCTTCAGAACGCCGGCTCGGGCGAGCGTCTCGAAAGCCGACGCGAGGATCCGCCCGTACCAGACCGGGAAATGGACGAGGGGCTTGCGGGGCTTTCCGACCGCCGCCGCGATCTCGCGATAGATGTCGTTCAGGCTGAGCGTGTCGGGGCCGCCGATCTCGAAGCTGCGCCGGGAGGTCTCGGGCTTCTCGAGCGCGTCGGCAAAGACGCGGGCGACGTCCTCGACGGCGACCGGCTGAAAGCGCGTCGTGCCCGGGCCGATGACCGGAACGAAGCCGGGGTTTCCGGCGACGAGGGACGCCAGAAGCGAGACGAAGCCGTCCCCCAGCCCGAACACGACCGACGGCCGGAAGATCGTCCACGAAAGCTTCGACGCCCTCACGGCCTTCTCCCCCGCCGCCTTGGTGCGCCCGTATTCGGACGGCGAGTCCTCGGAGCTGCCCATGGCGCTCATGTGGAGATAGCGGGAAACGCCCGCCGCGGACGCTGCGGCCACGGCGTTTTCCGCCGCCTCGCGATGCATCCGGTCGAAGGTCTGCGCGCCCTTCTCGAAGATGACGCCGACGAGGTGGACGACAGCGTCGCGGCCTGCCGCCGCGGGAAAGAGCGTCGAGGGATCGAGCACGTCTCCCGGAATCGTCTCGACCGGGCGGTTGTAGCGGTTTCGGGTTTTCCGCGAATCCCGGGCGAGGACCGCGACCGCGTGCCCCCGATGCAGCAACCGGTTGACGAGGTGAGTCCCGACGAAGCCGGTTCCGCCGGTGACGAGTACCTTCATGGATCCTCCGCTGGCGGCGCTTGTATCACGAGCCCTCGAGAAGAGCCGGCGCCTCCTAGGGGAATCCGAAGAGGTCGCTGCGCACCGACCGCCCGCTCTCTCTCAGAGCGGCGACGCGGCGGCGCGCCTCGCCGAGAGCGGCGAGGTCGCGGATCGGGTCGGCCACCCGCATGGCCGGCAGCCCGGATTGCCGGCTGCCCAGCAGGTCGCCGGGTCCGCGGGCCTCGAGGTCCTTCTCCGCGATGACGAACCCGTCCGACGTCGCCTCGAGGACCGCGAGGCGGGCCCGGGCCTCGGGCGTCGCTGTGCGGCCGACGATCAGGGCGCACCACGACTTCCGGCGGCTTCGGCCCACCCGTCCGCGCAGCTGGTGGAGCTGGGCGAGGCCGAAGACCTCCGCGTTCTCGACGATCATGAAGGTCGCCTCCGGGACGTCGACGCCGACCTCGACGACCGTCGTCGAGACGAGAATCGGCGTGCGACCGCTCGCGAAGTCCCGAAGCACGGCGGTGCGGTCGGGCGCCGGCATCCTTCCGTGCAGAACGCCGATCCGAACGGAGGGAAGCACGGTGGAGAGCCTCTCGGCGGTGTCGCGGGTGGCGGCGATCTCCCGCTCGCCCTCCTCGATGGCCGGGACCACCACGTAGACGCGCTCGCCGGCCGCCGCGCGCTCGCCCGCGAACCGGTACACGTTCGCGCGAGCCTCCTCGTCCCGGACCCGGGTCACTATCGGTCCTCGGCCGGGCGGCTTCTCATCGAGAACCGAAACGTCGAGCTCGCCGTAGATCGCCCATGCGAGCGAGCGGGGAATCGGCGTCGCGGTCATGACGAGCACGTGCGGCGCCTCGCCCTTTCGGAAGAGGCGCGCGCGATGCGCCACGCCGAAGCGGTGCTGCTCGTCCACGACGACGAGACCCAGGCGGCCGAATTCGACGGGCGCCTCCGCGAGCGCGTGGGTGCCGACGAGAATGTCGATGCGGCCGCTCGCCAGCTCGGCGAGCAGGCGGCGCCGCGCCGCCCCGCGGACCCTGCCCGTCAGAAGCGCGAGCCGCACGCCCGCCGCGGTCAGCCAGGACGCGAGACTCTCGGCGTGCTGTTCGGCCAGGATCTCCGTCGGAGCCATCAGGGCGCCCTGGACTCGCCTCCCCGCCGCGAGGAGCAGCGCCAGCCCCGCGACGACCGTTTTCCCCGATCCGACGTCGCCCTGGAGAAGCCGGGCCATCGCCCGCCCCGACGCCAGATCCGCGGAGATCTCGCGGATCGCGCGCTTCTGGGCCCCGGTCAGAGGAAATGGAACGGCCCGGCGCGCTCTCTCGCGAAGCGCCTCGTCCGCGGCGAGCACCACGCCGCGCCGCGCGTGCAGCCTCGCGCGCTTCTCCTCGATGCCCGCCGCCAGCACGACCAGTTCTTCGCGGGCCAGGAGGCCGCGCGCCGCCTCGGCGGCCTCGAACGAGGAGGGAAAGTGGACCTCGTCGAGGGCCTCGCGGATCGCGGCGGCGTCCCCGGCCGCCGTCTCGAACCCGGTCTCGAGCCGATCGAGCGTCCGCCGGACGAGCGTGCGCCAGAGACGCGGAGAGACGTCGGCCGCGCGGTGATGAATCCCGACGATCCGCCCCGAGTGGACGGGATCGGCCTCCTCGCCGGCCGCGATGAACTCCGTCTCGGGGTTTTCGATGCGCATTTCGCCGCGGGAGGTTGCTTCCGGCGTTCCGTAGAGCGCGGCGCGGGAGCCGGCCAGCGCCTTCACGAACGAGGGATAGCGGTTGTGCCAGACGACCCGAACCGACCCCGTGTCGTCCGCCGCCACGGCCTCGACGCGAAGGGTCCCCCGGCGCATGCGCACGGCGCGCACGCCCTGGAAGCGGACGAGCACGGTCGTGGGGCGCCCCCACTCGAGGCCGCCGACGGTCGCGAAGCTCCTCCGGTCCTCGTAACGGAACGGGAGCGACAGCAGGAAATCGCCGATCGTGCGGAAGCCTTCCGACGTCAGCCTCTCGGCTCGCCCCGGCCCGATTCCGGGAATCCGCGAGACCGGGTCGCGCAGGCGCAGGGGGACGTGCGAGGGCGGCGGCGAAAGACTCGTCGGCCTAGCTCGCGGGCGCGTGGAAGGTCATCGAGACGAGGCCGAACTTGAGGACGTCGCCGTTCTGGACCGCGATCGGAACCCCGGTCGTGAGCCGGTTGCCGTTGACGTAGGTCCCGTTCATCACGCCGATCTCTTCCATGACGTAATACGTGTCGCTCATCTGATAGAGCTTGGCATGGCGTCGCGACGTCGAGCGCTGCGGGTCGAGAGGAGTGAGGTCGACGTCCGGCGTGATCCCCGTGACGGGGTCGCTGCGGCCGACGAGGGTGTCGCCCTCGCGGTTCAGGAAGAACTCCGCCGTCGGGTCGTCGCAGACGAGGCGGCAGGCGTTCTGTTCCGGCGCCACCTTGCGGGGAACGGGCTTCTCCTCCTCCGGAACGCGGCGTCCCACCGCCTCCTCGAGCATCGCCGTGACCTCGCGCAGGCGGCGCGAGAGCTTGCGCATCATGCGCACCGCGATCTCCGTGTTGCTCTTCAGCATCGCGTCGAACGTGGCCCCGTTGATGCGGACGAGGTCCACGTCGGTCCTGGCGCGCGCGGAGGCCGAGCGCGGGACGTCCTCGAGCACGCTCATCTCGCCGAAGAAGTCGCCCTTCTCGAGCGTCGAGAGCACGCGCGTCTCGCCGCCGATCGACTTCAGAAGCTCCACCGTGCCCGACTGGATGATGTACATGTCGGTGCCGATGTCGCCCTCGGAGAAAATGATGTCTCCCATGAGATGGCTGACGAGATACTTCTCGTAGGGATTCTTCCCGCCGCCCCCCGGCCCCGATTTGAAGACGGCCTTCACGGACGGCACGCCGACTCCTCGGCCTCGGCCGGGCCACCGAACTCGAGGATTCCCTTGGAGGCGTCCACGCGGACCGGCCGGCCGAGCGGAAGGGTCCGCGTCCGTGCGAGATGTCCCGCCGGAAAGCCGCAAACGACAGGAAACGGCGCCCCGGAGAAGTAGTCGTGCAGCCAGGCGGCGACGGCCTCTGGAGACTCGCCGCCGCGCGCGCCGGGCGAAATCGAGCCGATGACCATGGCTTGCAGTCCGTCGAGGGTACCCGACCGCTCCAGCTGGGTCAACATTCGATCGAGCCGGTATGTGTCCTCGCCCACATCTTCCCAGAACAGCACCGCTCCCCGGCCCGAGATGGCCTCGGGCGTGCCGCAGAGCGACGCGAGGATCGAGAGGCATCCTCCCGTCAGCGGTCCCTCGCCGCGGCCGGCCGCGAGGATCTCCCCGTCGGCGAACCGATGAGCCGAAGGCGTTCCGCCGGACAGGACGTGCTCCCAGTCCAGGCCTTCCTCCTCCGCCATCGAGACCGCGACCATGGGTCCGTAGTAGGACGCGAGTCCGCAATTCCGCGACAGGTAGGCGAAGAACGCGGTCAGATCGGATCCCCCGAGGTGGATGCGCGGACGCTCCCGGATCTCGTCCGGATCGAGCAGACCGAGGACGCGCGATGCGCCGTAGCCGCCCCGGGCAAAGAAGATCGCCTCGACGTCGGGCCGCCGGAGGAGCTCCCGGTAGCCCTCGGCGCGCTCGGAGTCGGAGCCTGCGAGAAAACCCCGCCGCGCGGCGGCGTTCGCGGCGAGGACGACGCGATACCCGCGCCTCTCGAGGCTCTCGACGCCTCGCGCCAGCCGGGCCGGATCCACGGGACCGGAGATCGCGGCGACACCGACCGTGCCGCCGCGCTCGAGCGGAGGAGGAAACCGGAGCGGTGGCATCACTCGCCCTTCAAGAGCCCCGAGCGGGCCGATAAGCCGAATTCTGTACCCCGGCGGGTCTCCCCGGCCGGGGCCGCGATCATTCCTCTGGGCCCGAGGTCGCCCTCGGGCTCGAGCAGCCGACCCGGAGACAGCTCACGAGATGTGAGGCGGGACGGGCGCCCACTGTCTCCCTATTTGGCCTTGCTCCGCATGGGGTTTACCGTGCCCCCGCCGTTGCCGGCGGAGCGGTGCGCTCTTACCGCACCGTTTCACCCTTGCCGTCCTTTCGGAAGGCGGTCTCTTCTCTGTGGCACTTTCCTTCGCGTCGCCGCGACCGGGGGTTACCCGGCATGCCGCCCGTGTGGAGTTCGGACTTTCCTCTCCGGGCTCCCGTTGAATGGAGCTCGGAGCGATCGCGTGGCCCGCTCGGAGCCAGGGCCATTCTACACGGAACGCTTCTCCGAAAACCTCAGGCCTTGCCGAGCAGCCGGCGCGGGTGCTTGAGCCGGAAGAAGAGGACGCCGAGCGCATGGACCACCCTCCGTCGCTCGAGGATCAGCAGGAAGGCGAGTGCGCCGATCAGGATCGCCGTAAACCACGGCACGAAGAAGACGAGCGCACCGAGCGCGATCGCCAGGGCATCCTCGGCCAGGGAGACCGCGAGCTGAGCAAGGCCGCGGGTTGCCGCGGTGGACGTCAGCCGCGTGGTCGATTTGACGACGTGGGTCGCCAGGGTCGCCGCCGCTCCGGCGAACGCCAGGCCGAACCGCGGAACCGTCGAGGTCTCCGGCACGGCTGCGAGCGTCAGCATCGCCCCGACGACCGGACGCAGGACCGTCTGGAGCAGGTTCCAGAGATGGTCGACGATGGGAATCTTGTCGGCGACGAATTCCGCCAGAAACAGAATCAGAGCGGCCGTCAGGGCGAAGTGGCTGGCGAGAAGGGGCGCGGTCGTGCCGGGAAACTCGAGCGGCTGAAGGAGAAAGAGGCCGTTGAACAGCAGCAGGATGGCCCAGGCGTTCAGTCCGGCGGAGGCCGAAAGGCCGAGGCCGGTGAGGATCGCGGTCAACCGCGATGCCGGAAAAGGCGAGAGAGCAGACCCGACGGCTGCGGGGCCTGCGACGCCCCGTCCTCGGCGGCCGGAGCGGGCTCGGCCGCGGGGACTGCGGCTGCCGTTTCCGGCCCAGGGACCGGCGAGCCGGCCTGAGCCTCCACCGCCCGGTGCAGCAGCCCCTCGTTTTCGGGGGAGGGATCGAGCGACACGGCGCGCCGCGCGAACGGCTCGGCCTCGTGCGGCCGCTTGTGGTCGAGGAGAGCCCGGGCCGCCTCCACCGAGAAGGAGACACGGCGGCTGTCCAGCCGTGCCGCTTCCTTGAGGTTCGCCAGGCCCTGATCGGTCCAGTTCGGATTCTTCAGCTCGACCTGCGAAAGCGTGTAGCGAAACTCGGCGTTGTCGGGCACGAAGCGCACGGCCTCGCGCAGCATCTCGACCGCCGGGTGATAGTCCTTGGCCTCGATGAGCTCCTTCGCACGCCGGAAATTCTGGGCGGCGAGCTTCTTGCGCATCTCCGGGTTGGCCTCCACGTTGATCACCGGCGCGGGAGCCGCATCGAGGCTCTGGTCGTAGAGAGCCCGCTTCTCGGGGTCCGAGAGGGACTCGTACGCCTTCTTCATCCGTTCGAAGACGGCCGTCAGCTCCTTCTCGAAGCGTGCGAGGTCCTCGCGATGGCGCAGGTCCGGGTGGAAGAGCCGGCTGCGTTCGAAGTACGCCTCGGCAATCTTCTCCGGCGGCGCCTCGCGCGGGACGCCGAGCAGCTCGTAGTGCGTCAGCCAGTCGATCCGGCGATACGTGTTCTTGACGAGCTCCGCGTGGCCCGGCGACCGCTCGGCCGGAGCGACGGAGACCTCGACGTTCAGCCCGTGGAAGCCGCCGCGTCCGCTGGCCGGCCGCTGCGCGCCGTCCTGCTTCCATTCGACGATTCCGCAGGAAACCAGCGCATAGAGAATCTTCGCCATCGCCGCGCGGGACGTGCCCGCGATCTTCAGCAGCGAGTCGACGTCGAGGATGCCGTCGATCCGGGAGAGCAGGTACGCCTCCTGCGGAGCGAGCGGCAGGTACTGATAGCGCGACATCGGGTCGGTCGCCAGCATCGGCACGCGGTGTCCGTCGCCGAGCCGGTCCCGGAAGAAGTCGCTCTCGGGCAGGCGCCGAAGCCCCTCGACGATGACGGCCGCGGTCGACAGAGTCAGGGCGACGTCCGGGTCCAGAACTCCCTGCGACGCCTGAAACTTGTACTCGCCCGTGTCCCAGGCAAACGTCGAGAAGACGATCTCCTCCACGAGCCGCCGCATCTCCGCGTCGAGGACCGTCCGGGACACCAGGCCGCGCTCGATCAGGATCTTGCCGAGCCGCGCCCTTCCCTGCTTGGTCACGGTCTCGAGCGCCCAGTTCAGGTCGGTGTCCGTGATCCAGCCGCGCCGCTTCAGGAAGGCTCCGATCCGCTGCCCCTCCCGCGACGAGGTGGCCGTCCGCAACTCGCCCTTCTCGAAGAACAGGTGCCGGGTCTCGTCGCCGTGGACGAGGGAGAGCGTCCCCTTCAGGGTCTCGAGAAAGATCCGGCGCAGGACCTGCGGCAGCGGGGTCTCCGACAGAGACCCGCGGAAACCGGCGGTGGTCGCGGGGGTGCTCATGGCGTCTGACGACTCGCGCGCAGGATGAATGAGGGTAGCAGAATCCCGCGGCTTCAGCGCACGCCGGTGACCGCGGGATGGTTTTTCGAGGTCGTGAAGAAGCGCGGGGCGCCCGAAATCGCGCGCCGGGCGGCTTCCGGCGTGGCGTATCGGCCCCAGAGCACCCGGAAGCAGGTGCGGCCCTGATACGAGGTGGCGAGGACCCACATCGTGCCGGCCGGCCGGTCGTGCTGGAAGGCGTCGACCAGCGAGCCGACTTCACAGGCGAGCTCCAGCTGGATCGCATAACGCGTCTTCCGATCGGACGAGAGGCGTCGCGCGTCGCGGGCCGCGCGGTCCTGCCAGTACGGCCGCGAGTTCATGCGTCCGGCGGCCGCCGGGGCGGAGGGAGGCGCAGGCGTCGAGCGCGCCCGCGTCGGAACGGCCGTCGGCGCCTCGGCGGGGACCGCTGCCGCCGGCACGGGGACCGTGGGCGCGGGCGTCGCCTCGGGGCCGGGACCCACGGGAGTCGTCGGCATCTCGGTGGCCGTGGCCGTCAAAGCGGCGGGGGCTGCCGGCTGGGCGGCCGGTCCGCGGCCGCGGAGCCAGAGAACCGCCACGACGGCGGCGGCGAGAAGGGCGAGAACCCAGAGGAGCGGCGAACCGGAGCGCTCCGGCGGGCGATCGACGTCGCCGCCCGAAACCGCATCGAGGGGCCGATCGAAGGCCGCCGCCTCTTCGACGGGCGCGTGCGAAGCGTCCACCGGGGAGACTCGGCCGGGCTCGTCGCCCAGGCTCGCAAACTCGAGATCGGGCGCGACCGGAGCACGGCCGGAGAACGGGACGTCGACGGGCTCCTCGTCGGCAGTTCCGTCCGCCTCGTCCTCGAACTCGTCGCCGAGCTCGCTCGGCCCCTCGCCCGGTTCCGCGTCCTCGACGTCCCGGCGTTCCAGGTCCCACGACCCGCCGGGCTCTTCGAGAATCTCCGTCGGCCCGGGCGGCTCTTCCTCGCGACGCTCGACGTCCGCGGCCGGCGCTTCTCCCGGTTCTTCCTCCGCTTCTTCGTCTCCTTCCTCTTCCCCGCCTTCCTCGTCCGCGGCGCCCGCCGGTCCGATCGCCTCGCGTTCGACGTCGGACGGCGCCGGCGGGCGAGACTCCTCCGGTCCCGCGCCGGCGAACGCCGGATGGACGAGGCCGAGCGTGACCAGCGCCGCGAGGAGCTTTTCGATGGCAAAGGACTCCGCCGGAGCCTCGCTCGCGATCTCGGCGGCGGTCGACGTTCCGTCGATCAGACGCACGACCGACTCGGCGTCGGCCGTGAGGCCGAAGGTCGCGAATTCGGCGTCGAAGTTGGCCGCGCGAGCGAGCGGCACGTCGGCCCCGCCGAGGTGCTTGAGAACGAGGCTGCGGTCGCGCGACCGCAGGAACAGCTCGAGGATCAGTCGCGGGAGCGGCAGCCGGGGCTCGGTCGTCTCCCGCTCGGCTTCGTCCGTCGGAAGAAAGAAATACTCGCCTTCGAGCCAGGTGAGCAGGTCGGAGAGGATCTCGACCGCCCGGATCTTCTCGCCCCAGCGATATTCGCGGCGGGTGAGAACCCCCGCCTGGAGGGCCAGAAGCGCCCGGTCCGCTCCTTCCGGCGCGGCGAGCCGTTCGAGCGTGCGCGTGTCGAGCTTTCCGGCGCGAACGAGGATGGCGGCCGTGTCGAAGCGGGGGTCCGAGGAGGAGCTGGCGACGAGCTCTCCTCCGGCGATTTCGAACCCCGCGGTCGCGCCGGATCTCGAAAACTGCAGGGATCCGCTCCCCGCGCCGCGCCAGAGCGTCACGAACGCCGCGAGCACGTCCACCCCGCGCAGGTCGCCTTCGGGCTCGAACGCCGTTCTCATGCTCCGGCCGCTCCCTCCCCCGAGCCGAGATACGCGGCCACGGCGCGCGCCGTCGTGGGGCCCACGGCCGCGGCGATCTCGCGGGGGTCGGCGACGCGCAGGCCCTTCACCGAACCGAACCGGCGCAGCAGCAAACGGGCGCGGACCGGACCGATCCCCGGGATCTCCGTCAGGCCGGTCTGGCGCATTCGCTTTCCGCGGCGCTGCCGGTGCCTCGAGATCGCGAACCGATGCGCCTCGTCCCGGACGCGCTGCACGAGTTGAAGCGCGGGATCCTTTCGCGAGAGACGGATCGGCTCGGGCCGGCCCGGCGCCCAGAGCTCCTCCTCGCGCTTGGCGAGGCCGACGGCCGGAAGGTCGAGGCCGATCCGGTCGAGAGCGGTCAGCGCCGCCTGGAGCTGCCCGCGTCCGCCGTCGATCAGGATCAGGTCGGGCATCGGCGATCCTTCCGATTGGAGGCGGCGATACCGGCGATCCACCGCCTCGGCCATGCTCCGGAAGTCGTCCGGCTCGAGCAGGGTCTGCGACTCGATGTTGAAGAGCCGGTAGTCGGACTTCTTCGGCTTGCCCTCCTCGAACACCACGAGCGAGGCCACGCTGTCCGTCCCCTGCGTGTGCGAGATGTCGAAGGCCTCGATGCGCCGGGGCGGGATCCCGAGGCCGAGAGCGCGCGCCAGCTTCTCGACGGCGACCGCCTCGTCGCCCGCGGTCCCGCGGAAACGGACCCGGTGGCGCTCGCGTGCGTTCGTCTCGGCCATGCGGACGCGGTCGGCGGCGTCCCCGCGCTGCGGCGTGCGCACCGCGACCCTCGCGTTGCGGCGCGCCGCGATGTAGTCCTCGACGAGCTTCGCGCCGGCGATCGCGACCGGGAGGTGGACCTCGGAAGGAAGAAAGGGGTTCGCGTCGTAGAACTGGGGCAGAAACGCCTCGAGGAACGCCGCCGGGTCGAGCTCCTGCGCCTTTTCGAAGAAGAAGTCGCGCCGGTCCTGAAGCACTCCGCCGCGCACGACGAGAACGCAGACGGCGACGTCCTGCCCGGATTCGAAGAATCCGAAGACGTCCACGTTCTCGCCCCGGAGCGACTGGACGACCTGGCTCTCCGAGACGTCGCGGACCGTGCGAAGGGCGTCGCGGTAGGCCGCGGCCATTTCGAAGTTCTCGGCCTCCGACGAGGCCTGCATCTTCCCGGTCAGGCTCGCCTCGAGCTCGCGGTTGCGACCCTCGAGGAAGAGCACGACGTCCTCCACGGCGCTCCGGTACGTCTCCCTCGTCGTCAGCCCCGCCACGCAGGGGCCGAGGCAGGCATGAAGGTCGTAATACAGGCAGGGTCTGGGGAGCTTTCCGTCGATCTCGATCGTGCAGGTGCGGATCTGGAAGTGCCGCGTGATCATCCGCATGATCCGGCGCGCAAGGCCTCCCCAGAACGGGCCGTAGTAGGAGTGTCCATCCTCCTCGACCCGCCGGGTGACCAGAGCACGCGGCCAGTCCTCGCCGGTCGTGATCTTGATGTAGGGATAGGTCTTGTCGTCGCGGAGGCAGACGTTGTACTTCGGGCGGTGCTTCTTGATGAGCGTGTTTTCGAGAAGCAGCGCCTCGAGCTCCGTGCGCGTCGAGATCGTCTCGACCTCGCGGTGAAGGCGGCGCAGAGCCTCTTCCTTCGCGCCGCCCCCGGCGGGATTGAAGTAAGAGGCGACGCGCTTGCGCAGCGACAGGGCTTTGCCGACGTAGAGGATCTTCCCCCTGTCGCCGCGGAAGAGATAGACGCCCGGGGAATCCGGCAGATTCTCCGGGCCGCGGCGAGGCTCGACCACGACGTCAGTGTAACCCGAACCCCTCGCGGCGGGAAAACGCCGCGTCGTAGCCCGAGCCGAGCAAAGCGAGGGCCGGGCTACGAAGAAGACTCGCGGCGGGAAAACGCCGCGTCGTAGCCCGAGCCGAGCAAAGCGAGGGCCGGGCTACGAAGAAGACCCGCGGCGGGAAAACGCCGCGTCGTAGCTCGGGCCGAGCAAAGCGAGGGCCGGGCTACGAAGGAAGCCCGTCGCCGGCAGTATGATCATCCACGCATGCCGATGTACGAGTGCCCGTACTGCTACACACCCGTGGAGCCCGGCACTCCCGTGTGCCCGAAGTGCAACCGAGAGCTCGAGCGCTGGCAGACGGGCTTCTATACGCGCCAGCGGCCGATGGCGACCAAGTCGCGCACGGCGGTCTGGGCAGCCGCGATCGCGGCGCTCCTGCTCGTTCTCGCGGGCCTCTCCCGCGCGTGCCACTGGATATGAACGGCGGAGCGAGAGTCGGCGCGGCCGCGATCGTCATGGTGCTCGCCTCGAGCGGCGCGCTCCGGGCCCAGCTCGTCCCGCTCTCGAGGTGCCACGCGGCTTTTCCGTGCTCGGTTCCGTACGGACTGCGTCCCGCGGACGCCGCGGCGAATCTCCCGGATGCCGGCTACGGCAACACGCTGGTCGGCATCGGGGTGGATGGTGCGCTGAAGCCGCGGATGATCACCTGGCCGATCTCGGGCGATCCGGTCGACGATGCCGCGCGGCTCTACGTGAAGAAGAACCCGTTGAAACCTCGGACCCCGACCCCCGGAACTGCGCCGGCGCCGGCGCCGACTCCCGCCGTCAGGCCCTGAAGATCTCGAGCTCGCGCAGTCCCCGGATCTCGTCCCGGAGCGAAGCCGCCCTCTCGAAGTCGAGCTCCTTGGCCGCGGCCTTCATCTGTTTCTCGAGGTCCGCGATCCGCCGGCGCAGCGACTCGGCGTCCGGCACGTCCGGCCGGGGGGCCGACGGCATCTCGTAGTAATCGAGGTTCGCCATGCGGACGAGGGGCGAGTTGACCTGCTTGACGATCGAGGCCGGGACGATCCCGTGCTCCCGGTTGTGCGCCTCCTGGATCGTGCGGCGGCGGGACGTCTCCTCCATCGCGCGCCGCATCGAGTCGGTCACCGCGTCCGCGTAGAAGATCACCCTCCCCTTCAGGTTTCGCGCCGCGCGGCCCGCGGTCTGGATCAGCGAGGTCTCGCTCCGCAGAAACCCCTCCTTGTCCGCGTCGAGGATCGCGACGACGGCGACCTCGGGGAGGTCCAGCCCCTCCCGCAGCAGGTTGATCCCGATCAGGCAGTCGAAGACGCCCCGCCGGAAGTCCGCCAGGATGTTCACGCGATCCATGACCTCGATGTCGGAGTGGAGATAGCGGCAGCGCACGCCGACCTCGGTGAAGTAGTTCGTGAGCTCCTCCGCCATCCGCTTGGTCAGCGTGGTCACGAGGACGCGCTCGTTCTCGGCCGCCGCCGCCCGGACGACCGCCAGCAGGTCGTCCACCTGTCCCTTGACCGGCCGCACTTCGATCGAGGGATCGACGAGCCCGGTCGGGCGAATGACCTGCTCGACGATTTCGCCGCCCGAACGCTCCAGCTCCTCGGGCCCGGGCGTGGCGCTGACCGCGATGACCTGGTTCACGCGGGTCCGGAATTCGTCGTACGTCAGCGGCCGGTTGTCCAGAGCCGAGGGGAGGCGGAAGCCGTACTCGACGAGGACCGACTTGCGCGACCGATCCCCGAAGAACATCCCGCGAACCTGCGGCAGCGTGACGTGCGACTCGTCCACGACCAGCAGGAAATCCTTCGGGAAATAATCGAGGAGGGTCGGCGGCGGCTCACCCGGGGCCCGGCCCGAGAGATGGCGCGAATAGTTTTCAATGCCGTTGCAATAGCCGAGCTCCTTGATCATCTCGAGGTCGAACATCGTCCGCTGGTGCAGCCGCTGAGCCTCGAGGAGACGGCCGGCCCTGGTCAGCTCCGCCATCCGCTCGTCGAGCTCGAGGCGGATCGAGCCGACGGCTCGCTCGAGCGTCTCGCGCGGCGTCGCGTAGAAGGTGCGCGGATAGAGGGCCAGCCGGTCGACCCTCTGGAGCGCGGTGCCGCGGAGAGGATCGGTCTTGGTGATCTTCTCGATCTCGTCGCCGAAAAACTCGACGCGCACCGCCGTATCCTCGTAGGCGGGCTGGATCTCGAGGACGTCGCCCCGCACGCGGAAGCTTCCACGAGCCAGGTCCAGGTTCGTCCGCTCGTACTGCATCTCGACCAGGCGCGCGAGCAGAGCCGGCATGCCCTGGTCGTCGCCGACCTCGAGGTAGGCCAGCATGTCGTAGTACGAGTCGGGCGCGCCCAGGCCGTAGATGCACGAGACGGAGGCGACGACGATGACGTCGCGGCGCTCGAAGAGCGCCTTGGACGCCGCCAGCCGCAGCTTGTCGATCTCCTCGTTGCGGGACGTCTCCTTCTCGATGTAGGTGTCCGTCTGCGGCACGTAGGCCTCGGGCTGGTAGTAGTCGTAGTAGGACACGAAGTACTCGACCGAGTTCTCCGGGAAGAAGCTCCGGAACTCCTGGTACAGCTGCGCCGCGAGGGTCTTGTTGTGGGAGAGAACGAGGGTCGGGCGGTTGACCGCCTCGACCACCTTCGCGATCGTGAAGGTCTTGCCCGATCCCGTCACGCCCAGCAGGACCTGGTCGGTCCGCCCGTCCGAGAGGCCCTCGACGAGCTTCCCGATCGCCCGGACCTGGTCGCCCTGGGGCGTGAAATCGGTCGTGAGCCGGAAGCGGCCGGTCGCCCTTGCCTGCGCCTCGAGGTAGCTCGGCGGTTTGCCGGACGACGAGGGAGACCGGGGTTCGGAAACGCGCGCCATGGGGTGAACCGCCGCTTATAGCATAAGAACCGCGTTTGCCTCACAATCGGAGCGTGAAAGGGTTCGCCCGCGCGGCGGCGCTCGTCCTCCCGCTCGCCTTCGTCGCTTTTCTCGGATCGGTCGTCGGTTCCTTCGCGACGAATTTCGTGCGTGTCCCGAGGGTCTCGGAGCTCGCGACCTACCGGCCCGACATCGTCACGCGCATCACGGCCCGCGACGGCTCGACGATCGCCCGATACGCGATCGAGCGGCGCACGCTCGTCACGCGGGCCGACATCCCCGCGGTCCTGACGCACGCGCTCGTCGCTACCGAGGACAAGAATTTCTTCCGCCACGGCGGCGTGGACGTGCGACGGACCTTTTCGGCGCTGGTGGCGAATCTGCGGCAGGGCGGCTATGCGCAGGGCGGCTCGACGCTGACCCAGCAGCTCGCGAGGGCGATCTTCCTGTCGCCGCGCAAGACGCTCTCGCGCAAGGTCAACGAGGCCCTCGTCTCGTTCGAGATCGAGCGGCGCTACTCGAAGGACCAGATCCTGACGATGTACGCCAACGAGATCTACCTCGGCCACGGCAACTACGGCATCGAGGCCGCTACCCGCTATTACTTCGGCAAGAGCGTCAAGGACATCTCGCTCGCCGAAGCGGCGCTGCTCGCGGGCATCGTGCAGCGGCCGGAGGATCAGTCCCCGTTCCGCAACCCGGCCCTCGCCCGGGCGCGGCGGTCCACGGCCCTGCGGCGCATGCTCGCCGAGGGCTACATCACCGAGGCGGAACGCCGCGCGGCCGATGCCGAGCCATTGCCGGCCGCGCCGTCACTGCCCGAGTCCATCATCGCGCCCTATTTCTGCGAAGACATCCGCCAGTACCTCGAGAAGTCCTACGGCGAGAAGGACCTGTACCGGCGGGGCCTTCACGTCGAATCGACCCTCGACCCGGAAATGCAGACGTGGTCCGAGGACGCCCTCGGATGGGGCCTGCGTCAGGTCTCCAAGCGCCACGGATTTCACCGGCCGCGCAATCTCTCCGAAGACGGCTACCGCTCGTTCGAGAGCTACGTGGATCCGTCGTGGGAAAGCGCGAAGATCGAAGAGGGCGGCGCGGCGCGCGCCGTCGTGATGCGCGTGACCCCCTCGGGGGCCGACGTTCGCGTCGGCAAACAGATTCTGGCGCTGCCGAACGCGACGGTCGCGTGGACCGGGTCGAGCACGGCGGCGAAGATCCTGAAGCCCGGCGACCTGATCGTCGTGGCGTTCCAGAAGGCCAAGGACGACACGCTCGTCGCGGCTCTCGAGCAGGAGCCCCGCGAGCAGGGCGCCGTCCTGATCCTCGAGAACTCGACCGGCGCCATCCGGGCGATGGTTGGCGGCTCGGACTGGAGCGTGTCCAAGTTCAACCGCGCGACCCAGGCCGTACGCCAGGCGGGATCGGCCTTCAAGCCGTTCGTCTACCTCACGGCGCTCGACCAGGGCTACACGGGAGCCGACACCGTCTTCGACGGCCCGCTTTCGATCACGATCGACCCGCACCAGCCCCCCTACCGGCCGGTCAATTACGACGGCAAGTTTCACGGCATCGTGACGTTCCGGAAGGCCCTCGAGCATTCCTACAACATCCCGGCGATCCGGGTGGCCGAGATGGTGGGCCTGCCGAACATCATCGAGACCGCCCGCCGCCTCGGCGTCCACCAGAACCTCGAGCCGTACCCCTCCCTCGCGCTCGGGGCCTTCGAGGTCACGCTGATGGAGCTGACGTCGGCCTACACGGTCTTCGCGAACCAGGGCCTCGCGTTCTCGCCATACCTCATCGAGCGCGTCACCGACTCCGACGGCGACGTCCTCGAGCAGACACATCCGGATCCTCGCGAGGTCGAGAACCCGCAATCGACTTTCCAGCTCCTCCAGATCCTGAGGGGCGTCACGCAGCGGGGAACCGCCGCGGCGGCCGTCGCCCGGGCGAACCTGAAGCTGAACATCGCCGGCAAGACCGGGACGACCAACGAGTGGACCGACGCCTGGTTCATCGGCATGACGCCGCGGTACACGATCGGCGTCTGGGTCGGCAACGACGAAAAGAAGCTGTCGATCGGCAAGGGAGCCGAGGGCTCGCGCGTCGCCCTGCCGATCTGGATCCGGATCATCGAGCAGATGCGGGACCACGGCCGCATCGATCCTCAGGAGGACTTCGACGTGCCCCCGGGGATCGTGCTCACGCCGGTGGACTACGAGACGGGGCTCAAGGCGACCGTCGACACGCCCCTGCCGGTTCTCGAGGCGTTCGTGAGCGGCTCCCAGCCGACCGAAGAGTGGACCGCGCGCTCTCAGGAAATCGCGAAGCTGCCGTGGTCGCTGCAGCAGCCCTTCTACGTTCCGAAGAAGGGCGAGCTTCCCGCGGAAGGAGCCCTGCCGCCGCCCGCCGGGGCGACGCCAATCCCCCGCTGAGCCCCCTCAGCGGGGAGAGGTGCGCGCCCCGCGGGCGCGCAGACCCATCACGAAGCGGAGGCGACGGCCGCCTGCACGTCCACGGTCAGGGTCGCGACGACGTCGCGGTGGAGCCGCACGTGCACGGTGTGGATCCCGACGCGCCGGATGGGCTCGGCCAGCTCGATGCGGCGGCGATCCACGTCGACGTTTTTGGCGGCCAGGGCATCCGCGATCTCGGACGCGGTCACGGAGCCGTAGAGATGGCCCTCGTCGCCCGCCTTCTTCGTGATCGTCACGCTCAGGCCCTCGACCTTGGCCGCCGCCTCCGACGCCACGGATTTCTCGCGGAGCATCTTTTCGTCGTACTTCTTCTTCTCCTCGGTGAGGCGCCGCACGTTCGAGGCGGTGGCCTCGTAGGCGAATCCCTGCGGGAGGAGGTAGTTTCGGGCATACCCGGGCTTGACGGTCACCGTTTCTCCGCGGTGCCCGAGACCGCGGACGTCGTCGGCCAGAATGACTTTCATGATTTCTCTGCGGCTCCCTCGCCCCGGCGGCGAAAATCCACGTACCAATCGAACAGCCCGAGCAGCGCTACCCCGATGTTGAGCGGAAAGTAGGCGGCCAGGGCGTAAAGACCAACTCGAAGAATCCGGACCCGGAACCACCTCCGGAAGAAGTGGCAGATGATAGAGAGGCCGGCCACAAAATACAAGGCCAGGAGAGGCAGCAGCACGTTGGCCGCCACGATGCGCCCGGCCCCGGGGAGCAGCCCGAACGCGGCCCCCGCCGCGACGAAAAAGCCCGCCACCACGGGAGGCACCCGCAGGAGCTCGAACCGGGCCGCGTCGGCCGTTTCGCCGGGCCGGGCCGCCATCGCGCCGAGATAGAAGGCGACGGCCCCTCCGACCACCCAGAGAGCCGCGAGCATGCCCCAGAGACACTCGCGCGTGAACTCCCGCGCGGCCTCGAAGGCCTGGCGCATCCGCGCCACCGATTCGGCATCGGCCCCCGAGCGGGCATACGAATCGAGAGCCGCCGGAATCATGCGGTCGAAGGTGCCGGACACTTCGGCCGAGATCGAAGCGCCCGCGCCGTTGACCGAGGCCGCATAGACGGCGGCGAGCATCGCGCAACCCGCGAGGCACAGCCCGAGATAGCAGCGGGACGGCTCGGCGCCGGCGCGAAGGAAGCCGACCGAAGCCGTCGGCAGGGCGGTCACGGCCAGGGCAGCGAAGGCGAGCGCGACTCCGGCCCCGGCTCCGTCGGCCGCCCAGCCCAGCCCGAAGATCGCCGCCGCCGCGAGCCCGCACGCCGTCATTCCCGCCACCAGGCCCTTCCGGTGAGTCACCCGCACGGCCGGCACCGCGGCGAGGGGAACGCCGATGACGCCGACGAACGGCAGGATGAAGACCGCCGAGAACGCGGCGGCCGCCGCCAGGCCGGCGAGCGGCAGCTCGTACCTTCCGATCGGAGACGGCAGCGGCTCCGCCGCCGGCGCCGGAGAGTTCATCGCCCCTCGCCCGCCGGCCGCCGAAGAGCGGATGCGGGCGTCGCGTCACGCCGCCCCGCACCCTCTTTCCGCACCCGGTTAATCCGTCGCGTAGGGAAGCAGCGCGATCGATCGGGCCCGCTTGATCGCCGTCTGCAGCTTGCGCTGGTGCAGCGCGCACGTTCCCGAGATCCGGCGCGGCAGAATCTTGCCGCGTTCCGGAATGAAGCCCTGGAGGAGCTTGACGTCCTTCCAGTCGATGTACTCGAGCTTCTCCGCGCAGAACTTGCAGACCTTGCGCCGGCGAACGAAGAACTTCTTTCGCGGACCACCCTTGCCGTCGCGGCCCGCCGCCCCGCGGGCGCCGGATGAGCGGCCGGAGCCTCCTCCCATCCTCATGACTCGCTCCTTTCGGGTGCCGCCGGGACCGCCTCGGCCGCAGCCGCCGTCGGCGCGGGCCGGGGCGGACGCTTGATCGCCTTGATCCTGAGGCGCTCGGCCATCTTGGCGCTGCGCTTCAACTCCTCGTCGACCCGTACGGCGAGATGCCGCAGGACCTGATCGGAGAGCCCCATGCGCCGCTCGGCCTCCGCCACCGCCGCCGGGGCGGCCTGGACCTGCCAGTAGTGGTAGTGAGCCTCGCGCTTGCGCAGGATCGGGAAGGCGAGCCGGCGCTTGCCCCACGGCTCTTCCTTGACCACGGTCGCCCCGCCGTCGGTCAGGACCTTCTTGTATTCGGCCGCGACCTTCGTCGCGTCCTCCTCGCTCAGGTCGGGCGTGACCAGAACGACGATGTCATAAAGCCTCATGACTCCTCCTCATGGATGTCAATCCGGATCGAGGCGGTCCGGAGAGGAAGGTAAAACATTCGCCCGCCGCATCGCGGCGTCGATTCCTTGCGTCAGCCAGATCCGGAGGGCCTCGACGGCCCTGCCGATGCTGTCTTCGAACTGTTCGCGCTCGGCCTTGCCGAACCTCTCGAGAACGTAGTCCGCGAGGTCCCGCTCGCGCGAGTACCGCTCGCCGCGGATCCCCACACGAAGGCGGGGAAACTCCGTCGTCCCGAGATGCGCGATCACCGATCGGAGTCCCTTCTGCCCTCCCGCCGAACCGCGCGCCTTCAGGCGCAGCGCTCCGAGCGGAAGGTCGATGTCGTCCACGACGACCAGGAGCTCCGGGGGTGCGACGCTGTACTTATTGCAAAGATCCGAGACGGCCTCACCCGAGGCGTTCATGTACGTCTGCGGGAGAGCCAGGAGCACCGGTTCGGCCCCGACCCTCCCCCGTCCGACGCGCGAGGAACACTCCCGCGCGCGAATCCGGATTCCCTCCTCCGCGGCCAGCGCCTCCACGACGCGGAACCCGGCATTGTGCCGGGTCGCCTCGTATTCGTCCCCGGGATTGCCGAGGCCGGCGATGACGCGCAGAGGCTACTTCTCCTTTTCCTTCTCCTTCTTTTCCTTCTTGTCGGACTTTTCCGGCTCCGCCCCGCCCTCTTCCTCGGCGACGGCCTTGCCCTTCTTCAGAACCTCGGGCTCGGTGGGCTCGGCGGCGGCCTCGGCGGCAGCGGCCGGTTCCTCTTCGCGTGCCGGGTGGGCGACGTGCGCCACGACCTTCTCCGGATTGTCGACGACCTGCACCCCCTCGACCGCCGGAATCTGCGAGATCCGGATCGCGTCGCCGATGCCGAGGTCGCTGACGTCCACCGTCAGGTGCGCGGGGATGTTCGACGGGAGGCACTCGATCTCGATCTCGCGAGTCACGATGTCGAGAATCCCGCCGTCGGCCTTCACGCCGCGAGCCACCCCCGACACCTCGATCGGAACCCGGAGGGTGATCTTGACGTCCATCAGGACGCGGACGAAGTCGATGTGCAGCGGCTTGCGCGAGACCGGGTCCCGCTGCATCTCCTTGATCATGGCGTGGCGGCTCTGGTCGGAGCTGCCGAGCTTGAGAAGGAAAATGGCGTTTTCCCCGGCTCCCTCGCGGAAGACGTCGGAGAGGGCCTTGCGGTCCACGGAGATCGATACGTTCGGCTTGCCCGCGCCATAGACCATGGCCGGGATCCGCCCCGCGACCCGGTCGCGCCGGGCCTCGTTCTTTCCGGTCGTCGAGCGCTTCTCGACCTGGAGCTCGATGGTTCTCATGCCTTACCTACCTCTTTTCGAAGCCTGGCCCTCGCCGCGCCCGGCCCCGGCTTCGATGCGGCGCGGAATCCCCGCGCAAAGAGGCGGATTCTACACAAAAAGCGAGGAAACGGAAGCCCCGTCGTGAATCCGCTGGATCGCCTCGCCGAGCAGGTTGGCCACGGAAAGGGCCTTGATCCGGGGACATCGGGCCTGGGCCGCCTCGACCGGAATCGTGTTGGTGACGAGGAGGCTTCGGAGCTGGGAGGCCTCGATCCGATCGAGGGCGGGGCCCGAGAAGACGCCGTGGACCGCGGCCGCGTAGGTCCGGCGTGCTCCCTGCCGCCGGAGCGCCTCCTCGGCCTGAACCAGCGTCCCGGCCGTGTCGATGATGTCGTCCAGGATCAGGACGTCCTTGCCCTCGACCTCGCCGACGACGTTCAGGATCTCCGTCTCGTTCTTTCCGGTCCGGCGCTTGTCGATGACCGCGAGGGAGGCCTCGAGGCGCTTGGCGATCGCCCGGGCTCGCGTCAGGCCGCCGACGTCCGGGGACACGATGACGAGGTCCTCCGCATCGATCTTCCGGATGGCGTCGAGGATCACCGGCGCGGCAAAGAGGTGATCCACCGGTATGTTGAAGAAGCCCTGGATCTGGGCGGCGTGCAGATCCATCGTGAGGATGCGGTCGGCGCCGGCCGCCGTCAGCAGATCGGCCATCAGCTTCGCCGCGATCGGCACCCGGGGCTTGTCCTTCTTGTCCTGCCGCGCGTATCCGAAGTACGGCATGACGGCCGTGATCCGGGAGGCCGACGACCGGCGGAACGCGTCGAGCAGGATCAGGAGCTCCATGACGTGATCGTTGACCGGCGAGCAGGTGGGCTGCACGACGAAGACGTCCGCGCCTCGGACGTTCTCGTCGATCTGACAGTAGTCCTCGCCGTCGGAAAAGTTGTAAAGGGTCAGCTCACCGAGGGGAATCGAGAGATACGCGCAGATCTCGCGGGCGAGCCCCGGGTGAGCGCGTCCCGAGAAGATCTTGAGGTCTCCGTAGTTGAAGGCGTGCGACGTCAAGCGAGCCGGATTCTACGCGGGAATCCTCCCCGCGTCGACCGCCGGAAGAGACAAACGGCCCCGAGCAGTCGGGGCCGCTTGGAACGAAGTGACGCGCGGGCCGCTACGGACAGGACGTCGGGAAGGCCTTCGTGTCCTGGATCGGAGCGAACGGTGTGCCCTGCGGGTTGACCTGCGTGTAGGTCACGCCGGTCTGCGTATCCAGCACCTGCCAGTTGACCTGGACGTTCGTCAATCCGGCCGCGAAGACCCAGTACGCGTCGGTGATCGAGCATCCGTTCAACACCTTCACGACCATCTCGATGTTCGCGGGATCGAAGAACCAGAAGTATCCGGAGTCGTCGGTGAGCTTCACCGCCGTTCCGACTCCCGGCGTCCCGTTCGGGTTCGTAAAGTTGGCATTGACCTGGAAGCGCCCGCCGTCCAGACACAGGAAGCCCGCGCCTTGCGCGCACCCCCCGTTGCCGGCCTGCACGCTGACCGGATTCGTCACCGGACCGGCGTCCGGCACCGTCAGCGTCACCGGATACACCCCGACGGCGGTGTAGACGTGCGAGGGATTCTGAAGCGTCGACGTGTTGTTCGCTCCGGACGCCGGATCCCCGAAGTTCCACGCCCAGGACGTGGGGGTCGGCGACGAGGTGTCGGTGAACTGGACGAACTGGTTCGGCGTGGGATTGTCCGGCGCGAACGTGAAGCTCGCGACGGGCTGCGCGAACAGCGCGATCGGAATCGCGGTCAGTGCGGCGAGCCCGAGAAAGGCCGGGCGGGAAAACCGGGAACTCATCGGCGCCTCCTTATGATGTCAGAGCGACTGCCGCTCGCCCGCGGACTGTGCAAATCTCCCGCCAGCTCACGTGAAGCGGACAATCTGGCTGGGGCGCCAGGACTCGAACCTGGAGATGCCGGCTCCAAAGGCCGGTGCCTTACCAATTTGGCGACGCCCCATCCGGGGCGATTTTACTCTCCGGCTTCCTCGGGCGCGGCGGATTCGGCCGGGGACGGAGCGCCCGCGCTCACCGGGACCGGCGCCGCCACCGCGGCGGAGGCGGCCGGCGCCTCGGCCTTGACGCGCTCGTATTCGGCGAGGATGTGCTTTTCGAGCATCTCGCGCGTCTCGCGGTTCAGCGGGTGCGCGACGTCCTTGAACTCGCCGTTCTTCTTCCGTTTGGAAGGCATCGAGATGAAGAGCCCATTCGGTCCCTGGATGATCTTCAGATCCGAGACCAGGAAGCAGCCGTCGAAGACGATCGAGACGTAGGCCTTGAGCTTCTCCTCGTTGACCGGAAACACCTTTACCTGCGTGATGTTCATGGGGAACCTCCGTGGGGTCTGGTCCGAAGTCGGTAGGAATCGCGGGTGAGAGTCGCGCAGGGAAACAGCCGCGCCCGAGGATGGCGCCGCTCGAGCTCTTCGCGCGCCCCCGGGCGAAGCCGGGCGAGGACGATCGTCGACCCGGAGCCGCTGATGGCGTGCTCATCGGCGACGCGGGCGGCGGACGCGAGGTATTCCTCCATCCTGGGCTCCACTTGTAGCACGGCGGCGCGCAGATCGTTCGGGCCGAGATACTCCCGCCGCCGCGGGGCATCCACGTCGAGGCGGTCGGGCAGCCGGCCCCGTCCGGCGTACGCCCGATAGACGTCGGCCGTGGAGATCGAGAACGGCGGCACCAGGAGGAGAAGCGGCTGCGGCGGCTCGTCGGCGACGGGCGAAACCGCTTCCCCGCGGCCGCGCACGTCGGCCTGTCCTCCCTGAAGGAAAAACGGAACGTCGCTCCCGAGGCGCGCCGCGAGATCCGGCAGCGCGCCGACGACCGAGTCCCGGCAATGCCAGAGCTCGGCGAGCAGGAGGAACGTCACGGCGGCGTCGGCGCTTCCGCCCCCGAGCCCGCCGCCCATCGGCGTCCGCTTTTCGAGGCGGATCCGGGCGCGCGCCGGAAGATCGGCCGTCTCCGCGAGCCGCCGCGCGGCCTTGACGACGAGGTTGTCCTCTCCGAGCGGAACGGCCGGGTCGTCGCACGTCAGCGTGAGGTCCCCGGCGGGCTCGACGGTGATCCGGTCCCCCACGTCGATCGAGACCATGCGGGAGAACACCTCGTGATAGCCGTCGGGCCGGATTCGGCCGACCCGCAGCTCCCGGTTGATCTTCGCCGGAGCCTCGGCAGTGAGAATCACGGCGAAGCGCTCTCCGGCGCTTCGCCCCGCTCGATGGCGACCAGCTTCAATCCGAGACTCTTTCGGGTCGCCTCATCCTCCATCGTGAGCCTCGAGGGCCACGGACTCGCCTCTCCGGAATAGCGCACGACGAGCCGGCCCGCCGGCCCCCTCAGGTCGAGCGACACCACGCGCTCGCTCGCGAGATCGAGGATCGCGACGGCATGCTCGGTCTCTCCCGAGAGCACGAGCCGGCACTGGCCGCCGTCCGATCCCTCGACCGACGGCGCGGCATCGTTCCAGACCCCGGACAGCACCGCGCGGAGGGCGTCGGGATCCACGACGAACGCGCCCCGGTCCTTCCCCGTGATGGTCCCCCCGCGATATTCGGCGACCGGCGAACCGAAGGGTCCCGTGAGCGAGGCCGTGACGACCGCCGTGCCGTCGTAGGTCACCGCGAGCGTTCCCGGTACCGAGGGTGCGCCTCCGGCTCCGAGCTTCGCGTCATACAGGAGCCGTGAGGCCGGCAGGCTCGCCGCGCGGGCTCGAGCCGACGACCACGCCGCCAGGGCGCGGCGCACGTCATCGGGACTCGCCGGAGAAAACGATCTCGCGGCATGGGTGGACGCGCACCCCGCGAGCATCACCGTGCCGCCGGCGGCGGCGAGAAGACGGAGGAGCCGCCCGGTCAACGCTGCGACACGGGAGCCCGGGCCTGACGCAGCTTCTCTCGAACGCGATCCGGCTCCTCGGACTTCAGGTCGAGGGCCTTCTCCCAGTGGCGGATCGCGCCCTCGACGTTGCCCTGCCGGGCCTCGAGATCGCCGATGTGCTCCTCGATCGTCGGGTCGCTCGGCTCGCGCCGGTAGGCCTCTCGCAGGTTCTTCTCGGCGTCCGGGATCTGACCCAGCCGGAAATATGCCCAGCCGAGCGAATCGAGGTACGCCGCGTTGCGCGGCTCGCGGGCCACGGCCTTCTCGAGCATCTCCTTCGCGCGCTCGAGCTGAACGCCCTGGTCGGCCCACATGTAGCCGAGGTAGTTCAGCGTCGCGGCGTCGTTCGGCCGGAGGGCGAGCAGCTGAAGAAAGACCTTCTCCGACTCCGCGGGCTGACCTCCCCGTTCGAGGCTCGAACCCAGCCGAAAGAGGGCGTCGGTCGACTCCGGAAATTTCGCCGCCGCCGCGCGCGCGATGCGTACGGCCGCATCGTATTTCTTGAGTCGTCCGTAGGCGTCGGCCGCCGCCATCATCTTCTCCAGCTGCCCGGACGATCCGAGCGCGCCGAGGATTTCCTCCGCGGCCTTCGTGTCCCCGGTCCGGTACCGGAACTCCGCGCTCTCGGCCTGCCATTCGGGGTCGGACGGCTTGGCCGCGAGGAGGGCGGCCGAGACCTTCTTTCCGTCGGCGTAGTCCTCGCCGTCCCGATCGGCGGCGAGCAGAATCCGGGCCGCCCGGTCCTGCACCTGCCCGTCCGCGACGGCGAGCGGCGTCAGGATCCGGCGCGCGCCCGCGTAGTCCTTTTCGAGATACGCGATGAAACCGAGCTCGATCGAGGCGGCGGTCTTCGCCTCCGCTTTGCGCGCGTCGTCGCCGGCACGGTGAATCATTTCCTGGTACATCGCGCGCGCCTCGTCGAAGCGCCGCTCGCGCACGAGCTCCGCGGCCAGGGCCCGCCGCGTGACCGGGTCGTCCGGATCCGACTCGAGCAGCGCGCGCAGGATCTTCTCTCCCTCGGCGATGCTGCCCCGCTCGAAGAGCACGGTCGCGAGCAGCCGCTGTCCCGCACGGTTCTCGGGGCGCCGGGCGACGAGCTCGCGGGCCTTCTTCTCGGACTCGGGAAAGCGGCCCTCGCGCGCCAGATCGAGGACGATCCGCTCTCCGATCGCCGAGTTGTCGGGATCGCGCGCGGCCAGCTTGTCCAGAGCGGCGAGCGCTTCGTCGAGCTTGTCCTCGTCCTCGTAGAGATCGATGAGCGCGGCCGCGATCTCCCGGTCGGCCGGATCCGCCTCCCACAGCGCCTGGTAGAGCTCCTCCGCCTCCCGATACTGGCCGCTCTTGGCCTTCGCCTCCGCCGTGAGGCGCTGGATGGCGGGCTGCCCGCCGAGCTCCGGGAGGTCGTCGAGAATGGCCGCGGCCTCGGCGGCCCGGTCCCCCGCCAGCAGCGCGCGCGCCAGGGTCACCGAAGTTCCGGCATCGGTCGGCGCGAGGCGATGCGCCGCCGACAACTGCTCGATCGCGGCGGGCAGGCGGGACGGGTCCTTTTCCGCGGCCGCGAGCTCCAGCGACCCGAGCAACCGCCGGGCTTCGGCGAGGTCCGGATCCAGCCGGACCGCCTCCCGGGCCTGCGCCGTCGCCTCGTCGGTCACGTTGAGGTCGCGGAGGAGCTGAGCGTACTCGAGATGCACAATCGGATCGTCGGGGACGACGGCGAGGGCCTTCCGGTAGAGAGTCAGCGCCTCCTGGTAGCGGCCGTCGGCGATGGCCGATCGGGCCGCCAGGAACGCTTTTCGGCTCTCGAGCAGGGCGTCCGGGCTGCGGGCAGGCTGGGCGAGGGTGAGGACCGCGAAGAAGACGGTGGACGTCAACGTCACCGACCGACTTTAGCACGATCGCCGCGCCCTCACGGGCCCGCGCGAGCGTTATGCTGTCCCCGAAACGAGACCGCACGGCCTGAAGCTCCACGGCTCCTTTCTTCTCCGGGTTACGCGATAATCAAATAGCGAATGCCGCGACTGGGTGTCCTGCTGGTTCGAGCCGGCGCCGTGAGCGAAGAGAACGTGCACCGGGCGCTGGCCGTTCAGGGATTTACCGGCGGCCGGGTCGGTACGCTTCTGCTCGAACGCGGCTCCGTCTCCGAAGACGACGTCGGCCGCGCCCTCGCCGAACAGCACGGCTGCGAATACGTTTCTTGGAAAGTCCTCGGCGCGCTGCCGCCCGCGGTCGTCGCGGCCCTTCCGGCCAAGTTCGCGATCCGGCACTCCGCCGTCCCGGTCGAAGTCGGCGAAGGATTCGTGCGCGTCGTGCTCCGAGACCCCTCGAACCTGCGCATCCTCGACGAGCTCTTCTTCGTCACGGGCAAGAAGATCGTCCCCGCAGCCGCCCCCGAGGTCCGCATCTACCAGGCGCTCGAGAAATGCTACGGCGAGCGCCGCACGCCGCGGTTCGCGATCCTCGCCGAGAAGCTGTCTCGCCCGGTGGCGCCGTCGGTGATCCGGAAGCCGCTGCCTCCCCCGCCGGACTTTTCGACCGAGCGAGCCCCGATGCCCGGCGAGGCCGCCATGGCGCCGTCTCCGGCCGACGCGGCCGACCATGCGCCGCCCACCCCGCCCGCCTGGACGGTGGCGGATCTTCCGCCCGTCGGTTGGGCCAATCAGCCAGCGCCTCCGCCGCCCGAGGGCTCGGAAGACGACCTCCAGGCCATTCCCTGGGAGGAGCTTCCCGGTCAGGCCTCCGCGCCGGCCGAAGCGCCCGCCAGCGTCCCGATCGCGCCCCAGCCGCCGGTTCCGTGGCTCCGAACGGCGGCCTCCGGCCGCGAGACGCCCGCTCCCGTCGCGGGAATGCCGAGCGCCGCGGATTTCAGCGAGATGCTCGCGGCGCGAGATCGCGACGGCGTCTTCGACGCGGCCGTCCGCGCTCTGCGGCGGCGCTTCGCGCGGAGCGCGGTGCTCGCGGCACGCTCCGACGGCGTGATCGGATGGAGCGGCGCCGGCGAGCGCGTCGATCAGCGCGCGCTGCGGGCGATCCACATACCCTGGACCGACCCGTCCGTCTTCCTGAACGTCCGCATGGGCCAGGCGTTCTACCTCGGCCCGCTCCCTCCTCTGCCGCGGCACGACGCCCTGGCGGCGGCCCTCGGTGGCTGGCCGGGCGAATGCGTCGTCCAGCCGGTCCGGATGCGGGACAAGACCGTCGCATTCCTGTATGCGGAATGTGCGGGGGCACAGGGGGCGACCCCGGCCGACCTGACTTTCCTGCGTGAACTGGCCGGAGCCGCGGCGGCGGCCCTGGCGGCCTCCATCCGATTGAAGAAAAAGCAGGTTATATAATCCGGGCTCAACCCCGGAGGAAGTCATGATCAAAGCCGACATCGTGGACCGGGTGGTCGACCTCGCTCAGATTCCGCGCGCCAAGGCCGCGACGGCCGTCGAAACGGTCATCGAGGCGATGCGCTCGGCCCTCGGAGCCGGCGATCGGATCGAGCTCCGCGGCTTCGGCGTCTTCCAGGTGAAGCGACGCAAGCGCGGCATCGGCCGCAATCCGAAAACGGGCGTCGAGGTCTCCATTCCCCCGGGAAACACGATCCGGTTCAAGCCGGGAAAAGACTTGCGGGACCTGCCTTAGCCAAACTGTAGAATCACAGGATGCCGCGAATCGGCGAGCTTCTCGTTGCGGACGGCGTCGTCTCCGAACTCGCCGTACAGAGCGCTCTCGGATTCCAGCGGCACACGGGCGAGCCCTTCCGCCTCGGGACGATCCTTCTCGACCGGGACCTCCTTCCGGAGGAGAACCTCCTGCGAGCCCTCGCGGTCATTCACCGCTGCGATTACGTGACCTGGTCCGACATCCTGAAGGCGCCTCCCCAGGTCGTCCGGCTTCTTCCGGAACGGGCGGCGGTTCGCCTCGCCGCGATTCCCTACGCCCTCGAGGGGCGCGGCGTCCGCGTCGCATTCAAGAACCCCTCGAATCTCGCGGCGGTCGACGAGGTTTCCGCGGTCACCAATCGTCCAGTGGTCCCGGCCGTCATCTCCGAGGTCCGCCTTCTCCAGGCGTTCAACCTCTTCTACGGCCGCCCCATCCCGATCGAGTTTCGGGGCGTGCTCGGCAAGCTCGAACGCAACGAAGAGAGGCGGCTCTACCGCACGCGAGCCACGCAGCCGGCGCCGCGGCGCGGGCGATTCGTCAACGCCAGCCCCGTTCCCGGGCGCCCGATCGCCATCGCGAAGACGCCGGTTGCCGCCGCGGACGCGGACGCTTCCCACCCGGTCAGCTATGCCGCTCCATTCATTGCCGCCGAGCAGCCGGGCGAGCTCGCGGACGCGACGGACCTGCTCCCCGAATTCACGCCTCCTCATCCCCTCACGCCCGACGAGCTGGCCGATCGCATGTGGAGGCCGGACGAGGACTCCGACGACTCGCAGGTCCAGTCGATGTGGGAAGCCCGCGCCGCCGAGCCCTCGCGCGCGCCCGAACCCCCGAGGACTCCGGCGCGCGATCGGCTCGCCGAGTCCACGCTCGAAACGGTCTGCGGCCGGCTGCCGCGGGCGTTCCTGCTCACGTCGAGCCAGGACGGCGTTTTCGGCTGGACGGCGCGCGGCGGCGGCCTGACGCGCGACCAGATCTCCGCCGTGCGGATCCCCTGGGGCGAGCCGTCCATCTTCGCGTTCATCAAGCTTTCGGGATCGCCGCACAGGGGGCCGCTGTCGCGGATCCTGATTCCGCCGAAGCTCGCCGCCCTGCTCGGCGACAAGGCCGCCGCGTGCTGCGCCGTCTTCCCGGTCCGCATCAAGGATCGCGTCGTCGCGTTCCTGTACGCGGATCGCCTCGGCGCTCCGCTCTCCGAGGAGGATTACCGAGGCCTCGAGATCGCTGCGAGCGCGCTCGGCAGCTCGCTCGCGCGGCTGCTCCTCGAGCTGCGGCGGGCGCTTCCCGCTTAGTGGACGGCCCGGCGCCCCATCCCTTCGCGGAGACGATGCCTCCGCCGCGCGGCTGGCGCCGCATGCTCGAGCACCCGCTCTTCCACCTCGGGCTTCTGCTCGCCACCTTCGTCACGACGACCCTCGCGGGCGGCGTCTTCGCGCCGGGAGGCGGGCCTCTTCTTCGCGGCCGGTTCACGGACGGTCTTCCCTTTTCGGTGCCCCTGCTCGTCATCCTCGGCGTGCACGAGCTCGGGCACTACGCGATGTGCCGCCGGTACGGGCTCGCGGCGACGCTCCCCTATTTCATCCCTTCGCCCTTCCTGAACATCATCGGCACTTTCGGCGCGGTGATCCGCATCAAGGAGCCGATCCGCCGCAAGAAGCAGCTTCTCGACGTCGGGGCCGCGGGGCCTCTCGCCGGCTTCTTCACCGCGATCCCGTTTCTTCTCTACGGCGTCGCCCATCCCCTGCCGAACGCGGGCCCGGTCCAGCCCGGCGAGGTTCTCTTCGGATACCCGCTGATCGTCCGCTGGGCGCAGCACTGGACGGGCGTCGGGCCGTACACGAGCGCCACGGTCCATGAGCATCCCGCCTTCATGGCGGCGTGGTTCGGGCTGCTCGTGACGTGCCTCAACCTGCTGCCGATCGGCCAGCTCGACGGCGGACACGTTCTGCGCGCCGCCCTCGGCCGACGTCAGCCGATCGTCTCGGCGATTGCGCTCGGGCTGTGCGTCCTCGCCGGGGTGACGCGCTCGTCGGTCTGGCTCGTCCTTCCGCTCCTCGTCGCGCTGCTCATGGGCATACGCCACCCCCCGGTCGAAGACGACGACGCCCCGCTCGACTTCGGGCGGACGCTCGTCGCCCTGCTGTGCGTGGCGGTGTTTCTCGTCAGCTTCTCGCTCACGCCGATCCGGATCGTCTAGACGGACTGCTCGCGCTTCGACAGGTCCACGAGAAAGGTCGCGGGGCCGTCGTTGACGAGCTCGACCTCCATCGAGGCGCCGAAGACTCCGGTCGCGACCGTCAGGCCCGCGCCGCGCAAAGCAGCGACGAACCGCTCGTAGAGCGGCTCCGCCTCGGGGCCGCGCAGCGCGCGCTCGAAGCCCGGACGCCGCCCGCGCGACAGATCCGCCGCGAGAGTGAACTGAGACACCGCCAGGACCGCGCCCCCGACGTCGGCGAGCGCGAGGTTCATCTTCCCGGCCTCGTCCTCGAAGACGCGGAGACCGGCGATCTTGCGCGCGAGCTCGTCGGCGATGGCCGGCTCGTCGCCCGCCTCCGCGCCCACGAGCACGAGGAATCCGCGTTCGATCTCGCCGACGGTCCGGCCGCCGACGCGCACCGCCGCCCGGGAGACCCTCTGCACGACGGCCTTCAGGCGCGGTCCTTCGTGCGCCGCCGCGACGCGAGCCTTCGCAGCTCCGCCGGCTCCGGCGCGCCGAGCCAGTGCGCCGCCAGCCAGTAGCAGGCGGTCGCCGCGCCGATCACCGCGGCGAGAATCCCCGCGCCCTTCCAGCCGGCGTACAGCCCCGCCGGAACCACGCGCCCCGCGGCCCAGAGAAACGCCCCCATCGCGGCGGAGGCCGCGAGGATCCGCCAGAGCGAGCCCGCAATGGCGCGCCCCCGCAGCCTGCCCTCCCGACGCCGCAGGGCCGTCAGCAGGATCCCGATGTTGACCGCCGCCGCCGCCGACGCGGCCGCACCGATGCCCGGCAGACCATACGGCCTGGTCAGGAGCGCGCACAGGAGGATGAAGACCGCCGCGTCCGCGAAGGCCGCCGCCACCGGCAGCGTCGTGTTCTTGAGTGCATAGAACGCCGGCACGACGACGCGAATCCCCGCAAAGAAGAAGAGTCCGAGCGCCAGCGTCGCGAGCACGCCGGCGGTGGCCTCGGTGTCGGCGGCGCCGAAGCGGCCGCCCTGGAAGAGGACCCTCACGATCGGCGCCTTGAGCACGATGAGACCGACGCTCGCCGGGACGGTCACGAAGGCGATCAGCCGCAGCGCAAACGCGAGATGATCCTTGAAGGGGCCGCGATCCTCGGCGAGCGCCTGCCGGCTGAGCGTCGGCAGAATCGCCGTCGCAATCGAGACCGCGAACCCTCCGAGGACGAGCTCCTTCAGCCGGTTCGCATAATAGAGGTGCGAGACGCTGGAGTCGCCGAGGCTCGCGGCGAAGCGCGTGGAGACGACGGTATTGACGCTGTTGATGCCGTAGGCGAGCAGGCGGGGCGACATGAGCAGGAGCACGGAGCGCACGGCCGGATCGCTCCACCCGAGGGCCGGCCGGCCGACGGCCTTCAGGCGCCGAAGCTGCGGGATCTGAATGGCGACCTGCAGAAATCCCCCGACCAGCACGCCCGCGGCCAGGCCGTAGGTCGGCTCCGCGAGTCGGGGCGAGACGAAGACGGCGGCGAGGATGATGGCGACGTTCAGAAAGATCGGCGCCGCCGCCGACACCGCGAAGCGGTGGTGGGCGTTCAGGAGCGCCTGGCAAAGCGCCGCGAGCGAGACGAGCAGGATGTACGGAAAGATCCAGCGGTTCAGCAGGACGGTCAGCTCGAACTTGTGAGGCTCGGCGCGATACGGCGCCGCGAGCAGTCCGACGAGCCACGGCGAGGCGAGGATTCCGAGCGCCGTGATCCCTGTCAGGAGGAGCGCGAAGGTTCCGACGACGCGTCCGACGAACGCCCGGGCCTCCTCGGCGCTCCGATCGTGCGCGACCCCCGTGTACACCGGGATTACCGCCGAAGACATCGCCCCCTCGCCGATGATCTCCCGCAGCATGTTGGGGATCCGCCACGCCACGAAGAACGCATCCGTGCGGAGTCCCGCCCCGAGCGTCACGGCGATGACCTTGTCGCGCAGGTACCCCGTGATCCGGGAGACCAGCGTCAGCGGCGTGATCGTCGAGGCCGAGCGGACCAGCCGCCCTCGGACGTCGTCGAATTCGTTGGAAGGCATAGAGCCTGGAGGGATTCTAGACTGCCGCCCTCCCGATCCGGCCGTTCGCGCCGCGGCGCGAGGACCCCGGAAACGACCCGGGCCCGGACATCATCTGTCCCCGGGAAAGTGGAATATCGTGTCAGCACCTGAAAGGAGGGCGAACACATGGCCAGCGTCAACAAAGTGATCCTGATCGGAAACCTCGGTAAGGACCCGGAGATCCGGACGACTCCCCAGGGCACGACACTCGCGCGCTTCTCGCTCGCGACCACGACCGCATGGAAGGATGCCTCGGGCGCCAAGCAGGAGCGCACCGAGTGGCACGACATCGTCGCCTGGGAGAAGCTCGCGCAGATCTGCGGCGAATATCTTCAGAAGGGCAAGCAGGTCTACGTCGAGGGCAGCCTCCAGACCCGCAGTTGGGAAGACCAGAACGGGCAGAAGCGATACAAGACCGAGATCAAGGCCTCCAACGTGGTCATGCTCGGCCGCCGCGAAGACGGTGCCCGGTCCGCCGGTCCGGCCCGGGAAGTCGCCGAGACGCCCGAGCCGGCCACCGCCGGCGCCGGCTACGACGACGACGTGCCGTTCTAGCCGGATGCCGGCCTACGTGGTCATCGAGGTCGACGTCCGGGATGCCAACCGGTACGAGGACTACAAGAAGCTCGCGCCATCGGCGATTGCCGCATACGGCGGTCGCTACCTCGCTCGGGGAGGCCGCACCGAGGCGCTCGAGGGCGACGCCGGCCCCGGAAGGCTGGTGATTCTCGAGTTTCCGTCGCTCGACCGGGCGCGCCGATGGTGGGAGTCGGAGGAATACGCGGCGGCCAAGGCGATGCGTCAGTCCTGCTCGACGGCGCGGATGATCGCGATCGAAGGCCTGCCGGTCTAGTCGAACGGACGGCTACGCCGGAGGGATCGCCCGCAACTCCTCGCGGAGCGCGGCGATCGACTCCGTCGGCGGACCCGCGGCTTCGCGGAGGCTTTCCACGTGGCGGTCGTACGCGTCGAGGCGGATGGAAGCCTCGGCACGGCGAGGAGCCGGGACGGCCCGCTCGACCGCTTCGACGCAGGCGGGATAGTCCGCGATCCGCCGGCAGACGAGGAGAAGGTCGCAGCCCGCGACGGCGGCGCGGACGCACCGTTCCGGCAAATCGCCGAACTCCGCAAGGGCGCCCATCTCGAGGTCATCCGAGAACGCCGCGCCCGTGAAGCGCAGCTCGGTTCGCAACGATCCCGTCGCGACGCGCTCGGACAGAGACGCCGGCATCCCATCGCCGTCGGCCGCATGCGACACCATGACGGCGCGCGCCCGCTCCATGAGCCTTTGGAACGGCTCGAGGTCGAGCGCCTCCTCCTGCGGATCGGCGGGCAGCGACGGAAGCCGCTCGTGCGTGTCGACCCGCGCGCGGCCGAGACCCGGGAAGTGCTTCAGGCACCCCCCCACCCCCCGGGAATGGAGACCGTCGAGAAAGTCTCCTGCCGCCCGAACGATCGCCGCGGGATCCGCCGAAGCGCACCGCTCCCCCAGCACGAGGGCTCCGGCGCCCGGCATCCCTCGATCCACGACGGGAGCCAGGTCCACGTCGAAACCGAGTGCCGTCAGCATCGCCCCCGCCGTCTCACCCGCCCGGCGCGCGGCCCGTCTTCTCGCCGCCAGCGCGAACGAGGGCGAGGGACCGACGAGATCGCGCAGGCGATCGACCGGACCGCCCTCCTGGTCGAGATAGAGGCGCGCAACGCCGAGGCCGCGCAGGTCCGCGACGAGGCGGCCGAGGCGGTCCAGAGACTCCAGGTTGCGCGCGAAGAGAATCACGCCGCGCGGCGGAAACGCCGTCAGGATCTCGCGCTCGGCCGGCTCGAGCGCCGGGCCGGCGAGGCCGACGCCGAAGAGGCGCGCGGTCACCGGCCCTTCAGGCGCTCCTGCAGCGCGGCCAGGAGCGAAAGCCCGGCGATCGGCGTCAACTGGTTCACGTCCACGGATCGCAGTTTCTCGAGCGCCAGCTCCTCCTCCGCCGAGAAGAGCAGGAACTGGCCGGTCCCCGCGCTCTGCCCGCCGGTCCGGGCGATCACCGGCGCGCCCTGGACGTCGAGCTCCTGCTTTTCGAGATTGGCGAGGACTTCGCGCGCCCGGCCGATGACCTCCGCCGGCAGCCCGGCGAGCTCGGCGACGTGGATGCCATAGCTTCGATCGGCGGCGCCGGGAACGACCTTGCGCAGGAACACGACCCGGCCGCCGATCTCCTTGACCGCCATCGTCGTGTTCACGACCGCGGGGCGCACGAGGGCGATCTCGGTCAGCTCGTGGTAGTGCGTCGCGAAGAGGACGAACCCGGCGCGTTCCGGCGCGTCGTGCAGGTGCTCGAGCAGGGCCCAGGCGATCGAGAGACCGTCGAAGGTGGACGTGCCGCGCCCCACCTCGTCGAGGATCACGAGGCTGCGCGGCGTGGCCTCCCGCAGGATGGCCGCCGACTCGAGCATCTCGACCATGAACGTGGACTCTCCCCGCGAGAGATGATCGGCGGCGCCGACGCGGGTGAAGATCCGGTCCACCAGCGACAGCTCCGCCTCTTCGGCCGGCACGAACGAACCGGCCTGAGCGAGCAGCGCGATCGTGGCCACCTGCCGCAGGTACGTGGACTTGCCGCCCATGTTGGGGCCGGTCACGAGCTGGATCCGCCGCTCCGGCGAGAGATCGGTGTCGTTCGGAATGAAAGACTCCTCGCGGCGGACGCTCTCGACGATCGGGTGGCGGCCTCCGACGATCCGGAGACGCGCCGTCGGCGAGAGCCGGGGACGGACCCAGCGGCCGCGCCGCGCGACATCGGCGAGGCTCGCGTGGAGATCGAGCTCCCCCATCGCGGCGGCCGTCCGGGTCACCCGGTCGCCGGCACGGGAGAGCTCGGCGAGCAGGTCCGCATAGATGCGCCCTTCGATCTCCCCGATTCGATCTTCGGCGCCGAGGATTCTGTCCTCGAGCTCCTTGAGCGCGGGCGTGACGTAGCGCTCGGCGTTGGCGAGCGACTGGCGGCGAATCCAGTCGGACGGAACCTTCTCGCGATGGGCATTGCCGACCTCGAGCGAATAACCGAACACCCGGTTGAACCGGACCTTGACCGATGCGATCCCAGAGCGCTTGCGCTCCTCCGCCTCGATCGAGAGCAACGCCCCCTGGGCATCGCGCCTCAGCGCCCGAAGCTGGTCGAGCTCGGCGTCGGCGCCGTCGCGAATCGCGCCGCCCGAGGACGCGAGGATCGGAGGCTCGGGAGACAGCGTCGCCTCGATGCGGGAAACGCAGTCTGCCACGCCGGGAACCGACTCGCGCAGGAAGCGCAGCCGTGCGGCCTGAAACGATGCGGCCGCCTCGAGCACCGAAGGCACCGCCGCGAGACCCGAGCCCAGGGCCGCGACCTCGCGGGGCCCCGCCGAACCGACGGCGATGCGCGCGAAGCGCCGCTCCAGGTCTCCGACGGCCTCCAGCGCCTGCTGAAGCCGTTCGGCCGCCGACGGCTGGTCCCTCAACTCCTCGACCGCGTCCCACCGCGCGGCGAGCTCGATGGGGTCGAGGGACGGATGCGAAAGAGCCTCCCGGAGAGCTCTGGCGCCGAGAGGCGTCCGCGTCCGGTCCACGAGCGCGAGCAGGCTCGCCTCCCGTCCGCCGTCCGAGGACTCGAAGAGCTCGAGGGTCGCGATCGCCGCGGCATCGAGGCCCATCCGCGAATCGAAGGCGAGGGCGCCGGGCTTGCCGATGTGCTCCAGGCCGCCCGGGCGCATCTCGTGCGCATACGCGAGCGCCGCGCCGGCGGCCGCGGACGCGGCGCCCGCGCCGATCTCGAGCGCCTGACCGCGCTCGCGGGCCGCGTTCCACCACGACTCGGACCGACTCGTCACGGCCGACTCGAAGGCCACGGGGCCGCCGCCCTCCGGAAGGAGGACCTCCCGAGGCCGGAACAGAGCCAGCGCATCCGCGACCCGGCCCGGCTTCACCGTCCCGGCGAGAAAGCGCCCCGTCGAGATGTCCAGGAAGGCGACTCCCCATTCGGATTCCCCAGGGAGAAGGGCGGCGAGGTACGACGGGGCCCCGGGAGCCAGCGACTCGGGGTCGAGCACGGTCCCGGGTGTGACGACGCGGGTGATGTCGCGGCGGACCAGGCCCTTCGCCCCCCGGGCGTCCTCCACCTGGTCGCAGATGGCGACCTTCCGGCCCGCCGCGACCAGCCGCGCGACGTGATGGTCCACGCTCTGGTGAGGCACGCCGCACATCGGCGCCTCGATGTCTGAATCGCGGTGGCGGCGGGTCAGCGCGATTCCGAGCAGAGGCGCCGCGTCGCGCGCATCGTCGAAGAACATCTCGTAGAAGTCGCCCAGCCGATAAAGGAGGATCGCGTCGGGCACCCGGTTCTTCATCTCGAAGTACTGGCGCAGCATGGGGGTCACGCGCCCGGGCGTCGCACTCACGGTGCTAGCATACTGTCACGGGCGCGCACTTCGCCGCGTCCGATGCTGAGATGACCGCTCTGACCCTCGACACCGCCAGCCCGAGGCCCGCGGTCGCGCTGATCGTCGGCGGACGGCTCTTCGAAGAGCCATTGCCCGAAGACCGGCGCGCCTCCGAAGATCTCCTGCCGGCCGTCGGACGCGCGCTCTCGGCCGCCGGGCTCGCGCTCCGCGCCTGCGCTCGCATCGGCGTCTGCGCCGGCCCCGGCTCGTTCACGGGACTGCGCGTCGGTCTCGCGACTGCGTGGGGCCTCTCGCGAGCCACGGGGATTCCGGTCGAGACCGTTTCGACGCTCGAAGCGATCGCCGAGGCCGCTCGCGTGCCGGGCCGCCGTCGCGTCGTCGCCGCCCTCGACGCCGGCCGCGGAGAGCTCGTGGCCGAGCGATTCGACCTCGGCGGCCCGAGAGCGCGTTCGATGGCTCCCCACCGCCTGCTGCGCTTCGAGGATCTCGCGGCGTTCGCCGCCGGCGACCCCGTCGAGGCGCTGACCGCGGCCGAGGGCTCGGAGCGTCTCGCGCGAACGCCCGCGGCCGCGCTCGCGGAGGCTATCTCCCGTCAGCCCGGAGAGGAACGCGCGCCCGACCCGAGACTCGGGCTTCCCGCCGTCTACTCGAGGCCGAGCGCCGCGGAGGAGAAGCATGGCGCTGCGTGAGCCGCGCGAGCGGCCGTACCGCCTCCGGCCCCCCGGACCGTTCGACCTCGACGAGATCGCCCGCATCGAGTCCGAGTCGTTTCCGGTCCCGTGGAAGCGGGAGTTCTTCGCGAGCGAGCTCGTCGAGCCGCACCGCTACCTGCGGGTCCTCGTCGGCGAGACGGAGGCGGAGCCACGCATCGGGGGCTACCTGTTCGCGGTTTCGCTCTACGAGGAGTTCCACATCAACAAGATCGCGACGGATGCGCGCTTGCGGCGGCGAGGCTTCGGCCGCCAGCTCCTCGAGGACGCGCTCGGCCGCGCCCGTTCGATGGGTTCGACGGCGGTCACGCTCGAGGTCCGGGTGTCGAACGACGCGGCGCGCGCCTTCTACCGCTCGTACGATTTTGCCGAGGCGTACCGCCGCCGCGCGTATTACCAGGACGGGGAGGACGCCTTCGTGCTCGTCCTGGCGCTCGATGGCGGCCGCGCCTGAGACGTCCGGAAATCGCTCTTCCCGCCGGATTTAGCCACCCGTTGAATCCCTCCGGACCGGAGGCTAGACTAGCAGCGTGACCGGCCTCGCCTCTCTTTCCCACACAACACAAGGAGGTTTGATCCGATGGAATACGGCAACACCGAGCCCGCCGTCTCCGACCCGGAGTTTCGCCGCCTCCGCGATGAACACCGCCACCACGAGGAACGGCTGCACGAGTTGGCCGAGAAGTCCCGGCTCTCCGAGGACGAGGAAATCGAAGAGAAACGACTGAAGAAGGAGAAGCTTCTCCTCAAGGATCGCATGGAAGCGATCTCCCGCCATCACCGCGAGGAGGTTCCGAGCTGAGGATTCCCGTCGCCCGCGAAGGCTGGGCCTTCATCGTTCCGCCGCTCGCCGCCGGGGGCGTGGCCGGGTTGACCGGCCACCCGCTGGCGGCAGGCGTTTTGGGAGCGCTCACGCTCTTTCTGCTGCAGTTCTTCCGCGACCCCGAGCGCCGGCCCGAGGGCGGCGAGGACACGATCGTCTCCCCCGCCGACGGGACCGTGCTCTCGGTCGCGGAGGCTCCGGAGGCTCCGGTGGGCGCCCGCCGACGGCTGTCGGTCTTCATGTCGGTCTTCAACTGCCATGTCAATCGTGCGCCCGTCTCCGGGCGCCTCGGCGACTACGCCTACGTCCGCGGGCGCAAGGACGCCGCCTTCTCCGACAAGGCCTCGGCCGAAAACGAGCAGAACCGGATCACGCTGGTCGGGCCGGGCGGCAGCCTGACGTTCAAGCAGATCGCCGGCGCGCTCGCGCGGCGCATCGTCTTCTATCCGCGCGTCGGCGACGAGCTCGTCCGCGGACAGCGCATCGGCTTGATCCGCTTCGGCTCGCGCGTCGACCTCTTCGTTCCGGACGGCGCGGAGGTCCTCGTCGGGCCGGGTGACCGGCTGAAGGCCGGACGCACCGCGATCGCCCGCTGGGCTCGAAGGGCCTGACGTGGCCGGGATCTCGCGGGAGCGCCTGTCGCGCGGGCTGTTCATCCTTCCGACTTTGTTCACCGTCGGAAACCTGTTCTGCGGCTATCTTTCGATCTGGTGCTCGATCCGGGGCACGTTCGAGCTCGCCGCGGTTCTGATCATCGTGGCGGGTGTCCTCGACGCGCTCGACGGGCGCATCGCCCGGATGACGCACTCGACTTCGGAGTTCGGCGAGGAGTACGACTCGCTGGCGGACCTCGTCTCCTTCGGGGTGGCTCCCGCCGTCCTCGCGTACTCCTGGGGCCTGGCGGACTTTCACCGGCTGGGATGGATGGCCTCGTTTCTCTTCGTCGTGTGCGGCTCGATGCGGCTCGCGCGGTTCAACATCCAGACCCACGTCGTCGACAAGCGCTACTTCGTCGGGCTCCCGATCCCTGCGGCCGCCGGAGTCGTGGCGACCATCGTTCTCGCGACCCCGGAGCGGCTGGAGTCGCGCGTCTGGATGGGAGGGCTGCTCGCCCTGACGTTCGTCCTCTCCTACCTGATGATCTCGACGATCCGGTACCGATCGTTCAAGGATCTCGATTTGAAGAAGCGGCGGCCCGTCTGGACGCTTCCGGCGATCGCGCTCTTTTTCGCCATCATCGCCCTGCGTCCGGAGATCGCCCTGGCGACGCTCGCGCTCGTCTTCGCCGTCTCGGGGCCCGCCGCGAAGCTCGTCGGCCTCTTCTGGCGCAGGGAGCCGGCCGCCTGATCGGGCCGGCCGCCGAAAAAGCGGCTGCCGGCTCTCCCGCCGGCTAGCGCCTGCGCGGAGCCGCGCGTCCCCGGACCGGCGGCACGGGAGTCGGAGGCGGAGGCGGCTCGACCCAGTCGCCGGCGATCTCGGGACCGGCGGCCGACATGGCGTGGATCCGGTAGCGGCAGCAGGAAGCCGGAAGAGCGCCCCGCACGACGATCCGAGCCGGTGACACGTCCTCGAGCGGAGCGATGAGCGTCTCGAAGAGCCGCACCGCCGCCGCCCGGCCCGGCGTGACCGGACGACCCGCGCGGTCGTAGACCTCGTAGCGGTCGAACCCGCCGATCTGGACGTCGGCCGGATGGGCCGGGGAGACGTCCACTTCGACCCAGTTGTCGACGCGCGAGACGACCGAGGCGTGCGGCGAGCCGTTGACGAGATCCACGGCGATCGCCCCCCGGCCCGCCGGGCGGATATGGGCCTCGAGCGCCGGAGTCAGAGGCCGGCCCAGCAGAACGTCCTCCAGAGCGGCGAGGGGAAACACCCTCTCCCGCTCGCTCGCGCCGCCGAAGAGAATCGCCCGACCGAGGGCGTGGCGCTTGCCGGCCAGGTTCGAGCCCAGCTGGAACAGCAACTCGGACTCCGACGGCACGCGGAAGGCGACGCGTTCGCCCGGCTCGATCGACCACTCGCCCTGTCGAAACGGGGCACGCGCGGTGAGCGTGAAGGCGGAGACGCTGGCGTCGTTTCCGGTCAGGTCATTCTCGAATTCGAAGCGGGCGTTGCCCGACAAGGGCTCGAGAAGGCGCTCGGGCACCGGGCCGCGTGCCGCGCCCGAAGCGTCGCGAAGCTCTCCGACGACGCGCAGATCGTAGGCCGCCCACCAGGGCCGTCCCAGGCCGTCCGTGGCGACCGGGTCCGCATGCGGCCCGGTCCCGAACACGAAGGCCACCAGCGCGTCGGCGGCCTCGAAGACGGGCGCAAGCTTCCGGCGGTCCTCCGGCGCCTGCGGCAGGGACGCGAGGGTGACCGAGACGAAGGTGCCGGGCGGCAGGCCGCTTCGGAGCCCCGCGACGAGCGCCGCGTATTTCGCCGCCGAGGAAGCGACGAGCGGAAAGTCCAGATGGACGCCGGCGACCTTTCCATAAGCGCCGGAGGAGATCTCGCGAGAGACCGCCGCCGCGGCCGCTGGCGCGAGCGCTCCGGCCTCCGGCCCATCCGCTCCGGTCAACGCCGCGGACAGCGCCGCGTCCGGCTCCAGCACGAGCACCGCCGGCAAGTTCTGAAACGGCCTCGCGGGAGGCGCCGACGGTGCGAGGACGCCGGCTCCCGGCGAGGCGCCGAGCGTTCCGGACGGGACGAACACCGCGGCGGCGCCGATCCGCGCGAGCGCCGCATCGAGCGTCGGGTCGTTCGCCGCGGCCGGGTCCGCGAGCCACACGACGTCTCCCCGGGGGACGCGCGCCGCGGACGGGCCGGGTCGGACCGGAGCCTGCCGGCAGGAAACCGCGGCCAGGACCGCCGCGACGAGAGACGAGAGCCGGCGTCCCGTCACGCGGCACCCGCCGATGCATCGGCCTCGGGAAGGTCGAAGCGCACCCGGAGACCCGACGGCGACCGACTCTCCGCACCGATCGAGCCTCCGTGTTCCTCCACGATCTTTTTCGCGATCGCGAGGCCGAGCCCCGTTCCCCCGCTCTTGGCCGAGAAGTAGGGGTCGAAGAGCCGCGGGAGGATCTCCGGCGACACGCCCGGCCCGTCGTCTTCGACCGAGATCTCGATGCGCCGGCCTCGCCGCTGTGCCGCCAGCCGGACGGTGCCGCCCGCTCCGAGGGCCTCGACCGAATTTCCGACCAGGTTCGACAGCAGCCGCGAGAGAAGCCGGGCATCGCCGAGGGCCCGAAGGCCCGGCGGCGCCTCGACGACGATGCGGACTCCCGGAGCGCCCGCGTAGGCCGCCGCGGCTTCGTGCAGCAGACCGGCCACCGCGAGCGTCCTCATCTCCGGTCTCGGCAGCCTCGCATAGTCGGAAAACTCGGCCGCCGACTGACGCAGGGTCTCCGTCTGCCGCAGCACGTTCTGCACGCATTCCTCGAGGACGCGGTCGAAGTCGGGAGATCCGCGCTTCCAGACCTCGCGAAGATGTTCGACCGAGAGGCGGATGGGAGTCAACGGATTCTTGATCTCGTGCGCGATAATCCGCGCCATCTCGGCCCAGGCCGCCAGACGGTTGGAACGAACCAGGTCCGACACGTCCTCGATGACCGCCATGCGCGCGCCCGCGCCGCCCAGAGGCAGGGGCACCGTCACCACGCGCCAGCGCTCGCCGGCGCGGGGCTCGAGCTCGGCCGATTCGCCCGCGCGGCCGCTCCGGAGCGCGCTCCGCAGGCCTTCCATGATCTTCCCCGGGAAGACGTCCTCGAGGGTTTCGCCGTCGGAGCGGCCCCCGCCGAGCTTCGCCGCCGCGGGATTGGCGAGGAGCACGGCGCCGTCTTCGCCGTAAGCGACGACACCGGCCGTGAGCTGGGCGAGAAGCGCCGCGAGGCGTTCCTTCTCGCGCGAGACGGCATCGGTCTGCTCCTTCAGGCTCCGGGACATGTAGAGAAACGCCCGCACGAGCTCCCTCAGCTCTTCGTCCGGCGGCTCCGCCAGCTTCGGCGAGAAGTCCCCCCGCGCCACGGCGCGCGTCCCCTCGACCAGATCCGCGACCGGTCGGGCGACCCGCACCGCGAGCCGGCCCGCGATCGCCGCCGAGACGAGGAAGACCAGCAGGCTGAACGCCGAGACCGCCGCGGTCAACTGCGCCGCTTCCGCCTCGGCGATGCGCTGCTGCGGCAAGAGCAGCAGCGACAGCAGGCCGGGGCTTCGCACGCCCGGCACTCCCGGCAGCGATGAAAGCTCGGTCGTGATCTCCTCGAAGCGGCTGCCCGCGATGAGCCGCGCGTCGATCAGCTCGCGCGCCGCCCCGAGCCCGATCGACGTGTACGTCGCTCCCGGCACGCGCTGAGGCAGCAGGCCCGCGGCATAGAGGTCACGCCGCGACGTCGCGACCAGCCGCGCCTCCGGCGAGTACACGGACAGGTCGTAGCCCACCGCGTTGGCGAGCCAGGAGAGCAGCGTGTCGTCGATCAGGCCGAGCCGGCCGAGCTGTGCCTCGGCGGTCGGAAGATAATCGTCGAGGACCCGGCGGGCCGTGTCGAGCGCGGTTCGGCCGTGATCGAGCGTGTCGCGCCGCGAGCGCGTGGCGATCGAGGCCCTCAGGAAGAACGTCACGGCGGTCAGCGGAACCATCACCGAAAGCACGAAGAGCGCCACGAGGCGCCCCCGGAAGCTCCGGCCCGCGGTCGGGAACGCCTGCGCGACCGGCCGCCGCTCCGCCACGCGGCGCCAGACGACCACGAGCAGGCCGACGACGTAGAGCGCCGCCGCGGCCACGAGCAGCTGCGTGGCGGCGAGCAGCCGCTCGAGAAACCCCGGACCCGGAATCGCGACCAGCTCGAATCCATCCTTGAGCGGCCGAACCTCGCCATGGAGCTCCTCGCCCCGATACCGGACGCGGAGGACGGCCGGCACGCCGGTGCGGCGCACGCGCATCAGGAGGGCCGGCGAGAGCTGCGGCCCCTCGTCGCGGCGGACTCCATCCGCTCCGTACAGCGCGATGACCGGGCGCGGCGTCTGGACCGCGGATGCGTCGCCGCCGACCAGCCGCCGGTACACCGCGAGACGCTGCGGGAGGGGATCCCAGGACGGCCAATCGGCGACCTCGACGACGACATGCCCCCAGCGCGCCGCGCCGTCGTTCAACGCCGCGCGTCGGCGCACGAGGGCGACGCGGTAGCGGTCGATGAGGGCCGTGGACTCTTCCGAGCCGCCGGTCAGATCCGTTTCGGGAATCAGCGAGAAACGGCTTCGCAGCGCGCCCGTGACGTCGAAGACCTCGTAGGCGATCAGCGTCGCCGAGGCCGCTTCCTCCTCTCCTTCGCGCCACAGGCGATAGGCCAGGTCCGAGAGGTCGACGTCTTCGAGAGGCGCCGGAAGGTCTCGCGCGAGATCGAACCGCTCGACCCGATCGACCGCGCGGCGGACGGCGACCACCGCCCCGGCCGAGATCCGCTGCGGATCCGGCAGCCGGATCGAAGCCGCGGTCGCTTCCGCGCGCAGGATCCGATCGTAGGCGTGAGAGGGCGCCGCCACGAGGACGAGGAGCAACGCAGCGGCCGCCGTCAATCGAAATGGTCCGAGGGGCCCGCGCCGGCCGGCCCCCGCGATCGACCTCCTCCAGAGCTCGTACGAAACGAGGGCGGCCGCGGCGATCGCGGCGGGAAACTGCGGCCGGGGCGTGACGAGCGCGAGGCCGAGGACGAGCGCGGCGGCGGTCACGAACACGGCCAGGCCGGTCGTCCCGCGCCGGGCCGCGCCCCCACCCGAAGCACCGAATGCGAGCGCCGCGCCGAAGAGCGCCGTCAGAGCCACGAGGCCGAAGAACCCCGGGCTCGAAAGCGAGAGACCCGGCACCAGATCGGGGACCTCGGCCGAACGGGCCAGCAGGATCCCGAGGCCGAGCAGCGCGAAACCGATCGGCAGACGCCACGGTGGAGGCCGGGAGTCGTCGTCGCGGAGGCGGGCGAGCGCGGAAGGAAGCAGGAGCGGCCCGAGCGCCAGGGCCCAGACGGTCGGCGACGACAGGCCGCGGGGCATCGGCGCAAACCAGGCCATTCCTCCCAGGAAAAGCAGTGCGAGGCCGAGACCGGCTTCGAGAGGCCCTGCGGCGAGCAGGGGCAAGGCGGCGGCGATGATCAAGACGAGAGCCGGCGCCCGCCCGGGCTCGATCCCCGACACCGGCGGCTCGGCGCGTCTCGCCGCGATGAGCGGAGTGCCGGCTGCCGCGAGAAGCACCGGACGCCCGGCTCCCGGCGACACGGGCTCCCACGCGGCCTCGACTCCATTCAAGCCCAGCGCTCCGGAAAAACCGGGCGCTTCGACCGGCAGCCATCGCGCGGCGCACACGATGCCCGAGAAGACGCCGCTACCCGCGACCCGCCAGTGACCCAGCTCCATCCGGGTCGCCGACCAGCGGATCGACAGGGCGCCGGCTCCGGGAGCGGCCGGCATCCGGGCGGGCGCCTCGCCCCACCAGGCGAGCACGTTGCCCTCCGGGTCCGCCAGCGCGATCCAGCTTCCGGGCGACGCCCCGGTCATCGCCTGCCGCGCGGCGGCGAAGAGCGACTGCCGCTGCAGCGCGATGCCGCCGCCCTCGAGCGAGCGCGACACATCGGGATTTTCGGCGAACGCCCGTGCCCGCTGACCGAGCTCGTCGGAGACTCCCTCGAGCGCGCGCGAGAGCGTGGCGGGCGGGGCGGCGGCCGGCGTGCCCCGGCCCGGCATTCTCCACCAGCCGTCCAGCCAGAAGAGGGCCGAGAGGGCGATCAGGAAATCGGCGGCGAGAAGCGCCCGGCGTTGCACGTCAGCCCGCGGCCCGCCTCGCCCGCTAGCCGAGGAAGGGCAGGTCCACTCCCCGCTCGCGCGCCACGCGAATCGCCTCCGGGTACCCGGCGTCGGCATGGCGCATGACCCCGGTCCCCGGGTCCGTCGTCAGCACCCGTCTCAGCCTTCGCGCGGCGGCCTCGGTGCCGTCCGCCACGACGACCATGCCGGCGTGAATCGAGTAGCCGATGCCGACGCCGCCGCCGTGGTGGAGCGACACCCAGGTCGCGCCCGCGGCGGTATTCAGCAGTGCGTTCAGGATCGGCCAGTCGGCGATCGCGTCGGAGCCGTCGCGCATTCCCTCGGTCTCGCGATTGGGCGAGGCCACCGAGCCCGCATCCAGATGATCGCGGCCGATCACGATCGGCCCCTTGACGCTCCCCGTCCGAACGAGCTCGTTGAAGAGCAGGCCCGCGCGATGCCGGTCCCCGTACCCGAGCCAGCAGATGCGCGCCGGCAGGCCCTGGAACGCGATCCGCTCTCCCGCGAGGGCGAGCCAGCGCCGGAGCGCGGCGTCCTGCGGAAAAAGACCGAGGAGCGCGCGGTCCGTCGCGCGGATGTCGTCGGGATCGCCCGAAAGGGCGGCCCAGCGGAATGGCCCCTTGCCCTCGCAGAAGAGCGGCCGGATGTAGAGGGGCACGAATCCCCCCACCGCGAACGCATCGGCGACTCCCGCCTTCTTCGCCTGGCCGCGGAGGTTGTTGCCGTAATCGAAGACGACGGCACCGCGGCGCTGGAGCTCGAGCAGCGCGCGCATGTGGTCGGCCATCGTGGCGTACGACCGGGCGATGTAGGCGTCCGGATCCTCGCGGCGCAGGCGGACGAGGTCCGCGAGCGCGCCGCCCCGCGGCACGTACCCGGACAGCTCGTCGTGCGCGGAGGTCTGGTCGGTCACGAGATCCGGAAGGATGCCGCGTGCGAGCAGGCGCTCGAGAAGGTCGACCGCGTTCGCTTCGACGCCGATCGAGACCGCGCGGCGCGCGTCCCGCGCGGCGAGGGCCCGGTCGATCGCGCGGTCGATCTCCGTCTCCCGCTCGTCCAGGTACCGTGTGCGCAGGCGCTTCTCGATGCGCTCGGGGTCGACCTCGGCGATCAGCGCGGTCGCTCCGTTCATCGTCGCGGCGAGCGGCTGGGCGCCGCCCATGCCCCCGAGGCCCGCCGTCACGACGAGACGGCCCGCGAGCTCTCCTCCGAAGTGCCGGCGCCCCGCCTCGGCGAGGGTCTCGAAGGTTCCCTGCACGATGCCCTGGCTTCCGATGTAGATCCACGATCCCGCCGTCATCTGGCCGAACATCGTCAGCCCGAGCCCCTCGAGGCGCCGAAACTCCGCGCCCGTCGCCCAGGCGGGAACCAGCATGGAGTTGGAGATCAGCACGCGGGGCGCGTCGGCATGCGTCTCGAAGACTCCGACCGCTTTGCCCGACTGCACGAGCAGGGTCTCGGTCTCCTTGAGCCGCTTGAGCGTCGCCACGATCGTGTCGAAGCACTCCCAGCTTCGAGCGGCCTTGCCGGTCCCGCCGTAGACGACCAGATCCTGCGGCCTCTCCGCATTGTCCGGATCGAGATTGTTCTCGAGCATCCTCAGGGCCGCTTCCTGGGCCCATCCGAGGCATCTCAGCTCCGGACCGCGAGCGGCGCGGATCGTGCGGGGAGACGCGAGGACGCCCGTCGCCATGGCGGGGATTATATTCCGGGGTCTGCGGCCCTCGAGCTACGAGAGCGCCACGATCGTCCGCGACATCGGCTCGCTTCGCAGGAAGCGGCGCGAGAGCTCGATCTCGGCGTGCATCTCGCGATCGCGGTTCCAGGGTCGGACCGCGCGTCGAAAGTCCCGGCGCAGCTTCTCGAGCGGAGCCGAAGAGGACAGCGGCCGCAGGAATTCCATGGCCTGGAACGCGGCGATGGCCTCGATCGCGAGAACGAGTTCGAGGTTGTCGACGATCGCCGCGAGCTTGCGCGCCGCGATCGGCGACATCGAGACGTGATCCTCCTTGGCCGCGGACGTCGGGATCGAGTCGACCGACGCCGGGTGGGCGAGAACCTTGCATTCCGAGACGAGCGCGGCCGCGGTGACCTGGGCCATCATGAGGCCCGAGTGGAGCCCGCCCTCCTCGACGAGAAAGGCCGGCAGGTCGGAGAGAGCGGGGTTGACGAGCTTCTCGATCCGCCGCTCGGAGATCGAGGCGAGGTCCGTCGCCGCGATGGCCGCATAGTCGAGCACGAGGCCGACCGGCGCCCCGTGGAAGTTCCCGCCCGACAGGATGTCGCCCGAAGCGGCGAAGACGAGAGGATTGTCGGTCGCGCTGTTCATCTCGGTCTCGAGGACGGCCCGCGCATGGGCGAACGCGTCGCGCGCCGCCCCGTGGACCTGAGGCATGCAGCGCAGCGCGTAGTTGTCCTGGACCCGGCCGCACCCGCGGTGCGATTCCCGGATCGCGCTGCCCCGCAGAAGGTTCCGGAGGTTGCGGGCGCTCGCGACGGCGCCGGGGTGCGGCCGTGCGCCGACGATCCGGGGATCGAACGCCGTGTCGGAGCCTCGCGAGGCGTCCACCGACGCCGCTCCGATCACGTCGCTCACCCGCGAGAGGTCGATGGCCCGCGCGAGCGCCAGCCCGCCGACGGCCACCGACATCTGCACGCCGTTGATCAGCGCGAGGCCCTCCTTGGCGGCGAGCACGACGGGCCGGATCCGGGCACGGCGCAACGCGGATCGCGCCGACATCTCCCGGCCCCTGACCGCCACGCGCCCCTCGCCGATGAGCGCGAGCGCCAGGTGGGACAGCGGCGCGAGATCGCCGGAGGCCCCGACCGAGCCCTGCGCCGGCACGACGGGGAGGACGTCGGCGGCGAGCATCGCGAGCAGCGTCTCGACGGCGGCGACGCGGATGCCGGAGTTGCCGCGGGCGAGCGCGTTCGACCGTAGCAGCATCATCGCCCTCACGGCCTCCGCGCCGAGCGGCGGCCCCACGCCCGCGGCGTGGCTGCGGACGAGATTGCGCTGCAGGTCGGCGAGGTCCGAAGGCGCGATGGCGACGTCGGCGAACTTCCCGAAGCCCGTGGTCACGCCGTAGACCCTCGCTCCGCGCCGGACGGCCCGATCCACGACGCGGCGCGAAGCCGCCATGGTCCGCCGAGCCGCCGGCGAAAGGACGGCGCGTGCTGCGCGCCGCGACACCGCGACGAGATCGTCGAGGTCGAGGCCCGAACCGGAGACGCGCACCGTCCGCATGCGCCGGCGATTCTACCCGCTCGGATTCTGCGCGGGCCGCTCTGCGGCCCGACCGACGAGGAAGGGGAAGCCGCACCGGCACGCTCTCCCGTGAAGAACCGAGCGGCACTGCCTCTTGCGCTCGCCGCGCAAGCTCCGGCGACGTGTTAGTCTGCGCTGTTTTTCTGCGCGCACGAGGAGCGACGACGTGAAGGTTCTGGCCGTCCTGGGCGGACAATGGGGCGACGAAGGCAAGGGCAAGGTCGTCGACCTGCTCGCCGACCGCTTCGACGTCGTCGCGCGCTATCACGGAGGGCACAACGCCGGACACACGGTCAAGTTCGGCTCCCGCCGCTTCGCCCTCCACCTGCTTCCCGCCGGCATCGTCCGCGGGCGGATCGGCGTCATCGGGCCCGGCCTCGTCGTGGACCTTCAGGCCCTCCTGGCCGAGATCGAGGCGGTCCGCGCCGAGGGCATTTTGATCGGCGACAATCTTCTTCTGTCCGACCGGGCCACGGTCATCCTCCCCTACCACCGGCTGCTCGACGCCGCCCGCGAGAAGGCCGCCGGCGACGCGAAGCTGGGGACGACCCTGCGAGGAATCGGGCCCGCCTACGAGTCGGTCGCCGCGCGCCGCGGGGTCCGCGTGGCGGAGCTCTTTCGCCCGGACGTCCTCTCAGCCCGCGTCGCCGCCGTCCACTCCGAGACGGGCACTCTGCTGCGTGCGCTCGGCGAGCCGTCCGTACCAGGTCCCGAGGAGGTCGTCGCGGCCCTGCGCGCCGCCGCCGCCCGGCTCGAGCCGCACGTGACCGACACGGGCCGCTTCCTGCGGCGGACGCTCGCGGCCGGCGGAACCCTGCTGGCCGAGGGAGCCCACGGCGCGATGCTGGATCTCTCCGCCGGGACGTACCCGTTCGTCACGTCCTCCCATTGCACCTCCGCCGCCGTGGCGGCCGGGCTCGCCATCGCGCCGCGCCAGCTCGACGCGAGCCTGCTGGTTCTCAAGGCCTATTCGACGCGCGTGGGCGAAGGTCCTTTTCCCACCGAGCTCTCCGACGAGACCGGCGAATACCTGCGCAAGCGCGGCAACGAGTACGGGACTTCGACCGGCCGCCCGCGCCGCACGGGCTGGTTCGACGCCGTCGTGGCCCGGACGGCCGTCGAGCTCTCGGGAGCCGATGCCATGGCTCTCACCAAGCTCGACTGCCTGGACGAGCTCGAGGAGATCCCGATTTGCGTCGGCTACCGGCTGGACGGCCGCCCGATCGCGGATCTTCCGCCGCTCGCCGAGGACGTCGCCAGGCTCGAGCCCGTGCTCGAGACGCTTCCGGGGTGGAAGGCCACCACGACGGGCGCCACGCGCTACGAGGAGCTTCCCGAGGCAGCGCGGGCCTACGTGCGAGCCCTGGAGCAGGTGACCGGGGTTCCGGCCGTGCTGGTCTCGACCGGAGCGCGGCGCGAGGAGACCATCTGGAGGTCCGAGTCGACGCTGCTGGCCGACCTTCCCCCGCCGCGCTGAGCGCCCGGCTCGCGCCCGGCTTGCGGCACCGCCGCCGCGCGGAGGCTTGGCGTGATTCTTGAATCCTCTCCGGTCGCGGCCTGCGTACGCCGCGGAAGGGGCGCGCCATGATGATCGAGGACTTCACCAGACTCCCGCTCGGGTCCGTCGTCTCCGAGTCGCGCACCATCGTGCTCTGCACGGTCTGCCAGCGGCGCGGCGCGCTCGACGCCCGCCTGCGGCGATGCGTCCACCTCGAAGGCTCCACGATCGATGCGCAGGGACTGGTCGTCGAGCCCATCGATTCCTGCGCGCCCGTCTACTATGCGGCGGCCTCCCTGAGGCTCCAGGCCGCCGCTCGCTGAGCCGTCCGCCCGGGGCCGCTGCCCGAGAGGCCTCTCGAAGACGCGGACTCGCAGCGGACCGCCGCGGAAGACGTCCCGCGAAGTGAACCCGGACGCCGTCAGCCGCTCGTCGAGCCACGGGATCCACGACGGGAACCGCGAGCTTCGCTCGATGACGGCGAATCCCTCCGGTGGAGGGACCTTCGTCAGCCTCTCCGTCACGAATCGTTCCGCGGCGCTCGAGAACCGCAGCGGCAGGACGCCCGCGGGTCCGGCCGGCCGATAGTAGGAAAGCGGCGCGAGCAGGTACAGAGACCGGCGGGGATCGGCGGCCGCGGCGAGATCGCGGGACTCCGTGAACGAGCCGGCGAGAAAGACGGGACGGCCGTCGTTGGCGGCGTTCATCGCCGCGACGGCCGCGCGCCAGTCCTCGCGGCCATGGGCGATCGTCCATCCGCCGAGCTCCCCGCGGAGGACCAGGGCGAGCAGCAGCCCGCCCGAAAGGGCGAATCGCCCGGCGCGCGGCGGTTCGATACGGCCGAGGGCCCAGCCGCCCAGCACGGCCCACGCCGGCGCCGCGCCGAGGACGTAGCGCCCCTCGAGCAGGCTGCCGCCGGCGGCGCGCGAGACCGCGAAGAGCAGCAGCGCCGGAGCCAGAGCGCCGACGGCGAGGAGCACGAGGCCGTCCTTCTCGCGGGGGCCGATCGTCTGCCGCCGGAACCCCTGGAGCGCTCCGGCGACCCCGGCGAGGAGCAGGCCCGGGACGAGCAGCGCCAGTCCGCGCACGGGCACCAGGGCGCGCACCAGGTCTCCCGCTCCCGGCAGCGCACCGAACGCATGGAGCTCGCGGGACCGCCCGATCTCGACGACGAGCACCGCGGCGGGCAGAAGCAGCAGGGCGATCGCCGCTCCGGCGGAGGCGATCGCCGCTCCGTCCACCGCGGCGGTCCGGCGACGGCGCCACGCGTACGCCGCGTGTGCGACGAGGCAGACCGCGAAGAGGTACTGGAAGTACACCATCGCCGCCGCCGTGAGGACGTATCCGACACCGGCCCCGATTCGGCCCCGGTCGAGCCACCGCACGAGCAGCCACGGCGCCGCCGCGGCCGCGAGCACCGCAAACGCGTACGGCCGCGCGTCCGCCGCCGCGAACTCGACCGCGGGAAAGAGAAGAAAAACGATCCCCGCCGCCCGCCCGGCGCGGCGATCGAAGAGCGCTCGCCCCAGGGCGACCACGGCGACCGCCGCCGCCAGCATCGCGAGCAGCGACGGCCACCTCAGCGCCGCCTCGCTCGCGCCGACCACGCCACGGGAAGCCTCGACGATGGCCGCATACGGCAGGGATTGAGGAAAGAGGCGCGCCCGCTCGACGAGCCCATCCCAGCGTCCCGAGGTGACCCAGGCCGTTCCGAACTCGTCGAGCCACAGGCTGGACCACAGGGGCATGATCCAGAGCCTGGCGATCACGGCCGCGGCGAGCGCGAAAACGATCATCGCCCCGCGCTCCCGCCGCCGGCGTCCGCCCGGGCCGTCACGGGATCACGGGTGTCGCCGCCATCCGGGCGGCGAAGTGCTTCTTCAGGGCGAGGAAATGCTTTTCCACGAGATTCCACGAAACCAGGCCCACGGCGAAGGACGCCAGGATGCCGAAGCCGACCGACGCGAGCCAGATGGCCGCGCGCGCCCATTCGGGGGCCCCTCGCTGCCACGGCTCGAAGAATCTCGCCTGGTAGAGCGCGATCGGGTAGTGAAAGACGTACATCGCGTAGCTGTAGCGGCCGAACGCTCGCAGCGGACGGCGGCGAAGCTGGACCGCGAGCCACGCGCGCGAGCCCGCGCGGTCGAAGGCGGCGAAGACGAGGCAGGCATAGAGCAGACCGAACGCCGAATAGCCGAAGCGCGTCATGGGCGGAGACGTCGCGCCGCGCCCGAGAACGATCAGCGCGGCGAGGACCGCGGCGATGGCGAGAGCGACCCACCCCAGGCGGCGTCGGAGCGCCGCGCGCCATCCCGGCTGTCGCACGAGCGCCGCGACGAAGCCTCCCAGCGCGAGGGAATCCATCCGGAAGATCGTGAGGCGATGAAGCGCCTCCGGCGGAGCGCCGTGCTCGGCCGCGAACCAGCGCAGGCCGCACGCCGCGGCCGCGAGTAGAGCGCACGCGGCCCCGAGCCGCTTCGGAGACACCCACAGAACGAAGGCCGGCCACACCAGGTAGAACTGCTCCTCGATCGAGAGCGACCAGAAATGCGACACCGGCGGGACGTCCGCGCCGAACGCCGACTTCCAGTTGGACGCGTGGAGCCAGTACCAGGGCTCGAGTGCGCCGCCGGGGTCCAGGTCGTATCCCCGCAATCGGGCCAGGGGAAGCCCGACTCGAAAACAGAGGAACACGGCGAGCAGATACAGCGGAAAGATCCGCAGGATCCGCCGGGCGTAGAACGAAGAGAAGTAGTTCTCGGAGAGACGGGTCTCGATGAGGACCCCCGTGATCAGAAAGCCCGACAGGACGAAGAAGAGATCCACGCCCGACCAGCCGAGCAGCATCGGGTAGGTCAGCGCCTTCGGGATCAGGTGGGGCCGCATTCCCTGGAAGTGAAAGAGCATCACCAGCAGGATCGCCAGACCCCTGACCCCGTCGAGCTCCGGGATCGGACCCGCGCGGCGGTCCGTCCAGCCGGGATGCCCGGGATCGCCGCCCGGCGGCTCGGCCGCGCTCATCGCTCGAGCCGCGTCAGCCGCTGACGCCACTCCGCACGCCCCGGCTCGAGGCTCAGGGCGGCCTGGAGCTCGCTCGCGGCCTCGCGGCTTCTTCCGAGCCGTTCGTAGAGGACGGAGAGCCGCTCGTGGATCAGGGCCGGCGGCGGACCGTCCGGGACGGCCGGCCTCGCCAGCGCCTCCTCGAGCTCCCGGACCGCGGCCTCCATTTCCTCGCCCGACGCGAGCGCGATGCCCGCGAGCTCGTACCCGGCGAGGCCGCTCGGACCGGCCCGTTCCTTCGGCTCGATCCAGATTCCGCGGGCCTCTCCATACCTCTTCTGGGAGACGAGAAAGCCGGAGAGCGCCGAGCGGCCCCTCTCGCCCGCCGGCGCGGCGGCGGCGGCCCTGCGAAACTCGGCCTCCGCCTCCGGCAGGTCGTGTTCCCGCTCGGCGAGCTCACCCCGCAGCACGTGTCCTCGCTCCGGATCGAGGACGAGGACGCGCTCGATGATCCCGTGCGCCTTCTTCTTTCCGCCGCCGAGGAGGGCCGGCGCACGCATGTCGTAGCGCGCCAGATCCGAGAGGGCCGCGACGTTCGTCGGGTCGAGCTCGACGGCTCGCGCAAAACCCGCCCGCGCCTTGCGCGCCAGGTGCATCTGCTCGAGCAGCGGCGCGTCCCGGGCCGTCAACCCGTAGGCGCGGCCGAGGAGATCGTGCGCCTCCGCGCTCGTCGGATCCGCGGCGATCGCCGCCTCGCCCTCGCGGACGGCCCGCGGAAGATCTCCGGCATCGAGGGCCGCTCGAAGCGCCGTCAGCGAGTCCGGCGGCGGCGCGGGCGCGAGAGCGGCCAGCGTCCACGCGGCCGCCAGCAGCGCCGCGCCCCGGCCGATGGCCCGCCTCAGACGCCGGGCAGGGCGCGCTTCATGGGCCGCAGCACGGCGACCAGCAGGATACCGGTCGCGAGCGACATCGCGGCGAGCACGCCGAAAAAGGTCGAATGCTTCCATTCCGTCCAATAGACGCCGATCTGCGTGAGCTTGCCGCCGAGGCCCGTGGCGACGAACCAGAGGCCCATCATCAACCCGCGGACGCGCGCCGGCGCGACTTTCGAAACGAGCGAGAGGGCCATCGGCGACAGCGTGATCTCCGCCAGCCCCATCAGGGCATAGCACCCGACGAGCCATGCGGGAGACACCTTCCCCGTGTCCCCGCCCGCCGTCCCCGCGAAGAACATGACCAGGTAGGCCAGGGCCATCAGGAACATACCGAAGACGATCTTCGTCGTCGTCGCCGGCTCGATGCCTCTCCGATCGAGAGCCTTCCAGAGCAGGACGAGCGGCAGGCTGAACGCGATCACGAAAAACGGCTCGATCGCATTCGAAATGATCCCGGAGAAGCTCCAGGCCGTGTTGTCGTTGGCGAAATACGTCAGCGTCGAGCCGTTCTGGAAGAAGAGCATCCAGAAGACGACCGACACGACGTAGATCACGATCAACGCTCCGATCCGCTTGGCCTCCGGGACGGCGTCGATGGCGGTCGGAGGCCCGGAGTCTTCGACGTCTTCCTTCGATCCGCCCGGAAGGCGGTCGCCGGGCTCGATGTCCTTGCGGAACACGACCATGGTCAGCACGGAGATCAGCATTCCGCCGGCCGCCACCGCGAAGGCCGGATGGAAGCCGTACTTCGCGTGGACGAATTCCACGACGATGGGGCCGAGCGTCGCGCCGAGATTGATGCCCATGTAGAAGATGTTGTAGGCGCGGTCCCGCAGGTGGCTCCCCTTGGGGTAGAGGTTTCCGACGATCGTCGAGACGTTCGGCTTGAAGAGGCCGTTGCCGATGACGAGACAGACGAGGGCGGCATACACCACCTGGATCGAGGGAAACGCCAGCAGCACGTGGCCCACGATGAAGAACACGCCGCCGATCATCGCCGCCCGCCGGTACCCGAGATAGCGGTCCGCCAGCCAGCCGCCGATGATCGGGCTGAAGAAGACGGCGCCGAGGTAGTTCGCGCGCAGGGTCGTCGCCTGCGCCGCGGACCAGCCGAATCCCTCCGCCTTGTCCTGGAGATAGAGCGTGAAGAGGGCCAGCATCGTGTAGAAGCTGAACCGCTCCCACATCTCGGTGGCGAAGAGGACGTAGAGACCGCGAGGATGGCGGCCCGGGGCGGAGCCGTGCCCCGGGGAGGCGGCGGTCGAGCTCATGATGGGCGGCGCGAGGCTACCAGAGTTTCCGGGCCGACGATAGAAGACGGCCCGGCTGCTAAGCGCCGGCTTCCGTCGAGCCGAACGCGGCCTCGAGACTCTCTCCGGCCGCCCGCGCGGTGCGGCGCAGGTCCGCCTCGCTGTGCGCGGTCGAGACGAACCACGCCTCGAACTGCGCCGGAGGAAGAAAGACGCCGCGCTCCCGCATGGAGTGAAAGAAGACCGCATGACGCGTCGTGTCGCTCTTTCGGGCGTCGGTGAAGTCGCCGACCGGGCCTGGCGCGAAGAAGAGCGTCAGGAGCGAGCCGGCGCGCGTCACGCAGAGACGGTCGGAGAACCCGCGCCGGACGATCTCCTCCGAGACAAGCGATTCGAGCAGGGCGCCACGTTTCTCGAGAAGCGCGTACGGAGGACGCGTCCGGATCTCATCGAGCATCGCGATGCCGGCCGAGGTCGCGAGGGGGTTTCCCGACAGCGTGCCGGCCTGATAGACCGGGCCCACGGGAGCCATGCGCTCCATGAGGTCCCGGCGCCCGCCGTAGGCTCCGATCGGCAGCCCGCCTCCGAGGATCTTGCCGAGCGTCGTGAGATCGGGGGCGACGCCGAACATCTCCTGCGCTCCTCCCGCCGCGAGTCGAAAGCCGGAGATCACCTCGTCGAAGACGAGAAGGGCCCCGTGCGCGGAAGAGAGGCGCCGGACCTCGGCGAGATACCCCGGCCGCGGCAGGACGAGCCCCATGTTCGCCGCGACCGGCTCGAGAAACACCGCGGCGATCTGGCCGGGGAATCGCTCGAACGCCGCCGCGAGCGCCGGCCCGTCGTTGTACGGGACGACGATCGTCAAGGCAGCGAGCTCGTCGGGAACGCCCGGGCTGCCGGCGATCCCGAGCGTCGCGACGCCCGAACCCGCGGACACGAGGAAGGAATCGCCGTGGCCGTGATAGCCGCCCTCCATCTTCACGAGCCGCGAGCGGCCCGTGGCGGCGCGGGCGAGGCGCGCGGCGCTCATCGTCGCCTCGGTCCCCGAGTTGACGAACCGCACCATCTCGATCGAGGGCACCAGGCTCGCCACCTTCTCGGCGAGCCGGACCTCGAGCTCGGTCGGGGCGCCGAAGGAAGTTCCGCGCCGCGAGGCCCGCGCGAGGGCGCGGCGCACGAACGGCGGGCCGTGGCCGAACAGGTGCGGCCCGTAGGAACCGACGTAGTCGATGTAGGAGCGCCCGTCGGCATCGCGAACGCGGGCTCCCCTCGCGGAAGCGACGAAGAAGGGATCGCCGCCGACCGACGCGAAGGACCGCACCGGGGAGCTCACGCCGCCCGGCATCACGGCCCGGGCGCGGCGGAAGAGCCGGGACGAGTTCCGGCTCCCGGGCTTCGCGTTTCGGGGCTTGCCGGCCGCCTTCGAGGCCTTCACCCGGAGACTAAGCCCCTTCCTTCAACCAGCGCGCGGCGTCGGCGGCGTGATAAGTCAGGACGAAATCGGCTCCCGCCCGCACGATGGAGGTCAGGGTCTCGAGGACGATCCGCCTCTCGTCGATCCAGCCGTTCGACGCCGCGGCCTTGACCATGGCGTACTCGCCGGAGACGTTGTAGGCGGCAATCGGCAGATCGAAGCGCTCGCGGGCGTCGCGGACGACGTCGAGATAGGCGAGCGCGGGCTTGACCATGACCGCGTCGGCTCCCTCTTCGACGTCCAGCGCGATCTCGCGCATCGCCTCCCGGCGATTGGCGCCGTCCATCTGATAGCCCCGGCGGTCGCCGAACTTCGGCGCCGAGTCCGCGGCTTCGCGGAAGGGACCGTAATACGCCGAGGCGGCCTTCGCCGCGTACGCGAGGATCGCGACCGAGGAGAAACCTTCGCCGTCCAGCTCGCGGCGGATCGCGGCGACCCGCCCGTCCATCATGTCGGAAGGCGCGACGACGTCCGCCCCGGCCCGCGCGTGCGAGACCGCCGTCCGCGCGAGAAGCGGAAGGGTCGCGTCATTGTCCACCTCGCCGTCCTTCACGACCCCGCAGTGGCCGTGCGACGTGTACTCGTCGAGGCAGACGTCCGTGATCACCGCCGTCCCGGGCACGCGGCGCTTCACGCGGCGGATCGCTTCCTGCAGGGGCGCCGCCTCGTTCCAGGCCTCGCTGCCCGTCTCGTCCTTTCGATCCGGGATTCCGAAGAGGATGATGGCGTTCACTCCGAGGGCGCTCAGCCGCTCGGCCTCCGCGTCGACCTCGTCCGGCGACAAGCGTTCGACGCCGGGCAGCGAGGAAATCGCCTCGCGCCGGCCGGTCCCCTGCCGCACGAAGAGCGGCGCCACCAGCTGCTCGACCGAGAGACGCGTCTCGCGCACGAGGCCTCGAAGGGCCGCGGTGCGCCGGAATCGGCGAAGTCTCAGCTCGGGAAAGCCCGCCATGGTCCCCGCAGCCTATTTCCCGAGCGGCGACGTGGCAAGCGCCGAAAGGAGCGCGAGCGCGTCGTGGAATCCGGGGCGGTTCGGCACCTCGATTCGCGACACGCCACGGTGCTGGAGATAGGCGCGGGTGGAAGCGCCGAGGGCCACCGCCGCCGTCGCGAGCAGAACCTCGAGGCCGCGCGCGCCCGCGCTCTCGAAGAGCCAGCGAGCCGCCGCCGGAGACGTCGGACAGAAGGCGCGGAACGGCTGGTCGAGAATCTCCGTCTCGAGATCGCGATCGGGCGGCCGGGAGATCTTGCGATACACGATGCAGCGCATGACGTCGGCGCCGCGGGACGCTAGGACACGATACAGGCGCGGCGACGCATCCTCGCCGCACGGCAGAAGGACCCTCACGCGGTCGAGGCGCTCCGGCAGCTCGTCGAGCACGGCCTGAGCCGACCCCGCCGCGACCTGGTGCGGATCGACCCCCCGCGCGCGCAACGCCTCCGCGGTGGCCTCCCCCACGGCGACGATCCGCGCCTCCTCGACCGCGCGGCGCAGCGCCTCGCCGCCCGCGCCCCCGAGCCCCCGGCGGACCGCGATGCGGCTCGTGAAGACGGCCAGGCCGAAGGAGCCCGCCACGGCCGGGTCGGGCTCGACCGTCTCGATCGTGTGGCTGACGCGCTCCACGACGTCGAAGCGCGCGCCGGCGCCCGAAGAGGGAAACGGCCCCTCTCCCGAGCGCACGACGAGCACGCGCGGGAGGCTCATTCCTCGGCCGCCGCGATGAGCGCTCCGGCTCCCCGGGACAGAAGCTCCGCGGCGAGGTCGCGTCCGAGGGCCTCCGCATCCGCCTCGCGGCCCCGCCGCGATCCGCGCAGGGCGGTCGATCCGTCGAGTGAGAAGACGCCGCCGCGAAGCTCGAGCGAGCCGTCCGCGTGTTTCGCCCGCCCGGCGACCGGGCCCCGGCAGCCCGCCTCGAGGGCCACGAGAAACGCCCGCTCGGCGAGGACCTCGGCGTGCGAGGCCGCGTGGTCGAGCCGACGGACCGCGTCCGCGGCCGCGCTCCCGCCGCGCCGCGTCACGATCGCGAGCGCGCCCTGGCCGACGGCCGGCAGCAGGACCTCTTCGTCGAAGGCCTCGGAGATCTCCTCGGTCCGCCCGAGGCGCGCGAGGCCGGCGCGGGCGAGGACGATCGCGTCGAAGCGGCCGTCGCGCAGCCGCCGGATGCGCGTATCCACGTTTCCGCGCGCCGGGACGATCTCGAGGTCCGGCCGGAGGCTCCGCACCTGGGCCCGGCGGCGCGGGCTCGACGTCCCGACGCGCGCCCCGCGCGGAAGCTCGGCGAGTTTCCGCCGCGGCTCGGCCACGAGGACGTCGCGCGGGTCCTCGCGCTCGGGAACCGCCGCGAGGACGAGGTCCGCCGGCAACGTCGACGGGACGTCCTTGAGGCTGTGCACGGCGAGATCGATCCGGCCGTCCCGCAGGGCCTCGTCCAGCTCCTTGGTGAAGTCTCCCTTCCAGACGATCGGCGCGCCTTCCGAAGAGAGGCGATCGCCGGTCGTCCGCACGACGACGATCTCGACCTCGCCTTCGCCTCCCATGGCCCTCTGCACGATCGAGGCCTGCGCGAGCGAGAGCGCGCTGCCCCGGGCGCCGAGGCGCAGGCTCATGAGTCCAGGTCGAAGAGGTGCCGCACGGCCTCGACGCGGTCGAGCTTGCGCGAGGCGTCGCTCTCGGACTTCAGCCTCCGGAGCGGCTCGTGGAGGAGCTTGTTCGCGATCGCATCCGCGAAGGCCCGAAACCGCTCGCGGTCGGCGGCGGGCATCCGGTCGACCTCGGCGTCGCGAAGCGCCGCGAGCCGGGCACGCAGATCGTTCAGCGTCGGAACGACGGCCAGGTTCCCGAACCACCCGAGAAAGCGCGAGAGCTCCTCTTCCAGAATGGCCTCGGCCTGCGGAACCTCGCGGCTGCGCCGGCGCCGGTTTTCCTCGGCCAGAGCCCCGAGGTCGTCGAGCCCGTACGCGTAGACGTTGTAGAGCTCGCCGACTCCCGCCTCGAAGTCACGCGGCATGGCGAGGTCGAGAAGGAACATCGGTTTCCCGCGCCGCTCCCGCATCGAGCGCTCGAGGTCGGCCTTCGACACGACCGGCGTCGGGCTCGCGGTCGTGCCGACGACGACGTCGGCCTCGGGCAGGACGCGCGGGAGATCCTCCCAGGCCACCGCGGTGACGGCGAGGCGGCGCCCGAGGGATTCGGACCGCGCCGCGCCGCGGTTGGCCACGCGGACGTCCCGGACGCCGGCGGCGGCCGCCTGCTCCGCGAAGAGAGCGCCGGTCTCCCCGGCGCCGAGGACGAGGACGGTTCGCTCCGCGAGATCGCCGAAGACCTTCGTCGCGAGCTCGAAGCCGATGGAGGGAATCGAGAGCGGGTGCCGGGCGATCTCGGTCTCGGCGCGCACGCGCTTTCCCGCCGCGACCGCCGTCTCGAACATGCGGTGGAGTACCGCGCGCGTGGCTCCCGCCTCCCGCGCCACGCGGAGCGCCGAGCGGACCTGGCCGAGCACTTCGCTCTCCCCGAGGGCGAGCGATTCGAGGCCCGAGGCCACGCGGAAGAGGTGGCGCGCCGCCTCGCTCCCCTCGCGAAAGAAGCTGCCCGCCGCCGCCTCCCCGTGGTCGATCCCTCGCCACTCGGAGATGAATCGGGTCAGCCTCTCTCCGGTCCCCTCGCCGTCGGAGACGCCGTAGATCTCGCTGCGATTGCAGGTCGAAACGATGACCGTTTCGGTCACCAGTCCCTCGCCGCGAATCCGCGAGAGCGCCTCCCGCAGGTCGTCCCCGACGAAGGCCACCCGTTCCCGCACCGCGAGCGCGGCGGTCCGGAAATTCCAGCCGAGCAGCAGGAGCCGCGCCTCGCCCGCTCCGCTCATCGGAACCGGTGCTCCGCGCTCAGGAACACGTTGACGACCGTGTAGGAAAACATCACCACCCCGAAGCCGACGATCGAAAGGATCGCCACGCGAGGCCCTTTCCACCCGCGCCGCTCCATCCACAGCAGCAGGCCGTAGACGAAGACCGTGACGAGCGCCCAGACGATCTTCGGGTCGGCGAGGCTCGGCCATACCGCCCGCGCCTCCACGATCCCCAGGACGAGCGACACCGCCAGCGTCGTCAGTCCGATCGTCACGCTCGTCCGGTTCAGGCGCCCGATCACCTCGAGCGCCGGCAGCCGCGCGAAGAGCATGCCGGTCCGGCGCCTCCGGAGCTGGCGGTCCTGCACGAGGTAGAGCAGCGAGAGCACGAACGAGAACGTGAAGGCGGCGTACGCCAGGATCGCGAGGGTCACGTGGAGCGCGAAGAGCGAGCCATGCGTGCCCTGCGCCGGAGCGGACGTCGAATCGGGAAGCCCCAGCCCGATCGCCGTCATCAGGACGACGAACGGGATGAGAAAGGGCCCGATCGCCCGCTCGCGGTGGCGCATCAGCAGCAGGAGGAACGCGATGCCGAGCATCCAGCCGAAGAGCGAGACCGAGCCGCCGAGCGTTCGGTAGGGCACCGAGCCGAGCGCCCGCGCGCGCACGAGGAGGTCGCGGAACTGGAGAACGAGCCCCGCGGCGACGAGGAGCGGCGTCAGTCCGCTCCACCGCTCCCGCGGCGCGACGAGGAACCGGATCGCCGAGGCTTCCGCGGCCGCGTAACAAGCCACCGCGAGCCATCCGTAGAGGTGGGGCGCCATCCGCCGGCCAATGTTAACAGCAGGAATGAGGGCGTAATACGATAGCGGGATGGGGGATTTCGACCGAACGAGGCAGAGTTTTCCGCTCGGAAACGGATCGAGCGGCCAGCTCTTCTCCCTTCCGGAGCTCGAGCGCCAGGGCCTCGGCGCGATCCGGCGGCTCCCCCTGACGATCCGCGTGGTCCTCGAGTCGCTCCTTCGGAACTGCGACGGCAAGCGGGTCAAGGCCGACGATGTCCGCGCCCTGGCCGCCTGGAAACCCCGCGCCGAGCGGGTGGAAGAGGTCCCGTTCGTCGTCGCTCGGATCGTCCTGCAGGACTTTACGGGGGTTCCACTGCTCGTGGATCTCGCGGCGATGCGATCGGCGGCCGCGCGCCTCGGGCGCGACCCGAAAGTGCTCGAGCCGCTCGTGCCGGTCGCGCTGGTCGTGGACCACTCGGTCCAGGTGGACGAGTGGTCCCGCCCCGACGCCCTCGAAACGAACATGCGGATCGAGTTCCAGCGCAACCGCGCGCGCTACGAGTTCCTCAAATGGGGAATGCAGGCGTTCCGCGGGTTCGAGGTGGTGCCGCCCGGAATCGGCATCGTCCACCAGGTCAACCTCGAATACCTCGCGCAGGGCGTCCTCGCGAAGGACGGCGTCTACTTTCCCGACTCGCTCGTCGGGACCGACTCTCACACGACGATGATCAACGGACTCGGCATCGTCGGCTGGGGCGTCGGCGGCATCGAGGCGGAGGCCGGCATGCTCGGCCAGCCCGTGTATTTCCTGACGCCCGACGTCGTCGGCGTGCACCTGACCGGCCGCCTCGCCGAGGGCGTCACGGCGACCGACCTCGTGCTCGTGGTCACGGAGATGCTGCGGCGGGCGAAGGTCGTCGGAAAGTTCGTCGAGTTTTTCGGCGACGGCGCCGCTTCGCTCCCGGTGACGGATCGAGCCACCGTCGCCAACATGGCGCCGGAGTACGGCGCGACGATGGGCTTCTTTCCGGTCGACGACGAGTCCTGCCGGTACCTGCTCGCGACCGGAAGAACGCGCGAGCACGTCGAGACGTTCCGCAACTACTACACGGCGCAGGGGCTCTTCGGCATCCCGGGGCCGGGCGAATGCGACTACACGGACATCCTCGAGCTCGACCTCGCGAGCGTGCGCCCGAGCGTCTCGGGGCCCAGGCGGCCGCAGGATCGGATTCCGCTTCCCGATCTGAAGGGCCGGTTTCGCGAGCTGCTCGCGCGGCCGACTGGCGAGAACGGCTATGGAAAGGACGCCGCGTCGATCGCGCAGCGATTTCCGGCGGCCCTGGGGCGCCCCGTCGCCGGCGGCGGAAGCCAGGCCCCGGTGAGCGCGGCGGCCTCGGCGGCGCGCAACACGAGCGCCTGGACCGAAACCGAGATGGCCAACAACCACCCGACGCCCGACGCGGCGGTCCCCGCCGCCGCCTCGAACGCGCGCGTGGACGTCGGTCACGGCGACGTGCTCATCGCGGCGATCACGTCGTGCACCAACACCTCGAATCCGAGCGTCATGCTGGCGGCCGGCCTCGTCGCGAAGAAGGCGGTCGAGCGCGGCCTCTTCGTGTCCCCCCGCGTCAAGGCCTCGCTCGCGCCGGGCTCGCGCGTCGTCACCGAGTACCTCGCCCGGACGGGCCTGCAGCCGTATCTCGACCGGCTCGGCTTCAACCTCGTCGGCTACGGATGCACGACGTGCATCGGAAACTCCGGACCGCTCGACTCAGGAATCGAGAAGGCCGTGACGGATCACGATCTCGTGACGGCGGCGGTTCTCTCCGGCAACCGGAACTTCGAAGCGCGCATCCACCAGAGCATCAAGGCCAACTTCCTGATGAGCCCTCCCCTCGTCGTCGCCTTCGCGCTCGCGGGACGCGCCGACATCGACCTGACGACCGAGCCCCTCGGCAGCGGCCGGGACGGCAACCCCGTATATCTCCGCGACGTCTGGCCCTCGTCCACCGAGGTCCAGCAGGCCCTCCTGGCGTCCGTGGATGCCGCGACCTACCGGAGGCTCTACGCGGACCTCGCCGCCGCCAATCCGCTCTGGAAGGAGATTCCGGCTCCGGCCGGGACGGCCTATGCGTGGGATCCGGCGTCGACGTACATCCAGGAGCCTCCCTTTTTCGAGGGCTTCTCCCTCGCGCCGGCGCCCCTGACGGACGTTCGCGGCGCGCGCGCGCTGGCGATCTTCGGCGACTCGGTCACGACCGATCACATCAGTCCGGCCGGCGCAATCAAGGCGTCCTCGCCCGCGGGCCTCTACCTGCAGTCGCTCGGCGTCCCTCCGGCCGACTTCAACAGCTACGGCTCGCGGCGCGGCAACGACCGCGTCATGACGCGCGGCACGTTCGCCAACGTCCGGATCAAGAACCTGATGGTCCCGGGCGTCGAGGGAGGCGTGACGAAGCATCAGCCCGACGGGGAGCGCATGGCGATCTTCGACGCTGCGATGCGCTACCAGAAGGAGGGCGTGCCGCTCGTGATCCTCGCGGGGCAGGAATACGGCACCGGAAGCTCGCGCGACTGGGCCGCCAAGGGGACGCGACTGCTCGGTGTGCGCGCCGTCGTGGCGCAGAGCTACGAGCGCATCCACCGCTCGAACCTGGTCGGGATGGGAGTGCTGCCGCTGCAGTTCCCGGAGGGCATGAGCGCCTTCACCCTCGGCCTCGACGGTTCGGAGACGTTCGATCTCGAGGGTCTCTCGCGCGGCCTCGCTCCGCGCCAGGAGACGCCGTTCTCGATTCGCCGGGCCGACGGCTCGGTGACGAAGCTCTCGCTTCGGGTTCGGATCGATACGCCGATCGAGACGGACTACTACCGCCACGGCGGCATTCTCCCGTTCGTCCTCCGGCAAATCCTCGGATGAGCTCCGCCCGGGATCCCTCGGCCCAGCGCTTCCTCGATGCCGGCTCGGGCCGCCCCGTCGACCGGCCCCCCGTCTGGATGATGCGGCAGGCGGGCCGCTACCTTCCCGAGTACCAGGAGATCCGGCGGCGCGTGTCTTTTCTCGAGCTCTGCCGCTCGGCCGATCTCGCGACGGAGGTGTCGCTCCAGCCGTTTCGCCGGTTCGCGACCGACGGCGTCGTCTTCTTCTCCGACATCCTCGTCCCGGCACAGGCCATGGGCGCGCGCGTCGAGTTCGGCGACGGCGGCCCGTCTCTGCCGGAGCCCGTCCGCTCCGCCTCGGACGTCGCGAGGCTTTCGCGCTTCGATCCGGACGATCGCATCGCATTCACCGGGGAGATCCTCCGCCGCATCGCCGGGGAGATCGGATCGCGCGCGGCCGTGATCGGCTTCTGCGGCGCTCCGTGGACGCTCGCCGCGTATCTCGTGGAAGGCGGCGGCTCGCGCAGCTTCGCGGCGATCAAGGCCATGATGGCGCAGGATCCCGGCGCCCTTCGAAGCCTCCTCGACCTCGCCGCGGACGTCGCGGCCGACGTGCTGTCCTACCAGATCGCCTCGGGCGCCACCGCGGTCCAGCTCTTCGACACCTGGGCCGGCGAGCTGTCGGCCGAGGACTACCGCGATTGGGCGCTGCCGGCCGCCGCCCGCGCCGTCGCCGGAATCCGGCGGGCCGGAGCACCGGTCATTCTGTACGTGAACGGATCGAACCATCTGCTCGAGCTCATGGCCCACTCCGGCGCGGACGTGTTGTCGGTCGACTGGCGGACCTCCCTGGCCGACGCCCGGCGCCGCCTCCCGGGCAAACCCCTCCAGGGAAACCTCGACCCCGCGTCGCTCTGCGGAACTCCCGACGACGTCCGGCGGCGAACGCGCGCGATGCTCGCCCAGACGGGCGGCGCGGGCCACATCGCCAATCTCGGCCACGGCATTCTCCCGACGGCCCGGATCGAGTGCGTCGAGGCGTTCGTCGAAACCGTGAGGATGGCCGGGTCCCGCGCCCGAGCCGTCGAGCAGGTCGCCGGATGAACCCGCCGGACGTTCCCCTCGGACTGCTCCAGCGATACAACGTCCCGGGACCCCGCTACACGTCGTACCCGACGGCCCCGGTCTGGAAGGAGACCTACGGCGCCGACGAATACGCGGCGATCCTCGACGAGAGCGCGGGCGCCTCGACGGCGGCTCCGCTCTCGCTCTACTTCCATCTGCCGTTCTGCGAAAAGCTCTGCTACTTCTGCGGCTGCACGGTCGTCATCTCGGGCTCGCATCACGGGCCGGAGCATCCCTACCTCGACGTCCTCGAGCGCGAAATCGACTGGGTCGCGAGCCGCGTCGGCGCCGGCCGCCCCGTGGTCCAGCTTCACTGGGGCGGAGGCACGCCGACGTACTTCGCTCCCGAGCTGCTCGAGCGCCTCGGCGGCCGAATCCGCGAGCGTTTCCGCCTCGCCCCCGACGCCGAGATCGGCGTCGAGATCGACCCGCGCGTCACGTCGAAGGAGCACCTCGAGGCCCTTTCGCGCCTCGGCTTCAATCGGCTGAGCATGGGGGTCCAGGACTTCGACCCCCGCGTGCAGGAATCCATCAATCGCATCCAGCCTTACGCCGCGACGCGCCGTCTCGTCGAGGAGGCGCGGGACCTCGGGTTCCCGAGCGTCAACATGGACCTGATCTATGGCCTGCCGCACCAGACGCCCGAAACGTTCTCCGCCACGATCGACCGCGTCCTCGAGATCGGGCCGGACCGCCTGGCCGTGTATTCGTACGCCAACGTTCCCTGGATGAAGAAACACCAGGGCGTCCTCGCCCCGCATCTTCCGGACGAGGCCACGAAGTTCGGCATCTTCCGGACGGCGCTGCGGCGCTTCACCGACGCGGGCTACGAATACATCGGGATGGATCATTTCGCGCGACCGGAGGACGAGCTGTCGCGCGCCCGGCGCGAACGGACGCTCTACCGGAACTTCCAGGGCTACACGACCAAGGCCGGCGCCGACCTCGTCGGCTTCGGAATGAGCGCGATCGGCTCGATCGGCCGGCACTACGTCCAGAATCGCCGCGAGCTTTCGGCCTACAGCGCGGCCGTGAGCGCCGGCGGATCGGCCACGTTCCGCGGAGCGCGGCTGACTCCCGACGACGAGCTCCGCCGGGCGGTCATCCAGAACATCCTCTGCCACGGCGTTCTCGTGAAGCGCGAGATCGAGGCACGGTTCGGCATCGACTTCGACGAGACCTTCGCGCCGGCCCTGGCCGCGCTCGAGGACTGCGCCTCCGACGGCCTCGTGGAGCTGTCGGACGACGCGGTGCGCGCGACCCCGCTCGGCCGCGTGTTTCTGCGCAACCTCGCGATGCCGTTCGACGCCTATCTCGAGGCGGCTCCGGATCGGCCGGTGTTCTCGCGGACGCTGTGACGAAGCGGGCGGTCCTGTTTCTCCAGCTCGGCGGTCCCGAGACGCTCGACGACGTCCCCGGCTTCCTCTATCGCCTGTTCTCCGACCCGGACGTCATCCGCGTGCGGCCGGCGCTCCTGCGGAAGGCCATCGCGGCCTCGATCGCCCTCGGCCGCAAGAAGAAGTCCCGCGATCTCTATGCGTCGATCGGGGGCGGCTCCCCGATCCGGCGCCTGACCGAGGCGCAGGCCTCCGATACCGAGGCGCTGCTGGCGGCGACGGGCCGGCCGGCCGCCGTCCGCGCCGCGATGACGTGCTCGGCCCCGCTCGTCGAAGACGTGGTCCGCCGTCTCGCCGCCGAAGGGACGAACCGCTTTCTCGCGTTCCCGCTCTACCCGCAGTATTCGCTGACGACCACGAAGGGCGCGCTCGAACGCAGCCGCGCCGCCGTCCGCCGCTTCGCTCCGGGATCGAGGCTGGACGAGGTGGGCTCGTTTCCGACCCATCCTCCGTTCGTCGAGGCGCACGTCGAGGGGATCCGCGAGGAGCTCTCGAAGTTCCCCGAGCCCCGCCCGGAGTCCGTTCACCTCGTGTTCTCCGCGCATTCCATTCCGAAGAAGCTCGTCACCCGCGAGGGCGATCCGTACGCCAGGGAGGTCGAGGCGAGCATGAAGGCGATTCTTTCGCGGCTCGCCTGGACCGGCCCGGCCACGCTCGCCTACCAGTCGAAGCTCGGCCCGATCGAATGGCTCGGTCCTTCGACCTCCGACGTGCTCCTCGAGCTCGGACGGCACGGCGCGAGACAGGTGCTCGTCGTTCCGATCGCCTTCGTCACGGACCACGTCGAGACGCTCCAGGAGATCGACCAGCTCTTCGCCGGACAGGCGAAGGCCGCCGGCATCGAGCACTTCCGCCGCACGCCGGGCTTGAACTCCCGGCCGACCTTCCTGCGAGGCCTGGCCGACATCGCGCTAGCGGCCCGAGACTTCTGGGCCGAATGAGCGGCGGGACCGTCGTCGTCGGCGCCGGGCTGACGGGGCTGTCGGCGGCCTGGGCCCTCGCGCGAACCGGGCGATCGGTGACGCTTCTGGAATCCTCCGACCGGGCCGGCGGCGTCGTCCGAAGCCAGAAGCGAGGCGGCTACCTGCTCGAGCTCGGACCGAACACCGTCCGGCCGACGCTCGAGCTCTGGCGGCTCGTCGAAGATGCCGGTCTGTCCGGCGAGGCGCTCTTCACAAACCCCCGCTCGCCCCGCTACGTGGACTACGGCGGCGCGCTGCATCGCCTCCCCGCGGGGGCCGCCGCGTTCCTGCGTTCCGGGCTCCTCTCGCCGCCCGGAAAGTGGCGCATCGTCACCGAGCCGTTTCGAAAGGGCGCGGCGCGGCCGGAAGAGACGGTGCGGGAGTTCGTCACGCGTCGGCTCGGCGTGGAAGCCGCGGACCGTCTCGTCGAGCCCTTCGTCGCCGGCATCTTCGCGGGCGACGCATCGCTCCTTTCGGTTTCCGCCGCGTTCCCGCGCCTCGTCGGATGGGAGCGCGAGCATGGGAGCCTCCTCCTCGGCGCGATCTCGGCGATCCGCGAGAGCCGCTCCGCGCCCCGGCTCCCTCGCGGCCTGCTCTCCTTTCGCGAGGGCCTCGAGTCCCTTCCGCGGGCCCTGGCCGCCGCGCTCGGGCCGGTGCTCCGCCTCGAGACGGCCGTCGAGGCGCTCGAGCCCCGGGGCGCGCAGGGGTGGAGCGTCCTCACGACGAGCCACCGGCTCGAGGCCGACCGGGTTTTTCTCGCCACGCCGGCCGGCTCGGCGGCGCGGCTGGTCGCCGGCTTCGCGCCCGAGGCCGCGGCCGCGCTCGACGCGATTCCACACCCTCCTCTCGCCGTCCTTCACCTCTCGTGGCCCGAGTCGGCCCTGCGCCGTCCCCTCGACGGTTTCGGCCACCTCGTTTGCTCATCCCCCGGTCGCCGGATCCTCGGCGCCGTCTGGAGCTCGAGCCTTCTGCCCGGCCGAGCCCCGGACGGCCGCGCGCTCCTGACGGTCTTCCTCGGCGGACGACGAGACCCGGACGCGCCCTCCCTGACCGACGCCGAGCTCACGGCGCTGGCCGCGCGCGATCTCGCGGCCGAGGGTCTCGTCCGGGGAGAACCGGAGCTCCTGCTCGCGACGCGATGGATGCGCGCGATTCCCCAGTACGAGCGGGGCCACGAGCGGCGCATCGCCGTTCTCGCCGCGGCGGAAACGAGGTGGCCGGGCCTGCGCTTTCTCGGGAACTATCGAGGCGGGATCTCGGTCGCGGACGTGGTCCGCTCCGGACTGTCTGCCACCTCGCCGTCAGTGCTCTCCGCGGGCGGCGTCGCCGGCGGCGCGTAGGGCCTTGACGTCCTCCGGCGGTAGCTCCGGCAAACGGCGCACGAACGCCACGATCTTCCAGATCTCCTCGTCCTTGTGCGTGGTCCCGAAGGCCGGCATTCCGGTCATCCGGATGCCGTTCTGCACGAGCCAGAAGATCTCGCCATCGGTGCGCTTCTGGACCCGCGGAAGGCTCAGGTCAGGCGCCGGGGGATTGAGACCATCCGCGGCTTCCGACGCGTCCACGCCCGGGGCGCCATGGCAGCTCAGACACATGCCGCGGTAGTGCTCCAATCCGGCTCGAAGCGTCTCCGCGTCGGCCCGGACGGGATTTGGCGACGTCGGTGCGCGGCGGGAGACCGACCGATCGAGCGCAAATCGCGCGACGCGCGTCTCGAGCGTTCCCGCCGGAATGCTCGCCGCGACGTTGAAGAGCCCGGAGGCCGCGAAGGCCGCCGCACCCAGCGCGAGGACCGCGACTCCGATGATCATCCCGAAGAGAAATCTCATGGCATCGCCTCCGCGCCGACGGAAATCCTACGCCCGCAGCCGACTCGACCGGGACCGTTCATGAGGAATTCACCCCGGGCGAGGCTCAGAGAACCGGAGCAAGCCGGCGCGCCAGGGCATCGCCCGCCCGATGCAGCCAGGAGCGCCGCCGCCAGTCCGGCCGCAGGATCTCCGTCGCGCTCCCGAGGTCCTCTTCGAATCGCCGCTCCATGACGGCGCCGACCCCCGGGTCGAAGATCGCGAAGTTGCACTCCGTGTTGCGCTCGAAGGATCGGAAATCGATGTTGCTCGAACCGACCACCGATGCCTGGCCGTCGGCCACCATCGTCTTCGCGTGCAGGACCGCCGGGTCGTATTCGAAGATCCGCACACCACCCGCCAGGAGCGAGGAGAAAAACCCGTGGCCGGAGTGCCGGACGATCGGGATGTCGGTGCGGCCCGGAAGCAGAAGCCGCACGTCCACGCCGCGGGCGGCCGCCCGGCCGAGGATCCGGCACACCCGCGGGCGCGGTGCGAAATAGGCCGCCGTCATCCAGAGACGCGCCCGCGCGGCGCCCACGAGCGCCGCGAGCGCCGCCGACACCTGGCGCGCGCCGCGTCCCGGCCGGGAGTCCAGCACCAGGATCCGCGCGCCGGCGGCGGAGTCGTCCGCCGGCGCGGCCTCGTACGCGAACGCGTCGCCCTTCGCGGCGAGCCAGCCGCCACGGAACACGCCGGCCATCTCGTCCGCGGTGGGCCCCTCCACCCGGGCGTGCGTGTCCCGGAACACCTTTTCGCTCGGAAGAAGGGACGAGCCGTATTCGTCGCCGATGTTCATGCCGCCGGTATAGGCGACGCGCCGGTCGACGACCAGGATCTTGCGATGGTCTCGAAACGGAAGAAACCGCAGGGGGCCGCGAAACGGGTGGTACAGGCGGACCCGGACGCCGGCGCCCTCGAGGGCGCGCCAGAACGCCCTCCCCGTTCCCATCGAGCCGAACGCGTCGGCGAGCACCCGGACGACGACATCCCGCCCGACGGCCGCCCCGAGCGCCGCCTCGAAGCGTTTGCCGACCTCGTCGTCCTTCAGGATGTAGGACTCGAGCAGGATCTCCGAGGAGGCCGACGCGACGTCCGCGAGCATCGCGTCGAATGCTTCCTCGCCCCGGAAGAACAGCCGGACGCGATTCCCGGCGCGGACCGGGCGCTGCTGCATTCGCTCGAGCAGCGACGCGAGACCCGGATCCGAGACGCCCCCGGAGAACGCGCCCGCGAGCTCGCCCGCGCGAAGCGCCGACCGATCGCGCCGCGTCGAAGCGGATCCGGGCAGCGAGGCCATGCTCAGCCGACGGCCCGTGCGATGGCGAAGGCGGCGGCCGCGGCGACGCTGCCGATCAGGGTCGTCTGGAGGGCGCTCTTCCACGGGCGGGCGCCCGTGAAGCGGCCCTTCACGAATCCGAAGACCGCCAGGGCGGCCAGCGTCACGGCGGCGGAGACGGAGAGAGCGGACGCCGCGTCGGCGAGGAGAATGTACGGACCGAGAGGGATGAGGCCCCCCACCGCGTAGGCTCCCCCGATCGTCGCGGCGCTCCGCAGTGCCCGCCCCGGATCGGGCTTCTCGAGCCCGAGCTCGAATCGCATCATGAAGTCGATCCACTCCTGCGGCCGCTTCTGGAAGGCGCGCAGGATGGGCGTGATCTCGTCGTTCGAGAGGCCGTAGGAGCGGAAGATGTCGCCGACCTCCCGGGCCTCGACGGCGGGCTTCTCGCGCACCTCGCGGTGCTCGCGCTCCCGCTCGCTCGCGTAGTGATCGGCGTCGCTGCGTCCGGCCAGGTAGCCGCCCAGCCCCATCGCGATCGCGCCCGCCGCGATCTCCGCGAGCCCGGCCGTGACGATGATCCCGGTGGACGCCGCGGCGCCGGAGAGGCCCGCCGCCAGCGCGAACGGGACCGTGAGGCCGTCCGACATGCCGATCACCACGTCCCGGACGGCGTCGCTCGCCGTGAAGTGCTGCTCGAGGTGCGGCGTTTGCGGCATCGGTCAGGCGTGCTCCGGCGCGATCGAGCACGTCGTCTCGCTGCCCTGCTCGATCTGGATCGTGGCGTGGTCCACGCCGCACTCTTCGCGCAGCACCCGCTGCACACCCCCGAGCACCTCGCTGCGCTCGCTCTGGGCCACGGCGCGAATGTGCACGCTCGCCGAGTGGAGCCCCGAGGTGAGGGTCCAGAAGTGGACGTCGTGGATCGTCTCGACGCCGGGCACCGCGAGAAGGGCGGCGCGCAGGCGCGGGATGTCGATCTCCGCCGGCGCTCCCTCGAGGAGGATGTGCGCCGCCTCGCGGAGGATCCCGATGCCCCTCGGAAGGATCACGAGGGCGATCGCGGCCGAAAGCAGGGCGTCGAGCCCGTACCATCGGGTCTTCGCCATGATGACGGCCGCGACGACGACCGCGATGGACGCCAGCGCGTCGGTGATGACCTCGAGGTACGCGGCGCGCATGCCGAGGCTCCCCGCCTTCCCCGTGTGCAGCAGCCGCGCGGCGCCGACGTTCGCGACCAGCCCGAACGCTCCGACCGCCAGCATCAGGCCCGTATGGATCTCCCCGGGCGCGCGAAAGCGCTGCCAGGCCTCCCACACGATCGCGGCGGATGCGACGAGGAGCATCTGCGCATTGACGAAGGCGGCGAGCACCTCGGCCCGGGCGAACCCGAAGGTGTGCCGGCCCGTCGGCGCGCGGCCGCCGAGCGCCATGCCGGCCCACGCGAGCGTGAGGGCGGCGACGTCGGTGAACATGTGCGCCGCGTCGGCCACGAGGGCGAGGCTGTGCGCGAGAAGGCCGCCGGCGACTTCGACGGCGAGGACGCCGACGGTGAGAACGAGCGCCGAGCGGAGCCGGCTCTGGTTGGCTGCCCGCTCCGCTGCGTGGGAGTGTGTTCCCGTCACGCTCCGCCGAGCCGCTCAACCTCGACGCGCGCATCGTTGAAGCAGGCGCCGCCGCCGAGATCCGTGAGGGTATCGGGCGACACGGCGTTGGCCGTGGTGCCGCTCTCGGTGTGGTGACTCCAGAGGCCCTTGGGCAGGAACACGACGCCCGCGCGCATGCCGGGATCCACGAGGGCCCGACACCGCACCGAGCCGATTTCGTTGAACACGCGGACTCGATCGCCGTCGCCGACGCCCCGCGCGGCGGCATCGGCCGGGTGGATCGCCAGGGGCACGGCCGAGCGATGCAGCTCTCCGAGCGTCGAGCTGATCGTCCGGTCGGTCCCCGGAGAGATCAGGGCCAGCGGGTACTCGGGCGTTCCCGGATCCGGAGCGTAGCGCATAGAGGCCGCGATCGGCCTCCCGGTCGAGCTCGTCCGGCACGAGATCGATCCGGCCATGCGAGGTTCGTGGAAAAACGTCCACGAAGGGCACCGGCGAGGGCCCCTCCTCGAGAAACGCGATGCCGTCCCGGGCCAGATCCCTCTCGAGCGAGGCGTTCCGCCGGCTCGAGCCGAGCAGCGCCGCGGCCATCTCGTCCGCCGACTCGGGATCGCCGGAAGCCGCCACGCCGGTGCGGCGGCACAGGTCGGCGAAGACCTCGTGGTTCGGACGCGCCTCTCCCGCCGGCCGCGACGGCCGCCTCCGCGCCGCTGCAGGACGAAGGCGCCGTACCCCCTCGAGATCTCCGTTCGCTCGAGAAACGTCGCCGCCGGCAGGATGACGTCCGCGTAGCTCGCCGTGTCGGTCACGACCGGATCGAAGACCACCGTGAAGAGATCCTCGCGCTCGAGGCCCCGCGCGGACCCGGTCTCCTGGTCCGGCAGCGTCATCAGCGGGTTGTTGTTGTAGACGAACAGCAGATCGACCGAGTCGCGGCCCGTCGCCGCCAGGGCGGCGCCGACCGGCGGTTCATGTTGACGGTCGCGGGTCGCGACGGCTCGGGAGCCGCCGCCGACGGCCATGCCGTCGATTTCCCTCCAGGCCGCCGAATTCGACATCGTGTATCCGCCGCCGCGCACGCCGAATTTTCCGGCCACGGCGGGCAGGGCGAGGATCGCGGCGACGGCGGATCCGCCGTTGCGGTTGCGCTCGAGGACCCCAGCCGCACCGGATGCGCGGCCGGGCTCGTGTCCGCATAGAGGCGCGCGAAGGCCTCGATCTGGCCGGCCGGCACGCCCGACTCCGCCGCGGCGCGCTCGAGCGTCCACGGCGCGTGCCCGGCGCTCGAGCTCCTCGGCGCCACGGGCGCGTCTCGGCAAGAAACTTCCGATCGGCGCGACCCGATTCGCGAAGAGCCAGCGGATCACCGCGAGCGCGATCGGGAGGTCGGTCCCGGGACGGATCGCGAGGTGCAGGTCGGCGCTCTCGGCGAGGCGGGTGCGCCGCGGGTCGATGACGACGAGGCGCGCGCCCCTGCTTCTGCGCCTCCTGGATGTACGGGCACGAGGTGGATGCCCGAGACCGAGGGGTTCATCCCCCAGACGACGATCGAGCTTCGCGTGGGCGTAATCGGGACACGCGACGACCGGGCATCTTGCCGTAGAGCCCGGAAGCGGCGCGTCACGACGGCGCCGCGCAGACGGTGCGAGGCAGCCGGGAGGCGCCGAGCCGGTAGAAGAGCCGGGCGTCGGTGGTGTCCTGCGAGAGGTAGCCGTTCGAGCCTCCGTAGGAGAACGGGGAGGATGCCCTCGCTCCGCCTCGCCCGTCCCGAACCGAGGTCATCCGCGCGGCGACGAGCTCGAGCGCCTCGTCCCACGACGCCCTTCGGAAGCTCGCCGGCGCCCTTCCGGCCCGTCCGGATCCCCGGATGGAGCATCCGCGACCGGGCCGTACATGATGCTCGGGGTACCGGCGCACCTTCGCGCAGATGAAGCCCCGGGTCGACGGGGTTCTTCGTCGGGATCCGCCGACCGCCACGACGCGGCCGCCGGCGACGCTCACGTCCAGGCTGCAGGCGTCGGGGCAGTCGAGCGGGCAGGCGCTCTCGACGCGCTGGACCGCTTCTCGCCGCACCACGCTCATGCCGCCCCTTCCGGGACGCGATTCACTGCGTTCCTAAGCGACCCCGCCGACGATGGCGTCGATCGTCGTCCGCCAGCGATCGGATGGTAGCCCGGGCGCGCCTGCGGTAGATCTCGCGGCGCGCCGCTTCCCGCCTCGGACTTCACGAGCTCTTCGTAGAGCGGCTTGATGAACTTGCGGCGGCCGATTCCGATCAGGAAGTTTTCCAGCCGCACGTCGGTCGCCCCGTACCCGCCGCGGAGGGCCATCAGGAGCCACTGGAAGGCGATCTCGGCGTTCCCGAGCCGTCAGACGAAACGCCGCGTCCAGGGAGCCGAGGTCCTCAGGCGTGAGCGGGCTGCCGAGGCGCCGCAGGAACTGGAGCCGCTCGTGGGTCGTCCACCGTGGATATCCGGACTTCGCCTCGCCGGGCCGGCCGGCCATCCACTCCGCGGCCGCCTGCGCCACGCGGCGCAGGCTCTCCGAGTCGGGCCGAGCCGCCGAAGGCGGCACTCCGGGCTGCTCGGTCCATTCCTCGACGGCCAGCGGGGACGCGGAGGCGCCGTCCCGGCCGAGCAGGTGCTCGCGCAGGTAGGCGACGAAGTCCGCCGTCGTGATGCTCTGGAACGCGAAGTGGTCGAAGTAGCCGCGCAGGAACTCGTCGAACCGCTCGCGTCCGTATCGCTCCTCGAGAGTCCGCAGGAAGAGCGCTCCCTTCTCGTAGGGCAACCGGGTCGCCCCATCATCCGGGTCGCGGCCGGTCAGGTCGATGTGCAGGATCTCGTCGCGGTCGTCGAGCCGGGCGAGCTCCTCCTCGAGGTCCTGCCTCCCGAGGACGGCCTCCATCCCCGCGGTCTCCGCGCCGTAGACCTCCTCGACGATGCGGCGCTCGATGTAGGTCGTGAAGCCCTCGTTCAGCCAGAAGTCGCTCCAGGTGGCGTTGGTGACGAGGTTGCCGGACCAGGAGTGCGCCAGCTCGTGCGCGATCAGGGCCACCAGGCTCTTGTCGCCCGCGAGGACCGTCGGCGTCGCGAAGGTCAGGCGGGGATTCTCCATGCCGCCGAAGGGAAAGCTCGGCGGCAGGACCAGGATGTCGTAGCGGTCCCACCGATAGGGACCGTAGAGACGCTCCGCGGCCGCCATCATCCGCTCGGTGTCGGAGAATTCGGAGGCCGCTCGGGCGACGACGGACGGCTCGGCGTACACGCCGCTGCGCGCTCCGAGGGGCGCGAACGCGAGGTCTCCGGCCGCGATCGCCATCAGATACGCGGGAATCCGCTGCGGCATCCGGAAGCGGTACGTCCCGCCGCGCTCGCCCGTCGAGTTGCCCGCGGCGCCCATGAGGGCGACGAGCTCGGGCGGAGTCCGCACCGCCGCGTCGTACGTGATCCGCACCGCGGGCGTGTCCTGAACGGGGACCCAGCTCCGCGCATGGATCGCCTGCGATTGCGAGAACAGGAAGGGATGCCGCTTGCCCGCCGTCTGCGCCGGTTCGAGCCACTGAAGGCCCGAGGCGCCGGGGCTGGTCGCATAGGCGATGCGAACCCGATCGTCTCCCGGCGCGAGCGCGACCGAGAGAGCCGCGCCGAGGATCGGGTCGGCGGTCCCGAGATCGAAGGCCGCCCGGCTCCAGCCGCTCCCGCTGCCCGATTCGGCCCCCCGGATCTCGAGAGCGCGCGTGTCGAGCCGGATCTGCGCCGTCGAAGGCTCCGGGCGATCGAAGTGGAGGATCGCCGTTCCGTGAAGGATCCGGCGCGAGAAATCGACGTCGAGATCGAGCTCGACGTGTCGAACGAGGATCTCCGCCGGGTTCGAATGAGAGTGGACGTCGCGCGGAAAGGCCGGTTTCGTCACGCGCAAGAGCCTAGCAGGTTGCCGAAAAAGGGTGTGGACGGCGTGACGAGCGCCGCCGTAACCCGAAGCGTGGACGGCACTTTGCCGGCGCCCGCCTGGATGACGCAACGGGACGAATCGCGACGCGACAGAACGGGCGCCGGATGCGAAGTGCCGGACACGACGCCCGCATCCATGTTTCAGCAGCCTGCTCGCACACTCGTCGTCGCGCCAAAAAGAAAACGGCGCGCCGTTCGTGCCGGCGCGCCGCGCGGTTCATGATCCGGCGCGAAGCCGGATCCGCAAACTTACTGCTTGGCCGCGGGGGTCGGCTTGGGCGCGCTCGACTTCTTGGTGCTCTTGTGGTGGGACTTCTTCGTGGTCTTGGTGGAGGTCGAGGTCGAGTCGGACTTCGGAGCCTCCGAGGACTTCGGAGCCGTGGCCGCCGGCTTGGCCGTCGGGGCCGGAGCCGCAGACTGCTGAGCGAGAGCCACCATCGGGAACGCGAGGGCCACAACCAGGACGAGGAACTTCTTCATTGACTTTCTCCTTTTCCGCGATGCGTCGTGCAGCGCGTCTACGGCGGGAAACGCTACGCGGGTGCAGATGAACGCAGGATGAACAGTTCCCCGCGTGTAGAATCGCCGCCGCCCAATCGTTCGTTTCGGCACTGGAGGTTGCATGCGACGCGCTCTGCTGCTCTTGGCCGCGCTCCTGTCGCCCGTCGTCCCCACACCCGGGCCGCCGCCGACGCGGAAGGCCGCCGTCACGGACACCTACGGGACGACGACGGTTCGGGACGACTACCGCTGGCTGGAGGACTGGAGCTCTCCGGAAGTCCGGGCGTGGAGCGCCGCCCAGAACGCGCATGCACGCGCCGTCCTCGACCGCCTTCCCCACTTCGCCGAGATCCGGGAGCGGATCCGGCAGATCGCGAACTTCCGCTCCCCGTTCTACGGGTCGCTGGCCGAGCGCGGCGGCCGACTTTTCGCCCTGAAGACCGAGCCCCCGAAGCAGCAGCCCTTTCTCGTCACGATGACGTCGGCCGACGATCCGGCCTCGGAACGGGTCGTCGCGGACCCGAACGCGATCGATCCGAAGGGAAACACCGAAATCGATTTCTACGTTCCGTCCCTCGACGGCCGCCGCGTGGCCGTCTCGCTGTCCCAGGGCGGCAGTGAGGCCGGAAGCGTCTCCGTCTGGGACCTCGCGTCGGGTCGAAAGCTCGACGACTTCGTGCCGGGCGTCAATGGCGGGACCGCGGGCGGCGGCCTCGCCTGGAACGCCGACGGCACCGGGTTCTTCTACACGCGGTACCCGCGCAAGGGCGAGCGTCCGGACGCGGACCTCGATTTCTATCAGCAGGTCTTCTTCCACCGCCTCGGGACGCCGACCTCCGCCGACACATACGCGATCGGCAAGGAGTTCCCGCGGATCGCCGAGACGACGCTCTACTCCTCCGACGACGGCCGCTACGTGCTCGCCACGGTCAAGAACGGCGACGGCGGCGAGGCCGCGCAGTACCTGCGGCTGCCCGAGGGGGTCTGGAAGCGCATCGCCACGGAGGACGACGATGCGGCGCGGGCCGCGTTCGGGCCGGACGGCTCCCTGTACCTGATCTCGCACAAGGAAGCGCCGCGCGGCAAGATCCTCCGCCTTCGCCCGGGATCGACCGATCTCGCCTCGGCCGAGGTGGTGGTCCCGGAAGCGGACGGCGCGATCGACGAGTTCCGGGTCACACCGGGACGCGTCTACGTCGCGCGAATCATCGGCGGCCCCTCCGAGCTCGAGGTCTTCGATCACTCCGGGAGGGCGCTCACGCGGCTGCCGATCCTGCCCGTTTCGTCCATCACCGGCATGGTCGCGACGGCCGGCGACGGCCTCCTGTTCGAGAACGAGAGCGACCTCGAGCCTCCGGCGTGGTATCGGGCGGCGCCGGACGGCCGCGTGACGCGCACCGCGCTCGTCCGGCATTCCCCGGTCGACTTCGCCGACTGCGAGGTCGTCCAGGACACGGCGGTATCGAAGGACGGCACGAAGGTGCCCCTGCGGATCCTCAAGCCGAAGTCGGCGGCCAAAGACGGCGAGAACCCGACGCTGCTCTACAGCTATGGCGGCTACGCCATCAGCCAGCGGCCGACCTACGAACCGCTGCGGAAGGTCTGGCTGGAGCAGGGCGGCGTCTATGCCGACGCCTCGATTCGAGGCGGGGGCGAGTACGGTGAGTCCTGGCACCGTTCCGGCCGGCGGACGGTGAAGCAGAACGTGTTCGACGATTTCGCGGCGTGCGCGCGCCGGCTGATCGACGAGAAGTACACGAAGCCGTCGCGCCTCGCGATCGAGGGCGGCTCGAACGGAGGTCTCCTCATGGGCGCCGCGCTCACGCAGCATCCGGAGCTCTACGGCGCCGTCGTCGCGCACGTCGGCATCTACGACATGCTGCGCGTCGAGCTTTCGCCGAACGGAGCCTTCAACATCACCGAGTTCGGCACCGTCGACGATCCGACCCAGTTCGCGGCCCTCTACGCCTACTCCCCGTACCATCACGTGAAAGACGGCACCGCGTATCCGCCGATCCTGTTCATGACCGGCGCCAACGACCCTCGCGTCGATCCGATGCAGTCGCGCAAGATGGCCGCGCGCCTCCAGGCCGCCGCACCGGGCCAGCCGGTCCTCCTGCGCACCAGCTCGAGCTCCGGGCACGGCATCGGCAGCTCGCTCGACGAAAAGGTCGGCGAGGCGACCGATGTCTATGCGTTCCTCTTCGACCGCCTCGGAGTGAAATACCGGCCCGTACGCTGAGCCCAGCGGCTGGGGCACTGTGCGGCGAACCCACGGGTTCGTCTCTTCCAGCCTCCACTCCGTCGAGACCAGGACAAGGCCGCCCCGGCTCTTCGAGTACGCCCGGGTCGGGGGCGCCGCAAGCGCGTCGGGTGGCACGACGAGCTCCCGATAAAAAGGCGGCCCGTGCGGACGGAGGGCCGCACGAGCCGCATGTAATCCCGGTCCTGAGCTCGGCGAAAGAACGTGCTCGATTCCGGGGAAACGGTCGTCGGTCGTGCCCGCGCGCGAGCGCGGCCGTCGACCGGTTCCCCCTCCCCAGGGGCCTCGATCTCCTCAGCTCAACGAGCGAAGAGAGAGCCGTCTAGAGGCGCAGCGGCGTGGGAGCGCCCGCGGTGCGGGCGGCGGCGAGGCGAGAAATCGGCCTCCCGGCAAGTCGAACCGGCGCGACACCCGTCCGCGCGAGCTCGATCCCGAGGCCATTCGGGGTCGTCGGAAAGACGGCGGCTTCGGGTCGCGTCCCCGGAGGGGCGATCTCCCGGCCGGCCGGCGACATCGTATTTTCGAGGAGATCCTCGGCCGAAAGCAGGGCGGGCGCCGAAGGCGTCCACCATTCCGCCGCCCGTCGGCGAAGCTGTTCGACGCGGCCGTCCGGATCCGGGAGGATGCGGAAGTCGGCGCTCAGGATCTCGATCTTCTCGTCCGCGTTCCGCTCCTCCTCGCCCGCGCGAAGGGCCAGCCGGGCGTGCGCCGCCGGGAGGGCCGGGACCTTCCAGAGAAACGCGGCGGAGCACGGCTTCAACTCGGGCGTCACCCGGACGGGAAACGTCCGTCCGCCGTCGAGGGACAGGACGATCTCCGCCTCGTCGATCTCGCGCGCGCGGAGGGGATCGCACAGCGGCGTCCAGCGAACCTCGACGATCGAGCCCGGAGCGAACGACTCCCCCGACTGGGGCGCCGTGAACCTCTCGGCCGCCGATGCGGCGGGAACGACGGCCAGCGCGGCCAGAGCCGCGAAGATCGCCGCCCGAGGGCGGCGCGCCGTCGATCTCAGAGACACAGTGGCGAAATCATATTCCCCGCGTCAAGGATGCTGTGCCGGGGTGTCGAAGGGAGTCTTGGGGGATCCGTCGGGGTTCAGGGCCACGGGCCCGCAGATGTAGGCCTCCCCGAGCTTCCCCTCACGGACGAGGACCGTGTCGGCGCCGGCCAGGACCGCCTGGACGCGGAAGTAGTCGGGATACTGGGACGAGGGAATCCCTCCGACCACGTCGTGCTCCGGCTCGATCGTCGTGACGAACTTGCAGACGCCGACGACGGACTCGGGATTGGTCGTCAGCCGGACCTTGTATTTCCCCTTGGTGTTGGCGTCGTCGATGGCCTTCTGGTAGTCCTTGGTCGCCGTACAACCCGGGAGCAGCGGGAGAGCGGCGAGCGCCATGGCAGCGAGGAGCGACCTCTTCGGAATCCGCATGGCGCCAGTATCGCACCTTCGAATCATCGCGGAAGAAACGGTAACAGGCCCGGGAAGGACGCGGCCGCGAGCAGCGCGAGCCCGAGAACCGCCAGATAGGCGCCGAACGGCCGCAGGCTGTGCGTCTTCAGGAACCGGAGCAGCCCCTCGATCGCCGCGTATCCCACGATTGCCGCCGCGGTGAAGCCTCCGGCGAGCACCGCGACGCTCGGGATGGGCCCGGGATGCCGGCGAAGATCGAGCAGCGCCTTCGCGCCGGCCCCGAGGATGATCGGCAGGGCCAGGAGAAAGGAGAACCGTGCCGCGTCGGCGCGCTCGAAGCGCCTCAGCTTCCCCGTCGCGATCGTGAACCCGGAGCGCGACAGTCCGGTCAGCAGGCCGGCGGCCGCCTGCGCGAGGCCGATCCAGAGCCCGTCGGCGGCGTTCAAATCGGCGAGCTCCCGGTTTCGAGGGCGGCGCGCCGAGAGCGCTTCGGAGACGAAGAAATAGGCGCAGGCGAAGAGCATGCAGGCGCCGATCAGGCCGAGCGAACGAAAGGCCTCGAAGCGCTTCAGGAGAAAGAGCCCCGCCAGCGCTCCGGGAACGGTGCCGACGACGAGAGGCAGGAGGAGGGCGCGGGCGGTGGGATCGCGGGCCGGTTCCCTTTTCAGCCATGCCTGGACTTCGACCAGCATCGCCGCGAGCTCTCGCCGGGTCGACACGATCAACGCCGCCGCCGTGCCGAGGTGGAGGACGATGTCGAACGACAACGCAACCTCATCGTTCGGAATCCCCATCAGTGCCTGGGCGAGAAAGAGGTGTGCCGTCGACGAGACTGGCACGAACTCGGTCAGGCCCTGCACGGCGCCGAGGATCAGGGCCTGGATCAATGACATCGGGAGAGTGTAACCGGCGGGTCCGCGTGGCGGCGGCGTGCTATTTTCTCACCCCGGACGGCCCCATCGTCTAACGGTTAGGACACGGCTCTTTCAAGGCCGGAGCACGGGTTCGATTCCCGTTGGGGCCGCCAATTCTCGCGCTTCACCCCTTGTCGGCCCGGAAGATCGACCGGTCGCTCGGCCGGCGGCGGCGTTCGCCCGCATCGGCGCGGAAGGACTTGACCAGGAAGATCTCGAGGGCGAGGCGCCAGCGCGCTTCGTCCTCGCGCCGGCACTCCCAGGCGATGACCCGCCCGGCGAGCTCGAAATCCATCGGCGCGGGTCTCCCGCTGCTCTCGACCATGTAGAACCGTGCAATCTCATCGCGCGTCAGCTCGCGATCGAGAATGACGGCGCAGGACGCGTACCCGGCGCCCGCTCCATCCGTCCGTTCGCGCACAACCTCGGGAGGCTTGCCCGGCGCCATGGGACCATTGACGCTAGCACACGCCGGCGCCCGTTTGACTTGGCCCGACCGCAAAAAACATAATCCCGCCCCGCCCGAGTGCGGGCCAGCAAACCTTGCCCAACACAATCAAGACCATCCTCGTCGGAAAAGCGAGGGATCCGATGGATCCCCGCGTCTTCCACAGCGTGACCCTGGCCGCCTTTCTGGCGTGGGTGGGACTGGGCGCCGACGGACTGTCCTCGTCCGCGTACGGCCCGGAGGAGGCCTTCAAGGCGCTCGGTTCGCACGCCTACCTCTCGGTCTTCCTGGCGCTGATGATCGCGGCGACGGTCCTGATCATCTCCGCCTGCTACAGCAAGGTCATCGAGCTCTTTCCCGGCGGAGGCGGCGGCTACCTCGTCGCGACGAAGCTGCTCGGCCCGCGATTCGGCGTGATCTCCGGCTGCGCCCTGATCTTCGACTACGTCCTCACGATCTCGACGTCGGTGGCGTCGGGAGTCGACCAGATCTTCAGCATCCTGCCGACGTCCTGGCACACCCTGCGCTACGGGCTGAAGTTCGTCATGCTCGGCGTCCTCGTCCTGCTCAATCTCCGCGGCATCAAGGAGAGCGTCCAGGTCCTCGTCCCGATCTTTCTCGTGTTCATCGGGACGCATTTCCTCATGATCCTGGTCGCGCTCGCGACGCACCTGACGCAGCTTCCGGGCGTCTACGCGGGAGCCGCGCGGGAGGCGTCCTCGACCGCGCACGCGATCGGATTCGTGGCCATGCTCTTCATCATCCTGCGCGCCTACTCCCTGGGCGCCGGCGCCTACACCGGAATCGAGGCCGTCTCGAACGGCGTCCAGATCCTGCGGGAGCCCAAGGTGGCCAACGCCAAGCGCACGATGTTGTACATGGCCGTGTCGCTCGCCTTCACGGCCTCCGGCATCATCCTCGGGTACCTGCTGACGGGCGCGCGCCCCACGCCGTTCCGCGTCATGAACGCGGTCCTCGCCGAGAACGTGTTCGGGACGTGGAGGATCGGCAGCTTCGCGGTCGGCCAGCTGCTCATCATCCTGACGCTGATCGCGGCCGGCGCGATCCTGTTCGTGGCCGCGCAGACCGGGTTTCTCGACGGCCCGCGCATCCTCGCCAACATGGCGGTGGACTCCTGGGCCCCGCGACGCTTCGCACAGCTCTCGGACCGGCTGGTCACGAAGAACGGCATCTGGCTGATGGGCCTCGCCGCCGCCGCGACGCTCTGGTACACGCACGGCTCCGTCTCGAACCTGCTCGTCATGTACGCGATCAACGTGTTCGTCACGTTCAGCCTGACGCTGATCGGCATGACCCGACACTGGATGGAGGAGCGCGGCCGCGACGCGGCATGGAAGAAAGGCATCCTGCTTCACGGCTTCGGAGCCGTCCTCTGTATCGGCATCCTCATCATCACGATCTACGAGAAGGCGTTCGAGGGGGGATGGATGACGATCGTGGTCACGATCCTGCTCGTCGCCCTCGCCTTCTCGATCAAGCGCCACTACGCGCGGGTGCGCGAGCAGCTCCGACGGCTCGACGAGCAGCTCCTCGACATCCCTCTCCGCGAGCACAAGCACGAGCCCGGACAGATCCGGCGCGAGGAGTCGGTGGCCGTGATGCTCGTCAATGGTTTCTCCGGCCTCGGCGTGCACACGGTCCTCTCCGTCCAGACGCTCTTTCCGCACCAGTACAAGAGCTACGTCTTCGTGTCCGTCGGGGTCATCGACTCCGCCATCTTCAAGGGCCAGGCCGAGGTCGAGGCGCTCAAGCGCCACACGATCGAGGACCTCGAGAAGTACGTCGAGTTCGCCCACCGCCTCGGGTTCAAGGCGGATTACCGGTTCGAGATCGGCACGGAGGCCGTGCAGTCGGTGGTCGAGGTCTGCGAGCAGGTCCGCAAGGAGTTTCCGCGGTCCATCTTCTACCTCGGCCAGCTCGTCTTCGAGAACGACCGCGTGTACTACAAGATCCTGCACAACGAGACGGCGTTCGCGATCCAGCGCCGCCTGCAGTTTGCCGGAATGCAGGCCGTGGTGCTCCCGATCCGCGTGCTCGATCCCCCGAAGAAGCCGCCGCGCGCGGGCGCTACTCCGGCCGCAGTGCCCGCGTCATGAGGCGCTCCACGGCCTCGCGGGCCGGAACGCCCTCGTAGAGAACCTGCACGACCGCCTCCGCAATCGGGGCCTCGATGCGGGCGGCCCCGGCGAGTCGCGGCACGGCCAGGCACGTGCGGGCGCCCTCCGCCACCTCGGGCATCTCGACGAGGACGTCGGCCAGTTTCCGGCCCCGGCCGATCTGCTCGCCGACGAATCGGTTGCGAGACTGCTGGCCGGTGCACGTCAACATCAGGTCCCCGATTCCCGCGAGCCCCTGGACCGTGCGTTCCTGGCCGCCCTGCGACCGCACGATCCGGCCGATCTCCGTGAGCCCGCGCGTCACCAGGGCCGCGAGCGTGTTGTGCCCGAAGCCGAGGCCCGAGACGATGCCCGCCGCGATCGCGACCACGTTCTTCAGCGCGCCGCAAAGCTCGACGCCGACGAGGTCGTCGGAGCGATAGAGCCGAAAGGTCGCGCTCGAGAGCGAGCCCTGCAGCGCCTCCGCGACGGCGCCGCTTCCCGAAGCGATCACCGCCGCCGTCGGATCCCCCCGCGCCACGCCCTCGGCAAACGTCGGACCCGAAAGGGCCGCGACCTCCGCCTCCGGGTATCGCTCGAGCAGGATCTCCGACATCCGCCGAAGCGTCTCGGGCTCGATCCCCTTCCCCGTCGAGACGAGCCGCAGGCCGCGGCCTCTTCCGCGCGGGGAGACCTCGAGCAGCGGCCGCAGCGCCGCACAGGGCACCGCGACCAGCACGTTCTCGGCGAACGCGAAGGCCTCCTCGAGGTCGGCGCTCACGCGGGTCCCGGCAGGTATCGGGTAGGCCATGAGGCGTCTCGGGTGCCGGCCATCCGCCTGGATCCGTGCGGCGACCTCCGGGTCGCGGCCCCACAGCAGAACGTCGTGGCCCGACCGGGACAACTCGATCGCGAGCGCCGTGCCCCAGGAGCCGGCGCCGAGGATCGCGACCCGGTCCTTCACTTCTGTCCCATCCGCCGTTCCGTCCCTCCGGCGAGCCGCTTCAGGTTCTCGCGGTGCTTCAGGATGACCAGGACCGCGGCGGCCGCCGCCGCGGCGACGACGGGCCCGCTCGAGTGAAACGCCGAGCCGGCGACCGGGGGAAGCGTCGCGACCGCGACGACGGAGCCGAGAGAGACGTATCGCGTCACGGCGACCGTGAGGACGAAGACCGCCGCCGCGACGAGCGTGGCGAGGGGCGTCAGCACCAGAAACGCCCCGACGGTCGTCGCGACCCCTTTTCCGCCGCGGAAGCCGTAGAAGATCGGAAAGACGTGGCCGAGGACCACCCCGACAGCGGCAGCCGCGGCATAGCGCGGATCGGCCGTCGCCCACCGGACGAGCAGCACCGCCGCCGCGCCCTTCGCGATGTCGAGGGCGGCGACGGCGAGCCCGAGCGCCTTCCCGTGCGTCCGCAGGACGTTGGTCGCTCCGGCATTCCCCGAGCCCTCGGTCCGAATGTCCTGCCCGGTCTGCCGGCGCACGAGCACCACGGCGAACGAAACCGACCCGAGCAGGTACGCCGCGCCGACGAGAAGAGCCGCCAGCGCATTCACGTCCGAACGACCTCGGCGGCGGTCCACTCTCTCATCGGCGTGTGCACGGCTCCGGCCGCATCGAGGCGGCTTCGGAAGAGAACGACCGACCGGACGCGCCAGGCCGGGAACCGCCACGCCCCGATCGTCCGCGAGAGCTCCTCGACCGCGGCGGCCGGCCAGGGATCGCGCAGCCGCGCCAGCGTCACGTGAGGCCGGTGAGGGCGCGTCTCCGGCTCGCACCCGATGGTTCGCGCCGCCGCCTCGGCCGCCCGGGCGATCTCGCCGAGCGCCTCGACGCCGGCCGCCGGATCGAACCCGACGGCCACCGTGCGCGGCCGACCTCGCGGCGGGAAGAGGACCGGTCCCTCGGCGGCGAGCTCCCTCGCGGCCAGCCGGGAAACGGCGGGCTCGATGCCCGCCGTGAAGCGCCCGGCCGCTTCCTCCGAGATCTCGCCGAGAAAGCGGATCGTCAGGTGCCAGCTCTCGGGCCGCGTCCACGAGGCGCGGGGAAACCGCGCGGGAAGATCGCGAAGGAGGACGCGGGCGCTCTCGATCCAGGCCGGGTCCCCGGGGACCGCCAGGAAGGCTCTCACGACGGTTCTCCAGCCAGGTGTCTCCGGAGCATCTCGAGCGCCTGGATCGAGGCGGCCCTCCGGATGACGCCGCGATCGCCGCCGAAGAGCCGCTTCTTCGTCGACGCCGCCCCTTCCCGCGAAACGAGGCCGAAGTGCACCGTTCCCACGGGTTTCTCCTCCGAGCCGCCGGCGGGGCCCGCGATGCCCGTGACCGACAGCGCGACGTCCGAGTCGAAGCGCTCGCGGGCGCCGCGCGCCATCGCGGCCGCCGTCTCCGCCGAGACCGCGCCGAAGCGGCGCAGCGAGCCGGCGTCCACGCCGAGAATGGTCTCCTTGGCGTCGTCGGCATAGGTCACGACCGATCCGAGGAAGTAGTCGCTCGACCCCGGGACGTCCGTCACGAGCGACGCGATCATTCCGCCCGTGCAGGACTCGGCGAGCGCGAGGGTGCGCCCGCGGCGCCTGAGCAGCTCCCCGACCACTCGCGCGAGGTCCTCGCCGTCGCCGCCGAAGATGCGGCTGCCGAGCACGGCGCGAAAGTCGGCCTCCATCGCCTGAAGACGCGCATCGGCGTCCGCCGGCTGCCCGCGGACGGCCAGGTGCAGCTGGACCTCGCCGGGTGAGGCGAGGATCGTCACGGGATCGTCCTTCCACTTCGCGTAGACCGGGGAGACCAGCTCTTCGACGGCCGACTCCCCCATCCCGGCGATCCGCAGGACCCGGCGCCTCCCGACGACCCCGCCCGTGCGGGCCTTCAGCTCGGGCAGGACCGCCGATTGCATGATCTCGCGCATCTCCGACGGAACCCCGGGCAGGATGATGACCTCCGCGTCGCCGTGCTCTGCCCAGAACCCGGGAGCCGTCCCTCCCGGATTCTCGAGCACCCTCGCGCCGGCGATGAAATCCGCCTGCTTGGCGTTGCACGCGGGCATCGCGATCCCGCGCCTCTCGAAGCGCCGGACCATCTTCTCGAGAAACGGAGCGTTGCGCTCGAGGGGCGCGCCGAGCCAGGACGCCACAGCCGCCACGGTCACGTCGTCCGCGGTCGGGCCGAGGCCGCCCGTCGTGATCACGTATCGCGCCGCCTTCGCGGCAAACGCGAGCTCCGCGGCGATCCGGGCCGGGTCGTCGCCGACGATCGACTTGCGAACGATCGGGATGCCGAGCTCCTCGAGCCTCGCCGAAAGCCAGAGCGAGTTGGTGTCCTGCCGCAGGGGTCCCAGCATCTCGCTGCCGATCGCGACGATGGCGGCCGAGGGAGGACGAGACTCCGCGGTCATGGCCGGCGCGGAGCCGGGCTCTCCGCCTCCTCCGAGAGGCGAGCCCACTCCTCGACGAGCGCGTCGAGCTCCTCCCTGCGCGCCGATTTCTGCTTCGAAAGCTCGTGCGCGGCGACGGGCCCGAGGGTCAGGGCCTCGTCCCACAGGCGAGCCTCGATCGTCTCGATCTCCGCTTCGAGCGCCGCGATCTTTTCCTCGAGAGTCCTGATCCGCCGGCGCTTGCGGGCGGTTTCCTTTTCCTCCGAGGACTCGGGCTTGCGCGGGGGCCGCGGCGCCGGCGCCGGCGCGGCGGCAACCGGCCCGGGAGCGGGAGCGAGCGAATCGGCGGCCGGCGGCGCCGGAGCCCCCGCGGCCCCGGAGATCGGCTCGGGACGGCGGCGCCTCTCGGTCCGCGCGCCCGCGGTCTCGCTGTAGTTCCCGGGCATCAGGACCGGGCGCCCCTCTCGCAGGTCGATGACCCGGGTCGCCAGCCGGTCGATGAACGCGCGGTCGTGCGAGACGAAGACGATCGAGCCCGGAAAGCCCTCGAGCGATTCCTCGAGGGCCTCGCGCGAATCGAGATCGAGGTGGTTCGTCGGCTCATCGAGGAGGAGCAGGTTGTGCCGCTGTTTCATGACGACCGCGAGCGTCAGCCGGCCCTTCTCGCCGCCCGAGAGATCCGAGATCTGCGAGAAGACGTCATCGCCCCGGAAGGCGAACCGCGCCAGGTACGACCGCACCGACTCCTCGGTCTCGTTCGGGTGCTCGTCCCAGACTGCGTCGATCGCGCGCCGCTTCGGATCGAGGTCCCGGAGCTCCTGGTCGTAGTACCCGATCGACACGTCGTGACCCGTCGTGGCGCTTCCCGAAAGCGCCGCGAGGCGGCCGGCCAGGGTCTTCAGGAGGGTCGTCTTGCCCGTGCCGTTCTCGCCGAGGATCGCCAGGCGTTCGCCCCGAAGGAGCTCGAAGGAAACGCGCCGCACGATCGGCGCGCCGGCGGCGTACCCGGCGTCGAGGTCCTTCGCGCGGAGGAAGATGCGGCCGCCGATCCTCGCGGCGTCGAACTGGAAATCCACGCTCGTCGCGTCGCCGGCGGGCTTCTCGAGCCGCTCGACGCGGGCGAGCTTCGTCCTTCGCCCCTTGGCCTGCCGCGAGTTCACTCCCGCGATGTTGCGGCGGATGTACTCCTTCTCCTTTTCGATGAACTCCTGCTGCTTCGCGAAGGCCCGCGTCGCGGTGAGCATCCGTTCCGCCTTCTGGCGCCGATACGCGGTATAGCCGCCGGAGTACGAGGTGAGCCGGCCGTTCTCGAGGTCCACGATCTCTTCCGCCACGCGGTCCAGAAACCGGCGGTCGTGCGTGACGACGAGATAGGCCCTCCGCGACTTCGCGAGGTACTCCTCCAGGAACTCGACCGCCTGAAAGTCGAGGTGATTGGTCGGCTCGTCGAGCAGCAGGACGTCCGGCGAGGACAGGATCGCGCGGGCGAGCATGGCGCGGTTCTTCTGGCCGCCGGAGAGCTCCGCGAGCGGGCGGTCGAAGTCCGACCGGTCGAAGCCGAGGCCCGAGAGCGCCTTCTCGACCTCGGCGACCATGTCGTACCCGCCCTCGTTCTCGAAACGATGCGACAGCGCGTCGTACTTGTCGTGGACCGCCGGCGAGTCCTCGCCCTCCGCCATGCGATGCTCGAGACGGCGCAGCTCCGACTCGATCGCGTGCAGCGCCGCGAAGGCGCCCGCGGTGAAGTCGTGCAGCTTCTCGCCGAGGTCGGCCTCGAGCGCCTGGTCCACGGTCGCGATCCGCACGGCGTTGGCCTTGATGAACTCGCCGGCATCCGGTTCCTCGCGGCCGAGGGCGATGCGCAGCAGCGTGGTCTTCCCCGCGCCGTTGCGCCCGATCAGTCCGACCTTCTGCCCCGGGTTGTGCTGCCAGGTCGCGTCGCGGAGGACCTCCTTGGGCCCGTAGCTCTTGCGGACGCGGTCGAAGCGGTACAGCACGGTGCGATTCTAAAGCCGGGGCCTCGGGCTCAGAAGCGCGCGAGGGAGGCCGGAAACGTCCGGCCGCGCCACCGGAGCTCGCGGCGCAGGAATCGCCAGGAGAGGGATCGCACGGTGATCGCCCCCCACACCGCGGCCATGAACGGATGGGTGAACGACGGCCACACCGGATAGCCCAGGAAGAGGGCGATGGCCGATCGGCCGAGGATCGCCAGGCCGAGCGCCGCCGCGGCCCAGAGGGCGTCGCGGCCCGGGACCGCGGCCCCGAGCGCGCTCGCGGCGAGCACGACCGCCGGAAGCGACCAGGCGAGGAAGGAGAATGCCGTCGAGAGGGCGAGGAACGCTCCCGCCCATCCCTCGAACACGTAGGCCATGTTCTTCGTGAACCCGTCGTAGATCTCCCGAAAGCCGCGGTACATGCGCAGGCGCACGTGGCCGTCGGCGCGCACCATCCGGCATCGACCCCCGGCGCGGCGCACGCGGGTCGCCAGATGCAGGTCGTCGATGACGGACGCGCGCAGCGCCTCGTGGCCGCCGGCGGCTCGGTAGGCGGCCGTGCGAACGACCATCCCGGCCCCGCCTCCCGCCGCGAACTTTCGCTGCCAGTCCGCATTGAGCAGGAACGCGGGCCCGAAGAAGTAGGACACCGGGAGGTACGCCATCAGGACGTTCTCCCAGAATCCCTTCATCTCGAGTCGAGGAAACAGCGCCAGGAAGTCGAGCCCGCGGCTCTCCATCAGGGCCACGGCATCCGAGACGGCCGAGGGCTCGTAACGGACGTCCGCATCGGCGAGCAGAAGGATCTCGCCGCGAGCCCGCGAGGTCCCCTCGAAGAGGGCATGGGGCTTTCCGAGCCAGCCGGCGGGCGGCTCGACGCCGGTCACGGCGGAGAGACGGGGATTCTCCTTCGCGAGCCGTGCGAGGATCTCGGGGGTCCGGTCGCTCGAGCGGTCGTCCACGACGATCACCTCGAGGTTCTCGTAGTCCTGCGCCAGGTGCGAACGAACGGCTTCCTCGATGCCCCGCTCCTCGTTGCGGGCGGGAACGACGGTCGAGACGAGGGGCCGCCTCGAGGCGGGCCGCACCGGGGCCGAGAGCCGCACCATCGTCGCGGCGTTGACGACGAAGAGGGCGAGGCACACGCCGGAGAGCGCGGCCGAGGCGATCAGGATGTCGTGCAGGAGGGCTACGACAGCGGGACCTTCTGCCGGGCGTCGGCGCGGTAGGGAGAGCTCGGATAGTCCGTGATCAGCCGCTGATACGTGGCGCGGGCGTCCGCCGCGGCTCCGCTCTGCTCGTAGATGCCGGCGAGCGCGAAGAGGAGCGCGTCCTTCGGCGCCGCCGAAGTCGGCGATTCGATGGCCCGCTTGAGACGGTCGACGGCTTCGGTCGTCTTGCCCTGGGCGGCGAGCGCCTTGGCCGCGTCGATCTCGGCCGCCGCCGCGCTCTCGGAGCGCGACTGACGCGCGGCCTTCTCGAAGACGTCGACTTCCGTGCCCGGCTTGTCGGCGCCATCGGCGGCGAGGATGACCTGGGCCGCCCGGCCCGAGGGCGTCCAGGCGTGCGAGGCGGCCGACTGGAGAAGCTTGTCCGCCCGGGCGCGGCGCTCGGCCGCCGACACGAAGGTCTTCGCGGCGCCCGGCTGCTCCGAGGCGAGCGGCGTGTCCAGGACGGCGAGCGCCTCCGACAACTGCCGGCCGGCCGAACGCTCCACGAACGCGCGATAGACGAAGAACCCGCCGACGAGAGCCGCCATGACGGCCACGATCACACCGGCTTCCGTCACGCCCCTGCGGTGACCGGTCACGAAACCGACCGTCCGATTCATCGTCTCGGCGAGGTCGTTGCGCCTGAGGTCCTGGCGGCGAATCTTCTGGCTCATCGCGGTGAATTCTCCAAAAACGGCGCATTATCTCCGAGCGCGAGAGGCCCGTCAAACCGGACGCCCGGCGCTATACTGGTTTCTTGGACGAAATTCGGATCACGGGAGAGCCGAGCCAGTCGGGCGACCGCTGCGCCTTCGTGGTGGACCGCCCGCTTTATCCGGGCGAATCCGCGCACTTCGCAGGCGCCGAAACCGCCGGGCCCTCCCCGTTTGCCGCCGAAGTACTCGCCCTGGCCGGCGTCGAATCCGTGCTGATCGCCGACAACACGGTGACGGTGACCGCCGCGCAGCCGGTCGACTGGCCCGCGCTCGGGATCGGGAACATCATCCGCAAGCACGTCCGCTCGGGCGTTCCGATCGTCGCGGACTCGTACCGCAGCGACCTGCCGTCGGAGGGCGACCTGAAGTGGGCGATTCGAGACCTGCTCGACCGCGAGATCAATCCGGCCGTCGCCCAGCACGGGGGCTACGTCGAGCTGATCGAGGTGCGGCGCAACAACGTGTACCTGCGCCTCGGCGGCGGCTGCCAGGGATGCGGCGCCGCCGACGTCACGCTCAAACAGGGAATCGAGAAGGCGATCCGGGACCTGGCGCCGCGGGTCGGCGAGATCCTCGATACCACCGACCACGCGGCCGGACGAAACCCCTACTACGCCCCGGCGAAGTAGGACGGCCGGCTCTTCTCAGGCGATTCGAAACTCGAGTCGCGCGTGCGCCTCGCGAAGGGCCGCCTCGGCGCGGGCCGGCGTCGGCGCCCGCGAGAACACGAAACCCAGATAGCGGTCGCCCTCGGGAAGCGGCACGACGCGCTGCCCGGCGCGGATCGAGATGGTCACGTCCGTCACGCCGGGGATCGACCGCGCGGCCTCGATGCCGCGCACCTCTTCGAGAATCCCGCCCCGCGGTATCGGGATCATCAGGACGCCCGCCGCGGCGGCCTCGCGCTTCAGGGACATCGGATCGAGCCCGAGCGCGTGCATCAGGATCAGCTCCTCGAGGGATGCTCCCGTTCCGAAGCGAAGCGTCCGGGAGCAGAGGCCGCCGATCGATCGCGCGGCGATCTCCACGATCCAGACTCCGTCCTCGTTGACCCGCAGCTCCGCGTGGATCGGCCCGTGGCTCAGTCCGAGAGCGCGCGCGCCGTCCGCGGCGACCTCGGCGCAGCGCCGCTCGAGATCGTCCGGCAGGCGGGACGGCGTGACGTAGATCGTCTCTTCGAAGAACGGCCCGTCCAGAGGATCCGGCTTGTCGAACAGCGCCAGGACGCGCAGCCGGCCGTCGGTCAGGAGGCCCTCGAGCGCGACCTCCGCGCCCGGAACGAAGTCCTCGACGAGGATTTGCTTCGCCGCGACCCCGCCGCGCCGCGCGACCGAGGGCTCCGCGAGAATGCGCGCGATCCGGCCCCAGGCCTCGACGAATCCGGGCGCGCCGTCGGCTCGGATGACGCCGCGGCTCGCGGAGAGAAACGTCGGCTTCAGCACGCACGGATACGCGGCGGCGTCGGCCGCGACCCGGGGATCGTCATCGACGGCCCACACTCGAAATCGGGGCGACGGGACTCCGGCCGCCTCGAGGCGCCGGCGCATCGACGCCTTGTCGCCGGCGGCGGCGACCGCGTCCACGGAGTCATGCGGCAGGCCGAGGCGTCGGGCGATCGCGGCGGCCGCGATCGACGTCCGTTCGTCCACGCCCACGACCGCCGCCACGGGATGTCTCGCCGCGAATCGCGCGGCCCCCTCGGCGCTCGCGTCGAGATCGCCGAAGTCGAGGGTGAGCAGGCCGTCCGGCTGGAGGCGTTCCATCGTGCTCGGCTCCTCCGAGGCCACCGTGACCTCCACCCCGAGCCGCCGTGCCGCGGAGAGGAAGTCCGGAATTCGATAGCTCGTCGTCGGCAGGAGCAGCAGGATCCGCGTCACCGCGCGATGCTAACGCTCCATCCCGGCGGTACGATGGCGCCATGAAGAAAGCACGCAAACCTTCGCGGCCCGCCCCGCGAAAGCCCGCCAGGCGAAAGCCCGGCAAACGCAAGGGCTCGAGGCGCAAACCGATCATGCGCCACTCGCGGGAGGGCTAGGAGCCGAACCTAGTTCTGCAGCTCCTGGAAGTATCCGTGGAGCTCGCGGAGGGCCTGGCGATTGACCTCCTGGCGGCGAACGGACTCGCGCACGAGGGAAAGCGCGGCCATCCCTTCGGGGGCCATGTTGAGCTCGGAAATGACCGGAAGCGCCTCGGAGATCTCGCGGAGCGCCTCGATGTTCCTGCCATCCTCCAGAAGGAGGTCGGCGACGACGAGATTGAGCGCCGCGATGTCGGCGCGCATCCCGATCGCCTCGAACTCTTCCTGAGCCTTGCGATAGGCGTCGATCGCCTCGTGCGAATGCCCGCCCTCTCGAAGGAGGATCCCGAGCCCCCAGTGCGTCTTGGCGAGGGAGATGCGGTCGTCGAGCCTCTTGAGAATCGGGATCGCGCGGCGGGACGCCTCGATGGCCGGCTCGCGTTCCCCGAGCATGCCGTGAGCGTGCACGAGGTTCACGTACGATTCCGCGAGAAGACGGTCGTACCCGCCCTCTTCGGCATCGGTACAGATCTGGTTGAAGACGGCGATCGCCTGGGAGGGCTCGTCCTTCTCCGTGTGCGCGGCTCCTTCGAGGAATCGGCACTTCAGGGCATCCTCGATCATTCCGAGCTTCTTGAAGCTCTCGACGAGAGATGGGAGAAGCTCCAGGACGAGATCGAGCTGCCGCTCTTCGAATCGCTCCGCCAGCCGCTGATAGGCCAGCCGCGACAGCTCGCCCGGGGCGTTCATCGTGTGGCGGAAGCCGGCCTCCGCCCGATCGAACCAGATCCACGCCTCGTCGCGGCGCGACAGGTAGCGGCACGCGCCCCCCGCGATGAGGGCCGTCTCGCCCAGGAAGTAGTCGCGCTCGTCGAAGAGCCCGATCTCGCGCTTCGGCGTCTCGATGAAGCGATACAGGAACTCCGCCTCATCGAGCACGGAACCCGGCATGGTCATCATCCGGCTGCGAAGAATTCCGCACAGCGCGAGAAGCGTCTCCGGGTCGTCGAGATGAAGGGAGCGAGCCTTCTGCGCCCGCTCGTCGAGCGGCGTCGCGAGAACGCGCTCCGCCGCCTTCATTCCCGCCTCGCTCGAAAGCGGCCGCCCTCGGAACGGAAGAATGCGGCCGGTCATGACCGCTCCCGATCGAATCGTCGATCCAGGTCGCCGGCCACGTCGTCGGGCTCACGGGAGAGGAGGTCGTTCAGGTCGTGATCCGGCGACTGCTCGCCGCCGAGCTTCCACAGCTGAAAGGAGCGGCCGTACTGGCAGGCCGCGGAAAGAAGCGATATCCGCAGCAGCTTCGGGGAAGTCTGCCCCGCTCCGCCCCGGCGAGCCAGCCTCTGAAACCAGATGGAGAGATCCTCCTCCGCTCCGCGGGCCTCTTCCTCCGTCAGACGGTAGTAGTTGACCAGGGCGGAGTGAATGACGTCCAGGGTCGATGCGAACACCAACCCGACTTCATCGGAGCGCTGGGGAGATAGCTTTTCCACTGCGAACCAAGAGGTTACACCACCGCCCATGCCACGGCAATCGAGGCCAGACTCAACAGCCGAACCCCTTCCGGTTCAGTTGGTTCCGTTGGGCCGTTTTTAGAACGGAATGACGCTGCCGACCTTGATCACGAACCGAATCGGCTTCTTTTCCTGGCGCCATCCGGCAGGACGCGAAGTCGTGCTCGGCTCGGGCTGGCGCTCGGGGACACGAACGGGGGTGTTGGAGGTGGCCATGACTACTCAACTCCTTTCGAAGCAGGCTCGGAACCGAGCCGAAAGCGAATCACACGCAATTGGATCACAAACCGGGCGCGAGGGTATCGAACTTTTCAGTCGCCCGTTTTCCTTTCGAATCAGCCAGATAGAGTAGAAGGGCCATGACCGACCCGCCGCCGAGGCCCCATGTGGTGATCGTCGGCGCCGGCTTCGGCGGGCTCGCCGCCGCCCGCCGCCTCGCCGATGCGCCCGTGCGTCTGACGGTGGTCGATCGCCGCAATCATCATCTCTTCCAGCCGCTTCTCTACCAGGTGGCGACGGCCGCCCTCTCGCCCGGCGACATCGCGTACCCGATTCGCTCGACCCTGCGGTCGCAGTCGAATACGAACGTCATCCTCGCGGACGTCGTCGGCATCGACGTGGCACGCCGCGAGGTCCGCCTGGCGGACGGAACGCTCGGCTACGATTTCCTGATCCTGGCGGCGGGCGCCGGCCACGCCTACTTCGGGCACGACGCCTGGGAGAAGGACGCTCCCGGACTGAAGACCCTGGAGGACGCGCTCGAGATCCGGCGCCGCATCCTCCTCGCCTTCGAGAGAGCGGAGCGGGAGACCGACCCCGCCGTACGCCGCGACCTGCTGACGTTCGTGATCGTGGGAGGCGGACCGACCGGCGTCGAGCTCGCCGGCGCGATCGCCGAGATCTCCCGCCACGTGCTCGTGAGCGACTTTCGCTCGATCGATCCGCGCGAGGCGCGCGTCATCCTCGTCGAGGGCGGACCGCGGATCCTCCCGGCGTATCGGCCGCAGAGCTCGGTGCGCGCCGTCGAGACGCTGCACCGCCGGGGCGTCGACGTCCGAACCGGCGCGGCCGTCACGGAGGTCGACGCGCACGGCGTCTCCCTCGGCTCCGAACGCATCGCGGCGCGCACCATCATCTGGGCCGCCGGGGTCGCGGCTTCGACCCTCGCCCGGTCCCTCGGCGCTCCGCTCGACAAGGCCGGCCGCGCGATCGTCGAGCCCGACCTCTCGATCCCCGGGCACCCGGAGGTCTTCGTGATCGGCGACCTCTCGGTCTTCCTGCACCAGACGGGAAGGCCCCTCCCCGGCCTCTCCCCCGTCGCGCTGCAGATGGGCCGCGCCGCCGCGCGGAACATCCTCCGGACTCTCGCCGGCCGGCCGCGCGAGACCTTTCGCTACTTCGACAAGGGCACGATGGCGGTGATCGGCCGGGCCGCCGCGGTGGCCGAGATCGCGGGTCTCCGGGTCTCGGGCTTTCCCGCGTGGCTCCTCTGGTGCTTCGTCCACATCTTCTACCTGATCGGGTTCCGGAACCGGCTGGTCGTGATGATGGAGTGGGCCTGGGCCTACGTCACGTATCAGCGCGGGGCGCGGCTGATCACCGGCGACCTGGGCCCGGACGCGCGATAGGATCTCCTCCAAACTCGCCGGAGGGCCATTCGCGATGAGCCTCGATCGACGGTCCCTGCTCGGGAAGCTGACGGTCGCCTCGGCCGCGCTCGCCGCCTTCCGGTCCGACGCGTTCGCGCGCCTGGCCGAGGCGGGCCAGGCGGCCGCCGGAAGAAGACCCGCGGAGCTCGCCTCCGACGAGGCGTACTGGTCCGAGATTGCCCGGGCGTTCGAGGTGGACCGGACGCTGATCAACCTCAACAACGGCGGCTGCAGTCCCGCGCCGGCGCACGTCCTCGATCAGATGATCCGGGACCTGCGCTTCTCGAACGAAATGCCGGTCTACCAGATGTGGGTGGTCCTCGAGCCCCGCATCGAATCGTGCCGCCGCGAGCTCGCCGCCGAGTTCGGCTGCGATCCCGAGGAAATGGCGATCACGCGCAATGCGTCCGAGTCGCTCGAGAACCTGATCTCCGGCGTCGACCTGAAGCCCGGCGACGAGGTCGTCTACACGACGCAGAACTACCCCCGCATGATCACCTCCTGGGAGCAGCGGGCGCGCCGGGAGGGAATCGTCGTCAAGCCCATCCAGTTCGCCGTTCCGCCGCCCTCCCCGGCGTACGTCGTCGAGCGATTCCGCCAGGCCGTCACGCCGCGCACGAGGGTCTTCGAGGTCACGCACATCACCAACCTGACGGGACAGATCCTTCCGGTCCGGGACATCGTCCGGCTCGGCCGCGAGCATGGCATCGAGACGTTCGTGGACGGCGCGCACGCCTTCGCGCAGTTCCCGTTCAAACGCGACGACCTCGAGTGCGACTACTACGCGACGAGCCTCCACAAGTGGTTGTTCGCGCCCATCGGCACCGGCTTCCTCTACGTGCGCAAGAGCAAACAGAAGTCGATCTGGCCCCTCATGGCCGCGCCGCCCGCGATGGACGAGAACATCCGCAAGTTCGAGGAGATCGGCACGCACCCGGCCGCCAATCACAATGCCATCGCCGCCGCGATCGCGTTTCACCGGGGCATCGGCGGCGAGCGCAAGGCGGCGCGCCTGCGCCTGCTCCGCGACCGGTGGGCCCTGCGCCTCGCGGCGGCGGACCCGAGGGTCCGGATCCTCACTCCCCTGAACGACACGGAGTCCTGCGGGATCGCGCTCGTCCACGTCGATGGGATCGACACGGAGAAGCTCCAGGCGTGGCTCTGGGACAAGCACCGCATCATGACGACCCCGATCGTGCACAAGGAGTTCAACGGGCTGCGGATCACGCCCAGCATCTACACGACGCTGGACGAGCTCGACACATTCTCGGCGCGGATGGAGGACGCCCTCCGGAAAGGCCTCCCGGCCGCCTGACCGGACGGGAACCGCCGCCGGGTTCCGGTGTCCCCCTGTGCGGAGGGCACACATGAAACTCCCGCTTCGCACCGTCTGGGTCGGCCTCGCCGCGTTTGCCGCCTCCGTCCTGGCCTCGGCTCACGATGGGCCCGGGTACTCGGCTTCGGTCCTGGTCAACGGATCGCCCGTCCCGGAGTATGCGAGCCGCGGACGCATCTACATCGAGGCCCTGAAGGGCAGGGAGTTTACGATCCGCCTGTCGAATCCGACCGCGCGCCGGGTCGCGGTCGCCCTTTCGGTCGACGGTCGAAACGTCGTCGACGCGCGGCGGACGACCGAGAGCGACGCCCCGAAGTGGATCCTCGCGGCGGGCCAGACCATCGAGATCCCGGGATGGCAGATCTCGGGAGAAACCTCGCGGAAGTTCTTTTTCACCGAAACGTCGAGCTCCTATGCCCGCTGGCTCGGCGACACGTCGAATGTGGGGACGATCGAGGCGGTCTTCTTCCGCGAACGAGTCCCCGAGCCGGAGATTTCTCGGAAGGACGAAATCCGCCCGGTCGAAGAGAGCGCTCGCGGCAATGCGAGCGGCTCCCCTCAGAGCCCGGCGACGAACGCCCCGGCGAAGACGGCGCAGGCCGACTCGTACGCGGCGACGGGCATCGGCGACCGGACGCCCTTCTCGGTACGGTGGGTCAGCTTCGACGAGGACCCGGCGCCGGCCGCCCGCGTCGCGATCCGCTACGAGTTCCGGCAGGAGCTCGTGAGGCTCGGCGTGCTGTGCGGTCCCGGAGACGGGCTGGCCGCCCGCGAGAAGGCTCGCGGGTTCGAGCACGACTACGCTCCCGACCCGTACGCCCAGCGCTGACGAGGGGCGGATCGGCCGTAGAATCGCCGCCGCGCCGCGCACGCGCGGCGATTCGCCCTTGAAGTTGCCGCGATCCGACGCCACCGACGAAGAGCTTCTCGCCCTGGCGCGGCAGGGCGAGGAAGACGCGTTCGGCGACTTCGTGCGGCGGCACACGGCCACGGTCCACCGCTGGATGGTCCGCTCGGTCGGATCCGAGGACGCGGACGACATGACCCAGGAGGTGTTCTTGAAAGCGTATCGGGGGCTCTCGCGCTTTCGCGGCGAGGCTCCGCCCCGGGCCTGGCTCGCCGCGATCGCCGACAACGCGGTGAAAAACCGCTATCGCTCGCGGAGCCGCTTCCGCCGCGTCTTCGCCGGAAGCGCCGACGAGGACGACGCCCCGGAGCCCAGGGCCGCGAGCGCCTCCCCGGAGGACGAGGCCCGCACCGGCGAGTCCCGGCGCGTGGTGGCGGAGGCGCTCCGGCTGCTTCCTCCGGACTTCCGCATGCCCGTCGTCCTGCGCGACATCGAGGAGTGGAGCTACGAGGAGATCGCGGTGTCCTTGTCGCTGCCCGTCGGAACGGTGAAGTCGCGCATCGCGCGGGGCCGGGGCCACCTCAAGGAGATCCTGACGCCGCTTCTCTCGGGAAGGCTGCCATGACCGATTCATCGCACCCCGCCTCGTCCGTCGATTTTCTGTCCCGTCTCTACGACGGCGAGCTTCCCGCTCTCGAGCGGGAGGCATTCGAGAGGCACCGCGCGGAATGCGAGGCGTGCCGCCTCGCGGCGGACTCCTTCGCCCGGTCCCTCGCCGCCTTCCGCGCGGAGCCGACCGTCCCCGCCGCCGCGGACCTGTCGGCGCGCATTCTCCGCAAGATCCGGGCCCAGTCGCCCTCGCGCCGTCCGTTCGGGGTGATGTTCGGCATCGACATCCGGTGGGCCGGTCTGCTCGCCGCGGCGATCCTCGTCGTGCTGATTTCGGCGCCGCTCGTGCTGCGGCGACCCTCCGCTCGGAGCGCGCCGCGTCCTCCGTTCTCGGCGCGCCTGGTCGAGGCTCCCGCCGAGATGAAAGTCGAGGCCCCGGCGCAGGCGAAGCCCGAGGCGTCGCGCGCCGACTCCGGCGCCCCTTCGGCCCCCGCCCCCGCCCTTTCCAAGGACGAGGCCGGTCGAAACGCGGCATCCCTCTCCCGAAACGCTCCTTCCGCCGAACCGCCGGCCGACGACGAGAAGCGGCGTTACGCGGCCGCTCCGAGCGCCGAAGCCGCCCCCCCCGCCCGCGCCGCCGCCGCGCCCATGAAGCGTTCGCGCACGCTCCAGGACTCGGCCGGCGGCGAGGCCGCCGCGCCCGGCGCGGCGGAAGCCACGATTGCGGCCGCCCCGCCTCGACTCGTCGTGACCTCGGCCGACGAAGAACGCCTCGTGCCCGCCGTCGCCGCGGTCCCGGACACCGCGCGGCTCTCCGCGCTGCGCGGCCGCGAGTACGTCCTCACGGTCGACGCGAGCGGTCGGATCCGCTCCGTCGAGCGTTCCTCCTCGAGCGGATTTCTCGCCCCGCGGCCGCAGGCCGACACATCGGCCGCCGCCGCGGATCCCGCGGACGCACTCCGGGGACTTCGCTTCGCGCCCTGCGACCGCCCGCGCCGCCTGATCGTGCGCATCGAGTAGGCGGGGTCAGACCCTCAGGACCGCCGCGCCGCGGACCGTCCCGGCCTTGACGCTCGCGAGCGCCGCGTTGGCGTCGGCGAGGCCGAACGTCTCGGTCCGGGGCCGCACCGGAATCGAAGCGGCCAGTGCGAGAAACTCCTCGGCATCGCGGCGCGTGAAATTCATCACGCTCCGCACGATCCTCTCGCCGTAGAGCAGCGAGTACTCGAACGAGGGGATCGGGCTCATGTGGATCGCGTTGACGGCCACCGTCCCGCCGCGCCGGAGCCGCGCCAACGCCTGCGGCACGATCTCGCCGGCCGGGGCAAAGGTCACGGCGGCATCGAGCATCGTGCCCGGATCGTCGAAGACCTCGCCAGCCCATCGCGCTCCCATCTCCCGGGCGAGCCGGCGATGCGACTCCTCGCGTGTGAATGCGAACACCTCGCACTTCCAGGCAAGGGCGACCTGCAGGGCCAGATGCGCCGAGGCTCCGAATCCGAAGAGCCCGAGCCGCCCGCCCGGATCGATGCCCGAGAGGCGCAGCGATCGATACCCGATCACCCCGGCACAGAGAAGCGGCGCCGCCTCGAGCGTGCCGAAGCCCGGCGGCAGGCGGTAGACCCAGGCCGCCGACGCGACCATGCGCTCCGCATACCCGCCGTCCCGGTCCTTGCCCGTGAACGTCGCGGCCTCGCAGAGATTCTCGCGGCCCGAGCGGCAAAACACGCAGCGTCCGTCGGTCGAGGCCATCCATCCGACGCCGACGGAGTCGCCGACCGCGAAGCCGCTCACCCCGGGGCCGAGCGCCGCGATGCGGCCGGCCGCCTGGTGCCCGGGAACGACCGGCAGCCGGGCCGGAACCTCGCCCTCGACGATGTGGAGGTCGGTCCGGCAGACCCCGCAGGCCTCGACGGCGATCGCGACTTCGCCGGGACCGGGCTCTCGAGCGGGCAGGTCGATCGGCTCGAGAGGCCTCTCCTCGGCGGGCCCCGTGCGCACGAGACGCATGGCTCGCACGCCGAAACTATACTCGGCGGCGATGAGGCGGGTGGACGCGCTGCTCGCGGACTATGGCGACGCCCATCGGGCGCCCGGCAACGTGCGCTGTCACGCGATCGGGATCACGCTCATCGTCTTCGGAGTCCTCTCGATGCTCCACGCCCTGCCCATCGCCGGGTGGCTGACCGGAAGCGAGGTCGTCGCGGCGGCGGCGGCGGTCTGGTACCTCCGGCTGGACGCCGTCCTGGGCCTCGCGATGCTCGCCGCCGAAGCCCTCCTCGACGCGCTCGCCCGCATCGTCGGCGACTGGCGCGTCGGCGTCGCCGCCTTCGCCGTCGGATGGATCTTCCAGGGCATCGGACACGCGGTCTACGAAAAGAACTCGCCCGCGTTCCGCCGAAACCTCGTGCACCTGCTCGTCGGCCCGGCCTTCCTCGTCCACAAGCTCGTGCGGGCGCGCCCGCCCGCGAAGACCTCGGCGTAGCGCGATCAGCGTTTCGGGCGCCTCCCGGAATCGAGCTCCCGCCCGGCTCGCGCCACGATCTCCGGAATGGCGTCGGCATCCTCTTCCGAGGTTCGGAAATTCACGATGCACGTCCGCAGGACGGCCCGCCCGTGCACCACGGCGTGGGAGGGATAGACCTCTCCGCCCGCCTGCAGCCGTTCGGAGAGCTCCATGTTCAGGCGATCGAGGTACGCCTCGTCGCGCGGCGCCGAGCCGGACGCCATGTCCCGGGGGACGAAGCGAAACGTCGTGACGGACAGGCCGGTCGTCACGGCCTCGAGCTCCGGATGGCGGGCGGCCGCATCGTAGAGCCGCCGCGCCAGCGCGATGTCGCGGGCGATCATGCGCCGGCACCCGTTCGCCCCGGACTGGCGCAGCGCGAGCCAGACCTTCAGCGCCCGGAATCCCCGCGAGTTCTGCGGGCCGGAGGCGTGGTAGTCGATGAAGTCCTCGCCGGCCTCCGGAGTCGGGTAATAGGGCGGCCGATACTCGAAGGCGGCGCGCAGGGCGCCGGCGTCCCGAACCAGGGTGCAGCCCGCTTCGAGCGGAACGTAGAGCCACTTGTGCGGGTCCACCGCGACGGAATCGGCGAGCGCGAGACCCGCGAGCTCTTCGGGCGCGCCTTCGACGCCGGCCGCGAAGCCGCCATAGGCCCCGTCCACGTGGAACCACAGGCTCTCCCGCCGGCAGATCTCGGAAAGCCGGGGCAGGTCGTCCACCGCGCCCGTGGAGACGGTCCCGCCCGAACCGACGACGAGAAACGGGAGGCGGCCCGCCGCCCGGTCCTCGGCGAGGAGACGCTCGAGGTCTGCGACGTTCATCCTCTGCGCGGAGTCGGTCTCGACCCAGCGGATCGCGTCCGTTCCGAGGCCGAAGAGGTCGGCCGCCTTCTGGATCCAGGTATGCGTCTCCGTGGACGCATAGACGCGCATCGGCACGGCGCCCGGGGACGATGCCCCCTGCGAACGGATCGGCCACGGCGCCTTCGCAGAGCGCGCCGCGAGGAACCCGACGAAGTTGGCCATGTTGCCGCCGCTCGTGAGCAGGCCGGTGCCGCCCGCCGGGAAACCGACCAGCTCCGCGATCCATCGCACCGTCTGGGCCTCGATCTCGCTCGCCATCGGGGCGAGGTGCCACGCGCCGACGTTCTGGTTCACGGAGGCGGCGAGCAGGTCGGCCAGGGCGCCGAGCGGCGCGGGCGCTCCCACGACGTAGGCGCAGAATCGCGGGTGGCCGACGAGGACGGAGTGGTCGAAGAGAAGGCTCGTCGTCTCGTCGAGGAGCCGCTCGACGCTCTCGCCTTCCTGGGGCAGGCCGCCTTCGCCGAGCAGCCGGCGGACCTCGGCCGGCTCGAGCGGGCGAGCGACGGGGAGATCCGGAACCCGCGCGAGAAAGTCCGCGATGCGGTCCACGAGATTCCGCCCCGCGGCACGGAACTCCTCCGGAGACATCTCGACGGGCTCCCGCCGCCGGCGCCGCTTCTCGCTTCCGCTCAGAGTGCGGCCTTCAGCAGAACGTCGTCATGACGGCGTCGGGATGATTGAGGCGATACCCTTCTCCCCCCGGATCCGGGTCCACCTCGAGCACGGCGCCCCGGAGGGTCCGGAACGCCAGATCGTCCATCACGACCGGGATCCCCGAGGCGTCGAAACGATGTCCCTCGTCGGGCGCGTTCTCCTCGACGGAGATCCGGAATCCGGTGCCGCCGCAGCCGAGCAGGTGCCGCACGGAGAGTACCGAACGGGTGAAGTCCGCCTCCGCGCGAAGCCGTGCCGCGGCCTCGGGAGTGATCGAAAGGGGTCCGGCCGGGGCGGTCATAAGATCTCATTGTATGAATAAGCGCCGCCAGCCGACGAGGATTCGCCCGGCCACGGCCGTCTCGATCGCCTCGTCGGATTCGGGGGGCGGCGCCGGGATCCAGGCCGACCTCCTGACCTTCGCCGCCCACGGCGTTTACGGGACGACGGTCCTCGCCGCCGGCACGGCCCAGAACACCCGGGGCGTCCGCGCGATCGAGGCGTTCTCGACCCGGTTCCTGACCGCCCAGCTCGATGCGGTCTTCGAGGACCTCCATCCGCGGGCCGTCAAGATCGGGATGCTCGTGGACGCGCCGAGAATCCGCGTCGTCGCGCGGGCGCTCGAGCGGCATCGCGCGAAGAACGTCGTGCTCGACCCGGTCATGATCTCGAAGAGCGGGGCGCGGCTGCTCTCGCGGGGTTCCCTCGCGACGCTGCGCCGCGAGCTGCTGCCCCGCTGCGACCTGGTGACGCCGAACCTTCCGGAGGCCGAGGCGCTGTCCCGGATGCGCATCCGCTCGGCGAGCGACCGCCGCGTGGCCGCGGGCGTGATCCTGGATCTGGGCGCCCGGGCGATCCTGCTCAAGGACGGCCATGGCCGAGGCGCCGAGGTCCGCGACCTCTACTTCGACGGCCGGTTCTTCACGGAGTTCGTCGCCCCTCGCCTCCGCACGCGCGCGACGCACGGAACCGGCTGCACCCTCTCGTCGGCGATCGCCGCGAGCCTCGCCCTCGGGCGATCGATCGAGGAGGCCATCCCCCGGGCGATCGCGTACCTGCGCGCCGGCATGGATCGGGGCCTGTTTCCGGGCGGAGGTTATGGCGTGCCGGACCACTTCCCCGCCTGGAAACGGCCGCGCGCTACTTGATGAAGTAACCCGAGACCCGCCAGCTTCCGTCCTTTTCCTTCATCGGCGCGATCGTCTCGATCATGGCTCCGCTGTTCTCGAAGCTCGTCGCGAACTGGATCACGACGTATTCGCCGGCGGGAGCGCTCGGAGGATTGGTCAGGAGCCGGGCTCCCTGGAGCTCCCGCTTGACGACTTTGCCGAGAGGCCGCCGCGCCTTGTCGAGGGCCGCCTCCCATTGCGCCTTCGTCAGCTTCGCGCGGAACATTTCGGCCGCCTGATCCCAGCTCTCACCGTACTTTCCCGCGTCCACGACGCCGAGCCAGGAAAGGGCCTCCGTCTCCGCCGCCTTCTCCGCCGGGTTCTCCGACGGGTCGGCCGCGCGCAGGGGTCCGCCGGCGGCCGCCACGAGGAGCACCCCGATCAGGACTCCGAGTCGTCTGGTCATCTTCACTCCCATAACGGAAAGGCGTACCCGAGCGCCGAGTACGCCGTTTCCGAGATCGCCGTCTGCTCCGCGTCGCGATTCCGGTCCATCTCCTTGAGATGTCCGACCATGCGGTACTTCGCTCCCTCGACGAAGGCCTTCGCGACCCGCACCTCGTCGGCGGCCTTCTCCGAGCCGAGCCGGCGGATGGCGGACGTCGCGCGCGAGAGCACCGCGAGCGATCCGTAGAGATCGATCGCCACGTCGGCCAGCCGCTCCTGGTGATACTCCTTTGCGATGACTCCCTTTCCGTACTTGCGCAGCAGGGTCTCGACCGCCGCGTTGGCCGACCGCACGTACCGGGCGACGATCTCCCCCTGCGGCGCGAGCTCCGGCGCAATCCGGGCGAGCCCTCCGGGAGCGACCGCGCCCTTGAACTTCTTCGCCGCATACTCCGAAAGGATCCCGAGCGAGGACAGCGGCGCCTTCAAGGCGCGCCCGACTTCCTTCAGGTCCTCCCCCACGTCGCGCATGCCCGAGAGGGACACGAGCACGCGCAGGATCTCGTTGGTTCCCTCGAAGATCATGTTGATCCGCGAGTCGCGCAACGCCTTCTCGTAGGGGTATTCCTCCATGAAGCCGTTTCCCCCCGCGATCTGAAGGGCATCGTTGATGTTCCGCCAGACCGCCTCCGTGCCGAAGATCTTGCAGCACGCTCCCTCGAGCGAGTAGTCCTCGAGGCCGCGGTCGATCAGCCCCGCCGTGAGATAGACCATCGACTCGAGGGCATACGTGGAGACGACCATCCGTGAGAACTTGGCGCGGATCATCTCGAAGTCGGCGATCTTCGTCTGGAACTGCTTGCGCTGCGTGGCGTGGCGCGCGGCCTCGCGGAGCATGCGCTTCGAGCCACCGATGCAGCCGGCGCCGAGCGACGTGCGGCCCGTGTTGAGGATCTCGACCGCGATCCGGAAGCCGTGGCCCCGCTCGCCGAGGACGTGGGAGGCCGGGACCCGGACGTTCTCGAGCTCGATCGGGACCGTCGAGGAACCCTTCAGGCCGAGCTTCTTCTCTTCCTTCCCCGGCTTGACCCCGCCCAGATCCTTCGTGACGGCGAAGGCCGTGATCCGGCGGTGCTCGTCGGCCGCGTCGAGCTTCACGTCCTTGGCGAAGACCGTGAAGAACTCGGCGAAGCCTCCGTTCGAGATCCAGTGCTTGGTGCCGTTCAGGACGAAGGTGTCGGTCTTCTCGTCGTAGACCGCCGTCGTGCGGATCGAGGCCGCATCCGAGCCGGCCTCGGGCTCGGTCAGCGCGAAGGCGGCGATCATCTCCCCCGATGCGAGCCGCGGGAGCCACTTCCGCTTCTGCTCCTCCGTGCCGTAGAGCAGGAGGCCCTTCAGGCCGATCGACTGGTGGCCGCCGATCAGGATCCCGAGGGAGGCGTCGGTTCCGCCGATCTCTTCCGTCACGCGGCAATACGCCGAGGCCGAGAACCCGTATCCGCCGTAGGCCTCGGGAATCGTCATTCCGAACGCGCCGAGCTCCGCGAGGCCGCGGATCACCTCCGGGGCGACCCGCTCTTCCCGCTCGATCCTCGCCGAATCCACGTGGTCGCGCGCGAAGCTGCGGAAGGAGTCGAGAAACGCGGAGACCGTCTCGCGCTCCGCGGCCTCGATCTCGGGAAACGGAAACACGGTGTCCTCGGGGATGGCGCCCGCGAACAGCGACTTGACGACCGGGACGAGGCGGCTCTCGCCGGCCGGGCGATCCTCGCTCACGGGATCATCTCCCGGGGGGAAGCCGGCGAATCCGGAAAGAACCCGCGGCGGGCGTTGGCCAGGCGCTGGATCAGGTCGGACGGCGCAAAGCGCGGACCCAGCCGCTCGGCGAGATCGTCGAGCCGCGAGAAGACCCGGCCGAGCCCGATCGTGTCGGCGTATCGCAGGAGACCTCCTCGAAACGGCGGGAAGCCGGTGCCGAAGATCATGGCCAGGTCGAGGCGCGCCGGATCCTCGACGATCCGGTCCTCGAGGCAGAACGCGGCCTCGTTGATCATCGGCAGCACGAGTCGAGCCTCCATCACGGCTCCGGGCAGCGGAGACTCCTTGCGCGGCTCGACGCGCAGGGCCGCATACGCCTCTTTCGCCGGACCCTTCCGGCTGCCGCCCTCGTAGTCGTAAAACCCCCTGCCGTTCTTGCGGCCGAGCCGTCCGGCCGCCGTCAGCGCCTCCTCGCCTCCCGTCTGGAGGCGCTCGGGAAAGGCCGCCTGAAGCACTTCGCCGCCCTTCGATGCGACGTCGAGACCGACGTCGTCGAGAAGGGCCAGCGGCCCGACCGGCATCCCGAACGCGGTCATCGCGGCGTCCACGTCCTCGATCCGGCAGCCTTCCTGGACCAGGCGCACCGCCTCCGAGAGATACGGCGCCAGGATCCGATTGACGAGAAATCCCGGCGCGTCGCGGACGACGACCGGCGTCTTGCCGAGGGCCTTCGCCAGCGCGAAGACCGTGGCGACCGTCTCGTCGTTCGTGCGCTCGCCTCGAATCACCTCGACCAGCGGCATGCGGTGCACGGGATTGAAGAAGTGCATCCCGGCGACCCGGCCCGGCTCGACCGCTCCGACCGCGATCTCGGTGATCGGCAGGGTCGACGTGTTCGACGCGAAGATCGCCGTGCGCGGCACCGCCTCCTCCCAGTCCTTGAGAACCGACCGCTTGACGGCGAGCTTCTCGACGACCGCTTCGATCGTCACCTCGCAGCGGGCGAAGCCCGAGTAGTCGAGAGTCCCCGACAGCAGGTCCATCTTCCTTGCGAGCTCGCGCGGAGTCAGGCGGCGCTTCTTCAGCGCGTCTCTCCAGACCGCGGCGGCCGCGGCGTAGCCGTGCGCGAGGGCCTCGGGCTGGATGTCCTTCATCCGCGCCGGCAGCCCCTTGTCGGCGGCGAGCTGCGCGATTCCTCCTCCCATCACGCCCGCTCCGAGCACCCCGACGCGCGACACCTCGCGCGGACGAACCGCGGGATCGGCGACGCCGGACTCCTTCTTGACGTCCTCGGTCAGGAAAAAGATGTTCAGCAGGTTCTTCTGCACCTCGCCGCCGAAGACGAGGCCGATGTGGCGCGCTTCGATCGCGAGTCCCTCGGCGACCGGCTTGCCGTACCCCTCCTCGATGACCTCGAGCGCCTCGAGCGGCGCGGGGTAGTGCCCGCCCGTCTGCTTCAGGACGCCGTCGCGGGCCTTCGAGAAGATCACGCGCCGCCCGAGCGGCGTCGCTTCGAGCGACCGCGCGCCGATCGAGGCCGGCCCGCGCCGGACGCCGGGCTTGTCGCCGCCGAGCTTCGAACGCGCGAAGCGCCGGGCGTAGTCCTCGAGGATCGGCGCCGGGACGGCCTCGTCCACCAATCCGATGCGCCGGGCGCGCCGGGCATCGAGCGACCGGCCCGTGAGGATCAGGTCGAGCGCGGCCGCGAGCCCCACCGTCTTCGGCAGGCGGGTGCATCCGCCCCAGGCCGGAAAGATCCCGAGGCGGACTTCGGGCAGCCCGATCTGGGCCTTCTTCGAGTCCGACATCAGGCGGTAGTCGCAGGCGAGGGCCATCTCCGTCCCTCCGCCGAGGCAGGCGCCGTTGATCGCCGCCACGGTCGGATACGGAAGGTTCGCGAACTGCTCGAAGAGGGACTGGACGCGTTCGACCACGGTGCCGACCTCCTCCGGACGCACCGAAGCGAGCTCCCGGACGTCGGCCCCGGCGATGAAGATGTCCGGCTTTCCGCTCCGGAGGACCAGCCCGCGGATGCGCGCCTCGCGGGATAGACGCACGAGCAGATCTCCGAGCTCGGCGACGACGCCGGAAGAGAGCTTGTTGGCCTTCTCTCCCGGCAGATCGAAGGTCAGGACCGCGAGGCCGTCCTCTTCGATCTGGAGGTCGAAGGCGCTCATGCCGGGAGCTGCTCCACCACCACGGCTCCCCCCTGTCCGCCCCCGATGCACATCGTGGCGAGCCCGAACTGGGTTCCGCGGCGCCGCATCTCTTTCAGGAGGGTCAACACCAGGCGGTTCGCCGAGGAGCCGACCGGGTGGCCAAGCGCGACCGCCCCCCCGTTGACGTTGGTGCGCTCCCAGTCGATCTCCCCGATGGGGCCGCCCGTGCCGTATCGCGCGTGCCACGCCGCGGAGGGAAACACCTTCGCGCACGCGAGGACCTGGGCCGCGAACGCCTCGTTGATCTCGACCAAGCCGATGTCCGCCCAGGAGACGCCCGCGTTTTTCAGCGCGAGCGGCGTCGCGACGGCGGGGCCGAGACCCATGCGCTCGGGCTCGAGCGCGCAGAACGCGAAGCCGCGGACCCGCCCGAGCGGGCGATAGCCCCGGGCCTTCGCGGCGCCCGCGCTCATCACGAGGACCGCGGCGCCCCCGTCGGTGATCTGGGACGAGTTGCCGGCCGTGACCGTGCCGTACTTCCGGTCGAAGAAGGGCTTCAGCTTCGCGAGCGCCTCGAGCGTCTGGTTCTCGCGCACGCCGTTGTCGCGCGTGGCCATGGCCTCGAAGCGCGGCGGAATCGGGACCGGCACGATCTCCTCCGCCAGCTTCGCCCGTGCGAGGGTGACGCGCTGGTGCGAGCGCAGCGAGAAGGCGTCCTGCTCCTCGCGGGAGATCCGGTGCTCGCGGGCGACGACTTCCGCCGTCTCCCCCATGTTCAACCCGCAGACGGCGTCGGTCAGGCCGAGCTGCAGGCCGATCTCGGGCTTGAAGTGCCGCGGCCGGAACTTCGAAGCCGCCGCGATCCGGCCCCCGAGGTCCTTCGCCGTGAACACCTCGGTGAACACTTCCTGGCTGTCGTAGGAATAGAGGAGCGGAATGCGCGACATCGACTCGACGCCGCCCGCTACGATCGCCTCGGCGTCGCCGGCGGCGATCCGGTAGTACGCGTCCACGATCGATTCGAGGCCCGAGCCGCAGAGGCGGTTGACGGTGAACGCCGGGACCCGCTCCGGAACGCCGGCCTTGAGCGCCGCGACCCTCGCGACGTTGACCGCATCCGGGGGCTGGGCGATGTTGCCGAAGATCACCTGGTCGAGGCCGGCCGGATCGAAGTCGGTCCGCGCGAGCAGCTCCGTCACGACGATCCGGCCGAGGTCCGCCGCCGGAACGTCCTTCAGCTCCGTTCCCGCCTTCGCATACGGCGTCCGCAGCCCGTCGACGACGACGACCTCACGCGCCATGGAGCCTGTCCGCGGCCGCGTACATTCCCTCGATCAGCGCGTGATAGCGATTCTCGAGCACCCGCCGTTTGACCTTCAGCGTGGGAGTGATCGAGCCGTCCTCGACCGTGAGGTCGGCCGGCAGCAGGGCGAAGGCCCGGATCTGCTCGTGATGCGGCCGGTCGGCATTGTAGGCGTCGATCTCCGCCTGGAAGAGCCGCCGGACCTCGGGGCTGGCGTCGAGAGCTCCTCCCTCGAGCCGGATGTGGTTCGACTCGGCCCACTGCTCGAGCCGCTCGAAGTTCGGGACGATCAGGGCGGCCAGGAACTTCTGCCGGTCCCCGATCACGATCGGCATGGAGACGTAGGGCGACCGCTTCAACGCGCTCTCGATCGGCTGCGGCGCCGCCTTCTTCCCGCCCGCCAGGACGATCAGGTCCTTCTTCCGATCGGTGATCGTCAGGAACCCGTCCCTGAGCTCGCCGATGTCGCCCGTGTGGAACCAGCCGTCACGGTCGATCGCCTCCGCGGTCGCCTCGGGCTTGTGGAAGTACCCCTTCATGATGTGGGGCCCTCGGGTCAGGATCTCGCCGTCGTTCGCGATCTTCACCTCGACGCCCCGGATGGGCTTGCCCACCGTGCCGAGGCGCCAACGTCCGGGGCCGTTGACGCAGATGACCGGCGAGGTCTCGGTCAGGCCGTATCCCTCGAGAATCTTCACCCCCGCTCCGACGAAGAAGAGGGCGAGATCGCGCGACAGCGGCGCGCCGCCCGAGACGGCGAACTCGAACCGCGTGCCGAGCGCCGCGCGGATCTTCCGGAAGACGAGGGCGTCCGCGAGGCGCGCCTGGCGGGCGAGACCGCGCGGCAGGGTGTCGCCGCGGTCCTCGCACTCGGCCTTGCGCCGGGCGACCCCCGAGGCCCAGGTGAAGATCTTCTTCTTCAGAAACCCGCCCGCCTCGGCCTTCCCCCGGATCCGATCGTAGACCTTCTCGTAGACCCGCGGCACCGCGCCGAAGCACGTCGGGTTGATCTCGAGGAAGTTCGCGCTGAGCCGCTCGATCGATTCCGCGTATGCGATCGTGGCGACCTTGTACATGTAGGAAAAGTCGAGCATTCGCTCGAAGACGTGCGAGAGGGGCAGGAACGACATCATCACCGCGTCGGATGCGAACGGGATGACCTCGCATCCCGCGACGACGTTCGAAACGAAGTTCCCGTGGGTCAGCATCGCGCCCTTGGGCTCGCCGGTCGTTCCGGACGTATAGATGATCGTGGCGACGTCCTCGGGCTTGACCCGCGCCATCCGCTGCTCGAAGACGCCGGGGCTCGTCGCGAGCGTCGGCCGGCCGCGATCCACGATCTCGTGGAGGGTCGCGAAGCCGGACTCGCGCGGAGGGTTGCCGTCCATGAGGATGACGTGCTCCAGATCCGGGCAGCTCCCGCGGATCGTCAGGATTTTTCCGAGCTGCTCGAGCGAGGACACGAAGATCGCGCGGGCTCCGCTGTCTTCGAGGATCGGAGCGATCTGCGCGGCCGGCAGCGTCGGATAGACCGGCACCGACCAGATTCCGGCGCAGAGACACGCGTAGTCGGCCATCGCCCATTCGGGACGGTTCTCCGAGAGGATGGCCACCCGGTCCCCCGGCTGGATGCCCAGGCCGTTCAACCCCAGCGAGAGCGCCCGGACGGTGAAGCCGAAATCCGAGGCCGAGATCGGCCTCCAGGAGCCGCGCAACCTTGGAGAGGAGGAGGTCGGCCTTCCCGCTCCCGGCGGCGGCGAGGAAGATGTCGCACAGTGTCCGGGGCTCGGTCGCCATCGCACCTCCCTCACGGCGATTGTGTCGCGCCCCCCGGGGCCGGTCAAGGAAAGCCGGCGTGGCCCGGTCGGGGGACTGCGAGCAGGTTGCTGAAAAAGGGTGTGAGGCGTCGCTACGAGCGCCGCGGGGCCAGATGCGAGGAAGCGCGACGACGGCGATGTGGGAACATCGTCGAGGAGCGGTGACGACGCAGATGGCCCCGCGCCGCCGTAGCCCGAAGGGTGGCCGGCACTTTGCCGGCGAACCTCATTAGAGATGGAGAGACATGATCGCCACTATTCGGATCGGGCGTCGAATGCAAAGTGCCGGACACGACGCCCGCGTCCATTTTTCAGCACCCTGCTAGGCTTCGCCGGATGGCGATCGCGCTCTTGGCCGGAACGCTGCTCGCGATCGCCGGCTTTCTCCTGACGTCGGTCCAGGGCTTCGTCGTCGCGACGCACATCGCCCAGTCCGATCCGGCCGTCCGGTTTCTCGTGACGAAGCACGTCGCCTATGCGATCCCGACGATGCTCCTGTCGCTCTTTTCGCAGTCCATGGTCATCTTCTTCTTCATCGGCACCGGCCGCCTGGTCAAGGACGAGATCTCGGCCTACCCCGAGGCCGACCGGCGCGCGATTCTCGACGTGCTCCGCGGCTTCAAGCGGCGAACCTCTCCTCCCGCGACCTTCGCGCTGCTTTCCGCGATCGCGGTCTTCGTCCTCGGCGCCGCGGTCCACGTGCGCGTTCTTCCATCCTTTGTTCACCTGACCGCGGCGCTGACGGCGGTGGCCACGCACCTGTGGGCCCTCGGCGCGGAATGGACGGCCTTCATCGAGAACGGCCGGCTGATGGCCGACCCGGCGGCCTACGTCCGAGCGCGTCCGTGATCGATCTTCCGCTGTCCGGCCGCGCGGCGCTCGTGACCGGGGCCGGGGTGCGCCTCGGCCGATCGATCGCGCTCGCCCTGGCCGAGGCCGGGGCCGACGTCGCGGTTCACCACCGCCGCTCCGCTTCCGAAGCCGACGACGTCGCCCGGACGATTCGCGCCTCGGGACGCCGCGCCGTGGCCCTGGCCGCGGACCTCGCCGATCCGCAGGCCTGCGCCGGTCTCGTCCGCGACGCCGCCTCCGCCCTCGGCGGCCTCGACCTGCTCGTCCACTCGGCGGCGAACTTCCACCGCGCCTCGCTCGAGGAAACCGACGCGGCGCTCTGGGACGATGCGATGAACGTCAATGCGCGCGCCGGGTTCCTCCTCGCGCGGGAGGCCGCGCCGCTGCTGCGCCGGCGCCGCGGGCGCGTCGTGCTGATGTCGGATCTGCTCGCGTCCGCGCCGGTTCGGCGCTACGCGGCGCATACCGCGTCCAAGGCGGCCGTCGAAGGCCTCGTGCGGGCGCTCGCGATCGAGCTCGCTCCCGAGGTGTCGGTCAACGGCGTCGCCCCGGGCACGGTCCTCGTTCCGGAGGGCACGCCCCCGGAGGTCGCCGAACGCTGGGCCCGGGAGGCCCCGCTCGAGCGAAACGGCGATCCTTCCGACGTCGCCGCGGCCGTCCTCTTTCTCTGCAGCGGACCGGCCTTCATCACCGGTCAGATCCTGCGCGTCGACGGCGGCAAGTCGCTCCTGTAGCCCCGCGCCGCCGCGCTCCCGTCACTTCTCGGCGCGCGAGAACTCCGCGTGCTCGGCGCGCAGCGCCCGCGCGAACTCGAGCATCAGGGCGCGCCGCTTCCCGGCCAGGCGGCGGCCGCCCTCCGTGCGCAGAGGGGCCGCCGCTTCCTTTTCGATCGCGTCCGCCATCTCGAGAATGTCGAGCCGCTCGCGGTACGCGTCGCCGAGCCCGCGCGCGACGCCGTAGGCGCCCATCGCCTCGAGCCGGAGCGCGTCGTGAACGGCCTCCTCCTCCGCGGTGGCCGGAGCCGGCTCGAAGCGTTCGAGCCCACGGAAGAGCGCGCGGATCTTCGTCCTCGGAACACCGAGCGAGGCGAGGAAGATCTCGGTGCGGCTTCGATGCCCCATCCGGGAGACCCACTTCTCCTGTCCGGAAAAGACGGCCAGGAGAAACAGCAGATCCCGGTCGATTCCGGGGGTCCCGTCCGCGACCGCCTCCGCCGCCGAAACCATCCGCTCGACGTCGCCGTAGTTCGTCATGCCGTCGAGACCGACCGCCAGCGGGCGCACGTATTCCCGCACTCTCCGGCGGGCTTCGGCATCCATGAAGGGATACTAGCGTCATGATCATCCGGAAGGACCCGAAGATCCGGTTCCCGAACCCCGACCCGTCGCGGGTCCCGCCCGGCCAGTTCGTCACCCAGCAGTGGCCGGTGCTTCACTTCGGCAAGATCCCCAGGGTCGACCTCGAGACCTGGAAGTTCTCGATCTGGGGCGAGGTCGAGAATCCCGTGTCCTGGACCTGGGAAGAATTCCAGAAGCTGCCCCGCGCCGTGCGCCGCAACGACGTGCACTGCGTCACGCACTGGACGAAGCTCGACAACGAGTGGGAAGGCGTTTCGGTGCGCGAAGTGCTTCGCATCGCGCGGCCGAAACCCGAGGCCCGCTACGTCGTCGAGCACGCGGTCGGCGGGTGGACGACGAACGTGCCGCTCGAAGACCTCGACCGCGACGAGAACCTCCTCGCGACACACCACTCGGGCCGGCCCCTCTCGCCCGAGCACGGCGGTCCGATGCGAATCGTGATCCCGCACCTCTACTTCTGGAAGGGCGCCAAGTGGGCGAGCGGCCTCGAGCTCACGCGAGAGGACCGGGCCGGCTTCTGGGAGGAGAACGGGTACCACATGCATGGAGATCCGTGGACGGAGGAACGCTTTCGGGAATGACTCGTGTTCCGTAACGAAGGTTTCTAGGTGGCGAAGGGTCGTGGGGCGGGGCTTGCCCCCGCCCGCGGGCGGCCGCAAGGGCCGCCCCTGCAAAGACAAAGCAATCCGGGACTTCTGCGACAGCAAACTAGTTCGAGGGGGGCGGAGGGCTCTTCCGCGCACCGGCGCGGGGCGGTGTCGGCGCCGGCTCGTCCCCGGCCTCGGCGTCGCGCAGCGCGCGGCGGCGATCCTGGACGCGCTGCCGGATCTGCGCCCGCAGCGCTTCGGCTTTGTCTCGCTGTTCGGGCGTGAGCACCTGCTTCATGTCGAGCTCCATCAGGGACAGCTCCGTCTGCAGCTTCGCGCGCGCCAGCTCGCGCGCCTCGATCCGGGCCTCGACGTCCTTGCGGTCCACCTTGTCGGCGTCCATCGCCTGCTGGTAGGCGAACTGCTTCTTCTCGAGATCGGCCTTCAGGTCGATCAGCTTCGGCCGGCTCCTCGCGAAGATCTTCTCGAGCTCGGAAGTCTGCTGCGGCGTCAGGCCGAGCGCCTGAACGATGCGAGGCCTCTTCCACCACTTTCCCTCCGCCGCCTGCTGGCCGAGGGCCGTCGCGGCCGCAAGACACAGCGCCGCCACGGCCAGGACGAATCGCCTCACAGCCGTCCCCCCGCCGAAACTTCGCTCTCGAGATCGCCTCCCGCCGCCAGATACGAGGCCTGACGCAGCAGCTCATCGTCGGCCTGGTCGGCCGCGTCGAGCTCGTTGCCCGCCGCGGCGGGAGAATGCGCTGCGGCCGCGGCCGGAGTCGGTGCCGACGCCGCCACCGTCGCGGCATGCCGGCGCAGCGGAAGCAGGAGCGCCGCGACCAGGAGCGACGCGGCGATCGCGACGGCCCACCGGAGGCGTCGCGAGGGCCGGCGGGCGGAGCCGGCGAGCCGGAGCCGCGCGATCGTGGCATCCTCCGCCGCGCGCCACTCGTCCTCCGACCGCCGTCCGATCTCTCCGGCATCCTGGTCGGCGAGAGTTTGGACGGCTGCTTTCCAGTCGAGCAGCGCCCGGCTGCAGGCGCGGCACGCCGTGAGGTGGCGCGGGAGCGCCTCGGGCTCTCCCGCGGCGGGGACGGCGAGCGCGAAGAGCTCGGCCTCCGTCAGATGCTTCTCGACGTCCGGTGTGTCCTGGTGCATGAGCGCCTCTACCTCTGAAACTCCGCCAGCCGCTCGCGGATCTTCTGAGCGGCGCGGAAGAGATGCGACTTGATCGTCCCGGCATCGAGGCCCGTGACGTCCGCGATGTCGGGAATCGACATTTCCTCGAAGTGCTTCATCGTGAAGACCTCGCGCTGGCGGGGCGAGAGAGTCCGCATCGCGCCCTCCAGCCGCTCGCGAATCTCGCGCCCGGCCGCCCGGCGCTCCGGAGACGGGTCGCCGGCGACCGCGAGCTCCACCGGCTCTTCCCCGTCGTCGCCCTCGCGGGCCGGAGACTGGTGGAAGAACACGACGAGACGGCGACGCTTCAGCCGATCCTTGCACCAGTTGATGCAGATCCGGGTCAGCCAGGTCTCGAACGTCGAGCCCTCGCGGAAATCGTCGAGGTTCTGGTATGCCCTCAGGAAGCTCTCCTGGGCCGCACAGTCGGCCTCCCCGGCGTCTCTCAGAAACCGGTACGCGATGCGGGTGATCTTCCGCTGGTAGCGGCGCACGAAGTGCTCGAAGAGCTCGGTCCGCCCTCCACGGATCTCGCGGATCAGGAGGCTTTCGTCGAGATCGGTTGTCGGTTCGCGTGCAATCATCGCCAGCGCGGGCACGAGGATTAGACGAGGGGGGCGCGCACCGGTTTACGCGCGCAACCCGTTGAGGAAACGGCGCTTGCGCCCGCGAAGCGAGCCCGGAGGCGAGCCCCCGCCTCGCCCTTCTCCGCGGCCTGTCGCGTCACTCGAAGAGGGTAACATCCCGGCGTGTCTGCGGAACGCGTGATTCTCATCACGGGATGCTCTTCCGGGATCGGCCGCGCGACCGCGCTCGAGGCGGCCGCCCGCGGGCATCGGACGTTTGCGACCGCCCGCAATCGCAGCGACCTCGCCGAGCTCGAGAAGACCGCCCACGTCGAAGTCCTTCCGCTCGACGTCACCAACCCCGGCTCCATACGCGCCGCCGTCGGCGCGGCGCTCTCGCGCGCCGGCCGCATCGACGCCCTCGTGAACAACGCCGGATACGGCCAGTACGGAGCGGTCGAGGACGTCGCGCCGGAGGAATGGCGCGCCCAGTTCGAGGTCAATCTGTTCGGCGCCATCGCCATGATCCAGGCCGTTCTCCCGGCGATGCGAACCGCGCGCGGCGGCACGATCGTCAACGTCTCGTCGGTCGCCGGCCGCGTCGCGGTGCCGTTCGCCGCGCCGTACAGTGCCAGCAAGCACGCCCTCGAGGCGGTCTCCGACGCCCTGCGCGTGGAACTGCATTCCTTCGGCATCCGCGTCGTGCTCGTCGAGCCGGGTCCCATCACGACGCGATTCGGCGAGCACGCCCGCGCGATCGTCGGTCCGCTGCTTTCGCGGCCCGGGCCCTACCGCGCGATTTACGCGCTCGCCGAGAGAGCCATGGACAGCGAGTTCCAGCGAGGAGCGCTTCCCGCCGAGGCCGTGGCGCGCGTCAACGTCGACGCGATCGAGTCGAGCCGCCCCCGTCCCCGATATCGCGTCGGAATCATGGCCCGTGCCCTGGTTCCGGTCCGGTCGGCCCTTCCGGACCGCTGGCTCGACGGCCTCATGCGGCGCGCGCTGCGCCTGCCGGGCCGCTGACCTCGCGCCCCTTTTTCGTCCCTTTCACGCTTGCTTCGCGATGCCGTGATGGACTTGAATTTGCATGGCCCCAGTCTCGAGGTCGCTCACGATGCCAATCGGCGCGGTGCCCCAGGACGACGCGGCGAGCTCGCTCTCCCGCTCGAAAGAACGGTCGTGGGCGATCGTGCTCGCCGGCGGCGAGGGAACGCGGCTTCGCCCGCTCGTCGAGCGCATCCATCGCGACAGCCGCCCGAAGCAGTTCGCCGTGCTCATGGGCGAGCGGTCCCTCCTCGAGATCACCCTCGACCGCGTCGCGCGGCTGATTCCGCCCGAGCGCACCGTGGTCGTGACGACGCGCGCCCACGCTCCCTATTTCGCTCCCGATCTCTCGGAGCGCCGAGGCATCCGCGTCCTCATCCAGCCGCGGGATCGCGGCACGGCCGCGGGAATGCTCCTGCCGGCCCACTGGATCGCGTGGCAGGACCGCGGAGCGATCGTCTCGGTTTTCCCCTCGGATCATTTCGTCAGCGACGATGCGGGATTCGCGGGGCACGTCGCCGCGCTTCGACCGGTCGTCGAGCGCCATCCCGCCCGGATCGTCCTCGTCGGCGCCACGCCGGATTCGCCCGAGACCGGATACGGCTGGATCGAGCCCGGCATGGAGCTCGAGAAAGGCGCCTCCGGCGAGATCCGCTCCGTTCACCGCTTCGTCGAGAAGCCGACATCGGCCGAGGCGAGGGCCTTTTTCCGGCGCGGAGGCTTGTGGAACACGTTCGTAATGGCGGCGCGCGTCTCGACACTCGTGGACGCCGGGCGCCGCGCCCTGCCGGAGCTCCACGAACGGCTCCGGCGGATCCGCCCCTTCGCGGGGACCCGATCCGAGGAGCAGGCCCTGGACCGCGCCTACCTCCTCGCGCCCACGGCGAACTTCTCGCAGGCGATCCTTTCGACGGATCCCGATCGACTGGCGGTCTCGCGCCTGCCGGCGATGGGTTGGAGCGATTGGGGAACGCCCGAGCGGGTCATCGCGACGCTGCGCCGTGAGGGAATCGAGCCGCGCTGGCTCCAGGAGCTGGCGACGACGGCTTGACGGTGCCGGGCGGCCCGAGCAGCAATCGCATCCGGATGTCCGAGGCTCGCAGGGCCTTACGCTCCGCCGGGGTGTAGCCCTCGTACTGGTACGGCAGATACTGCAGCGGGTGCGGCCGGGCGAGGAGAACCGTGTCGAAGCCCGCGGGAGCGGACGGCAGGAAGCCGTAGAGAAACGAGGCGAAGAGCAGACGCGTTTCGCGGCCCGGGGGAATCGGCACGGACGCCGCCATCCTGCGGAACTCGGCCGGAAACGTCTGCGCGAGCGGAGGCTCGAAGTTGACGGCCGCCTGGAGGATCGCCCCGACGAGGACGCCGATCGCGATGCGGCGCGGCGTTCCGGAGCGGCTCCCGAGACGATCCAGCATCGCGGCCGTCACGATGCACGCGAACGGGACGAGCTGGCGGGCGAGCCTTCCGTACACGACCATCGCGTGGAGCACCGTCGACATCGCGACGAGGCCCCCGTAGATCGACAGCACCCCCGCCGACCCCAAGCGGACGGCCTCGCCGCCCCGATTCCGGACGAGCTGCACCGCGCCCCAGAGGAACGCGACTCCCCAGAGGATGGCGACGAGATGCTCGGCATGCCACAGATAGGCGAAGGGAAGGCTCCATCCCTCGCGGAAGTCGCCCTGCGACACCGCCCGCGAGAAAGCGACGAACTGTCGTCCGAGATTTCCGCCCGCGACCGCGTCGCATCCGATCGGAGCCGCGATCGCGAGGACGAAACAGCCGCCGGCGATGAGCGCCCGCCTCGCGACGTCTCGTCCAGCGAATGGCGCCTGCAGCGCGTGCGCGGCCACGGCGAAGCCGGCGAGCAGCCAGAAGCCCTCGTAGGTCAAAAACGCCGCCGCCGCGAGAAGGCCGCAGGCGGCCGAGCGACTCCAGCGCCGGGAGCCGCGTCCCGCGACGAGAGCGGCCAGGCCGAACGCCATCGAGGCGTCGTAGGGCAGGAGGTGCCGGACGTCGTAGAAGTGCGCCGCGCTCAGCGCGAGCAGCAGCGCGGCCAGCAGCGCCGCGCGCCGGCTCTCCCCCAGCCGGCGCATCAGCACGGCGACGAGGAGAATGCTCGCGACCGAGAAGAGGGAGAAGAACAGCGCCGGGATCCGGTCGGAGCGCCGCGTCGCGCGCTCGACCGTCGCCGGCGCCATTCCGAGCACGACGAACAGCGGATGATCGGGCCGGTCGAGCAATCGTCCGGCGCCGGACCACTCGCCGAAGGACAGGGCCGCGATGGCCGTCCGGGACCGCTCGTAGCGCGACTCGTCCGGCCAGAAGCCCTGGCCGCCCTTCATCACGAGCACGACGCGTAGCACGAGGGAGACCGCGAGAACGAGCAGGAGAACACGCCGGTAGAGCCGCTCGGCGGACTGGTTGGGAGGGTCCATCGGTCGCGTCACGCTCTGGAGCCTTCGATCACGCCATCGAGCCATGGTGGGACCGGCCGGAGTCGAACCGGCGACCTAGAGTTTAGGAAACTCTTGCTCTATCCAACTGAGCTACGGCCCCTCAGTGAGTTACGCGCAATCAAAAAGCCATTACCCCACTGGTGCCCCCACCGCGCCGAGATCAGGCTGCTCGATCACGTCGCCAGTCTACCGCGACCGCTCGACGCCGCCGGATCGAGCGCGGATCCGCACGACGGGGGGCAATGGGGGCACCCAGGCGACGCGCGCGACGGCGGGCGCGGGCATCGAGCGCGTACAGATTTTGACCCATCGATTTTTTTTCTAGGATCGCCGCCGAGTTCCCATGCCCCCACCATGCCCCCGTGTTACACTCTTGCACTGGAGGAACGGCATGGGCGTGCAAGCACACATCACGAAGGACGGGCGCAAGGTCTGGTGGTTTCGCTTCCGACTCGACGGCAAGGAATACGAGCGCTCGACGAACCAAGGCGACCGGAAAGTAGCTGTCCAAGCCGAGGCCGACTTCCGCAGCGCGCTCGCCAAGGGCGGCATCCGACTCGCCGACCCCTCGAAGGTGCCGACGCTCGCCAACTTCGCCCCGCGCTTCCTGACCTTTTCCGAGCATGAGAAAGGCGTGCGCGCGTCGACGCTCGCTCTCTACGTTCGAAACCTGGACTCTCTGACCGGCAGCGCGCTCGCCAAGCTCCCCCTCTCGAAGATCGACTCCGCTGCATTCTCGAAGTACATCGAGGAACGGCGCAGCGGATCGAAGCGCGATATCGGCTTCACGGCGATCCGGCGCGAGCGTCAGGTACTCGTCTCCCTGCTCCGGTACGCGAAGGAAGTCGGCGAGATTGAAAACGTGCCGATCATCCGGACCCCTGGGAAGCAAGCTCGCCGAGACTACATCCCGGACGAGAAGACGCTGCTCGCGTATCTCGCCGCCGCTCGCCCCCTGCTCCGGGACGTGGCGATCCTCTCGCTCTCGACTGGAATGCGCCCTGGAGAGATCCTTGGTCTCTCCCTTACCGAAGTCGCGAAAACCAAGGCTGGCTACGCGATCCGCCTGCTCCAGTCGAAGAGCGAAATGGGGAAAAAGACGATCTACCTGGACCGCTCAAATGCACCGCACGCGTGCGCCGTCTTGGACTCGCGGCTCCCCCACCTGTTCACCGATGCCCCTGGAAGGGACACCGCCGAGCGCGTCGAGAAGGTCTCGAAGATGCATGGACGGCTCCGCGCGCGTCTCAAGCTGCCCGCCGAGTTCGTGCTCTACAGCTTCCGGCACCTGTACATCACAAATGCCGCCAAGAACACGCAGGCGCACCAACTGCGCGAGCTTGCGAGGCACCAAGATCTCAAGACGACGATGATCTATTACTCGCCGGAGGAAGCCGAGCGGCGGAAGCTGGCGCGCGGTGTGCGCCTTCTGTCCGGCAAGGTGCGCATGTAGACACCGCGCACAACAGGCGTAGAATTCGCGCCAAGTTGGCGTACTGGCTCAAGAATTCGCTTCTCGGAATCATCGTCCTGGGAACGATCGGGAGCGTTCTCGCCTACTTCCTGCTCAAGATCTCTGGTTGGATCGCGCGAAAACTCGCGTCGACAGCGCTGGAGCGCTTCCTCTTTTTTTCGCTTCGACCGATGATGTTCACCTTCGTACTGGCGCAACGCTTCTTGAAGGCGAACGACATTCCCCGGTTCCTCGCTCTCTCCATGTTCGCCATCGGCGGATTGTTCACGTCGATCATCGTTACCGTTCTTCTGCTCGTAGCCGACGTTTTCTACTTCTCGACCGTGGGAGTGAGGCTAACAGCCGGGTCTTTCTTTCTCGTCACTGCGACCGGTCTCTTTCTCATCTTCCTTTTCCGGGACATCGTCTCGATGGCCGGCTATTTCCGCCCCGTCTTGGAAAGAGACTGGAACAGCCTGAGAGACCAGTTCAAGCAGAACGAGAAGGTGACAATCGCCGCTGCCTACCAAGTGTTCGACGAGGCCGACCCAAAGAAGCCGAAGGGGTCGCCGCCGAAGAGCGAACCGCCGCCGACAGGGTTGCCGAAGAGAGAGGGCTGATGCCCGAGTTCCTTATCATCGTCGTCATCTTTCTCGCTGGAGCGCCAGGTCACAAGGCGACCCTGGCTCAGCAGGGTCAGTGTGCGGACCGAGCGCGGAAAGCGTTTCTCGATGACAAAGAGGAGTGGACCCCGGATTCCAACATGTCGATTTTCGGTCACAACTACACGTCTCACTACAACGTGGACTTGAATACTTGTTTTATCCGGATCCAACTTCAAGGGATGTTCAAAAAGGACAAGAACTCCTTCACGCGAATCGACGTTCTCGACGCGTTCGAGGGAACGTCATATGGCAGCTACACTGTGGCATGGCCGGACCCCAAAGGGGAAGAAGAAGTACTGGGAAGTAGCCCCTGCTATTTGTACGACCGGACCCCCACAGAGCCAGAAGGCCTGCGGGTCGGAAGGCGAATTTGAAAAGGGTGTGGCCCTCTATCTGGAGGACGACCCGGCGAAATAATGGCCGCGCGGAGCCGCCGAACACTGTAACTTGACGCGACAAACTGCTTTCGTGCCCGAGTTTCCTAAGGTTTCCGTCGAAAAACTCTCGCAAGGGCAGAATCGCCAATATTCATCGGCCTATTTCGCGCCCGGTAAGTTCCTACCCCGAGATGACACCGAGCCGCCGCACTGGCATCATGCGCGCGTGCTGAACGAACGGAGGCGCATGGCATAGAGAGCGCGCGAGAGCGCGCAGGGATCCGGTGCAAGGGCTATTTCCTCGGCAGCGTAAGACCCTGGGGGGCCATCGCCGCGAATGGAATGGCACCGAGACAACTGGAGAACATCCCCGTTCCCAAATCGGACCGGTAGCAGCCGCGCAAGCCCAGCCCGAGCAGCCTTAAGGTCCGGCACCAAGGAACGCCTGTAGGGTTCACCACTGGGCCTGCCGCGAGAACCCGCCTACCGACCCGCTTACGGCACGCGGGGCAACTGACCGATCCTTTCGGAGGGTTGCCCATGCGTTCGAGGAAACCGGTACCCCCGCCCTCTCTCGGCGATCCTGTCCTGCTCACGCCCCGTGAGGCGAGTGGTCTGCTCCGCTGCTCGCTGAACACCCTGCGCGCCTGGAGTTGTGACCGTGGCGCACGCGGCGGCAAGCGCATCGCGCGCCGGAAGCTCCCCCTGGTCCGCCTGGGCGGAAAAGTTCTCTACGACCGCGCCGAGATCGTCGCGCTCATCGACGCCGGAAGGGAGCGGTAATGCCGACGAAGATTGACATCGCTCCGACCGACTTCGAAGACTCGGCTCTGCTCCAGGATCTCGCGGCGCGCTCTCACGAACGCATCGGAGCCGCGTTCGTTGCTCTCGTCGCGGGTGAGTTCGAGATCGAGGATCCGGACTTCGCCGAGGATCTCACGCGCGCTGCTCGCTTCGTGGCGTCCGTGATCGTCGCGCAGGTGGCCGCATGAGCGCCCGCACCGACGCCTCACGGCGCGGCTTCCGAGTCGAGCAAGGAAAACACTGGAAGGCGTTCGCCGGCACGCGTCTCGTCCTGGTCTTCTCGGCGTCGCCGTCCTGCCGATTCTGGCGGCTGAACGCGAAGCACGATCTTCGGAGGGCGGCACGATGAACGCGGAAGAGAACCTGATCTGGAAAGAGACGTTAAGAGAGGCCTTCGCTCTCACCGGTCTCCAGACCTTCGACGATCTGCAAGAGATCTGGAGCGAGAGCACCGAGCCGACACCGCCCGAGAAGCTGCTCGCCGCGCTCTTCGGTCAAACACTGCCGACGCCGGCCCAGGTTGCTCGCCGGAAAAAGACCGAAGCGGCAGGAGATCCGCCGGCGGCTGCGGAAGCGCCCGGATCTGAAACGCACGCTATTCGATCTCCTGGACCGCTATCCGCTCTCCCGCACTCCCACAACCGCCGGCACGCGATGGGGGCCGGAAAAAACTTGAGGGCCGCTGTGTCGTTTCCGAGTTGATGGGCGATCCTAAAAGTAGGCCAAAGGAAGGGAGACCGAATGAACGAGACCGAAGACAAACCCGGACCGAGCCGAGGCCGAAATCCTCGCCGACTTCGAGCGCTACTGCGCCTACAAAGCGACCGTGTTGCACGAAGGCGATGGTGACCGCGCTTCGTATGTCGCGGCTGCTCCAGAAGGCGCAGACAGTGGACGCGCTGCGCGACGAGATCGCCGACGCGCGGGCGGCGCTGGACGAATGAAGCCCGAGGAGCACGGCTACAACTTCAAGGCGAAGCGACTTCCCGACGAGACCGCAGCCGAGTTCGCCGCTCGCTCGAAACGCGAAGGTGATGAGTGGAAGGCGATGGTGACCGAGACGCTAGGTCGCTGGCCGTCGGGCGCATTCGAGACGGAGTGGCGATGAATCGGAGGGAGTACATGGAGACCTTGAAGAAGGAATACACCGATGCTGGCGGCGATGAACTGACCGGCGCGCAACTGGCCGATCTCGCTGCGGATCGAAAGCTGGCGCGCGAGTGCGGCACTTTACGGTCGAAGAACAAGCGCCTGGTAAAACTGATCGAGCAACTGAGCGCCTTCGTCAACGCAGCCAATAGGGAGAATTCATGACGACCGAAGAAGTGATCGCGCAGGCCGAAGAGCTTGTCGCGAAGCTGAAGAATACGCCGGCTGGACCGGCAGCTGCGGCGGCAGCTTCTGGCGGCGACGCGCCAGGAAGTGAAGTGCAGACTCTCTCGCCGGAGGCAAGCTCCACACCGCCGATTATTTTGTCGCCCGAGGAACGCGTACGCATGGCCGATTCCGTCGCGTCGCTGCTGGAGGGCACGACGACGGACGCCAAGCTCGCTCTGCGGCTGCTCCGTGAAGACGGCGTCCAGATCGAAGCCGGCTCCGACAAGTTGCCGTGCTACCGCAAGGCCGACGGCACGCTCGCCCCGCTGGACGCCGGCGCGCTCCGAGAGCTTCTCGGCCTACCCCACGATGTTCCCCGCTGCGGGACATCCCGGCTCCGGCGGACGCGGCGGCACCGGCGCTCCCTATCGTCGTTCTGCAGCGAACGATCATCTTGCGGTGTGGCAGGCGCTGAGCGGCGATGAGAAGTTTCGCTACTACAAGGCGCACCGCTCCGAGATCATCGCGGCGCGCACTGGGAGGGTCGTCACGAGCATCTTCGACGAGATCAACGCGAGCATCGGGAAGAAGCGCACGCCGGCAACGCCGGAGCCGGAGAAGTGGATGGACGGAACGCTGAAGGAACAGCCGCGAGCGCGCGATCACGCTGGAAACCAGTTCGACCGTGAACGGTTCCTCGCTGATCCGGAGTATCGAGTCAAGAACCGCGACCCGTACATTCGCACGCGTACACCTGGACGACGAGATCCGCCGCGACGCCGAGCAGGCCGAGGCGAACGCCCGAGCGCGCGCCGAGCGCCAGGAACGCCAGACCGGCCGCATTAGAGCCGTCGCGGAAGAGCAGATCGCTTCGGAGACCAGACAGGAAGCCGCCGAAGAGCGAGCCGAGAAGATCGCGGCACGCGTTGAGCAACTACGCCCGAGCATGACGCCGAGGGTGGACGGAAGAAGGGAACCGACCATGAAGAAGACGACGACGAAGCCGAAGACGAAGGCAGAAATCGAGACCGAGAAGAATCACGTTCGCCGGCAGCGAGCCGACGCGCTGCAGAAGCGACGCGACGCCGATCCGACGTGCTCGCCCGCGTTCCAGAAGTGTGAGAAGTAGCGTGCCGGCACAAGGTCCGGTCGCTTCTCCCCTGGGCGGGTGGATGTACGTCGTCTGGCTCGACGACTTCAATCCGCCCTGCCACCCCGGCGCGAGCACGCGGCTGGAGATCGCCGCCGGCTGCACCGAGGTCGGAGCGTTCCGGTACACCTGCCCGGTCGATGGGAAGACCTACACGTTCGAGCGCACGTTGGACGAGAGCCAGCGGCAGGCCGTGAACCGCCATGCCTGAGCTTTGGTCAGCTTGCACTGCTCCAGGTGCAGAGGCGCGGCGAAGCTGGACGAGAACGGCGACGTTTCTTGCCTCTCGTCGGCGTGTCAGAAACCGATTGATGGACGCCCGGAGGAAGCCGAAGAGATCGAAGTAGAGCCACGTCATAACAGCCGGCGATGCCGGCAGAGGTAAGAATGCTTCCCCATCTGACGGCGAATGATCTCCCGCCACTGCTCTCCCGCTCCGGCAACTACTCCTGGAGTTGCCCATCTTGTGCGAAGCCCGGATTCCGTTGGGTCGGGACGAAGGACGGAAAGCTGATTCTCTTGTGCCCCGACCCGAAGGATCCGTGCTCTTTCGTCGCGATGATCCGCGAGCTTCTGCTCCGCGCGACGGTGGAAAGCGCAGGTGCCGCATGATGAACCTGCACGAAGCTCTGGACAACGTCGCCGCCTATCTCCCCGCGCTCTCCGAGACCGACGCCGACGGGGCCGCGCTCATCGCGGAATCATGGTGGCGCTCGACGGAGTTCCTTCCGATCCTGCACGTCTTCTCCAATGGCCGCACGCCCGAGGTCGAGACGCTCAGAGCCGCGCTCCAGGCACTCGCTCCAGCTTGCGTTGACCTGACCGGCCACACCGCCGCGATCATCCGGAACGTTCTCGACGAGCAGCCGCCGGGAACCGTCGCATTCCTGGACGTGGATGCCGTCCTGGAGCAGCGAGCCGCCGACAGCGCCGCCTTCTGGTCCATTGTCCGATCGGGAACGCGAGCCGGCGCGACTCTTCGCGCCAACGTCCGGAATGAGAATCTGACCTGGACGCCGAAGACGTTCAAGATCGCGTGTCCGAAGGTGCTTTTCTCGACGCGCGAACTTCCAGCCGACATTCCCGCCTTCCGCGTCCTGGTCCGTCCTGGCCGGCGTTCCAGTTCGCGCACCGCGCCGAACCTGGAGCACGTCGAGCGCAGCACCGCAGCGCTCAAGGGCGCTCTCGGCGCGATGTTCGAAGCTCTCGGCTCCGAGGCCGGCGCGTCCGGCTGGTATGGGCGCGCGTGCGCCGCTAGTGACTCCAGGCCGAACCGCAGAATGAAAGCCGAGGGCTTCGCCCTGGAGGCCGTGAGCGCGTTCCGCCCGTTTGGATCCCAGGCGCTCGACGAGCTTGCGTCGACCGAGATGCTCAAGCAACTCCAGCGTCGGAAGGTGCGGCACCCGCAGGGGCGCGCGCTGGATCTTCGGACGCTCGCGAGCGCATTTGCCGCGATCGGAGTTCAGCCGCGCAAGATCTTCAAAGGCTCGCGCGCGGCTACCGGCGCGAAGACGTGGAAGCCGCCTTCGCCGAGTTCTACCCCGCCGCCTTCGACGCATGGCGCATCGCCAAGGGCATGCTGACCCCGGAGGAGCGCTTTGCTCAAGTTGAAATGGACCCCGAGTTCCACGAGGTCAAGCGCCAATTGGAGGCGGACCGAGCCGCCCGGAATAACGGAACTGAGGAGGCAATCCAGTGACCCCCGAGGGCACAAGGGCAGACCGTCCGGGGTAGTGCCCAGGGCTTGAATTGCCGTGTGTGTGTAAGAGAGGGAGAAGCCCCCCTTAGATATATCTTTTTCTCTCTCACACGGGGTCTTGGGGGGGGCCCTCGAGCGCTCTAGCATTGACAAAAACAAGGACGGATGATCTGTCCCGAGGTGCCCTGCCCTGGAAGCCGCCTGGACCCGGCCTGGACAGATGATCCGTCCGGGATTTCGGGGGTCGGGGGCATCAGGGCACTTCATTTGCACCGAAGTGCCCTGGCAGAATAACGGAACTGGATCCGCTTCCAGCGAGCACCAAAAGCACCACCGGAGCCGGAGCGCCTTGAGCGGCGCGCCCTTCCTGGAGGGGGGCGGCGGTCAGTCGAAGACGACTACCTCGACCGTCGCCGGATGGTCCGACGTGTTGTCCACGTCGAACCGGAGCACGTCCCCGATGCGCGCGACCGTGAAACTCGGCGCGCGTTTCGGATCGAGCATGCCCGAGAAGCGCAATTCGGGCAGCTTCGCGCCCTCGACGATGGATGCGAAGAGCCTGCACTTCTCCCAGGGGGTCAGATGGTGAGTTTCCTTGACGTGTCCGCTCATGCTGGCGGGGACTCTGATGCTGGCCGAGACTCTTCACGCTCTGACTTCGTCTTTCTCCCGAACGCGAACCAGCAGACGGCAATGTAGAAGAGCGACTTGGCCCAGTTGTAGCCAGCAGCTTCCAGCACCTTGTCGTTGCCGTGACTGCCGACGGCGAAGTACACCCAAAGCCCCGCGTAAGCGACGAAGATGGCAAGCGTCAAGTACCACATGATCCGTCGAGCTGCGCGAAGGGCGGACCGTACGTTGGTCATGAGCAGGATTCTAGACCCGCCGCGCCTGGATCCGAGCTTGATGCGCGGAAGCGCTGGAGCGGGATGGGGGCGGACGTGGAGCGACCTACTGGATTCCTTCGGCGTCCGAGCCGCCGTCGCACGCCGTCCAGAAGTACTCATGCTCGGAATGAACGTGCGATCCATGAAGCACCTGCCCAACAAGGTCGCCGTAGAAGTCCAGCCGCGAGAGCGTCAGGAACAGTCCCGCGAACGCGAGGGACACACTCCGGAAGCTCGCAAGCGGAAAGTTCAACGCGCGATCATGTTTCACGGCGTTGTAGTTGAAGTACCACGGTATTTTTTCGTCAGTTGCTGCCCATTCCCGCAGCGGCACGACGCGTAGCGGCTCCGGTCTCCAGAACCGCAGCGAGACGACGAACCTGGAGAAGCTCCAATCGGCGTCGAGCTTGCGATAGTCGGAGCCGTTCATCTTGTCGCGCTCCGTCGTGTTCCAGGCCGAGGCAAAGACCATGTCACGCCAGACGCTCTCGCACTCGGTACAGGCACGCAGAAGAAGCTCGTACGTCCGATGCGAGTAGGTGCCGGCGTTCTCTTCGGTCGGCTCGATGTACTCCAAGAGCTTCTGGAAGTCGCGCATCAGTAGCTCGAATGCGGCGAAGTAGCGCGTAACGTCGAACGGAACTTTCATTTCCGAAAGCATAAGGTAAGGAGGAACAGCATGGGCAGCGTGATTCCAACGGGCAAGGGAGCCGGCAGGGGCGGCGCACGCCCTGGAGCAGGCAGGAAGCCGGCAAGTGCTCACGTCCCGGCGGTAGAGCCGGAATTGGTTCCAGAGCCGTTCCAGGTCGAAAGCAAGGCAGCGAAGAAGGAACGCGCCGAGAGCTTCCGACGCTACGCGCGTGAGCGCACGCTAGACGAGATCGCTACCCTTTCGGATGAGATCTTCAAGAGCGGATCACGCGCAGAGCGTGCGGCATGGCTCATGTTCCTATCGAGTCAGGGATACGGTTCTGCCCCGAAGGCGGCAATCCAGAACGTCAGTGAGGAAGGGAAGACCGTGACCGACCTTCTCGGTGAGATCGCGGCCAGGAAGACCGAGGAGGAGCGGCAGAAGCTGCTCCCGCCTGCTCCACAATCAAACCCACCGAGCGGGACGTAACTCGCTGGTACGGCGTTGAAACCGTGTCTCAACTGGACCGGAAGGGCAATCCATCCCTCTCGAGCACCCTACCCCGCTGATTCGGCGCTCTGCCCCTAACGATGCCCCGCCCTTGCGTCCCGCTGCCCCAGGACCGGCGATCTCTCTGGACCCGTCGAACCCCCCCCCCCCCGGCTCGCCGTCGCCGTGCCCCCGTTCGTGCCCCCACCGAGTGGTCCGTGCCCCCATCCATACCCCCACTCAGTGCACTTGACGTGGTTTCACGCGATTCGACCGCGATGTGCACAAAACCTGCGCCAGTCCTAGCGATTCCGCGACAACCCGCTCCAGGCCGAGCGATTCGTGGAGTGCTCACCGGTAGCCGTCATGACTTTAGGAAACTCTCGCTCTATCCAACTGAGCTACGGCCCCTCGAGCCTTCAATGATTTCACGATCCAACCTTTCCGCCTACACGCCCCGGATCGTGTCCCCTCCTCGAGATGTACGAGCCGGTCGAGAGCCCCGCTTGACATGGCCGAGGGCTTTTCGAATAGTTCCCAACGCTACGCGGCCTCGGGAGTCCTCACACTCGAAAGGTGGCTAGGACCATGAGAACCTTCGGACGACTCTGCGTCCTCCTCCTGGCCGTACCCTCCGGGGCGCTCGCCAATACGTACACGGTGACCAGCGTCGCCGACAGCGGCGCGGGCACGCTTCGCCAGGCGATCACCGACGCCAACGGCAACGCGGGAGCCGACACGATCGCCTTCGCAATCTCGGGCTCCGGGGTGCACACGATCGTGCTCGCGAGCCCGTTGCCGAACATCACGGAGACGGTCACGGTGGACGGATATACCCAGTCGGGCGCCTCGGCCAACACCCACTCGCTGACCCAGGGCTCGAACGCGGTCATCCTCGTCGAAGTCGATGGGGAGAATCTCGCCGTCGGGAACGCCTGCGTCACGGTCGCCTCGAGCGACGTTACGATCCGCGGCCTCGCCATCAACCGCTGCCAGGAAGTCGGAATTCGGCAGACGAGCGGTTCCAATCTGGTCGTCGCGGGGAACGTCATCGGAGCGACTCCCGGCGGCGCGCCGCTCGGCGGCACCATCCTCCAGTTCCAGGGGATCACGTTCGCCTCCGGAACCGGGCACGTCGTCGGCGGCCCGAACCCGGCAGACCGGAACGTCATCTCCGGTAACCGCGACATCACCGGCCTCTCCGGGGACGGCATCTACGCGGGCAATGTCGCGGCGGTCACGATCCAGGGCAACTTCATCGGCACCGACGCCGCGGTGTCCCAGGCCGTCGGCAACGGCATCGGGATCCACGCGACGACCTCGGGCGCCGTACAGGTGGGCGGCTCCGGCGCCGGCGAAGGGAACGTCATCTCCGGCAACAACGACCTCGGCGTCAACGCGACCGCGCCCCTGACGATGCACGGCAACTTCGTCGGTACGGACGGGACCGAGACGCGCCGGCTCCCCAACCCCGGCGGCGGTCTTCAGGTCGGACCGGGAGCGTCGATCGGCGGCTTGAACCCCGGCGAGCGTAACGTCATCGCTTTCAACGGCGGCCTGGGCGGCGCCCCCGGAGCCGGGATCAGCATCATGGGTACGTTCAACACGGGAAACACCATCCGGGGCAACCGGATCTACGACAACGTCAATCAGGGAATCGCGTTCTCCTCGATTCCGGTCCCGAACGACCCGGGCGACGGGGACAACGGTCCGAACGGGCTCCAGAACTATCCGATCGTCACTTCGGTCGACTACGGCGCCGCGACGACGGTGCACGCCCGCTTCAACAGCAAGCCTTCCATGACCTATGACGTCGACTTCTATGCGAACCCCGCCTGCGCGGGCCGGCCGCCCCTCTACGAGCAGGGCAAGGACTTCGCTGGAACGACCCAGGTCACGACGGACGCTTCGGGCGACGCGACGATCGACTTCGGCCTGCCGGTCGTCCTCGCCGCGGGCCAGCCCGTCACCACTGTCGCGACGGATCCCTCCGGCAACTCGTCGGAGTTCTCGAAATCCATCGTGCTCCATACCGACACGCGGTCTGGCCCCTCGGCCGGCGGCACGAGCGTCTCCGTCTTCGGACAGCTCTTCGAGGACGGCGCGACGGTCACCTTCGGCGGCGTGCCCGCCTCGAGCGTCACCTTCAACAACGCCGGCCTCCTCCACGCCACGACGCCGGTCCTGCCGGCGGGCACGGTCAACGACATCGTCGTGACGAATCCCGGGGGCGGCGCCCTCACCGGAACGCTCGACAACGGCTGGATCGCCGACTTCCTCGACGTGCCGAACAGCAACAGCTTCTACAACGACGTCATCAAGCTCGTCGCCAATCAGATCACCGTCGGCGTGGGTGGGGGCCTCTACGGCGTCGCTCAGAACATCAAGCGCCAATCGATGGCCGTCTTCATCCTGAAAGCTGAGCACGGCATCTGCTACACGCCTCCTCCCTGCAGCGGCGTTTTCGGCGACGTTCCATGTCCCTCGACCTTCGCGCCCTGGATCGAAGCCATGGCGGCCGAGGGAATCACGGGCGGCTGCGGAGGCGGCAACTTCTGCCCCGACAATCCCGTCCGCCGCGACCAGATGGCCGTGTTCCTGCTGAAGGGCAAGCACGGCGCCACGTACGTCCCGCCGCCCTGCGCCGGGATCTTCACCGACGTCGCGTGCCCGAGCCAGTTCGCGAACTGGATCGAGGAGATGAAGACCGAGGGCATAACGTCCGGTTGTGGCGGAACCAACTACTGCCCGAGCGCCAACAACACGCGCGGCCAGATGGCGACGTTCATCTCGAAGACCTTTCTGCTGAACTGAGTCGTCGGTCCGCGGGCCCGACGACGGCCTTCGTTGTCCGGATCGTCCCAAAACGCCTCAGGCCGCGGCCGGGCGCGAGACCCGGCCCCATGCGCTCGCGCCGGAAGACCGGCCGCGGACGTTTAGACTCCGTTCACATCAGGTCGACTAGAATCGCGCCACTCGAATGAGCTGGACCTCGGCGACCATGCGCGTGACCGCCCTCGCGATGAGTCGCGGACCGGAAACGGGCCGACTCCGACGACGGCGATGACGGCCGCCCGGCGGCCGGCCGCTCTGTTCCTCTTCATCCTCGTCCTCTGCGGCGCCGGAGTCTGGACGGCGACACGCCTGCCCTCCTCGATCTTTCCCGCCGTCACCTTTCCGCGCGTCAAGGTCATCGCCGACGCCGGCGAGGAGCCGGCGGCGCTGATGATCCCGGCCGTGACGCGCCCGCTCGAGGAGGCGATCCTTCGCGTACCGGGAATCGAGCGCGTGACCTCGACCACGGCGCGAGGTTCCGTCGAGATCGGGGCGGAGTTCTCGTGGGGCACCGACATGCAGATCGCCCTCCAGCGCGTCCAGGCGCAGATCGAGCGCGTCCGCCCGGATCTGCTGCCCGACACGCGGATCCAGGCCGAATGGATGAACACGGCGATCTTCCCCATCCTCGGCTACGCGCTGACCAGCGACACGCGTTCCCAATCCGAGCTGCGGGTGCTCGCCGAATTCCAGATCAAGCCCGAATTGATCCGCATTCCGGGAGTCTCGCAGGTCCAGGTCCAGGGCGGACGGGTCCGCGAGTTCCAGGTCCGCCTCGACCCGGATCGTCTGACCGCGCACAAGATCACCGCCGCCGAGGTCGTTGACGCGATCCAGAAGAACAACCTGGTCAAGGGCGCCGGGCTCGCCGAAGGCAACCACGAGCTCTACCTCTCCCTGGTCAACGGCATGCCCGCGGGAATCGACGAACTCTCGCGGATCTCGCTGCGCTCGCAGCACGGCGAGGTCCCGGTCTCTCTCGGCCAGCTCGGGACGATCGCCTCGGCCGACGCGGTGTCCTACATCCTCACGGCGGCGGACCGCCGGCCGGCCGTGCTGATCAACGTCATCCGGCAGCCTTCCGCCAGCACGATCGAGATCGCGAGCGGAGTCGCCGATTACCTCCGTACCCACGCGGCGGTGTTCGGCAAGGACGTCCGCTGGACGACGTTCTACGACCAGGCGGAGTTCGTCCGCGACTCGGTCCGCGGCGTCCGCGACGCGATCCTGATCGGCGTGGGCCTCGCCGCCGTGGTGCTGCTCCTCTATCTCCGCAACGGTCGCATCACGCTGATCGCGGTGGCCACCATTCCGGTGACCGTCGCGATCGTCCTGCTCGGCCTGACCTGCACGGGGCAGACGATCAACCTCATGACCCTGGGGGGCATCGCGGCGGCCCTCGGCCTCGTCGTCGACGACGCGATCGTGGTCGTCGAGAACATCGCGCGCCACGCGGAGGAGAGAGTGTCCGACAACCCGGCCCGGTCCGGGCTGGAGGAGGTGCTTCCGGCTCTGACCGGCTCGAGCCTTTCGACGATCGTGATCTTCTTCCCGTTCGCGTTGCTTTCGGGCGTCGCCGGAGCCTTCTTCCGTCCGCTCGCACTGACGATGGCAATCGCGCTCGCCGTCTCCTATTTCCTCTCGGCCCTCGCGGTCCCGGTGGCCGCCGGAGCTCTCGGCGTGTCCGCGAAGCGCAAACCGAAGCGGCGAGCCCCTCGCGTCGCGCGCTTCTTCATCGCCCATCCCTCGATCGCGGTGCTTGTCACGATCAGCCTGCTCGTCGGAGGGTGGTTCCTCTACACTTCCATCGGCTCGGACTTCCTTCCCGAGATGGACGAGGGCTCCATCATCCTGGACTACTGGACTCCGCCCGGGACGTCGCTGACCGACACGAACTCGATGCTGAACGAGGTCGAAAAGCAGATCATGTCGCTGCCCGACGTGGCGGACTACTCGCGCCGCACCGGGACGGAGCTCGGGTTCTTCGTCACGGAGCCTAACCGGGGCGACTACGTCATCCGGCTCAAGCCCCGGCGTGCCCGCCGCGGAGTCGACGAGGTGATCGACGACTTGCGCTCGAAGATTTCGGCGATCGAGCCCTCGATCCACATCGAGTTCGGCCAGCTCCTCGAGGACAACATCGGCGACCTCGCGGGGGGGACGCCCCAGCCGATCGACGTCCGGCTTTACGGCGACGACCAGGCCCTCCTCCAGCAGAAGGCGCGGGCTGTGGCGCAGATCGTGCGCGGCACGGCGGGAGTCACCGACGTCTTCGACGGCATCACGATCTCGGGCCCCAAGCTCGTCGTCAACCCTCGTCCCGACACCATCGCGCGTTTCGGCATGACCGCCGACGCGCTGCATGCCGAGGTTGAACCGGCCGTCACCGGAACGGTGGCGGGCCGGATGCGCATCGGCGAGCGTCTCTACGACGTCCGCGTCTTCGCCCGTTCGACGGGCGATCTCTCCGCCCTTCCTCAGCTGCCGATCCTCACCCCGTCCGGATCCCGCGTGCCGCTTTCGGTCCTCGCCACCGTCTCGACGGGGTCTCCGGAGGTCGAGATCCACCGCGAGAACCTGCGCACCTACGTCGGCGTGACCGGGCGCCTCGACAACCGCAGCCTCGGGAGCGCTGTCGCGGAGATCCAGTCGAAGCTTGCGCGCGACCTCCCCCTTCCGCCCGGAATGTCCGTGCGCTATGCGGGCCTGTATGAGCAGCAGCAGAGCTCCTTCAAGGGGCTTCTCGGCGTCCTCTTCGGCGGGCTGCTTCTGGTCGCGATCATCCTGCTCTTCGAGTTCGGCGACTGGCGCGCGCCGTTCCTTACGATCCTGATGGCGCTCGCCGTGCTCTCGAGCGTGCTCGCGTCGCTGATCGTGACCCGCATGACGCTCAACATCTCGAGTTTCGTCGGCGCGATCATGATGGTCGGCATCGTCGGCGAGAAGGCGGTGTTCCTCATCCACGACGCGCGGGAGGAGCTCCGCCGGGGAGTCCCCGTCGCCGACGCGTGGGCGGAGGCGTCGCGCAAGCGCCTGCGCGCCGTCATGATGACCATCTTCGCCACGGCCTTCGCCCTCGCCCCGCTCGCGGTGGCGCTCGGCGAGGGGTCCCAGCTGCAACAGCCCCTCGCGATCGCCGTGATCGGGGGCTTCGTTCTTTCGAGCCCGCTGGTCCTGCTGATCCTTCCGTCGCTCTATTGCTGGATGGACCCCAGAGGACGACTCGCCGGGCGCCGCGCGGCGACCGCCCCCTGATCCGCCGAACCTGGAAACTCTTCCTCTATCCGACGGAGCGGCGGCCCCTCGAGGCGTAGGGCACCGGATTCACGGAGCTCGAGACATCCTCGTCCGCCTCGCCCCGGACCGGCAGTCGAACGACGAATCGATTCCCCGCCGGCGACCGCGGCTCAACGAGGACGGAGCCGCCGTGAAGGCGAACCGCCCACTCGACGATGGCGAGGCCGAGACCGCTGCCCGCGGCTCCGACGCTGCGGGCGGAGGGGGCCCGATAGAACCGCTCGAACACGCGCAGACGCTCGTCCTCCGAGAGGGTGTCGGCCTCGTCCCGGATCTCGAGCTCGAGGCCGCCCGGGGTTCGGCCGACCCGCACGTCGATCGCGGAGCCGGCCGGCGAAAACTTGATGGCGTTCTCGACGAGGTTCGTCAGGACCTGACGCAGCAGCCGGTCGTCTCCTCGATATTCCGCGCTCTCGGAAGACTCGAGCGAGACGAGCAGGCTCTTCTCCGCCGCCCGAAGGCGAAACGCGTGGATCACGTCCCGCGCCAGCTCGGTCAGGTCCAGGAGACTCCTCCGCAGGGGATGCTCGAGCACCTGCCCCTCCGCGAGAAGCGTCAGGTCGCGGACCAGCTGAGAGAGCCGCTCGCTTTCGCCGGCGATCGCGGACAGTGCCTGCCGCAGATCCTCGCGGCTTCGTCCGTCGACCAGCGAGAGCTCGGCTTCCATGCGCACGATCGCGACCGGCGTCTTCATCTCGTGCGCGGCGTCCGCCAAAAACGTCCGCGTCTGCTCGGCCGCGGCGTCGATCCTCCCGAGCAGCACGTTGAAAATCCGCGCCAGGCCGCCCAGCTCGTCGTCGGGGTTCACGGCCGCGACCCGATGCGGCCCGGCGGAGGGCGGCAGGGCGGCCATGCGCCCGACTTGAGAGGTCAGCGCCGCGATCGGGTGCAGCGTCCTCGCGGCCAGCACGTATCCGCCGGCGAGCGCGAGGAGCAAACCTCCCGCCGCGAGCTCGATGAGGAAGAGGCGATAGGAGGCGAGCGATTCCTCGAGCAGCGTCGTCGGCCCGCCCACGACGATGCTGACCCGTTCGTGCTCCTCCGGGAGCCAGAAGCTCCGCGCCGCCGCCCGGAGCGACCGATCGATCGGCAGAAACCGAAGATCATCGGAGCCGGCGATGGCCTTCCACGCCGCCCCGCCCAGACGTCGGCGGTCGCGGACCGGTTGGCCGTCGGAGAGCCCGGCCAGAAGCGTCTCTCCGGCGGTTCCGCTCCGGATCTCCGCGTACATTCCGCTGAGCCGAAACTCGTCCAGGGTCTCTTCCGACGCCCGGCGCAGGACCGACTTCGAGTTCGGAGCTGGACCCGCTCTCGCCTCCCCGGCCTCCTCGATGAGCGCCCGGTGCAGCGTCTCGAGATTGCTCGCCAGATCGGCGTCGAAAGCCCGATAGGCGAAGGACCGATGCCGAACGTACGACGCCGCCGACTGGATGGCCAGGACGGCGCAGAGCGCCGTGCCATACCAGGCCGTGAGTTTCCAGCGAATCGCCAGCCGGCTCAGTGCGTCACCCGAGCCGCGTCGGGAACGAAATAACCCTCTCCCCGCCGCGTCGTCAGAAACGAGGGTGAGTGTCTCGAGCCGCGCGGGTCGAGCTTCTGCCTCAGCCGGCTGACGTAGACGTCGATCAGGTTGGAGAGAGGGTCGAACGTCTCGTCCCAGACATGCTCCGCGATCTCGTGCCGCGGAATGGTTCGCCCCCGGTTGAGAAGGAGGTACTCGAGCAGGGCATACTCCTTCGCGGTCAGCTCGACGTGCCGGTCCTCGACGTTCACGGACCTCTGTCCCCGGTCGAGGCGGATGTTTCCGACGGTCAGGGTCATCTGCTGGGGCAGCGCGCGTCGCCGCATCAGCGCACCGACGCGGGCGCGGAGCTCGCTGACGGCGAAGGGCTTGGGGAGGTAGTCATCCGCGCCGAGATCCAGGCCGCGAACTCGGTCGGTGATCTCCGAGCGCGCCGAAAGCATGAGGATCGGCGTTCCCGACCCGCCGGCTCGCAGCCGCCGGCACACCGCGAAGCCGTCGAGGCGGGGCAGGAGAATGTCGAGAACGACCAGGTCGTAGGGCCTTTCGAGCGCCCGTTCGACGGCCTCGGCCCCGTCTCCGACGACGTCGACCGCATAGCCGGATTCGCGCAGAACCCGTGCCACCAGGCTCGCCATATGCAGATCGTCTTCGGCAACGAGGATCCGCATCGCACGAGTATATGGCCCGCGTCGCGGAGCACGGCGCCCGCGCGTGGCTCCCGGATGGCACCTAAATTTATCGTCCGTTCAGGTTCGGTTCATGCCACCTTCAGCCACCCGGTGCTTTTTCGCGTCGCGTCCGCCGAAGACGTCCTAGAGTCGGGATCGTGGGACTGCGCTGGCTCTCGACACGCCAGATCATCAAGGAGAGCCCGATCCTCAGGTCCATCGGCGCGGCCGCCACGCGAGCGCTGACGAGCGAGCCCGCCTGCGAAACCGCCATCGCCCGAAAGAGCTTTACGGCTCTCTACCTGTTCGGCAAACGGTTGGCCGAAAAAGCCGAACAACGGCTCTTTCGCGAATGCGTCCGACCCGGGACGACCATCTTCGACGTCGGCGCCAACGTCGGCTTCTACACGGAGCTCTTCTCCCGCCTGGTGGGACCTTGCGGCAGCGTGTACGCCTTCGAGCCGGACCCGTTCTGCGCCTCGATCCTCCAGGAGCGCGTCGACTCCCTGCCGCTCTCCAATGTCCACGTGGAGCGCGCTGCCGTGATGGAGACGGACGGAACCGTGAACTTCTTCTCCAGTCGCCGCGACCGGGCCGAGAGCCGCACCTTCCCGTTCGAGCAGGGCGTGCCGGCGCAGCCGGGGCGTGTCCGGGCGGTCGCGCTGGACTCGTTCTGTCGGGAGCGCGAAATCGGCCGGATCGACGGGATCAAGATCGACGTCGAAGGCGTCGAGGTCCGAGCCTTGAACGGCATGGAACACCTCCTGAGGACGGCGCCTCCTTCCTGGATGCTCCTCGAGTTCTCGCCGCGGCAGCTTCGCGAGGCGGGGGCGACGCCGGAGACGTTCTGGAGCCTCCTCGCCGACGCGGGCTATGACGGATACGCGTTCGACGCGGAGGATCGTCTCGAGCCCGTCGGCGACACGACCCGCTTCTCCGAGAGCCTATTTCGGAAGGGAGACGAACGTCTGGGCGGACCGCGCCGGCGCGGAGCGGCTCCGTCAGAGGACGAAGACCGGATCCGTGAACGATCCCGGAGGCACGGAAGGGCGCGGCCTCGGCGCCTCGGCCGTCGGCGAACGCGTCGCCCCGAAATCGGCGGTCACGAGATAGACCCGGTGGGTCTTCTCGTCCAGGGCCATGGTCCGCGCGCCGCGCCGGGTCGCTACGTTCTGGAGGGCGGCATAGGACGCCCGCGTGCGACCCCGTGGACTCGGGCGGTGTTCTCGAATTCTCCGACCGGAGCGAGCGTGTCGGCATCGAAAACCATGACGAGGTTCCCCGGGTCACGTACAATCGGCGCGCGCCCGGATCGACCGTCAAATAATCCCAGCCCCCGGCTCCTCCGACGCGGACATTCTTCCACTTCGACTACGCGGGGTTCGGCTGAGCGGCGGACGGCCCGGCGAGAGCGGCGAGCATCGAGGCGACGAGAGCGAGGCGGCGGGCATGCATGGGCTACCCTCCAGTGAATTGTCGAAGCGCCGGGAGCATCTCCGCGCCTCCGTGCGGCGCGTCGCGGCCGCTCTGATCCTGGCGCTCGGAACCGCGCCGCTCGCGCGCGCCGACGAGCCGGTGACCGTCGAGCAGGCCGTCGCGGAAGCTCTGGCCGCCAACGCCCGGCTTCCGCTCCCGGCCCTGGACGTGAGTCTCGCCGAGGAGCGCGAGCGCGAAGCGCGCGCCGAGCGCTGGCTGAAAGTGGCGCTCGAGACCGACTTCATCTATGCGCCGCCCGGGTACAGCGAGGCGATCACCAACCTCGGGGAAGCGCGGCTCCAGGCCGTCGTGCGCCAGCCGATCTACGCGGGCGGCGCGCTGAAGGCCGGCGTCGCGCGCGCGGGCGCCGGCAGGGACGCGGCCCGGGCGCGCTACCGCCTGGCGCAGAAGGACGTCGAGCTCGAGGTGCGCACCCGCTTCAGCGAGCTCGTGGCCGTTCGCGACGAGATCGACGTGCGCCGCGGCGGCATCGACCAGCTCGAGACGTATCGCAGCTCGCTGCGCAGCCGCCAGGCCTCCGGCCAGGGCATCGCCTCGGACGTCCTGAAGACGGAGGTTCGCCTCGAGCTCGAGCAGGCCACGCTCGCCGAGGCCGAGCAGCGCGCGGACGACGAGCGACTGTCCTTGAACGAGCTCATGGGCCGCGATCCCGCGGCCGCGTTGACGCCGGCTTCCCTCCCCCCGCCGGAGGCGCCATCCGCGCCCGGCGACGGCGCCTGGAGCGGAGCCCCCGAGATCGCGGCGGCGCAGGCGGCCGCTCGATCCGCGGAGGCGGACGTCACGATTGCCGCCGCCGAACGCAAGCCGCGCCTGCTGTTCTCGGCCGACGCGGGCCTGCTCGCCGACGATACGACGCACCTGACCTCCCAGTTCTGGACGCGCTTCTGGCACGACTCGGGTTACTCCTTCTCGCTGGTCTTCGCGTGGCCCGTCTGGGACACCGGAGCGGCGAAGGCCCGCGAAGCCGAGGCGAGCCTCGCCGCCGAGCAGGCGAACTTCCAGCTCGAGCTCGAGCGCCGCAACGCGCGGCTGGCCTGGGAGAAGGCCCGCTCGGCGCTGGCGCGCATCTACGCGCAGATCCAGCTGCTGTCGCGGGCCGTTCCGGACTCGCGCGATTCGTATCTCGAGATCGAGAGCCGCTACCGCGGAGGCGCCGCCTCGAACCTGGACGTCCTCGACGCCCACGCCGCCGCCCTCGATGCCGGCGTGCGCCTCGGCGATGCCATCGCGCGATACCGCGTCGCCGGGGCCGTCCTCCGGCGCTGGAGCACGCCGTGAGAATCGCCGGATGGGCTCGCATCCTCCTGCCCGGGGTCCTCCTCCTCGGGCCGGCATGCCGGGAGCACGAAACCGACCCGCCGCCGAACAAGGCCGCGGCGCCTCCCGCGGTGGCCGTGCCGGTCCGCATCGCGTCGGTGACCCGGAGGACACTCGCCGACACCGTCGCCGCGCCCGGCCACACGGCCGCGCTCGCGCAGCAGAAGATCCGAGCGCCGTTTGCGGGAACGCTCGTCGAGCTCTCCGTCACCGACGGCGACCGGGTCCACGAGGGCCAGGCGGTCGGCGCGATCCTCTCGCGCGACAGCGAAGCCGCCCTCGCGGGGGCGCGCGACATGGAGCGCCAGGCGCGTACAGACGCCGAACGATCCGACGCCGCCCGCGCGGTCGCGCTCGCGGAAAAGGGACTCGTGCGCGCGGCGATCGTCGCGCCGGCCGACGGGACCGTCGTGGCGCACGGCGCGGTGCGCGGAGACCGCGTCTCGGAGGATCAGGACATCCTGACGCTCGCCGACACGGCATCGTGGGCGTTCCTCGCGGACGTCGTGCAGAGCGATCTCGCGCGGATCCGTCCCGGCCAGGCGGCCTCAATCGATCTCGCCGGACGGTCGGGGCAGGTCTCCGGAACGGTGCACGACGTGCTTCCGGGTGCCAACGCGGCGGACTTCACGGTCCCCGTTCGCGTGGACCTCCATGGGCTCGCGTCGCCGCCCCCGATCGGGCTCTTCGGCACGGCCCGGATCACCGTCGCCGAGCGCCGGGACGTTCCGGTCGTTCCGGAGGCGGCCCTCCTGCGCGACGACGTCACGGGCGCGGCCCGGATCGCGGTCGTGGACCGGGGGCGCGCGCACTGGCTCGACGTCACGCCGGGCTTGCGGGCGGACGGCGTCGTCGAGATCTCGGCCCCGAGGCTCGAAGCGGGACAGACCGTGGTCGTCTCGGGACAGGTCGGCCTCGCCGAGGGGACGCTCGTCGCCGCCGCGCCGTGAGACTCCTCCACTGGGTCCACGACCGGGCGGTCGCGCCGCGGCTCTCCGTCGGATTGCTCGCGGCGGGAGGCGTGCTCATCGGGGGCTTGCCCCGGCCGCAGGCGGCCGCAAGGGCCGCCCCTACGAAGACAATGCCATACGGAGTTCCGTCACGGCAGACTAGCGAACGTCCGGGCCGTCCGCGTAGACGAGGAGGCGTCCACCCTTCGGATCGCAGACGTACGCGTGGCCGGATGCGTCCGCGGCGACGCAGTGGCTTCCCGGCGCGGTGGGCACCTCGGCGTGCAGCGTCAGCGCGCCGTTCGACGAAACCTCGGCGATGCCCATCGTGGCGCTCTTGCCGCCCGGCAGATAGAGATGATCGAGCGTCGGGCTGTAGTCGATGATGTCGATCCCGTTTCCCGTCTGGACCTTGCCCAGCACCTTCCCGCTGCGCGCGTCGAGCGCGACCCCCGCACCCTCGGCGCAGCCGACGAAGAGGAACCCGCGCTCGGCGTCGAGGGCGAGGCCTCGCGAGCCGGTGCAGCCGTTCGACCACTTGCCGATCCGCCCGCGGTTCTTGACGCTCAGCGCCACCGTCTCGCCCTTCCACAGGTTCGTGTACGCCCGGTCCCGCGCCGCGTCGACGACGAGCGACTCGGGCCCGCCGTCCACGTCGATGAAGTCCTCGTGGATCGGCTTCGGCGGGTTGCCCTCGAGACGGAAGATCTCGATGCGATCCTTGCCGGGCTCCGTGACCCAGACCTCGCCGGTCGGCTCGACGAAGCGGACGTAGTCGGCGCCTGCCGAGAGCGCCGCCGACGCGCCGACCTTTCCGTTGGCCGGATCGATGACGAGAAGCCGCTGCGCTCCATGATCGGCGGCGAACAGCAGGCCGCGGCCCTCGTCGGCCGACGTGATTCCGTCGTCGTGACCCCCGGCGTAGGGCTTCGGCTCCGAGAGGCTGCCGATGCGCGTCAGCGTCCAGTCGCCCGGGTCGAGCAGGACGATCGCTCCGGTCCCGCCGGCCGGGACGATGATCCTCCGCAGGGCGGAGGAATAACGGAGGTCGTCGAAGCCGATGCCTTCCCGTCCGCCCGGGATCGGAACCTGTTGAACCGGCTGCGCGGATGCGGCCCTTGCGAGGAGAAGCAGAAGAGGCGCGGAGAGGAAGACCGGGGCGCGCACGGAGCCAGCATACGCCGCCGCGGGCGAACCGACTCGCTATGATGGATGCCGCTTGGATCGCATCGCGTTCTCGACCCTCCTCATGGGCCTGCTCGTGGGCGTCCAGCCGGTCCGCGTCGAGCTCTCCCCGGACCTCGCCCCCGCGTCGATCGTGTACTACCTCGACGGAACCGTCGCCGGCGAGGCGACGGCTCCTCCATGGGAGGTCCGCATCGATTTCGGGCACGACCTCAGGCCCCACGAGCTCGTCGCCGCCGCCATGAACGCCGCGGGAGATCGGATCGCGTCCGTTTCGCGCATCCTCAACCTGCCGGCTCCCGAGTCGCGCCTCGATCTCCTGATCGAGCGGAAGGGTTCTCGCCCTCCCTCGTCGATCCGGCTGGTCGCCACGAGCTTGACCCGCGAGAAACCGGTTCGTGAAAGTCTGGCCCTCGATGGCCGGCCTCTCGAGCTCGACGCCGACGCCCGCGCCGTTCTGCCGCCTCTCGACCTGGCGCTGACGCACGTTCTCTCGGCGACCGCGGAGTTCACGCAGGAGTCCGTCGCCCGCGCGGATCTCGCGATCGGCGGAGGGATCCAGGACGATTCCGGCTCTCGACTCACTGCCGTGGCCATCCGGGTCGGCCCGGGCGCAGACCCGACGGCCGAGAGCCTGCGGAGTCGGCTGCGCCGCGGAACACAGATTCTTCGCGTCGTCGCCGTAGAGAAGGGCGACGCCTCGGTGTTTCTCGTCCGCAACCCGGACACCAAGACCTCGTCGGCGTGCGCGAGACTGCCGCCGCCAATCTTCTGCGCATCGCCGAGGACCGCGTCTGCGATCGCCTGGGCCTCGCCGTCCAGCTCCTCCGTCCGGGTGAACAGGGGGCGCCCGAGCCGGAAGCGGCTCTCGTTGACGAGTCGGAAGAAGTCCGCCTCGAGCCATTCCCGGGTCGCGACCCCCGGCCATCGCTTCCGCTGCGGATCGGCCGGCCGCGGAACCCCGACGACGACGACGGTCAGGGGCAGGTCCTGGAGGTACCCGACGGCGACGCCGATCTCCGTCGCCTCGGGCCGCCGGTAGACGTCCGAGCCGCCGAGCCGGTCGTTCCAGCCCTCGACGATCTCGCACGCCGACCCGTCGTCCACGGCCGTGAGCTGCCCGACGACGAGGCCCGCGTACCCGAGCGCCTGCGCGCGGAGAAGGAGCTCCGGTCCATCGACCGGTTCGTACTCGAGCGACGCTCCCGATCCCATTTCCTCCGCGAGATCCCGGGCGAGGCGCTCGAGCTCCGGCGACACGCTCATCGGCGGCCGGTCGAGACGCGCACGCTCCGCATTGATCGCCGTGACGATCTCGCCGGCAGGATCCGCCGCAAACAGGCTCGACGCGGCCGACCCGAGGACCACCGCCGCGAGAAGGCCGGCCCGGCGCGGGATTGTCGTCGCCGGGCGTCCTACCGAATCGTGCGGATCCGGCCGGAAAACTCCCGGGCCGGAGCCTCGGCCGGACTCTCGCTCGGAACTCCCAGGTAGAAGCCCTGGCCGTACGGGATGCCGAGCTTCCGGCACTCCTCGAGATCCTCGGGCGTCTCGATGCCCTCGGCCACGCAGACCGCGTCGATGCGCCGGGCGAGATTGACGAGCATCTCGACGACGTCCCGCTTGATCGTGTCGCTGCGCAGGCCCGTGATCAGGGTGTTGGCGACCTTGATGAAGTCGGGCTTCAGCTCGGCGATCGCCTGGAGCGACGCGTAGCCGGACCCGGCGTCGTCGATCGCGACCCGGAAGCCGCGGGCGCGCAGGTCCGCCAGGGCGCCCCGGAAAACCGGCAGGTCGCGGATCGCCGATCGCTCGGTCACCTCGAGCACGACCGGATGCGCCCGGTCGAACAGCGGCGCGATCGCCTGCGGGCCTTCCTTCGGCAGCCGCGCCACCGAGGACGCCTCGACGTTGATGAAGAGGTGTCCGCCCTTCGCCGGCGCGTAATGCGACGCGGAGGAGCCGAGGCAGAGCTGCTCGAGCTCCCACGTCGCCTCGTGCTCTCCGGCGAACTGGAAGAGCAGCTCCGGGCTCTCGAACGCGGTGTCCACGGGGCCGCGCGTCAGGGCCTCGTGGCCGAAGAGATCCATCGTCTCGAGCTGGAAAATCGCCTGGTACACGGTCCGGACGCGGCGCCGCCGCAGGATGTCCTTGAAGGTATCGCGGAGGAGGGTCTGGCGTTCTTCCTCCTTGGTCGTCGCGACGCCGACCGCCTGGCTGAGCGCGCGATACACGAGCCGCTCGATCCGCATCTGCGGATTGGGCCGCAGCAGCGCATGCCCGACGAAGACGCCGATGCGCTTGTGGATGCGGGCGCCGAATGCCTCGTCGAGCGAGCCGCGCAGGGACTCCTCGACCTGGCGCGCCTTGCGCTGGAGACGCGCCGCCGCGTCCTCGCCCCCCTCGAGCGTGGCGAACACGTAGAAGTCCGAGCCGCCGGCCCGATTGACGGCGACGAAGTCCTCGGTCGCGAAGATCGTTCCGAACATGCGCCGCAGCGTTCGCGCGGTGTGCCGCAGGAGCGAGTCGAACACCTCCCAGCCGTAGGTCTCCTCGATGTGGCTGTACTGCTCGACGTCGATGTAGAGGACGCCCATGTCGCGATTGTCGAGAAGGCGGTCTCTCAGCGCGTCCACGACGACCGGCACCGTCGGCAGCTCCGTCACCGCGTCGAAGAGCAGGTTCTTGAATCGAACTTCCTCGTTCTCCGAGGTCAGGAACGACGGAGGGCTGTCGCGCTTCTCGTCGAGGAGACGGCGCACCGTGGAGAGCAGCTTCTTTCGCGTGAACGGCTTGGTGATGTAGTCGTCGGCGCCGACCTGCATGCCGGTGATGAGGTCGCGGATCTCGCTCTTGACTGTCAGCATGGCGATCGGAATCTGCCTCGTCTCGGGCGCGCTCTTCAGGGTCGTGCAGACTTCCCATCCGGACAGCTCCGGCATCATCACGTCGAGCAGGATCAGGTCGGGTGCGGAGCCGATCGCCTTCTCGACGCCCTCCCGCCCGTTGCGGGCGAGCAGCACCGAGTACCCGGCGTTGTCCAGGATCGTCTGCACGATGAGGAGAACGTCTTCGTCGTCGTCGACGATCAGGATCTTTTCAGCCGCCATCGTTCCGGATGAGTTCGAGGGATTGTCCGAATTATAGCATCAGCACCGCGTGCGCGGTCCGCTGCCCCAGCCGCGAACGGCCGCCGAGCGCTCCCAGCTCGATGAAGACGCTCACCCCCACGACACTCGCGCCCAGCTTCTCGACGAGCTCGGCGGCGGCCTTCGCCGTGCCTCCCGTCGCGAGCACGTCGTCCACGACGAGGACCCGCTCTCCGCGGCGGAAGGCGTCGGCATGGATCTCGAGGCGATCTTTCCCGTACTCGAGGCCGTAGGAGACGCTCTCGGTCGCGCGCGGGAGCTTGCCGGGCTTGCGCGCCGGCACGATGCCCACGTGCAGCTCGCGCGCGAGCGCCGTACCGAAGAGAAAGCCGCGAGCCTCGATTCCGAGGATCTTGTCCGGCGGCGAGCCCCGGAACGGCTCCGCCATCGCGTACGCCGCGGCGGCGAACGCGTCCGGCGAGGCGAGCAGCGGCGTCACGTCGCGAAAGAGGATTCCCGGGCTCGGAAAGTCGGGCACGTCGCGGATGAACGAGCGAAAGTCCGTCATCGGCGCACCTCGAAGGCGGCGCTTCCCGGGGGCGACAGCGGCTCGATCTCCACACCGTCCACGCGCGCGCCGGAGGGTCCGCGCTCGAGGCGCCTCAGGTACTCCTCGACCGCCGCCTCGTCGCCCTCCGCGACGGACTCGACCGACCCGTCCGGGCGGTTGCGGACCCAGCCGCGCACGCCGAGCGCGCGGGCGGTGCGCTCGGCGTAAAAGCGAAAGCCCACGCCCTGAACGATGCCACGGACCACGGCGCGGCGCGCCATCACGCCGGGCTGCCTGCGAAGCGGCCGAGCAGAGGCACGAACGTCACGTCCTCGCCCTCCTCCTGGGCGTAGTCGGTCTTGCGCCGCCGGATGACGCGGAGGCGCTGCTTGCCGCCCTTGCCGACCGGGACGACGAGGCGCCCGCCGACGGCGAGCTGCGCCAGGAGCGGCTCGGGCACGACCTCGGCGCCCGCCGTGACGAGGATCCGGTCGTACGGCGCCGCGGCCGGATATCCGTACGTCCCGTCGAAGCACTTGACCGACACGTTGTGGAACCCGAGCGACGCGAGCAGCGCCGCCGCCCCCCGCGCGAGCTCGTCGATCCGTTCCAGCGAATACACGCTGCGGGCCAGCCGCCCGAGAACCGCCGTCTGGTATCCGGAACCGGACCCGATCTCGAGGACCTTGTGCTCCTTCGAGATCCCGAGGCGCTGCGACATCACGCCGACCACGTAGGGCTGCGAGATCGTCTGGCCGAAACCGATCGGCAGCGAGTGGTCGCCGTAGGCCCGGGCGCGAAGCGGCTCGGGCACGAACAGGTGGCGCGGAACGTCGGACATCGCCTCCAGGACCCGGGGGTCGTCGACGCCGCGCGTGGCCACGAAACGGGCGACCATCTCGCGCCGCAGGGACTCCTCCCGGCCCGCGGCCGGGTCCCGGCGTTGGCGCGACGACATCGCGAAGATGATAACAGGAGGCGCGGAATTCGAGCCGCCTTGACCGCGTTTTGTCCCTGGCCTGTAAAATGCGGGGTCGTCAGGCATCGAAACCCCGTCGAACACGAGGAGGACCCGTTTGCCCGAAACCCAGGACCTCGCCGAAACCGCCCGCGAGCCTCGATTCGCCGGCGTCTCGCGCGAAGAGGTCAAGAAATGGTACGCGCTCATGCAGCTCGGGCGCATCCTCGACGACAAGGCTCCCAACTATCTCAAGCAGGGTCTCGGCTGGAGCTACCACGCTCCGTGCGCGGGACACGACGCGATCCAGCTGGCGCTCGGCCTGACCTTCCGACCCGGCCGCGACTACCTCTTTCCCTACTACCGCGACCTGATGACCTGTCTCGCCGCCGGGCTGACGGCCGAGGAGATCCTCTTGAACGGCATGTCGAAGGCGACCGACGTCGCCTCCGGCGGCCGGCACATGTCGAACCACTTCGCGAAGCCGTCGATCGGCATCCAGAACGTCTCCTCCTGCGTCTCGAACCATTCGCAGCACGCGGCGGGCCTCGCCCGCGCGGTCAAGACGTATCGCCAGGATGCCCTGGTCTTCTGCTCGGTGGGCGAGTCGTCGCTGTCGGAGGGCTACTTCTCGGAGGCGATCAACGGCGCGTCGCGCGAGAAGCTCGCCGTCGTCTTCGTCGTGCAGGACAACGGCTACGGCATCTCCGTTCCGAAGAGCGACCAGACTGCGAACCTCTACGCCTCGGACAATTTCGCCGGGTACAAGAACGTCCGCATCATCCACTGCGACGGCCTCGACGTCTTCGACTCGTTCCGCGCGATGCGCGAGGCCGTCGCCTACGTCCGGACGGGCGCGGGACCCGCGATGGTGCACGCCCGCGTCGTGCGGATCCACTCGCACTCGAACTCGGACCGGCAGGACCTCTATCGGACCCCCGAGGAGCTCGCGGCGGCGCGCGACGCCGATCCCCTGCCCCGCTTCCGCAAGCTCCTGCTCGACACGGGCCTGATCACCGAGGAGGAGCTCCGCGCGATCGAGGCGCAGAACGAGAAGACGTACGAGGAGGCGAGCGAGCACGCCCGCCAGGCGCCGGAGCCCGACCCGGCGACGATCTTCGAGCACGTGACGCCCGCGCCGTGGCAGCCGGAGCGCTGGCCCGAAGGGCTCCCGGACGGCACCGGCGAGGAGCAGTCCCTCGTCCAGGCGATCAATGCCACGCTCAAGCAGGAGTTCCGCGCCAATCCCGACACGTTCATCTGGGGCCAGGACGTCGCGTATCGCGACAAGGGCGGGGTCTTCAACGTGACGAAGGGCATGCAGCAGGAGTTCGGCGCGGCCCGCGTCTTCAACGCTCCGATCGCCGAAGACTTCATCATGGGCACGGCCGACGGTTTCTGCCGCCTGTCGGATCGCATTCGGGTCGTCGTCGAGGGCGCCGAGTTCGCCGACTACTTCTGGCCCGCCGCCGAACAGATGGTCGAGATGTCGCACGAGTACTGGCGGACCAACGGACAGTTCGTGCCGAACGTGACCGTGCGGCTCGCCTCGGGGGGCTACATCGGCGGCGGCCTCTACCACTCCCAGAACATCGAGGGCTGGCTGACCACGCTGCCCGGTCTGCGGATCGTCGTGCCGGCATTCGCCGACGACGCGGCGGGATTGCTGCGCACCGCGATCCGTTCGCGCGGCATCACGATGTACCTCGAGCCGAAGTTTCTCTACAACAGCCCGATGGCGCGGGCCCGCGTGCCGGAGGAGTTCGCTGCCCCCTTCGGCAAGGCCCGCGTGCGCCGCGAAGGAGCGGACCTGACGATCCTCGCCTACGGCACGCCCGTCCACTTCGCCCTCGACGCCGCGAAGGCGCTCGAGGCCGAGGGCGTCTCGGTCGAGGTCGTGGACCTGCGCTCGCTCGTTCCCCTCGACATCGAGGCGATCCTGAAGTCCGTCCGGAAGACCAGCCGCGCTCTCGTCGCCCACGAGGACAAGGTCCACGGCGGGTTTGGCGGCGAGCTGGCGGCGCGGATCCAGCAGGAGGCTTTCGCCTCGCTCGACGCGCCGATCGGCCGCGTCGGCTCGGAGTTCACCCCGGTCGGCTTCAGCCGCGTGCTCGAGCGCGCGATCCTGCCGAGCTCGGAGAAGGTCCTCGCCGCCGCGCGGAAGGTGCTGTCGTACTGAACGGATTCCCATCCCGCGCCGGATGCGCCGTTGACGGCCCGCGCGCGGGTTTCCGGATCAGAAGAATCGAAGCGCTTCGGGAGTTCGAGCCGCCGCCATGAGCCGCTCGCGCGGGGCGACGGGACGCTTCTTCCAGGCGACATAGGGCTTCGCGAGCGCACGCTCGATGGCGAGCCGGGCTTCGTAGGCGCGCGATGCCCGGTCCCGCGTCACCAGATCGGCGGCTTCCTCCGGCTGCACGACGAGCGAGACATCGATCGGCAGGATCCCGATCGGCAGCGCCGCGTCGCGACAGGCCTCGTAGAGGTGCGCGAAGACCCGCTTCATGTCCGAGGGGGACGGCGGAGGGTGCCCCTCGAGGGCGCTCCCCTCGGTGGGCCGGAAGATGCAGACCGTCGGAAACGCCCCAGCCTCGACGATGCGATCGATTCCCCGCATGGTGGCCTCGATCGGTTCGAGCCCCGCGATGATCTCCCCCGAGACCCGCCCGCGGCCGAGCTTCCGGGCCGTGTATTCCATCGCATCGAAGAAGGCGCCCTGTCCGTGCGTGGCAGCCTTGCCGGGACAGATCCGGGCGAACCACTCGAGGTCCTCGAATTCGTAGCAGAAGGAAAAGTGATCGACGCCCGCGTCGATCAGCGCGTCGTATTCGGCGAACATCCGCTTCGGCACCGGCATCGCCTGCACGCCGATGAAGCCGCCGACCTCGCGCCGGAGCGCCCGCACGAAGGGCTCGCACTGGCGCAGCCCATGGATGGGCTCCATGCGGTCGACGTCCTCGAAGTGATAGCCGGTGTTCAGGTGGGTGAAGATCGCGCCCGATTCTTCGCGAGCCGCCTGCGCGACTTCGACGACGTCCTCGACCTTCTTGCGCCGCTGCTCGGAGAACCCGACGTTCCTGCCGGTCGTGCAGAACTTGCAGGCTCGCGACGGCGACGAGGACCAGTACAGGCACGCGGTCGAGACGTAGACGCCGAGATAGGTCCCCTGCAGGACCCCGATGCGGCTCATCGGGATGCCCGAGCGGGTCGTCCGCGAGTACCACTCCGGCTCGGGCGGGACGCTGACCGGGTAGATCTCGCCCGAACGGTCGTCGATGATGCGGTATCGGACGCCATTGCCGGACAGGCGAAGGGGGGACACCGCCGCGAATGCCTCGGTGACCGGAACGTTGACCCGGATGGGCCTTCGTCCTCCCGGCAGAACGAGCTCGAGCCCCGAGCCGAGGCCCGCGCGCGTGCGATGGAGCGCGACGCCATCGATGCCCCCGACCTCGGGGTCGATGCGCGCCCCGCGGCAGAAGAGCTCGATTTCCAGTTCGACCGGAAGCATCACCGCGTCGAGCCTAGCCCCTCCCCTGCCGGCCCGTATGATGCAGATGACTCAGTTCGGCCGATTCGCCCGTTTGCGGCGCCATTCTCCGGGGCCGGCAATTTCCGCCGGGTCTCAACCGCCGGCCGCGACGGACCAACCGAAAGGAATGCGTCTGTGAAGAGATTCTGTCGGCTGATCCTCGCGGGTCTACTGTTCACGGACACCGCGACAGCCGAGGCGCCGAAGCCTCATTGCGCCCGGTACGGCTGGTATCGGCGGTCGTGCGACGCGAACTGGAACTTCGCGACACCGAACGCCGCGAAGGCCGGGACGACCTTCCAGGGCTGCTCGGCCCACACGCTCTACGCATGGGGTAACGACGGCGCCATGTACGCGATCCTGAACCAGTGCCATCGGGGTCAAGGCTGCACCGGTTCTGTGGGCCTCTACGAGCGGCCGTCCGACCCCGCGGCCGCGAAAGTGTGGGACATCTACTACGTCACCGGCAAGGGGAGTGCGTCCCCCGAGGATATGCGCCATGCCTTCGGCTACTACAACGAGAGCTTCCGCCTCCCTACCGGCATGCAGACGTACACCTTCATGACGCTCTCGCAGATCCAGCCCGCCTCGATGCAGCGCTCGATTGCCGTAGCGCAGGGATGCACCAGCGTACCGCCGGGTTCACCAGTACCGACGGTAACCGCCCCGGTGTCTTCGCCCGCCCGTACGCGCAAGAAGGTCACGCGGTCCAGCGGGCCGCGGATGCCCAGGAGGCGTCCCGTGCACGACCCCCACCGCGACTGTAAAGCCGTACACGTCACCGACCCGCACGATCCCACCCACGCCGGTTAAAGAACTTTCCCACCCGCGAGCCCCAGGCCGCCCGTGACTACGAAGCCGCCGGTTCCGACGCCGGCCGGTCCTTTGCCGCCGGCCTCCTCGTCGCCGACGACGGGTTCGACTTCGAACCCCGTTGGTGGTGGAACGCGTAGCCCGTCGGCGCAGCCGCCCGAAACGGCTCAACGACGGCCGAACCCTCCGTCAGACGCGTTCTTCGCGCCGGGTCGCCGCGAGGACCTGCCAGACGAGCAGGAGCAGGCCGACGTCGCGCGCGATCGCCCACTTCATGTCGCGCAGGCGCTCGGCCTGAGTCTTCTGGACCGTCGAGGTCCCGAAGCAGCCGCAGTCCACGGGCTTTCCCCGCGCGACGTTGATCGACAGCGCGATCACGAACACGACGAGCAGCACGCCGAGGATCCTCGCCGACGTCCTCCGCGCGACGCCGACGAAGAGCGCGAGGCCGCAGACGATCTCGATCCACGGCAGCACCAGGGCCATCGCGTTGATGACGGGCCCCGGGACGAGTGCGTAGTTGTGGATCTCGTGCGCGAATCCGGGCGGATCGATGACTTTTCCGACGCCGGCGACGACGAAGACGGCGGCCAGCACGAACTGGACGCGGATCGTCAGCCAGGACCCGGAACCGGAGCGCCCGCTCACGGCGCGTCGCCCTTCGTCACCGGCTGTCCGCGTTTCTGCCAGTCGGGATAGCCGTCCTTGTAGACCAGGACGTTGTCGAAGCCCACCTTGTAGAGCTTTTCGCCGAGCGTGTGCGAGTCTTCGCAGTCGCCGCCGCTGCAGTAGACGACGACGGGCGCGCTCTGGTCCCGGCCTTCGGCGAAGAGCGCCCGGACCTTGTCGTCCACGTCGGATTCCCAGACCGAGATCGAGCGGGCTCCGGGAATGTGCCCCTCGCGATAGACGCTCGAGCGGCGCGCGTCGAGGAACAGGACGTCGCCGCGAGCGTGCAGCGCCGCGACGTCGTCGAACGCGATCTCGAGCCACGCCTTGTTGGGATGCGGCGGAAAGTCCTTCCCGGCGGCCGCCGTCGCGGCCGACGACGTCACGGCGGCCGAAGGAGCCGCGGCCGGCTGGCCGGCTGCAGGCGTCGGACGCGAAGCGCCGTCCGAGTACGAGCCGATCCAGCGGAGCTTGCGCTCGGAGCCGGCCAGCGCGTTGGAAAGCGCCGCGGCGGCGACGGCGAGAACGACGATGGCGACGGTCTCGCGCCAGAAGCTGCCGCGTCTCATCGGAAACTCATCTTAGCCGCCAAACGAGGGCATTCCTTCCCAAATTTCCCTTTTCGTGAAGGCGCGCTCAGGCGGATCCGAGGCGGGTCGCGACGTCTGCGAGAAGATCGAGCGAGCGGTAGTCCGTCAGATCGAGGTGAAGCGGCGTCAGCGAAATGAACTTCTCGGCGACGGCCGAGAGATCGGTGCCGTGCTCGATGTCGCCCTGAGGCGGCGTCGCGCCGATCCAGTAGTACGGCCGCCCCCGCGGATCCTTCTTCTCGATGACGGCCTCGCCGTACCGGCGCCTCCCCTGGCGGACGACGCGTACGCCCCGCGGCGGGCCCGCGGGAACGTTGACGTTGATGAGGGTGCCCGGAGGCAGCGGCTTCTCGAGCAGGTCGCGGCCGAGCCGTGCGGCAAACGCGGCCGCGGCGTCGAACGTGAAGCCCGACTCGATCTCCTGCGAGATCGCGACCGACGGGATGCCGATGAGCGTCCCCTCGAAGGCGGCGGAGACCGTGCCCGAGTACGTCACGTCGTCGCCGAGATTCAGGCCCAGGTTGATCCCGGAGAAGAGAAGCCTCGGTCGGTCGTCCTTCAGCAGGTGCAGCACACCCCAGTTCACGCAGTCGGTCGGCGTTCCGTCCACCGACCAGCGCTGCGGACCGATCTGCTTGGCCCGCAGAGGATGGTGCAGCGTCAGTGAATGGCCCGCGGCGCTGCGCTCCTGGTCGGGCGCCACGGTGAAGACGTCGCCGACGTCCGAGAGCGCGGCGGCGAGCCGCTCGATCCCCTCCGAGAAGACGCCGTCGTCGTTGGTGACGAGGATCCGCGGCCGGGTCATGCGCCCGGGGCGCTCGGAGCGGGAGGCGGCATCACGAACATGAGGATGAGGTAGGCGAGGATACCGGGAAACGCGACCGACACGATCGAGATGAGCACGTACGCGACGCGCACGACGGTCGGATCGAGGTCGAAGTACTCGGCCAGGCCTCCGCAGACCCCGGCGATCATCTTGTGGCGGCTCGAGCGCGTCAGACGGCGGACCGGCGGAGTGGAGCTCACGCATCTCCTCCTTCGTAGACGACACTGTTCTTCTCGGTCTCGTGGAGCGCCACGCGCACGAGCTTCGCCGGCGCGACGCGCGACACGAGCTGCCGCCAGATCGCGACCGCGATGTTCTCGGCCGTCGGGTTGACTCCCGCCAGAAAGTCCACGTCGTAGTTCAGATGCCGCCGGTCGAGGCGTCGGACGACGGACTCCTCCACGGTGTGCTTCAGATGGCCGAAGTCCATGACGTAGCCCGTCTCCGGATCGATCGCCCCCTCCACCGTCACCTCGAGGCCGTACGTGTGCCCGTGCCCGTTCGGGTTGTTGCACTTGTCGAAGACCCGCCGGTTCCGCGCCTCGTCCCAATCCTCGCGATGCAGCCGGTGAGCCGCCGCGAAATGAGATCCCGAAACCAGCCGCACGAGCATCGCCCGCGATTCTAGCGCCCGTTTGACAGGTCCGACGGACCCTGTTCAAATGCGCATCCCGGTCGGGATGTGGCGCAGTCTGGTAGCGTACCTGAATGGGGTTCAGGGGGTCCCGGGTTCGAATCCCGGCATCCCGACCAACAATCGCCCCAGTTTCATTGACTAATTCGGCCGACTGTCCGCGAACTCCGCCGAAATGTCCGTAAGTCCCAAATTCGCGAGGTACTCGTCGCGCTTCCTGACGCTCGCGCCGTGACGCTTCGCCGTCTTCTTCCGGTAACGCTGAAGCATCGACGCCGTCTTGTGCCCGCTGAAGTCCATCGCCTCCGCGTCCGAGAGCCCCGCGTCGAGCAGTAGACCCGTGGCCGTGGACTTCGTGTCGTAGAGGCAGTAGCCCGCCGCCTTCCCCGTCGGCAGGCCGCAGGCCGTCAGCGCCTTGTAGAAATGCTTCCGCAGCCGCTTGGCACGGATCGGCATCCCCTTGCCGTCGTGGAAGACGAACGGACAGCCGGGCACCTGCCGGGCCATCCGCCGCTCGAAGATGCGCCGCAGCGAACCCTCGATCGAGAACTCGCGGGCGTTGCCCCTCTTGTGCGCTGGGACCTTGAGCGTCCACGCCTTCTCGTCGAACCACTCCCACCGGAACGCCCGCACCGCCGCCGGCCGCATGGCCGTCAGGAGCAGCCACTCGACCATGTCGCGCACGTGCTCGCTGCGAAGTGCCGCCAGGATCTTCGGGAACTTGTCGAGCGGGATCTCGACGTTACGCACGTTGTCCCCGCCTGGCTTCTCGATCACCGGCTTGAACGCCAGGACCCGGCGCTTGACCGCATGAGTGAACGCTGTCTCGAGGATCTCCAAGTCGCGCCGGACCGCCGTCGGGGTCACCTTGCGCCCGCGTTTGCTCCCCTGCCCGGCCTTGCGCTTGGCCGCGTACTGGTCGGTGTGCTCGGGCCGGTACTCGACCGCCCGCACGTGGCCGAGCAGCCGGCGCAGCATCTCCGTCCGGTACTCGTAGGTGCCGATGTCCTCCAACCCCTTCGCCCGAGCCCGCGCCAAGTTCGCGTCGAGCAGCTCGCCGACCGTGACCTTCTCGGCCTTCGGCGTGATGAGCGGCTCCTTGCCCTCCTTCGCGTTGTCACGGTTGCGCGTCCACCGCTTGAGCCTGCGCTTGGCCAGCTCGGCGTCGGTCGTCGCCGCCGACTTCACGTGCTCCTTCCCGCCCGCCCGGTACGCGACGTACAGCTTCGACGAGACCCGCTTGCCCTCGGCGTCGAGCCGAAAGAACACCGACCCCTCGCCCCGGTCGCCCGTCCAGACCACTTCCCGCTTCATGCCTTGCCTTTCTTCGGCTTCACGCCGAGCGCCGCTTCAAGCGCCTCGATCACCACGTCACGCAAGTCCCTGTCCGTGTCGAGCGCCCGCTGCTTCGCCGCACGCCACAGCGTCTTCGGGACTTCGACCGTGAGCTTCACTTTTTCGTCTTCCATCGCGCCTCCTTTACAGGAGTACAGTTTACCGTAATCCTGTAACGATACGCTGGTCACGGCGGTATGCTTCTGCGCAGAAAAGCGGAGGCGTCATGCGTATCGGCGCGCTGTTCCTGTGCCTCATCCTCTTCGCGGCGACGTCCTTGCTCGGCCAAGGCTCGGTCCACACGGACGAGGTGGCGTCGCTTCGCGGAATCGCCGCGGTAAACGTGATCATCGAAGAGCTGACCCAGGGGGCCGTGAAGTGGGGCGTCAGCGAGACGCAATTGGCGGGCGACGTCGAGCTTCAACTCCGAAAGGCAGGGATCCGCGTCGTCTCGGAAAGTGAAATGCCTCTTAACATGATCGGCGGCGGATACCTCTATCTGCGGGTGAGTGTCGTGCCGGACCGGGGGGACGTTCACTGCTTCGGCGTCACCGTGTTCTTCAAGCAAGCCGTGCGAATGGCCAGAGACGAAAAGATTGGTGTGATTGGAACGACGTGGGAAGCCGCCGGTATGGGAAGTAATCGAGTCGGCCTCGTCCGCACAGTTGTTGCTGACTACGTCGGTCGATTCGTTAGCGATTATCTCGAGGCCAACCCGCACAAGTAGCATGTTCAACGAAGACGACGAACCGCCGTCTGATGGCATCGTCGGCGGGATTGTCGAGGCCGCGAAGGTCGCGCTTCCATTCCTCGGCCCGGCAGGGGCCGTTGGCTCATTATTTCTAGGGTGGATCGCCGGACCCGTAGTCCGCCGCCGCTTCGACGAGTGGGGGCGCGACCTCCAAGAGCGCGTCCGGCGACTCGAGGAGATGAAGGTGCTCACCGAGGATAGCCTCAAAGACGAGAGGTTCGTCGATGCCGTCATCACGGCATCTCGGGCGGCTGCGGCGACATCATCAGCCGAGAAGCATGCCGCCCTGCGCAACGCCGTGCTCAACGTCGCGCTGAAGCACGCGCCCGAGGCGGACTCACAGCAACTGTTCCTTAGATACGTTGACGAGCTGTTCCCGACGCACCTGAAGCTGCTCAAAATCATCAGCGAGCCGGGCAAGCTCGGCAACACGACCGGAGGAGCGGTCGAGAACAAGGCGATCTCTAACTTCTTTCCCGGTGACGCGACCGCGCCGGGAGCTGATCGATTTCTCGAGGACTTGATCGATCGTGGCCTCGTGTCCTTTTCCCAGCGTAGGCAGGCGCAGGCCCCGCCGGAGGTGCTGCGCCACCCGAAGCTGCACTTCACAGCGACGCCGTTTGGAGAGGCGTTCCTGACGTTCATCGGCGAACCGCCAGAACTCCGCTGACGCGCCGCCCGCACAACCGCCGTAGACTGCCGAAAGGAGGACGACGATGGGCGTTGTGTTCGGCACCGTCATCAGCGGCGTTCTGGTCTTCGTCGCCAGCCAGGTGTTCATGAAGCTGGTGCTCGACCCGATCGACGATCAGCGACGCGCGATCGCGGAAGTCACCTACCGAATGATCTACTTCGCCAACGCCTTCGTCGGCGGACCCTTCTCCCCGAGCACTCAGGAAGCGAGCACGAAACTGCGCGAGGCGTCGAGTCGCCTCTGGTCGACCACGGGACTGATCCGAGGCTACGAGACGTGGCGCAAGATCGGCCTCGTCACCGTGCCACGCGCAGACGTCGAGAATGCCGCCGCCAAGCTCATGGGGCTGAGTAACACGACCGGCGACAGACCCGATGATGGTAACGACAGGCGAGGACGTCGCGACGAAATCGCCAGCCTTCTGAAGATCCCGAATCCGTCGTGACGTCACGGCCGCACCCGCGCCAGCCGCTCGGCCATGACCCGGTCCAGCGCCGCCCTTGAGAACCGCAGCCGCTTCTCCCGCGGCCCGGACACGAGCGCCGCGCGGTAGCACGACCGCTGTCGGAACGTGCTCGTGGGCTCGTGGGCATACGACGCCGCCTCGGCCAGCGTCAGAACCGCGTCCGGCTGATCGGGCCGCTCAACGCCACACAGCGCAACAGCGAGCCGATCGTCGAGCTCCGCCAGTCGCCGCCCGAGTGCCGCCCGTTCCGCCAGGATCGCCCCGACGTCCGCGGAACTCACGCGGACACCTTCGCGGACAGCCCCACGAAACGCCGACAGGCGGCCCCGCCCCTATGGGGTTCTGGGTTGCTAACCCGCGACCACCGCGCCACCGCCGGCACCGCCCGGCACCACCGCCACCCGCACGCCGAATTCAGCCGGTCGCTCGCACGCGCGCGGCGGACTGACCCGTCTGGCCTTCTGGCGGTCTGGCGGGTCGGCGTTTGAATCTCGGCCGTCCGAATGTCGGCTGAAAGCGGACGCACAGAATCAGCGTGTTCCGAGTACTCTGCCGGACTCTGCCGGACTCTGCCGGACTCTGCCCGACCTCTGCCGGCAGGGCGCGCCTTGCTCCGAGATAGAGACCTCTGCCCTCTGCCCACAGCTAAGGGGCAGAGGTCCTCGGGCAGAGGTTCTGCCGGGAAGGGGGCTGGGGGCCATCGAGGGGTTCACTGGTCGCCTTCGGGCAGAGGTCCCTGGGCAGAGGTGGCGGGGTGCCAGTAGTAGCCGTTGCCCTTCTGGGCCTCGAGGACCAGACCCGCCCGCTTGAGTGCCTGGAGGTCGCGCACGAGGTCGGAGTCGCGGGCTTCGAGTCCTGCGGCTCTGCAGGCCTTGATGACTCTTCCCGTTGAGAGGCCGGGCTCCTTGGTGATGGCGGCGAGGAGGGTGCCGCGTCTTGCGGCCGCCTGCTTCTCGACCATGTCGATGGTTTGCTGTTCGAGGATCTGGGCGTCCATCTCCGAGAAGCTCGCCCGGTCGCGGTCCCAGCGGAGCCGGAAGATCGGCTTCCTGCCGCTGCCGGGCTTGTTCTTCGTGACTCTGATCCGGACGCCTTCGGGTTGGGCTGAGTCGCCGTCGAGGAAGAGCATGAGTTCGAAGACGTGTTCGATGGCGCCGGACTCCATGCCCGCCGTCATGGGGTCGCTGTTCTCGTCCTCGTTCTTGTGCCGGCGGGAGGCGCGGTTGGTCTGGGATGTGGCGACGATGAGCCAGCCCGGGATGTTGGTGGCCACCTCGATGAGTCCGAGGACGGCCTCGAGGCGCATCCGGGGGCCGTCGCGGGGTTCTGCGTCGGGCTTGACGGTCTGGACCGAATCGACGAGCAGGAGGACCTTGACGTCGGCGAAGGTGGACCGCGCCGTCTCGATGATGTTGGCGAGCGTGTTTACGGGGACGAGTCCGTCGAGCAGGTCTGGGTCTGGGAGGTAGATGTTGCGGGTGGCGAATGCGCCGCGGAAACGGGCGAGTTCTTCGGGGTCGCGCTCCTCGAGCTTGTCGCGATTGAAGCCCATCATCTGGGCCCAGCGGATCTCGGCGGCTTCGCGGCCGCCGTCCGGGCAGACGTGGATGACGACGAAGCCTTGCCGCTCGCCCGCGTCGGCGACGGTCATCGCGAGACCTGTCTTTCCTGTGTCGGGGGCGCCGAGAGTGAGCGTGGCCGAGCCGGTCGGGACGCCGCCCCGGGTGGCGGTGTCGAGCGTCGGGAATCCCGTGACGATTCGCGCCATCGGCAGCGGATTGGCTGCCAGCCCGTCGCCGGGCTTGAGCCAGTCGGCAGGCGGCGCCGTGCGACGCGGGCGCCGCGACGGCGGGACGATGTTGTCGCCGAAGCGGTGCGGCGGCCTGATGTCGTTCGGGTCGTAGCCCATCAGCCGATCGCCTGTGCGACGAGCGCGGCGACCGCGCTGGCGGGGATTCGCCACGAGTAGCGGTCCCGGGTGGCGTTCCACCGCTTGACCGCGGGCAACCTGCCGTCCCTGACGAGCCCGGTCACGTAGAAGCGGGTGTGAGCCAGGAAGTAGGCGGCTTCGGCCGACGACAGGAACGCCTTCTCGTCGCGGGTCAGTGCGTGCCGGCGTTTCCGCATGACCTCGTGGCGGATCTGGTGGAGCGGCAGCCCGGTGAGCTGCATGACCTCGCGGCCGGAAAAGCGCTGCGGCGCCGCCTTCTCGGGGCTGGTGAGCGGGCGGCTCATCGGCTACCCCTGGGGGTAGGCGGGCGTCGGCTCGGCGTCGGTGCTACGCTTGGAGCCGTTCCTGCTGTTTGTTGGTGCGCCGCCTTGCCGGGCGGCGTTTCCTTTTTCACGGTGCTGCTCCCTCCGGTTCGGAGATTGCGGGACGGCCCGGCGGGTCCGCCTCGAGCCGGCCGAGGATCTTGCGCAGGAGTGCGACCTCGGCATCCTCGACGCCGACCGCACGCTGGACCCAGCTAGCCGCGGAGACCGCGCAGACCAGGAGATCGGTGAGCGCGTCGACTTCGTCGCGCGACAGGGTCAACACGCGCGTGTCGCCGTTCATGCGTCCTCCTGGTCGTCGGCGTCGTCGTCCTGGTCGTCCTCGTCGTCGTCGTCGGGCCCTGCCGGTAGCGCGGCCATCGGCGCGTCGATCGGGATCACGCCGCGATCGCTGCCGAATTCAATCAAGATGCTTTCCAAGTCCGTGGCCTTGACCTCGGTTCTCGCGATCGGCTGTCCGTGGCCGTAGCTCGCGAACCATCGAGCCAGGTCTGCCTTCAGGCGCGAGTCGTGCGTCTGCTCGAAGAGCCTTTTCATTTCGGGCAGGACGACTTCATCCGTGAATTGCTCGACCTCCTTGAAAAAGCCCCGGAAGTCGGCGAGATCCTGCCGCTTGGCGGGCACGCCGCGACGCCTCGGAACCTTCTCGACGATTCCGGGAGGACGACCAGCGCCAGGTCTTGCTCCGCCTCTAGCCATGCTGCTCCCGCGGTAGCTGCCGGCGGACGTCGTGCTGCTTCAAGAGGTAGTCGAAGCCGTCGCGCAGCTCTTGAAGCCAGATCTGGGCGTGGACCGAGACGCCCGCCTTGAGTGCGACGGCGGTGATTTCCGCCAGCGCCGCGGAGGCCTCCTTCCGGGTCAGCTGCGACTGCCGAAGGGCCGACACGTCACCGGCTTCCGTACTTCACAGTGAATGCGTCGGCCGACAACGAGACGCGATCGGTCTCGCGCGCCTCGGCGGCTTCCCGCTCGGAGGCGGCACGAGCCGCCTGTGCGGAGCGGATCCGCTCGGCTTCGAGCCGCGTCGCGATGTGCTTCGTCGCGCCGGCAAGCTCGGCCTCGCCGTCGCGGGCGGCCTGGATCGCCGCCTCGGTCTTCTTCCAGAGCCGCATCGCCATCCCCATCTCCTCCTGCGTGCTCGCGGGGTTTGCGAGGATGGTGTCGATGCGGCGCCGCGCGTACCGCTCGGCCGCCGCGACGTCGCGCGGCTTCTTGATCTCGTCGACGTCGCGCGGCTCGTCGTTCGGCAACTTGACGTACGCGAGCCGGTGCGCGGCCTCGCACGCCTCGGCGCGTGTGGCGGCGAGCTGCTCGACGCGTGATCCTAAGAGTCCGAGCGCGGCGGCTTCATCCTGCGAATTGCTCATGGTTTCCCCCTCACATCAAAGAGCGGCACCCCGCCGGTGACCGGACCAACTCGGCGCCGGAGCTGGCGGGGCGGCGAGTGCCGCGAGAACAAAAGCGGCGCGCCTCGCCGCCGCCGCCGCAGAACGAGGGGAGCTGACGACAGAGCCCTCGCTCGCGACACGGCGAGGCGACGCCGCGAACAGCCGGAAAAGATGGAGACGGCGCGCCCCACCGACCGACGCGCCGTCCCCGGCGAGAAGCCCCGGGCCGGGAAGGAGGCCACGACCCGCCCCGGGCTCGCGATGGCAACACCGCTCACCCCTGACCCCGTTCGACGCGTTCCTGAATTTCGAGTTCAGCTCTGAGACCCGCCTGCACCGGATCGCCGCCGACGCCGCCGCCCGGCAGGTGTTTCGGCGCGGGCTCGGGCGGAATCGCGTCGATCGCCGGACAGCTGCACATCGTGCACTTGTCGCGCGGCGGCAGCCCGCCCATGCCCGGGATCATCGTCAGGTCGCCCGGGTGCGCGTGCTCGCGGCTCTCGCACCGCCAGAAGCCGAAGTCCGGAAAGATCCTGCCGCACGCGGCGTCGACGGCGTGGTTCGGATGGCCGCTCGCGACGCACGGGCAGCGGACGAGCTGGCCGGTCACCGCGACGCCGCCTTCGGCACGACTGGGCGGACGAGCCGCTCGAGATCGCGCTCATCGATGCGAATGGTTGTCTTCTCGCCGACGTGGTACGCGGGCAGCGTGCCGTCGTGGATGCGCCGCCGCACGGTGATGTCGTCGACGCCGAGACGCCTGGCGGCCTGCCTGACGGATAGGAATTGCTGCGGCATGTGCGTACCATGCCGCACGCGAAACCCGGCGAATTATCGCGTTACAGAATGCGTCCCGCCCGCTTTCTTCGCCGCCGCCCTGTACTTCTTGAGCCCTTCGGCGTCGAAGAACAGCCGCGACGGCCCGGCCTGGACACGAGCCGCGCGCTTCTTCTTCGCCCGGTGGCGCCGCACACGGGTCCTGGAGCTGTCCGGCTCCTTCTTCCCCCACTCGTCGCGCTGCGCGTCGTGCAGGGCGGCCTTGCGCGCGTCAGGCCGCGCCATGCCTGACTCGAGGTAGTGCTTCACGAGCGGCTTGTAGCGCGGGTCCGCCTTCGCCCGCAGCTCGGCCCGGAGGGTGGACATCACGACCGCCTTCGACGGCGGCCGCCCCTTGCGCACCGGCACCGGCCGCACGGTCGCGCCGCTCGACCGGACCGCCGCCTCGCGCTCAGCGGGCGTCACGGCGGCCCTGGCGGCCTTCCTGTACGCCTCGAGCGCCGCGGGGCTGTCGAACAGCAGCAGCCTCGGCGGCGGCACCTTCTTGCGCGGCATGGAGTCCCGGCCCCTCCTCCCCGGCAGGAAACGAAGACGGGCGGCAGCGGGCCGGGAGGCCGCGGTTCGGGAGCTACCCTAGCCGCCCGTCAGAGAGCCTACTCGATCAAGCGGTGCCCCCAGGCAGTGTCCGCGAACTGTCCGTGAACCACCCGGCAGAACCCGTCACAGCCGGCCCACCGCGACGGGCCCGACCCCCGACTTCTCGCGGGTTTGCGCCCAGTGGTGACGGGTGGCGACAGGGAAAGCCCGGGTTCGAATCCCGGCATCCCGACCAAACTCCGCGCGGTGTTCCCGCCGATGCCTCGCTCCAATGCTGGACCAGAAGCCCGACGAGTTGCTGCCCCGGGCAAATGCCGTCTGAAAAAGCGCATGATCACCGCCTAATGCGCCTCGAAGCTGGCCGGGCCTGGCTCTTCATCGCCGCCGCGTCGGCGTTTCAGGTCGCATGGATCGTGAGCCTGCGGTTCATGAGCGGGCGAGTGAAGATCCTTCCCGTCACGGGATACCTCGTGTCGGGATTGGGTGCCTCCGTGTTCCTGGCGCTCGCCATGAAGTCGCTGCCGATGTCGACGTCCTACGCCGCTTGGATGGGTCTGGCCCTGGTGGGTGCCCTGCTGGTCGACAACCTTCTCTTCCATGAGCCGTGGAGCCTCGCGCGGATCGGCTGGGCCCTGCTCATTCTCGTCGGCGTCTGCGGTCTGCGCCTGTCGTCTCCGCGCTGACTTCTCGAATCGGCGCCTCTGGATCTCGAACCGTCAGGGTCGCGCCGCTTCGTCGCGCAGGGGCCTCACCCGGTCTCCGCACCGGGGTCAGTCTTGATGTGCTGACTTGGCCGTCCGAGGAGAGATCCCATGCTCACCCGAGTTCATGGCCAGCAGCAACGCGGCCCAGTGCCGAGTACATCTTCGCCAAGGCGCGAAGCGCCCGCGAAATCAGCAAGTCAAGACCGACCCGTCCTCCCGACGCCCGTCACCGGCTTCTCGGCACGCCGTCGCACTGTAACCGAAAAAGTGCATCCGCCGGCGGCGCTCCGCGAACGCCCTGGCGAGATGCCTCGCACATGTACTGCAGCAGCCGAGTACGAACGTCCGCCACGGCATGAAATCCCTCGATGCGGCCGACCTCCTGCACGAGGTCGGGCAATGGCGTCAGGACCGAGAGCGTCGGCAGCTTGGCGATGTGAAGCCGGCTCGCGTAGTTGTACGCCGCCTTGTCGTTCTCGACGTCGCCGTCTCCGAAGACGACGTACGGAGAGATGTTCGGGTCGCGCTGAAGTTCCTCAACCACCGCCCGAAGCCCGCTCGCGCTCTCGCCTCGCCCGTGGAAGAGCACCACGACGTATCGGTGACTCTGGACTCCTTCCGCATATGCGTCGACGAAAGTTGGGATTACGGGGGCGGCTCCGCTCGCCACCGGCGTCGACTCCGCTCGTCCCGGATCGCTCCACTTGCCGAAGACCGCGGGCTGCGCCTTGAAGTGGGCGACGAGCGCGTCGATTCGATGGACGTTCGTCGGATGGTCGGAGGTGGCCTCGAACTCGTCCCGTGTCTCCGGCGCGTGCCGGAGCATGGTGACCAGCCCCCATGGATTGAAGCCCGCCCCGGCACAGAGATCGCTGCCGGTCAGATCCGCCTGTTCCTCGACCTCGCGCGAGTACCGGAGCGACAGGAGATAGGCGGCCACGTCGAAGAAGTTGTCCTTCTGCCGGATGTATCGCGAGAGTGTTTGCGCGGCGCGCTTCGTGCCGATCGCCTCCGCGAACGTGCGCCCCATATCGTGATGGAGCGCGTGCGCAGCCTCGTGGCACAAGCTCCCCTGCAGCTCCTCGTCCGATGCGATGAAGCCGAGGAATCCGTCATAGACGTAGAGGTCGCCGCCGGCCACCGAGAAAGCGTTGAGGACCGGATCGTGCAGAACGAAGATCCTGAACCGCTGTCCGGAGTCGGCTGGAGCGACGCGATTGAGAGCATCCGCGATTCGATCCAAACGCGGCTGCCAGGGCGAATCCCGCACGATCGCGCCCTTCTGCTCGAAGGACTGGTAGGTCTCTGGTCCCGCCAGACGCTCGATGCAGGCGGGCATGTTGACGCGAGCGACCACATCGTTGAGGTCGCCACACTGCGTTTTCTGCGCGAGCGTTACCGCTGGCGAAAGGGCAAGACCGGCCACGAGCACCGACTGCGCCAAGCGTCGCGCTGGCAGAGGGCGGAGCCCCTTGCGAACTACGATCCCGCTTTGCCGAGGCGAAGGATGAGACCCTTCTGTCGCTTTTCGCAAACGACCTCCTCGTCCTGCGAAAGGGATGGCGCATTTCCTTGCGCCGATTTTCGCCCGACCGGATTAATGGCGATCGCGTCGTCGCCGGACGGCGCGACCGAAAACACGCTCCCGGAGTGGGTGCTGATCTCCAGCGCCAAGCCGCTGCTCACCCCGTACTTGAGGAATTTGACCGAGCTGCCTGAAAGGAATCTCATGAGGGAAAGGGGATCTCTCGGGATTGTTAGCTTGATCGTCAGGTAGCCTTTTGCCATGTTCACTTCTCCCTCTTCGGATCCTCTGCGCCTCGCGATCGGTGGTCAGTAATCGTCGTCTCGGATTCTAGTGGAGACCTGAAGGCACGTCGTAACCCTGGAACAGCGTAAAGACAGCCGGCGGCGGCGCCTTGGTCCCTGGAGTGGATCAAACCCCTCAATCCGGTCGCAGCACCCCGCACGGCGTGGGGTCCACGACGCTGCCGCAGTGCTCGCAGGCGTACGATTCCCCCAGATACCCGAGTGGCAGAGGCTCCGGCAGCGCGACAAATCCCACGATGTCCCTTCCGCACTCTGGGTTGTTGCACCGTCCGGCAACGAGAACCTTTCGAGTTCCGGGCTGCGGACGCCAGGTGTCGAACCGTTTGGCCATCTGCTCCCACCGAGGACCCAGCGCCGCGTAGTGCGCGGAGGACTTGACCGCCGTGAGGCTCTGCACGACCTTCCCGACGCGCCCCTGCTCGGTCTCATCGGGAGGCGCTTCGAGCTCAACGAAGCCCGTACGCCCGTCCTCCCCACTCACGTCCTGGGCCAGCCGATCCGGCGGCAGGATCCGAAGCAGCTGCCGTAGTGGTTCGGTGCCATGGAACTCTGCGATGAGTTCGGCGGGGCTCGAGTCCTTCTGCCGCGGATCCTCGCGGACCCTAACCCTAAAGTCGTCGCCGGCGCTCATCCGATGGAGCGCGACATACCAGCGGGTCTTGCTGCTCATGACGCAGATCCTATGCGCGATTCATCAGCTCGAGGCTCCAGGCGCCACCGCGCGGCGATGAGCGAGGCCGCTACACGCGCATGTTAGGCAGCCAGTTCAGGACGGTGAAGGCGCAGACCGAGCCAAAAGGCACCCGCCGCCGACATTCGGGTCAGTCTTGATTTGCTGACTTGGCCGTTCGAGGAGGGGGCCCGGCCCGCTCGAGCTCGCGGCTCGCGGCTCGCGGCTCGCGGCAACCCGTGCCGAGTACATCTTCGCCGAGGGGCGCCAATCGCCGGCGAAATCAACAAGTCAAGACTGACCCCTCCTCCAGTCCTCCACCGCCGTGGACGCTCTAATCTCAGCCCCTGCGGTCCGATACCCCCGCTACCGCCCGCAGGCCAAGGACCTACTCCTCCCAGAACTCAAGAGGAAGTACCAACCCCTGCTGATCCCGCCACCCTGGCTTGACGCTGCATGTGATCGACATCCGACCGGAATCAGATACGGAGTACATCCAATGCGCCCCTGATAACCGGGACTTCTCGACGCCGGGGATCTCTTCCGGCCAATGTCCCAGGCGTGTGCGTTGAGCCCGTGCCTCCAGAATCTTCGTCGTGAGCTCGAGGTCGACGGCCAGTCGATTCGCGCGACTCCAGGAATTGGCCAGGTTGGGGATCGCGATGCTTCCGAGAATCTCTCCAGCGGAAAGGGGGTCTGGCTCGACGTTTGCCGCCCGATAAACGGCGTCGCTTGCCGCTGACACGGGCGAGTCTCGACACGCAATGAGGAAGTGACGCTCCATGTTCATAAAGTCCGCTTGAGATGCGCGGCTGAATGTCGATGGATCGCTCGGAAGCGCTCTAATCAGGCCAGCCGCCTCGACGGTCAACGCCCACAAGAGGCTGGCTCGGTAGTCGTGCTCTTGGAACCTTGTCTTCCACTCCTCCGCTGGAAGACGGAGTAGCCTGCGGGCAAGTCCAGCCTGCATTCTCGCGATCGCGATCGCGACCAGCTGGCTTATCAATTGGGGCCGATCTCGCAGCGAGGCATTGAGGTGCCATGAGGCCCGCATCGCCTTATCCACTCCCGCATCGTCTCCACCCTGGGCTTTCGTCAAGGCTTCGGCAGCAAGGATTCGATGAACTCGCACTAGGCCAGAAAGGTTCGGTACCGACGATTCAGGACCAAGCATCTCGTTCATCTTCCAATGCGGCGGCTCCGACTCGGCCAGGAGCTCGACCATTCGGTCGACGGTGGAGCGATGGACCTCCAGGAAAGCCAGCACGTTGCGTGGCTGCAGAGCGATCGGACCGCCGACCTTCCGAACCTCCGAGCTCTCATAATCGCGAAGCGCGTCGAAGAGTTCAGCGTTTTCCGTTTGAACCGCATCGCGACGACTCCCATCCGGATTCGGGGCAGGCCGAGCCATCTCTATTCCAAGCTCGTGCGCGTCCTGACTGAGCGCAAAGGCCGTGGCGTCGTCGTCAGTCTGCTTTGGGACCGAGGCGAGCAGCTCCTGTGGGTCGCCGAACTCAGCCCGCCAGGCGGCCACCGCCGCGGGCTCGGCTGCCGCGGCCACTTTGATGTGACGAAGGAATCGAACGAAGACGATCGCCTTCATCGCGCCGAATACACACCCGGCCGCCAACGCGGCGGCCGCCACGGCCGCGACATAGCGGACCCATTTGGGACGCCGAGCGAGTGCGATCGATAGGCGACTCATGGGGTCCCCTGTTCCTTGCGCACTCAGTCGGTCTCTCGATCGCTGATCAGGCCTTCGCGGGTTCGTACGTGGCGATCACCAGGCCATCACGCGTCGTGGTGCAATTTGTCAACCGCAGTCGCACGCCCGCGCCGTCTCGGAATAGCCGACGTCCCGTGCCGAGGACCAGCGGGTGGATCATTAGCAAGTACTCGTCGATCAGGTCCGTGGCCATCAGGGAGGCGATCAGTTCGCCACTTCCCATGATCGCTAGAACGCCGTTGGTTTGATCCTTGAGCGCATGCACGGCTTCGGAAATGTGGCCGCGCAGCAACGTGGAGTTGGGCCAGGGCATCGGTTCCCGCAGGGTGTTCGACGCGACGTATTTAGGTGCATCGTTGAGTGACTCCTTGAATGGACCACCCTGCCGGTTCCAACTCGCCATCAGATCCTCGTAAGTCCACCGTCCGAATAGCCACCCCGCAAAGCCACCGCCAGCCGTCATCCTCTCGCCCATCGCCTTGCCCGCGGCATCCCCGGCCGCCGTGGACCGCTGGGCCCACCCACCCTGCGTGAACCCGCCCCGGGTATCCTCATCCAGGCGCCCCGGTCCCTGCATTACCCCGTCCAGTGTCAGATGGTTCATCACCACGATTCGACCCATTCCAGTCTCCTCAACGATTCGGGTCGGGGGTCAGTCTTGATTTGCTGACTTGGCCATTCGAGGGGGCGCCCCGCCCGCTCGAGCTCGCGGCGAGCAGCAACGCGGCTCAGCGCCACGCACATCTTCGCCAAGGGGTGCCAATCGCCGGCGAAATCAGCAAGTCAAGACTGACCCCTCCTCCGCCTCCTCCGCCGGCGCTACTGCGGCCAGTTCAGCCCGAGCGCCTTCGAAAGGAAGACGGCCATCTGTCCCCGCGTCAGCGCCGTGTCCGGGCAGTAGTTGCCGCCGCCGCACCCGCCGGTGATGCCCGACGCCGCGAGGGCCTCGATGAATTGGAAGAAGGGATGAGAGGTCGGAACGTCGCCGAAGGTCGGCGTTGCCGGGGCCGGTGTGACGCTTCGATGCCAGGCGATACGGGCGCCGGCGAGGGATTGACTGGTCGACTCCAGCGTCACCGTCACGTAATGACCCAGCCAGGAATCCACGCCGCCGCAGAGCCCGCGACTCTCGAGCGGGGTGGTACCGAAGGGGCTCGCCATGACGATCGTGCCCTGGCCCGTGATGCCGCTCGAAGTCCCGCTCGCGGGAGTGCTGCCGCAGGAATTGGATCCACTCACGGGAAACGAGGCGATCGATGCCGCGGTCGTGATGTCTGCAGCGCCGTCGCCGTCGACGACCAGGACGTCGATCTCGTCCACGATCGCGCCGTTCGGCACGCCAACCGACGCGACCCAGGTCTGCTCTCCGGCCGCGGTCGGTGTGATTCCCGAGGGACCGACGACGAACTGGTAGTCGTGAAAGGTGGGGGCGAACCCGAACGCGGGAATGAGAAGATCCTGTGAATTCAAACCATAGGCCTGCGCCCGGGCGACTGAGGTTCCGAGGCAAAACGCGGCGAGAGCTCCGACGAGCAGCTTCGAAAGACACGACTGCGGCATTGAGGACTCCTCTTTTTTTTGATGAAGGCGGATCATAGCAACGTTTCGACCGAGCCGGCATCCGTCCTTCCCCTCTCGACCGACCGTCGGAATCCCGGGATTGCCCGATGGGTTTCGCCGCTGTGGGGTGAGCATCGGCTCTCCCCAACAGGAGGTTCTGCCCGAGAGGCGTGCCGAGAGTTACAGGCCGCCTTGCGTCAGCTCTCGCCGCTACGGCGAGCGGGATGGAAGGCGCGCGACGCGGGCCCCGGATTGGCTGCCAGATACGCCTTCGCCTCGGCGAGCTCGGGCCGGGGCGAGCCGACGACGCACTGCGAAAGAAGCGCCGCGTACAAATCCCGGGCTTTTTCCGGCTTCCCTGCCGCCGCGGCCGAGCGCGCGGCGCCATAGAGACCGTTGAATCGGTTCGGCGCCTCGGCAAGGGATGCCTCGTACTCCGTCAGCGCCTCTCCGGGCCGGCCGATCTGCAGGAGCATGTCGCCCAGCAGCTCGCGCGCCGGGAGCAACGGGCCTGGAGTGACCGGGTGTTTGCCCGCCCTCGCCTCGAGGTCCGCCGCGGACCGCGCGAGGGCCACCGCCTCGTCCTTTCGTCCGTCCGCGAGAGCGACCCAGGCCAACGCGGCCAGCCGCATGGACTCGACATTCATCGCCCAGTCGTACGGACCGGGAACCGGCGATTGGACGAGACGGGTCTGGATTTCGGCGATACCGGCGACCGCCGTCCGCGCTTCGTCCACGCGCCCCGATCGCGCCGCGCCGAGGGCCTTCGAGAACCGGGTCGCCGCGAGGGCGTAGACGAAATGGTCCCACGGAAGCTCGACGGTCGGGGCGGTGAGATCCGCCGCACCCTTCCAGTCGTGCCGCTCGAGGGCCCACCGCGCCGGAATCGCGGTCATGGCATAGCCTGCCTGGAAGGTCTCCTCGTCGAACGTCTTCGACTCTGCGGCCTCCTGAAGCACGCGCCGCGCACCCGCCTCGTCGCCAACCTGGAGATACGCGTACTCCAGATAGTCGAGCGCGTGAAGCGTGTCGAACGACGTCGCGCCCGGATGCCTCTTTGCCACGAGCTGCCGCCCGGCCTCTGCGGACGCGAGGTTGGAATCGATCGACTCCTGCCAGAGTCCGAGGCGCGTGAAGATGTGCGAGGGCATGTGGAGCGCGTGCGGGGAAGACGGAGCGATTTTGGCGTAGGCGCGCGCCGCCGGCAGCGCCTCGATGGCGAGCCCCGGATAGTCAAACGAGTGGATCATGTAGTGCGCGATTCCGGGATGCCGGGGCTCGAGCAACAGCAGGCCGTTCAGGATCGCCGCCGCCTTCTTCTGATTCGCTTGGGTCGAGTCGCTCGGCGACGCGGTCCCCAGAAGCGACAGGGCGTAGAAGATCGCCGCCTCGTGATCCTCCGGGAACCGGCGGGAGACCGCCTCCATCGCTTCGCTATAGGCCTTCGCGCGAGGCCCGTGGCCGACCCGCTCGGAATCGCGGTAGAAAACTCCGATCGCCTCGATGTAGGCGTTCTCGCGCTCGGTCTTTGCGCCGAGCTCGGCCGCCATGGACCGCGGCCACGCGCCCGGCGGCGAGCTCCTGCGGGTTCGGCGGCGCCCAGACGGGATGGTCGTAGGTCATCGCGATGCCCCAGTACGCGATCCCGCAGCGGGGGTCCATCCGCACGACCTCTTCGAACGAGCGGCGGGATTCCTCGTAACCGAAGGAATGAAGCTGCGCCACCGCGCGCGTGAACGCGGGCAGCGTCCCGTCGCGGCACGACTCCGGAAAGTGGACCGTCCCGTATTGCGCCTCCTGTGAGTGCCGGTGCTCCTCCTGGGCGCGCGCGGGCCGGGCGGCGACGACGGCCGCCAGGACGATCCCGAAGAGGCTGTTCCTGATTCGACGTCCTCCGGTCAGGGAATGGCCCTGGATTTTAGACCTGGGACGCCGGCTCCCCGACCATTTGGCCCGATCTCCGGTAAGAAGACGATGAGCTGGTGGTAGCCTTTTCCCGTGTTCGCCTCGGACGGGCGGCGAGCTCATTCGGCTCGTCGCAGGCCCTCGGCGGAAAGGGGCGTGCCTCATGGAAAGCGTCCCGCTTTTCTGGAGCGGTTGCGTGGGGTCTGGCCGGTCGTCGAGGCGCTCTAAACGGCCTCTGGCGTGGGTTTTGGCCGTCGCCGGCGTCACCGTCGCCAGCGTCGTCCGCTCCCAGGCCATTACGGAGTTTCCCATCCCACACCCAATGAGTGCGCCTCTTGGCATTGCCGCCGGTCCGGATGACAATCTCTGGTTCACCGAATTCTCCGGCAACCGGATCGGACGAATTACCACGACTGGCGCCGTCACCGAGTTCCCCGTTCTCACGGCGGGCAGCAAGCCTGACGGTATCGCGGCTGGCTCGGACGGCAATCTCTGGTTCACCGAACAAACGGGCAACCAGATCGGACGCATCACGACGGCCGGCGTCGTCATGGAATACGCCATTCCCACGGCCGGCAGCGGCCCCACCGGTATCGCGGCTGGCCCGGACGGCAATCTCTGGTTCACCGAACAAACGGGCAACCAGATCGGACGCATCACGACGGCCGGCGTCGTCACCGAGTTTCCCGCTCCCCCGGCCAGCGGCCCCACCGGTATCGCGGCTGGCCCGGACGGCAATCTCTGGTTCACCGAGTCTGTGGGCAGCCGGATCGGACAGATCACGACGGCAGGGGCCGTCACCGAGTTCGACACGGTCGCCAACCAACCCTGGGGTATCGCGGCTGGTCCAAACGGCAATCTCTGGTTCACCGAACAATCGCCCAGCCAGATCGGACAGACGACGACGGCCGGCGCCTTCATGGAGTACGCCGTTCCCACGGCCGGCAGCTACCCTTCGGGTATCGCGGCCGGCCAGGACGGCAATCTCTGGTTCACCGAATATCTTGGCAACCAGATCGGACGGATTACGACGGCTGGAGTCGTCACCGAATATCCCATCCCCACGGCCAACAGCTACCCCCAGGATATCGTTTCGGGCTCCGACGGCAATCTCTGGTTCACGGAAGCCGCCGGCCAGATCGGGCGGATCACGACGCGTCGATTGACGCCGCAATCGATGGCCGTCGACGCGCACGCGGTCACGGGAAGCAGTTCCAACACCAATGGTGTGCTCGAGCCGGGAGAAACCGTACAGGTCGCTCCATCATGGACAAATCGGCGGGCCACCTCGCAGACGTTCACAGCAGTCGCGGCCAACCTGACCGGACCTCCGGGCCCGACCTACACGATCATCGACACGGCTGCCGACTACGGCACCGTTGCCGGGGACTCCTCGGTGAACTGCCAGGATGCGACCGCCGACTGCTACCTGATGACCATCTCCGGCATCCGGCCCGCGCAACATTGGGACGCAACCTTCCTCGAAAGCCTCAGCGTCGGCACGGTCACCAAGACATGGACCCTGCACCTGGGCAACAGCTTTCCCGACGTGCCGACGTCGTACCAGTTCTACTCGTTCATCGAGAATCTCTTTCACAACGGGATCACGGGCGGCTGCACTGGCGGCAACTATTGCCCGGCCAACTCGGTCACGCGCGCCCAGATGGCGGTTTTCCTGATGAAGTCAACCTTGGGCACAGCCGAGGTACCGCCGCTCGCGACTGGCACGCTGTTCGCCGACGTCCCGGCGAGCAACCCGTTCGCTCCCTGGATCGAGCAACTCGCCGGCTTCCAAATCACGGGGGGCTGCGGCAACGGCGACTACTGCCCCAACAATCCCGTGACGCGCGCCCAGATGGCCGTATTCCTTCTCAAATCCGAACATGGCTCCGGTTACATTCCGCCGCTGTGCACCGGAATCTTCTCCGACGTTCCCTGCCCGTCCACCTATGCCAACTGGATCGAGGAGATTTTCAACGAGAGCATCACGGGAGGCTGTGGCAACGGGAACTACTGCCCCGACAGCCCGGTCAATCGCGGGCAGATGGCCGTCTTTCTCGTCAAGACGTTCGGCCTCCAGCTGTACGGGCCTTAGAGCACCCCCACGGGCCCTCCGGCCATCCCACCGACCGAAGCGGACCTGAACGGGCTCAGTCCGCAGGATGCGCCGGGCCGCCGAAGTTGCCCACGGCAAAGAACTCGCCGCGCGGCAGTGGCTTGTAAGTCTCGTGGCCGCGATTCCAGTCGTAGCGCAGCGTGCCGAGGTCGCCGGGAATGGTCCACCAGTCGCCGATCGCATAGACGTGGCCTCGTCCGTCGGCCATCATTCCCGGCAGCCGCCACGGTGTGCGCCCGTCCTGATCCACGATCAGGCCGTAGTCGGTGATCGCGTGGCCGGTCGCCGCGTCGAGCGAGACGCTCAGCAGATGGAAATCCCGGAATTCCTGGTTCCCGAATGCCCGATTCGCCCGCTGGTAATAGACCACGCGGTTCCCGCCGATGGCGAGGCCGCCGAGGTAGTTGAAGCCGATGTGCTTGATCGGCGTGAACGCGGACGCCAGGGGCTTCGTCGAGTCGAACTCGTAGAGCATGCCGCCGTGCTCCGACATCGTGAGCAGGGCGCGGTCGCCGTCGAGCGGCTGCATCCACTCGATCGAGCGCCTGGCCTGGAGAGCCGGGCTGGGCTCGAGCCGGTCCGAGTCCCACCGAACCAGAGCGGGCAGGGCATTGGCGTGGACCTCGATGACGCCCGTGTCGCCGTGAATCTGCTGCAGGTCGCCGCCCTGATTCTTGATCGAGAACCAGACGTCGCCCCGTCGGTCGACGAACGTCCAGTAGGACGCGAAATCCCAGTCGCCGCGGCTCGGGGCGCTGACCTGACCGAGGTTGGTCTTCTCTCCGGTCACGGTATGGATCCGATACATGTACGCCGCCTGGCCGGCGGTGTTCCCGGTGACGAAGACGTAGAGGTAGTGCCGCGCGGGATCGACGCCGACGGCCGAGTAGCTGGTGAAGCCCGGACGCACGACGCCGTAGTCACGCCAGCGGCCGGTCGCCAGCTCGTAGCCGAGAGCGTGCGACCCGGTCCACTTCTCGTAGATGCCGGGTCTTTGGGCCGCGAAGTGCGTCGCCATGTAGAGCCAGCCGTTCGCCTCGACGATGTCGCTGTGGATCTTCCCCTGGGGATTGGTCCGGGCGTCCTCGCCGCAGGTGTCCGTGATCTCGTGGACGAGCTCGGTGACCTTCCCGGTCGCGGGGTCGTACTTGAAGAAGGAGGCGCCTTGATGCGCCGAGTGCGACGAGCTCGCGAAGTACACGTTGCCGTCGGACGCGAGGCGAATTCCCTCCCACTGACCGTCCAGCTCGCGCTTGTAATCGTTGAGCGCGAAGGTTTGCATCGACGCACGGGGGCTCGCGGCGGCCCTCGGCTCGGCCGCCATGGTGGGCCCCGGAGCCGGCGCCGGCGTCGGGTTGCCCGCGCAGGCGGTCACCAGCACCAGCGCCGCGCCGGCGCGGAGCGCCATCCCGGCCATCGAGGGAGAGACTGGACCGGCGGTCGAGAAGCGAGTCATCGACGAATGCTCCCGTGGTCGCGTGGACGCGACCAGCTTACGCGAGTCGGCGTGATTCCGGGCCTGGATTGATCGTGCCGCGCAGGGTTGGGTCGAGCCCGGGCGCCCCACCCCACCCCGAAGCCGAATCAGAAGAGCGGCTCTTCCCTCATCCGCGAAAAGCTGGGGCCGTCCCTGGCCCAGCGAAACTTGCCGACGGCAGCCTCTTCAGACAAGCTCTCGCTGCCAGCATGCATGCCCTTCCGATCGTCCTGCCGATGGCTTTCGTCATGGTTGCCGGACCGCAGATCGTGACGTCGATTCTTCTTGCCACGGGTCTGCGCCCCCGACGGGATTCGGCGTTCTTCCTCATCGGCGCCGGCACCGCCACCTCCATCGGGGTGACCGCCGCCTATTGGCTCGTCGGGCTCCTGAAAGGTCGGGGCGCGCCGTTACAGGGAGACGCCCAAGTCGCGCGGGTGATCGACCTTGCGATCGTCGGCCTGCTCGTCCTGCTGGCGCTCAAGGTCTTTCTGGGCCGGAGGCACGCCGATCCGCCGCGATGGATGTCGAGGCTGGAGACGGCCACACCGTTCTTCGCCCTGAAGATCGGCGTGCTCCTCTTCCTCGTCCTGCCGGGCGATCTCATCAGCATGTTTACGGTCGGCGCCTACCTCGCGCACCACGGCGCGCCATGGTGGGGCGGGCTCGTCTTCGTGGTTTCGACGATGGTTCTGGCCGGCATTCCGCTGCTCCTTCTGCTGTTGCTCGGCGAGCGAGCTCAGCGGATCCTGCCAGGCGCGCGCAACTGGATGACCAGGAATTCGTGGATCGTCAGCGAGGCGGTGATCGCCTTCTTTCTCTTGATGATCCTGAAGGATCTCCAGGGCGGCGGTTAGCGAGGGGCAAGGTCGGGGTCAGTCCTCGACCCCCGCCCCGAAGCGCGCCGGCCGCGGAGAGGAAGCGCGGCAGAATCGGCGAACGCAGGCGAGAAGCGCTCCGGAGTCGATCGGTTTCCGGAGGAAGTCGGCAATCCCCGCGGCACCACGGATGAATCCGAGTCCGGAGAGCAGGACCACCGGCGCAGATCGCGCGCCCGAGCTCCCGGTGCGCCCGCGCTCGGCGAGGAACTGCCACCCGTCGACCACCGGCATCACGAGGTCGAGCAGGATCAGGCTCGGGGACTCGCCCCTCTCGAGGAGATCCAGAGCCTCCCGGCCGTTCTCGGCGCACAGGACCGAGAATCCCTCCTCTTCGAGAAGCGCCCCGACCGCGACCCGGACCGCGTCGTCGTCATCGACCAGGAGGATCGTGGAGCGCTCATCCATGATTCGCCACACCCCTCGACCCGTCGCGCTCGTCCGAAAGACCGGCCACCTCGAGGAGCAGTCTCTCGCCCGAGCGCTCGACTTCCTGCCTCTTGCGGCGGCGCAGCTCGAGCTGGGCGATGACCTGCGACGCGAGAATCTTCAGTGATTTCCTCTGTCCAGGCGAGAGCTCGCGGCTCTCGCGGTCATGGACCGACAGGACCCCGACCGCCTGGCCTCCGGGCGACACGAGCGGAGCCCCGGCGTAGAAGCGCAGGCCCTCCGTCACCGACGCAAGCTCTCGAAACCGGGCATCGGCGGCGGCGTCGGAAACGACCGTGACGTCGCGCTGCCGGAGCGCCAGGGACGAGAAGCCCGAGTCGTAAGGATCCCGCAAGGCGATCGCGCCGACGTTCGCCTTGACCCACACTCGATCCCCGGCGACCAGCGCGATCTGCGCGGAGGGCGTGCCGCAGATTTGCGCCGCGAGCCATGCGAGGCCGTCGAAATCGGCCTCCGGAGGGGTGTCGAGAATCCCGTAGTCCCGCAGGACGTCGAGCCGCTCGTCTTCCGCTTCCGTCGGGAGCATCTCCAGCTCGCTGATCGCCGGGGCGGCCTCCGGATGCGCTGCAACGAGGGCGGCGCGGACTTCTCGCATCGAGGAGAACCGGTCCTGCGGGTCCTTGCTCATCGCCTTCTCGACGACCTCGACGAGCCCGGACGGAAGCGATGGCGTCCGGCGCGCGAGCGAGGGGTCCGGTCTCTCCTTGACGATCATCTCGAGAAGTCGAAAGAGATTCTCGTGGGCGAAGGGACGCTCCCCGCAGAACAGCTCGAAGGCAAGGACCCCGAAGGAAAAGATGTCGGCGCGGGCGTCGATCGAGTCGCCGCGAATCTGCTCGGGAGCCATGTACCCGGACGAACCGACGGTCACCCCCGTGCCGGTCAGCGAGCTCGGCGTGTCCAGGGCCTTCGCGATCCCGAAGTCCATGATCTTGACGACCCGGTTCTCCAGGACGCGGATGTTCGCCGGCTTGACGTCGCGGTGAACGACGCCGGCCCTATGCGCGTACTCGAGCCCGACGGCGAGGCCGACGAGGATCTTGATCCTCTCGGCGAGCTCCAGCGGTTCCCGCCGCGCGATCAGCTCGGAAAGGTCTTCCCCCTCGAGAAACTCCTGGACGAGGTACGGCGTCTGTCCTTCCATCCCGCACTCGTAGACCGTGGTGATGTTCGGGTGATGAAGGCCTCCCGCGAGCTCTGCCTCCCGAAGGAACCGGCCATGAACCTCCGGGCCCGCCTCGCACACCTTGATGGCGACGGGCCGCTTGATCACGGGATCCCAGCCGCGAAAAACCGTGCCGAAGCCCCCCGACCCGATCCGGTTGACGATCTGATACTTGCCGATCGTGCCACCGGCGTCCGAGGAAGTCATGGCGGTCACGAGTATGCCCGTCGCTCCGGAAGACCGTGCTGTACGCGAACCGTCGGTCCGGACATCATTGCCGCGGCAACGATGCAGGTTCCGTGCCTGAGATCAGTCCTCACTTGCCCTGCCGCCGCGACGCAGGCTTCGACTTCAAGGAGTCTCGCGGAACGAGGCCGGTACACACCGCGTCGAGAAAACATCGCTAGGCGCCGAACTGTCCCAGGTGGTGGTCGATGTGCTTGTACATCAGGGTCCCCCACTCGTCGCCCGAGAGCTTGCCGAAGAACGAGTGCACCCGCCGGCCGGCCGAGGATGCTCCGCCCGCGCAGAAGCGCGCCACGAGATCGAGGAGGCGTTGCTTCTCGCGCGCGAAGTCCCGCGTATCGGTGATGACGAACGTCGGGTCCGTAGGCGAATTCCGCTTGAACGGCTTGTCCCCCAATACGGAAGCGCGCACGAACGGCGCAAGGATCTTTCCGATGAACGCCTGCTTTCGCGGACGGTCGCCGGTACCCACCTCGAGCGCATTGGCGCAGTGGGCCAACATCTGCGCGACGTCCATCTTTCCCCACTTGCGGACCGCGGTTGCGGGCAATGCCGCGAGCCGGTCGGTGATTGCCTCCCTGGCGGCCGGATCGAAGAGGGTTCGCATGGCAGCTCCTCCCAGACTCGAGGAGAGCATTCTATGGGGCGTCCGCCCTGGCTTGCCGACCTTGCCTGACCCCGCGCGCGGAACGATTCCCGGCCGGCCGCCTAGAGCTTCCGCTTCTTCTGAAGCTCGGCCATCGGCTCGTATTCACCCGCCCATCGACTGAGGATCCCGTACGCCCATGCGTTGGGGGGCTGCTTGTTGAGGTCACTTTCGACGGCGATCTCGAACCAGTCGGAAGCCTCTTCATACCTTCCCTGGTCGGCGGCCCGCAATCCTCGCATCCACCCGAGGCTGGAGATGTCGAAGCGGCCCTTCATCGCCTTGAAGAGCTCCTCGTCCGACAGCTTGCCGAGGAGAAACAACCCCATGGGCTTCCACACGTTGTCGGGCCTCGCCTGAAAGTACTGGACGAGCTTCTCGTGCCGCTCGCCGGTCGCGTCGGGAGCGTGGATCAACGAGGCGGCCCGCATGAGCTGGATCTCGTCCTCCTTGGTCGGTCGCGCCGGGTCCTCGATCGGCCCCCAGAGGATGTCGTAGCGGCCGAACTGGAATGCCACGAACGCGAGCTCGTGGATGTCCTTCGCCGTGGTGTTGCGCAGCCAGACGGCGGCCGCCTCCTCCCCATCGGATTTCGCGAGCTCGTCGTGGGCCCAGATGGCAAATGCCGTACTGTCTGCCCGGTCGCCTTTCAGGCTCGCGAGCATGGTGAACGCGAGCTTGTGATTTCCCCGTCCCCCCAGATCCTTTGCCAGGGCCGCGAGCGCGAGGGCGCCGATGCCGTGCGCCTGCAGCGCCGAGAAAGCGCTCTGGGCCAGATGCGGGTCGGCCTTTCCAAAGACGTGTCCGAACGACCGCGCGAGGTCGCCTTCCCAGATCGACCGGCTCAGAGCGTGCGATCCGGCGAGCAACTCCGCCGCCTCGGCATACTTCTGCTCCCGCCAGAAGAGGCGGGCCATGATCGCGTACGGGACATACGAATCCGGATAGCGATCGCGGGCTGCGGTCGCCAGCTCCAAGGCTTCGTCCCAACGATCCGATTCCTCGAGGAACCAGGCGCCGTCGTCCAACGCCTCCCCCGACCAGCTATCGAGCGCCGGTTGGATCGTGTTGAAGGCATCCTTCCACTTCTTCTCGTTCGCGTAGGCCTCCGCTTGAAGGGCCAGGACGTGCACCCAGGTCAGGTCGTGGTCTCGGGTCGGGCGGCGAGCGAGCCAGCCCGCCGCGGCCGCGCGCGCGCCCGACTGATCATTGGAGGTCTCGAGCCATTGCACGTACCCGCCCAGAGCGGAGAGGTTCTCCGGCTCGGCCGCCATGAGAGCCTCATACTGGGCCTTGCCGAAAGCCGGGTCGGCCCCGGCGCGGCCGCGCAGAGACGAGAGAGCGTAGAGACGCGTTGCGGTGCGCTGGTCGGGATCGGCGGCGAGGCGGCGGAGCAACGCGAAATCGCGCTGAAGCCAGGCGTTGCGGATCGATGCGTCGCCTCCTCGGGCCTCACTCTCGGCCAGCACCCGGAGGAGCTTCTCCTTGCGGGGCAGATCCAGGAGAGGACTCTCGGCAAAGGCGAGTGCCGCCTCGAGATCGGCCGGGCGCGTGTCGAGGGCGGCCATGACGTTTCGGATCATCCGGCGCTTCGAGGGATCGTTGCCCGCGTCGCCGGTCCACGACAGAAACGGGATCACGCGCCGCAGGGGAACGACCCCGATCGCGCGAAAATCGGCAAGGTCGGAAATGAGTTCGTTGCGTCCGTTCCCGTTGCGGACGCGCACCCGATCGAGCATCCAGGTCTTCAACTGCGCCGCGGTCCCGGCAGCCGGATCCAAAATGCCCTTCGCGAACTCTTCGCCGGCGGGCGTCGAGCTCAGCGAGTCGAACAGGAAGCGAGCCGATTCGTGGATCCCGGAGTAGAAGCACGCCCGGTCGAAGGAGCGGCGCGATTCGTTGTCGAACAGCGGGGCATCCGCCATGGCGGCCCGGCGTGAGACCGATTCCTCGAAGCGGCGCGTGAGCGCCTGCGGAGAAGGGGCGGCCAGCGGCATTCCGGCAGACAGGTACGCCGTCATCGGGTCGTCGGGCCACGCCTCCGGGCCCCACAACTCGGCACCCTGCGTCCGCTTCGTCTCGTCCCGGGTCGCGTCGAGAAATGCGGCCAGCGTGAATGCCTGCGCCGCCGTCGGCGTCGTCTCGAACTGCCCCAGCGCCAGGACGGCACGCAGGGACGCGAGCTCGACCCTCCGGCTCCACACGGAGGATTTGAACAGCGACCACCAACGGACGGCCTGCCCGGTCGCGCCGACCGCGCGCAGCTGGAGGTATTGCGCTCGAGGGTTGGGCGTCGCGGCGACCAGCGCCGCCAGCCGCTTCGGCTGCATGCGCACGAACGGACCCACGGGATCGTCCATGGGGAGCTGCGCCGACGCGTCCGCGGCCGCGCCGGAGTAGCCCATCACGAACAGGAGCAGTGCCTCATCGCTTCGGGAACGGCGCGGATCCACCGCCTTCGCGAGGGCGACGAGCGCCGCCGCATGTCCCAACAGGGCGTCGGAGAGCTGGAGCTCGTCATAGACCTGCGCGCACAGCCAGACCGTTCCGGCCGCGGCGGCGTCGAGCACGACCGGACGCAGGGGGTCGGGCGACGCGAGCGCGTTCACCCGACCGAGCGCCGCAAGCGTGTTCGTGGTTGTCCCCTGCGAGAGATCCGCTCGTAGAGCGGAGAGCTCCGGGGTTTCGGTCGAGCCCTCTGAAATTTTCCTCTTCGCCAGGCAGCGAGTCGCCCACGACGCCAGCAGAGGCTCCCAGTCGGCATAGGTCGGAATCTCCGGCAGCGATCCGACGGAATCCTGCTCGAGCCGCAGAGACCAACGGTCGCCGTCGAAGCGCACGAAGAGCGTCGCGGGCTTCATCCTCCCCGACGTCAAACGATCGATCTCTTCGATTCCGTAGAGGAAGCGCCGATCCGGCTTCAGGAGATACCGGCGGCGATAGAACGACGGCAGCTCGGGCGGCGCAACGTCGCCGATCGCACCGGGCGCCGGCCCGGGGTCCAACCTCATCCAGCCGATGGCTTCGACCGTCGGGCGCGCGGCCGCACGACGCGGCGAGGCATCCGCGGCCGCTCCTTTGCCCGCGCTCGCGCCAGGCCGGGGCCGCAGAACCAGGTAGAGAGAGACCGCCGCCAGCGCCGCCAGAACCGTGCACAGGACGACCAGGCGCCTCGATCCGCCAGAGTCCGGCATTTGAACAAATCTTACCAGCGCCTTGTCGAGAACGCCCGGGTGCAGTGACGACGGGTCGGCCTCTACGGCGTCGAGCGGAAAGATCCTGGCTGTAAGGCAGACTCTTTCGCGTTCCAGCTCGCGATCAACGGGACGCGTATGATCCCGACGCAGAAAGAACGGAGGCCCCATGCCCCGCCAGAATGCCCGTCGGAGAGGGTCGGGGAGCTCCGTCGCATCGCTCTTTCTGGCGATGAGCCTCTTCGCAGTCGCGGTCCAGGCCGGGACCGTGACCTGGAGCGCGACGCCGGTCAGCGGGAACTGGAGCCTCGGCGCGAACTGGGTTGGCGGCACGCCGCCAAATCCCGGCGACGATCTCGTGTTTCCCGCGACCTCGACGATTCAGAACACGACGAACGACCTGACTGACGGAATCAGCATCAACTCGTTAAAGTTCGACGGCAACGGCTACAGACTGGCCGGCGGGCCCATCTCCCTTGGGGCAATCGGCATCAGTTGCACGTCGGGAGCGCCGCCGGCAACCAACGAGATCAACCTACCGATCACAATCACTGCGGCGACGACGCAAGTCAAGATCGTCGGCTCGAGGCTGACGCTCATCGGACCAATCAGCGGCACAGGTGGGCTGGCTGTGGTATCAGCGAAAGCTGCGGAGGAACCGTCATCTTGAGCGGTAACGACCCCTACACCGGGCCTACGGGCGTGTCGGCCTGCAATCTTGAAATGACCACGCTGCTGATCACGGGCGCGTTGTCGGGCACCAGCCAAACCAATATAAGCGGGGCAACGCTTGGCGGCACCGGAACGATCGCGAGTGCGGTCGAAATGATCATGGCCTTCGGCGCGATTTCGCCCGGGCAGGACTCAGCCACCGGTCTACTGAGCACGGGGAGCATCTCGTTCGGCTCCGGATCTTCCTTCGCGGTCAAGCTGAATGGAACGAACGCTGGAACCCAGTACGATCAGCTGAGCGTCGACGGAGATGTCTCCCTCGTGAGCGGCATTGGCACGTTCCTGTCGACTTCTCTGAGTTTCGCCCCTGCACGCGGCACGCAGTTCCCGATCATCAAGAACAACGGCGGCAACCCGATCTCTGGCGCGTTCTTCTTGCAGCCGGAGGGATCGACTTTCGTCGACAACAGTACGACGTTTCAGATTAGTTATGTCGGAGGCGATGGCAACGACGTCGTGCTTACCGTCATCTCTCCCTGGGTGCCCACGGCGCTGGCCGTCGATGCGGGCGGCAACGGCGTTCTCGAAGCCGACGAGCTCGCGACCCTGCAGCCGACCTGGATGAACTCGAGCGGAGGCTCTTCATCTCTGACCGGCGCGACGGCCAACTTCACGGGACCCGTCGGGCCGACCTACTCCAACCCCGACGCCTCGGGCTCCTACGGCACCCTGGCCGACGGCGCGTCGGCGCAATGCACCGACTGCTACACCGTCCAGGTCTCGGGAACCCGCCCCTCCCAGCACTGGGACGCGACCATCGACGAGACCATCACCCCCACCTCGACCGTCGAGACCTGGAAGCTCCACGTCGGAGAATCCTTCCCCGACGTGCCGACCTCGGAGCAGTTCTACAAGTTCATCGAGAACCTCTTCCACAACGGGGTGACGGGAGGCTGCGGCGGAGGCAACTACTGTCCGGACAGCTCCGTCACGAGGGCGCAGATGGCCGTCTTCCTGCTCAAGGGCGAGCACGGAAGCGGCTACACGCCTCCTCCCTGTTCCACGACAGTCTTCGCCGACGAGCCCTGCCCCGGCGGATTGTTCGTCGACTGGGTCAACCAGCTCGCTTCCGAAAGCATCACGGGCGGGTGCGGAGGCGGCAACTACTGCCCGACCAACCCCGTCACCCGCGGCCAGATGTCCGCGTTCCTCTTGAAGGGCCAGCATGGGGGCAGCTACGTCCCGCCGGCCTGCTCGGCGACCGTCTTCGCCGACGTCGTCTGCCCCGGAGCCCAGTTCGTGAACTTTATCAACCAGCTCGCGGCCGAGGGGATCACAGGCGGATGCGGCGGAGGCGACTACTGTCCCGGCAACCCGAATACCCGCGGCCAGATGGCCGTCTTCCTCGTCAAGACCTTCGGACTGCAGCTCTACAGGCCGTAGGAGAAGTCCGCCCCCCGGGACGAAGGAGAAGTCATGAAGATCATCACCGCCGCGGTTTTCACGGCCACCGTCCTCGGGCGCTTCGCGCTCGCCCAGGATTCGGCCTGCGCCGCCCATCACGCCTCGGTCGATGCCCACGGAGACGCGGTGATGGGCTTCGACCACGAGAAGACCACTCATCGCTTCGCCCTCACGGTCCATGGCGGCGTCATCGAGGTCTCCGCCAACGATCCGAACGACGCGGCGAGTCGAGAGGCGATCCGCACTCACCTCTCCCACATCTCACAGATGTTCGCGGCCGGCGACTTCGACGCACCCATGCTGATCCACGGACAGGTACCGCCCGGGGTTCCGGTCCTGAAGGAAAAGAAGGCGAAGATCCTCTGGACCTACGAGAAGACCGCGTCGGGCGGCCGAATCGTCATCGCGACGGACGACGCAAAGGCGCTCGAGGCGATCCACGACTTCCTGAAATTCCAGATTTCCGACCATCGGACGGGCGATTCCGCGGAGGTCGGACCGGACCCGAACGCGGAGAAGTAATCCGGCTCCGCTTCGCGGCCCACCGTCGCGCCGCGCCTCAGCGCCACTCCCCCTTCGTCGAATACCAGCCATGGCCGTTGTGATGCCAGCGCGGCGCCGCCCACTTCGCGTGCGCATGCGGCGGATGACTCCAGGCTCCCGCCGTCCACACGTACGCCGAGCCGCCCCAGTTCCAGTATCCGGGAACCCAGACGAAATCGGGCCCCGGCGCGGCGATCGCGACCTCGGTCCGCATCGGCGGCGGACCCTCCGACGCATAGACCACGCCGTCGGGCGGCGCTGGCGGACAGGCCGTCAGCGTGGCGAGAAGAGCGGCTGCCCCGAACATTCCGACGAAACTCTTTCGCAAGCTCATCTTGCCTCCTCGCTCTGACGAGATAGCAATTTCCGGGCCGGATTCGGGCCGTATCAGCGCCGCCGTCACGGCGGCTTGTGCTAACTTCGTCGGACTCCTGCCATGCCGATCACACTCGAGGTGGACGCCGCGCGCGGGCGCCTCCGCACGGCGGTCGAGGGGCCGGTGACCGTGGCGGAAGCCGCGTCGCACCTCGAAACTCTCGTGGCCCGCCATCTCGAGGGTTTTCCGGAGCTGATCGACGCGAGCCGCGCCCGCGGACCGGGCTGGTTCTCGGTCGACGTCCGCCGGGCCGCCGATCTCGTCGTCGCGGCCAAGGGAGCCGCGAGGTTCGCGCCCCGCGCCGTCGTCGTGTCGACGTCGGCGGCGTTCGGGATGGTGCGCATGTTCTCCGTCCTCATCGGATCGCGCCTGCGCCTCGAAGTCTTTCGCGACGCCGAGTCCGCCGAACGGTGGCTGGACGGCGCGTCCGGAGCCGCGGGGACGCTCGAGACGACCGTCACTTGACCGTCGCCCCGGTCCGGCCGCGGGCCGAGAGCCGCCGCTCACTCGGCGTCTGGTCGGCCGCCGCGCTCGTCATCGGACATACGATCGCGATGGGCGTCTTCCTGACGCCGTCGGACCTGATCGGCTCGCTGGCCTCGCCCGGGTGGACGCTCTGCCTCTGGCTCGCGGCCGGGGCGCTGGTCCTCGCGGGCGCTCTCACCTTCGGGGAGCTCGCCGCCCGGGATCCCCGGTCCGGGGGCCTCGCCGTCTATCTGCGGACGGCCTTCGGCGACCGTGCCGCGTTTCTCTACGGCTGGCAGGCCCTCCTCGTCATGGACCCGGGAATCACCGCCGCGATCGCCGCCGGCGCGGCCCAGTACGTGGCCGTCCTCTGGCCGGCGAGCGCCGGGCACGAGAGGTCGGTCGCGCTCGCGACGATCTGGATGCTGGCCGGAACCACCATGGCGGGCCTGCGTCCGGGCACGCGCGTCCTGAACGCGCTGACGGCGCTGAAGGTCGCGGCGATCGCCGGCCTCGTCGGCGCGGCATTTGTCTTCGGTTCGGGAAGCGCCGGAAATTTCGTGCCCCTCTTCACGCGAGGCCCGGGCGCGCCGCCTCTCGGCCAGGCCCTCGGATTGGGTCTCGTAGCCGTGCTCTTTTCCTTCGGAGGGTTCTGGGAGGCGAGCCGCGTCGCCGGCGAGATCCGCGATCCCGCCCGCACGCTTCCTCGGGCCCTCGCTCTCGGCACCGGAGCCGTGACTCTGGCATATGCCGCGACCACGGCCGCGTTTCTCTATCTCGTGCCGGTCGGAACGAGCTTCAGCGCGGCGGAGCTGGCTCGCCGGGCGGGACGCGCGATGCTCGGACCCGCCGGTCCGGCGGTCCTCTCGTCGGTCGTCGTGCTCTCGGTCGTGGTCAGCGCGTTCGCGTTTCTCCTGATGGCGCCGCGGCTCTACGTCGCCATGGCCGAAGACGGGCTCTTCCCGCCCGCGCTCGCCCGCCTCGATCCGCGGACCGGAGCGCCCGTGCGCGCCACGCTCGTCCTGGCGACGATCGCGAGCGCCCTCGTCCTCTCGGGCGGCTTCAGCCAGGTCGTCGCGTTCTTCCTGTGCCCGGCCCTTTTCTTCGTCGGCCTGGCCGCGGCATCGATCTTCTCCGTCCGGCGGCGGGGAGCGCCCGCACCCTTCACCGTGCCCGGCTATCCCGTGACGCCGATCGTCTTCCTCCTCTTTCTCGCCGCCGTCGTCGTGCTCGTCTTCCTGGCCCGCCCGGACCGCGCGCTCGCCGGATTCGGGCTCACGCTGGCCGGCCTCCCGGCCTATGAGATCCTTCGCTCGCGAGGCGCCCTCGGCGCCCGAAAAGACCAGGGGGCTTCATGACCTGGATCGAGACGATCGCGCCCTCGGAGGGCGACGAGAGGTTGCGCGACGCGCTGGCGAAGGAGCGGGCGCTCTACCCGAAGGAATACGCCGTGCCGACCGGGATCACGGACGAGGCCGGAGGGATCGTGGCGTCGCACTCGCTGATCCCGGAGGCGCTGCACCACGCCTTCGCGACCTTCGGCGCGCTCATGTCGCCGGATCTCCCGCTCTCCCGGCGGCAGCACGAGATGATCACGACCGTCGTCTCGGCGATCAACCGCTGCCACTATTGAATCGAATCGCACGCAGAGTTTCTGCGTCGGGTGACCCTGGACGAGGACCTGGTCGCGGCGATCCGGAAGGACTACCGTACGGCGGCGATCGACGAGCGCGACCGCACCATGCTCGATTTCGTGGCCGAGCTGACCCGCGACGCGACGCGCGTCACCCCCGCCCACCACGAGCGCCTCCGGCGCGTGGGGTTCGACGACCGCGGCATCCTCCAGATCACCCTGATCGCCGCCTGGTTCAACTACATCAATCGCGTCGCCGACGCGCTCGGGGTGGGCCGCGATCCCGCCGATCCGGAGCCGCGGTAGCGTACAATTTTCAACGGAGGTCTCCCATGAAAACGTCGGCCAGGTGGCTTCTCGGCGCAGGCCTTGCTCTCTCCGTTTCGGGTCCTCTTTCCGCTCAGCTCCCGCAGCCGGCCAAGCCTGTTCCCGGCGCCGGCGTCCCCGCCGCGACCTCTGCCGCCGCGGCCTCCAAGCGCACGATGGCCCCCGAGTTCGGCGTTCAGGGAGTCACGTACCGGCAGTTCGCCGCCATGGCGTTTACTCCCCTCGATTCAGCCGAAGGATTCAGCTATCCCTATCCGCCCTACAGTGGACAGGTCCTCCGCACCGTCTCGAGCGGAACGATCATTCCCTTCGCCGTCAATCTCGACCTGCCGGAGGGCGCACAGGTGACCTATCTCGAGCTCGACGGATGCGACCAGACGGGAGGCAGCGGATTCGTCCAGGGATCGCTCGTCCAGTCCGACTACCTCGGGAACGTCTCCTACTACGCGCCCTTTCTCGCCTCCGACGGCTCGGGCTGCCGCGACTGGAATGAGGACCTAACCTCGGCGAACCTGATCATTCACAACTTCGTCAATCACTACTGGCTTCTCGGCTACGTCGCCAGCGGCGGGGCCTTCGCGACGGGACTCGCGGGAATGATCGTCGGATACCACCTCCAGGTGCCGACGGCGGACTTCCAGGATTTCACCGACGTTCCGACGTCCAGTCCCCAATACCAGTTCATCGAGGCGCTCTACCATGCCGGCGTCACGGCCGGATGCGGCGGAGGCAACTACTGCCCGGACAACCCGGTCACGCGGGGCCAGATGGCCGTCTTCCTCGCGAAGGCTCTCGGTCTCTACAACTGAGCTGAAACGGTCCCGGGTTGACCGGGATGCCGCGCTCCGCCGCGGCGGGTCGAGCCGTGCGCTCGCCGCGGTCCGCCGTGATACAAGCGCCCTGAAAGGGGAGAGGTTGATGACCCATTTCCGTCGACACTTCGTCCTCGCATCCGCCGCCTTCGCGCTGGCCCTCGCTCTCCCCCTCCGGGCCCAGGACGCTGCGCCGCCGGCCGATGACCCGGCGGCATCCTCCGAGCTCCAGTGGCCGCGCGTCATCGAGGAGGGCGACACCACCTTCACGGTCTACCAGCCCCAGATCGACAAGTTCGACGATGCCGTCCTCGAGGCCCGCGCCGCGGTCCAGGTCGAGACGAAGGGCGACGACGGCAAGACGCGGACGACCTACGGCGTCATCTGGATCAAGGCCAACACGGCCGTCGACAAGGACGCGGGCCTCGTCGCGCTCGACGACATCCAGATCGTCAAGGCGAACTTCCCCACGGCGGGCGCCCAGGCCGACGCGTATCTCGACGTCTTCCGCCGGCACACCGAGGGCACGCGCACCATCTCGCTCGACCGCATCGAGGCGAATCTCGCGATCACCCAGGCGGACCAGAAGGGAAACGCCGCGGTCCCGATCAAGAACGATCCCCCGAAGATCTACTACCGCATGAACCCCGCCGTGCTCGTCCTCATCGACGGCGAACCCGTCGTGCGCCCCGTGGAGGGGACCCCGGGAATCGAGCGCGTCATCAACACCCGCACGCTGATCGTGAAGACGGGCAGCGCCTTCGACATGCCGATCGGAGACCGCTGGGTCACGGCTTCGGCCGCGACCGGCCCCTGGCAGCTGACCTCCGCCGCGCCGGCTCCGGTCCAGGCGATGCGCGACGCGATCGCGAGCGACGAGAAGCAGACGCAGGTGGACCTGATGCAGGAGACCAGCGACGACGTCAAGGGAGTCCTCGCCGAGGGCCGCTCACCCGAGATCATCGTCTCGACCGTTCCGGCCGAGCTCGTCGAGACCCAGGGAAAGCCCCAGATGAAGCCCGTCACCGGAACGCAGCTCCTCTATGTGACGAATACGACCGGCGACATCCTCTTCGATCTTCGCGCGCAGGACTACTACGTGCCGCTGACCGGACGCTGGTTCCGCGCGAAGTCCCTGGACGGTCCCTGGACGTTCGTCGCCGGAAACCAGCTCCCGGCGGATTTCGCGAAGATCCCCGAGACCGAGCCCGTGTCGAACGTGCTCGCGACCGTCCCGGGCACTCCGGCCTCGCAGGAAGCCGCCATCGCCAACAGCATCCCGCAGACGGCGGAGGTCAATCGCGACGAGGCCACTTTCGAGTCGCGCTACGACGGCGATCCTCAATTCCAGGACGTGCCCGACACGTCGATGCAGTACGCGGTCAACTCGCCGAACCCGGTCATCCGCGTCAACCCGACGACCTACTACGCGGTCCAGGGAGGCGTGTGGTTCACCGCGGCGGCTCCCGTCGGGCCGTGGATCGTCGCGACGGCCGTGCCTCCGGTCATCTACACGATCCCCGCGGCGTGCCCGATCCACTACGTCACGTACGTGCGCATCTATCGCTACAGTCCGACGGTCGTGTGGGTCGGCTACACGCCCGGTTACCTCGGCACGTGCTACTCGCCGTGGGGAACGGTCGTGTACGGGACGGGCTGGTACTACCGTCCGTGGATCGGGTCGTACTGGTACGGATCGCCATGGACGTGGGGCTTCGGCGCCGGCTTCTACTGGAGCGCGCGCACGGGTTGGGGCTGGGGCTTCGGCTGGGGCGGCTATCGTCCTTATTACAACCCGTGGTGGGGACCGTACTACGGCTATCGCCCTCGGCCCCCGGTCTACCGTGCGCCCTACTATCCGGGAAGAGCGACTCCGTACGCGCGCGCCGGATACCGGCCGCCCGGCCACAACTGGAACAACATGAACGTCTACAACCGTCCGGGTCAGCCGCGCCCCGGAGTGCGTCCCGCGGTCGTGCGGCCCGCCGTCCAGCCCGCGAGGCCCGCGCCGGGAACGAGACCGGCTCCCGGGACACGCCCCGCTCCCGCGCCGCGTCCGGCGCCGGGGACGAGCAATCCGAGCACCCGACCCGCGCCGGGAACGACACAGCCGGGAACGCGGCCGGCGCCGGGCACCGCACCTTCGACGCGGCCGGCTCCCGGCACGGTGACGCGGCCGGACAACGTCTATGCGGGAAAGGACGGAAACGTGTATCGCCCGCGACCCGGCAGCAACGGAAGCTGGGAGCGAAACGATGGCGGCAAGTGGAATCCGGTCGAGCCCGCTCGCCCCGAGTCCCGGCCGGGAACGAGTCCCTCCACGCGCCCCGCGCCTCAGCCGCAACAGCCCTCGACCCGGCCGGCGCAGCCGCAGCAGCCGTCGACACGGCCGGCGCCATCGCGCCCGACCGTGGACTCCGGCACGATGAATCAGCTCTCGCGCGACTATCAGGGACGCAAGGCGGCCGACGCCCGGATGAACCCGCCGCAATCCCGGCGCGCTCCGCGCCTCAATCCCGTCCGGCGCCCCAATCGGCGCCGCGCTCGCAGCCGCCCTCCCGCTCCGCGCCGAAGAATCCCGGCTAAAGGATGGGGAAGAACTTTCTGGTCCGCCTCGTCGCGGCGTGCGTCCTGCTCTTCGCGACCTACAACCCCGAGGGCCGCTCGTACTTTCACTGGCTCGCCGAAGACGGGTTTCGGTTCACTCCGCTCAAGGCGTTCGTCGGCGTCTGCCTGATCGCCGGCTGGGTCCTCCTGCTGCGGGCCACCATCCGATCGCTCGGAGCGCTGGGAACTCTCCTGGCGGCCGCGTTTTTCGGAACCCTCATCTGGCTGATCGTTTCGTGGGCGCACATCGAGCCGAGGACCTCGAAGGGGTTGACTTATCTCATCCTGCTCGGCCTGGCGGCGGTGCTCTCGACGGGGTCGGTCTGGTCGATCTGGCGCCGGCGGATGACCGGGCAGGTCGACGTCGACGAGCACCGCGAATAGACAACGCTTCCCATCGGAAGGAGGAACGATGCTCAAAGGCTTTCGCGACTTCATCGCCCGGGGCAACGTGCTCGACCTGGCGGTCGGCGTCATCATCGGCGTGGCGTTCGGCGCCATCGTCGACTCGCTCGTCAAGGATCTGATCACGCCGATCATCGGAATCCTCGGTGGCGCGCCCGACTTCTCCGCGCTGAAGATCGGACCGGTCACGATCGGCAACTTCATGAACGCGGTCCTCGCCTTCCTGATCAAGGCGGCCGGCCTCTACTTCCTGATCATCCTGCCCTTCAACCGTTTCGCGAAGAAGCTCGCGCCGCCCGCGCCGCCCGCGCCGGCGCCGACGCCTTCCGAGCTCTACCTCAAGGAGATCCGCGACGCCCTCGTCAAGCGGTAGACGGTAGAAGCGCGTGCGTCGGAGCCTCGCGGCCCTCTTCGTGCTGATCCTCGCGGCCTGCGCCGGCGGAAAGAAACCGCCGGCGGGTCCGCCGTCGGCGCCCTCGCCCCATCACGTTTCGCCGACGAGTCCGCCGCCTCCCGTGGCCCCGGCTCCCGTTCCGACGCCCGCCGCTCCGCCGCCGACGGGCGCGGAGACCTCGAGCGTGACGGGGACGGTCACCTACCGGGAGCGAATCGCTCTCACCCCCGAGGCCCGGGTCCAGGTCGAGCTGCGCGACGTCACCGGCGGCGTCGGTTTCGAGGACGCGCCGGTCGTCTCGCGCCAGATCATCGACCGGCCCGGCCAGGTGCCGGTATCGTTCGAGGTTCCCTACGCCCTCGCCGCGATCGCGCCGGGCCACGCCTACGCCGTCTCGGCGCGCATCACCGATCGCGGGCAGCTCCAGTTCGTCACGGACACTCCCGTTCCGGTCATCGCGAACGCCGTCCGGGATTCCGTCGAGATCGTCGTCGTGCCGGTGAGGTAGCGCCGACGCGCTAAGACGAGAACCCGATCCCGAGGGCATCGAGGATCTTCAACAGCGGGCCGGCCGCTCTCCCGGCGTCCGCGCGGCGCAGGGCCCGCGTCACGGCCGCCACCGCGAGGCGCCGCAGGGGCTCCGGCGGAAACGGCAGGGGCTTGCGTCGGACCATCGAGAGGTCGAGAAGCGGACTGCGTCTCTCGAGCGCGAGGTGCGCGAGAATCTTTCCCGCCACCCGGGTGGATCCGATGCCGTGGCCGGTATAGCCGAGGCCGTACGCGATGCGGCCGTCGAGCGTTCCGAAGAACGGCGTCAGGCGCGTGGTCGAGGCGATCGGGCCGCCCCAGGCGAACGGGAATTCGAGAAACGCCAGCTGCGGGAAGTGCCTCCGGAAGCTCGCGCGCAGGGAGGCGTCGTGCGAGGGCGAGTGGTCGCAGGAAGCGTCCACGCGGTTGCCCGGGTAGTAGGCGGCCTCGCTCGTCCCCCAGAGAATCCGGCCGTCGGCCGTCAGCCGGTAGTAATTGAAGAACGTCCGGGCGTCCACCACTCCCTGCCCGCGCTTCCAGCCGATGGCCTCGCGCTCGGATGCGGACAGCGGCCGGCTGACGAGGACGTAGTCGTAGAGCGGCAGGAAACGATGCTTCAGCGACGGGAACAGCTGATGCGAGTAGGCGTTGGTCCCGAGCACGGCCCGCCGCGCCCGGACGCTCCCGGACGCCGCGCGGACGAGAACGCGGCCGCCGTCCCGCGAGATCGACTCGACCGGCGTGCCCTCGAAGACGCGGACTCCCGAGCGGATCGCCTCGCCGCGCAGTCCCTCGACGAGGCCCGCGGGATCCACCAGGGCGTTGCGGGGGGACAGGAGCGAGCCCTCGTAGAGGGGGCTCGCGATTTCGGCGCGCGTCTCCTCGCGGGAGAGAAGTCTGCAATCCGCCATGCCGACGCGCTCGGCCGCGCGCGCCGCGCTCTCGAGCGATGCGCGGTGCGCTCCGGTCAGGGCGACCGTGAGCTGCCCGGGCCGCCGGAAGTCCGCGTCGATCCGCCGCTCCGCGACGAACCGCTCGAGCTCGTCGAGGTTCTCGCGGCCCACGCGCGCGAGCTCCCTCGCCTCGTCCAGGCCGAAGTGCGCGATCGCGAGCTCGTGCGAATGGTCGAGCGCCTCCCCGACGATTCCCGCGTTGCGGCCGCTCCCTCCGAAGCCCGCGGCGCGGCGCTCGACGAGACAGACGGAGAGCGAGGGCTCGATCTCCTTGAGGAAGTGCGCGGTCCATAGTCCCGTGAATCCCCCGCCGACGATCGCCACGTCGGCTTCGAGATCGCCCGCGAGCGGCTCGGCCGGCGGACGGCGCCGCCGCGCCATCCAGTAACAGGCCTCTTCGATCGGGGGGAAAGCCGTCATGTCATCCCGAGCGCAGCGAGGGATCCCTTTCTAAGTCACGGTGCGCCAATGAAAGGGATCCCTCGGGCCTGCGGCCCTCGGGATGACCGATCAGAGGCCGTGCTCCTTGTACGCGTCCTGGAGCGAGCCCTCGAGCGCCGCGAGGAAGCGGTCGATCTCCGGATACGAGATCACGAGCGGCGGCTCGACGCGAAGGACCTGGGCGTTGATGTACGTGCCCGAGATGAGGATGCCCCGGCCGAAGAGCGCCCTGGCGACCTCGTAGCCGAGGTCGTGGCTCTGGAACTCCATCCCGAGCATCAATCCCCGGCCTCGCGCTCCCTTCATCACCTTCGGATAGCGGTTCGCGAGCTCGTTTAACCGCGGCAGCATGTACTCGCCCTTCTCGCCGGCCTGCTTCGGGAGGTCTTCCTCGAGCAGGACGTTGATCGTCGCGATCGCCGCGGCGCAGCAGACCGGGTTGCCGCCGAAGGTCGTCGTGTGGAGGAAGGGATTGTCGATGTACCGCTCCCACGTCTTCGGAGTCCCCACGCACGCCCCGATCGGCATGACGCCGCCGCCGAATCCCTTGCCGAGGGCCATCAGGTCCGGCACGACGCCATCGTGCTCGCAGCAGAACATCCTGCCGCTGCGGCCCATGCCGCTCTGGACCTCGTCGAACACCAGCATTGCCCCGTACTTGTCGCAGATCTCGCGCGCCGCGGCCAGATATCCGGGCGGGGCCACGTTGATGCCTCCCTCTCCCTGGATCGGCTCGATCACGACGGCCGCGACCTTGTCGCCCGAGAAGTCGCCGCTCGCCACGATCATCCGGAGCGCGTCGGCGTCGCCGAAGGGAACGTGCGTCCAGCGCTTCAGCGGCAGGAACGGCTCGCGGAAGACGGCTTTGGACGTTCCCCCGAGCGAGCCGAGGGACTTTCCATGAAAGGCGCCGATCGTGCCGACGAAGTGGTGCCGGCCGGTCGTGAGGATCGACATCTTCAGGCACGCCTCCACCGACTCCGTTCCGGAATTGGTCAGGAAGACGTACTGGAGATCGCCCGGCGTGATCATGGCGACGAGATGCGCGAGATACGTCCGGAGCGGATCGATCAGCTCCTGCGAATGGATCGCCTGCTTGTCGAGCTGCTCTCGAACGGCCTTCAGGACCCTCGGGTGGCGGTGTCCGGTGACGTAGATCCCGAAACCTCCGAGGATGTCGAGGAACTCCTTGCCCTGGACGTCGCGGAAGACCGCGCCCTCGTCCTGCCACTCGACGGCCGTGTAGTCGGTCGAGACGGACTTGCGGTATTCGAGAAAGGCCGGGTTGACGTTCTCGGTCCAGTAGCGGACCGATTCCTCGATCACCCGCTTCTGCTCGGGCGGCGGGAGGCTCTTCTTGGAAATCAGATCGAGCACGTACGCGGACTCTTCGCGCGCGCCCTTGAGGTTCTGCGACATCGACATCTCCTGCGACTCGGATTTGCTCGGGTGGATCGTCGGCTCCCGAAAGCCGGCCGCCATCCTAACCCAGCAGCGCGTCCACCTCGGCCGCCGCGCGCTCGCCGGAGCGGATCGCCCCCTCGACATATCCGGTCCACACGGGAGACGTCTCCGTGCCGGCCCAGTGCACGCGGCGAAAGGGCGCGCGCAGATAGGGTCCGAGCGCCGTCAGGGTGCCGGGGCCCATGAACGCCCCGTAGCATCCGCGGGTCCACGCCTCCGCGGGCCAGTCGGCGTCCACGTAGCCCGTCGCGTTCGCGCCCTCGGGACCGAAGAGGTCGGCGATGCGCTCGACGACGAGCCGCCCGCGCTCCTCCATCGGCTTGGCCGTCAACGCGAGCGCCGAGTCCGCCTCGATGAACCCCACGAGCAGGCCGACGCCCGCGCCGGGCGGGGACGCGTCGTAGAAGCCGCTCGTCGGCGGGCGATCGCTCGTCGCCTCGCCGCTCCACCGATGACGGCGCCAGAACGGCTTCTCGTAGGCGACCCAGTACTTGATGACGGACCCCATCGGCGAACGCTGCGCGAGCGCGTCGCGCTGCGGCGCAAGCGCGGGCTCGTACGCGATGCGGGCGGAGAGCGGCAGCGGGACGGTGACGATCGCCCGTCGTGCGCGGAACGAGCCCGATGCCGAAACGACCGTCACGCCGGAATCGTCCTGAGAGATCGCGGCCACCGGAGCGCCGAGGACGAGGACGTCCTGCAGCTCCGCGCCGAGCCGTCCCGCGAGCTGATGCAGGCTGCCCGGCACCCAGTACGCCTGCGCGGCGTCCCTCGTATTCCACATCGCTTCGAGGCTGCCGCAGGAGCGGACGTACGACAGGAAGAAGAGAAGCGACACCTGATCGGGCTCGGCGGTATACAGGCCCTCGACGATCAGCCGAAGCATCGCGCGGGCCCCGGGGTCGCGCGACTGGCCCCGGATCCACTCCTCCATCGTGATGCGATCCCAGTCGCGGGCCTTCGGAGCGTTCCACGGGTCCTCGAGCGGAACCTCGGCGGCGAGCGTCCGGACGCGCTCGTACGCCCGCGCCATCGCCGCATCGGTCGGCTTTCCGAGCGAGACGTCGTCGCCGTCGCCCCAGTAGCGCCGCCCGTTCAACTCGACGACGCTCTTTCCGTCCAGGTACTGATCCACCGTCGCAAGGCGATTCTCGGCCAGGAGGGCCCGCAACCGTTCGTGCCCGGCTCCCACCCACTGCCCTCCGAGATCGATCGTCTGGCCCGCGATCGTTCCCGCCTTGACGCGACCGCCGATGCGGTCTCTCGCCTCGAGCAGGGCGACGCGGCGTCCCTTGCGGCGAAGCTCCCGCGCGGCGCACATCCCGGCAAAGCCGGCTCCGACGATGACGACGTCGGCGGAACGGGTGCCCTCGCCGGGCTCGATCCGCCGGGCCCGGAGCGGCGCGGGCAGGAGCGTCGCCGCGGCGCCCGCGCCGAGGATCTTCAGCGCGTCCCGGCGGCTGAGCGTCATGACGGACGGCGGCGAGGAATCAGGAGATAGCCGACGATGACCGTCGCGAGCGTCTCGCCGCCCAGGATCAGTCCCTCCTTCAGGGGCGCCTGGCTCGTCGGGGACGGCACGAAGAAGAGGACGCAGGCGCCGAAGATGTAGAGCGTGCAGAGCCACGAGGCGACGGCGGCGCCCAGGCGGCCCCCGGGCATCCGGTACGGCCGCGGCTGTTCGGGCCGCCGGCGCCGGAGCACGACGAAGGCCGGGAACACGAGCAGGTAGCAGAGGAGCAGGCACAGAGCCGTCAGCCGGAACGTCATCCAGAAGATGTTCGACTGGTTGTTCGAGAGCAGGGCCCCTCCGACGAGCAGCAGCGTCGAGACGCAGCCCATCGCGACGAACGCGACGGCCGGCGTCTTGAACCTCGGGTGCAGCCGCCCCAACGCCTCGGGGAGGACCCCCTCCTCGGCCGCAACCGCGGCGACCCGGTTCGCTCCGAGGCTCCAGGTCACGACGTTGGCGACGCACGCATAGAGAAACCCGAGGCCGAGCAGGAAGACCGCCGTGTCGCCGGCGCGCCCCCACTGCTTGCCGAGAACGGCGAGCGCATCCCAGGTCCCGGTCACGATCGAGAGCTTCTCGGCCGGAACGGCGAAGAGGATCCCGCCGATCGCGAACGAGTAGAGGACCGCGATCAGCGCCCCCGACCAGAGGATCACGCGCGGGACGTCGCGTTTGGGGTCGCGCATCTCGCCGCCCGCCGAGCTCATCAGCTCGAAGCCGAAGGTCGAGTACAGCAAGGCCGGAAGGTACGCGAGCGTGTCGTTCCACTTCGGCGCCAGGCCTCCGAGCGAGAAGGGGCTGGCCGACGTCCGTCCGTGAAAGAGCGCCGTCAATCCGAGCACTCCGAGCACCAGGAAAATGAGCGCCTTGACCACCGCGCCAAGATTGGGAACCCACTTGGAGACCTCGAGCCGGACGACCCCGATGGCCACCGTCACCCACGTCAGGACGATGGCGATTCCGGCCTCCTGCCAGGGCGAGTGGGTCTTCAGGAACATCTGCGAAAAGGTCCCCGCGAAGATCAGGTAGACGGATGGGATCCAGTAGGCGTTGTTGATCCAGTACATCCAGGCCACGGTCGAGCCCCACTTCGGCCCGAAGGCCTCGCGAACCCAGACGTAAACCCCGCCCTCACCCGGCCACGCCGCCCCGAGCTCGGCCGTGATCAGCCCGTAGGGGATGAAGAAGACGACCATGGTGATCGCCCACCAGGAGAACCAGGCGTACCCCATGGCGGCCGACGAAGCCAGCGTGTCGATCGTCAGGATGGCGCAAACCGTGAAGAGGACGAGGTCGGACCGGCCGAGCACGCGCTCGAGCGCCGGGGCGCTCCGGCGGCCGGCCGGAAGGGACGATTCCGAAACGAGGCTCACTGGCGGGGATCCTATCGCAAATGTCAGTCCCACAGCGACTTCCGGGCGAAGACTGGCCGGTGGAGCGGGCCGCGTGATAGGCTGCCACCCTTCGGTCCAACCGATCCGGGCTCCTTGATCATGTCCGCAATTCACACTGGCTCGATCCGTCTGAAAACCGCCCTTCCCGGGCCGCGCTCCCTCGAGCTGGCCGCCCGCCGGGGCGCCGCCGTCCCCCGGGGGGTCGGCCACTCGAGCCCGATCTATGCCTCGAGCGCCCGCGGGGCGATGCTGACCGACGTGGACGGAAACGTCCTGATCGACTTCGCGGGCGGCATCGGGACGCTGAACATCGGGCACTCGAACCCGGAGGTCGTCCGCGCCGCCTCGGCCCAGCTCGAGCGCTTCACGCACACCTGCTTCAGCGTCGCCCCCTACGAAGGCTACGTGGCGCTCGCCGAGCGCCTCAACGCGCTCGCTCCCGGCAAGGGGCCGAAGAAGACCCTGCTCGCCAACAGCGGCGCCGAGGCGGTCGAGAACGCCGTCAAGATCGCCCGCCACGCGACCGGCCGGGAGGCCGTCGTCGTCTTCGACCATGCCTTCCACGGCCGCACGCTGCTGACGATGAGCATGACGAGCAAGGTCCGGCCGTACAAGTTCGGCTTTGGACCGTTCGCGCCCGAGGTCTATCGACTTCCCTACCCGTACGAGTACCGCGGCCGCTACGCCGGCGCGGAGGCGGCCGCGGAGTCGCTCGAGGAGTTCTTCAAGACCGGGGTCGCGGCCGAGGACGTCGCGTGCGTCGTCATCGAGCTCGTCCTCGGCGAGGGCGGCTTCGTCGTGGCGCCGCGGGACTACGTCGCCGCCCTGTCGCGAATCTGCCGCGAGCACGGGATCCTGCTCGTCGTCGACGAGGTGCAGACGGGATTCGGACGCACCGGCCGGATGTTCGCGTGCGAGCATTACGGGCTCGAGCCCGACCTCGTCACGATGGCGAAGTCCCTCGCCGGCGGTCTTCCGCTCTCCGCCGTCACGGGCCGGGCCGACGTGATGGACAGCGCGCAGGTCGGCGGGCTCGGCGGAACCTATGCCGGCAATCCGGTGGCCTGCGCCGCCGCCCTCGCGGCGATCGATTTTCTCGAAGCGCACCGGCTTCCCGAGCGCGCCGCCGCGATCGGCCGCGCCGTCGAGGCGCGCTTCCGCGCGTTTCTCGACCGGTTCCCCTTCGTCGGCGACGCCCGCGGCCTCGGTGCGATGCGGGCGCTCGAGATCGTCCGCGACAAGGCCGGGCGGGAACCCGACAAGGACCGGACCGATCGCATCCTCCGCCTCGCCGGCGAGAAGGGCCTCGTCCTCGTCGGAGCGGGAACTTTCGGAAACGTGATTCGCACGCTCATGCCGCTCGTCATCACCGACGACGAGCTCGCCGAGGGATTGGACGTCCTGGAACATGCGCTCCAGGAAGCCTGAGACGCGTACCGCCGGGCTCCGCCGCCCCGCCCCGACGACGGGCGCTCGGCGCAAGCACCTCTTCTGCGCCGGAGACTCTTAGCCGCCCCTCCGGCGTTCGAGAACGGCACAGATCTTGCCGGACGACGAAAGAGGGAACGACATGGCGACGCAGGAAATCACGACCGGTCAGGCGAGGATGAGCAAGCAGGAGCTCATCCAGGAATCCCAGAAGTGGCTCGACATCATTTCGACCACGGATCTCTCCGCGGAGCAGCGGACGAAGATCGAGGCCGACACCGTCGACAACTTCTCCTTCTATTACAACCGCGGATACCTCGAGTACCGCAAGTCGGTCATCGAGATGCGCGAGAACCCGGCCCTCGAGTGGGTCGGTCAGGGCTCGACCTTTCAGGATCTGTCGGGCCGGACCTACATCGACTGCCTCGGCGGCTACGGCATCTACAGCGCGGGAATCCGCCACCCGAAGATCGTGCAGGCCGTCGCGGACCAGCTGCAGCGGATGCCGCTCTCGAGCCAGGAGCTCCTCGACCCCCTGCGCGGCGCCCTCGCTCGCCTGCTCGGCGAGATCACGCCGGGCGATCTGCAGTACTCGTTCTTCATCAACAACGGCACCGACGCGGTCGAAGGCGCGATCAAGCTCGCCCGGATCTTCACCGGGCGGACCAACTTCATCAGCTCGCTTCGCGGGTTTCACGGCAAGAGCTGCGGCTCGCTCTCGCTGCTCGGCAAGTGGGAGTACCGGGAGCCGTTTCTGCCGCTCTTGCCCGGCATCCACTTCGTCGAGTTCGGCGATGCCGACGCCGTCATCGAGGAGCTGTACAAGGCGGACCAGACCGGCAAGGGCATCGCGGGAGTGATCATGGAGCCGGTCCAGGGCGAGGCCGGCGCGATCGTTCCGCCCGACGACTTCTGGCCGAGGATCCGGAAGGCCTGCGACGAGTACGGCGCGCTGCTCATCGCCGACGAGGTCCAGACGGGTCTCGGGCGCACCGGAGCGCTCTTCGGCGTGGACCACTGGAACGTCGTTCCCGACATCATGTGTCTGGGCAAGGCTCTCGGCGGCGGCGTCATGCCGCTCTCGGCCTTCATCTCGACGCCCAAGATCTGGAGCGTGCTCGAGACGAATCCGTTCATCCATTCCTCGACCTTCGGAGGCAATCCGCTCGCGTGCGCCGCGGGAATCGCAGCGATCAACGTGACGCTCGAGGAGGATCTCCCGGGCCAGGCGGCGCGCAAGGGCAAGTTCCTGCTCGCGCAGCTGATCCGTCTCAAGATGCGCTACGACCGCCTCATCCACCGGATCGGCGGCCGGGGCCTGCTGCTCGGCATCGAGTTCGTCAACACGGAGATCGGATACAAGGTCGTCTCGGGCCTCTTCCGCCGGGGCGTTCTCGTGGCGGGGACCCTGACCAACTCCAAGGTCGTGCGCATCGAACCCGCGCTCAACATCTCCGACAAGCTCCTGAAGGACGTCCTCGGGGCTCTCGAGGAGACGCTCAGGGAGGTCGACGACGCCACCCCGGACATCAAGAAGGACGAGGAGTGACCGGCGCCAGGCTCGCGACGAGAGCCCGTAGGGGCGGCCCTTGCGGCCGCCCGCGGGCGGGGACGTGCGCCGCCCCGACGGACGCGGTCAGACGGAAACCGGTGGTAGCCGCGTGAGAATCGCGGTCCTCGGCGCCGCCGGCGCGATGGCGCAGGTCGTCCTGCGCGACCTCCTCGAGTTCGTGCCGGAGGTGGAGATCACGGCCGCGGACGCCCGTCCCGTCGCCGCGGCCGACCCGCGCGTTCGGGCCGCTGCGTTCGATGCGCGCGACGAGCCCGCGACGGCGCGCCTGCTCGAGGGCCACGACGCCGTCCTGAACTGCGTCACCTATTACTTCAACGTCCCGATCATGAAGGCGGCTCTCGCGGCGAAGGTCCCCTACGCGGACCTCGGCGGCCTGTATCACGGCTCCCTCAAACAGTTTGCGCTTCACGAGGACTTCGTCCGGGCCGGCGTTACGGCGCTCCTCGGCATGGGCTCGACCCCGGGAATCACCAACGTGATGGCCGGAGAGCTTTCCCGCGGGCTCGACGGGGTCGACGCGGTGCACGTTCGCGTCGGCTGCATCGATCGCGGCGCTTCCGGACCTCTTCCCATCCCCTACGCCCTCGACACCGTCCTCGACGAGTTCTCGCTCGAGCCGATGGTGTTCCGCGAGGGCCGCCCAAGCCCCGTCCCCGCGATGAGCGGACGCGAGACGATCGAGTTTCCCCCTCCGGTCGGCCGGGCCGAGGCGCTCTACACGCTCCACTCCGAGGTCGCGATGTTTCCGCGCTCCTTTCCCGCGCTCCAGGAGGCGAGCTTTAAGGTCGCCTTCGAGCCGGCCTTCACGGAGAAGATGCGCTTCCTCGTCGAGCTCGGTTTCGCCTCCCGTGAGAAAACCGCCGGGGGCGTATCGCCCCGCGCCGTTCTCCTCGAGCTCGCCGCCCGCCAGGAGACGCCGCCGGGCGAGCCCAACGACTGCGACGCGCTGCGCGTCGACCTTCGCGGGCGCAAGGGCGGCCGCCCGGTCGAGCGCCGGGCGGAGATGATCGTGCTCCCCCACTCGTCGTGGAGGATCGCCGCCGGAAGCCTCGACACCGGGGTCCCCCTCTCGATCGCCGGACAGTTGCTCGCCAGCCGTACGATTCGCACGCCCGGCGTGCTGTGCCCGGAGACGGCGGTCCCGGGCGAGCTCTTCTTCGAGATGCTCGAGCGGCGCGAGATGCGCGTCCGCTGGAGCTGACGCTTTTCGAAAGGACGCCGACGTGCCGATCGCCTCCGTCAATCCTTCAACGGGCGAGACCCTGCGGACCTTCGAGCCTCATGACGCCGCCGAGATCGAGCGCCGGGTGTCGCTCGCCGCCCGCCTCTTCCCCGGCTGGAGGGCGACGTCCTTCGCCGAGCGCGCCCGGCGCCTCTCGCGCGCCGCCGATCTTCTCGAGGCCCGCAAGTCCGAGTGGGGCCGCATCATGACGCTCGAGATGGGCAAGCCCATCGGATCGGCGATCTCCGAAGCCGAGAAGTGCGCCTGGGTGTGCCGCTTCTACGCCGAAAACGCCGAACGCTTCCTGGCCGACGAGACCGTCGCGACCGATGCCCGGCGCAGCTACGTCCGATACGAGCCGCTCGGCGCGGTCCTCGCGGTGATGCCGTGGAACTTCCCGTTCTGGCAGGTCTTCCGGTTCGCGGCACCGGCCCTCATGGCCGGCAACGTGGGGCTGCTCAAGCACGCGTCGAACGTGCCGCAGTGCGCCCTCGCGATCGAGGAGATCTTCCGCGACGCCGGCTGCCCCGACGGCGCCCTCCAGGCGCTGCTCGTCGGTTCGGAACGCGTGCCGTCTCTCATCGACGATCCGCGCGTCACCGCGGTGACCCTGACCGGCAGCGAGGGCGCCGGCGTGAGCGTCGGGAGGGAGGCCGGGGCTCAGATCAAGAAGGCCGTGCTCGAGCTCGGAGGCAGCGACGCGTTCGTCGTCATGCCGAGCGCGGACCTCGCGGCCGCCGCGTCGACGGCCGTCAAGGCGCGCACGATCAACAACGGCCAGTCCTGCATCGCCGCCAAGCGCTTCATCGTGCATCAGGAGATCGCGGCGGACTTCGAACGTCTGTTCGTCGAGAAAATGGCGGCGCTGAAGATCGGCGACCCGAGCGACCCGTCGGTCGAGATCGGCCCGCTGGCGACTCCCGCCATCGCGGCCGAGGTGGACGACCAGGTGCGCCGCTCGGTCGCCGCGGGCGCCCGCCTCGTCCTCGGCGGGAAGCGGCTCGACCGGCCGGGCAGCTTCTATGCCCCGACCGTCCTCGCCGACGTGCCCGCGAACAGCCCCGCGGCGCAGGAGGAGATCTTCGGTCCGGTCGCGAGCCTCTTTCGCATGAAGAGCCTCGACGAGGCGATCGCGGTCGCCAACCAGACGCGCTTCGGCCTCGGCGCCTCGGCCTGGACGCGGGACGAGGCCGAGCGCGAGCGTCTCATCCGGGACCTCGAAGCGGGCGCCGTCTTCATCAACGGGATGGTCAAGAGCGACCCGAGGCTCCCCTTCGGAGGAATCAAGAAGTCGGGCTTCGGCCGCGAGCTCTCGGCGCACGGCATCCGCGAGTTCGTGAACGTGAAAACCGTGTGGGTTGGCTAGCCGGGCACCTTCGCTCCTGGCACGGTCATCCCCGAGCCTCTTGTCATCCCGAGGCGCGTGTTCTTGTCATCCCGAGGCGCGTGTTCCTGTCATCCCGAGGCGCGTGTTCCTGTCATCCCGAGGCGCGTGTTCCTGTCATCCCGAGGCGCGTGGGCGCCGAGGGATCCCTTTATGAGCCGCACCAGGACTCGAGAGGGATCCCTCGCTGCGCTCGGGATGACAAAGGAATGAGCCGGGTGACGAGGGATGCCCCGGGTGATGAGAAATGCCCCGGGTGACGAGGAACGCTTCGGGCGATGACCATGGGCGCCGGTCAGCTCGGCAAAAAGCTCGCTCCCACCGTCTGGCTGATCCGCGCCATGACGTGCTTGATCTGCGTGTAGTCCTCGATCGCGTACAGCGACATGTCCTTGCCGTAGCCCGACTGCTTGTAGCCGCCGTGCGGCATCTCGGAGACGAGCGGGAGGTGGTCGTTGATCCATACCGTCCCGAAGCGAAGCTTCCGGGCCGCGTTGAGCGCTCGATTCACGTTGGTCGTCCAGACCGACGCCGACAGGCCGTAGTCCACGTCGTTGGCCCAGCGCAGCGCCTCGTCGTCGCTCGAGAAGCGCGTCACGGTGATGACGGGACCGAAGACTTCCTTCTTGACGATCTCGTCGGACTGCTTCGCGTCGGCGACGATCGTCGGCTCGAGCCAGAATCCCTTGCCGTCCCCCGCTCCCCCGCCCGTCAGCACGCGGACGTGGCCGGTGGCCTTCGCGCGGTCGAGGAATCCCGTGACGCGCCTGCGGTGCTCGGCCGAAATGACCGGACCCATGTTCGAGTCCTCGTCCCTGATCGCGCCGACCTTGAGCGACTCGACGGCCGGCACGAGCTCGCCGAGGAGCCGGTCGTAGACGCGATCGCTCGCATAGAGGCGGCAGGCCGCCGTGCAGTCCTGGCCGCTGTTGGCGAAGCCCGCCATCTTGATCCCCGGGATGACGAGCTCCATGTCCGCGTCGTCGAAGATGACGACCGGGGCCTTGCCGCCGAGCTCGAGATGGACCTTCTTGAGGGACGCCGCGGCCGTCCTCGCGATCTCCTTGCCGGTGGCGACGTCGCCCGTCAGCGACACCATGTTGACTCTCGGGTGGCGCACGATGCCGGCTCCGACCGGCTCGCCGTGGCCCGTGATCACGTTGAGGACCCCCGCCGGGAAGATGTCGCCCGCGAGCTCCATCAGGCGCAGCGACGTCAGGGGCGTCTGCTCCGACGGCTTCAGGATCACGGTGTTCCCGGCCGCGAGCGCCGGCCCGATCTTCCAGATCGCCATCATCAGCGGGTAATTCCAGGGCGCGATCGAGCCGACGACGCCGACCGGCTCGCGGCGGATCATGCTCGTGTACCCCGCCAGGTACTCGCCCGCGGCCTTGCCCTCCATGCAGCGGCAGGCGCCGGCGAAGAAGCGCAGGTTGTCCACCATGAAGGGGACCTCGGAGCGCGCGAGGCCGATCGGTTTCCCGACGTTATCGGCCTCGAGCACCGCGAGCTCCTCGGCGTTTTGCTCGATCCGGTCGGCGAGCTTCAGGAGCATCAGGCTCCGCTCGCCCGGCGTCGTGTCCTGCCACGTCTCGAAGGCGGCCGCCGCCGCGTCCACGGCCCGGTCCACGTCCTTCTCCGTGCACCGGGGGACCTGGCCGAGGACCGACTCGTCCGCGGGACTGATGATGTTTTCAGACTGGCCTTCGACGGCGTCCACCATCTTCCCGTTGACGTAGTTCTTGTAGCTCTTCACGCGTCCCTCCCGATGTACTCGGGGCATCCTATCAACGTGAATGTCATCCCGAGGAGCGCAGCGACGAGGGATCCCTTTGCTAGCCGCCGGGACACTCGAAAGGGATCCCTCGCTATGTTCGGGATGACAACGATGACAGGTCTCGTGCGAATCATCCTGCGTTACTGCGCCTTGATCTCGGTCCAGTACTCGTCGAGGATCGTCGTCGCGTCGCCGATGTCTTCGACGAGCTCGCAGCGGGCGAGCGCCTCGTCCGACGGGTAGACCGCCGGGTCGGCGAGGATGTCCGGCCGGATGAACTTCCGGGCCGCGGAGTTCGGGCTCGCGTAGCGGATTCCATCCACGATCCGCGCGTTGACCTCCGGCTCGAGAATGTAGTCGAGGAACGCGTAGATGGACTCGACGTTGCGCGCTCCCGCGGGCAGGCAGATGCTGTCGATCCAGAGCGTCGCGCCCTCCCGGGGCAGGACGTAGGCGAAGCGCTTCGGGTTCTCGGCCACGACCTTCGCGAGCTGCCCGTTGTATCCGTGCGCGAACCACACGTCGCCGGCCGCCAGGATGTTCTCGTAGTCGCCGCTGTTGTACGTCTTGACCAGCGGCTTCTGCTTCTTCAGCAGATCGGCCGCCTGCCGGAGGATCGAGGGATCCGTGCTGTTGAGCGAGTGGCCCTGGAACTTCAGGGCCACCGCGAAGCACTCGCGCATGTCGTCGAGCATCAGGATCTGGCCCTTGTTGCGAGGGTCGAAGAGCGGCGCCCAGCTGTCCTCGTCGCGGCCGGCCCTTTCGCGGTCGTAGCCGTAGCCGGTCGTGCCCCACAGGTACGGAAGCGAGTACGCGTTGTGAGGGTCGAAGCTTCGGTCGAGAAAGCGCGCATCGAGGTTGCCGAGGTTTTTCAGGCGGGACTTGTCGAGCGCCCGCAGCAGCTTCAGGTGGACGAGGATGCGGACCATGTAGTCGGAGGGCACGACGAGGTCGTAGTCGGCCACGCCCGACTCGAGCTTCGCCAGGACGGCCTCGTTCGAGTCGTAGAGGTCGTAGCGGACCTGGATGCCCGTCCGCCGCGTGAACTCGTCGATGACTTCCTTCGGCAGGTACTCCGACCAGATGTAGATGTTGAGCTTCTTCTCGCCCGGCCCCGGGTACGGCGCCTCGCCCGCCCTCGGGCGGCAGACGGCCGCACCGAGAACGGCCAGCGCCGCCGCGAGCGCGACCGCGGGCCTCCTCAGGACGTCTCCCCTCTCTCGACCGGCGCCTGCTGCAGCCTCTGGGCGATCACGATCAGGACGACCGTGACGGCGAGCAGGAGCGTCGAGATCGCGTTGACCTCCGGCGTCACGCCGACCTTCAGCATCGAGTAGATCTGCAGCGGAAGCGTCGTGGCGCCCACTCCGGCCACGAACGACGTGATCAGGTAGTCGTCGATCGAGATGGTGAACGACAGGAGCGCGCCGGCCACGATCCCCGGCGCAATCAGCGGCAGCGTCACCCTCGCGAAGGTCGCCCGGGGCCGCGCCCCCAAATCGAGCGCCGCCTCCTCGAGCGATCGGTCGAAGCCCGCCAGGCGCGCCCTCACGACGATCGCGACGTAGGACACGCAGAACACCACGTGCGCGATGACGACGGTCGCGAGCGACAGCCTCAGCGACGCCGCGCCGAAGAACGTCACGAGCGCCGCGCCGAGGACGATCTCGGGAATGATCACGGGCAGATACAGCAGTCCTCGCGTGAAGCCCGCGCCCCGGAAACGATGCCGGCCGAGGGCCAGGGCCACGAGCGTGCCGATGACCGTGGCGATCGCCGTGCTCACGACGCCGACGATCAGGCTGTTTCTCACCGCGGAGAGGATCAGGTCGTTCTTCGCGAGGCTGCGGTACCACTCGAGCGTTCCGCCCTCCCAGACCGCGGTCTGGCGCGCGCGGTTGAACGAGAAGACGACGAGGATGCCGATCGGCGCGTACAGGAAGACGTACACGAGGCCGGAGTAGAGCGCGAGCCAGCGGCCGTTCCTCTTCTTCGGCGTTCGGCCCTCGGTGCCGCCTCCCTTGCGCCTCTCCGCCCTCGCGATGCTCGGCCGGAAAGACGCCGCGGCGTTCTCTCGCCGCGGTTCGGCCCGAGCGCCGACGCGACGTTCTCCCGCCGAGAAGCGCCTCACAGCAGCACGTCCTGACCCTTGCGCTTCGTGTAGAGCGTGTATGCGAACAGAAGCGCGAGGACCGCCGCCGTGAGCTCGAAGGCCACCGCCGAGCCGAACGGCTTGTTCCGGGCCACGGCGAACTGGTTTTGGATGAGATTGCCCGCGAGAATCGTCTTCGCCCCGCCGAGCAGGTCCGACACGATGAACTGGCCGAGGCTCGGCACGAAGACGAGGATGATCCCCGCCACGACGCCGGGCATCGTCAGGGGCACGGTCACGCGCCAGAAGCCCGACCGCCGCGGCGCTCCGAGATCCGCCGAAGCCTCGAGCAGCGAGCGGTCGAGCTTCTCGAGGGAGGCGTAGAGCGGGAGGATCATGAACGGAAGCTCGCCGTAGATCAGGCCGATGAGGACGGCGAAGTTGTTGTAGAGGAGCTCGAGGGGCCGATGCGTGACGCCGGTCGCGAGGAGCAGACGGTTCGCCAGGCCCTCGGTGCGCAGGATGAACATCCACGCATACGTCCGGATCAGGAAGCTCGTCCAGAACGGAACGACCACGAGCCCCAGCAGAAGATTGCGCCGCCGGGCCGGCGCCGTCACCGCGATGTAGTAGGCGATCGGAAAGCTCACGACGAGGCAGACGGCGGTCGTCACGACGGCCATCCAGATCGAGCGCCACGAGATCTGGAGGTAGATCGGATGAAACGACCTCGCGTAGTTGGCGAGGAACTTCCCCGAGGCCAGGTAGGCGCCGAGGTCCTCGATCGGCTTCAACCCTCCGTACGTGTCGCGCTGGGCGAAGCTGATGACGAAGAGGATCGTCAGCGGCAGGAGAAAGAAGAGTCCGAGCGTCAGCCACGTGGGAAGGGCCAGCCACTCGCCGGCCCGGCTCGCCCTCCGGCGTCCCGGCGTCATGGCGCCCCCGGAGCCGTCTCGATCATCACGGCATGACTGGCGTTCCAGCACAGGAACGCCCTTCCGCCGACCGCGAACCGCGAGCCCTCCTCGAAGGGCTTCTCGTTCTGCTCGTAGACGACGAAGCGCTCGCCGGCGGCGTCCTGGACGATCCAGAGGGTGCTGACTCCCTGGTAGACCCGATCCACGATCGCGACGGGAAGCGACGGCACTCCGTGGGCCGACAGATCGCGCGCCCGCAGGTCGAGCTTCTCCGGCCTCACGACGAACCGCGCCTCGTCGCCCGGACGCAGGCCTCCCGCGACCGGCGCCGGCACGGTCACGTCGCCCCCCGCCTTCAGCGTGATCGTCAGGCCGCCGGCCCGGGCCTCGCGCACGCGGCCGGCGAAGAAGTTCGACGCGCCCATGAAGTTCGCGACGAATTCGGTCGCGGGCCGCTCGAACACGCGCGCGGCGTCGTCCATCTGCTCGACGCGGCCGCGGCTCATCACCGCGATGCGGTCGCTCATCGTCAGCGCCTCCTCCTGGTCGTGCGTGACGAAGATGAAGGTGATTCCGAGCGAGCGCTGGAGGTGCTTCAGCTGGACCTGCACCTCCTTGCGGAGCTTCTGATCGAGCGCGCCGAGGGGCTCGTCGAGGAGCAGGACCTCGGGCTCGAGCGCGAGCGCCCGCGCCAGCGCGACCCGCTGCCGCTGGCCGCCCGACAGCTGGTGGGGGCGGCGCGTCTCGAATCCCGCAAGCTGGACGAGGCCGAGCGCCTCGGCGACCCGGCGCGCCTCGTCGCCCCGCGCCACGCCCCTGTACCGCATGCCGAAGGCGACGTTTTCCGCGACGGTCAGGTGCGGGAAGAGCGCGTAGTGCTGGAAGACCATGTTGACCGGGCGGCGGTAGGGAGGCGTCCACGTCACGTCTTCGCCGTCGATCGAGATCGAGCCCTCCGTCGGAAGCTCGAACCCGCCGATCATCCGCAGGAGCGTCGTCTTTCCGCACCCCGACGGCCCGAGCAGCGAGAAGAACTCACCGCGCCGGATGTCGAGCGACACCGCATCCACGGCGGCGACGTCGCCGAAGCGCTTGGTCAGCCTCCGGATCTCGACGCTGTTCTCGGTGGGCATGGCGAATCTAGTCTGTCATCCCGAGGAGCACAGCCGACGCGGGCTAAGAAGGGGTTCCCTCGCTTCGCTCGGGACGACACGGTCAGGCGGGATGACGCACCGCTAGAGACTCAATCGGAAGCCGAGCCGGAGCGTCCGCGCCTGCTGGTACGTGTTGGGCTGGCCGTAGTGGGCGTTGGTCGGCGTCGGCGATTCGTTGTCCGCCTGCTGGTTCGCCCAGACCTGGTCGATCGTCAGCGCCTGCTGCCTGTTCAGCATGTTGAAGGCGTCCGCCAGGATGTGGAGCGTCACGGGCCCGAGCATGAGCCCGTAGTCGAGATGCAGATCGATCTCGTAGATGTCGGGCGAGCGCCCTTCCGAGCCGCGCGGCGAGAGGAAGAGCTCGGGGCCGCCGTAGCCGTCCCACCAGCCGATCTTCGAGAGCGGCGTGCCGCTCAGGTAGTAGGCCGACGCCGCGAAAGTCAGGTTGAACGGGAAGACGTACGCCGCCTGCAGCTTCGCCTGGTGCGGCCGGTCGAGCGTCAGGGGGCCGTAGGCGTTGACCTCGAATTCCGGATAGTCGAAGTCGTCCGTGATGTTCGGGTCCTTCGAGTTGAAGCCTCCGATCGCCCGGTAGCTGCCGTCGAAGTTGCCGCGCAGCGTCGAGTAGAGGTAGCTCGCATAGAGCATCCAGTGGTCGGACAGCTGCTTCTGCGCCGTGAACTGGATGCCGCGGAAGAACCGCGACGCGCCCGGCAGCGCCTGCCCGTTGTAGCAGGGAAGGGTGAAGTCGGGCGGGCACGGCACGACGGTGCTGTTTCCCGGGTTGAAGAACGCGTAATTGTCGCACACGTCCACCGGCACGCACGTGTCCTCGACCACGCTGCGGATGCTCCGGTACATCCCCTGGACCCCCAGGTTCCATTGCCCGAATTGATGCTCGACCCCGACGACGATCTCCTGCAGGTACTCCGTGCTGATGTTCGGGTCGATCTCGTTGGCGGCGGCGCCCTTCAACGCCGTCGGGTAGTCCGCGTCGATCAGCTCCTGGCTGGGAACCGCCGAGACCGGATCGAAGTTGAAGGTCGTCGCGTCCCGCTCGCCGTTCAACGAGCGGATGTTCATGTCCATCGGGATCGACTCGACGAAGTCTCCGTAGGAGGCGAAGAACTTCGTCCGGCCGTCCTTCAGGAAGTCCCAGGAGATGCCGACGCGCGGGGAGAAGTGCTGGATGTTGATGTAGGTCGTCAACGGTCCCGCCACGATCGAGCCGTCGGGCTCCGTCGTGTACGAGGCTCCCTTGATGAGCTGCTTCTCCCAGCGAAGGCCCGCGTTCACGGTCAGGTTCGGCAGGACCTTCCAGGAGTCCTGGGCGAAGAGCGAGAAGACGTCCTGCTCGGGATGCGCGTCGAGCGGCGCGGAGAAGGGGTTGTCCACCGTCGAATTGAGGGACGCGAAGAAGATGTGCGAATAGATGGGCCGGTCGTCCCCCTCGAGCGGCGCCAGGATCTGGACGAGCTGCCCCCCCTCGCCGGCCGTCGCGCCCGAGAAATTCCGGAGTACGTCCGCGGTCACCCTCTCCCAGTCCACTCCCCCCTTGATGTCGTGATTGGCGAACAGGTAGCTGCCGGTCACGACCGCCGAGTCGCGGGTGAACGTCTTCTGCGCCCACTGCCCGTTGCCGTCCGTGCCGCCGAATCCTCCGAAGGCGGTGACGACGGGTCCCGTGGTGTCCTGGTAGGCGATCGTGTTGCCGCCGATGCCCGGGAGCTGGTTCGTGTTCTCCGTGTGGACGCCGCCCTGCGCCGTGACGAGCCAGTTGGCTCCGAAGATGCCCTCGTACCGAAGGCCCCAGTCCGTGCCGCCCACGTCCACCGTGCCGTCGTAGGTCGTCGAGGGACCGATCAGCTGGCCCACGGCGCCGTTGTCGTTGGTCGGATCGCCGAACACCGAGCCGATCACGGTGTTGGAGTCGTTGAGGTGCCAGGTCACCTTGCCCGAGTAGAGATTGCCCGAGGTCTTCAGGTTGGCCGTGTCGCCCGAGGTCGGGCCGATCGTCACCTGGCGATCGAGGCTGTTGCTGACGCGGTCGTACGCGCCGAAGAACCAGAGGCGATCCCTCAGGACGAAGCCGCCGATGTCCGCGCCGTAGTCGTCCTTGGAGAACCCGAGATCGATGCCGTTCGGTGTCGATTGCTCGATGTGCTTGTTCTCGGCCTGCAGCGACTGGTCGTTGAAGTAGCCGAAGCCGTCCCCGTGGAACTCGTTGCCGCCCGACTTCGTCACGACGTTGACGATGCCGCCCGTCGAGTGCCCGAATTCGGCCTCGTAGCCTCCCGACTTGAACTCGACTTCCTGGATGAACTCGAAGTTGAGCGTCTTGCCCTGGCTTCCGTACTCGACGCCGGTGGTGTTGGAGCCGTCGACGAAGTAGGAGTTCTCGAGCCCCGTCGAGCCGTAGACCGTGATGGACGTGTTGCGCGTGTCCGACCCGTCGGTGCCGACGCCCGCGTCGAGCTGGACGACCGAGGCGTAGTTGCGCCCGGTCGGGAGGGCCTCGAACACCTTGGACGTCGTGTTCTGGCCGATCGAGCTCGAGTCGACTTCGACCTGGTTCGCCTCGGCCGTGACCGTCACTTCCTCCGTCTTCGTCGCGAGCAGCTCGAAATTGGCCGTCATGTTCGCCCCGAGCCCGAGCGTGAGGGTCTGCTTCCTCTCGCCGAACCCGGACAGGGTCACCGTGATCGCGTACTGGCCGGGAGGCAGCAGCGTCAGGTTGAAGCGGCCATCGGCGTCCGTCACGACCGTCCGCACGCCCTGAAGGTTCGGACTCCTGGCTTCGACCGTCACGCCCGGAAGCGGCGTGCCGCCCGTCTGAACCGTCCCTCGGATGCTGCCCGTCGTCTGCGCGAGGAGCGCCGGACCGGTCAGCCACGCCACCAGAGCCGCGCCGGACAGCCGCAGGAGAGCCTTTTTCATGACAGGGCTCCTCTCCGTAAGTTGTTTTGGGACGAACGCTGGCCTAACGCTAGTGTCGGCGCGCGGGGGCTGTCAAGCTGACCGGGAGTCGCGAAGCAAAGACGCGGAGGCTACCTGCGGCTCCGATCGAGGATGCGGACGATCTCCTTGAGCTCGCGCAGGACCGTCCGGCGATCGAAGTCCGATGCGGGCGCCGGCGCCGCCGCGGCTCTCGCGGGAGGCTCCGGGCGCACCCCGGAAGCCGCTCGAACGACCGGCGGCGGGTCGGCCTTTCGCGGCGGGCTCGGAGCGGGACGCTCGGACTTGCGCTGCTCGGCGACCGGCGGGGCGGGCGCGAGCCCGTCGTCGAACCGGCCCTCGGCGATCTCGGCCTCGAGCCGCTTCTTCGCGCCGGCGACCGTGAACCCCTCGTCGTAGAGCAGCTCGCGGATCCGCGCGATCACCTTGACGTCGCGCGCCGTGTAGAGCTTGGTCGCGCCCTTGTCCTTGCCCTCCGAGAGCGCCGGGAACTCGGTCTCCCAGTAGCGAAGGACGTACGGCGCCACCTCCGCGATGCGGCACGCCTCGGCGGGCCTGTAGATCTCGGCCTCTCCCTTCGCCACGGCGTTAATTTACCCTGAACCGGCTCGGCGGCGGGAAGACTTTGATCGCCCGCGCTCCGAAGGCTCATGCCGCCCCGAACGCTCCCGCACGAGAACCCGGATCGGCGTGCCCGTGAAGTCCGCCGCCTCGCGCAGGAGGTTCTCGATGCGGCGCTCCTCCGAGAAGTGCAGGGTCTCGGCGCGATTGGCCACCAGGGCGAACGTCGGCGGAGCCACCGCGGTCTGCGCGACGAAGAACACCTTGAGCGTCCGGCCGGAGGCCGCCCGGGGAGCCTTGTCCCGCAGCGCGCGGCCGAGGACGCGGTTGAGCTCGCCCGTCGAGATGCGGCGATACCGGTTCTCCGCCACGGCGGCGGCGGTCTTGAGGATCCGCGAGATCCCCCGCCCCGTCGTCGCCGACGTCAGCAGGATCGGGGCATGCCGGGCGAAGGGAATCTGCGAGGCCAGGGCCGTCTGGAAGTCCTCGGCCGTCCCCTCCTCGCGCTTGCCCGCGACGTCCCACTTGTTGGCGACGAGGACGAGCCCCCGCCCCGCTTCGGCCGCGTAAGCGGCGATCGTCGCGTCCTGTCCGGTCGGTCCCAGGCTCGCGTCCACGACGAGGAGGGCCACGTCGCACTCCTCGATGCGCTTGCGCGCCTGGACGACGGAGAGGACCTCGGGACCCTGCCTGGTCTTGCCCTGGCGCCGGATGCCCGCCGTGTCCACGAGGCGGAACCGGCGCCCGGCGGCGTCCAGGCTCACGTCGACGGAGTCGCGGGTCGTTCCCGCCACCTCGGACACGATCGCGCGGTCCTCGCCGAGCAGCGCGTTTAAGAGCGAAGACTTTCCGACGTTGGGCCGCCCCACGACCGCGAGCGCGATCTCGTGCCCCTTCCCTTCGGCGTTCGACGCCCCCGCGGCCTCGCCCCCGTGGCCGGAGGCCGTCATGTGCTCGCCGATGAGGGTCTGGAGGTCGTCGACTCCGATGTCGTGCTCGGCCGACACGCCGAACATCTCGGAAAAGCCGAGAGCCCACGCCTCCGCTTCGCCCTCGCGGCCCTCGCGGCGGTCGATCTTGTTCGCGACCACCGCGCACGGCGGCCCGGCCTCGCGGATGACTCGGGCGGCGGCGCGGTCTCCCGGAAGGACCCCGGCCGACGCGTCCGTCACCAGCAGAACGAGGTCGGCGCGGCGGATGGCGGCGACGGCCCGGTCGCGCACAGCCGCGGGGATCTTCTCCCTGCCGGAAGGGTCGTACCCGCCGGTGTCGGCCAGCAGGTAGGACCGGCCGTCCGGGAGCTTCGCCTCCGCCTCGAGGACGTCCCGCGTCATGCCCGGAAGGTCGTGGACGATCGAGCGGCGGCGGCGCACGAGCCGGTTGAAGAGCGCCGACTTGCCGACGTTCGGTCGTCCCGCGATCACGACCCGGAACGGAGCGTTCGCCGTGCCGGTCACGACGAGGCCTTCGGAACTCCCCCCTCGAGGCGCAGCTCGAAGCGCGCGTGCGTGAACGGGTGCACGTCGGGAAACCGCGTGAAGATCCAGCCGGCGAAGATCTCCTGCCCTTTCTCCGAGACCGAGATGCGGGCCGCCGGGTTCTGCGCTTCGACACCCTCCGACGTGATCGCGCCTCCCGTCATCGAGAACGCGGGAAGGAACACGTCGGCGCGGACGGCGACCGAGGAATCCGGCAGGGCGGCCGATCCGCCGAGCGGCACGTCGAGCGTGCCGGATTTTCCATTCGACTTGTCCTTCCATGAGAGCCGGATGCCGCTCCACGCGCGCGCGACCTCGGGGGGCACCTCGAGGCGCGTCGGAACGTCGGGGGCGCCCTCCTCCGGCGCGCCGGGAGTGCGGGCCGGCTCGGCGCCGTCCTCGGCCACGCGCTGGTGCGAGATCGCCATGCGGATGCTCGGGTCGGGCCGTCCGTGCTCGCGGCAGGACGCGAGGACGGCGGCGGCCGCGCACGCCAGGGCGGTGACGACGGCGGAGCGTCTCACGGCTTGCGCTTCCGGCCCGTCCGGCCATAGGCCGCGATCTTCGCCGCGGCCGCCTTCGGCGGCGGTCCCTTGACGGCGGCGTCGGCCAGACGGAAGTCCAGGCGCCGCCGGACCTCGTCGATCGCCACGAGCCTCACGCGCATCGAATCTCCGAGCTGATGGGTCTTTCCCGAGCTTCGCCCGCGGAGGCGGTGCTTCTTCTCCTCGTACACGAAGAAGTCGCTGCCGAGCGCCGAGATCGGAACGAGGCCCTCGACGAAGAATTCCGCGAGCGTCACGAACACGCCGAACGACGTCACGCCCGTCGCAAACGCGTCGAACTCGCGCCCGACCTTGTCCTTCATGAACACGATCTTCTTCCAGAGGAGGCTCTCGCGCTCCGCCTGTTCGGCCCGGCGCTCGCGCTCCGACGAAAACGCCGCGATCTCGCGCAGGCGCTCGTTGACCGGCGCGAAGTCCTTCGCGGGAACGGGCCGCCCGTCCTCGAGCAGGCGCGAGAGCTGACGATGCACGATCAGGTCCGGGTAGCGGCGGATGGGAGACGTGAAGTGGCAGTAGTACGGCGCGGCGAGCGCATAGTGCCCGCGGCACTCCTCGCTGTAGACGGCCTTGCGCTGGGCGCGCAGGAGGAGGTCGTGCAGGAGCCGCTCCTCGGGCTTGCCCTCGATCGCCACGAGGAGCCGCTGGAACTCCTTCGGGGCGAGCTCGTCGAGGTCGCCCTTCAGCTCGTAGCCGAAGCTCTCGAGCACCTCCCGCAGGTCCACCAGCCGGTCCGGATCGGGGCGGTCGTGCACCCGGTACACCGCCGGCTGCTTCGCGAAGAGAAGCTTCTTCGCGACCGCCTCGTTCGCCGCGAGCATGAACTCCTCGATCAGGCGGTGCGCGACGTTGCGCGACTCGGGGACGATCCCGACGACGAGGCCGGCGTCGTCGAGGACGACGTCGGCGTCGGGCAGGTCGAAGTCGATCGAGCCGCGGGCCTCGCGGCGGGCGCGCAACAGCGCCGCGACCTCGCCCATCAGCCGGAAATCGGCCAGAGACGGGCCATAGCGGCGCTCGTCCTCGGCCGCCGCCGGCGTCTCGATCAGGCGCGCCACCTCGGTGTAGGTCATCCGGTGCGCGCTGCGGATGACTCCCTTCGCGAATTCGGCGGAGACGACGCGGCCCTTCGCGTCGAGCTCGAGGAGCGCCGAGAGGACGAGCCGATCCACCCTCGGGTTGAGGGAGCAGAGCCCGTTCGAGAGGCGCTCCGGGAGCATCGGCAGCACGCGCCCCGGGAAGTAGACGGATGTGCCGCGCGACCGCGCCTCGTCGTCGAGCAGCGTCCCCTCGCGGACGTAGTGCGAGACGTCCGCGATGTGGACGCCGATGCGGTAGCCGCCGGCCGTTCGCTCGACCTCGATCGCATCGTCGAAGTCCTTGGCGGTCTCGCCGTCGATCGTCACGATGCGGCGGTCGCGGAAGTCGCGCCGACCCCGGAGGTCCTCGGGCCGGACCTCCTCGGGGAATGACTCCGACTCGGCGACGACCGGCTCGGGAAACCGGGGCGGCAGGTTGTGAGACCGCAGGACGATCTCGATGTCCACGCCCGGCTCGCCGAGGAAGCCCAGGCGCTCCTCGACCTCGCCGTACGCGATCCGGCGCGTGTCCGGGAAGGCCGTCAGCCGCACCTCCACGATCTCGCCCTCGCGGGCCTTCCGGGTCTTGCCGTCGGCGACGCGGATCACGGCGTCGATCTTCGGGTCATAGGGCAGGACGATCCTGTTTCCGTCCCGGGTCTCGAAGCGGCCGACGACGCGCTCGCGCGCGCGGTCGAGGATCCGGACCACCGTCCCCGAGGTCCGAGCCGCGTCGCGGCCGCGGCGGGTCGTGGCGCGCGTTCGCTCCTCCCGCGCCAGGACCGTGTCCCCGTCCATCGCCCCGTGCATCCCGTTCCGCGGCACGAAGAGGTCCTCCCCGCCCGGCACCAGGACGAAGCCGAACCCCTCCGGCCGGACCGTGATCCGCCCGGCGACGAGGTCCGAGAACTCGATGGCCGAGTACTTCTCTCCCCGGACCCGGGCGACCTCTCCCCGGCGCTCCAGGGCATCCAGCCGCTCTCGCAGGCCCTCCTCCTCCCCCGCGGCGACGTCGAAGGCGCGGCGGATCTCGGCAAACGACAGGATGCGGGCCCCTTTGCGCCGGAGGCGCTCGAGGATCTCCGCTTCGGAGGGCAGCACGCGCGGGAGTCTAACCGCTCGGACGCGGGCTACGAAGCGGTCCCCTTTTCCGGCTCTTTCGGGGCAAAGAGGCCGGGCCAGTCGTCGAGGTCCTGGGGCTCCGGGACCGATACCTTGAGCTCCCAGCCGCACGAACGACACCGGATCACTCCGTCGATCGGCCGCGACGACGGATTGTGCGGGTCCGTGCAGTAGGGGCTGGGGCAGTTCCAGGGGAGATCCGGGGCAGCCATGACTTCCTTGAGACTCCATTTTACGCCTCGAAATCGCGTTCCCGGGCGTATCGTTTGCATCAGGAGGCCGCCATGAAATACGGCATTTTCGCGATGCTCCTCGCCGCCGGCCTCCTTTCCCTCCGGGTGGGACGCGCACCGATGCGGCCCATCGCTCCCGCAATCGGCGCGAAAAGCTCCTCCGTTCCCTCGGGTGCGCCCCTGGCGCCGCTCTATGCGGCCGTCGATTCGCACCCGGCCGCCGGGTCGATCTCGAACGTCAACGGCATGCTCGAGCCGGGTGAAACGGTCCAGATCTCTCCGTTCTGGACCAACGTGACCGGAAGCGATCAGACCTTCACGGGAACGGCGTCGAACCTGACCGGCCCCGCGGGACCGACCTACACGATCGACGACCCGACCGCGGACTACGGGACCCTGGCCGGCGGGGCGACGACCGACTGCAACGGCGCGACCGGGGACTGCTACCTGATGACCGTTTCCGGGACGCGGCCGGTGGCGCACTGGGACGTCACCTTCACCGAGAACCTCAGCAGCGGCGGCATCGGAACGACATGGACCGTCCACGTCGGCAACAGCTTCACCGACGTTCCGACGACCCATCCCTTCTACCTCTACGTCGAGACGCTCTTCCACATGCAGGTCACGTCCGGCTGCGGCGCCGGCATCTACTGCCCCGCGACTCCGGTCACGCGGGCGCAGATGGCGGTCTTTCTCCTGAAGACCCAGCACGGCCCGGGCTACATGCCGCCGGCCTGCACCGGAGAATTCGGCGACGTGCCCTGCCCGAGCCAGTACGCCGACTGGATCGAGCAGCTTCACAACGAGGGCATCACCGGAGGCTGCGGCAACGGCAACTACTGCCCCGACAACCCGGTCACGCGCGCGCAGATGGCGGTCTTTCTCCTGAAGACGGAGCACGGCTCCTCGTACGTGCCGCCCGCCTGCACGGGAATCTTCAACGACGTGCCCTGCCCGAGCCAGTACGCCAACTGGATCGAGCAGCTCTTCAACGAGGGAATCACCGGGGGCTGCGGCAACGACGACTACTGCCCCGACGCCTCGGTCCTGCGCGGCCAGATGGCGGTGTTTCTCGTGAAGCTCTTCGGTCCGCCCATGGCGCCCGTTCCCGACGCCGACGCCCATTCCTCCGACCGACACGGCGACCATGACGCAGACCCCGACGCTCACACTGACGCCGACGATCACGCTCACGCCGAGCAACACGCTGACGCCGAGCCGGACGTTCACCTCGTCGCCGACGACCACCGCGACGCGGACTCCGACTGCCACGCCGACCAGGACTTCGACCAACACATCGACTTTCACACCGACATCGACGTCTACGCGGACACCGACGAATACGCGGACGCCGACGAACACGCGGACGCCAACGCTTACACCGACGCTGAATACGAATCACATCGTCAACGGTGGGCGCCGGCGTGGACGGGACGAGCTTCGTCGATTCGATCGAGTGGCACCTTCATCACGACGATTCCGGTCGGGACGACGGTCGAGTGGGACTGGGTCAGCGGACCGCACTCAACGACGTCGGGGACGTGCACCGCTACGAACTGCACTCCCGGCGTCGGTGGCCCAACCGGCGAGGTCTGGGATTCAGGGCAACACAGCACGGGCTTCACCTACCCGCAAACCTTCAACAACGTCGGCACCCTCAGCTACTTCTGCACGGTCCATAACGTGATGATGCAGGGCGTCATCAACGTTCTTCCGCTGACTCCGACGCCACCGGGTGTCCCGAGACGGCGGTAGTCGTCCTCAAGACTGTTCACCAAACGGGTGAGCCCGTTCCTATCCCCTCTCCCCCCGGCGGGAGGAGAGGGCGAGGGTGAGGGGGGCGTCATCCGAATCGCCGCACATTCGAAGCGGATAGCTACGGGGCCCCTCACCCCAACCCTCTCCCCTCACGGGGCGAGGGTGCAGAGGGGCGCGCGGGCCTCCCCCGCCGTTTGGCACGATCCCCGCATCATCCGAGGACGTTTGAGCGAAAGAAAGAGGCCGGGCATCTGGGGCGCCGGCGTGCGCGATGTCGTCGCGAGGCAGTTCACCCGCGTCGAGGACGTGGTCTACGTCGGCCTGGGCATCCTGCTCTCCGGCTGCTCGGTGGCGCTCCTCGCGATCGCCGCCACGCAGTTCGTCGGCAGCCTCGCCGCGGGGCGGCTCGGCGAGGAGATCGTCGACATCCTCGATCGGATCCTGCTGATCCTCCTGGTCGTGGAGATCCTGTACACGGTCCAGGTTTCGTTCCGCGAGCACACGCTGGTTCCCGAGCCGTTCCTGATCGTCGGCCTGATCGCGGGTACCCGCCGGGTCCTCGTTCTGACGGCGGAGTTCAAGGACCTTCTCGCGAAGGGGGACGCGGCGTTCCGAAACGGGATGATCGAGCTCGGCCTGCTCTCCGCCCTGATCCTGGCGCTGGTCGTCTCGCTCGTGCTCCTGCGGCGCCGTCCCCCGAGCGAAGGCCGCCCCGCGGCGCTGCGGGAGGCCTGAAGAGCGTCGGCCGGGGCCGGGAAATGGCTTCCATCTTGCACTGAACCTCCGGTGGAAACGGCCCGTTTCGCGATCAGCGGTTGCGCTCTTCGAAAACGAGGTGGACGATGCCGAACTGGAAGATCCCGGTGGCATCCCCGGACCGGATGCCGATTCCCCTTCATGCCGTTTGCGCAGACTGCGGCAACAAAGTGCGCGTCGAGCGCGGAGCGTTCAAGCCGCACAACTGGGGAATGCGTCTCTGCCCCGGCTCATGGCAGCTCGTCAGCGAGCGAAGCCGCCTGGCGAGAAAGGGCGCGGCTTAGAGTCCAGTCACAGAAGTCTCAGCGCGCTCAAGTTCGTAGGGGCGGCCCTTGCGGCCGCCCGCTGGCGGAAGAGGATCGAAACCTTCGGCATCTCGCCCCGTCTAACGACCAGAGGTGCTGAGATGACCCGTCCGAGCCTTTCGGCCCGCCTGCGCGCCGGCCTCGCGATCCTCATGCTCGCCGGCTTCGCGTGGCCCGCCGCGTCCCTGGCCGCTTCCCACAGCCTCGCGCCGACCAACGGCCGCTGGCTGATCGACTTCGACCGCGACGGCTTGCTGCAGCTGACCCTGAAGCGCCGCTCGGAGTCCGGCAACGACAACTGGACCTCGTCGAACGACTACACGGTCACCGACTTCCAGGGCCTCGAGCGCCCGAAGTCCTCGACCGAGGTCCCGGTCCACTTCCAGATGGTCCGCGACGCCGGCACGGTCTCCTTCGACGGACAGTTGAACGACTCCGGCGGATCGGGCCGATTCACCTTCCAGGCGAACGCCGAATACCTCGCCGAGCTCACGAAGATGGGCTATGCCGCGCCGGATGAGAGCGAGGCCTTCGCGCTCGCCGTCCACGACGTGAGCCGCAGCTTCATGCGCGAGCTCGCCGCCCTCGGGTACGTCCACGAGGACCTCGACGAGCTCATTGCGATGCGGATCCACGGCGCGACCCCGCAATACATCCGCGACATGAAGGCCGCCGGCTACGACCACCTCAGCGCCGACGACCTCGTCTCCATGCGGATCCACGGCGCCACGCCCGAGTTCGCGCGCCAGATGAAGGCCCTCGGCTACGACCTCGGCGCCGATGACCTCGTCGCGTTCCGGATCCACGGCGTCACCCCGGACTTCGTCCAGGCGATGAAGGGCCTCGGCCACGTCGAGGCGGACGACCTCGTCTCCCTCCGCATCCACGGCGCGACGCCGGAGTTCATCCACGAGATGGAAAGCCTCGGCTACGGGGACCTGTCGGCCGACGACGTGGTCAGCATGCGCATCCACGGCGTCACGCCCGACTTCGTCCGCCAGCTCCAGCAGCTCGGCTACCGCAACGTCTCGGCGGACGACCTCGTCAGCCTCCGCATCCACGGCGTCTCCGTGGATTACGTCAAGCGCGCCCGCTCGCGCGACAAGGACGTCTCGATCGACGAGATCGTCGACATGAAGATCCACGGCCGGGGCTGAAAGGACGGCGTCGCCGGCGCCTCACTTCGTCGGCGTCGCGACGGTCAGGTCGGAGAGACCGCTCGAACCGGAGTGGGCCAGGTACACGACGCCCTTGTCCGTCACGGCCGGGTTCCGCGCCCCGCGGGGCGTCGGCACCGTCGCGTCGACGGAGAGCTTTCCCTGCGCATCCACGCTCGCGACCGTGAGCCGGCCGGCCCTGGCCGCGCCGACGTAGAGCCGATGGGTCGCCGGCGAATAGTCGATGTCGTCGACCCCGTCCCCCGTATCGACCGACGACAGGACTTTCCCGCCGTGCTCCGTGTCCATCACCTCGGCCCGGGCGCTGCATGCGACGAAGAGCTGATGCGCGGCCGGATCGACCCTCAGCCCGTGCGGTCCGTCTTCCCCGCACTCGGGCTTCCAGGTTTCGACCGTCTTCCGGGAGCCGAGGTCGATCGACAGAGTGAGGTCCCGATCCTCCAGGTTCGTGTAGAAGCGCCCGTGCGGTGCATCCACCGCGAAGCCCTCGGGATTGCCGTCGAAGGTGAGCTTCGCCTTCTCCGCGAGCGTCGCCGCATCGAGGACGCGAACGGACTTGTCGCGGGGCGTGGTGACCCAGACCTCCTTCGTCGGTCCCACGTAGGCGAGGCCGTCGGGCATCGAGTCGAGCTTCCGGCACGCGCCCTTTGCGAGCGAGAGCGCGTTGAAGGCGCAGATCGTCGAATCGGCGCGGTTGCCGACGTAGACCACGCCGTCTCCAATCGTGACCGAGGACGGGCCGACGATCCGCTTGCGGTCGCCCGTGCCCATCTCGGCCGTCGGGAAGCCCGCGATCTGCCTCAACGATCCCTTCGACGAGTCGATGACGACGACGAGCCCCGTGTTGCCCGCAGGGACCCATACCGAGCGAGTCGAGGGATCGAAGGCGATGTAGTCCATAGAGATTCCGGCCGGCGTCGCTCCCGGCAGCGGCAGCGAGCGCACCTCGTAGGCGGGCTCGGCGGCCCTCGCGCGGACCGCGAGAAGCACGGCGGCCGAGACGAGCACGAATCGCACTGAGGTCCTGAATGTTCGGCGCATGGATCGAACTCCTTCTTGCAGGCCCGGATTCTAGCGGACGGCCCGTGAAAGGAGACTAAACGGCGGAGTCGACGAACCGATCCGTCATCTCCCGCGCTCCGGAGCCTTGCCATCCGGACCGACCGAGACCTCCGACCGCCTGCCGCGGGTGTCGACCTGCGCCTCGTAGCCCGCGAGGCGGCCGCGCTTCGTGATCGACTCCACTTTCTCGATCGTACCCTCGCCGGCCCGAGCCTTCAGGCCGGCTTGAACCTCCGGAGGAAGGCTCTTCAACGACACCTCCTCCTCCGCTTCGACGATGGTCCCCGCGGCGTCCATCAGGATGTCCCGGGAACGGCCGGCGACGACCAGCTCGGCCTCGTAGAAAACCTGGCCCTTCTTCTCCTCCCGCGACAGTCCACGGATAGTGGCCTCGGATCCCTGAGCCGCGACCGTCTTCTCGACCGCCGGCGGAAGCTCGGAGCGAGCGATTTTCTTCTCCGCCGCCGGCGCGCGGGAAGCGAGCAGCAGGGCGAAACCGCCGCACAGAGTCGCCACACTTCTCCGAGTCCTCATCCGAACACTCCTTCGAGGCCTTTGGGCGCGGTACCCGGGTCCCGCCGACATCATATCGACCCGCCCCTGAACGAGGGATAAACCGACTCCGGCAGCCTTCGCGCATGCGCGCGGCAAAATGCCGTCGAGGCTACTTGCCAAAGACGGCCTTCGCGACGGTGATGGCCGACATCGCCTTTGGCCACCCCGCGTAGAAGGCGAGATGGGTGATGGTCTCGATCAGCTCGGCCTCGGTCAGGCCGTTCTCCCTGGCGCGATTCAGGTGAAACGTGAGCTGTTCCGTGTTGCCGCCCGCGATGAGAGCGGCCACGGTGACGAGGCTGCGATCGCGCTTCGATAATTCCGTGCGCTCCCAGACGTCGCCGAACAAGACGTCGTCCGTGAGCTGGACCAACTTGGGCGAGAAGTCTCCGAGATTCATCTTGATTGCGGAAGGCGGCTTGTTCATGTCCTGTCCTTGCTGAGGGCGGATCGGCGAGAACTCATGGGGCTTGCCGTTGCCGGACCGACGCTACACCCTCGCACCGGCGGAAGCCCTTCGATGCCGGCGCCGAAGCCGCTCCAGAGGCCGTGGTGCCTCGAGTGACCGTCCGGGAAGGGGGACGGCCCCTTGAACCTGTACCCGAGGACAGGTAAACTCGAGGTCTCTGAAACAAATCACTCGGCTGGCGGACGTGAAATGCGTCTGCGGCGCGCGCCTCCGCGTGCAGTTCGAGCCCGTGCCGGGTTCGACTGTCGCGAAGCACCGGTTTCGGTGCTCTCGCTGTGACGCCGTCCGGCCCGCCCTCGGCGCGATCGTCCAGGTCTCCCGTTACCAGGACGGAAGATGGACGCGCCTGCCGCCGGCCGAGTGGAAGACCCTGTCCTGGCGCGGACGGCCGAGCTCCTCGCACTGAAGCGGGCCAGGCACCGGCTCCTATTCCCCGCTCCTTCCAGGGGCTCTGGGCGACGGATGGGACTGCGTCGGAATCGAGGGAACCGCTCGAGAGGAGGGCGCCGGCCGATAGGCGGGATGGCCCGGGTGACCCCCGCCGCCGTGGGTGTCGTGATGATCGTCATGGCCGACGTCGTGGTGATCGTCGTGGTGATCATGGCCTCCGCGAGGCGGCCCGACGTAGTACGTCGGCCCCCAGCCGTCGTAGACGACGTAGCCCGGGGCGTCGTAGTAGTACTCCCCGTCGTAGTCGCCGGCGTATACCCCTGCGCTCGCCACGCATCCGGTGAGAGTCATGAACGCGGCCACGGCGAGCACGAGGGCTCCGAGCCGGAGCAGCGGCCAGCGCCGAGGGACGGTCGTCATGGCGCCACCTCCTTCGATTCCGTGTCGGACCACTCGAGCAGCCCGAACGGCGCGCCGGAGGGGTCGGCGACGACGGCCACCATTTCGCCGTGGCGATCCGGATGCGGCTGCACCAGGACGCGGCCTCCGAGAGCGACGACCTTCCGGGATGCCTCCGCCACGCTCGCGACGCGAACGAAATCGAGCCAGTGCGAATGGAGGTTCGGAGCGGTCAGCGGAGGCGAATTCGCCGTGGCGCGCGCATAGCCATCCGCCGCCAACAGGAGATGTTGCCGCCCATCGTCGCTCGGCAGCTCGAACACCTCGTAGCCGAAGAGCGCCTGGTAGAAAGCGGCTCCGGTATCCGGATTGGTCGTGATCAGCGAGCTCCAGATCCAGCCCCCGATCGGCGTGAGCACATCGGGCGGGTCGCCGCTGCCCGACTGCAGCACGGCGAAGACCGCTCCCTGCGGATCGGCGAGGATCGCCTGCTGTCCGCGTTCCGGGTAATCGCGGGGCGGCGAGAGGACCTTGCCGCCATGCGCGACGGCCGTCCGGTCGGCTTCCGCCGTGTCGCGAACGGCGATGAACGTCAACCAGGCCGGCCGCCTGTGCTCGCCGCTCGGCAGGGACCGTTGAACGAGCCCCGCGATCGGTTCGCCTCCGAGGAGGGCGACCGCGAATTTCTTGTCGCCGAGCATGGTGTCCCGGAACGTCCAACCGAACAGGCTCCCGTAGAAGCGCTTCGCGCTCTCGAGGTCGGGCGTCACCAGATCCGCCCACACCACTTTGCCCACGTGGTGATCGCTGGTCGGCGGCTGCACGAGCGGCGGCAGGTCGGGCGGCCCGGCGAAGCTGCTCCCCGCGCACAGGATTCCGAGAAGGAGGCACCAGATCAGAATTCGCCATTCCCGACCGCGCGGAGTGGTCATGTTCAACTCCTCCCCGTCGAGGTCCGTTGCCGGCGACGGTTCATCGACGCCGATGCGAACGAACCCCGGCTGGAAGAGTGCAGGATTCGGGCCAGCCGCAGGATGCCTCCGCGAAACGCGCCGCCGCGTTCTTGACTGCCTCCGCCGAGCGACGTAGCGTCGTCCGGGTCGGCGCGCATGACAGACCAGAACGATCACCCCGACCCCGAGGCACCGCGCAGCGCGGCTCCGGAAGTGCCGGCCACTCCCAGCGGCGCCCTGGCGTCGCGCTTCCACCAGATGTTCCCGGTCCTCTCCAACGCAGAGATCGACCGCGTTCGCCGGTTCGGAGAGATTCGGCGGTTCTCGGCCGGCGAGTTCCTCAGCCGGACCGGAGAGACGGTCCTCCCGATGTACGTGATCCTCTCCGGCCGCGTCGCGATCGTCCTTCGGGATGCGCTCGGGCAGGCGCTCCCCATGGCCTCGATCGCCGAACAGATCGGGGCGCCCCTCGAGGAGATGAGCGAGGTGGTGCCGGGCGAGGTGATGGCCGAGCTCGGACATCTCTCCGGAAGGCCGGACGTCGCCGCGATCGACGCCCGGGCGGTCGGCGACGTGGAGGCGATCGCCGTCCCGCCCGAGGCGCTGCGAGCTCTGCTCGTCGAGGAAGCCGAGCTCGGGGAGCGCATCCTCCGCGCGCTCATCCTTCGCCGCGTGGCGCTGATCGAGATGGGTTTCGGAGGGCCGGTCCTGATCGGGGCGGTCAAGTCCCCGGACGTGACCCGGCTCTCGAGCTTTCTCGAGCGCAACGGGATCCCCTTCCGGGTCGTCGATCCCGTGAACGAGGATGCGTCGCTGCTGCTGGCGAGCCTCGCTCCGAAGCCCGAAGAGCTCCCGATCGTGGTCCTGCCGGCCGGCGCGGTGCTCCGGAACCCGACGAAGCAGGAGCTGGCGCGAGCCCTCGGCCTCGTGGCCACGAGCTTCCGATCCGAGCCCTACGACGTGGCGATCGTGGGCGCGGGTCCGGCGGGGCTGGCGACGGCGGTCTACGGCGCGTCCGAGGGCCTCTCGATCGTGGTGCTCGAGAGATTCGCGTTTGGAGGCCAGGCCGGCGCCAGCGCGCGCATCGAGAACTACCTGGGCTTCCCCACCGGCGTCTCGGGACAGTCCCTGATGGGCCGCGCATTCACGCAGGCGCAGAAATTCGGCGCCGAGTTCAGCCTCTCGACCGAGGTCGCGCGGCTGGACTGCTCCTCGGAGAGCCCGGGCCCCGATCCCGCGCACACCCTCGAGCTCGCCGACGGCCGGAGCCTGCGGGCGCGCGCGGTCGTGGTGGCCACCGGCGCGCGTTACCGCCGGCCGGAGATTCCGAACCTCGCGCAGTTCGAGGGCCGCGGCGTCTCGTACTGGGCCTCGCCCGTCGAGGCCCGGCTATGCCGCGACGAGGACGTGGCCCTCGTGGGCGGCGGAAACTCGGCCGGCCAGGCGGCGGTCTTTCTCGCGAGCCACGCGCGGCACGTGCGCGTCCTGGTGCGCCGGGCCGCCCTCTCGAGCACCATGTCGCGCTACCTGATCGACCGCATCGCCGCCTCACCGAACATCACCGTGCTCTGCGACACGGAGGTCGTGGAGCTCCTCGGCACGCCCGACCAGGGTCTGCACGCGGTGCGGTGGCGCAACCGCCGCACGGGTGCCGAGGAACAGCACGCCATCGCCCACCTGTTCCTCTTCACCGGAGCCGATCCGGCCGCCGGCTGGCTCACCGGCTGCGGCATCCCGCTCGACGAGAAAGGCTTCATCCGAACCGGCGCCGACGCGGGCTCGACCGGGCGCGCTCCGCTGCCTCTCGAGACCGGTCTCGAAGGAATCTTCGCCGTCGGCGACGTCCGTTGCGGCTCGGTGAAGCGCGTGGGGGCGGCCATCGGGGAGGGCGCCGCAGTCGTCGCGCAGCTCCACACGTTCCTCGCCCGGCGTAGCTCCACGACCGACGGCGTGGCGCTCGCGCAGGCGCCGAGACGGTAGGCCCCTCTCGGTTAGAGCTAGCGAAAGTTCATGGCGCCGCCGGTTGGGGCGGAGGATCATTGGTGCGAAAGGAGGGACTCGAACCCTCACGGTGTTACCCACAGGTTCCTGAAACCTGCGCGTCTACCAGTTCCGCCACTTTCGCAGGGCTGGAAAGCCTAGCGACATCGCCGTCGAGAATCAAGCGCCGTGGCTCGACCCTTGCACCACGATACTTCGTGATCAGCCGGGTCGCCCTGTTCCGGCCCAAGCGGGCCGACGACCGAGAACCGCTTCTGCTCCTCGCCATCCTCGCGGCTGCGGTCGTCCGTTCGGCGATCTCGCCCACGGACTGGCGCGACTGGGTTCTCGAGCTGCTGCCGGTTTTCGTCGGCGTCACGGCTCTCGTCGTGACGTACCGCCGGTTTCCGCTGACCTCGATGTCGTATCGGCTGGCCCTCATCGTGGGCCTGCTGCTCGCGATCGGCGGGCACTTCATGTTCTCGCGGGTGCCCCTCGGAGACTGGATCGAGCACGCGCTCCGCCTTTCCAGGAACCCCTTCGACCGCATCGTGCACTTCAGCACGGGTGTGGCGGCGGCGATGATCGGGCGCGAAATCCTCCGCCGCAAGACGCGGCTCTCGAAGCACTGGGTCTTCATCCTCGTCGCGGCGTGCTGTCTCGCCGGCGCCGCCATCTACGAGTTTCTGGAGTGGGCCGCGGTGGAGTGGAACGTCGATGCGCGACACTTCGTGTCGACCCAGGGGGACCGCTGGGACGCGCACTGGGACATGCTGACGACGTTCACCGGAGCGCTGTGCTCCCTCGCCCTGTTTTCCCGCGAGCAGGACCGTCAGCTGAGGGAGCTGCGCACGGAGGCCCCGCCGTCACCGCGTCGCGCCGCGGCGCGCTGACGTAACCGGACACCCGACCCCGCGGAATGCGGGACTTCCGGTCACGGGTTCTTCAGACCGAGCAGCCTCCGAAAGAAGCTGCGGCGGCGGGCGTCGTGGCCGATCAGGTGCATCAGGGCCCCGCGGTCGAGAAATACTCCCTGGCAGCTGGTGCACTCGTCGGTCTCGAGACCTCCGATGAGAGACGGCTTCATCTCGGCGCCGCATCGCGGACACTGGCGCCGGACCGCGGCGCGCGAGGGCTCGACGGCTTCCTCCTCCTCCGGTCCCACGAGCGCGAGCGCGCGCGCCTTCAGATTCTGCCGTTTTCGCTCGGCGGCGGCGGCCGCGTCGGCCGCGGAGCGCCTCCGCGCGGCGTCGATCATCTCGGCCTCGTGCTCCTTGAACCAGCCATACTCCCGGACCCGCCGGATCTTGCGGGGGTCCCAGTGAGAGCCGTCGACACTGCGGCGGTCCTCGGTCACGGACGTCTCCCGACGTACGAGGGAGATCTCTTCATTGTGTTCATTCGTCGTTCCTCATCCTCATCAACGTATCGTGTTGCGATATAATTTCAGGGTCGGCTCCGGGCCCGCGGGTCCGGAAGTCATGCGTCCCGGCGCAGTTCCCGAATTCCGGTTTCGCCGGCCACGATCACGTCGGTGGCGATCCCGCAGAAGAGGCCGTGCTCGACGATCCCGGCCCGTCCGGCGAGCCTCGCCTCCAGGGCGGCCGGATCGGATATGGGCCCGAAGTCGCAGTCGAGGATCCAGTTGCCCTGATCGGTCTCATAGGCCTTCCCCTCGGGCGCGAGGCGCAGGCGCGGCTTTCCTCCGAGGCCGGCGAGGAAGCGCTCCTGCGAGCGCCAGCCGAACTGCGCGATCTCGACGGGAAGAGAATGCTTCGTGCCGAGCGCCGGCGACAGCTTCGACTCGTCCACGACGATCACGACGCGGCGGCTCGCCTGCGCGACGATCTTCTCCCGGAAGAGCGCTCCCCCCCCGCCCTTGATCAGATCGAGGGCCGGGCTCACTTCGTCGGCGCCGTCGATGGTCAGGTCGATCTCGCGGGGGATGTCGTCCGAGAGCAGCGGAATCCCGACGCGGCGGGCCTCGTCGGCCGTCGCCCGGGACGTCGGGACGCCGGCGACCCCGCGCAGGGATCCGCCGGAAAGCAGCTCGCCGAGACGCCGCGTGGCGAAGACCGCCGTGCTTCCGGTGCCGAGCCCGACGACCATCCCCGGGGAAACGAGCGCGGCCGCCTTCTCGCCGGCCTGCCGTTTGAGCGCCGCAAACCGGTCCGGAGCGGCGGAGGTCACGCGGGCGGCAGCCCCAGCTCGACGTCGGCGATCGGGAGAGCGATCGCCGTCTCCCGAAACCCGAGGTCGACGCAGACGAAACAGGCCTTGTAGACGCTGTCCTGGCTCATCTTCAGCTCGCGAGCCGTGACGAACAGGTCGCGGCGCGGGTACGGCGCATCCACGCGCTGCAGGCCGACGAGCACCCCCGAGCCCACCCGCGAGCGCGCCGCGATCACGAACCGGTGCGGAGGCTCGTGCGTGCACTCGCAGGCGACGGCGGTCTCAGTGCTCACTCGTCTCCTCTTCGGAGGCGAGGTTCGCGACGGCTAGCGCCGCCTCGACGCTCGGGAAGGTGCGAAAGACCGAATCGAGATGCGTGATCCGGAACACTGCCGCGACCCGCTCGCGGGGATTGACGAGATAGAAGCGGCGGCCCTGCGCCTCGAACTTCTTCAGGCCTCCGACGAAGACGCCGATCGCGGTCGAATCGAGATGCTCGAGACCGGAGAGATCCAGCACGACCGAGCCGGTCCGGTCGCCCGAGACCTTCTCGAGGCGCTCCTGCAGGGCGCGCGTGGCGTCGCCGAGCGCGAGCGTTCCCTCGATCCTCAGGATCGTGTGGGCGCCGCGCTCTTCTTCGACCAGTTTCATGCGCCCTCCGCGCCCTCGTCCGAGGCGCCGCCCTCGCGCACGAGAACGCTGCCGCGCGCGAGGACTTCGCTTTCGGAACGGACCTCTCCGTCGAAACGGACGACCGCGCCGAACCGCGCGGCGAGACGCACCGCGATCTCCAGCGTTTCCCCGGCTCTCGGAGCGCGCTCCGACGAGAAGCCCTCGATCCCCGCGAGAAATCCGGACCGGGCCCGTTCGGGATCGCCGCCCCGGAGCAGCAGCGCCGCCTGCGCAATCGCCTCGGCGAAGAGGATCGGGCTCCCCCACTCCTCTCCCATCGCGGCGCGCGAGTCGGCGGAGATCCGCGCGGTCACGAGCCCGCTCGAAAAGGCGGCATCGCGAGGCTCCTTCACGACGTCCACGAGCCGGAAGGGATAGGCGTGCGGGAGATCCGCCGTCGGCATCAGGCGGTCTTCTTCTGGTCGATGAAGTCGCAGAGGGCGTCGACCGAGGCGAACGCCTTGACGCCGACCTCCTCGTCCTCGACCTTGATGTGGAATTCCTGCTCGAGGCCGAGCACGAGCTCGAGGGCGTCGATCGAGTCGAGCCCCAGGCCCTCTCCGAAGAGGGGCGCGGCGTCGTCGATCGTCGTCGGGTCGATCTCGAGTTTCAGGCGCCGGACGATCAGCTCCTTGACGCGCGGCGCCAGGTCTTGCCGGGACATGGATTCTCCTTCACACGGATTATAGCGAGAGCGAGCTAGGCCATGCCTCCGTCGGCGCGCCAGACCTGCCCCGTGACGTAGGACGCCTTCTCGGACGCCAGAAACCCGATCACCGAAGCGACCTCCTCCGGGCTGCCGAACCGCGCCATCGGGATCCGCCCGAGGAACTCCTGCCGCGCTTCGTCCTTGAGGTGCGCGATGATCTCGGTCTCCACGAGCCCGGGGGCCACGGCGTTGACCGTGATGCCCCTCGGCGCGAGCTCGAGCGCCAGCGCCTTGGTGAACGCGATCAGTCCGCCCTTCGCCGCCGAATAGTTGGCCTGCCCGGCGTGGCCCGAGATGCCGCTGACGGAGACGACGTTGACGATCCGGCCCCAGCTCTTGTGGAGCATTCCCCGGATGAGCGCCCGGGTGACGCGAAACGCGCCCTTCAGGTCCACGTCGAGCACGAAGTCCCAGTCCTCCTCCTTCATGAACGGAAAGAGCGCATCCTTGATGACGCCGGCGTTGTTGACGAGGATGTCCGCGCCGCCGAACTCGGAGCCGACCCGGTCGGCCATCGCCTTCACCTCTTCGGGTTTCAGCACGTCCATCCGGAGCGCCGTCGCCTGTCCGCCGGCCCGGCGGATCTCCTCGGCGGTCGCCTCGGCCCGATCGATGTCCTTCTGGCACGTCAGGACGACCCGCGCTCCCGAGCCGGCGAGCTCGCGCGAGATGGCCCGGCCGATCCCGCGGGAGCCTCCCGTGACGACGGCGGTTTTCATGAGGGGCCGACTATATCCACGGCGGCGCGGATCGCCTCGAGCGAGCCCGCAGGATGACACCGCGTCGTCCGATCGATCCACCGCGTCATCTTCGAGAGCATTTCGCCGGGGCCGGCCTCGACGAAGGTCTTCGTCCCGTCGGCGACGAGCCGCTCGAACGTGTCCTTCCAGAGCGTCGGATGGCAGAACGCGGTTCCGAGAAGGCGTCGCACCTCCTCCCCTCCGGAGACGGGATGCCCTTCCGGGCCGTAGTACGGCACGTCCGGATCGCGGATCGTGGAGAGCGCCGCGATCCGAGGCGCGATCGCCTCGGCGACCGGCCGCATGAGCTCGCTGTGGATGGGCCAGCTCATCGTGAGAGGGAGCACCGAGAGCGCGCGGGGACGCAGCTCCTCGAGCGCGGCCGCGACCGCGTCGGCGTGGCCGGTCAGGACGAACTGCGTGGACGCGTTGACGTTTCCGATCCAGACGGGAAGGCCGCGCGACCGGAGGCTCTCGAGGACGCCGTCGACGATCTCGCGCCGGGCGCCGATCACCGCGGCCATGGCTCCGCGCACGCCGAGGCGCTCGGTCGTCTGCCAGACGGCGACGAGGACGTCGAGCGCCTCCTCGTACGAGATCGCACCCGCCGCCACCATCGCCGCGTAGTTGCCGAGGCTGTAGCCCGCGGTGGCCGAGGGCCGCACGCCGGCGCGGACGAGGGCGCGCGCCGAGAGCGTCGAGACGAGATACACGCCCGCCTGGGCGGCGAGGTTCTCGCGGAGCGCCTCCGCGGGCCCCTCGAACAGGATCCTCTCGAGGTCGCGGCCGCACCGCTCCGACGTCCGGGCGAAGAGCGCCCGGGCCTCGACGTCGGACTCGAAGAAATCGCGCCCCATGCCGATCCATTCGGCGAGCTGGCCCGGGAAGAGAAACGCCGGCCTCGGGCTCATGCCGGCGCGAGCTCGGGAACGACCTCGCGCACGGCGAGGCAGCGGTCGCGCTCGAGCCAGCGCTCGAGCCGGCGCGGGAATCGCCGCAGCCCCAAAAAGTGCACCGTCCGGAGAATCGCCGGCAGGCCGTCCATGCGCGGGTGCTCCGGGTCGAGCTCCCAGGGATGCAGCGTGAAGACCGCGGGCCAGCCGCGGCGCCGCGAGCTCTCCTCCGCCTCCGCGAGAAGCGATTCGGAAAGGATCCGAAACGGCCACGCGCCTCCGAGCGGCAGCCTCCGGCCGAGGACCCGGCCGGTGAGCGGCGGCAGCTCGACCAGAGACCACCCCTCGCGGTCGATGCGGTGAGGTCCGGGCGGGTTCGCGGAGCTGCCGAGTGGGGCCATCGGCATCATCGAGGCGTCGCAGCGGATTCCCGCGGAGGCGAGCTCCGGCAGCGCTTCCGCGTCCGCATTCCGAATCGACCACTCCGCGGCCCGATACGCCGCGAGGTCCCCGCCGCCGGCCTCGGCGATGGACCGCGACGCCCGGCGCAGGTCATCCCGGAATTCCGATCGCGTCAGCTCATCGGCGCGGACGTGCAGGTCGCCGTGGACCCCGATCTCGTGGCCGGCGTCGGCGGCCGCCTGCACCAGTCGCGGGTGCCGGCGCGCGATCCAGCCGAGGAAGAAGACCGTGGCCCGATGACCGCGGCGCGCCAGCAGATCGAAGAGCGCGCCGAGGGTCGTCTCGATCCGCGGCGCGAAGGAGCTCCAGCGCTTCGGGTCCGAGTAGTAGCCGTCGCCGCACACGTGAAACCAGTCCTCCGCGTCGATCGTCAGGACCCGCGGCGCGCGGCCGGGGGTGCGGAGGGGCGTGATGGTCGCCGGGGGCATGGCGAAAGATTGTAAGGGCTTCGCGATTGTCTGAAGGGCTCCGCACTGTCATCCCGAGCGCGGCGAGGGATCCCTTTCTGGGCGGGACTGCCGCGGATCGAGGGATCCCTCGGCGCTTCGCGCCTCGGGATGTTCGAGCTCCGCACTGTCATCCCGAGCGCGGCGAGGGATCCCTTCTGGGCGGGACTGCCGCGGATCGAGGGATCCCTCGGCGCTTCGCGCCTCGGGATGTTCGAGCTCCGCACTGTCATCCCGAGCGCAGCGAGGGATCCCTTTCTGAGCGGGACTGCCGCGGATCGAGGGATCCCTCGGCGCTTCGCGCCTCGGGATGTTCGAGCTCCGATTGACGGCTTCGCCGTCAATCGAGCTCGAACACCTTGTAATACACCGCGCCCCACGAGATCGTCCACGTATCCCGAAACGGCCGGTAGTGCGAAGGTCCGCCGTAGATCGCGCGGACGGGCACGTGGCGGAAGCGCTTCACGTGCGGCGAAGCTTTCAGCAGGATCTCGGTCTCGATGATGTAGCCGCGGGCCTTCAACCGGAGGCGCCGCAGGACGTCGGCCGCGACGACGCGGTATCCGGACTGCGCGTCTTCGACTTCGAGGCCGGTCATCCGCGACAGGATCCGGCTGCCGATCTCGTTGGTGCGGTAGCGATAGGCGGGGATCGCGTCGGGATCCGCCATCCTCGACCCGATCACGAAGTCATCGCCGGAACGGGCGGCGTCGAGCAGCCGCGGCAGATCCGCGGGGTCGTGCTGGCCGTCGGCGTCGACGAAGACGACGTGGCTCGCGTCGGTGGCGAGGACGCGGGCGAGCCCGGTCCGAAGCGCTTCGCCCTTGCCGCCGTTGACGCCGCGCGCGATGACCTCGGCGCCCGCGCCCCGCGCCTCGGCGCCGGTCGCGTCGGTCGATCCGTCGTCGACGACGACGATCCGGTCCACGTGGTCCCGAAGCCCGCGCACGACGGCCGCCACGGTGGCGGCGGCCTGGTAGGCCGGCACGATGACGGCGGGACGGAATCGCGATTCCACGTCCGGATCCTAGCAACCCCGCGGCGCCTCCCCCCGACGCCCGCCTCACGGCTAGCTCCTTTGCGCTCTTCGACATGCGTTGACTCGCGGTAGGCCTTGTGAAAAAGTCTCCGCCGCCCCATGCCTGAGAGTTTCATCCCGGTCCTCGTCCTGCTCGTCGTGGCCGCAGGAATGGCGGCGGTCGTTCTCCTTCTCAACGTGCTGCTCGCGCCGAGGCTCCAAACCCGGCAGAAGTCCTCGACCTACGAGAGCGGCGTCCCGATGGTCGACGCATCGCACAAGCGCATCTCGATCAAGTTCTTCGTCATCGCGATGGTCTTCATCCTGTTCGACGTGGAAATCGCCTTCGTCTACCCGTGGGCGCTGGTGTTCCGGTCGGCCGGTTGGCCGCTCTTCGTCGAGATGCTGGCGTTCCTGGCGATCCTGGTCGTCGGATACGCCTACATCTGGAAGAAAGGGGCGTTCGACTGGTGAGCCATACGCGCTATCGGATCGAGTCGGCCGGCGAGCCGCGGAAGTTTCCCGCGGAGGCCATGGCGCGGATCGAGAAGATCCTGAAGCGCTACCCGACGAAGCAGGCCGCGCTTCTGCCGGTCCTGTGGGTCGCGCAGGAGACGTGGGGCTGGATCTCGAAGGAGTCGTCCGAGGAAGTGGCGCGGATCCTCGAGCTTCCGCCTTCCCACGTGGACGGCGTCCTGACCTTCTACACGATGTTCAATCTCCGGCCCATGGGCCGGAACCTGCTGCAGGTGTGCACGTCGATCTCCTGTCATCTGCTCGGGGCCGGGGAGCTCCTCGCGCACTGCAGGAAACGGCTCGGCATCGACCTCGAGGAGACGACGAAGGACGGCAAGTTCACGTTGATCGAGGTCGAGTGCATCGCCGGGTGCGACAGGGCCCCGTCGATGATGGTCAACGACAAGTACTACGAGCCCATGGACGCGCCGAAGCTCGATGCGCTGCTCGAACGGCTCGGGCGGGAGGCCTGACGTGGAGAGGATCCTGTCCGCCCGCATCGGAAAACCAGACTCGCGGTCGATCGACGGCTACGTCGCCGACGGCGGCTACGCCAGCGTGCGCCGGGTCGTCTCCGGCGGCATGACGCCCGAGCAGGTGCTCGAGGAGGTCAAGAAGGCCAACGTCCGCGGCCGGGGCGGCGCCGGCTTCTCGGCGGGCGTCAAGTGGAGCTTCCTGCCGAAGGACACGAAGGGCAAGCCCGTCTACCTGCTCTGCAACGCCGACGAGTCGGAGCCCGGCACCTTCAAGGACCGGCTCCTGATGGAGAACGACCCGCACCAGCTGATCGAGGGCATGATCCTCGCCTCGTACGCCATCAAGTGCCGCAACGCCTACATCTACATCCGGGGCGAGTTCTACGACGGCGCGCGCATCCTGAACCGCGCGGTCGAGGAGGCGTACGAGAAAGGTTTTCTGGGCGAGAAGATCCTGGGCTCGGAGTTCTCGCTCGACCTCACCGTGCACCGCGGCGCGGGCGCGTACATCTGCGGCGAGGAGACCGGCCTGATCGAGTCGATCGAGGGCAAGCGCGGCCAGCCCCGCATCAAGCCCCCGTTTCCGGCCGTGTCGGGAGCCTTCGCGGCGCCGACGATCGTCAACAACGTCGAGACGCTCTGCTGCGTGAAGCACGTGATCGACCGCGGCGCCGACTGGTTCCTGAAGATCGGCCGCAACGAGAAGAACGCGGGGCCGAAGCTCTACTGCGTCTCCGGCCACGTCGAACCGGCCCGGCGTGTACGAGGCCGCGATGGGCCTCGACTTCAAGGAGATCCTGTACGGGCAGGACTACGCCCGGGGCATCCGCGGCGGCCGGAAGTTGAAGGCGGTCATTCCGGGCGGCGCCTCGGCGGCGATCCTGAAGGCCGACGAGATCGAGGGCGTGCCGCTCGATTTCGACGGCGTCGCGGCCAAGGGATCGATGCTCGGCTCGGCGGCGATCATCGTGATGGACGAGGACACGTGCATCGTGGCCGCGATCATGAACATCCTCAAGTTCTTCTCCCACGAGTCCTGCGGCCAGTGCACGCCGTGCCGGGAAGGAACGACCTGGCTCTTCAAGGTCCTGACCCGGATCGAGAACGGCCAGGGCCGGGCCGAAGACGTGGATCTGCTGTCCCGCGTCGGGGGCCAGATGGCCAACGGCATGACGATCTGCGTGCTCGCGGACGGAGCGGCGGCGCCGCTGCTGTCGGCGGTCGCCAAGTTCAGGGACGAGTTCCTGTACCACGTGGAGCACAAGAAGTGCCTCGCGGGGGCGGGATCCCGGCTGGTGACCGCATGAGCGGAAACCCGCCGAATCCTGCGCCGACTCCGGCTCCGCCCGCTTCGCCGCCGCCGGCGAAGGACACCTTCACGGTCGTCTTCGACGGCAAGCCGATCGAGGTCCCGAAGGGCCTCAACCTGATCGACGCCGCGAAGCTCGCCGGCATCGACATCCCCCACTTCTGCTACCACCCGCGCCTCTCGGTCGTGGGCCAGTGCCGCATGTGCCTGGTCGAGATCGAGGGCATCCCGAAGATCCAGGCGGCCTGCACGGTGCCGCTCAAGGACGGCCTCTCCGTCAAGACCACGACCGAGAAGGTCAGGTCCTCGCGCGCCGCGAACATGGAGTTTCTGCTCATCAATCATCCGCTCGACTGTCCGATCTGCGACCAGGCGGGCGAGTGCACTCTCCAGGACAATTCCTTCGGCTACGGGCAGCAGCTCTCGAACTTCGACGAGACCAAGCGTCAGTACCCGACGTTCGACCGGACCATGATCGGCCCCCACGTCGTCGCCGACATGACGCGCTGCATCCAGTGCACGCGCTGCATCCGGTTCACGCAGGAGATCGCCGGCACGTCGGAGCTGACGTTTCTCGACCGGGGCGGCCGGACCCTCGTCTGGACCCACGACGGGAAGCCCCTCGCCAACGACTGGTCGGGCTGCGCCGCGGACGTCTGCCCCGTCGGAGCCCTGACCGTCAAGGAATTCCGGTTCCGCAGCCGCGTGTGGTACCTGCACAAGACGAAGTCCGTCTGCCCGGGCTGCAACGTCGGCTGCAACATCTCGATCGAATCCAAGGACGACGTCGTCTACCGATTCCTGCCCCGCCTGAACCCGGAGGTCAACGACTACTGGCTCTGCGACCACGGGCGCTTCCTCTCGGAGAGCCTGAACGACCGCGACGTCCTCAAGGCCACGGTCCGCCGCGGCAACGACGTCTCCGAGACGCACGTGCCGGGCGCCGTCGGCCGGATCGCCGAGGAGATCCGGGCGACGCTCGGGAAGACCGGACCCGCCGGCGTGCTCTTCCTCGGCTCGGCGCACCTCTCGAACGAAGAGAACTTCCTTGCCCGCAAGATCGCCGACCATCTGGGCTGCCCCAACCGGGACGTCGTCGCCGACAAGTCCCGGCCCCGCAGGATCAAGTCGCGCACCGTCTGGGTCGAGGGTGACGATGCCGCCGCGAACCTGCGCGGCGCGCGCGACATGGGCATGGCTCCCGGCAAGGGAGGCTACGGACTCGAGGACGTCCTCTCCGGGAAGGCCTCGCCCGAAGTGATCGTCGTCGCCGACGCCGATTTCGCGGGGCTCGCCGACGACGCCGAGAAGGTCGCCGTGCTTCGCCGCGCGCGTTTCCTCGCCGTCGCCGCGCGCCACGCCAACGCCCTGACCCGGGCGGCCGACGTCGTCCTTCCCGCCTCCTCCCTGGCCGAGAAGGAAGGGACGTTCACGAACGTCCAGGGCCGCGTGCAGAGGTTCGAGCGCGCCTTCCTGCCGAAGCCTCCCGTTCGCGCCCATTGGGAGCTGCTGCTCCTGCTCGGTCTCGCGCTCGGGTGGGGCGACCGGAGCTGGACTCCGGCGGACCTCTTCGAGCAGATCGGCAGGGAAGTGCAGGGATACGGCGGCGAGAAGCGCGAGGCGGAGCTCGAGGGCGGCCGCCTGCTCAAGAAGGGCGACTTCGCCTGGGCGGGCCAGCCGTGACCTGGGTCGACTGGGCCATCCTGGTCCTTCGGGTGGCCCTGCCGGCGCTGATCATGCCGGTGTTCGTGATTCCCCTGACGTGGCTCGAGCGGCGGGGCGCGGCCTTCATTCAGGACCGGCCGGGCCCGAACCGCGTCGGCCCGTTCGGCCTGGTCCAGCCGGTCGCCGACATGCTCAAGATGTTCAACAAGGAAGCCGTGATGCCGGCGAGCGCGGACCGCCTCCTCTTCCTGCTCGCCCCCGCGATCGCGGTCTTCGCGGCCCTCTCGACGTTCGCGATCGTTCCGTACTCGTCCACGATCCGGATCGCGGGCCGTTCGGTTCCGTTGATCGGCGCCGACATCTCGATCGGCGTCCTCTACCTCTTTGCGATCACGTCCCTGTCGGTCTACGCGATCGTGCTGGCCGGCTGGGCGTCGGACAACAAGTTCGCCCTGATGGGCGGCATCCGCTCGAGCGCCCAGATCATCTCGTACGAGCTCGCCATGACGACGGCCGCCGCCGGCGTGGTCCTGGCCGCGAGCTCCTTCCGCCTGACCGACGTCATCGCGATGCAGCAGGGCACCTGGCTCGGGTTCATCCCGCGATGGAACGTCTTTCCGCAGTTCTTCGGGTTCCTCGTCTTCTTCATCTCCGCCTTCGCGGAGACGAACCGGCTGCCGTTCGACCTTCCCGAGGCCGAGGCCGAGCTCGTGGCCGGGTATCACACCGAGTACTCGGCGATGCGATTCGGCGCCTTCCAGATGGCCGAGTACGTCAACGTGATGGTGGCGAGCGCCGTCACGACGACCCTCTACTTCGGCGGATGGTCGCTTCCGGGCTTTCATCCCCAGGGCGTCCTCGGCGCGGTCGCGGCGCTCCTCATCTTCATGGCCAAGACCTTCTTCTTCGTCTGCGTGTTCATCTGGGTTCGCTGGACGCTGCCCCGCTTTCGCTACGACCAGCTCATGCGGATCGGCTGGAAGGCCCTGCTGCCCGTCGCGTTCGCGAATCTCTTCTGGGTCGCGGGGCTCGAGTTGATCCGGATGAGGCACTGACGCCGTGGAGCGCGTCGTCTTCGACCTCGCCGCCCTGAGCGCGATCGTCTTCGCCGGCCTGATGGTCGTCGGACGGCATCCCGTCAAGAGCGTGCTCGCGCTCGTGGTCTCCTTCTTCGGCCTGGCGGTCTGCTATGTCCTCCTGCTCGCGCCCTTCATCGCGGCGCTCCAGGTGATCGTGTACGCGGGCGCCATCCTGGTGCTGTTTCTGTTCGTCCTGATGCTCCTGAACGTCGGTCCCGAGAAACCCGACGGCTCTTCCCGACCCCTCCAGACGTGGCTCGGCGGCATCTCCGTGATCGTCTTCGCCACGCTGCTTCTCGGGATGTTCCGCTCGACCGGCGGACGGGTCGCGTTCGTGGCGAACCCGGTTTCGCGGGGAGCCATGGCCGATCCGGCCTCCGTCGCGCGGGTTCTCTTCTCGGACTACCTGCTGCATTTCGAGGCCGTCTCGGTCCTCCTGCTCGCCGCGCTCGTGGGCGCCTTCGTGCTCGCCCGCCGGGGGGACGCGTCGTGATCGGAGGGATTCCGCTGTCCGACGTCCTGCTCGTCTCGGCCACGCTGTTCTCGATCGGGATCGCCGGCGCGCTCCTGAGGCGCAACGCGATCCAGATCTTCCTCTCGATCGAGCTGATGATGAACGCGGCGAACCTGGCCCTGCTCGGCTACGGCGCGGCGATGGGGACCCTCGAAGGCCAGATCGTCGTCTTCATCGTCATCGCGATCGCCGCGGCCGAAGCGTCGGTAGGGTTGGCGATCTTCGTCGCCCTCTTCCGACACACGGAAACGATCGACGTGAACAAGATCAACCTGCTCAAGTGGTGACGCGGACTCGCTCATGACGACGCTGCCGCTCTGGGTGATCCCGGCGATTCCGCTTCTCGGCTTTGCCGTCAACGGACTGCTCGGCACGCGGCTCGGCAAGTCGTTCGTGTCGGCCGTCGGCTGCGGCGCCGCGGGTCTCGCGACTCTGGCCGCCTACTCGCGCCTGATCCCGTTCTTCGCCGGCAGCCATGGCGTCGTCGTCGAGCCGGTGACGAGCTGGATCACGGTCGCCAACCTGTCGATCGACGTCTCGTTCCGGCTCGACCCGCTCTCGGCCCTGATGCTCTCCTTCGTCACGTTCGTCGCGTTTCTCATCCACATCTACGCGATCGGCTACATGCGCGGCGACCACGCGACCGACGCCGGCTATGCGCGGTTCTTCGCCTACCTGAACCTCTTCCTGTTCGCGATGCTCACCCTCGTCCTCGCCGAGAGCTTCCTGCTCATGTTCGTCGGCTGGGAGGGCGTCGGACTCTGCTCGTACCTGCTCGTCGGCTACTACTTCGACCGCGAGTACGCCGCGGCCGCCGGGCGCAAGGCGTTCGTGGTCAACCGGATCGGCGACTACGGTTTCCTGCTCGGGATGTTCGGCATCTTCGCGGTGTTCGGTTCGCTGAACTACTCGGAGGTCTTCCGGAAGGCCGCCGAGCAGCCCGCCCAGTTTTCGCCCGCCCTGTCGGTAATCTGCCTCTGCCTCTTCATCGGAGCGATGGGCAAGAGCGCGCAGGTCCCCCTCTACGTCTGGCTGCCGGACGCCATGGCCGGCCCGACGCCGGTCTCGGCCCTGATCCACGCCGCGACCATGGTGACGGCGGGCGTGTACATGGTCACGCGCTGCAACGTCCTCTTCCGCCTCGCCCCGGAGGTCATGCTCTTCGTCGCGTGCATCGGCTGCTTCACCGCGCTCTTCGCCGGCACGATCGCCATCGCGCAGAACGACCTGAAGAAGGTGCTCGCCTATTCGACGATCTCGCAGCTCGGCTACATGTTCCTCGCCTGCGGCGTCGGCGCGTTCTCGGTAGGCATGTTCCACGTGATGACGCACGCCTGCTTCAAGGCGTGCCTCTTCCTGGGGGCGGGCGCCGTGATGCACGCGATGTCCGACGACCTCGACATCCGGCACATGGGCGGCCTCCGGGCGAAGATGCCGATCACCTTCTGGACGTTTCTCGCGGCGACGCTGGCGATCTCCGGCATACCGCCCTTCGCCGGATTCTTCTCGAAGGACGCGATCCTCTCGGGCGCCTTCGCCTCGCCCGAGCTCGGAAAGCTGCTCTGGTTCGTCGGGCTCTTCACCGCCGGCCTGACGGCGTTCTACATGTTCCGCATCGTGTCCCTCACGTTCTACGGGAGCTTCCGCGGGACGAAGGAGCAGGAGCATCACCTCCACGAGGCCCCGGCGTCGATGACGCTGCCCCTCGTCGTTCTGGGCCTCCTCTCGGTCGTCGCCGGCTGGCTCGGCTTGCCGGCGGTCTTCGGAGAGCACGCCAACCTGATCGAGCCGTTTCTGGCTCCCGTGATCGCGCCGATCGCGGGGCACGCGGCCGCCGGCGAAGCGCTCCCCCACGCGGCCGAGTGGCTCCTGATGGCGGTGTCCGTCGCCGTGGCCGCCTCGGGGCTCTATCTCGCCTATCGCTGGTACGCGAAGGAGGGAGGGCGCGTGCCGGCCCGCATCGCCGCGTCCTGGCCGCGCGCCTATGCGCTCGTGGCCGACAAGTACCGCATCGACGAGCTCTACGACGTCCTGTTCGTCCGGCCGTTCAACGCGCTCGCGCGCGGTCTCTGGAAGATCGTGGACGTCCTGATCATCGACGGTGTCCTCAATGCCGCGGCCTTCCTCGTCGAGCTCGTCGGCGACTTCCTGCGTTTTCTGCAGACCGGGAACGTCCGCAACTACGCCCTGACGTTTTTCATCGGCCTCATCGCGCTGCTGGTCTTCGTCGTGGGAGCGTTCTAGATGGAAGCCCTGCTGCGCGATCATCTGCTGACCGTCGTCGTTTTCCTGCCGGCGGCGGGCGCGGCGCTCGTCCTGCTCTTCCCGCACTCGGCCGAGAAGGCGGCGCGCAACTTCGCCTTCGGCGTCTCCGTGCTCGATCTGGCCCTCTCCCTGCCGCTCTGGACCCGATTCCTCCTCGTGGAGGGCTTCCAGTTCCGGGAGAAAGTGGCGTGGATTCCGCAGCTCGGCATCTCCTACGACGTCGGCCTCGACGGGCTCTCGCTCCTGCTCGTGCTGCTGACGACGGTCCTGACCCCGGTCGCGCTCCTCTTCTCTCTCTCGCACGTCGAGAAGGAGATCCGCGGCTACTCGATCGCCTTCCTGGTGCTCGAGACCGGAATGCTCGGCAGCCTCGTCGCGCTCGATCTCGCCCTCTTCTACGTCTTCTGGGAGGTCATGCTCGTCCCGATGTACTTCATCATCGGGATCTGGGGCGGGCCGCGCCGCATCTACGCCTCGATGAAGTTCTTCCTCTTCACGATGGCGGGCAGCCTCCTGATGTTCCTCGCGATCCTCTTCATGGCGATCCGCCACCACTCGGCCACCGGCGCCTGGTCGTTCGCGCTCGAGGACATCTATCGGCTGACGTTCACCGGCCGCACCGAGACGCTCCTCTTCTTCGCCTTCGCGCTCGCGTTTGCGATCAAGGTTCCCGTGTTTCCGCTCCACACCTGGCTCCCGGATGCCCATACCGAGGCCCCGACGGCGGGCTCCATCATCCTGGCGGGCGTCCTGCTGAAGCTCGGCGTGTACGGGTACCTGCGCTTCGCGCTGCCGCTCTTTCCCGACGCCGCACAGCGCTACGCGTGGCTCTTAGGACTCCTCGGCGTCATCGGCGTCGTCTACGGCGCGCTCGTGGCATACGCCCAGCACGACATGAAGCGGCTCGTGGCCTACTCGTCGGTCTCGCACCTCGGCCTCGTCGTCGTCGGCGTCGGGGCGTTTACGACCCTCTCGCTGTCGGGATCGATCCTCCAGATGATCAACCACGGCCTCTCGACGGGCGCCCTGTTCCTCCTGGTCGGCGTGCTCTACGAGCGGCGCCACACCCGCGAGCTGTCCGCCTACGGCGGAATCGCCGCCGTCGTGCCGGTCACGACGGCGCTCTTCGTGATCGCGACGCTGTCCTCGATCGGGCTGCCGGGATTGAACGGCTTCGTCGGCGAGTTCACGATCCTCCTCGGCACCTGGCTCTCGCCCCACCGCTGGTGGGCGTTCGCCGCCGCGACGGGAGTCATCCTGTCCGCGATCTACATGCTGACGCTCGTGCAGCGGGTCTTCTGGAATCCCTTTGCCAACGAGGAGAACCGCAAGCTCACGGATACGCGTCCGAGCGAGTTCATTGCCGCCTCGGTCCTCGTCGTTCTGATGATCTGGATCGGCGTCAGGCCGAACGACGTCCTCGACCGGATCCGCCCCGCCGTCGAGAGCCTTCAGAAGACGGTGGCGGCCAAGCAGATCGCGACCCGCGAGAGCCGGGCTCGCACGGTCGCCGAGGCCCGGCCATGACGCCGACGATCGTGTCCTTCACCCGCGCCGACCTCATCGCGATCGCGCCGGAGATCACGCTGGTCGCGGCCGGCTGCCTGATCCTGCTCATCGAAGCCTTCGCCCCGAACCTGCGCCGCTGGTTCGCGACGGTGGCCCTGGCGGGAGTGGCCTTCTCGCTCTGCTTCCTGGTCCAGATTCCGCTCGGCACGACCTTCGGCGGGCGCTACGACACGTCGCTCCTCTCGGTTCTCATCGGCCTCTTCCTCGGCGCAGCCGCGGTCCTCGCAATCCTCGTGGCGAAGCCCTACCTCGAGCGGACCGGCGAGGAGCGGGGAGAGTTCTACGCGCTTCTGCTCTGGGGCCACGCGGGCGTATCGATGATGACCCGGGGCCTCGACCTGCTCATCATCTTCATCGGCCTCGAGACGCTGTCGCTCGCGTTCTACGTCCTCGCGGGCTTCTTCCGCCGGATCGCGGCATCCTCGGAGGCGGGCCTGAAGTATTTCCTGACGGGCGCCTTCGGCTCCGCGTTCACCCTGTACGGCGTCGCGCTTCTCTTCGGCGTGTCCGGGGGGACGCGCATTGCGGACCTCGCCCGTCCGGGCGTGGCGGCGAGCCCGGCGATGACCTTCGGACTGCTCTTCCTGCTGGTCGGCTTCGGGTTCAAGATGTCGCTCGCTCCCTTCCACGCGTGGGCGCCGGACGTCTACCAGGGCATGCCGACGCCCGCCGTCGCGTATCTCTCGGTCGCCCCCAAGGGCGCCGCGGTGCTCGTCCTCTTCCGCGTCTTCAGCGCGGCATTCGAGAACGGCATGCCCGATCGCTTCCGCGCCGGCCTCGCCGCCCTGGCGATCCTCTCGATGACGCTCGGCAACGTCGTCGCGCTCGCACAGAGGGACGTCAAGCGCCTGCTCGCCTACTCCGGCATCGCGCAGATGGGGTACGTGACGATCGCGCTGGCGGTCTTCGGCTCCGACGCGCTCGCTGCCGTGGTCGTCTACTTCTTCGCCTACCTCGTGTCCAACGCCGGCGCCTTCGCGGCCGTCTCGGCGCTCTATCGCGACGAAACGAAGCCCCATCCGGTGGCCCTTCTCGCCGGGGCCGGACGGCGCTCGCCCTTCGCGGCGGCGATCTTCGCGCTCTGCCTCCTGTCTCTCGCCGGCATCCCGGCCACCGCCGGTTTCGTCGGCAAGTTTTTCCTCTTCAAGGCCGCCCTCGAGAAGGGCCTCTACGCGCTCGCGTTGATCGGCGTCGCCAACAGTCTCGTGTCGATCGGGTATTACCTGAAGGTCGTCTACGTGCTGTACATGCGCGACCCGGTCGAAGACGAGGGGCCTCCCCCGCTCGCGCCCGCGGACCGGCTGGCCCTGGCGCTGTGCGGCGCGGGGATCCTCGTTCTCGGCATCTTCCCGTCTTCCCTGTGGGAAATCGCCCGCCGTGCCGCGGCCACCCTCCCATTCACGGGCCCCTGATCGCGGCGGACACTTCGGACTCAACGCGCCGGAAGGCGAAGGAGAGAGAAGCATGGCATCCCGACGCAAGCCCGCTCCCCGGCCGGCTCCCGCTTCCATGAAGCCCGCGGCGCCGCCGCCTCCGGAGAATCTGAACCCTTACCAGTTCGCCCTGCTCCAGTTCGAGCGCGCGGCCGAATTCCTCGCGCTCGACCCCGGAACGCGTCAGCTCCTGAGCCAGCCCAAGCGCCAGCTCATCGTGTCCATCCCGATCAAGATGGACAACAAGAAGATCAAGGTCTTCACCGGCTACCGCGTGCAGCACTCGATCGCGCGCGGACCGTCCAAGGGAGGAATCCGGTTCCATCCCGGCGTCACGCTCGACGAGGTCAAGGCGCTCGCGATGTGGATGACCTGGAAATGCGCCGTCGTGAACATCCCCTTCGGCGGCGCCAAGGGCGGCGTCACCGTGGATCCCAAGGCCCTCTCGATGAGCGAGAACGAGCGTCTCACGCGCCGGTACACGTCCGAGATCGCCATCGTCCTCGGCCACGACCGCGACATCCCGGCGCCCGACGTCTACACGACGCCGCAACACATGGCGTGGATCATGGACACCTTCTCGATGACGCAGGGGTTCTCGACGCTCGGCGTCGTCACCGGCAAGCCGATTCCGCTCGGCGGCTCGGCGGGCCGCAACGAGGCCACGGCCGAGGGCTGCTTCGTGTCCATCGACGAGGCGGCCAGGCGCATGCGCCTGAAGCTGAAGGGCTCGACCGCCGCCGTCCAGGGCTTCGGCAACGCCGGGGCGCACGTCGCGCGGTTCCTCGAGGATGCCGGAGTGAAGGTCCTCGCCGTCTCCGACTCGCGCGGGGGCATCTACGACAAGAAGGGCCTGCGCATCGAGCTCGTCAACGGCGCGAAGGACAAGAAGGGCTCCGTCACGAAGGCGGCCGGCCAGAAGATCACCAACGCCGAGCTGCTCGAGCTCCCCGTCGACATCCTCGTTCCCGCCGCGCTCGAGGGCGTCATCACGCGCGAGAACGCGCCCCGGGTCAAGGCGAAGATCGTGGCGGAGGCGGCGAACGGCCCGACGACTCCCGACGCGGACGACATCCTTCGCTCGCGGGGAGCGGTCGTCATCCCGGACATCCTCGCCAACGCCGGCGGGGTGACGGTTTCCTACTTCGAGTGGGTCCAGGACCTCTACTCGTTCTTCTGGGAGCCGGACATGGTCCGGACCCAGCTCGAGAGAACGGTCCGCCGCGCCTACGAGGACGTGGCCGAGACCGCGCGCCGGCACGACACCGACCTGCGCACGGGCGCGCTCATCCTCGCCGTCGGACGCGTCGAGGAGGCCACGCGGCTGCGGGGGCTGTTCCCGTAGCCCTTCGAGCCGCAACTCTCAGACCGGCTCGTCGCCGATCAGGATCGCCCGGACCGGCGATGCGTCGAGCTCCTCGAAGCGCAGCGGCAGGGCCACGAGCTGGTAGGTTCCCTCCGCGACGGCCTCGAGATCGAGGTCCTCGAGCAGGGCCACTCCGCTGCCGAGAAGGGCCCGGTGCGCCGGCAGGTCCTCGGAGTCCTCGGGGTCGATCGAGGCGGCATCCGTTCCCACGAGGATCGTTCCGTGCTCGGCGAGCCTCAGGGCCGCGAGCGGAGAGAGCGACGCGCGGCCGCCGCTTCGAAACAGGACGCGCGCCACGCCGAGCGCCATTCGCGGAAGCGCGTCGGCGCCGACCTCTCCGTGGCCGGGCAGCGCGATCACCCGGGCCGGCCCGATGTAGGTCGAGAGCACGGCGTGCGCGATCGTCTTCCCATCCGCGAAGACGTGGCTGGGCGCGTCGGCGTGCGTGCCGCAGTGCGCGCTCATCGAGAAGCAGGTCGTCCCCCAGGGCGCCGCGGCTCCGGGGCCCTGCAGCTCGCGCCAGCTGAAGGCGACGTCGCCCGGCCAGACCGGCGTCTCCTCGGAAATGCGGCGCGAGATGTCGTAGATCTTCATCGCATCCGCCGCACCGTCTTCTTCTCGGCGTAGCGCTCGGCGACGTGCGGGTCGTAGCCCTTGTGGCGCGGGTTGAGAGGGAGATCCCGGTACTCCGCGTCGCACCGATAGCACACGGTCACCGCCTTGATGCGCGCCGCGACGATCCAGTCCACCACGACCGAGGCGAGCAGCACCGGAGTGAACCAGATCCAGCCGAACTTCCAGCCGACGAAGAGCGCGAGCGCGAGCGAGATCGCCATGATGAGGCAGCCGAGGCGCTGGTCGAAGTCCTTCTGGAGGAAGAAGGCCGTGTTGCCGCAGAAGGCGCAGCGCTCGAGGCCCTCACTCCCGGACACGCCCTCGAACGCGGCCGAGTAGGGCTTGCCGCACTTCGCACAGGTGAAGTCGCCCGACTCGCTCTCCGCGTGCTCGCGCCGGGTCAGGCAGTCGGGGCAGTAGTGTCGGGCGCGCATGGCGCCTACGCCGGGAATCCCGTCGCGACCGTCAGGTACGAGGAGAGAAGCTCGCCGATCAGCACGAAGACCAGGGCCACGTAAAGGAGGCCCGTCGCCGCCTGGTTCGACTTCATCTCGGCGGTGCGCCAGATGAAGTACGACAGCGCGAGCGGTCCCACGATGCCCCACAGGACGCGGAACAGGAAAAAGAGCGCGTCCCTCTCGAGCGAGAGCAGCGCGTGAAGGCCCTCGGAGGCCGAGAGACTCGCGACCGCAACCGCCAGGTAAACCGTCCGGAAGACCGCGAGACCGGCGAAGAGCGCCGCGCCGCGGGCGAGCAGCCGGAACGGCAGCGACCGCGACACGAGGTACCAGTGTCCGAGATTCATGATCAACACGACCGCGCCGAAGAAGAGTCCGCCCGCGATCGCGCCCACGACCGTCCAGGCGCTTCCGGCCTCGATCGGCGCCACGAGCGCGACGCGCGAGACGCTCCAGAGCGCCGTGGCCGCACCGGCCGCGAGGAGGAATCGGCCCGGTCCCGCCCAGCCGGCGTTGGCCGCCAGCGTGTAGGCCCCGAGCAGTCCCGCCGTGGCGGCCGTCCAGCCGAACGGCAGGCCCGACGGCTTCGCCAGGAGCGCCAGGACGGCGAAGAGCGCGGCAAGGCCCCCGTGCAGGCTGAAAAAGCCGCGCCCCAGGACGTCCGGTGGAAACAGGAGCAGGAGCGCGGCCGTGCCCGCACAGGCTTCGAGCAGGAAGAGTCCGAGACCCGACAATGCCATGAGGCCGCGATTCTACCCGGAGGCCGCCGACGCCCGGATCTCCGCCGCGATACCGGCGACGTGATCCACGAGCCCGTGATCGCCGCCCGGGATCGCGGTGAAGCGGGAGCCCTTGCGAAGCTGTCCGCTCGCTTCCCAGCGGCGCCAGGTCGAGTAGACCGCGTCGAAGGGAACGCTCTCGTCGTTCGTCCCCATGATCACCGCCACCACCTGCGTCGGCGCGTCGCGGTCGACGGTGAGAGACGCCATCTGCTCGAAGAACCGCCGGTGAATCAGGATCTCACGCCCTTCGCCGTGGTGGAAAAACGGGATCGGATCGCCCGGCGCGAGCTTCTCGATCCAGCGAGAGCCGAAGCCGAGCGCCGGCGCCACGAGCACGAGTGGCGCCCTCACGCCCTCTCGCGCCGCCTGCACGGCCGCCAGGGCGCCGAGTGAGCTGCCCACGACGACGTCCGGCGGATCGGCGGCGGCGGCTCTCTTCGCCTCGGCCACGATCGCGGTGAAGTCGAGCTTTTCGAAGGAGGGACGGTTCAGGTCCGGGGCAACCACGCAGAACTCTTCGGCTGGGAGCGTCTCCCGAAGCCGCGCGATCTTTCGCCCCGCCGGCGACGACGCAAATCCGTGCAGGTACAGGACCGTTTTCACCCGGGCACGATACTCGATGTCCGGGAGAGAGCGGTCAGATCAGCGGCGGAAGGATCCTGTCTCGTCGAGGCGCCGGAGCGGGCGGCGAAACACGAGCCCTGGGATGCGTCGGGCGCCGCTTGAAGATCCTACTCAGCCAGGCCGGGAGTTTCATGACTGATTTCCCTCCCTCATCTTCTGGAGCTCGAGCTTCAGAGTTCGGAGCGCCTCGGGGTCGGCTTTCTGGCGACGAATCGATTCGCGGAGAAGGGCGATAGCGGTACAGGCGGCTGGGCCCGGCGACTCGCCATCGAGTGCGGCCAAGGCCGCGAGGAGCTCCTGTGTCGCCTCGTCCTCTCGACCGGCCATAAGAAGCGCCTCACAAAGTAGCAGCCGAAAATAGGCGGCCCTTCCATCAAGCTGCTGCTTTGAATGCCTTTCAATTGCGGATCTGTATAGCGGAATCGCAGCGTCCAATTGACCTCTGTCTCTGAGTACTTCGCCGAGCACTGCTTCAGCAGTCCCAATCGCCCAAGAGACTTCGGTGCCTTGAAGGATTGACACCGCCTCCTCGAACACATCTAGCGCCGCGCTCAAGGCGCCAGTAGACGCAAGAACTTCTGCTTTGTTGACAAGAGCAATTCCTAAGACGAGGGGCTCTTTGCGGGCGTGTTCGGTCGACGACACTTGGTCGATCTGGAACAGCGCCTCATCAAAGTGTCCGAGGCTCTTCAGTGCAAGGGCCTGCAGAAGCCAACATCGGACTAGCTCCTCTCCCATTCCAAAGGCCTCAAAAACCGGCCGCAGCCTCTTCACACGTGACAACACCTCATCTGATTGATGTTGGTTATGTAGGGCAATGGTTTCGACAAGGTCGACCTTTGCGAGCCATGGCGCGGGATGAAGGACCTTGGAAAAGCAGTCTCGTGAGATCCGAGCCCATTGCTCGACACTTGGATAACGATCGGCGAGCGCCAAGCCGGCAGTCACTGAAAGCGCACTCTGACCCGCAATATGGAGGCGATCATCGACATCGAGACCTGACGAGTGTCCTGAGATCCATTGGTAAACATGGCGCCCAAGGTGTGCTGACTCCATCGGATTCTTGTTTCTCTGAGATCTCTGCCTTCCGAGAATCGCTAGCAGGGTAGGCGGATTGGACAGGAACCGGTCCATTACCGAGGAAGGCGTCTCCGCCCATGAGAGTCGGAAGAATTCGGCAATATCGGATTGAGCGCAAGCGTGCCTTTCGCAGGCCGCCTCCCAATCGCTCATCTCCTTGAACTTGTTCAGCCTACGCGCGGCTGACCACCCGTCAAACGCCAAGCTCGCGCCCAGAACATCTCTCTCATCCAGCACTGAGTCGAATCCAGACGCATCATCGAGAACAAAGCGATAGAGACAGCCAATCGCAGCCAGTCGATCTTCTGATGCGTGAAGTCGCTCCAGTTGCAGCAGTCGGTCGATTGCATGAACGAGGTCCCACCGTCGGTCGTCGGCGGGGATAATCCGCCTTGGGTCGCCACCCGCCAGAAGACGTTCCCAAGCTGACCTCGCTTGCTGCAAAGCATTCGCCGGAGGCAATCCCAGGTGACCGCTGGCAGCTCCTGAACGCAACCATTGAGCAAGGTCCGACGAAGTAAGTGGACTAGTCAGATGTACCTCTCGCGACTTCCTTGCGGCTGGGCACTGAATGATCCGACTGAGTCTCGGCGGATCCCCACCGAGCGAGTAGACCTGCTCGACGCATGACTTTTCGGCGGTGATTAGCCGCTAGGTGGTCTACGACCTGGATCAGCCAAGCCTTAGGGTTCTTGGCGGCGTCTATCTTTTGAAGGGCAACCAAGAAAGCATCCTGCACCACGTCGCGAGCGTCCTCCTTCGATAGCCCATGCCGCCAAGTGGCTCGACGAACGAGAGGAAGGAAAATCTCCTGGTAGAAGGCCGCCAGGTCCGCATCAGGCATGACTGACCGGGGCGCAGGCCGCCCCAAATCCTGTGGGCACCCAGGCTTTGCCCGTGACACCATCCATCCTCCGGTCGCGGAACAACCGGGATCCGTCAATTACATATTGTCACGAGAAGAGAGCCGGACGGCCATCCGCTCCCAAAGGGCAAGGATTGAGCTTAGTTCTTTGCCTGCAAGTACTCGCGCAGCTGGACGAGAGCCTTCGGATCGGTCTTACGCTGGCGAACTGATTCTCTGAGTAGTGCAACAGCCGCAAAACCCTCCGGGACCATCTTCTGCTGGTCGATCGTTGGGAGCGCTGCCAGGAGTTCCCACTCGGCCTCCCGAGGCTTCTTGGCCTCGATCAGCAGCTCGGCAAGCGCCACACGGAAATAAGCCGCTCTCGTCACCATGCCAAGTCCGACCAAATCCTCGATGGCGGCTCGGTACGCGGGGACCGCGTCGCTCAGGCGGCCCAATGCTCTAAGGGTCTCGCCGAACATGATCTTCAGGTCCGCGAGCGCAGACGTTCTATTGGCAGCCTCAAGCAGCGGCTGTGCCTGCTGGTAGGTCGAGAGGGCGTCTGCGTAGGAGCCCCGCGCAGAGAGCAGGTTTCCGAGGTTTAGCAACGCGGTTCCCCTCAGCGCGGAGTTCACGGACTGATCGTCAGAAATGCTCCGAAGGCGGATCGCAGCCTCGTCGAGTCTTCCGAGTTGCTTCAAACTGAGTCCTTCGAGAAGCAAGCACTTAGCCCGTTCAAGCCGCATTCCCAATCTTTCGAACGTAAGCGCGGCCGACGGAAGCAATTCGACGACATCTTCGTATCGGTTTCCGTCATACCTGAGCGCGAGACGGTTGTAGGCAACGCGAGCTAGGTGTGGCGCAGCCGCAACCGTGTGGCGGAAATTGGCGTCAGATCTATCGAACCAGCTTTCCGCCTCCTCTCGGCGACCGGTCATTCTGTAGCTGGCGCCAGCGAGAAGCGCGAATTCGCCCAGGAAGTAGTCTCGCTCGTCGAAGAAAAACTCCCGAGGTTGCCGAGCAGAAAGCCACCGGTAAATGGCAACTGCCTCATCAACGACCACAGCCGGCGTGCTGTTGATGAGCTCGCCCAACGTGGAGCACAGCGATGCGAGGACGTCGGCGTCTGACAGCGCTTCAAGAATGAACTGCTCGGAACGCGTAGTCGCGGAGCTCTGCAGAAAGGCCATCGCGCGCGCGGGCGCCTCATCGCGCGACCGCGTCGCATGCGCGACGGTCGTGCGGAACTGGAGAATGCGCGCGCTGTTAGGCATCTGAGCGGCGAAAATCGAAGAGTTGAAGACTGCGGGAGAAGTCGTGCGCGACGTCCGCGGGCTCTCGATCTAGGATCGCATGGAGCTTATCGTCGGATTCGCGGACTCCCGTACCCACTACGTACTTCTGGTATTCGCGTGCAAACTGGCAACAAGCAACAAGCAGAAAAGGACGGTTCTCCCGAACCGTAGCACCGGGTCGATAACAGAAGCGACGGAACCAAACGAACAGATCCTTCTCGAGCTCCGTCGCCTCCTGCTCACTCAACTGATAGTGAGCGACGAGCGCGATGTGGATGAGACCCAGCGTCTCTTGAAAGACGTTCTCGACTTCGCGCTCGAAAACGTCTTCAGCAGACGGGGTCGCTTCGAGGTCGTCTGAGATCTCCATCGCTGTCTCCTAGGTTGATCGAAGCCTAATCGAACAGCGTAGAAAACACAAATCCCTTGTCGCTTTGTGGGCAACAGGTCGGAAACAACTTGTTTCCAGATACTTACGTGGTCTTAAAAGGGAACCGAGCCCGCAACCGAGTTCAAACTGGACCACCTTTCACCAAATCCCCCTGGCCTAATGCCGGGGGCACGAAACCATGTCCAACGGCCACGAAACCCGCGAAAAACCGGCCCAAATGGGCAGGCTTCGCCCGGTACACCGACCGTGGCCTCAAGGAACCCACCAAGTGAGCGGGCCAAAAAGTTCGGCCCAAAAAAGAATCAAGTGAATTGGATCACAAAGTCAGGCCAGGGGTGTCAAGTTTTTTTGCGGTGGGGCACCGCAAAGGGGCCGCCAGGGCCGGGAAAGCTAGCCCTTCTGGATCAGGACTCGGACGAGGCGATCCTGGTAGGAATGGGCGCGGGATTCGCCAACCCCCCATCCGTTCAACAGGATAGCGAAGGCGTAGGTCTTGCCGGACTCCGCCTGGGCGTACCCGGCAAGGGTCGATACGCCGTTCAGGGTCCCTGTCTTGGCCTGGACGCGGCCACGGGTGGCCGAGTCGAGAAGACGGCTCCGGAGCGAGCCCTCGGAGTCTCCGGACACGGCGAGGGTGGCGCGCCAGGCCGCGCCGTCCGGCTGGAGATTCATCGCTCGGAGGAATCGGACGAGGTCGGCGGCGGCGACGCGATTCGAAGCCGAGAGCCCGGACCCGTCGTGAATGTCGTAGCGGCCCGGATCGAGCCCGATCGCGGCGAGGAACTGCCGCTCGAGCGCGAGCGCGTTTTCCCAGGTTCCCCTGCCCGCCTTCTCGAGCGCGAGCGTCTTGAAGATCTGCTCGGCGTAGAAGCTCTGGCTGTGCTTGTTCGAGACGGCCATCGTCGGCAGGATGTCCGACTCCGTCGAGGCGACGAGCGCCCAGGCGTTGTCGGGTTTGACGTCGCGCTCGACGACCGATCCCGTCAGCTCGATCCCCGCCGCGCGCAGCCGGCTCTTCAGCGCCGCGCCGAAGAACTTCGGCGGATCGTCGATGGCGAGCGGAACCGCGTAGCGGAAATAGCGCGCCGGAAGAGTGCCGTCGACGAACACCTGGTCGGATCCGCCCGGCCGCGCCACGGCCACGCGGAGCTTTCCCGTCTTGCCCACGGTGCGGGCGCGCGGAACCGTCTGCACGACGTCGGTATCGGGATCGATCGAGACGATCGCGGGCGCGCCCGGAAGCGAGGCCCGGCCGACCGACACGATGACGACGTTGTCGTTGTACGACAGGGCGGAGATCGGGGCCTGGTACCAGCGGGTATCGCGGTCGGGCGGCCATTCCGGGTTCCGGTACACGTGGTCGAAACCGCTGGCGTTTAAGATCAGGTCGCCGCTGACCCGCACGATGCCCGCGCGTCTAAGGCCATCGGCCCAGCGGTCGAAGACGGCGAACTCGTCGTTGTCGTAGAAGCGGCCCGAGATGTTGGGATCGCCCCCTCCGACGACGAGGAGCGAGCCGACGAGCATTCCGTTCTGGATGTCCCCTTTCCGCCAGAACGTCGTCTTGAACTTGTAGTCCCGGCCCAGGTAATGGAGCGCCGCCGCGGACGAGAGCATCTTCGTGACGGAGGCGATCGTCTCGGCCTGATCCGGGTTTCGGGCGTAGACGGTCTCGCCGCTGGCGAGATCCGCGATTGCGACCGAGACCCCCGGGGAGCGCGCCGGAGCGTGCCGGGCGATCTGGTCGAGCGCCTGTTCGAGCGTCTGCGGCTTCGCCGGCTTGCGGGCCGTCGCGGAAGCGGAGGGAGCCAGAAGGAAGGAGGCGGCGAGAAGACACACCGCCACTCGTGTCGATGGGAAGAGCGTTCGTGCCACTGGCAAATTATAATCGAGGCTTCGTGCGATTCGACGAAACCTCACGCGTCTTCGAGATCACGGTCCGGGAGCTTGCCGAGGACGAGGGGTTCCGGCGCGTCGGCTTCGATCGGGGCGACGGCTGGCGCCGGCTCGGGCTCGGGGCGCAGATCCACGCGCGTGTCCTCGGCGAGAGACGGGTCGCGCATCCCTCGTACCGCGCGGAGGTCCACCTGGAGGCGCGCATCCCCGTCGAGGACTGGACGGCCGTCCTTTCGGGCAGGCTCGACGGGTGCATCGAGCGCTCGCCCGGCCAGTGGCTGATCGAGGAGCTGAAGTCCACGAACCTGTCGGTCGACGGGGTGCGGCCCTCCGGATACGCCTTCGAGCGGGACCGCCGGCAGCTCCACGGCTACTGTTACCTCTGGCGCCGGCTCGGCCACGGCGCGGTGGACGGCGCGCTCGTTTACGTCGACATCGACACGGGGGAAGAGCTTTCGCTCGAGACCGTCTTCGACGAAGAGGCCGAGCGGGACATCGAGCGGCGGCTCGCGCGTTCCCTGGCGATCTGGCGGGGCGGACAGGCGGCGCGCCGCCGCAAGGCCGCGGCCGCCGAGCGGCTCCCCTTCCCCCATTCCGCGCCGCGGCCGATCCAGGAGAAGCTCATCGGCGCGATCCGGGCCGCGATCGCCGGAGGCGAGAACCTGATCGCCGAGGCCCCGACCGGCTCCGGGAAGACCGCGGCGGCGCTCTACCCGGCCCTGTCCGAGGGCCTCGCCTCCGGCCGCCAGGTCGTCTTCCTGACCTCGAAGACGCTTCAGCAGAAGATGGCGGTCTCGTCGCTCATCGCCATGAACGAGCGCGCGTTCCAGTCGGTCCAGGTCCGGGCCAAGGAGCGCATGTGCGCCAACGACCGGATCCTCTGCCACGAGGAGTTCTGCCGCTTCGCGAAGGACTATCCGGCCAAGATGGAGAACTCGAACCTCCTCGGCCGCCTTCGCGACGGCTATTCGCACGTCGACCCGGAAACCGTCTTCGAGGAGGCGCGCCGCGAGGAAGTCTGCCCGTTCGAGGTTCAGCTCGAGCTCGCCGCGCGAGCCGATGCCATCGTCGCCGACTACAACTACGTCTTCGAGCCCGCGGCCGCGCTGCGCCACCTGACGGGCGAGGAGCTGAAGGACGCCATCCTCGTCATCGACGAGGCTCACAACCTCCCGGACCGCGCCCGGCAGATCTTCTCGCCGGAGCTCTCCGAAGAGAGCCTGTCCGTCCTGCGCGACCGTCTCCGGCTGCAGCCGGGCGAGCTCTTCGCCGACCTCGTGATCACGGTCGAGGAGCTCCTCGACATCGTCCGCGGCGCCGCCGACGAGCTGCAGGAAGGCGAAGCGATCGCCGAAGTTCGGGCGCCGGCCGAGCCGATCCTGGACCTTCGCCTCGACTGGGAGCCGAAGCTCATGCGCTACCTCGCATGGAAACGCGAGATGCGCCTCGCCCTCGTGGACGACCCGGTGATGGACTTCCATTTCGTGCTCCAGCGCTTTTCGGCGGTGCTGTCGATGCTCGGCCCGGACTTCACCTGCGTCGCCGAACGGGAGGCGTCGGGCGTGCGGCTCCGCCTGGTCTGTCTCGACCCGGCCCGGTCGCTCGCGCCCGTCTTCCGCTCGGCGCACGCGACGATCCTCATGTCGGCGACGCTGACGCCTCCCGAGGCGATCGAACGGATGCTCGGCCTCGAACGGGACCGCACCTCCGCCCTCTCGCTCCCGCCGCCGTTCCCGCCCGAGAATCGCAAGGTCCTGATCGTGCCGACGGTCCGGACGACGTTCAAGGCGCGCGAGAAGAATTACGACCGGATCGCCAGACTGCTCGGCGAGATGTCCGACGCGCACGGCGGCAACGACCTCGTCCTCTTCCCCTCGTACCGATTCCTCACCGCGGTCGCCGAGCGGATGCCGCCGACGCGCTCGCAGCTGCTCGTCCAGCGGCCCGAGCTCTCCGCCTTCGAGCGCCAGCGTCTGCTCGAGTCGCTGTCGACGCCCCCTCCGGGCGGCACGCTGCTCTTCGCCGTCTCGGGAGGCATGTACGCCGAGGGCGTGGACTATCCGGGCGAGCTGCTGTCGGCCGTCTTCGTGGTCTCGCCCGCGCTCCCGCAGGTCTCCTTCGAACGGGAGCTCCTGCGCCGCTACTTCGACGATCGCGAGGAGTCCGGATTCGACTACGCGTACCTTCAGCCCGGCATGACGCGCGTGGTCCAGGCCGCGGGGCGCCTGATCCGCAGCGAAAAGGACCGCGGCGTCATCGCGCTCGTCTGCGCGCGCTTCCTCGAGGAACCCTATGCCAGCCGCCTTCCGCGAGACTGGTACGACGAGAGTCCGCATGAGCTCGCCACGCGGCGCCCGGCCGACGAGATCCGCGAGTTTTTCGGGAGCTACGAATGAAAAACCCCTACCGCAATCCCCGCATGCCCCGTCTCACCGTGGATTCGTGGGTCCGCGACCGCCGCGGCCGGGTCCTGCTCGTCCAGCGCGGCCGTCCGCCGTTCGAGGGACGCTGGGGCCTGCCGGGCGGCTTCTGCGAGTGGAAGGAGACGACCGAACACTGCGGCATTCGGGAGACGAAGGAGGAGACCGGCCTGACGGTGCGCGTCACGGAGCTGCGCGGCGTGTACTCGAAGCCGAACCGCGATCCGCGGGGCCACAACGTCACGGTCCTGTACGTTTGCCGTCCCGTCAAGGGGCGTCCGGTCGGAGGCGACGACGCCGCGGATGCGCGCTGGTTCACACCGCGGGAGATCTCGACGCTGCGCTTTGCCTTCGATCACCGGGAGATCGTGCGCGAGCAGCTCGCCCGCGATCGCGCCGCGGCCCTGCGGCGGCGGCGGCCGGCGAAGCGTCCCCTCAGTCGGCGGACTTGACCGTCGCCGAGAACGCGCGGCCGAGAAGTCCGTCCGCGGTGACCGCCCAGACCGTGTACCGGTAGTACGTGGCGGGCCTCGATGCGGCGTCCACGAATTCGTACCGGTACGACTCGGCCGAGCTCTCCGCCGACGGCACGATCTCGGGACCCGTGCGGACGATGCGGCCGTCGGGAAGGACCTCTTCGCGAAAGACCGCCCATCCCCAGAGCCCGTCGTGGCTCTCCGTGGTCCAGGACAGGCGTGGGCGCGCCGGGCCGCCGTCCGCCCGCGCCGCGAGCCCGCTGTAGGGAATCGTGTCCGAAAGCTCGGCGGCGGCCGGAGCGACGAGGCCGCGGCCGCCGGTCTCGCTGCCCGCGACGATCCAGTCGACGCGCGCGACGCCGGAGAGCGGTATGGCGCGCCGATCCCCGGCCGCGAAGAACACGGCGTCGGGAGGAAGGGCCGGATCGCGATAGCGGACGACCGCGGCGCCCGCGGCGCCGTCCGGCGGCCAGGCGACGCGCAGCGACTCCTCGGAATCGGTCAGGAGCGTCCGGTGCCGGACCACGAACGCCGCCGGCGGCGACGCGTCGATCGCGCCGCCTTCGACGTCGGAGATCTTCAGCTTCGAGGCCGACGCGTCGGGCTCGAGCGTCGCGTAGATTCGCGCGGCCGCGCGGGTCAGGACCTCTTCCGGCGAAACCGCGGACTCCTCGGAGAGCATTCGCAGGAGGACCGCGGTGGGTTCCTCGCCGGAATCCGCCGCGCGCTGCCAGGCGTCTCGCAGAAGCGCGGGGCTCCCGGTCGCGCGCGCGACCTCATCCACCCAGAGCCGGCCGAGCGCTTCCGGTTTCGCTCGGAAATCCAGCCGGCCCGCGGCCGCGGCCATCCAGACCTCCTCGCCCGGCGGCTCTCCCGGCGCGGCGGAGAGGTGCTCGGCCAGGGCGGGCAGGAGGAAGGGGTCTTCGATCCCGTACCCCGAGAGCGTCGCGCGCGCGATCTGCCGGGCGACCTCGCGGACGACCCCTTCCGAGTCGAGGCCGCTCGCATCGAGCAGGATCGCGGGCCGCACCAGCTTGCCGTCCTCGACTCCCGCCGAGCTCACGGCCCGGACCGCTCCCGCCTCGGCTCGCGCGACGTAGACGCGCAGGGGCTCGTCGGCGGGAAAGGGCGACTTCCAGCCCTGGCGCTCGAACAGCTCCTCCTGGAGACGCAGGATTTCGGCGCCCAGCGCTCGCCGCAGCCCCGGGTCGTCGATCTCGTCGAGCAGAACGGCCCGGCCCGAGGCCACCGGCTGGCCGGGCCGGAAGTGGCGGTAGGGGCTCCGGACCCAATCGAGGGCGCCGGGCGGCGTGGCGGCGGGGCCGGCGGCGCAAAGCGGAGCGGCGAGCCATGCGGCCGCGAGCCCGAGACCCGCCCGGGCAAGACCGATCCGTGAGGCTCGCCGACTGGTCATGTCCTGAGGGTAGCCCTCGGGCCGCAGTGCGTCAATCGAGTGTACGGAGCGGGGCCGGAAGCCGTCGAGGCGCGTGAGGGAATGCGGTCAGTCCGCCTTGGCGGCGCCCGTGGTCCGCTGCTCGATGCGAACGAACACGACGGTGATGTTGTCGACGCCGCCCTTCTCGTTGGCGAGATCCACCAGGCCCTGGCAGAGATCCTCCGCCGGCTTGCCGATGTTGGCCGCGATCGAGTCCCGGATCTCCTCGTCGGAAAGCATCGTCGTCAGCCCGTCGGAGCAGAAGAGGAATGCGTCGCCGACCTGGAATTCCATCTCCCGCAGGTCCGGCGACACCGACGGCCCGCCGCCGAGAGCGCGCGTCACGACGTTCTTCAGCGGATGCGTCTTCGCCTCTTCCTCGGTCAGGATGCCCGCCGTCACCTGCTCGTGCACCCACGAGTGGTCGTCGGTCAGCCGCGTCAGCTCGCCGCCGCGGAAGAGATAGGCGCGGCTGTCGCCGACGTGGGCCAGCGAGAGGATCTTCTCGTTGAGCAGCCCCGCCACGACCGTCGTGCCCATGCCCTTGAGCCAGGGCTGCGCGGCGACGGCGGCCATCACGCGCTCGTTGGCTTTCTCGATCGCGATGGCCAGGCGGTTGCTGTTGAAGTGGAGCTCGTGGTTGTACTTGAAGGGCCAGGTGGCCTCTTCCTTCTGGCGCGTGGCGGCGATGAATTCCCCGATCGTCTCGACGGTGATCTTCGCGGCGACCTCTCCGGCGGCGTGTCCGCCCATCCCGTCGGCCACGACGAAAAAGCCCTCGGCCGGATCGAGCGCGAGCGCGTCCTCGTTGTGCTTGCGCTTCCTTCCCACGTCGGTCAGACCGAAGGCTTCGATCCGGGCCATCCCGCCGTTACCCCCGGCCCGCGCGTTGAACGCGAATTTCTTCGAGCGCCTTGCGGGCCTCGCCCGCCGCCGGATCCCAGCGGATCGCCTCCTGATAGGCCTTCTCGGCCTTCAGGAGGAGCCCCGCCTGCCGGAAAATCGCGCCGGCGTCCTTCAGGAGCGCCCCGTTGTGGGGCTCGATCGAGAGGGCCGCCTCGATGGCCTTGACCGCCGTGCGCACGTCGCCGGCGCGGGCGGAGGCGAGGCCGAGGTAGTGCTGCGCCTTGACGTCCCGGGGGTTTCTCCCGACCACGAGCTGGAAGTTGCCGGCCGCCTCCGCGAACTTGCGGTCCTTGTAGGCGGCGATTCCCTGGCCGAGATAGTTCGACGCCACCGCATCGGCGTCGCCCGGAGTCGCCTTGGACGCGGCGAGGTCGAAATCGTAGGCCTTTCGCCGGTCGGGGCTCGTCAGCACGTTGACGGCTTCGGTCAGCTCCTGGAACTTCGCCTCCGCTGCGGCCTTCCTGGCCGCGGGGGCGCGGTCCGGATGGGCTTCGCGCGCCAGGGCGCGAAAGCGCTCACGGATCTCGGCTTCACTGGCATCCCGGGCAACGCCAAGCAGCCCGTAGTAATCAATGTCTCGCGACATCTTGCTGGAACCTCGACCGCGCTGCGGACGATTGCGACAGAGGTTAACATAGGCGAAAGAAAGGGCTTCGGCAAGCCTCCGCCCGCCCGCCGCGTCCGTCGCCCGTGCCCTCCCCTAGCCGCGCTTGTCGAGAAGGATCTTGCGCGCCGCGCTGCGCAGGCCCTCGGGGAGATTGCGATCGCGGGTCACGTTGCGCAGATCGCGCATGCTCAGGAACTTGATGAAGGGCAGCGTGATCGCGAGCGGCACGGCGGGATTGTTGACGAGGGCGGCCTGGATCCTGGGCCGCTTCGCCCATTCCCGAGTCGAGGCGATCTCGTGGAAGATCTCGACCGGCAGGTGGCGCATCGCGCAGAACGACTCCACCTCGGCGGGAATGAGCGCCTCGCACCGCAGCACCGCCAGGCTGACGATCTTGTTCGAGTCGGCGATGAGGATCCGCCGTTCTTCCTTGGTGCCCTTCTGGGCGAGGCTCAGCTTCTCCTTGACGTTCATGCTGGCGATGCGGCGGAAGACCTGGGCGAGGTTGGCGGCGCTGAACTCGTCCTCGGACTCGCCCTCGGCCGGGCCTTCGGCGGACTCGCCTTCCGCCGCTTCTTCGAAGACGATGCCGGCGGCCTCCTGCTTCGCCCGGCGCTCCTCCTCCTGCAGGCGCAGCCGCTCCTGTTCGCGCCTTCGCTCTTCCTTCTCGAAGAACTCCTCCCGCATCTCGAACAGCCGCCGGCGGCCGTCGGCGGTCATCTCCGGGTTCTCGAGGAGGGCGTCGATCAACGCGGGCTGCCTGAGCAGCCGCACCTGGTTCACGATGAGGGCTTCCTGGGGAGCGCCCGAGACGATCCGGGCGAGCCGCAGGAGCGTCGGCTCTCCGGCGACGCGGCTGCGGACCACGCGCTCGAGGACGGCGTGGTCCTCGCTGTGGCGGCTGACCAGATCGAGCTCCGCCTCCGTCGGCTCGCCCTCGTCGAGGAAGCGCACGACGTCGTCCGGGCTCGTTTCGCGAAGAGTCTCCGCGGCGGCATTGCGGATGTCGTCGTCCGGGTCGTCCGCGACCGACAGCAGTGCCTTCAGGCGGTCCGCGCTCTCGAGGGGCAGGAGCCCGCGGGCAGCGAACGCGCGAAGGTCTCTCGGCGCGTCGGCCGAGCGGATGATCTGAAGGAGATCCCGGGGGTCCGCGGTCGCCGGGCGCTCGAGTTCGACCAAGGGAAGGAGGCCCGAGGCGGCTAGCTTTGCGTCAGGTGCGCCGGCAGCGCGAGATTGCGCACGACCTGGCCGGCGCCTCCGAGCGGCTCGAGCGGGCGGCCGTCGATCGTCACGCGCACGCCTCCGGCGTTGCCGAGAGTGAGACGAAAGCCGTCCGCCGATTCGAAACGCTGCGAGCTCCCCCGACGGCTCAGGCCCGAGAAGATCGGCGTCCCGTCGGCGGACGTGACCTCGGTCCACGAGTCCTGGTCGAACTCGAGGACCATCGCGACGCCGCCCTCGGTCTTCTCCGGCGCCGCGTCGGCCGGATGCTCCTCCTGGATCGCGATCGCGGGACCGGGCGAGACCGCGACGTTCTTGAAGTTGACCGGCGCCAGGTGGCGCTGGCCGATCGGCACCGGGCCGCCGTTGCGCCGCTCGGGTCGCGCGATCAGCCCGAGGACGAGAAGGATCGCCGTGACGCTGACGACGATCGTTCCGGCCGCCGCGCGCCGCCCGCGGAGAAAGCGAGAGCGCAGGCGCCCCTTCTTCGCGGAAGCGCCGCCCGGCTTGTCGGGCGCGAGATCGGCCAGGTACGCGTTGACCATCTCGTCCGGATCGAGCCCGAGATGGCGCGAGTAGGACCGAATGAAGCCGCGCGTGAAGACCGGCGCGGGGAGCTTCGAAACGTCGCTCGCCTCGAGGGCGGTCAGCAGACGGATCGAGATTTTCGTCGACCCCGAGATTTCCTCGAGGGAGACATCCCGAATGAGCCTCTCCCGGCGGAGTTCTTCTCCGAACGTGAGGACCGGTGTCTCACCCATGATCGTCTCCCGCGGACTGAGGACTCGATGATGCTAGACCCCGACGCCCCGCTCCGCAAGGACTCTTTCGGCGCAGGCCCGAATCAGGGACTTCATGCGGGGCGATTCGAGTACGCCGCGCAGGTCGTCGAGGCTTGCCCGCGTCAGGAGGGACAGGGCCAGAGCGGCGGGGAGAGCGGGGTTTCGCAGGACGGCGCTCCGGACGGCGGGCCTCAGCGCCCAGCGGGGATGCCCCGCGACGAGGGCCAGACACTCCCGGCGGTCGCCCATCTCCGAGGCGGCGGCCTGGACGACGTCGGCCTCGATCGTGAAGCGGTTCTCCAGCACCGAGGCGAGGACGCGGGGATCCGAATCCAGGCGCAGGTAGAGGAGCGCCCCCCGGCCGACGCTGCGGGCGAGGTCCACCCGTTCGGCGACCGCCATGTCGGGAAGGCGCCGCGCCAGATCGAGATCCGCCGCCCGGCGAATCGTGGGATGCACCGTCACATCGGCCGAGAGGCCCGCGAGGTCTCTCCAGAAGAGAGTCGCGATCAGGGCAAGGGCGTCGCCCCGGGGCGTCCGCGGATGCGCGGCCAGCGCCCGGCGCACCGCGTGATACTTCCGCGCCGCGCGGTCGGCGAGGATCTCCTGGACGAAATCGAGGGGCAGATCCCGCCGCCGCAGCAGGCGGAGACAGTCTCCCTCGGTCCGCATCCTTCTATTGTCCGACTATCGGGGCGGCCGGCGGCACGCCGCGACGAGCAAACGCGCGAGCTCCTCGACGGCGCCGGCCCGCCGCGAACCCGCCAGCTCGGACGCTTGCACGAGGGCCGACCCCACGACGACCCCGTCGGCGAGCGCGGCCGCTCGGGCCGCCGCCTCCGGCGTAGCGATCCCGAACCCGATCGCGACCGGCAGATCGCCGGCATGCGCCCGCGCTTGCCGGACGGTGCGCGGCAGGTCGCGCGGAAGGTGGTCGCGGGCGCCAGTCGTCCCGGCCCGCGAGACGACGTAGAGAAATCCGCTCGAGAGCCTCGCCGCCGCGGCCATGCGGGCGTCGGTCGAGGTGGGCGAAACGAGAAAGACCGTGTCGAGGCCGGCGCCGCGCAGGACGGGCTGGACCTCGGGCGCCTCCTCGGGCGGCAGGTCGGTCAGGAGCGCGCCGTCGAAGCCGGCCCTCGCGGCTTCCCTCGCCGCCCGCGGCAACCCCCGGCGCAGGACCGGGTTGAGGTACGAGAAGAGGACCAGCGCGAGATCCGTGGCCGCCCGAATCCGCCGGGCCGACTCGAGGACCCTCTCGAGCGTCGTGCCCGCCTCGATCGCCCGCGACGCGGCCCGCTGCAGGACCGGACCGTCGGCGATCGGGTCCGAGAACGGCACACCGAGCTCGAGGACGTCGGCGCCCGCGCGGGCGAGCGCTTCGGCCATCGCGACCGTCTCGCCGCAGGATGGATCCCCGGCGGTCAGGTACGCCACGAACGCCGCGCGGCCCTCCCGGCGCGCGCGGGCGAAGGCCTCGCCGATCCGCGTCACGCCGACTCGCCCTTCCTTCGCGGCGTTCCCTCGCCGCGGCCCCGCGCGCGCAGGACCTCGTCGAGGTCCTTGTCGCCTCGCCCGGAGAGGTTCACGAGAATCCACGCCGAGCGCGGAAGGCGCCGCGCGAGCTTCCGGGTGAAGGCGATCGCGTGCGCGGACTCGAGCGCCGGGAGGATCCCCTCCGTCTCGGACAGCAGCGCGAAGGCCTCCAGGGCCTCCGCGTCCGAGACCCTCCCGTAGACCACTCGCCCGGAGTCGTGGAGCGCCGCGTGCTCGGGGCCCACGGCCGGATAGTCGAGGCCGGCCGAGATCGAATGCGTCGGAAGAATCTGCCCGTCCTCGTCCTGGAGCAGGATCGTGCGCGTTCCATGCAGGACGCCGACGGCTCCGCCGGAGAAGCGCGCGGCATGATCGCCCGGCGCGGGACCGCGGCCGCCGGCCTCGATGCCAAAGAGCGCGACCCGCGAAGAGAGGTAGGCCGAGAACAGGCCGATCGCGTTCGATCCGCCGCCCACGCAGGCCACGGCGGCGCGTGGATCCCGTCCCGCGAGCCGGCGGAACTGGGCGCGCGCCTCGCGGCCGATGACCGACTGGAACTCGCGAACGATCGAGGGATAGGGATGCGGCCCGAGCGCGGAGCCGAGGACGTAGTGCGTGGTCGCCACGTTCTCGGTCCAGTCGCGCATGGCCTCGTTGATGGCGTCCTTGAGGGTCTTCGACCCCGAGTCGACGCCGACGATCTCGGCCCCGAGCAGGCGCATGCGCGCCACGTTCGGCGACTGGCGCGCCATGTCGGTCACGCCCATGTAGACGCGGCACGGGATGCCGAGCTTGGCCGCGGCCGCCGCCGTCGCGACGCCGTGCTGGCCGGCGCCGGTCTCCGCGACGACGCGCGACTTGCCCATCCGGCGAGCGAGGAGGACCTGGCCGAGGGCGTTGTTCAACTTGTGCGCCCCGGTGTGAAGCAGGTCTTCGCGCTTCAGGGCGATCCGGGCGCCGCCGCAGCGCTTCGTCAGGCGATCGGCGAACGTCAGCGGCGTCGGACGCCCGGCATAGCTTCGCAGCAGCTCGCCGAGCTCCCGGCGGAATCCGCGATCCGAGATCCAGCGCCGAAACGCCTCGTCGAGCTCGGAGAGCGGCGCCATGAGCGTTTCCGGCGCGAACCGGCCGCCGTACTCGCCGAAGTAGCCTCGCCGGCGGTCACCCCGCCTGGCCATCGGCCTCCCTTACGGCGGAGAAGAATCGCTCGAGCTCGCCGTGGTCCTTGACGCCGGGAGCGCTCTCGACCCCGGACGCGACGTCCACGCCGGCCGGGCGCAGACGGCGGATCACCTCGCCCACCGTCTCCGAGGTCAGGCCGCCGGCGACGAGAACCGGCACGGGCCAGCTCGCCTCTTCGACGAGCGAGGGATCGATCCGCGCGCCCGATCCTTCGCTCGCGTCGAGCAGGAGCGCGTGACAGCGAACGAGGATCTCGTGGCGGGGAATCGCGAAGCCTTCGGCCGACGGGCGCGCGACCGCGATGACGGGGACGGGAGCCGCCTCGATCGCCTCCTCGGTCAGCCGCCCGTGAAGCTGCACGAGGTCGAGGCCCACGACGACGACGGTGTTCGCGACGACCGACGGGTCCTCGCCCGCGAAGACGCCGACCTTGAGCATCCCGGGCGAGCAGGCGGCCGAGAGCTCGCGGGCCGCCTCCGGCGTCACGCGGCGCGGCGAGGACGGAACGAAGTTGAATCCCGCATACGCCGCCCCGAGCCGGCAGATCGCCGCGACGTCCTCGGCCCGCGTCAGCCCGCAGATCTTGATCGCGGTCATCGCTGCAGGTCCCGCAGCTCCTGCTCCGGATCCTCGGAACGCAGGAGCGTCTCGCCCACGAGGAATGCGTCGTAGCCGGCGGCGGCGAGCCGCTCGACGTCCTGCCGGGTCCGGATCCCGCTCTCGGCCAGCCGCACCGGGCCGGCGGGAATCTCGCGGGCCATCGCGTCGATCGAGCCGAGGTCCGTCTGGAAGGTGGCGAGATCCCGCGAGTTGACGCCGACGACGTCCGGTCCGAGGTCGGCCGCCTTCCGGATCTCGAGCGCTCCGTGCGCCTCGACGACGGTCGCGAGGCCGCGCTCCCTCGCGGCGGCGTGCAGGCGCCGGAGCTCGTCGTCGCCGAGGGCTCGAACGATCAGCAGGATGGCGTCGGCGCCGAGCGAGACGGCGAAGTCCAGCTGGCGCGGGTCGAAGAAGAAGTCCTTCATCAGGACGGGCAACCCCGACATCGACTTGATGCGCGGCAGCCAGTCGGGCTTGCCCCCGAAGTGGTCCTCCTCCGTCACGACGGAGATCGCGGCGGCATGGCCGCGACGATAGATGAGCGCGAAGCTCTCGACCTTGGTCTCGGGGCTCGTCAGGATCTCGCCCGCCGACGGCGACTTCGCCTTGAACTCCGCGATGATCCGCGTCCCGGGACGCCGGAGCGAGCCGGCGAATGCCGCACCGTCGACGGACCGCGCCGCGGCTGTGCCCGGAGCGTACTCTCCGCGCGAAAGTCGCGTCTGTTTCGACGCAAGGATCTCCGTCAGGACGTTGCTCATGCCGCGCGCGAAGCCTCCCGGAGCCGCTCGAAGACGCGGCCGGCCTCTCCGCCGTCGATCGACCGGCGAGCCTCCTCGTATCCGTCGCGAACGTCCGCGGCCCGTCCCTCGACGACGAGGGCGACGGCGGCGTTCGTCAGCACCGTTTCCCTCCGAGGACCCGGCTCGCCATCGAGCAGCCGCGCGAGAAGGGCCGCGTTTTCCGACGCGTCGCCGCCCCGCAGGTCGTCCAGGGCGACGGGCGACTGGCGCAGCTCGCCCGGATCGAAGGTCCAGGGCCGGGTCCCGCCGTCGCGCACCTCGACTCCGGAAGCCGCCGATCCCGGGACCAGCTCGTCGAGCCCGGCCTCGCTATGGAACACGATGGCGCGCTCGGTGCCGAGCGACGCGAGCGCGTCGGCGAGCAGCCGCACGAGGTCGGCCCGGCCCACGCCGATGAGTTGCCGCGTCGCCCCCGCGGGATTCGCCAGCGGACCGAGCGCGTTGAAGATCGTCCGGATCCCGAGCTCGCGCCGCACGGTTCCGAGCTCGCGCATGGCGGGATGGAAGCTCGGGGCGAAGAGAAAAGCGAGACCGACCTCGTCGAGGATCCGGCCGGCCGACGACGGCTCGAGGTCCACCCGCACGCCGCTCGCCTCGAGCACGTCGGCCGATCCCACGCGGGAGGAGATCGACCGGTTGCCGTGCTTGGCGACGGCGGCCCCGGCCCCGGCCGCGACGACGGCGGCGGCGGTCGAGACGTTGAAGAGATCGCGGCCGAGCCCGCCCGGGCCGCACGTGTCGAGCAGCGGCGCGCGGCGGCTCGCGACATGGCGCATACGTCCCCGCAGCGCCGCCGCGGCTCCGGCGATCTCCTCCGCGGTCTCGCCGCGCGCGGCGATCCCGAGCAGGATCGCGCCCTTCTGCGCCTCGGTCGCGCCGCCGTCCATCAGGTCGCCGAAGGCCGCCTCGGCCAGGGGCCGCGGCAGGGAGCTCCGCTCGGCCACGACCCGGAGGGCCTCGGCGATCGCCGGCGTCATCGCGCACCGTCCAGGAAGTTCGCCAGCAGCCGCTCCCCCTCGGGAGTCAGCACCGACTCCGGGTGGAACTGGACGCCGAAGACGGGCCGCGAGCGGTGCGCGAGCGCCATGACGACGCCGTCCTCGCTTCGCGCCGTCACCCGGAGCTCGTCCGGCAGGCCCTCTTCGCGCACGGCGAGCGAATGGTATCGCCCGGCGGAAAACGGGCTCGCCACGCCGCGGAAGAGCGGCGAGCCGTCATGGTCGACCGGCGAGCACTTGCCGTGCCGGGGCGCCGGCGCGCGGACGACCGATCCTCCGTGAAAGGCCGCGATGGCCTGGTGGCCGAGGCAGACCCCGAGGAGCGGGATCCCCGCTCTCTCGGCTTCGCCGATCATCGCGAGAGACCGGCCGGCCTGCTCGGGCCGCCCCGGCCCCGGGGAGATCACGATCGCCTCGGGCCGCGCCGCGGCGACTTCGGCGGGATCGAAACGATCGTTGCGCGCGATCTCGACCGAGCCGCCGAGCTTCCCGAGCGCCTGCACGAGGTTGTAGGTGAACGAGTCGTAATTGTCGACGACGAAGATCATGCGACCTCCGCCCCGAACCATTCGCGCGCGAGGTCGATCGCGCGGAAGAGGGCCGCGGCCTTGGACTCGGCCTCGGCGTACTCCTTCTCCGGGATGGAATCGGCGACGATGCCCGCGCCGGCCTGGATGCGCCAGAGGCCGTTCTCGACGACGGCCGTGCGGATCGCGATGGCGAGGTCGCAGTCTCCCGCCGCATCGAGATATCCGACCGCGCCGCCGTAGACTCCGCGCCGGAACGCCTCGAGCCGGTCGATCCACTCCATCGCGCGGATCTTCGGGGCCCCGGTGAGGGTTCCGGCCGGAAAACAGGCGCCGATCGCGTCCGAAGCCGTTCGCCCGCTCGCCAGCCGGCCGCGGACCTCCGAGACGAGATGCTGGACGTGCGAGAACTTCTCGACGGCGGCGTATCGCGAGACCTCCACGCTCCCGATCTCGGACACGCGCCCCAGGTCGTTGCGCGCGAGATCCACGAGCATGACGTGCTCGGCGCGCTCCTTCGGGTCCGCGACGAGCGCCTCGGCGAGCCTCCCGTCCTCCGCGGGATTGGCGCCGCGCGGAATCGTGCCGGCGATCGGGCGCGTCTCGACTTCGCCGGCGCGACAGCGGACGAGCATCTCCGGCGACGATCCGAGAATGCTCGCCTCCCGCGTCTCGAGATAGTAGAGATACGGCGAGGGGTTCAAGGCCCGCAGGGCCCGATACACGTCGAACGGATCGATCGCGAGGCGAGCCGTCCAGCGCTGAGAGAGAACGCACTGGTACACCTCGCCGGACGCGATCGCCTCCTGGACGGCGGCGACGGCTTCGAGAAAGCGCTCGCGGGGCATCGCGGGCGCAAAACGCGTCTCGCCGGCGGCCGGGGACGCGCCGGCGTCCCGACGCGCGGGGCCGCGGTCAGCGAACGTGAGCGCTTCGAGCCGATCGAGCCGCTCGATCGCGCGGCCGGCTTCCGCCGCCGCGTCCGCCGACTTCGTCAGATCGATGGTCGTCAGGAGGCAGAGCCGCTGCCGCGGGTGATCGAAGGCCGCGACCGCCTCGAACAGCAGGAACAGGCCGTCGGGGATCGCCCCCTCGCGGCGGTGTCCGTCCGGGATCTCCTCGAAGACCCGGACGGCGTCGTACGAGAGGAATCCCACCGCGCCTCTGGCGAGAGGCGGGAGCTCCGGATCGGCGTGGAACGGCTCGCGGCGCACCCGCCGCTCCAGGGAAGCCAGGGGCGGGCCCTCGATCGCCTCGGTCTTCCCGTCTCGTTCGATCCGGCCGACGCCGTCACAGAGCGTCCAGCGGGCGGCCGGCCCGGAGCCGAGAAACGTGTAGCGCGCGAGCGCCTCTCCTCCTTCGACGCTCTCGAGGAGAAACGACTCCTGGCCCGACGCGCGCATCTTCGAGAAGAGCATCACGGGAGTCAGCCGGTCCGACGGAAAGACACGCGCCACCGGCACGCAGGCGCCCGGCACCGCCTTCGCGAGGAAGCGTTCCCGTTCCGCGGACCGGTTCATCATCGCGGAAAGCCGCTCCGGAGGATCGCCGTCACCTCTTCGGTCGAGACGCGCTCGACCCCGAAGAGCTGCGCCTGGCGCACCGCCTGGACGACGAACATGCGCAGTCCATCCACGGTCGGGCACTTCGCCGCGCGCGCGGCCCGGATCGTCGAGGTCTCGCGTCCGTCGCGGCGATAGACGCAGTCGAAGACGAGCGGCTTGCCCTCGAAGAGAGACGGAGGCAGGGCGGGCGGGTCGTCGTCCTTCCAGCCCACCGGCGTCGCGTTGACGTAGAGGTCGGCCTCGCTCGACGCGAGATCGTCCCAGGCGAGCGAGTCCACGCCCAGCGCCGACGCGACGCGATCCGCCTCGGTGTTCCGCCTCGCTGCGATCGTCACCTCGTAGCCCAGTCGGCGCGCCGCGACGGTCGCCGCCCGCGCGGCTCCCCCCGCCCCCACGACGACCGCGCTGCGTCCCTCTCCCGTGTCGTGGTCGGCCAGCGGGTCGAAGACGCCGTCCACGTCGGTGTTCTCGGCCCTCCAGCCTCCGCGGCCCCGCACGAGCGTGTTGGCCGCACCGATCGCCCGCACGTCCTCCGAAGGCCGGCCGGCGCGGGCCGCGGCGAGCTTCCACGGCTGCGTCACGGCGAAGCCGCGAAACGGCGGATCGTGGTCGATCTCGTGCGGCCTCTCGCGGTCGAAGTCGGCGACCTGGAGCGGCAGGTAGAGGTACGGCAGGCCTCGGGCCCGAAAGAGCGCGTTGTGCAGCCGCGGGGAGAGCGAGCGCGCCGTGCTGCCCGCCACGACGCCGAAGAGCGCCTCGATCGGACGCGGCCGGTCCACCTCGTAGACCTCGAGGAGATCCCCGATCGGAATCTGACCCGGCGCCGTGTCCCGCTCGACCGGACCGTAGACCAGCGAGGCCCCGAAGAGCGCCGAGAGGATGCGGCCCGGCGCGCTCGCCGGCCCCATCGGGAAGATCGCCGTGCGGCCGTCGGCGTGACGGCGCTGGAGGTCGCCCACGCCGAGCGCGGCCTCGAGATCGCCGGTTCCGGCCACGAGCTTGCAGGCGCGGGCACCGGTCTCCCGCATCGCCTGGAGCTTCGTCTCCCAGTCGGTCGGCAGGGAAAACGGCGAGTGGTGCGAGACGAGGATCCGCGCGCGATCGGGGAACACGTCGCGATCGCCGAGCAGCCCCCGATCGAGCTCGACGTCCACGGTCGCTCCGGCGCCATAGGCCTCCTCGACGAGGCGCCGGTACTCCTCGGCCGAGCCCGAAAAACGTCCGCCCTCCGAAAGCGAGCGCCACGTCAGGATCGCCGGGCGCGGATCGAGCGCGGCGAGCGCCGAGGCGGGGATGGGCCTCTCGGCCAGATCCATCCGGAACTCGATCGCGTTCGCGCCGGCGGGGACTCGCTCGACCAGGCGCTCCGCCTCCGCGGCGTCTTTCGGCGCCAGCGACGCGATCCGTGCCGGAATCGGAAGAGTCTTCTCCATCAAATCAAAAACCCCCGAGCCCATCCGGGCCGGGGGTTCCATCTGGTTCGCTTCTCGTTCGCCCCGGCCGGGTGTGTCGGCAGGGCGTGCGCCGCCCTACCGGAAATCCTCCCGCCACCACCAGCCGGAACGACGAACGTTCTTCATCGCGGCGCCATCATCCCGCCCGGGTCTGGCGCTGTCAAGGCCGCGGCCGCCGACGGCTCGAAAGCGGAAGCTCGGAAGCACAGGGGCAAGACCGGCGTCGTGGGCGGCCGGTCGATCGGCCCCTCGAAACGAAGTACGACCCCGGCCTTGCCGGCGCTGTAGGAGTAGAACTCTCCCGGACATACGGTGGACGTCGGTTCCACGAGTTTCGCCGGCCAACGGCCGCCGGACGCCGCCTGGTCTGAGCGCAGCTGAAGAATTTTCAGAGTCATCTCGCGGGCGACCTCCACGCGGCCAGCCCGACGGAGAACGGACGTGACGAGGAGGAACCCCTCATCGTGACGCGCGGCGTCACCCGAGGAGCGCTCCCCAGAATCCCGGTCGGCGAATTCGACTTTTGCAGGTTTCCAGAGCTCGCCGTCCGACATCGCCGCCAATTCGCACGGACCGGCCACTCGCACGGAGTCAGCCACCGATCTCAGGAACTGCTGTTGCTCGTCGTCCGTGGAGTCCCCCGCCGTCGGCAAGGCCTCCAAAACTCCTTCCCACGGAGTCCGCTCCGCAAGCCGACGCTGCCAACGACCAGATGGATTCTTGACCTTTCGAAGAACGCCCGCCTGGAGTTTCTGGATGTCCGAGGCTTGGCTCTGTGACCAAATGGTCGTCGTCGCCGCAATCGGACGGGTGAGAGACCAGCTCGCCTCGAGCGCCCTTTCGGCGTCGACGAGGTTGCCCTCATGCTCGTTCATCAGGACCGCCGCAAGCAGTACTTTCTCGAGCAACTCCGTCGGACCGCTGATCGAGACCGGGAGGTCACCGTCGATCTTTTTGCCCCAGTCCGGGTCTTGCTTTTCGAGCCCCGAAGCGAGCCTCGCGATGGAAATCGCGTGATCGATGAGGTACTTCCGGAGAGTGGCTGGAGGCTCGGTAATCTCATCCGATTCGTGCTCGACTTGGCTTTTCAGCCAGGCGGACAGGCCCATTTGTCGAAAAGAATCGAAGTCCGTCAACTTCGGCGGCGACGCATCGGAAGACTCGCCGTCGAAAACGATCCCGAGCTCGCCGCTGTATTGCACGACAGCGTCAGCGGCGGCGTTGCGCCCGGACCCTGCCGGCTCCGGGGAAAACAACCTCATGAGAAAAAGGGCGCCGAGAAGCCCGAGCATCACCCGGAAATTCTACTTCCGCTTCCACCTCGTGCCCGCGGGCCCATCCTCGAGGAGGATCCCCTTCGCGGCCAGCTCGTCGCGGATCCGGTCGGCCTCGGCGAAGTCGCGGCGCTTGCGAGCCGCGAGGCGGTCGGCGATCCTGGACTCGATCTCGGCGGGCAGCACGTCGTCCTTCGCGGGAAGGATCCCGAGGACGGCATCCGCCCTCCGGACCGCGGCGGCCGCGGCGGCGGCGCTGGGGCCGTCGAGCGAGCCCTCGACCTGCGCCGCATTCACGTCGCGCAGGAACGTGAAGAGCGCCCCGAGCGCCGCGGCCGTGTTCAGGTCGTCGTCGAGCGCGGCGGCGAACTCGGCCGAGAACTGCGCCGCGCGCTCCGTGGCCCCATACGCGCCGGACTTCGGAGCGGCGGTTCGCGCGGCGTCGTCGAGCCGGGCGACGGCGGACCGGATCCGCTCGACCGCGGACGCGGCGCCCGTCAGCGCCTCCCAGGTGAAGTTGAGCTTCTTGCGGTACGGAACCGACAGGAACAGGTAGCGGACGGCGGTCGGGTCGTCGCGCCGGGCGAGCACGTCCTCGAGCGTGAAGAAATTGCCCTTGGACTTCGCCATCTTCTCGCCGTCGACGATGAGGTGCTCGGCGTGCAGCCAGACGTCCACGAAGGGCTGCCCCGTCGCGGCCTCGCTCTGGGCGATCTCGTTCTCGTGGTGCGGAAAGATGTTGTCCACCGCGCCCGTGTGCATGTCGAAGTGCTCGCCGAGGTACTTCATGCTCATCGCCGAGCACTCGATGTGCCATCCGGGACGGCCCGGGCCCCACGGCGAGGGCCACGACGGCTCGCCGGGCTTGGCCGCCTTCCACAGCACGAAGTCCTTGACGTCCTCTTTCTCGTACTCGTCGTCGGCGACCCGCTCGCCGCGCCGAGCCTCGGCCAGATCGATCCCCGAGAGCCGGCCGTACGCGGGGAAGGTCGCGATCCGGAAATAGATCGACCCTTCGGACTCATAGGCGTTGCCGCGCTCGAGGAGCCGGGTCGTGATCTCCAGCATCTCGGGAACGTGGTCGGTCGCGCGCGGGTATTTCTCGGCGCGCTCGAAGCCCAGGCGGTCGATGTCCCGGAAGAACAGCTCGGCGTACTTCGTCGTGAACTCGCGCAGCGACTGCTTCGCCTCGGTCGCGCCGCGGATCGTCTTGTCGTCGACGTCCGTCAGGTTCATGATCTGCGTGACGCGCCACCCCTTCGCCTTCAGGTGGCGGCGGAGCACGTCCTCCCACAGGAAGGTGCGCAGGTTCCCGATGTGGACGACGTTGTAGACGGTCGGTCCGCACGTATAGAGGCGGACGTGCCCGGCCTCGCGCGGCGCGAAGTCCACGACGTGCCGGCCGAGCGTGTTGAAGACGCGCAGGCTCACCAGACCCCCTTCTCCCGGGCGCGGCGGATCTTGCGCCACGTCAGCTCGCGCTTCAAGCCCCTCAGGCGGTCGACGAAGAGCATCCCGTCGAGGTGGTCGGTCTCGTGGCAGAGCGCTCGCGCGAGAAGCCCCGTTCCCTCGATCTCCCGCACGTTCCCCGAAGCGTCGGCGGCCCGGACGCGCACGCGCGCCGGCCTCACGACCTTTTCGGCGACGTCCGGGACCGAGAGACAGCCCTCCTCCTCCTTCTGCTCGCCGGAGGACTCGATCAACACCGGGTTGACCAGCACGATCACCGCCTCCGGATCCTCACCCACCGACAGGTCGATGATCGCGACCCGCCGGTTCACCCCGATCTGCGGCGCCGCGAGCCCGATGCCGGGCGCGGCATGGCACGTCGCGACCATGTCGGCGATCAGGCCGCCGAGGCTCTCGCCGGCCGGATCCACCTCCGCGTTTCCGGCGGTGAGCCGCGGATCCCCGTACCTCAGGATGTCCCGGATCAAGAGCGGGCGGCTCCGGGAGAGCCGGAAAACGGGATGGCCGCCGGATCTCGCGTCATGTCCTAAGTGTCCCGTACGCTGTCTCCACTGCGTGACAGCCTGTCCCGGAGCCCGTCGCGGGTGCGGCCATAAGTCCTTGATTTAGAGCACATTCTTGGTCGACGGGCAAGCGGCCGGGATGGCATGGCACTCGCTACTTCCCCGGTACGGAGCCATGGCAATGATCACCCGGCGCATCGCGATCCTGGCCGCCTCGATCCTTCTCGGGGCGTCCGCGGCTTCGGCGCAGACGGAGCGCCGGAGCGCCTACACCTACATCCGCGACACCGAGGGACAGGTGACGGTGATCTCCGGCCTGAACGGAACGGTCGACGCGCGGCGCAACCTCCCGGTCTCCGCGGGCGACGAGCTTCGGACCGACGACCCGGGCCGCGCCGAAGTGGCCCTCGCCGACGGCAACGTGCTCGACGTCGGCGGCGGAACCTCGGTGCAGTTCGTGTCTCTCAACGCGCAGCAGGGCTCCGACGACGACGTCTCGGCGCTCTCGCTGAAGGATGGGTCGGTCGTCCTCTCGGTCCTCGGCTCGGACGACAAGGCCGTTCCCCGCATCGACACCGACGACGTGACCGTGTACGCCAACCCCGGGGCGCGCGTGCGCGTCAACGCGGATTCCCGTCGCGGGTCGGCCGTCGTGGTTCGCGCGGGATCCGTCGAGGTGCGTAGCCCGTCCGGCTCCTACACGGTGCGGGCCGGCAACTACCTGCTCGCGCAGGGCGAGGAGGAGCCGGAGATCTCGCGCGGGAGCTTCTCGCGCGACCGGTTCGACCTCTGGGTGGCCGACCGATTCTCCTCGACCTATGAGGCGCCGCAGAGCGCGTCGAGCCAGTACGTCGGCGAGGACTACTCCGGCGACGTCTCCTCGCTCGACGACAACGGCAACTGGGACTACAACTCCACCTACTCGAGCTACGTCTGGCGGCCAAACGTCGGCGCGGGATGGACGCCCTACTCGAACGGCTCCTGGTACTACACGCCCGCGGGCCTGACCTGGTGGTCCTACGATCCCTGGGGCTGGTATCCCTTCCACTACGGCAACTGGTTCTTCGACGCCGGCTGGAACAGCTGGTGCTGGTCGCCCGGATACGTCTACTCGCCGGCATGGGTGTACTGGGGGTACACGTCCGGCTACGTCGGCTGGTGCCCGCTCGGCTGGTACGGCTTCTACTCGCCGTGGTGGAACAACTACTACCGCCAGTGGTCGTATCCGCGCGGTTGCGCCTTCGCAATCAACGGAACCTTCCCGACGCACCGGGTGGACCTGCGCGGCTGGAACTTCACCGGGTCGAACGGCTTCGGAACGACGCGGGGGCGCGTCGACGTCATCCCCGGCACGCGCGTGGCGGATCGCCTCGGCGCCCAGGTCGCCATCTCGTCGCGGCCGATCGTTCTTCCGACCCGCAACGGCGTCGGCGTCCGCGACTCGATGCGGGACTTCGTCCGCGACGCGCCGCGGGCGATCGATCGCTCTTCGGACCGGCAAGCGCAGCAGAGTCTCGAGCCCGTGGTGGCCCGCGACCGCCAGCTTCCGCAGTCGAGTGTCGATGCGCTCCGCAATCGCGCCGTCGTGGCCGATCGCGGCGTGCTGCGCGGACCCGGCGCCTTTGACGTCGCGCCGCGCGGGGCCACGATCGTCGAGCGCGGGGGAGGCTCCGGGACCCTGAACGCGGGACCGGGCACGACGCGCATCGAGACCGACCGCACGACCGGAAAGACCGTGATCCGCGGCGAGGGCCGTCCGCCCCAGGCGGCGAACGCCGCTCCCCGGCCCGAAACCGAGCCTCGGAGCGACGTGACCCAGGCGTGGCGCAGCCGTGGGGCCTCCGGGGCCCTGCCATCACAGCGCTCGGCGGACGCGGCGAGACAGGGCGCCTCCGACGCCAGCGGCGCGAGCCGCGAGAATCACGAGCGCTGGCGCACGCAGCCGAACGCGGGCTCGAGCGCCACAGCCCGGCCGGCCGACACGCGCCGCTATCCGACGCAGGACGTCAGCCACGAGGAATGGCGGTCGCGAGGATCGGACGTTCCCCCGGCGCGCCGCGTGATCGAGGGATCGGTGCCCGGCCGGCGAGCTCTTCCCGACGGTCATGTCCCGGGCCGCGAACGCTCCGCCGGCGGTCCGCCGCCGCAGTCGACTCGAGATCGCGCCCCGGGCTTTTCCGCGCCGCCCCGCGATGTCCCGGCTCCGTCCGCGCCGCGCGGTTCCGCGGCGCCGCCCCGGGTAGCGCCGGCTCCTCCGCCGCACGCCGCGCCGGCCCCGTCCGCGCCGCGCGGATCGGCCGCGCCGCCGTCGGGTTCCTCCGGGCGGACGCCGCACGGCCACGGACGCGGACACTGACGCCGACACGAAACTCTTCCGAGGTTTCCTCCTCTTTACACCGCGCCATCCGGCGCGGTCTTTTTTTTGAGACAATCCCCCGCAGTGAATGCCCCGCCCGAGGCCTCTCGCGACCGGGATCCATGAGCCGGAGGATCGCTTCTCTGGCCGGCAATGCGCTCTTCGTCTTCTACTGCACGACGGTCGGCGTGTACCTTCTCCTCCGTCCCTGGGCCGGCCGCGTGCCGTTGCCGGGCCTCTTCGGCTCGGGCTTCTTTCGCGGATTCGTGTCCGGGCTCGGGCTGGTGCACCTCGCCGCAGGGATCGCCGACCTGCGCAATCTCACGCGAAGCATCGAGGCCACACGCGGCCCGAACCGCGAGTGAAGGCCCTCTACGTGACGGATCGATCGTCGATCGGTGATGAGCGGCTGGCGGACGTCCTCGGCCGGCTCGCCGGGGCCCCGGAGCTCGCGGTGACCCTGAGGGAGAGCGGCGGCGCCGATCGAGACCTCGTCGAACGGGCGAAGGCGGCCCGGGAGCGCCTCGGCGACCGCGTCTCCCTCTACGTGCACGGCCGCTTCGACGTGGCGATGGCCGCGGGGGCCGCGGGCGTGCACCTCCCGTCGCGGGGCCTTCCCCTGGCCGACGTGCGGGCGAGCGTGCCCCGGGGATTTCGCGTCGGCGTCTCGACGCACTCGGCGCGCGAAGCGGAGGATGCCATCGCCTCGGGCGCCGACTTCGTCGTCATCGGCCCCGTCTTCGACACTCCTTCCAAGCGCGCGTACGGCTCCCCGCTCGGACCGGCCGCCCTGGCCGGTCTGCCGCTTCGGAGCTCTCACGCCTGCGAGGTCTACGCCATCGGCGGCGTCGACGAGGCGCGCCTGCCCGAGCTCGACCCGTATGGCGACCGGATCAGTGGAATCGCGGCCATCCGCCTCTTTCAGGGCTCCGAGGACCCCCGCGGCGTGGCCGAGAGAATCGCCGCCCGATGAAGCCTCCGACGATCTCGACCGAAGGCTCGCGCCGGATTCTGACGGCGCTGCTGCTCTTCGTCGCGGTCGCCGCCACGGTCGCGCTGCTCGGACGGGCGGGCGTGGCCCTGACCGATTCGCGCAAGGACTACGGCGCGTTCGCGGTGGGCCTCGCCGGAGCGCTGCTGTTGACGCGGCTCGTGGACGCCGCGCTCTTCGACCTCGGGTATCGCCTGCGCGGCGCCGCTCCGGCGCCGGCTCTGCTGCGGCAGCTCGTCAGCCTGCTCGTCTTCGGGATCCTGCTCGGCGCCCTGTTCAAGGTCGTCCTCTCGGTGAGCCTGCCCGCGCTGCTGACGACCTCGGCCATCATCACCGCGGTCATCGGGCTCGCCCTCCAGGAGTCGCTCGGCAACCTGTTCTCGGGCGTCGCGCTCGCCATCGAGCGCACGATCCAGGTCGGCGACATGGTGCGCACGGGCGAATCGATCGGGCTCGTCGAGCAGCTCTCGTGGCGCGCGATCAAGGTTCGCACGATGGAGGGCAACGCGCTGCTGATCCCGAACACCGCCGCCAGCCGCGACCGGCTCGAGGTCTTCCGCCGGGGAGGGGCGCCGATGGCGCGCACTCTCCGCGTCGGGCTCGAGTACGACGCGTCGCCCGCACTCGCGCGCTCCGCTCTCGAGGATGCCGCGCGCGAGGTTCCGGGCGTGGTGAGCCGCCCGTCCCCGGTGGCGTACCTGAACTCCTTCGACGGCTACTCGGTGATCTACGAGCTGCGCTACTGGCTCGAGGACTATGCCCGCTATCTCGAGATCGACTCGCGGGTCCGCGAGCGCGCCTGGTATCGCATGGCGCGCGAGGGCCTCGAATTCGCCTATCCCGTGATCCGCCAGCGCCAGTACGCCTATGGACCGCCTCCGCCCGACCGCCGCCCCGACAGAATTCTTCGCGAGATCCGGAGCCACGCCCTCTTCGGCCCGCTCTCGGACGAGGAGCGCCTCCAGCTCGCCTCCGGCGCCCGCCTGCGGCAGTTCGCCGAGGGCGAGACCATCGTGCGCGAGGGCGCCGCGACCTCGTCGATGTTCCTGATCGCCGCGGGACGAGCCGCCGTGTCGATCCACGGAGCGCAGGCGGCCGACAGCCGCAAGGTCGCGGTCCTCGACCCGGGCGCCGCCTTCGGCGAGATCAGCCTCCTGACCGGCGAGCCCCGCACGGCAACGGTCCGGGCACTGACCGAAGCGACGCTCGTCGAGATCGACAAGGCGACGCTCGCACCGATTCTCGAGGCCAATCCGTCGCTCGTCGCCCAGCTCGACCGGATCATCGTCGAGCGCCGGCGCCACACGGCCGACCGGCGCGCCGAGCCGGCGAGCGCGCTTTCCGCGGACGACGACGACCGGTCGCTGGGAGAGCGGATCGCCCGATTCTTCGGCCTGAGCGGAGCCTGATGGACGGCGGCCTTCTGCTCGGACTCGACCTGACCGAGATCGATCGCATCGCCGGCGTGCTCGCGCGCCACGGCGAGCGGTTTCTCGGCCGCGTGTTCCTCCCGGACGAGCTGCGCCGGGAGCGGCGCCATCCCCGCGCGTTCGCCGAGCACGTCGCCGGACGCTTCGCGGCCAAGGAGGCGGCGATGAAGGCTCTCGGCCTCGGGTGGCGCGGGCTCGCGTTCCGGGACATCGAGGTCGGCCGCGACGCGCGCGGAAAGCCGCTGCTCGCCTTCCACGGCAAGGCGCTCGACCGGGCGCGGGCGCTCGACGTCCGCCAGGCGGAGGTGACGATCACCCACGGCCGCGACATCGCGGCCGCCGTGGTCGCGCTGATGACGGGAAGCTCGGGAAGCGCGCCCCTGCGCTAAACTGCGCCGTTCATGACCGACGCGCCCGACTACAAGAGCACTCTGAACCTTCCCCGGACCGACTTCCCGATGAAGGCGGATCTGGCCAATCGGGAGCCCGAGGTCCTCGCGGCCTGGGACGCGATGGACCTCGAGGGAGCGATCCGCAAGGCGCGCGCGGGCCGCCCGAAGTTCATCTTTCACGACGGGCCGCCATACGCGAACGGACACATCCACCTCGGCACGGCGATGAACAAGATCCTGAAGGACGGGGTCGTGCGGAGCCGCTCCATGATGGGCCTCGACGCGCCCTACGTCCCGGGCTGGGACTGCCACGGCCTGCCGATCGAGCAGAAGGTGGACAAGCAGCTCGGGCCGAAGATGCGCGAGCTCGACACGGTCGCGATCCGGCAGGCCTGCCGCGAGTACGCCCAGAAATTCATCGACATCCAGCGCGAGGAGTTCCGGCGCCTGGGCGTCGGCGGGAACTGGAAGCATCCGTACGTCACGATGGGCTTTGCCTACGAGGCGGACATCGCGCGGGCCTTCGGCGCGTTCTACTCCCGCGACCTGCTCTTTCGGGACCTGAAATCGGTCCGCTGGTGCTTCACCGATCGCACCGCGCTCGCCGAGGCCGAGCTCGAGTACGAGGAGCGGGCGGATCCCGCGATCACGGTCGCGTTTCCGGGGTCGCTCCGGATCGCCGATCGAACGATCTCCGACGTGTCGTTCCTGATCTGGACGACGACGCCCTGGACCATTCCGTCGAACGTCGCGATCGCGGTCCACCCGGAAGAGATCTACGCCGTCGTCGAGGCCTCCGGCCGCCGCCACCTCGTGGCGCAGAAGCGACTCGAGGCCGTCGCCGCGGACCTCGGCTGGAAAGGCTGGACGGTCGAGGCGACCGTTCCCGGCGCGGAGCTCGCGGGAGCGCGCTACGCGCATCCCCTTCCGCAGGAGCGCCGCGGCGAGCTGACGCCCGAGGAGCAGGCGAGAGCCTTCCGCATCGTCCTCGGCACCCACGTCACGATGGACGCCGGCACCGGCCTCGTCCACACCGCCCCCGGGCACGGCGAGGACGACTTCGTCACCGGCAAGCGCGAGGGACTGCCGATCCTCTCGCCCGTCGACGCGGCCGGCCGCTTCACGACCGTGGAAAAGTACCGCGGCAAGAGGGTCCTCGACGCCAACGACGAAATCATCGCGGACCTCGACGCCGCGGGGGCGCTCCTCAAAGTCGACCGGAGTTTCCGCCACGAGTATCCGCACTGCTGGCGCTGCAAGAAGCCCGTCATCTTCCGCGCCACGGTGCAGTGGTTCGTGCGCCTCGACGACCCGAAGACCGACGTCCGCGCGGCCGCGCTCGCCGCGATTCGCCGGGTCGAGTGGATCCCGCCATGGGGCGAGGCCCGGATCGCCGGCATGGTCGAGAACCGCCGCGAGTGGGTCGTCTCCCGGCAGCGGCGCTGGGGCTCGCCGATCTGCGTGCTCTTCGCGATGCGCGACGGCGAGCGCCGCGAGGTCTATCCCTGGAAGGATTCGCCCGAGGAACAGAGGCGGTTCTTCGACCGGGTCGCCTCCGTCTTCGAGAAGGAGGGCGGCGACGCCTGGTACGCGCATCCCGCCGAGCACTTCCTCCCCGAGGGAGCCGAGAGGCGCGGCTACACGGAGTTCCAGAAGGAGACCGACATCCTCGACGTCTGGTTCGACTCCGGCGTCTCGCACATCGCCGTGCTGCGCTCGGGGCAGTGGCCGGAGCTCGTGCGGGGCGGGGACGGGCCGCCCGCCGACGTGTACCTCGAGGGCCACGACCAGCATCGGGGCTGGTTCCAGTCGTCGCTGCTGACCTCCGTCGCGCTCTACGGAGAGGCGCCGTACCGCGCGGTCATCACGCACGGATTCTTCCAGGACGTGTCCGGCCGGAAGATGTCGAAATCTCTCGGCAACGTGGTCGAGCCCCAGGAGCTCATCCGCCGCTACGGCGCCGACATCCTCCGGCTCTGGGTCTTCTCTCTCGATTATCGGGACGACACCCCGATCTCCGAGGAGATCCTCGCGCGCTGCGCGGAGGCATACCGCAAGATCCGCAACACGGCCCGCTATCTCATCTCCAATCTCTACGACTTCGACCCCGCGCGCGACGCCTTATCCGATTCGGACCTGCTTCCGCTCGACGCCTGGGTGCTCCGCGAGACGCAGATCGCCCTCGCCCGGGCCCGGGAGGCCTACGACCGATACGAGTTCCACGTCGTCTACCACACGCTCGTCAACCTGTGCGCCACCACGCTCTCGGCCGTCTATCTCGACGTCATCAAGGACCGCTTGTACGCCTCCGGGGCGAGCTCTCCGGGGCGGCGGTCCGCCCAGACCGCGATGCATCGCATCGGCCGGGCGATCGCGACGACGGCGGCTCCCGTCCTCGTCTTCACGGCGGACGAAATCTGGAAGGCCCTGCCGGGAAAGAAGGAAGAATCGGTCCACCTGGCCGGTTTCGAGGGCCTGGAAGAGTCCCTGGCCGTGAACGTCCCGATGGAAGCCTGGATGCGCCTGATGCAATTGCGAGAAGAAGCCGCGGTGATCCTCGAGGAGGCCCGGCGCCACAAGACGATCGGCTCGTCTCTCGAAGGCGCGATCGCGCTGACCGCCAACGCCGCCCTGGAGAACGATCGGGCCGCCACGGGAACGGCCGGGAGCGCCCTCGCCGACCTGTTCATCGTCTCCGAGGTCCTCGAGGAGCCGGCCGCCTCCGGGACGGAATGGCGCGATTCCCAGACCTATCCGGGGCTCTCCCTCGCCTTCCGCAAGGCGCGGGGCCGGCGCTGCGACCGCTGCTGGAAGGTGACGCCCGAGGCCGAGGCGCGGGGCCTGTGCGACCGGTGCCGGACCGTCATCGAGGGAATCGCCGCATGAGCGTGACGGTCAAGGAGTCCACGCTCTACCGCGGCGCCTACCTCGCCGTGTCGCTCGCGGTCCTCTTCCTCGACCAGTGGTCCAAGGGCCTCGTGACGCGGACGATGGAGGTCCACCAGTCCAGGACGCTCATTCCGGACGTGTTCGACCTGACGTACGTTCGAAACACCGGAGCCGCGTTCGGCCTGTTCGCGTCGGTCGATTCGTCGGTCAAGGCGATTCTGCTCAACAGCATCGCGGTCATCGTGTTTCTGATCGTCTCGGCGTACGCGGTGCGGTCCTCGCACAAGAGCATCCGGCTCCAGGTCGGCCTCGCCCTGATCCTCGGAGGCGCCGTCGGCAACCTGCTCGACCGCGTGCGGTTCGGCTACGTCGTGGACTTCCTGGACTTCGCGGTCTCGGGCCACCACTGGCCGGCCTTCAACGTCGCCGACTCGGCGATCTGCATCGGCGTGGGCCTTCTCTTTCTCGACATGCTCGGCAGCGACGACGCTCCCGTCCCGCGGCCCGACGCCGCTCCCGGGAGCTAGGCCATTCTTCCCCGGCTCGTCCACGTCGGCAGCTTCTACCTTCCGACCTATGGGGTCGTCCTCGCGATCGCCTACCTGACGGCGATCTGGCTGCTGCGGCGCAAGGCGCTCGCCGCCGGCCTTCCGGACCAGAGGATCCTCGATCTCTCGCTCTACATCCTGGCCTCCGCGATCATCGGGGCGAAGGTCCTGCTCGTGGCGGTCGAGTGGCGGCGCTACACGGCGAATCCCCGAGACCTCGTCGAGGTCCTGCGATCGGGCGGAGTGTTCTACGGCGGGCTCATCGCGGCCACGGCCGTCGCGATCGGGTACATGAAGAAACACGACCTGCCCGCCTGGGCGATCGCCGACATGGGCGCCCCTTCGATCGCGCTCGGCGAGGCGATCGGCCGCTGGGGATGCTTCGCCGCGGGCTGCTGCTACGGCAAGGAGAGCCACGGACCGTTCGCCGTGACGTTCACCGACCCGTTCGCCCACGAGGCCGTCGGGACTCCCCTGAACGTCCCCCTCCACCCGACACAGCTCTACCTCTCGGCCAACGCGCTGCTGATCTTCCTCGTCCTGCAGTGGGCCTATCGCCGCAAGAGCTTCGACGGCGAGATCTTCTGGCTCTACGTGCTCCTGTACGCGATCACACGCGGAGTGCTCGAGGTCTGGCGCGGCGACCTCGTCCGCGGATTCGTGATCCCCGGGGTGCTCTCGACGTCCCAGTTCATCGGTCTGCTGGCCGCCGCGCTCGCGGCGGTCATGCTGTTCGTCTTCTCTCGCCGGCCCCGCACCGAGGCATAGCGGGTCGTGCGGCGGCGGTTCCAGGTCGGATCGCCGTCCGCCGGGACGAGGCTCGACCTGTTTCTCGCGGCGGCCTGCTCGGACCTTTCACGCTCCCGGATCCAGAAGCTCATCGCGGAGGGCGCGGTGCTCGTCGGCGACTCGCCCGGCCGGCGCGCCCATGTCGTCCGCGCCGGCGACGAGGTGTCGATCGAGGTCCCCGAGCCCCGCCGGGTCGAGCTCGAGGCCGAGGACATTCCTCTCTCGATCCTCTACGAGGACGAGCACCTGCTCGCGATCGACAAGCCGGCCGGCCTCGTGGTCCATCCGGCGCCGGGGCACGCCTCCGGAACCCTCGTCAATGCGCTGCTGCACCACGTCCGGGACCTCGCCGGCATCGGCGGCGAGCTGCGGCCCGGAATCGTGCATCGCCTCGACCGCGATACCTCCGGCGTCCTCCTCGTCGCCAAGACCGACCGCGCCCACCAGCTGCTGTCGAGGCAGATGCGCCAGCGGACCCTGCGGAAGGAGTATGTCGCGCTCGTCGCCGGCGTCCCGCGAGTCCGCAAGGGCGAGGTCACGCTCTCCGTTGGGCGCGATCCGCGCGATCGCAAGAAGATGAAGGCCTTCCGGGCGACGGAGGAGGGCCTTCCCGCCGGCATTCGCACCGCGAAGACCCTGTACGAGATCGAGCGGGAGTGGTTTGCGATCGGACTGACGCTGCTGCGCTGCCGGCTCGTCACGGGCCGCACGCACCAGATCCGCGTGCACCTCTCGGCTTCGGGCCTGCCGGTCGTCGGCGACCCCGTCTACGGCCGGCCCTCCTATGCCCGCGTCCGGGACGCCGCATTGAAGCGGCGGCTTCTCGAGTTTCCCCGCCAGGCGCTCCATGCCGAGCGGGTCGCGTTCCGTCACCCGGCAACGCAGGAGGTCGTCGAGATCGTGGCTCCTCTTCCGGCGGACCTCGTCGGCCTGTTCGAGCGCATCGACGCCGCGGTCCGGTAACCTTGGCGCCATGACCGACGCGCCGAAGGTTCTCTTCGAGGGACGGCACCTGCGGTTGCTCGACCGCGGCGGATGGGAATACGTCGAGCACCGCACGGCCGCGGAGGCGGCGATGATCGTCGCCCTGACGGATCGGGACGAGATCGTCCTCGCCGAGGAGTTCCGGCCGCCGATGAACGCGCCCGTCGTCTCGCTGCCGGCCGGCCTCGTCGGCGACGAGCGGCCGGAGCACGCGGCGGAAGCCGCGCGGCGAGAGCTCCTCGAGGAGACGGGCTACGAGGCGCTCGCCCTCGAGCCGCTCGCCCGGGGACCCGGATCCGCCGGACAGAGCTCGGAGATGGTGGCGTTCTTTCTCGCCCGCGGAGCCGTCCGGACGAGCGACCAGGCGCCGCACGACCGCGGCCGGATCGCGGTCCACGTCGTGGCCATCGCCGGACTGCCCGCCTGGGCCGCGCAGCAGGAGGCGCAGGGCAAGGTCATCGATCCGAAGGTCTGGGCCGGCCTCTACCTCGCCGGGCTCCGCTGATCCCGCGCGCTCCTTCGGCCGCCGCTACTTGACCGTGATGGAGATCGTCACGCCGTCCTTCTCGAGCTCGACGCGGTCCTCATCGATCTTGGCGACGTGAAAGCCTTCGACGAAGCTGCCCACCCCGAGGATCCGATCGTTCAACAGCGCGCGGGGCTCTGTCTCCGACCAGACGATCCCGCCGAGCTCGATCCGCTCGCCCCCGGGCAGCGTCAGCGCGCCCGCATAGGTCCTGCCGTTCACGATCGAGGCCGCCGGCCGGGCGGGGGCCGTCGGCCGAGCCTCCGAGGGTTCGGACACGGCATCGGCGGCGACCTCGACGGGCCGGGGAGCTCGCGTCGGCCGGAACCTCGCCGCCGGGAAGGGCGTCGTGACGACCACGACGGCCTCCGGAGCGAGGGTCGGCGTGGAGGCGAGGACCGCGGGGCGCGGCTCGGCCGGGGCTTTCTCCGCGGGAAGACGGGAACCGGACGTCCACGCGCCGCGAAGCAGGGCGATTCCCGCGCCGAGGACGACGATCGCGACCGCCGCGATGCCGATCCAGCGGATCGCGGCGCGCCGGCGAGCGAGGCCGGCGTCCGGCATGGGCGTCGGGATCCAGGGCCGCTCGGCCGGCCGGCCGGCCGCGGCGTCGCCGGCCGCCTGCGCGCGCTTCAAGGCGTCGTCGATCAGGCTCACGCGACCTCTCCTTCGAGCTCGCGGATCGCCTGGCCGACCGCCCGAGCCTTCAGGTCGTACGTCCCGTTGACGTATCCGTAGAGAAGCGCCTTGTCGCACACGGCATTGATGAGTCGCGGGACGCCCTGCGCGTAGCGATGCACGCGGCGGATGGCCCATGGCGTGAAGCTCGGGCGTCCGTCGGCCCCGGCCACGCGGAGCCGGTGGCTGATGTAGCGCGCCGTCTCGAAACGGTCGAGCGGCTGGAGGTGATAGCGGACCGTGATCCGCTGGCGCAGCTGGCGCAGACCCTTCTGATTCAGCTTCTCGCGCAATTCCGGCTGGCCGATCAGGACGATCTGCAGCAGCTTGCGCTGGTCGGTCTCGATGTTCGAGAGAAGGCGGACCTGCTCGAGGAGCTCCGGATCGAGGTCCTGGGCTTCGTCGATCAGGAGCACGACGTCGTTGCCGGAGGCGGCCTGCTCGAGGAGGAAGCGGTTCAGGATCTCGAGGTATGCGGTGCGGTCGAGCTTGCGCGGCTCGAGTCCCAGCTCGGAGAGCACGGTGCGCATCAGCTGCGTCGCCGTGACCATCGGATTGAGGATGAGCGCCGTCTTGTACGACGGGCCGAGCTCGGTCAGGATCGCGCGGCACACGGTCGTCTTGCCCGCGCCGACCTCGCCCGTGATCTGGATGAACCCCTTGCGCTCGCGGATGCCGAAGAGCACGTGGTTGAACGCCTCGCGATGCTTGTCGGAGAAAAAGAGGAAGCGGGGATCCGGAGTGATGTTGAAGGGCGCCTCGCGGAAGCCGTAGAACTCGTTGTACATGCTCCGGGGCGCTAGCTTAGTGCAGGACAGAAAGACCCTCCCCCCCTTCTACGGAGGGGAGGGTCGAAGTGTCGCGCTTCAGGAGGCCGCCGCGACCGGGGGCCGGCAGTCGCCGCAGGGGTGGTAGCCCGCGGCGACCGCCTCCCGCCCGGAGTGGAACCGGACCTTGTTCGTCCGGACCAGCGCATCGATTCCTCCGCACGTCGGGTAGCAGAAGTGCCTCGCCTCGGCGTTGCCGAGGAACCGGACCCCCGACGATGCGAGCTCCTCGAGCAGATCCGGCTGCGCCCCCTCGACCTCGAGGAGCCGCCGCTTGTTGCGCGCTCCGCCGAGCGAGTAGCTGCCGATGCGGCCGTCACTGCGCACGACCCGGTGGCACGGAATCAACAGCGGAACCGGGTTCTTCGCGAGGGCCGAGCCCGCCGCCCGGACGGCGCCGGGATGTCCGATCTCCCGGGCGATCCAGCTGTACGGGCGGACCTCGCCCGAGGGGATCTCCAGGGCCTTCAGCAGAACCGCCCGCTCGAACTCCGAGAGACCGCGCAGGTCGTAGCGCAGCTCGCGGCGTCCCTGACCCTTCACGTTCCGTACGAGCGAACGGATCGCGGCCGGAGCCACCGACTTCTCGGCTTCCGTGATCCGATGGAAGCGCCGGGCGAACGCCCTCTCGAACTCGGCCGGCGACTTCGCCCGCGTCACCATCGAGATGCCGGCCCTGCTGTGGGAGATGAAGACCGGTCCCACGGGCGAATCGAGCCGCCAGTACGTGTCGGACAGGCCGACGCGCCGCAGCACGGCGGCCCGCAGGGTCGCCGGCGCCCTTTCCGTCTCGAGCCCTCGCAGGGCCCGGGTCACGATCAGATCGTCCCTCGTCGTTTTCATGGCTTCACCCCTTCCCGGCGGGACGCGATGAGCGCCTCGCGCAGGGCGTTGACTCCTCGATGCACGTTGGATTTCGCGGTCCCGACCGGCTGCCGGAGCACCCGTGCGACCTCCTCGAGCTTCAGTCCCTCGACGTAGCGCAGCAGGATCGGCGCCCGGTACCGAGCCGGCAGGCTCGCCACGAGCGAGGCCATGTCGGTCCGGCGGCGCGATCGCTCGTAGCGGGCGTCCGGCCTCTGGTCCTCGGAGTCCGGGACCTCCCACGCGGTCTCGCCCCGCGGCGATACGGGGTGGTCGAGGGAGACGAGCTTCGGCTTCTTTCCCCGGTAGCGGTTGCGCGCGACGTTCAGCGTGATCTGGTAGAGCCAGGCCCGCAGCGCCATGGCCCGAACGCGCTCGGCCGGATAGCTCGCGAGCGCGCGGTAGGCCTTCACGAAGGCGTCCTGCGCGATCTCCTCGGCGTCTTCGCGCCGCCCGGTCAGGCGGAGGGCGAAGGAGAACAGCCGGTCCTGGTAGGCGCACACCAGGTCCTCGAAGGAGCCGTCGAGGTCCTCGGCCAGCCGATGTCGGAGATCTTCGTCTGCAGTCATGATCGAGCCCGCTCGCTGCCTTCGCTCTACCGGCTGGCCCAAAACCAGCCGGAAGCCGGCCCTCTCGCCCGGCCATCTCGGTACGTGCCCCGCGGACGGGGCGCATTCACTGGTCATCGTGCCCTCCATCGGCTGAAACACCGATGGGAGGGTCTTGGTTGCAGATCAGGCGGGGACCGGCCTCCGCCGACCCTGGATCGACTCGGCAATCCTCGCGGCGTGGTGCCGGCTGTTCTCGATGAAGATGCGACCCACCTCCGTGCCGCCCAGAATCGCTCCCGCCAGATAGAGATTCGGGACGTTCGATTCGAGGGTCTCCGGATCGTGAGCGGGAACCCGGCGGTCGCCATCGAGACGAATCCCGCAGCGCTCGAGGAGGGCGAAGTCGGGCTGGTACCCGATGAGGGGAAAGACCGCGTCCGCCGGGACGACGGTCTCGCCGCCGGGAGTCGCGACCCGGCAGAGGTCCTCCTCGATCGCGATCACGCAGGAATCGAACAGCGCGCGGATCGCACCGGCGGCGATGCGGTTTTCGAGGTCCGGCCGGATCCAGTACTTCACCCGGTCGTGCAGGCTCTCGCCGCGGTGGACCAGCGTCACGCGGGCCCCGTGGCGGTAGAGGTCGAGCGCCGCCTCCGCGGCCGAGTTCTTCCCTCCGACCACCACGACGTCGCGCCCGTGAAACGGGTAGCCCGAGACGTACCGGGAATGCACGTGGGGACGTTCGGCGCCCGGCACCTCCAGACGCTTCGGATTGTGGAAGAATCCGGTCGCGAGGATCGCCGCCGGCGCCTCGACCCGCCGCGAGCCGTGGCGATCCACGGCCTCCACCTCGACTCCCCCGCCCGGCCGCGGCGCCACGCGCTCGATCGCCGTCTCCGCGACGACACGGACGCCGAATCGCTCCGCCACGCCGCGGTAATACGCGAGGGTCTCGAGGCGGGTCGGGTGGGCCTCCGGCGCCGGAAAGGGAACGCCCGCGATGTCGAGCAGGTCTCGCGTCGAGAACCAGCGCATCTCTTCCGGAAAGTGCTGGATCGAGTCGAGGATCGCGCCCCGGTCGTAGCAGATCGCGTCGACCCCGCGGCGTCCGAGCTCGATCGCGCACGCGATGCCGGTCGGCCCGGCCCCGGCGATCGCGACGGACTCCCCGCTCATCGCCCCGAAGCGGAAGCGCGGAGCTCCTTCTGCGGATAGAGCGCGCCCGCCCGCATCACGTAGCGCAGCTTCCGGAGGTTGGCGACGTCCTTCGTCGGATCGGCCTCGACGACGATCAGGTCGGCGAACTTGCCCTTCTCGAGCGTGCCGGTGACCTTCTCGGCTCCCATCGCGAGACTCGCGCCGCGGGTCGCCGCGGAGAGCACCTGCATCGGCGTCAGCCCGGCGGCCTGCATCGCCTCCATCTCGGCGTAGATCGACGGACCGTGGAGCGTCAGCGGGTTCCCGGCGTCCGTGCCCATCGCGATCGGAATGCCCGCGTCGGAGACTCGCTTCAGGTTGGCCGCCATGACGGGACCCATCCTGGCCGTGAGCTCTTCCATCCGGGTCGCAAGAGCCTCCGCTCCTTCGCTCTTGAGCGTCCCGCTCTGGCCGATCTTCGCGAGGGTCTCGGCATCCACGCAGCCGTTCGGGTCGTCCACTTTCGGGGCCGTTCGCGTCGCCACCGCGCGAGCCAGCCGTGCGTAGCCCCCGAGGACCGTCAGCGTCGGACAGTAGATCGCGCCGTTGGCCCTGGCCAGGGCGATGAACTCGTCGTCCACCGGAACGTCGTCCACGCTGTGGACGAGCAGATGCGCTCCGGCCTTGAGCGCGACCTTCGCCTGGGCGAGCTCCGTCGCGTGGACGATGAGCGGCAGGCCGAGCTTCTTCGCCTCATCGCCCGCCGCCATGACCGCCGGCGTCGAGGCGTCGACCGTCTGCACCGGAGTGACGATGAACCAGACCTTCACGGCGTCCGCGCCGCGGGCGGCGAGGTACCTCACGGCGGTCCGCGCGCTCTCGGCGTCCTCGAGGTGGATGAACTGCCGCTCGGCCGGAAGGTTCACCCAGAAGTCGATCGTCGAGAGCAGGGGCCCGGCCGCGGCGACTCTCGGTGCCGCCGGGTCGTCGCGCTCGCGATGCGCCATCTCGATTGACCAGGGGTAGCCGCCGACGTCGAAGACCGAGGTCAGGCCCGAGCAGAGGTCGGTCCGCAGAAACCGCTCGGGATGATCCGCGAGCCCCGCCTCGACCTTCTCGTACGGATATCGATCCCTCGCGTCGAAGAAATCCGGGCGGCCGTCCGCCCAGCCGGTCTGAGCGAAGTGGACGTGCGAGTCGATCAGGCCCGGGACGATCCACGTGCCGGACACGTCGGTGACGACCGCTCCGGCCGGCGCCCGGCAGTCCTTTCCGGCGCACTCGATCCTGCCGTCGCGCACCACGACGACCGCGCCGGAAATCGGAGCGGCTCCGGTCCCGTCCACGAGCGTGGCGCCGACCAGGGCGCGAGTCGGTGGAGCGGCGCCGGACGCGAGCACACTCAGAAGGATCAGCATCGAAGTCATCGGTCGATGACTCTATATCGTGGACGACGCCCGCCGTCCTGCCGGGAGGGAGGTCGCCGATTCCTCCAATGGCCGGCGATAGCGATCGTCAAACTCAGGCGACGCGATGAGGCAGTCGACGACACTCGTCCGTTCGATGCCTTTTTGAATCTCGGCGGTATAGAACTGCAGGCCCTCCGGATCGGCGGCGCGGCCCAGGATCGTCTCGTATGCTCCGGCGACGTACTGCGCCGGTAGAAGGGGCGGGCTCGCAGCGACGTACGCCTCGAGCAGGTCCCTGATCAGAAGCTCCCCCGAAACGATTCGGGGGACTTCGCTTCCGGGATCGCCGCCAAGCCTCGAGACCAGCGCGCTCAGCGCATCCCGTCGCCATTTCCTCGCACGGAAGCCGACCTTTTGAGTCGCCGGCCGATCTCGTTCACGATCACGCCGCGCCGTCACCCACATGTATTGAGTGCCGGCCGCAGTCACTTCCAGGACGGAAAAGCCCAGACGCCGAAGTTCGCGAGAAGCTTCGGCTCCGCCCATTCGGACTCCGTTCCATGAATCCAGCCGCGGACGAGCCGCGCTCGTTCGCCCGTCCAGCTGAAACCGGAAGATCCCGCCGTCCCGCAGGACTCGCGCCGCCTCGGCAAAGTACCGACGCACGGCGGCTCTGGATGGAATGTGCTGAAAGACGATGAACGAAAAGACGAAATCGATGGTCCGACTCTCCGTGCGGGAAAGCGTGCCGCGGCTGCGGTAAATCTCCACACGGGGGTCTGCGCGGAACACGTCGCGGGCCCGGGCCACCATCTCGCCGGAGATGTCCACGCCGACGATGCGCTCCGCCCTCTCGAGGAAGGGTTGCAGCAGCCGGCCGATGCCGCAGCCGATCTCGAGAATTGCCGCGTCCGCCCTCAGGTCGACGCCGCGCAGAACTTGTTTCGCCACGTCGTTCTCGCCGGATTCCCAGAAGACCGACGGAGTGCCGGCATGGCCGCAATCGATGTAAAAGTGGGGGTTCTCGCGAGCCCGAAGATCCCAGTCGCTCCGCATCCGAAAGCGCGGAAACAGCCAGCTCGGCAGACGCCGGTCGCGCGCATACGGAATCCGCACGGCTTCAATGCTACCGCTTGCGCCGGACGGGCCCGATGCCGGTCGCGGAGAAGGCCGCGAGGTCTGTTTCGTTAGATCGACTGGATCCGGACCGAGCCGCCGCTCGTGTGGAGCCGCAGGGTGTTGCCCCCCTTGCCGAGGCTGCCCGTCAGGCTGCCCCGGGAGATCTCGCCCTGGACGCGGATCGGCAGCTCGGTCTTGACCGAGTTGCCGGAGGCCTGAATCGAGAGGTCCGCGTCGGGATCCAGGGAGACCTCGATCCCGCCTCCGGAGGTCTCGAGGGTGCCACCCCTGGAATTCCCCTTCGTGAAGGATGCCTCGATGCCGCCGCCGGAGGTATCGGCATGGATGTGCCCGCCCGCCTCGGCGATCCGAATGCCGCCGCCGGAGGTCTCGGCATCGATGTCGCCCGTGACCTTCTCGAGCTCGATCGAGCCTCCGGAGGATTCCGCGTGCACGGCCCCGTCGAGGTTGACGCCGTCGATGCCTCCGCCCGAGGTCTCCACGCGGATCTTGCCCTGGATGTCCTTGAGCTGGATCGAGCCGCCCGACGTGTCGGCGTCGAGATCGCCGTGGAGATCCGTGACCCCGATGCTGCCGCCGGAGGTATGGAGCTTGGCCGGCGAACGCATGCCGCTGATCCGGATCGCGCCGCCCGAGGTGTCGATCGAGAGGCGGGTCTGGGCGGGAACGCGGATCTCGTACTGAACCTTGTCGCCGTGATCCGTGAACCACGAGAACGGGTGCTTCTTTTTCGCGATCACCGTCGCCGAGTCCGACCCCTCTTCCCAGCGGAAGCTCAACAACTCGTCCAGATCCTTGCGCTTGGAGGTGACGACGATGTGGGCGCCCGAATCCGGACTGCCCGTGACCGTCACGGCGCCGAGATCGGTTTCCAGCCGGAACTCACCGCCCGGGGCGAGCTTCAGGTCCTTTTCGATACGGGTGTCGGCCGTGGCCGGAACCGACGCGACGAAGCCGGCCAGCGCCAGGGCGGCGGGAATGGCGAAACGGTTCATGGTTCCTCCCCCTGACCCCCAGATACGCACCTTCCCGCCGGAGGTTCCCGGCCGGCTCAGGAAATCGCCTGGGAGAGCGGCGTGTAGGGACGGCCCTGGGCGTCCGCGACGGCCTTGTAGGTGAGCTTTCCGCCGAAGGTGTTGACGCCCTCGGCCAGGTGCGCGTCGTCCGCCACGGCCTTCTTCAGACCCTTGTTCGCGAGCTGGAGCGCGTAGCGCAGCGTCGAGTTCGTCAACGCGAACGTCGAGGTCCGCGAGACGGCCCCCGGCATGTTCGCGACGCAATAGTGGATGACGCCGTCCACGGTGTAGACGGGGTCGGAATGGGTCGTCGCCTTTGTGGTCTCGAAGCAGCCGCCCTGGTCCACGGCCACGTCCACGGCGACCGCCCCCTTCTTCATCTGGGAGATGAGCTGGCGCGAGACGAGCTTCGGCGCGGCCGCTCCGGGAATCAGCACCGCGCCGATCAGCAGGTCCGCCCGGCGGCAGCCCTCCTCGAGCGTGTGCGCATTGGACGCGATGGTCTTGACCCGCCCGAGGAAGATGTCGTCGAGCTCGCGCATCCGGTCCGGCGACATCTCGAGAATCGTGACGTCGGCCCCCATTCCGGCGGCGACCTTGGCCGCGTTGGTTCCGACGACTCCGCCCCCGATGATGACGACGTCCGCCGGAGGAACGCCCGGCACGCCGGAGAGCAGGACCCCCCGGCCGCCGTTCGATTTCTGCAGGAAGTAGGCGCCGACGTGGACGCTCATCCGGCCCGCGACCTCCGACATCGGCGTCAGCAGCGGCAGCGAGCCGTTCGCCGCGGTGATGGTCTCGTAGGCGACGCCGGAGACCCGGCGCTCGAGCAGCATGTCCGTGAGCGCCTTCGCGGGCGCGAGATGAAGGTACGTATAGAGGATCTGGCCCTCGCGCAGGCGTTGATACTCGGGCCCGACCGGCTCCTTGACCTTCACGATCATGTCGGCCTTGCCGAAGACCTCGTCGGCGGTTCCGAGGATCGTCGCCCCCGCGGCGGCGTACTGCTCGTCCGGGATTCCGGAACCGACGCCGGCGTCGTGCTCGACGAACACGGTGTGGCCGGCCGAGACGAGCGCGCGCACGCCGGCGGGCACGAGGCCGACGCGATTCTCGTTGTCCTTGATCTCCTTCGGCAGCCCGATGATCATGCGCGCCCTCTCCTCCTGCGTCTCGTCTTCGTCGCTTCTTCAGTGCGTGTCGATCTGCGCCTTCTGCAGCTTCCCGGAGAAGTCCACGTAGATCGACTTCCACTCCGTGAAGACGTCGAGGCCGGCGATGCCCGCCTCGCGGTGACCGTTGCCGGTGTCCTTGATGCCCCCGAACGGCAGATGGACCTCGGCGCCGATCGTGGACGAATTGACGTAGAAGATGCCCGTCTCGAACTCGTTCATCGCGCGGAAGGCCTTGTTGACGTCCTGCGTGTAGATGGACCCCGACAGCCCGTAGGACACCGAGTTCGCGACCTGGATTCCCTCCTCGAGCGAACCGATCGGCACGACCGTCGTCACCGGACCGAAGATCTCCTCGCAGGCGACCCGCATCTTCGCGTTCGCGTCGGCGAAGACGGTCGGCTCGTGGAACCAACCCCTGCCGAGCGCGCCGGCGGTCAGCTTGTTGCCCCCGGTCAGGAGCTTCGCGCCCTCGGCCTTGCCGATCTCGACGTACTTCGCGACGGTCTCGCGCTGCTTCTCGGAGATGCAGGGACCCATGTCGATCTTCTCGTCGAGGCCGTTGCCGACGCGGAGCGCCTTCACGCGGCCCACCAGCTTCTCGAGGAACGCGTCGTAGACCTTTCGATGGACCAGGAGGCGCGAGGACGCGGTGCAGCGCTGCCCCGTGGTCCCGAAGGCCCCCCAGACCGAGCCGTCCACGGCGAGGTCCACGTCGGCGTCGTCCATGACGAGGATCGCGTTCTTGCCGCCCATCTCGAGATGAAGGCGCTTGAACGTGGGAGCGCAGGCCTTCGAGATCTGGCGCCCGACTTCGGTCGAGCCCGTGTAGGAGACGACCTTCACGTCCGGATGCTCGACGAGCGGATTGCCGACTTCCCCGCCCGAGCCCATCACGACGTTGAAGACGCCGGCGGGAAGGCCCGCCTCCTCGAACACCCTCGCGAGGGCGACGACGGAGGCCGGCGTGTCGGTGGCCGGCTTGATCACGATCGTGTTTCCCGCAATCAGCGCCGCCATGGACTTCCACGCCGGGATGGCCATCGGGAAGTTCCAGGGGGTGACGAACGCGCAGACGCCGACGGGCTGGCGTACGCACATCGCCCACTTGTTCGGCAGCTCCGAGGGCGTCGTGAAGCCGAAGAGCCGCCTCCCCTCGCCCGCGGCGAGAAACGCCATGTCGATGGCTTCCTGCACGTCGCCCCGCGTCTCGGCGAGGACCTTGCCCATCTCCCGCGTCATCAGGCGCGCGAGCTTTTCCTTGTCCCGCCTCAGGATCTCGCCGGCCGCATACAGCACCTCGGCGCGCCGGGGCGCGGGCGTGTTTCTCCAGCCGGGAAACGCCTTCTTCGCCGCGGCGACGGCCGCGTCCACGTCGGCCTTGCCGCTCTTCGGAAAGAGCCCGACGAGCTCGTCGCGATCGGCCGGATTGCGGTCCTCGAAGGTCTGGCCCGAGGCGGCCGGGACCCACTTTCCGCCGATGAAGTTGGATTCGGTTTCGACTGCGATTTCCGTGGCCATCACCTCTCCTCCGCTTTGTTCTGCGCCGGGGCTGCGGCCGGAGCCGCCGTGGCCATGGCCACGTTGCCCTGAAGTTGAGCCCCCTCCGCGATGACGACCTTGGGGGCGCTGACGTTGCCTTCGACGAAGGCCGACGCGAGCAGCTCGGCCCGCTCGTCGGCGCGCACCTGTCCATGGACCCGGCCTCCGACGACGACCGACCGGGCATGGATGTCGCCCTTCGTCTCGGCGCCGCGGGCCACGACGACCCTTCGGGGGACGTCGATGTTGCCCTCGAAGCGGCCGTGGATCGCGATGTCCTCGTCTCCCGTGATCTCTCCGACGAATCGCGCCCGGGCGCCGATCACGGTCGCCGGTGCGGCGGACGGCGGCGTCTCCGGCGCCGGCGGCGGCGCGGCCGAGCCGTCCGACTTCCCAAAAATGGCCATTCCCCTCCCCGAAAGCGCGTAAGTCTAGCAGGGTCCGACCGGGCCTCAGGGCTGCGGTGAGGCGCTCCAGTCGAGGAGGATCTTTCCGGCGTTCCGGTTCGCGCGCATGCGCGAGAACGCCTCGCCGGCTCGCGCGGGAGCGAAGATCGAGTCGATCGCGGCGGAGAGCGCGGCCGACTCGAAGCCGGGGAAGATCTCCGATCGGAAGCGCGTCACCAGCGCGGCCTTCTCCTCGCGGGAACGCGCGCGCAGCGTCGATCCGATGACCCGTGCGCGTTTGCCCATCAAACGGGCGATGTCGAGCTCGGCCTTCGCGCCCGACATCGTCGCCAGAAAGACGATCCGTCCGCCGGTCCGAAGCACGGAGAGATCGCCGGCGAGCGTGTCCGCCCCGACAGGATCGAGGACGACGTCGATCGCGTCGGGACCCCACGCGCTCTCGATGGCGTCGGAGAAATTGCCGGCCGCGGTGTCGATCGCGAGCTCCGCGCCGGCCTGCCGGAGCGCCGGCACCTTGTCCGCGCTGCGCGTGGTGGCGGCCGAAGAGGCGCCGACGTAGCGAGCGATCTGGATTCCGGCAAGGCCCACGCCCGACGCCCCGGCATGGATCAGCGCGCGGCCGCCGCGCTCGAGGCCGCCCTCGATCACGAGATTCAGGTATGCCGTCAGGAAGGCTTCGGGAATCGCCGAGGCCTCGATCAGGCCGAGGCCGGACGGCGCCGGGAGGATCTGGCCCCGCGGCACGGCGGCGTACTCGGCATGCGCGCCCCCGGCGACGAGCGCGCAGACCTGCTCTCCCGAGCCGACGACCGTTCCCGACAGCTCGAGTCCCAGCGTCTCGGGCTCGCCCGGAGGCGCCGGATAGCGTCCCGCGATCTGCGACAGGTCCGCGCGATTGAGGCCCGACGCCGCGACTCGAACGAGGACCTCGTCCGGGCCCGGGGTCGGGCGCTCGACCTCGGCGAGCGCGCATCGATAGCCCTCGCCGTCCACGGCGGCCTCGAGGACTCTCAATCGACCTCCGCGGCAAAGGAAAACGCGTTTCCCCGCCGCAGGATCGCGCCGGCGAGCCCGCATCCGACGGCCAGGATCGTCAGCGGATCCCACCACAGCCCGAAGTCGTGGGTGACCCTCCAGAAGACTTCCGGCAGGATTCCGACCGACAGCAGCGTGAACGCGAGAAACCACCCGGCCCGCCGCGTGGCCGGCCGCTCGAGCAGGACCGCGGCGCTGACGGCGAAGGCGGGGGCGACGATCGCATAGCTGTTCTTCTCGGTCATCGGATTGAAGAGCATGAGGTAGATCGTCGCGAGCAGCACGAGCGTGAGCGCGCGCCATGGTTCGCGGGTCCTCGGCGCGGCGCGGAGCCAGAGCGCGAGCGTGGCGACGGCGGCCGTCCCGCGCAGGGCGAGCGCCGCGGCGCGGGAGAGGCCGAGGCCCGCGATGCGCAGCAGAGCGGTGAGATCGGCGAACCGGTTCTCGGTCGTCCGCGACCAGCCCGCGAGGTGCTCCCAGGCCGCGCCGTACTGCGCGGCGGCGTACGCGGGAGGCGCAAACGCGAAAGGCAGCGCCGCGAGAAGCACGAGGCCGATCGACAGCGGCAGGAGGAGACGGCGGTAGAACCAGGGCGCGAGGAGGACCAGGACCAGCCCGAGCGGCTTGACCGCGACGAGGGCAACCAGGCAAGCCGCCGCCGAGGCCCACCGCTGTGCGGCGAGGCTCGCCGCGAGGAGCAGACACAGCCCTCCGAAGGCGAGGTTGGTCTGGCCGTTGCGCACCGCGCCCAGGCACGGCGCCAGGGAAAGCAGCGCCGCGGCAAAAAAGAGCCGCCCCGGTTCGCGCTCCCTGGCCCGACGGAGAAACGCCGTCATTCCTCCGAGAACCAGCGCGACCGAGAGGGCCCGCCAGAGGATGTCGCCGAGCGGCACCGGCAGCGCGTGGAAGGGCGCGAAGAGCAGCGCGAACTGCGGCAGGTAGTGGTAGCCCCGCGGATCCGCGTAGAGATTTCCGTGCGCCCACCAGCGCTCGGCGGCGAGATGGAACACCGGCGTCACGGACCGCCTCGCCGGATCCCGGGCGACCATCACTCCGACGACGAGGAGAGGCAGCAGCCAGACCGCGACGCCGAGCGCGAAGCCCCGGTTCGGTCTCTCGATCTCTTCGCGCGCCGTCATGAGTCGCGGGGATTCTAGCCCGCGGACCGACTGGACCCGGGCAGCCGAGCGGACGGTCAAACGGCCTGCAAGGCCGCCCAGGCGCTGCCCGGCAGATCCGACAGGAGCGCCATTCCCACGGTCGAGACGATCGCGCCGGCTTCCGTGATCAGCGCGCCCTCGACTCCCGCGACGGCTTCGAGCAGCGCCAGTCCAGCCTCCGCCCCGAGCAGGAACGCCGCCGTCGCGAACCGTCCCGCGCGAAAGGCCGATCCCGCAACCACGGTCGCGGAGGAGAGCCCGCGGGCAGGCCAGCCCGTGCGGGCGTCGAGGATGTGGTGATACCGAACTCCTCCGTGGATGAATCCTCGCGCATAGTCGCCGGACGTGGCGATCCCCGCGTCGCTCAGGGTGCGCACGGCGAACCGGCAGCGCTGGCGTCGGCGGGGGTCCGCGACGCCGATCCGCCAGGGGTGGCCGTCTCCGCGACTACCGACGGTGCACACGTCGCCGGCGAAATTGACGATGGCGGATTCGATCCCCTCGTCTCTCAGAATCCGCGCGGCGCGGTCGACGGCGTATTCCTTTCCGACGCCGCCGAGGTCGATCTCCATTCCCGCCTTGCGGAGAAAAACCGTGCCATTGCGGATCGACACGGCCTCGGCGTTGACGAGCGGAAGGAGCGCATCGATCTCCGGCTGGGACGGGACACGGCCGTTCTTGAAGTCCCACGCTCGCCGAAGAGCCCCGACGGTCGGGTCGAACCGGCCGTCGGTCATCCGGGAGAGGTCGAGCGCCGCCTGCACGAGCATCTCCGTCTCGACGTCGACGGCGACGGGCGTGCGTCCCGCCATCCGGTTGATCTCCGAGACGACGCTCGCCTCCCGGTAACGCGAGTACTTCCGCTCGATACGCGTGGCCTCGTCCTCCACGGCCCGCGCGATCCGCTCGGCGCGCTCCCGTCCGCCGCCGTCGATGAACTCGACGAGGGCATCCCCGCCCATCAACGCAAAACGGCGCCTGTAGAGAACGCGCCCGCTATGGACGTTCAATACACCCAAGTCATCCCGAAGGTGACCGTCGTGACGGTCAGGTCGGCCGCCGACACGGTCGTGGCGCCGCGTGCGCCCGGGGTCGTGACGACGAGCGGGATGGGGTCGTTGCTGTGCTGGGAGAGCAGGGTCGCGCCCAGGTTGGCCGTAATCGAGTCGTAGAGCCGGCGCGAGAGGGTCAGGCCGCCCATGAAGCTCGAAAATGCGGACAGCCGGTAGTCCGCCGACATGTACGTCTGCGGCGCCGCGAATCGATTGGCGAAGAAGTACGCGCCCGTCTGCGTATAGAAGCGGATTTCGGGTGAGACGATCCAGTCGGCGCCGAACTTGTGGTTGTAGGTGACGTCGAGGGTGTTCGCCACGATCGACCAGTTGTCGTCGTAGAAGCGGTAGATCACGTTCACCGATGCTCCCCAGAGGTAGGCATGGCTGTACTTGGCCACCACGACGCGCCGCGACCGGGAGTCCGGGCGGGTTTCCGGGACGTCCTCCGTCGCATCGGGGGGTCCGATCGGCACGACCTTGTAGGGATCGTTGAGGTAGCCCGACAGGTTCATCAGCGACACGGAAATGTCGGCCAGGTCCCGCTCGCCGAAGATCCAGGTCCAACCCAGCGAGAAGCCATTGGTGTTCTTCGGATAGTTCAGGGCGGCGCCGGTCGGATTGGTCTCCGGGTTCTTGACCGGCGAAACGATGTCGCGAGAAATGGCTACTCCGAAGTGCAGCGTCGCGCGTCCGCCCATCAGCGTCCAGGCGTCGGAGATGCCGATGCCGCGAGCGGTGTAGTCGTTTTCCTTCGCGTACTCCAGGTTGACGGTCGGCAGGTTCGCGCCGAATCGGCGCCCGTACGACACGCCCACCGACTTTCGGGCGTCCTGGTAGCTCGCCTGCGGGATGTTGCCGCTGGCGGTGACCGTGCCGGAGGCCGAGGTCGTCACGTCGGACGTCGGATAGGCGCCGGTCGGCGACGCTCCGGAGATCGAGTCATAACCGAGGTTGAGGCTCAGCTGGCCCCCGCTCGGGCCGAAATCCTGGTTCCAGAGAATCAGGGGGTTCAGGACCTGCGTGCGGCCGCCCGACTCCTTGTAGAACAGGAACTGTGCGTCGACCGAAGACTGCCCGGACGCATCGCGAGCGGCGAAAGCGCCGAGACCAGCGGCGATCCAGGGCAGGTCCCGAAGGCCGCGGCGCGCCCAGAATCGTCCGGGAGCACCCTCGTCCTTAGTTGCAGCCACAGCCGCCCCCGGCGGGGCCGCCGTCTCCCGCGGCGCCCTCCTTGCTGGCGTGGATGTGCTCGCGGAAAATCTGCGTCGCGGCCGTGCCGTTGAGGCTCATGATCGGGTCGGCGAGGTATCCGCGCTCCCAGGCCTTGAGGTCCCCGGTGGCGGCCAGGCTCTTCGGCACCCGCATGCCCGTCCCTGCCGGCAGAGTTCCGCCCGCGAGCAGCGTCTTGACCGCCGCCTCGACGGCCGCATGAACGTGGCTGTCGCTGCCTTCGAAGCGGGCCACCACGCGGCCTTCCCGGTCCAGGAGGAACGTCGTGGGCATGGCCAGCACTTCGAACTGCTCGCCGGCGCGGCCGCTGGGATCGCGGACGACGACAAACGTCGTGGGGACATCGTCCAGGAAGGAAGCCACGGCGTCGTCGTCGGCCTCGAGCGTCAGTCCGACGACGCTCAAGCCCGCGGGTCCGTAGGTCGCCTGGAGCCTGTCGAAGAAGGGAACGCTGGCGCGACAGGGCAGGCACCACGATGCCCAGAAGTCGAGGACGACGACCCGGCCTTTGAGGGACGCGAGCGAGAAGGCTTTGCCATCCACTGACCGGAGGTCGAGAGCGGCAGGCCCCTCGGCCGCAGACGCCGCCGCGACGAGCGTCGCCAGAACAACGGCCACGGATAGCCTGCGCAACGGAAGGCGGGACCGCGCAACCCCAGCGCTCTTCGCGGCAATCATCCTCATTTCTGTTTCGCTCGAACCAGAGAGCAAGTCGAGAGCCAATCGCGCGAAAGTGAGCAGAGCTCGTAAACGGTTCTCGGCGATCGGATTACGAAGAATGAATGCCGGCTAAATCGCGACGTTCGCCCTCGTTCGATATCAGAGCGTCCGCTGGAGGGGACTTTTCCGCCGGAGCGACGCTTTGCGATCGGGCAACGACGACGACCTTCCCCTCGACGGGCAGTTTCGCCGGCGCGAAGCACTGCCGCTCGTTGCAGGATTGGAAAGATACCGTCCCCGCGATCACGACGTCGCCGCCCGCGCCCGCCGGTAGCGTGAGGTCTGCCTGGAACCGGACGGTTCCCTCGTAAACGAGCAAGGGCTTATCGGCGAACGCAAACCGTCTCTCGACGTGCGGCGGGTAACGGATCTCGGAGAGAGCCCCGAGCGTCGTCGTCAGACTCACGTCGGTCGGGATGAGAAATTTCTCGCCCGGCGAGTGACTGTTGACATGCCAGCCCTCGCCGATCGTCATCTCGACGATGACGGCGGCCGTTGCCCCGGCGGCGACCTGCGGCGGAGCGGCCAGTCTGACCCGGACGTCCGGTTTCCGGGTCTCTGCCGCCGCCGAAGGGAAGGGCCCGAATCCCGAGAGCGCGAGTAAGGCGACGATGCCAGCGCGGGCGAATCGCATGGAATCACCTCCCCCCGCGCAACTCTCTCGGCAACGCCTGCTATTCCGGCTCCGACACGCTTCCGGCCATTGCGACGAACTCCGGGCAAGCCCGCACGGGCTGGGGCGGATAGCGCTTCAGGACCGGACAGTAGATGAAGACCGAGCGCGCCGTCCGAACGAAGCGGGGCGGCGCCGCACAGCGGTGACAGAGACTGTCGGCGAACGGCGGCTCTTCGGCCGGGGGCGAAGTCGCGGCGGCCGGCTTCCCGACCTCTTTCACCACACGCGGACGCGCGCCTCCGGATCGAGATACAGCGACTGCCCCGGTTTCACGCCGAACGCCGCGTACCAGGGATCGACGTTACGGACCGTGTCGGCGCGGTATTCGCCGGGAGCGTGGCCGTCGGTGATCAGCTGATTGCGCATCGTCTCGGGCCGGGCCTTCCTCCTCCATACCTGTCCGAAGGCGAGGTAGAAACGCTGGTCCGGGCTGTAGCCCTCGATCGCCGGCGGAGGTGCCGACGCGTAGGCCGCGCGGTATCCGTCGTAGGCGGCCGAGATGCCCGCGACGTCGGCGATGTTCTCCGAGAGCGTGAGCTGTCCGTTGACGTGCAGGCCGGGCAACGGCTCGTAGGCGTCGTACTGCGCCACGAGCTTTTTGGCCGCTGCCTGGAAGTGCGCCATGTCCTCCGGCGTCCACCAGTTGGCCAGCCGGCCGTCCGCGTCGAACTGGCTGCCCTGGTCGTCGAAACTGTGACTGATCTCGTGCCCGATGACCGTGCCGATGCCCCCGTAGTTCTGGACGGGATCACCCGAGGCGTCGTAGAAGGGCGGATTCAGGATGGCGGCCGGAAAGTTCAGGGCGTTCTGCAACGGAAGATTTACGGCATTGACGGTTTGAGGCGTCATCGCCCATTCGGCCTTGTCCACGGGCTTGCCGAGCTTCGCGAGGCTCGCGCGGTAGTCGAAGAGCGCCGAGCGATCGAGGTTCCCGAGCGCGTCGTCCTTCTCGATCTTCAGCCCCGAGTAATCGCGCCAGTGTTCGGGGTATCCGACGCCGACGTACAGCGTCTTCAGCTTCGCCTTCGCCTTCTCGCGCGTCACGGGAGCCATCCAGGAAAGCGCGTCGATGCGCCGGTCGAAGGCCGCCACGATGTTGCGCACCATCTGCTGAGCCTGGGCCTTGGCCTCCGGCGGAAAGTACTTCGCCACGTACATCTGCCCGACCGCGTCGCCGAGAGCGGCACTGGTGGCACTGACGCCGCGCTTCCAGCGGTCCCGCGGCCTCGGCTGGCCGGTCAGCGCGGTTCCGTAGAAGCGGAACTGCTCGTCGGCGTACGCGCGCGGCAGCAGGCCGGAGGCGCGATCCAGGACGTGAAAAGTCAGGTACTCCTTCCAGGTCTCGAGCGGCTCGCTGCCGGCGAGCGCGGCGATCCCGGCCGTCGCGGAGGGATGCCAGACCATGAGCATCGGCTGGGACGAGAGGCCCGCCGCGTCGAAGTACGCCTTCCAGTCGAGCCCCGGCGCGCGCTTCGGAAACTCCGCGGTCGGCCAGGGATTGTCCGCCTTGTGGACGTCCACCGAGTCGGTCCGGCTGACGTGGACGTCGGCGATCTTCTTCTCGAGGTCGTAGATCCGGCCGGCGCGCGCTGGCGCGTCCGGGACCTTCGCGAGCGCGAGCACCGCGGCGATGTGAGAGCGGTACTTCGACTGCAACTCCTTCGACTTGTCGTCGGTCCTCCGGTAGTTGTCGCGGTCGGGCATGCCGAGGCCGCCCTGAAGGAGATAGCCGACGTAGCGCTCGGGATGCGCGAAGTCCGGCGCGGCCCACAGGCCGAAGATCCGGCTCGTATGGAAGGCCGCGCGGTTGAGCGCGTCGACGTCGGCGCGCAGCTGCGATCCGAGCAAGCGCGCGAGCGCGGTGCGATCCCCGACCTTCGCGATTTCGTCGAGCTCCCCCTTGACCGGCTCCAGGCCGCGCTTCTCGATCGCCGCTTCGTTCATGTACGCGGCGTAATACCGTCCCACCATCGCGGCGTTCGCCGGCTCGGCCCGTTCCAGCAGCTCCCGCAGCCGGCGGTTCACGTCTTCGTCGATGATCGTGAACGAGCTATAGGAGGAGCGATCGGCTGGAATCTCGGTCGACTTCATCCAACCGCCGTTGGCGAACTCGTAGAAATTGTTTCCGGGCGCGACCGAGCGGTCCATGCCGGCGACGTCGACGCGATAGGGCGGAGCGGACGCGGCACCCGCGGCGAGCGCCGCCACCACTCCGAGAAAGGACATTCCGAGAATCGAATCGATCGGCTGGCGCAAGGTCGCTCCTCCCGGAGCAAAGCCTATCTCGCGCCAGCCGTCCCCCGGCGGCTCCTACTCGGGCTTTTCGTCCTTCGGGGGCTCCGGTTTCTTCTCCGGAGGCTTCGGCTTCGCCTTCGGAGCGGGTGCAGCCTGAGGGTGCCCATGCGCCGGAGGAGCCTTCACCTCGTGGGACGCGACGTGCGTCTCCTCGGTCGGCTGATTCGATCGAGTCGGCGGATGCTCTTCCTGCGGGCGAGCCTTCGCTTGTCCCTCGGAAGTCGCCTTCGTCTTCGGCTGCCCGGGCGGATGCGCCCTCTCCGCCGTCGACGTGCTCGGCTTCTCCGCCGGCGTCGCCGGCTCGTGCCTGGGCGCCTTGTGGGGTTTCGCCGGCGCCCGCTCTGCCGACTGCACGGAATGACTCGATTCGGCCTCGGGCGCCTTCGCCTTTTCCCTGACGGGCTCGCTCGCCTTCGCCTGCTGCCGCGTCTGCTCGTTCGCCGGCTTGCCGGCCTGCGAACCCGGCTTTGCCGCGATCTTCTCGCGCTCGGCGGCCGGAGCCACCGGGGCAATCCGCGAAGCCTTCGCCGCGCCGCCCTCGGCCAGCGTCGTCGGTCGCGTCCTCACCCGGTCGATCGACACCTCCGCCACCTTGTGCCGCGTGACTTTCTCGATCCGGGCCGGCGGGGGGCCCGCCGTCCGAACGACTCCGCCGGACACACGGTACTCGGTCGTCTTGACCGCTTTCGTGAAAATGACCTCGTTGCGCGCGACCGGAACCCGGACCGACGCCGCGCGGACGCCGACGAACTGGCGCGTCGGCACGAAGCAATAGCGCGTGGTCGCGACGACCACGGGCGCGCCCACGTAGCCCGTCACGCCGAACCCGAACGAGGGCGGGATCGGGGCCCACCCGATGTAGTCGTCGGTGTAGGCCCAGGTCACCCAGGCCGGCGCCCAGACGGTTCCGGGCGTCCACACCCAGCCGTACGGATCCACCCAGGCCCAGCTGCCGTAGTGACACGGCACGCCGCCCCACGGATCATCGGACTCCCACGTCCATCCGTACGACGTGTAGACCCACTGGCCATCGACGTAGGGCGCCCAGCCCGCCGCCACGTGCGGAACCCAGACGTTGCCGAACGAACCCGCGACGACCCAGCGGCCATAGGGAGCGAGTCGTTCGTGAAAGACCGCGATGCTCACGCCGGGCTGCGCGCTCACGGGCGTCGGAGCCCCCAACGCGAGCCCGACTCCCGCAAAGAGCGCGGCGAACAACAGTTTTCGGATTCGCATTCCGCCTCCCTTCATGAGGCTTCGCCTCATTCGGGGGGAAGTGCAATCGAGGTGCCACGAACCCGCTGCCTGGCGAGTCCGCTCAGTGAGCGTCGACTCCCCGCGCCCTCAGGTAAACGAGCTCGTACCGGGTCGGACCGTGCGCGCCGGCCTCGACGCTCACGATCCTCCGCGTCTCCTTGCTCCCCGCCATCAGGTCGACGTCTCCGTCCTTGCTCTCGTGGCCCTCGCAGCTCAATCCGGTGGCCGTCGGGCCGCCGCCCGGGCACTGCAGCACGGGGCCGAACTTCGGAAGCGCCTTCCGGTAGAACGCGAGGATCTTCGCGGGCTCGTCGTTCGACTCGTACTTGACGACGACGAGCCGAAAGCCCTTTTCGGAGACCCAGAAGCCGAGGGTGGCTTCGGCGCCGTCCTTCGAGTCCGTTCGCAGGCGCGAGCCGGGATAAACCGGCAGCCCGATCTCCTTCAGGTCGGCCTCGCTCTTGACGGTGGCGCTGACCTCGGGGGAAGAAATTTCGACGCCCTGGGAAGCGGGCGCGAATCCGGCCGAGAGGACGAGGAGCGGAAGGATGTGCAGCATGTCGCCTCCACGGTCCCTAGACGCAGATCACCGGGACGATGTTCCCTCGGGCGGGCTTCGTCACCGCACGCCATTCCGGGAGCTCTGGGAACCACGACCCGTGCAACCGGTCTTCGCCGGGGATTCGCCGGCACTGCACGGGTATCCGGCGCGGCTCGAGCCGCACGCGGTCAGTGTTCCGAGGAATACGAGCACGGCCAGGAGTCGCTTCATGAGCCCTCGATTCCTAGTCCTTCGACAGGAACATCTTGATCAGATCGATCGGCAGCGGAAACACGATCGTCGAGTTCTTTTCGTTCGCGATCTCCGTCAGCGTCTGGAGGTATCTGAGCTGAAGCGTCGCCGGCTGGCGATCGATGATGACGGCCGCCTCCGAGAGAGCGGTCGCGGCCTCCAGCTCGCCCCGCGCGTGGATGATCTTCGCCCGCTTTTCGCGCTCCGCCTCGGCCTGCCTCGCCATCGCCCGCTGCATCTCGGGCGGCAGGTCGACCTGCTTGACCTCGACGAGAGAGACCTTGATGCCCCAGGGCGTCGTGTGCTCGTCGATGATCTTCTGAAGGTCGAGGTTGAGCTTCTCGCGCTCGGAGAGGAGCTCGTCGAGAAGCGCCTGCCCGAGGACGCTTCGAAGCGTCGTCTGGGCGAGCTGGGAGGTCGCGTAGAGAAAGTTCTCGACCTGCACGACCGCCTTCTCCGGCTCCACCACGCGGAAATAGACGACCGCATTGACCTTCACCGAGACGTTGTCCTTGGTGATGATGTCCTGCGCCGGGACGTCGTGGACGACGGTTCGAAGCGACATCCGGACCATGCGCTCGAACGGCCAGAAGATCAGGACCAGTCCGGGACCCTTGGGCGCCTTGCCGAGGCGGCCGAGCCAGAAGGTCACGGCCCGCTCGTATTCGTTGAGGACGTTGATCCACTTGAAGAGAAAAAGAATACCGATGAAGACGGCGGCGAGCAGGCCGGGCATCGAGAATAAGTCCCTCATCCATTCCTCCGTTCGACATGCAGCGTCCGTCCCTCGACGGTTTGGATGCGAACGGTGTCGCCGGGCGCGATTCCCGCCGGCCCCTCCGCATCCCAGTATTCGCCGAAGATCTGGACACGGCCTCTCATTGCGGCGGCCCCGAAACCGTCGGCGACCCGAGCCTCCTGCCCGACCATCGCGTGCAGACCGGTGCGGACCGGCGCCTTTCGCCGTTGGACCGTGTTCCAGGTGAGAAAGGCCACGATCGCGAGCGTCAGCCCCAGGCCCGGGAGGATGATCCCGAGATCCACCCGATAGACGCCGCGATCTCCCTTGCCGGAAAAGAGCAGGAGCGAGCCGGCGACGAGTGCGATCGCGCCGCCCACCGAGAGCAAACCGTGGCTGGCGATCTTGATCTCGGCGACGAACAGCAGGATCCCAAACAGAATGAGCGCGACGCCCGCCAGATTCACCGGGAGCACCGAGAAGGCGTAGAGGGCGAGGAGCAGCGAAATCCCCCCGACGATGCCCGGCAGAATCGCGCCCGGCGTCGAGAGCTCGAAGTAGAGACCGACCAGGCCGAGCAGGAAGAGCACGTAGGCGACGTTGGGATGGGACACCACGCCCAGGATCCGGTCCATCTTCCCCATCTCGCGAGTCTCGAGGCGGTACCCCTTCACCGCGAGCACCGTCTCCCCGCCTCCGACCCGGCGACCCGACGCCCGTCGAGCTGAGCGAGCAGGTCCGGAACGTCGCGGGCGATGATCTCGACGAGGCCGTCCGCCTTCGCCTCCGTCTCGGTGTACGAGAGGCTCTTGGAGACCGCGAGCTCGGCCTTCTCGACGTTGCGGCCGTGCTGCTTCGCGAGCGTCCGGGCGAAGGCGCGGGCGTCCTGCTCGGCCTTCTCGCTCAGCGTCTTCGGGGAGGTCCTGGCCCTCTCCGCCCACGGGATGGGCGGCGCCCGTGTTCGTGCCCGGCGCCATCGCCGCGATGTCGCCCGACAGCAGCAGGAGAAAACCCGCCGACGCCGCCTGCGCGCCCGAGGGAGACACGTAGGTGGCGACCGGCACCCGGGAGAGAAGGATCGCAGAGCTCATCTCCCGCGTGGAGGACAGAAGGCCCCCCGGCGTCGAGAGCGTCACCACCACCAGCGCGGCCCCTTGCTGTTCAGCCGCGGCCAGCACACCCTCGAGATAACTCGCTGCGGCCGGGTGGATCGGGGTGTCGATGCGCGCCAGGACGACCAGAGGAGCGGTCGAGGCTCCGGATGCCGCCGCCAGAAGGAACAACGAGGCCGCAAGCAACCCCCGGGCTCTCATCGGAGGAGTCAGCATACCGCAGGGACAACGCACTCGTCGGACGAGATCGGCGGACGGGGCTACAACCCGGCGGGCGTGCGTTGAAGCACATAGGCGATCGTCAGCATTAGTCGAGGCTTCCGAGGAACCAGATGTTTGTGGAAGCAATTGAGGTCCTCGAGAAAGCCCGTGCCGCGTCGACCGACGACGGTGTGCACGCGTTCCTGGAAGCCGCTGGCGTCGCGATCGCTGAGGTGACGCGTCACGAGACGCAGGGGCGTCTTGCGAAGATGCGTACCCATGATGACCTGGTGAGGCGCGCTGTCGACGTCGACGTCCGTCACGTAGAAGAAGAGCGAGAGTTGCTTGAAGTCGCCCACGTCGTAGTGAAATTTTGCGTGGCAGGCCCGCGCCCTCTCGCGTTCCCGATCGTCGACGGGCGGCCAGAACCAGTAGAGCCTCGAACCGTACAGAATCGGTTCCGCGCCGATGTAGCCCTTCACCACTTCCAGCACGGTCGGGTCGTGAGCAATCCCTCGAACCGCGGCGCAGCCAAGATGGGAGTCCTTTCGGACGGTTGCAGACCCGGAATACTCGAGGATTTGAGCGACGCAGCGGTCCGAGAGTTGAATGCCGCCGGCGTAGCCGTCCCGATTCAGGAGCCTCAACGCCGTGGCGGTATCGAAGTCCGGGAAGAGCGACGACTCCGATCGATCGAGTCGAGGATTGCGGTCGCGCCGCCGATGGTATTTGAGCATGAGAGGCCGCCACGGGCCGAGCCACCAGAGGGACACGACGCCGCGGAACAGGCGCAGCAGACGCCGGCGCCTCCCCAGCCACCGGCGCAGTCGAAGCTCAAAGCAAACGCGATCAGTCGTCCGACCGCGGAACAGACGGCCGGAGCCCCGAGCGGCCCGACGAGAAATGCTCGACACGGCCCCTCCCCGAGTATTGCCGGGAGCCTATACCCCGAAGGGCTCGATGGAGCGGGCAACCGGGATCGAACCGGCGACATCCAGCTTGGGAAGAAGTGTCGAGGCTTCGGGATGCTTCGGTATCACCGCGTATCAACCCCTTAGCCGCCGTCACCGAGCGTCCCGAAGCGTCCCTGAGCATCCTGTGAACCCCGTTTGAACTCGCCGTTGAACTCCCTCCTCGTATACCACGCTCACCGAAGATCTCGAATGCTTGCGCCGAAGTTCTCCACGCGCACTGCGAGCTGACGCCATCCGATTTCGAAACGCTTGAGGCCCTCGGGAGAATGTTCACTCCTGCTGGGTAGACGAGTAGACACTTCGCAGACGAGAAGCTCTCACTTTTCGAGCAGTTGAACATTCCGTCACGGCGGCGCTTAGGGACCCAGGGAAGGACGAGTCGAAGAAGCGACGTGTGAGTGGTGAGCCGTGTAGGACTCGAACCTACGAGAAGTTCACAAGGGGTCAATCACTTGGAACCACGTGTCCGAGTCCTGTGTCCGAGTGCGCCTTCACTTCCCCGCGCCGGGCTTCTGGAACCTCGGGTCTTGCGCAGCGAGTCGAAGTTGGGGTCGATCCAGAGCGTCTTTCGTGGGGCTATCGCGGACCCACGACGAGGACGGGCACCGGAGATCGTGTCAGGATTTCCTGGACGGTGCTGCCTAGGAGGGCCGCCGCGACTCCTCCTCGGCCGCGGCTTCCCATGGCGAGCAGATCGTAGCCGCTACGGGCTTCGCGGAGGAGAGCGAGACTCGGTTTGCCCGACAGGATCTTGCGCGTTTCTCTCCGCCCGCTCATCGCGAGGGATTTCAGCCTCTCCTGGTAGTGCCGAGCAATCGCCTTGCGCAGGCTCCCCGCTTTGCCCTTCAGCAGGTCGCCCCGTTCCTCGACGACGGCGGCGCGGACGTCGGAGTGCGGTCTGACATGGGCGAGCGTCAACCGGGCACGAGTCCGGGGAGCGAGCTCGCGCGCGGCGCGGAGCGCCTTCTCGGACTCCGGTGAGAAGTCGATGGCGACGAGGATGCGCAGGCCGTCCCGATGCATGGACGTATCCTACCGAATCGTCGACTCAGGCGGAGATTCTGCGACGCGAGGCCGACCAAAGCGCCCTTCCCGCCTCGACGATCGCCAGCGCCAGAACCGACATCCCGAGTGCGTGGAGCCAATCTGCCAGGGATAGTCGTTCTGTGGGGAGGATGGAAGCCAGCGGAACCCAGAAAACGGCGAGGGCCTGCAGCGCGAGACCTCCGGACAGAGAAAGCCAGAACGGTGGCGTCAGGCTTCGCGTCATTCTCCAAAACGGCCGATGGTCGGAAAGGGCCGCGAAGGATTGCGCGAGAAGAACCAGCGCGAGCGTCGCCATGGCGAGAGTCTGACTCCGTACTCCGCCTTCCCGGTTCGCGCTGGCGGTAAATAGCCAAAGGACCACCGCGGCGACGACGCAGCTGCGCAACCCGACTATGCCTGTGGCCCGCCAGGTCAGGAGCGGCTCCCGAGGATCACGCGGCGGCCTTCGAAGCAGGTCGGTCTCGCCCGGAACCACGACCAGAGCGACGGCGGGAAAGATGTGCACGACGAGGTTCAGCCAGAGTACCTGGAGAGGGCTCATCGGCAGCGGGAGGTTGGCCACGACCGACGCCAGCATGACGCCGATGGTCGAGAGACTGCAGAGAAGGAGGAAGTGGACGGAGCGACGGATATTCGCGTAGATCCGGCGCCCTTCGGCGACGGCTGCCGGCAGTGTGCCGTAGTCTCCGCTCGTGACGATGAGGTCGGAGGCTTCGCGGGCCACGTCGGCAGCACGACTGCCGATGGTGATGCCGATGTCGGCGGCCTTGAGCGCCGGCGCGTCATTGATGCCGTCGCCGGTCATCGCGACGACGTGGCCCGCCGCCTTGAGAGCGCGGACGATGGAGAGTTTGTCCTCGGGAGAAACACGCGCGAAGACCGCGGTCTGGCGCAAGTTCTCCCATCGCCGCTCGCGGACGAGCTCAGCGAGCTCGCCCGAATTGACGCAGAGATCTGCAGGGCCGGCGATCTCAAGCTCGCGCGCCACCGCCATCGCGGTCCCTTTCTGGTCTCCCGTGATCATGACGGTGCGGATTCCGGCGCCGCGCAGTTGGGCGATGGCATCGCGCACGCCAGCCCGGGGAGGGTCCTCGAGGCCGGCCAGGCCTACCCACGTCAGCTCCGTCTCCGCCGCCTCCGGCTCCCGGTCGGATTCGAGGCTCCGAAAGGCGAATGCCAGTAGGCGATGACCGCGCTCTCCGAGCTCATGAGCGCGCGCCAGAAGACGTCCTCGCTCCTCCGGTCCGAGCGGTCGCTCGCTATCGGACTCGAGCACGTGAGAGCAAAGGGCAAGGAGGGCCTCGGGGGAACCTTTGACGAGCATCCAGAGCCTGCCGACACCCTCCCGCACGACGACCGCCATGCGCTTGCGGCGGGAGGTGAAGGCGATCGCGTAGAGCCGCTCGAGGCTCGCCGCCGACGCGGCGACGTTCGCACCGCCTTTTCGGGCGAGTGCAAGAAGTGCGCCTTCCGTCGACGAACCATGGATGTGCCAGCCGCCGTGGGCCTCCAGCTTCGCGTCGTTGCAGACCTCCGCGATCTCGAGCAGGCGCCGGAGCGCGGGGTCGCCATCGGCGGAAATCGCCAACCCTTTCTCGAGGATCGCGCCCTCTGGCGAGTATCCCAGGCCGGTCACCTCGAGTTCACGGTCTGCGAGCCAGATGCGGGTGACTCGCATGACGTTCTCTGTCAGGGTCCCGGTCTTGTCGGTGCAGATGACCGAGGCGCAGCCGAGCGTCTCGACCGAGGCGAGCCGCCGCACGAGGCTGTGCGCCCGCGCCATTCGGCGCACCCCAACGGCGAGGGCGATCGTGGTCACCGCGGGGAGTCCTTCCGGAATCGCCGCGATGGCGAGAATCCCACCCGTCTCCAGCATCATCCAGACCGAACGTCCCCGCAGGATTCCGAGCAAAGCGACGGCCGATGAAAGGGCGATCGCCACGGCGGCGAGTCGGCGGCCGAGCTGTTCCGCCCGGCCCTCGAGGGGCGTCGGCTCCCTCTTTTGCGCGGAGACGAGCTCGCCGATGCGGGACAGCTCAGTTTCGCCCGGCGCCGCGGTCACGATCAGTCTGCCCGAGCCGCTCAAAACGGTCGTGCCGGCGTAAGCCATGCTGGTGCGGTCGGGCAGCGGGGAGGCGCTCATCACCGGCTCCGGCATCTTCGTGACGGGGACGCTCTCGCCGGTGAGGGCCGACTCGTCGATCTGCAGGTCGCTCGCGGCGGCCAGCCGTCCGTCGCCAGCGACGATTTGCCCGGCGGAGAGAATCAAGAGATCGCCTCGTCGGACATCTGAGGTTCGGATCTCGCGCTCGAGCCCGCTTCGAACGACGCGAGCGGTCGGCGCCGAAAGGGATCGCAGGGCTTCGAGCGCCCTCTCGGCGCGCCAGTCGGTGGCGAACCCGAATGCGACCGAAAAGAGAACCGACGCAAGGATCGCCAGCGCGTCGCTGGTATGTCCGAGGAGCAGGGATGCGACGCTGGAAACGAGCAGGACGAGGATCACGCCTCCTTTGAGCTGGGTCCAGAGGATTCGCCAGATCGGTCGAGAGGCCGAGAGCCCCGGCGTCGTCGATGGGGAAGCGGGGGAGAAGTCCTCGATCGCGAGGCCCGTCTCCGGGTGGGTTCGAAGATCCCGAGCCACGTCCTCGAAGGAGCGGGCGTGCCAGTCTGGAGCGGGAATATCAGGCCTGTCGACTTGCCGGGTCATGGCTCCGAACCTAGTCGACGTCGGGCCGGCTGTCGAGAGTCGAGCGGATCAAAGGCTTAACCAATTCGCGAAAGGCGCGAGAAAAAGCGGCTTGAGCCTAAGTGGCTCGTGGCGTTGGGGCTAGATTGGAGCGGGCAACCGGGATCGAACCGGCGACATCCAGCTTGGGAAGATCGGCATCGGAACCGGGGATGGTTGGGGATCCTTGGAGACCGAGCTCAGAACGGGCATCCCCAGCAGTCCCCAGTCATCCCCAGGCGCCCCCAAGACCCGGCGCGAACAGTCCGCGAACAGGCCCGGCTCCCGAACCGCGCGGCGCGCGTACATTGCGGTAGAGTCTCGTGCGATGATTCTTTGGGCGGTCCTACTGCTCGCGCAAGTGGTCGGCCCGACGGGTGGTTCGCAGGCCCTCGTGGGAGCGACTCTCGTCGACGGTCACGGAGGGCCGCCGGTTCCGCATGCCATCGTCGTGGTCCGCGAGGGCGGCATCGAATGCGCGGGCGCCAGCTGCAAGGTCCCAGCCGGCGCCGCCGTGATCGACGTCTCCGGCCAGTGGATCACCCCGGGAATCATCGACTCTCACGTTCACTTCTCGCAGACCGGCTGGGCCGACGGGCGCCCCGACTTCAGCGACGTGCGAGACCGCTTTCCCTACGAGAAAGTCGAGGCGGACCTCGCCGCTCACCCGGAGCGGTTCCTCCGCTCGGACCTCTGCTCCGGAGTCACGTCTGTCTTCGACGTCGGCGGCTACCCCTGGACGATCGACATGGCTCGGCGCGAGAAGGACGATCCGGCGGCCCCGCGCGTCGCGGCGGCCGGGCCCCTCCTGTCGACGATCGACTTCTGGCTGAACCTCCCCGCCGAACGGCAGTTCCTCTATCTCAAGGACGAAGCCGCGGCGCGCGACGACGTGAAGTATCTGGCCGCCCGCGGCGCCGCGGCAATCAAGGTCTGGTACATCGTCGACGCTCAGCACTCCGTCGAGGCGTCCGCGCCTCTCGTGACGGCCGCGGGCGAGGAGGCACGCCGGAACGGTCTCCCGCTGATCGTTCACGCGCTCGGCCTCCACGAGGCCAAGGCCGCCCTGAAGGCGGGAGCGAAGCTCCTCGTCCACGGCGTTGGCGACGATGACGTCGATGAGGAGTTTTTATCGCTCGCGAAGAAGAACGGAGCGATCTACTGTCCGACGCTGATGGTTTCCGACGGTTACCTGCGGGCATTTCGAGCGGCGGCCTCGAAGAGCGCACCTCGCGTGGACGATCCCAACGGCTGCGTGGACTCCATGACTCTGGCCAAAGTCTCGGCGTCGGCGACGCTGGCGCCCCCGACCCCTGAGAGGCTGGCGCGAGCGGAAAAGGGCATCGCCGAATCCAGGGTCCTGACCTCGGCCAACCTCAAGCGCGTCGCGGACGCGGGAATTCCGATCGCGATGGGAACCGACGCCGGCAACCCGCTGACGCTGCACGGCCCCTCGGTTTATGCCGAAATGGAGGCCATGCAGGCTTCCGGGTTGACACCGATGCAGGTCCTGAGTGCTTCGACGCGGGGCGGGAGCCTCGCGATGGGTTTGGAAGCCGTCACCGGCACGATCGAGAAGGGCAAGTCGGCGGACCTCCTCGTGCTGTCTGCAGACCCGACGAAGGACATCGCCAACATGCGGAAGATCCGCTTCGTCATGCGAGCGGGGGTACTTCACCCTATCGAGAGTCTCAGTGCCTCACGAACTGCAACTCCAGACCACGAACGCTGACCCGATTGGCACGAACACGGACGCGCGGCTGGAGCGGGCAACCGGGATCGAACCGGCGACATCCAGCTTGGGAAGATCGCCATCGGAACCGGGAATGGTTGGTGATCTTTGGAGACCGAGCTCAGAACGGGCATCCCCAGCTGTCCCCGGTCATCCCCAGGCGTCCCCGGGCCCCGGCGCGAACAGTCCGCGAACAATTCTGCCGCTTCCATGTCGGAGCGAGTACTCCAACTTTCTCCTCGCTGGTAGCGTTCAGAATCGGACATGGCCGTCCCGCAAGCGGACATTCGCGGGCCGCCTCGAAGCTCTTCGTCCTCGCTTCGTCAGGGACTTAGACGATACGACCGCTGGCACGCTCCTCGCTAAATTTCCGACCGATGGAGATCCTCGCTCAAGACGTTCGGTTTGCGCTACGCACCCTCCGAAGGAGCCCCGGCTTCTCGGCAGCCGTGATTTTCACGCTCTCTCTCGGCGTCGGAGCGAACACCGCCATCTTCAGTCTGATCGACGCCGTGATCCTGAGGACACTACCGGTCAAGAATCCCGAGCGGCTAGTCTTTCTCGAGGCCGTATCGAGAGGAGGAACGGACGGCGGCTTTCCTCTCGCCCTCTACGAACAGATCCGCAACGGCAACGAGTCCCTGGCCGGCGTCGTCGCCTTCGATGGGACCCGATTGAGCGCTCGCGTCGACGGTCAGCCGGACGTTCTCTGGGGGGAGTGTGTCTCCGGTAACTTCTTCGATCTCCTCGGCGTGAGGCCCCAGCGTGGCCGCAGCCTCACGGGCGAAGACGACCTGCCCGCGAGCCCGCCTGTGGCGGTGATCAGCCACCGGTACTGGAAGCGCCGCTTCGACCTCGATCCCGCCGTCGTGGGAAAAACGATCACCCTCAAAGGCGCCCCGTTCACCGTCGTCGGAGTAGCGCCCGAACGATTTCTGGGAATCGAACCCGGACGGTCCCCGGACCTCTGGATGCCCATGGCCCATTGGACGCGCGTCCGCCTCAACGACCATGTGTCTGTCGGGATCCTAGGCAGACTCAAACCGGGCATCCGACGGGATCAGGCGCAAGCCGAGCTGGACTCGATCTACCAGGCGTCCGGGGTGCAGCCGCCCGGCTCTGCCCTTTCTTCGGATGGACAGAGGTCTCCACTGTTCCGGTTGGTGCTCATATCGGGGGCACGTGGCCTGTCGGATCTTCGGGACGATTTCTCCCTTCCGCTCGGCATCCTGATGGCCGTCGCGCTGGCAGTACTCCTGATCGCCTGCGCCAACGTCGCCAACCTCATGCTGGCGAGGGCGACGGCACGCCGGAAGGAGATTTCGCTCCGGCTGGCGATCGGGGCGGGCCGGGCCCGGCTGATCCGACAGCTCCTCACGGAGAGTGTGCTGCTCGCGCTGGCGGGCGGACTCCTGGGGTTCTTGCTCGCCTCCTGGGGAAGCGATGCGCTGTTGAAACTCGCAGACAGCGGCCCGGCCCCGATATCGATCGAGCTTCACCACGACGCGCGAGTCCTCGGGTTCACCGCCGCGCTCTCCCTTGCGATCGGAATTCTGTTCGGGCTGACGCCGGCGTTGCGCGCGACGACGACGGACCTCAACTCCGTGATCAAGGGCTCCTCCGTCCAGGGTGGCGGCAGGCCGAGGACCGGCCTGCGCGGGGCGCTGGTGATACTCCAGGTGTCGCTATCCGTGGTCTTGCTGGTCGCGGCGGGACTTCTCGCGAGAAGCCTCCACGAACTGTTCCGGGTGGACCCGGGCTTCGAACGAGATCGGGTCCTTCTCGTCCGGGCTTACCCCACGATCGTCGGATACGAGGGAACGAGGGAATTGCAACTGTATTCGCGCCTGCAGGAGCAGCTTCAGGCGATTCCGGGTGTGAGTTCCGCGAGCCTCTCCCGTTTCGGGTTTTTGGCTGGCCGGTGGCTCAGGCGGATCTCGCTTCCGGGAGGCGCAGCCGCCGATGCGCCGGACGGAGCGACGGCCTTCTGCTATCCCGTCTCGTGGCGATTCTTCGAGACCATGAGCGTGCCGATGCTCCAGGGGCGCGACGTCGGACCCGCGGACGGGCCTGCGGCACCTCGAGTCGCAGTGGTCAGCGAAGCGTTCGCGCGAGCCTACTTTCCCCATGGCGGCGTTCTGGGCAGGCGATTCCGTTTCGGAGATGGAACTGACATCGGGAAGGAACTGGAGATCGTCGGTATGGTTCGGGACGTGAAATCGCTCAGCCTCCGGGACGAGGGCTCCAGTCGCGCGGTGTACATTCCGATTGCGCAGACTCCCGCCGATCGACTCGGGCAGATCACGATCGCGCTCCGTACCGCTGGGGATGCCGCCGCCGGCGCGGTCGCGATCCGGCGTCAGGTGCAGGCGGTCGATAGAGACCTGCCGATCGTCAACGTGGAAACGCAGTCGGAGTTCGCTGCCGATTCGCTCGGAACCGAACGATTGATGTCGAAGCTCGCGGGCGCGTTCGCGATTTTGGCGCTCCTGCTGGCATCCATCGGCCTCTATGGAGTGCTCGCCTACGACGTCGTGCAGCGCGCGCGCGAAATCGCGATCCGGATCGCCATCGGTGCGAAACCAAGCGATCTCTTCCGGCTCGTCCTCGGCGACGGGTTCAGGCTGGTTCTCCCCGGGGCGCTCATCGGGCTGGCAGCGGCGCTCGCGGTGCCGCGTGTCCTCACCAGCATCCTCTTCGGCGTGAGCCCTTCCGATCCCCTGACGCTCGCGGGCGCGGCCGTCTCGCTCGCTCTCGTCGCCCTTCTCGCGTGTTACCTCCCGGCGCGGCGAGCGATGGCCGGAGATCCGCTGCTCGCTCTGCGATCTTCGTAGCGCCCGGACCGTACCGCGCTGGGGCCGAAACGGAGCGGACACGCCGGGACGCCGTGCAGAGGCGTTGGAGCGGGCAACCGGGATCGAACCGGCGACATCCAGCTTGGGAAGCTGGCGTTCTACCGCTGAACTATGCCCGCATCGCGGCGGATCTTAGCGAACCGGCGGCGTCGCAACAAGCGAGGCCGCCGGCAGCGGCGCCGTCCGGAGGTCCTCGATCTCTTTGACCGTGGCGTCGACCAGCGCCTCCGTCACGATCCGCCCTTTCTCTCTCGTCGCGAGGGTCGGGTCTCCATAGACGCCGGAGGCCGAATAGGCCATGTCCTTCTTCTCCGGGTCCCGGGTCAGGCCCCTGCCCGGGGTGATAGTCCTTGACGGCCCTGCTCATGTCCACGTCGCCCGGGCTCATGTAGAGCATCATCGAGGTCTCGATCTCGTCGGCATGCGTGCCGCCCTCCTGCTTCGAGACCTGCTTCTCGACCGCCTCGGTGATGGTCAGCACGTTCGTGTATCGCAGGAGGATCCCTTCGGCGGCAAGGGCCGCCGCCGCCGGCTCGAGGGCCGCCTGCGTGGAGACGCCCGTGTTGAGCACGTAGAACCGTTTCGGCCCGAACCGCGCGAGCCCGCGGCAGATCTCGACGACCATGTCGCGCGCGGTTCCGAGATCGAGGCCCGTCGAGCCCGGATACTCGACGAAGGCCGGGTAATAGCTGTAGTTCACGGTCGGCGCGATGACCACCTTCGCCCGCTCGCGCACGCGCTTTGCCAGGTACTCGGCCATCACGAAGTCGTTCTTGAGCTTCAGGTGCGGACCGTGCTCCTTGGACTCGGCGCCGAGCGGGATGACCACCACGGTCTCGGGCGTCAGCACCTTCTCGGCCTCGACCCAGGTCAGGTCCCCGAGAACGATCCCGGGCGGAGCGGGCGCGGCGCCACGGGAGAGCGCGGCGGCGAGCAGCATCGAAGCCATTCCGATCATGGGCGCCCCTCCTCTCCCGCGGCCGCGCGCAACAGGCGCAGGCGCGCCGCGAGCTTCGGAATACGGAGCTTCGCGAAGAACCGGCCGTTGACGAAGAGCACGGGAATCGAATCCGACCACCTTCGCGCGATCTCGTCGTCCGAGTCGACGTCCACGACCTCCCAGTCGTGCGGCTCCCCGGCGAGAAGCCGGTCCACTTCGGCGCGCATCTCTTCGCAGAGATGGCAGCCCGGCCGCGACAGCAACCGGAGGGCGATCATCTTAGGGCGAGAACCGGCTCCTCCGGATTGCGGGCGACGCGGTGAACGTAGTCGAAGCCCGAGACGACGGTGACGCTGGCCGTGGCCCCGAAGGCGACGAAGACCACCGCCCGCGGCCAGTCCCAGATGTTCGCGCAGAGCACGAAGAGGACGGTCAGGATCTGCGTCACGGTCGTCACTTTCCCGGCCCAGCTCGGCGGGAAGCGCTTCTTGCCCGAGGTCAGGATGAGGAGCAGTCCGACGATCACGAGCAGAAAGTCGCGCGACACGACCATCACGGCGAGCCAGACCGGCACCCTCACGCGCGCGGGATACGACGGAATCGCGAGGAACAGGTACGAGGACATCAGCAACAGCTTGTCCGCGATCGGATCGAGATAGGCGCCGAGGGCCGACTTCATGTCGAGCCTCCGCGCCAGGAAGCCGTCCACGCCGTCCGAAAGACCCGCCGCGACGAAAATCGCAAGGGCGATTCCGAAGCGGCCGTCGGAGATGCAGACCAGGAAAAAAGGCAGGGCGGCGAGGCGAACGAGGGTGATGAAGTTGGGAAGAGTCCAGGGTCCCTTCAACGGCGCCGCCACTCGTTTTCGCGGGCGCCCGGCGGCACGTCGGCGGGGACCCAGACGGTCGAGCCCTTGATGCGGATGAGCTTGCGGTCCTCGAACTGCTTGAGCATGCGCGTGACGGTTTCACGGGTCGCGCCGATCGAGTTGGCGATCTCCTGGTGGGTCGGGCGGTGGACGGCATAGTACCCATCCACGGCTTGCTGCCCCGAGGCGTCGGCCAGGCGCACGAGGTAGCGCGCGAGGCGCCCGCCGACGTCCTGCAGCGCGAGCGACTCGATGACCTCGTTCGAGCGGCGCAGGCGCGCCGAGAGCGCGTGGAAGATCCGCTTCGTGAGCTCGAAATCGGCGGCCATGGCGGCGAAGAAGTCCTCCCGCGCGAGCGAGACCAGCTCCGAGTCGCCGAGCGAGCTGACCGACGCGCTCCGGGTCGCGCCGTCGAAGAGGGCCATCTCGCCGAAGAACTCGCCCGCTTGGAGGTGCGTCAGGACGACCTCGCGGCCGTCGGGCGAATCCACGTAGACCTTCACCTCGCCCTTGACGATGACGAAGAACTGATCCCCGGGCTCGGACTCGCGCAGGATCGTCTCGCCCGTCTTGTAGTGGCGAGAGACGGCCGATCGCGAAAGGGTCTGGAGATGGCCCGGATCGAGACCCGCAAACAGGGCGACGCGACGAAACACGGCTGGATCGATCACGATTCGTGGCCCTCCCCCGCCGGCAACAGCGAGCGCAATTTGTCGAGGCCCCGTGTCAACTCGGGTCCGCTCACCGGCGATCCGCCTGATTCTGACAGCAGGCCGCATCGCACCGCCAGTCGGATCGCGTCGGAGGCGCCGCGCCAGGGTCCCGGCGACCCCTTCAGACACGGAAGCCCTCCACCCGCCGAACCGGAGAGGAGGCCCGCGAGACGCAGGAGGAGCTCCGCGGCGGCCGCCCGCGTGAGCGCCGCATCGGGACGGGCTCGGTGCGTGTCCGGATCCACCTCGATCAGCCCGAGACCGACGGCGCGGATCATGGGCCGGCTGTCGCGCCGCTCGAGGACGTCGATCGCGACGACGCCTGAGGTGAGACGAGCCTCCCGGACCTCGGGAAACATCCACCACACGAGGCCGGCGGCCCCCGAGCGGGTCAGGCGGCGCGCCCGGGCCGCGTGTCGCTCGGCTTCGGGCCAGTTCGCGATTCGAAACGCGAGCCTCGCCTCGGCCGCCTCGTCGCCGAAGCGAGGGTCCTCCGACGCCAGCGCGTCGAAAACCGAGACCGCCAGGGCGTCGTCGCCGAGCTCGAGCGCGAGCAGGCCGGCCTTCTCGCGGTCCTCCTCGGAAAGGCCTCCGACGGCAAGAGCCTCGCGGTCGTACTGAAGAGCCCGCTCCTTCTCTCCCGCGTCGCATTCGATCTGCGCCGCCATGGCGAGCGAGGGCGCCGACTTCGGATTCCAGGCGAGCGCCCGCGACGTCAGCGCCCGGGCCTCGTCGTACCGGCCCTGCGAAGCCTCGTGCGCGGCCCGAGCCAGCACGTCGTCGGTCGCTCCGGCGAGCAGCTTCCGGGCGCGGTCGGAGAGACCGGGCCGGGGAGGACGGGCCTCCGCGGCGGCCCGCGCATAGAGCTCGTATCCGGCCTCCGGCGATCCGGCTCTCGCCTCGGCCTCGCCGCAGGCGACCAGGCGGGGCAGCGTCGCGGCGGCGTCCTCGAGGGCGTCCGCGCATCTCGCGAGCGCCTCCTCCGAACGGCCCGACGCGACGAGCGCCTCGATCTCGCCAATCCCGGCGGCGATCCCGGAGCTTCCCGAGCGGCCGCGCTCGAAGGCCCTCATCGCTCCCGCGGTGTTGCCCGCGAGCAGCTCTCTCCAGCCCTGGCCGATGGCGTCGTCGAACGGCCCGGGAAGTCCCTCTCGCGGGTCGAGCGGAAAGTGGTCGCGCGGCGAGGGAGGGGGGACGCTCGCGCAGCGCCCGAGAGCGAAAACGCAAAAGACGACGGCCGCTCTCCAGGCCGCCGGCCGGAGGCTCTCGAGGCGAGGGCCCTTTCGGCCCGCGCCCGTCATGCGCCGGGCGGCAGACTCTCCGGACGGATCGATGCGATGGCGTGCTTGTAGATCATCTCCTCCCGGCCTTCGACCTCGAGCACGAGAGCGAACTTGTCGAAGCGGCGGAGCCTTCCCATCCGCTCCTCGCCGGAAGTCAGCCGGACGGTGACCGGGACATTGTCCTTGCGCAGGTTGTAGAAAAACGAATCCTGCACGTTGATCGGGGCCTTGTTCATCACGTCTCCCCCTCCCCCGTCTCGCCCACCAGGGCGAGAATGACATCGAGGGCCTCCTCCGGCACGACTCGACGCGCGTCCCGTTCGCGCCGCAGCCATGTGGCCTGGCGCTTCGCGAGCCCGCGTGTCGCATTGACGATCCGCTGCTGCGCCTGCTCCATCGAAGTGCGCCCGAGCACCCACTCGGCCACCTCACGATACCCGACCGCCTGGAAGGAATTCGCCTCGACGGAAAGACCGCGATCGAGAAGCGTTCGGACCTCCCGATCCCACCCCGCGTCCAGCATTTGCCGAACCCGTGATTCGATCCTACCACCAAGCGCGGCGCGGTCCGGCAGAAGGATCACGCGGACGATCCGATAGCGTTCCGGCCACGCGTCGAGGCCCTTCACGCGGGCCGAGGCGGGCGCTCCCGTGACGAGAAGGATCTCGAGAGCGCGCAGCGTGTAGCGCAGGTTTCCCTCCGGGATGCGCGCGGCCGAGACCGGGTCGTTGCGGGCGAGGAAGCGATGCGCCGCCGCCGGTCCCCGCTGCTGCGCCCAGGAAGACAGCCTTTCGCGCAGATCCTCGTCGCGGGCGCCGCCGGGCGGAAGGCCGTCGAGGAGCGCGGAGAGGTAGAAGCCGCTGCCGCCGCAGACGACCGCCAGCCGTCCGCGCGCCGCGATGTCGTCCACGGCCGCGCGCGCTTCGAGCGCCCACCGTCCTGCCGAGTAGGGCTCCTCGGGCTCGGCGACGTCGATCAGGTGATACGGGATCTCGCGGCGACGCTCGGGCGACGGCTTCGCCGTGCCGATGTCGAAGCCCCGGTAGACCGCGAACGCGTCGGCCGAGACGACTTCGCCGCCGAGGCGCCGGGCCGCCTCGTGCGCGAGATCGGTTTTCCCGGCGCCCGTCGGGCCGGCGATCACGAGCAGGGTCGGCCGCCCGGTCTTCGTCATGGAGCGGCCACGCCGCGCCAGGCGAGTCGGGTCGAGCCGGGGCCGAGCTCGATCCGCACGTCCGAGCGCTGATCGGTCCGCAGCACCCGCACACAGAAGCGCTCGAGCGTCCGGAGGGTCTCCGGCGCCGGATGTCCGAAGCGGTTCCTCCGGCCGCACGACAAGAGCGCCACGCGGGGGCGGATGGCTTCGATCAGCCCCGCGGACGTGGCCGTCCGGCTGCCGTGATGGCCGACTTTGAGGGCGTCGACCGGCCCGACTGCGCCCGAGGAGACGAGCTCGGCCTCGGAGGGCGCACCCGCATCGCCCGTGAGCAGGGCGCTGCGCCCGTCGCGCTCGAAGAGCGCCACCACGGACTGATTGTTGATGCCGTCGGTCTTGTGCTTCACGCCTCCCGAGTGCAGCACCGAAAGGCGCGCGCCCTCCCGCTCCCAGACGTCGAGGTCCGCGAGGAGCCGCACGGGGATCCGGCGCGAGGAGGCGGCGGCGCCGAGGCGCGCATAGAGGCCGGACTCGTCCTCGCCGGTCGAGCGCCAGAGCTCGCCGACCTCGACCTCCTCGAGGACGGCGAAGAGCCCGAGCGCGTGGTCCGGATGCGGATGCGTCGCGAGCACGGCATCCAGCCGAGTGACGCCGCGGTCGAGGAGCTTCGGCACGAGCCGCGTTCTTCCGAAGTCGATGGCCATCGGATCGAAGGGACCTCCCCCATCCACGAGTATCGCCCGGCGATTCCAGCGCACGAGTATCGCGTCTCCCTGCCCGACGTCGAGGGCCTCGATCGAAAAGCCCCGCGCGGGACCGCCGCCGCCCGGCGCGAGCGCCAGCGCCAGAAAGACCGCCCCGGCGGCGGCGGCCGCGAAACGCCGGACCCGCAGCGGACCGAGCCCGGCCACGAGAAGCAGCGCGCCCACCAGGAACATCCCCGGGAGGGCCGGCGTCGGCCGCAGGAACGCGCACCCGGCCGCGCGTTCGGCGAGGAGCTCCATGGCGTGCGTCCCGAGGGCGAAGAGAGCGGGAAGGGGCCCGGCGGGCAGCCCCGTCGCGCAGACGAGGAGGAGAACGCCTCCTCCGGCGATCAGCGCGGCCGCCAGCGGAATGGTCAGCGGCGAGGTGAGCCATGCTCCGGCGGCCACGACGTTGAACCGCCAGAAGAGGATCGGCGCCGTCGCGCACTGGGCCGCGAGAGCCACGGAGAGCCCGGCGAAGAGCCAGTCCGGCTTCGGCGGCAGGCGAGACCGGATCGCCTTCGAAAAGATCGCGATCCCGCTGACCGCGGAAAAGGTCAGGATCGTCCCGACGGAGAAGATCTCCTCCGGCGCGGCGAGAAAGAGAACGAGCGCCGACAGGCCGATCGCCTGGGCGGAGGTGATGGGTCTCTCCAGCAGCCGCGAGACGAGCAGAATGGCGACGACGAGTCCCGCGCGGACGGCGGGAGGGTTCGCGCCTCCGACGAGCACGAAGAGAACGATCGCGGCGAGGAGAGCCGCATCGCGCGGCTTTCCCTCGACTCGGGCGAGCGAGAGGACGAACGCCACCAGGCCCGCCGCCAGGACGACGTGGAGGCCGGAAACCACGAGCAGGTGATACAGCCCGCCCCGGCGATATCGCGCGACCATCCCCCGATCGAGCTCCGCCGTGCGGCCGAGCATCAGCGCCGCGAGCGGCCCGCGAACGTCGCGGTCGAACGCCGGCCCGCGGTCTCCCGGCAGCGCGGCGAACAGGAACCGATTCGGCGCCGTGAGGAGAGACGCGGGCGTCGCGCCCTGCCGCTCGACGAGGCGTGCGCTCTTGACGGAGATCCGGTAGCGCGGCCACGGCAGCGGAAGGTCGCGCTCCGACGCGGGCAGGTCCTCCGGCTCGAGGTTTCCGGTCACCCGGACCCGGTCGCCTCGATCCGCGCGCTCCGACGCCGATCCGCTTCCGGAGAGAAACAGGGTCACCTCCGCTCGAAAGGGCCGCGCCGATCCCGCGACCTCGAGCCGATCCGCCCGCAGAGTCGTGCGCGCCGCCGGCGGACGCCCGCTCCAGAAGTCGGTCAGCACCCCCTCGAGCCGCACGGCGGCCGGCGGCGCCGGACCGAGGTCGCGGAAGACGGCCCGAGCGCCTTCGGCCGGACCGGCGATGCGCAGGCGCCCGGAGACGAACCCGGCGGCGAGCCAGAAGGCGGCGAAGGCGAGACGAAGCGCGAAGCCTCGCCGGCGCGCCGCGACGAGAGCGACGAGGCTCGACGCGGCGGCGACCAGGAGCGCCGCACCCTCGCCCGCGCCTCGAACGGACCAGGCTCCGAAATAGATCCCCGAGACCAGGAGGATCGCCGCTCGGGCTGCCGGCGCCTCGCCCTCGGCGAGGACCGGCCGGATCACGCGGCGCGCTCGAGGCAGACGAGGGCCTCCACGCGATGCGTGAAGGCGAAGAGGTCGTAGAGCCGGGCGCTGCGGATGGCGAAGCCCTCGGCGAGGATCGCGGGCAGGTCCCGCGCCAGCGTCGCCGGATCGCAGGAAACGTACACGAACCGGGAGCGGGCGCGGCGGGCGAGCTCGCCGGCGAGCTCGGCGCCCAGTCCGGCGCGGGGCGGGTCGGCCACGACGACGTCGAAGCGCCCGTCATCTTCCGCGAGAAAGCGCGTCACGGGAACTCCGGCGATCTCCCACCGCGCCCCGTCCCGCCAGGAATCCCGGGTTCTTCGGGCGTCGGCCACCGCGCCGACGTCGGCCTCGACCGACTGGACGCGGTGCCCGGCCTCGAGCATCGATCCCGCGAACAGCCCCACGCCTCCGAAGGCGTCGAGCGCGGTTCCGGGCGGCAGGCCCTTCGCCTCGGCCGAAACGCCTTCGAAGAGCGCGTCCACCAGAAAGCGGTTGGCCTGGAAGAAGCTGTCCGCCGACACCGAAAACGTCCGCGGCCCCGCGGCGATCTCGAGCGCGCGCTCCCCGCGATCGAGCAGTGCCCTTCCATCGGCCGACGCCACGAGCACTCCCGTGAATCGGGACGCGAGCGCCTCGCCGAGCCGCGCGGCCGTTTCGGGTGCGCTCGAGACCGTGGCTCGGAGCAGGCGGCGGGATCCTGCCCGGTCTTCGAGGACCGCCGCTTCCCCGACGGCGGCGCCGGAGGAGCGGATCGCATCTCCGATCGCGGGGAGCAGCGCTCGCGTTCCCGACGAGAGCGCCTCGCACGCCGCGGCGCTCGCGACGCGATGCGTGCCCGGGGCGTAGTAGCCGACGCGCTCTCCGTCGGCATGGAGACGGACGCGCAACCGGTATTCCGGCCCGGAGGAGACGACCGGCAGGTCCCCGAAGAGGGCCGGCTCGAGCTTTCCGATCCGCCGCATCGTCTCGAGAAAGAGCTCGCGCTTCGCCTGCCTCGCCGGCGCGGCCGCGAAGTGCGCCCAGTCGCAGCCCGCGCAGCCGGCATGGGCTCCGCCGACGCGATCGGGAGAGGGCTCTCTGACCTCGCGCAGGCTCCCGCGCCAGAAGCGTTTCCTCATCTCATACACTGTTGTCGCGACGAGCTCGCCGGGCAGGGCGCCGTCCACGAATCCGACCCCGTCGGAGCCTCGCACGATGCCCTCGCCGGTCGGCGCGAGCTTCTCGATCCGGACCGTCCGCGCGGCGCTCACAACAGGCTCAGGCGCGGCAGGTCGAGGCGTTCCCTCACGGCCCGGCGGATCAGCGTCTTCGTCGTCTTCTCGGCGGTCGTCGCGTCCATGCGCCCGAGCGCCCCGTCGAGCTGGCGCGAGACCTCGGCGTCGAGCGCGGCGCGCTCTTCGTCGGGCAGCGAGGCATAGAGCTCCTTCGCCAGCCGGCGATCGAGCCGCGCGAGCGAGGCCTCGACGTCCTCCGCGGTCTTGCCCGATTCCTCCAGGCGGCGCAGCGAAGCCGACGCGGAGTCGACCGGCGCGGCCAGGTCCGGGCGTCGTTCCCGGCAGGCGGCGAGCCGCTCCGCGAGGACGTGCAGGGCCGCCGGGACGTCGGCATCCGCCCCGCCCGAGGTTCCCCTTCCCCGTCCGGCATCCGCCCGGCGCTCCCACGCCTCCAGGACCGCGTCGCGGCAGTAGGAGAGCGAGTTGACGCGGCCGACCGCCTGGCGCTCCTCCCGCCGCGTGAACGCGTCCTCGATTCCGGCCTCGACCGCCTCGATCGGAACGCCGAGCGCGCGCCACTCCCGGAGCAGGGCGAAATCCCGCGGAGAGAGCAGAAACGGAGTCCCGCGCCGCCGGATGAACGCCGCCTCCGCGGCCGCGTAATAGACCCTATCCTCCTCGGTTGCGCTCATCGATGAGGCGCAATCCCTTCAGCGTCAGCAGCGGATCGGTCTGCTCGATTTTCTCGGACCCGCCGCCGAAGAGCTCGGCCAGCCCGCCCGTCGCGATGACCCGCGGCTTGCCGCCGATCTCGCCGGCGATGCGGTCGATCATGCCTTCGACGAGCGCGAGGTAGCCGAAGTAAAGGCCCGACTGGACGGATCCGGCGGTGGTCTTTCCCACGACGCGATCGGGGCGGCGGATCTCCACGCGCCAGAGCCGAGCGGCCTTCTCGAAGAGGGCCTCCGCCGAGATCGCGATGCCGGGCACGATGACGCCCCCGGCGTACTCGCCTCGTGCCGTCACGACGTCGAAGGTCGTGGCCGTTCCGAAGTCCACGACGATGCACGGACCGCCGACGGCCTCGAACGCCGCCACCGCATTGACGATCCGATCCGCGCCGACTTCCTGCGGCACCTCGTAGAGAATCGGCATTCCGGTCCGCACGCCCGGCTCGACGAAGAGGGGCTCGCGTCCGAAGATCTGACGCAGGGCCTGGCGCAGCGAGAACTTGAGCGACGGCACCACGCTCGCCACGATCACGCGGGCCGCCGCAACCTCTCCGGCGTTCGGGGAGTCGGCGCCGAGAAGGCCCCGGACCGAGAGCGCGATCTCGTCCGACGTCGAGTCGCGGCGCGTCGTGAGCCTCCAGTGGCGCTCGAGCGCGTCGCCGCGCCAGAGTCCCAGGACCGTGTTCGAGTTGCCGACGTCCACGGCGAGGAGCGCCTCGCCGGAGCCGGCGCGGCTCACCACGCGGCCACCTCGCCGGCGGCCACCGTCGCGACGCCGGACTCGGTCTCGAGCCTCAGGAAGCCGGACGGATCGAGGCCCAGGTATGCGCCCGAGATCGATCCGCCGTTTCGCTGCACGGTCAGGCGATCCCCCGGGCGGTGCGCGGCGACGAGCTCCCACTCTCGAACTTCCTCCGACCAGCGCGGCGCGGAGAGCTCCCGGTCGAAGCGGTCGAGGAGCGCCTGCAGCAGCGGCGTGATGCGGGGGGCGCGCCCCGTCTCCGCCTCGAGGGTCGTGGCTCCCGCCACGCCGAGCGAGTCCGCCGGGCCGAGGACGTTGATGCCGACGCCGACCGCGACGCAGGTTTCCTCCCCCTGGGTCCGGGATTCCGCGATGATCCCCCCGACCTTGCGCCGGCCGATGTAGAGATCGTTCGGCCACTTGAGCGAGATGGCGGCTCCGGTCTGCTCGTGGAGGACGGCGCGCGCCCAGCGCGCGACGGCGATCGGGATGAGCGAGAGCGGCTCCCCCTCCGCGGCCGGCCGCATCACGGTGAAGTACAGGCCGCGTCCGGCCGGCGCCTCCCAGCGCCGGGCGTTGCGGCCATACGCCCCCGGCTGCGCCTCCGCGATCAGGACCGTCGTCCTCAGGTCCAGGCCCTCGTCGAAGTAGACCTCGATGATCTCGCGCGCCAGCGCGTTGGACGACGGGATCGAGGCGAGGCAGATGCAGTTGTCGAGCGTCTTCCAACGGCCCGGCTCGAGAGTGCCATCCGCGAACTCGATCACGGCCGGGACACCGCGAGGGCGGCGCGCTTCTCTTCGAGCTCCCGCAGCCGCCGCCGCGTCTTCTCGACGACGGGCGCCGGCGCCTTCTCGAGGTAGGCCGCGTTCTCGAGCTTGGCGCGCAGGCCGGCGATCTCGTCGTCCGCGGCGGCGAGGTCCTTCTCGACCCTCGCTCCCGCCTCCGGAGCGGCTCCCTCGGGCAGCGCGAGGCCGAGCGAGAGCCCGGCGACCACGTCCTGAAACGCGCCGGGCGCGGCGGGGGCGAAACGAAGGTCCTTCAGGCGGCCGAGGTGCCGGAGCAGCGGCGCGAGCGACGTCAGCGCCGGAATCAGCGGCTTGCCCGGCGAGCCCGGGTCGATCGACAGAGAGACCGGCTCGGTCGGCGAGGCTCCGCGCTCGGACCGGAAGTTGCGCACGCGCGTGACGACCGCCCGGAGGGCCTCGACCGTCTCCACCGCCGCCGCGTCCGACCACGTTCCGGTCGAGGTCGGGTATGGCGCCACGATCAGAGTGCCGGGCCTGCCCGTGAGCCGGGCCCAGATTTCTTCGGTCAGAAACGGCATGAAGGGATGAAGCAGCGCGAGCGAGTCTTCGAGGCAGCGGCGCAGCACCGCGCGGGTCGAGTCCGCGGCCGAAGGGTCGCCGCCCGAAAGCGCGGGCTTGGCCATCTCGAGGTAGCCGTCGCAGAGCTCGTGCCAGAGGAACCCGTAGATCGAGTCCGCGGCCTGGTCGAAGCGGAAGGCCTCGAGATGCCGGTTGACGTCGCCGGCCACCGCATCGAGGCGCGACAGGATCCACCGTTCGGGCAGTGCGAGGTCTCGGTTCTCGAGGCTCACCGGGTCGCCGCCGCCGAGCTGCGCGAGCGTGAACCGGGTCGCGTTCCAGAGCTTCGTCGCGAAGTTGCGCGAGCCCGCCATGCGCCCCCGCTCGACCGAGACCGTCGGGCCGGACGAGGCCGCCGAGGCGAGCGTGAAGCGCACGGCGTCCGCGCCGAACTCCTCGATCGCCTCGAGGGGATCGATCACGTTGCCCTTCGTCTTCGACATCTTTTCCCCGCCCACGCGCACGAGCCCGTGAAGGTGGACGGTGTGGAACGGCTCCCGCCCCGTGAACTTCAATCCGGCCATGATCATCCTCGCCACCCAGAAGAAGAGGATGTCGTAGCCCGTGACGAGGACGTCGGTCGGATAGAAATCCTTCAGGTCCTCGGTGGCGTCCGGCCAGCCGAAAACGGAGAAAGGCCACAGCTGGGAGGAGAACCACGTGTCGAGCACGTCGGGATCCTGCTCGAAGCGCGTCGAACCGCATGTGGCGCAGGCCTCCGGGTCTTCGTCGGCGACGGTCACGTGGCCGTTCTCGCACGTGAAGGCCGGAATCCGATGTCCCCACCAGAGCTGCCGCGAGATGCACCAGTCGCGGATGTTGCGCATCCATTCGAAGTAGGTCTTCGACCACGACTCCGGGGCGAAGCGGATCCGCCCCTCCTCGACCGCGCGCACCGCGGGCCCGGCCAGGGGCTCGATCCTCACGAACCACTGCTCCGAGAGGTACGGCTCGATGACGTCGCCCGAGCGCTGGCAGGTTCCGAGGTTGATCTCGTGCGGCTCGGCCGCGACGAGGCGGCCCTCCTGCTCGAGCCGCTCGACGATCCGCTTGCGCGCCTCGAACCGGTCGAGCCCCGCAAACTCCCCCGCCTCCGCCGTCATCTTCCCGTCGGGGCCGATGACCACAACGGACGGCAGCTCGTGACGCTGGCCGACCGCGAAGTCGTTGGCGTCGTGCGCCGGCGTCACCTTCACGATCCCCGTGCCGAACTCCCGGTCCACGAGGATCGCGTCCTCGACCACCGGGAGCTCGCGCCCGACGATCGGGAGGACCGCGCGGCGGCCTCGCAGCCCCGCCGTCCGCTCATCCTCCGGGTGGATGGCGATCGCCGTGTCGCCGAGCATCGTCTCGGGCCTCGTGGTCGCGACGATCGCACCCTCCGGCACCCCCGGCACGTCGTACCGGATCTTGTAGAGCGTTCCGCGGGTCGGCTTCTCGACCACCTCGAGGTCCGAAACGGCGGTGCCGCATCCCGGGCACCAGTTGACGACGTAGCGGCCCCTGTAGATGAGCCCGTCGCGGTAGAGGAGAACGAACGCGTGACGGACTGCGCGCGAGAGATCCGGGTCCATCGTGAACCGCAGCCGGCTCCAGTCGAGCGAACAGCCGAGCCGGCGCAGCTGCGCGAGGATCATGTCGCCCGACTCGCGCCGCCAGGCCCAGACCCGCTCGATGAACTTCTCGCGGCCGAGCGAGCGGCGGTCCACGCCCTGCTTCGCGAGCTGCCGCTCGACGACCATCTGCGTGGCGATTCCGGCATGGTCCGTTCCGGGCACCCAGAGCACCCGGCGGCCTCGCATCCTCATCCAGCGCGCGAGGATGTCTTCGATCGTTCGCCCGTACGCGTGCCCGATGTGGAGCCGCCCGGTCACGTTCGGCGGCGGAATCACCATGACGTAGCGCGGGGACCCCGGCGGCCCGGCCGGCTGGAACCGGCCGTCTCTCTCCCAGCGCTCGTACCAGCGCTCCTCGAAGCTCGTCGGGTCGAAGGTCTTCGGAAGGCTTTCGCCCGGCGCCGCCGATTCGATCATTTTGGACATGAAAAAAGGGCTCTCGGAGCCCTTTCATATCAGAAGGCGGGAGGCTTTCTATTCGGCGCCCGGCCCTCGCTTCGCTCGGCCCTGACCTCGACGCGTCGTTCCCCCGCCACGGATTCTATTTCGAAGACTGGCCCTCGCTTCGCTCGGCCCCGCCTTCGACGCGGCGTTCCTCGCCGCGGGTTTCTATTCGACGCCCGACTCGAGCTCCTTGATGCGCTGCTTGATGACGATCTCCGCGACGTCGGGAATCACTTCCCAGGCGATCTCGCGGACGATGCGCTCGGAGAGGCGCTCGACGACGCGCGACGCGAGCCGGTCGATCTCGTCGTCCGACAGTCCGCCTTCCGGCCGCGAGACCGATGACAGCATCGCGTTCAACTGGCCGATCGACGTCGTCTGGGCGAGCACTTCGATCTCCGACGGCACCGCGCCGTCGTCCGGGGCCGCCGCCTCTTCCGCGGGAGCGGCGGAGGCATTCTCGCGCATCACCGGGATCTCGGCCGTCCGATCCTCCGGGGAGCGCTCGGACTCGGTGTGGCGCGGGTGGGTGGGATCGGTGTCCCGTTCGGGAGCGCTGTCCGCCGTCCGCGAGAGGGCCGCGTATTCGGCCGCGAGAGGAATCTGCTGCGTGGGCGCTTCGTCGGCGCGCATGGGCGGTGCCGGGATCGAAACCGTTTCGAGGGGCACGGGACCGGTCGGGCGCCGCGACTGCGAGTCCTCCGCGGAGAACGGAATCGGCGCGATGTCAGGCTCGGGCTGACGCGGCACCCAGAAGGGCGCCGGCGCGGCCTTGGGCGCGGGCTCGGACGCCGCCTCGGATTCCGACTCTTCGCCGAGCCACTCGGCCGCAGCGGGCGCCTGCGCCTCGGGGGCCGGCTCGGGAGGCGAATCGACGCCGCCGGACGCCCGCGCGGCCGCCGGTCCGCCGTCGTCGGAGTAGGTGTATTCCGGGTGAGCCTGTTCGAAGGCGGCGATGGCCGACTCGACATCGGCCTGGCCGTACTCCTCCTCGAACATGTCGGCGCCGCCCGGCACCTGCGCCGGCACGCGGATCGTGCCGGTGAAGTCGTCGGACTGGAAACCGGGCTCCCCCGCCGGCCCCGCGTGGGACTGCGGAGCGGGAGGAGGCGGTGCGACCGGATTCGGCATCGTAGGAATCGCGATCGTGGCGGCGACCGCGACCTCGGACGCCGGCCGGGCGAGCAGCGCCTCGACCTGGCGCAGGAGCTGCTGCGAGTCGAACGGCTTCGAAACGATGGCGTCGCAGCCGAGCCGCTCGGCGCGGTCACGGTCGAACGGCTCGAAGGTTCCCGAGAGAAGGATGACCGGCACACGCGCCGTCGCGGGATTACCCTTGATGGCCTCGCACACCTCGTAGCCGTTCTTCTCGGGCATGACGACGTCGGCGAGGATCAGGTCGGGGACTTCGCCGGCCGTGATCCGGTCGAGCGCACGCTGTCCGTTGGAAACGCAGACCAGGTCGTATTCGCTGTCCGAGAACGTCAGCTCGACGACCTTCTGAATCGTGAGGCTGTCGTCAGCCAGCAGGATCTTTCTCGTCAATGTTAACCCTTAGTAGGTCAGGAGGTTACACACTTCGAGCCGTCGTGTCAACCCGCCGAGCCCCAGACCGCCGAGAGATACCGGCTCGGAGGCCGGTGGCCGAGGCTCGCCGACAGCGATCGCGAAGCCTCGACGACCCGCGCGAGCGTCACTCCCGTTTGGATCCCGAGCCCTTCCAGGAGATAGAGGAGGTCCTCGGTGGCGAGATTGCCGGAAGCGCCGGGCGCGTACGGACAGCCTCCGAGTCCGCCCGCCGAGGCGTCGAAGGTCGTCACGCCGCACTGAAGTCCCGCGAAGACGTTGGCGAGGGCGGTGCCCCGCGTGTCGTGGAAGTGCAGCGCGAGGACTCCGCGCGTCACGCCCGACTCGTAGAGCACTTCGATGACGTCGTACACGTCGGCGGGCGTCGCGACGCCGATCGTGTCGCCGAGAGAGATCTCGTCCACCGCGAGATCGAGCAGCTTGTGCACCACCTCGCGAACGGCTTCCGGCGCGACGTCGCCCTCGTACGGACAGCCGAACACGGTCGAGACGTAGCCGCGGACGCGAACCTTCTCCTGCTTCGCGCGGGCGACGACGGGGCGAAACCGCTCGATCGACTCGTCCACGCCCGCGTTGATGTTCTTGCGGTTGAAGGTCTCCGAGGCCGCGGTGAACACGGCGATCTCGCGCACCCCGGCCGCGAGCGCCCGGTCGAGCCCCTTCTCGTTCGGCACGAGCGCGGGGTAGCGGATTCCGCTGACCCGGTGGATGCGCCGGTAGAGCTCCTCCGTGTCGGCAAGCTGCGGCACCGCCCGGGGAGACACGAAGGAACCGACCTCGATCGCCGGAAGCCCCGCCTCGGAGAGGCCGTCGATCAGCTCGGTGCGCGCGTCGAGCGAGAGCGTCTCCTTCTCGTTCTGCAGGCCGTCGCGCGGCCCGACTTCGTAGACGGTGACCCGGTCGGGCAGATGGGGGCGCCGGATGGCGTGCTCTTCCCAGGGTTCCACGGAGACCATTATCCGCCAGCCGGCGCGGCTACCCGAGCTCGACCAGCTCCGCCCCGGCCTCGACGAGGTCTCCTTCCGCCACGCGAAGGCTCCGGACCACGCCGTCGCGCGGCGCCCGGATCGCGTGCTCCATCTTCATCGCTTCGAGCGCGAGCAGGACGGTTCCGCGTTCGACGGCCTGCCCGGCCTCGACGAAGACGCGGCGAACGCGTCCGGGCATCGGCGCGAGAAGACCCGCGTCGGAGTCGAGCGCGGCGCCCGGCCGAAGGGCGTGAGCCCGCTCGAACGCGTAGACGGCGCCGTCGCACCAGACGAACGTCTTCGCGCCGGCGCGCGCCACGAACACGCGATGCACGCGGCCGCCCGCCTCGATGCGAGCGGCGCCCGGTCCGTCCACCGTCCGCCGAAAGGAGATGTGGCGGCCCCCGACCGAGGCCTCGCCGTCGCCCGCGAGGCGCACCTCCTCGATTCGCCCGCCGAGACGCAGCCTCGCGACGCTCACGAGCCCATCCTCCACCCGCTTCCCGCGCCCCATGGATCGTTCGCCCGCGGGGCGTCTTCCGCCGCCGCCGGCGCGGTCGAGGGAAGCGAGGCGGCCAGCGCCGCGGCGATCCAGGCGGCGTCGGGAACACCGGGCGGATCGGCGCGCGGCGGAAGCTTCGAGACGAGATCCGTCGCATAGGCTCCGGACTGAAACTCGGGCGAGCCGAGCACGGCGTCGAGCGCCGCCCGATTCGTCTCGACGCCCAGGACCACCCAATCGTGCACGGCGCGCCGGGCGCGGGCGATGGCCGCCTCCCGCGTTTCGGCGGAGACGATCAGCTTGGCCAGCAGCGGGTCGTACTCGACGCCGATCACGCTCCCCTCCTCGACGCCCGAATCGATCCGGATCCCGGGCCCCGCCGGCTCCCGATAGGCGAGCAGGCGCCCCGAGCGCGGCAGGAAATCCACGGGATCCTCGGCATAGAGACGCAGCTCGATCGCGTGGCCCCGCGGCTGCAGAGCGCCTCGCCGCCAGGAGTCGGGCAGCGGCGAACCGGACGCCACCTCGAGCTGGGCGCGGACGAGATCGCAGCCGAGCGTCTCCTCCGTGATCGCGTGCTCGACCTGGAGGCGCGTGTTCATCTCGAGGAAGTAGAAGCTCCCGCCGGGGGCCACGAGAAACTCGACGGTGCCGGCGCCCACGTAACCGACCGCGAGCCCCGCGGCGACCGCGGCCTTTCCCATGGCCGCGCGCCGGTCCGGCGACAGCGCCGGGCTCGGAGTCTCCTCGACGATCTTCTGGTGCCGCCGCTGCACGCTGCACTCGCGCTCGAAGAGGTGGACGACGCGGCCTCCGGAGTCGCCGAAGATCTGGAACTCGACGTGCCGGCACCCCTCGAGGAGGCGCTCGAGGTAGACGGTCCCGTCGCCGAAAGCGGCTTCGGCCACGCGCCGCCCCTCGGCGAGCGCGCCCGAAAGCTCCGCGGGGCGATCCACGCGCGACATTCCCTTGCCGCCGCCGCCGGCCGAGGCCTTGATGAGCAGCGGGTAGCCGATCCGCTCCGCTTCGTCGTGAAGCGCCGCATCGTCGAGCGCGCCCGCCCTCGAGCCGGGCACGACGGGAACGCCCGCCCGCTCCATGCGCGCGCGCGCTCGGAGCTTGCCTCCCATCTCCTCGATGGCGGAGGGCGGAGGGCCCACCCAGAGAACGCCCGCCGAGGCGACGGCCCGGGCGAATGCCGCGTTCTCGGACAGGAAGCCGTAGCCCGGATGCAGCGCGTCGGCGCCGGATGCTCGCGCCGCCTCGAGGAGCCGGGGAATCGAGAGGTACGTCTCGGCCGCCGGCCCGGCGCCGAGCGACAGCGCGCGGTCCGCGACGCGGACATGAAGGGAGGCCGCATCCGATTCGGCGTACACCGCGACCGTCTCGATGCCCATCTCTCGGGCGGTGCGGGCGATTCGGACCGCGATCTCTCCGCGATTGGCGATCAGGAGGCGGCGAATCATCGCCTCACGGCGCGCGGCCCCGAGTTCCATTCGCCCAGTCGGCCCAGATCCCGTAGATCTTCATCTGCTCGTCGAGCTTCCAATCCGGGTTGGCGAGGATGCGCGCCACCCCGGCGCGGGACTGGCGCGGCCCGATCCGGGCCGGCGCATTGGCGATTTGAGACACGAGCACAGCCGCCACGGCCGCGTTGCCGCGCGCGAGATCCGGATCCACCTTGTCGAACGTGTCGGACTCCGCGTGGTAGTCGGCAAGGTATCGGCCGGTGTCCTGGTTCGCGACGAGGTTCGGCACGCCCTCGAGGAGAAAGTCGAAGTTGTCGGTGCCGAGAATCGCCTCCTCGACCACGGAGTCCGCGCCGCGGGAGGCGACGGGGGCGAGAGCCGCCTTGACGGGAGCGTCGAGATCGGGGCGGCCGTTGGTGTAATAGCCCGTGATCCGGCCGTCGCCGATGTCGTGGATGACGACCGCGACGTGCCGGTCGAGCTCGCCCCGGTGCGAACGCACGTAGCCGCGCGAACCGAGCAGCCCGTTCTCCTCCCCCGTGAAGAGCACGAACCGGATGGTCCGCTTCGGCCGGGGCCCGGCCGCGATGGCGCGCGCCACGTCGACGACGAGGGCGCAGTTGACGCCGTTGTCGAGCGCCCCGGTGCCGAGATCCCAGGCGTCGAGGTGGGCGCCGAGGAGCACGATCTCGTCCGGCTTCTCCGATCCGCGGATCTCCGCGACGACGTTGCGGGCCTGGCCGGGACCGCCGACCTTGTTACGGATGTCCAGCGTGACGCGGGGCGCCGCGCCGCTCTCGAAGAGCCGGGACAGCCGGAGGCCGTCCTCGCGGGCGAGCTGCGCCATCGGGATGGGCGCGATCGGTCCCCAGGTGTTCGTATGGCGATACATGAGGTCCCGGGCCCTCGTCGACGTGAAGAGGATCGCGGCCAGACCGTGATCCGCAGCCGCCTTCATCGTCTCCGGTCCGTTCTCGTACTCCGCGAAGAGGTCCTCGAACGTGATCATCGGCCGGCTGCGGACGAGCGCGATCGCCCCGCGCGCGGACTCTCCCAGCCGGTCGAAGTCGGCGCGTTTGCCGTCGCCCACGTCCACGACCGCGGCGGTCACCGGGCCCGGAGTGGACGGAGCGAGGCCGAGAGACACGGCCCGCAGCGGACCCTCCGCGGGAGATACGAGCTCCGCCGAGATCGAGATGGCCTCCCAGGTTGCCGGAACCGGGTACGACTCGAGATGCACGTCGTCCACGCCGGCGCGGTGGAACGCGTCCACGCCCCACTGCAGCGCCTTCTCGTAGGCGGGGCTGCCCGTGACCCGGCCGCCGATCTGATCGGTGAGGATGCGCAGGTCCTGCTCGAGCCGGGACGACGGTCCCGTCGTGCGCTCGATCAGGACGTTCGCGTCCTGTCCGAAGACCGGCGAGGCGCAGAGGACCAGGACACCGGCGAGGATGCGGCGCATTCGATTTCCTTTCAGTTGGCCTTCGGCTCGGCGGCCGGCGCGGCCGGCGCCGCGGGGGCCGGCGCGGCGGCCTTGCGCTTCGCGGCGTCGTCCTCGAAGGTGTTGCCGCAGAAGTAGCACTTGACGGCCACGCCCGGAAGATCGTCGGGCCGCCACGAGAAGAATGCCTTGCCGCACTTCGGACATTCGAGCCGTCGCTGAGTTCCCTTCACTTAGTCGATCTCCTTTGACCACGACGGCTTGCGCTTCTCGAGAAACGCCGTCAGCCCTTCCTTCGCCTCGGGCGAAGCGCGGCGCTCCGCGATGGTTCGGACGGTCAGCGCCATCGCGTCATCGGGCGACCGGCCGGTCACCTTCTCGATGAGCTGCTTCGCCACGCCGACGGCTTCCGGCCCGGACGTCAGGAGAGACGCGACCTTGCGCCGCCCCGCCTCCTCGAGCTCGCCGGCCGGAACGACCCGATGCACCAGGCCGATGCGGTGCGCCTCCATCGCGTCGAAGCGATCGCCCGTCAGGAAGAGATCGCGGGCAAAGCGCGGACCGATCGAGCGCAGCACGTACGGCGAGATGACCGACGGCAGGATGCCGAGCTTGACCTCGGCCAGCGAGAAGACCGTTCCCTCCGCCGCGATCGCGATGTCGGCCGCCGCGATGAGTCCGACGCCGCCCCCGATCGCCGCACCGCGCGCCAAAGCGACGACCGGCCTGGGGCACGCGTCGATCGTGCGGAGCATGCGGGCCATCCTCTCGGCGTCCGCCTCGTTCTCCGCCCTCGAGTAGCCGCCGGCCTTTCGCATCCACGGGATGTCCGCTCCGGCGCAGAAGACCGGCCCCTCGCCCGCGAGCACGACGACACGGACCGACGGATCCGCCCCGGCCTCGGCGAAGGCCCGCGTCAGCTCCTCGATCAGCCGGTCGTCGAAGGCATTGCGCACCTCGGGGCGCGAGAGCGTGACCCGGGCGACCGGGCCCTCGCGCTCGACGCGCAGGCTCGAGAACGACGCCCCGCTCACGATCCGCCCGACAGGTTTCCCGAGAGCGCGAGCGGAACCGCGACGTCGCCGCCCTTCAGGCGCAGGATGAGCTTTCCCTTCAACTGCACGGCGACGTCTCCCCCCGAGAGCACCGCTCCGCCGGCCGCGGAGAGAAGCGCCGCATGGTCGACGTCGACCGGAAGCGTCAGGACGTTCTTCTGTCCCGGATGCAGGATCATCCCCTGCGTCTCCCCGCTTCCCACCTCGCGGCCGTCGGCGAAGAGGACGTAGTCGGTCGACGCGATCTTCAGCGGGAACGCGAAGGGATTGCGGACCGAGACCCGGGCGCGCGCCTCGCTCGACAGTAGCGAGACGTCGGTCAGCGCGACGTCGTCGAGGGACACGTAGTCGGCCGTCGCGTCGTGGTTTCCCTCGAGCTCGACGTCCTTCCACGCCTCCGAGCCCGTCCATTCGCGCGGCGTCGGAGCGCTCGAGCGAAGGCGATACGAGAAGCCGTCGGGGCGGAAGCGATCCGCCCAGTCCGCCGGCACGTCGGAAAAGCGCACGGAAACGGGAAGCAGCCACCGCCCGGCGGCGTGGGCCACCGTTCCGGAGATCGGCTGCTCGGAAGCCGAGCCGTTGATCGAGATCGTTCCGCGAAACGGTCCGGGCGCGAGGTCCGCGGCGGGACCCGAGATCGTCACCCGAACGCTCGCCGTGCCCTCGAGAGCCAGCAGGAAGTGAAGCGGCGCCGCCGCGGCGGGCTCGGCGAGCCTCAGCGTCATCAGGGCGAAAGCGAAGGCCGCCACGGTCACATCCGAAACACCCCGAACTCCGTTTCCGGGATCGGGGCGTTGTAGGTCGCGGACAGGGCGAGCGAGAGCGCCGTCCGGGTCTCGGCCGGATCGAGGACGCCGTCGTCCCAGAGGCGCGCCGTGGCGTAGTAGGGATTGCCCTCGCTCTCGTACTTTTCCCGCGTCGGCCGCTCGAATTCGTTCGTCTCCTCGGGCGACATCCGCGGCTTGCCCCCGCGGGCCAGCTGCTCCTGCTTCACCGTCGAGAGCACGGAGGCCGCCTGCGGGCCGCCCATGACGGAGATCCGCGCGTTCGGCCACAGAAAGAGGAAGCGAGGCCCGTACGCCCGGCCGCACATGCCGTAGTTGCCGGCGCCGAAGGATCCGCCGATGATCACGGTGAGCTTCGGGACGGCGGCATTGGCCACGGCGTGCACCATCTTCGCGCCATCTTTCGCGATGCCGCCGCGCTCGTACTCTCGGCCGACCATGAACCCGCTGATGTTCTGGAGGAAGAGCAGCGGGACCTTGCGGCTCGCGCACATCTCGATGAAGTGCGTGGCCTTCAACGCCGACTCGGAAAAGAGGATGCCGTTGTTCGCCACGATCCCCACGAGAAACCCGGACAGGCGCGCGAACCCGCACACGAGCGTCGTGCCGTAGCGCGCCTTGAACTCCTGGAACCGGGAGCCGTCCACCAGGCGCGCGATGAGCTCCCGCACGTCGTAGGGCTCGCGCACGTCGCGCGGCAGGATGCCGTAGATCTCCCGGGGATCGTACGCCGGCTCCTCCGGCGCCTCGCGATCGAGAGGCAGCCGCTTCGAGCCGCCGAGCGTCGAGACGATGTTCCTCGCGATCTCGAGGGCGTGGGCGTCGTCCTCCGCGAAGTGGTCGGCGACGCCGGAGATGCGCGTGTGCACGTCCGCCCCGCCGAGCTCCTCGGCCGTGACCTCCTCGCCCGTGGCCGCCTTGACGAGCGGAGGGCCGGCGAGAAAGATCGTCCCCGTGTCCTTGACGATCACGGCTTCGTCGGACATCGCCGGGACGTACGCACCGCCGGCCGTGCACGAGCCCATGACCACGGCCACCTGCGGAATCCGCTTCGCGGACATGCGCGCCTGGTTATAGAAGATCCGCCCGAAGTGCTCGCGGTCGGGAAAGACCTCCGCCTGGAGCGGAAGAAACGCGCCGCCCGAATCGACCAGGTACACGCAGGGCAGCCGGTTCTCCTCGGCGATCTCCTGGGCGCGGAGGTGCTTCTTGACCGTCATCGGAAAGTAGGTGCCGCCCTTGACGGTCGCGTCGTTGGCCACCACCATCACCTCGCGGCCCGCGACGCGGCCGACACCGGTGATCAGGCCGGCGGCCGGCGCATCCCCGTCGTACATGCCGTGCGCGGCCAGCGGCGACAGCTCGAGAAAGGGCGAGCCGGGGTCGAGCAGCGCGTCCACCCGATCGCGAACGAACATCTTCTTCTGCTCGGCATGGCGCGCTCGTCCGCCGCCCCCCTTCCGCGCCTTCGCGAGCTCCTCGCGCAGCGACGCGACGAGGCCCTCCATGGACCGGGAGCGCTCGAGGAACTCGGCGGAGCGGAGATCGACGCGGGTCGATAGAGGCTCCATCGAAACTACGTCCGCGCGAGCTTCGCCGAAGCCGCTTCCCGGATGTAGTCGACCAGGGCGTGGGTCGGGGTCCCGGGCAGGAAAATCTCGCGGACGCCGAGGCCCTTCAGGGGCGCGATGTCCTTCTCCGGAATGATGCCGCCGGCCACGACGAGGATGTCCTCGCCTCCGCGCTCGTGGAGCAGCTTCAGGATTTCCGGAAAGAGGACGTTGTGCGCGCCGGAGAGGATCGAGAGGCCGATGACGTCGACGTCTTCCTGGATCGCCGCCGCGACGATCTGCTCGGGAGTCTGGCGCAGGCCCGAGTAGATGACCTCCATGCCCGCATCCCGCAGCGCCCGGGCGATGACCTTGGCGCCGCGGTCGTGGCCGTCGAGGCCCGGCTTGGCGATCAGGACGCGGATCGGACGAGACATGCGCGGCCGAAGTGTATCAGTCGATGATCGCGACCGGATCGCCGACCCGCAGCCGGTTGCCCGTCAGCGAGCGGGCGTGCACGCCGAGGTGGCCGCTGCGCCCGCGCGCGATCGCCGCCAGGATCCCCGGAGAGCGCTCGGCCGTTTCGGCATCGAGGGCCGTGACGACGCAGCGCTCGGACGGCTTCACGATCTCGATGAGGACGTCGCCGATCCAGAGCTGCCGTCCGATCCAGCGGTCCTCCTCGAAGGCGCGGCACTCGGGAAGGTCGAGGACCACGTTGGCGCGCAGCCGGATCGGCTCGAGCGGTCCTCGATACTGCTGCTCGAGGAAGCGCAGCGTCGGCACCGAGATGACGTGCAGCGGCGCCGGGTCGCTCGAGGCCTCGAGGCGCGGCCTCAGCCGGACCGGCCGGCCGCAGCGGCGCGAGACGTCCTCTACCCACGACGGGTCCGACAGGGGGACCTCTTCTCCGTCGGGCTTGCGGACGCGGATCCAGGGGCCGAAGTCCTCGCCGCTCACCAGGGCATCGAGGTAACGCGCCCGGTAGCGCAGAAGGAAGGGAGCGCGCCGCGCATTCATGAGCGACCCCTCGCTCTCGTCGTACAGGTCGAACACACGGTCCCCCGCGAGCCCCGAGCCCTGGACGCGAGCCTCGTCGGGTGTCTCGCCCCCGAGCCCGCGGACCGGGAAACGCCGCAGCCCGGCGAGCTGTCCGACGACCTCCGCGAGTTCCATGCTTTTTGAGAGAAGCGAAGTCTAGCAGGGGTGGGAAAAAGCGATGCCGGGGGCGGCTCAATGCGCGGCCGGAACCTCCACGATGCGCAGGATCCTGTCGTCGCCCGGACGCGGGTGCCCTCGGCCGTCGCGGTTGCTCGTGGCCACGTACAACGCGCCGTCGGGGCCGGAGACGACGTCGCGCAGCCGGCCGTAGACGTCCCGGAAGAGCTCCTCGGTCTCCGCGACCCGGCGCGGATCCGTCGGGTCGAAGCGGACGCGGATGAGCCGCTCGCCCCGCAGCGTCGCGAAGAAGAAGTCGCCGCGGAACGTGGGCAGCCGATCGCCGCGGGAGAACGAGGCGCCCGACGGGGCCACGGCCGGCGTGTATTCCAGGATTGGCGAGACCATGCCCTCGTGCGACTGCCGGTGATGGACGACCGGCCAGCCGTAGTTCCTGCCGGCCTCGACGACGTTCACCTCGTCGCCCCCGCCCGGTCCGTCGAATCCCGAGGGCCCGTGCTCGGTCTCGATCAGGAGGCCCGACCGCGGGTCCCAGTCGAGGCCCTGCGAGTTTCGGTGGCCGTAGGAGAAGACCGGGGAACCCGGAAACGGATTGTCCGCGGGGATGCTGCCGTCGGCATTCAGGCGCAGCGTCTTGCCTCCGAGCGAGTGGAGATCCTGTGCGATCTTTCCATCGGTGGCGTCTCCGGTCGTGACGTAGAGCTTGCGGTCCGGTCCGAATCGGAGGCGGCAGCCGGCGTGGTACTGCGCGGCCGGAATTCCCTCGATCAGGATCTTCCTTCCCGAGAGCCCGTCGCCGTCGTCGCGAAACCGCGCGACGCGGACCCGCGGACCGCCGGTCGTGTCGTACGCATAGCAGAGGAAGAGCTCGCGCGAGTCCCCGTAGTTCGGGGCGAGCGCGATCCCCATCAGCCCGGTCTCCCCCTTCGCCTCGACGTCGGCGAGCACGGCGAGCGGCCGCTCCTGGAGCTTGCCTCTCTCGACGACGCGGACCCGTCCCGGCCGCTCCGTGACGAGCAGTCGCTCCGGGGACGTGAAGGCCAGCGACCACGGGACCTCCAGACCCGAAACGAACGTCGAAACCTCGAGAACGGCGCCCGAGCGCGTCGGATAGCGAGCCGTCGCGGGCGCCGGCGAGACGGCGCGGACGCACGACGCCGCGAGGATCGACGCGGCCAGGAGAACGGCGCGGTTCGAGGTCACCGCCGGGTCGCCGGCAGACGCGAGGCCATCGCATCCCAGGCTCTCCGGCGATGCGAAACGCGGTCTTTCTCGGCCGGCGTCATCTCGGCGAAGGTCCGATCGCCCCCCTCCGGGATGAAGATCACGTCCCAGCCGAAGCCGCCGGTTCCGCGGGGCGAGGGGGCGATCGCGCCGGCCACCTCGCCGCGCGCCGTGACGATCTCGCCGCCGCCGCAATAGGCGATCGCGCAGACGGCCGTGGCGGCGCGGTCGGGAAACGGGTCCAGCATCGTCGCGAGCTTCGCGACGCCGGCGCTCTTTTCGAGCCACTTCACGAGCGCCCCGGGAAAGCCTCCCCAGGCCCGGATCGCGAGGCCGCTGTCCTCGACGAGGACCGGCCGCTCGAGCCGCTCGTAGGCCGCCCGCGCCTTGGCGGCCACGACGTCCGAGGGGTCGAGCGCCTGCGGCTCGGGCAGATCCATGTCGAGACGCTCGATCCGGAAGCCCAGCCGTGACGCCTCGGCCGCCTTCTCGGCGCGGCTGGTGACGAAGACGAGCGGCAGGTCGGACACGGCCCGATTCTGCCACGCGAAGTGCGGGCGAGGGGGCCGGCCGGCCTTTAGAATGCTCGGCGAATGGCCTCGCCCGATCGCGTCTGCCCGCGCTGTTCGGCGCCGCTCGAGGCCTCGGCCCGATTCTGCGCCGCATGCGGCCATGCGCTCGCCCGGCTCTCCCCGGGCCAGGTCGTCGACGGCCGGTACGAGATTCTCGAGAAGATCGCGGAAGGCGGCATGGGCGAGGTCTATCGCGTGCGCCACCTGCACCTCGACGAGATCCGGATCATCAAAGTCACCAAGCCCGAGGCCGCGGGCGACGCGGCCGCGGCGCGCCGATTCCAGGAGGAAGCGCGCCTCGCCACCCTCGTCCGTCATCCCCACGTCGCGGCGCTCTACGACTTTTCCCGCCAGCCCGACGGGTCGTACTACATGGTCTGGGAGTTCATCGACGGCGTCACGCTCCAGGACTGGCTGCGCCGGAACGGACCGATGGACCCGGCGCTCGCCCTCGACGTCGCGCGGCAGGTCCTCGCCGGGCTCTCGGAGATCCACGCCCAGGGCATCGTGCACCGCGACCTCTCGCCCGACAACATCATGCTGAGCGCGGAGGGCCCTCGCCTGCGCGCCAGGATCATCGACCTCGGAATCGCCAAGCGCGTCGCCTCCGAGTCGCTCGCGATGACGGGCACGGGGCTCTTTCTCGGAAAGCTCAAGTACTGTTCGCCCGAGCAGGCGGGCGCGCTGCCCGCGGGACAGACGCTCGACGCGCGGACCGACGTGTATTCGTTCGGGGTCGTCCTCTACGAGATGCTCTCGGGGAAGGCGCCGTTCGAGTCGGCGACACCCGAGGGCTATCTCGGCAAGCACCTCCATGCGCCTGCGCCGCCGCTGGACGTCTCGGCTCTGCCTCCGGGAATCGGCGCGCCCCTCGCCGCGATCGTCCGGCGCGCGCTCGAGAAATCGCGGGATCGCCGATACGCGAGCGCCCGGGAGCTCTCCGACGCGCTGGCGCCGCTGACTCGGGCCGAGGCGGATCGGGCGCCGGCGCTCGTGGCCGTGCCCCCGCTGCCGCGCTCCGGCCGCTCCGGCCGACTCGTGGCCTCGGTGCTCGTCGCCGGATCGGCGCTCGCGGTCGGAAGCTTCTGGATCTTCGTCCGCGGGTCGCGGCCTCCGGCCGAACGAATCGCCGCGGCCCGGAAACCGAGCCCGACCGCCTCCGCGCGGACGACGGTCTCGACGACACTCGTTCCGACGATGGCGCCGCCGGCCCCGATTTCGGCGGTCCCCGCTCCGGAGGCGACCCGGTCGGAGGGGGAATCCGCCGCGGCGCCGCCGATACCGGAACCGATCCCGGACGACACCGCCGCTGCCCCGCTCGATCCCCCGGCGATGCGCCAGTCCATGGCGGTCTGGAAAGCGTCTCCCAACGAGGGCCGCGCCCGACGGGCGCCGGAGATCGCTCGGATCGCCAACCGCTTCGTCGCGGATCATCCCGCCGCGCCGCTGACGCGCGAGATCGAGGACACCCTGCCGGTCTACCTCAGACTCCAGGCGACGACGTGCCTCGATCACGCTCAGCCGGTGCTGGCCCACCTCTACTTTCGGGCGTACCGGCTCCTGCGCTTTGCGCCGGCCGATCCGGAGCTCGAGCGCCGGTTCCAGAGCCTGCGCCCCGCCGACGCGGCGCCGGGACCTCGCCGAAGGCCCACCGCGCCCGCCGCCGATGGACGGTAGCTCCGGCTACTTGCTCGCGAGGACCTTGTAGAGAGGGACCTGCGTCGAGAGGCCCTTGAGCGCGAAGAAGCCGAGCTGAGCGCATTCGAACCGGCCCTGGACCGCGCCGTACGTCTCGGGGCCGATCACGACCTCGCCCGGCTGCGCCACGAACTCCTCGAGGCGCGCCGCGACGTTGACCGCGTTGCCGAGCACGGTGTAGTCCACCCGGCGCTCCGATCCGATGTCCCCCACGATCGCCTCGCCCGTGTTGACGGCGATGCGCACCTCGAGCGGAGGCTCGCCGCGAGCCGTCCGATCCCGATTCCAATCTCCGATCTCGGACTGAATCTTCATCGCCGCCGCGACGGCCCGGTCGGCGTGATCCGGCTGGTCGAGCGGCGCGCCGAAGAAGGCCATGACCGCATCGCCGATGAACTTGTCGATCGTCCCGCCGCAGGCGAAGACGGCGTCGGAGGCGAGGGTGAAAAACTCGGTCAACATCCCGGCGAGGCTCTCGACGGGCATCTTTTCGGACCACGTCGTGAAACCCACGAGATCCGCGAAGAGGATGGTGACGACCTTCGTCCGCGCGGGCTTCATGTCGCCGCTCGCCGTGACGTCCGCGATGATCTCCTCGACGACCTGCGGCGAATGGTACCGCTCGAGGCGCCCCCGGATCCGCTTCTGCTCCAGGACGTGATCGTGGAGACGCGCGCGCTCGATCGCCACCGCGGCGAAGTTCGCGAGCGCGGTCAGCAGGTCGAGGTCCTGCCCGGAGAAGGTCCCGGCGTGGAGGGGAGAGTCGATGTAGATGACGCCGATCACCTTGTCGCGGCTCCAGAGCGGAGCGCACATCGCCGAGCGGATCTGCTGCATGCGGATCGAATCGCCGGCCTCGAAACGCTGGTCGGCCTGCGCATCCGACGTCAGGACCGCGACCCTCTGCCGCACGACCATGTCCACGATCGTGCGCGAGTACGGCGTCGCGCCATCGGCCGTCGACCGCTTGGCGGACCCGAACCGCGAGATCTTCAGCTGCAGGGCGCCGCCTTCCTCGAGCAGGAGGAATCCGCGATCGGCCGGGAGAAACTCGAAGATCAGGTCCATGACCTTGTCGAGCACCATGGCGAGATCGTCGGCCGAGATGAGCGCCTTGGCCACCTGGACGAGAATCTCGAAAACCTTGTTCTTGTAGGCGAGATCCAGCACGACGCGCTTGCGCTCGGCCGTGGAGTCCGACGGCGGGGTCTCGCTCTTCTCGAGCCCGAAGTCCTCGTTGAACTCGGCGATCGGCCGGATGCACGTGGAGGTCGGGTCCATGAGCCGGGCGCGCCCGGGCCGGGACACGGTCGGATCGTCGCGGAAACGAAGGACGAACGTCCCGATCGCCGCGGCGTCGCCGTCCTTGACGGCCGCCGACGGCACCGGCTGGTCGTTGACCCGCACGCCGTTGGTGGACTGGTTGTCGTGGATGACCCAGGCGCCGTCTTCCTTCTTCAGGAACGCGTGGCGCCGGGAGACGGAGAAGTCGTTCAGGACGATGTCGTTGTCGTTGGCGCGGCCGATCGACAGAACGTCCTTCAGGACGGTGAAGACCTGCTGACGCCCGTCCACCTCCCACAGGACCTGAAACATCGAGTGAAACGAATTATAGACCGCGCCGTCGGACCGATCAGTCCTCCGGCTTGAGGACGAAGCGCACGCGCACGGTCTTGCGCGATGCGACGGGTCCCGACGCCGCGCGCGCGGGGCGCCACGTCCACCGCCGCACCGCGTCCACCGCGGCCTCCGAGAGGCCGAGTGGAAGGCCGCGCGCGACCTCCACGTCCGTCACCCTCCCGCCGGCGTCGATCGAGACTTCGAGCTCGACGGTGCCCTCGATGCCGGCGCGCCGGGCGAGGTCCGGATACGACGGCTCGACGCGCGTGAGCACGACCGGCGATTCGAGAAGCCCGGGCGCCGCTTCCGGCGGAACGGCCGGACCGGGAGCGGGAACCGGCAGAGGCGGCGCGGAGGCTCCGGCGCCCTCGTCCGCATCCTCGTCGGGCGGAGGCTCCGCCGTCAGGTCGACCACGGTCAGGTCCTTCAGGGGTCGGATCTTCTCCGGAGTGATTCCGGGCTGGCGCGGATCGGGCGGCACCAGGTCCACGCGGGCCGATTCGACGAAGGCGACGCCCCACTTCGGATCGGCGAACGCGAAGTACGAATGGTCGACGGAGTGAATCGCGATGACGGAGCCCTGCGCGAGCCGGCCTCCACGCGCGGCGAGAGGATAGGGGGCGAGGAGCACGTCGGCATCCTCGGCCACGACACCGTAGACGGGCGAGAGCCCCAGCAGGACTTTCGAACGCCGCTCGCGGGCGTCCCGGTCCGCGTCCCGCTCGATCTCGTCGGCCGGCAGGAATCCGCTTCGGCCGTCGGCCTCGACTTCGACCCAGCGAGCCGCCTCGGTCCTGACGCGCACGCGCTCGCCCCGCGAGAGCTTCGAAATTGCGTCGGCCTTCGTCGAGGGCTCGCGCTGGAGCGATGCCCCGTCCACCGTCACCGTGGCCGGCGCCCCTTCGCTCACGCCCGTCGGGCCCGTGTTCCGCGGATGAAGGAGCCCGTAGACGATCGCGATCGAGCCGGCGACGAGGATTCCCGCGGCGGCGAATGGCCACGCTCCCTCGAGCCATCGAGACCGCGGAGCCGGCGGCTCTGCGGTCTCCGGTTCGGGCGCCAGGAAGTCGGGCGGCGGGAACTCGGTCTCGGAAGAAACGGATTCGGACGGAGGCAACTCTTCGGAAGGAGGCTCCGCCGGCGGATCGGGCTCGCTCATCGCGAAGCGCGGATGTACGTTCCCGTGTGCCCCTCGAGCGCCTCGGCGAGCGACTCCGCGCGCGTGACGAGGACCTCATGGCCTCCGGCCTCCACGAACCGGATCGCGGCGTCGATCTTCGGTCCCATGCTGCCGGGCGGGAACTGTCCCTCCGCGAGCAGCCGCTTCGCCTCGGCGACGTCGAGGGAAGCCAGGGCCGCCTGGGTCGGCTTGCCGAAGTCCTTCGAAACGCGGTCCACCCCGGTCAGGATGATGAACAGATTCGCGGAGAGAGAGGCCGCGAGCATCGACGCCGCGTAGTCCTTGTCGATCACGGCCTCGACGCCGCGCACCTGGCCGTCGTCGGACACGACGACCGGGATTCCGCCGCCGCCGGCCGCGATGACGATGTGCCCGCGGTTGACGAGCGCGGCCGCGATCTCGACCCCCCGGACCTGCCGGGGTTTCGGCGAGGCCACGACCTTGCGCCAGCCGCGACCCGCGTCCTCGACGATCGTCCAGCCCGCGGTCGTCTGCATGAATTCGGCTTTCTCCCTCGAGAAGAAGGGCCCGATCGGCTTGGAGGGTTTCAGGAATGCCGGATCGGCGGCGTCCACCTCGACCTGCGTCATGATCGTGACGACCTGCTTCCGAAACCCGGCGCGGGGCAGCTCGTTGTCGAACGCGAGCTCGAGCAGGAATCCCATGAACCCCTCGGTCTGGGCGACGCAGAAGTCGAGAGGCTGCGGAGGAATCCGATCGGCCGCCTGCTCGGCCTGGAGAAGGATGTTGCCGACCTGGGGACCGTTTCCGTGGACGACGATCAGCTCGTATCCCTTGCCGATGATCGGCAGCAGCGTGCGCACGGCGTCGCGCGCCCGCTCGAGCTGTTTGCCGATCGAGCCGTCGTCCTCGGGCCGGAGCAGGGCATTTCCGCCGAAGGCGACGACGGCCAGCGGGCGGACGAAGGAGAAAAAGGGAGTGGGATTCATGCGGGCGGTCGGGGGCCGCTAGGGCTTGAGCTCCTCGCGAACCAGAGGCATCGTCATGCAGCGAGGGCCGCCGCGGGCGCGCGAGAGCTCGTGCGCCGCGAGGCGGATCAGGTACTTCCTGGCGGGCTTCCACAGCTCGAGCTCCTCTTTGCCGAGCAGCAGGTCCGCCTCGTCCACGACGGAGTACCCGGAGCGCTCGAGCTCCGCGGCCGTGGCCTCGTTGCGGTCGTAGATCAGGACGACCCCGGGGGCGAGGGCGAACGCGTTCGCGCCGTCGGTCCACTGCTCGCGGCGCTCGGCGATCGGATCCTGCCCTCCGCAGCGGATCGGCTTCAAGTCGAGCTTCTGGGTCTTGAGCGCCGAGAGCAGGTCCTTCTCGGTCGTCCAGGTGATCTCGCGCTTGGTGAGGTCGCACTCGTAGACGTCCGCCTCCTCGGCGCCGTCGGGCAGGATCATGGGGCCGTACACCAGGCACTCGTCCTGCGAGATCATCGTGAACACCGTGTCGAGGTGCATGAACGACCGCGCCGGCGGGATCGCCACGACGAGGATCCGCTTGATGGGCGACTTGAGCTTCTTGAACGACTCGGCCAGGCGCTCGATCGTCGTCTTCTCCGTGCGCTCGCTGTAGCCGATCGCCAGCAGGTCCTCTCGCAGGACGAGGACGTCGCCGCCCTCGAGCGTGGGCCGCATGCGGGCATACGAGGCGGGCTTGCCGTAGTCCGCCGAGAACTCCTGGAACCAGAATTTCCCCCCCTCCGGGGTCGCAAACCGCGGATGCAGGGAGAGGACGTAGCCCGACAGCAGGGGCTCGCGCAGACGCGCCGAGGTCGCCATCGAGCCCCGGATCGCCCGCTCGCCGACCACGACGAGCGGATCGCGCTGGAAGAAGTAGTTCGGGATGGGCGGCAGCTCGTAGAAGTCGGAGGCGGCGCTGGCGATGTCGGGGCTCGGCTTCTCGATCCCCGTGACGAGCGTCGACGCCAGCTGCTCGGCCGTCAGGTCCCGGAGCCGGATCTCCATCTCCGGCGCCCATCCGAGGGTCTTCGAAAGGTCATCGAGAATCGCGCCGCGCTGCTCGGGCACCTGGAGGACCTCCTCGAGGAGGTCCTGGATCTCGAGCACCTCATCGCAGACGTAGCCGAGCACCTGCTGGAAGCGGCGGTGCTCCTCCCGGGCGCGGTTGCCGTACAGGATGTCGTCGAACAGGAGCTCTTCCATCATGGAAGGCACCATGCGATCGATCTCCGGTCCCGGCAGGTGGACCAGCACCGACGTCAGTTTGCCGATTTCGGAAGTGACCCGGAGACTCATGACGGCCCGCCAAAGAAAGGGCGGATACTACCGGATCGCGGGAGGCGGCGAAGCGGCCATCGCGCACCGGCGCTTCAAGTCATTGAGGGGACGAGCTCTTCGCGGGTGGGGTCGTTCCGCCGCGCCCGGCGCGCAACGTCAGGAGGGTGGCAGCAGCGGAACGCCCGCGGAGCTCGCGACCTCGGGCTCGGCGTTCGCCTTTTCGGAGATCGTCTCGAGCCTCGCGGTGAATCGCTCGAAAGCGCGGGTCGTCTCGTCGAACTGTCGGGAGGCGTTCGACAGGTGCCCTCCGAGCTTCTCGAGCGGCCCGCCGACGCGGTCCCAGAGTCGGGACAGCTCGGCCAGGTTCTGGTGCACCTCCTTCGCGTTCTCCTGGAGAGCGATGCCGCGCAGGCCGAGCGCGACCGTCGACAGGTAGGCATACAGGAGCCGGGGCGAAACGGGGATGACGCGGCGTGAGGCCGCGTAGTCCGCCAGCGCGGCCTCCTCTCCGTCGGCGGCGATCTCGGAATAGACCGCCTCGGCCGGAACGTACATGAGGGCGAAGTCGCAGGTCCCGTTGGCCGGCCGGATGTACTTCTCGGCGATCGCGTCCACGTGTCGCTTGACGTCGCGCGCGAACTGCAGCCGCGCGCGCCGCTTGTCGCCCTCGTCCTCGAGCTCCCGCGCCCGGCGGTAGTTCTCCAGCGGAAACTTGCTGTCGATCGGAACCATGCGGTCCTGCACGAAGACGACGGCGTCCACGACGACGCCGTCGCCGAGCGGATGCTGGGTCGCGAACGATCCGGGCGGAAGGGCCTGCGCGAGGGCCTGCTCGAGGAACATCTCCCCGAGCGTGCCTCGCAGCTTGGGCGGCTTGAGCAGGTCCTCGAGGCGCGTCACCTCGCCGGCGAGCTTCTCGATCCGTTGCGAGGCCTCGTGCAATCGGCCGAGCTTCTCCCCGACCTCGCGGAGCAGGTGTCCCGACTGTCCGAGGTGCTCGGCGATCGACTGCTGGCCGGTGTCGAGGCGCTTCTCCACTCCGCCCACGCGGGCCTCGAGCGAGCCGCGGAGCTCCTGGAAGCGCCGGTCGACCGATTGCGAGGCCTCGCGCGCGCGGGCCGTCTCGGCGAGCAGTGCGTCGATGCGCGCCGAGGACTCCCGGCTTCGCGCCAGCATGAGCGCCGCGGCCGCCGCGCCGAGCGCGAGGATCGCGAACGCCAGGACGATGACGATCGCCGACGAAGACATCGTCTTCAGGATAGCGCCGGAACGGACAAATGACGTCCGACCCGTTTCCGAAACCCCGAATTCGGCGGGCCTGCCGGTGGCAACCCGCCCCCGGACGGTGCGACAATGGCGTCACGATGGCGCTCGACGGACCCGAAAATCGCCCGAAGAAAGAGTCCGCGGAAGACCGCGAGATCGAATACCTCATGTGTGCCCAGTGCGGCACGCCCTGCTACGTCTTCGAGATGGAGGGCAGCCGGATCGCCGAGGCGACATGCCTGACCTGCGGCAACGACGAGGTCCGGTTCTTCAACATCGGGGAGGAAGCCGGCACCGACGATGAGTGAGTCGTACGTCAACCCGCTGACCGAGCGCTATGCGTCGGCGGAGATGTCGGCCCTCTTCTCCCCTCGCTTCAAATTCGAGACCTGGCGCCGCCTCTGGCTCTGGCTCGCGGAGGAGGAGCGGCGGCTCGGACTTCCGGTCGCGGAAGAGGCGATCGACGCCATGCGGGCGCATCTCTCGAACATCGACTTTCCCGCCGCCGCCGCCGAGGAGGCGAAGACCCGGCACGATGTGATGGCCCACGTCCGCGTCTTCGGAGCCGCGGCGCCCGCCGCCCGCGGCATCATCCACTGGGGCGCAACGTCCGCCTACGTCACCGACAACACCGACCTGATCCAGATGCGCGACGGCCTCGCGCTCGTGGAAAGGCGCCTCGTCGCGGTCCTGAAGAAGCTCCGGGACTTCGCCCTCGCCCATCGCGATCTGCCCGCCCTCGCATACACGCACTTCCAGCCCGCTCAGCCCACGACCGTCGGCAAGCGCGCCACTCTCTGGGCGTCGGATCTGCTCCTGGACCTCGAGCAGGCGCGCGAAACCCGCCAGGGCCTGCGCTTCCTCGGGGCCAAGGGCGCGACCGGGACGCAGGCCTCCTTTCTGCGGCTCTTCGAGGGAGATTCCGCCAGGGTCGAGGAGCTCGACCGGGCGCTCGCCGCACGCGCGGGATTCCCGCGGCGCCAGATGGTCTCGGGCCAGACCTACTCCCGCAAGCAGGACGACCGCGTCGTCCACGCGCTCTCCGGGCTCGCCCAGTCCGCGCACAAGATCGCCACCGACCTGCGCCTGCTGCAGCACGAGGGCGAGCTCGAGGAGCCGTTCGAGACGTCGCAGATCGGCTCTTCCGCCATGCCCTACAAGCGAAACCCCATGCGGGCCGAGAGGGTCTGCTCGCTCGCTCGCCACGTCATCGCGCTCTCGCTCGACACCGCGATGACGGCCGCGACACAGTGGCTCGAGCGCACGCTCGACGACTCGGCGAACAAGCGCATCGCCGTTCCCGAGGCCTTTCTCGCGAGCGACGCGATCCTGATCCTGCTCGACAACGTCCTCGGTGGCCTCGTCGTTCACCCCGAGGTCTCGCTCCGCCGCCTCGAGGCCGAGGCGCCGTTTCTCGCCACCGAGAACCTGATGATGGAGGCCGTACGGCGCGGGGGCGACCGCCAGGAGCTGCACGAGCGGCTGCGCGTCCATGCGCGCGCCTCCGCGGATGACCGCGCGAGGACGGGGGCAGCCGCCGATCTGCTCGACCGCCTCGCCGGAGACGCCGCCTTCGGTCTGACGCACGAAGAGCTCTTGGCCGCGGCGGCGCCGTCGCGGCTGGTCGGCCGCTCCGCCGAGCAGGTGGAAATCTTCGTCCGGGAGGAGCTCGATCCGGCGCTCTCCGGAGCCGAAACGGCTTCGAGCGCTCCCGTCCGCGTGTGAGCCTTTCGCGGCGGGCCGCCGCCCGCGCCCTCGCCGCGGTCGCTCTCCTGTCCGCCGCGGCCTGCGCCTCGCGCAAGGTCTCGGGACCCGTTCCGGTTTCGCACCCGATCCCGCCGGGGCAGGCGACCGGCGGATGGAACGAGGAAGGTCTCGCGTCCTGGTACGGAGGCAACGACGGGTTCGAGGGAAAGCCCACGGCTTCCGGCGAGATCTACGACTCCGCAAAGCTCACCGCCGCCCACCGCGACCTCCCGCTGGGAACCGTGGTGGACGTCCGCAGCCTCGACAACGACCGCATCGTTCGCGTGCGCATCAACGACCGCGGGCCCTTCGTCCAGGGACGCATCATCGACCTTTCCCGGGCCGCGGCGGAGCAGATCGCGATGATCGGACCGGGCGTCGCGAGGGTTCGGATCGTCGTGGTCTCGGAAGGCGTCGAGGTGGCGCCGGTTTCGCCGAGCGGCCTCTGGGCGGTCCAGGTCGGCTCGTTCGGCGAGAGGCCGCGCGCCGACCGCCACGCCGATCGGGTGCGCTCCGCCGGGTTCCGCGTGTACTTCGAGCCGTATCAGGGCCTCACCCGCGTCAAGGTCGGCCCCGTCGACTCGCGCGCCGACGCCGAAGACACGCTCGCGCGCCTCGAGCAGGCCGGCTTCGAAGGAATCGTCGTCGCGGCGAGCCCCTAGAGCAGACCGTAGACCAGGGCTTCAACGTCCGGGATCACGAAACCTCGACTCGCGGCAACTCGCGGCGTGAGAAGTCACGCCGCGGAAGCCCGAAGCAAGCGCAGCGGAGGCGGCGGTAAGCCCCTCATCCCGATCCTCTCCCCCCGAGGGGCGAGGGAGTAAGAGCGGCTCGTCAAGCCCAACTCTCAAATCAGTTCGCGGCGTGAGAAGTCACCCGAGCGAAGCGAGAGTGGAGGCTCACGCCGCGGGAGCCGCAGCGAGCGCAGGGATCAGGCCGGCGGTCGAGCGCCTTTGCGCGAGCCGCCGGCCGGTGCGCGCCCATAGGGCGCGCAGATCCCGAAGCGAGCGGAGGCGACGTATAGAATCCCGCCTCCCATGAGCTCCGTGACGTCGGCGATCGTCTGCCGCGGACTGAAGAAGCACTACGCCGACGTGAAGGCCGTCGACGGCCTCGACCTCGAGGTTCTCGCGGGCGAGTGCTTCGGACTCCTCGGCCCGAACGGCGCCGGCAAGACCACGACCATCGAGATCCTCGAAGGCCTCACTGCTCCGGACGCGGGCGAGGTCGTGATCCTCGGCCGCCGCTGGGGAAGCCAGGAGCGGGACCTGCGCGAACGCCTCGGCGTCTCGCTCCAGGAGAGCCGCCTGACCGAGAAGCTGACCGTCTTCGAGACGCTTTCGCTCTTTCGCTCCTTCTATGCGCGCGGGCGCGACCCCGAGCGCCTCATGGCCGACCTCTCGCTCGAGGAGAAGCGCGACGCCCGGGTCGGCAAGCTTTCCGGTGGACAGCGCCAGCGCCTCGCGGTGGCCTGTGCGCTCGCCGGCGATCCGGAGCTGCTCTTTCTGGACGAACCGACCACGGGGCTCGATCCGCAGAGCCGTCTCCAGCTGTGGGAGCGCGTCGCTGCCTACAAGGCGGCCGGCCGCACGGTCCTCCTCACCACGCATTACATGGAGGAGGCCGAGCGGCTCTGCGACCGCGTGGCGGTCGTCGACCACGGCCGGATCATCGCGCAGGGAACCCCCGCCGAGTTGATCGCCGGCCTCAAGGCGCCGCACATCATCGAATTCTCGACGGAGCCCCAGGTCGAGGACGAATTCCTGGCGAAAATCGCGGGAATCGGCGAGCGCCGCCAGCGGGACGGCCGCTGGCTCCTGGCCGCCGCCTCTCTCGCGCAGGCCGTCCCGGCTCTGCTCTCGGCGCTCGAGCGCGCCGGCGCAAGGCTCCTGTCGCTCTCGACGCATCGCGCGACCCTCGAAGACGTTTTCATCAGCCTCACCGGTCGGGAGCTGCGCGATGAGTGAGCGCCAGCATCCCCTGGTGACGCTGACGAAGATGCGCCTCCTCGAGTTCGTCCGCGAGCCCGAGGCTCTCTTCTGGGTCTTCGCCTTCCCGATTCTCATGACGCTCGTGCTCGGCTTCGCTTTCCGCGACCGGCCGCCCGATCCGGTCCCGGTCGGCGTCGTGTCGGGGCCGTCGGCCGCCACCCTCACACAGGCGCTCGGCCAGTCGGGCGCCGTGAAGCCGTCGGCCTATCCGAGTCTGACCGACGGACTCGAGGCGCTGCGCACCGGAAAGATTGCTCTGCTCGTCGAAGAATCGGGGTCCCTGGGTCTCACATATCACTTCGACCAGACGCGTCCGGACGCCCGCATCGCACGGCTCGAGGTCGACGACGCGGTCCAGCGCGCGCGCGGACGCGTCGACCCCTCCCCCGCCCGGGACGCGCTCGTCCACGAAAAGGGCTCCCGCTACATCGACTTCCTGCTGCCCGGTGTGCTGGGCCTGAACCTGATGGGCACCGGCATCTGGGGCATCGGCTTCGCGATCGTCAACGCGCGCCTCAAGAAGACGCTCAAGCTCATGGTCGCGACTCCGATGCGCAAGTCGGACTACCTGCTCGCACAGATGTTCTCGCGGTTCATCTTCTTCGTCCTCGAAGTCGTGGTGATCCTCGCCTTCGGCGTCCTGGTCTTCCAGGTCCCGATCCGCGGTTCGTTCACGGTGGTCGCGGTGATCACTCTCGGCGGCGCCCTGTGCTTCGGCGGGATCGGTCTGCTCGTGGCGGCGCGAGCGCGGACGCTCGAGGCGGCCAACGGTCTGATGAACCTGGTCATGGTCCCGATGTGGCTCTTTTCGGGAGTCTTCTTCTCGTCCGAGCGCTTCCCCAGAGCCGCCCAGCCATTCATCCAGGCCCTGCCGCTGACGGCGTTGAACAACGCCCTGCGCGCCGTCATGCTGGAGGGCCGCTCGCTGATGGCGATCGGCGGCGAGCTCGTGATTCTCGGCCTCTGGGCGCTGGCAGCCTTCGCCGTGGCTCTGAAGATTTTCCGGTGGCAGTAGCGGGCGCTAGGCCCGCGATATCCTTCCGCCGCCGTCCCCGCGGTGTTTTTGGAGGATTCGAGATGGACACGCTCGTCGTCAACCAGGGCGAGGTGGCGCGCCTCCTGCCCATGAAGGAATGCATCGAGGTGATGGCGCGGGCGTTCGCGGCTCTCGCGCGGGGCGGGGCGACGATGCCCCAGCGCCAGATCGTCTGGCTGCCCGACCGGTCGGCGGCGCTGGGGCTGATGCCCGCCCAGTCGAGCGAACTCGGCGCGATCGGGGTCAAGGCCGTCACGTTCTTCCCCCGCAACGAGGGCACGGAGCTCGACTCGCACCAGGGCGCCGTCCTCCTCTTCGAGTCGGGCCGGGGGCGCCTGCTCGCCGTGATCGATGCGACCTCGGTGACCGCGATTCGCACGGCCGCCGTCACGGCCCTCGCCACGCGCCTGCTCTCCCGGGAGGACGCGGGAGACCTCGCCCTCGTCGGCTCCGGCGTGCAGGCCCGCACGCACCTCGAGGCCCTGCTGCTCGTTCGCCGCATTCGCCGGGTCCGCGTCGCGAGCAAGACGATCGAACGCGCGCGCGCCTTCGCCGATCGCGAAACGAAACGGCACGGCATCGCGATCGAGCCGTGCGACTCCGTCCGCAAGGCGGTCGAGGGCGCGGACCTCGTCTGCGCCGCGACGTCCTCGCGCGAGCCGGTGGTGCTCGGGAACTGGCTCGCTCCCGGCGCGCACGTCAACGCGGTGGGCTCGAGCGTTCCGTCGGTTCGCGAGCTCGACGCCGCGGCCGTGTCGAAGTCGCGCCTCTTCGTGGACCGCCGGGAGGCGGCGCTCGCCGAGGCCGGAGACTTTCTCCTCGCGAAGAAGGAGGGCGCCGTCGGGGACGATCACATCGTCGCCGATCTCGGCGAGCTCGTCGTCGGCGCCGCCCCGGGGCGCCGCTCGGCTTCCGAGATCACGCTCTTCAAGTCGGTCGGCCTCGCGATCGAGGACCTCGCCGCCGCCCAGCACATCTACAACAAGGCGAGAGGCGCCGGCATCGGGAAGTTCCTCGAGTTCGGCGGAGGGCGCCACGAGGCCGGCTGAGCCTCTGGAAGCGGCCCGCCTCGAAGAGATCCGGGCCGCCCGCGCGCGGATCGCGGACTCGGCGATTCGCACGCCCCTGATACGGCTCCCGGTCGAAGGCCCCGCCGAGATCTACCTCAAGCTCGAATGCCTCCAGCCGATCGGCTCCTTCAAGCTCCGCGGCGCCGGCAACGCCATGGCGCTCGCCTCTCCCGAGGCCCTCTCTCGAGGCGTCTACACCGCGTCGGCCGGCAACATGGCGCAGGGCGTGGCCTGGAACGCCCGCCGGCTCGGGATCCCCTGCACCGTGGTCGTCCCGGATCACGCCCCGCGCGCCAAGCTCGACGCCGTCGAGAGGATGGGCGCGCGCGTCGTCAAGGTCACGGTCGATCGATGGTGGCAGGTGCTGGCCGAGCATCACTACCCCGGGATCGACGGACTCTTCATCCACCCGGTCTCCGACCGCGCCGTCATCGCAGGCAACGGCACGATCGGCCTCGAGATTCTCGAGGACCTTCCCGATGTCGAGACCGTGCTCGTCCCCTGGGGCGGCGGCGGGCTCTCGTGCGGCATCGCCTGCGCGATCCGCGCCCAATCGCCGGCCGCGAGAGTCTTCGCCTGCGAGGTCGAAACGGCGGCGCCCCTGTCGGCGTCGCTCGCCGCGGGGCGCCCGACCGCCGTCGACTACACGCCGAGCTTCGTCGACGGGATCGGCGCGAAGAGCCTCCTTCCGGAGATGTGGCCCCTCGCCCGAACCGTCCTCGCCGGCGCTCTCGTCGTCTCACTCGCCGAGACCGAATTCGCACTGCGACTGCTCGCCTCCCGCGCGCGCGTCGTCGCCGAGGGCGCGGGGGCGGTCCCCGTCGCGGCGGCGGTCTCGGGCCGTGCGGGCGCGGGACGGATCGTCTGCGTGGTCTCGGGAGGAAACATCGACCCCGAGATGCTCGGAGCCATCCTCATCGGCGGGACGGCCGCCCGCTAGAAGCGCCAGCCGATCAGGAAGACCGAGCAGTTCAAGCCGAGGTTCGGCGGAGCCGTGCCGGCGTTCGAGACGTGCGACCAGCGCCATTCGAGCGTCCAGGCCTGCCCGTTCGGGAGCGCGCCGCGCACGCCGGCGGCGCCCTCGAGAAGGAAGTTGAATCGGCGGTCGATCTCGTCGAGCTCCGTCAGGTCCGTCCAGCCGAAACCCACGCCAACCATCACATAGGGAAGCACTCTCCCGGCCCCGACATAGAAGCGCACTCCGGCGGGGACGACCCCGACCATGGATCCCTCCGGGCTGAAGTAGCGCGCGAAGTGGCCCGCGGCGACCCACTCGAAGCGCGGGCCCAGGCGAAACGATACGCCGGGCTCGAAGAGAAAGAGGTGCTCGTCCGAGCGGCCCCCGTTGACCTTGAACGAGAAGCCGTATCCGGCCGAGAGGCTCCACTCGGGCGGCCGCCCCTCCGGGATCGGCGGCGCGTCCTGCGCGCGAAGGGCGGCGGCGGACGCCAGGAGCGCCGCCCCCAGGACCGATCGGCACTTCATCCGCGCTTTCTCTCCTCGAGCTCCTCGAGCGTCTTCGGCCAGTCGCCTCGCAACAATTGCGACAGCGCCCGGTCTGCGAGGAGCCTGCCTCCGGTCTGGCAGGTCGGGCAGTAGTTCGACTCGTTCTCCGCGTACACGATGCGCTGCACGGGGGTGCCGCAGGCCGGGCAGGGCTTGCCATAGCGGCCGTGGACCGCCATGCCCTCGCGAAACGCCGTGACCCTCTCCGGAAACCGCCCCGCGGCCTCCTCCACGAGCGCCGCGGTCCACTCGCCAAGAACGGCGCGGACCGCGGCGTGCAGCCGCGCGATTTCCTCCTCCGACAGCCGCCGCGTGAGCTTCGCGGGCGAGAGCTTCGCGCGGTGGAGGATCTCGTCGGAGTACGCGTTGCCGATCCCCGAAAACAGCCTCGGATCGGTCAGGGCGCGCTTCAACGTGTGGCTCTCGCGCGTCAGCGCCTCCCGAAAGGCCGAAACCTCCGCGTCGAGGACCTCGAGCCCCCCGCGATCGAAGGCGGCCAGGGCGTCTCGCCCGCGCGCGAGGTGAAGCGACGCACGCTTTCGGGTGCTCGCCTCCGACAGGACCAGCGAGCCCTCCTCGAAATCGAACGCCGCGAGCGCACCGCGTCCTCCGACCCGCGCGCCGCGCTTTTTCCAGTGGAGCCGGCCCGCGATCATCAGGTGGAGGACGACGAAGAGATCTCCCTCGAGCGCGAGGACGATCCGCTTGCCGATCCGCTCGAGACCCGCGACGGTCTTTCCGGAGGCCTCCGGGAGCGGAGGCGCCGTCGACCGGAGCACGAAGGGGCTGCCGAGGCGGATCGATTCGAGGCGGCGCCCGAGGACCCGCGGGGAGAGGGCGGCGAGGTATGCGGAAATGTCCGGCAGTTCGGGCACGGCGGCGCAAGCTTAGCCCGGTAGAATGCGTCGCCCAACGCGGGGATCCGTACGAGAGAAGGAGTCCGGGTATGAGCTGGTTCATGGCGGTGATCGTGCGCGGGGCGCACGTCGGCGGGAGGCTCGAAGACGAACGGCTCGGCGATCTGCTCTATCGCCTCATCGAGGCGTCCGACGCCGACGCCGCGTACGAGCAGGCGGTCGAGCTCGGCCGTGCCGAGAGCGACGAGTATGACGACGAGGACGGAACGGCGGTGACGCTGGCGTATCTCGGCCTCGCCGATCTGACCGAGATCGGGCCCGAGGCGCCCGGCCAGGGCACGATCGTCTACAGTCAGCTGCTCCCGCACCGGCCGTCCGAGATGGTCGTGACGGCGAAGGAAGAGCTGACGGTGTTCGAACCGGCCGACACGCTCGACTCGGAGGACGACGAGGGCGACGCGGGCGAGAAGGCCTGAGGATCCGGCGGAGTACACTTCGCCCTCCCATGATCCTCGTCACGGGCGCCACCGGGCGGATCGGCCGAGAGCTCGTCCGCGAGCTCGGCGCCATGCGCGCCCGGTTTCGCGCCCTCGTGCGAAGCTCGGGCAAGGCCGAGACGATCCGGCACGCGGGCGGTGAGGCCGTCGTGGGTGACTACGGGGATCCGGCCGTTCGGCGGGCGGCTGTCGAGGGCGTCGACACGCTGTTTCTCCTGACCCCGGCCTCCCCCGACAAGGTCGCCGCCGAGAGCGCCCTCGCCGAGGCGGCCGTCTCCTCCGGGGTCTCGCGGATCGTCAAGATTTCGGCCGACGGCGCCGACGCCGACGCGCCGCCGATCTTCGCTCGTCTCCATCGCGACGTCGAGCGCCGGATCGAAGATCTCGGGGCCGCATGGACGTTCCTGCGGCCGGGCTTCTTCATGCAGAACTACCTCACGTTCGCCGACGGCATCCGGTCGCACGGCGCGATCTTCGCGGCGGCCGGGTCGGGGCGGCACGCCGACATCGACGTGCGCGACATCGCCGCCGCGGCGGCGCGGGTCCTGACCGGGGAAGGCCACGACGGGCGCGCCTACACCCTGACCGGTCCGGAGGCCCAGTCCCTCGGCGAGGCCGCGCGCAAGATCTCGACGATCACCGGCCGCGACGTCCGCTTCGTGGACGTCGCGCCGGACGACGCCCGCCGGGCGATGGTCGCGACGGGCGTCGCGGAGTGGCTGGCGGACGCTCTGCTCGATCTCTTCGCCTGGTACCAGCGCGGAGAAGGGGCGAACAACGGATCCGCGGTCGCCGCCGGCGTCGGTGAAATCCTCGGCCGGCCTCCGCGCTCCTTCGAGAGCTTCGTCCGGGAGAACGTCCAGGCCTTCGGCGGGTAAGCGGAAGGCCGCAGGCAGGCGAAGGCTACGAAAGCTCCGCCGGAGGCCGGGTCAGGAGAAGCGCCCGGCGCGAGTGGCGTTCGAGCGCGAGACGGACGAGCTCGTCGAGCAGGCGCGGAAGCGGCAGACCGCTCGCCTCCCACAGCTTCGGGTACATCGAGATCGCGGTGAATCCCGGCAGCGTATTGATCTCGTTGACGAGGACGCGTCCGCTTCCGCGTTCGAGGAAGAAGTCCACGCGGGCCATCCCGGAGACGCCGCACAGACGAAACACCTCGATCGCGAGCCGGCGCGTCGTCTCCGCCACCTCGGGCGCCACCTCCGCCGGAATGATCAGCTTCGCCTTGTCCTCGCGATACTTGTCGTCGTAGTCGTAGAACTCGTGGCCGGGGACGATCTCGCCGGGGATCGTCGCCTTCGGCTCGAGGTCGCCGAGGACGGCGCACTCGAGCTCGCGGCCTTCGATGCCCTCTTCGGCGAGGGCTCGTTCGTCGTAGCGAAGAGCCGAGGCGATCGCGGCGGGAAGATCCTCGCGCCGCTTCACCTTGGTGACGCCCACCGAGGAGCCGCCGTTGGCGGGTTTGACGAAGATCGGGAGCGGGAGAAGACCCGCGCGGGAAGACTCCTCCGGTCCGCGCAGGACGACGGCTCTCGGTGTGGGAATCCCGGCGTCCCGGAGAAGCGCCTTGAAGACTCCCTTGTCCATGCCGATGGCCGAGGCCGTCACGCCCGCCCCGACGTAGGGAACGCCCAGGGTTTCGAGAAAGCCCTGGAGCGCCCCGTCCTCTCCGGTCGTGCCGTGGATGATGGGAAAGACGACGTCGATCCGCCCGGGGGCGATCTCGGCCGGCACCAGCGCCGTTCCCGCCGTCCCGGCCGTGCGGAACCGCGGCGGCGCGTCGCCCGAGGACAACAGGCCCGACGACTCGGCCGGCGGAAGAAACCGGCCCGCCTCGCTCACCGCGATCGCGACGACCTCGTACTTCGCGGGATCGAGCGAGGAGGCGATCGTGCGCGCGGAGACTCGCGAGACCTCGCGCTCGACCGACTTCCCGCCGAAGAGAACCGCGACGCGGATCCGGGTCACCAGCTCACCACGCGGACGTCTTCGACCGCCGGAATCGCGCGCAGCCGGTCGAGGACGGCTTCGGCGGGCGCCGAGTCCACGGCGATCACGGCCGCCGCGCGCTCGCCGCCGCCGCGCGCGAGCGAGAAGTTGGCGATGTTCACACGGGCCTCACCGAGGACCGTTCCGACGCTGCCGACCACGCCGGGCACGTCGCGGTTGCGCAGGAAGACGACCGTCCCCTCCGGGCGGAACTCGAGCGGCAGATCGTCCACGTGCACGACCCGGGCATCGGTCCCCGAAAAGAGCGTCGCGTCCGCCGTCGATCGCGAGCCGTCTCCCGACAGCGAGACACGCATCGAGCGGGCGTACGGGCCTGGGTTCTCGTGGCGCGTTTCGGACACCGACACGCCGCGGTCCTGGGCGAGGAAGAGGGCATTGACGAAGTTGACGGTCTCCGGGGTGTGCTTTTCGAGCGCGCCCTTGACGGCCGCGACCGCCACCGGGCGCAGCAGGTCCTCGGGAAGACCCCATGTCTCGACCGCCAGCCGCGAGAACTGCCCTCCGAGCAGCACGGAGAGAAAGTGCGAGGTCCGCTCCGCCAGGCGCATCCATCCGGCCGCGCCCTCGGCATCCTTGGGGCCGCGAAACGGCAGATTGACGGCCGGAACGTAGGCCGCACCGGCGAGCGCCGCGAGAAGCGCCTCGACCGTCTGGACGGACACGCGCTCCTGCGCCTCGACCGTCGAGGCGCCGAGGTGCGGTGTCGCGACGACGTTCGGAAGCCTCAGGATCGGATCGGCCGGATCGGGCGGCTCGGGCTCGAAGACGTCGAGCGCCGCTCCCGCCAGCCGGCCGTCCTCGAGGGCCGCCAGCAGGGCCGCCCGATCCACGAGGCTCCCGCGCGCGACGTTGACGAGAACCGCGCCGCGCTTGATCCCCGCAAGCTCCGCCGCCCCGAGCAGCGGCTTGCCCTTTCCGACCGCGGTCGAGTGCAGGGTGACGACGTCGGACTGCGCGAGCAGCTCCTCGAGCGTCACGAGCGGCACTCCCATTTCGCGCGCCTTCTCGACGGGGAGGTAAGGATCGTGCGCGAGCACGCGCGCCTCGAATGACCGGGCGCGCGACGCGACCCGCGACCCGACCTGTCCCAGGCCGACGATGCCGACGGTCTTCCCCGCGAGCTCCGTGCCGACGAACTTCGACTTCTCCCACTTGCCCTGCGCCATCGAGGCGGCGGCGGAAGGAATTCGGCGCAGCAGCGCGAGGAGCACCGCGAAGGTGTGCTCGACCGCCGAGACCACGTTGCCCGTCGGCGAATTGAGCACGAGGACGCCGCGCGCCGAGGCCGCCGGCACGTCCACGTTGTCCACCCCGACGCCCGCCCGGCCGACGACCGAGAGCCTCGGCGCGGCGGCGAGAAGGGCCGCGTCCACGCTCGTCGCGCTGCGCACCAGGAGCGCGTCGGCGTCGGCGAGAGCGCCGAGGAGCGCCTCGCGGCTGGAGCCCGCGAGGTCCACGACGTCGTGGCCGGCCCGGCGCAGGAGATCGAGGCCGGCCGGCGAGACCTTCTCGGCGACGACGACGCGGCTCACGCCGGGGCCTCCGCCGCGCTCTCGTCGAGGGCGGCGAGCAGCTTCTCGAGCGAGGCGAGGTCGACGTCACCCATGTGCCCGATCCGGAAAGCCGCGGCCTTCCAGGGACCGTATCCCCCGCCGATCGTGAACCCGCGTTTCTTGACGCGCTCGACGAGGGCCTCGGGCGAAACTCCCGGCCTCGGCCGGAGGCACGACACGGTCCACGAGCGCGAGCCCGCGGGCGCGGCGAAGGAGTGGCCGCGCTCGGCGGCCCAGGCCTCCGTCCGTTCGCGCAGCGCGTCGTGGCGCGCCCATCGGGCCTCGATCGTCTCGGCGAGGATGTGGTCGAGCTGGACGTCGAGCGCGAACAGGTGGGGGGTCGAGGGCGTGTACGGCGTCTGGCTCTTCGCGGCAAAGGCCTCGGCCTCCGAAAGACGGAGGTAATGCGCCCTCGAGCGTTCTTTCGCCCGCGCGCGAAACCGATCCGACGCGAACGCGAGGCCCAGTCCGGGCGGCAGGGCAAAGGCCTTCTGGGACCCGGTCAGCGCGAAGTCGAGGCCCCACGCGTCGCACTCGACCGGCGAGCCGCCCATCGACGTCACGACGTCGGCGAGGACGAACGCGTCGGAGCCTTCCCGGACCGCGCGCGCGATCGCCGCCAGGTCGTTCAAGACGCCCGTGGACGTTTCGGAGTGGACGACGGTGACGGCCTCGTAACGCCCCTTCTTCAGGGCGCGCCGCACCTCGTCCGGATCCACCGGCGCGCCCCACGGCGTTTCGAGCGCGTCCACCGCGAGGCCGAGGTCCCGCGCGCACCCGGCCCAGCGCTCCGAGAAGGCGCCACAGGTGATGGCGAGCACCCGCTCCGGCATCAGGTTCAGAAGCGCCGCCTCCCAGAGGCCTGTCGCGGCCGAGGTCGCCGTGAAGACGAAGCCCTCCGTGCGGAAGACCCGCGCGAGCCTCGACGGGATGTCGGCGTAGAGATCGGCGAACGCCTTGCCGCGGTGGCCGATCGCCTCGTGGGCCATCGCCTCGCGCACGGCGTCGCGAACCCACACGGGGCCCGGCAGAAAGAAGCGGACCTGTCCGGGCCTCCCGCCCGTCGAGTCGAAGGGGGACGTCATGAGGAGCCGGATTTTACTTGCGATCGCCGAGGGCCGTCAGCCACGACGGCACGTCCCCGATCGATTCGAGAAAGGCGTCCGGGCGGACGCGGGAGAGCTCCTCGCGCGTGCGCGACCCGCCGGGAATCAGCGCGACGCGGCAGCCGGCGGCGCGCGCGAACTCGAGATCCACTTCCATGTCGCCGACGACCGCGGTCTCGAACGGGGACGCGCCGGCCTGCTCCATCAGCCGCACGAGCATGGCCGGGTCGGGCTTGGCGGGCGTCGCGGCGTCCGGGCCGGCGACGTCCCGGAATCGCCCCGCCACGCCCCGAGCCTCGAGGATCATTCGCGAGAACGCCGCCGGCTTGTTCGAGGCGACGGCCATCGGATGGCCGCGGACCTCGAGGATCTCCAGGGCCTCCGCGACCCCCGGGAGCAGGTGCGACTTGGGGACGGCCACGTCGGGATACCGCTCGCGAAACAGCCGGACTCCTTCGGCGGCGCGGTCCGGTCCGACGGCCTTCTCGAGAAGGCGTTCGAGACCGTGTCCGACCATGCCGCGGACTTCGTCGAGCGGCACTTCCGGCGCGCCGAGGCCCCGCATCGCGTAGGCGAGGGCGTCCGCGATGGCGGCATATCCGTCGATGAGCGTGCCGTCGAGATCGAAGACGACGAAGACGGGCCGGCTCACGCCGTCTTTCGGCTGCCGTTGCCGGATTCGCGCCCCTCCCGGTCCAGGCCGGCGGCGCGCACGACGGTCGCGACGATCGCATCCCAGTCGCCGAAGGAGAGCGTGGGAACCGAGCCGTGAAACGGTCCATCCGAGATGCGGGCGATGGGTTCGACGACTTCCGGACGCGAGACGCCGGTCCGAATGACCTCGATCTTCGGCATCGGCAGCGACTTGTAGCCTTCCACCAGAACGAGGTCGCAATCCCCGAACTCCCGCCGCAGCACCCGTTCGAACTCCTCCTCCTCGCCGAAACGGCGCGCGCTCGTGCGTCCGGGCGTGACGAGCGCAGCGACCGCGGCGCCGGCCGCGGCGTGGCGCTGGGAGTCCTTGCCGGCGACGTCGTCGTCGACGTCCCTCGTCGTGTGCTTGATCGTTCCCACGGCGAAGCCTCGCGCCTTGAGGCGCGGCACGAGCTCGACCAGGATCGACGTCTTGCCCGAGTCGTGCCCGCCCACGAACGCGACGACCGCCGGGCGGCGATCGGGATAGAGCAGATGCGTCTCCCGCCGCGACTGGAACTGGCGCGCGCCCTCGTAGTGCCGCGCGATCTCGCCGCGCAGGCCCTCCCCGGCCTCGAGGGTTTCGCGGAACGTCCGCGAGCCCGTCAGCAGGTCGATCGCGGGGCGATCGTCGAACTCGTAGCGTTCGGTCCGCCACCGGAAGTCGAGAGGAGCCGCCTTGCGGGCGGCTTCGATGATCCGCAGTCCGGTCTGAAAGGGCCGGAACGCGGCGCGTTCGGTGACGTGGATCCGGGCGCCGCCGCACGTCTGTCCCGCGTGCTTGTCGAACATCGGGCGGAACTGCGCGGGCAGGAACGCCACGCCGGGCAGAGCGAGCGCGTTCAAGGCGTCGGTGAAGGCCGCCGGGTCGAGCCACGGCGCGCCGAAGACCTCGAAGGGCCGTGTCGTGCCCCGGCCCTCCGAGAGATTGGTGCCCTCGAGCAGGCAGAGGCCCGGGTAGACGAGCGCGGTGTCGGTCGTGGGCATGTTCGGCGAGGGAGGAACCCAGGGCAGCCCCGCGTCCGCATATCCGAGATCGCGGGCCCAGCCGGCCGCCGGGCTGACGACGAGGTCGAGATCGAGCCGGCGCTCGGCCGCGAAGAGCCGCGCGAGCTCGCCGGCCGTCATGCCATGGCGGACCGGAATCGGATGAAGGCCCACGAAGGTCAGGTAGCCCGCGGAGGCGGGAGCGCCCTCGACCTCGCCGCCGATCGGGTCGGGACGATCGCAGACGACGAACCGCAGGCGGGAGGCGGCGCACGCCTCCATGGCCAGCAGCATCGTCCAGATGTAGGTGTAGTAGCGGGTGCCGACGTCGGCGACGTCGAAGACGATCGCCTCGAGGTCGGCGAGATGCTCGCGCCGAGGCTTAAGGCTCTCCGCGGTCGGGCCGTAGAGCGACACGACGGGAAGCCCCGAGGGCGCATGGATCGAGCCCTGGACCGCCTCCATGTAAACCGCTCCGCCTTCCAGGCCGTGCTCGGGCCCGAAAAGGCGGACGAGGCGCACGTTCGACGCCGCGCGCAGCGCCTTCCACGTCGGCACGCCTCCGGACGTCATGCCCGAGGCGTTGGTGATCAGTCCGACCCGCTTGCCGGCCACCGGCCACGGCTTTTCCAGAAGGACGTCGATCCCGAAGCGGACGGAGCTCATCGGCGCGGGATCTTAGCTTGAGGCGGAGGGATGATCGGGGCGTTCGCCTCGGACGAGGGCGGCGGCGTGGACGAGGACCGGCAGGATCGCCGCCAGGCAGTCCGCGGCGCCCCTCGGCGAGCCGGGCAGGGCGACGACCAGCGCCCGCCGGCGCACGCCGACGACCTGCCGCGAGAGATACGCCGCCGGGAAGCCGTGCGACGTGTCCGAGCGCATCTTCTCGGCGAGGCCCGGGACTTCGAAGTCGAGCACCGAGCGCACCCCCTCGGGAGTCCGGTCGCGCGGGGCGACGCCGGTGCCGCCGGTCAGAACGACGAGGTCCGCGCGGTCGTCGTCCGTGCGCGCGCAAATGGCGCGGGCGACCTCGTCCGCTCCATCCGGAATCGTCGCCCGGTCCACGACTCGATGCTCGATCCCCGACCGGGCGAGCGTCTCCTCGCAGGCGGGACCGCCCCGGTCGGGCCGGGCGCCCGCCGAGACGCCGTCGGAAACGGTCAGGATCGCCACGCGGAGGGCCACCCGGCTAATATAGACCGCCCATGGCGCCGCTCGACCGGCTCGGCCGCCCGCTCGGCAACCTCCGCCTTTCGGTGACGGACCGGTGCAACCTGCGCTGCGCCTACTGCATGCCGGAAAAAGATTATGCCTGGCTTCCCCGCGGCGACATCCTGGACTTCGAGGAGATCGGCCGGCTGGCCGACGTCTTCGGAGAAATGGGCGCGGACCGGATCCGCCTGACCGGCGGCGAGCCGCTCGTCCGGCAGGACCTGCAGCGGCTCGTGCGTCTGCTCGCCAACAAGCCGTGGCTGCGCGATCTCGCCATGACGACCAACGGCGTGCTCCTCGAAACCCAGGCGAAGGCCCTGCGCGAAGCGGGCCTGCACCGGATCACGGTCAGCCTCGATACGCTCAAACCGGAGCGCTTCCGGGCGCTCACCCGTTTCGACGAGCTCGAGCGGGTGCGGAGGGGCATCGAGGCGGCCGCGGGCGCAGGCTTCGACGCTTTGAAGCTCGACACCGTCGTGATCCGCGGAGTCAACGACGACGAGATCGTGCCCCTGATCGAGCAGGCGAAGGCCTGGGGCGCGGAGATCCGCTTCATCGAGTACATGGACGTCGGCGGAGCGACGCTCTGGACCCGCGAACGGGTCGTCTCGAGGGAAGGAATCCTTCGCGCGATTTCCGACACGTATGGCGCCGTCGAGCCGCTGCCGCCCGGAGGCTCGGCTCCGGCCGAGCGATTCCGACTCCCGGATGGCACCGTGTTCGGCGTCATCGCCTCGACGACCGCGCCCTTCTGCCGCTCCTGCGACCGCAGCCGGCTGACCGCCGACGGCCTCTGGTACCTGTGCCTGTACGCGGCGCAGGGCATCGACCTGCGCCGCCCCTTGCGCCAGGGCGCCTCGAACGAGGAGCTGCGGACCCTGATCGGCGGCGCCTGGAAGTTCCGGGCGGATCGCGGAGCCGAAGAACGGCTCGGCCTCCGCGGACGCTCCCCCCTGGTCGGCCTCTCCGACCTCCAGAAGGATCCGCACCTCGAGATGCACACCCGGGGCGGCTAGCGTCGGGCTCAGGGAATCTCGATCTCGCCTTCCGCCACGAGGACGCTGACTCCCCCGATCTTCGCCTCGACGATCGCGCCGCTCCTCTTCTCGACCCTCGCCTCGAGGACGCTCGGCCGGCCCATCTCGACTCCCTGCGCGATGCGCCAGTGGAACGACCCATCCCGCTTCGCGTCGAAGCTCGCGAGCGCTGCGGCGAGCGCCGCGTTGGCGCTGCCGGTGGCCGGATCCTCCGGCACGCCGTCGAGCGGCGCGAACATCCGCGTCCGCAGGTCGAATCCGTCGCGCGAGCGGACGTAGAGGTGGATGTCGGGCGGCAGGCCCCGGGCGGCGATTGCGGAGAGCGCCCCGGCGTCGCTTCGGGCGCGGGCGAGCGCCGCCGCATCGGCGAGCTCGGCGAAGAGAAACGGCAGCCCGACGGAGAAGACGCGGGGCTCGTGGACGCGCGTCACGACGTCCTGCGGCGAGAGGGAGACCGCGGCCGCGAGCTCGGGGACCAGCGCGGTCGGCCCCGACGAGAACGCCTCCGGAGCGGAGAGCTCGCAGAAGATCGCGCCTCCGTGGCGGCGCTCGACGGTGAGGGGGACGAGGCCGGCCTTCTCCTCGAACGCGACGGCCATCGGAACATCGAGCGCGCCGAGCTCGCCCGACGCCGCCAGGACGAACGCCGTGCCGACGTTGGGGTGGCCCGCGAACGGCACCTCCCGGGCCGGCGTGAAGATGCGGACCCGCCGCGTGTGCCCCGCTTCGGCGGGGAAGACGAACGAGGTCTCGGAGAAATTGAATTCGCGGGCGACCTGCTGCATCCGGAGATCCGAGAGTCCCCGTGCGTCGGGGAGCACCGCGAGCGGGTTGCCGCCGAACGGGGCGTCGGTGAAGACGTCGCAGTGGAAATACCGGTACTTCGTGGTTCGGCGCGCCCTATGCCCGGCGGTACGCGCCCGACCGGCCTCCCGATTTTTCGAGCAGGACGATCTCCCGGATGACGGCGGCCCGATCGATCGCCTTGATCATGTCGTAGAGCGCGAGGCAGCCGGCGGCGACGGCGGTCAGCGCTTCCATCTCGACTCCGGTCTTTCCGGTGATTCGCACCGTCGCCGTCACGACGGCCTCGCGGCGCGCTTTCGAGAGCTCGACGTCGACCTCGACCGACTCGACCGCGAGCGGGTGGCAGAGCGGCACGATCTCCGATGTCCGCTTGGCGGCCTGGATCCCGGCCAGCCGTGCCACGGCGAGCGCGTCGCCCTTGGCGAGCCGCCCTCCGGCCAGCGCCCCAAACGCCGCCGCGCTCATCGAGACGGCTCCGCGGGCCACCGCCTCGCGCCGGGTCGATCCCTTCTCCCCCACGTCCACCATGCGCGCGCGTCCCCGCGCGTCCACGTGGAGCACGCTTCGGCGCAGAGGAGCCGTCCCCCGCGGCCGCAGCGGCTTGTCGCGCCGGGGTTTCTCTCCTTCGCTCACGCCCTCTCCCGATGCGCCGCGTACTGCTCGAGCGTGTTCAGGTTTTCGAAGGCGAAGCCGGACGGATCCACGGGCCTCCAATCCGCCTCCTCGACGATCTCGACGCCCACCTCCCGGGCGAGCTCCTGGAGCGAGGGCTCGCCCTCCGCGATGCGGCGCTCGATCGCCGGAAGAACGGAGCGCCGCCACACGGCCGCGAGCGGCTGCAGCCGGCCGTCGGCGCGGGGCACGACGGCGGCCGCATTCGAGGCGAGCGAACGCCCGGCGATCAGGCGGATCACGGCCGGCGTCAGGGCGGGAAGATCGACCGCGAGAACGAACATCCGGTCGGCCGCTTCCTCGAGCGCCCTCGACAGGCCGTGGAGCGCGGCCGTCCCGGAAATGCGGTCGAGAACGACACGGGCGGTGCCGACCGCGGCCGGGAGCGGCTCCTTGACGACGACGAGAACGCTTTCGAAGATCCCGGCGAGCTTGTCCGCCTGGAACTCGAGCAGCGTTCCGGCGCCATAGGGAAGCGAGGCCTTCGGCCGGCCCATTCGCCTCGAGCCGCCGCCGGCGAGGACGGCGGCCGGCATCGGCAGCGTCATCGGCGGGATGCTAGCACCCGGGGGCGACGGCGCCGCCCGCGGGCCCTAGACGAGCTTGAGGAGGTGCCCCATCTTGTTCTTCTTGGCCTCGAGGTACCGGCGCGAGCGCTCGGTCGGATGGACCTCGAGCGGCACGCGCTCGACGATCTCGAGACCGTAGCCGCCGATCGCGACGTACTTCGACGGGTTGTTCGTCATCAGGCGCATCCGCCGCACGCCGAGGTCCCGGAGGATCTGAGAACCGACGCCGTAGTTGCGAATGTCCGGCGGAAAGCCGAGCTTCTCGTTGGCCGAGACGGTGTCGTGCCCCTGGTCCTGGAGCTCGTAGGCCTTCAGCTTGTTGATCAGGCCGATTCCGCGCCCCTCCTGCAGCAGGTAGAGGAAGACACCCTGGCCGGCTGCGACGATCTTCTCCATCGCGAGCTCGAGCTGCTCGCCGCAGTCGCACCGCGCGGATCCGAAGACGTCGCCGGTCAGGCACTGCGAGTGGACGCGGACGAGGACGGGGTCGCCCTCGCGGATCTCACCGTGCACGAGCGCCAGGTGCTCCTCGTGCGTGACGTCGCTGCGGTAGGCGTACAGCTGGAACTCCCCCATTCGCGTCGGCAGGTGCGGCGAGGCGATGCGATGGACGAGCCGCTCGGTCTTCATCCGGTAGCGGATCAGGTCCGCCACCGTGACCAGGGCCAGGTCGTGGCTCGCGCAGAACCGCGCCAGGTCCGGAACGCGCGCCATCGTCCCGTCCTCGTTCATGATCTCGCAGAGAACCGCCGAGGGGTTCAGGCCCGCGATGCGTGCGAGATCGACGGAGGCTTCCGTCTGTCCGGCGCGCTTCAGGACCCCTCCGGCCTGCGCCTGGAGCGGGAACATGTGGCCGGGCCGATTCAGGTCGGCGGGATGCGTCGCGGGGTCGATGGCGGTCAGGACCGTGGCCGCGCGATCCGATGCGGAAATTCCGGTCGTCGTCCGGCCCCGCGCCTCGATCGAGACGGTAAACGCCGTGCCGAAGTTCGACGTGTTCTGCTCGACCATCGGCGGCAGCTCGAGCTCGCGGCATCGCGCCTCGGTCAACGCCAGACAGATCAGGCCGCGACCCTCGCGCGCCATGAAGTTGATCGCCTGCGGCGTCGCCTTCTCGGCCGCCAGGACGAGGTCTCCCTCGTTTTCCCGGTCCTCGTCGTCGACGACGACGACGAACTTTCCGGCACGCAGGTCCGCGAGAGCGCGCTCGATGGTGGAAAAAGGACTATCAGTCATAAGGGGCAAATTGTCTCACGGGAACGCGAGCCCCCCTCACCCCAGCCCTCTCCCGCCGCCGGGGGGAGAGGGACTACGAAGGCCGCACTCGTCGATAGCTCGCGGCGTGAGAAGTCACCCGAGCGGGGCGAGGGTGGAGGCTCACGCCGCGGGAGCCGGAGCGAGCGAGGGGCCAGCCGGGCGGTCGAGCCCGCATCCGGGCGAGCCGCCCGGCGGTGCGCCGCGCGGCGCTCTGCGCCGCCGCGGCGCAGGCCCCGAGCGAGCGGAGGCGACGGCAGCGGAGGCGACGGCTAAAACACCGCCGGTTCCTCGTACGTCGCGAAGACCTCGCGCATGACGTCCGAGATCTCGCCGACCGTCGCGTAGGTCTTGACGGCGTCGACGAGCGGCCCCATGACGTTGCGGCCGTCCGCGCAGGCCTGCCGCAACGCTCCGAGAGAAGACGCGGCGGCTTTGCCGTCGCGCGACCGGCGCAGCTCCGCGACCGCCTTCTTCTGCTCGTCCTCGACGGCGTCGTCGATGTAGAGGGTCTCGATCGGCTGCTCGACATCGTCCACGAAGTCGTTGACGCCGACCACGATCTTTTCGCCCGAGTCGAGGGAGCGCTGGTACGCGTAGGCCGCGTCCATGATCTCTCTCTGCGGGAAGCCGGCCTCGATCGCCTCGACCATGCCGCCGAGCTCATCGATCCGCCGGAAGTACTCGAAACAGCCGCGTTCCATCTTCGTCGTCAGGTCCTCGACGAAGTAGGAACCTCCGAGCGGGTCCACGGTGTTCGCGACGCCCGACTCGTGCGCGATGACCTGCTGCGTCCGCAGGGCGAGCTTGACGGCGAAATCCGTCGGCAGCGCCAGGGTCTCGTCGAGCGAGTTGGTGTGGAGCGAGTTCGTCCCACCCAGCACGCCGGCGAGCGCCTGGATCGCCGTCCGGACGACGTTGTTGTAGGGCTGCTGCGCCGTCAGCGAACAACCGGCCGTCTGGGTGTGGAACCGGCACATCCACGACCGCGGATCCTTCGCGCCGAAGCGCTCGCGCATGGTTTTCGCCCAGATGCGGCGCGCGGCGCGGAACTTGGCGATCTCCTCGAAGAAGTCGTTGTGCGAGTTGAAGAAGAACGACAGGCGCGGCGCGAACTCGTCCACCGGCAGGCCCGCGTCGATGCCGTACTTCACGTACTCGACGCCGTCCCGCAGCGTGAACGCGAGCTCCTGCAGCGCCGTCGAGCCGGCCTCGCGGATGTGGTACCCGGAGATCGAAATGGTGTTCCAGCGCGGGACGTGCTTCGCGCAGAAGGAGAACTGGTCCGTGATCAGCCGCATCGAGGGCCGCGGCGGGAAGATGTACTCCTTCTGGGCGATGTATTCCTTGAGGATGTCGTTCTGCAGCGTTCCCCCGACCCGGTCCCACGGCGTTCCGTGCTTCTCGGCGACGGCGAGGTACATGGCGAGGGCGATCGGCGCCGTCGAGTTGATCGTCATCGAGGTCGTCACGCGCCCGAGGTCGATCCCGTCGAAGAGGACCTCCATGTCCCTCAGCGAGTCGATCGCGACGCCGCACTTGCCGACCTCTCCGCGCGCCATCTCGTGATCGGAGTCATAGCCATAGAGCGTCGGGAGGTGGAAGGCGGTCGAGAGCCCCGTCTGGCCGTGGTCGAGGAGGTAGTGGAACCGCGCGTTGGTCTGCTTCGCCGTGCCGAAGCCGGCGAACTGGCGCATCGTCCAGAGCTTCCCCCGATACCCGGTCGGGTGGACGCCCCGGGTGTACGGGTACTCGCCCGGCCACGAGAGGTCTCGATCGAAGTCGAGCCCGGGCTGCGAATCCGGCGCGGCCAGCGGCACGACGGGCGCGCCCGAAACGGTCGTCCAGTCCTTCTTCCAGGACGGCGCCTTCGCGAAAGACCGCTCCGCGGCCTCCTTCCAGCGCCGGCGGCCCTCGATCACGTCCGGAGGAACCAGCGGATCCTTTTCGCTCATGGAGGAATGATACGTCGAGCCCCGGCCCAAGATAAGATCCCGGACCGGAACGACTTGCGTACGCGACCGGAGGCGACGATGCACGGCAACCCCGAAATCCTGGCGCTTCTCCAGGAGGTCCTCTCCGCCGAGCTGACGGCCATCAACCAGTACTTCATCCACGCGCGGATGCTGCGCAACTGGCGGTACATGAAGCTGGCCGACTTCACCGAAAAGGAATCGATCGGCGAGATGAAGCACGCCCAGGAGGCGATGGACCGGATCCTGTACTTCGACGGGATCCCGAACATGCAGAAGTACATGAAGATCAACGTCGGAAAGACCGTTCCCGAGATGATGAAGCTCGACCACGCGCTCGAGCTCGACGCGGTGCAGCGGCTGAACAAGGGCATCGCCCTCGCGACCGAGAAGGGCGACAACGGCACCCGCGCGCTCTTCGAGCGGATCCTCGTCTCCGAGGAGGAGCACATCGACTGGATCGAGGCCCAGCTCCAGCAGATCAAGGACATCGGCCCCGAGAACTACCTGGCGCAGCAGATCGAGGGCTGACGGACGCTGACGTTGTCACCGAAGCCTCCTGCGGCATTGTCTTCGTAGGGGTGGCCCTTGCGGCCGTCGGGCGGGGAACACGAGCGGCACTGTCCCAAGAGTCTGCGGCCCCCCTCACCCCTGCCCTCTCCCTCACGGTCGGAGAGGGTGAAAGATTCGAGGGCTCGCGGTGTGCCCCGAACAGAGCGCCCGTGGCGACCCGCTTGCCGGGTCCGCCTCGTATAAAATCCGTCCCGGAGCGCCCGTGTCCGACCTGACCCGCGAACAAAAACTCGAGCTCTACCGGTACATGCGCCTGAACCGCGTGGTCGAGGAGCGGCTCGTCAACCTCTACCGGCAGGGGAAGGTCGTCGGCGGCCTCTACCGCTCGCTCGGCCAGGAGGCGACCTCGGTCGGCACGGCCTACGCCCTCTCGAAGGGCGACGTCGTCGGCCCGCTGATCCGCAACCTCGGCGTCGTTCTCGTCATGGGCTACTCGGCGCGCGACGTCATGACGCAATACATGGCGCGCGCCACCTCGCCCTCCGGCGGGAAAGACTGCAATCTCCACTTCGGCCGGCCCGAGCGCGGAGTCATCTCTCCGATCTCGATGCTCGGCGCCCTGATCCCGGTGATGGCCGGCATCGCGCTCGCCGGGCGGATGCAGAAGAAGGATCTCGTCGCGATGACATGGATCGGCGACGGCGGCACGTCGACCGGCGCCTTCCACGAGGGCATCAACTTCGCCGCCGTCCAGAAGCTCCCGCTCGTCGTCGTCGCCGAGAACAACGGCTGGGCGTACTCGACGCCCTTCCGCAAGCAGACCGCGGCGGAGAACCTCGTCGACAAGGCGAAGGCCTATGGAATGCCCGGCGACCAGGTGGACGGCAACGACGTCTTCGCCGTGTACGCCGCGGCCCGCGTGGCCGTGGATCGAGCGCGCGCCGGAGGAGGGCCGACGCTCATCGAGTCGCTCACGTACCGGATGAAGGGCCACGCGGAGCACGACGCCCAGGCCTACGTCCCGAAGGAAGAGCTCGAGGAGTGGCGCCGGCGCGACCCGCTCGAGCGCTGCGCCCGAACTCTCGTGGAATCCTCGTCCGCGACGGCGGAGGATCTCGCCGCGATCGACCGGTCCGTCTCGGACGAGATCGACCGCGAGGTCGAGGCGGCCGAGAAGAGCCCCTTGCCCTCGCCCGAAGACGCCCTGCGAAACGTCTACGCGCCGATCCCCGAGGGCGAGCCGGCGGTCGTCCGGAGGCGCTCGTGAGCGCCAACGCGCCGCACCTCGGCGGCGACGGCGGGACTCCCGCCGGAAAGGGGCAGACGACCTACGTGGATGCCATCCGCGAGGGCCTGCGCGAGGAGATGGCCCGCGACGAGCGCGTCTTCCTGATCGGCGAGGACATCGGCGTCTACGGCGGGGCGTTCAAGGTGACCGACGGTCTGCTCGACGAGTTCGGCGAGGCGCGCGTCATCGATACCCCCATCGCCGAGACCGCGATCGTGGGCGCGGCCGTGGGCGCCGCGATGATGGGGATGCGGCCGGTCGCCGAGATGCAGTTCATCGACTTCATCTCGTGCGCGTTCGACATGATCACGAACTTCGCGGCGAAGTCGCGCTACCGCACCGGGGTCGGCGTTCCGCTCGTGATCCGGGGACCCTCCGGCGGCGGAGTCCATGGCGGCCCGTTTCACTCCCAGAACCCCGAGGCCTACTTCGCGCACACGCCCGGCCTGAAGATCGTGCAGCCGGCGACGGCCTACGACGCCAAGGGCCTCATCAAGGCCGCGATCCGCGACGAGGACCCGGTCCTCTTCTTCGAGCACAAGTTCCTCTACCGCCGCATCAAGGAGGAGCTGCCGACCGAGGACTACATCGTGCCGATCGGCAAGGCGGCCGTTCGCCGGACCGGCCGCGACCTGACCGTCGTGACGTACGGCGCGATGGTCTGGACCGCGCTCGAGGCCGCGAAGACCCTCGAGACCGAAGGCATCGACGTCGAGATCGTGGACCTGCGCACGCTCTTCCCGATGGACGAGGAAACGGTCCTCGAGTCGGTTTCGAAGACGAACAAGGCGATCCTCCTGCACGAGGCCACGCGCACGGGCGGCATCGGCGCGGAGATCGCCGCGGTCCTCTCCGAGCGCTGCTTCGAGTACCTCGACGGGCCGCTCGTCCGCGTGACCGCCCCCGACACGCCCGTGCCCTACTCGCCCCCGCTCGAAGAGGCGTTCCTGCCCAACTCGGAAAAGCTTTGCCGCGCGGCCCGAGCGCTCGCCGCGTACTGAGCGCGGAAACGAACCGGCGAGCCGCTCCGGGCGCCGGGCCCCCCCTCGCCGCCCGGCGGCGATCCGGATCCGGGACGGCCTCGTGAGAGACGTCCTTCCCGAGATCGACCGCTGGCGCTCCGAGGGACAGCGGGTCGCGCTCGCGACGGTCGTCGAGACGTGGGGCTCTGCCCCGCGCGGGATCGGGGGAAAGATGGCGATCGCGTCGGACCGGCGGATCGCCGGGTCGGTCAGCGGCGGGTGCGTCGAAAACGCGGTCGTCGAAGGCGCGAGCGAGGTTCTCGCGAGCGGAAGGCCCCGGCTGCTGCGCTTCGGCGTCGCGGACGACACGGCATGGAGCGTCGGGCTCGCCTGCGGCGGATCGATCGAGGTCTTGGTCGAGCCTCTCTCCGACGAGGTCTACGGGCTCGTGCGCGAGGCGGTCCTCGGAGAGCGCACCGTGGCCATCGCCACGATCGTCCGAGGACCGGAGGAAGACGTGGGCCGGAAGGTCGCGGTCGTCCAGGACGGCCGGTCGGTCGGGATCTCCGAACCGTCCGCCCTCGATGCCGCACGCGTCGCGCTCGCCGAGGGCCGCAGCCGGCGCTTCGCGGAGGGCGGGCGCGAGATCTTCGTGGACGTCGTGCTCCCGTCCCCGCGGCTCGTCGTGGTGGGCGGAGTGCACGTCGCGATCGCCCTCGTGACGCTCGCCCGCACCCTCGGGTTTCGAACGATCCTGGTCGACCCGCGCGAGGCATTCGGAAACGCGAACCGCTTCCCGGACGCCGACGAGATCCGGTCCGAGTGGCCGGACCGCGCGCTCGAGCGCATTGGACTGAACGCGGGCACCGCCGTGGCCGTCCTGACGCACGACCCGAAGCTCGACGATCCGGCGATCGCTGTGGCGCTGGCGAGCCGTGCGTTCTACGTCGGCGCGCTCGGCAGCGTCCGCACCCGCGAGAAGCGGCGCGCCCGGCTGCTCGCCGCCGGCGTTTCCGAAGAGTCGCTCGGACGTCTCCACGCACCCATCGGTCTCGACCTCGGGGGGCGAAAGCCCGAGGAAATCGCGCTCGCCATCATGGCCGAGATCGTGGCCGCCCGGAACGGCCGGGGCAGCCCGGCATAGAGCGGCGTTCGTCGCGAAGAAGAAGCGACCCCGGGCGTCAGACGGCGGCGCGAGACCCGAGCGCGATGAGCGCGGGGCGCAGCCGCCTCGGCGCCGCGAGTCGGGCGAGATAGGTCCTCTCCGAGCGACCGGCCTTCGCCCGCACGCAGGCGATGACGGCCGCTTTTTCGGCGTGGCTCCAGCGGGAGAGATCGGGGACGAGGTCGAGCACGAGGGCGAAGTCCTCGAAGGCCCGGGCCTCGAGACCCTCGAACCGCCCGGCGGAGGTCCCGAGCGCCGCCGCGACTCGCCTTCGGGCTCGCTCGCGGTGGCGGGACGCGTTCCCGCCGAACTCGCGGCGCATGCGGCGGTTCACGGCGAGGCCGATGTGGCGGACGTGGAAACGATCCCAGGCGCCGGACGGCGAACCGGGCGCGTCGTAGATCAGGTTGTGCGTGACCAGCCCCGACAGCGTGCGCTCGGAGGACCGATGCGACGGATCGGCCGCGATGCGGCGCTCCTCGCGCGCGAGCCGGGCCGCGACGTCCGGGTGCGTGGGACGGAAGCCGAGCTTGCGGTAGAACCAGAAAGCGCCCGAGGAGAGCGCTTCCTCGTTTTCGAAGCCGAGCTGATACGGATCGATCGAGAAGGAGCTCACCCCGAGGGCGTCGCGGTGAAACTTCATGACCTGTGCATAGATCCACGCCGACTCGCCGTCTCGGAACGTGTAGTACATGTTGAAGCCGATCTCCAGCCGCTCGAAGAACGCGAGGCCTTCGATGTAGCCGATCGGCACGCCGTTCTTGACGACGAAGCCGCCGTAGGCCGCGCGCAGCGGCAGGCGCCGTTCGGGGGAAACGCCGACGAGGAAGAGCTCGACGCCGCGGCCGGGCCGCGCGGAGACGACCGACGACGGATCTGCGTGGGTGAACGTGTAGAACTCCCGGTAGCGCGTCGCCGTGGCCTCCCGCATCAACTCGCAGATCCGCTCCCCGTCCCGCCGGGACAGGCGCCGCAGGTGAAGCGGCGGCGAGGCCAGGGTTTCGTCGAGGGAGACCTCGCGGCGCGAGAGCAGCGGCGCGTCGTGAAAGAACGGCCGGGGGCCGCCGCGGCGCATCTTCGTACGCGAGATTCGTCCTCCGCCGAGGTTCCACGCGATCGGCAGCCCGAGCGAGTCGAACTTTTCGGCGCGGTCCGCCCGCGTGCCCGGCAGCCCGTCGTACCGCTCGAGGAGCCAGGCGAGATCGTCGTATCGGGATCCCGCCGCCGCGCGAAGCCACAACCGGTACGGGACGTTCGCATCGGCGAGCGCCTCCTCCTCGAGGAGCGGGAGAAACGCCGGCCACGCCGCGCGCATCCGGTCGCTCTCCTCGGCGGCATCCCAGTCCACGCGGACCGCGCTCCGATGACGGGCCGAGAGCCACCGGGCGACGTCGAAGGAGTAATCCGTGCCGAGCGTGGTCCCGGCGACGCCCGCGGCTTCGGGCGCATCGAAAGGCGAGAGGTCGGCCTCCCGCGCCTCGAGCCGGGCGACTCGCTCCTCGAACCGGGAGAGAATCCGCTCGCACAGGTCGCGCACCGCGCGATCGTGGGGGTATGCCCGGAGAAACAGCACGGCCTCGTGAAACCGAAGCAGACTCCCGGCGTCCGGAAACGAGAGCCGCGCGGCCTCGCGGAGCCGGCGGATCGCGCGGCGCCCACCCGGCCGTCGCCGGCGCGCCTCCTCGAGGCGATCGAGCACCGTGTCGATGCGGCCCGGCACGGCGCGGATGCTACTCGATGTAAGCTTCGCCGCTCGGAGGAAAGAATGGTCGTTCGATTCCGGGCTGTCCTGTTCGGTGCGGCGGTCTTCGCCGGGCTCGCCGGCGCCGCGTCCGCGCAGACTCCGCCGCTTCCCTCACCGGCTCCGGGCCGCACCCCGGCGCCGGCGGCGGCGCCGGCCGCGGAGAAGAAGGCCGAGCCCTCGCCGCAGGCGATCCAGGAAGGGAAGGCCCTCTTTGCCCGGTTCGTGGAGGGACTCGGAGGTCTCGAGAAAGTCCGCAAGGTGCACGACGTCTGGACCCGCGGGCTCGTGACGGCGAAAACTCCCCAGGGCGACATGTCGATGGAAGTCCAGACGACGATGCTCTTCCCCGACAAGATGGCGCAACAGGTGGATGCGCCGTTTGGACGCATGTCCATGGTCGCGACCCCGACGGGCGCCTATCTCATCGGGCCGGGGTCCGTTCAGGACCTCCCCCCGGAGATGAAGGAGGAGCTGCTGCGTCAGGTTCGCCGGGTTCCGCTGCTCATCGCGCAAAAGGCCGGCGACCCCCGGCTCGTCGTCGCGGCCGCCGGCACGGAGAAGATCGGCGACGTCGACGCCCGGATTCTCGACGTGACCTATGACGGGGCGTCGGTGCGGTGGTACCTCGACCCGGCCACGTTTCACATCCTGAGATCGACGCACGAGTCATCGGGCCCCCAGGGGCAGGCGAAGGTGGTGTCCGACTACTCCGACTACAAGACGATCGACGGGTTCCCCGTGGCCTTCCACCTCGACGTCGCGACCAACGGCCAGAAGGACCAGACGCTCGCGATGGAGGAGTGCAAGATCAATCCCGGGGTCGACCCGAAGGTCTTCGAAAAGCCCGTCTTCCCGACCCCCCAGCCGACGAGCGCAACGCCTCCGGCCGCGGCGCCAACGGCGCCCCCGAAGAAGCCGTAGGAGTGGCGGCCCCCGTCACCCTACCCTCTCCCCCTCACGGGTGGAGAGGGTGAAGAATTTGACCGGGAGAGGGTACTCTCGAGACGTTCCCTCTCTTGTCCGTTGGCCCGCGCAGCGGGCCGCTCAGAATCAGAGTGGCGGACACGTGTTCGGCGCCGCCGTTCCCTCGAAGCGGCTCTGCATCCACTGGATCGCGCTCGTCGCGGACGTCCGACCGGCGCGCATGTGGCCGACGCCGGGAAACGGCTCGTAGCGAACCGTGGCCCCCGCCCGGCACAATCCCGCGACGAAGTCGGCCGTCACGGACGGACGGACGATCGGATCGTCGGTTCCCTGCGCGACGTAGAGAGGAGCCCCGGCGGGCGCGCGGCCGGGCCGGTTCTCCTCGAGCAGCCGAGCCCATGGCGTGCTCGTGTAGATTGCCGCGGAAAGATAGTCGGCGGGCATCGTCAGCGTCGCCAACGTGAGCCGGTACGCCTCGCCGTCGGTCTCGACGCAGTCGCCGGCCACGCGGTCGACGTCGCGGAGCACCGCCGGATCGACGAAGCGATCGAGCGGGGCGGCGTACACGCGCGACCACGACCAGAGGCAGTAGGACGCGATGATCTTTCCGGCGTGCTCGTCGAGGTCATCCTTCAGGAGCTGGAGCAGGTCGGTGGCGGGGGCGATCGCGGCCACGCCCATCAGGGTCAGCTCGGGCGCATAGGCGGAAGCGAGCTCGCCCGCGAACAGCACCGCCTGCCCGCCCTGGGAGTGCCCCCACGCGGCGAAACGATCGCTCGCCCCGATCTTCGGAATCTGCCTCGCCGCCCGGACGGAGTCGAGGACCGCGCGGCCCTCGCTCTCGCCGACGAGGTAGGGATGCGGACCCGGCGTCCCGAGGCCCGGATAGTCCGTCGCGACGACGACGTAGTCGAGCGTCATCAGCGTGGGAAGGTGCGGGATCGTGTCGAGCGCATCCTTGAGGAGCGAGGGAGCGCAGTTCTCGGACACGCCGGTCGTCGGATGCGCCCACGCCACGACGGGGCGCCCGGTGGCGGGAGGCGGCAGCTTCGGCGCCACGACCAGGCCCGAGACTTCGATCGACCTCCCGTCCAAACCGGTCGAGACGTACAGGATTCGCCAGGCGTCGGTGCCCGGGATGCTCGTCTTGAAGGGCTCCGATCGGATCAGGTGCCCGGGTCGCCGGTCGGCGACCGCCTCCGTCCGCGAGGACGGGCGTTTCGTCGGGGCGACATAGAACCCGTCGAGCTTGGGCGGCGGCGCGCCGCAGCGGACGCCGAGGACGAGGAGGAGGAGAAGAAGCGGCAGCGCCCGAAGCGATCGGCCCACGGCGCGCGAGTCTAGCAGGGCTCCTCAGCCCAGAAGCTGCTTGAGGCGCGCATGGCCCTCGCGGCTGACGGGAACCCGCGACCCGTCCGACAGAATCGCGACGTGGCTGCCGCGAGCGAGAGCCTCGAGCCGGGCGATCGCCTCGAGCCGCACGAGATGCGAGCGGTGCACGCGCACGAATCGGCCGGGATCGAGGGCCTCGGCGAGACTCGAGAGGGTCTGCGCCTTCAGGAACGTGCGCCCCCCGCTCTTCAGGGCGACGTAGTCGTCCTGCGCCTCGACCGCGTCGAGCCGCTCGACCGGAATGATGTGCACGCGGCTCCCGTCCCGCACCACGACCCGCGCGAGAAACGTGCCCGCGGGCCGCGCGGCGGCATGGAGCTCGACGGCGCGCACCGGCTCCCCTCTCGCGAGGCGCGCCCTCGCCCGCTCGACCGCGAGAGCGATGCGCGAGGCCTCGAAGGGCTTGAGCACGTAGTCCACGGCGTGGACCTCGAAGGCCTTGACGGCGTACTCGTCGAAGGCCGTCACGAACACGGCGGCGATCGACGGATCCAGCAGCTCGAGCACCTCGAACCCGTCGAGCTTCGGCATCGAGATGTCGAGAAAGACGAGCCGGGGAGAGAGCTCCGCCGCCGCGCGGAGCGCCTCCAGGCCGTTGGCGCATTCGCCGAGAACGCGAGCGCCGGGGATCGCGGAAAGATGCTCCCGCAGGATGCGTCGCGCCGGCTCCTCGTCGTCCACGATGAGAACGCCGAGCGGCTCGGTATCCGGCGCCGTCACGCCGGCAACTCCGCGGGCACGGAGATGACGACGAGATACCGGTCGGCCAGGCGCTTGGCCGCGAAGAGCGCCTCTTCGCCGTAGCGCGCCGTCAGGCGCTTGCGGACGTTCGCCAGGCCGCGGCCGCCCCCGGGCCGGGACGGGCTCTCCGGGTCGAACGGGTTCTCGATGAGAATCCGCAGCCGCCCGGCGCCGCAGGCCACGCCCACGCGCAGCCGCCCGCCCTCGACGCGAGTCGCGATGCCATGGCGCACGGCATTCTCGACGAGCGGCTGGAGCAGCAGGGGCGGCAGCAGGCACCGGTTCCCGCGCTCGTCCAGGTCCTCCTCGATCTCGAGTCGCGCCCCGAAGCGCAGCTGCTCGACGGCGAGATACGCCCGCGAGAGCTCGAGCTCCTCTCCGACCGAGATGCTCGTCTTCTCGCCGAGCGACAGGCTCTTGCGCAGGAAGTCGCCCAGGCGCACGCACATCTGCTGCGCGCGAGGCGGATCGCTCGAGGCGAGCGCGGAGATCGAGTTCAGGCTGTTGAAGAGAAAGTGCGGCCGGATCTGCGCCTTCAGGGCCGCGAGCTCCGCCTCCCGGGCGAGAATCGCGAGCTCGGCTTCCCGGCGCTCCGCCTCGGCGGCGGACTCGAGGGCGAGCAGCACGTAGTTGAGGGCGGCCGCGAGCAGATAGAGCAGCACTCCGGCGGCGAAGAGCGTGACCGCCTGGGCGGCGAAGCGTCCCGGGAGGCCGCGGAAGACGGGCAGCAGCCCATAGACGCCGGCGAGGAGGGCCGCGAACCCGACCCAGAGTCCGGAGATGAGCGCGGCGGCGGCCGAGTGCGTCAGCACGAGCGGGAGGACCCGCGTGCGGTTCGGCGGAAGCTGGCGGCACGGGTACCACGCCGACAGCCCCATGAAGGCGTAGGCGAACGTCATCGGCACCGCCAGGGCGATCGCCTCGCCGAGGAAGAGCCCGCCCGGCCGGGCGAGCAGCGCGGTCACGATCGCCGCCAGGGGCGCGCAGGCGGCGAGGTACGGAAGCAGTCGGCCCCGGTGCGCAAGGATGGGATGCATGGTTTCGGCGATCCCGTCAATTCTTGACTTCGATGCCGCCCATCAGGATGAACCCGTTCAGGACGAGGGTCCGGACGGGCCCGTCGGCCGGTGCGACGGTGCGGGCCTTCAGATCCGCTCCCCCGAGCAGCGGCGTGACGTTGACGTCGACCCTCCATCCCTCGGGAACGCGGAACACGCAGCCGCCCATCAGGACGAAGAGGTCGACGGTGACGCTGTCCTGCGCCATCGCCGCCTCGCGCAGGTCGATGTCGAAGCCTCCGGCGATGACGGTGATCGAGCCGCCGCGAAAGTCGGAGGTCTGCACCAGGCGATGGCCTCCGCCGCACAGCGCGAACTCGTTCAGCTGCGCCACGGACGTGCGCCCCGCGTTTCCTCCCGCCGCCGTGAGGCCCGACGGCGATCCCCCGAAGGCGGCCGGGCCGCCGCTCGGAGGTCCGGCCGGCGGCGCCGAATGGCGCGCCATCGTCTGGTAGATCAGATATGCGCCGAGCACGACGAAGAAGAACGGCCAGACCCTGTGAAACGGGATCCAGACCAGATCGAGGTTGCGCAGCAGCAGGACGCCGCCGAGGACGACCAGGATCCCGCCCCATGCCCTCTGTCCGGGGCGGCTCGGCGAAAGCAGGCGTGAGACGCCCGGAACGATCAGCAGCAGCGGCCAGTAGTCCCAGAGCGATCCCGCGTCGATGACGCGGAGGTTGTCGAGGATGAAGAGCGCCCCGAGCAGGATCAGGAAGGTTCCGGCGATGATCTTCTCGGTGAGCGGAAACCGCGGTGCTTCGTCCATGTCGTCCTCCACGATCAGACTACGGAGGCGGTCCTCCCGTGTCCCCGCGTTTTCGGCGAACCGACGCTCCGTGCCGGCGAACGGATGGTATTCTTCGGGAGTCGGCGCGGGTCGAGCGAGTCACGGGACGTGCTCGCGCCCCGGGTCGGCGGCGAGAGGAGACGACGCATGGCCACCGAAATCATCATGCCCCAGATGGGCGAATCGATCGCCGAGGGCACTATCACCAAGTGGTTGAAGAAGGTGGGCGATCCCGTCAAGCGCGACGAGCCCATTTTCGAGATTTCGACCGACAAGGTGGACGCGGAGATCCCGTCGCCGGTGGCGGGCACGCTGGTCGAGATCAAGGTCGCGGAGGGCGCGACCGTCGCGATCAACACGGTCGTCGGCGTCATCGGGGAGGCCGGCGAGAAGCCCGCCGGTGCGCCGGCCCCGGTCCAAACCGCGGCCGCGGCTCCCGCGCCACCCGCACCGGCGCCTGCCGCCGCTCCGGCGGCCCCGCCGCCTCCGGCGCTTCCGGCTCCCGCTCCCGCCGCCGCGGCGGCTCCGGCGCCGCTCCCCCCGGCCCGGCCCGTGGAGCCGCCGGCTCCGCGGCCGTCTCCGGCGCCCGCGCCGGGCCAGGTGGAGTCGATCGAGGAGCGCATTCGCCGCCGCTCCTCGCCGCTCGTCCGGAAAATCGCCCAGGAGCACGCCATCGACGTCGGCAGCGTCGAGGGAACCGGAATCCACAACCGCGTCACGAAGAACGACATCCTGTCGTACCTCGAGAACCGCAAGGTCGCGTCCGCGCCCTCTCGCGCCGCGACCGCCCCGGCGGCCGCTCCCGAAGTCGGCCGCGCGGAACCCGAGGCCGCGCCGGCGCCGCGTCCGGCGATCGCCGTCAGCGACCGCGACGAGGTCGTGGCGATGTCGAAGATCCGCAGGATCACGGCCGAGAACATGATCCTCTCGAAGCAGACCTCGGCACACGTGACGACCGTCTTTCAGGTCGACTACACGAACATCAGCCGCATTCGCCAGAAGCACAAGGACGCGTTCCTCGAGAAGAACGGCGTCAAGCTGACCTATCTTCCGTTCATCTTCCGGGCGGCAATCCAGAGCCTGAAGCAGTTCCCGCAGGTCAACGCCTCCATCGACGGCGAGAACATCGTGTACCACAAGGACATCCACCTCGGGATGGCGGTGGCGCTCGACTGGGGGCTAATCGTTCCCGTCATCAAGAACGCCGACGAGAAGTCCATCCTCGGCCTCGCGCGCGCGTCCCAGGACCTCGCCGAGCGCGCGCGGACGAAACGCCTCAAGCCCGAGGAGATCCAGGGAGGCACCTTCACCGTCACGAACCCGGGCGTCTTCGGATCGCTCCTCGGAACCCCGATCATCCCCCAGCCCCAGGTCGCGATCCTCGGCGTCGGCGCGATCGAGAAGCGGCCCGTCGTCGTCGCCGACGATGAAGGCAACGACGCGCTCGGCATCCGCACGGTCGGCTACCTGGCGCTCTCGTTCGACCATCGTCTGATCGACGGAGCCGACGCGGACAAGTTCATGGCGAGCATGAAGGAGACGCTCGAAACCGGAGAGTTCGACCTCGGCTAGCGTCCCGGCCGTCCCCCGCCTCGGAAAATCTGCGAGCGCCGCGATCTTCCTGACGGCCCTGGCCGTCCGGGCCGCCGTCGTGCTCGCGAGCGGCGCGTCCTCCTCGCACTTCGCCGACGCGCCGGCGTACCTGCTCGGGGCCCGGGCCCTCGCCGCGACGGGAAGCTATCCTCTGCGGACCGATCCGTACCTCTTCCGTCCGCCCGGCTATCCGTTCTTTCTCGCCGTGGCGACGCTCGGCCATCCCGGGAGCATCGCGGCCGATCGGCTCGTCACGGCTGCCGCCGGCGCCCTCGTACCCGTCCTGCTCGCCGCGCTGTCGGCGAGGCTCTTCCGCCGGCGCGGCCTCGCTCTCGCGACGGGCTTCGCGGCCGCCTTCCACCCGACCTTCGTGCTGACATCCTCGGAGATCCAGACGGAGCCCCTCTTTCTCGTGTTCCTGCTCGCCTCGGGATACCTTCTCCTCGCCGCCGCCGACCGCCCGTCCTCGAACCTCGCGGTCCTCGCCGGCGCCGCCCTCGCGCTGGCGGCCCTGACGCGCTCCTCCGCCCTCGCCCTCGTTCCCTTTCTCGCGGCGCCCTTCCTCGACGCCCGGTATCCGCGCCGCGTCGGGATTCACGTCGCGCTGTCGGGGCTGCTCGGCTTCGGGATGGTGCTCGCTCCCTGGGCGGCGCGAAACGCCCTCGTCTTTCACGAGCTCATTCCGGTCAACGACGGCGCCGGGTACGTCTTCTACGGCCGCAACTCCGACGCGGCCCTCGGGCTCTCTCGCGCGCGCGACCGTGCCGAGCTCGACCGCGCGACCGCGGCGCTCGAGCGCGCCCGTCTCGAGCTCATCGCGTCGCTTCCCGGCGAGGTCCGCGCCTCTCCGGGCCGCCTCTCGCGGGCGCTGACGGCCGCGGCCCTCGCCGAGCGGAGCGCCGACCCTTCCGGAACCGTGCGGCTTCTCGCGTGGAAGACGTGGGGTTGGCTTCGGCCGTACGCGGACCGGCGCTTCTGGCCGCCCGTGGTCGTCGCCGCTTCGGGAGCGTACTTCGCCGGGCTCTACGTCCTGGGCGCGGTCGGACTCGTGCGCGCCGAACGCCGAGGAGCCCGGCAATTCTGTGTCGTGATTCTCGCCGTCACCCTGCTCGTCCACGTGATCCTGGAGGTCAGCTGGCGTTACCGCACGTCGTACTGGGATCCGATCCTGCTGCTCTATGCGGCTTTCGGGGTCTCGACGCTGCTCACCCGACGTCCGCCCGATCGCGCCGCCGCATGATCGCCGAAGCGCTTCGAAACGGCCGGAACGCGGCATATCGGGTCGCGAGCCCCGCCGAGGCGCTCTGGCGGCGGTGGACCGGACGGAGCGATCTGCCTCCGCTGTGGCTGCGCCGCCACACGGGCGCCGTCGGACGCTTCGAGAGCGCCGCGCTCGACACCGCCGCGTTTCTCGACTCGCTCGGCCTGGTCGCCCCGGGACATCGCGTTCTCGACGTCGGATGCGGCGCCGGGGCGATGGTTCCGGAGCTCGCTCGCCGGATCGGCGGGGAAGGCCGCTATGTCGGTTTCGACGTTCATGCGGCCTCCATCCGCTGGTGCCGGCGGCGATACGAAGGCGACCCGAGGCTTTCCTTCGAAACGGCCGCGATCGCCTCGGCGTACGGCGGCCGATCCGGTCCGGCCGCGACGACCTACCGATTCCCGGCGGACGACGGCTCCGTGGACCTCGTCCTCGCGAAATCGATCTTCACGCACCTGCTGCCGGAGGATACGGGGCACTATCTCGCCGAGATGCGCCGCGTGCTGAGACCCGGGCGCGCGGCGGTCGTGACCGCGTTTCTCTTCGACCCCTCCGGCGCCTCGATCGAGAAGGTCCGATCCTCCTTCCCCGTGGAGATCCCCGGCGGCGGAGTTCGCTGGCGCGTCCGTTCGCGGCCGACCGCGGCCGTGGCCTACGAGAAGCGCTTCTTCGAGTCGCTCATCGTTTCGGCCGGACTCCGTCTTCAGTGGATGTCCGCCGGCTGGTATCCGGGCGGCGATCGCCTCGACGGCCAGGACTCGCTGCTGCTCGGACACTGAACGCGCGATAGACTTTGCTGTTGCCATGGCGCTGCAGTCGGCCTCCCGCTCCACGACCCCGATCGCCATCGAGTGGCTCGGCCGGATCGGCTACGACGAGGCCGTCGAGATCCAGCGCCGCGCGGCTGCCAACCTCGCCGCCGGCGGCGAGGAGCGCTTTTTCCTCCTCGAGCACGACCCGGTCTATACGCTCGGACGCAACGCAAACCCCTCGGACGTCCTGCTGACGCCCGAGCGCTGTGACGCGCTCGGCATCGCGATGCGCGAATCCGACCGCGGAGGACAGGTCACCTACCACGGGCCGGGCCAGCTCGTGGGTTATCCGATCCTGAACCTCTCTCCCGACCGGCGGGACGTGAAACGCTACGTGACGGATCTGGAGGAGGTCCTGATCCGCACGCTCGGGGAGCTCGGCATCGCGGCTTCCCGGTCGGACCGCAGGGAGCGCGTGACCTCCGTCTGGGTCGGCAACGACAAGGTCGCGGCGATCGGCGTCCACCTGTCGCGGTGGATCACGACCCACGGCTTCGCCCTGAACGTGACGGACGAGCCGCTGCCCTTCTTCGACGGCATCGTCCCCTGCGGCATCCGCGACGGAGGCGTGACGTCCATCGAGCGGCTGACCGCGCGGCGCCTCGCCATGGAGGACCTGCTCGCGCCGATCAGCCGGCACTTCGAGGAGGTCTTCGGGCGGGAGATAATCCGCTCGTGAAGACCGAGCTGCCCGTCCTCGACGCGGCGCCCCGCCCCACGCGTCTCGACCGGCCCGAGTGGCTGAAGGTGCGCCTCGACTCGACCGGAGACTACGAGGAAGTCCGCCGCATGATGCGGCGCCTTTCGCTCGTCACCGTGTGCGAAGAGGCGCGCTGCCCGAACATCCACGAGTGCTGGGCGCGGGAGAAGACGGCGACGTTCATGCTGATGGGCGACGTCTGCACCCGCCACTGCGGTTTCTGCGCCGTGGGAAAGGGGAAGCCGGGCGCGCTCGATCCGGACGAGCCGGAGCGCGTGGCCGAGGCGGCGGCGGAGCTGCGGCTGTCCCACGCCGTCGTCACGTCGGTCAACCGCGACGACCTGCCCGACGGCGGAGCCGCTCACTTCGCCGCGACGATCCGGGCGATCCGCCGCCGGAACCCGGGCTGCACGGTCGAGGTCCTCATCCCCGACTTCCGGGGCAACGCCGCGGCGCTCGATACCGTCCTCGGCGAAGCGCCCGAGATCCTCAATCACAACATGGAGACGGTGGCGCGTCTCTACCGGCGCGTCCGGCCGGACGCCGGGTACGCGCAGTCGCTCGAGCTGATCCGGAGAGCGGCGCGGCGCCGCGACCGCGACGGCCTCGACCTGCGAACGAAGTCGGGCCTGATGGTCGGCCTCGGAGAGAGCGAGGAGGAGGTCGGCGGCCTGCTCGGCGACCTTCGGGCGGCCGGCTGCGACATCGCGACGGTCGGCCAGTACCTGCAACCGCACGAGCGGCGCCTGCCGATCGAGCGCTACTACACACCCGAGGAGTTCGAGCGAATCCGGCGGCGCGGAGAGGCCCTCGGCTTTCTCCGTGTCGAGTCCGGCCCGCTCGTGCGCTCCTCCTATCACGCTCGCCGCGCCCTCGAAGGGCCGGCGGCTTGAGGTCCCGCATGTCTCGTTTCGGAAGATGGACGGCCGGAGTCTGCCTTCTGCTCTTCGCCGCCGCACTCGGAGCCCAGACCCGCGGCGCGGTGCAGACCAAACAGGTCAACCCGGTCTATCCGGACAACCTCTGGAAGACGCAGCGACAGGGCAACGTCCTGATCATCGGTCGGATCGACACGCAGGGGCGCGTCCGGGATCTTCTCGTCGTCTCGGCGACGGATCAGGGCTTCCGCCAGGCGGCGCTCGACGCCGTACGCCAGTGGCAATTCAAGCCGGCGATGCGCGACGGAAAGCCCGTGGAGGTCTTCGCGAACATCGCGGTCCGCTTCCGCCTCGACAACGAGAAGCGCGGCGAGATCCCGGGCCCGATCCTCGGAGACCTCGCGGTCTCGCCGGCCGACGCCTCGGGCAAGGCCAGGTCGCCCGAGGGCTTCCCCATCCAGAAGGGCAAGGACCCGGCCTTGCGCGCCGAGGTGCTCCTCGACGTTCCGAAGAGCCCGGAGAACCGGACGCTGACGGTGCGCCTGGAGGCGCTCTCGCCCAGGGGAAAGTCCTACCCGCTGTATCAGCCTCCCGTCCTGGCTCCGGCCAACGCCACGGAGGTCCGGTTTCCGGCCGTCGTCCCCATCGGAGACGCCTGGGAAGACGGCGTCTGGGTGCTCCGGTTCACCGTGGACGGCAACAACGCGGGAGGCGGACAGTTCTGGCTCGCGAAGGACCCCGCTCACTTCCACTTCGCGGTTCCGAAACAGTGATCGGCGCGCGCGGTGTCCGGCGGTGGACCGCCGCCGCGTCGATCCTCGCGGCGGCCGCCGGATGCGCGAGCGCGCCCACCGCCTCGACGGCGCCGGCCGGCTGCGTGGGCCTCTCGCCTCCTCGCCTGATCTCGGCCGGTCCGGTCCCGCTCCCGCCGACCTACGTCTCGGCGCGCGTCGGCACGGACGTGCTCGAGGAGATCGTCATCGAACGCGACGGAACCGTGCGCCAGACGCGATTTCTCTCGGCGACGGTCCCGCCGCTGGCCCCGTTCGCGCAGGTGTCCCTGGAGAAGTCGAAGTATTTCCCGGCCGAGATCGACGGCCACCCCGTCGCCGTCCGCGGAACGATCATGGTTCCGATCGGCATGCTCCACGCTCCGCCGAAGAACTGGGCATACGACACGCTCAGCGTTTTCGTCCCCGGCGGCTCGTCGCGCGAGGCGCTCTGGCAGCTCGCGGGGAGCGTCGATCGCGTGATCGTCGCGGCGCACGTGGGGACGGCCTTCGCCCACGAGACCGCCGTCGTCGCGGTCTCTCCCGGCGGCGCCGAGAAAACGCTGCTCGCGATCCCGGCGTCCTCGGCGGCCGTCGACGCGCGCGAGACCGTCAAGACGGGCCGCTTCCTCGAAGGCGCGGGCGACTATCGCGTCGAGCTGCGCGCCGGCGGCAAGGTCCTCGCTTCGACGACCGTGACGATCGGAGCGGGATTCGAGACGGCGATCGTCAACGCGTGCGAGCCCTTTCCCGGGCCGGAAAAAACAGGGCCGGGGCACTGACCCCGGCCGCGACGCGATGGCCTTCGCCTTCCCGGCGATCCCGCTAGTGTAGCGCGGCCGGGTCGTCCCGGAAGTCCCGAATGTCGCGAAAGGGCGTTTTGGCGTCCCGGAAGTCCGGCCGGTAGTACTTGTGGGACGTCTCCATCTCCTGCTGGTAACCGTTCGAGAGGCCGTTTGCCTCGAGAGAGGCCAGGGCCTCCTCCCACTCCGCCGCGGTGATCGAGCGATTGAGGGCCGAGTATTTCTCGTTCGACGCCGCGCGGTGGATCGCGTAGTACTGGGCCATCAGCGAGATGGCCACTTTGGGGGACAGCGTCTCGGCGATCCAGGAAAGCGTGTCGGCGACGCCCGCCACGCCGTTGGGCAGCACGAGGATCCGCACGAGGAGGCCGCCTTTCAGGAGCCCCTCGTCGTCCAGATCGAGCCGCGAGCCCTTCTGGCGGAACATCTCGACGAGCGCCGCGCGCGACCGTTCGGGATACTCCGGCACCTTCGAGTAGAGCGATCCCGCCGCCGCGTCCGCGTATTTCAGGTCCGGAAGGTAGATGTCGACGATTCCGTCGAGCAGCCGCAGCACCTCGACCGAGTCGTAGGCATTCGTGTTGTAGACGATCGGCAGCCTCAGGCCCTTCCTCGCCGCGAGGAGGACGGCGCGCGCCATCTGCGGCGCAAAGTGCGTCGGCGAGACGAAGCCGACGTTGTGGCAGCCGCGCTCCTGGAGCTCCAGCGCCATCTCCGCCACGCGCTCGACGGGCACCTCGTTGGTTCGCTGCGTCGGATAATCCTGGCTGATCTGGTAGTTCTGGCAGTACACGCAGCGCAGGTTACAGTTCCCGAAGAAGATGTTGCCGGCGCCGCGGGTTCCGGAGAGGGACGGCTCCTCGCCGAAGTGGGCGGTGTAGGCCGAAACGACCGGCCGCTCCCCCGAGGCGCACGAGGCGAGCACGCCGGCGAGGCGGTCGTTGCCGCAGTCGCGGGGACAGACGGTGCAGGCCTTGAGCAGCGCGTAGAGCCTCTCGACGCGCTCTTCGAGCTCGCCGGTCTCGAGCAGCCGCAGGTATCCCGGCTCGGACATGGCGGGAAAGCGTAGCAGGCTGCTGAAAAAGGGTGTGGGGCGGCGTTACGAGCGCCGCGGGGTTAGATGCGAGGAAGCGCGACGACGGCGATGCACAAGCATCGTCGAGGAGCGATGACGACGCAGATGGCCCCGCGCCGCCGTAACCCGAAGGGTGGCCGGCAGTTTGCCGGCGGCCGCCGTCGCAAGGAAATCCGTCAATTACCTAGCCGATTGGCGGGCGCCGGATGCAAAGTGCCGGACACGACGCCCGCATCCATTTTTCAGCAGCCTGCTGGCATCGGGCCGACGCCGGATCAGCCGAGCCCGGAGGGCAAGCGGCAGTCCTCCGGACGCTTGTCGTCCCGCAGGCCGAGGTACACGGGCTGGCGCAGCTTCGCGTCCGCGGTCCACTCCTGGAAGGCGACCTGGGCCACGAGCCTCGGCGAGACCCAGACCGCGCCTTTCTCCCGGGGCGAGGCGGCGAACGGAGACCGGGCGCGCACGAGGGGTCGAAGGGTCTTCGCGAGATCGGCGAGCACCGCCTCGGTGAACCCGGTGCCGACCTTGCCCACGAAAACGAGGTCGCGACCCCGATACGCGCCGAGCAGCAGCGCGCCGAGGTGCGCCCTCGACCCGCGCGGCGGCGTGAAACCCCCGATCACGAGCTCCTCCTCCTGGTGGACCTTGACCTTGAGCCACTCGAGGCTGCGCCGCTCGTCATAGGTCGAGGATTCGTTTTTCGCGACGATCCCCTCGAATCCGCGGCGGCCGGCTTCGCGATACGCCGCCAGACCGCCGCCCGCGAAACGGCGGGAAAGAAAGAGCGCGGGCGGCGCCTTCGCGAGCGCGGCTGCGGCCTCGCGGCGGCGAACCGAGAGCGGCTCGTGACGCAGGTCCCGGCCCCCGCGATACAGGCAGTCGAAGACCGCGAGGGACGGCTCCCCTCCGCGCTGAAGGAGCTGGAATCTCGAGACGTCGCGGCGATCGAACGCCACGGCCTCGCCGTCGAGCAGCAGCGTCCGATCCCGCAGGCTCGCGACCGCATCGGCGATGGCGCGAAAGGAGTCGGTCCGGTCCCTGGCGTTGCGAGAGAGAAGCCGGACCCGCGCACCCTCCTTGTACGCGAGGATCCGGTAGCCGTCGTACTTCTCCTCGAAGACCCATCCCGGCCGGTCGAACGGCTCGCCGACGAGCGTCGCGAGCATTGGCCGCGCGCGAAACGGGATCCGGTCGCTCACGCGGCTGTCTCGCCGCGGCCTCTTTTTCGACGCCCGGCCCCCGCGACGCTCGGCCCGGCCGCGGACGCGGCGTTTTCTCGCCGCGAGGGTCGTCTACAATGGAACGAATTCATGCGGGACATTCTGGCATGGGCCCTCGCGACCGAGCTGATGGGCCTCGCCGTCCTGCCGCTGCTGCGCTCCTTCTTCGGCAACCGCCGCGACGCGGCGCTCCTGTCGCGGCCGGTGGGTCTCGCCATCGTCGCCTACGTCGGCTGGCTCCTCTCGATTCTGACCACGTTCGGCTTCCGCCGATTCACGATGATCGCGGCCCTCGGAGCCATCGCGGCCGTCGCGCTCGCCGTGCGCCGGCGATCGGACCTGGATTCCGTCGCCCGGGCGCCGTGGTGGGGCCACGAGGAGAAACTCGGCGCGATCGTCTTCTGGTCGGCTTCGGCGGTGTTTCTCCTCATCCGGGCGGCGGGTCCCGCGATCCTCGGCGCGGAGAAGTTCATGGATCTCGCCTTTCTCAACTCGCTGTCGCGCTACTCCACGATGCCGCCCGCCGACCCGTGGATGGCGGGAAAGACCATCAACTACTACTACTGGGGATACCTGCTCGCCGCCGCGCAGGCGAAGCTCGCCGGCGTCGCGCCGCTCATCGCCTACAACCTCGCCATCGCGACCTTCGCCGGCTCCTCGTTCGCGGCCGCGACGTGCCTCGGCTTGCGCCTCTCGCGCGGGCGCCTCGCGGTCGGCCTCGCGGCGGGCGGCGGCGCGGTGTTCGCCGGGAACGTGGCGGGGGCCTACGACGCCTGGTCGGCGCCCTTCGCGACCGATTTCGACTACTGGCACGCCTCGCGGGTCATCGGCCCCGAGAATTTCAAGACGATCAACGAGTTTCCTTTCTTCACGTTCTTCCACGCGGACCTGCATCCTCACCTCCTCGCATTTCCGTTCTTCATCGCGGCCTTCGCGGTGGCCCATCGTTGGGTCGAAGACGAGAACGCCCGCGGGCTCCGTGCGTGGCCCGGCCTCCTTCTCGTCGCGCTCGTGGCCGGGACGGCCCGCGCGGCGAACTTCTGGAACCTGCCGGCGATGGCGATTCTGCTCGCGGTCGGAGGCGCCTTCACCGCGACGCGCGGCGCCCGTCTTCCCTCGGTCCGCCAGGCGATCCTCGGCGGCCTCGCCGGCTTCGGGGTCTTCGTCGCCTCGCTGCTGCTCTTCTATCCCTACACGTCCTCCTTCGCCCTCGCCCAGCGCGGGCTCGGCCGCGCCACGATGTCCTCCGACATCCTCGAGTTTCTCGGCGTGTGGGGGATTCTCGTCGCCGTCTGCGCGGTCGGCCTCTGGCCATGGCTCTCGGAGGACTCCGAGCCGGCCCGCCGCCGGCGCAACTTCGGCCTCGCGGCGGCCGCGGCGGTCTCGGTCTTCGGCGCCCTCGCCCTCGGCAAGCCCGCTCTGTCGATCGTTCTCTTCCTCGCGCTGCTCGCGGCAAGGGCGGCCTGGCGCTCCCTTCGCTCCGCCGACGACGACGGGCCCGGGGTGTACGCCGCGTTTCTCGTGCTCCTCGGCCTCGGGATGATCGGCGGCTGCGAGCTCGTCTACTTCAAGGACACGTACGGCGAGAACCTTCAGCGGATGAACACGCTCTTCAAGTTCTACCTCCAGGCCTGGCCGCTCCTCGCGATCGGCGGCGCCGTCTTCGCGGCGCGGGCGTGGGATGCGGTCGGACGACGGAGCCGCGTCTTTCGAGCGGCCCTCGGCCTCTGCGCGCTGCTCGCGGCGCTCTGGCCCATCAACGTCACGGTCTCGCGCCTGCGACAGAGGGATGCCCTGTTTTCTCTCGACGCGCACGGACCGCTCGTGCGCCGGAACAAGGGGGACGCGGCCGTGATCGACTGGCTGCTGGCCAACGCCAAAGTCGGATCGGTGGTGCTCGAGGCATCGGGCGACCCGTACTCCGAATACGCTCGGATCTCGTCGCATACCGGGATCCCGACGGTTCTCGGCTGGGGAAACCACGAGGGTCTCTGGCGCTCGACCGCGACGGCCGAAGATCCGGAGGTCGCCGAGCGCGCCGCCCGCGTCCGGCTCTTCTACACGACGCCGGACGCGCGTGCCGCGTGGGAGATCCTCCAGAAGTACGGCGTGACCTACGTGGTCCTCGGCGACATGGAGCGGAAGACCTACGGGTCGAATCCGGCCACCGCGGCGTTCCCGTTCCTGTACCCGGTCTTCGCATCCAACGGCACGGTGATCTTCTCGGTCTCGCAGCCCCGGCCGGCCGCGCCGGCGCGATGAAGATCCTGATGGCGGTCGACTATTACCGACCGCACGTCTCGGGCCTCACGATCTACGTCGAACAGCTGGCCGAGGGACTCGCCCGGCGCGGGCACGCGGTGCGCGTCCTCGCCCATCGCCACCAGCCGGATCTGCCGCTCGAATCGGACGAGAACGGGGTCCGCGTCGTCCGCGCCCCCGTGGCCGCGCGAATCGGCAAGGCGCTCGTCTCTCCCGCGATCCTCGCCCGGGCGCTGCGGGAGATCCCGCGAGCGGACGTGCTTCACCTGCATGCGCCGCTCGTCAACGCCGTGCCGCTGGCGTTTCTCGGCGCGACGCTCCGGGTGCCGATCGTCGTGACCTTTCACTGCGACCTGCAGTCGCCCCACGGCATCGGCCAGCGCTTCGTCGAGGTTGTGGCGCGGACCTCCCAGAACTTCGCCCTCGACCGCGCCGCGCGCGTCATCACGTACACGGAGGACTATGCCCGGCATACCCGGCCGCTCGACGACCGTCTCGAGAAGGTCGGCTGGATCCTTCCCCCGGTCGCCGACCCGCCCGTGACCGGCCGGAGCGCCGGGGAGGTCCGCGAGCGTCTCGGCGTGCGCGGATCTCCGGTCCTGCTCTTTCTCGGCCGCTTCACCGAGGAGAAGGGCCTCCCCGTGCTCGTCCAGGCGTTCGATGCCGTGCGACGACGATTTCCGAACGCGGCGCTGCTGCTCGCCGGCGCGAAGAACGTGCCGGGCGAGTCGGTCCTCGAGAGGATCGGTTCGCGGCTCGACGACCCCGGGTCGGGCGTGGTCGCACCGGGCATCGTGCCGCCCGGAGAGATCGCGGATCTCTTCACCATTTCGGACGTTCTCGTCCTGCCCTCGATCAACGCGACCGAGTCCTTCGGGCTGGTCCAGGTCGAGGCCATGCTGCGCGGAGTCCCGTCCGTGGCCTCGGACCTGCCCGGCGTGCGCCAACCGGTCCAACTGACCGGAATGGGCGAGATCGCGCCGATCGGGGACGCCGCCGGCCTCGCCCGGCAGATTCTTCGGGTGCTGGAGACGCCGGCGCGCTATCGCCGCCCGCGCGAACAGATCCGGGCGCTCTTCGAGCCGGAACGCACGCTGCGGGAGTACGAGGTCGAGTACGCGACGGCCATGAAGGGGCAACGGTGAGGCCACCCGTTCCCGTCGAGCGGATCCTTCGCAGCCACCTGCGGGAAATGCCCCTTCACCGCGTCCTCATGCGCACCATCGAGGCGCAGATCCTGTCTCAGACCGATTTCGCGAGGCCGATCCTCGACGTGGGCTGCGGCGACGGGCACTTCGGTTCGGTTCTCTTTCCCGAAGGAGCCGACGTGGGCCTCGATCCGGGCCTCGCCGACCTTGCGGAAGCGCGGGATCGGCGCGTCTATCGCTTCACGACGGCGGCCGACTCCGGCGCGATGCCCTTTGCCGACGGCGCATTCGGGTCCGTCGTCTCCAACTGCGTCTTCGAACACATCCCCGAGATCGAGAAGACGATCGCCGAGATCGGCCGCGTTCTGAGGCCGGGGGGCACGTTCGCGACGACCCTCATCGGACAGCACTTCCGGGACTTCCTGACCGACGCGCGGGCCTGGCGCCGTCTCGGACTCTCGGCAGCGCATCGCGCCTACGTGGACTGGTTCAATCACAAGTCGGTTCACTTCCACTTCGACCCGCCCGAAATCTGGCGCGCGCGGTTCGAAGCGGCGGGCCTGGAGGTCGTGCGCTGGCGGTACTACATGTCGCCCGACGCCATGCATGCCTTCCACCGATACCACTACACGAGCCTTCCCCATCTGGTCGCGCGCAAGCTGACGGGCCGGTGGGTGCCGCTGCCCGGGCTGATGGACAACGCGTTCTGGATCCAACGCCTGCGGCGCTGGGTCGACGAACCCGAGCCGGAGGCCGGAGCCTGCATCGCGTTCGTGTGTAGGAGAATGCCCCAATCTCCTGTAAAATGATCGGCTTAGGCTAGTTTTTCGTTGACGAAAACATGCGATTTTTGATCACCGGCGGAGCCGGTTTCATCGGCTCGAACGCCGCCCGGCGACTCCGTGCCGAGAAGCACGACGTCGTCGTGCTGGATAGCTTCATGCGCCCCGCTTCCGTCTTCAACCGAGCGTGGCTCGAGGCCCTCGACCCGAAGATCCGGTTGATCGAAGGCGACGTCCGCGACTCCGCCGCCCTCGCCCGCGTGCTCGCCGAACCCTTCGACGCCGTGCTCCACCTGGCGGGCCAGGTCGCCGTGACGACGTCGATCGTGGATCCGGTCACCGACTGGGAGATCAATGCCCTCGGAACGTTCCGCCTGCTCGAGGCCCTGCGCCGGCGATACGCCGACGCCCCGGAGAAGGCGCCCCTCCTCCTGTATGCCTCGACCAACAAGGTCTACGGCCACCTCTCGATGGGAGAGGTCGTTCGGGAGGGCCGCTGGGACTTCCGCAGCCTGCCCCAGGGCGTCTCCGAGACCGAGCCGCTCTCCTTCGAGTCGCCGTACGGCTGCTCGAAAGGCGCGGCCGACCAGTACGTCATCGATTACCACCGCAGCTTCGGCCTTCCGACGGTCGCCCTGAGGCAGTCGTGCATCTACGGTCCCCGCCAGTTCGGCGAGGAAGACCAGGGCTGGGTCGCCTGGTTCGCGCTGGCCGCGGCGTTCGGCCTCCCGATCACGTTCTACGGCGACGGCCTGCAGGTGCGGGACCTTCTCTGGGTGGACGATCTCGTCGCGCTGTATCTCGCCGCGGCGGCCGACCCGCAGAAGGTCGCCGGCCGCGCCTACAACGTCGGAGGCGGACCGGCCTTTCGCCTGTCGCTCAAGGAGCTGATGGTCCTCCTCGAGAAGAAGCTCGGCAAGCCGATCCCGATCGGATCGGCGCCGGCGCGGCTCGGAGACCAGCCCGTTTTCTACTGCAACGTGGATCGCGCCGCGCAGGACCTCGGCTGGCGTCCCCGCGTTTCGCCGGACGAGGGCGTCGACCGGCTGCTTTCCTGGATCGGCGGGAGCCGGGAGGAGATCGGCCGCTTCCTGACCCGCAAGGGCCTGAAGATCGCGGCCCCCTAGCCTCCCGTGCCCAACCGCATGTCCCGCGATCGCGCCCGCGCGATCCTCTTCCTCCTGCTGGCGGCGGGAGCGGTCCTGCGGTTCCAGGGCCTGAACTGGGACGACGGCCACCATCTGCATCCGGACGAGCGCTTCATCTCGATGGTCGAGGAGAAGCTCGCGTTCCCGAAGTCCGCCGCCGAGTACTTCGACGCGAAGCGTTCGACGCTCGACCCTTACAACCGCGGCGAAGGATCCTTCGTCTACGGCACGCTGCCGATCGTGGTCGCGAAGGTCATCGCCCCGCTCTTCGGCCGCCGCGGCTACGACGGCACCTACCTGATCGGCCGGGGTCTGTCCGCGCTATTCGACCTCTTCACGGTCTGGCTCGTTTACCGGATGGCGCGCCGATTCGCGCATCGCCGCGCCTCGCTCGTCGCGGCCGCCCTCTCGGCTTTCTGCGTGCTCGGGATTCAGCTGTCCCACTTCTGGGCCGTGGACACCTTCCTCACGACGTTCACCGCGGCCGCGCTGCTCGGCTCGGTGCGCATCGCCCAGAGAAAGGCGGGCTGGGGCGGCTGGGCCTTGACGGGCGCCGCGATCGGCCTGGCCGTGGCGTGCAAGATCACCGCGCTCGCCCTGCTGCTGCCGCTCGGCGTCGCGGCGCTCGCCGGCGCCCTCCGGGAGAAGGACGGCTTCGGCGCGGGGTTTCTCCGGGCCGTTCCCCGCGTTCTCCTGGCGCTCGGCGCCGCCGCCGCGACCATCCGCGTCTTCCTTCCGCACATCTTTCTCGGCCCGAGCCCCCTTTCGTTCCGGCTCGATCCCCGCTGGATCGAGGACCTGCGGCGGCTGAAGGCGCTGACGAGCTCGGTCGCGGGCTTCCCTCCGGCCCTCCAGTGGGCGGGCCGAACGGTGCTCTTTCCGATCGAGAACCTCGTGCTCTGGGGAGCGGGCGTCTTCTTCGGCGTCACGGCGCTCGTCGCCCTCGCGTGGGCCTCCGCGGCCGTCTGGCGCCGCCGCGCCTGGGATCTCGCGCCGCTGTGCGCCTACGTCCTCTTCCTCTTCGCGTACCACGGGCTCACTCTCGTCAAGTCGATCCGCTATCTCTACCCCGCCTACCCCGCGCTCGCGGTCCTCGCCGGCGTCTTGCTGTCGCGGTGGATCGAGAGCGCGCGCCGGCCGCGCCTGGCGCGCGCGACGGCCCTCGCCGTCGTCGGCGGGACCGCCCTGTGGGCGTTCGCCTTCACCGCGATCTACCGCCGTCCCCAGTCGCGCGTCACCGCCACGCGCTGGATCTACGCCCACGTCCCTCCGCGGGAGCGCATCGTCAACGAGTCGTGGGACGACGGTCTTCCCCTGCCCATGCCGGGTTACGACCCGGGCGTCTACTCGGGACCGCCGCAGCTTCCCCTTTTCGACCCCGACTCGCGGGAGAAAGCGGAGATCCTCGTCCGCAGCCTCGCCGAGACCGACTGGGTCGCCGTCACGTCCAACCGCGTCTACGCCAACGTGACGCGGGTGCCCGATGTTTTCCCCATGTCGATCGCCTACTACCGCGCGCTCTTCGACGGCAGCCTCGGGTTCGATCGCGCCGCGGATTTCACGTCGTATCCCTCGCTCGGACCGCTCCGCTTCCCGGACGATCGGGCCGAGGAGCAGTTCACCGTCTACGACCACCCGCGGGTCCTGCTGTTCCACAAGACGGCGCGCTTCTCGAAGGAGGCCGCCCGCCGGCTCCTGCTTTCGGCGATCCCTCGGACGCCGCCCACGATGAACGAATGGGAGAAGTGGCCGCGGTCCCTGCGGCGCGTCAGCGCGCCCGTGCGCCCCGATCACCGGCCCGAGGCCGAGTCTTCGGCGCCTTCGGTCGAGCCGGGCGAGACGGCCGGAAGCTCGCTCTACGCCGCCGCCGCCTGGTACCTCGCCCTCGCGCTCGTTGGCCTCCTCGCGTGGCCGATCGTCTGGACGCTCTTTCCCCGCCTCGGGGACCGGGGCTTCGGGCTCTCGCGCCTCCTCGGGCTCGTCTTCACGACGTACGCGATGACCGTCGCCGTCACGTTCCATGCGCTCGGCAACGGGCGCCGCGCGGCGCTCGGGTGCCTCGCCGTGCTCGCGATCGTTTCCGCGTGGATCGGGCTGCGCGAGCGCTACGATCTCGCGCGCTTTCTGCGCGAGAACCGGCGCGCGCTCCTTCAGAGCGAGATCGTCTTCGCCGTCGGATTCCTGCTCTTCCTGGGACTCCGCGCGCTGAACCCCGAAATCTACTGGGGCGAAAAGCCCATGGACTTCTCGATCCTGAACATCCTCGTGCGGACGCGGTCGCTTCCCGCTTCCGACCCGTGGCTCGCCGGCGCGCCCCTCGGCTATTACACGTTTGGCCAGGAGATGGTCGTCTTCCTGACGTTCCTGACGAACCTGTCCACGCGATTCACGTTCAACCTCGCGTTCGGATTCCTCGGGGGAACGATTCTCCAGGGCGCGTATTCGCTGGCCCGCAACTGGGGAGGGCGCCTCCGCGCCGGGATCGCGGGCGCCGGCCTGACCCTGCTTCTCGGAAACCTCTCGGGCCTGCGCGAGTGGCTCATCCACAAGCGCGCGCTCGACTGGGACTACTTCTGGGCGACCTCGCGGGTCGTCAAGGACACGATCAACGAGTACCCCTTCTGGAGCCTGAGCTTCGCCGATTTGCACGCCCACGTTCTGGCGATCCCGATCTTTCTCGCCTTCGCCACCGCGGCGCTCCACCTGGTGCGCCTGCACATGGCGCCGGCGACGGGAACGCGCCCGCGGCTCGTGGCGGCGGCGCTGCTCGGCTTTCTCGGGGCGGCGCAGGCCCTGACCAACGCCTGGGACGTGCCTCTGCTGGCAGGCCTGCTCGCGGTCACGGCCCTCGCCGCGGCGCTGGCGGCGCAGCGTTTCACCGTCGCCGGCGTCGGCCGGGCGCTCGGCGCGCTCGCGATCTCCGCGGCGTCCGGGTACCTGCTCGCCCGGCCGCTGTGGGTCCGGGCCGGCGGGGCGCCGGGAATCGGCCGCAACCTCGAGCCGTCGGCGTCCGGGATCGACCAGGCGACGGTCTTCGGCCTGTTCTTCTTCCTCGCCCTGGCGTGGTGGCTGGCCGCCTCCTCCGAGAAGCTCGCGGCGCGCGGCCTGGGCCGCGGGCCCCGGTGGACGATCGGACTCGTCACGTCGGCCGCCCTCGCCGCACTGCTGTTCCTGCGCCCGAACGTCTTTCTCGGATGCGGCGTCGCGCTCTTCCTCGCCGCGTTCTTCCTGCTCGCCGAGGACCGCGACGATCGCCTCGCCCTCGGCTTCCTCGCGACGGCCTTCTTCCTGGTTCTCTTCTGCCAGCGCCTCTACATCTACGACCGGATGAACACGTTCTTCAAGCTCTACCTCGAGGCCTGGCTTCTCTTCGCGATCGGCACGGCCGTCCTCGTGTTCCGGCGCAACCGCCGCGGCATCCTGGACCGGTGGATCGTACCGGCGCGGGCGGCGGCGGTCCTGCTCGCCGCCGCGGCTCTCTTCACGAGCGCCACGGCCGGGCGAGCCGCCGTCAGCCGCCATTTCGCGCCGTACGGCGGACCGACGCTCGACGGCCTCCGTTATCTCGAGACGTTCCATCCCGGCGAGTCGCGCGCCGTGGCGTGGCTCCGGCGCAGCGTCGCCGGCACGCCGGTCATTCTCGAAGCGCAGGGTCCCTCCTACCAGGACTTCGCCCGCATCTCGATGCTGACGGGTCTGCCGACCGTCCTCGGATGGGACTACCACGTCAAGCAGCGCGGCAACGCCGAGTCCGAGATCGAGTCTCGCCGCCAGGCCGTCCGGGCCATGTACTCCGATCCGAACGCGGCCCGGATCGAGAGCCTCCTCGCGCGCTACCGCGTCGGCTACGTGTACGTCGGCTGGCTCGAGAAAAAGACGTATCCGCCGGCCGGACTGCAGAAGTTCCGGACGGACCAGGAGCGATTCCAGAGCGTCTACGAGAACCCCGAGGCGCAGGTCTACCGCGTCGTCGGCGGACCGGCCCAGGACGTGCTCCTCCCGGCCAGGGAGGCGCTGCCGGAAACCTCGGCCGGCGCCCCCGCCCCGCCCGAGGACGAGCCCGAGGAGCGGCCCGCCATCCAGGCCGCCGCCGAGCCCGGCGCCGCGGCGTGGCCGAACCTGCACGAGCCTCGCGGCGCGGCCGTGGACGACCGCGGCCGGATCTGGATCGCGGACTTCGGCCATTCGCGCCTGCGCGTCTTCGATCCCGATGGCGGCTTCCTCGGCGGATGGGGCGGCCGCGGCGCGGGCGAGTTCGGCTTCAAGGAGCTCTGCGGCGTCGCGATCCGGGGGGACGCGCTGTACGTCGCCGACACCTGGAACGGGCGCATCCAGGCCTTCACCGTCGAGGGGGTCCTGCGCGCCACGGCCGGCGAGCTCTACGGGCCCCGCGGAATCACGGTCGCCCCGGACGGCCGAGTCTGGGTCAGCGACACCGGCAACCACCGCGTGGTCTCCTTCGACGCGCTCCTCCAGGACCGGCACTCGTACGGACACAAGGGCGCCGGCCCGGGCGAATTCTCGAGCCCGACCGGCATCGCGGCCTCGCCATCCGGCGAGATCTACGTCGGAGACACCGGGAATCGGAGGGTCCAGGTGCTCGGCGCGGACGGGACTCTCCGCGGCGCGTTCCCGTTCCCCGGTTGGGGCCCGAACGTCGAGCCGCACCTCGCGGTCGACGCGGACGGGACGCTGTGGGCCACGGACCCCGGAACGAACTCCGTCGTGGCGCTCGACTCCTCCGGCAAGCTCCTGCGCCGGATCGACGCCGACGCCGCCGGACAGAAGTTCTCGAATCCCACGGGTATCGCGATCGACAGGAAAAACCGTATCCTCTATGTCGTCAACTCCGGAAACGCTTCGGTTTCGAAGATTCCGCTCGGCGAGAGGAGGGCTTCTTGAGCGAACCCGCGGCGGCGGCCTCGGACCCTGCACGGCTGTCGGCCCGGGTCCTCCTGTTCATCGCGACGCTGGCCGTCGCCGCCGCCCTCACGCGCTTCTGGGCGCTCGGGGACCGGCCGCTTCACCACGACGAGTCGATCCATGCCTACCAGTCGTACACGCTCTCGAAGGGCGGCGACTGGCGCTACGACCCGGCCTACCACGGTCCGTTCCTCTACTACCTCAACGCCCTCGTCTACAAGATTGCGGGCGCCTCGAACGTCACGGCGAGAACGATGCCGGCCATCTTCGGCCTGATCCTGATCGCGTTCGCGTGGCCCCTGAGGCGGTGGATCGGGAACGGCGCGGCGGCCGTCTATGCCGTCTTCGTCCTGCTCTCGCCCCACTTTGCCTACTTCTCGCGCTTCATCCGGGAGGACCTCTATTCGCTCGTGTTCACTCTCGGCACGATCGTCGCCTTCCAGCGGTTCCTCGAAACGGACCGCTCGAAGTGGCTGATGCTCTCGGCCACGGCGTTCGCGTTCGCCGGCGTGACCAAGGAGAACGCCTACATGACGGGCGTTCTCTTCGTCGTCTACGGCGTGTGGTGCGCCCTCCGCGGCGCGGGCACCGCGGAAGGACCCCGCCCGGGCCAGGCCGTGGGACGGGCGCTATCGTGGGTGCTGGAGCGGATCGTCCCGATTCTTTCGGCGGCGCTGCTCTTCCTGGTCATCTGGGCTGGCATGTACTCGGCCTTCGGGAAGTACCCGGGCGACTGGCTCGCGATTCCGAAGGCGATCAAGTACTGGATGGGCCAGCACTCGATCGCCCGGATCCCCGGTCCCTGGTACTACTACTTCCCGCAGCTCTTCTTCTACGACACGGCGATCGTCTTCGCCGCCCTCTTCGCATTCTCGCGGCGCCAGTGGAAGACGGATCCGTTCCTGCGCGTGCTCGCGCGCTCGGCGGGGCCGATCGTCGCGTACCTCGTCCTGCGCCGGTTCGTTCCGGTGTTCGCGCCCCGTGCGATGGTCTGGATTGCGGTCATCGTCGTCGCCACCCTGATCCTGACACTGCGGCGCCCGAGCGCCGAGCCCGGCGGCCTGACGCCCTTCGTGCAGTTCATCGCCTTCTGGACCGTGGGCTCGCTCGCGATCTATGGCTGGGCCCGCGAGAAGGTGCCCTGGCTCACGGTCCACCCGCTGCTTCCCCTGACCATGCTCGCCGGGCTCGGCGTCGTCCGGCTCTGGTCGCAGCGCCGGCGCGCCTGGGCCGCGATCGCCCTCGCCGTCACCATGCTCTTCGCCGTGGTCAACACGCGCGGGGCGTATCTGGCCTGCTTCCGGTACGGCGCGCACGACGTCGAGAAAGAGCCCGGGCACGCCGAGCTGCTCGCCTACGTTCAGACGACGAGGGACCTCGTCCGCGCGCTCCGGTCGGTCGAGATCGCGAAGGCGCGCATCCCCGCCGGTCAGCCGGTCGTGACCGTCGTCGGCGAGGCCGTGTGGCCGCTGACCTGGTACCTGAGGGACGACAACGTCACGTGGGCCTCGCGCATCGATCAGGCCTCGACACCCGTCATCATCGCCGACTGGGACCCGGAAGGGACGCTCGAAAAGCAGCTCGCGCCCAAGTACGACGCCAAACGGGTGCCGATCCGAGCCTGGTGGTTCCCGGACCCGCTCAAGGAGGGAAACCTCGAGCGCCCCACGGTCGGCGACTGGCTGAGGCTATGGTGGGACCACCAGATCTGGGGAACGATCGGTTCCCAGGACGCGACGTTCTTCGTCCGCAAGGACCTCGCGGGCTCGGGTCCTCTCGAGCCGCTCCAGTTGACCGTGCAGGACACGTCCTCGCGCGACTACCCGGGCGAGGCGACGGAGCTGCCCGCGCCGCGTTCGATCGGGGTGGCGGGCAACGGACCGGCCCAGTTCGCGGAGCCGCGCGGCGTGGCGACGGACCCGAGCGGCAACGTCTACGTCGCCGACACGAAGAACAGCCGCATCGAAGTCCTGGACGCCGCCGGCAACTTCCTGCGCGCGTTCGGGACGAAGGGCCCCGGTGACGGCCAGCTGAACGAGCCGTGCGGCGTCGCCGTCGGCCCCAATGGCGACGTCTACGTGGCCGACACGTGGAACCATCGCGTCGCGCGCTTCGGACCGGACGGGCAGTGGCGGGGCGCATGGGTCGATCCCGAGCGGGGCTTCTTCGGCCCGCGCGGCCTCACGCTCTCCGGCGGCTCGCTCTACGTCTCGGACACCGGAAACAAACGCATCGTCCGCTTCGACACCGCGACGGGATCGGTGACCGGCCGCTGGGGCGGCGCCGGCTCCGGGCCGAGCCAGTTCGTCGAGCCCGTCGGTCTCGCGGCGGACCCGTCCGGCCGCATCTACGTCGCCGACACCGGAAACCACCGGATCCAGGTCTTCGACGCGGACGGCAAGTTCCTTCGCCAGTTCCCGGTCTTCGGCTGGAAAGACTTCTACACCGAGCCGTACCTCACGATCGGGCCATCCGACGCCGTGTTCGCGACCGACTCCTGGAAGGGGCGGATCGCGCAGTACGACGCGTCGGGGGCGCTCGTCCGCTCCTACAAGGCGGACGGACTGAAGCGTCCGACCGGGATCACGCGGGACGCCTTCGGACACGTGATCGTCACCGACCGCGACATGAACCGCGTCTTCATCTGGCCGATCGACGCGTTTCGCTAAAGGCGCGATGTCGAGCGTCCGCCGTTCCGACCCTGCCGCCGTAGATCCGCACCACTGGGCGTTGCTCGCCGCGACCGCGCTCCTCGCGTCCGTCGGTCCGGCGATCGTGGTCGCGGACCGCTGGTTCTCCCGGCGCAACACCGTCACGTTCCTGACCGCATTCGCGGATCGCTTCCCGTGGCTCGCCGACATCAACCTCCCTGTCTACGCGGCCGTCTTCGCGGCGGCGTTCGTGATTCTCGTCGCGCTGGCGGGACTTCGCCCTTCGGCGGGCCTTTCCGCCTGGAGGAACCGGATCGCCTTCGCCGAACGGCCGCGGCGCCCGAGTGCCCGCGGCCGCCAGCGGTCGCTGGCGACCTGGGTGGCCCTGTGCGGAGGAGCGGCAGCCACGCTGCTCTTCGCCCGCGTCGTGGTCGCGGGACGGATCCCCGGTCCGGGTCTCCTCACGGCGCTCGCGGCCCTCGGATTCGGCATGCTGCTGCGCGAGGTCTCGCTCGGCGCCCTCCGCCGTTTGTGGAACCGCAAGCGCGCCAATGTCGTCTCCATCGTCGCCGCCCACGTCACCACCATCCTCGCCTTCGCGAGCGTCCACACGTATCACCGCTTCGAGCGGCCGCTGATCGCCCTCGCCGTCCTGGCCGCCGCGAATCTCGCGGCACGCTGGAAGAAGACGGGACCCATCCCGCTGCTCGTTCTGGCCGCCGTCGTCCTCTATCTGTGGCGAATCGATTCCTGGTGGTTTGCGCTCGTGGGCGACGAGTACCGCAACTTCGACATCGCCTCGCTGATCCTGAAGCAGCACGACCGCGCCTACGTGCTTTCGCACCTCTTCCAGCTCGAAGGCGGACTCGAAGGCCTCGACCCCTACGCCTGTTCCCTCGTGCAGGCGGCCTCGATGCGACTGCTCGGCGTCAACAGCTTCGGCTGGAGGTTCAGCAGCCTCTACTGCGCGGCCCTGGCGCTGCCTTTCTTCTTCCGCTTCCTGCGGACCTTTCTCTCGCGGCGCGCGACGCTCGCGACGACCGTCGTGATGGCCGCGTCGCACTACATCATCGCCTTCGGCAAGATCGGCTACGACAAGTTCCAGGCGTATCTCGCCATGGCAATGCTCCTCGCCGCGGCGGCGTGCGCCGTGCGGACGCGCCGCATGATCGCCTTCGTGGGACTGGGATTCTCGGCGGCCCTCTGCTTCTACGTCTATCCCGCGGCGCTCTACGTCCTCCCGCTGCCCGCCTTTCTCCTGCTTCTCTACGTCCCCCCGAAGAGCCGCGCGGCGCTGGCCCGATGGGGGATGGCGGGCCTCGTCTGCGCGCTGACGATCTTCCCTCTCCCCTTCCAGCCGACCTATTTCCCCGGCAAGAGGCCCGGCACCGTCTACTACAACCCCGAGCTCATGAGCTCGACGAGCCGGCTCGTCCGCCATTTCTGGTCGAACGGCGTCTACGCCGCCTATTCGCCGGTCCTCCTCGGCTCCGAGGACCACTTCGTCACCAGCTCCTACCTCGACCCGCTGGCGGGGGCCCTCTTTCTCGTCGGAATCGCCTCGGCGCTCTGGCTCGTCCGGCGGGACCGCTTCGTCGCGTTTCTCGTCGTCAGCCTCGGATTCCTGCTGCTGCTCGGCGGCACGACGCACGACCGCGAATACCCGCCCACGACGCGTTTCTTCCTGCTGGTGCCCCTCTTCTGCATGATCGCGACCGCCGGGCTGTGGCGCCTCTTCGGACTGGCCGGCGAGAGCCGCTTCTCGACTCGGGCGCCCCGCGTCGCCCTGGCCGTGGTCCTTCTCGCCATCGTGACCCTCAACGTCGTCCAGGCCCATGTCGTGTCGGTCCGGCGCAGCGACGGCTACCAGGTCCTCGATCCCCTCGTGGTCCGTCTCGCGACGCGCGCCGAAACCCTGCCTCCGGGACAACGGCCCCGGCTCGTCATGCTGGCGCCGGCCGCCACCGACGGCGACGGCATCGTCGTGATGCTCGGCGTCTACGATCTGAAGGAGTCGGCCAGGCGGTTCGCGACCGTCGGGCTCGGCGCCGATGACTCGGGATTCCCCGAGCCGGCTCTCCTTTCGGAGCGGGACGCGGCGATCTTCGTGGCTCCGCAGGTCCCCGCGCGGGCCCGGGCGCGCCTCGAGGGCGCGCTCGGTGCGGCCGGACGGGTCCCCTGCGCCGTGCGCACGACGACGGGCCAGGAGCGCTTCCGGCTCTGGACGTTTCCGGGCACGCCTTCGCTCTGCGCGGACTGACGCGCCGCCCGGGCCGGCTCCGCCCTTGCCGGGAGCGCTACAGGAACTTCAGCGTGCGAACGTGAATGTGACCGTCGCCGCCGGCCGGATTCCCGATCTCGACGCGGACCTTCTGGACAGGACCGGAGAGTCCCGGGAATTCGAGCTTGACGGTCGGATCCGGAGGCAGCGCGTGAAAGACCTGCGAGAAGGTCTTTTCCCCTCCCGCCGCAAGCGTCACCACGCACCTCAGGTCGATGTCCATCGTGGCGGTCGTCACCTCGATGCCCTTGAGCATCCGGGGCTTCGAAAAAGTGAAAACGTACACGGCCGGATTGGCCTTCGTCGTGCGGGCGAGAGTGTCCAGCTTGTCGTCGAACAGATCCTGGACGCGCCCGATGTCGAGCGCGGAGTGCTCGACGGTCACGCTCTGACCGTCGATGTCCATGACGTCGCGGACCATGCCCGCCGGGCTCCCTTCCCCGGATGCCGTAGGCACGGGGGCCGGAGCGGCCGAGGAGGCCGGCGCCGCGGACTCGCCCTTGCGACATCCCGGAAGGCTCAGCGCCAGTGCGACAACCGTCAGAGCGCCGCGCGCGAGCACACCGGTGCGGGTGTTCATCCTCAACTCCTTACGTATTGTCCATCTCGGGACCCTATTCTAGCCGACCCGCGAAGGACCGGATTTCGCTCGGAGAGCCCGAGGCAGCCGACGTGAGGCTCCGGAGCTGACTTCCGCGCCGCGCCGGAGCCGCACGGCAACCCAGACGAAACGGCCGGCCCGAAGGCCGGCCGCGAGGTGGGTCGGGAAATCCGATCAGTCCGGCCAGTAGAGCCCGAGCGCCTTGGCGAGAAAGATCGCCATCTGCCGGCGATTGACGGGGTTGTCCGGACAGTAGTTCCCGCCGCCGCAGCCGCCCGTGATTCCCGAGGCGGCGAGCGCCTCGATGTACTGGTACCCGAAGTCGGTCGTCGGCACGTCGCCGAACGTCGGCGTGGCCGGCGCCGGGCTGACGACGGTGTGCCACCAGACCTCGACGGAGCCGAAGTTGACGGAGCCGTCCACCGGCGCGCCGTCCTGCTCGTAGACGTCGAGCTGGAGGCTCGTGGCCGCGTTCGTCAAGAGCTGGTATCCCAGGGTGCTCGGGCTGTAATCCATGGCGCAGGGCGTGGTCGGGCCATGGGCGGAACTGACGAAGTCCTCGACCGTCACGTACGTCGAGCCGTCGGCCGGCTGGAAGTAGACCGCCACGCCGAGGTTCGCCCCCGCCTGATCGCAGGAACCCAGGCCGATCTGATCGATGACGGCGCCCGCAGGAAGAATGAGCGGCGCCGTGTTGTCGGCCGGGATCGCCAGGTCATAGCGAAAGAACGTATCCACATCCGAGGAGTAGCCCACTCCCGAGTCGATCGGGACAAAGCCGACGGACGAGACGGTCGACACGTTGGTCGTTCCGCCGAACCCCGCAGGGCCCGCCGCCCTCGCACTCGGCTTTTGACGGACGCCGATCCGGCTGTGGACATGGGTCCGATGAGAGGCGCCGAGAGCGACGCCCGAGAGCAGAAGGGAGACCCCGACCGCCAGAATCTTTTTGGACACGAGTACCTCCTTGATGCACCGGATTCTATGCCCGGAGGCACTCTCCCTTCGACGGACAGGCTGAAAATGAAACGGCCGGCCCGAAGGCCGGCCGCGAAAGAATCGATTAGTGGATTTCGCCTACTCCCACTGGAGGCCGAGGGCCTTCGCCAGAAACACCGCCATCTGACGCCGGGTCAGCGTCGCATCGGGGCAGTAGTTGCCGCCGCCGCATCCCGCCGTGATCCCGGAGCTGACCAGGGCTTCGATGTACTGGAAGCCCGGATCCGTCGTCGGGACGTCGCCAAAGGTGGGCGTCATGGGCGCCGGGCTGACTTGCAGAACGTAGTGGATGATGGCCCCGGCAATCCCCGTCGAGCCGTCGATGTCGGGAACGAAGACCACCAGGACGAACTGATTGTTGTTATTGTCGACCGTGAAGGGCGTGGTCAGCGAGGCCGAAAATCCGCCGCATCCGCCGCTGCCGGAGCTGGACACGGAGGTGATCAGCGTGGCGCCCGTTCCGTCCCAGCTCGTCGAGACGAGGTTCATGATGACGTCGTCGGTGGCGTTGGTGTCGCAGGCGTCGAGCTCTACACTCGTGATCGACGCGCCGGAGGGCAAGTGAGGCGAGGCGACGAAAGCGCTTCCTGCATTCGCCGTGGGATACCGGGCGTAAATGAGCCCAACCTGGGAGAGGTCGCTGTAGGTCGTGTCCGTATTGGCCGGGGAGAATTCGGTGGAGGACACCCGATAGAAGCTCGTATAGGTGGTGCCGTAAGTCTGGGGAAGTCTCGGAGGGGCGGCGATCGACGGAGCGGACGGTTGAGCCAGAATGGTCGGCGCACCCGCCGCGAGATTCTGTCCCTGGAGGCCCGAGACCGCAAGAAGCGACAGAAAGGCCGAAGCGAAGACAGCCCTCTTCACGGATATCGACATCTTTTTTCTCCTTGTGATTCGCTCGATTCTAGCATCCGCGACGCGTGACGAGCGTCACACGCGGACCGCGCCCGCTGCCGGTCAGCTCCGGAACACCTTCTCCTCGGTCCCGTCCAGCCAGCGATCCACGAGCTCGACGCCCTGCATGAGCGAGTGATCCTGGTTGCCGATCTCGTACTTCCACGAGCCGAAGCGGCCTCGCGAGAAGATCCCGCGAGGCTCGAGATAGGCGTGGATCGTCTCGAGCGCCGGATTCCGATCGACCGACGGGATCGGGTACGAGTGGCCGGCGTGGATGAGAAAGACCGTCTCGATCAGCGGAAGATCGGACGCTTGAAGGATTCCCTCGGCGACGAGGCCGTCCACGACGGCCTGGCCGAAGTCGCCCTCGGGCAGCGGCTTGAACTTCGAGTAGGACGTTTCGGTCAGGACCGAGAAGTACTTCGACGTGTCGCCGCCCGGAACGATCTCGGGAGAGTAGTTGGACAGGTACGTCATCCGGTAGAACGGCGTCTTCGGGTTCGGAAAGTAGATCCAGTTCTTGTCCGACGGCGAGGGGCGGCGCAGGCCGACGCCGGCCGAGAACAGCCGGTTGAAGAGGAGCGACTGCGCCGCCGCCCGGACCTTCGCCGGCGCGTGCGTCAGGCGCGCGACGAACGCGTCCAGGGGAATCGTCGTCAGCAACCGGTCGTAAGAGCGCGTCGTTCCGTCGGTGAACGCGATCTCGCGCTTCTCCTCGTCCACTGAGATCGCGCGCTTGTGGAAACGGATGCGGTCGTCGCCGAGAAACGGCACGACTCCCTTCCAGAGCCCGAGCGTTCCGCCGTGGAGGGGGTAGCCGAACTTCGCGTTGGGACCCCAGTCGGTCGTCTTCGGCACGACCGTCGTCTCGATCGCCTTGCGCCAGTCGACGACCGACACGCGCTCGGCGATCCAGTAGTAGCCCATCTCCTTCAGGGGCGTCGCCCAGACCTTGAAGTTGTAGGGGTTCATGAAGTGCTTCGCGACGCCCGATCCGAACTTCGCGAGGACCCACTCCTCGAAGTTGCGAAAGGCGCGGTCCTTGTCGATCGTCTGCGACTCGACGAGGCCGATCAGGCACTCGAGCATCGCTTTCTCGGGCAGCGACGAAAGGTGGTTCTGAAACGGATACCGGACGTACTTGTCCTCGAACTTGATCCAGCTCTCGCGGTCGATCCAGCGAATCTGATCGCCGAGGACCTTCCCGAGGAAATCGTTGAAGTACTTGTACCCCGAAAAGATGATGTGGCCCGACACGTCCCACGTCCATCCCTTCGGGTCCTTGAAGCTCGTGGCGAGGCCGCCGACCTGTCCCGACCTCTCGAAGATCTCGAAAGCGTCCTCGCCGCGCTCGCGGAGCCGGTACGCGGCGCCGAGGCCCGTCGGGCCCGCGCCGAGAATGACGATGCCGCCGCTCACTGGGCGGCCCGTCCCTTGGCGACGAGCCGCCGGAGCTGCTCGGCCTGCTTCATCTCGGCCCGGAGCTCGAAGAGGTAGCGGATCACGCGTGCGATCGTGCCCAGCATCTTGAACGGACGATGGATGGACTGCCCGGCCTCGCGCGGGAAGTGCCGCACCACGACCTCGGTCACCTTCCAGCCGGCGATCCGGCAGCGCACGAAGATCTCGTCGCCGACGAAGTTGATCCGGTGCTTGATCTCGATGCGGCGCGCGACGTCCCGCCGGAAGGCCCGGCAGCCGGCGTTGATGTCGTGGAGCGGCGAGCCCAGGATCCAGTGCGACAGGACGCGAAGGCCGCGCGAGAGGATGAGCCGTCCGAGCGGGTCGTGCCGGACCTTCTTCCAGCAGAAGACGACGTCGGCGCCGCGGTCGATCGCGTCGAGAAAGAGCGGCGCGTCGGCCATCGTGTGCTGGCCGTCGCCGTCGACGACCATCACGACCTCGCCCGGCACGTTCTGCAGCGCCGTCTCGGTCGCCACCGCGTAGCCCTTGTTGCCGTCGTGGTGGACGACGGAAACGCGCGGATCCTTCTTCGCGAGCTCTTCGGCGATCTCCCCCGTCCGGTCCCGGCTGCCGTCGTTGACGACGACGACGTGCCAGGTGAGGTCGGGGATCGCGGAGAGCGACGCGACGGCTTCGGCGACCGTCTTCGCGATCAGCTCTTCTTCGTTGTAGGCCAGGAACCCGACTCCGAAGCGCACCTTCGGCTCCGGCCGAGGGGGCGTCTGGACGCCCCCGACTTCGCGATCAGCGGCCATAGATGATCCATCCTGCAGTTGCCACCCAGCCCATCACGATGACCAGGAGCCACGGATCGTCCACGAGGAGGGCCTGGGTGGGGCTGCCCCCTCCGCCGCGGCGGTACACGAGGTGAACGTAGCGCGCGAGGCCAAGAACGACGAACGGGATCGTCGCCGCGAGCGTCTGGCCGCGATAGCGCGCGACCGTCTCCGGGATGACGCTGTACGCGCTGTACGCCGACGCCGTCGCCAGGCCCGTGACGATGAAGAGATAGTCGAGCCCCTCGGCGCCGTAGGAGGCGAGTGCCGGCCGGTGCTCGGAGGAGGTCCGGTGGCCGGCGTGATGGAACTCCCACTGCCGCTTTCCGGCGACGAGGAAGAGCGCGAGCAGGTAGGCGCAGACGATCAGGAAGAGCGACGGGAAGACTTCCGCCAGCGCCGCCCCGGCGAGGGCGCGCAGCGGCATCCCCGCCGCGACGATCAGCGCCTCGAGGAAGGGAATGCCCTTGAGGACGAAGGAATACGCGAGCATGAGCGCGGCGTACGCGGCGCACCACCGGCCGAACGCCGGCCGGAGGAGGAACGCAGCCCCGAGGCCTCCGACCTCGAGGACGACTGCACCCGCCACCGCGGCCGGGACGGACAATCGGCCGGACGCGAGCGGCCGGTGGCGCTTCTCGGGATGCGCGCGGTCGCGGTCGCGGTCCATGACGTCGTTGACGAGGTAGATGCCGCTCGCGATCGCGCTGAAGGCCGCGAATCCCGCCGCGGCGAGCACCCACCCTTCGGCCGCCTTGAGCGCTCCGCCGAAGAGAAACGGCAGCGGCAGGACGAGATTCTTGATCCACTGCTTCGGCCTCGCCGCCGCCGCGAGCGCGAGCAGAGATCGATCGGCGTGCGACCCTTCGGCCGGCACGACGCGACCGGACGATGTCGCTGCCATTTCTCTCATTTTAAACGATTAACCCTCGATTGTCTCCTCGCCGCTGTAGGATTCTCGGCGGCTGAGCCGATAAGGAGTCCTCCCATGCCGGAGCAGTACGTCGCCCGCGTCGTCGACCTGACGGATCCCGCCGCCCAGCGCATCCAGAACATGTCGATCGACGAGGCGCGCGCGCGCGTGGCGCGCGGCGATCCCGGGAGCGTGCGCGAGATCGACGGCTCGTTCTCACTCGTCGCCCGCGTCGGGCGCCGCGTCCGCCTCGCGCGATCGCTCGATCGGCCCCTGCGGTACTTCCTCGCCAAGGAAGCCGCCGGTCCGGCGCTCGTCGTCTCGGACCGCATCGACGCCATCCACGCCTTTCTCGAGAAGGAAGGCCTGGCCGCCCAATTCCATCCGAGCTACACGCGCATGGTGCCCGCGCACTACGTGGTAGATCTCGAGCTGATCGGCTGCCCCGACCCGTCACCGACGTACGAGCGCTACTTCACGCCGGCGCGCGCGGCGTTCTCCGCCGATCCCGCGGCGATCGGATCGGCGTACGTCGGAGCGCTGTGCGGGGAGATCGCGGGCTGGATCGAGAGGGTGCCCGCGCGCGACCCGATCGGAGTCGCCTTCTCCGGCGGGATCGACAGCGGCGCCGTGTTTCTCGCCGCCTGCCACGTCCTGCGCCGGCGGGGGGCCGACCTCGGCCGCCTGAAAGCGTTCACGCTCTCCGCCGGCGGAGGCGAGGACCTCGTGCAGGCCCGGACCTTCCTCGAGAGGCTCGGGCTCGGACTCTTTCTCGAGCCGATCGAGGTCGCGCCGGATGCCCTCGACCCGCTCGAGGCGGTTCGCGTCGTCGAGGACTACAAGCCGCTCGACGTCGAGTCGGCGACGATGGCGCTCGCGCTCTGCCGCGGAATTCGCGAGCGGTACCCGCAATGGCGCTTCCTCCTCGACGGCGACGGCGGCGATGAGAACCTGAAGGACTACCCGATCGAGGAGAACGCCGAGCTCACGATCCGGAGCGTGGTGAACAATCCCCTGCTCTACCAGGAGGGCTGGGGCGTCGGCCGGATGAAGCACTCCCTGACGTACTCGGGTGGCCAGAGCCGCTCGTACAGCCGCACCTACGCGCCTCTCCGGCGGTGCGGCTTCGAGGGGTTCAGCCCCTTCACGCGGCCGTCGGTCATCGAGATCGCCGAGGCCATCCCGTTTTCCGAGATGGCGGCCGGCGACACGGCCCGGCTCTATGCGATCAAGGGCGAGGTCGTCGCGCGGGGCATCGCGGAGATCACGGGCTTCGAGATGCCGGTGTTTCCGAAGCGCCGCTTCCAGCACGGCGCCGTCGGCGCTCACGCGGCCTCGCGCTTCGCGCCCTTCGGCGAGGCCGCCTACCGGTCGCACCTGCTCGCGCGCTACGCGTGACCCCGTCTTGAGCTCCGCCTACCCGGCCGGGGACGCCGCGCGCGATCGGTGGATCCTGGAACGGCGGCCGCTCCGAAACGTTCGCGATCCGCGGCGCGCCTACGCCGCGCACTTCGAGCTCGAAGCGGCGGAAGCCGGCGAGGCGGTGCCGGTCGCCACGATCTTCCTGACGAATCGCGAGTGCCCGTGGCGCTGCCTGATGTGCGACCTCTGGAAGAACACGCTGACCGGGACCGTGCCCTCCGGCGCGATCGCGGAACAGATCCGGGTCGCCCTGGCCGGACTCCCCGCGGCCCGCCGCGTCAAGCTCTACAACGCCGGGAGCTTCTTCGATCCGAAGGCGATTCCTCCCGGCGACCTCGACGAGATCGCGTCGCTCGTGAGCCCCTTCGAGCGCGTGGTCGTCGAGGCGCATCCGGCCCTCGTCGGCGAGTCCTGCCGGCGCTTCCACGACCTCGTCGGCCGGCGCCTCGAGGTCGCGATGGGGCTCGAGACGATCCATCCGGACGTCCTGCCGAGGCTGAACAAGCGGATGCCTCTCGACCGTTTCGCCGGGGCGGCGGCCTTTCTCCGCGACGCGGGAATCGCCCTGCGCGTCTTCGTCCTCGCGGGGCTTCCGTTCGTCGGCGAGGCCGAAGGCCTCGACGCCACGAAGCGGTCGATCTCCTGGGCCTTCGACCACGGCGCATCGTCGGTCGCCGTCATCCCCACGCGTTCGGGAAACGGCTCGCTCGAGGCACTCGCGGCGGCAGGAGACTTCGCCGAGCCCCGGCTTTCGGTGCTCGAGGACGCCGTGGATTTCGGCATCGGCCTCGGGCGGGGCCGCGTCTTCGCGGATCTCTGGGACCTCGGGCGGTTTCGCCGGTGCGGCGCCTGCTTCGAGACTCGCGCCGCGCGGCTGGCCGAGTCGAACCTCCGCCAGCGCGTCTCGGCCCGGGTCGCCTGTTCGGAGTGCGGAGGGCGGGCGTGACGCATCCCGTCGACGTCGCGGTGATCGGCTCCGGCTTCTCCGGCTCGCTCCTGGCCCTGATCGCGCGGCGTCTCGGGCGATCCGTCGTCCTCCTCGAGCGCGGCCGGCATCCGCGCTTTGCGATCGGAGAGTCGTCGTCGCCGCTGGCGAACCTGCTGCTCGAGGAGCTTGCGCGGCGGTACGACCTGCCGCGGGTGCGGCCGCTCTCCGCCTGGGGACCGTGGCGCCGCGCGTACCCCGAGGTCGGCTGCGGCCTGAAGCGCGGCTTCACCTTCTACGCGCACGAGGCGGGGCGGCCCCTTGCGGCCGATCCCGGCCGCCGCGACCAGCTCCTCGTGGCCGCGAGCCCGCACGACGAGGTCGCCGACACGCACTGGTATCGCCCCGACCTCGACCGCTTTCTCGCCCGGGAGGCCGAGAACGCCGGCGCGGAATACGTCGACGAGGCGGAGGCCGCCGTGGTTTCGCATGGACCGCACGGCTTCGTCCTGGCCGCATCGAGGCACGGCCGGCGTCGCGAATACCGCGCCCGTTTCGTCGTGGACGCGACCGGCCCGAACGGATTCCTCCAGCGCGCGTTGGGGCTCCCCGCTTCCTCGTTCGCGGCCATGCCCGCGACCGAGGGCCTGTGGGCGCACTTCACGGGAGTGGGACGGCTCGACGAGACGGCTCCCTCGCCTTGCCCCGACCGACCGCCCTATCCGATCGACGACGCCGCGGTCCATCACGTGTTCGCCGGCGGCTGGATCTGGGTCCTGCGCTTTGCGAATGGCGTCACGAGCGCCGGGGTCGCCGCCGAGCCGGCGCTCGGAAACGAGCTGCGGCTGTCCGACGGTGCGCCCGCGTGGGATCGCCTCCTCGAACGCCTCCCCACCGTCCGCGCCCAGTTTTCGGAGGCTCGGCCGGCCACCTCCTTCGTTCACCGCTCCGGCCTTCCCTTCCGCAGCGACGCGGCGGCCGGACCGGCCTGGGCCCTGATGCCCTCGGCGGCAGCCTTCGTCGATCCGCTCCTCTCGACCGGGTTCCCGCTGACGCTTCTCGGCATCGAGCGCCTCGCCGCGGCCCTGGAAACGGAGTGGGGCCGGCCCGGCTTCGCGGCGAGACTGCGCGAGCACGAGCGCCTCACCCTCTTCGAGGCGGACACGGCCGCCCTTCTCGTCGGGGCCCTGTACGCGACGTTTTCCGATTTCCCCGTCTTCGCCGCGCTCACGATGCTGTACTTCGCGGCCGCGAGCTACGCCGAAGCGGCGCGGCGGCTCAAGCGGCCGCAGCTTTCGGGCTCGTTTCTGTCGGGAGACCATCCCATCTTCGGGCCGGCATTGAAGGCCTGCTGCTCCACCGCCCTCGAGCGCGATGGCCGCCGCCGGGACGAGCTCCTCGCGATGGTCCGGCGGGCGATCGAACCGCTCGACGTGATCGGGCTCTCCGACACGAGCCGGCGCAACTGGTACCCCGTCCTCGCGGAGGACCTGATCGCTTCGCGGGAGAAGCTCGGGGCCAGCCGGGAGGAGATCGAGGTCCTCCTGGAATCCCTGGCCGCCGCGCCCTCAGTGCATGGAATGTGAGCCCATGCTCGAGAGCTCGAACGCGATCCTCATGAAGACGTGGAAGGAGACCGGGTTTCGCGAGTAGACCGGGTCGAGCCGGTCCGTGAACCGGTAGAGCGTCACGTCGGCGCCGAGTCCCGTCGAGAGAAATGAGACCACCGGGAAATTCCGCGCGTAGCCGAGCGTGGCGGCATCGACGCGAGTCCGGTCCGGCGGAACGCCCGGCGGCGGCTGGCTCTTGTGCACGAGCACGAAGAGGTCTCGATCGACCGCCTCGAGACGGCCGTAGATCGTGTTCCAGTGCCCGAACACCCAGTTCCACTCGAGGAGCGTCCCCCACGCGACCTCGCCGCTCTCCTCGTTGCGCCCCGTGATGAGCGATACGGCGAGCGACCCGTCCGGCAGGACCGTCTCGTAGGCGATCATTCCCGTCAGCCGGGTGAGGTCACCGGGCTCCGCCGCTTCCGGGTTGGTGAGATGTCCCCCCGAGACCTGCACCGTCCAGCCTTCCAACGGAGTCACCGTCAGCCGCCCCGAGAACGAATCGATCGCTCCCGCCTGGATGTTCCAGCGGTTCTCGTCGGGCTCGGCGCCGTGAAAGGCCGACCCCTCGAGGACCACGCTCCCCGAGGTCAGGCCGAGCGTCAGCACGTCGTAGGAGATGTGGGTCGAATCCTGGTTGTGATGCGAAAGAGGGGCCGTGGGATTCTCGAGGGCCGATGCGCGGTGAACGAACGCCGGGGGACCGAGCGCCGGCTCGCCGACGGCCGCGGCATAGAACGAAAGGCTCGTGTCGCGCGAGAGCTGCTTCTCCCAGGAGCCGGCGATCTGCGCGAAGAAGTCGTGGGGATGCTGCACGTCCACGAGAAGCACGCCCTGGTTGGTCTCCCCGGTCTGGAAGAGCTCCGGGCTGCCGGGCGACGGGATCGTCGCCGGCTCGAGCGACAGCGTTCCGAGCAGGGTGAGCTTTCCGCCGAGAAACGAGCGCATCGCCATGCCCATGAAGTGGTTCTGCGACTCGAGCGCGTGGCCGCCGGAGGGCCCGCCCTGGTCGTCGTAGTTCACGAACATCCAGCCGTGGACCATCGTCATCCAGTGGTCCATCGCGGGCATGTCCTTCATGGCCTTCATCGGATCTGCGGGCGGCAGGCTCCCGCCCTCCTGCGCGTGGGCGCACATGACGAGGCCGAAACAGAAAACGAAAGCCATCGGGATTCGAACCGGCATTCCCTCTCCCCGTTGCCGGGCGGCGCCCGGCTGTCGCGAGACGAAAGCTCGCGCGGGTCAGAGGCGCCGGGCAGAGAGAACGGGAGGGCCGCCGAGGCTTCGCGCCTCCGTTCGGGCCGCCGGAGACTCGGGGAAAACAGCGAGGAGGACGGCGGCCCCGGAATGGCCGGCGAGGGGGGCCGCGATGGGCGCGCGAGTCGAATCGGTGACCGCGGGCGCGGCCGGGGCCGGCCGGGCGAGCGTGCCGTCACAGCCGCAGCAGGGCCCCGGCGCGAGCACCGGGATCGTGGCCGCATCGGACGACAGGGCGCAGCACGTCGGGCACAGCGCGGCAAGCGGCGCGGCGGCGAGGCCGAGGCCGAAGAGGACGGCGAGGACGAGGCGACGCGCGCGGTGAGAGATCATCGGACCCCCCCGAGAACTCCGCCTCGGGAACGCGCATTCCCGACCGCGTGCATCACTCTCCCCGCGTGAGCCGGCGATAGGTCCGCAGGTGCCGCAGCGCCTCCGCGGGCCGGCCCAGACGCTCGGCCAGAGCGGCCGCGTTGAAGTGCGCGTCGGCGTTGTCCGGATCGAGACGCACCGCGTGCTGGTATTCGAGCAGCGCCTCGGGCAGGCGGCGCAGGTCTTCGAGCGCGACGCCCAGGTTGAACGCCGCGGTCGCGTCCTCGGGCCGCAGCTCCAGCGCGCGGCGATAGAGGGGCTCGGCCGCCGCCGGCTCGCCCGACTCGTGCAGCAGCCGGCCGAGGTTCACGAGGGCATCGGTGTGATCGGGATCGAGCTCGAGCGCTCGCGCGTAGGCATCGCGGGCCTCGGCCGGGGAGGCCGGCTCGAGCTCGCAGGCCCATTCGTACCAGTCGTCGGCCGAGAGCTCCCCCGGGTCTTCCCGCGCCTCGCGAAGCGCCCGGCGTACCACGGGAGAGTTCTCCTGCGCGTCCGCGGCGCCGAAGTCGAAGAGGATCTGACCCGACTCCGGCTGCCAGCGCCGCGAGCCCTCCTCGACGACGATCCGGCTGCCCTCGGCGGCGATCCGCACTCCCGTCAGCGGCCGGTTGGCCGGCATCTGCGCGCGCAGGCGTCGCAGGGCCCGTCGGATCCGTCGGTGAGGAACGCCCGCCTCGACGAGGCCTCCGGCCGTCCGCAGAAAGACCAGATCCTGGAACGAGAAGCGCCACCGGCGCCCGGCACCGCGCTCGGGAGAAAGGAATCCCGCGCGGACGTAGCCGCGCACCCTCGAGTCCGGAACGGCGAGGAGCTTCGCGACTTCCCGGGTGGAGTAGCCCTTCAAGCCAATCTCAGGATACCCGAGATTGGCCCGTCGGGCGGCGGTCAAGCCTTGCGCGCCGACTCGCTTCTCATCTGCGCGACCCGGGCGGGCGCGCGCCTGGCAGGCTTGCGGGAAGACTCTCCGGCGGAGGCCGGCTTCGCCGAAGGAGCGGCCGCGGCCTCGGGCTTCTTCGCGAGGCTCGCCTTGAGGGCCTCCATCAGGTCGATGATCTGGCCGCCGCCCGCCTCGGGCGGGGCAATCGAAATGTCCTCGCCCTCGACCTTCTTCTGGATGAGCCCGAGAATCCGCTTCTTGACGTCGTCCTCGTAGGTCTCCGGCTTGAAGGCGTCCGTCGCGCGCTGGTCCACGAGCAGCTTGGCGAGGTCGAGCTCTTTCGCGCTGACCTCGGCCGATTCGACCGGGACGTCGGCGAACGATCGGACCTCGTCGGCGTAGTAGAGCTGCTGCATCACGATACCGCCGTCGAGCGGGCGCAGGAGAACGAGGTACTGCTTCCCGCGCGCCGCGTAGCGCGCCAGCGCGACTCGCCCGGTCTCCTGCATCACCTTCGACAGCAGCGCGTACGCCTTGGCGCCGCCCTTGTCGGGGCCGACGTAGTAGGTGCGGTCGAAGTAGACCGGATCGACCTTCGCGATCGGGACGAACTCGACGACCTCGATCGACTGTGTCGATTGCTCCTCGAGCGCCTTGAGCTCCTCGGGAGTGAAGGTGACGTAGCGGTCCTTCGAGAACTCGTAGCCCTTGACCATCTGGTCGCGGGGGACGACTTCGCCGTCCTTCGTGCAGAGATACTGCTGCTTCAGCCGCGCCCCGTCCTTACCGTGCAGCATGTTGAAGGAAATGGCGGCCGACGCGTCCGCGGCCGCGTAGAGCTTGATCGGGATCGAGACCAGCCCGAAAGAGATCGTTCCCGCCGCTATAGGCCTTGCGCTCATAGGTTTAGGACCGACAAGGTTAACATGGCCCGGGGTCCGCCGAAGTTGTCGCTCGAAAAATACCGTCAGAAGCGCTCCGCCGATTCGACGCCCGAGCCCTTCGGGCGCGCCGGCCCGGGGCGTCCGCATCTCTTCGTGGTTCAGAAACATGCGGCCACGCGCCTGCACTACGACTTCCGCCTGGAGTGGGACGGGGTCCTGAAGTCCTGGGCCGTTCCCCAGGGCCCCTCGCCCGACCCCGCCGAGAAGAGGCTCGCGGTCGAGGTCGAGGACCATCCGGTCGAGTACGCCGATTTCGAAGGCGTCATCCCCGAGGGCAACTACGGCGCCGGCGAGGTCATCGTCTGGGACCAGGGACGCTGGACGCCGCTCGCCGACCTCGACGAAGGGATGAAGAAGGGAAAGCTCCTCTTCGAGCTGTCCGGCTACAAGCTCCGCGGCCGCTGGACGCTCGTCCGCATGAAGACGAAGGGCAAGACCACGGGCAAAGAGTGGCTGCTGATCAAGGAGCGCGACGGGTTCGTGCGAAAGGGTCCGGAGGCGGCCTATCCGCAGGAGTCGATCTTCTCGGGACGCACGGTCGAGGACCTGGCCTCGGGCTCGAGCCGCGCGGCGGAGATTCGCGAGGAGCTCGTCCGGCTGGGGGCGCCCCGGCGCGAGGTGAGAATTCGGGACGTCAAGCTGATGCTCGCCGAGACCCGCGAGGCGGCGTTCACGCGGCCGGGCTGGATCTGGGAGCTCAAGTACGACGGCTATCGCCTCCTCGCCGGCCGCGAGGACGGGAAGCCGGCGCTGCGCTACCGCCACGGCATGGACTCGACCGGGACGTTTCCCGAAATCGCCCGCGCGGTCGCGGCGCTTCCCTCCGAGAGCTTCATCCTCGACGGCGAGGTCGTGGTCCTCGATGCGAAGTCTCAGCCGCGCTTCGGCCTGCTCCAGAAACGCGCGCTCCTTCAGCGCCGGCCCGACATCGATCGGGCCGCGGTCGAGCTTCCGGCCACGCTCTTCGCCTTCGACCTGCTCGCCTTCGAAGGCTTCGACCTGCGCCCGCTCCCGCTCGTTCAGCGCAAGGCGCTGCTTCGAAAGCTGCTGCCTCGCGCCGGTCCCGTGCGCTTTGCGGACGACGTCGCCGAGCGGGGCGACGATCTGCTCGCGGCCGCCGGCGAGCTCCACCTCGAAGGAGTCGTCGGCAAGAAGGCCGACTCGCCGTACCGGGGGGCGCGCTCCGGAGACTGGGTCAAGGTGAGGCTCGACCGGACCGGCGACTTCGCCGTCGTGGGCTACACGAAGCCGGATGGGGCGCGGTCCGGTTTCGGAGCGCTCCACCTCGCCTCGTGGCAGGACGGAGGCCTCGTCTATGCCGGCCGCGTCGGGACGGGCTTTTCCGAGAAACAGCTCGCCGAGCTCCACGGGCGCCTCTCGAAGAAAGCGCGTTCGTCTCCCGGATTCGGCGGCGCGGTTCCGACGGGGCGCGGCCACGTCTGGGTCGAGCCCGAGCTCGTCGTCGAGGTCAGGTTCAAGGAGCGGACGACCGACGGCCTCCTGCGCCACCCCGCGTTCCTGCGGGTCCGCGACGACAAGCCGATCGACGAGTGCGTTCGCGAGGACGATCCGGGCGCCGGCGAGCCCGACGCCGCTCCGCCGGCCTCGGAGGCCGCCGCGCCGGCCCCGATCGAGCCCGAGGAGAAGACCGTTCCGTTTTCCAACCTCACGAAGGTCTTCTGGCCCGACGAGGGATACACCAAGGGCGATCTGATCGACTACTACCGCGCGATCTCGCCGTGGCTCCTCCCCTACCTGAGGGACCGCCCGCTCGTGATGACCCGTTACCCCGACGGCATCGCCGGAAAGTCGTTCTTCCAGAAGGACGCCCCGCACTTCGCGCCCGACTGGATCCGTCTCGAGCGCATCTGGAGCGAGCACGCCGAGCGCGAGATCGATTACTTCGTCTGCGACGACGTCGAGACCCTTCTCTACGTGGCGAACCTCGGGTCGATTCCCCTGCACGTCTGGGCGAGCCGCGTGGCGTCGCCCGAGCGCCCCGACTGGTGCATCCTCGACCTCGATCCGAAGGGGGCGCCGTTCTCGCACGTCGTCGAGATCGCGAACGCGATTCACGTCCTCTGCGACGAGATCGGCCTTCCGAACTTCATCAAGACGAGCGGCGCCACGGGCCTTCACGTCCTGCTGCCCCTCGGCGGCCAGTGCACGCACGCCGAATCCCGGACGCTCGGCGAGATCCTCGCCCGCGCGATCGAGCAGGATCACGGGAAGGTCGCGACGACCGCGCGCATGCTCGGTTCGCGGGGCGGGAAGGTCTACGTCGACTATCTTCAGAACGGCCACGGCAAGACCATCGCCGGTCCGTTCTCGGCCCGGCCCGTTCCGGGCGCGACCTGCTCCGCGCCGCTCCGGTGGACCGAGGTCAACGCCAGGCTCGATCCGAGGAACTACACGATCAAGACCCTTCCGGCGCGCATGAAGCGCGCGAAGAACGACCCCCTGGCCCCGGTCCTCACGCTCAAACCGGACATCCACTCCGCCCTCGCGCGGCTGACGGAACGCCTCAGGAACTGAGGGCCGGTCCGAAGGACTTCAGAAACTCCGCGGCCAGGCGCGGCCCCGAGCCCGCGTCCTCGTGCTTGAAGAAGACGTACGCGTCGGACCAGGGCTGTGCGCGCACCCTCGCGGCCCACTCCGCGACCGCCGCGTCGTCGTAGTCCTGCCGGCGAAGGCGCAGGTATCCCCAGGGCGCCGTCGTCACGAGCGGCGTCGCGAGCTCCTCGTCCTCCGCCACGCACAGCGCCGCTCCGCGCGACCGCAGAGCCTCGAAGACGTCGTCCTCGAACCAGGAGGCGTGGCGGAACTCGAAGGCGGCGCGCCGGCCCTCCGGGATCGTCTCGAGAAACGCCTCGAGACGCGGGAGGTCCTTCTTGAGGTTCGGCGGCAGCTGGAAGAGCGCCGGACCGAGCCGGTCGCCGAGCGTGGAGGCGACGCCGAAGAAGTACTCGACCTCCGAGCCGGCGTCTTTCAGCCGCTTGAAGTGCGTGATTCGCTGGGAGGCCTTCAGCACGAACCGAAAATCCGGGGAGACCTCCGCGGCCCAGCTCTCGAGCAGTGCGGGCTTCGGCATGCGATAGAAGGTGTTGTTGATCTCGACGGCGGGAAGCCGCTCGGCGTACCAGGCGAGCATCCGGTCCGCGGCCAGGTCCTCCGGATAGAAGCTCCCCTTCCACTCCTTGTAGCTGAAGCCGCTCGTCCCGGCGAGGACGCGCATGGGGAAACTCTATACTCTCCCGCTCCATGTCCACGCCTCGTTTCGATCCGCGGCGCCGCCGCGTCGTGACGCTCGCGCTCATGCTCGTCACGGCTCTGGCGTCGTTCGAGTCGACGGTCGTCTCGACCGCGATGCCGACGATCATCGGAGACCTCGGCGGCCTGCCCCTCTACTCGTGGGTCTTCTCGATCTACCTCCTCGCGGCGACCGTCATGATGCCGATCTACGGGCGGCTCGCCGACATCTACGGACGGCGCCGAATCCTGCTGACCGCGATCTCGGTGTTCCTCTCCGGAGCGGTCGCGTGCAGCCTGGCGCGGTCGATGCCGCAGCTCATCGCGGCGCGCGGCCTTCAGGGCCTCGGAGCCGCGGGCCTCGTGCCGATCGCGCTGACGGTCTCGGGCGACCTCTTCTCGCTCGAGCAGCGCGCGAGAGTGCAGGGCCTGTTTTCGAGCGTCTGGGGCACCGCGAGCCTGATCGGGCCGCTGCTCGGCGCCTGGATGACGATGTCCTTCGGCTGGCGCTCGATCTTTCGGATCAACATTCCGCTCGGCATCGTCGCGTTCATCCTGGTCGCGACGCAGATGATCGAGTCGCGCGATCGGCGCGGCGATCCGCTCGACCTGGCCGGCGCGGCGAGCCTCGCGGTCGGCGTGACGGCGCTGCTCTTCGCGGTGCTGCACCGGCCGGCCGGCGCGAAGGCGAGCCTGGCGCTGCGACTCGGACTGCTCGTTCTCGCGGCGGCCTCCCTGACCCTCTTCGCCCGGCTCCAGCTCCGGCGGCACCACCCCCTGATCCCTCCGCGGCTCTTCGCGCGGCTGGAGACGGCGGCGCCCTACCTCGGCGGCGTCCTGCTCGGGACCACGATCTTCGGCGTGGATACGTTCGTCCCGCTGTTCGTCCAGGGCGCGCGGGGAGGAACGGCCGGAGCCGCCGGCGCGGTCGTCACGCCTCTCGTCTTCTTCTGGGCGACCTCGGCGACGCTCGCGGCGCGCCTGATCGTGCGTTTCGGCTTCCGGAAAACGGCCCGCCTCGGTGCGATCCTGATCTTCGCCGGGCTCCTCTGGCTCGTGGCGGCGGCCTACCTCAACGCTTCCGTGCCCTGGATCTCGGCGGCGTGCGCGGTCGTCGGCGCCGGCCTCGGCCCTTCCTCGATGTCGCAGGTCCTGGGCATCCAGGCCGTCGTGGACGAGAGGGAGCGGGGCGTGGCGACGAGCCTCGTCCCGTTTTTCCGGGCGGTCGGCGGATCGATCGGCGTCGGCGCGCTCGGTGGACTGCTCGCCGCGGGCCTCGACCGGCGGCTCGGCCCCGCGGCGGAAACGGCGGGCCGGTTTCTCGCGACGGGCGAGAGCGGCGGCACGGGCGGAGCGATGGCGCCGGCGATGTTTCGGACGGCGATCGAGGGATCGCTCATCCCGGTCTTCGCGATCCTCGCGGCGCTCGCGGTCGTCAACTTTCTCGCGGCGAGCCGGTTCCCCGAGCGCGAGGTCGCCGCGGGAGAGGTCGTGGTTCGACGCGATGTACCGCTTTCCTTCGATTGAGCTCGGCGTAACCGTAGACGAGGGCAAGACTCCTCCATGGGCGCCAGCGCGCGGCGAACCGCCGCATCGCCTCTTCCTTCGCCTTCTCTCTCCGGCCGAGCAGGCCCTGCGCGAGATACTTGACGACGCCGAGGTCGCCCGCGGGAAAGATGTCGGCTCGGCCGAGGCCTCGCAGCAGTGCGATCTCCGCGGTCCAGCGTCCGACGCCGTGAAATTCCGTCAGCCTTTCGATCGCGGTCTCGTCGTCGTGGATCTCCAGGTCGGCCTCGTCGAGCGCGCCGCGGTCGAACGCTTCCGCCAGCCCCAGGATCGCCTTCGCCTTGGTATCGGAGAGGCGGAAACGCCGCATCGTCCGTACCGTCTCGGCGGAAAGGGCGCCCGGACGCGGGAAGGCGAAGTACGTCACGCCGCCGAAACGCGCACGCCGGCCGAACGTCTCGGCGAGGTCGCGCCGGATGTCGTACGCGAAGAGCAGATTGACCTGCTGGGCGAGGATCGCGGTGACGAGGGCCTCCCACAGCGACGGCACGCCGGCGGCCCTCAACCCTCGGAAGTCTCGGATGGCGGCGCCGATGACGCCGTCGCCCGCGAAGGCGCGATAAAAGGGGCGGACCGGCTGCGCCGCGCCCAGGGCTCGCCCCACGATCCGATCCGCCGCCGCGCGCGCCCCGGGAGAGCCCGCCTCGCGTCCCGAAAGGCCGATCGCGAGGACCGCGCGGTCCGGCGAGCCGCTTTGCGTCACTTCGAGCAGGACGCCGCTTCGCCCGACGGGCAGAAAGCGCCGGTAGGTCGTCCCGTCGAAACGATCCACGACCTCGGGAAACCGCGCGTAGCGCTCGGCCGTCAACGGGAGCGAATAGGGCCGCTCGGGAACCAGGCGTCGAACGATGATTCGCTCGCGCGCCATGCGTTCATCCTATCGCCGCCTCCCCGAACGCACTAAGCTCCGCTCCGAGGTCCCGAACGGCTCGTGTCCGTCGGGAGAAGCGCCGATGAACTTTGCGCGTCTGTTGCTCGCCGCGGGTGCCGCCGACGTCGTGTACTTCGCACTCGGCTTCGCCTTTTTCGGCGTGGGACCCCTGCGCCACGAGTTCGCCCGTTATCCCGCCGTCTATCGGCCCCAGGAGTCGATGAAGGGCGTGATGCCGGTGGGAATGGCCGGCATGGCCCTCGCGATGCTGGCCCTCGCGACCCTGTTCGCGATGATGGATCCCGGGAGGTCCGGATTCGCCGCGGGGGCGCGCTTCGGCGCGCTCGTGGGCGTCTTCTCGGTTTGCGCCTTCGTCGTGCACAACCACGTCAACCTCAACATCGGATGGCGGCTCACGCTGGGACAGGCGGTGGCCTACTTCGTGGAGTGGACGGCGGTCGGCATCACGATCGGCCTCGTCTATCGGCCGGCGAAGGGATAGGCTCCCCGCCATACCGATGCGAAGGAGGCAGGGATGCGTTTCCTCGTCCGGCTCCTCATCAATGCCGCGGCGCTCTGGGTCGCCGTCCGGATCATCCCCGGGATCAGCTACACCTCGGCCGACTGGGTTCCCTTTTTCGCCGTCGCCCTCCTCTTCGGCGTCGTCAACGCCTTCATCCGCCCGGTCGTCAAGCTCCTCTCGCTTCCCCTCATCATCCTGACGCTCGGGCTCTTCGCCCTCGTCGTCAACGGCCTGATGCTGCTGCTGACGAGCCGGCTCTCCGAGGCCCTCGGCCTCCACTTCCACGTCGAAGGGTGCGGGACCGCGATCCTCGGCGCCCTCGTCGTCTCGATCGTCAGCGCGCTGCTGTCGATGTTCCTGGCGGAACCCGATTAAACGTCGCCTCTCGGACTTCGAGCGGGCCGCTGCGCGGCCCGACCGAAGAGAGAGGGGACGTCGCGATGGGTCCACCTCCCGGGAAGTATCGCGGGTCCTTCGGACTTTCCTCGCTCACGCTTCCCGCCGCGAACTAGCGGGTGATTTCCTCTCGCCGAATCGGAAGCCGGCCGCTGAGCTTCGCCAGTCTCCTCAACCGCTCCGCGAGCTCCGGGCGCCAGGCATCCGCGGGCGCTCGCCAACCCCAGTTGCCGGCGGGCTCGGAAGGCGTGTTCATGCGCGCCTCGCTGCCGAGGCCGAGCACGTCCTGGAGGGGCACGACCGCGCGGTCGGCGACCGAGCCGTAGGCGGCGCGAATGAGCGTCCATTCGATTTCGCGCCCATCGCCGCCGAGGTAGTCGAAGACGCGCTCCCGCTCCTCGGGTTTCAGGGCGGCATACCAGCCGCGCGCGGTGTCGTTGTCGTGCGTCCCCGTGTAGACGACGCCATTCGGGACGTGGCGATGCGGCAGATATTCGCTGTCGGATCCGTAGAAGGCGAACTGCAGGACCTTCATCCCGGGAAAGCCCAGCTCGTCGAGCAGCGTCCGCACCGCGGGCGTGATGTCTCCCAGATCCTCGGCGAGAATCGGGAGGGGACCGAGGGCGGCGCGCGCCGCGTCGAAGAGACGCCGCCCCGGCCCCGGGACCCAGCGGCCTCCGAGCGCCGTCTTCTCGACCGCGGGGATCGACCAGTACGACTCGAAGGCGCGGAAGTGGTCGATGCGCAGCAGGTCGCAGGACGCGAGGCACGAGCGGATGCGCGCGATCCACCAGGCGTAGCCTTCGTCCTCCAGACGGTCCCAGCGATAGAGGGGATTGCCCCAGAGCTGACCGGTCGTGCTGAAGTAGTCGGGAGGCACGCCGGCGACGTCGGTCGGACGCCCGGTTCCGTCGAGCTGGAAGAGGTCCTGGTTGCCCCAGACGTCCGCGCTGTCGTGGGCCACGTAGATGGGGATGTCTCCGATGAGCGCGATGCCGCGCCCGTGCGCCTCGCCGCGGAGGCTCTCCCACTGACGACGAAAGAGAAACTGCACGTAGCGGTGAAAGGCCATCTCGTCGGCGAGCTCCGCGTCGGCCGCCGCGAGCGCGTCCCGATCGCGGAACGCGAGATCCGGCCCCCAGTCGGTCCACGGACGCCCGCCCAGGCGCGCCTTGAGCGCGGCGAACCGCACCCAGTCCTCGAGCCAGGGCTTCTGCGCGGCGCCGCGCACGAACGCCAGGAGCTCCTCGCGCAGCGGCGATGAGCCGGCGGTCCCGGAGAAGCGCGTCCAGGATTCGCGCAGCAGCCGCTCCTTCCAGCCGCGGGCCGCGGAAAAGTCCACGCGCCCCCCCGCCCACGGCGCTTCGGCGAGGGCGCCGGAGGCGAGCAGGTCCTCCTCGACCAGGCGCTCGGGCGAGATCAGCAGCGGGTTGCCGGCAAACGCCGAGGCGCTCGTGTAGGGCGAGTGGCCGGCGCCCGTCGGACCGAGCGGGAGCACCTGCCACAGCGTCTGCCCCGCGGATTCGGCCCAGGCGAGGAAGCGCGCCGCGGAGGGGCCGAGATCGCCGACCGGCAAAGGTCCGGGCAGCGACGTCGGATGGAGGAGGATCCCGGCGCAGCGCGTCATGCTCGGCGAGCGCCGGAGGGCGCTGGCGCGGCTAGCCCGAGGACGTGTATCGCTTCGCTTCCCGGCTCCGGTCGCCCCACCACAGCATCATCCCCGTCTCGTTCGGGTGCGCCAGGGCCGCATGGAACGGGCGCACGCGCAGAGTGTAGCCGAGCCCTTCGCCCGAGGGCTTGCGGTGGGTGAGTCGAAAGACCCCGAGCTCGCCCTCGCGTCCGACGGGATCGAGCCTGACCGGGCCGCCCGATTCGAGAGTCCCGTCGGCCTCGATCGGTCCCTCGAAGATCTCGACCGAGACGTCGCCGGAATCCAGCGGCCCGAGCGAGAGCCGCGCCTCGATCTCGAACGCCGCTGCCGGAGGGAGCGTCGCCGGGTCCGGCTCGATCGAGACGCCTTCGAAGCGGACGCCCGGCCAGGCGGCCCGGACGCGCCCCTTCCAGGCGACCAGCCGCTTCAGAGGCTCTCGTCCGACCTCCTTCATGGCGCGGCGGTGGAACGCGCCCGGCACGTAGCACTGCTCGAGATATTCCGAGAGCATCCGATCGGACGAGAAGGCCCGGGCCACCTTCGAGGCCGCTGCGATCATGCGGTCGATCCACCTCTGCGGCAGCCCCGAGGCGTCGCGATCGAAGAACATCGGGAGGACCCGCTTCTCGAGCACGTCGTACAGCGCCTGGGCGACGTCCTCGTCGCTCGCCTGATCCTTCGCCTCGCCGATGACGAAGCCGGCCTCGTCGTGCGGCGCCTCGTCCCACCAGCCGTCCAGGACCGAGAGATTCAGGGCGCCGTTCATCGCCGCCTTCATGCCGGAGGTGCCGGAGGCCTCGCGGGGGCGCTCGGGCGTGTTCAACCAGACGTCGCATCCGGCGACGAGCAGGCGCGCGAGCGCCATGTCGTAGTCGGGCAGGAACACGACCCGGCTCTTCAGCTCCGGACGCTCGGCCGCCCGCGCCACCGTGCGCAGGAACTCCTTTCCCGCTTCGTCGCGCGGGTGGGCCTTGCCCGCGAAGAGGATCTGGACGGGCCGCCCGATCTGGTGGAGCAGGTACTCGAGACGCTTCGGCTCCCGGAAGAGGAGCGTGGCGCGCTTGTACGTGGCGAAGCGGCGCGCGAATCCGATGGTCAGCGCCCGCGGATCGAGGAGTCCCGACGCCTCGGCGACCTCCTCCTCGTGGGCGCCGAGCCGCCGCTTCTCCTCCGCCAGCTTCTGCCGGCACGCCGCGACCAGACGGCCGCGCTGCTCCTCGTGGGCGTGCCAGAGCGCCCCCCGGTCGACGTCCTCGGGCTTGTCGAGAACGCCGGTCGCGGCGATCTCCGGCGCCGTCCACGTCGCTCCGTGGACGCCGTTGGTGATCGGCCGGATCGGCACCTCCGAGAGCGGCAGGTCGGGCATGACGCCGCGCCAGAGCCGGCGCGAGACGCCGGCGTGCAGCCGGGAGACGGCGTTCTGATGCGTCGAGAGCCGCATCGCGAGCACCGCCATGGAAAAGAGATCGCGCGACTGGTCGCCGACCTCGCGGCCGAGGTCGAAGAACTCGTCGAACGAGATGGCGAGCTCGTTGACGTAGCCGCCGAAGTACTTCCACAGCAGCTCGGGCGTGAACACGTCGATGCCCGCCGGGACCGGCGTGTGCGTCGTGAAGATGTTCCCGGTCGTGGCGGCCTCCCGCGCCTCGGCAAACGAGAGGTGCTCCTCCTGGACGAGATGACGAATCTTCTCGAGCGAGACGAAGGCGGCGTGTCCCTCGTTGATGTGGCGGATCGTCGGCCAGATGCCGACTTTCTCGAGGGCGCGCGAGCCCCCGATGCCGAGGACGATCTCCTGCTGCAGGCGTGTCTCGTGGCCGCCTCCATAGAGACGCGCCGTGATCTCCCGGTCGGGGGGCTCGTTCTCGGGAAGATTCGAGTCGAGGAGGAGGAGCGGGACGCGGCCGACCCGCGCCATGCGCACGAGCAGCTGAACGTTCCGGCCGGCCAGATCCACGGAGACGACCGGGGGACTCCCGTCCGGCGTCTCGGCGATCGAAAGAGGCAGATCGTCGGGCTCCAGGATCGGGTACGCCTCGTTCTGCATCCCGTCGGCGTCCACGACCTGCCGGAAATATCCCTCGCGGTAGAAGATGCCGACGCCGCAGAGCGGCACGCCGATGTCGCTCGAGGACTTCAGGTGGTCGCCGGCGAGAACGCCCAGTCCCCCGGCGTAGATCGGCAGAATCTCGGTCAGGCCGAACTCGGCGGAGAAGTAGGCGATCCGCTCCCCCCGCGCGACCAGCTCCCGCGCCGCCGGATGCCTCGGCTCGGCCAGGTCCTCCTCGGTCAGCCGCCGCGTCGTCGCCAGGAGGTCCTCCTGGTACCGGGGGTCCTCGGCCGCCCGCCGGAGCCGTTCGGCCGGCGCTTCCCGGAAGAGGCGGACCGGATTTCCGCCGGAGCGCTTCCAGGCCTCCGGGTCGAGCATCTCGAAGAGCGCCCTCAGCTCCGGCCGCCACGTCCAACGGAGGTCGTGAGAGAGGGCGAAGAGGGGAAGGAGCTTTTCGGGAACGCCGGAAACCCGAAAGGCCTTTTCGAGAACGGGTGTCAACTCGCCGGCTAGTGTAGCAGAGGCGAAACGAGCGCTAAGCCTCGATGGGTCAGTGGTCTGCGCGCGGTTCTGATTCCGGACCTTCGGTCACTTTGACGTCGAGCTTCCGGCCGAGCGAGAGAAACTTCCGGACCCACCTGGCGGCATCCTCGAAGCCCGAGGCGGCCTCCCGTCTGCGGGCGGCGAGCAGACCGCGCGAGAGCTGGTAGTAGGCATTCTGGACCTGCCAGAAATCCACTTCGAAGGGAAGCTGCCGGGCCAGATCCACGACCGCCTCGAGCTCCTCCAAGCGACCGAGCTCCGACGGGCTCGACCGCAGGCCCTCGGCCAGCCTCTCGAGGGCGAGCTCGACGGCGCGGCCGAGACCGTCCTCGTGCAGGGTGACACCCACTTCTCGCGCCTCGTCGAGCACCGCCGACCACCGGGAAGGATCCGGCACTTCGGCCTCGAGCGTCCGCCGGAGACTCGTATTGAGCGCGAGCTCGGCGGCCATCCGGAACCCGCGCGGCGAAGCGATGCCGTGGCTCGACAGGAAGCGCATGAGCGGAGCGTGCTCCTCGTAGATCTGCCGATACGCGGCGTCGGCCTCCTCGAGGACGGAGCGAAGGATGAAGGCGACGACCCGCTGCTGCTCGTCGCGGAAGAGAAGCCGCAGCGTGTAGGTTCCCGACCCGAAGACGCGATCCACCGTGCGAAGCGTCTCCGTCAGGTCGGCCTGACGGAACGGCTCTTCGATCGCCGCCGTGAGCCGTTCGTACTCTGCCGCGCCGGGAAAATGGATCGCGCCGCCCGACAGGTTGTGGTCTCCGAGGTGCAGGACGCCATAGGCGATCTCCTCCGACTCCCCCGTGATCGCCGACTTCACGCGGGCGCGGCCCCGAGAGAGCCGGGCCCTCCCGCTCGAGAACAGCCGCGCGTCCAGCCGCTCCACGTCGTAGCAGTAGATCCGCGCGCTCTCGCCGTAATCGGAAAAGAGCGAGTTGACGCCGTAATGCGCCCCCACCTTCACGAGCGAAACGACCGCGGGCCGGACCGATTCCTCGTAGATGCGGCGGCCGTCGCCGGCCGCGGCGTCGTTGCTCTTCGCCTTCTCGAGGAGCGCGAGAAACGGCTCCTCCAGGCCGGGCCCGAAGAGCTCCCCCGAAAGCTGAAGCACTCGCCCGGCGTACTGGACCACCTGGCGCGCCTCGATTCCGCCGAGGTCGTCGAAAAACCAGCCGCAGCTCGTGTACATGAGCTGCGCGTGCCGCTGGAGCTCGAGGAGTCTCAGGGCCTCGATCCGCTCGGGGTCGCTCAAGGAGCGGGCGGCCTCGGCCGCGAGGAAGCGCTGCACGGATACGGGGCTGCGATCGAGCAGCACGTCGATGTAACCGTCGCGCGCCCGCCACGGATCGGCGAGCAGGGCGCCCGCCTTCGCCTCCCACAGCGGCGCCAGCGTGTCGCGGAGGGCGTCGAGGGCCGCTCGCAGGGGAGCGCGCCAGGCCTGCGACCAGCCGGGGTGGGCGCCCGTCTGACAGCCGCAGTCGCCCCTCCAGCGCTCGATCCCATGGGCGCAGCTCCACGACGTGTTCTCCACGATCGCGGCCTCGTGGGTCGGGGGATGTTTCTCGAGATACTCGCCGTAGTTCGTCAGCGTCGCCAGCTGCCGGGCCTCGAGCGTGTGCAGGGCGTAGGCGAGCGCCATGTCGCCGTGCCGGTGATGATGGCCATACGTCTCGCCGTCGGTCGCGATGTGCACGAGCTGGGGCCGGGCGGAGCCCTCGGCATACGCGCCGGCGAGCCGCTCGGCGAACCGCTCGCCCGCCGAGAGGAGTCGGTCGAACGCGACGGCGCGGGAGATCGGCCCGTCGTAGAAGAAGACGGCGAGCGAAGCCCCCGAGGGCAGCGACACGCGGTACGGCATCGTCGGGTCCACGCGATCCGGCGCGACGTCGCTCCACTTGGTCTCTCCGAGGGCGCGCACGCGGCCCGCCTGGTGCGGAGCGAGGATCGTGAAGGCGATCCCCTCCGCCGCGAGGGCCTCGAGCGTGGGCAGGTCCACCGCCGTCTCCGGCAGCCACATGCCCTCGGGCCGGCGCCCGAACCGGTGCGCGAACTCCCGCGCCCCCCAAATGACCTGCGTGCGCCGGTCGCGCGCGTTCGCGAGCGGCAGGATCACGTGGTTGTAGGCCTGGGCGAGCGCCGATCCGTGGCCCCCGAAGCGGCGCACGCTCTCGGAGTCCGCCGCGAGGAGCGCCCGATAGACCTCGGGCTCCTTTTCCTCGAGCCACGACAGGAGCGTCGGGCCGAAATTGAAGCTCATCGAGGAGTAGTTGTTGACGATCTCGACGATCCGGTTCTCGCCATCGAGAATGCGGGCGTTGGCGTTCGGCGCGTAGCACTCGGCCGCGATCCGCGCGTTCCAATCGTGGTACGGGTATGCGCTGGGCTGGCCCTCGATCGACTCGAGCCACGGGTTCTCGCGCGGGGGCTGATAGAAATGGCCGTGGATGCAGACGTAGCGGACGTTTCGAGCGGCGCTCGACGCGTCCACGGAAGGAACGGAAGGTCGCGCCTCGGTCATTCTTCCGGTGAGAGCGCTTCCGGCAGGAGCCCCGCCGCCGCCGAGGCCGCGGCGGCCTCCGCAATCGGGCTCTCCTCGCCGGGCTTCAGGAAGACGGCTCCGAGCGGCGGCAGCGTCAGCGAGAGGCTGTGCGAACGGCCGTGCGAGGGGACGGGCAGCGCGACCGCGCGGCCCCGGTTGCCCATGCCGCTGCCGCCGTAGACCTCCGCGTCGCTGTTGAGGATCTCGAGCCAGTCGCCCGCAAAATCCACACCGATCAGGTAGCCCGGGCGCGGAACGGGCGTGAAGTTGAACACGGCGGCAATCCGTTCGCGCGGGCCGCGGCCCCGGCGCTCGAGCGAAACCACGCTGTGATCGGCATCGTGGCAGTCGATCCACTCGAACCCGCGCGGGTCGAAGTCGAGAGCGTGGAGCGCCGGCTCGGCGGCATAGAGGCGGTTCAGATCGCGCACCCAGAGCTCGAGGCCCGCGTGCCGCGGCTCTCCGAGCAGGCTCCAGTCGAGGCTCGCGTCGTGGTTCCATTCGTTGCGCTGCCCGAACTCGCCTCCCATGAAGAGAAGCTTCTTGCCGGCCTCCGCCCACATGTAGGCGTAGAGAAGCCGCAGATTGGCGAACTTCTGCCAGTCGTCGCCCGGCATCTTCGAAAGGAGAGAGCGCTTCAGGTGCACGACCTCGTCGTGCGAGAGGGGCAGCACGAAGTTCTCCGAGTACTGGTACATCCGCCGGAAGGTCAGCTCGTTGTGGTGGAACTTCCGGTGGATGGGGTCGAGCTCCATGTAGTCGAGCGTGTCGTTCATCCAGCCGAGGTCCCACTTCATGTCGAATCCGAGGCCGCCGACGTACGTGGGGCGCGACACCATCGGCCAGGCCGTCGACTCCTCGGCGATCATCAGGGTGTCGGGGTGACGCTCGCGCACCTCGTCGTTCAGGCGCCGCAGGAGCGAGATCGCCTCGAGGTTCTCCCAGCCGCCGTACCGATTGGGAATCCACTCCCCCGCCCTGCGCGAATAGTCGAGGTGCAGCATCGAGGCCACGGCGTCCACGCGGAGCCCGTCGGCGTGGTAGACCTCGAGCCAGTAGAGCGCCGACGAGAGCAGGAAGCTGCGCACCTCGTTGCGCCCGTAGTTGAAGATGCAGCTCGACCAGTCGGGGTGGTAGCCCTGGCGCCAGTCGGCATGCTCGTAGAGATGCGTGCCGTCGAAATACACCAGGCCGTGCTCGTCGGAGGGAAAGTGCGACGGCACCCAGTCGAGGATCACCCCGAGCCCGGCCTGGTGGAGCGTGTCCACGAGGTACATGAAGTCCTGCGGAGTGCCGAAGCGGCCGGTCGGGGCGAAGAAGCCGGTGACCTGGTACCCCCAGGAGCCTGTGAACGGGTGCTCCATCACCGGGAGAAGCTCGACGTGCGTGAAGCCGAGGTCGAGCGCGTGCTGCGCCAGCGAGCGCGCCGCCTCCCGGTAGGTCAGCGAGCGATTGGCCTCCTCGGGAACGCGGCGCCAGGATCCGAGGTGCACCTCGTAGATCGAGATCGGCGCCGAGGGCGACTGTCTCGTGGCGCGGGCCGCGGTCCACTTCTCGTCGCGCCAGCGGTACCCGAGGTCCCAGACGAGCGAGCCCGTCCGCGGAGGCGTCTCCTGCCGCACGGCGTAGGGGTCCGCCTTGTCGACGCGGTACGCGTTCTCGCGCGAGGCGATCCGGTACTTGTAGATCGCGCCGCGCTCGACACCCGGAACGAAGGCCTCCCAGATTCCGGAATTGCCGATCGCCTCCAGGGGATGGCGCGCCGCGTCCCAGCCGTTGAAATCGCCGACGACCGAGATGCTCGCGGCATTCGGCGCGAAGACGGCGAAAGAGGTCCCGGCGACTCCGTCCACGACGCGGAGGTGCGATCCCAGCCGTTCCCATAGACGGAGGTGCGTACCTTCGTTGAAGAGATGGAGATCCTCGGGAGTGAGCAGTGAGGCGTCGTAACGGGGAGCGCCGGCGTGCGCGACCGAACCCTGTCGTCGTCTCTCGGCCAGATCGCCCTCCGTGTCGTCCGGCAGTGTACCGCGGCCATCGGGGATAATGCGCCGCCATGGACGGAACGGCGCTCGTCGTGTGCGACGGCCTCTTCGCGACCGCCAATGCGAAGACGGCGCACGGCCTCGTGCGCGGCACGGAGCGCTACCGCGTCGTCGGCGTCGTGGACGCGCCGTCGGCGGGACGGGATGCGGGCGAGGTGCTCGACGGCGTGAAGCGGGGCATTCCGGCCTTCGCCTCGATCGCCGACGCGCTGCGCGCGCTGCCCGGGAAGCCCGACTTCTGCGTCGTCGGCGTCGCGACCTCGGGCGGCCGCCTGACGCCGGGTCTGCGCGGCCTGATGGCCGAGGCGATCGCATCGGGAATGTCGCTCGTCAACGGCCTTCACGAGTTCCTCTCCGACGATCCGGCGCTCGCCGCCGAGGCCCTGCGCCGGGGAGTCACGATCCGAGACGTCCGCAAGACGCCGCCGCGCGCGGCGCTCCACTTCTGGAGCGGCGAGATCCTCACCGTGGAGGCGCCCCGCGTCGCCGTGCTCGGCACCGACTGCGCCCTCGGCAAGCGCACGACCGCGCGCTTTCTCCTGGAGGCCTGCCGCGCGGTCGGCCTGTCGACCGAGCTGATCTACACGGGTCAGACCGGCTGGATGCAGGGGGCGCCGTTCGGCTTCATCCTCGATTCGGTTCCGAACGACTTCGTGTCGGGAGAGCTCGAGCACGCGATCGTGTCGTGCTGGAAGGAGCGCCGGCCCGAGCTCATTCTCATCGAAGGACAGTCGGCGCTGCGCAACCCGTCGGGGCCGTGCGGATCCGAGATGATTCTCTCCGGCCGCGCCGCCGGCGTCATCCTCCAGCACGCCCCCGGCCGGACGTTCTACGAAGGCCTCGAAGAGTTCGGCCTCCGCATTCCGCCGGTCTCCGAAGAGATCGACCTGATCCGGCGGCTCGGCGCCCGGACGCTCGCCGTGACGCTCAACGGCGAGGGCATGACGCCCGAGGACCTGCGAAACGAGCAGCAACGGCTGCGCTGGAAGCTCGGAATTCCGGTCGTCCGGCCGCTCGAGGACGGGGTCGGCGAGCTGCTTCCGGCCGTCCGAGAATTTCTTGCGAGCGAGGCGAAGGCCTCGTGAAGATCGTCCGCGCCACGAGCCGGCTCGAGGAGTTTCCGCTCACGCGCCCCTACGCGATCGCCGGACAGCCGCCCCTCGCGTCGGTCGGCAACGTCTTCGTCCGGATCGAGACGGACTCGGGCCTCGTCGGTCTCGGCGCCGGCTCGCCCGGGGAGCACGTCACGGGCGAGAACCTGGAGACCTGCCGCGCCGCGCTCTCGGACGGCCGCCTCGACTGGCTCGTCGGCCGCGACGCCCGCGGGTTTCGCGCGCTTTGCCGCGAGGCGGCCGGACGCACGCCCGGCGCGCCCGCGGCCCGCGCCGCCGTGGACATCGCGCTCCACGACCTCGCCGCCCGCCACCTCGACCTGCCGCTCGCCGACCTGCTCGGGAGAGCCCACGAGGCGATGCCGACCTCCATCACGATCGGCATCAAGCCGGTCGCGGAAACCCTCGCCGAAGCCGACGAGTACCTCGGCCGCGGATTCCGCGTCCTGAAGGTGAAGATCGGAGACGCGCTGGACGCCGACATCGAGCGGCTGACGAAGCTGCGCGAGCGAGCCGGTGCGGGCCCCGCGATCCGCGTGGACGCCAACGTCGGCTACACGATCGAGGAGACCGCCCGCTTCTTCGAACGAACCTCGTCGCTTTCGATCGAGCTCGTGGAGCAGCCCGTGCCGCGCGAGGCGTTCGAGCAGATCCGGACGCTGACCCCGCGGCGGCGCGCCCGGATCGCCGCCGACGAGAGCCTCCACGACGAGCGGGACGCGCTGGCGCTCGCCTCGCCGCCCGGCGAACCGGCGTGCGGGATCTACAACATCAAGCTCATGAAGTGCGGCGGCGTCCGGCCGGCGATGCGCATCGCCGCGATCGCCGAGACCGCGGGCGTCTCCCTGATGTGGGGCTGCATGGACGAGAGCCGCGTTTCGATCGCGGCGGCGCTCCACGCCGCCTTCGCCTCCCCCGCCACGCGGTTCCTCGACCTCGACGGCTCGCTCGATCTCGCCCGCGACCTCGCGACCGGAGGCTTCACGCTCGAAGACGGCGTGATGCGCACGACCGAGGCGCCGGGACTGGGGGTCCGGGAGGTCGAATCGTGACGTCCGGGAAATCCAGGGCGCGGCCGCGGCGTTTCGAATACACTCCGTCGGTCTTGCCGGAGACTGCGGACTGATCAATACCAAGCTCGCGAACCGCTACGAGATCCTCGGGGAGCTCGGGCGCGGTGGAATGGGCGTCGTCTACCGCGCCCGCGATCCGCTGCTGAATCGGGAGGTGGCGGTCAAGCTGATTCCCTCGGCGGACCTGACCCCCGAGCTCGAGGAGCGGTTTCAGCGCGAGGCGCAGCTGGTCGCGCAGATGGACCATCCCTCGATCGTTCCGATCTACGACCTCGGACGTCACGAGGGCTCCCTCTTCTTCGTCATGCCGGTGGCGAGCGGCACCAACCTGCTGCGCCTGATCCGGGACCAGTCCCTGCACCTCGGCGAGGTCGTCGACCTCGGCATTCAGGCCGCCGAAGCGCTCGACTACAGCCACTCGCGGGGCGTCGTGCACCGCGACATCAAGCCCGCCAACATCATGGTCACCCGCGACGACGGTGCGAGCGTGCGGGTCCGCGTCATGGATTTCGGCCTCGCCCACTCCTCGACGGAGTCGCGGCTGACAAAAACGGGCACGCTCGTCGGAACGGTCGCGTACCTTTCGCCGGAGCAGGTCGCCTCGAGGGCCTTCGACGGCCGCTCCGACATCTACTCGCTCGGCGTCGTGCTCTACGAGTGCCTCATCGGCGAGCCGCCGTTCACCGGCGAGGTGCAATCCATCCTGTACCGCATCGTCCACGAGATTCCTCAGCCGCCGCGGGCCCTCGGGGCCGAGATCCGGGAGGAGCTGCAGGACATCATCCTGCGCTGCCTGGAAAAGGATGCCGCCCGGCGGCCGCAGAAGGCGGGCCAGGTCGCCGACGCCCTGAGGCGCCACAAGTCGAGCCTCGCGACGGACGAGTTCCGGATGTCGGTCGCCCTCTCCGCGAGCCGGACGATCTCGCGGCCGGCCCTCTCGCTGTTCATCGGGCGCGAGAAGGAGTTCGCGGAGCTGCAGCGCCGCCTGAACGCCGCCCTGTCGGGCGACTGTCAGTTCGCCGTGGTGGCGGGAGAACCGGGAATCGGGAAGACGCGCCTCCTCGAGGAGCTCAAGAACCTCGCGCAGGCGCGCAAGATACGCGTTCTCTACGGGAGGTTCGTCGAGCAGGACCGGTCCTTCTCGTATCAGGGATTCTCCGAGATCATCCAGGATTACTTCCGCTCGCGCGACGCGAACTCGCCGGGAGAGCGGCCCGACTTCTCGGATCTCGCCGCCGACCTGATCGCTCTGTTCCCGCAGCTCTCCGAGGTCTCCGAATTGCGCGCCGCCGTCGGCGGCGACTCGCGAATCGCGGTGCCCGCCGCCGAGCGGAAGGTCGAGGATCGCATCCAGATCTTCGAGCTGCTCGCCCGGACGATGGCGCGCATCGCTGGCGGCAAGCCCCTCGTCCTCATCCTCGAGAATCTCCACGGGGCCGAGATTTCGATCGAGGCCCTGCAGTACGTCGTCCGCCGGCTCGGGCCCACGCCGACGCTGATCGTCGGCAGCTATCGCCAGACCGAAACGGATCGCCGGCACCCGTTGACGAAGATGCTCGACTCCTTCGTCGACGATCCCCGTTTCGTCTCCCTGACGCTTCCGCCCTTCTCGCCGTCGGAGCATCGGGCCCTGGTCGAGTCGCTCGTCGGCGCCCCGAGGGTCTCGGACGAGCTGGCTCTCAGGCTGCGCGACGCGACCGAGGGGAATCCCTTCTTCACGAAGGAGCTCATCCGCTCCCTCGTCGAGTCGGGAGGCATCGCGCGCGACGACACCGGCGGCTGGAGCTTCTCGAAGGAGGCGGAGATCTCGGCCGACGCCCTGCCGGCGACGATCCAGCAGGCCGTCGAGAAGCGCGTCGAGCGGCTGCCGGAAGAGCTGCGCGACCTTCTCTCGATTGCCTCCGTCCTGGGGAAGTCGTTCGACTCCCGCGACCTCGAGACCATGGCCGAAGGAGCGAAGGGAATCGAGGACTCGATCGACCGGCTGATTCTCGAGGGCATCCTGGAGGAGGACCGCGAATCCCGCGGCGACCGGCTGACGTTCGCCAGCGGCATCGTCCGCGACGTTCTCTACGGAGCCCTCTCGCGCCGGCGGCGGAGGTCCCTCCATCGCAAGTACGCCGAGCTCATCGAGCAGCGCTCGGCCGGCCGGCTCGAGCGCGTCTACCCGGAGCTCGTCCACCACTACTGGCAGGGCGACGTGCCGGAGAAGACCGTCGACTACGCGTTGAAGCTCGCGCGGAAGTCGCTCGACACCTTCAACCCGGAAGACGCGATCCGCGTCGCGAAGATCGCGCTCGAATTCCTCGAGGACGAGGACTGGTCGGGGGACGCGTCCCTCGAGGGCGAGGCGCGCCTGATGCACGCCCAGGGCCTGCGCATGACCGGAAACGTCGACGGCGCCCTGCGCGAGGCGGAGGCCGCCGCGAAGGTGTTCGACGCGGCCAGACAGCCGGCCCGATCGGTCGCGGCCACCCTGTTCGCCGCCGAGGCCGCGTGGCAGGCGCGCCGGATCGACGACGCCCGGCGCTGGGTCGAGCGGGGGATCGACGCCGCTCGCTCGGCGAATGAAAACGGCGCCCTCGTCAAGCTGCTGTCTCTCGGGGCGACCGTCGCGAACCTTCGCGGCGAGCACGCGCGAGCGACGGCGTACCAGGCCGAGATGGGAGCCCTGGCGCCCGGAGAGCCGTCGCCCGGCGAGGAGGAGATTCCGCGCGGCGGCACGCTCATCGTGGCCATGCCGAGCCCCGTGGCCGCGACCGAGCCGGCGATCTACGACACGACCGAGGAGCACGAAGTCCTCGCCAACGTCTTCGAGACCCTGGTCACCGTCGACCCCCAGGGAAACCTGGCCCCCCAGCTCTGCGAGCGCTGGACCATGCTGAACGGCGGCGGCGCGATGGAGCTTCACCTGAGGCGAGGCGTTCTCTTCTCGGACGGATCCGTGCTGAACGCGGCCGCCGCAAAGTCCGCCCTCGAGCGCTCGATCCGGCTGTCGCGCGAAGTCCTGCCGGCCGCGTTCACCGCCGTCGAGGGGGTGGGCGACTTTCTCGACGGAAAGGCTCCGGCCGTTTCCGGGATCGAAGCGGCCTCCGACGACGTGCTCCGCATCCGGCTCGTCCATCCCGTACCGATTCTGCCGTCCCTGCTGACGGACGGCCGCACCGCGATCGCGGCGGCCGGAGCGGGAGGTCCGGGCCCGCCGCTCGGAACGGGCCCCTTCCAGCTCGCCTCGCATTCGCCCGAGGCGACCGTGCTCGAGCGCAACCCGCGGTACTGGAAACCTCCCGGACCGCCGCTCGACCGCATCGAGTTTCGAGCTTCCATGTCGCCGGCCGAGATCGCCGAGGGAATCCGGACGGGGCGGATCGACGTCGCCCGCGACCTGCTCCCCCAGGATCTCGAAAGCCTCCTGCGGGAGCCTCGCCTGAGGGGCGGCCTGGTGGAGACGATCAAGAAGAACGCGTACTTCGCGGTCTTTCACCAGGCGGGCGTGGCGGGCTCGAATCCCGCCCTGCGGGCGGCCCTCGCGGGACTCGCGCGGACACAGGATTTCGTCTGGGGCGCTCTCGGACGCTTCGCGCTGCCCGCGACGGGCGTCATTCCGCCCGGGATCCTCGGCCATGACCCCGGCCGCCGCCAACCTCACCTCCCGCGCGAGAAGGCGCTCGAGATGATTCGCTCGGCGGGCTTCGCGGGACCCGTGCGTTTGCGAGCGGTGATCCATCCCATCCTGCAGAACCAGTACGCGGCCCTCACGCAGGCGCTCCTGCGCCTGTGGTCCGACGTGGGCGTCGAGGTCGAGGTGGCGACGACGGCCATGCCCGCCTACCTCGACGCCTGGAACGCCGCCTCGGGCGTCGACCTGCTCATCGGACGCTGGATCGCCGACTACGACGACCCGGACAACTTCACGCACAACCTCTTCCATTCGGTCAACGGCCGGCTGCGGACATACTTCTCCTCTCCGGAGATGGACCAGCTGCTCGAAGAAGCCCGCGCCGAGCCTCGGTCCGCCGCGCGCGAGACCCTGTACCGGAGAATCGAGCACAGCCTTCTCGATCCGGGAATCCTCATCCCTCTCTTCCACGACGTCGCCTACCGCATCGCGAGCCCGGCCGTCCGAGGAATTCAGCTGCACACGACCGCGCCCTACGTCAACTACGCCGAACTCGGGAAGGCCTCGGCGGCGCCCGCGGCGGAAGCGCCGGAACACGGGATCGGGGGCGGGGTCCTGCACGTCCCGATCCAGGGGGTCGTCCGCAGCCTCGACATCTCGTTGACGAGCACCGTCGAGCAGGCCGACGTTCTGCCGAGCATCTTCGAGACGCTGACCTGGGCCATCGAAGGAACCCGCATCGTGCCCTGGCTCGCCTCGGAGGTCCTCATGGAGAACGGAGGCTCGCGCTTCCGGATCCGCCTCCAGTCGGGTGTGCGATTCCATGACGGGCGCCGGCTCACGGCTCGCGATGTCCGCCACTCCTGGGAGCGCCTGCTCCTGAGTCCGGCGAGCGAGAGCCGCTACGTCCTCTCGGTCATCCGGGGCGCCGGGCGCCTCCTCGACGCAACGGCCTCGGACCTCGCCGGGTTCCACATCCTGTCGCCGACGGAATTCGTGGTGGATCTCGACAACCCGGTCCCCTTCTTCCCGGCGATGATCTCGTACGCCGCCACGGCCATCGTTCCGGAAGGAACCGCGGCGATCGGCCCGAGCGTCCGCGAGGGCGCCATCGGCACCGGCGCCTTCCGAGTCGTCAGCTTCGAGCCGGGCCGGCGCCTCGAGCTCGAGCGCAACCCCCATTACTGGCGCGCCGACCGCCCGCGCGCCGACGGCGTAGTCTTCCACCTCGGTCTGCCGCCCGAAGAGGTTCGCAACGAGTTCCTGGCCGGCCGGCTCTCGATCGCGCGCGACCTGCTTCCGGCCGACGCGGAGGCCTTTCGTCACGATCCGCGGTTCGCTTCCGGCTATCGCGAGAGCCCTCGCCTCACGACGTACATCGTGACGTTCAGCACCCGCCGCGGTCCGCTGCGCGACGCCGAGGCACGCCGCGGCGTGCTTCGAGCGCTCAAGACGGCCGGGCTCGTGCGCCGCACCCTCGGACGCCTGGCGATCCCGGCGCACGGCCTGATTCCGCCGGGCCTTCTCGGCTACTCGGCCAGCCCGCCGGATTCCGGCCGGCGCGCGGCCGGCGACTCGTCCCCCTCGGACAGCTCGGTCGAGGCCACGGTCTCGCGCGAGACCGTCGACCTGGCGGCCGCGGTGCACCCGATCTTCTTCGGCGAGTTCGCGAATTACTTCAAGGAGCTCAATGAGGCGTTCCGGGAGATCGGCTATCGCCTCCGGCCGGCCAACCAGACCATGGCCGAATACCTCAAGCTCTCCGATGCGGGTGATGCGGACGTCGACGTCGGCCGCTGGACGGCGGACTACCCGGATACGGACACGTTCGCGTTCGGCTGCCTCCACACCTCGTCGGGGGCGTACCGGAATTACCTCGGGTCACCGGAGCTCGATCGCCTCGCGGAACGGGGGCGCGTCGAGATCGACCCGCGCGTGCGGCACTCGGTGTACCGGCAGGTCGAGGAGCTGATCGCGCGGGACGCTCTCATGCTGCCGCTCTTCCACGATCAGGTCTATTGCTTCGCTCGGCCCGAGCTCCAGGGCCTGACCACGATCGGCCAGTCGAACGCCGTCATCCCCTACGAAGACCTCTGGATCCGGCGCTGAGAGGCGGCGAGGCTAGTCCGGAGAGGTCCCGCTCCGGATCCGCAGCGATCCCTCCTCGACCCAGTGGGCGAGCACTCGGCGGATGCGGTAGGAGTCGCTCGCCACGACCGCCTCGCAATCGACCGGGGTCGCGCCCTGGCTCACCCGCTCCCAGAGCGCCTGCAGAACGCTGCCGTCCTTCTCGCCGGGGAACGGAGTGGCCGCAACCCCCGTCCGCTCCAGCCGGACCGCGTCGGGCACCAGCACGGCGGCCTCCTGGAATTCGTCGTACCGGCGCATCGCCTCGAGGGTGAGCGGAAGAACCTCGCGGACCGCTTCCGCCGACGGGGGCGGCTCGCCTTTGACGAAGCTGAACTGGCCCGGAACGGGTTTTTCGAAGAGCTGGTAGAAGGCGTTTTCGCCCTGCAGGTGTCCGCGGCGGATGTCTGTCAGCTTTCCTCCGCGCAGTGCGATGCGGGCGAAGACGTCGCCGCCTTTCGGCCCTCGCAGCGTCAACGACCCGGAGGCGGAAGACTCGGCCAGGCTCTGCAGCAACGCGGGCAGGCCGAACACCTCGAGATCGCCCTGGAGGCTCGCGGCGGAGGCTTCGGGCGCTCCCGGAGCGGCCGGGACGGTCTCGGCGGCGGCGGGCTCCGCGGGCTTTGGCCGATCGAACCCCGAGAGCGCTTTCTTTGCGGCGCGTCCCGCGTCCTGCGCGCCGAACCGCGAGGCCATTTCCTCGAGCGCACGGCGGACGGAGGGCGCCGGCGTGCTCGCCAGCGCTTCTACGATGCGCACCAGGTTCTGATCGTTCTGCCGCAGCGTCATGCCGAGAAGCTTGAACGGGAGATTCGCCTTCAGGAGCGCGAGCAGCTGGTCGACGGTCTCGGTGTCCTCCGACATGTCCTGCCCGCCGAGCTCGGAGAGCCGCGCGACCGTGTCCCCGAGCTGGGGCTGCTTGCGCCCGGCGTGGTCGATGAGCGCCCGGCGGGCTCGCGGGGCGGGAAGCTTGCCGAGCGTCGCGGCGACCCGGTCGAGCAGGGCCCGCAGGTCCTTGGCCTCGTACGGCGCGCCCTCGGGCTCGGCGAGCATGCCCTCGAGCTCGAAGAGCATCTGGGTCAGACCCTGCTCGGCGCGTTCGTCCTTGTACTGGGCGAGGGTCGCAACGGCTTCCTTGACCAGGACGAGGGGCAGGCCGAGCTGCGCGTGGCGCAGGACCACGTCGCTCTCTTCCTCGAAAGAGGCCTCGGGACTCTTCGGGATGCGGCGCAGGAGGTAAACGAGGTTGCGGCGGTAGAACCACTCCTCGTCGTCGACGGCCCGGGAAGGAACCCGGCTCAGCTCATGGTAGGCGGTCGCGCGGGCCGCCGCACCGTGGACCTCGAGCAACGCGAGGATCAGCCGGCGGCGGTCGCGCTTCTGCTCGCGGCGCAGCTCCTCGAGCAGGCCCTCCGGGCGAAAGGCGGTGAAGAACTGGAGGACCTTGCGCAGCAGCGAGTGCTGCTCCGGTTTCTCGGTGAACTTGCGCAGCTGCTCGCCGTCGAGCGTGTCTCCGAGCCGCCGGCGGACCAGCTCGACCGTTCCCGCATCCACCTTCTTCTCCGACGTCAGCCGGTCGGCGAGCTCGAGCATCGAGACGGCCTGGGGGAGCGAGCCTTCGTTGAAGCGATCGATGCCCGCCCGGACCATCTCCTGGAAGCGCTTCCCGGCCTCGACGGGATCCTCGGCGTCGGCGATGATGCGCCGCATCGCGCCGAGCGCCCCGGACTCGGGGACGGATGGCGCGCCCGCGGCGGAGGGCAAGGCCGGCATCACCCAGCCCGGGAGGGTCTGCGAGAGCGCCCGGAAGATGCTGTCGGTTCCCGCCTCGAGGCCCATCTGCTTCAGACGCGCGAGGTGCGCTTCGAGCTCCCCGGCCGAATGCGCGCTGCGTGCCGCGAAGGCCAGGGCCTCGCTCGCGCCGGGAGCGAGGGGGACGGGCGCGCCCGCGGGGACGACCGAGCCGAGCGCGGAGGCCGGAGCCGCCGCTCCCCCGGCCGGCCTCGCGAGGCCGCCCTGCGCCTCCAGGCGCTCCAGCACCAGGGAAAAGCGATGCAGCGTGTCGGCCTGCGTCTCTGCCGAGCCGGACGGCGCGGCGGAGCCCGCCGCGGCGGCGGAGGCGCTCGAGCGAGGCCCGCTGCCTTCGGTCGGCGCCTGTCGAAAGATGTTCTGAGCCTGGGAGATCGATGCCGGAGCTTCTCCGAGCCGCCCGAGGTTCTCGAGAAGCATCGCCCGGTCCTCCGCCGGGCACAACTGGAGGATCAGCGGACGCAGACCCGCCAGATAGGCCTCCAGGGGCTCGCGGGGCACGAGCCGGAACTCCGCCATCATCTGGATCTTCTTGAGCGTGTGGAACAGGTAGTCGGACACCGGAACGGCCGCGGCGCTGCCCCTCCGATACTGCGCGCCCGTCCACGCCCGGATCGCGTCGGCGACGACGTCGGGCGGATATTTCATGAGCAGCTGCACCGAGTCCGCCACGATCAGGGGCGCGACCGCATCGGACAGGTACTGCTGCAGCTCGATCAGAGCCTCCTGCAGCTCCGGATTGGGCGGCTGGGCCGACAAGCTCTCTCCGTGTCTCTTCTTAGTCTAACTCAAAGAGAGCGAAGAAGATAGACGTCGAACCGGAAATCGAAGCCGGACGCAGCGGCCCGCGGAAGTCTAGGCCGGCGAGATGGTCAGATCGCCGCTCGAGGTGCGGACCCGAATGTGCGCGCCCCCCGAGCCGCGCCGGTATCCGACGACGCGATCGGAATGGCTGATCTCCGTTCCGTCGGAAAACCGCACGTCCATGTCTCCGCTGGACTGGTCGGCATCCACGTCGAAGCTCATCCCCTCCGGCAGGCGCAGCGAGACGTCGCCGCTCGAGGTCCGAATCCGCGCATCGCGCAGCCCGGTGCCGGCGGCCTCGAAGGTCACATCGCCGGAGCTGGCCCGCGCCGAGAACTCCTGGAGGTCGGCGTCCGTCAGGCGGATGTCCCCCGAGGTGGAGTCGAACTCCGCGCGGCGGGCCTTGACCGAGCGCAGCCCGACGTCGCCGGAGTTCGTGTGAAAGGAGAGGGAGTCGCCCTCGAAGCCCTCGAGATCGCAGTCGCCGCTCGAAAAATCGGACGACCAGCTCCCCTTGATGTCGCGGGCGCGGATGTCGCCGGAAGAGCCCTCGAGGGTCAGCTTCCCGTCGAGGCGGCGCAGGCGCAGGTCCGCGCTCGACACCCGGAAGGCGAGCTCGCCCCGAATCCCGTCCGCGTCCACACGTCCCACGAGATTCGCAAAGGCGGCCGAGACGCTCGCCGCCGGAACGCGCACGTCCAGGTCCGCGTAGACCGAGGACCCGCGGCCGCGATTGATCCGCACGCGGTGTCCGTCGTACTCGTAGGATTCCGAGCTCGACCATCCGAAGAAGCCGTCGTCGTCCCCGCGCTCCCGATAGCGGAACGTCGAGATCCTGTCGTACGGATACCGGACACGCAGGGTCGCCTCGCCGTTTCCTCCGCTCACGCGCTCGAGCCGGACGGCGTCGGCGAGCTCCGCGGTGTCGGCATGGACCGTGGCCACGATCTCGATCGCGGAACCCGTCCCCGCCGTGATCCGCATCGTTCCGAGCAGATTCTCGACCGCGAAACGGGAGGCGTCGGCCCCGGTCAGCTCGGCGCGGACGGTCCGGACCGTTTCCGCCCGAACCGGAGGAGCGGAAGCCAGCAGCGCACCCAGGGCGAGGACCGACGACAGCACCGATACACGCATGAATCCTCCGGGGCGCCCGGGTCGGGGCGCCGTAATTCCGGTTACGCCCCATGGGGAGAAAGGTTCCCGGATTTCTGGCGATCGGAGCCATCCGGGAAACCTTTCGGGCGGGCATGCGTACCTGAGACCGAAAGGCTAAAAAATTCGCACATGCTAATTTTTTAGCAGTAAGCTTTGGACGGAGGGCCCGCCGGATGGCCGCGAAAAAGCCCGTCTCCAACTTCTCGCGCCGGGAACGCCAGATCATGGAAGTGCTCTACCGCGACCGCCAGGCCACGGCGGGCGAGGTGCTCGAACGCCTTCCGGATCCCCCGGGTTACTCGGCCGTCCGCGCCCTGCTCCGCATCCTCGAGAACAAGGGGCACGTCCGCCACCAGATCGACGGAAACCGGTACGTCTACGAGCCGCGCCTGACCCGCGAGCGCGCGGGACGGCCCGCCCTCGCGGGCGTGATCGAAACGTTCTTCGACGGCTCGACCGAAAAGGCCGTGGCCGCCCTGCTCGACCTTTCCCGCGCCGACCTCTCGGAAGCCGACTTCGACCGCCTGTCCGATCTGATCGAACGGGCTCGACTGGAGGGACGCTGACATGGACCTGCTCACCTCGCTGACTTCGATCTCGGCCGGCATCGCGGTCCGGGCAACCATCCTGTTCGCGGCGACGGCGGCCGCGCTTTTCGTCCTGAGGCGGGCGAGCGCCGCGACCCGGCATCGGGTCGCCACCCTGGGGCTCGCCGCCGGCCTCCTCCTGCCCCTGCTCTCGCTCGCGCTGCCCCGCATCCCGGTCGGGCTGCTCTCGCGCTTTGGGTCAGACGGCGCCGCCTCCTCGCCGGGCCGCGGGCTCTGGCTCGTCGCCTTCTGGACGGTGGGCACCCTCGTCGTCGGCGCGCGCGTCGCGGTGGGATGGTCCCGTGTGCGCCGCCTCGCCCGGGACGCCTCGACCCTGACGGACGCGGAGTGGATCGCCGAGAGAGACGAGGCTTCCCGCCGTCTCGCCGTCCCCCGGCCGGTCGCGCTGAAGGAGAGCGAAGACGTTCCGGTCGCCATCACGTCCGGCTGGCGCCGTCCGCTGCTCCTCGTGGGCCGGGCCGCGCGCGACTGGGCGGTCGAGCGCCGCCGCGTCGTGCTTCTGCACGAGCTCGCTCACGTCAAGCGCGCCGACTGGCCCGCGCTCCTTCTCACCGAGGCCGCGGTGGCGCTCTACTGGTTCCATCCCCTCGCGCTCTGGCTCGGCCGGCGCGTGCGCAGGGAGGCGGAGCAGGCCTGCGACGAGATGGTGATCGCGGCGGGAACGAAGCCCTCGGTCTACGCCGGGCACCTGCTCGGGATCTTCCGCTCCGTCGGCGCCCCGCATCCGGCGGTGCCCGCGCTCGCCATCGCCCGTCCTCATCATTTCGAGGCACGCCTGCGCGCGATCCTCGACCCGGCGGCGCCGGGCGGCAAGGGCATGAACGCGATGGGACGCCTCGCCGTCGCCGGACTGGCGGCGGCGAGCGCCGCCGTCCTGGCCTTCGAGCCGCCGCCGCCGCACCCCGTGAGTCTCCGGTCCGCGAGCTGTGTCCTGGCCGCGTCCGGAGCGGGAGCGCCTGCGGGTTCCGATGACGTCCCGTGCCGCAAGAAACACGAGACCCGGATCGAGAGCGTGGCGGTCCAGACCCGCGAGCATCGGATCGAGATCCGGCGGACGGCCACGCAGGAGCGCACGCAGATCGACGAGCGCACCGTCACCGACGAATCGCAGGCGCCGGCGCTTCCGGAACCGGGCGCGAGCTTCCCCGCAATCTGGCGGGTGGACGCGGGCTCGGCGCCCCGGTCCGACATGGGATTCGTGAAGGCTTCCAACTCGCGCAAGACCCCCCGCGACGGGAGCGACTGGTACGGGCGGGGCATGGACCTCCACAACGGCGGCCACTACGAGAAGGCGATCGAAGCCTTCGAGAAGGCGATCGAGGACGGCTATCGCGAGGACGCGGCGAGCTACAACATCGCGTGCGGCTATGCCCTTCTCGGAGACAAGGACAAGGCGTTCGAGTGGCTGCACAAGGCGATGGATGAAGGCTTCGACCTCGCGTCCTACCTCAGGAGTGACGACGACCTCGAGGACCTCCACGGCGACCCGCGCTGGGCCGAGATCAAGGCCGCGGCGCGCGATCAGAAGTCGAGCGAGGCGCAGGCCGAGGCGCGCCGCGCCTCGACGCGGTACGAGCACCTCGTCGCGCGCAATCCCGAGAGCGGCGAGCCGTACTTCGACATGGGGCGCGAGCTCCTTCGCGCGGACGTCTACGACCTCGCGGCCAGGGCCTATGAGGCCTCGGCCGCGCACGGCTATCGCGTCTCGACCTCCCTCTACAACGAAGCGTGCGCCCGATCGCTCGCCGGCCAGAAGGCCGAGGCCCTCGATCTGCTCCGGAAGGCGCTCGACGCCGGATTCGATCAGCCCGACCTCTTCGACAAGGACGACGACCTCGACAACGTGCGTAGCGACCCGCATTTCGCGGCGCTCGCCGCCGAAGCGGAGGAGCTCTCTCTTCCCGGCTACGGCGTCGGACCCTGGAACTGGAACTCCCGTTCGAACCGCGCGAAGTGGCGTGACGCCGCGAAGCGCTTCCTCGCGTACGCCGACAAGCATCCGCAGTCCGGGCGCGCCTGGTACAACGCCGGATTCTCCCTGCTCGCCGGCGACCGCGCCGACGAGGCCGCGGCGCCGTTCCGGAAGGCCCTGGATCTCGGCTACCGCAAGGACACGACGATGTACAACCTCGCCTGCACGTACGCGCGGCTCGATCAGAAGGACCAGGCTTTCGACTGGCTCTTCAAGGCCCTCGACGCCGGCTTCGACGAGCAGTGGACACTGCGGCACGACGACGACCTCGACAATCTGCGAGGCGACAGCCGGTACCGCAAGGCGGTCGAGATCGCGCGGGCGCGGGACCGGCAGGCCGAAAAGGACTAGGAGCGAGGAACTCCGGGCGGAACGCCCGGCGGCTTCCCTGACGCGAGGCGCTCGAGATCCTTCGGCTCGTCGAGATCCGCCAGCCGGTCGGCGGGCCACGAAACGGTCCGGGCGTGGCCGCGGCGGCGCCGGATGATCTCGCGGCCCGGTTCGTCGCCCTCGGCGATCTCCGCAAATAGCGGGCGCGCATAGAGCGTCGGCGGCGCCGCGACGCCGCCGTAGTCGGAGAGGACGAGTGGGGCGCCGGTTTCCCGGTGAAGGGCGGCGACGGCTCCGATCATCTCGGCCGTCACGTACGGCATGTCCGCAAGAATCACCACGGCGGCGCCGGCCTCATCCGGGACCGCCGCGATTCCGGCACGAAAGGACGAAGCCTGACCGCTCGCGTGCTGCGCATGGAAGAGCGGCCGGAAGGGGACGCCGTCCAGCGCCCGTCGGACGCGCTCCGCTTCGTGCCCGAGGACGACGATCACGGGGTCGAGCCCGGCATCGGCCGCCGCTCGCGCCGCCCGCGCCACGAGGGTTTCTCCATCGACGCGCAGGAGCAGCTTGTTGACGCCCATTCGCGTCGAGGAGCCCGCGGCGAGGACGACCGCGGCGATGCCGTACTCCCCGGCCTCAGGCGGCATGGGAATCAACGTACACCGGCCGTCCCGGAGGGTCAACGCGCCGGCCGATTTCTGCCGTGCCGTAAGATTTCGGAATGCCCGACACCGAGATCGCGGTCATCGGGGCGGGCGTCGTCGGCCTCGCGGTGGCGGCCCGTCTCGCTGCCGAGCATCCCGGGCTGATTGTTCTCGAACGCAATCCCCGGCACGGGATGGAGACGTCGAGCCGCAACAGCCAGGTCATCCACGCGGGTATCTACTATCCGGCCGGATCGCTCAAGGCCCGTTTCTGCGTCGAAGGCCGCGAGCGCGTCTACGAACTCTGCCGCCGCCACGACATCCCGCACGCGAAGCTCGGCAAGATCATCACCGCGTCGGTTCCCGAGGAGCTTCCGGCGCTGGATGCGATCGAGGCGGCCGCACAACAGAACGGCGTCGTGCTCCAGCGACTGTCGGCAACGGAGGCGCGCGCCCTCGAGCCGAACATGCGGACGGCCGGCGCGCTGCTGTCGCCCGAGTCGGGCATCGTGGATGCGCACGGCCTCATGGATGCGCTGCTCGCGCGGGCGGCGGCGGGCGGCGCGATCTTCCAGCCCCGCGCGCCGGTCGTGAACGTCGAGCGCGTTTCCGATGGATACCGGATCACCGTCGGCGGCGCGTCGGGAACGGAATCGTTCACCGCCGAGCGCGTCGTCAACGCCGCGGGGCTCGAGGCCGACTCGATCGCCGCCCTCGCGGGGATCGACGTCGACGCGGCCGGCTACCGCCAGCATCTCTGCAAGGGCAGCTACTTCTCGGCCGCGCCGCGATGCGCCAGGCTCGTCTCGCGCCTGGTCTATCCCGTTCCCGCGCGCGAGAGCCTGGGCGTCCACGTGGTCCTCGACACGGGGGGCCGGATGCGCTTCGGGCCGGACGCGGAGTTCCTGGCGGATCGCCGCTACGACTATCGCGTGGATCCGTCGAGGCGCACGGCGTTCGCCGAGGCGGCCCGGCGCCTCCTGCCAAGCATCCGCGACGAAGACCTCGAGCCCGACATCAGCGGGATCCGACCGAAGCTGCAGGTCCGGGGCGGCCCGTTCCGCGACTTCGTCGTCGCCGAGGAGTCGGCGCGTGGGCTACCCGGTTTCTACGATCTCATCGGCATCGAATCGCCCGGCCTGACCGCCGCTCCGGCGATCGCCGAAGAGATCGCGCGCCTGATCCGGGGTTAGAAGGGGGCCCTCACGCGTGCCCTGTCCCGCGGGAGAGGGGGTAACAGAGCTCGTCACGCCCATCTCTCCAACCGCTCGCGGCGTGAGAAGTCACCCGAGCGAAGCGAAGGTGGAGGCTCACGCCGCGGGAGCCGCAGCGTACCCCGGTTTCTACGATCTCATCGGCATCGAATCGCCCGGCCTGACCGCCGCTCCGGCGATCGCCGAAGAGATCGCGCGCCTGATCCGCGGTTAGAAGAGGGGCCCCTCACCCCTGCCCTCTCCCGCCGGGAGAGGGGGTGAGAGCTCGTCACGCCCACCTCTCCAAACAGCTCGCGGCGTGAGAAGTCACCCGAGCGAAGCGAAGGTGGAGGCTCACGCCGCGGGAGCCGCAGCGTAGCGAGGGGTCAGGCGTCCGGTCGAGCCCGCATCCGGGCGAGCCGGACGCCGGTGCGCCCCAAAGGGGCGCAGACCCCGAGCGAAGCGAAGGCGACGGCAGCGGCGGCGACGGCCTAGAAATCGATCGAAGCCTGCGCCCCGAGCACGAGAGCGTTCGGGATCTGGCCCGTGGCGGCGGGCCGGATGACCCACTGGACGTCGGGCTGGAAACGGAACCAGCGGGTGATCTCGACACCGTAGTTCCACTCGAGCACGAGCTCGAACGTCTGGCCGGATACGGTGCGGTCGACCCATGTCGCGGCGAAGCCCTGCGTGTCGTAGGGACGGCACGCGAGCAGGCCGTTGGCCACCAGGCCGCCGAATGCCGCGACGTCGTTGACCGTCCCCGATCCCTGCGCCCAGCTCACTCCCCCGAGAACGGTGACGCCGGCCGGGACCTCGGCGACGCCGCGGCCCCGCGGCATGCTCTCGGTCAACGCCTGGTCCAGGAGGACGTACGCGCCGCCCTTCGCATCGCCGCGGCCGGCGATCGAGCGCATGAACGCCGCCGGCGCGCCCGAGGAGAGCGGCGGAGCCCGAGTCGGCGCCGCGGAAGAAAGCGGCGCGGATGCCGCCTCGTCCTGCGTCTGATACCACCCGCCGAGCTTGTAGTGCCCGGGCAGACCCGGCGCGTCGCCGCCGCGCACGTACCAGATCTCGCCGACGATCGCGGTGCCGGTCGAGCCGGCCGTGGACCAGTCGAAGCCGTGCGTGTCGGACAGCGTCGGGTTGACCTCGAAGGCGCCGACCTGCGCGAGAAGCTCGGGACGCGGTTTCCAGCGCACGCGACCCGCCCAGGCGGGCACGGGGAAGTACGGCATGTTGAGGTTCTGGGCGATTCCGCCCGGGTAGCCGCAGAAGCCGTTGTTCATGAACACGCAGTAGAGAGGCGACGTGGCGAAATCGCTCGCCGGGTACCGTCCCGCGACGACGTCCCACGCGCCTCCGGCGAACGACTGCTCGAGCGTGAGCTCGGTCAGGCGATAGGTCTCGGTGGGCCCGTAGATCTGCTGAACGGTGAAGATGTTTCCGATGTACGACTGCGACAGGCTGGTGCCGTCGCGGTTGGTGAAGATGAAATGGAGGCTGCCCCCCTTCCATGAAACGAGCCTCTGGAAATCGAGGTCGATCGAGAGATTGAGACTGTCGGTGTAGGTGAAGCCCTGCCGCTGCCCGCCGACCGGATTGCCCGCGAGGTTCGTCCAGTATTCGAAGGCGATCCTGACGCCGCTCTCCGCGAGCCGGGTCCGCGCCCCGCCCCAGTCGCCCGTCAGCTCGGTCTCGTTGGCGAGCTTCCGGAGATTCTGGGCGGCGAGGGGAATCGCCAGGAAGAACAGGGGCGCAAACGCCGCCAGCCGCGCCAGGCTCTGGCTCGCCCCGGGCCGGCATTCGGCGGTCATGCGCGGCTTCATTATCGCGCGCACCGTCCTCGCAAGAGACGGACGGCGCGTTCCTCGATATGCTCCGGGCGAGGGACTCCATGAATCGACGCACGTTCGTCAAGCGCATCGGCGCACTGCCCCTCCTCTCGAGGCTGGGATGGCTCGCTGCGGTTCCGGGGCGCGGCGCGGGTGCGGTGCCCTTCCGCCGGGTCCGGCCCTCCGACCCGGGCTGGCCTTCTGCCGAGAAGTGGGCTCGCCTCAAGGACCAGGTCGGAGGCCGCCTGATTGCGGTGACCTCTCCGCTCGAGCCATGCACGCGCGCCCCCGGAAGCGCCGCGTGCGCCTCGCGCCTGGAGGAAATGAAGAATCCGTACTTCATCGGCGATCAGGCCGGGGGCACGCAGCTCTCCGGATGGCTCGGCGCGTGGACGTCCTCGCCGAGCGCATACGCGGTCGAAGCCCGCCGGACCGAGGACGTCGTCGCGGCGGTCAACTTCGCCCGCGAAAACCGCCTGCGTCTCGTCGTGAAGGGCGCCGGCCACAGCTATCTCGGCACGTCGAATGCGCCGGACTCGCTCCTCGTCTGGACGCACGACATGCGCGCGATCCGGCTCCACGAGGCGTTCGTGCCGGAGGGCTGCCGGACGCCGCCCGTGCCGGCGGTCACGATCGAGCCCGGCGCGCGCTGGATCGAGGCCTACGACGCCGTCACGACGAAGGGAGGCCGCTACGTTCAGGGGGGCGGCTGCTGCACCGTCGGCGTCGTCGGCCTGCTTTCCGGCGGAGGCTTCGGCAGTTTCTCGAAGTTCTACGGAATGGCCGCCGCATACCTGCTCGAGGCCGAGATCGTCACCGCCGACGGCCGCACCCTGATCGCCAACGCCTGCTCCCAGCCCGATCTCTTCTGGTCTCTGAAGGGCGGCGGAGGGGGAACGTTCGGCATCGTCACCCGGGTGACGCTCGCGACCCATGCCCTGCCTGAGACCTTCGGGGCCGTCAGCGGAAAGGTCAAGGCCGCGTCGGATGCGGCGTATCGCCGGCTCGTTCTCGAATTCATGCGCTTCTACGAGAAGTCGCTCTTCAATCCGCACTGGGGCGAGCAGGCGACCTTTGGTCCGGACAATACGCTCGGGATCCACGTGCTGGCCGCGGGATTGAGCGACGACGCCGCGGAGGCGACCTGGAAGCCTCTCCGCGAATTCCTGGCGGCATCGCCGGCCGACTTTCAGATCGTCGAACCGATTCGGGTGGGCACGACCGCCGCCCGAAACTGGTGGGACTACGAGTGGCGCCGCCAGCACTCTCCGGACGCGATGATGGCGGATCCGCGGCCGGGTGCTCCGGCTTCGAACGTCTGGTGGTCCGACAACTCCGGCGAGGCCGACGCGTTCCTGTACGGCTACGAGTCGCTGTGGCTGCCCGCACCCCTCCTTCGAAACCCGGAGCGGCTCGCCAGCGCGATCTACGACGCTTCGCGGCACTTCGAGGTCCAGCTTCACTTCAACAAGGGGCTCGGCGGGGCGCCGGCCGAGCGGGTCGCCGCGGCCCGCGAAACGGCGACCAATCCCGCCGTTCTCGACGCCTTTGCCCTCGCCATCATCGCGACCGGCGTTTCCCACAGAAATCCCGGCATCGCGGGCCACGAGCCGGACATCACTCGGGGCAAAGCCGACGCGGCCGCGATCACGGCGGCGGCCGACGCGCTGCGCGCGATCGTTCCGGACGCCGGCTCCTACGCGAACGAGAGCAACTACTTCGACGGCGCCTTCCAGAAGTCCTACTGGGGGTCGAACTATCCGAGGCTTCTCACAATCAAGAGAAAATACGATCCGGAGGGACTCTTTTTCGTGCACCACGGCGTCGGGAGCGAGGACTGGAGCCCGGACGGCTTCACGCGGAGTTCCTAGCCTCGTCCTGCCGCCGGTTTCCCGGCACGGTTCTTGTATTTCCTGAAATCGCAGGCCCGCTGAAGCCGTTGAGAGTCATGGAGGGATCCGTGAACAGAATCGCAAAGCTCGCTCCGTTCCTCGCCCTGGCCGCGCTCACCGCCGCAAACGTCGCCCGGGCCCAGGCGCCTCCTCCCACGCCGACTCCGGCCTCACCGGACGCCGGCTCGGCGACCCGAAGCAGCACCGCGGCCGGCACGCAACTGTTGACCGGCACCGTCTGGACCTACCGTCCGGGCCAGGCCATCTCGATCAAGACCGGCGACGGCAAGATGTACGACATGGCGCTCGAGCCGAACGTCCGCGTGGACGGCTCCGTCCGCGAAGGACAGCTCGCCAGCCTGATGTGGCTGACCGACAACAACGGCAAGACGCGCGTCATGTCGATCACGGCGGCGCCCGGCAACGCGATGGACATCGAGCGCTCGGCTCCGAGCGTCCCGAGCCCGACGCCTCGTCCGAGTCCCGTACCGCGACCGACTCCGACCGCATCCCGCTAGCGGCCGCGGGCCTCGAGGCAAGCCGCGGCCGTGGCTCCCCCCTCGCGGGGAGGAGTTCGCCTTTTTCGTTAGAATGGCCGCCGACCACTTCCATGCGTCCGACTCACTGACCACGTCGCATGCAGCTACGCTTCGGTGAATGCCTTCTCGACTTCGGGACACGAGAGTTGTCCCGAAAGGGTCGAGTGAGGCCGATTTCCCCGAAGGCCTTCGGCTTGCTCGCGCTTCTCATCGAGAACCGTCCGAACGCGGTCTCGAAGCAGCGCATTCACGACGTCCTCTGGCCCGGGGCCTTCGTCGTCGACGGCAACCTCGCCAACCTGGTCAGCGAGCTTCGCGGCGCGCTGGGCGACCGTCCCCGGAATTCCCGGGTCATCCGGACGGTGCCCCGCTTCGGCTATGCCTTCACGGCCGACGCCCGTTCCGCTTCGGCCGCCGCCGTCCGGGAGAGACCCTCGACCTTCGGCCTGATTCGCGGAGACCGGGAGATCGAGCTCGTCGAAGGCGAAAACGTGCTGGGTCGTGACGAGACCTCGGTGGCCCGGATCGACGCCTCGAGCGTCTCTCGAAGGCACGCGCGCATCGTCGTTTTCGGAGACCGCGCCACCATCGAGGACCTCGGGAGCAAGAACGGCACGTTCCTGGAAGGCCGCCGCGTTCGTGGGCAGGCGGTGATCGGAGATGGCGACCGGATTCGAATCGGCACCGTCGAGCTCGTCTTTCGGCGTTTCATGCCGGACGGCTCGACGCTTACCGCCTCGACGAAATGAGCTCCCCGGGCGCCCCACACCGGGTCGGCCGCTACGAGGTCGGTGCATCACTCGGCTCCGGAGGAATGGGAAAGGTCTATCGCGCCCGGGACACGCACCTCGGGCGTTTCGTCGCCCTGAAAATCCTCCCGGGCGACTTCGCGGCGAACCACGAGAGGCTTCGGCGATTCGAGCACGAGGCGCGGGCGGCGTCCGCACTCAGCCACCCGAACATCGTGACCGTGTACGAGGTCGGTTCGGCCGACGGAGCACCGTACATCGCGATGGAGCTCGTCGAAGGCCGCACGCTGCGAGACCTCCTGCGCGCCGGCCCGGTGCCGACGAAGCGCCTCCTGGAGATCGCGACGGGCGTGGCGAACGGTCTGGCCCGTGCCCACGACGCCGGCATCGTCCATCGCGACGTCAAGCCCGAAAACGTCATGATCTCGCGCGACGGCGTCGTCAAGATTCTCGACTTCGGCCTGGCTAAACGCACGATCGCCTCAGGAGCATCGGCCGACGACGCCACCATCACGGTCGCCACGGAACCGGGCACGGTGCTCGGGACGGTCCGGTACATGTCCCCCGAGCAGGCGTCGGGCGGGGACGTCGACTTCCGGTCCGATCAATTCTCCTTCGGCAGCGTCCTCTATGAGATGACGGGCGGAAAGGCGGCGTTTGCGCGGGAGACCAGCGTGGACACGCTGTCCTCGATCCTTCATTCGGAGCCCGAGCCCCTGTCGAGCCTGAACCCGAACGCGCCGGCACCCCTTCGATGGATCATCGAGAGGTGTCTGGCGAAGGACCCGAGGGAGCGCTACGCATCGTCGGACGATCTCGCCCGCGATCTGGCCGGCGTGCGTGAGCGGATCTCGATCACGGGTGCGGAGCCCGCGGTCTTCGCCGCCCGGCGGCGACGGATTCCGGCACCCCTGGCGGGAGTGGCTTTGCTCGCTCTGGGGATCGTCCTGGGGATCGTCGCCGGCGAAATCCTCAGCCGCCGCGGCGCGGACAGAGAGCCTCCGAGCTTCCGGCAACTGACGTTCCGCAACGGGACGATCGTGGGTGCTCGCTTCGCTTCGGACGACCACACCTTCGTCTTCTCTGCCGACTGGGAGGGCAAACCGATAGAGAGTTTTCTCGGGCGGACCGAGAGCCCCGAGTTCCGCTCCTTCGGCATGTCGGGCGTCGACGTCCTGGCGGTCTCCAAGAGCGGGGAGATGGCGATCGCGCTCAACCGTCATTGGTTCGAGCCGTTCAAGCTGATCGGCACACTGGCTCGGATGGGGATCGCCAGCGCCGGCGCGCCGCGCGAGATCCTCGATGACGTGTTCTGGGCCGACTGGTCGCCCGACGGCCGCGAGCTCGCGGTCGTCCGCCAGGACGAGGGGCAGAACCGCCTCGAGTATCCGATCGGCCGGGTCCTCTACCGGGAGCCGGCGGGATACGTCAGTCATCCACGTGTTTCTCGATCCGGCGATCTCGTCGCGTTCCTCGATCACCCGGCGATCGCCGACGACGCCGGCGGCGTTTCGGTCGTCGACCGAGCAGGAAAGAGAACGGCGCTGGTCACCGGCTTTTCCGCCGTCTGGGGCCTGGCGTGGTCCCCCGACGGGAAGGAAGTCTGGTTCACCGGAGCGCCGACGGGCGTCAGCCGGGCTCTCTATGCGGTGACGCTCTCCGGGCGCCGGCGCCTCCTCGCCCGCGTCACCGGATCGATCCGCCTCGACGACGTGTCGCCTTCGTCACGGCTCCTTCTGACGCACGAGCACGTCACCCAGCGCCTGATGGCTCTCGCAGCGGGCGACTCCCACGAGCGGGACCTCTCCTGGCTCGACTATTCCCTGTCCCGCGCCATCTCCGCGGATGGAACGGCGGTTCTGTTCGTCGAAGGCGGAGAGGGCGGCGGGCCCGGCTACTCCGCGTTTCTCCGCAAGACCGACGGATCGCCGGCCGTTCGCCTCGGCGAGGGCGACCCCCTGGCGATTTCACCGGACGGCAAGTCGGCGCTCGCGATCGTCCAGAAGGCGGCCGGCCCCCAGCTCGTCATCTATCCGATCGGAGCCGGCCAGCCTCGATTTCTTCCGAATGGATCGCTGAGAGTCATCGGCGGCGAGTTCCTGCCCGACGGCAAGCGGATCCTCCTCTGGGCCAGCGAGGAAGGCCATCGCGTCCGTCTCTATCTTCAGGATCTCGCCGGGTCGGCGCCTCGGCCAATCTCCCCGGACGGATACCGCGGCTATGCCGGAACGGTGTCGCCCGACGGCCGATGGGTGGCGGCCATCGGCCCCGAAGACAGGACCGTCCTGTATCCGCTCGCGGACGGCGAACCGCGCACGCTCGATGCGTTCACCGAGGACGACGCTCCATGCGGCTGGAGCGCAGACGGCCGATATCTCTACATCGTCGGCGCCGGAGGCCGGCCGAGGAAAGTCGACCGGCTCGAGGTGGCGACCGGAAAGCGAGAGCCCTGGAAAGCCCTGGAGCCGTACGATCCCTCCGGCTCGGCCACGGCCATCCGCCTGTCGCGAGACGGCCGTTCCTATGCCTACACGTACATTCACGATCAATCCGATCTTTATCTCGCCGAGGGCATGAAGTAACCCGACTCGTCCTCACCGCCGCGAGCCTTCCACCGCGCTAGCGGTGGAGTTCCAGGGTGCCCCCCGGAATCAGCCCGACACCGTTCGCGATCTGGAGAACCAGGCTCGAGCTGGAAAGCGTCCCGGAGGCGCGCGCGTTGGTGTAAAGGCCCCCTCCGACGGCGGCTCCCGTCACGGTCCCGGAGAGCGTGTCGCCGACGAGGGTGCCGCTGAATTCGGCGTGGTCGGGACCGCAGAAATTCCCCGGGGAGGTGAGCGCTCCCGTCACGTTCGAACCCTCCTGCTCGAAAACGGCCTCGGCCGGAGTATTCAAATCGCAGTCGACGGCATCGGCCGAGTTGAACACGCCCGTCCAGGTTCCGGAGAGCGGTCCGCCCCCCGAACCCCCGCAATTCGAGAACGTCTTCGTGTCCTGGACCGGCTCGAACGCCGTCCCCGCAGGGTTGGAGTAGGTCACGACGGCGCCGGTCAGCTGATCCGTCACCTGGATCTCGACGGCCAGGTTCGTCATGCCCGCGGCGAAGATCCACTCGTGGCCGTTCACGGAGCAGGCGTCCAGGACCTTGACCGTCAGCTCGATGTTAGCCGGGTCGAAGAACCAGAAGTATCCGCTGTCTCCGGTCAGGGATACCGGGATTGCGGCGTGCTGATCCGCCGATGACGGATCGGTCCAGAAAGCAGTGACCTGAAAACGACCCCCGCCGAAACACAGGGCGTCTGTGCCACAGGGCGGCAGGACCTGGGCCGCCGCCCGTTCTCCGCCGACCATCGCGAGAAGGACGGCTGCGCGACAAATCAGCCGGCCGCCGAATCGAAACCTCATCATGGCTCCTCCTTTCGGTTCATCGGAGAATGACTGCCGGAGGGCCCGGCGTCATCAGGCCGAGCCGGGGGATTTCTAAGATCTCGACAGGGATCTGAGGACAGGAACCGAGCGCCGTCCGAGCCGGCCGGCTATCCGACAAAGCCTCGGACCAGCGCGGCGATCTCGTCGGCGGCCGTATCCAGGGCGAAGTGACCGGCCTCGAGGACGTGCACCTCGGCCTTCGGCACGTCGCGCCGATAGGCCTCCGGCTCCGATGGATCGAACGAGAGGTCGTACCTTCCCCAGATCACCAGCAGCCTCGGCTGCTTCTCCCGCATCCACGCCTGCCAGCGGGGATACGCATCGACGTTCGTCCGGTAATCGTAGAAGAGGTCGCTCTGGATGTCCGCCTGGCCCGGCCGGTTGAGGAAGGCGAACTCGTCCGTCCAGAGATCCGGGTCGTAGAGCTCGACCCGCGGGTCGTTGCCGACGTGGCGCGTGCGCGTCACGTCGAGAGACAGGAGGTTCGCGCGCAGCGCGCTCTCGTTCGAGGCGCGATCGGCCCAGAACGCCCGCCGCGTCTTCCAGTTCGCACCGAGGCCCGTGTCGTGCGCCACCGCGTCCTGGACGATGAGCGCCTGGATGCGGTCCGGATGCGCCAGCGTCATGCGAAACCCGACCGGGCCGCCGTAGTCCTGCATGTAGAGGTTGTAGCGCGAGAGACCGAGCGCTTCCGTGAAGTGATTCATGACCTCGGCGATGTGGTCGAACGTATACGCGAACTTCTTCGGGTCCGGCCAGTCGCTGTGTCCGTAGCCGGGATAGTCCGGCGCCACGAGGTGATGGCGATCGGAGAGGCGCGCGAAGAGCGGCTCGAACATCCGGGACGACGATGGGAGCCCGTGCAGGAGGAGGATCACCGGCGCGTCCTTCGGGCCGGCCTCGCGGTAGAAGATGGAGATCCCGTCGACGCGCGCGGTGCGGTAGAGGGTCGGATGCTTCACGTCTCGGTCCTTTCCCGGCTGAGCCTCGAGGCGGGCGACGGCCAGGATCGGGCCCGCCGCCGCCGCGATTCTGCGGACTCTCATCGGCGCCGTCCGCCGTATTGCTCGTCGCTGACCTTCTCCATCCAATCGACGGCCTTGCCGTCGAGCCGCTCGACGATCGCCACGTGCGTCATCGACGTCGTCGGCGTCGCGCCATGCCAGTGCTTCTCCCCGGGCGGGCGCCAGACGACGTCACCCGGCCGGATCGTCTCGATCGGGCCTCCCCAGCTCTGCACGAAACCCCGGCCCGCGGTCACGAGCAGCGTCTGGCCGAGCGGGTGCGTGTGCCACGCCGTCCGCGCGCCCGGTTCGAAAGTGACGCTCGCCATCAGCAGGCGCCCCGGATCCGGGGCCTGGAACAATGGATCGATCCGCACGGATCCGGTGAAGGTCTCGGACGGCCCCGTTGCCGATGGCTGAGAACCGGACTCCCTGAGCTCCATCGCCTGGCTTCCCCCGGGGCGAGCCTATACGACGAACCCCTCGAAACGGCGGCGCTCAGCTCGCCGGCCGGGCCTCCCGGACGATCCTCGTCGTCGGGCCCTCTCTTCCGCCGCCGTCCGGCCCATCGTTGTCCATGGTGTGCGTGATCGAGAACAGATGCCCGCCGCGAAATTCGAGCCGGACGTCGCAGCTCCACGAATAGTGCGGCTCGGAGATCGTGATGAGCCCGAGCAACCTGACCCGATCGCCGTACTGGCCGCGGACGGAATAGCGAAACACCTCTCCGCCGGCGACCGGCCGCCGCTCGAGCGGACCGCCGATGAGCGCGATGACCTCGGCGGGGGTGGGCTCGCCGTCGAGGCTGATGGCCGAGCGGCACGGGAAGTTCCGGCCGGAGACGATGACCGGGGGTGTGTGACGGTAGCCGCAGTTGACGGACGCCGTCACGAGCAACAGGGCCGCGACACTCCGGAGGCGCAAAGGCGCCGGCGAGGCCTTGCGAGGAGGACCCGGGGTGTCGGATCCCATTGCTCGAGTCAGGCTCGCGTTCGCAGGCCCCCGACTCGGCCATCCGGCCGCGAAGGCTTGCGTCGATTCAAGCTCCGGACGCTCGTGAGATCGGCGCATCGATCGCAAATCACGGTTCCGTCAGACGCCACGCCGGTCTTGTTCGACCAGCTGCACTTCTCACAGATCCAGAGTCTCAGGACGTACTCCACGGCATCTCCGCTTCTCGCCGAAGGCCGGCGACGGGCGGTCCGTCGGAGGAGATCGGGGACGCTCACGCTATCACGCCTGACAGCCGAACGATTTGCTGGAGCGGGAAACGGGGATCGAACCCGCGACTTCCACCTTGGCAAGGTGGCGCTCTACCGCTGAGCTATTCCCGCTCGGGGACGCGAAGGATAGCCGAGGAGGGGCCGGGGAATCAAGAACGGGCCGGCGCGCTGGACCGGGCATCGGGATCAGACGTCTTCGCCCACCGAGAGCTCCTCGACGGTGCCCCCGCAGTGGCCGCAGACGCGCACGGAGGCGCCGCCGTACTTCTTCTCCTCCGCGCACGGTTCGCAGAGCGGCCGTCGCGTGTCCGCGCAGACGTAGTGGGCCACCTGATCCGTGTGTTTTCCGCAAACGGACGGCGGATGGACTCGCGAGCCCTTCCGCAGATCGAAGAGGGACTTCAGCTCCGGGATCTCGCTCGCGCGGCGCGCGGGATCCGGGTCCACGGCCACCATGTCGGATTCCAGGAGCGCGGCGCTGCGGATGAGGTTGCGCATGGCGCGGCGATCGTAGACGTCGCTCTCGTAGCCTTTCTTCTCGACGCGGTACGACTTCTGCGACGTGGCGGTGGAATCCCCGGGCGCCGGTTCGGAAGGCGGAGGCGGTGCCGCCGGCGCGGGCGCGACGGGGTCCGCGTTTCGAGCCGCCGCGGGTGGCCGCTCGGGATAGGGGCGCGTGGCCTGCGGCGGCTCCGTGACCGGGGCTCCGCCCGTCTGCAGGGAGATGTAGATCCGGGCCTCGTCGCGGGAGGGGAAGTCCATTGCCTTGCCGCACTTCGGGCAGCTGAAGCGGGCCTGGACCGGCGGGATCTTCGCGAGGGCGATGGAGAAGCTTCCGGCGCAGCTGGGACAGGAAAACGTGTAGCGTGGCTCCGAGTCGTTCAAAGAAGGTCCCTCGAAAGAAACTGGATTTTAGCACGCGAAGCGCGAGTCACCGGGAGGATGCGCGGCCCTCGGGCTCCTCGAAGGCGTTGCGCAGCACCACGATCCGCTCGCGTCCGCCTTCCTCGAGGATCGAGACGACGTCGAAGCGGCAGCGCGGCGAACCGAGACGCCGGGCTCTCAGGAATTCCTGCGCGGCCCGGAAGATCCGACGCTGCTTCTCGAGCGTCACGGCCTCGGCCGGGGAGCCGAAGCCCGGACCGGCGCGACCCTTGACCTCGACGAAGCAGAGGATGCCGTTCTCCTCGGCGACGAAGTCGATCTCTCCGGCGCGCCCGCGAAAGTTGCGCTCGCGGATCGTGTAGCCCAGGGACTCGAGGTGCCGGGCGGCGAGCCGCTCCCACCGCTGTCCCCTTCCGCGCAGGCCCTTGTAGTCGGAGCGCCGCGGGAATCGCAGGGACTCGAGAAGGCGCTCGACGAGGACCCGCGGCGTCACGCGCTCGCCGGCCCCATCGCGCGCCGCGCGAGCTCGAGGACGTCGAAGGGCTGCGTCGCGACGCCGATCTCGTCCTTCGCGTTCCCGATCATGACCATGCAGAAGGGACAGGACACGCCGACCGACGACGCGCCCGAATCCGCGATCTCGCGCATGCGCGCCTGGTTGATGCGCGTGCCGAGCTTTTCCTCCATCCACATCCGTCCGCCGCCGGCGCCGCAACAGAGGCCCTTCTCGCGCGATCGCTCGAGCTCCTTGAGCTCGAGCCCCGGGATCGATCGCAGGATGCTCCTCGGCGCCTCGTACCCGCCGTTGTACCGGCCGAGGTAGCACGGGTCGTGGAAGGTGATCGTCTCGGGAATCGGCGTCGTCAGTTTCACGCGGCCCGCCGCGATCAGCTCGGCGACGAGCTCGGATCCGTGGACGACCTCGAACTTCCCGCCGAAGTCTCCGTATTCGTTGCCCAGACAGTTGAAGCAGTGCGGGCAGTTGGTGACGATCTTCCGAACCTTGTAGCCGTTCAACGTCTCGACGTTCTGCTGGGCGAGCATCTGGAAGAGGTACTCGTTGCCCATCCGCCGCGCGGAATCTCCGGTACACGTCTCCTCCGTGCCCAGGATCGCGAAGGAGACGCCCGCCTCGTTCAGGATCTCGACGAGGGCCTTCGAGACGCGCTTGGCCCGGTCCTCGTAGGATCCCGCGCAGCCGACCCAGAAGAGGACCTCGACGTCTCTTTCCCCCGCCTCGGCCATCGTCGCGACGGGCAAGCCGTCGGCCCAGTCGCCGCGGGTCGCGGCCGAGATGTTCCACGGGTTGCCGTTGGTCTCCATGCCGCGGAAGGCGTTCTGGACCTCCTTCGGGAACTCCGCCTTGTCGAGGACGAGGTGGCGGCGCATCTCGACGATCTTGTCTACGGCCGGAATGATGAAGACCGGGCAGGCCGTCGTGCAGAAGCCGCAGGTCGTGCAGGCCCAGATGGTGTCCTCGGAGATCCAGCCTCCGACGAGGTCCCGCCGGCCGGCTCCCGCGGAAGGGGCGCCGCCGCGCCCGGAGGCGCTCGCGAGAATCCCCGGCGTCGCCTCGTACACGGCATCTCGCACGTCGCCGATGAAAATCTTCGGGTCGAGAGGCTTGTCGGTCAGCGCCGTCGGACACACGACGCGGCAGCGTCCGCACTCCGTGCAGGTGTACCCGTCGAGCATCTGCTTCCACGTGAGGTCTTCCACCCTTTCGGCGCCGAAGCGCTCGGTGTTCTCGAGGTCCACCGTCCGGAGCTTGCCCATCGGCTCGAGGTTCATGAAGAAGATGTTGGGAATGGCCGTGATGATGTGGAAGTGCTTCGAGTAAGGCAGGTAGTTGCCGAAGAAGAGGATGTCGAGCAGGTGGGTCCACCAGCAGAATCCATAGATCGCCTGGAGGCGCGCGGGCGCGGCCCCGGCGAATGCGTGCGCGATCGCCGCGACGGCCGGCGCCCACGGCGTCACGAGGGAGGGCGCCAGCGCCGCACGGGCGCCCTCGGCGACGAGATCCGTGACCATCAGGTAGGCGATGAGGAAGAGGATCAGCCAGGCGTCCATCGAGAGATCGAGGCGCACGGGGCGGGCGAAGAGACGCCGGAAGACCGCCATGCCGACGCCGACGAGGACGAGGACCTCGAACACGTCCTTGACCAGCGTATAGACGTTCCCGGCGGCGCCCGGCAGCAGCGTGAAGCCCGGCACGAGGCCCTCGACGACGAGCTCGAGCGTGCGGACGGTCAGGACCACGAAGCCGCCGAAGATCAGGATGTGGAACGCCCCGGCGTAGAAGTCGCGGAACATGCGCTTCTGGGCGAACGCGTATTCGAGCGTGCGGCGGATCCGCTCTCCGATGCGGGTGAAGCGGTTATCCGGCCGCCCCGCCATGAGCACCCGGACTCGGCGCGAGGAGGAATAAACGAAGATCACGGTCGCCGCGAGGACGAGAAGCCCGAACACCACGCGGCCGGGCAGACCGAGGACCGTTTGTTCTGTCGGAAGCGGGGGCATCGAGGCCGGAGTCTAACCGACGGACGCCCCCCTCACCCCAACGCTCTCCCCCCTCCGGGTGGAGAGGGGGCTTTCCTGTCTCAGCGTCTCTTTACCAGCTGACGGCGGGAGATGGGGTGGCGGGCTTCCTATTCGGCTTTCGCCGCCCGAACCGCCTTCGCGAACTCGGGAACGATCTGGAAGAGGTCCCCGACGACGCCGTAGGTCGCGACCTTGAAGATCGGCGCCTCGGGATCCTTGTTGATCGCGACGATGACCTTCGATGTCCCCATGCCCGCCAGGTGCTGGATCGCTCCCGAGATCCCGCACGCGACGTAGAGCGTGGGCGAGACGACCTTTCCGGTCTGGCCAACCTGGTGCTGGTGGTCGATCCAGCCCGCGTCCACGACGGCGCGCGAGGCGCCGAGCGCCGCCCCGAGAGCCTGCTGCAGATCGCGGATCACCGGCCAGTTCTCCGGACCCTTGATTCCGCGCCCGCCCGAAACGATGACGTCGGCTTCGGCAACGTCGAGCTCCTTCGATTCCGACGTCTCGATCCGGAGCACCCTCGCGCGAGGCGCCACGTCGCCCGGATCGAGGCTCTCCACGGCCGGGGCCGCCGCTCCCGCGGCCACCTCCGCGGCGAACACGTTCGGCCGTGCCGTGGCGATCTGCAGTTTCGCGGCGCCGCAGTCGACCTCGGCGCGGGCCTTGCCCGAATAGACCGGGCGCCACGCCACGAGGCGATCCCCTTCGACCCGCAGGTCCATGACGTCCGCGAGGACCGACACGTCGTGGCGCGCCGCAAAGCGGGGAGCCACGTCCTTGCCCATCGATGTGGCCGCGATGAGAACGGCGTCCGGCGAGCACTTCGCCGCCGCGGCGTCGAGCGCGCCGACGTATCCCTTGTTCGAATAGAGCGCGAGGTCGTCGCGATCCGCGACGTAGACGGTCCCGGCTCCGTACGCGCCGAGGTCCCTGGCGAGCGCCGTGACGCCCCTGCCGGGGAGGACCGCCGCCGCGGGTCCGCCCCCGAGCCGGCGCGCGAGCGACAGCGCCTCGAGCGAAGCCTTGCGGATCTTTCCTTCGCGCTGCTCGATGAAGACGAGGAACTTCATGGTTCTACCTGTCATCCCGAGGGCCGTCAGGCCCGAGGGATCCCTTTCGGAGCCGTGCGATGGACTTCAAAGGGATCCCTCGCTGCTCTCGGGATGATTTGACCGTCGCGACGCACGGTCAAATCACTTTCGCTTCTTCGCGCAGGAGCCGGACGAGCTCCCTGCCCGCGGCCGCGGGATCGTCCGGAGCGACGAGCTTTACGGCCTGTCGCGCGGGCGGGAGCTCGAGTTTCCGCCAGCGCGTCTTCGCCTGCGCCGGATCGGCCTCGGGAACGCCGAGCTCCGCGAGCTTCTTCTCCGCGATGGGCTTCTTCTTGGCGGCCATGATCCCCTTGAGCGAGGCGTAGCGGGGCTCGTTCAGCCCCTTTTGCGCCGTCAGCACGGCCGGGACGGTGCACTCGACGACCTCGTGGGCGCCTTCGATCTCGCGGTGGGCCGTGAACTTGCCGTCGCCGAGCTCGAGCCGGATGACGCTGCCGACGTGGGGTACCCCCGCGAGCTCCGCGAACATGGGCCCGACGAGCGATTCGTCGTACCCGACGCCCTTCTGGCCGAACCAGTAGAAGTCGTAGGCGCCGCCCTTCGCCGCCGCGGCCAGCGCCTTCGCCGTGCCGAGCGCGTCGAGGTACGACACGCCCGTCGAGTCCACCCAGATCGCCTCGTCGGCGCCGCGGGCCAGACACTCGCGCAGGCCCGTCTTCGCGCGCTCGGGACCGACGGCGAGCACGGTCACGGTTCCGGCGCCCCGGGCCTCCCTGATCTTCAGGGCCTCTTCGAGGCCGTACTCATCGTAGGGGGAGACGATCCACTTCACGTCGGTCTCGTCGATCGACTTGCCGTCGGCGGCGACCTTGATCCGGGTTTCGGTGTCGGGGACGTAGGCGATGCAGACGAGCGAATTCATGCGGGGCTAGTCCATCCTCTTCAAGATGAGGCACCCGTTCGTTCCCCCGAATCCGAAGGAGTTCGAGAGGACGTAATCGACCTTCTTCTCGCGCGCGTGGTTCGGCACGTAGTCGAGGTCGCACTCGGGATCCGGATGCTCGTAGTTGATCGTGGGCGGAAGGACGCCGTGATACATCGCGAGAGCGCAGATGGCCGTCTCGAGCCCGCCGGCGGCGCCGAGCAGGTGGCCCGTCATCGACTTCGTCGACGAGACCGCGAGCTTCTTCGCATGCTCGCCGAAGACTCTCTTGATCGCGATCGTCTCGGCCTTGTCGCCGAGAGGCGTCGAGGTGCCGTGGGCGTTGACGTAGTCGATCTTCTCGGGCTCGATTCCGGCGTCTTCGAGACAGTTCTTCATGACGCGGGACGGGCCGTCGCCGTCCTCCGACGGCGCCGCGATGTGGTACGCGTCGCCCGACATGCCGTAGCCGACGAGCTCGCAATAGATCCGTGCTCCGCGCTTCTTCGCCGACTCCATTTCCTCGAGAATCACCAGACCCGCGCCCTCCGCGATGACGAAGCCGTCCCGGTCGCGGTCCCAGGGGCGCGACGCATGGAGGGGGTCGTCGTTGCGGGTCGAGAGCGCCTTCATCACGCCGAATCCTCCGACCGCCAGCGGCGTGATCACCGACTCGGTGCCCCCCGCCAGGGCGTTGTCGGCCTCGCCGAACTGAACCATCCGGTACGCCTCGCCGATCGCGTGGGCGCCCGTCGTGCAGGCGGTGACGGTCGCGAGGTTCGGTCCCTTCATGCCGTACTTGATCGAGATGTTGCCGCCCGCCTCGTTGACGATGAGGCCCGTGATGAAGAACGGCGAGATGACGCGCGGATTTCCGCCGCTCTCGACGAACCGCCTCGACGTCTCCTCGATGATCGGGAGGCCGCCGATTCCCGACCCGACGACGACGGCGAAGCGTTCGCGATTCTCGTCGGTGACCTGGACCCCCGAGTCCTCCATCGCGAGATGGGCCGCCCCCATCGCGTAATGGATGAAGGTGTCCATCTTCTTGATCTCTTTCTTGTCGATGTAGAGGGCGGGATCGAACCCCTTCACTTCACCCGCGATCCGCGAGCTGAACTTCGAGGCGTCGAACCGCGTGATCGGACCGAGGCCGCACCGGCCGGCCGTGAGCGCGTCCCAGTTCACGCGGTTTCCGATGCCCAGAGGCGAGACGAGGCCCAGCCCCGTCACGGCCACTCGGCGCGGTGAGGAAAGACGGGGCATGAGTTTTCAGTTTTTCGAGGAGTTCTTCTCGATGTATTCGACGGCGTCCTTGACCTTCTGAATCTTCTCGGCCGCCTCATCCGGGATCTCGATGTTGAAGGCCTCCTCGAAGGCCATGACGAGTTCGACGGTGTCGAGCGAGTCGGCGCCGAGATCATCGACGAAAGACGCCTCCGGTGTGACCTCGTTCGCGTCCACGCCGAGCTGCTCGACGATGATGCTCTTCACCTTTTCTTCGACAGCCATTCCACTCCCCCTTCTTCACTGACCTCACGAAAGACGCCGTATTCTTTCCGAGATTTCTCTCCGGGGCAAGCCCGCTAAACCCGCGGCGGGAGAACGCCGCGTCGGTATCCGGGCCGGCGCAGCCGGGCCGAAGGCCGAAGAATCGTGCTACATGTAGAGGCCTCCGGAGACATTGACGACGGTGCCGGTGACGTAGGCCGCCTCGTCGGAGGCGAGAAACGCGACGGCGGCCGCGACGTCCTCCGGCGTGCCGAGGCGCTCGAGGGGAATCTGCGCCGACAGGGCCTGCCGCGCCGCGTCGCTCATTTTCTCCGTCATCGCCGTCGCGACGAAGCCAGGCGCGACGGCATTGCAGGTGATGTTACGCGACGCGAGCTCCCGCGCCACCGACTTCGTCAACCCGATGAGCCCGGCCTTGGAGGCGGCATAGTTGGCCTGGCCCGCGTTGCCCATCAGTCCGACGACCGAGGTGACGTTGACGATCCGGCCGTAGCGCTTCCGGACCATGTTCTTGACGACCGCCTGCGTCAGGAGGAAGACGCCCGTCAGGTTCGTCGCGAGGACCCGGTCCCAGGATTCGCGATTCATCCTCAGCACGAGGTTGTCCTCGGTCACGCCCGCGTTGTTGACGAGGACGCCGATTTCTCCGTGGGCGGCGAGCGCTCCCTTGACGGCCGGCTCGATCGAGGCCGCATCGGCGAGATCGAGCACGACCGCCGACGCCCGGCCGCCCGCGCCCTCGATCTCGCCGACGACGCGCGCCAGGGTATCCGCCGACCGCGCGGCCGCGAGCACCGTCGCGCCCTCGGCGGCCAGCCGCTTCGCGATGGCCTCGCCGATCCCGCGCGACGCACCCGTCACGAGGGCAACCCGGCCTTCGAAGCGCTTCATGGAGGCGGAGTCTATCCGCTACCGCGTGGTCGTCCCGGGGAACGCGGCGACGAGGGTCCCTTTGAATGCCGCCGCGATGGCGAAAAAAGGGATCCCTCGCTTCGCTCGGGATGACCTGCGGGAGCGCTCCGCGCACCCGCAGGTCACTCCGGCTTCTCCACGATGTCCGGCAGCTCCGCGCTCCAGCCGTCCACGATTGCCCGGGCGACGTCCGCGATCGCGATCACGGCCGGGTGGTCGGCACCGAAGCCCTCGGCCCTGCCGGCGTCCGTGAAGACGACCAGGACGAAGCGGCCCTTCCTGGTGCGAAGAATTCCGGAGTCGTTGCGCACGCCGGACATCGTTCCCGACTTGCCCGCCCAGAGGAAGCTCGAGGGGAACCTGCGCGCGATGCGCAGGCGCGTCGGATCCTTGTCGAGGTACTCGAAGATCCTCTTCGAGGAGTCGGCGTCGAGGAGCTGGCCCTGCGCCACGCGGGTCATCCATTCCTCGACGTCGTGAGGCGTCAGGAGGCCGAGGCGGAACCCCTTCCAGGGCGACGGGTCATCGTCCTTCTGGTCGAGCATCGGGATCGTCCCGAGCAGCCGGATGTGCGCGAAGCCGAGCGAGGCCATCCGGGCGTTGATCGCGTCCACGCCGAGGCGGCGAATCCACGCGTTCGCCGCCGTATTGTCCGAAGGCCCGATCATCAGCGTCGCCAGGTCGTTCCAGGTCGGGTTCAGCCCGGGATCGAGCATCAGGAGCGTTCCGGAGCCGTCCGCCTTGTCGTCGGCGGTCAGCTCCCAGCGCTCCGCGAGATCGATCCGCCCGTCCCGGACGCCGGCCATCGCCTCGGTCAGAACCGCGATCTTGATGACCGAGGCCGACTCGAACTCGGCCTGCCCGTTGTGCTCGTACGTCCGGCCGGACTCGACGTGCCGGGCGGCGACACCCATCCGGCACTTGCACCGCGCCTCCCCCGCCGCGACGGCCGCGTCGAACTTCGCCGCCGCCGGACGCGTCGTCGTCGCGCAGCCGACGAGGCCGACCAGGACGATCGCCGCGAACGCCTTCACCCGGCGTAGCCCTCCACCTTGATGCTCCGGTCGATGCGGCGCACCAGGCCAGCGAGCACGTTGCCCGGGCCGACCTCGAGCGCGCGGTCCACGCCCTCGCGGGCCAGCCGCTGCACGCATTCGACCCACCGCACGGGCGAATCCACCTGGCGCACGAGCGCTTCCCGCAGGCCGCCGCCCTTCCGGACGGGCTCCGCGTCCACGTTCGTCACGACCGGCCAGCGGGCGTCGGAAAACGCCGCGGCCTCGAGCAGCGCCCCGAGGCGCTCGCGAGCCGGCGACATCAGGGCGCAGTGGAACGGCGCCGAGACGGGAAGCGGGATCGCGCGCCTGGCTCCCCGCGCGAGGCACGCCGCCGACGCCCGCTCGACCGCGGCCGCGTGGCCCGCGATGACCGTCTGCTCGGGCGAGTTGTAATTGGCGGGCGAGACGACCTCGTCCCGCGCCGACTCCCGGCACGCGGCGTCCACGTCGCCCGGCGCCAGACCGACGATCGCCGCCATCGCTCCGACCCCCGGCGGGACGGCTTCCTGCATGAACCGGCCGCGCTCGTGCACGAAGCGCACGGCGTCGGCGAACGCGAGCGCGCCGGCGGCGACGTTGGCCGAGTATTCGCCGAGCGAGTGGCCCGCGGTCAGGGCCGCTCCCTCGATCCTCTCGGGAAACCTCGCGCGAAGGTCTTCGAATGCCGCGATCGAATGCGTCAGGATCGCGGGCTGCGTGTGCGCGGTGAGCCTCAGCTCCTCCTCGGGGCCCTCGAAACAGATCCGCGAAAGGCGGAACCCGAGGGCGGCGTCGGCCGCGTCGAAGACCGCGCGGGCGGCCGGCGACGCCTCGCAGAGGCTGCGTCCCATGCCGACGGACTGCGATCCCTGACCGGGAAAAAGCAGCGCGAGCGACATCACCAGCGCAGGAGGACGGAACCCCAGACGAGTCCCGCTCCGAACGCCGTCATCAGAACCATGTCGCCCGTCTTGAGGCGGCCCTCGCGCACGCACTCGTCGAGGGCGATCGGGATCGAGGCCGCCGACGTGTTTCCGAACCGATCGATGTTCTTGTAGACCTTGGCCGGATCGATCTTGAGCTTGTCGCTGACCGCGTCGATGATCCGCAGGTTCGCCTGGTGCGGGATGAAGAGATCCACCTGCTCGTGCGTGAAGCCCTGCTCGGACAGCAGCTCCTGGGTCACGTCCGCCATCGCCTTGACGGCGACCTTGAAGGTCTCGTTGCCCTTCATCTTGATGAACGGCAGGCGCTCCTCGATCGACTTCGGGTCGTTGGCGGGCCGGTCCGAGCCGCCGCCCGGCATGCAGATGAAGTCGTGGTAGTTGCCGTTGGCCTTCATCACGGTGCCGAGGATTCCATGGTCGCCGCGGGTCGCCTGGAGCAGCACCGCGCCCGCCCCGTCCCCGAAGAGCACGCAGGTATTGCGGTCGGTCCAGTCCACGTAGCGCGAGAGGATCTCGCCGCCGATGACGAGAACGTTCTGCGCCTTCCCCGACTGGATCAGGCCGTCGGCGAGGTGGAGGGCGTAGAGGAACCCGACGCAGGCCGCCGACACGTCGGACGCCGCGGCCCGGACCGCGCCGAGGTTGCGCTGGACGAGGCAGGACGTCGCCGGAAACGGCATGTCGCCGGAGATCGTCCCGACGAGGATCATGTCCACCTCTTCGGCCCGCACGTGCGCCCGCTTCAGGGCCTGCTCGCCCGAGCGCGTGCAGAGGTCCGAGAAGTGCTCGCCCTCGCTGACGATGTGGCGCTCGCGGATCCCCGTCCGCGTCGTGATCCACTCGTCGGAGGTTTCGACGAGCTTCTCGAGGTCCGCGTTCGAGAGGATCTTCTTCGGCACCGCGGCGCCCGTGCCGAGAATCTTGGCGCGGATCATCGGTCGCCCGCGGCTAGGCCTTCGCCAGCCGCTCTTCGCGCGTATGGAGCTCGGCGATCTGCGCCTGGATCTTCTCGGCGAGATTGCGGCGCGAGAACTCGGAGGCGAAGCGGATGGCGTTTTTCACCGCCTTGGCCGACGAGCGGCCGTGGCAGATGATGACGCACCCCTTGATGCCGAGCAGCGGCGCCCCTCCGTACTCCGAGTAGTCCAGGCGCTGCTTGAACCGGCGGAACGCCGAGCGCGAGAGCAGAAAACCGACCGATGCCTGCAGCGTCCGCTTGATCTCCTCGCGCAGAAGGTTCTCGACCATCTCGGCGAGCGCCTCCGAGACCTTCAGAATCACGTTGCCCGTGAAACCGTCCGTGACGATGACGTCCACCGTGCCGTTGAACACGTCTCGCCCCTCGACGTTGCCGACGAAGTTGAGACCCGTCTCCTTCAGCGCCTTGAAGGCCTCCTTGGACCGGTCGTTGCCCTTGGAGTCTTCCTCCCCGATCGACATCAGGCCGATCGAGGGCTTCTTCTTGCCGAAGGCGAGCTCTGCGTAGATCGAGCCCATGACCGCAAACTCGCGGAAGTGCGGCGTCTTGGTGTCGGGATTGGCGCCGACGTCCAGCAGCAGGCAGTGGCCCGTCAGGTTCGGAAGCACGGTCGCGAGCGCCGGCCGGTCGACGCCCTCGATCATCCCCACGACCATCTTGGCCGAGACCATCGCGGCGCCCGTGTGCCCGGCGGACACGAGGCCTTCGGCCCGGCCGTCCCGCACGCAGTTGGCGGCGATCCGGATCGAGGAATTTCGCTTCTTCCGGATGGCCGCGGTGGCCGGCTCGTCCATCGTGACGACGTCCGGCGCCTCCACGATCTCGATGTCGGAGCCCGTGTGGCCCGTTTCCCTCAGGAGCGGCTCGAGCTCCGCCGTGCGTCCGACCAGCAGGCTCGAGATCCCGAACTCGCGGGCCGCGGCGACCGCGCCGTCCACGTTCACGTGCGGCGCGTGGTCGCCCCCCATGGCGTCGACCGCGATCCGCACGTCAGGCCTTTTCCACCGAGAGAGTCACGGGTTCCGGGATTATAGCGGCCCCCGGATCGGACAGCCCCCGAACGCGAATCGAGGGAGAGAATCCATCGGAGACGTCCCCTCTCTCGTTCGTTGGCCCGCGAGGCGGGCCGCTCAGAGTCCGAGCCTACGTATTGATCGCCTGCTTGCCCTTGTAATAGCCGCAGCGCGCGCAGACACGGTGAGGCTGCTTGGGCTCGTGGCAATTCGGGCACTCCGAGAGCGCCGGGGGCGTGAGCGCGTCGTGCGCGCGACGCTTGTCGCGGCGGGCCTTGCTGTGGCGGCGTTTGGGGTTCGGCATCGTGCTCCTACACTTTCTCCTTGAGGCCGCGCAGGGCCTCCCATCGGGGATCGACGGACTCGTGCGCGCAGGCGCACGGTCCCTGGTTCAGGTCCTTGCCGCACTCCGCGCAGAGACCCTTGCAGTCCGGCCGGCAGAGCGGCTTCATGGGGAGGGCCACGTGCACCCTCTCCTGCGCGATCGGGGCGAGCTCGATCAACGGCTCCTCGTAGAAGAGCGCGTCGAGGTCGTCCCGGGCGAGCTCGACCTCGTCGCCGGACGCGGGGCGCCGGGGGTACAGGACGAGCGAGAAGGTCTCGTCTTCCCGAAACGGGTAGGCGGCGAGGCAGCGGCTGCACTCGAGCTCGCCCGAATAGACGAGCCGGGCCGACAGCACGTAGCCTCCGTCGATGCGCGAAACCTCGCCCGAGATCTCGAGCGGCGAGATCGCCAGGAGCGGCTCCCGGTCGAAGACCGCGGCCCCGATCGTGACGGGGGCGGCGAAGACCAGGGGCTCGTCCTGGATCGCATCGAGGGAAATCGTGTCCGGCTTCATGATCGAACCGCGCATTCTACCGCCCGCGCGGCGCCAGTCAATAATGCGGGCTAGACTGCCGCCGTGAAGATCGCCGTCGACAGCCGGGCCCTCCTGGCGGAGAGGACCGGCATCGGCACGTACACCTGGGCGATCGCCCGGGGGCTCGCCGCGCGCAACGGCGCCGAAATCGGCCTCTTCGCCCCGCGCGCCTTCCCGACGTCGCCGGCCCTCGACGCCTCCTTCAGCCTCCACGCCGACCGGCGATCCCTCGGGATCCTCTGGGTGCAAACGACGCTGCCCTCCCGGCTCGAGGCCTGGGGGGCCGACGTCCTTCTGGCCGCGCTGACGATCGGCCCGGGCCGCGGGACGACGCCGTTCGCTTCGGTCGTGCACGACCTGACCCCCGTCACGCACCCGGAGTGGCACGCGTGGCGCACGCTCGTCGGATTCGCACCCCTCTGGGACCGCACGGTCGAAAGGGCCTCGCGATTTCTCTGCGTCTCGGAGACGACGGCCCGCGACCTCGTCGCGCGCTATCCGGACACCGCCTCGCGCGTGCGCATCGCCCGCAACGGGGTCGACGGCCGGTTCTTCGCGCCGGCCGACGATCCGGCCGCTCGAGACGAGACGCGCCGGCGGTACGCCGCGGGGCGCCCCTTCCTCCTCTATCTCGGCACGCTCGAACCGCGCAAGAACGTCGAGACGCTCGTCGCCGCCTGCGAACGGCTCTGGTCCCGGGATCCCGGGAGGCCCGACCTCGTCCTCGCGGGGGGACGGGGGTGGAAGAGCGAGAGCCTGCGCGAGCGCATCGAAGGCTCGCGCTTCCGCGGGCGGATCCACCTCGCCGGATATGCGCCGCGCGAGGCCGCGCGCGATCTCTACCGAGCCGCGGAGGTCTTCGTCTACCCGTCGCTCGAGGAGGGCTTCGGCCTGCCGCTGCTCGAGGCCATGGCCTGCGGGACGCCGTCGGTGTCCTCGGACGCCGCCGCGCTGGTCGAGGTAGGAGGCGAGGCGGCGCTCCGGGCGCCCGCGCGCGACGACGAGGCTCTCGCCCGCGAGATCGAACGCGCGCTCGAGGACGATTCCGTCCGCCGGCGCCTTCGCGGCGCCGGACCGGCGCGCGCGGCGACGTTTCGGCTGGGAGGACGCCGCGCGCGCCACCGCCGAGGCGCTCGCGGAAGCGGCGGAGACACGCCCGTGAGCGCCCCCGCTCGGACGCCCCGCATCGGCATCGACGCGCGCAAGGCCGCCGACTTCGGCATCGGCTCCTACATCCGCAACCTCATCGAGGCGATCTCGCGACGGCCCGAGGCCGGCCGCTATCTCTTTCGCGTCTACGTCCCGGCCGCCGAGCGCGGCGCCCTGCCGGCCCTGCCTCCCCGATTCGAGATCGTCGAGGAGGACTCGCCGGGATACTCCATCGCCGAGCTGACGCGTTTCGCCTGGCGCCTCCGGCGCGACCGCCTCGACCTCTTCCACGCCACGCACTACGTGATTCCGCCGCTCGCCCGGGCGCGCGCCGTCGTCACGATCCACGACATCATTCACGTGCTGTATCCGCAGTTCCTGCCGAGCCGCGCCGCGTTGCTCTACGCCCGCCTGATGATCCGGCGCGCGCTGCGCCGCGCCGACCGCATCATCACGGTCTCGTACAACAGCAAGCGCGACCTCGTGGACTACTTCGGCATCGCGCCTTCCCGCGTCGACGTCATCTACAACGGCGTCGCCGGGATCTTCCGAGCGGACGTGTCGAGAGCCGAGCGGGACCGCGTGGCCGAAAAGTACGGTTTGCCGAGGCCGTATCTGCTCTTTCTCGGCGGCGAGAAGCCTCACAAGAACGTCCGCAACGTCCTCCGCGCTTTTGCCGAGGCGCGGCGTGGGAAGGCCCTGCCGCATTCTCTGGTGCTCGCCGGCCCGATGCCGACCAACCGGAGCCGCGTCGAGGCGCTCATCGCCGCCCTCGATCTCGAGCCCGCGGTACGGCGGCCCGGCGTCGTCCCGGAAGAAGACCTTCCGGGGCTCTTCGCCGGAGCCGACGCGTTTCTCTATCCGACCCTCTACGAGGGATTCGGCCTGCCGGTCGCGGAGGCGATGGCCTGCGGCGTACCGGTGCTGACGTCGTCGACCTCCGCCCTCCAGGAGATCGCGGGCGGCTATGCCTACCTCGTGGACCCCATGGACGTGGACGCGATCGCCCGCGGCATCGCGGACCTCGCGACCGATCCGTCGCGCCGGGCCGAGTTCGCGGAGCTCGGCCGCCGGCGCGCCGCGGATTTTTCCTGGGATCACGCCGCCGAGCAGACCCTGCGCGTGTACGCGGAAGCTCTGGCCGGAAGGAGGGCGGAGGCGAGCGGCGGATGAGGACCGCCGTCGTTCACGACTGGTTGAACGGCATGCGCGGCGGAGAGAAGGTGCTCGAAGCCATCCTCCCGCTCGTGCCGGACCCGACGATCTTCACGCTGTTCCACGCGCCCGGTTCCGTGTCGCCGGAGATCGAGCGCCGCCCGATCCGGACCTCCTTCCTGAATCGCCTCCCCGGGGCCCGCCGTCACTACCGGAACTACCTCCCGCTCTTCGCCGCGGCGGTCGAGCGGTTCGACCTTTCGGGCTTCGACCTCGTCGTCTCGTCGTCCCATTGCGTCGCCAAGGGCGCCAGGGCCCCGGCCGGCGTGCCGCACCTCTGCTACTGCCACACACCCGTTCGGTACGCCTACGAGCAGTTCGGCGCGTACTTCCCTCCCGGACGCACGCGCCTGCGCGGCCTCAAGGCCGCCGCGATCGCGCGGCTGAGGGCCTGGGACCAGGCGACCGCGTGGCGCCCGACCCGCTACCTGGCGAATTCGTCGGCCGTGGCCGAAAGAATCGCCCGGCACTACGGGCGGCCGGCCGCCGTCTGCCATCCGCCGGTGGACGTCGACTTCTTCCGGCCGGCCGGGGCTCCCTCCCCGCGCGGCGACTTCCTGCTTTCGGTGGGAGCGCTCGTGCCGTACAAGCGGCACGACCTGGCGATCGAAACCGCGAGGCGTCTCGGGCGCCGGCTCGTGCTCGTCGGGCGAGGACCGGAGCAGGCCCGGCTCGCCGCCCTCGCGGCGGAAACCGCATCGGCCGTGGAGATCCGGTCCGGCCTCGCCGCGGAAGAGCTCCGCGAGCTCTATCGCGCCTGCTCCGCGTACCTGCAGCCCGGCGAGGAAGACTTCGGGATTTCCGCCGTCGAGGCCCTGGCCTGCGGAGCGCCGGTCGCCGCCCTGGGGCGCGGGGGGATCCGCGACATCGTCCGGGACGGCGCAAACGGGGCCCTGAGCGAGTCGGACCGGCCGGACGCCCTTGCCGAAGCGGTGCGGCGCGCCGAGGGAGCCCGGTTCGACTACACTCGCCTCAGAGCCTCGGCGATGCCCTTCCGGCCGGAGCGGTTCGCCGCGGAGTTTCGCGGCGCCATCGGAGAGCTTTCGAGTTGATTCGGAAATCGACCCGGCGCATCGCGGCCCTGATGCTCGTCTCCGACGTGGCGGCGACGCTCGCCGCCCTGGCCTCGGCCTACTTCCTGCGCTTCCGGGCCGAGATCATCCCGGTGACGCGCGGGATTCCCGACGTCGCGCTCTACGACCGGCTCTTTCCCCTGATGGCCGTGCTCTGGCCGGCGGTCTACTACTTCTACGGCCTCTACCAGGTCCGCCGCCACCGCTCCCGCGTGGAGGAGGGTCTGGCGGTCCTCGGGGCGACGGGACTCGCGACCCTGCTCCTGGCCGGCCTCGCGACCTTTTACCGGGGCTTCTCGTACTCCCGCGCCGTATTCCTGATGTTCTTTTGCCTCGACGTCGTCTTCGTGTTCGCGGGCCGCACCGCCATCCGCCGCTACCTCGAGGAGGCCTGGCGCCACGGGGTCGGCGTGCGGCACGTCCTCGTCGTCGGGGCGGGACGGCTCGGACGCGCGGTCGTCGAAAAGCTGCACGAGCACCCCGAAGCGGGGCTGCGCGCGATCGGGTTCGTGGACGACGCCCCCGAGAAGCTCGGGACGGAGTACCTCGGAGCGCCCGTCCTCGGCACGACCGCCGAAGCCGCGCGGATCGTGGACGAGCGCGGCGCCGATACCGTCTTTCTGGCCCTGCCCCTCGACGCGCACCGGACGATGCTCGCCGTCCTGCAGGAGGTCGGCCGCACGATCGCCGACGTGCGGGTCGTGCCCGACCTGCTGCAATACATCACGTTCCGGGCGGGCGTCGAAGACATGGACGGGCTGCCCGTCGTGCATCTGACCCAGGTGCCGCTCACCGGCTGGATGAGCCTGGTCAAGCGCGCGCTCGACGTCGGGCTGTCGGGGACCGCGCTCGTCGTTCTCTCCCCCGTGTATGCCGCCATTGCGCTCGCGATCCGCGCCTCCGACCGCGGGCCGATCCTCTATCGCCAGCGGCGCATGGGCCTCGACGGGCGGTCGTTCGACATTCTCAAGTTTCGCTCCATGGTCGTCGACGCCGAGGGACGGTCGGGACCGACCTGGACGAGCCCGGACGACGAACGCCGCACTCGCGTCGGCATCTTTCTCCGCCGCTGGAGCCTCGATGAGCTGCCCCAGCTCGTCAACGTGCTGCGCGGCGAGATGTCGCTGGTCGGGCCGCGGCCGGAGCGTCCCGAGTTCGTGCGCGAATTCAAGGAGAAGTTTCCGCAATACATGCTCCGCCACCGCGTGCGCGCCGGAATCACGGGATGGGCTCAGGTGCACGGCTGGAGGGGCAACACCAGCCTCTCGAAGCGGATCGAGTACGACCTGTACTACATCGAGAACTGGTCGCTCGCGCTCGACTTCCGAATCCTGTGGATGACGTTGCGCCATGGGCTTCGGCACCGCAACGCCTACTGAGGCGCGCCGCTCGGCATGATCGCCCGGGCCTCGGCCTACCTGCGCCGCCAGCCTCGATGGCTCCTGACGGCGGCCGGCCTCGTCGCGATCGGCCTGCTCGAGGTCGTGGATTACCTCGCGCCTCCCGAGCTGTCCTTCCTGATTTTCTACGTGGCGCCCGTCTTCTTCCTGGTCTGGTTCGTGGGGCGCGGGGCGGGCCTGCTCGGCGCCGCCCTGAGCGGAGCCTTCTGGTCGTGGGAGGACATCCTCTCGGTTCACGCGTACGCGTCGGCCTCGACCGCGGACTGGAACGTCGCGGTCCGGCTCGTCTTCATGGTGGCGTTCGTCTTCGTGCTCGCGGAATTGAAGAGCGCGCTCGAGCGCGAGCGGCTCGCCTCGCAGGAGCGGCTCGAGCGGGACCTGCGCATCGCGCAGGAGGTGCAGGCTCGCCTCTTTCCGCAGAAGGACCCCCGCTCGGCCGCGCTCGACTGCCACGGCGTCTGCCGGCCCGCCCGGGGCGTGGCCGGCGACTACTACGACTTTCTCGAGCTCGGCCGGGGCCACCTCGGCATCGCGGTCGGCGACGTCGCCGGCAAGGGCATCTCCGCCGCACTGCTGATGGCGAGCCTCCAGGGCGCGCTCCGCAGCCATGCGTCCCTCTCCGAGGAAGGCCCTGCTCAAGCCGCTCACGCCATCAACGCGCAGCTCCACGCGCGCACCGAGGCCCACCGCTTCGCCACGTTCTTCTGGGCGATGTTCGACGAAGCGTCGCGGCGCCTGACCTACGTCAACGCCGGACACAACGCGCCGATGCTGCTGCGGCGTCGAGGGGGACCGATCGAGCGTCTCCGGTCGGGCGGCCCCCCGCTCGGCGTCTTCGCCGACGCGAAGTACGCGCAGGGCGCGTCGGCCCTGGCGCCGGGCGACACGCTCCTGGTCTTCTCGGACGGCGTCACGGAAGCTCCGGGACCGGGCGGCGAGGAGTTCGGCGAGGCGCGGCTCGAGGCGGTCCTGCGCGATCGGGCGGCTTCGTCCGCCGCCGCGACCTGCGATGCGATCCTCGCGGCGGTCGCGGACTACCAGGCCGGCGAGGCGCAGGAAGACGACATGACCATCGTGGCCGTCCGCGCCCTGTAGGCGCCCGCCTACCGCCTCGCGCCCGCGACCCTGACCCTCCGCATCCTCTCCCCGAGCTCCCGCAGACCCTCCGCATCGGGCTCGATGCCTCCGAAGGCGCTCGCGCAGTAGGTCTCGACGACCGCCTGCGCGTCTTCGGCCGCACCGGGCGCCCGCAGCGCGAAGCGCCGAGCGACTTCGGCCGGCGGCGTCCCCGGACCGAGCTTCTCGCCCCGCCGGGTCGCCTCGTGCCGGAGGGAGAGATAGGCGCGCGTCGCGGGGCCGAACCGTCTTCGGGATCCGAGGAGACGGATCACGAGGACCCCGAGCAGGCCCGCGGCCACGAGCCCGGCCGCGACGTCGGGCGAGAAGGTCTGGCGCAGCGCCGACGCGAGCGAGGCGAGACCATGCTGCGCGGCGACGGCCGAATCCCTCGCGGCCTCGAGAGCGCCCGCCTGGTCGCCCGAATCGAAGCCGAGGACGCGCCGGTCGTAGAAGAACTCGATCTCGCGGCCGAGCGCGAGCAGACGCGACGTGAAGGAGTACGGGGTCAGCAGCGGCGGCACGCCCGCGGCCGGCGTCGGGTCGAAGAGCTCGAAGCCCCGGCCTTCGAAATCCGCCTCGACCCACGCGTGCAGGTTCTGCGCGCGCACGACGATCGTCCGCGACAGCAGCCCCTCCTCCCCGCCATACGAGCCCGTGACGAGGCGGGCCGGAATCCCCCGCGCGGCGAGCATCATCGCGGCCGCGGACGCGAAGAACTCGCAGTGGCCGGCCTTCGAGTGGAGGAGGAAGTAGACGACCGGGTCTCCGGCGCCCCGCGGAGGCTCGAGCGTGTAGACGAAGTTCTTCGCGAAGTGCTGCTCGATCCGGGCGGCGATGGCCTTCGGATCGGTCAGATCCCCGGTCAACTCCAGCGCGTACTTCTGAATCTCTCCGGGCACGTCGGCGGAGGCGATCGCGCCGCGGCCGGCTCCGCGGGGCGGCACCCGCGCCACGTCCGCTTCGTAACGGACCGGCCCCCGGCTCGACCCGATCTGCATGACGCCGTCGGCCAGCTCCGTCGCGCGGCCGCGCTCGAGCCGAACCTCGGCGGCGCCGTAGGGCAGGAAGAGAAACCCCTGGCCGAGAACGTTCTGATCCACCGACACCACGGCCGCGGGCGCCGGCCCGGGGGGCCCGGACAACCGCCGGTGGGCGGGAGCGTCTCCGCGCCGCGGCCCGATCCGCGGATCGCGCGTCCACACGCCGTCGAGGTAGTCGGTGAAGACCGCCTCGCGCAGCCTCAGCGCCCGCGACGGCGCCAGCTCGGGCTCCGAGGAGATCTGCAGGATCACCCGGTCGCTCTGCTTGGCGGCGCCGAACGACTGGAGGTCGACGCGGTCCGAGGTGAGGACCCGGCCGAAGGCGTCGTCCACGCGGAAGGGCGCGAGGGCGAAGGGACTGCGCAGGCGCGGCAGGAGGAAGAAGAGCGGAACCGCGCAGAGCGCTCCCGCCGTGAGCGCCACGGCCGACAGGCCGCGCGTCGGAACCGCCGTGAGGACGCGGTCCGGCGGCGCGTCGTCGAAGTCCGCGAGCACCGCGAGCCGGCCGAGCGCGCGGAAGCCGATCCAGGCCGCCGCCGCGAAATACAGGATCGACGACACGTGCGTCGCGGAGGACGCCGACGCGAGCGTCAGCAGGAAGACGACGAGCAGGGCGAGCCGCGCTTCGCTCGGGCGCTTGAGCGAGGCGAGCTTGACGAGGCCCGTGAAGAGCAGCAGGTGCGCCACCGAGGGCAGCAGCCCGGTCCGGAATCGGCCGGTCGAAAGCCCGAGCCACACGAGGTAGATCAAGCCGGTGACGTTCATGAAGCCGTCCGAGACGCGAACGGGCCGCCCGCCGCGGGCCCGCCACCAGAGAAAAGCGAGGATCGCCTCGTAGACGACGATGACCCTCCGGCTCGCGCCGCCCGTCCAGAGGAGGGGCAGCGGAGCGAGAAAGGCCGCGGGCGCAAGCGCCAGGAGGTATGCCCGGGCGAGGCCCGGAGGCATGGCGCGGCGCTCGCTCACGAGACCATCCGGCGCAGGTCTCCGCGGCGCATCGCCGGAAACTCCGGCGCGTCCTCGAGCGCGACCGGCGCCAGACGCGCGAGGGCCTCGAGGATGCGGACGCGCTGCGGCCGTCCTCCCCGGGCCGCGACCTTGACGCCGCGCGCGTGGAAACCGACCTCGCCTCCCCGCGAGAGCAGCAGCAGGGCCTCCCCCGCGCATCGTGCGATGGCCCGCTCCAATCGCTCGAGCGCTTCCGGGTCGGTCGGGGACGGCAGCGCGTTGTCGACGGCGAGAAAGAGGACGCGATCGCGCTCGGCCTCGCGCTCCCGCACGATCCACCGCCCCATCCGCGCCGACTGCTTCCAGTGCATGTCCCGCGGGTCGTCGCCCGGGGAGAATTCACGCAGCGTCCGGATGTCCGAGCCTCCGCCGCGGGCGCGGGAATGCGGCCGTCCTCCGCGCGCGTCCTCCGCCGGAATCGGCGCGACGGGCGAGGCTTCCGGATTCGGGTAGACGACGACCTCGCGCACGAGCCGGGCGTGGCGGTACTTGCGGAAGAGGCCGAGCGGAAACCGCGAGAGGATCCCCGCGTCGGCGTCCCGGAAGACGCCCCGTCTCGGGAAGGTCCCCTCGACCACGATTTCGCGCTTTTCGCCGGGCGCCAGCGGATCGATCCAGAGCGGTCCGGGCAGGGATTCGTGGAGAAAGAAGAGCGCCTGGGCCGTCGTCGTGCGCAGGCGATTCTCGACGCGGACGCGAAGCCACGCCGGGCGGGTCGCCACGACCTCGCCCGAGGTCTCGATCTCGCACCGCACCGCGCGCACGTTGCGCCGCGAGAGGACTCCCGAGACGACCATCGCCGACAGCATGCCGGCCAGCACCAGGTAGAGCCCGTTGTTGCCCGTGTTCAGCGCGGCGATCGCGACGACCAGGCACATGAGGATGTAGCCGAGGCCGAAGTTCGTGATCCGGATCTCCCAGTCCGGAATGAGGCGGGTCATCAGACCGGAACCGGCACCCGCTCGAGGATCTTGCGGACGATCTCCCTCTCGCGTCCGCCCGCGCCGAAGCCGTCGGACGAGATGGACAGGATCCGGTGAGCGAGAACGGCTTCGGCCAGCGCCTGCGCGTCGTCGGGCGTCGCGTAGGTCCGTCCCTGCAGGAGCGCAAACGCCTGGACGGCGCGGAAGAGCGCCTGGGCGCCGCGGGTCGAGACCGGCAGCCGCAGCTCCGCCGTGTCCCGGGTGGCGCGGACGAGGGCGTGCAGGTACTCGAGGAGGCGGTCGGAGACGACGATGTTCTCGGTCTCCTGCTGGAGCGCCAGGACCTCGGACGGACCGAGGATCGCCGGGATCGCCGCGAGCACGCGCTCGGTCCCGCCGCGGCGCAGCAGCATCTTTTCCTCGTCCGCCGTCGGATAGCCGAGCGTCAGGCGGAGCAGAAACCGGTCCATCTGCGACTCGGGCAGCGGATAGGTTCCGAGATACTCCACGGGATTCTGCGTGGCGACCACCATGAACGGCTGCGGGAGCGCGCGGCGTTCGGATTCCACGGTCACGGAGCCTTCGTTCATCGCCTCGAGCAGGGCGGACTGGGTCTTCGGCGTCGCCCGGTTGATCTCGTCGGCCAGGACGACGTTCGCGAAGATCGGACCGGGATGGAATTCGAATCGGTCGGACGGGGCGTGGAAGACGGAGATTCCGAGCACGTCCGCCGGGAGCGTGTCACTGGTGAATTGAATCCGGCGGAAGTCGAGCGAGAGACTGCGGCCGAGGGCCCGCGCGAGCGTCGTCTTCCCGACGCCCGGAACGTCCTCGATCAGGACGTGGCCGCGGGACAGCAGCGCGGTCAGCACCAGATCGATGGCTCGCGGCTCGCCCCGGTAGGCGAGGGCGACATTGGCGCGCAGCTTGGACAGCGTGGCGTGGAAATCGGCCATCGGATCGCTCACCCTTCCTTACGGTTCGCGGGCTCCGGCCGTCGCCTCAGCTCTTCGACGGCGGCACGGAGCTCGCGCTCGCGCTCGAAGGGCAGGACCAGCACACCGGCCTCGCCGACCACGATCGCCGCGTCCCGCACGCCGGGAGCGAGAACGGGGCGGGAGGAGAGGACCAGGTTCCCCGAACCGTCGCTCGGGCCGCGAAGCTCGCGGACCGAACGCCACGTCCCCACGTCGCTCCATCCGGCCGACAGGGGCACCGCGCGGACGGCGGCCGCCTTTTCCATGACCGCGAAATCGATCGAGATGTCCGCCAGCGCCTCGTAATCCGCCGGCCGGCCGCTCGCGACGAAGCGCTCGACGCCTTCGAGGAGGCCGGCGCAGACCCTTCGCGCTTCCGCGAGGAGACGGGACGGGCGAAAGACGAAGATCCCGGCATTCCAGAAGTGCCGTCCCGATGCCGCGAACTCGCGCGCCCTCTCGAGGTCGGGCTTCTCCGTGAATCGGGTCACGCGGCCGTCCTCCTGCTCGACGTAGCCGTAGTCGGTCTCCGCGCGGGTCGGCGGCACGAGCAGGATGACCACGCTCGCTTCGTCGGCGGAAGCGCCGGCGTCGGCGAGCGCCTTTCGGAACGCCTCGCCGTCCCGGGCGGTCTGGTCCGACGGAACGGCGGCGGTGATCGGGTCGCCGTCCTTCGCGAAGCGCAGGGCGGCGCAGAGAAGCGCGGGACCCGAGTTTCGCCGCGCGGGCTCTTCGAGGATGCGGCCGGGCGGCAGCTCCGGGAGCTCCTGCCGCACCGGAACGGCGAGCCGCGACGTCGTGGCGACCCACACGTCGTCGGAAAGCGGAAGCACGCGCTCGTACGTCTCACGGAGGAGGCTCCGGGAGGAGAGGAGCGGAAGGAATTGTTTCGGCCGCTCTTCCGTCGAGAGCGGCCACATGCGGGTCCCACCGCCGCCGGCGAGGAGAAGGATCCTCATGGGCGGCGTTCCCCGGACGGAGTTCGGGGGCAGCCGGTCACTCCCATTTCAATCCCAGCAGCTCCACTTCGGGCATCAGGGTAACCCCGAATCTCTCGCGGACGGCGTCTCTCATCTTTCTCATCAGGACGAGAACGTCGGACGCCCGCGCATGGCCTGTGTTCACGATCACGTTGGCGTGGCGCTCCGAGATCCGGGCATCGCCGCTTCGCTCCCCTTTCAGGCCGCAGGCCTCGACGAGCCGCCCGGCATGGTCGCCCTCCGGATTCTTGAAAACGCTGCCGGCATTGGGCTCGGAGGGCAGCGCGCCGCGCCGCTTCTCCGAGACCGCCCGGGTCTTCGCCTCGATCGCCTCCTTCGAAGCCGGCGAAAGGAGGAGCGTTGCCCGGCTGACGATCTCGCCCGACGGGATCAGCCCGGACCACCGGTAGCCGTGCGGAATCTCCGCCGCGGCGGCCTTGCGGCGCTCTCCGGACTTCGCGACGAGGCGGACGGTCTCCAATACGTCGAAGATCTCGCCGCCATAGGCCCCGGCGTTGATCCGTACGGCGCCGCCGATCGAGGACGGAATTCCGGTGATGGCCTCGATTCCCGACAGCCCCGCCCGGGCGGCGGCCGCGCAGACGCCTCCGAGCGGCGCGCCTCCTCCCGCATGGACGCGCGCGCCGTCGACGCGCACGTCGAGAAACTCGCCCTCGAGCCGCAGGACGCAGCCGGGAAAGCCTTCGTCCGCGATCAGGACGTTCGATCCCATTCCGAGGATCGCGACGGGAAGGGACGATCCGCCGGCGGCGGCGAGGACGCCCGCGAGCGCGGCCTCGGTTCGAACGCGGCAGAGATAGCGCGCCGGTCCGCCGATGCGCCAGGTCGTCCACCGCGCGAGCGATGCCTCGCGCTCGACGACGCCCTCCCCGGGAGAAAGGGTCAGATCCATCCGAGGCGGCCCGCCAGAAGGTGGGCGCCGGCCAGGACCAGAGCTGCCGCGATTCCGGCCCCGACGTCGTCGAGGACGACGCCCCAGCCCCCGGGCAGCTCCTGCAGCGCGCGAATCGGCCCGGGCTTGACGATGTCGAAGAACCGGAAGAGCGCGAAGGCCGCGATCCAGGCCGCGACCGGAATCCCGGGGGACAGCCGCGTCGGAATCCACGGGATGGCGGCACAGGAGAGAAGCTGCCCGCAGATCTCGTCGATGACGATGCATCCCGGGTCCTTCGCGTCGAGCGCGCGGCAGACCGGTCCCGAGGCGGCCACGCCGGCGAGGCCCACGAGCAGCCCGGACGTCAAAAGTCCGACCGTGAGGCCCAGACTCCCGGTGTGCGAAGCGAGAGCGCGGACGACGATCGCGGCCAGAGCCACGCCGACGACGGAGCCGGCCGTGCCGGGCATGACCGGCGACAAGCCGGAGCCGAAGCCGGTGGCGATGAACGCCGCGAGAGGATTCGCGGCGAACGCGCGGCGAGCCATCGACATTGACACCGGGTCGTGCCGGAGAGAAGATTCGTCCGTCCTCATCGCGTCCTGCGGCGCCTTGCTCCCAAGTCTATAATCGCGCGGAACGCGCGGAACCATTTCATCCCATCGAGAAAGGTGAGGACATGTCCAGCGTGAAACCCAACGAAAAGTGGCGCGCCGTCGAAACGGCGCTGACTCAGATCGAGCGCCAGTTCGGAAAGGGCTCGATCATGCGGCTCGGGGAGCGGCCCGAGGTCGCCATCGCCGTCATTCCGACCGGATCCCTCGCCGTCGATGCGGCCCTCGGCATCGGCGGAATTCCCCGCGGCCGCGTCGTCGAGATCTTCGGGCCCGAGTCCTCCGGCAAGACGACGCTCTCGCTCCAGGTCATCGCCCAGGCGCAGAAGACCGGCGGACTCGCGGCCTTCATCGACGCCGAGCACGCCCTCGATTCGGAATACGCGAAGAAGCTCGGCGTGGATACCGACAACCTGCTCGTCTCCCAGCCGGACAACGGCGAGCAGGCCCTCGAGATCGCCGAAATGCTCATCCGGTCGGGAGCGATCGACGTCATCGTCATCGACTCGGTCGCGGCCCTGGTGCCCAAGGCCGAGATCGAGGGCGAGATGGGCGAAGCGCAGATGGGCCTCCAGGCCCGCCTGATGTCTCAGGCCCTCCGGAAGCTGACCGCCATCGTCTCGAAATCCGGAACGAGCCTGATCTTCATCAACCAGATCCGCGAAAAGATCGGGGTCATGTTCGGAAACCCGGAGACGACGACCGGAGGCCGGGCGCTCAAGTTCTACTCCTCGATCCGCATCGACATCCGCCGCATCGCGTCCATCAAGGACGGCGACACGGTCGTGGGATCGCGGACCAAGGTCAAGGTCGTCAAGAACAAGGTGGCCGCGCCCTTCCGCCAGGCCGAATTCGACATCAACTACGGCGAAGGCATCTCGCGCGCCGGAGAGCTGATCGACATGGGCCTCGAGGCCAAGCTCGTCGAGAAGTCGGGCGCCTGGCTCTCCTACGGCGACCTGCGCATCGGCCAGGGCCGTGAGAACGCGAAGCAGTTCCTGAAGGACAACCCCGAGCTCGCCTCCGAGCTCGAGAAGAAACTGCGCCAGAGTCTCGGGCTCACGGCCGTCGACTCGGGTCCGGTCGCGGCCGTGCCGGCCGCCGTCGCGGAAGCCGTCAGGGAAAAAGAGAAGGCCCGCCGATAGAGCCGTCGGGGTCCTCCCGGTTTCGGACGAACGCGCCGATTCTGGAAGAACTCTTGCAATGATCCCGTTCCTGATGAAGATGGCATGTTCACGACGCGCCCGCTCCGTGGCGGGCGCGTTTTTCTTCCTGGCGTCCGCCGCGTGGATGCGCGGTGAGCGGCTGCGGATTGCGGCGGAGAGACCCGACGGATCCTGTCCGGCCGACGCGAAGATGCCGGGCGTCGTCCGGCTCGACGCGCCGTGGCCCGCGGGCGCCTCGACGGCCTGCCTCTTTCTCGTGCGCCTCGACGCCCTCTCCGACGCGGACATCGACGCCGCGGTGGAGAGGCTCGCGTCGGTGCGCGCGGCCACGGGCGCCGTTCTGCAGCTTCCCCCGGCCGACGACGTGGAGCGGTTCTCGTTTGCCGTCAAGCGCCTCTCCTCGATCTTCCGCTCGGGCTCCCCCGACGGCCAGGTCGCCCTCGACGTCGCTCGTCCGCCCGATGCGGCTCTCGAAGAAGACCTCGCCGCCTACGTGGACGCGCTCGTCGTGCGTCCGGGCGATCCCGCGCCCGCCGACTCGGCGCTGCGAAGCTGGGTGCTCGCGCAGCCTTCCGCCTCCGCCAGCCCGACCGTCGCGACGCTGTCGGCGTTTCTCCAGGTTCCCCAGTCCGTTCTGGTGGCCGACGTCGCGGGTTCACAGCCTCTCTCCGAGGCCGAGATCGGGACGCTCGCGCGCCTCGAGACCTATCTGACCGCCGACGCCTCCCGGGACCCGACGCCGACGCGCGTCGTCCGAAAGAACGGCTCGGCCCTCGCGGTCCTGCGTCTCTTCGACGCGAAGAAGTTCACGCCGATCCTGCTGCTTCCCGAGGATCCGGGCGGAGCGGTTTCGATCGAGCTGTCCGGCGGCCCCTTCGCGACGGCATCCGTCGAGAACCTCGCCTCGGGCGCCCGGCGCGACTTCGACCTGAAGGGCTCGCCGACGCTCACGCTCGACCTCTCGCGCGGCCCGCTCGCCGTGGTGCTCCAGCCGATGGCCCGACCCGGGGGCGAGACCAGGGCGGCCGTCGAGGTCGGCGCGACGCGGGGCCTGACCGCCGAGGAGATCGTCGCCCGCGAGCGCGCCTGGGATGCCGGCCAGCGCGAGAAGACCAGAAGCTACACGGCCCAGATGGACGCGTCCCTGCGGTTTCGCGTCGCGTCGCTGCCGGGCAGCCTCGACCTGACGATCCGCGGGCCCTACTTCTACCAGGAAGGCAAGCCCCCCGACTGGGCGTGGCAGGAGTTCTACCTGAACGGCGTCAAGTGGAAGGGACGCACCATCCCGAAGCTGCCGATCCTCCAGCCCGACAAGGTGACGACGCTGCCGCTCGACATCCGTCTGTCCGAGGAATACGACTACGAGCTCGCCGGCCAGACGCGCATCGACGACCGGCCCGCCTACCGCGTGGACTTCAAGCCGAAGGCGACCGTCGGCGACAAGCCGATCTACCGCGGCACCGCATGGATCGACGTCGAGACCTTCGCGCTCCTGCGCCGCGAGTCGATCCAGCTGAACCTCAAGGGCGACACGCTCTCCAACGTGCAGACCGAGTACTACCGGTCGGTGCCCGGGGCTCCGGGCGTCGTGCTGCCGACCGAGATCTACGGCCAGCAGGTCTTCTCGACGGCCGGCCGCACGACCGCGATCGAGCGCAAGGTCACCATGAGCGAGATCGCCATCAATCCCCCGGACCTCGAGACGAAGCTCAAGGAGGCGTATGCCTCGCCGTCGCAGATGGTGCGCGATACGGACGACGGCCTGCGCTACCTGGAGCCCGACCCCGCGCACCCGGACGAGCGGCAGGTCTCCAACAAACTGACGCGCAAGAGCCTGATCGGCGTCGCCGGCGTCTTCTACGAGCGCGGGTTGGACTACCCGTTCCCGCTGCTCGGCGTGCAGTACTTCAACTTCGATCTCTGGGGAAAGAACAAGCAGCTTTCCGTCTTCTTCTTCGGCGCGCTGCTCTTCGCGAACTACACCGACCCGGCCTTTCTGGGAACGCACTTCGACCTGGGCGCGGACGCGTTCGGCGTGGCTCTGCCCTTCACGGAAACCGACTACCGCTTCGGGCAGGAGTTCAAGGCGGGCTCCGTCAAGCACCTGCCCGAGTACCTGTCCGTCAACGTCGGGCACCCGCTCGGAACCTACATGAAGGCCTCGCTCGTCCTTTCGGCCGGTTACGACCATTACGGAACGACCAGCGACACCTCGGCCGACTTCGTCATTCCAGTGTCCACCTTCACGCTCGGTGCGGGCCTGCGGCTCAACTGGAACGAGGACGGCTACAACCTCACGGCCAGCGGCGGCTACTACTCGAGAGCGAAGTGGGAGCCGTGGGGCTCGCCCGCCTTCATCACGTACGCCCCCGACCAGAAGGACTATTGGAAGTATTCCGTCGAGGCGACGAAGGGCTTCTATTTCCCCAGCTTCCGAAAGTTGCTCGTCAAGGTCGCGTACCTCTCGGGCACGAACCTGGACCGCTTCTCGCAGTGGGATTTCGGCCCCTTCACGACGACTCAGCTCACCGGTTTTCCGAGCGGCAGCGTGCTGGCCGACAAGGCCGTGCTGAGCAATCTGTCGTACGGATTGAACATCCAGGAAGTCATCCGGTTCGAGATCGAGTACGACCAGGCCCTCGTCACCAACCGTTTCGCCGGCTACCACGACACGTACTTCTCCGGCATCGGCGTCACGACGTCGTTCAACGGACCGTGGGACGGAACGCGCATCCGGTTCGACGCCGGCTATCCGGTGGTGAACCACGGCGTGAAGGGATTCACGGTCAACTCGCAGATCCTGAAAGTCTTTTAGCCGGCGCTCGACTCGGCTATATTCCGTTTCCCATGCCCGAGGACGCCGCCGCTCTCTCTTCCGCCGCAAAGCCCGTCCGCCGCGCGCTCGTCTCGGTCCACGACAAGGCCGGGGTCGCGGACTTCGCGCGCGCTCTCGCGGAAGCGGGCGTGCGGATCGTCTCCACCGGGGGAACCGCCGCGCACCTCAAGGAGGCCGGGATCCCGGTGACGCTCGTCGAGGAGGTCACCGGATTTCCGGAGATCCTCGGCGGGCGCGTCAAGACGCTCCACCCGAAGGTCTTCGGGGGAGTCCTCGCCGACGACTCTCGCGACGATCACGTCCGCGACATGGCGCAGGAGGCGATCGAGGCCTTCGACCTCGTCGTCGTCAATCTCTACCCCTTCGAGAAGACCGTCGCGGCCGGCAAGGGCCGCGCCGAGGTCGTCGAGATGATCGACATCGGAGGGCCCGCGATGATCCGGGCCGCGGCCAAGAACCACAAGCGGGTGGCGGTCGTCGTGGACCCGAGCGATTACGGCCCGGTGCTCGACGAGATCCGAGCCACGGGCGGAACCGTGCTCGACACGAGGGAACGCCTCGCGGCCCGGGCCTTCTCGAGGACCGCCGCCTACGATGCCGCGATCGCGGGGTACTTCGCCGCCTCGGTCCGCGAGCGCTACGACTTTCCGGAAAACCTCGTCTTTTCGTTCGACCGCGTGGGGGCCCTGCGCTACGGGGAGAACCCGCACCAGCGGGCGGCCCTCTACACGTTCCGCTCGGCCCCGCCGGACGCCCTGGTGCACTTCGAGATGCTGCAGGGCAAGGAGCTCTCCTTCAACAACCTGCTCGATCTCGACTCGGCAATCACCCTCGCCCGCGACCTCGAAGGGGTGGCGGCGGTCATCGTCAAGCACAACAACCCGTGCGGCGTCGGGATCGGCGACTCCATCTCGGAGGCCTTCGGGCGCGCGTTCGCCTGCGATCCGCTGGCCGCGTTCGGCGGCATCATCGCCATTCGCGGCAGGGTGGACGGCGCCCTGGCCACGCTCGTGCTCCAGCACTTCGTCGAGGTCGTCGCCGCCGACGAGTTCACGGACGAGGCCCTCGCCTTCTTCGGCAGGAAGCCCAACATCCGCCTCCTGCGCGTGGCGGTTTCCCGTCCCCCCACCCAGGGCCTCGACTGGAAACGGATCGAGGGAGGCCTGCTGCTGCAGGACACCGACAGCGAGCCCGATCAGAGCTCGGCGTGGCGCCAGGCCTCGCAGCGCAAGCCGACCGCCGTGGAACGCGCGGCCTGCGAGCTCGCCTGGAAAGTGTCCCGCCGCGTCAAGTCGAACGCGATCGTGATCGCGAACGCCCGGCAGACGATCGGAATCGGCGCGGGCCAGATGAGCCGGGTCGACGCCTGCCGCCTCGCGGCGACGAAGCCGGTCCTGCCGATCGTCAACTGCGGCGCCGCGTCGGACGCCTACTTCCCGTTCCGCGACGGCCTCGACATCCTCGCCGAAGCCGGCGTGACGGCGATCGTGGCGCCCGGAGGCTCGATCCGGGACCAGGAAATCGTCGCGGCCGCCGACGAACGCGGCCTCGCGTTCCTGGTCGCTCCACGCAGGCACTTCCGCCATTGAAGAATCGACCGCCGAGGGAAGATCGGGCCCGGCCGATCCGGGCCGCCGCCGCAATCCTCTTCGCGATCTCGCTGCCGGCGGCTGCCCAGGCGCCGGGGCCCGGCGAGGCCATGGCGCTTCTCTCGAAGGCCGCCGGGGCGTTCGGTACGGGCGCCGCGAACGTTTCCGGCTTCACACAGATCTACACTCCGGCCGGCTTCACGACCGCGCGGCGCGAATCCGGAACGGTCTGGGTCCAGGCACCCGACCGGCTGCGCTTCGACTACGCGGCCCCCGACGTCAAGGTCTTCACCTACGACGCGGGAGAGGGCCGATTCTTCTCCCCCGAGGACAAGCAGCTGACCGTGCACTCGCTCTCGCCCGACGAGCGCGGCAAGCTGCCGATCGTGTTTCTCGAGAAGCCGGAGGAGCTCGCCCGCCGCTACGACGTGTCGAAGGACCCGTCCGGCGCCGTCGTCCTGAAGCCGCGAGCCGCCGATTCCGAGCTCGCGTGGCTCAGGCTCGACGTCGCCGCCACCGGCATGGTCCGGGCCCTCTCGTACAAGGACACTTCGGGCAATCTCACGGAGTTCCGCTTCGACGGCTGGAAGACCGAGAAGGCCCGGCCGGGCTCCGATTACCGCGTCTCCGGCCCCCGGGGAACTCGAGTCGTCGAAAACTGATTGACGGTCTCCCCGGCCGCCGCCTCCTCCTGAAATAGAATCTCCCTCCGATGGCCCAGGACTTTTCCTTCGACGTCGTGAGCAAGGTGGACCTGCAGGAGGTGCAGAATGCCGTCCAGCAGGCCTCCAAGGAGATCGCCACGCGGTTCGACTTCCGCGGCTCGAAGTCGAAGATCGAGTGGAACGAAAAGGAGCTCGAGCTCACCCTGACCTCCGACGACGAACACAAGCTGAAGTCCGTCGTCGACATCCTCGAGACGCGCCTCGCCAAGCGGGGAATCGCCGTCAAGTCCCTCGACTACCAGAAGATCGAGCCCGCCGCCAACACGACGGTGCGCCAGGTCGCGAAGATCCAGCAGGGGATCTCCTCCGAGAAGGCCAAGGACATCGTCAAGACGATCAAGGACCGGAAGTTGAAGGTGCAGGCCTCCATCCAGGCCGATCAGGTCCGCGTCACGGGGAAGTCCAAGGACGACCTCCAGGGCGTCATGACGCTCCTGCGCGGTAGCGATTTCGGCGTGCCGCTCCAGTTCACGAACTACCGATGACGTCCTCGCGCCTCGACGACGTGCGCCTCAAGCGGGCGTACGACCTGATCTCCGACAAGCTTTCCCGCGTCGAGGAAGAGCTGCTGCGGCACTTCCGCTCCCCCATCCCGACGATCGACCGCATCGGCGCCTACCTCGCCCAGGGAGGCGGCAAGCGCATCCGCCCGGCGCTGCTACTGCTGTCGGCGCGCCTGCTCGACTATCGCGAGGGCGAGAAGGACGTGCGCTACGCCGCGGTCGTCGAATTCATCCACACGGCCACGCTCGTTCACGACGACATCATCGACGAGGCCCGCCTGCGGCGCGGTCGGACGTCGGCCAACGCCCGCTGGGGCAACAACCTGACGGTCCTCTTCGGCGACTACCTCTACACGATGTCGATGGGCATCGCTCTCGACGAAGGCGACCTGACGATCCTGAAGCTTCTCTCGGACACGACGCTCTCGATGATCGAGGGCGAGATCCTCGGAATCGAGAAGGAGGGCGTGCTCCACGTGACCAAGGAGGAGGCGCTCGAGATCACGCGCCGCAAGACGGCCGATCTCTTCGCCGCCGCGTGCCGGCTGCCGGCTCATTTCGCCCCTCGAGGCGACCTCGTCGCCGCCGAGCGCCTCGCCGAGTACGGACGATGCCTCGGCATGGCCTTCCAGCTGATCGACGACCTGCTCGACTACGCGGGCAACGAGGCGGACGTCGGCAAGCCGGTCTTGAACGACCTCCGGGAGGGCAAGCTGACGATGCCTCTGCTCCTCACGCTTCCCCGGGCGAATGCCTCCGAGCGCGACCGCGTGGCCGCGGTCCTGCGGGAACGCGACTTTCAGAGCGTCGCGGCCTCGGAGATCCTCTCGATCGTGGACCGCTACGACGGCATTCCGGAAACGCGCGCCCTCGCGCGCGACTATGCCGCCGCCGCGCGCGTTGCCCTCGGCGCTTTTCCGGACTCCCCCGCGAGGGACGGCCTTCTGCTCGCAACCGAATCGGTCATCGACCGCATTCGGTGATTTTCAGGTAACCCGAATAAAATTAGATATTTATAGATAAATGCCTGATTTATTTAGGCAATGATCTCTGGGCCAGATTCGCCCGTACAAAAGAAGGAAACTCGCCGCATCTATCTAAATTTTTCTTGAGATCTATCCGGGATGTCGTACACTCTCTCCAGATGCCCGTGATTCCGAACACTTGGACGACCCTGGCCACCACGCTTCGAAATCTCTCCCAACTCCTTCCCAGTCAATCAGATCCAACCGGCGAGGCCGACCTCTACTACCGGCGGGCCCGTCTCGCGGCTGCCGAGGAGCGCTTCGATGTCGCCCTCGTCTTCTGCGCCAAGGCGGTCGAGGTCGCGCCCCGGCACCTGGCCGCCCGGCTTCTGATCGCCCGGATCCACGACAAGGGCCTGCGAGACCTCGAGGGAGCGGTCGCCGCATACAAGAAGGTCATCGCGCTGGCGGGTTACGACGGCACGGACCCGCACTGCCTGGCGGCGCGCGAGGCCCTGGACGCCCTCGTCTCGCGCGCGGAGCTGCTCCCGCAGACTCCCTAGGCGCGGCTCACCGCGGCGCGGCCCGCAGATAACTCCACGGATACTGAGGCGGCTTTCCCCACTCGATCGCGGGCCTGCCCTCTCCCCTCTCGAGAGCGGACCGATCGAGGGCGACTCGCCACCGCGAGCTCGAGGCGAACGCGTCGGCATCGAGACCCTCGCCCGAGGCCGTGAAGAGGATCCCGCCGACGCCATCCGGGCTCGACGCCTCGATCACGATCCGGTTGGCGCCGGCACGCAGGTGCGGCACGAGATCGGCCGCGGTGAGCGCGTCGCCGGGGCGGCTTCCTCCCTGCGCCACCTTCGCGCCGTTGACGAAGAGCGCGTACGAGGGATCCACGAGGAATCTCGCCTCGGCGTGCGGAGGGACCGAAGGGAGCAAGACGTCCCGCTCCGCGTAAAAGCGCAGCGGGCGCGGAAGCCGCCCCGCCCGGGCGTACCAGATCCACGAGGCGCTCGAGGCCCAGCCGTTGCGGCGATCCTCGCCTCGGCGGTGAATGAAGCGGAGGCCCGCGGCGAGCACGACGGCGGCGCCGATCGCGAGCAGTGCCGCCGCCGCCGGGCGCGGCCGCCCGGACCGCGTCCCCGGCCGCGTTTCTTGACGCAAGACGGAGCCGAGGATACTATCGGCGCTGATGATTGCATGACGGTCATCGCCGTAATTCCCGCGCGCTACGCCTCCGTCAGATTCCCCGGAAAACCCCTCGCTCCCCTGGCTGGCCAGCCCATGATCGTGCACGTGTGGGAGGCCGCTCGCGGAGCGAAGCTCGTGGACCGGGTCCTGGTGGCGACCGACGACGCCCGCATCGCCGAGCGCGTGCGGGCCGCCGGAGGCGAAGCCGTCCTGACCTCTCCGGACGCCGCGAGCGGCACGGATCGCGTGGCCGAAGTCGCCCGGAAGTTTCCCGCCGATGTCTACGTGAACGTGCAGGGCGACGAGCCCCTGATGCCGGCCGAGAACGTGGACCGGGCGGTCGAGGCGCTCTCTCGCGGTTCGAGCCGGTCGCTCGCGACGCTGGCCTACCCGATCGGCGCGGTCGAGTCCCTCGACCCGAACATCGTCAAGGTCGCGGTCGCGGCCGACGGCCGGGCGCTGTATTTCTCGCGTTCGCCGATTCCTTACTTCCGGCAGGGGCCGCCGGCATACCGAAAGCATCTCGGAATCTACGCATACCGTGCGGACGCGCTCGCGGCGGTCGCGGCGCTGCCGCCTTCGCCTCTCGAGCGGGCGGAATCCCTCGAGCAGCTGCGATGGCTCGAGGCGGGATACACGATCTGGGTCGGGGAGGCGGCGGGCGATTCCGTCGGCGTGGACACCCCGGCGGACCTGGCGCGCGCGGAAGAGCGGCACAAGGAAGCCGAACGGCGGCTATCGAAGGAGGCGGTATCGTGAGCACGAAGTACGTTTTCATCACCGGCGGCGTCGTCTCGTCGCTCGGCAAGGGGATCGCGGCCTCCTCGATCGGGGCGCTCCTCGAGGCCCGGGGCTTCACCGTGGCGATGGCCAAGTTCGACCCCTACATCAACGTGGACCCGGGCACGATGTCGCCCTTCCAGCACGGCGAGGTCTACGTGACCGACGACGGCGCCGAGACGGACCTCGACCTCGGCCACTACGAGCGGTTCACCACCATGACGGCCGCCCGGATCAACAACACCACGGCCGGGCGCATCTACGCGACCGTCATCGAGCGCGAGCGGCGCGGCGATTACCTCGGAAAGACCGTCCAGGTCATCCCGCACATCACCGACGAGATCAAGGAGTCGATCCGCAAGGTCGGCACCGAGGCCGACGTCGTTCTGGTCGAGATCGGCGGGACGGTCGGCGACATCGAGTCGCTGCCCTTCCTCGAGGCGATCCGGCAGTTCCGCCAGGAGGCCGGACGCGGCAATGCGATCAACGTTCACCTCACGCTCGTTCCGTACATCAAGGCGTCGGACGAGCTGAAGACCAAGCCCACGCAGCACTCGGTCAAGGAGCTGCTCTCGATCGGGATCCAGCCCGACCTTCTGCTCTGCCGCACCGACCGGGTCCTGACCAACGAGGTCAAGCGCAAGATCGCCCTCTTCTGCAACGTGCCCGTCGAGGCCGTCATCAACGCCAAGGACGTTCCCTCGATCTACGAGGTGCCGCTCCATTTCGCCGCCGAGGGCCTCGACGAGATCCTGCTCGACCTGCTGTCGCTGCCCCACTACGACCGCGATCTCTCGAAGTGGGAATCCCTGGTCAACCGCATCAAGAACCCGGCGGGAGAGGTGGACATCGCAGTCGTCGGCAAGTACGTGGACTACGGCGACTCGTACAAGTCCCTGAACGAGGCGCTCGCCCACGGCGGAATCGCCAACAACGTGCGCGTCAAGCTCCACTACGTCGACGCCGAAACGCTCGAGGGCGAGCAGTATCCCGAGGTCCTCTTCCGCGCGGACGCGATCCTCGTGCCGGGCGGCTTCGGCCGGCGCGGCGTCGAGGGGATGATGCGGGCGATCCGCTACGCGCGCGAGAAGAGGGTGCCGTTCTTCGGCATCTGCCTCGGCCTCCAGACGGCCGTCATCGAGTATGCCCGCAACGTCGCCGGCCTCGAGGGCGCGAACTCGACCGAGTTCGACGAGGAGCCCGCCCACAAGGTCATCTACAAGTTGAGGGACCTGATCGGGGTCGAGGCGCTCGGCGGCACGATGCGGCTCGGCAAGTATCCCTGCGACCTCGCCGCCGGGTCCTTCGCCGCTCGCGCCTACGGGGAGAGCCCCATCTGGGAGCGCCACCGCCATCGCTACGAGGTCAACCAGGAGTTCCTGCAGAGGCTGAAGGACGCCGGGCTCTCGTTCACCGGCATGTCGCCCGACAAGAAATTCGTCGAGATCATCGAGCTGCACGAGGACCATCCCTGGTTCCTCGGGTGCCAGTTCCATCCCGAGCTGAAGTCGAAGCCCTTCGCCTGCCACCCGCTCTTCAAGGACTTCATCCGCGCGGCCCGCGCGCATCGCGCCGCCGCGTCGAGCGAAGCGGACGCTTCCGTCGCGGTCCCGGAGCCGGCGCCCGGAGACCTGGCCTGAACGCCTCGCGGGCCGTTCCGATCGCCGCGGGGACCATCGCGGGCGGCGGAGCGCCGCCCGTCTTCTTTGCCGGGCCCTGCGTCATCGAGTCGCGCGACCACGCGCTCGCGATGGCCGAGCGCTTGAAGAAAATCGGCGAGGAGACGGGCGCCCGCATCGTCTTCAAGTCCTCTTACGACAAGGCCAACCGCTCCTCGAAGGACTCCTTCCGCGGCCCGGGCCTCGAACAGGGGCTCGCGATCCTCGCCGAGGTCAAGGCGAAGACCGGCCTCCCCGTGATCTCCGACGTCCACGAGCCCGCGCAGGCGGCGGCGGCCGCGGAGGTGCTCGACGTCCTGCAGATCCCGGCGTTTCTCTCCCGGCAGACGGATCTCGTGGTGTCGGCCGCGCGCACCGGAAAGCCGATCAACGTGAAGAAGGGCCAGTTCATGGCGCCGGACGACATGGGACCGGTCGTGGAGAAGATCCGGGCGGAGGGCAACGAGAAGATCCTGCTGTGCGAGCGCGGCGCGAGCTTCGGCTACCACAACCTCGTCGTCGACATGCGGTCGTTTCCGATCCTGGCGGCGTTCGGATATCCCGTCGTCTACGACGTGACGCACTCCCTGCAGCTGCCCGGCGCCGGCAGGGAGACGGGGGGACTGAAGCAGTACGCGCCGCACCTCGCCCGCGCCGCCGCCGCGACCGGGTGCGTCGATGGGTTCTTCCTCGAGGTCCACGACGATCCGGACCACGCGTTGTCGGATCGGTCGACGCAGCTCGACGTGAAGACCGTGCCGATGCTGCTGCGGTCCCTGCTCGAGCTGTCGGCCGCCGCCCGCCGCTCCGCGGGCTGACCCGCAAAACGAAAGGGCCGCTCGGCGCGGCCCTCCGTTAACCCCCCGGGGACGAAGTCGCTACTTGGACTTCTTCGTGGAGGATGCCTTCTCCGGCTTGACGTCCACCGCCGTCGCGATCATCCGGTACTCGATCGTCACCTTGGCGCCGACCTTCAGGTCCCCGGTGATCTTGGTCGACCCGTCCCGGGCGATCTCCCAGCGATCCTTCCCCTTCTGAACGGCGATCATCGTGTCGTTGACCTCGAGGACCGGGCCCGTGACCTGGTAGGTTTTCGTCGCCGCGACGGCCGGAACGGCCGCGAGCAGCGCCGCCAGAACCAACCCCGCGATGGCGATCCGTGCGTAACGCATTCGGTCTCCTCCTTGACCAGGGATCTTACTGCCGGCCCGGCTCGGCCGAAGTCTTGTCGGGGGATCCGGGCGGCCGGATCGCGATGAGAGGCTCGGCGTCGATGGCGTAGCCCCGGGCGACCCAGGCGTCGAGCCCTCCCGCGAGCGGGCGTACCAGCTTGAACCCTCTGTCGATCAGCATGCGCGCCACACGGGCGGCCGAAGCTTCGTTCGGTCAAGTGCAGTAGAGGATGATCTCCCGATCGCGCGGCAGGTCGCGCAGCTGCGGATCGAGGTTCGTCACGTCGAGCACCGACGCGCCCTGGATGCGCCGCGGGTCGAGGGAGCGGCCCCGGACCGTCCTCACGTCGAGCACGATCGGACTCTTCCCTTCGTCCATCAGACGATGCAGGTCGTCCACCGAGATCCGCGCCATCCGCAGCACCCTGTAGAAGCGCCGCCGCTGCCACCACTTGAAGGCGATGAACACGACGAGCGCCGCCCCGAGCAGGGCGAAGGCCGCGCTTCCGATCGAGGCGAGGAATGCGAGGACGCGGTCGATGGCGCCGTGGAAGATCACTCCTCCGACCACCCCGGCTCCCGCCCAGAGCAGCGCGCCGCCTCCGTCGTAGAGAAGAAATTCTCCAATCGACGCGTGCGTGGCCCCGGCCATGGGCGGCGCGACCGTCGAGAAGCCCGGGATGAATTTCGCCACGAGCAGCGACGGCATGCCCCAGCGCTCGAAGACCGACTCGGTCTGCCGGACGCAGGAGTCCGGGGAAAGAGAGATCCGGCAGAGGGTCTTCAGGATCCGCTGTCCCTGCGAGCGCCCGAGCAGGAACCAGACCGTGTCGGCGACGAGCGACGCTCCGACCGCGACGACGAGGATCTGCCAGGCCGAGAGATCGCGGTCGACCGAGAGGGCGCCCGCGACGGCGAGGACCGGGATCGCCGGGATCGGAGCGCCGAGCTGCTCGAGCAGCACGACGGCGAAGATGAGCGGCAGGCCATACGTGACGACGTACCCGGTGAGGGCGCTCATGGGACGGCGATCATAAGCGAGCCGGCCCGCCGTCCGCCGCCGCGGCGACGCGGCTCCGCCGAGGCCTTAAGATACGGAACTCATGATCCTCGACACCGCGCGGCAGGTCCTCGAGATCGAGGCCGATTCCGTCCGCCGGCAGATCGACAACCTCGGTCCGGGATTTCTCGCGGCGATCGAGGCGATCGAGAGCACTCGCGGGCGGCTGGGGCTGACGGGCATCGGCAAGTCGGGCCTGGTCGCCGAGAAGCTCGCCGCGACCCTCGCCTCGACCGGAACCCCCGCCTACTTCCTGCACGCGGGCGACGCGAGCCACGGCGATCTCGGCATGCTGATGCCGGGCGACGTCGTGCTGGCGCTCTCGTATTCCGGCGAGACGCCCGAGGTCGTGCGGCTGCTCGAGTTCGCGCGGCGGCGCGAGATCCGCACGATCGCCATCACCGGCTCTCCGGAGTCGTCGGTCGCCCGGGCGGCGGACGTGCTCGTCTCGGTCGCGATCCCGAGGGAGGCCTGCCCTCTGAACCTCGCTCCGACCGCGTCCACCACGGCGATGATGGCGATGGGCGACGCGCTGGCGATGTCGATCTCGGCGCGGCGCGGATTCCGGCCCGAGGACTTCGCCCTTCTGCACCCGGCCGGAAGCCTCGGCCGGAGGTTCCTGAAGGTGCGCGATCTGATGCGGACCGGAGACCGGATCCCGCAGGTCCGCGCCGCGGCTCCCATGACCGAGACGCTCCACGAAATGTCGCGCAAGATGATGGGCATCACGGCCGTCGTGGACGCCGCCGGCCGCCTCCAGGGAGTGATTTCCGACGGGGATCTCCGGCGACTGCTCGAGAAGGACCCGGAGCAGCTGCGCCGGAGCGCCGGCGACTGCTGCCGGCCGAATCCGCGCACGATCTCCGCCGAGGAGTTCGCAGCCGGCGCGCTCGATGCGATGCGGTCGCAGCGGATCACGTCGCTCTTCGTCCTCGGAGAAGACGGAGGTCTGGAGGGGGCGCTCCACATGCACGATCTGCTTTCGGCCGGGCTGACCTGAACCGATGCGGAAGCCTCGCGGACAGCGGCCGATCAGGGCGCTCTTTCTGGACGTCGACGGCGTTCTGACTGACGGGCGCATCTACCTCGACGGGCGCGGCCACGAGCTCAAAGTCTTCGACACGAAGGACGGCCACGGCATGCGCAAGGCCGAGGCGGCCGGGATCACGCTCTGCTGGATCTCCGGCCGCACCTCGCCCGCCACGGCCCGGCGCGCCCGGGAGCTCGGCGTCCCTTACTGCTTCCAAGGCGTCCGCGACAAGCGGGCGCGGCTCGAAGCGGTGCAACGCCGGCTCGGCGTCTCCCGCGCCGAGACCGCGGCCATGGGCGACGACGAGCCCGACATCCCGATGTTCGAGGCGTCGATCCTCTCCGCGTGCCCGTCCGACGCCGCGCCCGCCGCACGACGGGCCGCGACCCGTGTTCTCTCGGCCGGCGGCGGAGCCGGCGCCGTGCGCGAGTTCGTCGAGTGGATCCTCCGGCGCGACGGCAAGAGCGGCGCCCTGACGCACCGCCCGCGCGGCCGTTAGCCCGCCGGAGTCTCCTTCCGGCGGAAGATCCAGGCCACGCCGACGCCGAGCAGGTAGAGCGCGATCATCGGAAACGCGAACACGCACTGCGTCGCGATGTCCGGCGTCGGGGTGATGACCGCGGCGATGATGAAGATGATCAGGATCGCGTACTTGAACTTCGCCAGCAGCCAGCGCTCCGAGACGATGCCGAGGCGAGCGAGGAAGAAGATCAGGATCGGCATCTCGAAGCACAGGCCCAGGCCGAGAATCAGCTTGGTGCACATCGAGACGTACTCGTTGATCGTGATCACCGCGTGAAACGGCTTGCCGATGCCGATGAGAAATCCCACCACCAGGGGGAATGCCTCGTAATACGCGAAGGCGCAGCCGGCCAGAAAGAACGAGACGCCGAAGCCGACGAACGGCAGGACCCACTTCTTCTCCCTCCGATACAGGGCCGGCGAGATGAAGAGCCAGAGCTGCCAGATGAGGATCGGCGACGCGAGCAGGGTCCCGGCGAGCAGCGCCACGCGGAAGTACATGAGGAAGGGCTCGGTCAGCGTCGTGTAGGAGAGATCCTGGCCGGGCGGCAGGACGCGGCGAATCGGCCGCGCCAGAAACTCGAAGATCTCCGGGGCCCAGTTCCAGCAGGCCAGGAAGGTCACGAGCACCGTGATGATCGAGACGATGAGGCGCTTGCGGAGCTCTTCGAGGTGCTCGAAGAACCCCATCCGGGGCAGCTCGTCTTCGTCGATGCCGGCCGGTCTTCCGACCTTGCCTTCGAGAAGATCCCGGGGGTTGAAGGCGCTCAAGCCGGGCGAATCGGAGACGGCGGATCGGACCTCGGCACGGACGCTTCCGGCGCGGCGGCGGGGACGGCGGCCGGAGCATCGGCGACGGTCTCGACGGACTGGCGGACCTCGGTGACCTGCTTGCGCACCGCCGCCGCCTCCTGTTTACCCTGCTCGATCTCGTCCTCGATCGTCTTCTTCAGGTCGTCGGACGCCCTCTTGAACTCGGCCAGTCCCTTGCCGAGCGATTTTCCGATCTCGGGAAGCTTCTTGGGGCCGAAAACGAGGAGTGCCACGATGAAAATCAGGATCAATTCGGGCATTCCAATCGAACCAAACATGTTCTCCCCCCGGAAGAGCGATTTTACGCCGGCCCCGGCAGCTCCGGGGAGACTTTCGACGACCGGCGTGCCAGAATGAACGACTTGGGAGGGTGCCCTTGAGCCGACCGAAGTCCCGTTTCCTCGCCGCGGTGGGTCTGATCGCAGCGGCGACGCTCGCCGGCGGCATTTTTGCGGGAAAGCTTCACGCCACGCCGGAGCGGGAGGCGCCGTCCCTCGACGAATATGCCGACATCCTGACGACTCTGTCGGATTGGGCTCCCGAACCGATCCCGCCGGACAAGATCGTGTACGCCTCGATCCACGGCATGCTGAACCGGCTGGACCCCCACACGTCCTTCCTCGAGCCCGACGAGTTCTCGTCGATGAAGGAGAAGCAGCACGGCTCGTTCTACGGCCTCGGCATCCAGATCCAGAAGCGCATGGGCAAGATCACGGTCATCGCGCCCATGGAGGGAACGCCGGCCTACAAGATGGGCGTCCGGGCGGGCGACGTCATCACGCACATCGGCGACGAGGAGCTCAAGGACGACGTCTCGACCGAGGACGTCGTGCGCAAGCTGCGGGGCCCGAAGGGGACCTCCGTCACGATCCGGATCCGGCGCGTGGGCTTCCCCGAGCCCATCGTCATGACGATCACCCGCGCCGAGATCCCGACGCGATCCGTGCGCTATGCCTTCATGCTCGAGCCGGGCGTCGGCTACATCATGCTTTCGGACTTCACGCACACCTCGTCGAAAGAGCTCTACGAGGCGATCGAGAAGCTCCGCAAGGAGGGCATGAAGAAGCTTCTGTTCGACCTGCGCGGCAACCCGGGAGGGGTGCTCGAGCAGGCGGTGGACGTCACCGACGTGTTCGTGCCCAAGGGCGACATGGTGGTGTACACCAAGGGTCGCACGGCCTCCTCGGCGCAGGAGTACTACGCCCCCGGCGACGGACCGCACTTCGACCAGCCCCTCGTCGTCCTCGTCAACCGCGGCTCGGCGTCGGCTTCGGAGATCGTGGCGGGGGCCATCCAGGACCACGATCGCGGCCTGATCGTCGGGCAGCGCACGTGGGGTAAGGGCCTCGTCCAGAGCGTCTATACGCTGTCCTATGGCGCGGGCCTCGCCCTGACGACCGCCCGCTACTACACGCCGTCGGGCCGCTGGATCCAGAGGGATTACAGCGATCTGCTCGCGTACGTGAACCCGGGAGATCCCGATTCCGCTTCCGGTACGAACGACGAGACGGCGCACGAGACCTCCGGAAGCCCCGTCTTCTATACGGACGCCGGACGGGTGGTCTACGCCCAGGGCGGCATCACCCCGGACGTCATCGTCAGGAACGACCGCGATTCGAAGCTGCTCCAGCAGCTGCTGGTGCGCTATGCCTTCTTCAACTACGCCGTGGACTACCTCGCCCGGCACCCGAACGCCTCCGCGGACGCGGAGGTCACGCCGGAGATGCGCGACGACTTCTTCCAGTTCGTCGAGAAGTCGGCGAAGTACTCGACGGCCGCGGAGCTCGAGAAGGCCTACACCGACGATCCCAACCGCGCGCTCGTGGATCTCGCGATCCGGATCGAAATCGCCAACGCGAAGCTCGGCCCCGAAGCCGGGCGCAAGGTGTTCGTCGGCGGCGATCCCCAGATCCAGAAGGCCATGACGCTCTTCGACGAGGCATCGCGCATCGCCTCGCTGCCGAAGAAGAAGCGCGAGCTGGCCGTCAAAGCGAGTCTCTGAACTGAGCGCGCCGCTTGCGCGGCGCGACCGACGAGGGAGGGAAGTCGCCATGGCTCCCTCTCCCGGGAAATCGATCGACGGGCCATCTCCTCCGCTACCGCAGCTCGACGAAGCCCTTCGGGGTTTCGAGCCCGGCGATCAGGGCCGCCCGCGGGCCATTCGTGACCGGAAGCTTCAGGCCGAGAGCCGCGAGCGGCCCGAGGACGTCGGCTGGATTGGGATGCTCGGCGCGGAAGGCGAAGAGCGAGACGCCGCCGGGCGCCGCGTCCGCCGGATGAGCCGACTTGCCCCATGCCACGAAGAAGGGAACGAGCCCTTGCCCCAGGACGACGTGGGGATCCGTGAACCTCCACGTCAGCAGGGATCCATCGGGCCGCCGGCGGCTTCCCGCCGTCACCGGACCCAGATCGAGGCCGGAGATTCGGGCGCGCCGGAGGACCCCGTCGACATCGCGAGCCTTGATCGCCCACGCCGTCAGTCGCGGACGATCCAGGCCTTCCAGCCCCATCCAGAGCGGCCGGGCCGGCCTCGGCTGTCCGGGGTCCGGCGCCAGCACCTCGAGGTATGAGCCCGAGCCCAGCGCGATCAGCGCGTTGCGGGTGCCCTCGCCCGGATGGCTTCCGCCCGGAACCGCCCGCACTCCGAGCCGATTCTCCAGGTCCTCGACCGCCGCGTCCAGGCTCGGAACCGCGTAAACGAGGTGGTCCAGCCGGTCGAGCATTCGCGGGGATTAGAGCATCGTCGCGGGCTTCGAGCAGGGGACCCGCATGCTTTCCTAATCTTCGAGGCACCGGGTCGCCCATCCCCGAGCCAAAAAGAAGCCCCGCCTCTCGGCGGGGCTATGGTTTCTCGGGGGTTACCCCGTCTGTTCCCTAGTAGTCGGCTCCGTTGCCGGCCGGATGCTTGAACGTCCCGCGCAGGTTGGTCGAGACGTTGTTGTTGACGACCGCCCTGCGCCGGCCGATCTCGGTCCGGTTCCCGACGCGGTCGTTGACGTAGATCACGATGTCGTGGGCGGTGTTCGAAAGCTTCGTCGTGTCGAGGACGAACGACCATCCGACGAACGCGGTCGGCACACGGGCGTCCTCGGGCGGCACGTCGGGGCGGAAGAGCCCGTAGGTGGCGGCCCCGACGTCCTGGCCGTCGACGTTGACGATGACCGACGAAACGCCCTGCAGGTCGTAGGCCCACCCGAAGAGCTGAAAGTCGTCTCCGTTGATGTACTGGTAGTTCGTGGGCGAATCGATGTCGCCGAAGGCCGGCTGATCGTTGTTCGCCTGATCGCACAGCACGTCGACCGACATGGCGCCGAACTGCGAGACCGTCTCCTCCTCGTCTCCGGCGCGGATCGCGATCGTATGCTTGCCCGCGGTCGTGAACCCGGCGAGGACCTGAAAGTCGGGGTCGGCCGTCGGAAGGTAGATCCCGATCTCGCCGCTGGGGTTGCCCGAGCTGCGCAGCAGGTAGAACGTGAAGTTGAAGCCGGAGTTGTCCGCGTTGACGTAGCCCGGGTAGTACCGCGCCACGTCGGGGCGATTGATGCCGTAGCAGTTGGTCAGCGTCTGGCCGAGCTGGACGCAGTCGGTCTTCGAGTTCGCCACGATCTGGCCGTCGAGGAGCAGCTCCACGTAGGAAACCTGCCCCGCGTCGAGTCGCGCGCCGACGTCGAGCGTCCAGCCGTTGACGTAGTTCGGCACGAGGTGCGGCCCACACTCGTCGGGCGTGCAGGGCGAGGGGAAGCCGCCCGAGAGGTCGGTGATGGTCTCGCACAGGATCGAGGCCTTGTCGAGCGGGAAGTCGATCTCGCCGAACGGAGCCAGGTTCTGCCCGTTGTTGACGACCTGGATGTTGCGAGTCCCGAGCTCCCGCGACGCCCCGAGGTTGTCGGTGGCGGTCACCGAGAGAATGTGGATGCCGTTGACGAACGAGGTCGTGTCGATGTTGGCCGTAAAGCCCGAGGTCAGCGAGTTCGGAACGGTCGGGAACGCGGCCTGCACGTCGGGGCGCGTCAGCCCGTAGATGGCGGTCGAAGGCTGGCCGATTCCGACCGAGCCCGCGACGATCTGGCCGTCGACGAGAATGTTCACGTGATCCACGGACGTGTCATCGAGGGCCCAGCCCATGACGACCATCGAGCCGTCGGCTCCGGTCAGGTCCGCGGCGCCGGGGATGTCGATGTAGCCGAACGGCGGCTGGTTGATCGAGTTGTCGACCACGACGTCGACCGAACCGATGATCGTCTGTGACTGGGTGTCCGACTCGGTGACGCGGATCGCGACCGTGTGCGCGCCGTTCGAGTAGTTGGAAGCGAGGAACGACGTCAGGAAGCCGGGCTGCGCCGTCGGGCTGTTGGCGTACGTCGGAAAGAGAAGCAGAACGTCGAGCCGGGGAAAGTTCAGCTCGGCGGTATTGACGGAGACTCCGTCGACGAGAACCTCGACCTTGTCGACGGCGCTCTGGTCGAGCACGAAGCCCGAAACCCGGACGACGCCCGAAACCGTCTGACCGTCCGTCGGGCTGTCGATCGCCCCGAAGGGCTGCGCGGCTGCGCGACTTGCGAGAAGAGTCGATACGGCCGCGACGAGCGCCAGAGTCCGCAGCGCCTTCCTGTCCATGCGCTTTCCTCCCCGAAAATTTAAGATGAGAATGTGGAAAATAGGCTGAAAAGTCAAGCGGTATCGAGTCTTCGCCTCATCTTTTTAGGCAAAACGCCGTCGCGACATGTTAAATACGAGACAGTGCAGTTCCTGACCGGGAAGAGCCTCTCCGAGATCCCGTCCAGCCGTGCCGCCGGCCGGACTTCGCCGTGACTCCCGTCACGCCGTGAAGGGGCTGCTCGGGTCCCGCCGCTTCCAGACGGCCGCTTCCATCGTTCTGGCCCTCGGTCTCTTCGCCTATTTCCTCTCGCGCGTCCCGCTTTCCGAGATCGGCGCCCGCCTCGCCTCGGTCTCCCCCGGCTGGCTCGCCGCGACCGTCGCCATATCGCTTTCGACCTTCGCCCTGAGGGCGCTTCGGTGGGTCTGGATCCTCCGGCCTCTCGGCCGGGTGCCCTTCTGGCCCGCGTTCCGGGCCACCTCGATCGGGTTCGCCGCCAACGCCGTCCTCCCGGCGCGGGCGGGCGAGATCATCCGGCCCGCCGTGCTCGCCAGGGAACGGGGACTGCCCTTCGCGGCGCTGCTCGCCTCGATCGTGTTCGAGCGCATCCTGGACGCCATGGCCCAGCTCTGCTTTCTCGGGATCGCGCTCGCCTCGACCCCCGCCGCCTCGGGCGGCCTCGTCTCCTCCAGCCGGCTGCGTTGGGGCGTCGCCGCGCTCGCCGCCGTGGCCGTCACCGTGGCGCTCTTCGCGGTCCTCTGGCGCGACGCGACCGAGCGCTTCTTCGAGACCCTTTGGCGCATCCTGCCCGAGCGGTTTCGTCCCCCGGCCCGCCGGATCACGCATACCTTCCTCGACGGTTTCGCCTCGCTGAAGACGCCGCGGCTCGCCGCCCTCGTAGCGGGCGGATCGCTCGGCCTCTGGTTCGTCATCAACCTCCAGATCTATTGCGTGCTGCGCGCCTTCGATCTCGCGCTGCCGATGTCGGCCGCGTATGTCGTCACGAGCGCCGCCGTTCTCGGCCTGATCGTCCCGACTCCGGGAGGCGTCGGCGGCTACCATGCGGCCGTGCAATTCGCGCTGACCGACGTCTACCGCGTCCCGCTCGCCGAGGCGACGGGGGTGGCCTTGATCGCCCACGCCGTATCCTTCGCTCCGATCGCGCTCGTCGGCTTCGCGCTCTTCGCGACGAGCCCGTGGCGCCGCAAGGGCTTGAAGGACCTGTCCACGGCCCCGAACGCGAGTCGCAACCCCGCCGAACTCGGATAAGCTTTCCCGGGATGAAATGCCCCTTCTGCGCGGCCGTGGACGACAGGGTCGTGGATTCGCGCGAGAGCCGCGAGGGGGAAGTCATCCGCCGCCGCCGCGAGTGCACGGCCTGCGGCCGCCGCTTCACCTCCTACGAGACGATCGAGGAGATCCCGTACATGGTCGTCAAGAACGACGGCCGCCGCGAGCGCTTCGACCGCAACAAGCTCCGCATGGGGCTTGCCAAGGCCTGCGAGAAGCGGCCCGTGCCGCCGGTCGAGCTCGACCGGATCGTGGACGAGATCGAGGCGATCCTGCACGATTCCGAGGAACGCGAGATCGCGACCTCACGGATCGGAGCGATCGTGATGGAGCGGCTGCGGGAATTGGACAAGGTCGCCTACGTCCGCTTCGCCTCGGTCTATCGGAAGTTCGAGGACGTGGACGAGTTCCTTCACGAGCTGAAGAACCTGATCGGCCGATCCGACGCCAAGGTGACGTCGTGAGGCGAAGCCCCACGACGTCATCCCGAGGCGCGCAGCGCCGAGGGATCCCTCCCTCATCCCGAGGCGCGCAGCGCCGAGGGATCCCTCCCTCATCCCGAGGCGCGCAGCGCCGAGGGATCCCCCTCATCCCGAGGCGCGCAGCGCCGAGGGATCCCTCCCTCATCCCGAGGCGCGCAGCGCCGAGGGATCCCTTTCGAAGAGACGAACCCGTGGTGAAGCGCACCGCGAAGTTCTACGGGCCGATCGTCGAGCTCTCCCGGCTCCAGGGCGAGTTGAACCGCCTGTTCGCCGCGTTCGTCGAGACCAACGACAAGGGCGCGGCGCCCGCCTCCTCCTGGGACCCGAACGTGGACGTTCTCGACGACGGCGAATCGATTCGCCTGCTCGTCGAGCTGCCCGGGGTGGAGGCCGAAGACGTGAAGGTTTCGATCCGCGGCCGGATGGTGATGGTGCGGGGAACGAAGAAGGGCCGAATCCGAGCCAAGGAAGGGATGCGTTTCCTGTGCATGGAGCGCTACTTCGGCGCCTTCGTGAAGTCGATTCCCCTGCCCCGGCCCGTGAACTCGCACCATGCCCGGACGTGCATGAAGGACGGCATCCTCGAGATCGTCCTGCCGCGTGTGCCGGACCTGCGCGAGAAGGAGATCGAGATCCCGGTCCAGGCCGGAGGCGAGGACTGAGCGTGGCCGAGCTCGACGAAAAGGACGTCGCGCCCGAGCGCGAGACGGACCTTCCGATCCCGGACATCCTCGCGGTCCTGCCGCTCAAGGACGTCGTCGTCTTCCCCTACATCATCCTGCCCCTGTCCGTGTCGCGCGAGAAATCCATCAACGCCGTCGACGCCGCGCTGGCCGAGCAGCGCATCATCATGCTCGTCGCCCAGAAGGACGGCCAGAACGACACGCCCCGGCCCGACGAGCTCTACTCGGTCGGCACGGTCGCCGCGATCATGCGGATGCTCAAGCTCCCCGACGGGCGAATCCGCCTGCTCGTGCAGGGCCTCTCGCGGGCGCGCATCGATTCGTTCCTCGCCGAGGAGCCGTACCTCAAGGCCAAGATCACGCGCCTCGAGGAGTCGGAGACGCCCGAGGAGCTGCCTCCCGAGCACGAGGCCCTGCTGCGCAGCGTCAAGCAGAACCTGGAGAAGTCGGTCTCGCTCGGAAAGAACATCTCTCCCGAGGTCATGGTCATCGCGGGCAACCTCGACGATCCGGCCCGGCTGGCGGACCTCGCGGCCTCGAACCTCGACCTGAAGCTCGAGGACGCCCAGAAGATCCTCGAATCCACCGACGCGATCGAGCGCCTGCGGCTCGTCAACGACAGCCTGGCCAAGGAGATCACCGTCCTGACGATGCAACAGGAGATCTCGACGCAGGCCCGCGGTGAAATGGACAAGTCGCAGCGCGAGTACTACCTGCGCCAGCAGTTGCGGGCGATCCAGCAGGAGCTCGGCGAGGGCGAGGAGATCTCCGAGGAGCTCGACGGCTATCGCAAGATCATCGCCGACAAGAAAATCCCGCAGGAGGCCGCGGCCGAGATCGAGAAGCAGATCAAGCGGCTCGAGCGCAGCCATCCCGATTCGGCCGAGACCGCGATCATCCGCACGTACCTCGACTGGATGACGGGCCTGCCATGGAGCGTGGCCTCCGAGGACTCCAAGGACATCGAGCGCGCCCGGCGCATCCTCGACGAGGACCACTACGATATCGAGAAGGTCAAGGAACGCATCCTCGAGTTCCTCGCCGTGCACGCGCTCAAGCAGGGCCTCAAGGGGCCGATCCTCTGCTTCGTGGGCCCTCCGGGCGTGGGAAAAACGTCGCTCGGCCGGTCCATCGCCCGGGCCCTCGACCGCAAGTTCGTCCGACTCTCGCTCGGAGGCGTCCGCGACGAGGCCGAGATCCGCGGACATCGCCGGACGTACGTCGGCGCGATGCCCGGCCGGATCATCCAGGGCATCCACCAGGCCGGGACGTCGAACCCGGTCTTCATGCTCGACGAGATCGACAAGATCGGCGCCGACTACCGGGGCGACCCCTCGGCGGCCCTGCTCGAGGTGCTCGACCCCGAGCAGAACTTCTCGTTCCGCGACCACTACCTCTCGGTCCCCTACGACCTCTCCAGGGTCCTGTTCATCGCGACGGCGAACGTGCTCGATCCCATCCAGCCGGCCTTCCTCGACCGCATGGAGGTCATCCGGCTCTCGGGCTACACGGCCGAAGAGAAGAAGGCGATCGCGCGCCGCCACCTCATTCCCAAGCAGATGGAGGAGAACGGGATCACCGAAGCGAACATCGAGTTCACCGACAGCGGTATCGAGAAGGTCATCGAGGCCTACACGCGGGAGGCCGGGCTGCGCAACCTCGAGCGCGAGATCGGCGCGCTCTGCCGCAAGGTCGCGGTGTCGGTGGCCAAGGGCAAGCAGCGGCGATACCGCGTGAGCGCGACGTCCATCGAGAAGATGCTCGGGCCGGTCAAGCACTTCCGGGACGAGCAGCTCAAGAAGGACGAGGTCGGCGTGGCCACGGGCCTCGCCTGGACCTCGGTCGGCGGCGACATCCTGTTCGTCGAGGCGCTCGCGGTGCGCGGCAAGGGCGGCCTGCGTCTGACCGGACAGCTCGGCGACGTGATGAAGGAATCGGCCCAGGCCGCCATGTCCTACGCCCGGGCGCATGCCGCCGAGCTCGGCATCCCCCAGGACTTCTTCGAGACGCACGACGTCCACGTGCACGTGCCGGAGGGCGCGATCCCCAAGGACGGCCCGTCGGCCGGCATCACGATCGCGTGCGCCATGATCTCCGCGTTCACGCAGCGCCGGACCCGGCGCGACGTCGCCATGACGGGCGAGATCACGCTGCGCGGCGAGGTGCTGCCCATCGGCGGCGTGAAGGAGAAGGTCCTCGCCGCGCGCGCGGCGAAGATCACGACGATCGTCCTGCCGAAGATGAACAAGCGCGACGTCGGGCAGATTTCGCCGCGCATCCTGCACGGCCTGACGTTTCGCTACGTGGATCGCATGGACGAGGTGCTCGCGATCGCGCTGCTGCCGTCCGAGCCCGCGTCCGCCGCCGAGCCGCCGCCGGCCCCGGCGCACCCGGCCGCGGAGACACCGGCGCGCGACATCCCGGTCACCGCGCCGTCGCGGCGCAAAGTCCCGCCCGCGCCGCGCGCGTGAACGTCGAGGACCGTTTCGTCGAGGCGGTCCGCGCCCTGCTTCCGGCGCAGGGGCCGGTCCGGATCGGCCCCGGAGACGACGCGGCAGTGCTCGAGCGCGGACCCGGTCTCCTGGCCGCGACGACCGACATGCTGGTCGAGGCCGTGGACTTTCTTCCCGGCGACGACCCGGTATCGCTCGGGCGGCGCGCGGTGTCCGTCAACCTCTCCGATCTCGCCGCGATGGGAGCCGAGCCCGAGGCCCTGCTCCTCGCGATCGGATTCGATCGGCGCCGCGGCACGGATTACGCGCTCGCGATCACGAAAGGGGCGAGCGAGCGCGCCGCCGAGTTCGGCGCCCGCCTGGTCGGAGGCGACCTGTCCGACGCGCCGGTGACGGTGCTGTCCGTCGCGCTGTGGGGGCGGCCCGCCGGCGCTCCCCTGGCGCGCTCCGGCGCTCGATCCGGAGATCTCGTCTTCCTGACCGGAACGCCGGGTGAGGCGTCGGCCGGCCTGAGCCTCGCCGAGCGAGCCGAGTCGCCGCCCCTGCCCGCGGACTGGCGCCGCGCGCTCCTCGCCGCCTACCGGAACCCGACGCCTCGCGTCTCCCTCGGCGCCGCGCTTTCCCGGCGCGGCCTCGCCACCGCCGCCATCGACGTCTCCGACGGCGTGGGCGTGGACGCGGGCCGCCTCGCCCGGTCCTCCGGGGTCCGCCTCGTGCTCGACCGCAAAGCGCTGCCGGTCTCCGATGCGCTGCGCGCCTTCGCCGAGAGCGAGCAGGGGGATCCCGTCGAACGGCTCCTCTCGGGCGGCGACGACTATGAGCTGCTCTTCACGGCCCCCGAGCAACGGGCGGCAACGATCGAGGCCGAGGCTTCGGCCCTCGGCGTCCGCGTGACCCGCGTGGGCCGCGCCGAGCCGGGACGCGGGGCGGTTCTTCGCGACGGCAAGACCGAGCGCGACGTCGACGGCCTCGGCCACGATCACTTCCGGCGCGCCTCATGAGGCCTTCGACCGGCGGTCCGGCCGAGAGCACGACGCAGCGGCGGCGCCGCTCGCTGAAACGCCGGTGGATCCGATTCGTCCTCGACCTGATGGGCCGCGCCCAGACGCCCGAACGCGTCGCCGCCGCCATCGCGCTCGGAGTCGCCGTCGGGCTCTCGCCCTTCATCGGGTTCCACTTCATCCTCGCGATCATCCTCGCGTTCTGCTTCCGGTTGAACAAGTTCGACGCCGTGCTGGGCTCGTTCGCGGGCAACCCGTGGACGTTGCCGCCCTTCTATGCGCTCGGTTATCGGCTCGGCCGCTGGGTCCTCGGGTACGCTCCGGCCCGCGTGCCGCCGCTGAAGTGGCAGCGCATCCTCCACAACGACTTCTGGATCACGTTCCGCGGCTCCGGCTTCGGTCCGAGGCTCGGCTCGTTTCTGCTCGGCACGACGCTCCTCGCCGCGGCCGCGGGTCTGGCGACTTACCTGACCGGCCGCGCGCTCCTGAAGCTCTACCACCGGCGGCATCCGCGCATCGCGGCCCGCGCCGCGCGCCGGCGCGAACGCGCCGGTCTGGCGCCTTCCGGCGATCGGTCCCGTCCTCCGGAGCGTCTCCCGCCCGACCACCGGGTCCACTGACCGCGGTCAGCGTTCGAGCGAAGCGAGCTTCTCGAGCGCGGGCTTGTACCGCGGGGAGCGGCGCAGCGTCTCGCGAACCTGCTCCAGCGCCTCTTCGCGCCGGCCGGCGCCGGCGAGCCAGTCGGCATAGCCGAGGCGCGACGGCAGCGACCCCGGCTCGATCGCGAGCGTGCGCCGCCAGGCGAAGATCGCCGGGGGCCGCCCCTCGGCCGTCAGCAGCAGCGCCAGCCGATACGCCAGGGGAAGCGACTGCGGGTTCGCGCGCAGACCATCGCGATAGGCCGACTCGGCGCCGCGGCGATCGCCGCGGTCCTCGCGCGCGAGACCGAGGCCGTAGAACCCGTTCTCGTACGTCGGCACGATCCGAAGGGCTTCGGCGTAGGACTTCTCCGAGGCGTCGAGGCGCCCGAGCGTGCGCTCCACCCGCCCCTTGCCCGCCCAGGCGTCCCAGTAGCGCGGATAAATCTCGATTGCCCGGTCATAGTGCTCGAGCGCGCGGAGCGGTCGCCCCTTCTCCGCCGACATGTAGGCGAAGTCGTAGTGCGCCTTCGCGCTCCTCGGAGAGACCCGGACCATGTTGGTGAAGAGCGCCTCGTCGCCGTCCCAGACCGGATTGCGGGCGATCGCGCGCGCGGCGTAGGCCGAGGACAGGACGGCGAAGAGGACCGCTCGGGAGCGGGAAAGCGCGGCGATCTCCGGCGCGCGGCCCGCGATCCAGGACGCCGCGATCAGACAGTAGCCGGCCGAGGGCAGGTAGGCGAGCCGCTCCGCGAAGATGGTCCCGGTCGGAAAGAGCAGGTTCGACGCCGGCAGGAACGAGACGCAGAGGAAGAGGAAGCCGAGCGCGGCCGGCGAGCGGTCCCTCAGTCGAAAGAGCGACACCGCGACGAGCACGGCGAGCAGCGCCGGCCCGGCCCAGAAGACGACCTCGTGCGGTCCGACGGGGCGCAGCGACCACGCCGATTCGTCCGCCGAGAGGCGAACCGGCACGGCCATCCGGCCGAGGTAGCGGAAGAAGACAAGGACCGCGTTGGCGCAGCGAATGAGCGGCGGTTTCGCGGCGAGGGGATTCTCGACCTCGAAGATTCCGGTCGCCGGGGCATGGATCGCGCCGCCGAGAACCGCCGCCCGGATCCGGAAGATTCCCCACAGGGCCGCTCCGGCGCCGAGATAGAACCATCCGCCGCGCAAGAGCGCTTCGCGAAAGCGGGCCGCGAGAGAGCCGTCGGCGCGGGAGGCGAGCAGGAGAAAGAGAAGCGCCGGCGCGACGGCCGCGCTCTCCTTCGTCAGCAGCGCGAGCACGTAGAGCAGGATCGCCAGCAGACACCAGGCGGAGCGCCGGCGGCGGCCCGGCTCGGCCGCCGGGATCGCCGCCAGCAGGCTCCCGACGACGAAGAGCGCCGCCAGCGTCTCGCCCCGCCCGACGATTCCCGTCACGGCCTCGACGTGGATCGGCAGGACGGCGAAGAGAAGAGCGGCCCCGAGAGCCGTCGGCGGAGGAATGCCGACGCGCAGGAAGAGCCGGGCGAGCAGGAGCGTGACCGCGACGTGCAGAAGCAGGTTGACGGCGTGGTACGGCACGACCGACGGCCCGTGGATCCACCACTGGACGGCGAAGGAGAGCAGGAGAACGGGCCGATAGGCGGTGCCCGTGCCGGGCCGCCCTCCGAAATACTCGGTCGTGAAGAGATCCGTGACGCGGTCGGGTCGCCGGATCCGGAGATCGTCGCGGACGATCGCCTTGTCGTCGTAGGCGAAGGCGCCCGTCAGGCCGTTGGCGTACGTCAGAAGGCACGCGCCCGACAGGACGAGCGCGGCGGGAAGTCCGAGCCTCGCCGGCTTCACCGGATCTGGTAGAGCTCGTTGCGGATCCGGCAGCCGGTCGGAGTCATGGCCAGCCCGCCGTCGGCCGTCTCCTTGAGCGATCGCGGCATCGCCTCCCCGATCTTGACCATCGCGTCGACGACCTCGTCCATCGGAATGACGCTCTCGACTCCGGCGAGCGCCGTCTGGGCTCCCGTCAACGCCAGCATCGCCGTGAAGCCGTTGCGCACGACGCACGGGACCTCGACGAGGCCGGCGACCGGATCGCAGGCGAGGCCGAGCGTGTTCTGGAGCGTCAGGGCGGAGGCGTGCACGGAGACGGCCGGCGCTCCTCCCAGAAGGAAGGCGAGCGCTCCCGCGGCCATCGCGGCGCCAACCCCCTGCTCGGCCTGGCAGCCCCCGGCGGCGCCGGAGAGCTCGGCCCTGCCGGCCACGAGGGCTCCGAAGCCGCCGGCCACGACGAGGCCGCGCGCCGTGAAGGCGTCGTCGAACCCGCGCTCCTCCGACAGCGCGAGTAGCGTGCCGGGCACCATTCCGGCGGCGCCCGCCGTCGGCGCCGCGACGATGATTCCCATCCGGGAATTCTCTTCGAGGACCGCGATCGAGTACGCGATGCATTTGGCGACCAGGCGCCCTCCCGCGATGTCTCCGCCGCGGGTGAACTCCATCACTCTCTTCGCGTCCCCGCCGACGAGGCCCGAGAACGACTTGCCGCCTTCGAGCCCGCGCCGCACCGAGTCCTTCATGACGGCCCAGCGCTCGAGGAAGGTGCCGAAGATCCGCTCGGCCGTCAGCCCGCGCTCGGCCGCCTCCTCGGCGAGGAAGAGCTCGTCGAGAGGGCGGCCGGTCCGGCCGGCCGCGGCCAGGAGCTCGGCGAAGTTCGAGAACGTCGACATGAATTCCTCCTCAGGTGATGGGCGCACCGCCCGCGACCCGGTCGAGCACGTGCACGCGGCGGACGCCGGGCATCTGCTTGAGCGCCGCCACGTCCTCGATCGGGAGCGGCGCGTCGAGGTCGATGCGCATGAACGCTTCGTCGCCCTTGCCGCGGCGCAGGACTTCCATCGAGGCGATGTTGATGCCGCGGCGCCCGATGATCTCGGAGGCGCGCATCACCATGCCGGGACGGTCCTCGTAGAAGAGGAGCAGGCACGGGTCCTTGGCGGAGAACGACACGGGGAAGCCGTCGACCTCGCGGATCTCGATCATTCCGCCGCCGATGGAAGCGCCCAGAATCGAGATCGCGCGCGACCGGCCCTTCAGGTGAATGGCCACGCTGTTCGGATGGGCCTCCGGGCCCATGTTGAGGGGCTTGAGCGCATACGCGAGGCCCCGCGACTTCGCGATCTCGAGCGCGTGTTTCAGGTTCGCGTCGTCCACTTCCATTCCGAGGGCCCCGGCGACGAGGGCCCGGTCGGTTCCGTGCCCGCGCATCGTCTTCGCGAACGCGGAGTGCAGCTCGAAGCGGGCCTCGACGGGCTCCTCCTCGAGAAGCGCCCGGGCCACGCGGGAGAGACGGCACGCTCCCGCCGTATGCGACGACGACGGTCCCACCATCACGGGGCCGACGATGTCGAGGAGCGAAATCACGGGCAGAGAGTATAGGTCGAGCGTCTCCCCTCTCAGGTCCGGCCGGCGACTCCCAGCTCCTTGATCAGGTACAGAAGGGCTTGCCGGGACATGCCGAGCTCCCGTGCCGCCCGGCTGCGGTTGCCGCCCGACCGATCGAGCGCTTCGGAGATGAGTCCCCGCCGGTGCGCGTCGACGCGGCTGCGATAGTCGCCGGAGGGCTTCGTTCTCCGGCCGGCGGCCGCACGGATCGGCTCCGGCAGCAGCTCCGGACCGATCCAGCCGTCCGCGTCGCCCAGCGCGGCGGCCTGCGCCATCGCGTTCTGCAGCTCGCGGACGTTGCCCGGCCAGCCGTAGGCCCCGAGCGCCGCCGCCGTTTCGGCCGTGACGCGCAGGGCTCCGCGGCCATAGTCGCGCGCGCAGCGGTCGAGGAAGTGCCGCGCGAGCACCAGCGCGTCTCGCCCCCGCTCGCGCAGCGGAGGAAGCCGGATGACCGCGACGTGCAGGCGGTAGAAGAGATCCTCGCGAAAGCGTCCCGCCTCGACTTCCCGGACGAGGTCGCGGGACGTCGCCGAGACGACCCTCACGTCCACCGAGCGCGGGCGATTCTCCCCGACCCGCCTCACTTCTCCCTCCTGGAGCGCGCGCAGGAGCTTCGACTGGAGCGGCGCGGCGAGCTCGCCAATCTCGTCGAGGAAGATCGTTCCGCCGTTTGCCTCCTCGACCAAGCCGCGGCGTTCGCGATCCGCGCCGGTGAATGCGCCGCGCGCGTGCCCGAAGAGCTCGCTCTCGGCGAGCGCCGCGGGAATGGCCGGCAGGTTCACCGGGACGAACGGACCGGCCGCCCGCCGGGAGAGACGATGGACGGCCCGGGCCACGGCTTCCTTACCCGAGCCGGACTCGCCGAGGACGAGCACGGTCACCGGCTGCGGCGCAAAGCGCGCGAGGCGGCGGTACGGCTCCCGCATCGCCGCGTCGGCGGTGACGAGGCCGAGCCTTCTCCAGCCCTCCGCGAAGTCCTCCGCCTCGGCCGCCGCGGCCGAGGGCCGATACAGCAGAGTCTCGAGGACCAGGGCGATCGCCCGCGCCGACTCTTCCGCGACCTCGGGATGGAGCGCGAGCTCGAACCGGGAGGCGCCGGCTTCGAGCGGCCGCCAGAGGGCCACGCGGGCCTCCGACGAGAAGGCTCCGAGACGGACGACCTCTCGCGCCGCCTCATCGCGGAGGACCAGGGCCTCGAGCCCGAGCTCTCGAAGCGCGCCGTCGGCGCCAGCGCCGTCGCCCGCGAGAACGCCGGCGACCGCTCCGCGGAGTGCGCGCAGGCCCGCCTCCGAAGGACGCGCCAATGACGCCGCGCTGCCGGACACCAGGTCGGCGAGGGCCCCCGCACCCGCGGATCGCAGGGTTTCGACCGCCCGACGTCGATCCGCGAGCGAGACGCTCTCGCGGCCGACCAGGCCGCACCGCCGCACGACGGCCTCGGCGGCCCGGAACGGATCCTCGGCGAAGAGCGCATCGGGCTCCGGCGGCGATGCCGAGCCGACGGGTCCGCCGACACCATCGGCGAGCTCCGCGAGGCGCCTCGAGGCCGTTCCGGCCGTGTCGCAGCGATCCGCCGGGTCCTCCGCCGCCCGCGTCCAGGCGCGGCGGGCGCCTTCGCGGTCTCCCTCGCAGGCCAGCCGGTCGCCTTCCTCGAGCCAGAGCTCGCCGATCTCGACGAGATCGCCCAGAGATTCCGCCAGGCGTCGCGCCGCCTCATTGTCGCGAGCCGCGGCCCCGAGATCGCCGCGCCTCAGCGCGAGCCTCGACCGCTGATGGAGCGCGACGAGCAGGGCCCGATCATCCTTCCACTCGCGAGCACGCCTCTCGGTCTCGGCGATTTCCCGCTCGGCCGCCCCGAACGCGGCGCGGTCGAGGAGCAGCTCGATGCGATTGCCTCGGGCGAGGCAGGCGAGGTCCTCGCGTCCGCACGCCGCCGCGCTTTCGACCGCGTCGGCGAGCGCCGATTCGCTCGCCGCCGGATCTCCGGAGTGATAGAGCATCGCGGCGCGATCGATCCAGAGGGCCGCCCGCTCGGCCGGATCGTCCTCGACGGCCAGCGCCTCGTCGACGCGCAGCAGCGCCCGCCGGTGCTCGCGCCGATCGAGGAGACCCCGGGCCTCCTGCGCGAGGAAGCGCGCGGTCAGCCTCTCGTCGCCCGATTCCGCGGCGAGGCGCCGCAGGATCTCGTATTCGCGGTCCTCGTCGGCGAAACGCCCGGCCAGCGCGAAGACGCGGGCGCGGGTCAGTCCCGTCTCGAGGCGCTCGCTCCGGTCGAGGGAAGCGCCGAGGGAGTCCGCCTCCTCGAGCAGCGCCAGCGCGCAGTCGGTGCGCCCCTCGCGCGCGAGCCCGACGGCGCCGAGGCGAAGAGCTCGAACGCTCTCCGCCGCCGGCGCATCGGGATACTCGCGCCGCCAGGCCGCCGCCCGGCGCGCCGCGAGCGAGGCCTCCCCGAGGGCCACGGCGACTTCGGCTGAGCGCAGCGCCGCCCGCCGACGCTCGTCTTCGTCGACGCGCTGGCGCGACAGGCGTTCCAGGCGCACCCGGGCGTCCCGCGGCCGCCCTCCGGCGATCTCCCGCTCCGCTTCGAGGGCCTCGAGCCACGGCACGACGCGATCGCCGGCGTGCGCGGCGAGAAGGCTCGACACCGAGAACCACGATTCGGGATGCGCCAGGGGCTCGCTCCGGATCCAGTCTCGCGCCACGTCGAGCGCCGTCTCGATGCGCCCCTCGGCGAGCGCACGCTCGATCCGGCCGCCCGGGCCGGCCGGCTCGATCGGCCTCGCTCCGCGGACCGGCGCCGCGGCGGGGCGGGCGGCCATCGCCGCGGGCAGCGGAGCGTCGCCCGTCGGGTCGGCGAGAAACCGCGCGTAGCCGGGAGATCCCAGGAATTCACGCAGCACTTCGAGCGCGTGCGCGCGAGAGGCGATCCCGAGCGTCGCGAGCCACTCGATGAACCGCACGGACGCGGACAGAGCTCCGCACGGCACCCAGAGCGCGCGGCGCCAGCCATCGGGGCCGGCGGGCAACGGAGCCTCTCCTTCGACGGCAACGACCTCGACGCGGCCGCGAAGGCGAGCCGCCGCCGCGTCGAACGCGGCCCGCGAGAGCGAATCCCATCTCGCGCGATCGACCGCGATCCAGACCGGCCGCCTCTCCACGTCGAACCGGGCGGCCTCGGCGCGCAGACGACGGCCGGCCTCGCGGGCGTCTCGGGGAACACCTTTCTCGAAGCCGAGCGCCGAGCCCGGCGCGATCGGCGAGCCGGCGACCCGGAAGAGCCTGGGTTCTCCTCCGCCGAGGATCGCCGCGGCCATCGCCGCCGCCGCTCGGGCCTCGACGCTGCGGAGCGCCGGTCCCGGAAACCCGAGGCAGCGCTGTCGCGTCCCGGCGAACGCCGGAAGCGCCAGATCGGGGAACGCCCGGACGACCGCGGCGACCCAGAACTCGGGGCGCCGCGACGGCGCGCTCTCGAGACACAAGGACCGCGAGAGCTCGCGCGCGCCCGGAGTTTCGAGCCGTCCTCCCCTCGCGAAGAGGCGGTCGAGGAAGCACCTCAGCGCCGAAGCGGTCGAGCTCGACGCCGGCTCGGAGAGAGCCAGACTTCTCGGCGTCGCGGTGAGCCAGAGGCGCGTGTCGCCCGTCGCGCCGTCCCACGCGGCCTCGTCGAGATCCTCGCTCGACAGGGGGAATCCGTGCGCCGCGAAGAACGCCGCCGCGGCCGCACCCTGGAGCATCAACGCGGGAGCGTGAGCGCGCGGGATTCGGCCCTCCGCGACGGGGCGTCCACCGACGGCCTCGCGGCGCACGAGCAGCTCATCTCCGTCGCGCTCGAAGGCCGCCGCGGGAGCGAGCGTCGCGTGCTCGAGCTCCAGGAACTCGAGCCAGCGCTCCCGGACCGCCGCGATGGCGAATCTTTCCGGAGCGCGAGCGGACCACTCGCGTCGGGATGGCATGGTTTTCCTGCGGAAACTCTCGAGTCTGTATTGTCGCGAGATGGATCAGCGGACGGCGAGGCTCTCGAGGTCGCGGAAGAAGGCCGGGTACGACTTCGCGACGCAGGCGGCGTCCTCGATGAGCAATCCGGGCAGACGCGTGGACAGGATCCCCGCGGCCATGGCGATGCGGTGGTCGCGGAACGTCTCGATCCGGACCACGCCCGCCGGCGGACGGGCCGGGCCGGACACCGTCAGCGAGTCCTCCGAGGATCGCACCCGCGCCCCGACGGCGGCCGCGAGCACCTCGAGCGATGCCAGCCGGTCGCTCTCCTTCCAGCGCAGGTGGCCGACTCCCGAAAAGACGCTCTCGCCCGGAGCGAGCATCGCGAGGGCGGCGAGGGAGGGCACGGCATCCGGAAAGGCCGTGGCCGTCGTCGACACGGGCCGCGGCGGCGCTCCCGAAGACGCCACGGCGAGCCGACCCGGGGCTCTCGAGAGCTCGAGCCCCATCGCCTCGAGAACCGACAAGCCTCCGGCATCGGCGTCGGACGATGGCCACCGCAGGCCGAGGAGCGCGACCTCCCCTCCCGCCGCCCCGACGGCCGCGGCCAGCGGAAGGGCCGACGAGTAGTCGCCCGGCGTCTCGAATCGCGGCGAGACATTCGCGCCTCGCCGAACCGCGAACGCAGGGCCGTCCTCGGCGAAGTGGCCGAGCTCGCGGAGGACTTCGACGGTCGCGGCGACGTACGGCCCGGACGTCGTTTTGCCGATCGGCCGCACGCGGAGGCCGCCGTTCACGGCGACCGCCGCGAGGAGGAGCGCCGACACGAACTGACTCGAGCGCGACGCATCCACCGGCACCTCCCCGGAGGCCAGGAAGCCGCCCTCGATCGAGAGCGGGAGGCGGGCCTCGGAGCCGAGGTAGCCGATCCGCCCTCCGGCTTCTCGGAGCGCGTCGACGAGCTCGCCCATCGGGCGCTCGCTCAGGCGCTTCGAACCGCAGAGAAGAAATCGTCCCGGCGTCGCCGCGGCGGCGGCCGCGAGAAAGCGCGCCGCCGTTCCCGAATCGGCGGCGTCGAGGACGACCTGCTCCGCGCCGCGCCCGCGCAGGGGACCGGAGACGCGAAGCCCGTGCGGCGTCGGCGCGATCGCCGCGCCCATCGCCGCGAGACAGCCGATCAGCGCCCGCGTGTCGTCGCTCTCGAGCGGCCGCACGATCTCGACCGGCGTCGCCGTCAGGGCCGCGAGCAGGATGGCGCGGTTGCTCGCGCTCTTCGACGGGGGCACCGCGAGCGTCCCCCGGAACGACCGCACGGGCGGGAACGCGAGCCCGACGGACACGCTGCCGCCTAGAGGGCGACGAGACGGGTCGAGCCGTCGTCGCCGACCTCCATCCAGCGCTTCTCCTCGGCGAAGGCCGGCAGGATCTCCACGTGTCCGCCCGGCAGGTCCTCGGCCCATGGCCGGTGGAAGTGGCCGAGCAGCACGACGTCGATGCCTTTCCGGAAACGAGACGTCGCGAAGGCGCGGATCATCTCGACCGGCAGCGTCCTCTTGTGCTTGAAGTTCGAGCGGTGGAGGCGGGCCTCGGTCTTCCAGACCAGCCTCATCGCCGCCTTCCGCGGCACGAGGCTCACGGCCGCCCGGGACGCGCGATTCTTGGAGAGGAAGCGCCAGAAGCGGTACGCATGGTCCCGGTCGTTCAGGAGATCGCCGTGCGTCGCGAGAAAGCGGCGGCCTCCGGCCTCGAAGATCTCCTCGTCGCACACGGACCGAAACGCACTCTCGGCGTACGAGCCCCGCAGGAAAAAATCACGATTGCCCTCGACGTACGTGATGGGCGTCCCGGCATCGCGAAGCGCTCGCGCCCTCTCCAGGAACGCCGCGACCGCCGGAGTCTCGAACTTCCGGTGCGCGATGAAGAAGTGGAAGACGTCGCCGAGAAGCGTGATCGCCGTCGCCCCGCGCCGCCGCGCCGCCTCGAGGGCCTCGAGAAAGGGCCCCTCGTCCCCGGGCCGGCGCCCCACGTGGCTGTCGGCGATGACGGCGCGCATCCGGACAAAGATAGCCGAGAATGGCGACGGCTCGCCGCGAGCCTTCCGCCGCACTAGAATCTGATCCCGATGACTCCCAGCCGCCCCCCCACGGCGAGACCTCCCGGCGTCCTCCAGCCCTGGCAACGGCGGCTCTACCGGGTCCTGCTGATCCCGCTCGGACTGATCGCCGCCAATTCCATCTATCTCGCGGCATTCACACGCGACACCTCCTTTTTCTACGCGATGCTGCTGCTGCATCTCGCGCTCGGCCTGCTGATCGCGATCCCGTTCTTCGTCTTCGCCCTCACGCACGCGAAGCGGATGATCCGGATGTGGAACAGGCGCGCGAAGGCCGCCGGGCTCGCGATCGTGACGCTCTCGGTCGTGTGCGTCGCGAGCGGCCTCTTCATGACGTTCCAGGGCGCGACCCTCAACCACCGGGCGATCTGGCTCGCCCACATCTCGTCGGTGCCGCTGGCGCTCGTGGCCTTCATCCTCCACCGGCGCGCGCACGTCCACAAGCTGCAGTTCCGCCGGCTCGCCGCGTGGGGCGGAGCCGTGGCCGTGTTCCTCGTCGCGATGGCCGTCGTCGCGCGGCTCGAGAAGCCGCCCCGGCGAATCGCCAACCGGAACGGGGACACCGTCTTCTACCCGTCGGCGAGCGAGACGTTCGACCAGGGCCTCCTCGACGGCCGGCGGCTCTCGGCCAACGCGTACTGCCAGCAATGCCACCCGGACTCTTACCACCAGTGGGAGCGCTCGGCCCACCGCTTCTCGTCCTTCAACAACCCCTTCTACCGGAAGAGCGTCGAGCTGATGGCCGATGAGGTCGGACGCGAGCGCACGAAGTGGTGCTCGGGCTGTCACGACCCCGTCGTGCTCTTCACCGGCCAGATGGGAAAGGCGACCCAGGCCTCGTTCTCGTACGACTCCTTCGAGGCTCAGCAGGGGCTGACGTGCATGTCCTGTCACTCGATCGCCGAGGTCAAGGACGTCACGGGCAACGGCTCCTACGTCATCGAGGAGTCGAAGCAGTATCCGTTCGCGTTCTCGAGGGTTTCGGCCCTGCGGGCCGTCAACCGCCTCCTCATCCGCATGGAGCCGTCGCTCCACCGCAAGACGTTCCTGAAGCCGTTCATGCGGACGCCCGAGTTCTGCTCGACGTGCCACAAGGTCAGCCTGATCCCCGCGCTCAACGGGTATCGGTGGATGCGGGGACAGGACCACTATGACTCCTGGTACGACTCGGGCGTCTCGGGCCGCGCCGTCCGCTCGTTCTACGACCCGCCGAAGCCGAAAGCCTGCCGGGACTGCCACCTGCCGGCCTACCGGTCCGACGAGTTCGGCAACAAGAACGGCTTCGTCCACGACCACGTGTTCCCGGCGGCGAACACGGCGCTTCCCTCCGTCCGAGGAGACCACGAGACGGAGGCGAAGATCGCCGGGTTCCTGGAGAACAAGGTGCTCACGGTGGACGTGTTCGCGATCCGCCGGGGCGATGCCCTCGAGGTCCTCGGAGACGCGCCGGCCGTGGTCCATCCGGGAGAAACGGTCGACGTCGAGGTCGTGGTGCGTACCCGCGGCATCGGGCATCCCTACACCAACGGCACCTCGGACTCGAACGAGGTCTGGGTCTCGCTCGACGCCTCCGCGGAGACCGGCCCGTTCTTCCGAAGCGGCGCGATCGGCGCGGACGGACGGCTCGACGCCGCGGCCGATCGTCTCTCGACCCTGATCATCGACCAGAACGGCGAATACATGGATCGCCGCCAGCCCCAGGACATCCGGGTGCCGCTCTACAACAACGGCATCGGACCCGGGGCCTCCCGCGTCGTGCATTACCGGATCCGGGTTCCGGACGGCGCGCGCGGCCCGCTGACGCTCTCGGCCGGCACGCACTACCGGAAGTTCTCCCGCGACTACACGACCTTCGCCCTCGGCGCGGCGCACCCCTCGCTGCCCATCACGACACTGGCGCAGGACGAGGTCCGCCTGCGCGTCGCGGATCCCCGGGGTCCCGCCCCCCGCTTCGCCGGCAAGGCGGGAACGCGCGGCAACACCGATCCCCTCTGGCTTCGCTGGAACGACTACGGCATCGGGCTCTTCCTGCAGGGCGACCTCAAGGGCGCCGCGCGCGCGTGGTCGAAAGTGGCGGAGCTCGCGCCCGACAAGCCGGACGGGCCCCTGAACCGCGCGCGTGCGGAGATCGCCGAGGGCCGCCTGACCGACGCGAAGACCTCTCTCGCCGAGGCCGAGAGGCGCCGGCCCGGCTGGGGCAAGACCGCCTACTTTCGCGCCACGGTCGCCAGGGACGAGGGTCGGCTGGACGACGCCGAGAAGGACCTCCTGGCCGTCCTCGCGCAATTCCCCCTCGATCGCGTCGCGTGGAACGATCTCGGCCTCGTCTACTGGCTCGACGGCCGGTTCCCCGAGGCGCTCGCCGCCTACGGCAAGACGCTCGCGATCGATCCCGAAGACCTGAACGCCCACTACAACCGGATGCGCGTGTATCGGGCGATGGGAGACCGCCGCAACGCCGACGTCGAGGACGCCGCGTACCGCAGGTACAAGGCCGACGAGTCGATCCGCGCCGTCCCGGGCGACTTCCGGATCCGGAACCCGTGGGCCAACCGCGAATCGCTCCCGATCCACGTGCACGCGGAGGCCGAGCCTCCGCCCGCGGAGCCCGCGCCGTGGGTCGCGCGGATGGGCCCGAAGGGCTACGAGACGGACCGGGGCTACCTGACGAAGGCGCACCCGCCCGTGCCCTCCGAAGCCGCGCAGTGGTCGTACGCGACGGCGTCGGCAAATCCCGCCTCGGGCTCTCCACGGGCGCCATCGTCGCCGTAGCGTCGGATACACTTCGCCGCCCGTGCGCCGCCTCCCTGGGATTCTGGTCGTCTTCGGCCTGGCCGCCGCCTGCCGCCGGGCCGGAAAGCCGGCCGCGCCTCCGGTTCCGACTCCGGCGCCGACCCCGCCTCCCGCGATCGCCTTCGAGGAGAAGGCGGCACAGCTCGGCGTCGATTTCACGCACGTCACGGGAGCCACGGGAAAGAAGTGGATGCCCGAGACGATGGGCGGCGGCGTCGCGGTCCTCGACTACGACGGCGACGGAAAGCCGGACCTGCTCTTCGTCTCGGGGGCGTACTGGCCGGGCGATCCGCGGGCCGCGTCGCAGAAGTCCTCGCTCGCGCTCTACCGCAACGAGGGCAACGATGGCTCGGGACGGCCCCGATTCCGGAACGTCACGCGCGAGGCCGGACTCCAGAAGGTCTTCTACGGGATGGGCGCCTCGGTCGGCGACTACGACAACGACGGGCGAGACGACGTCTACGTCACGGCGCTCGGCGGAAATCACCTCTTTCACAACCGGGGCGGCCGCTTCGAGGAGGTCACTCGAGAGGCGGGAGTCGGCGATTCGGGCTGGGGCACGTCCTCGGCCTGGTTCGACTACGACGGAGACGGCCTTCTCGATCTGTACGTCGGACGCTACGTCGCGTGGAGCCCGCAGAAGGATCTCTTCTGCACGCTCGACGGCAAGACCAAGTCCTATTGCACTCCCGAGCGCTACCCCGGAACGCCCTCGCACCTCTACCGCAACCTCGGCGGCGGACGCTTCGAGGACGTCACGAAGAAGGCGGGCCTCTACACCGAGAACCAGAAGGCGCTCGGCGTCGCGCCCTGGGACTATGACGGCGACGGGCGAGTGGACCTTTTCGTGGCCAACGACACCGCTCCGAACAACCTCTTCCACAACAAGGGCGATGGCACGTTCGAGGACGTCGCGATTCCGGCGGGGATCGCGGTGGACGAGGCGGGCCGGGCTCGAGGCGCGATGGGCGCGGCCTGGGCCGACACGAAGAACGGCGCCGGGACCACGCTGGCGATCGGCAACTTCTCGAACGAGCTCAAGTCGCTCTACTGGACCGACACGGGCGAGGTTTTTCTCGACGAGTCGCCGAAGAGCGGCGTGGGCGCCAGCTCCTTCCTCGACCTGACCTTCGGCGTGCTCTTTCTCGACGCGGATCTCGACGGCCGGACGGACCTGCTGCTCGCCAACGGCCACGTCGAGCCCACCGTCCAGGAGGTCCAGAAGGAGGTGGCCTACCGCCAGGCGCCGGTCCTCTATCGCAACGCGGGAGGCGGGCGCTTCACCGCCCTGGGTGCCCGATCGGGGGACCTCGCGAAACCGCTGGTCGCGCGCGGAGCCGCCTATGCCGACCTCGACGGCGACGGAGACCTCGATCTCGTGATCGTCGAAAACGGCGGACCGGCTCGGATCTACCTGAACCCCGTGAATTCTCCGAATCGCAGCGTCCGTCTGCGCCTCGTGGGCGCCGGCAAGTCGAACCGCGACGCCGTGGGCGCCCGCGTGACGGCCCGGATCGGCGACCGCTCGCTGACGCAGCAGGTTTCGGGCGGACAGTCGTATCTCTCGGCCTCCGAGAAGACCCTCACCTTCGGCCTCGGGTCGGCGTCGAAGATCGACACGCTCGAGATCCGGTGGCCCGACGGCGCCATGCAGACGATGAGGGACGTTCCGGGCGGCGCGCGTCTGACGGTGCGGGAGCCGGCGAAGATCTGATCCATGCGCGTGTCGCCGCGGCTCCTCGCCCTGCCTTTCGCCCTCGCCGCGGCGGCGTTCGTTCACGCGACCCCGGCGCCGCGCGCCGCGGAGCACCTCCTGACCTCCGGCGGGCGCGCCCGAAGCTTCCTTCTCTACGCGCCGTCGGGAATTCGCGCCGGAAGAACCTACCCGCTCGTTCTCGTTTTCCACGGCGGAGGTGGCACGGCCGAAGGCATGGAGAAACTGACCCGATTCGATTCGCTCGCCGAGCGCGAGACGTTTTTCGTGGCGTATCCGGAGGCCGTGGGGCGGCACTGGAACGACGGGCGCGAGGTCGAGTCCTTCGAGAGTTACCGCGAGAAGGTCGACGACGTCGCGTTCGTCGAGGCCGTGATCGGCGCGATCGCCGGGGAGCACCCGATCGACCCGGCCCGCGTCTATGCGACGGGGCTCTCGAACGGCGCGATCTTCGTCCAGGACCTCGCGCTGCGCCTCTCCTCGAGGATTGCGGCGATCGCCTCTGTGGCCGGCGGAGTGCCCGAGCCTCTGCGCCACGGCTTCCGGCCGGCCCGGCCGGTTTCGGCGCTCCTCTTCCACGGAACGGCCGACCCGCTCGTCCCGTTCGAGGGCGGTGCGATCTCCCTGGGGCGCGGCCGGGTCCTCGGCGCGGAGGAGACGGCCCGGCTCTGGGCTTCGGTCGACGGGTGCCCGCCCGATCCCGAGACGACCGCGCCGGCGGCGCAGGAAAACGGCTGCCGGCGGACTCGCGAGCGCTGGACCGGCGGACGCGATCGCACCGAGGTCGTGCTCGACGCGCTCGAAGGAGGCGGCCACACGTGGCCGGGAGGCCCGCAGTACGCGCCGAGAATCCTCATCGGGCGAGTCTGTCCGGAGCCCGACGCGACGAGCGCGATCTGGGAGTTCTTTCGAGCGCACGGGCGAACCGCGGCCGCCGCGCCGGCGGCCCGGCCATGAACGAAACGCGCGTCCGCCGCGCGCGGCCGGAGGACAGCGGACACCTTGCCGCGCTCTCGACGCAGCTCGGGTATCCGATGTCCGCCGCCGACGCATCGGAACGCCTCGACCGGCTCTCGTCCCATCCCGACCATGCGATCCTCGTCGCCGAGGAAGCCGGGACGGTCGCGGGCTGGATCCAGGTCAGCCTCCCCCGCATCTTCGAGACGCCGGCGAGCGCCGAGATCGCGGGCCTCATCGTGGACGAAGGGCGGCGAGGGCGCGGGATCGGCCGAATGCTCGTCGCGGCGGCGGTCGAGTGGGCCCGTTCCGAGGGCTGCCGCGCCGTGCGCGTGCGCTCGAACGTGATCCGGGAGCGGGCACACGCCTTCTACGCCCGCGAAGGGTTCCGGGAGCTCAAGACACAGAAGGTCCTCGAGAAGACGCTCCGCGCGCCCTCCTGAGCCGCGCGGTCAAATCGCCCGGAGGGCGGGTCGGCGGTCGCCGCCGAAGAGCCTGACCAGGACGACGCCGGCGACGAAGCCTCCGATGTGCGCGCCATAAGCCACGCCGCCCATCTGTCCGCCGAGCATCCCGGCGCCGCTGGCGAGCTGGAAGAGGAACCAGAGGCCGATCACGAGCAGCGCCGGAACCTCCATGAGGCTGTAGAGGAACAGAACGCGCACCCGCCGCCGCGGGAAGAGAACGATGTATCCGCCGAGCACGCCCGAGATCGCTCCCGATGCGCCGAGCGACGGAATCAGCGGGTTGGCTCCGACCATGGCGGTGACGAGCACGTGCGAGAGGCCGGCGAGGACTCCCGCCAGCATGTAGAAGACGAAGTAGCGCGCGTGGCCGAGCGCGTCCTCGAGGTTGTCTCCGAAGATCCAGAGGTAGAGCATGTTTCCGAAGAGGTGCGCGAAGCCGCCGTGCATGAACATGCCGCTCACGAGCGTCAGGAAGACGGGGATCGGCGTCGGCTCGAGCACGAGGTTGCCGATCTCCCGGCCGTACGGATCGCGCAGCGGAACGGCCTGCGCGATGTCGTGGCCGGAGAGAATTTCCGCCGGAACGGTCGCGTAGGCCATCGTGAAACGCTCGTTCGATCCCATTCCCTGGAGCGCGACGAAGACGAAGACGTTGGCGGCAATGAGGAGCCAGGTCACGCCGGGCGTCGAGCGCCGGTCCGAGTTGTCGTCGCCGATCGGGATCATGAGAGCTCCGGCGGATCATAGCCCCGGCGCCGGGCCGCGCCCGCCGGACTCAGGGACCCGGAACGGCTTCGAGATCGCCCCCCGGTTGGAGGCGATAGACCTTGCGGGCCGCGACGTGGCGGAAGGTCTGCGTCCGTCCGTCCGGCCATCGGACCTCGATCGAGGCCGCCTCGTCGGCCGCGCCGAGCCCGAAGTGCAATGGAACGAGCGAGCCGGAGGCGTACGACGACGAGACGCGAAACGTCTGGCTCTGCGTGCGGCCGTCGGCCGTGACCTTGACGCGGGTGCCGAGGACGGTGCGGCCGTCGGCGCCGGGCTCGAGGTCGAGCGCGAGCCAGCCCTGCCGGGCCCCGATCTCGTTGCGAAAGACTCGGACCGGCCCGTCGATGTCCACGACGACGAGGTCGAGCGCGCCGTTGCCCTCGAAGTCCGCCACCGCCGAACCCCGAGCGGCCATTCGCGTCCGTCCGAGATCCCCCGAGCCCGTCCACTCGACGAACTTGCCGCCGCCGAGGTTGTGGAGCAGCACGGTCTTCTGGTCGAACGCGGAATCGCCCGCCTCGACGTATTGCGCGCCGCCGCTCTTGTAGTGGCCGAGCGTGCGCGGAAGCTTCGGCGCGAGGTGGCCGCCGGCGGCGTAGGCGTCGAGCCAGCCGTCGTTGTCGAAATCGGCGAAGTGGGTGCCCCACTTGACGAAGGGCACGCCGACGGCCGCCACGCCCGAGGACGCTCCTGCGTCGTCGAAGAGAACGCCGTCCACGTTGCGGTAGAGGCTGATCGGCTCGGCGCCGAAGTTCGTGACGAAGAGGCTCTCCCTTCCGTCTCCGAAGGGATCGCCGACCGCGGCGCCCATGCCGGCCCGGGGATGGTCGCCGAGGACGCCGGCTCCCGTCTCGGCCGTCGTCTCCTCGAAGGTCCCGTCGCCGCGATTTCGGAAGAGGCGATTGGCGACGCGGTCGTTGACGAAGTAGAGATCGTCGAGCCCGTCGCCGTCGTAATCGAGCACCGCCGCCCCGAGCGTCTTCGTCTCGGCCGGGGGCACGGCGAGGCCGGCCTTCTTCGTCGCGTCCTCGAACTTGCGGCCGCCGAGGTTGCGAAAGAGGTGCGAGGGCTGGCCCACGTAGTCCTCCGGAATTCTCAGCTCGAACTGCGGCTGCGCGGCTTCCCACTCGGGAGTCGAGTCGAGATAGTTGGCCACGACGACGTCGAGGCGCCCGTCCCCGTCGTAGTCGAGGAAGCCTGCGCCGACCGAGAACAGCGGGTCCTCGAGCCCGGTGTCCCGGCCCTCCTCGAATGTGCCGTCGCCCCTGTTCCACCAGACGGCGTTGGGGCCGACGTTCGTCAGGTAGAGATCGAGGCGGCCGTCTCCATCGAGGTCCGCCCAGAACGCTCCCATGCCGAGGCCGCAGGCGTGGATCCCGGCCTTCGCCGTGACGTCTTCGAAACGGCCTCCGCCGACGTTGCGGTAGAGGCGGCCGCACGACTCGGTGTTCGGCTTGCCCCATCTCGGGATCGAATTGGTCACGTAGAGGTCGGGCCGCCCGTCCCCGTCGTAGTCGCCGACGGCGCAGCCCCCGATCATCGTCGGGATCAGCTTCAGGCGCATGAGGTCGCCCTGGACGCGCATGTCGACGCCCGAGGACTTCGTGACGTCGCGGAACACGCCGGGCGGCGCGTCGCCGGAAGCGCCGACGACGGCCAGAACGAGGAGCGCGAGGAGACCGACCGGGCGTCTCACGGGAGCGGCGGCCCGGGCGCCGGCGCCGGAGCGTCGCGCAGAGCGTCGCGGAATTCGTCCGGCCCTCCGCGCCGCGTCAGGTATTCGCGCACGAACTCGTCATGGGACGGGCCGGCCGGAAAGGCGAGCTCTCCATAGCGGTCATCGTCCATCCCATGGAACGGAAGCGGCTCGACCGTCTGACCGGCGACCGTGTTCTTGTCGGCGTCCTTGTCCCATCCGTCGAGGACGACGAGGTAGTCGCGCACCCAGCCCGCGGGGAGGGGCGGCAGCGCCGACGGATCGAACCGGAGTCTCACGGCGTCGCCGCCCATCATGACGACGTACCGGTCGTCGGCCTCGCCGAGAAGCGCCGCGACGTCGCCGAAGCGCGTGTAGAACCCGGCCATGTCCGCCCAGCGCGGCAGCTTCGAGACGTCGTCGTGGACGAAGACCTGTGGGCCGTCCGGCGACTCGCGCTCCATCCGCGAGAACCCGCGAAAGAAGAGATCGGCGGAGGAAAGCGGCATGCGCGTGCGGACGAGCGGCACGATCGGATCATCCGCCGTGTAGGCGATGCGATCCCAGTAGATGGCGAGGTTGGTGCGGATCCGGACACGCGGATCCGAGCGATCGAGGACGCCCGAGAGATCGACCGGCACCGTCTTCGTCTTGCCGGCCGGATATCCGAGCGACGCAACGGCGGTCCGCCAGCCCCCCTTCCCGTCCGGGACGTCGAGAGCGGGAGGCTCTCCCCGGAGGTCGCGGCGCTGCGACAGCGACACCTGGATGGACGTGTCGGCGTAGAAGATCCAGCCGGTCAGGTAGAGCATCACCCGCGAGGCGGTCCGCGCTTCCGGAAGCTCGAGGACGAGCGCGTGCGGCGAGACGAGCCCCTGGTAGCGGGTCGGCGCGAAGCCGGAGAGATAGACCCCGTCCTCCGCCGCGATCTCCGCCGTGCGGTCGCGGCCGGTCTCGTCGGTCGCGCGCGGGGTGCGCGGCCGCGACACCGTGAAGATCTCCTTCCGCGGGAAGGGCGGTGGAACCATCTTCTCGTTCGGGACGAGGGCGGTTCCGCCGGGATGGTCCACGGCGTCGAGCTCCGCGAGATCGAAGTACGCGGCCTCCCAGAGCTCCTCGGTGAAGTCGAGCGTCAGGTGCCCCTCGGACGGGGCGAGCCATGCTCCCGGCACGATCAGCCACTCGCGCGTGTCCGCCGCCGCCTGGTGGACGCCGTCGTAGAGAAGGCCCGCCGGGCTCCGGCCCAGCGCGTCCGTGACGAACCGCCAGCGAGCGCCGTCGAACGCGTAGAGGAAGGGGCACGAGCCCTTCAGCTGTTGCACCTCCCGGACCGCCGTCCGCACGGGAGGATCGAGGGTGTTCTGCGGCACGCCGTTCGTCCAGATCACGCGCAGCACGTCGGCACGGCGGCGGTTTCCGAGCCCGAGGCGCGTGACCGGCCGCTCCGCGACGCGATAGACGTAGAGATCCTGGGCCTTGCCTTCGATCTCGGAGCCGAAGCCGAAACGATTGACCTTCGCCGAGCCGGTCGGCAGCCCCTCGAGCGTCACGTCGAGCCACCCGTTGGCGTTGCCTCCGCGATTCTCGAGCAGCGCCACCGAGCCGGCCGGCGTCAGGATCGCCAGGTCGAGATCGCCGTCGCCGTCGAAATCCACGGCCTCGGCCCCGCGTGCGGGAGGCAGAACGCCGACGGCGGCGGGCGCGAACCTTCCGGAGCCGTCGTTGCGAAAGAGCGCCGATGGGCCCGACGCATTCGCGAGGAAGAGATCGAGGAACCCGTCGTTGTCGTAGTCGAACAGAAGGACGGAGACGGCCGGACCGATCGGCTCGGCCGGCCCGAAGGTCCCATCGCCGCGGTTGAGGCTCACGAACGCGTGGCCGTCGGCGGCCCAGGCGAGGTCGAGCCGGCCGTCGCCGTTGACGTCTCCGGCCCGCGCGTCCGAGATCGCGCCCGTCTTCGGAAGCCCCGACTCGCGCGGCGCGAGCCTGCCGCCGCGCAGGTTGTCGTAGAGCGCGAAGCCGCCTTCGGGCCGCGCGAGCAGCAGGTCCACGTCGCCGTCCCGGTCGAGGTCCGCGGCCACCGCGAAGAGAGATCGAGTGCCGGCCGCGATGCCGGATGCCTTCGTCACGTCGGTCCAGGTGCCGTCGAGATTGTTTCGGAGCAGCCGGTCGCCGCTCTTCGAGGACACGTAGAGGTCGAGGTCGCCGTCCGCGTCCACGTCGAACGGCACGACGCGCTCCCCCGCGCCGATCTCGGCCCGCCGGTACGACTCGCCGTCTCGGATCCACAGCGCTTCCGGCGTGACGAGGTCGAGCGAGCCGTCGTTGGCGACGTCGGCCACCGCGAGGTCCGACGCCGGCGCGGAGGAGACCGGAGCCTCCGCGCGATAGCCCCGGGAGGCGGCCGGCGCGGACAGGACCCTCACCCCGGACGATCCCGCGACGACGAGATCCCGGGCATCCCTTCCGCCCACCCGAACGACCGCCGCGCCCGAGATCCCGGCGAGACCGGGATCCGGCTTCGCCGCGAACGTCACGGGAACGGCCGCGCCGGCGCGCGCCCGGAGCGAAGCCGCGAGCGCGGGGCTCCAGTCCTCGAGCGGCATGCCGACGACTCCCGGTTCGACGTCGTGGCGCGCCTGCTGGTACCTCGGCGTGGCCTTCAGAATGTTCTCCGCGACGCGATACTTGAGCGAAGCCGTGTGCTCGTCGCCGCTCGCCATGGCCTTCCGGCCGTCGGCGATCGCCGCGTCGAGCTTGGTCTCGCCCGAAACGAGCGCCGCCAGACGATCCGAGGCCGCCGCCGCGCGAACGAGATCTCCCTGGGCCCTCGAGATCTCGATGAGGCGGACGAGGAGAAACGTGTTGGCCGGCGCCTCCCCGAGCGCCGCCTCGAGGTCGCGGATCGCCGCCGCGCGGCCGGATGAATCGCCCGCATCGGCGTGCAGGCGCGCCGCGTTCCAGCGCGACGCGAGATCGCGGGGCGACGACGACGACGCCCTCTCGTACATCTCGATCGCGCCGGCGCGATCCCCGGACGCCTCGCGCCGCGCGCCCTCGATGGCCAGCACGCGCGCGTCTCCCGGAGACAGCCGCATCGCCTCCGCGAGGAGCCTCTCGGCCGCGGCGAGATCCTTCGCACGCAGGGCCGCCACCGCGCCGTCGGCCCAGCCGATCGTCTCCGCGGGCGCGAGGCGCCGAAGCGTCTCGAAGCGCTTCGAGGCTTCCGCGAGGTTCCCCTCTTCGAGGGCGGCCAGCCCCGTGTTGCGGGCGACCTGGAGGGCCGCCGCGTCCGATGCCGAAACCGGGGGCGCGGCGGCGACCGCCCGCGACGCAAGGAGGGCGAAGAGCGCGAGCACCTCGGCGGGCCTAGGCCCGTGCCGGGCGGAGGACCTTCTCGAAGGCGTCGAACACGTCGTCGTCGAGCAGGCAGAATACGATCTTCTGCACGTACTCGGCCGTGGGCGCGAAGGAGCGCGCCGCCGCCACGGTGATCTCGGCCGCGAGCTCCAGCGGAAAGCCGAACACGCCCGTCGAGATCGCCGGAACGGCCACCGACGCCGCCCCGATGTCCTCTCCGCGGCGCAGCGCCTGGAGAACGGCCGACGCGAGCAGCATTTCCTCGCCGAACGTCCCGCCCTTCCAGACGGGACCGACGGCGTGAATGATCCACCTCGCCGGCAGCTTGCCCGCCTTGGTCACGACGGCCTGTCCGACCGCGCACGTGCCGATCTGATCGCACTCGTCCTGGATCGTCGAGCCGCCGTGAAGCCGGATCGCGCCGGCGACCCCCGATCCGAGCTGGAGCGCCTCGTTGGCCGCGTTGACGATGGCGTCCACGTGCATCCGCGTGATGTCCGTCTTCGCGAGCTCGATCGTGGCGGGCACGTTCCGACCGAGGCTCAGGCTTCCGCCCGGAGCCGCTGCGAGATCGCATCGGCGATCCGCAGGTAGGCCTCCGACACCGCGGACTTCGGCTCCCCGGCGACGATCGGGCGGCCCGAGTCGCCGCCCACCGCCACCTTCGGATCGAGCGGGATCTCTCCGAGAAACGGGACGTGCAGCTCCTCGGCGGTGCGCTTGCCGCCGCCGTGCTTGAAGATCTCGTCGCGGTGGCCGCAGTGCGGGCAGACGTAGTACGACATGTTCTCGACGATTCCGAGGACCGGCACGTTGACCTTCTGGAACATGGCGAGGCCCTTGCGCGCGTCGATCAGGGAGACGTCCTGCGGCGTCGTGACGATGACGGCGCCGGAGAGCCGGACCTTCTGCGTCAACGTCAGCTGCGCGTCGCCCGTCCCGGGCGGCAAATCGATCACCAGGAAGTCGAGCGTTCCCCAGGCCACGTCCTGGAGGAACTGCTCGACCGCCTTCATGACCATCGGCCCCCGCCAGATGACGGGCTGGTCCACGTCCATCAGAAATCCGAGCGACATGACCTTCACGCCGTAGCGCTCGACCGGGACGATCTGGTTGGACTCGTTGACGTAGGGCTTCTCGTCGATGCCCATCATCATCTGCTGCGACGGTCCATAGATGTCGGAGTCCATCAGTCCCACGCGGTGGCCGACCCGCTCGAGGGCGAGCGCGAGGTTCGCGGCGACCGTGGACTTTCCCACGCCGCCCTTGCCGGAGGCGACCGCGACCGTGAAGCGGACGTTCGGGAGAATCGTCGCCGAGGGCGCGGCGGCCGCGGGCCGGGCTCCCGCCGGGGCCGGCGCCTTGACGTCGAGACGGATCGTGACCGCGAGGACCCCGGGAAGGCTGCGCAGCTTCTCGGTGGCGTCCCGCCGGATCTCCTCGGCCGCGGCCCCCGATTCGGTCATGATCTCCAGCCGCATCGAGACGTTCCCGCCGCCGACCGAGAGATCCTTGACGAAACCGAACGAGACGATGTCGCGCGAAAGGCCCGGGAACTTCACGGTCCGCAGGACGTCCAGGACCTTCTCCTCTGTCAGCTCCGCCGTCGCGCTCATGGTTCCCCCGGAGACGATTCTATGCCGGCCTTCGCCTCGGCGCGCAGAGCGGCGACCCGCGCCTGCAACTCCTCGGTCAGCGCCCCCCGGTCGCGGCTCGAGCGGCCCGCGGCTTCGATCGGCTCGCCCACCGCGAGACCGACCCGCGAAGGCGTGATCGTGAAGCCGCCCCGCCGCTGGATCCGGAACGTGCCGGCGAGCCCCAGCGGAAGCAGCGGCAGGCCCGCCTTCAAGGCCAGCAGCGCCGCTCCACCCTTGAACGGCCGCATCTCGCCCGTGCGCGTGCGCGTCTCCTCGGGAAAGACCACCAGCGAACGGCCGCCCTTCATCCGCGAAAGCGCCGCGTCCACGAGGGCGAAACTGCGCATGCGCGTTTCGCGATCCACCGGGATGAACCCGGCGGCCGCCATCGACCACCCGAGGAAGGGCAACCGGAAGAGGTTGCGCTTGGCGAGAAACCGCACCGACATCGGAAGCACCGCGAGCAGGACCAGGATGTCGTAGAAGCTCTCGTGGTTGGCGGCGATCACGAAGCTCCGATCCGCGGTCAGGCGTTCGCGGTGGCGCACGTCCACGCGCACGCCCGAGACCGCGAGGATCAGCCGCGCCCACGCGCGCGCCAGCCGAAGGAACCACTCGCCCCGCGGCGGGACCAGTGCGAGCGGGATTGCCGGCAGTCCGTACGCGATGGTCGCGCCGCTGATGACGACCCATACCCCGAGCGATCGGAGGAAGCGCACTCGGGTCGAGAGCCTAGCAGAGCCGCAAGTGCCGACGCTTCCGGCGTTTACACACCGCGAAGGGACGGCGTAGAATGCGCCGTCCCTCATGCCTCAACCCGAACCTTCGGCCACGGCGATCTTCTATCGCAACCTCGGCTGGCTGCGGTTCGTGGACCGCTTCGGCCGCAAGGGCTCGCAGATTGTCGATTACCTCGGCGGCCTCTCGCAGCTGGTCGGACAGGCGGTCGTCGCGTGCTTCACGCGGCCCTTCTACTCGGTCGAGGTCATGAACCAGATGGACGAGCTCGGCGTCAAGTCGGTGGCGATCACGGGGATCACGGCCCTCTTCACCGGAATGGTCCTCGCGCTTCAGACCGCGTACTCGCTCGAGGCCTTCGGCGGCAAGATGTTCGTCGGACGGGTCGTTTCGCTCTCGCTCGTGCGCGAGCTCGGGCCGGTGCTCACCGCTCTGATGGTGGGAGGCCGGGTCGGATCGGGCATCACCGCCGAGCTCGGCTCGATGACGGTCACCGAGCAGGTGGATGCGCTGCGATCGATGGCGATCTCGCCGGTCCGCCGGCTCGTCGTGCCGCGGATCGTCGCGATCGTGGCGATGATGCCGGTCCTGACCGCGATCGCCGACGGGCTCGGCATCCTGGGCGGCCTGGCCATCGCGGTGCTCGAGCTCCGGATGACCTTCCAGGACTACTTCACGAGCATCCTCCAGCAGCTCTCGATCTCCGACATCGCCAGCGGACTGTCCAAGACGCTCTTCTTCGGGTTCGAGATCGCGGTCATCGGCTGTTTCAACGGCCTCCAGGTCGAGGGCGGAGCGGCGGCGGTCGGCCGGGCCACGACGCGCACGGTCGTTCTCGCTTCGATCAGCGTCCTGGTTTCGGACTTCTTCCTGACGAAGCTCTTCCTCGCCCTCTGATGAGCGCTCCGATCCCCGTCGCCTCCGCCGTCACGCCTCACGCGCGCTCTCTCAAGGGGGAGCCGATCGTCGAGTTCAAGGAGGTCTGGAAGAGCTACGCGGGCCGCGACATCCTCGCCGGCGTCAACCTCCAGATTCGCCGGGGCGAAGTCCTCTGCGTGCTCGGCCCCTCGGGAACGGGCAAGAGCGTCACGCTGCGGCACATCAACGGGCTGACGCGGCCGGACAACGGGGACGTGAAGGTCTTCGGCGCATCGATCATCGGACTCTCCGAGGAGGAGCTCTCGCCGGTGCGGCGCCGGCTGGCGATGCTGTTCCAGGGCGGCGCGCTCTTCGACTCGATGAACGTCGAGGACAACATCGCCTTCCCCATTCGCGAGCACTCTCCGGAGAGGCCCGCCGACGAGGTCGCCGCGGCCGTCGCCGAGAAGCTGACGATGGTCGGGCTGCCGGGCATCCAGCGCAAGATGCCCTCCGAGCTGTCGGGCGGGATGCGCAAGCGGGTCGCGCTGGCGCGGTCGATCGCCCTCGAGCCGGAGATCATCCTCTACGACGAGCCGACGACCGGGCTCGACCCGGTCTCTTCCGAAAAGATCGCGCAGCTCATCGTGGACGTCAACGTGCGGCTTCAGACCACCTCGGTCGTCGTCACGCACGACATCGTCACGGCGCGGACCGTGTCGGACCGGGTCGTCTTTCTCCACCAGGGGCGTTTTCAGTTCATCGGCACGTTCGAGGAAGCCGTCTCGAACGGTCACCCGGTCCTGCGGGACTATTTCCGCGCGATGGGGTTCCCCTGCGGAACGGGAACCTTTCAAGCGATTCCAGCGACTTCGAAGGGAGAGTGAGCCGTGGCCGGTGAGCAGCAGGTCGGACGCCGTTTCCGGGTGGGGATCGTGGTCCTCGTCGCGCTGGCCGTGACGATGATCGGGGTCTTCATGATCGGCCAGCGAGCCAATCTCTTTCGCAGCAAGTTCCCCTACGAGACGCACTTCGACTCGGCGGCCGGCCTCATTCCGGGCAACAACGTGTCGCTGAACGGCGTCGTCGTCGGCAGCGTCATCGACGTCAAGCTCTCGGGTAACCCGGCCGACCGCACCGTCCGCGTCGTCTACGACGTCGTCCGGCGCTGGGCCCCGATGATCCGCAAGGGAACGCGAGCTTCGATCAAGACGCGAGGGCTCCTCGGCGACAAGTACATCGAGCTCGAGGGCGGCAGGGCCGACGAGCCCGACGTCCCGATCGGCGGCGAGATCCCGCAGGCCCCGAACGCGGGTCTCGAGAAGCTGCTCGAAGGCAGCGGCGATCTCCTGACCGACCTCTCGGCGATCGCGAAGTCGCTCAAGAACATCCTCGGCCGGACCGAGAAGGGCGAGGGGTTTCTCGGCGCGATCACGTCGAACAGCGAGGAGAGCGTTGCGCTCGGCAACAACTTCAACGCCACCCTCCACTCGCTCAACGACATCCTCGACAAGATCCAGCACGGGAAGAGCCTCGCCGGACGGCTGCTCGTCGACGAGAGGTACGGGCGGGAGACCGGAGACGCCCTGGCCGGTGCCCTCCATTCCGTGCAATCGCTCCTGAAGCAGATCGACGAGGGCGTCCGCAGCGGCAAGGGCGCGATCCCGGCTCTGCTCTCGGATCCGGAGGGCAAGAAGAAGATCTACGCGCTCGTGGACAGCCTCTCGACCGCCGCCGCCGGCCTGGTCCGTGTCACCGAAAACCTCGAGAAGGGCAACGGCGCGATCCCGATTCTCCTGCACGATCCGCAGTTCGGAAAGGCGTTCACCGGGAACCTGAAGAGCCTCTCCGAGCACCTCGACTCGATCTCGCGCAAGCTCGACGAGGGCGAGGGCACGGCGGGCAAGCTCATCAACGACCCGTCCCTCTTCGATTCCGCCAACCGGCTCGCCGTCGGCGTCAACGAGTCGGCGATCCTGCGGTGGCTCATCAAGGACCGTCAGAAGGCGGGCATCAAGAAGGAATACGACGATTACGTCCGCGCCAAGTCGGCGCTGACGCCGACCCCCTCGACGCCGCAGTGAAGCTCCTCGTGACGGGCGGGGCGGGCTTCATCGGCTCGCACCTCGCGGACCGCCGCCTCGCCAAGGGCGACCGGGTCGTCGTTCTCGACGACTTCAACGACTACTACGACCCCGCGCGGAAGCGGTCGAACGTCGCGCCGCACGCGGGCGATCCGAGCTATCGCCTGGTGCAGGGCGACATCCGCGATCGCGCCCTCGTCTTCCGGCTCTTCGCCGAGGAGGGGTTCGACGCGGTCCTTCACCTCGCGGCGCGCGCGGGGGTTCGCCCGTCGCTCTCTCAGCCCGTCCTGTACGAGGAGGTCAACTGCGTGGCGACCTGGCACCTGCTCGAGGCGGCCGTCGCCCATGGCAAGCCCCGGTTCGTCTTTGCGTCGTCATCCTCCGTCTACGGCATCAACTCGAAGCTTCCCTTCTCCGAGGACGACCCGATCGAGCGCCCGATCTCGCCGTACGCGACGACCAAGCGGGCCGGCGAGCTCCAGGTGTTCAACGCCCATCACCTGCACGGCCTGCCGGCCATGTGCCTGCGCTTCTTCACGGTCTACGGTCCGCGCCAGCGGCCCGAAATGGCGATCGCGCGCCTGATCGGCTGCATCGAGACGGGCTCGCCGTTTCCCTACTACGGCGACGGCTCCTCGCGCCGCGACTACACCTACATCGACGACATCGCGGACGGCGTCGAGGCGGCCCTCGAGTGCGGGATTCCCTTCGACATCGTCAACCTCGGCGGCGCGCGGCCCGTAACGCTCGCCGAGCTCGTCGCGGCCGTCGAGCGCGCCACGGGAAAGACCGCCCGGCTCGACCGGCAGCCGATGCCTCCGGGCGACGTTCCCGTGACGTTCGCCGCCGTCGAGAAGGCCGAGAGGCTCCTCGGATTCCGGGCGCGGGTGCCGCTCGAAGAGGGCCTCCGCCGGGCGGTTGAATGGTCGCGCGAGGCGGCGGCCGTGGAGAGCCGGCGATGACCGATCCGAACGCGGAAAGCGAGCGCCCATGAACATCTGCATGGTCGGGACCGGGTACGTCGGCCTCGTGACCGGAGCCTGCCTGGCCGACTTCGGCATGAACGTCGTGTGCGTGGACAAGGACGCCGCGAAGATCGCGGCGCTCCAGCGCGGAGAGATCCCGATCTACGAGCCGGGCCTCGAGGCGATCGTCTCGCGCAACGAGCGCGCCGGCCGGCTGCGGTTCACGACGGATCTGAAGGGCGCCATCGAGGAGGCGCTGGCCGTCTTCATCGCGGTCGGCACGCCGCCGAAGCCCGATGGCTCGCCCGACCTGACATTCGTCCGACAGGTGGCGGAATCGATCGCTCTCCACATGAACGGCTACAAGGTCGTCGTGACGAAGTCCACGGTGCCGACGGGAACGGGCCGGATGATCGAACAGATTCTCCGGGCGAAGAACGGCCGCCACGACTTCTCCGTCGTCTCGAACCCGGAGTTCCTGCGGGAGGGATCGGCGGTCTCCGATTTCCTGAGGCCCGACCGCGTCATCATCGGCGCGAGCGACGCCCGCGCCGTCGAGGTCCTGAAGGAGATCTACGGCCCCCTCTACCTGATCGAGACGCCTTTTCTCATCACGGACGTCGCCTCGGCGGAGCTCATCAAGTACGCGTCGAACGGGTTTCTCGCCGTCAAGATCTCCTTCATCAACGAGGTCGCCCGGCTCTGCGAGCTGATGGGCGCCGACGTGCACGACGTGGCCCGGGGCATGGGCCTGGACAAGCGGATCGGAGGCAAGTTCCTCCACCCGGGGCCGGGCTTCGGCGGCTCCTGTTTCCCCAAGGACACGTCCGCCGTCGCCGACCTCGCCCGCCAGCAGGGCTACGAGTTCCAGATCATCGAGGCGACCATGCGGGTCAATGCCGCGACCAAGACGCGGATGCTGGCGAAGATCGCCGAGGCCGCCGGGCCTCTGCCGGGCCAGACGGCCGCCGTGCTCGGCCTCTCCTTCAAGCCCGAGACGGACGACATCCGGGAATCGCCGGCCCTCGCCGTCGTCGCCGACCTGGAGCGCGCGGGAGCCTCGGTCCGCGCCTTCGATCCGGCCGCCATGGACAACGCGAGGGACCTGCACCCCCGGGTTCACTACGCGCGGGACGCCTACGACTGCGCCGCCGGAGCCGATTTCGTCGTGCTCGCGACGGAGTGGAACGAGTTCCGCGCGCTCGACCTGCCGCGGATGGGGGCGCTCCTGCGCTCGAAAACGATGATCGACCTGCGCAACGTCTACGACCCATCCGAGATGCGGGCCGCGGGCTGGCGGTATGCCTGCGTCGGCCGGCCGTAGAGGATAGAGGAAGGAGCCCGAAAACCGATGCGAGCTCTCGTCACCGGCGCCGCCGGATTTCTGGGCAGTCACCTCTGCGAACGCCTCCTCCGGGAGGGCCACGACGTGATCGCGATGGACAACCTGTTGACGGGAAACCCGCGCAACATCGCCCATCTCGACGCCGAGCGGCGGTTCCGCTTCGTGCGCCACGACGTGACGCACTTCATCTTCGTGGACGGCCCGCTCGACGCCGTGCTGCACTTCGCGTCGCCCGCCTCGCCCATCGACTACCTGGAGCTGCCGATCCAGACCCTGAAGGTCGGAGCCCTGGGAACGCACAACGCGCTCGGCCTCGCCAAGGCGAAGAAGGCCCGGTTTCTCCTCGCCTCGACCTCGGAGGTTTACGGGGATCCCCTCGTCCACCCGCAGCCCGAGACCTACTGGGGCAACGTCAATCCGATCGGACCGCGCGGCGTCTACGACGAGGCCAAGCGCTTCGCCGAGGCCATCACGATGGCGTATCGACGCTCCCACGGCGTCGACACGCGCATCGTGCGCATCTTCAACACGTACGGCGAGCGCATGCGCCCTCGCGACGGCCGCGTCGTGCCGGCGCTGATCGGGCAGGCATTGGCGGGCGAGCCGATGACGGTCTTCGGCGACGGCTCGCAGACCCGGTCGTTCTGCTACGTCTCCGACCTCATCGACGGCATCTATCGTCTGCTGCTCTCGGACGTGGGCGAGCCCGTCAACATCGGAAACCCCGCCGAGCTCTCGGTTCTCGAGTTCGCCCGCACGATCCATTCGCTGACCGGCACGAAGAGCGAGATCGTGTTCCGACCCCTGCCCGAGGACGATCCGAAGGTCCGGCAGCCCGACATCTCCAAGGCGAAAGCGAGGCTGGGGTGGGAGCCGAAGGTGGGGCTCGAAGACGGGCTCCGGCGAACGATCGCCTACTTCCGCGAGCTGGCCGGCTAGGGCTCGGGGTCTCCGTCGCTCCCGATGGCCTCGACGGGGCAGGAATCCATCGCCTCCTGGCACCGGGCGCTCTCTTCCGCGGACTCGGGCTGCCGGAAGACGTAGGAGTAGCCCCGGTCTTCGTTGCGCTGGAAGTTCTCCGGGGCGGTGACCCGGCAGACGTCGCAATCGATGCACTGCGCATCCACGTAGAACTTTCCGGGCACGCTTTCCTGAACCCGGTCCTTGCGGTCCGCCATGAGGGCGCCGACCTTAGCACGGCCTCCCGAGCCGACAAAATGAGAGCCGCATCAAGGACTCCGGCCGGGTCGGAGGCTGACTTACACTCCTCGCCGTGCTCCGGCGCCGACTCCTCGGGCTGGCGGTCTGCACGGCCGTGCTCGCGGCCTGCCGCCGCTCTCCCCTCCCCGAAGTCGAGCGCGCCGACCGGGACTCCGCGGCGGGCCGGCGCATCTTCGAGCGCAAGTGCGCGTCCTGTCACAACGGCAACGGCGACGGGAACACGATCACCGCGAGCCATTTCCCGTACGCGAACCTGATCGACGGAACCTGGCGCTCCGACGGCAGCCTCGCCGCGATCGAGCGGCAGGTCCGCGTCGGCCGCGATCCCATGCCGAGATTCCAGGGCAAGCTCACGGACGAGGAGATCCGTCAGGTGTCCACGTACGTCGAGGCGCTCGCCCGCGCCGCGGAGAGGCGCCGCGGCAAGACCGGGGCCGGGACGGCGGTGCGATGACCCGGCGGCTCCCGCTCTTCCCTTTGCCGGAAGTCGTCCTGCTGCCGGGGACCCTCCTGCCCCTCCACGTCTTCGAGCCGCGCTATCGGGCGATGGTCACCGATGCGCTTTCGGGCGATCGAACCATCGGGGTGACGCTGCTGCGCCCGGGCTCGGACCCGGCGGCGCCGGCTCCGCCGATTCACCCGATCGGCACGGCCGGCGAGATCGTCGAGGACGAGAGACTCCCCGACGGGCGCTTCCACATCCTGCTCGAGGCGCGGTTCCGCTTTCGCGTGCTCGACGAGGATCCGCCGGATCCGTATCGGATCGCCCGTGTCGAGGAGCTGCCGACGGCCTCCTTCCGCGAGCCCGGCGACGAAGAGCGCCACGTCGCCTCCGCCGTGGACCTCTTCGGCGACGTCTCGCGCGCCCTGGAGCTGCCTCCCCTGCCCCGGGAGTCGCTGTCGGCCGAGCGCCTCGCCTCCGAGCTCGCGCTGCGCCTGCGCTACGCCCCGGCACAGCTGCAGAGTCTCCTCGAGACCGATTCTCTGCCGTCGCGCTTCGAAGCCCTGCGAGGACGGATGCTCGAGTGGAAGGGCCGCCTCCTCTTCCTCGCCCCGTTCCGTCCGAAGGACCTCGATCCGCGGCGAAACTGACCGCGGCGGGGCGTCGCGCGACCCTACTTCGCGGCCGCCCCGGGCCTCCGCGGACCCGCCTCCAGAAACGCCGGCGTCCACTCGACGATTCGCCAGCCCTCGGGCATCTTCTTCAGGCGCGCCACGTGCCTCACGGTCGCGACGCCGGCCCCGCCGATTCCGCTCGTCCGGCCCGGAGGGTCGTAGTAGACGAATTGCTTCGCGGTCACCACGACGGTTCCGCCCGGAGCCTCCTCGCGCGATTCGATCTTCTGGCTCGAGCCGCGGAAGGCCTCCATCGGGGCGCGCACGACGCCTCGGAGGATCCGCGACTCGGCGGCGGCGCGCGCCGCCTCACCCGACGTCAGGGCGGCGGCGGCCGGCGTGTCCTCCCGCGCCCAGGCCTCGGCGAAGGCGTGGAACACGCGCACCGGCGCCTCGACCACGAAGTAGCGATAGGCCGCGATCGAGGCCCCGGCGAGAAGGAGGAGGCCGAGAACCCTCTTCACTCGAAACGCGCGTCTAGTTCGACGACGCGTTCAGCGCGCGCTCGTGCGCCCAGCTCCGGATCTGCTTGATCTGCTCCTCCATCGTCACCGCGAGCGGAACGGTGGCCGCGATCATGCGGTAGAGGTCGTCCTCGGTGATGGAACGGCTCTCGGAATACGCGTCGACGACCCCCGACACGACGGCCTGCTCGATCTCGGCGCCGTTCCAGCCGTTGGTCGCCTTGGCGAGGAAGACCAGGTCGAACCGCGCGACGTCGCAGCGGTTCTTCTTCAGGTGGATCGCGAAGATCTGCTTGCGCTCCTCCTCGTTGGGCAGATCCACGAAGAAGACCTGATCGAACCGGCCCTTCCGGATGATCTCGGCCGGCAGGAGGTGAATCCGGTTGGCGGTCGCGGCGACGAAGACGAGCGCGCTCTTCTCCTGCATCCAGGTCAGGAAGCCCGAGAAGATCCGCGACATCGAGGCGTCGCCGCCCTCGCGGTACCCGCCGACGCCCATCTCGATCTCGTCGATCCAGAGCACGGCCGGCGAGACGGCCTCGACCGAGCGCAGCGCGCGCAGGAACGTCATCTCCGGGTTGTCGGTCCCGAAGACGGCGTTCATGTCGAGCCGGAAGAGCGGGAGGTTCCAGAGGGTCGAGATCGTCTTGACGCAGAGGCTCTTCCCGCAGCCCGAGATGCCCATCAGGAGGATGCCCTTGGGGATGGGGATCCCGGCGTCGAGGGCATCCTTCGAGAACAGCGACTGACGCTTCAGCAGCCACGTCTTCAGCACGGCGTACCCGCCGACGTCGTCGAGCGAGAAGCGCGGAGGCACGAACTCCAGGACGCCCTCCTTGCGCGACATCTGCTCCTTCTCCGCCAGGATCTCGAGGAACGCGGCCTCGTCGAACGTCTTTCGGGAGCCGAACACCTTCGAGACGACGTGGCCGATCTCGTCGGCCGTCAGGCCGCGCATCGCGAGCGCGAGCCGCCGCATGTCCGGCTCGGCGATCGAGAGCCCGAGCCGCCGGCGCATGTGCCCGTCCAGGAGCTTCGAGATCTCGTTGTCGTCGGGCAGCTCGTACTCGACGACGTAGATCTCCTTCTTCGCCTCCTCCGGAATCGCCAGGCGCGGCGAGACGATCAGGACGTGGCGGCCCCGGTCCTTCAGCGCCCGGTAGAGGTCGCGCAACCGCCGCACGATCTCGGGGCGCCCCGCCGTCGGAAAGTCCTTGAGGAGATAGAACCCCTTGCCCGACGCCGCGAGGATCGCCTCGAGCGCCTTCAGCGGATCGCGCGTGTCGGCCACCGGACTGCCGTCGACGACGAGGCCGTCCACGACCGACCACGTGCCGAACGCGCAGGGCGCGCCGTAGAACGTCTTGGCGAGATGCTGCGTGAGCCGCTCGACGCGCGACTCCTCCCACGAGAGGACGTAGAGGATCGGATGGCCTCCGAGAAGGGCCTTGCGAATGCGCTCCATCGCCCGATTCGGGGCGGAGACCGGCGTCGTGACCGCGGCGCTCATTGTGGGAATTGTAACAAGCCTTCGCCGGCGGGGGCGGTTACAATGCCCGCACGATGGCGAATCCGGAACACTGGAAGCTTCTGGGCACGCCCGCCTGGAACGACTGGCGGATCCAGAATGCCAACGTCACGCCCGACCTGACGGGAGCGGACCTGGCCGGGATGGACCTGACCGGAAAGGACCTCAAGCGCGCCGACCTGACCCGCGCGGACTTCTCCCGCGCCAATGCCGCCGGCGCCGACTTCACGCGCGCGACCCTGCGGCATACCAGGTGGGAAGCCGCGACCGCCGCCGGCGCGATCTTCGAGCACTGCGACCTCGATTTCCTCGACCTGGGAAAGATGTTTCTCGCGGGCGCGCGCCTGCGTTCGGCCTCGCTCCAGAGCTGCACGCTCACCGGCACGGATCTGGTCGGCGCCGATCTCTCGTTCACGCGCCTGGAGGGCGCCGACCTCTCGAACGCGAACCTCGCGGGCGCGACGCTGAAGGACGTCAACTTCCGCGGCGTCAAGCTTTCGAACACGAGCTTCGACGGCGCGGACCTGACGCGATCGATCCTGGAAGGAATCTCGGCGGTCCGCGGCTCCTTTCCGAACGCCAACTTCGCCAACGCCAACCTCAAGACCTGCGACCTGACGGGGTCCGACCTGCGCCGGGCGAAGTTCACCTCCACGATCCTCCGGCAGGCGTCCCTCTCGGCGGCCGATTGCGAGCGGGCGGAGTTCACCGACGCGGACATGGAGCTCCTCACCGCGGTCGAGACGAACTTCACCGGCGCCGGCTTCGACCGGGCGAAGCTGCGCAAGGCCGACCTGCGGAGGGCCGTCTTCCTCGACGCCAGCGGAAACGACGTGAGCTTCGCCGACGCGAAGCTGACCGAAGTGGACCTGCGCTCGGCGCGTTTCGAGAAGGCCAGCTTTCAGGGCGCCGACCTCTCGAAGGTCGTCCTGCGCCGATCGAACCTGAAGGCCTACAGCTTCGTCGGAGCCTCGTTTTCGGGCGCCGACCTGGCCGAGGTGCAGGCGGAGGGCGTCAATTTCTCGCGCTCCGATCTGTCGCTCGGAGGGTTTCGTCTCGCCAACCTGAAGCGCGCCGATTTCTCGAGTTGCCGGGGTTTCGATGCGGACCTGTCCGGCTCGCTCCTGATCGGCGCGAACTTCGAGGGCGCGAGCCTGCAGGAGGCGGATCTTCGCTTTGCGCGCGCGATCGGGGCCAATTTCAGCGGCGCGGACCTGAAGGGCGCCGATCTCGCCAACTCGGACTTCACCGAGGCGATTTTCAAGAGGACGAAGTTCTGGGGCGCCACCGCTCGCCGGGCGAAGGCTCCCCGAGGCAAGGGGCTCCTGTTCTCGCTCTCCACGATGTTCTCGAAGGCGAAGGAGAAACAGACCAAGGCCGCCGACGAGAAGGAAGCCAAGCGCCAGAAGCGGATCGCGGAGCTCGAGGCCGAGGCGGCGAAGAGGCCGCCGCATCGGACCGGGAAGCGCTGAGGCTCAGCGCCGGGACTTCGGCGGGGGGGCCGGTGTCGGCGGGGTCGTGGCCCTGCGGAAGGCCGCCTCGAGTTTCTCCATCGCGTCGGCGTCCACGACGAAACCTCCCGGGCGCGGCGCGGCCCGGGCGACCAGCTCGGAGCCCCGGGGATACAGGGAGAGCACCCACGGAGATCCAGCCTTCGCTCGCACCGTGACCGTGGCCGCGGGCTGTCCCAGAGCCTTGACCTGGCCCTCGTCGACGAAATCCTTGCTCTTCACGTCCAGGAGCGCCGTCAGGACGTCGTCGGCCGCGGCCGCCATCAGGGGCTTGCCGTCCGCCGTCCAGCCGCCGTCCTTCTGGACCAGGGCGTAGGACGCCTCCGGAAAGGCCGCCTCGACCCCGACGGCGTCCCCGCGCCGGAACCCGAGAACGGTGTGCGCGCGGAAGGCTTCGACCTCTTTCGAGAGCTCGTCTGCGATGTCCCGATCCACCGTCAGGACCTGGCCGTCGCGCCGCGCATAGAGAGAGTTGCCGTCGGATCGCGTCGCGCCGAAATCGGCGGCCATGGCGCTCCCCTTCGCGTCCGTGAGCGCGACGTGGAAGAGAGGCGGCTGGAGGCCGAGCGAAGAGAGGTCCTGGGAGCCTCTCAGGAACTCCTTGGCGCGCAGCCCCGCGAGCTGGCTCGTCAGGTGATCGACTTCCGCAGACTCGGCGAGGTCGGCGAGGGGCTCGGCGAGCCACCAGGACCCGTCCTTCTTCGCGAACGTCAGTTTGCCCCGGCCGCGCAGGATCTCGAGCCTCACGGCGTCGGCCGCGGATGAGCCGAAGACGTCGCGGCTCTCGAAATCATCGGCGCTCTTCTTGACCGAGGCCACGACGGAGGCCGGCACGAACAGGACCTTCTCCGTCCCCGCGATGCGGGCGGCGACGCTGTCCGTGCCGGGGATGGCGGAACCGAACTCGATGGTGCGCGTGTTGGCCGACTTCGGATCGGATGCGGCGCTCCAGACGATCGTGGCCTTCGCCTCCGGCTTGTCGAGGCCGTAGTCCGAGGGCTTCGCGCCGGTCAGGTCCTCGCCGCCCGCGCGCTTCATCTCCGCGAGGTCCGTCGCCACGCTTCCGACGGCGAAGGTGTCGGCGGGATACTTCACCGGTTTCAACATCCGCCAGCCGGCGTCTCCCGCCCGTTCGAACTCGAGCGTCTCGGCGCCCCGGGTCAGCGAAATCTTCTCGATGCGATCCTGCGGGATGTCCCAGTAGAGATCGCCCTTGCGCGCCCGCTCCTCGGTGGTCGGCATCTTTCGCTCGAAGAGAAGGATGAAGGCGAACAGCGCGACGACGACCGCGGAGAGGACGAGAAGCTTCTTCGGAGACATCGATGTGGCGGCGCCGTCTCAGTCGCGGCGCCGGTACCAGACCCAGAGACCGAGCAGGATGGCGAGACCCGGAAGGCCGGCGATCGCAGCCCATCCGATCCGGGCCACCTGGGCCTCGGTCAGGGAGAGCGACGACTGAGCCGGCGTCTTCGGCGCGATGCCGATCTGCTTCTCGTTTCCGGCGAGCCAGTGCGCCGCGTTGGCGAAGAGCATCCCATTGGCGCCGTTCTCGATCGCGCCGTTCGCGGCGAAGCGGGAGTTCCCGATCACGACGAGGCGCGGCGCCCTGGAGTCCGCCTTCTTGTCGTCGGCGGCCGACAGCGCGACGGCGATCGAGACGGGGCCCGGCGTATCGTCTTTCTCCTTCTTGATCCCCGCGTCGAGGTTCTTCAAGTTCGTCTCGCCCCAGCCGTCCGGAGACGTCTCGACGAGCATCGTCTCGGCGAGGCCCTCCGGAGGCTTTTCCGCCTTCGTCACCGAGCGCGCCAGCGGAAAGATGACGGGCAGGCCCTCGGCCGACAGGCTGCTGACGATCGGGCTCGAGCCGTAGCGGTTGGCGAGCAGCGTCTCCGCTCCCACCATCGGCAGGGCGTTGGTGGGATCGACGACGAGGTCGTCGCCGAGCTTGATCCCGTACTTGGCGAGCAGCCCGCCGAAGCCGAGGTCGGCGGGCGGGGCTCCCGGCCCCGGAAGGATCGGGTCGAGCAGCAGAAGCGCGTGGCCTCCGCCGGCGAGGTACTTCTCCAGCGCTCCCGCCTCCGGTTCGAGGAAGGCCGTGCGCGGACCGGCCACGATCACGAGATCCGCGTCCGGCGGCAGGTTGTCCTTGCCGAGGGAGTCCCAGGCGCCGACCGTCATGTTGCTGCGCTCCAGGATCTCCTTGGCATCCGCGAACCCGCGCATGCGCTCGCTCGAGTCGGTGGCCCCTTCGCCGTGGCCCTTGGAAAAATAGACCTTCGGCCGGCGAGCCTCCGTGACGGACAGGATCGCCGACGTGAACGCCTGCTCGCCCTTGAACGCCTTGACGCTCGGTTGCCCCCCGCCCATCCCCATGCCCGCGAAATCGAAGTCCGCGAGCTTGCTCTCCTCGACGTAGTCCTTGCGGTCGCCGCTGCGGAAGACGACCGTGTTCTCCTTGATCCCGGCCTCGTTGACGAGGGCCTGCGCGCGGGCCGGGTTGCGCTGGGGGTCGAGGTATTCGACCTCGATCCTGGAGCTGCGCGCCTGGTATCGGGCGAGCAGCTCCTTCACGTCGGGAAAGAGGGCCGGCGAGGAGCTCGGCGTCATGAAGACGGTGACCGTCACGGGCTGCTTCAGGCCGTCGAGGATCTTCTTCGTCGTTTCGGAGAGCGAGTAGATCTGGGTATGCGTCCAGTCGAAGCGCTTCCAGTGGCGCATCGCGAGGTAGTTGACGCCGAGGAAAACGGCCGCCGCCAGGAGAATGCCGGCGGCCGAGGTGCCGAGGCGCGTCGAGCGCGCGCTCACGGCGTCTCCTTCTTCGAGGCGAGGACGGTGCCCGCGAGCAGCAGGAAGAGAACCGTCCCCGACAGGTAGTACACGAGGCGGCGCGTGTCCACGACGCCTCGCGCGAATTCGTCCATGTGGTCCCAGATGTTCAGATAACCGATCAGGCTCTGCCGGGCCGGATCGGCGCCGGATTCGAAGAGGCCGACCGAGAAGACCGGGATCAGCATCGCGAAGGCGAGGATCGCGGCGAGAATCTGGTTCTTCGTCACGGCCGAGGCGAACGTGCCGATCGCCAGAAAGTAGGCCCCGAGCAGCGCGATTCCGACGTAGCCGCCCGCCACCGCGCCGAGGTCCACGTCCGTCTTCGAGCGGATGTAGAGGATGAAGAACAGGCTCGGGAGCCACAGCACGAGAAAGAATCCGAGCGCTCCGAGAAACTTGCCGACGACGACCGTCCCCTCGGAGACGGGCGAAGTCAGGAGAACCTCGAGCGTGCCCGACCGGCGCTCCTCGGCGAGCAGGCGCATCGTGAGGATCGGGACGATGAAGAGCGTGAAAATCCAGAAGAACGTGTTCGTGAACATCAGGGACAGGAATCGTTCGTGGGGGGCGCCGGGGCGCGCGAGGAACGCCACGATGCGCGAGAAGATCCAGCCGTTCAGGAACATGTAGGCCGTCAGGATCACGTAGGCGAGAGGCGAGAAGAAGTACGCGCGCCACTCGCGCCCGACGATCGCGAAGAGCTTCTTCACGACGCCGGCTCCCCGGGGCCGGCGGCCGGGACGGGTTCGGCCGCGGCGGCCGGCTCCTCGTGGCGGGTCAGGCGGACGAAGACGTCCTCGAGGGAAAGCGTCTCGCGCGCGAGCTCGCGCAGCACCCAGCCGCGCTCGACGGCGAGTCGGAAGACGTCTTCCCGCGGGTCGGCGCCATGGGCGCAAACCAGGCGCAGGCGGGTCTCGCCCGGCGCCTCCGAGGCTTCAACCGCCGTGACGCCGGCCAGACCCTCCACGGCTTCCCGCGCGGCGACGGCGCCCCGCACGACGACCCGCACGGCGGGCGTTCCCGCGAGCCGGCCCCGCAGCTCCGACGGAGTGCCTTCGGCGACGATGCGGCCGCGGTCGATGATGAGAACGCGGTCGCAGACGGATTCGACCTCGGGAAGGATGTGCGTCGAGAGCAGCACGGCGCGGTCGCGGCCGAGCTCCCGGATCGTCTCGCGGATCTTGATGATCTGGACGGGGTCGAGACCGATCGTGGGCTCGTCGAGGATCAGAACGGGAGGCTCGTGCACGAGCGCGCCGGCGAGCGCCGTGCGCTGCCGGAACCCCTTCGAGAGATTCTCGATCCGGCGGTGCGCGACCTCGCCGAGGAGGCAGCGGTCGATGGCCTGGGCCACGCGGCTCCGAATCCCGCTTCCCGGAACGCCCTCGAGGCGGGCCCGGAACGCGACGTACTCGGACACGCGCATCTCGGGGTACGTCGCCGCGGATTCGGGCAGGTACCCGAGCGCCCCGCGCGCCGCCGCCGATTGACTCACGACGTCGTAGCCGGCCACGCGAGCCGAGCCGGAGCTCGGCGGCAGGAAGCCGGTCAAGACTCGCATCGTCGTCGTCTTGCCGGCCCCGTTTGGCCCGAGAAACCCGACGATTTCCCCGCGCTTGACGGAGAACGTCACGTCATCGACGGCGAGACGGGTCGGGTACCGTTTCGTGAGTCCTTGTACTTCGATCATCCGAAACCGCGGTTACAAATCGCGGAAGAATAAACCATATTCCCGAAAAAGCCGTCCCGTATGATGGAAACCGTGATCGCGGTCGACGGCGTTTCCAAGACCTATGGACGGCTGGCCGGGAGGACCCGGGCGCTCGACGGCGTCTCGCTCGAGATCGGGCGGGGCGAGACGGTCGGCCTGATCGGCCCGAACGGCGCCGGGAAGACGACGCTGCTCTCCTGTCTGCTCGGCTTCCTGCGCCCCGACACCGGCCGCATCGCGATCGACGGCCGCGAGGTCGACGATCTCCGGGTGCGCGCGCGGACGGGATACATGCCCGAGCGGCTGGGGTTCGATCGCGACCTGACCGGAGCGAGCTTCCTCGCGTTTCACTGGCGCCTCTCCGGGGGCGACCCGTCCGCAAGCGGCGCCGAGGCCGCGGCCGCCGCCGACCGCGTGGGCCTCGACCGCGCCGCGCTTCACAAGAAGCTGCGGACGTACTCGCGCGGGATGCTCCAGCGCATCGGGGTGGCGCAGGCCACCCTCCGAAGCCCCGACCTCCTCTTTCTCGACGAGCCGGCGTCCGGAACGGATCCGCTCGGCGTCGCGATCGTCCGCGACCAGATCCTCGCCGCGAAGGCGCGGGGCGCGACGGTCGTCATGAACTCGCACCAGCTCGCCGAGGTCGAGCGCGTCTGCGACCGCGTCGTCTTCATCGAGAAGGGCCGCATCTCGCGGACCGAGACGCTGCGGGGCGAGACGGCCTCCCGGCGCCGGACGGTCGTGCGGGTCCCGGCGGATCGCCTCGAGCCCGCGCGAGCGGTGCTCGCGGAGGCGGGGATCGCCGCCGAGGCCGGCCCCGACGCGACGCTCCGCCTGGCGCCCGGCTCCGAAGAGGACGTCTCGCGCGCCGTCAAGTGCCTGGCCCTCGCCGACGTTCCCGTCCTCGAAGTCCGATCCTCGGCCGACCTCGAGCAGCTCTTCCGCGAGGCAGAGCCGCGGCGGGAGAATGCCGCGCGGGAGGCGCGGCCCGAGGTCGATTCGGGGCGAGACTCCCTGAAAGATCCGTCATGATGGAGATGGCGCGCCGGTTCCTGCGGCAGAGGTTTTCGAACGTCGGGATCCTCGTCGCGCTCTCGGCGCTCGCCCTGGCGTCGGCTTCCCAGATCGTGGCGAGCGGCGGCCAGGCGGGCTTCGAGATCGGGACGCTCGCGCTGCTGATTCTCGCGGCCGGATGCGTGGCCCGGGACGCGTCGGGCGGAGCGCTGCAGATGATCCTCTGCCGGCCCATACGGCGCAGCGATTACCTGCTCGGCCGTTACGTCGGGATCCTGCTCGCCTTCGCCTCCTTCCTTCTCGCCGCGGCGGGACTCGGCGTGGCGTTCGGCCGCGTCTTCCTGCCGATGCTCGGCTCGCCGGCGGTCGACTTCGCCTGGGGAACGTTCGCCCTCCAGCTCCTGGCCGCGCTCCTGGGAGCGCTCGCGACCGCCGGGGCGATCCTCCTTCTCTCGACGTTCCTGCCCGGTTACGGCGACGTCCTCGGGTTTCTCCTCCTCACCCCGCTCCTCGCCCTTCCCGGGGTCGCCGCCCGCGTCCTCCGAGCACCCGCGCTGGAGCGGCTCGGCGACATGCTCCGCGAGAATCTGCTTCCCTCACTCGACTGGGCCGCCGTGCTCCAGGGCCGCCACCCCCTCGGTGCGGCGACCGGCCGCTGGGTTCTCGCCGTCGTGGTGTACGTCATCGGCGCGCTCGCTCTCTTCAGCCGCCGGGAGTTTGCTTATGGACAGGATTGACACGACGTCCGCTCCCCGGTCGCAGTCCCGGCTCTCGCCCGTGCTGCTCTGGGTGCTCCTCGCCGCCGCGCTCCTGCGGATCGTCACGGCCGTGATGGATCGGCCCGGCGTCGAGGGAGGAGGCCTCGTGCGCTGGCAGCCGCACGAGAACGCGGCGGCCCTCGCGCGAACCTCCGGCAAGCCCGTCCTCTACGAATTCTCCGCGGCCTGGTGCGGCCCGTGCAAGCGCCTCGACCGCGAGTGGGAGGATCCGGGAATCGCCGCGAGGGTCAACGGCTCGTTCGTTCCGGCCCGGGTCATCGACCGGCTGCGTGAGGACGGAAGCAACACCCCGGAGGTGGCCGATCTCCAGCGGCGCTTCGAGATCATGGGCTTTCCCGCGCTCGTGGCGGCGACCCCGGACGGGCGCCTGCTCGGAAAGCTCGAGGGCTACGGCGGGCGGGCGCGGCTCGAGAAGTTCCTGGAGAATCCGGCCGCGCCCTGACCGCCCCGCCCTGGCTCAGTCCTCCTCGTCGTCGTCGAGACTTCCCGAGCCCGTCCGAATCGAGACGGGCCCGTTTTCCGTCGAGAGGCGCACGACCACCGGCCCGTCGCCGAGCTCGAGCCGCTTGTGATCGTCGTCCCAGCTCCGGCGTACTCCGTTGCAGGCGTCGCCGTGGCACTGGAAGGGCGAGCGGCCGAGCGACTCGACGAGGGTCCCGGACTTGTAGCCGGCCGGCACCGCGAGCGACAGGGGCCCGTTGATCGCGCGCGCATCGAGCCCGGCGCCCGTCCAGGAGTCTCCCGAGAGAGAGACCGCGATCGGGCCGTTTCTCGTCTCCAGTTTGAGCTTCCCCGACTGGCCGGCGACGGCGATCGGGCCGTTCTGTGCGCGCGCGTCGATGTCGCCCGAAGAGCCGCGGATCGAGATCGGTCCGTTTTCCGACCGCAGCACGACGCGGCCCGAGAGTCCCGAGATTCCGACCGGACCGTTGTCCGCGGACAGCTCGATGGCCGCCCCCCGCGGCGCCTCGATGAGCAGGTAGCCGACCCAGTTCTCCGAATCGGGGCCGGAGGCCGAGAGCGCGCCTCCCGCGTTGGAGATCCGGATCGCGTCGAGGTCCGCACGGGCCTCGGCTCCCTTGCACAGCGTCACCTGGAAGTCGGAGCGGTCGGTTCCCCGCACCGAGATGCCCGAATTCTCGGCGGCTTCGACCTTCAGGGGCTGGCCCGCCACGACCGGGATCGTCCGGGTCGTCTCGTCGCGGAGCGCCGGCCGGTCGTCGAAGTCGATCGACAGATCGCTGCACGATGCGAAGTCGTCGCCGTGCTGCGTCGAGATGCTCCGGTCGTGGCGATGATGGCCGGCCCGGGCCGTCGCCGGCCCCAGAAACAGGGCGGCCGAGAGGGCCGCCGCGAAGAGAGCTCGCGATGTCGTCATGTCGTCCTCCGCTCCGGAGACGCCGGCCGGGGGCGGAGGTTTCGCTCGGCCGGGCTCAGTCCTCCGACACGACGACCGGCCCTCCCGTCCGGACCAGGGCGACGGCCGACCCCTCCGCCTCGGTGAGGGGCTTCTCCCACCACTCGCCGTTCCGGGCGCCGACAACCGCATAGGGCCCGGCGGGGACCGCGCCGACCGAGCGATTGCGGCCCGATTGCTTGGCCAGGTACATCGCGCGGTCCGCGAGCTTCAGGACCTCGGTGAAGGCGAAGGTCCGCGTCGAGTCGGGGTACCAGGGGAACGGGGCCCATCCGACCGAGCACGTGCGGCGGATCTTGTGGCCGCCGCCGAGGTCGAAGGGCTCGGAGCCGACCGACTGCATCACGCGCCCGGCGAGGACGTCGCCGCGAGAGCGGTCGGCGTCGCGGGAGATCAACAGGAACTCCTCGCCTCCCCATCGGATCAGGCGGTCCGAGTCGCGGACGACGTGCGTGAGACGGCGCGCCATCTCCGCCAGCACGCCGTCGCCGCGGTCGTGGCCGTAGGCGTCGTTGATCTCCTTGAAGTGGTCGATGTCCACGATGTAGAAGATCAGGTCGCAGTTGCGCGGCCGGTTCTGAGCCGGGGTCGAATGGACGCGCAGCGTCCGGTTGACGTCGTCCTCGATCACCGTCGAGAAGAACCGGCGGTTGCGCGCGCCGGTGAGGGCGTCCGTGAAGGAAGCCTCGCGGAGCTCCCGGTTGGCCGCGGCGAGCTCGGCGCTGCGGGCGGCCACCGCCTCCTCGAGGCGCCGGCGCTCGGCCTCGAGATGACGGGTCCGCCAGCGGACGAAGGCGACGAGCGCGGCCACCGCGACGAACAGCCACAGGATCTTCGCCCAGATCGTCTGCCACCAGGCCGCCCGCACCTGCAGCTGGAAGACGGCGGGAGCGCCCGACACCTTGCCGTCGGCCGCGACGCACAGGACCTCGAACCGGTAGCGGCCGGTGGGCAGCGCGGGGAAGCGCGCCTCGGTCAGCTCGGTGTCGGTGTACTGATCGACGAGGCCGACCATTCGGTGCCGGTAGCGCACCCGGCGCGGCTCGAGGAACGTCAGCCCCGCCCAGGACACGCTGAAGTTGCGCTCGCCCGAGTCGAGGACGGCCGGCTGCGACGGGTCGAGCGCGCGGCTTCCGGCCTGCGCGGCGGTGATCACGATGGGCGGCGGCGGCTCCGGGGCAGGCGTCGTGCCCGGCTGGAATCGGATGAGGCCGCGGCTCGAGCCGAGCCACACGGTGCCGTCGTCCTCGGCGAAGAACGCGTTCTGATCGAGATCGTCGCTGATCATGCCGTCGGGCTTGCCGTAGCGGGCGACGTGCTTCCAGTCGGGGCCGAACACGTCGGCGCCCGTGCCCGTGCCGATCCAGATCGAGCCCGCGGCGTCGCGTCCGGCCAGCACGACCTTGTTCGAAACGAGCCCGTTCGCCGTCGAGAGAGGCTGCACCGTCATGCGGTCCCCCTCGATGATCACCTTGGCGGCCCCGATCGACTCGCGGTATGCGACGACGGCGCTGCCGTCCGCGGCGAAAGCGATCGAGGACAGGAAGTCCTCGTGCAGGCCGTCGCGGGTCGTGAAGCGCCGCGGCGATGGCCCCGTGAGGCGCAGGATTCCCTGACGGCTCGCGGCGTAGAGGGTTCCGGCCGGGTCCTCGGCGAAGGCCCGGACGTTGTCCGGCGCCTCGCCCCCGACCGAGACGCGTTCCAGGCTCGCCGACGGCGAGCCGGCCGGCAGCCGATAGAGCCCTTCGACCGCTCCGATCCAGACGTCCCCGTCGGGCCGCAGGCGGATCGCCGCGACCCGGAACTGCTCGGGCGAGGTCCCGGGCGGCACGTAGCGGCGAACCCCTCCGTCGGGCAGGAACCGCGTCACTCCTCCCGGCCAGGAGCCGATCCAGAGACTCCCGTCCTCGCCGCCCGCGAGCGCATTGATCGTGTTGCCGCCGAGGCCGTCGCTGACGTCGTAGCCCTTGACCTCGCCGGTCCGCAGATCGAGGCGGTCGAGCCCCTGCTCGGTGCCGACCCAGATCGGGCCCGGCCCGGCCTTCGACTTCGGCCGGGCGATCGACCAGACGACCTCCTGCGACAGGCCGTCGTCGCGCGTCCAGTTGGTGAACTGGCCGCGTCCGAGGCGCCGGTCGAGGCCGCCGCCGAGCAGCCCGATCCAGAGAGACCCCTCGCGATCCACGAGCGTCGAGAGCGCGGCGTCGGATGCGAGCCCCTCGCGGCGGCCGATCACGCGCCAGGCGCCGTGGTCCTCGTACGCGAGTCCCCGCACGGTGGGGACGAGCAGCTCGCCGCGGTCGTCGAAGGCAAGGCGGCCGACCTCGCTCGATTCGGGAAGCCCCTCGTCGTCGCGCTCGAACTTCTGGCCGCCGCGCGGCAGACGGTAGAGGTGCTTGACCGTGCGCACCCAGAGCCGGCCCGCCGGGTCCGACTCCACGTCGTCGATCGTTTCGTCGGAGGGAAGTCCCCGGGGACGCCCGAACTCGATCGCGCGGCCCGACTCCTTGCGGTAGAGGCGCCCGGCCCGGGCGTAGTACAGCGCCCCCGACGCGTCCCAATGGACTCCGACGACCGGCCCCTCGCCGAGCGCATTGGCCTCCTGGTCGAACACGTACCGGTCGTTTTTCCCCGCGTAGAGGCCGCGGTCCGTTCCGACGTAGACGGTGCCGGTCGAATCGGACGCGAGGCCCTCGTGACCGATCGCGAAGGGACCCAGGCCCGATTTCTCGCCGAGGACGACGAAGCGGCTGCCGTCGAGGCGCGCCAGGCCGGCGCCGGTCGCCGCATAGAAACGGCCCTCCGCCGTCTCGAGGAGCTGATAGATCCGGGTCTGCGGAAGCCCCTGTTCCCGGCCGAATCGCGTGAACTGCCGTCCGTCGAACCGAAAGAGACCATCGTCGGTCCCGGCCCAGAGATATCCGGTGTGGTCCTGGAGAACGCACTCGACCGACGTATCGGAGAGTCCCTCCTCCTGAGCGTACGTCCGGAAGGTAAATCGTCCCAGGAAGGGCGCGGGGTGCGAGATCGCGGGCGGCGGCTCGGCCGCCGCGATCCCGCCGGCGGCCGTCCATGCGGCAGCCAGGCGCAGAACGGCGCCGAAGAGACGCCGTCCCGAGGCTCCGGAGTCGCTTGAGGTGCGCACGGCGGTCTGTTTGCTGGGAGCGGGAACGCCTTCCCATTATAGGGTCCAGGACGCGCCGGCGCCGGGCCGGGATCGCTACCGCCGTGGATCGGCGGAATCGCGGCGCGCCGGACGCGCCGGAGCGACCTCGGCGCTCGGTGCGGGGCCGAGAAACGGACCCGTGACGCTGCGCGGATTCGTTCGAAGGTCTGCGGGCGAGCCCTCGGCGACGATGCGGCCGCCGGCTTCGCCGCCGCCGGGACCGAGCTCGACGATCCAGTCGCAGGCCTCGAGGAATCCCAGGTTGTGCTCGACGGCGAGGACCGAGTGGCCGCGCGCGATCAGGCGGCGCAGCGTGGCGAGCAGGCGATCGACGTCGCGGGCGTGGAGGCCGGTGGTGGGCTCGTCGAAGAGAAACAGCGCTCCGCGCGAGGACGCCGGCCGGATGCCGAGGAAGGCCGCGAGCTTCAGCCTCTGGGCCTCTCCCCCCGAGAGCGTCGCCGTCGGCTGGCCGAGGCGCACGTAACCGAGACCCGCCTCGAGCAGCGGCTCGAGGCGGCGCACGATCTTCTCATCCGACGCGAAGAACGCGGACGCGTCCTCGACCGTCATCTCGAGCACGTCGTCGATGTTCTTTCCCCTCAGTCGGACTCCGAGCACCCGGGCCTGGAAGCGCCGTCCGTCGCAGGCGTCGCAGCGCACCGTCACATCGGCGAGGAACTGCATGTCGATCGTCTGCCACCCCGTCCCGCGGCACGTCTCGCAGCGGCCGCCCGACGAGTTGAAGGAGAAATCCCGCGCCGTGATTCCGCGCGCGACGGCGCGGGACGAGCGAGCGAACAGTTGCCGGATCTCGTCCCACGCCTTGGTGTAGGTCACCGGGTTCGAGCGAGCGGAGCGGCCGAGGGGACTCTGGTCCACGAGCAGCAGGTCCGAGATCGCCTCGAAACCCTCGATGCGGTCGTGTTCCCCGACTTCGAACTGGGCCGCTCCCTTGACCCGCCGGGCGTACGCGTTGTGCAGGATCTGCCTCAGGAGCGTGGACTTCCCCGAGCCCGACACGCCCGCCAGAGCGACCAGGCGTCCGAGCGGAAGGCGAATGGTGAGGTTCCTCAGGTTGTGCTGGCGCGCGCCCACGATGGTGAGAGCGCCCTCGGCGCGGCGAAAGGGAACGATGCGCGTCGGGCCGCGATCCGCGAGGCGGGAGCCGGGCGCGGAAGGCGACGCCCGCCGGCGCAGCAGCTCGCCGGTCGCCGAGCCCTTCACGCGAGCCAGCGCGCGAGGCGTCCCCGCGAACAGGACCTGGCCGCCGCGGCTGCCCGCGTCGGGGCCGAGGTCGATGACGTGGTCGGCCGCTTCGATCGCCTCCGGGTCGTGCTCGACCACGACCACCGTGTTGCCGCGGTCGGCGAGGCGCCGGAGAATCCCGAGAAGACGCCGCGTGTCCACCGCGTGGAGCCCGATCGTCGGCTCGTCGAGCACGTAGAGCGTCCCGGTCAGCGCGCCGCCGAGGGCGGACGCGAGACCGATCCGCTGCGACTCGCCGCCGGAGAGCGTGCGCGCGGCGCGGCAGAGCGTCAGGTAGTCGAGGCCCACGTCGTTCATGTACCCGACCCGCGCCCGCAGCTCCGCGACGACCGAGGACAGGCGCTCCTCCTCCACCGGGGAGAGCGACAGCTCGTCGAAAAACGTCTTCAGGTCCGCCAGGGACAGATCCGCGAGCTCGGCGATCGTGCGTCCGCGAAACCTCACCCAGAGCGCCGGCGGCGCCAGCCGCGCGCCCCGACACGCGCCGCACAGAGTGTAGGCGCGATAGCGCGCGAGCAGGACCCGGACGTGGATCTTGTAGCGCTTGGTCTCGAGCCAGTCGAAGAATCCGAGGACGCCGTAGAAATCGCCGCGGCCCCGGAGGAGCACCTCGCGCTCGTGGGCGGACAGGCGCGCGACGGGCACGTCCGTCCGGACGGAGTATCGACGGCACGCCCGAAACAGATCGTCGTAGGCGGATTCGTACGCCGGGGTGTTCCACGGAGCGACCGGCCGTTCCGAAAGGGTGAGGTCGCGGTCGGGGATCGCCTTCTCGAGGTCCACTCCGATGACCCGACCGAAACCCTGGCAGGCCGGACATGCGCCGAGCGGCGAGTTGAACGCGAAGAGCGGCGGCGTCGGGTCCCGGAACTCCCGGCCGCACCGGGGACAGTGCAGGCCGCGACGAAACGTCCGGATGCGTTCGCCGATGCGCGCCTCGAGCGCGCCGGCCAGCGCGAACGCCGTCTCCGCCGCGGAGGCGAGCTCCGGGCGCGACGCGGCGCCGACGACGAAGCGTCCGACGACCAGACGCAGACGCCCCTCCGGGTCCACGAGACCCGCCGTGTCCTCCCCGATCTCCGCGATCTCTCCGTCGGGAGTCAGGGCGCGGAAGAAGCCCCCGCGTTTGTATTCCGCGATCCGGGCGGCCTCCGTCGGACCCCGTTTGCGGCGCGGCGCCGGCGACATTCCGGGCTCCTTCCAGGCGATGGGCGCGACCAGCACGGCTCGGGAGCCGTCCTCCGACGCGCAGAGCTCTTCGACGGCGCGGTCCACCCCGCCCGGCACGGCGGCCTCGCCGCAATCCGGGCAGGAGGTCGTCCCGCCATGGGAGAAGAGCAGGCGCAGGGAATCGTGGATCTCGGTCTGCGTCCCGACGGTCGAGCGAGCGTTGCGCACGCCGTTCTTCTGCTCGAGGGCGATGGCCGGCGGCACCGGCTCGATCGAATCGACGTCGGGGCGATCGAGCCGCTCGAGAAACTGGCGCGCGTACGTCGAAAGGGACTCCGCGTAACGGCGCTGTCCCTCGGCATAGAGCGTATCGAAGGCGAGCGACGACTTGCCCGAGCCGGAGACGCCCGTCACGACCGTCAGCCGCCCGAGCGGGATGTCCGCGGAGACGTTCTTCAGGTTGTGGGTCCGGGCTCCCCGGATGCGAATGGGAGACGGACGGAGGGATTTGGGCTTCTTCACCGAAACAGCGAATGTATCAGGAATCGAACGTCCGACCGTCAGCCCCCGTGGACCGGGCAAGCGATCGTCGGCGCCGATCCCTCGAGAAAGACCTCCGACATCGTCTGGGGACAGCGAGGCCCGGCGAGAAATCCGGTCGTCGGATCGATCTCCGCGGTCACGATGTCGGACGGCACCGGAAAACCCTCCGCGAAATACTGCGACGGGACCGACTTCGAAAAATCCGCGAAAATCGGCACGGCGGCCTGGGTGCCCGAGAGATTCAAACCCCGGTTGTCGTCGTACCCGACCCAGACCGCCGCGATGAAACGCGGCGAATAGCCCACGAACCAGGCGTCGCGGCCGTCGTTGGTCGTGCCGGTCTTGCCGGCCAGCGTGCCCGTCAGTCCCCTGCTGCGCGCGCCCGCCCCCGTGCCGCGATTCACGGCGCCCTGCAGGATCGAGTTGACGAGATAGACCGCGTCCGCGGGAAGGGCGAGGCTCAGCGTCGCGGCCTTGCGGTCGAGAACACGGCCGTCACCGGTCGTCACTCCCACGATCGCGTTCGGCGGCACGCGGACGCCGCTGTTGGCGAAGACGGAGTAGGCCCCGGCGATCTCCATGGGGGAGATCTCGAAGGCGCCGAGCGCGACCGATGGATACCCGCGCAGGCGCGACCCGATCCCGGCGTCGCGAGCCGCGCCGAGGACGTAGTCGAGGCCGGCCATCAACGAGACGCGCACGGTGGGAATGTTGATCGAGCGCTCGAGCGCCTGGCGCGCGGACATCGGCCCGCGATAGTCGTTGTCGTAGTCGTGCGGCGTCCACATCTCCTCGTCGGTCTTCTGGCCCCATTCGACGGTGATCGGGGTGTCCATCAGGATCGTCGCCGGCGTGACGGGAGGATCGAGGTCCCGGCGCGCGAAGCCCGCCAGGTAGACGAACGGCTTGAAGAGACTTCCCGGCTGGCGGTGAGCCTGCGTCACGCGATTGAACTGCGAGAGCCGGTAGTCGCGCCCGCCGACGAGCGCGCGCACGCCCCCCGTCTGAGGCTCGAGCACGATGAGGGCTCCCTGGAGCGGCGCCTGCTTCGAGGCCGTGGCCAGGCGCTTGTACGCCTTCTCGAGATTCTCGAGCCCCAGGGTCACGGAGCGCTGCGCCGCCTGTTGAAGGTCCACGTCGAGCGTCGTGTAGATCTGGAGCCCTTCCGTCTCGAGCTCGTGGCCATAGCGCTCGGCCAGCTCGCCCTTGACGAAATCCAGGAAGTGCGGCGCGCGCGTCCGCTCTTCGATCCGCGTCTTCGGCGTCACGGGCTCGGCGAGCGCCGCCCGGAGGGCCGCGTCGTCGATCTTCCCCTCGTCCCGCATCAGGTGCAGGACGAGGTCGCGCCGCTGGCGCGTCCGGTCGGGGCTGCGGAAGGGCGAGTAGGCGTTGGGAGCGCGAATCATTCCGGCGAGAGTGGCCGCCTGGGCCAGGTCGAGGTCCGAGACCTCGGTTCCGAAATAGTAGCGGGACGCTTCTCCGACGCCGGTGATCGCCACGGCTCCGCGGCGGCCGAGGTAGATCTCGTTCAAGTACGCGTCGAGGATGTCGTCCTTCGAATAGCGGGCGTCGAGGATCACGGCCATGACCGCCTCGACGGCCTTGCGACGGACCGTGCGCTCCGGAGAGAGATACAGGTTCTTGACGAGCTGCTGCGTCAGCGTCGAGCCGCCCTGCATCATCCCGCCGGTCATCGTCTTGAAGACCGCCCCGAGAAGGCGCCGAACCGAGACCCCGGTGTGCCGGTAGAAGTCGCGGTCCTCCGTCACGAGCACGGCGTTCACCAGGGCCGGCGGCACCTCGGGCAGGCGGACGATGGTCCGGTCCTCGAGCTCCGCGCCGAAGACCGAGCCGAGCCTCTCGGGCTCGAGGATGAGGGCGGCGACGGGGCTTCCCGCACCGTCGGTCAGCGACTTGACGCGCCCGCCCGACAGAACGACGCGCACGTGCTGACCCGGAAACGTCCGCCCCGGGTAGCGAAAGCCGCGCGTGCGCACCTCGAGTCCGTCCCTCTCCCGGCGATAGTGGCCGGGCCGGTCGGGCGGCTCCTCCCCTTCCTGGTAGTAGAGACGCGACAGCTTCGCCGTGAGGCTCGCGACCGACGACGCGTCGCCCGGGCGGAGGACCCAGAGATCCGAATAGATCCGCGAGGGCAGATTCCAGCGCCGCCCGTCGAAGCGGCCGACCACGCGCGCCGTGAAGTACGCCAGCCCGAGCACGCCGGAGAGCAGCAGGCTCCCGAAGACGGCGAGGATCGGCAGACGATGCCGGTCGATCCAGTCGAGCAGGGGGACGTCGCGGATCCCGGGCGATTCCTCGTCCACCGCCGGAGGATAACGTCATAACATCCCGTCCGCTTGTCGAAGAAGCGGCGCCAGCCCGGTCGGATCGAAGCCGCCGAGCGCGGCTCGAGGCGCGACCCCGGCGCGATCGTCGGAGCCGCCGCGCTCGCCGTCGTGCTCGCCGGAACGGCTCTCGCCGTGGACACGGAGGCCGGCGCGGCGTTCGACGCGCCCAAACGGCTGATCGCGATGGCCGGGATCGCGCTCGCCGCTGCGGCGACGTTCGCGTGGCGGCCGGGAGGCGGCCGCCACGCGCGACCTCGATGGAACGCCGGCCCGACGGCCCGCCGCGCGGCGCTCGCGCTCACGGCCGCGGCGCTGGTGCTCGGCCTCGTCTCATCCCTCGTCTCGCCGCGGCGAGCCGTGTCGCTCGACGCCATGCGGTCCGTGGCGATCTTCGCGCTGCTGCTGCCTCTCGGAGCCTCCCGCGCCGTGGAGGCCGGCGAGCGGTGGCTCGTCGGCACCTTTCTCGCGGCCACGGCCGGCAACTCGGTGGTCTCGATCCTCGAGAGCCGGGATCTCTACCATCCTTTTCCGCTCGAGACCTTCGGCGCCCGGCAGGAGACCGGCGCTCTGGCGGGCAACGTCGGGTACCTCGCCCTGAGCGTCGCGCTCGCCGGGGTTCTCGCGCTCGGGCTCTTGCCGGTCACGGGGAGGACGGGCCGTCGCGCCGCGATCGGCGCGGCGCTCGTTCTGTTCGCCGCCGACCTTCTGGTCAACCAGAACCTCACGGCCCTGACCTCGGCCCTGGCGGGCGCCGCGGTCTTTCTCGCCGTCCGCTACCGGCGCCGCGCCGTGCTCCCGATGGGCGCCGCCCTGCTCGCGGCCGCGCTCGCCGCCATCGCGTATGCGCCGCTGCGCTCGCGGGCTCAGGAGCTTTCGAACGCCGCCCGATCGGGAAACTGGGACGCGATCGTCTCCTTCCGCGGAGGGGCATGGGCCGCGGCGGCGGAGATGGCGCGGGAGCGACCCTGGGTCGGCTACGGTCCGGGCACCTACGGCGCGGAGTACGTGCCGCATCGGCTCGCGGCCGAGATCCGGGCGCATCGGCGCTTCGTGGTGCCTCTGCTGACGAGCTCGTACGCCGAAGCGCACTGCGACTACCTGCAGGTCTTCAGCGACGCCGGCATTCCCGCCGGGCTGATGATCCTCGGCGCCGTCGTCTGCCTCTTCGCGTCGGTCGGCGCGGTTGCCACGCGCGGCAGGAGTCCCGAGGCCGCGATCCTGCTGGCGGTCCTCGCGGCCGGCGCGACGGGAGCCCTCACGTGGTTTCCGCTCCAGCGCCCCGTGACCGCGGTGCCCCTACTGCTCGCCGCGGGCCGCGCCTGGAGAATCTCCGCGTCCCGCTCCGGCGGGTCGGACGAGGCTGCAGCGTGAGACGTCTCGTGCTCGGCATCGCCTTCGTCGCGGCCCTCGCCCTCCTGGTCGCGCCCGAGTTCCCGCGCTACGCCGCCGAACGCCGCATCGGCCGGGCCACGAACGCCTTCCGGGCCCTGCTCGACCGCACGGGAGACCCGGAGACCGCGCGCAACGTGGTCGCCGTCGGCGAGCTCGCGCTGCGCACCGCCGTTCACCTCCCCGGCGATCCGCGTCCCTGGATGCTGGCCGGATCTTCCTACCTCGTGACGGGACAGCCGGAGCGCGCCCTCGAGTTCTATCGCGAGGGCTTCGCGACCGGCGAGCGCGCGGAGATCGATCTGAATCTCGGGCGCGCCTACGCCCTGTTGAAGCGAGACGCGAGCGCCAGTGCCGCCTACGTGCGCGCGGGCTGGATCAGTCCCGAGATCCTGGCCTCGCTGCCGCCCGACCAGAAGGCTCCGGCACTCGCGGAGACGCGCCGGCTCGCCGCGGAGCTCGCGGCCGGCCGGCTCGACGCGCCGCCGCCGCTCCCCTCGGAGGAGCGCCGCTAGCTCAGGCCTTCGCGGGAACCGCCGCCGGCTCGCGGAAGATGCGGCTCGACCAGATTCCCCAGGCGTGGAGCTTGTACAGCAGCATCGTCTTCAGGATCGCCATCCCGTAGCGCACCGACGGGCCGAAGGCGATCTGCGAGGCCTCGTCGAAGTACCGCGTCTCGATCGGAATCTCGCAGATGCGCAGGCCCTTCGCCATTCCCTGGGCGATGATCTCCGTGTCGAAGACGAACCCGTCCGAGTTCGCCTCCAGGTTGACCCCCTCCAGGTAGCGGCGGGTGTAGGCGCGGAAGCCGCTGTGGTACTCGGTCAGATAGATCAGGAACGTGGCGTTCTCGATCGCCGTCAGGAGGATGTTGCCGAGGTACTTCCACTTGGGCATGCCGCCCTGGATCGGCCGTCCTCCGAGCATGCGACTGCCGAAGGCGGCGTCGAAATGGCCGTCCTCGAGGGCCTGGAGCAGGTGCGGGATGACGGTCGGATCGTACTGGTGGTCGGGGTGCACCATGACGACGACGTCCGCGCCGCGCTCGAGCGCCGTCCGATAGCAGGTCTTCTGGTTGCCGCCGTATCCGCGGTTCTTCGGATGGACGACGACGTGGATGCCCAGGCGGCGCGCGATCTCGACGGTCCGGTCCTTCGAGCCGTCGTCCACGAGGATGATGTCGTCGACGTGCGATTTCGGTACGTCGGCATAGGTCCGCTCGAGGGTCTGTTCCGCGTTGTACGCGGGCATGACGACCGCCACGCGGCGCCGCGCCGGCGCGCTAGATTCCACGGCGCGTCAGGACGACCGGCAGAGTGCGCAGAAGGATGGCCAGGTCGAGAAAAAATGACCAGTTGTTCAAGTAAGCGAGATCGTAGCGCAACTTGATGTCCGGCTCGCTCGAGTACTCACCCGAGATCTGCGCGAGGCCGGTCAGGCCCGGTCGCGCCGCGTTTCTCAGCCCGTAGCCGGGCACCGTCTTGGCGAAACGTTCGGCGAACTCGGGGCGCTCGGGCCGCGGCCCGACCAGGCTCATGTCGCCGGCGACGACGTTCCAGAGCTGCGGGATCTCGTCGATGCGCGCGCCCCGCAGAGCCCGGCCGATCGCCGTCACGCGCGGATCGTCGGGGGTCGCGAGCACGGCGCCCGTCTCGACCTCGGCGCCTTCCCGCATCGTGCGCAGCTTCCAGAGCTCGAAGAGCCGCCCGTCTCTTCCGACCCGCGTCTGCCGGTAGAACACGCCGCCCGGCGACGTCACGCCGACGAGCGCCGCGGCGAGCAGCATCCCCGGAGCGAGCAGCACCAGCGCCGCCGCGGCCACGACGGTGTCGAAGCCGCGCTTGAAGAAGGCGCCGGCGCCGTCGAGCGGGCGCACGCGCGCCTCGAGCAGAGGCAGATCGCCTACGATCCGGAAGCGCAGCCGGCCGATCATCGTCTCGAACGGAGACGGCCAGACGAGCAGGTCCGCCCGCCAACCGGGAGGCACGCGCTCGGCGATCTCGTCACGCCACCACGACGCCTCGGGCGTCAGGATGACCTCGTCGATGGCGCGGACCTCGACGATCTCGATCAGATCCTCGACGGCGCCGAGTACCGGAAGCTCCGCGGTGCCGCCGTCTCCCGCTCCCACGATCCCGAGCACGTCCACGCCCGTCCACGCATGGCGCCGGATCGTGTCGGCAATCAGCGTCGCCGCCGGACCGCCGCCCACGATGACCGCGCGGCGCCGGGGCTGCGGAAACACGCGATCGAGCGCGACCCGCCAGGCGGCGAGCGTCACGCCGTTCAGGAGGATGTAGACGACGAGGACGGACCGGGCGAACGAGTAGGGCTGCGCCAGAAAGTAGATCGAGGCGAGCGTCGCGAGCTCGAGGAAGAGCGCCGGTAGCAGCAACCGCCCGAGCGGCTCGCGGAACCGCTCGTGGTCCCGGTACAGGCCGAAGAACGAGAGACCGGCGACCTGGACGACCGCCACGATCGCGATGTTTCCGAGGGTGAACAGGACGGCGCCGGCCGGGAGGAGCCGTTCGGTGCCCGGGATCGCCACGTGCGTCCGGAGGAAGAAGGCCGCATCGAGCATTCCGACCGCGATCGCGACGTCGCCGGCGAGCGCGACGGGTCGGAAGAGCGAAACGCGGCGGCCCGGCATCAGGATCGCGCCGTCCGTCTCCAGACGGGACGCGCGTAGCCGGCGAGACCCGCCGAGACGCCGAGGGCGAGCGCGACGTTCAACACGGCGAAATAATAGAGCGTTCCGAGCGCCCCACGGACTCCCGGCCTCCACCGCGAGGACGCCAGTCCAAACGCCGCCAGGCCGAGCGCCAGGGCAGCGGCCGCGCGCAGATCCGGCGCGAAGAGCGCCGCGACGGCCGCCGCGAGCGCCGCCGCCGGAGCGAGCCACCGCGCCGCCTTTCGCGAAAGGAATGCGAGGGTCAGCATCGGATGCCTCGGCGCGGCATAGAGCCAGAGCTCGCGGCGCAGGACCTGCCCTCCCCCGATGCCGATGCGGAAGCGGCGCGCCACCTCGGAGGCGACGTCGCGGGCCGCGTCCTCCCGCGCGACTGCGTCGGCGGCGAACGCCACCCGCCGGCCCGGCCGCGCGGCGCGCGCCGCGATCAGGAAGTCGTCCATCGACGTCGTGTCTTCGGGCAGCCGCGAGACGAGCTCCCGGCGGGCCGCGTAGATTCCGCCGTTGGCGCCGAGGCAGACCCCGAGCGCGCCCTCGGCCTGCTTCAGCCGCGTCTCGCGGTCCCAGTAGACGGACTCGGGTGTCTCCCGCGCGCCCGGAGCCCTCTCGAAGACGAGGCGGCCGCACACGGCCGCAACCGACGCATCGGCAAACGCGCGCGACAGCGCCGCGACCGCCCCGGGCTCGAAGCGCGTGTTCGCGTCGGTGAAGACCAGGAGCGCCGCCGAAGACATCGGCACGAGATCGTTCAGCACCGAGGCCTTGCCGCGGCGCGCGGGGAACTCGACGACCCGGACGCGGCCGCCGCCCGCGGCGCGCGCCGCCGCCGCGGTGCCGTCCCGGCAGCCGTCGCAGCCGAGCAGGATGCCGGGGCTTCGTCCCCCTCCGGTTTCCTGCGCGAGAAGATTCGCGATTCGCGCGCCGATCACCGCCTCCTCGTCCGCGGCCGAGATGAGCACGTCGACCGTCGGGAACTCCGCCGCCTCCGGCGAAGGCGGCGCCGTCCCGGTTTCGCCGGCGAACCGATGCGCGATCCGCCGGACGAGCCACGGATAGACGCCGTAGGACCAGGCGAAGAGGACCGCCGAAGCCGCGGCGAGGACGAGGGCCGCCGTCCTCATGTCCGCGCGCCTCCGCGCCGGGACAGGGCTTCCGCGAAGGCCTCGCCGATCCGTCTCCAGTCGTAGAGCGCCTCGACGCGCGCTCGCGCCGCAGCCGCCTGGCGCCTCGCCGCGAGCGGGTCCGCGAGCAGATTCGCCACGGCCTCGGCGAAGGGGGCGGGTTCGTCGGCGACGCGGATCTCCGCCCCTTCCGTGAAGTCGAGGCCCTCCGCGCCGACGGACGTCGAAACGACGGGCACGCCGCACGCCGCCGCCTCGAGGATTTTCAGGCGCGTGCCGCCTCCAGCCCGAAGCGGCACGACGGCCACCGCCGCCGCATTCCAGTGCGGGCGCGTGTCGCCGCTCTCCCCGGCGAACCGGAACGCGGCCCCGGCGAGCCGCCGGAGCGATTCCGGCGCCTCCCGCCCGACGATCTCGACCGACGCCGAGGGCCGGCGCGCGCGGACGATCGGCCATATGCGCTCGGCGAACCAGCGCACGGCTTCGGCGTTCGGTGGCCACGAGAGATCTCCGACGAACAGGATCCGCTCCCCGGCCGGCGGCGCTTCGCGAAACTCGTAGCGCGCGAGATCCACGCCGTTCGGAACCACGACCGGCTCGCAGGAGAGGCCGAATTGCGCGAGCGCCGCCCGATCGCGGTTCGAGACGCATGAGATCCCGGCGGCCCGTCGCGCCAGGGCCTGCTCGAATCGGCGGATCCGCGAGACCTGCGTCCGCACGAAGAGACGCCGGGGAAGCGAGAGGCCGCCCTCCGCCATGCGCCGCCAGATGTCGGAATCGAGGTTGTGAAAGTCGATCCAGACCGAAGCGCCCGGAGCAAACGCCGACGGAGCGACGTGGTACGAGTGCGCGACGATCCAGACGGGGCGGCGCGCGGCGCAGGCCTGCGCCACCCGTTCGGTCAGCGCCCTCGAGCGATACAACAGGTCCGAGTAGGGCTCCCGGGACGCGAGGCTGCGGATCGCCGCCGAAAGCCTCCGCGGCCCGCGGCGTTCCTGCGGCACCGTTTCCAGCCGAACGCCCGGCGGGGCCTCGCCTCCTCCGTAGGAGCGGACGGGATCGAGCAGGGAGAAGGCCCTGACGTCGAAGCGTTCGGCGAGGGAAGCGAGCAGATGGTAGTTGCGGATCGCGAGGCCGTCTCGCGTCGGATGGGGCGGCCGAGGCAGGATGCCGTAGACGACGGGCTTCATCGAATCGCGGCCGGGGACGCCGCCGACCGGCGGCGGAGGGCCGACCGATAGCGCGCGCGCCTCCTTCGGCCGGCCTCTCCCGGCGTGAGAACCGCGGCCGCCCAGCGCAGGGCGGCGCCCCCATCGAGCGCCGCCGCCGCGAGACGCGCGGCGGAGCGCCCGTGATGCTTGGCGCAGTAGCGTACGAGCGAAGCGTGAAGCTGGCCGAAGAGCGCATCGCCGCCGGATCGCCCGCCCTCGTGGATCACCTCGGCCGACGGTTCGTAGAGAAGCTTCCACTTCCGCCCGGCCCAGCGCGCCATCAGGTCGGTCTCCTCGGCGTAGAGAAAGAAGGCCTCGTCGAAGCCTCCGGCGTCCTCGTACGCCTCGCGCCGCACCAGGAGCGCGGCGCCCATCAGGGCCTCGGCCAGCCGCGGCCGCGAGTGGTCCTGGCGCGTCGCCGTGTGGCCTTCGAGCGGAGGCCGGCCGCCCGAGAGATACGCCAGCCCGGTGCTCTCGCAGAAGATCCGCCACGGCGTCGGCAGGCGCCGCACCGACGGCTGGAGCGACCCGTCGGAGTTCAACAGCTTCGGTCCGGCCGCCGCGGCGCCCCGCTGGGAGTCGAGCGCCTCCTCGAGCGCCGCGACCGCACCCGGCTTCACGACCGCGTCGGAATTCAGGAACAGGAGAAACGGTCGGGCGGTCTCGCGTGCGCCCCGGTTGCACGCCGCGCCGAAACCGCGGTTCGAGGGCTCGGCCAGGACGCGGGCCGACGGCACGGCCCCGGCGAGCAGGCGCGCGATGCCGTCGTGCGACGCGTTGTCGACCACGATGACCTCGGCGCCCGGGGCGGTCGCCGCCACGGCGCGCGCGGACCTCAGTGTCTCGGCCGGGGTCCGATAGTGGACGATCACGGCCGAAACCCGCTCCCCCGCGGCCGCCCCGGTGCTCATTCCCCCCAAAGCTCTCCGCTCCAGAGCCGGTCGAGGAACACGCGCCACGGCAGGATCTCGATTCCATCCTCGGTGACGCGCGGGCTCGGCTCGAGGCAGGCGACGACCCGGCGCCTCACCGACGGCTGGTCGACGGCGAGCTGGCGCAGTCCTTTCAGGTGGTCGGACGTGATTCGCGCGAATCCCTTGGCTTCGACGGCGCAGCGCAGGTCTCCCAGGACGAAATCCACCTCGATCCCGCTCGCCAGGCGCCAGTACGCGAGGTCGAGGTAGCGCTCCCGGTAGTGCGACGCCGCCGTCAGCTCGTGGAAGACCCAGTTCTCGAACGCCTTGCCGAAGAGCTCCGAGCCGGGCGCGAGCGCTCCCCGTCCCGCGAGGACGTTCACGATCCCGACGTCGGCGAAGAAGAACTTGGGAGCGCCGATCACCCGGCGCTTGGGCCGACGGGTGAACGCCGGCAGATACCGGCCGAGGCGCGTATCCACGAGGATCCGGTAGTAGTCGCGCGCGGTGGGAGCCGAGACGCCGCACTCGCGGCCCATGGTGGCGTAGTTGACGAGCTCGGCGTCGCTGAGCGCGGCCTGCGACAGGAAGGCGGAGAAGGCCGGAAGGCTTCGCGTCAGCCCCGGGGACAGCACTTCGTCCTTGATGTAGCTCTGGATGTAGCCGCGCAGGAGCCGAGCCGGAGAGTCGGCCGTGTAGTGCCGCGGCAGGTAGCCGTGATTCAGCATCCGGACCAGGTCGAACGGCCTTCCGATCTCGGCCGAGGTCAGCCCGAAGAGGTCGAACCGGGCGACCCGCCCGCCGTTGCCGCGCTCCGAAGCGGCAGACTGGAGGGCGCGCGAGCTCGAGCCCGACATGGCGAAGACGCAGCCGTGGTCCTCGACCAGCCTCTGGACCTCCTCGTAGAGAGGAGGAATCTTCTGGATCTCGTCGATCACGACGACCGGCGACTGCGGGCCCTCCTCGATCTCCTCGCGCAGAAGAGTCGGCTTCTCGCCGTAGCGGACGAACTCCTCGGTGCGGCCGAGGTCGATCCGCCGCGCCTGGGGATAGAGCTCTCTCAGGAGCGTGCTCTTGCCCGTGTGCCGGGGCCCCAGGAGAAAGAAAGACTCGCGAGGGCGCTCCGGGAGGCGAACCAGGCGCCGAAACATGACCTTCAGGATATCATGATAATCGAAAACATACCCTTGCATTGTTGCCAAGAGACGTGTGCATCGTCCGCTCGGCTCGGCTTGCGGTGTATATAGGGCGCCGATGCGCTGGGAGGACGGGCGGGAGAGCGACCAGGTCGAGGACCGGCGCGGCTTCGGCGGCGGCCGCCTGGCGATCGGAGGATGTGGGACCCTCATCGTCGTCGGCATCATCTCGCTGCTGACGGGCGCCAATCCGCTGCGCGTCCTGCAGCTGATCAACGGCGCATCGGATTCGACCACGGTTTCGGCGCCTCCCCGCGGCGGCGCGCCGTCCTCACCGGATGGCGGCGCCGAGGACACCGAGAAGAAGTTCGTGTCGGTCATCCTCGCGAGCACCGAGGACACGTGGTCTTCGATCTTCTCTTCCTCCGGTCGGCACTACGAACTCCCGACGCTGGTCCTGTTCACCGACGCGACGCCGACCGCCTGCGGACAAGGCTCGACGGCCCAGGGGCCGTTCTACTGTCCGCTCGATCGAAAGGTGTACCTCGACCTCGGCTTCTTCGACGAGCTCTCGCGCCGCTTCGGCGCTCCCGGGGACTTCGCCCGCGCGTACGTGATCGCCCACGAGATCGGCCATCACGTCCAGCAGGAGCTCGGAATCGCCGACAAGGTGGACGACCTGCGGCAGCGCGCCTCCCGCGACGAGGCGAATCAGCTCTCGGTGAGACTCGAGCTTCAGGCCGACTGCTTCGCCGGCGTCTGGGGAAACCGGGGCGCGCGCACCGGGCTGGTCGAGCCCGGCGACGCCGAAGCCGGCCTGCGCGCCGCGGCGGCCATCGGCGACGACCGGCTCCAGCGCATGGCGACCGGGCGAATCCAGCCCGAGTCGTTCACGCATGGAACATCGCAGCAGCGCGCCGAGTGGCTGAAGCGAGGGCTTCAGTCGGGAGATCCGGGGGCCTGCGACACCTTCGAGGGCGTGCTCGGAAACCGCGAATGAGAAAGCCGGATCGGGACGCATCGTGAGCGTCCTTCGCCGGGCGTTCCTGTCCACCGCCCTCGGGGTTGCCTTCGCCGCCCTTGGGTGGGCGGAGCTGCCGGCGGTCGATCCCCACGATCCACCGGTGGACGTCCATGGTCGGTGGACGATCTATTCGAAGAACATCGAGGACGCCGAAACCGTGGAGAAGTCGGTCCAGATCACGCAGAATCACCACCACATCTCCGGCTTCTTCCGCGGGCCCAACCAGGAAGGCAGGATTCGCGGCATCGTCAACGGCCGGCACATCGTCTTCGAGACGCAGACGAAGAACGTGCTGACGTTCCGAGGCGAGGTCGACGGCAACACGATCACCGGACTGTACGGCCTCCACGGCCGCCACGCCGACTTTCGCGCCGTGCGAAACCCTTAGAGCCGCCCCGGGCCGGAGCTCCGGGACCCGCCCCGCGGCGCAAAAAAAGCCCCGGCTCTCGCCGGGGCTGAGAATTCTTCGATTCCGAATCGGATCAGTACATTCCGCCCATGCCGCCCGGCATGCCGCCGCCGGCCGCCGGCTTCTCCTTCTCCTTGATCTCGGAGACGAGCGCCTCGGTCGTCAGCATCAGGCCGGCCACCGACGCCGCGTTCTGCAGCGCGTTCTTGGTGACCTTGGTCGGGTCGATGATGCCGGACTTCAGCATGTCCTCGACCTTTTCGGAGTTGGCGTTGTAGCCGAAGTTGCCGCCCTTGGCCTTGAGCTCGTTGATGATGACCGAGCCCTCGCCGCCGGCGTTGCCCACGATCTGGCGGGTCGGCTCCTCGAGCGCGCGGATGACGATCCGCGCTCCGATCTTCTCGTCGCCCGACAGCTCGTTGGACCGCTTGGTGACGGCGTCGATCGAGCGCAGCAGCGCCACGCCGCCGCCCGGGACGATCCCCTCCTCGACGGCCGCCTTGGTCGCGTGCATCGCATCCTCGACGCGGGCCTTCTTCTCCTTCATCTCGGTCTCGGTGGCCGCGCCGACCTTGATGACGGCGACGCCCCCGACGAGCTTGGCCAGACGCTCCTGCAGCTTCTCGCGGTCGTAGTCCGAGGTCGTGTCCTCGATCTGGGACCGGATCTGCTTCACGCGGCCCTGGATGGCTTCCTGCTTCTTCTTCGAGCGGTCGTCCACGAGAACGGTCGTGTTGTCCTTGTCGACGGTGACCTTCTTCGCGTCACCGAGGTCCTCCCACTTGACGTTCTCGAGCTTGATGCCGAGGTCCTCGGAGATGAGCTTGCCGCCCGTGAGGATCGCGATGTCCTCGAGCATGGCCTTGCGGCGGTCGCCGAAGCCCGGGGCCTTGACGGCGCAGACCTGGAGCGTCCCGCGCAGCTTGTTGACGACGAGGGTCGCGAGGGCCTCGCCCTCGATCTCCTCCGCGATGATCAGGAACGGCTTGCCCTGCTTGGCGATCTGCTCGAGGATCGGGAGCAGGTCCTTCATGTTCGAGATTTTCTTCTCGAAGAGGAGAACCTTGGCGTTCTCGAGGATGCACTCCATCCTCTCGGCGTCGGTGATGAAGTACGGGGAGAGGTAGCCGCGATCGAACTGCATGCCCTCGACGACCTCGAGGGTCGTCTCGAGGCCCTTGGCCTCCTCGACCGTGATCACGCCGTCCTTGCCGACCTTGTCCATCGCCTCGGCGATGATCTTGCCGATCTCGGAATCGTTGTTCGCCGAGATCGTGCCGACGTGGGCGATGTCCTTGCCCTCGACCGGCTTGGAGAGCTTGTCGAGCGACTCCACCGCGGCCTTGACCGCCGCGTCGATGCCCCGCTTCAACTCCATCGGGTTGGCGCCGGCCGTCACGTTCTTGATGCCCTCGCGGTAGATCGCCTGGGCGAGGACCGTGGCGGTCGTCGTGCCGTCGCCGGCGACGTCGGAGGTCTTCGAGGCGACCTCGCGGACCATCTGGGCGCCCATGTTCTCGAGCGAATCCTGGAGCTCGATCTCCTTGGCGACCGTGACGCCGTCCTTGGTGACCGTCGGGGAACCGAATTTCTTCTCGATGACGACGTTGCGGCCTTTGGGGCCGAGCGTCACCTTCACGGCGTCCGCGAGCTTGTTGACGCCGTGGAGGACGCGCTGACGCGCCTCCTCACCGTAAATGATCGTTTTTGCTGCCATGGCGTGTGCTCCTTACTTCCCTTCCACGACGGCGAGCACTTCGTCTTCGCGGAGGATCAGGTGCTCTTCGTCGTCGATCTTGATTTCGGTTCCGGCGTACTTGCCGATGAGGATGCGGTCGCCCTTCTTGACGTCGAGGGGGAACTGCTTGCCATCCTCGTTCACCTTGCCCTTGCCGACGGCGACGACCTCCGCCTCCATCGGCTTCTCCTTGGCGGTATCCGGGATGATGATCCCGCCCTTTTTCATTTCACCCGTCTCGAGACGCTTGACCAGGATCCGATCGTAGAGTGGACGAACCTTCATGAACTCCTCCTTGAATGAGTTGCCTTCTTTTGACCCCGTTGCCGGGGGATCGCGATATTAGCACTCGCATCGAATGAGTGCCAGAGGCAATCGGCTACAGTCCGAAAATCCGAAATAACCCCATGAGGGCCAAATACTTGCGGAATTACGCTCGACGTCAAAATAGACTTCCGGAATGCCCTTGATCGGCCTCTGGGCGCTCGCGGTCTATGGAGGCGGCGCGGGCCTCGTGCTCGGCGCGGCCCATCGCTGGGTGCTTCCTCTACGGCGCCGGACGATCCTGATCCTCGGCTTCGCGCCGCTGCTCTTCACGGGCCGCGCCACGATCACGGGCGGGGTCTACGCCCCTCTGGACATCCTGTCTTCCGGCGAACCTTTCGCCTCGCTTCGCGGACCGAACCCGCCCCCGATTCGAACTCCCCAGCTGTCGGATGTCGTCTGCTCGATGATCCCGTGGCATCAGGCCGTCCGCGACGCGCTCCTTCACGGCCGCCTGCCGCTGTGGAATCCCTTTCTCCTCGCGGGCGAGCCGCTTCTCGCGACGCAGCAGGCCGCTCCCCTGCATCCGGCGACGTGGATCGGGCTCCTCCTTCCGCTGCCCCAGGCCTGGACGCTGCAGATGAGCCTGCGGCTGCTTCTCGCGCTCGTCTCCGCGTTTCTTCTCGCCCGGGATCTCGGCTGCGGCGAAGCCGCCAGCCTCATCGGCGCCGCGGCCTGGGCCTTCTCCGACTTCATGGTCTTCTGGCTCGGCTTTTCCGTCGCGAATGCGATCGGACCGTTTCCTCTGCTCGCCCTCGGGCTCTCGCGCCTGGCCCGGGATGCCGACCGGCGCGCCGTCCTGTTGACCACGGCCGCGCTCGTGCTCATCGTCCTCGGAGGTCATCCGGAGATGCTCCTCTTCGCCGTGACGGCGGGGGGCGTGTGGTTTCTCTTCCGGCTGCGCCTTTCTCCGCGCGGACGCCGCCTTCGCGCGGTCGGGATGTCGCTCCTCGCGGGCGGGCTCGCCATCGGGCTGACCGCGGTCCAGTTGCTCCCTCTGGCCGAGGCCCTGCCTCAGACCTGGGAGCAGGCGTACCGGTCGGCCGTCTGGGCGCACGCTCCCAAGTCCGCGGCTCCGGACATGAGTCTGCGCCGCGCGGTGCTGTTCGCGGTGCCCTTCGCCTATGGCGTCTCGGGAAAGAGCCGGTTCTTCGAGGGATTCGGCGTTCCGGCGGCGTACGCCGGCTCGCTGCTCTTCCCGCTGGCCTGGACCGGGCTCTTCGCCCGAGGACGGCCGCGCGGTGCGCTCGTCGTGATCGGACTGCTCGGCGCCGCCGTGTGGATGCGCCTGATCGGCGTCATGGACGTCCTCGGCTGGCTGCCCCTCTTCGACGTCGGGGTCCTCGACTACCTGGTCTTCGCCGCGGTCTTCGCCCTGGCCCTGCTGGCGGCGTTCGGCACCGACCGACTCGCGCGAGGCGAGGGCGCCGCCGCGTTTCTCTGCGGCGCCGTCATGGCGGCGATCGTGATCGCGGGATTGTTCCTCTACCGGCGATCGGGAATGGAGGGGCTGGGCCTGACGCCCGCCGACCTGCGCGACCGTCTCGCGTGGCAGCTCGGTCCGCTCCTCGCCGGCGGAGCAGCCGTGGGTCTTCTCATTCGGCGCTCTCCCCGACTCGCCCTCGGCGCAGTCGTCGCGGCCTTCGCCGTGTCACGCCTCGCCGAGGCGGGCTCCGTCTACCCGACGCTTCCCTCCTCCGCGTTCTACCCTCGCGTCCCGGCGCTCGAGGCCATCCCTCGCGGCGCGCCCGATCGCATCGTGGGCCTCGGTCCCGTGCTCATTCCCAATGCCGCGACGCTCTACGGGCTCGAGGACGTCCGCGGCTACGAATCCATGACGTTCCGTCCCTTCTACGAGACGTACTTTTTCTGGTGCCGGCCGCTCGGCCCCTGGTTCAACATCGTCGATGACCTTCGCGCGCCGTTCCTGTCGTTCCTGAACGTCCGATACGCCGTGGCGCCGCACGGCACCGAACCGCCCCCGGGATGGCGGGTCCTCACGCGCTCGGCCGGCGCGGACCTGCTCGAGAACACCGCTGCGCTGGCGCGGGCGTTCGTTCCCGCCCTGCTGACGTCCGTGCCCGATCGCCTCGCCCGGCTCGAGGCGTTGAAGGGGATTTCCGATTTCGCGGAGCGGGGCGTGCTGGCCGAGACGGGCGGGACACCGGGCTGGACGCGCAACGGACAGGCGCGCGCGACCGTCGAGCGGTACGGTCCGCAGTCGCTCTCGCTCTCCGTGGACGCCCGCGAAGCCGCCGTGATCGGCACCTCCGTGACGGCGTGGCGAGGCTGGAACGCGCGTCTCGACGGCCGGACGACCGAGCCCCTCCTGTACAACCACGCCTTCCTGGGCTTCCGCGTCCCGCCGGGACGCCACCGCATCGAACTGCGGTATCTTCCCGGCAGTTTTCGAGCCGGCCTGATCGTGAGCCTACTGACGTTGACGGGAGCCGCTCTCTGGCTGCGCCGGCCCGGCCGCCCGGCGCCGGAGTCGACGTGACCGCCTCGGGACCGAGCGTTCTCGTCACGGGGGGCCTCGGCTTCATCGGCTCGAGCCTCGCCCGGCGGCTGCTCGAGGACGGAGCGCGCGTGACGCTCTGCGACGCCCTGATCGAGGGCTACGGCGGCAACCCGGCGAACATCGCCGAGATCCGCGACGACGTCGAGGTCGATCGGTCCGACGTGCGCGACGCGGCCGCCATGGAGCGCCTGGTCGAGGGGCGCGACGTGGTCTTCCATCTCGCCGCCCAGGTGTCGCACGTGATGTCATTGTCGAATCCCTACCCGGACATCGACATCAACATCAAGGGAACGGCGGTCGTCCTCGAGGCCTGCCGCAAGAAGAACCCGGAGGCGATCGTCGTCCGCTCGGGCACGCGAGGCCAGTACGGGCCCGCGGTCCGGCTGCCGGTCTCCGAGGAGACGCCGTCGGACCCCCGCGGCATCTACGAAATCTCGCAGCTCTCGGCCGAGATGATCTGCCGCACCTACACGCGCATCCACGGCATCCGCACCGTGCCGCTTCGCCTGACGAACGTGTACGGTCCGCGCGGCCAGATGCGGCACTCCCAGTTCGGCGTCGTGAACTGGTTCGTGCGGCTGGCGCTCGAAGGCCGGCCGATACCGATCTTCGGCTCCGGAAAGATCCTGCGCGACTTCCTCTACGTGGACGACTGCGTCGACGCGCTGGTCCGCGCGGCCCGGGAGCCGAGGGCCGTCGGCGAGATCCTGAACGTCGGGCACGATCGGCCCTCGACCTTTCTCGAGGTCGCGGAGATCCTGCGCGAGCTCGTCCCCGGGACGCGCCTCGAGTTCACCGACTTCACGCCCGAGCGCAAGGCCCAGGAGCCCGGCGACTTCGTCTCGGACATCACCAAGATCCGCGGCCTGCTCGGCTGGGAGCCGAAGGTGTCGCTGCGCGACGGCCTCGCGCGGACGGTCGCGTTCTACCGGGAGCGGCGGGCGGACTACTTCTGACGCGATCCGTTAAGCTAGCCGCAAGTCGATGATCGCCAAACATCCGACCGCCCTCGTGGCCTCGACCGCGATCGGCGACGGCACGCGGATCTGGGCGTTCGTGAACATCCTCGCGGGGGCGCGGATCGGCCGGGACTGCAACATCTGCGACCGGTGCTTCATCGAGAACGACGTGGTCCTCGGCGACCGCGTGACGGTGAAGTGCGGGGTCTCGCTGTACGACGGACTCGTGCTGGAGGACGGCGTCTTCGTCGGACCCGACGTCTCGTTCTCGAACGACCCGCGCCCGCGCAGCGGGCGGCACCTCGAGCGGTACCCGACGACGCGGGTTCGCGAGGGAGCGAGCCTCGGCGCGGGCGCCGTCCTGCTGCCCGGGGTCACGGTCGGCCGGTTCGCCATGATCGGGGCCGGGGCCCTCGTGACGCGCGACGTGCCCGACTTCGCGCTGGCGTACGGCAGCCCCGCCCAGGTCCACGGCCACGTCTGCCGCTGCGGGCAGACGCTCCGCCTCGAGAGCAACTCCTCCGGAGCCGCCTGCGCCTGCGCCTGCGGCCGGCGCTACGCGCGGGATCCGGGCGGCGCGTTGAGCGAGACGGCGTGAGCTCCCCGGCCGCCGGCCTCTCGACCCGGGTGCCGTTCGGCGACCTCGCCGGCGACGACCGGGGCAAGCGCGCCGCGATCGACGCCGCGGTGGCCCGGGTCCTCGGCAGCGGCTGGTTCGTCCTCGGGGAGGAAGTCCGCCGCTTCGAGGACGAATTCGCCGCCTTCCTCGGCGCGGCCTACGTCGTCGCGTGCGCCAACGGAACCGAGGCGATCGCCCTCGCGCTCGCTGCCGCCGGAGCGACCCCCGGCGACGACGTCCTGCTTCCCGCCAACACCTGCACCGCGACGCTCGCGGGTGTCCGCATGGCCGGCGCCCGGCCGGTCCTCGCCGACGCCGATCCGCGCACGCTGACGCTCGATGCCGCCGCCGCGCGCGCGGCGAAGAATGCGGCTCGCTTTCTGCTACCCGTCCACCTCTACGGCGGCGTGGCGGACCTCGACGGCCTCGCGGAGCTCGCGAGCCGAAGCGGCGCGCTCCTCGTCGAGGACTGCGCGCAGAGCCATGGCGCGTCGTGGAAGGAACGGCCCACGGGAACCTTCGGAATCGCCGCTGCCTTTTCCTTCTACCCATCGAAGAACCTCGGGGCCTACGGCGACGGCGGCGCGGTGGCGACCGGCGACGCGGCCGTGGCGGCGCGCCTTCGCGAGCTGAGGCAGTACGGCTGGACGCGCCGCGATTTCTCCGAGAGGGAGGGCTGGAATTCCCGCCTCGACGAGATCCAGGCGGCCATCCTCCGGGCGAAGCTCCCCTTCCTCGCGCGAGAGAACGCCCGGCGCCGCGAGATCGCGGACCGCTACGACGCGGGCCTGGCCGGGCTCCCGCTGACCCTTCTCGGATCGCGCCCGGGATCCGTCCCGGCGCGGCACCTCTATCCGATCCGGCTCTCCGGCCGCGATCGCCTCCGCGAGCACCTGGCCGCGAGAGGCATCGAGACCGGCGTCCACTATCCCGTGCCGCTGCATCTCCACCCGGCCTATGCCTTCCTCGGCCACCGGCGCGGCGATTTCCCGGTTTCCGAAGAGGCGTGCGAGACCGTTCTCTCTCTGCCGATCCATCCGTCGTTGACCGACGCGCAGGTGGATGCCGTCGTCTCGGAGGTCCGGTCGTATCTCGAGGGGCCGCGATGACGCGGGACACGATCTCCGTCGTCGTTCCCGTCTACTTCAACGCCGACAGCCTCCCGCGCCTGGCCGAGCGGCTGCGCGCCGTGGCCGCCGCCGCGGACTACGACGTCGAAGCGATCTTCGTGGACGACGGCTCGGGCGATGCGTCGTGGGAAAAGATCCAGGAGATCACGCGCGGGTGGCCGAAGGCCCGCGGCCTGCGCCTGACGCGGAACTTCGGATCGCAGATGGCCATCGTCGCGGGCCTGGCGGAATCCCGCGGACAGGCCGCGGCCGTCCTCTCGGCGGACCTCCAGGAGCCGCCCGAGCTCTTGCCCGAGATGGTCGCCGCCTGGAGGCGGGGCGCCACCGCCGTGCTGGCGGTCCGCCGAAGCCGCCCGGAGGGACTCGCGACGCGCGCCGCGGCCGGCTTCTACTACCGGACCCTGCGCCGCCTCGCCTTCTCCCAGATGCCGGATGGCGGGTTCGACTGCTTCCTCATCGGCCGGCCGGCGATCGACTTTCTCGTCGACGCGCGCGAGGTCCACACCTCGCTTCCCGGGCTGCTCCTGTGGGGAGGGTTCCCGACCGCTCTCGTTCCCTACGACCGCGTCGCCCGCGAGGACGGCTCGTCCCGATGGACCTTCGCGAAGAAGCTGAAGTACTTCCTCGACGCCGTGATCGCGTTTTCCTACGCCCCGCTGCGCTGGATGTCGGTCATGGGAGCGAGCCTCGCGATCTTCGCGTTCGGCTACGCGCTCTTCCTGATCGCCTACAAGATCCTTCACGGACAGCCGATCCAGGGGTGGACCTCGCTCATGGTCGCCCTGGCATTCCTTTCGGGAGTCCAGCTCCTCTCCCTCGGCATCCTCGGCGAGTATCTCTGGCGCACGCTCGATGCGGCGAGGGCGAGGAAGGGGTACCTCGTGCGCGAGCGTTCCGGCGCGTCCGGGGCGTAGGGCCCGGGCTAGGCCAGGCTCTCGAGCAGCGCGGCCGCCACGCGCTCGACTTCCGCGTCCGTCAGCTCCGGGAAGACCGGCAGCGCGAGGACCTCCGCCGCGGCCCGCTCCGCGTGGGGGAAGTCGCCGGGACGTCCGCCCAGATCGCGGAAGCAGGCCTGGAGGTGCAGCGGAACCGGGTAGAAGACCGAGCTCGAGACGCCGCGCTCGGCCAGGCGGCCCTTCACGCCGTCGCGGTCGTGCACCCTCACGACGTACTGGTGAAAGACGTGGCGCCGGCCGTCGGTCTCGGCCGGGAGCACGATCCGGCTCGCCCGGGCCGCGTCCCCGAGCCGCTCCCCGTAGAGCCGGGCGATCGCGCGACGGCGCTCGTTCCAGCCCTCCAGGCGGGGAAGCTTCGCGCCGAGCACGGCCGCCTGAACCGCGTCGAGCCGGAAATTGCCGCCGATGCGCTCGTGAAAGTACGTCTTCGACGCGCCGTGGACGCGCAGGCTCCGCACCCGCTCGGCCAGGTCGTCGTCGTCCGTCGCGACGGCGCCGGCGTCGCCCGCCGCACCGAGATTCTTGGTGGGGTAGAAAGAAAAGGCGGCGAGCGACCCGAGCACCCCGGCGGGGCGCCCGTGGTATTCGGCTCCGATCGCCTGGCAGGCGTCCTCGAGGACGGGAATGCCGCGGCGGCCGGAGATCTCGTGGATCGGGTCCATGTCCGCGCACTGTCCGTACAGGTGCACGGGCTCGATCGCCTTCGTGCGCCCCGTGATCGCCCGCTCGAGTCCGGTCGGATCGAGATTGAAGTCCGCCGGATCGATGTCGACGAAGACCGGCCTCGCGCCGAGGCGCGCCACGGCCCCGGCCGAGGCGAAGAAGCTGAATGGGGACGTCACGACCTCATCATTGGGGCCCACTCCGAGAGCCATCAGGGCGACGAGCAGCGCGTCGGTTCCCGACGAGACGCCGAGGACGTGGCGGACTCCGAGACGGCGGGCGAGCGCCGTTTCGAATGCCCCGTTCGCCGGCCCGAGAACGAAACGGCCCGAGGCGAAGACCTCCTCGACGGAGCGCGCGATGTCGCGCTTGAGGCCGTCGTCGTAGCGGGTCAGGTCGAGAATCGGAACGGGAGGGCCGTCGGCGGGACTCACGGGACCGGGATTGTATCCGTCCGGGATGAAACGGCGCGCCCCGGCGGCGCGTTATCGCAGTGGAGGCCATCATGACCAAGCGCCGCATCGTCGGAATCGCGCTGGCGGCCGCGGCGCTGGCGGCGAGCCACGCGCTCGGCGCGCTCGACCTTCCCAACCTGAGCGGAAACTGGCAGCTCAACAAGGACGCGAGCGACGATCCCGCGAAGGTCATGCAGGACGCCCGCGCCTCCGGAGGAAGCGGCGGAGGCGGACGCGGCGGCGGCTGGTCGGGAGGCGGCGGAGGGATGGGCCACCACCACGGCGGGGGCGGAGGTTCCCGGTCGGGTGGTGATTCGTCCGGCTCCCCGGAGTCGTACTCGGATCGCTTCGCCGCGCTCGACACGCTGCAGATCCAGCACAAGGAGCCGTCGCTCACCATCACCGATTCCGCCGGCCGCGAGCGCACGATCTACACCGACGGACGAAAGACCGAGGAAGAGCATTCGCACGGCGGCACGACCGCCGTGACGGCATCGTGGAAGGACGGCCACCTCGAGGTCGTATCCAGGCCCGAGACCGGCTCGAAGATCACGGAGACCTATGCCGTCGCGGCCGACGGCTCGCAGTTGACCGTCACGACGATGGTCGAAGGCGGCCGGAGCGGCTCCTTCACGATCCGGCGCGTCTACGACGCCATGAAACCGGGCGCTCCGAAGCCGGCCCCGAAGCAGGCGCCCGCGCCGCCTCCGCCGCAGGACGACGGCGAGGATCAGTCGGTCTAGCGCGAGGAAGCGAGAGCTCGAGCGCGCGGCGCGACGGCGCGGACGCCGGGCATGGGCGCGAGCCCGTCGAAGAGCCGCGCGAAGGCGCGCGCGAGGACCGGCACCTGAGAAAGTCCGCCCAGAGGGGCGGCGTCCGGAGCTCCCCACCAGAAGGCGGCGAAGTCGTCCGTGGATGGCCAGATCCGCCGGTACAGGGCGAGCTGGCGCGCCGGGAAGTCCGATCCCACTGGAAAGCCGGTCTGCTCGAAGCCCTGGAGCACGGGCAGCACGGCCTTCCCTGCCGGCATCCTCGCCGCGAGCGGAGCCAGCAGGGACGCGAGCCGCGTCTCCCACGCGTCGTCTTCGGCGTAGTCGCCGAGCGCCGTCGTCCCCACCGGGTAGAAGTACGGCGCGACGAGATCGGTGTCTTCGGGCCGGAAGAAGCCGTCGAGATACGCGGGATCGGTCGCGATCGGGTCGAGGCGCGTCGCGTAGAGCACGAGCGCGGCGGGAAAGAGGGCCTTGAGCGTCTGGTAGGTGCGCCCCTGATCGTCCGCCGTCGTATAGCCCTCGACGACGTTCTCCGCGTGGAAGTGAAATCCGGCGATTCCGGAAATCGCGCGCAGCGCGCGGAGGGCATCCGGATCGGAGACGAGCCGGTCCACGTCGCCGACCGAGAGGAACGCGATGTATCGCAGCCCGTTCGCGGCCGCGAGCGCCGAGGCTTCCGCGCTCGGACGCGCGAACGTCACGACGGTGTCCGCTCCCAGGGCCCGAACGCCCGCCATCACGCCCGGGTCGGTCTCCCCGACGGTCAGGACGACGGCCCGCATCCCGAGCAGGAGAGACGCTGCGGCGAGAACCGGCATGCTCACGTTCTACGGACCGGAGACGCGGCCCGTCGCCGCAGCAGGTGCGCCGTGAAGCCGTCGGTGGAGGCGTCGGGAAAGAGCCGGAGGCGATCGCCCTCGACGAGCTTCTCGAGGCCGGGTGGCGGCTCGATCGAGGCCCGCTCGAGATCCGGATCGGCTTCCAGGACGCGGGCGACCACGGCTTCGTTTTCCTCGTCCTCGAGGCTGCAGGTCGAATAGAGGAGGAACCCGCCGGGGCCGAGAAGCCGCGCCGCGGAGGTCAGCGCCTCGGCCTGGCCGCGCGCGAGCCTCTCGATCGCCGCCGGCGTCACGCGATATCGGATCTCGGGGTTCTTGCGCAGCGTGCCGGTGCCGCTGCACGGCGCGTCGAGAAGGACGCGCTCGAATCGGCCTTCGGGCAGCGGCAGGGCCCCGACGTCGCCGGCGACGGGGCGCACTTCCGGGATGCCGAGGCGTCTCGCGTTCTCCGCGACGCGCCCGAGGCGCGTCCACGAGACGTCGATCGCCGCCGACCGGAGCGCCCGGCCGTGGGCGATCGCCGAGAGCGACTTGCCTCCCGGTGCGGCCGCGAGGTCCACGAGGAGGCCTCCCTCCGGCAGCAGCAGCGGCAGAACCTGGGAACCGGCGTCCTGAATGCTGAAGCCCCCCCGCACGAAGGCCGGGGAACGAAGAGGATTACCGGAAAGCACGGTCAGGCAGAGGGGTGCGAACGGCGAAGGCTCGGTCGCGATGCCTTCGGCCGCAAGCGCCGCCCGGAGCTCGACGCGGCCGGCGCGGCGGGGATTGACGAGGAGGTCCAGGCGCGGCGCCGAGTTGTCAGCCTCGAGGATGGCTCGCGTGCGCGCCGGTCCGAAGCGCGCGAGCCAGCGCTCGACGAGGAACGCGGGATGCGAGTAGTGCCGGGCGAGCTTTGCCGGCTCCAGCGGATCCCCCGGCGCCGGCAGCAGCAGGACTCCGCGCAGGATTCCGTTGACCAGCCGCGCCGCGCCCTCTCCCCCGCTCGCCCGGGCCAGGTCCACGGCCTCGCTGACCGCCGCGTACGGAGGAATCCGGTCGAGGTGGCGAAGCTGATACAGCGCGACCTCGAGGATCTCCCTCAGGTTCGGCGCGAGCTTCGCCAGGGGAATCCGGCTGACGCCGGCGATCTCGTCGTCGAGCGCGGATTTCCAGCGGAGGACTCCGAGGATGAGCTCCCGCAGCAGGTCCTGGTCGGGCGCCGCCAGACCTCGGCCGAGCTCCCCGGCAAGCGGGGCGGCGAGGCGGCCGCGCTCGAGCACCGCCCGAAGCGCCTCGACCGCGCGGCCGCGAGCGGTCGCGGCGGCGCGCCGCTTCACGGGACCGCCCGGAAATGGCCGGGAAGAGACAGGGCCCGCGCGAATTCGAGGCCGGTCACCGGAGTGCGGCCGGCCCGTTGGAGCCGGTCGAGGACGAGCGCCGTGCCGCCGCCCGCGGCCGCGACGAGCCGGCCCTCGCGCACGCGAAAGGTTCCCGGTTCGCCCTCGCCCGGAGCGCGGTCGACGGCGGCATCGAGGATCTTGACGCGCTCCGCACCGAGGAACGTGTGGAGGCCGGGCCAGGGCGTGTACGCGCGGAGCCGGCGCACGAGGCTCCCGGCGTCGAGATTCCAGTCGACGGCGCCGTCCTCCCGGCGGATCGTCCGGCACCAGGTCGGCTCGCCCTGCTGAGGCCTCGGCCGGAGCGTTCCCGAGGCGAGGCCTCGCAGCGTCTCGACGAGCAGGGCGCCGCCGGAGGACGCGAGCCTCGCGGCGAGCTCGCCCGCCGTCTCGCGCTCGCCGATCGCCGTCCGGCGCTCGAGAAACACGGGCCCCGTGTCGAGGCCTTCTTCCATCTTCATCGTCACGACACCCGTCTCTCGATCTCCGGCGAGGAGCGCGGCCTGCACGGGCGATGCGCCGCGATGCCTCGGCAGCAGCGACGCGTGCACGTTCACGCATCCGAGGCGCGGGACGGCGAGCAGGTCCGGGGGCAGGATGCGCCCGAAGGCAACGACCGCGATCGCATCCGGGGCGGCTTCACGCAGGCGATCGAGAAGACCCCGGTCGCCGCGGATCCGCTCGGGCTTGATCATGCGGACGCCGTGCGCCGCCGCGAACGCGGCAACGGCGGAGGGCCGCGGCGCGGCATGCCTTCCGACCGGGCGGTCCGGCTGCGTGACGACCAGCGGCACGGGGAACCCGCCATCGAGCAGCGCGGCGAGCGACGGAACCGCGAACTCGGGCGTGCCGAAGAAGACCACGGCGGGCGTCATGGCTTTCGCCCCGGCCCGCTCAGTGCGGAGCGGAGTCTCGCGGGTCCGGCTCCTCCGGCAAGCCGGCCTCGGGAACGGGCGCCACGGGCGCCGGGTGCCGCAGCTTCCACAGCCGGTACACCGCGCGCAGGCCGATGAAGGCGAAGAAGACGAGGGCGAGCGCATTGACGACGCCGAACACCGCCCAGACGCGGGGCCAGGCGTTGGCGTAGCCGAAGAGAAAGACGCAGAGGCCGAGCATCAGGGCGTACAGCGCCGCGACGATCGTGCGCCGCTCCTCGTGCTCGGGATTCCACGGCGGATCGAGGAAGCCGAGCTCCTTCGCGAGGCGATGGACGCCCCACGCGAGCGCCGGCGCCAGTACGAGCGCCAGGACGAAGTACTTCCACGGTCGGGTCATCGCGGCTGGCGGTCCACTTCCGCGAAGTAATCCTCGGAGACCAGGACCTCCCGGGGCTTGGAGCCGCGCGGCGGACCGAGCAGCCCGTCGCGGGACATCATGTCGATGAGCTTGCCGGCGCGCGAGAACCCGACGCCCATGCGCCGCTGGAGAAACGAGATCGATGCCATCTTCTCGCGCACGACGAGACGGGCGGCCTCGTCGTACAGCGGATCCGTCTCGTCGCCGGCGTCGTCGCGCGCGACCGCGTCGGAGCGCTCCCTGGTGATCTCCTCGTCGAACTGGGGCTTGGCCTGCTTCCTGAGGAACTTGACGAGCGCCGCCGTCTCCTGAACCGACACGTAGGCTCCGTGCACGCGCTTCAGGCGCGAGGTGCCGGGAGGAAGGTACAGCATGTCGCCACGTCCGAGCAGCCGCTCGGCGCCGTTGCCGTCGAGGATCACGCGGGAATCGATCTTGGAGGAAACCTTGAAGGCCACGCGGGAGGGCAGGTTCGCCTTGATGACCCCGGTGAGCACGTCCACGGAGGGGCGCTGCGTCGCGACGACGAGGTGGATGCCGACCGCGCGCGCCTTCTGCGCGATCCGGACGATCGACTCCTCGACCTCCTTCGGCGCCGTCATCATGAGATCGGCGAGCTCGTCGATGATGATCACGATCAGCGGCATCGGCTCGAGCTTCAGGTCCGGGTCGTCCGGATGCTGGGCTCTCACGCGGGCGACCGCTTCGGGGTCCTTGATCGCGGCGTTGTACTGCTCCGCGTTGCGCACCTGGCCGAAATCGGAGAGCGTCTGGAAGCGCTCCTCCATCTGCGCGACGGCCCACTTCAGGGCGTTCGCCGCCTTCTTCGGGTCCGTGATGATCGGCGTGGCCAGATGCGGGAGGTTCTCGTACATCTCGAGCTCGACCATCTTCGGGTCGATCAGGATCAGCTTCACCTTGTCCGGCGGAGCCTTGTAGAGGATCGAGGTGATCAGCGCGTTGATCCCGACGCTCTTGCCCGAGCCGGTCGTCCCCGCGATCAACAGGTGCGGCATCGCCCGCAGGTCGTCCACGACCGGCTCGCCATGGATGTCCTTGCCGAGCGCGAGCGTCAGGAGCGACCGGGAGCCCTGGAAGCGCTCCGACTCGACGACGTCGCGCACCGCGATGACCTCGCCGCCCCCCGGGTTGGGGACCTCGATGCCCACGCTCGCGCGCCCCGGCAGGCGCTCGACGCGGATCGACTCCGCCGACAGGGCCAGGGCGAGGTCCTCGGAAAGGCCCATGACCTGGTTCACCTTGATTCCGGCGGCCGGCCGGAACTCGTACGTCGTGACGACGGGCCCGGGGTGATACTCCGTCACGTCGCCTTCGACCCCGAACTCGGCGCACTTGGCCGCGATCACGCGGCCGGTCTCGGCGAGCGCCTTGCGGTCGATCGCGCCGGCCTCCGCCCGCTTCTCGAGGAGCGAGACCGGCGGAAGCGCATAGCCGTCGAGCATCAGCGGGAGGCTCTGCTGGGGCTCGGGCTTCTTCTTCGGCGCCGACGAGGCGGCGGGCTTCGCACGCACGGGCGCGGTCGTCTTCTTGATCGAGAACTTTCCCGGTCCCGGGACCTCCCGGACGATCGGAGGCGCGTCCTCCGGAGCGAAGGGAATGTCCTCGAGCGAGACGCCTTCCTTTTTGACCTTTTCGAGGTGCTTGGAGACGACGGTCCGGCGCAGGCGCTCCTTCGTGCGCCGGTCGCGGTGCCGCGCCCAGCCGACCGTCAGGCGCCCGGCCACGTGCGCGAAGCGGACGCGCAGCCGGAGAAACACGTCCCCGAGCGAGACCTGTGTTGCGAGCGGCACGGCCAGCAGCACGAGCGTGATCGCGACGAGCACCGCGCCGGTCGTCCCGATCCTCCCGCGAAACGCGTCCGCGAGGCTCCGACCGATCTGCCCCCCCATCTCCATCTCGTCGCCCCGCACGCGGCCGCGGCCGAGCACCAGCGTGAGCAGCATCGGAACCGAGAACAGGCCGATCCCGATGCCCGCCGCCTTCGAGGCGGGATTCGGCAGCGGCCGCGCCCAGAACCGCCTCCACCCGAGGACGAACACGAGCGCGGCCACTCCCCAGGCCGCCAGGCCGAACAACGCGTAGAGCGCCGTCGCGAGCGACGCACCGAACCCGCCGATCCAGTTTCTCGGCGCCGCCGCCTCGCCTCCCGCGGTCCACGAAAAGACGTTGGGATCGTGCGGGTCGTAGGACAGCAGGGCCAGGGCGCCGAGCAGACCGGCCAGGAGCAGCAGGATGCCGATCGCCTCGCTCGCGAGACGGCTCTTCCAGAACGAAGTTTGACTCAACGCCGTTCATTATCGGCTGGAAAAGCGGAAAGGTCGAGCGAGTCGCCGGCGGCGCGTCGACGTGTCAGAATCGAAGCCGGACGGGCGGACCATGGCCGACGCGAAGAAAAAGATCCTGTTTCTCTGCACGGGCAATGCCGCGCGCAGCCAGATGGCCGAGGCGCTCGCGCGCATCGATTACGGCGACCTCGTGGAGCCGGCCTCGGCCGGATCGCGACCGGCCGGGTTCGTCCATCCCCTCGCCGTCCGGGCGATCGAGGACCTCGGTTTCGGCCTGGATGCGGCGTATTCGAAGGGAGCGGAGGAGTTCTACGGCGCTCCGGTCGACCTCGTCGTGACGGTCTGCGACGCGGCCGCCGCCGATTGTCCGAGCTGGCCCGCCGCGCGCCACATCGTCCACTGGTCCGTGGAGGACCCGAGCTTCGCCCCCGGCGACGAAGCGGTGCGGCTGTCCGCGTTCCGCACCACGCGCGACGATCTGCGCCGCCGGATCGACGGGCTCATGGAGGCGTTGCGGCGCTCCGTCCCGAAGCGCTCCGACGCGGAGCTGCTCGAGCGCGGCGCCGGCATCCTCGAGGACCCCCTGCGGGCGCATGGCTTCAAGTTCGGCGGCGTCCGCGTCGAGAAGGCCGGCCATCGCTCCGCGGCAGTGGGCCGGTTCGCGCGGCGGGGCCGCGCCCTCGAGCTGGAGTCGCGGTCCGGGGTCGTGATCGCTCAGTACGCGGCGCGGGAGCGGCGCCTGCGCCACCCGGATTACATGGAGTCTCTCGGCGCATCCGGCTCCATGCGCTATCCCGGGTTGTCCAAGGATCCGCTCGACGCGTTCCGGAGGCTCCGCGCCGATCTCGTCCGCCATGCCCGCCCGTTCCTGACGGGAAAGGGCCTGAAGGAGTTCGAGCGTTTCGCCGACGCGCGCGGCGAAAAGACCGGGCCGGCCAGGACGGCCTAGCCGGACGGGGAGACCGCCGGCGGCAGCTTCCGAGCCGCCGCCGCGAGCAGAATCGAGGCGACGAGCGCCGCCGCGCAACCCCATCGGAACGACCCCGGCCGGTAGAGAAACTCGACGCGATGCGATCCCGCGGGAACCGCGACCGTCATCGGTTCCCCCGGCCTCGCCGTCAGTGCGACACTCCGGCCGTCCACGCGCGCGGTCCAGCCCGGAAACATGGGATTTGCCGCCGTCAGGACGTCCGGCCGCTGTGCCTCGACGTCGAGGCTCCAGAAGCCGGGTCTCCGGCCGCCGACCGACACGCGCCCCGGTCCGGCGAGCCGGAATCGAGGGAGCGCCCGGCGATTCCGGAGGATCCGGCCGTCGGGCCCCGAGTACACCTCCTCGAGGTCGAGTCCCTTGCGGGCGTTCAGCTCCGCCGCGCCGAACGCGAACTGCGGATGCAGCAGCAGGTACTTCACGTTCCAGTCATCGAGCGCCGCACCGCCCGGCACGAGCCCCCACGGGTCGAGGACCTCGACCTGCGTGGGCTGCCGCACGACCTCTCCCATCGACGCGAGGCGCCGGCGCCAGCCGAGCGGGACGAGCGCGTCGTAGCCGCGCACGTCGTCGAGGCCGTATCCGGTGGCGCTGTCGGGCGAGAGAAACGTGTGGAGCGGAAGGATGCGGAAAACGTCCGGATCGCGGCGCAGCGTCTCGATCAGCGGCGTCGTGCGCCGGAGATCGGCGGCGCTCGAGAGGCCGTGGACTCCCTGCGCGGCCCGCAGAAGCTCCGCGCCCGCGAGAACCACCGCCGCCGCGGCGATGCCCGCGGCGAGAACCGTGGAGCGGCGAGCCGCAACCTTCTCGCCCAGGGCGTCGAGAGAGCCCGACGCGAGGTAAGCGAGAGGCAGAGGAAGAAACAGAAGGAGCCGGGTCCAGTAGACCGGCGTGTGCATCGCGAGCCAGCGCGCGAACGGATTGTCGTACACGGCGATCAACGCGACGCCCGCAGCGGCCGCCCAGAACGCCGCGCGGCCGTCCCGGCGCACCCGGGCCAGGCCGGCGGCCGCCAGGACGAGCACCGTCACCGAAACCGTCGCCGCCGCCTCGATCCCGTTCGAACCCGCGAGACGCGGCGCCACGAAACGCGCGAGGTCGCGCAGGGGAAGGACGAACGGACGCCGGTCCACGCCGAGCCTGGCGGCGCTCTCGCGGAAGTACTCGGCGAACGGAAGGAGCACCGGCAGAGCGAGGCCCGCCCCGAGAAGCGCCGCGGCGACCGCGGGCCACGCGGCGCGGGGGGATCGCGCCTCGTGGACGAGCCACGCCGCTCCGATCAGGGCGGCGAGCAGCTGGATCTCGGGCTGGCCTCCCGCCAGGACGACCGCCGTCGCGAGCGCGAGGCCGAGGAAGTCGCGCCGGCTCGGCCGCCGCGCCAGGCGTCCGGCAAAGAGCAGCACGAGGGGAAAGGCGGGCGCCACCAGGGTCTCGGGATGCTCGAGCCACGCGACGAAGGACCCGGAGAGGCCGAAGGCGACGCCCCCGAGGGTCGCGGAGAGCTTCGATCGGCCGAGATCGCGCAGCCAGAGCCACGCGCTCGCGAACGCGACGACCAGCCGAAGGAGCAGCGACACGTTCCAGCCGGCCGCGACGCCGGCGGCGAGGACCGGCCAGACGAGCGGGCTGCCGAGCGCCGACTGGGCGTTGCCGAGCAGGGGCACCCCGCCGCTCTGGTGCGGGTTCCAGAGCGGGACGCGGCCCGCGGCGAGCTCGGACCGCGCGAGCTCGAGCCACGGGACGAATTGCCAGACGGGGTCCGACAAACCGGGAGCGGCGATCGCGGCGCGCGGGAAAAACGGCGCCCATGGCCAGCATCGCGACTTGACGTCCTCCGAGAGAAGGATCCCGCGATGCATCCCGAGCCCGAACCAGCACACCACGGCGGCGGCGAGGAGCGCCGCGAAACCGGGCAGGGCTCCGCGGGCGACCCTCGGCATGCGGCCTCCGTGTTGCTGCGGCACTTTATACTCCCGACGGATGCCCCGCCCGGTCTCCAACCCCCCGAACCCCTGGGAGTCGGTCCACGCCGAGTGGCTCGGCGAGCCGCCCGAAGCCGCGCTGCAGGTCTACGAGGAAGAGGCCCGATCCATCATCGCGGAAAACGACAGCCCCGACGTGGGCTTTCGGTTCAGCGTGAATCCGTATCGGGGATGTTTTCATGCGTGTGCGTATTGCCTCGGCGGTGACACGCCGATTCTCATGGGCGATGGCCGGACGAAGCCTCTTGCTGAGGTGCGGGTCGGCGACGAGGTCTACGGGACGAGGAAAGTCGGGACCTATCTCCGATACGTCAAAACGACGGTCCTTCATCACTGGCGCCGCTTCGAGAAACCATATCGGATCGAGCTCGAGGACGGCACGGTTCTCCTCGCGAGCGGCGACCACCGCTTCCGGACCAACCGCGGATGGAAGCACGTCGCGGACCGAAGTCGCGACGGCCGACCGCAGCCGCATCTGACGACGAAAAACCATTTGCTCGGCACCGGGCGATCGGGCGCGCCTCCGCAGGAAAACGCCGAATACCGGGCCGGCTATCTCTGTGGAATGGTTCGGGGCGACGCGCTTCTCGGCTCTTATGTCTATGACGGGCGCCGGCGGGCGCGCGACGTGCAACACCAGTTTCGACTCGCCCTGGTCGATCTCGAGGCCCTTGCACGGTCCCGACGTTTCCTCTCGATCGCCCAGGTCGAAACGAGGGAATTCCTGTTTCAGTCGGCTTCCGAGAATCGAAAGGAACTCCGAGCCATCCGAACTTCGTCCGGCCCCGCGGTGGCTCGCATCGCCGAGATCATCCGGTGGCCCGACAATCCGTCACCCGACTGGAGCAAGGGATTTCTCTCCGGAATCTTCGATGCCGAAGGCGGCTACAGCCGGGGCATCCTGCGAATCGTCAATTCGGACCTCGAGATCATCCAGAAGATCGGCGAGAGCCTCGCCCGATTCGGCTTCGACTTCATCGTCGAGAAAAGGGCGAGGGAAGACCCGATCTTCGCGGTGCGCATCCGGCGCGGACTCCCCGAGCATCTACGTTTCTTCCAGACGGTCGACCCGGCAATCTCGCGCAAGCGATCGATCGAAGGATACGCGATAAAGAACGACGCCCGCCTGCGCGTCGTGTCGATCGAACGCCTGCCGATCGAAACCCCGTTGTACGACATCACGACGGGAACGGGAGACTTCATCGCGAACGGGGTCGTCAGCCATAACTGCTACGCCCGCCCCACGCATCAGTACCTCGGCTGGGGCGCGGGCACCGACTTCGACCGCAAGATCGTCGCGAAGATCAACGCCCCGGAGCTCTTGCGCCGCGAGCTCGCGCGCAGGACCTGGAAGGGCGACACGATCGTGTTTTCGGGAGTGACCGACTGTTACCAGCCCCTCGAGGCCGTCTACGGCCTGACGCGCCGCTGTCTCGAGACCTGTCTCGATTTCCGCAACCCGGTCGGAATCGTCACCAAGGGCGCGCTCGTGCGGCGCGATGCGGAGATCCTGGCCGCGCTCGCGCGGGAGGCCGAGGCGATCGTCTACGTGAGCATCCCGTTCGCGGACGGCCGCGCCGCGAGGGCGATCGAGCCGAACGTGGCGCCCCCCGAGCAGCGGTTCGAGGCGATGGCGGCGCTCTCCGCGGCCGGCGTGCCGACGGGGGTCGCGGTGGCTCCGGTCATCCCGGGGCTCAACGACTGCGACATTCCGACGATCCTCGCGCGGGCCCGCGAGGCCGGCGCGGAACGCGCGTTCCTGACGCTGCTTCGCCTCCCGGCCGAGACGCGCCTCGTCTTCGAGGAGCGCATCGTCGAGGCGTATCCGGACCGGGCCGCGCGCATCTTCTCGAACCTCGAGCAGACGCGCGGGGGCAAGCGCAACGAGAGCCGGTTCGGGGCGCGGATGGAGGGCGTCGGGCCGCGCTGGGCGGCGATCGAGACGCTCTTCGAGGTCGAGTGCCGGCGCCTCGGTTTGAATCGGACCGACGGGAAGACCCGCCACACGAGCACGTACCGCCGCCCGGCCCCGGCCCAGAAGGGGCTCTTCGACGAGCCCTGAACTTTGTAATATAAAGTACTTGACATAGCCGCCGCCGGCGCTCCAGACTGCCGCCGATGAAAGCGCTCGACCGCCACGCCGCCGATAACCTCCGGTTCATCCGGACGGCGATGGAGCGGGCGTCTTCCTTCACCGCGGTCCCCGGGCTCGGGGGCGCCGCGATGGGCTTCACGGCGCTGATCGCCGCGGCGGTGTCCCTCGGCGCGAAGACGCCGGAGCGGTGGCTCGGGATCTGGCTCGCGGAGGCCTGCGTCGCCGTCGTCCTCGGCGCCTCCGCCATGGCGCGCAAGGCTCGCCGCAGCGGGTCCGGCCTCTTCTCCGGTCCGGGCCGGCGATTTCTCCTCACGCTCACGCCCCCGCTCGCCGCCGGCGCCGCGCTCACCCTCGCTTTCGAGCGCCAGGGCCTCGTTCCGCTCCTGCCCGGCCTGTGGCTCCTGCTCTACGGGACCGCCGTCGTGACGGGAGGAGCGATGTCCGTCCGGATCGTCCTCGGCATGGGTGCGCTCTTCATGCTCCTCGGATGCGCGGCGCTCTCTTCGCCGGCGGCGTGGGGAACGGCCTACCTCGCCGCCGGCTTCGGCGGCCTTCACATCGGTTTCGGCCTGGCGATCGCCCGGAGGCACGGTGGCTAAGCCGATCCGAACGCCGCGAACCGCGCCCCCCCGCACCCGCGGCGCCGCCCCGGCGGCGAAGGCCCCTCGCCGCGGGCTGCCCGATCTCGACCGCGTCATCCACGAGCGGATGCGCCTCGGGATCGTCAGCGCGCTCGCCGCCGCCGAGAGCCTGAGCTTCCCGGAGCTGCGCCGGCTGCTCGACGCGAGCGACGGCAACCTCTCGGTGCACGCGCGGCGCCTGGAGGAGGCCGGCTACGTCGCCTGCACGAAGTCCTTCGAGGACCGGGTGCCGAAGACGATCTACCGCCTGACGCCGGAGGGCCGGCGAGCCTTCGAGCGATACCTCGGCCACCTGGAAGCCGTCCTCGAGCATGCCCGCGCGAGGTGATTTTTTTTGGAGGTTAACTTTATGATACAAAGTTCTCTGCTATCGATCGCCCGAGCCGACGCCTTCATGCCGCCGCTCGCTCCCCTCGCCGTCGTGGCGCTGCTCGGAGCCGGGCTCGCTCTCGCCGCGACGTTCATCGGAGCGGCCGTGGCGCTGGCGGCGCGGTGGACTCGAGTGGCCCGGGGCCTCGGCGCCGCCGGGCTCGTGGTCGCGGTCGTGTACGCCACCCTGCTTTCCGCCGCCGCGCTCTTCTCGCGCGACCGGACGCTCGCTCCCGGAGATCGCAAGTATCTCTGCGAAGTCGACTGCCACATCGCCTACGACGTCGTCGGGGCCGAGGCGACCGCCGGCGGCGGGCGGGCGGTCACTCTGCGAACCTGGTTCGATCCGAGCACGATCGCCCCCTTCCGGGGCAACGCTCCCCTCGCCCCCGGGCCGCGCGCCGTGTTTCTGGTGGACGAGGCGGGCCGCCGCTTCGAGCCCTCGGCCGGCGCGACCGCCGCGTGGGAGAAGGACCACGGCGGCTCGACCCCGCTCGGCCGCGAGCTCCGACCGGGCGAGTCGTACACGACCACCTTCGTCTTCGAGCCGCCGCCCGGCGCGCGATCGCCGCGTCTCTTCGTCGGCGACCCGACCGGGAGTCTCGACGGGCTGTTGATCGGCCACGAGAACAGCCCCTGGCACGGCAAGATCTACCTGGGGCTCCCCGCGGCGCGCGGGAGCGCGGGATGAACGCGGCAGGCGTATCGTTGCCGCCCGTGACCCGCGAGGATCTCCGCCGCCATTTCCGCACCGCGCTCGCCGGCGATCCGATCGGCGCCTATCGCGACTGGTTCCGCGCGCAGGAGGAGCTGCGAAGCGGCGGCGACGCCGCGACGGCGCGGGCGCTCGCGGACGACCTCTGGGAGCTCCTTCCGGACCTTCCCTTCGGCGCGGCGGAGGAGCGCGCCCGGTTCCACCACAACGCCGCCGTCTTCTATGGCAGCCCCGGTCCGGCCGCCGACCTTCCCCGCGCCCGCCTCGCGTTCGCCGTGGCCCTCGACTACTTCGCCGGAGACGCCGAGAGCGGCTGGCACGCCCGGGCGCTCCACAATCTCGCGACCGCTCTCTCCAACCTGGGCGACTCACCAGGAGAGCTCGCCGAGGCCGTGGTGCGCTTTCGCGAGGCGCTCGTCTGGCGCACGTCGGAGCGGGAGATCGCCCGGGGAGTCACGCTGCACAACCTGGGCCTGGCGCTGCGCCGTCTCGCGGAGCTCGATCCGGGGCGCGCCGCCGAGCACCTCGAGCACAGCGCCGCGGCGCTCCGCGAAGCGGTCGAGATTCGCGAGCGCCACGGTCTCTCGGAGGGCCGCGCCCTCTCGGAGCGTCACCTCGCGCTGTCGCTCGAACGGCTCGCGGGCCATTCGCGATAGATTCCGCCGCGATGACGCCGCGGCGCTGGATCGAGTACCTGATCGCGATCCTTCTCGGAAACGGCGTCTACTTCGCGATCCTCCACCGGACCCTCCCGCCGCCGCTCCGGCATCAGCCCTTCGCGTTCGACCCGGGCCTCGCGATCGACTTCGCCTGCTGTCTCCTGGTCTATGCCGCCATCCGCCTCGGGAGCCGCCGCGCCCACATGCGGCGCGAGAACGCCGCGTCGGAAGCTCGGTTCGGGCAGAGCACGGACCGCGCTTCCGAAAAAGAGAGTCACCCGGAGCGGGATCACCCGCCGTAGAGGCGGAGCGCCGCCGCCAGCCATGCGGCGTTGGCGGCGAGCACGAAGAGGGCGGCGGCGCCGAGAAGCGCCTTTGCGGCTCCGGGTCGGAACCGGACGAGATCCGCGGCCGCCGCAAAGATCCAGGGACTCCAGTCCCACAGGTACCAGCCGGCGACCCCGCCCCATTCGCCGTAGAACCTCCGGTTCGCCAGGGCGAAAACGGTGAATCCCACGCCCGCCGCCGCGAAGGCCGCGGCATGCGCGGCGAGCCGCGGAGGATTCGGCCGCCGCCGGGAGGCGAACAGCGCCGCGAGGAGCAGGGCGAAATAGCAGAGCGTCAATGCCCGGGGCGGCCGGACGAAGCTCCATCCGCCGATCCAGAACGTCGTCTTGACGAAGGCATATGCCGACCGGGCGAATCCGAGGATGGCGCGACCGAGGGGCTCGCCGATCGCGCGGCGGGCGGCGTTCAACTCGATCGTGCCGCCCCAGAGCCAGCCCCGCAGCGCCTGCAGGGGAAAGACCGCGAGCGAGACGGCTCCCCCCGCCGCCGCAACGCCTCGGCGGCCCTCGACGAAGAGAGCCACGACGGCGAGAACGACGATCGGGATCGCCGTCAGCTTGATCAGAGGGCCCGCGGCCAGCAGGAGGATCAGCGCCGCGCTCCGGCCCCGCAATTCGAGCGCCACCAGAACGGCCGCCGCCCAGAGAAAGACGGCGGCGTCGTTGGAAGCCCGGGCGAGCGCCTCGGATGCGCCGGGCAGAAGGAGAGCCAGCAGCCCCGCCGCCGAGGCCTCGGGCGACCATCGCCGCGCGAGGATCCGGAGCGGCCCGAAAATCGCGAGCGTCACGAGGGCGACGGAAAAGAGGCGGGCATAGAGAAGCGCGGACGCGATGCCGGGTTCCGCCGGGGCCATCCTCAGAGCGAGACCCATCGCCGCATAGGCGAGCGGCGGCTGATTGGCCTCCGGATTCGCCACGGCCGCCGCCGGCAAGGCAGCCGGAGACGCGCGAAGGAGGTCGAAGCCCGCCCGCCGACCGTCGAAGAGCGGGCAGCCGTAGGCCGCCGCGAGGCTGGCCGAGCAGGGATAGGCCCTCACCGTGCCGACGACCGTTCCCGGGACCTCGGCTCCCTCGAAGGCGTCCTTCAGCGGCCCGACGGCGAACGCCAGCACGCGCGCGAGGTGGTGCGGCTCGTCCGGGCCCTCGAAGGCGGGAAGAAAGATCGCGTGGAACGCCATCCGAGCCACCACGAGCAGCGCGAGGGTGCCGACGAGCCGCCTCACCGGTCCCGGGTTCCCGCGACGACCGGCACGATCACGGGACGCAGACCCAGGGCCCGGCGGCAGGCGCGCTTTCCGGCGATCGCAATCTCCGAGCGCAGCCACTCCGGATCCCGGCGTTGCTCGCCGGAGGCCCGGTGGAGGACCGCGCGCGCGGCCCGAGAGATCTCGGCGGCGAGCTCCTCTTCGTCGGCGGCGACTCCGCGCGTGACGACGTCCACGCCGTCGCCGCGCACCAGGATGACGACGACGCCCTCCTCGGCCAGCTGACGGCGCTCTCTCACGACTTCGGGGGCGACCGCTTCGTTGCGCTCGTCGAGGAAGACCGTGCCGCACGCGACCGCCCGGGGCTCCACGTCTCCGCCCTCGGGGCCGAGCGTCAGCCGGTCGCCGTTGTCGAGCAGGTGCACGCGGATCGATCGTCCCATCTCGGCGGCCACTTCGGCCGCGGCGGCGAGCATGCGGCGGTCGCCATGCACGGGCATGAGCTCCCGCGGACGGACCAGGCGCAGCCACTCCGCGATCTCCTCGCGGTGGGCGTGGCCCGAGACGTGGATCGGCGGATCGCTCTCGCGGAGGACGCGCGCTCCGCGGCGCACCAGGTGGTCGGTCATCCGGTTGACCGACCGTTCGTGTCCCGGAATCGTCCGCGCCGAGAGGAGCACGAGGTCGCCCTCGCCGAGATCCAGGTCGGCATGCTCGCCGAGGGCCAGACGGTGCAGCGCGGAAAACGGCTCTCCCTGGCTGCCGGAGGTCAGACAGAGGAGGCGGCCCGGCGCGATGTCCCTCAGCTGCGCCGGAGCGGGCCGGACGCCGGCGGGCAGGCGAAGGCGTCCGAAGCGCTCGGCAATCTCGGCGACGGCGCGCATGCTGCGGCCGAGGATCGCCACGCGGCGGCCGAGCGCGAGGCCGGCGTCCGCCGCCTGCGCGATCCGCGACACGTGGCTCGAGAAGGTCGTCAGGACGATCCGGCCGCGCGCCTTCGAGAACGCCGCACGCAGGCCCTCCCCCGCCGCGCGTTCGGACGCGGATCGCCCGGTGCGCTCCGCGTTGGTCGAATCGACGAGCGCCAGATCCACGCCCTCGCCCACGGCGGCGGCGATGCCCTCGCGGTCGGTCGTCTCGCCGTCCGGCGGATCGTCGTCGAGCTTGAAGTCGCCCGAGTGGACGACGCGCCGCCCGGCGGCCTCGATGAGCAGGGCCGCCGAATCCGGAACCGAGTGCGACACCCTGAAGAACGTCACGCGGAAGTCGCCCGCCGTGATCGGCTCGCGGCCCCGCGCCTCGATCAGCCGATCGAGCGAGACCCGGGCCTCTTCGAGCCGCCTCCGGGCGAGCGCGAGCGTGAACGGCAGCCCGTAGACCGGCGCGGCGCACCACTCGCGAACGTAGGCCAGGGCGCCGACGTGATCCTCGTGGCCGTGCGTCAGGAAGATCCCGTCGATCCTCTCGCCCCGCAACACGGAGAGGTCCGGGGCGATGCGATCGATGCCGGGGAAGCTCTCGTCGGGAAACGAGACGCCGACGTCCACGAGAATGCTCGAGCCCCCGGCCCGAAGCCAGAGGACGTTCCTGCCGAACTCGCCGACCCCGCCGAGCGGGACGAGCTCGAGAGTCATGCGAGAGGGCGCCAGTCCTGCGCGAGCGCGAGAAAGTCGTCGAGCGAGAGCTCTTCGGCGCGGGCCCGCGGGTTCGCGCCGATCGACTCGAGGGCGCGCTCCCATCCGGGCCGCGGACCGGCGGAGGCGAGCGCGTTGACGAGGGTCTTTCTCCGCGCGTTGAAGCCGAGCGAGGCGAGGCACAGGGCGCGGCGGACGAGCTCCGGACCGAGCGGTTTCGAAAGCGGCACGAGCTCGAGCACGCTCGAGAAGACCTTCGGGCGCGGGCGGAACGCCCCGGGGGGCAGGTCGAAGAGGATCCGCCCGGTCGCGTGCGCGGCGATGCGGACCGATTGATAGCCGTACGCGTCGTCGCCGGGACGGGCGATGAACCGGCGAGCCACCTCCCGCTGGACCGTCGCCACGGAGCGGCGGATCGTGCCCGGATCCTCGACGGCCGCCGTCAGGATCGGAGTGGCGACGTTGTACGGAAGGTTCGCGACGAGGGTCGCCGGCCCCGGAGCCCCGCCGGCCTCGAGCCAGGCGGCGAACGGGCGAGTCAGCACGTCGCCCTCGAGGATGCGGACCCGCGGATCCGAGGCGAGCTCGGCGGCGAGGGCGCGGGCCCTCAGCGGGTCGATCTCGACGGCCACCAGGGCGGCCGTGCGGGCGGCCAGGGGACGAGTCAGCGCGCCGTCGCCGGGGCCGATTTCGAGGACCGTTTCGTCCGGCGGGAGGCGCGCGGCGACGACGATCCGCTCCGCGGTCTCGCCGCTCGCGAGGAAGTTCTGGCCCCAGCGTCGCCGGGCCGGGAGGACGCTTCGTCGCGGGCCGTTCCGCCGCTCATGCTGCGACGGCATGGCGTCGCGTGACAGGGACCACGGGCCGCGAGGCTATCAGATGGTAAACTTTTTTCGAGGCGTCACCGGAGTGCTGCAGGTCTTCACACTCGAGAACCGGAGGCTCGAGAATTTTCTCGAGCGTCACAAGGCGTATTACGCCTACTCCGGCGAAATCGAGGTGGACCGCTTTCTCCGCGAGATCCTGCAGAAGGCCAACGAGTTCGTTCCGTCGGAGGCCGGCTCGATCCTCCTCGACGATCCGATGACGAAGAACTCGGACGACCGCCTCGAGAACGAGCTCGTCTTCATCGCCACCTACGGAGCGCACGGCGAGGGGCGCCTCGGCAAGCGGATGAACGCCCGCGTGGGCATCGTCGGCCACGTGTACGCCACCGGCGTGGCGTACATGACGGACGACGTCGTGGACGATCCGTTCTTCTATCCGACCCTCGACCTGACCGACGGCTTCCAGACGAAGTCGGCCCTCTGCGTGCCGGTGCGGATCGAGTCCTCGGTCTGCGGCGTCCTCGAGCTCGTCAACCGCTCGGGTCCGGGCGGCTTCCGCGAGAAGGACCGCCGCCTGCTCGAGATCTTCGCCGACTATGCCTCGATCTCGATCCAGAACCTGCTCGACGCGAGACGCGCCTACGAGGTCGCCAAGCGCGACGGGCTGACGGGGTTGTACAACGAGCGCTATCTCCACCTGCGCCTGACGCAGGAGCTGTCACGGATCTCGCGCGACGGCGGGGACTGCGTCGTCATCTTCCTCGATCTCGACAATCTGAAGTCCGTCAACGACCGGCACGGCCATCTCGCGGGCAGCCAGGTCCTGCGCGAGGTCGGCTATCTCCTGCGCCGCACCGTGACCGACGAACGGGCGACGCTGACGCGCTACGGCGGAGACGAGTTCGTTCTCATCCTGCCGGGACACGATCTCGAGGAGGGACTCGAGGTCTCCGAGGCGATCCGCACCGCGATCCGCACCGCGACGTTTCTCTTCCGGCCCTACGGCTTCAACGAGCCCGCGCTGAACCTCCAGGGAGTCATCACCGCTTCGCTCGGCCTCTCCTCGATCCGCTCGCACGCGACCCCCGGGGCCTCGGTCGAGCAGCAGAAGAACGAGCTGCTGCGCGCCGCGGACACCGCCCTCTATCGCGCGAAGGAGCACGGCAAGGACCGCTGCACCGCGGCAAGCCTCGAGGACGCGCGAGTCCCCGCTCTGTCCCAGTAGCTCCCGGCGGCGGTCGTCCCCCGGGGGTTCCCTCCTCCCCGCAGAAGTGCTAGCGTTCTCTCTTCACATCCGGGTCTTTCGCCCGATTTTCGCCTTCCGCGAAAGGGGAGCCCATGTCGACCTCGATCACCGCCCGCGAGCAGCTCTCACCGAAGAACGTCCTCGACGTCCTTTCCCGGCACATCCTCGTGGACGGGTACCACGTCGTCATGGACATGGCGCGGAGCAAGGGCTCCTATCTCTACGACGCGCGCAGCGACCGGCCGATCCTCGACTTCTTCTCCTGCTTCGCGACCCTGCCGATCGGCTACAACCATCCGAAGATGGCCGACCCGGAGTTCCGGGAGGCCCTGATGGAGGCCGCGCTCACCAAGCCCTCGACGAGCGACATCTATACCGAGCACTTCGCCCGCTTCGTGGAGACGTTCTCGGAGCTCGCCGTTCCGAAGACCCACCGCGACCACATGTTCTTCGTCGAGGGCGGCACCCTCGCGATCGAGAACACGCTGAAGACGGCGTTCGACTGGAAGATCCGGAAGAACCTGGCGAAGGGCAAGGGCGAGAAGGGCACCCGGGTTCTCCACTTCAAGAACGCCTTTCACGGCCGGTCGGGCTACTCGCTGTCGATGACGAACACGGCCGACCCGCGCAAGACGCAGTATTTCCCGAAGTTCGACTGGCCGCGCCTGCCGTGTCCGCGGCTCTCGTTCCCGCTCACGGAGCAGGTTCTCCGCGACGTCGCGGCGGCGGAGGAGCAGGTCGAGCTCGAGATCCGGGCCGCCTGCGCCGCGACGCCCGACGACATCGCGGCGCTCATCCTCGAGCCCATCCAGGGCGAGGGCGGCGACAACCACTTCCGGCCCGAATTCTTCCGGCGCCTGAGGGCGCTCGCCGACGAGCTCGACTTCCTGTTGATCTTCGACGAGGTCCAGACGGGAGTGGGGCTCACGGGCTCCATGTGGTGCTGGCAGCAGATGGGCGTCGAGCCCGACTTGTTCGCCTTCGGCAAGAAGACTCAGGTCTGCGGGTTTGCCGCGAACCACCGCGTCGACGAGATCCCGGACAACGTCTTCAAGGTGTCCTCCCGCATCAACTCGACCTGGGGCGGAAACCTGGTCGACATGATCCGCTGCGCGAAGTATCTCGAGATCATCGCGGAAGAGAACCTGGTCGAGAACGCCCGCTCCGTGGGAGAGCACCTTCAGGCGCGCCTGCGCGAGCTCGCGGCCGAGTCTGCCGGCGTGATGTCGAACGTGCGCGGCCGCGGTCTCTTCATCGCGTTCGACCTTCCCGACAAGGCGATGCGCGACCAGACGCTGGCAGCCTGCCTCGAGAACGGGTTGATGGGCCTCGCCTCGGGCGCGAACGCGATCCGTTTTCGGCCGCACCTGATCCTCTCGAAGGACGAAGCCGAGGAGGGTGTGCGCAAGCTTCGCCGGGCCTTGACCGCCATCAAGAAGTAGCCCTGCGCCGCGCGATTCTCGTCGTCCTGGCTGCGGCCCTCGGGGCCGCGGTGCTGTTCTGGGCCACGCTGCCCGACGTCCGGCCTCTGGCCCGGTCGTGGCCGGGGACGACGTCCTTCATGGAGCGGCGCAAGGCGGAGCTCGCGCGCCGAGGCGAGAAGACGCGCCTCGAGTGGACGCCGGTGCCGCTTTCGCGCATCTCGCCCGAGATGTGGCGCGCGGTCGTCGTCGCGGAGGATGCCCGCTTCTGGCAGCACAACGGCGTGGACTGGGACGCGGCGCGGAACGCCCTGCAGAAGAACTGGGAGAAGGGCGCGCTCAAGGTCGGAGGCTCGACGATCACACAGCAGCTCGCCAAGAACCTCTACCTCTCCCCCGCCCGCACGCCCTGGCGCAAGCTCCGGGAGCTCGTGATCGCCCGGCGCCTCGAGCGCGACCTGACGAAGAGGAGAATTCTCGAGCTGTATCTGAACGTCATCGAGTTCGGCCGCCGGACCTTCGGCGTCGAGGCGGCGTCGCGCCGGTACTTCGGCAAGTCCGCCGCGGACCTGACGGCCGAGCAGGCTGCGACCCTCGCCGCGGTGATCCCGTCGCCGCGCATCTACGATCCGGTCCGCCATCCGGACCGCGCGCGGCGGCGCGCCGAGCGCATCCTCCGGGAGATGCGGGGATCGGTGCTATCCTCGCAGACACGAACGATCACAGGAGGAAAGTGAGAATGCGCTTCCGCCGCAGCGCGGCCTGGCTGCTCGGCGCGTCGCTCGCCGCCGCCGGCTGCTCCCCGAAGCCTGCGTCCATCGACATCTCGCCGAAAAAGCTGAAGATTTTCGGGATCGAGCGCGCCCAGCGCCTCAGCGCGCGCGTGCTCGACAAGAAGGGACGGCCGATGGAGCTGTCCACGCCGAGCTGGAGCGCTTCGAACGACGTCGTCTCGGCCGAACCGGGCGGACGGGTCGTCGCGAAGAAGGCCGGCAAGGCGATGGTCCGGGCCACGTTCGGCGACGTCACGGCCGAGGTACCGGTCGAGGTGGTCGACGTCGCGACGATCGAGGTCACGCCTCCCTCGCTGGCGTTGACGGGCCCGGCCGGCACGTCGGTGCCCGTTTCCTTCGTCGTCAAGGACTCGCACCAGAAGCCCCTCGCGATGAAGCCCTCGTGGAGCTCCGGCAACACGAAGGTCGCGACGATCTCCGAGGACGCCGTCGTGACGTCGGTCGGGGCCGGCTCGACGACGATGATCGGCAAGATCGGCGACATCCAGGGGGGCTGCGACGTGGTCGTGGCGATCAAGCCGATCGCGCGCCTCGAGATCCGTCCGGCCACGGCGCTCGCGCGCGTCGGCGAAACGCAGCGCTTCGAAGTCACGGCCTTCGGCCCCGACGGAGTCGCGATTCCGGAGGTCGCCGCGGTCTTCCAATCCTCCGACCCGTCGGTCGCGACCGTCGATGCGGCGGGCATGGCGTCGGGCCGAAAGACGGGCGCCGCCAGGATCCGCGTCGAACTCGCGGGGCAGAGGGCCGAGGCGACCCTGCTGGTCAACTGACCCGTTCCGGCCATGTCGGTCCGCTCCCCCGCCGTGGCCGGAACGTTCTACGAGGCGCGGCCCGAGCGTCTCGGCCGGGACGTGCGGGCGCTTCTCGAGCACCCGGCCGAGGGACCTCCGGAGATTGCCTTCGGCGTGATGGTGCCGCACGCCGGGTACGTCTACTCGGGAAGCGTGGCGGGCGCCGTCTACGCCCGCATTTCGATCCCGGCGGCGTGCATCATCCTCTGTCCGAATCACACGGGCCGGGGCGCCCCCGCGGCGCTCGACCCGTCCGAGTCCTGGGCGACTCCTCTCGGCGAGGCGCGCGTGAGTCGGAGGCTCGCGGAACGGATGCTCGCGCTGTCGCCTTCGCTCAGCAAAGATGGGGAAGCCCATCGCCGCGAGCACTCCCTCGAGGTCCAGCTTCCGTTCCTCCAGGTCGCCCGGCCCGATTTCGAGTTCGTCCCGATCTGCCTCGGTGAGCCGAGCCTCGGACTCTGCCGCGAGATCGGCGAGGCGCTCGCCGCCCTCGTCCGGGAAGAAGCGGAGCCGCCTCTCCTGATCGCCTCGTCCGACATGAATCACTACGAGAGCCGGGAGATCGGCCGCGCGAAGGACGACCGGGCGCTTTCCCGGATCGAGGCGCTCGATCCGGAGGGCCTGTACCGAACGGTCGTCACCGAGTCGATCTCCATGTGCGGGTTCCTTCCGGCGACGGCGTTGCTCTTCGCGGCCCGCGCCGCCGGCGCCCGGAGGGCCCGGGTCGTGGCGCGCGCCGACAGCGGAGATCAGACGGGCGACACATCGAGCGTCGTGGGGTACGCGGGAGCGGTGATCCACTGAGAACGGAGGCGGAAGCCATGAAGCTGGTCCAGGCAGCGGTCCTCTTCCTCGGAGCGGCGGCGGCGCTCGGGCAGCCGCACGTCGCCGTCCAGACCATCGCGCCCCGCCCCGAGGATGTCGCGACGATCGACGGGATGGTGAAGGCCTACTACGAAGTCATCTCCGGCCCGGCCGGCCAGCCCCGGGACTGGGCGCGCGACCGGACGCTCTACATCAGGGACCTGCGGTTCGTGCAGGTCGACGTCGACAAGACGGGCAAGCTCGCCCCGCGCATCACGAGCCACCAGGAATACGTGGACTCGGCCGACGGGCTCGCGAAGTCCGGCTTCTTCGAGAAAGAGATCCATCGCGTGACCGAGCGCTTCGGTCCGATCGCCCACGTGTGGAGCACGTACGAGTCGCGGCGCACGGAAACGGGCCCCGTCATCATGCGGGGCATCAACTCGATCGAGCTCTTCTGGGACGGGACGCGCTGGTGGATCGCCAACGCGATCTGGACCGACGAGACGAAGGACAGCCCGATTCCGAAGGAGTACCTGCCGTAGGGCCCAGGCCCTCCGGTTGACCTTGATCATCGGGCTCGCCGGCCTCGCGCTCTACGCCGCCACGGCGGCCGGCCTGATCTGGGCGGCCGGACGCTTCGTCTCGCCGATCCCGTCCCGGCCCGCCTGGACGCTCGCTCTCGCGCCGATGCTCTTCACCGGATGGGCGACCGTGACGGGAGGCGTCTACGGGGGCCTCGACGTGCTCTATGGCTCCGCGCCCTTCTCGGCCGAGCGCGAGGCGCTCGGGATCGGCCCGCCGCGCTCTCCGGCCCTCGCCGACGTGGTCTACCAGCACATCCCGTGGCGGGAGGCGGTCCGGCGCGACGCGGCGAGGGGCCGCCTCCCGCTGTGGAATCCCGACATCCTCGCCGGCGAGCCCCTGCTCGCGGCGCAGCAGGCCGGCGTCCTGCGCCCCACCCTGTGGATCTCGTTTCTCCTGCCGCCGCCGCAGGCATGGACCTACGACATGTCGGTCCGGCTCCTCACCGCCCTGCTGTGCGCGTACCTGCTGATGCGCGAGCTCGGCTGCGGGGAGATTCCGTCGCTCCTCGGCGCGGCCGGCTGGGCCTTCTCCGACTTCCTGATTTTCTTTCTTGGATTTTCGATCTCGCCGCCGACGGCGCCGTTCCCGCTGGCCCTGCTCGCCGCGCGGCGCGTCGCCCGGGCGCCCGGGGGCCGCAGCGTCGTCCTGCTCGCGTTCTCCCTGGCCGCCGCGCTCGCGGGCGGACATCCCGAAACGGCGCTCCATACGAGCTGCGCGGCGGGACTCTTCTTCCTGTTCGAGCTCGCCGGGGCCGGGGCCGGACGGCGCGGAGCCGCCGTCGCGCATGCGCTCCTCGCCGCGGTTCTGGCCGCGGGACTGACCGCGGTGATTCTCCTTCCCCTCGCGGAGGCGCTCCCCCGGACGGCGGAGCACGCCCTGCGGAAGGCCTGGTATGCGCATTCCCCGCGCGCCGCGCCGTGGCGGGAATGCGGGCTGCGGCTCCAGTCCCAGGTCGCGCCCTATATCGTCGGCGTCGACGGCCACGGCAGTGTCCGGGATGGCTTTCTCGTCCCGGCCGCGTACGGCGGCGCCCTTCTGCTGCCTCTCGCCGTCGGAGGCCTCTTCGCGCGGCGTCGTGAACGCTGGTTCTTCGCGGGCCTCGCCGTCCTCGGCCTTGCCGTGTGCGTCAAGACGCCGGCCGCCGACTGGATCACGCGGCTGCCCTTCTTCGACGTGGCGATCAACGAGTACCTGATCGTGCTTCCGATGCTGTCGCTGTGCGTCCTCGCGGCCCTCGGGACCGAACGCCTCGCGCGCGGCGAGGGGCGCCGCGGCATGATCCTCGCGAGCGCCGGGGCGGCAATCGCCGTCGCGGCGGTCGCGATCGCTCATCGGCCGGCGATGCTCGCGCTCGGAATGCCGTCCGGCTACGCGCGCTGGCGGCTCGGACTTGCGCTCCTGCCGCTCGCCGCTGTGGCCGCTCTCGCGGGACGGCGTCCCCGCGCCGGCCGGGACGGACTCATGGCCGCGCTGCTCGCTCTCTTTCTCGTCTCGCGGGTGGCCGAGGAAGGCGCCGTCAATCCGACGCTTCCCGCCCGGTCCTTCTTTCCGCCGATCCCGCTGCTCTCGTCCATCCCGCGCGGAACGCCGGATCGCATCGTCGCCACCGGCGTCAACTTCCTGCCGAACGTCTCGGCCGTCTACGACCTCGAGGACGTTCGCGGCTACGAGGCGATGACGCTCGCGGCGTACCAGGAGACGTATCCACTCTGGTGCGTCCGCCTGGGCGCCTGGTTCAATCGCGTGGACGATCCGACGCGGCCGTTCCTTTCGTTCCTGAACGTGCGATGGGTCCTCCTGCCGGAGGACGCGGCGGTGCCCGAGGGCTGGCGTTCGCTCGCCTCGTCCGACGGCCTTCGGCTCGCCGAGAATCCGAAGGCCCTTCCGCGCGTCTTCGCGCCGCGATGGTTCCGGGGCGAGCCTCGGCCGAAGTCGGGCCCGGGCCTGATCGCGGACGTTTCCGACTTCGCCGAACGGGGAGTCATCGAGGCCGACACGCCGGACCGCTGGGTCGAGAACGGGAGGGGACGCGTCCGGATCGAGCGGTACGAGGGATCGAGCATGGCGATCGCGGTCGACGCGGACGCGGAGATGCTCCTCGGGACGTCGATCCCGGCGTGGCCGGGCTGGAAGGCCGCCCTCGACGGCCGCCCGGCGGCACCGATCACGTTCAACCACGCCTTCCTTGCCTACCGTGTGCCGCCCGGCTCCCACCGGCTGAGCCTGGACTATGCGCCGGACTCCGTTCGATACGGCGCGGCGCTCAGCCTCGCCGCGGCGGTTCTCTGCGCGATCGTCTTCGGGCGCGCGCCGCGGAGCCGGCCCGGCGGCCCCGAGGCTCAGAGCGGCTCGGCGACGACGACGGACTGAAACGACCCGCGCCCCTGCGCGAGGTGCCGCTCTTCCCGGTCGAGCAGCGACGCGACGACCGCATCGAATTGCTTCGCGGGCGGCCCGCCCGGCTGATCGGGTCGCCGGAGGCTCGGGTAGATGACGGCGAGGAGATCGCCGCCGTAGTCCCGCCTCGCGAGGATCCGGAAATGCTCCGCGACGGCCGGCAGGATCCGCGAGGAGGCGACCGCCTCCGTGGGGTCTTCGCGGTTGATCGGCCGCCGGATGACGTGCGTGCGCCGGACCGAAGCCGGAAGGCGGCGGTAGACGAAGTTCCATCGCACGAGATCGCGCCACGTCCACTCGTCGCGCGACGGGCCGACGTACTCGTCGAAGTACAGGACGCCCCGGGGTTTCAGCGCGCGCCGGACGACCGCGAGGATCTCCGACGGCCGGTCGAAGTGATGGAGCGCGGCGTGGAAGAAGACCGCGTCGAGATCGTGCGAGCGTTCCAGGAACGCCGCCGCGTCGTCCATGGCGAAAGATGCCCGATCCGAGAGCCCGGCTTCGGCCGTCAGCCGCCGCGCCTCGGCGATCGCCCCTTCGCTTCGGTCGACCCCGGTGACGTGCGCGACGAGGCCGTGAGTCACGAGGCTCCGCTCGAGGTGTCCGACGCCGCAGCCGACGTTGACGGCGCGCGGAAACGGCGTGCGCCCGGGGACCACGCCCGCCAGCCACTGGATCGGCCAGACGCCCATCTGGCCGGTCACGCGGCGGTTGATCCGCTCCCGCACCGCGGGATGGTTCATCCACAGCTCGTCCCAGCCGTAGCGGCGGACGTCGGACCAGTAGTCGGTCACCGGAGCTCCGCAGGCCGCGCCGGAACGGCCGTCGTCCTAGGCGCTCGCGCTCCCCGGCAGGAGCCCTTCGACCGGGATCGAGCGCGGGCCCTTGTCGTCGCAGACCGCGTAACGGACCGCGCTCGTCGTGCCGCCGGCCCAGCCCTTGTCGTCGGGGTCTTCGCCGTACATGGCGACGCCCGCGAAATCGCCCTTCGCATTGAGGACGTAGAAGTTGACGTTGAAGTTGGGGTCGCCGTTGGGCTTGCAGAGGCGCTTTTCGACCGTGTTCGCCCGGATCCTCTTCAGAGCCTCCATCCCCGCGTCTTTCGGGTGCATTCCGCGCCGCATGGAGTCGACGATCAAGAAGGACGACAGATTGTAGAGGTTCGCCTCGCCGCGGCCCGTCGATCCGGCGGCGCCGACCGCGCCGTCCACGTAGAGACCGGCGCCGAGGATCGGCGAATCGCCGACCCGTCCCGGGATCTTGAAGAAGAGGCCCGACGTCGTCGTGACGCCGCAGACCTCGCCCTTCGCGTTGACGCCGTCGCAGTTGATCGTCCCGTACATCTGGGAGCCGGCGAACCAGCCCTCGCGCGCCATGTCGCGGCGGGCCGAGGAGTGCACGATCTCGCGCTCCGCGGGGGTCAGGTAGTGCGACGGGTCCGTGCGCTGCTTCCACTCGAGCCAGAGCTTGAGCGAGAGCGGCGTATTCAGGTCGTCTTCGATCGTGAACCCCATGTTTCGCGCGAACCACTGAGCGCCCTTTCCGACGAGGAGGTGATGATCCGTCCTGTTCATGACCTCCCGGGCCACGCGCGACGGGGTCTTGACGCCCTCGAGCGCGGCGACGCCGCCGGCGCGCTTGAGCGGACCGTGCATGCAGCAGGAGTCGAGCTGCACGACGCCCTCGGAGTTCGGAACGCCGCCGTAGCCGACGCTGTAGTCCTCGGGGTCGAGCTCGACGATGTTCACGCCCTCGATCAGCGCGTCGAGGACGTCGGAGCCCTGGGTCATGAGCGTGAACGCCTTCTCGACGCACGTGACGCTGCCGCCGTTCTTGAACCAGTTGCCGTTGGCCGAGGAGATGACGACCGGCTTCGCGCGGCCGCCCGAAACCGCCGGGGCTCTCTGCGCCAGGCCCACCGGCGCCGCGGCGGCGAGGCCGGCGGCGGCGGAAGTGCGGACGAAGTCCCGCCGCGAAATGCGTCGAGCCATGAAACCTCCTTCTGCTGGAAGCGGAGTCTAGCAGGAGGGCATTCGCCGGCTTGCCCGCGAGCGGCCGGCGGTTTACCCTCGGCGCCGATGGAATTCCAGGGCCACTCCCTCGCGAAGCCGGCGACGACGCTTCCGGGCGAGTTCTACACGTCGGAGGACATCTTCGGCCGCGAGCAGGATCGCATCTTCGCCCGCCGGTGGCTCTGCGCGGGCCGCTCCGACGCACTCGCCGAGCCCGGCGACTTCCAGCTCGCCCGGGCGGCCGGCGAGAGCCTCCTTCTCGCGCTCGGCCGCGACCGGCGGCCGCGGGCCTTCTACAACGTCTGCCGCCACCGCGGCACGCGTATCTGCGAGGAGGAACGCGGCCGCTTCTCGGGCGCGATCCAGTGTCCGTATCACGCCTGGACCTACGGGTTCGACGGCGCGCTGCTCGGCGCCCCGCTCATGGCGGACGTCCCGTGGTTCGACAAGGAGGACTATCCCCTTCTGACCGCGCCCCTCGCCGAGTGGGAGGGGTTCCTCTTCCTCAACCTCTCCCCGGAGCCCGAGCCGCTCGACGAGACTCTGGCTCCGCTCTCCGGCCGCTTCGCTCCGTGGCGGCTGCCGTCCTTGAAGACCGCCCGCCGGATCGAATACGAGGTCCGCGCGAACTGGAAGCTACTCTTCCAGAACTTCTCGGAGTGCTATCACTGTCCGCCCGTGCATCCGGCCCTCGCGAAGCTCTCGCACTACCGCAGCGGCTCGAACGATCTCCGCGACGGCGGCGTGCTCGGCGGCTACATGCGGATCGACGAAAAGGACGGCAGCCTCACGACGAGCGGACGGATGTGCGGCGTTCCTCTCGGCGACCTCTCGGCCGACGACCGGCAACGCGTCTACTACTACTCGATCTTCCCGTCCGTGTTCCTGACCCTCCAGCCGGATTTCGTCATGGTCACGCGGCTCGATCCCGCGGCGGTGGATCGCACCCGCGTGGTCTGCGAGTGGCTCTTCGCGCCGGAATCTCTCGCCGGGTCCGGCTTCGATCCGTCCGACGGCGTGGGCATCTGGGACGTCACCAACCGCCAGGACTGGAGCATGTGCGAGCTCGCGCAGAAGGGCGTCTCCTCGCGCGCATACCGTCCGGGCCTCTACTCGCGCGAGGAGAGCCTGCTCGCCGCGTTCGACCGCGAGTACCGGCGCAGCCTGGAGATCTAGCCGGCGGCGCTCCTCGCTAAATGTCGCCCTCGGCCACGATTCCCCGGGCGGCGCGCCGCAGTCCTTCGACGACGCCGGGCGAGCCGGCGAGGACGTTGCCGCGCTCGAGATAGCCGGCGCCGCCGTCGAAGTCGCAGATCCGCCCTCCGGCCTCTTCGACGAGCAGGGCGCCCGCGGCCACGTCCCAGGGCGACAGGCGAAACTCGAAGAAGCCGTCGAAGACCCCGGCGGCGACGTACGCGAGGTCGAGGGCCGCCGAGCCGGCCCGGCGAATCGCGCGGGCGTCGAGAAAGATCGCCTTGAAGAGCGCGAGGTACGCGTCGATCTTCTGACGGTTCCGGAACGGAAAGCCGGTCGCGACGAAGGCGCCTTCGAGATCGGGCCGTCCGGCCACCGCCAGGCGCGTCCCGTTTCGCCAGGCGCCGGCGCCCCGCTCCGCCGCGTACATCTCGCCGCGGAGGGGATCCCACACGATGGCCGCGACGATCCGTTCGCCCTCCCGGGCCGCGATCGAAACGCACCAGAACGGGAAGCCCGAGACGAAGTTGGACGTGCCGTCGAGCGGATCGATGATCCAGACGCGGGCCCCGGCGCGGCCTTCGCGCCGCCCGCCCTCCTCGGCGAGAAACGCGTCCTCCGGATAGCGCCGCCGGATCGCCGCGATGATCCGCTCCTCGCTCTCGCGGTCCGCGTGGGTGACGAAGTCGTTCTTGGTCTTCTCCTCCACCGAGCCTTGCGGGAGGCGGCGCCAGTTGGAGAGCAGGACCTCGCCGCCCTCGCGGGCGGCCTCGGCCGCGGCCTCGACGAGAGCGCCGGACGGCGTCATCGCGGCCTCATGGCGCCGCCCTCGATCGGAATCCGTCGGCGATCGCCTTCTCGGCGGGCGTGCCGAGGAAGTTGAACCCGCGCTGGCCCGGTGCGGCCGGCTTTCCGTCGGAAGACGCCTTCCACCAGTACACGCCCTTCCACCAGGCCGCACCGGCAAGGGCGTGATCGAGCGCCGCGACGGCGCGGGCGGAATCCTCGCCGCCGGACGGCCGCCTGGGGTCCTCTGCGCGCGGAGAGCTCCAGGCCCCGCGCATCCACGGATACCCCGCCTCGGTGAAGAGGACGGGTTTGCCGGCGCGCGCCGAGAGCTCGGCGAGCGGCCGGACCGCCTGCCGTGCGCCCTCTTCGAGGGCGGGGTCCTTCGCCTTCTCCGCTCGCAGGAGCGGCTCGAAGAAGTCGACGCCGATCGCGTCGAGAGAATCCCAGAACGTGATGCGCGCCGCGTCGGCGACGCCGCCGGCGGCGTAGACGAGCGGAGCGCCCGTCGCGAGGCGCGCCGCGGCGATCAAGCCGTGCCACTCGCGTTCGCGGTCCTCGGTCTTGACGAGCTCCGTGCCGATGCAGAAGAGCGCGGCCCCGGAAGCCTCCGCGAGGACCGCCTGGTGGACGACGTAGATCCGGTAGGAGTCGAACCAGGACTGCCATGCGCGGTCGTCGGCCATCGCGATGTTGCCGACGGGAGCGCCGGTGCCGACCCAGAGCTGCGGCTGAATCATCGCCGTCAGGCCGAGAGAGCGGGCGTCGGCGACGGCCCGGACGATGCCCTCGTCGGTCTCGCCGCGGGCGCTGCGATGGACGAAGAGCACCCGGGCGTCTCCGGGCTCGTGGACGAGGCCGTACGGCATCACCGCGACCGAGTTGACCGAGAGATCCTTCAGGTGGCGGAGCGCCGCGAGCGAGACCGCGGAGACGTAGCCCTGCTCGACCGTGTTCGTCATCCCATAGGACACGCCGCGCACGAGCCCGTCCGGAAGCGGCCGGCGCCGAGGCGGCTGGACCATCTGGCGCCACGCCGTCTCGCGCCATCGCATCAGCTTGGTCCCGAGATTTCCCTCGGGCTCCGTGAGCGCCTTCTCGACCGGCGCCTCTCCATCGAGGCGAACGCCGGCGTCGAGCCATGCGGCGGCGGCTCCGACCGTCAGGATCGGCGAGGCATCGTCCGACCCGCGCACGACATCCTCGAGGGACGGGTCCACGCCGGCGGCGTGGGTGAAGGCGGCGAAGCTTCGCACCTCGCGCCCCCACCACGTTCCGACGCGGCGGGCGCCGTCCGCGAGCAGCAGCGTGCGGCGATCGAGCAGCGCCGGGTTGGCGGCGGCGCGTCCGGCCGCGGCGAGGACCGGCTCGACGAGATCCGGCTGCGCGGGAGCGGACGCGTCGATCTCGACGACGATCCGGCCTCCCTCGCTCCCGAGGTCGGCGGGCCGCGAGGAGCCGGTGTACAGGGCCTTGGCGACGGCGTCGGGGAAGACGCGCACGAGGAAGGACCGCTTCCCGGCCCAGCGCGCCGCCGCCTTCTCCCAGCGCGCGGCGGCCGGCGCCTCGGAGGCGCGAAACTCCCACTCGACGCTGCCCCGCTTCTCGCGCTGCAGGGCCTTGTAGAACGCCTCGCGCTCCGCGATGCGGTCGCGATCGGTCGAGCGGTCGATCGAAAGCTTCCCGGCCTGGACGGCGAAGCGTCCCTCCTTCGTCAGGTCTCCCGACACCACCTGGTAGTCCCAGGGCCGATCGGGCCGATCGATCAGGAGCGCGGCCGTCAGCTCGAGCACCGCGGCGTCGGAGCCCCCGAGAACGAAGGTCTCGGCGGGGCGGGAAGGATCGGCGAGGAAGAGCGCATCGCCCTTTGCGGCGTACGTCCGGCCGTCGAACGTGAACCCGCCGCCCGAAAACGAGACCGGGAAGCGGGCGAGCTCGGACTTCAAGGCCTCGGAGGGAGGAAGGGTCGAGAGATGCGCGACCTCGAAACCCTTCGCCGCCGCGGCGCCCTCGGCGGCGACCTGGAGCTCGATGCCCCGACCCTTCGCCCGATCCGCGAGGCGCTCGAGCGCGGGCGCCGCGGGAATTCCTTCGGACAGGCGCAGCGCGATCCGCCGCGGCTCGGGAGCCTTCGCGCCGGCGCTCAGAATCGCGAGGACGGCCGCGACGAGCCCGAACCCGCGGCGGACTAGCAGGCTGCTGAAAAATGGATGCGGGCGTCGTGTCCGGCACTTTGCATGCGGCATCTGACGATCAATGCCGCGAGACCGAACTCTTCCCTGTTTCGGCGGACCGCCGGCAAAGTGCCGGCCACCCTTCGGGTTACGGCGGCGCAGGGCCATCTACGTCGTCATCGCTCCTCGACGATGCTCCCACATCGCCGTCGTCGCGCTTCCTCGCATCTGGCCCCGCGGCGCTCGTAACGCCGCCTCACACCCTTTTTCAGCACCCTGCTAGAGCTCGACCCGCTGCCACACCACGTTCCCGGCGACGATCGTGGCGGCCGGGGCGCCGCCGAGCTCCCATCCGGCAAACGGCGTGCTTCGACCCTTCGACAGGAACCGGGCCGGATCCACCTTGCCGCGCGCCTCCGGATCGAAGAGCGTCACGTCCGCCGGCGATCCGGCCGCCAGCGTCCCGCCCGGAAGCCGGAAAGCACGCGCGGGTCCGGCCGAGAAGAGCTCGACGAAGCGGCCGATCGTGATCCGGCCGCGGGCGACGAGACGGTCGTAGACGACGGACACGGCGGTCTCGAGGCCCACGACGCCGAAGGGCGCGGCATCGAACTCCACCGCCTTCTCGTCGCCGTGGTGCGGCGCGTGATCGGTCGCGATGGCGTCGATCGTTCCGTCGGCGAGACCCGCGGCGAGGGCGGCGAGATCGGACCCTTCGCGCAGAGGCGGATTCATCTTCATGCGCGTCGAGAACCCCGTGGACGCCACCTCTTCGTCGGTCAGCAGAAGGTGGTGAGGCGTCGCCTCGCAGGTCACCCGGAGGCCCTCGGCCTTCGCCCGTCGGACCAGATCGAGCCCCCGCGCCGTCGAGACGTGCGCGACGTGGAGGCGGCCGCCCGTCAGCTCGGCCAGGAGAAGGTCTCGGGCGACCGCGGCCGCCTCCGCGACGGCCGGCTGGCCCGCGAGTCCGAGGCGCGTCGAGACGGCGCCCTCGTGCATCGGGGCGCGATGCGAAAGCGTGAGGTCCTCGGCGTGCTGCACGATCGGAAGCCCGAAGAGGCCGGCGTGCTCGAACGCGGCGCGCAGGAGGGCCCCGTCCGCGAGCCACTGCCCGTCGTCCGAGAGCGCCACGGCGCCGGCCTCGTGGAGCTCCCCGAAGGCCGTCATCTCCTCGCCCTTCTGCCCCCTCGTGATCGCCGCGATCGGATGGAGGCGCGCGCCGCGCACGCTCTCGCCTCGCGTCCGGATGAATTCGCAGACCTCGCGGCTGTCGTTGACCGGGCGGGTGTTCGGCATCGCGCAGACTGCGGTGAATCCGCCCGCCGCCGCCGCCGCGAGCCCCGTGCGGATCGTCTCCGCGTATTCGCGGCCGGGCTCGCGCAGGTGCGTGTGAAGATCGATGAAGCCCGGGAAGACGTGCAGGCGCGAGGCGTCGAAGACCTCGGCGTCGCCCGCCTCGATGCGGTCCGCGACGTCGGCGACGACCCCGTCCTTCAGGAGCACGTCGGCGCGGCCGTTGCGGCCGGCGGCCGGGTCCACGACCGTCCCGCCGCGGATCAGGAGCGGGCGGCTCACGCCTCGCCCTCCCACGGATGGCCGCCGAGCAGGAGGTACAGGACCGCCATGCGCACCGCGACGCCGTTGGAGACCTGGTCGAGGATCACGGAGCGTCCGGAGTCCGCGATGTCGGATGCGATCTCGACGCCCCGGTTCATCGGGCCGGGGTGCATCACGATGGCCTCGGGATGCGCCCGCTCGAGTCGCCGAGCGTCGAGGCCGTAGAGCCGGAAGTATTCGCGGATCGACGGAAAGAGGGACTTTCCCTGCCTCTCGAGCTGCATGCGGAGCATCATCACGACGTCCGCCCCTTCGAGGGCCGCGTCGAAATCGGAGGTCGCCACGACGCCCATCTCGTCGATCCGGGGCGGAAGGAGGGTGGGCGGCCCGCACACGGTGACCGCGGCCCCCATCTTCTTCAGGAGCCAGATGTTCGAGCGCACGACCCGCGAGTGCGCGATGTCCCCCGCGATCGTGACCCGGAGGCCGGCGAGCTTTCCGAACCGCTGGCGGATCGTGAGGGCGTCGAGGAGCGCCTGGGTCGGATGCTCGTGCGCGCCGTCGCCCGCGTTGACCACCCCGGCCTTCAGGTGCCGGGCGAGGAAATGCGGAACGCCGGGCGAGCCGTGCCGGATGACGATGAGATCCGGCGACATCGCCTGGAGATTCTTCGCCGTGTCGAGCAGCGACTCGCCCTTCTCGACGGAGCTTCCCTTCGCCGCGAAGTTGAGGGAGTCGGCCGACAGCCATTTCTCGGCCGTCTCGAAGGAGAACCGCGTGCGCGTCGAGGCCTCGAAGAAGAGGTTGACGACCATCCGGCCGCGCAGGGCCGGGACCTTCTTGATCGGACGCTGGCCGATCGCGCTCATGGATTCCGCGGTGTCCAGCAGAAGCGTGATCTCCTCGGGAGTCAGCGGCTCGATCCCGACGAGGTCTTTGGAGCGCAGGCTCGCGACCGTCACGCGGCTATTGGGCCCTCTCGAGGATCCAGACCTCGTCCGCGCCGTCGGTCTCCTGGAACAGGACCTGGATCACCTCGCGGTTGGCCGTCGGCACGCTCTTGCCGACGTAGTTCGCCTCGATCGGGAACTCGCGGTGTCCCCGATCGATCAGGACGGCGAGCCGGATGGCGCGAGGGCGGCCGAGGTCGATGACCCCATCGAGCGCGGCGCGGATCGTGCGGCCGGTGTAGAGGACGTCGTCGCACAGGAGGACCGTCCGGCCGTTCAGGTCGAAGTCGATCTCCGTCTTCTTCAGCAGCGGCTGCGGCGCGACGGTCGAGAGGTCGTCGCGGTACAGGGTGATGTCGAGCGTCCCGACCGGGAAGCTCTGCTTGAGCAGGTCCGAGAGCCTCGCCGCGAGGCGGTTCGCCAGCGGCACGCCCCGCGTGCGGATCCCGATCAGCGCGAGGCCCGGAAGGTCCTTCTGCCGCTCGGCGATCTCGTGCGCCATGCGGTCCACCATCCGACGAATGCGGTCGCCGTCGAGGATCCGGGCCTTGCGGGTCAGCTCGTCGCTCAAATCCGCGCGAGTCTATGGGGGTCGATCCGCCCCGGTCAAGGAAACGGGCGGAAAAGGGGACTCCCCGGGGGGCGAATCGGTTTAAAATGAAGCGCACCGAAGGCGCACATGGTCATCTACAACGCAGCCACACGCGAGCTGACGGCCAAGATCGTGTACTACGGGCCGGGTCTCTGCGGCAAGACCACGAACCTGAAGGTGCTGCACGACCGGCTCGAGCCGGGGACGGCCGGAAAGCTGCTGAACCTCCAGACGCAGACCGACCGGACGATCTACTTCGACCTTCTTCCGGTCGAGCTCGGCGACATCAAGGGCTACAAGATCCGCTTCCAGCTCGCGACGGTCCCCGGCCAGACCGCGTTCAACGAGACCCGGCGCGTGGTGCTCAAGGGAGTGGACGGCATCGTCTTCGTCGCGGACTCGCAGTGGACGATGCTGCCGAAGAACCTCGAGAGCTGGCAGAATCTCAAGGACAATTTGAAATCGAACGAGATCTCTTTCGAGAAGATCCCGGTCGTCATCCAGTACAACAAGCGCGACCTCGCCGACATCCTCGCGGTGGACGCGATGCAGGAGGCTCTCGGGCTGTCCTCGTATCCGTTCGTCGAGGCGGTCGCGAGCGCGGGCCGCGGCGTCACCGAGACGTTCAAGCTGATCTCGAAGCTCACGTTCGTCGATCTCCTGCGCCGTCTCCAGGGCAAGCGCGCGGAGGAGACGGCCGGCGAACCGGAGGCCGTCGTCGAAGACCACCGCGCCGACGATCTGCAGACCTGGAAGGACTCCATACTGAAGCGGGATTCGCAGGCGACCGTCCAGATCCCGCGGGCCCCGTCGCGCCCCCTGTCCCTGGTGCCGCCCGTCTCCGACGAAGCGCCGTTCGACACGACCGAGCTCGGACGCGATGCCGAGGAGGAGGACGCGTCCTCGCCGTACGCCGTGCCCGAGCCGCCAAACCTGGAGCCGGGGCCGCCGGTCGAGCTCGCCCCTTCCCCCTCGGCGACGATCGAGATGGACGCGATCGCCATGGAGGAGTTGAGCAGCTCGATCGAGCCTCCCGAGGAGCTCACCGAGGCCGACGCGGTCGAGCACATCGAGGCGGACCTCCCGGAGGCCGTCGAGCCGACGTCGGACCCGGCGTTCCTGACCGAGTCGACGGCCAGCGCCGAGCGGCTCGAGCTGCTCGAGCAGAGGCTGCAGGAGGCCGAAGGCCGCGCCGGCCGGGAGCGCGAGGCGGCCGAGCGGCTCGCCCAGGAAATCGCGGGAATGCAGGAGCGCGTGACGGCGACGCTCGAGCACCTCGCCGCCCTGGGTGATCGCCTCGGGACGCTCGAGAAGGGAATCGCCGGGCTCCACGAGGCGCTCGGCGCGTTTCACCAGAGGATCGAGCCCGTCGAGAGCGCGGGACGGCGCCTCGGAGACCTCGAGGGGAACCTGCACGGAATCGAGAACGCCGTGCGCGGCCTCGAAGAGAGGTTCGGCGCCAACTCGAGCCGCCAGCGCAAGGACTCGGACGACCTCGGCATGGCGCTCCATGCGTTGAACGACCGGATCCAGGCGATGGACCAGCAGGTCGCCGTCCTCCTGTCGCAGACCGGGTCCCACGAGGATCAGATGACCTCGGTGCGGTACCTGGCGGAGACCATCCCCCAGCTCGAGGCGCGCGTCGCGGCGCTGCCCGCGTTGTCCGAGAGGCTCTCGGACGTGGATGGACGCCTCGAAGCCGCGGTCCAGCAGCACCGGGAGCTCGAGGCGACCTTCGACGAGAAGACGCAGCTCGGGCGCCGCGAGGCCGAGGACATCCGTTCGCAGATCGCGCCGCTGCTCGAGGAGCGCGTCCGCCGCCACGAGTCGGACGCCATGCTCTTCTCCGAGATGGATCGTCTGCGGGAATCGCTCGCCGAGTCGCTCCACGACCTGGCCGAGCGGCTGAGACAAGCGGTCCGCTAGGGCCTCGGTACTGAAACTTGCCGCACAACGGGGCGTAGGGGCGGGGCTTGTCCCCGCCCGCGGGCGGCCGCAAGGGCCGCCCGCTACAAAGACAATACAACGCAGGACCGTTGCAACCAGGGCCGGGCGTCAGCCCGCCTCGCTCCCCCTCAACCTCGATAGAAACCGCTCGTCGTTTCTCCAGTCGGGCTGAACGCGGACGGTGAGCTCGAGGTAGAACCGGCGCCCGAGCTCACCCTCGAGCTCCTCGCGCGCCGCCTTTCCGATGTCGCGGATCATCGTGCCTCCCTTGCCGACGACGATGCCCTTCTGACCCTCGCGCTCGACGACGATCGTGGCCCGGACGACCGTAATGTCTTTCCCCTCGCCCGGCGCGACCGACTCGACGACGACGGCGTGGGCGAACGGCAGCTCGTCGCGCGTGCGCTCGAGGAGCTTTTCCCGGATGACTTCTCCGATCCACTCGGTCTCGGGCGTGGCCGTCAGAAAATCGTCGGGATACGCCGACTCGCCCTCCGCCAGCTTCGCCGCGAGGACCTCGAGAAGCCGCTCGACGTTGTCGCCCGTCCTGGCCGACACGGGAACGACCTCGTCGAAGCCCCTGTATGCCTCGTCCGCGGAGATCCCCGCGATCAGCTCCATGAGCCGGTCCTTCCGCAGCAGGTCGATCTTGTTCACGGCCAGGACGACGGGGACCGCGGCCCGCCGCGCGAGATCCGCGACGTACGCGTCGCCGGCGCCCCTCGATTCCGCCGCGTCGAGGACGAACAACAGCGCGTCCGCCGAAGCGAGCGCGTCGGTCGCGTCCCGGACCATGGCGGCGTTCATGCGGAACTGCGGACGGTGGATGCCCGGCGTGTCCACGAGGGCGACCTCGATCCCGGGGCGCCTCACCACGCCGAGGATGCGCCGGCGCGTGGTCTGCGGCTTGTCCGAGACGATCGCAACCTTCTCGCGGACGAGCGCGTTGACGAGCGTGGACTTGCCGGCATTCGGCCGGCCCACCACCGCGACTTCGCCGACTCTCATCGCCCCGGAAAAGCTCAGACGCTCTTGCGGACGGAGGTCTCGGTCCTCGCCGGCGTCGGCTCGACCTTCACGCGGTGCACCCGGCGCCGGTCTGCCTCCTCGACGGTGAACCTCAGGTCGGACTCGCGAAACGTCTCGCCGGGCTTCGGGATGTGGCCGAGGCGGCTCGCCAGGAACCCGCCGAGCGTCGTGAACTCCTCCCCCTCCGGGCCGCGCCCGAAGAGGTCCCGGACGACCTCGATGTTCGCCTTGCCCGAGACGGAGTAGGTGCTCTCGCCCGTCCGCGACACCGGCTCGCGCTCGTCTTCGTGCTCGTCGGAGATCTCTCCGACGATCTCCTCCAGCAGGTCCTCGACGGTCACGAGGCCCGAGACGCCGCCGTACTCGTCGACCACGATCGCCATCCAGAGATGCCGTCTCTGGAACTCCCGCAGGAGCTCCGAGACCTTCTTCGTCTCCGGCACGAAATACGCCTCGCGCATCAACCCGGCCACGGTTCCCACGGCGCCGGAGCGCACGGCCTCGAGCGCATCCTTGACGTGGACGACGCCGACGACCTTGTCGATCGAGCCGCGCACCACCGGAATCCGCGAGTACTTCGTTTCGACGAAGAGGTCGAAGAGGACGGTCAGCGACGACGCCACGTCCACCCAGACGATGTCGGTGCGCGGCGTCTTGACCTCGCGCACGCGCGTGTCGCCGAAGTCGACGATCGACATCAGCAGCTTCTCCTCTTCCTTCTCGAGGATGCCCTCCTGCCGGCCGACGTCGATGTAGGCGCGGACCTCCTGTTCGGTCGCCTCGGCCGGCTTCCCCGCCGCGGAGCGCCCCGCGAAGATCCTCCGGATCAGAAACGCAATGGGAAGCAGCAGCCAGGACGCGGCGGTCACGAGCGGAAGGAGGCTCCCGACGATCCGCTCGGGGTCGCGGTGGGAATCCCTCCGGAGAAGGCCGATCTCGGTCAGCATCCAGCCGACGACGAAGAACGCGCCGCCCCAAAGCCACGGCCGCGGGGCGTCGTACGCCTCGAGGGCGGACACGGTCGTCAGCAGCCCGGCCAGAAGGAGCGCCTGGACGAGAACCTTGGTCGTGGTCCTCACGATCTCGACCTGGCCGGCTCCGGAGAGCAGCCGCGCGCGCTCCGGGTGCTCCTCGAGCAGGCCCTGGATCTTGATCGGCGACAGCCGGTCGAGGGCGAGCGCGAAGGACTCGAAGAGCAGGAAGGCGCCGTAGCAGAAGACGGCCGACAGGACCGCGATCATCGAACGAGCTTCCTCCGGCGTTTCCCCGCCGCGAGGTTCTTTCCGCGGCGTTCTCCCGCCGCGAGGTTCTTCCTCCGGGACCCCGGCCCGGACTTCGTCCGTGCCGCGCTTCCGGCGCGGCGTTTCCCCGCCGCGAGGTCCGCAATGCGGAGCCGCCGTCGCAGGCGGCCCTCGAGCGCGTCCATCTCCCCGTCGTCGGTCTCGTGGTCGTAGCCCATCAGGTGAAGGAACCCGTGGAGCAGGAGGCGGTCGAGCTCCCGCGCCGCCGGCTCCTCCCGCCGCCTCGCCTCGCGCGCGGCGTAGGGCACCGAGATCACGATGTCGCCGAGAAACCCGCGCCCGGCGTCGCCGGCCGGGAACGCCAGCACGTCGGTGGAGCGGTCCCTGCCCCGGTAGCGGCGGTTGAGCGAGCGCATCCGGCGGTCGGCGCAGAAGAGCACCGAGACCTCCGCCGTCCGCGCACGCGCGGCCCGGGCCGCCCGGCCGAGCAGGCGCCTCACTCGCGCCGCCTTCGGCGCGCCGGACACCCGCGCCTGCACGTCCACTTCCATCACACGGCCCTCGGGCCCGTCGCCGCACCGGTTTCGTTCGGCCGGCGGCGCGAGCGCTCGCGGTTGAAGTCGAACCCCGGATAGTCGATGCGGTGGTGGAACACCGTCGTGACCGTCCGCTCGAGCGCATCGACGATGATCGAGAGGTCACGCATCGTCAGGTCGCACTCGTCGAATTGGCCGTCGCGGAGGCAGTCGTCCACGATCTGGCGGATCATCGCGCGGATCTTCGCGGGCGTCGGCTCGATCAACGTTCGCGAAGCCGCTTCGACGGCGTCGGCGATCATCAGGATCCCGAGGATCCGCGTCGACGGCTTCGGGCCCGGGTAGCGGTATTCGACCTCCGCGACCTCCTCGCCCGGCGCCGCCTTCGCGACCGCCTTCTGGTAGAAGTAGCGAATCAGCTTGGTGCCGTGGTGCTCGCGGATCGCCGTCACGATCGGCTCCGGGAGCCGCGCCCGGCGCGCCATCTCGACCCCCTCCTTGACGTGGGCGGCGATGATCAGCGCGCTCATCGAGGGCTCGAGGCGGTCGTGGCGGTTGAAGCCCTTGGCCTGGTTTTCGATGAAGTAGTCGGGCATCTTCGTCTTGCCGATGTCGTGGTAGTAGCCCGACACCCGCGCCAGCAACGCGTCGGCGCCGATCGCCTCGGCGGCCGCCTCCGCCAGGTGTCCCAGCATCAGCGAGTGCTGGTACGAGCCCGGGGCCTCGAGGGCCAGCGTCCGGAGGGTCGGCAGGTTCTGGTTCGAGAGCTCGAGCAGCCGGATGTCCGTGACCACCGAGAACAGGTGCTCGAAGATCGGAAGCAGCAGGGCCACGACCATCGAGACCGTCAGGCCGCCCGCCATGCCCGCCAGCGCGTCGTACAGGAAGTCCCAGCCCCAGGGGCCGGCGTTCAGGAAGTGGATCGCCGCGATCGCGGTCAGGTTGCCGGTCGCCACGATCCCGCCCATCGCGAGCAGAACGCTGCGGGCTCGCACCCGGCCGAGCCCGTAGATGCCGGCGAGCGAGCCGACGATCGAGAAGAGCGCGAACGGAAAGGACAGGCCCATGAGCACGCCGGCGCCGATCGAGAAGACGAGGGCCACGAGCAGCGCCGGGCCCATGCCCGCGACGAGGCTGACCACGATCGGGCCGGCCGCGAACGGAATCGCATAGTTGACGGCGCCGGATGCTCCCTCGAGGCTCGGTGAAAGGGCCTGCGCCAGACCGAATGCGGCGCGCACGACCACGGCGAAGACGATCCCCGTGGCGAGGACCGAGCCGTAGACGACGCCCGTCGAGCGCTCGCGGCGGCGCCGGCGCTGGCGCCTCGCATCGAGCCAGAAGGCGGCCGCCCCCAGGATCTGCAGGAGGAGGATGCCGGTGACCTTGACCCACGAGGACGGGTCCGACGCCGAGGCGCGCACGGCCGCGATCCACTGGGCCGTTCGGGCCGTGATCTCGTCGCCGCGGCGAACGATGACCTTTCCGCGCGGGATGCGGGTGAAAACGCTTTCGACGCCGCGCGCGGCGGAGTCGCGGCGCTCGGAGGTCTGGGCGGCGTCGTAGACCAGGCTCGGCCGGAGCGCGGCGGCCAGGAACGCCGCGACCTCGGTCCGCTCGCGGGCCGTCAGATTGAGCTCGCTCAGACGGGACGCGACCGCGGCACGCGTCTCGTTGCCGGACTCGACGGCGCCGCTCTCGCGCCGAGCGGACTCCCTGCCCGTCGCGAGGTCGCGTGCGGTCAGGCCGCGGCTGCGGGCCTCCGGAGGCAGGTCGCGATGATCGACGATTCCGCCCCGGTAGAGGTCGAGCCCGATCATCGCAAACCGGTCCTCGAGGTCCTGCGAGAAGCCCTGGCGCGCGAGGGCCGCGAGCGCTTCGTCGCCGATCGGAAGGGAGAAGGCGTCGGCGAGCTCGGGCGTCACGCGGCCCTTCGGCCGGATTTTCGCGTTCACGGCCCGAGCCTTCTCGAAGGATTCGCGCAACTGCGACTCGAAGCGGGCCGGCGCCTGGGTGTCGAAATCGTAGACCGGCAGCACCTCCGCCGCGGCTTCGGCACGGCGGCGGGCCGTGGCGTCCGGATCGGGGACGATGAGGTCCCTGGGCGCGACGACGTCGCGGGAGGCGACCATCCCGGGTGCGACCGGGCGGTCGCGAAACGAGAGCGTCGGCGCGAAGGCGAGGGTCGTCACGACGACGTACGCGGCGGCCCACAGGATCGGCCGCACCCGCAGCGTCGGCGGCTTTTCGCCGTCGCCCGGCGGAGCCGGAGGCCGCTGAAAATCGATCGTATTGCGCCCGCGGGGCGCGTCTCCCGACATGGACGAAACCTCAGCGCCCGGGAGTCGGCGGCGCGGATCGCCCGGAGGCTCCCCGCTCCCCGCCGGCCGCCGCCGCGGCCGCTTCGCGGTCGCGATCGAGCGCTTCGTACGCCGTGATGATCGACTGGACGAGACTGTGGCGCACGACGTCGCGCTCGTTGAAGAGCACGAAACGGATGGCCGCAATCTTCGACAGGACCTGCTGCGCCTCGCGCAGCCCCGAGGTCTTTCCCTGCGGCAGATCGATCTGCGTGATGTCGCCGGTGACGACCGCCTTCGAGCCGAATCCGATGCGGGTCAGGAACATCTTCATCTGCTCGGAGGTCGTGTTCTGGGCCTCGTCGAGGATGATGAACGCATCGTTCAGGGTGCGCCCTCGCATGAATGCGATGGGCGCGACCTCGATGATCCCCCGCTCGAGGAGCTTCGCCGTTTTCTCGTAACCGAGGATGTCGTAGAGCGCATCGTAGAGAGGCCGGAGGTACGGGTTGACCTTCTCGACGAGATCCCCGGGAAGGAAACCCAGCCGCTCTCCCGCCTCGACCGCGGGCCGCGCGAGGACGATGCGCTTGACCTTCTTTTCGATGAGTTCCGCCGCCGCCATGGCGACGGCGAGATAGGTCTTTCCGGTTCCCGCGGGTCCGATCGCGAAGACGAGGTCGTGCCGATCGATCGTCTGGGCGTAGAGACGCTGCTTGATGTTTCGGACCGTCACCACCGACTTGAGCGTCGGCCCGAACGGGCTGTCCGTGAAGAATTCGACCAGCGAGACCGACGGGTCCTCCTTGACCACTCGGATCGCGGTCGCGACGTCGCTGCCCTGGAGGGGATAGCCGGACATCAGAAGGTCCGACAGGCCGCCGAGCAGGCGCCGGGCGGCGTCCTCGCCGGGCCCGTCGCCGAGCACGGAGATCTCGCTGCCGCGCGCCTGCAGGCGAACGCCGAAGGCCACCTCGATGGCCCGCAGGTTTTCGTCGGCGATTCCGAAGAGGGCGGTCAGCCCGGTTTCGGGCAAAGCGACCGCTTGCGTGGGGTCAGAAATCGGCACAGCTCCTTGAGGGACGAAACGGTACCACGATGGGGGCGGGCGCCGGCCTAGGGCGCCCCCGACGATCTTCCAAACCTCTGACGATCAAAGGTTTAGGCTCTCATCCCTCCGGGTGTCTACTTGCCCTTCGCGATCGATTTCGAGCAGTCTTCGAGGCCGTTCTCCACCGCGTCGTGCACGGTCGAGCCCTTGGCCTTCTGCCGCAGCTCGCCGACGACCTGGCCGCTCTTGTTCTTGATCAGCAACTCCATGCCGACGCCGGGATTGGCCGCCCAGCCGCCCCAGACCCTCGCGGCGCCGCTCGGCTCCCAGGCGTTGAAGACGTTTCCCTCGATCGTGATGTCGGCGGGTCCCTTCTCGACGACGTCGAAGCCCTCCTTCTGCATCCACTGCTCCATGTATTCCTTGCCGTAGGAGGCGGCGTCGCGGGCTTCCCGTCCCTTCCCGTTGTTCTCGAACTCCTTGACGAGAACCGTCTTGTAGTTCTTCAGGCTGCCGTCGGGGAAATAGACCCAGTCGGCGTCCTTGCCCTTGACGAGCTTGTCGTAGTCGGGAAGGAATTTCTGAGGCTCGTCGCGCTCCTTGGCGTCGTCCGAGTTGATGAACTTGCTGTCCGCCGAGAGCGTCGAGGCGAAGACCAGGGCGGCGAAGACGGCGAGGCCTGCCGAGAGAATGCGGCGCGCTGCGTTAGACATCGGAACTGCTCTCCTTGGCCGGAGATTGTAGCAGGACGGCAGGAACGTGAGCCTACAGCCGCAGGCGCTCGCAGACCGCGTCTCCGGCGGCGGACGTCGTGAGCGATCCTCCGACGTCCGCGGTCGCCGCGCCCTCCCGGACGCAGGCCGCCACCGCGGATTCGACCGCGGCGGCCTCCGTCCCGTGCCCGAGGTGATCGAGCATCAGCGCCGCCGTGAGGATCGCCCCGAACGGATTGGCCTTGCCGGTGCCCGCGTACTTCGGGGCCGAGCCGTGGACGGGCTCGAACATCGAGACGCGGCCCGGGTGGAGGTTTCCCGAGGCCGCCATTCCGAGGCCGCCCTGGAGGGCCGCGCCGAGGTCCGTCGCGATGTCTCCGAACATGTTGTTGGTCACGATGACGTCGAACTGGCGCGGATCCTTGATCATCTGCATGCAGAGCGCGTCCACGTAGAGGTGCGACGCCTCGATCCCGGGATACGCCTTTGCGGTCTCCCAGAAGGTCCGCTGCCAGAGATCTCCGACGAAACGCATGGCGTTCGACTTGTCCGACATCACCACGCGCCTTCGCCCGCGGGCCTTCGCGAACTCGAAGGCGTACCGGACGATGCGCTCGACGCCCTTGCGCGTCGAGACGTCCTCCTGCGTCGCCACCTCGTCCGGGGTTCCCTTCTTCAGGTGTCCACCCGCTCCGACGTACGAGCCTTCGGTGTTTTCGCGGAAGACGACGAAATCCACGTCCTTCGCCCCGAAGCCCTTGAGCGGGCAGAGCCGGTCGTCGAGGCAGCGCACGGGCCGGTAGTTGACGTAGAGGTCCAGGACGAAGCGGGCCCCGAGGAGGATGTCCGCGGCGTGCTTCATGTCGGGCACGCGCGGGTCGCCGAAGGCGCCCATGAAGACGGCGTCGTAGTGGCGGGACAGGTCGTCGAAGCCTCCCTCGGGGACGGTGATCCCGGTCTTCAGGTAGTGATCGGCGCTCCAGGGAAGGAAAACGGGCTCGAAACGCAGGCCCCGGCGGGAGGCGACGCGCTCGAGAACCTTGACCGCCTCGGCCGTGACGTCGACGCCGATCCCGTCTCCCGGAATGACCGCGATTTTCATGGGGCCGGAAAATAACACGCGGCGGGACCTCTCACGGGCCAAGATTCGCCTTAGAATTCCCCGACGTGACCTTCGCCGAGACCGTCCAGGACGTCATTCGCGAGGCCTCGGTCGAGCCCGAGCGGCTCACGCCCGCGGCCCTCTGCCGGAAGGTCGCGCTCGAAACCGAGCGCTTCCTCGATCGCATCCGTTTCTCGACCGAGCGCTACATGCGCCATCCGATCCTCCTGTGGGAGGACTGGGAGGTCATGCTGATCGCGTGGTCGAGCGGCCAGGTCACTCCGATCCACGATCACCGGGGGGTGATGGGCGGCATGGCCATGCTCTCGGGCACGCTCGTCGAGGAACGCTTCACGACCCCGAATGGCCGGCCGGAGCTCGCCGACGACCGGTCGCGCCCCGAGGGCGACTTCTCGGAAATCGGGCCGACCGTTCTGCATCGCCTGACGACGAAGACCGGCCGCGCCGTCTCGCTCCACGTCTACCGTCCCCCCCTGCGCCTGATGGGGATCTGGGACGCGGCAGGGATGCAGAGCATCATGCCGTCGGCCTTCGACGTGGCGCCGGAGGTCCTGGCGCGGGCGGCAGGCGTTCCGGTCGTCCGGTAGACCTCGCGGCTTCCCGGCGCTTCCCGGTTTACTTCTCGAAGAAGAGGAACAGGTTGACGGCCGAAGGGCCGAGGGAGAAGAAGTCGCCCGAGCGCAGGGGCCGGGCGCAGTCGCCCTCGCTGATTCCTTCGAGGTCGTCGGGAACGGGGATGGCGTCGCCGTTCAGGTAGGTCCCGCACGTCGAGCGCATGTCGACGAGCAGGTAGTTCGGGGTCTCGCCGGACCGGTGGCGAATCACCTTGGCGTGGAGCCGCGACACCTCGGTGTTCAGGAACGCATCCGGCGAGGAGACCCGGAAGCCCGTCACCGGCATTCCGACACCGATGTACTCGGGGACCTCGCGGCCGAGCAACACCTCGTCGAAGTCGAGCTTCACGAGCCCGGCGTTGTAGGGGCCGAGGCCGAGCAGAAAGTGCCCGGAGGGCAGTTTCAGCAGAGTCTTCTCGAGCCGCAGCGACATGCCCGCCATCCCGTTGTCCACGAACGCGGTCAGGTCTCTGTGGCGCGATTCGAGCGCCTCACGGCAGATCGCGGAGTAGATGTCGTCGTTCATTCCGGGGAAGGCCTCCGCCTTGTCCAACATTTTACCGCGCTTCCGCATTGCCTGAGAGCCTTCCCGCACCCGGCGCGCCGCCTTCCGGCCGACCCCCTCAGTGGACCGTCTCGTCCGCGGCCTGCTCCGCTTCCTCCGGCGTCGGCTGGCGCTCGATCGTCCATCGCTCGAAGACCTCGTCCGGAAGCTCCGACACGAACCGCGACGGATCGAGAATGACGTCCACCCCGTACCGGTCCCGCGCGAGCATCGGATAGACGAGGGCGATCTCGTTCTTCGCGCGCGTGACGGCGACGTAAAAGAGCCGCCGCTCCTCCTCGAGGCCCTCGTCGGTCGCGACCGACCGGTAATTCGGAAATCTCCCTTCCGAGAGCCCCATCACGATCACCCGGCTCCACTCGAGGCCCTTGGCCTGGTGGATCGAGGACAGGACGACGCGGTCGTCGTCCGGCTCGCCCGCGACGACGTCCTCGCCCGAGAGCTCGTTGAAGAGCGTGACCTCCTCCAGGAACCCGGGCAGGGAATCGTAGGTCTGAGCGAACTGGGCGAACTGCTCGAGATCGTCCAGGCGCGCGTCCCCGTTGGGGAACTTGGCGCGTGCGTAGTCCCTGTAGACGTCCTCGACGACCGAACGGATGGCCTCCGCCGGCGAGGACCGCAGCGACGGACCGTTCAAACGGGACAGGAGCGAGCGGAAGGGCCTGAGCGCGGCATCCCCGCCCCGCCCGAACGCGGGGTCGCGGCCGTCGAGCTCGCCGAACGCGGCGAAGGGATCGGGCCGGTCCTTGATCGCGTCCCAGACCGCCGCCGCGGATCGCTCCCCGACCCTGGGAAAAATCTTGAGGGCCCGCTTCCAGGAGAGCTCGTCCTTCGGGTTCACGACGAGGCGCAGGAAGGCGAGGACGTCCTTGACGTGCCGCTGCTCGAAGAAACGAGTGCCGGAGCGGATCTCGTAAGGAATGCCGCGCCGCACGAGCTCGATCTGCAGCTCCAGAGCCTGGTAATGCGCCCGATAGAGCACGGCCAGGTCCTGGAGCTTCTCGCCCTCGTCGTGCCACTCGAGCAGGCGCTGCCCGACGAAGCTCGCCTGGTCCGGAATGTCCGGCAGGGCCACGACCGCGGGGATCGGGCCGGGCTCGCGCGAGGCGGCGAGCTCCTTGGGAAACTGACGGGCGTTGTGGGCGATCGACGCGTTCGCGAGCGCCAGGATCTCGGGGGTCGAGCGGTAATTGCGCGTCAGCCGGAACGTCTTCGCCTCGGGATAGCGCTGCGGAAAGCCGAGGATGTTCTCGAAGGAGGCGCCGCGGAAGGAGTAGATCGCCTGGGCGTCGTCCCCGACGACGGTCACGTTCTTCTTGACCCGGGCCATCGCGTCCACGATGTCGCCCTGCAGGCGGTTGGTGTCCTGGTACTCGTCCACGAGGATGTGGTCGTACGAGGCCGACAGCTGCGCGGCCGCCTCGGGCGATTCGTCGAGCAGACGCCGCCACTGCAGCAGGAGATCGTCGTAGTCGCAGGCGTTGCCCTGGCGCTTGCGCTCGCGGTACCTCTGGAAGACCGAGACGATCTCGGGCTCGAGCTCGGAAAAGTGCGGCGCGTGCTCGGCGAGCACCTCCGGAAACGGCCGGCCGGTGTTGATCGTGTAGGAATAGAGGTCGAGCAGCACGTCGCCCTTGGGAAAGCGGCGTTCCAGGGTCGCGATCCGTCGGTCGGAGGTCGCCGCCTCGAGCATCTCCCGCGCGTCTTCCGGATCGAGGATCGAGAAGTTGGCGCCGAGACCGAGCCGGCTCCCGAGGCGCCGCAGGATCCGGTTGCCGACCGAATGAAACGTCCCGCCCATCAGGCGGCGGATGTCCACGGCGAGGAGCGTCTCGACCCGCCGCAGCATCTCCCGGGCGGCCTTGTTGGTGAAGGTCAGCAGGAGGATGCGCGAGGGGTCGTGGCCCGACTCGATCAGGCGCGCCACCCGGTAGACGAGGGTTCGGGTCTTCCCGGAACCGGCGCCGGCGATCACCAGGATCGGGCCCGCGCCCGCGAGAACGACCTCGCGCTGCTCGTCGTTCAATTCCCGGTCGTAGTCCACCCGGTAGGACTGCAGCCGGGCGGGGGTCCGAAGGACGTATTTCCGCTCCACGCGGCCAGTCTATTCCCACCGGAACGGGTAATCTTTTGACCCTCGGAAGCGTTCTTCACGGATGAAAAGGGGTTTCCAATGAGCATCCAGCAAATTCGCCGCTCCGTCCTGATCGCCGCCGGGATCCTGGCGCTGGCCGTGTCCGGCCTGGTCGCCGGCCGGCTTTTCGGCCGTCAGCTCGGACCCGATCATGGACGCGGCCCGAAAGCGCAGCGGATCTTCGAGCATCTCGCGAGCGAGCTCGACTTGTCCGCCGCCCAACGCACCCAGATCCGGGGAATCCTGAAGAGCCACGCCGACGAGATCCTCGCGCAGGTCCGCGCCTCCATGGATGCCCGCCGCACCCTCCACGAAGCCGTCGTGACCCAGCCGTCCGACGATGCGGCGATCCGAAGCCTGGCGGCGCAGATCGGGCAGGCCCACGCGGACGGGGCGCTCCTGATGGTGAAGATCCGGTCCGAGATCGTGCCGGTCCTCACCGCGGAGCAAAAACAGAAGCTCGCCTCGCTGCACACGCGGATGGGAAACCGGGGGGACGAGGAGCTCGAGTCTCTCGGCGCCTTCCTGCGGGGCGAGAACTGAGACCCCGGCTCGTCGTCGCTCCGCCGCCTCCCCCGCCGGCGGTCGCCCAGCCCTCGGAGGAGGACGCCCTCGTTCTGCGGGCGAAGGGCGGCGACCAGGAAGCGCTCGCCGCGCTGATCCGCGGCGCCGCGCCCATCGCCCTGGCGGCGGCTCGGCGCGTGACCGGGGATTCGGGGCTCGCCGAGGACGCGGCCCAGGAGGCCTTCTTCAAGGCGTTCCGCGCGCTCGATCGCTACCGTCCGCAGTCGAGCTTCCGCGCCTGGGTTCGCGCGATCGCGATCCGGTGCGCCATCGACATCGTCCGGCGGCGCCGCCCGGAGTCGCCTCTCCCGGAGACTCCGGCCGCGCCCGGCAACGAGGAGGCGCGTCACGAAGACCTCGACCTGCTGCGCGCGGCACTCGACGCCATGCCGCCGCTCGACCGCGAGATCATGCTCGCGCGCGAGGTCGAAGGCGTGCCCGACCGCATCATCGCCGAGCGTTTCGACCTGAGCGTGACGGCCGTCCGCGTGCGGATGCACCGGGCACGCCGAAAGATCCGCGCCCGTTTCGAGGAGGAATTGCTATGAACCGAGCCCGCTGCATCGGCCGCCGCGACGACTCGAGCCACGTCTTCGTCTGTCCGGCCTGCCGGACCGAGGCGCGGATCGCCGGCGCCTGGAGAGCCCTTCGCGTCGAGGAGACGCCCGCCTCGCCGGGCGAGCGGTTCGTCCGGAAGATCCTCGTGCGCGTCGAGCACGACCGGACGGCGCGCCGGCGGCTTCGCTGGCTCGCCGCCGCGGCCGCCGCGGCCCTCTTCTCGTTTTTCGCCGGCCTGGCGCACGAGCATGCGGCCTCCCAGGCCTCGCCGACCGCGGACGAGTCGTACGCCGCCCTGGCCTCTCCGAGCTCGCTCGAGGCGTTGATCCCCAACTGACGGGCGCCGTCCCGGGAGCCGAGCCCCCCTCGGCTAGACTCTCCTCGTGCCCCTGCGCCTGACGACCGCCGGCGAGTCCCACGGGCCCCGCCTGACCGCGATCCTCGAGGGAATCCCCGCGGGTCTGTCGATCGACGCCGCGTTCGTCGCTTCGGAGCTCGGCCGCCGCCAGCACGGCTACGGGCGGGGCGGGCGGATGAAGATCGAGAGCGACGCCGCCGCTTTCGAGGGCGGTGTGCGGGGAGGCCGGACGCTCGGCTCACCGATCGCGATCGGGATCGCCAACGCCGACCATGCGAACTGGGTGTCCGTCATGGGCCCGCTCACGGTCGATCCGGAAGCGGCGGCGGCGCGCCGGCTGACGCGCCCGCGCCCCGGCCACGCCGACCTCGCCGGGGGAATGAAATACGGCGCCCGGGACCTCCGCGACGTCCTCGAACGCGCGTCGGCGCGCGAGTCCGCCGCGCGGGTGGCGGCCGGGGCCGTGTGCAAGCTGTTCCTGCGCGAGTGCGGAATCCGGGTCGCCAGCGGGGTGCTCTCGCTCGGGGACGTCGTCGATGCGCGCTCGCCGCGCGCGTTCGCCACCCTGGAGAATGTCCGCGACGATTCACCCCTGCGCGCCTGCGACGCGAGGCTGGAGTCGGGCATGGTCGCGGCCGTGGATGCGGCGAAGGGGAAGGGCGAGACGCTCGGCGGCTCGATCCTGGTCGGGGCGCAGGGCGTTCCGGCCGGCCTCGGCTCCTACGTCTCCTGGGACCGGAAGCTCGACGGACGGATCGGCCAGGCCCTGCTCTCGGTGCCGGCGGTCAAGGCGGTCGAGCTCGGCGCCGCCATCGAGGCCTCGCGCGGGCCGGGGTCGGCGGCGCACGACGAGATCGAGCCGGCGCCGGACGGGGGACTTCGCCGCCGGACGAACCGGGCCGGAGGGCTCGAGGCCGGCGTCACGAACGGAGAGGACGTGATCGCGGTGGTCTACATGAAACCGATCTCGACCCTCGCCCGCGGGCTCGATTCCGTGGACCTGGAAACGGGCCAGGCCGCGCGATCGGCCTACGAGCGCAGCGACGTCACCGCCGTGCCGGCCTGCGGTGTCATCGCGGAGGCGATGCTCGCGTTCGTGCTCGCCGACGCCGTGCTCGAGCTGACCGGCGGCGACCGCCTCGCAGACGTTCTCGCGAGGCTCGATGCCCACCGCGAGCGCGTCCGCCGCTACCCGCGCCGGTAGCGCGGGGGTCCGCCTCACTGGCGGGCGATCTGGATCCGGCTGTAGTCCGAGAGCGCCTTCCGGACGATGCGCCGCAGGTTTCGGAGGCGGCGCTCCGCGCGCGACTGCTCCTCCTCGCGCGCCTGGGCCTCGCGGCGATGCACGACTTCCCGCACGAGCAGGTCGACGGCGCGCTTCCATCGCGCGTAGGCGACCGCGGCCAGGTCGAACGTCTCGGTCACGGCACGTTCAAGAATACTCCCCGCCCGGCGGAGAGCAAACGCCGGCCTCCCCTCTCTCGGCGGCCGCCCTAGCGTCCGATGCCCGGAGGGGCCTCGATCGAAGCCGGCGCCGAGGTCGCGAGCATCCTCTCGAGCGACACGTCGTGATCGGGGAGCCGCAGATCGAGCATCGCGAACCGCGGATCGGTCGGACCGAATCCGGAGTCGCCGCGGCGCCAGTACTCGTAGTGGAGGGCCGGAAACATCGTCCATCCCGTCGTCCCGACCGTTCCGAGGCGGGCTCCACGACGAACTCGCTGCCCTCGGCGGACCTCGATCCGGCCGAGGTGCCCGTACAGCGTGGCTCCCCCCGGGCCGTGGGAGAGGACGACGAGGTTGCCGAAGCGCCAGAGCCGGGCGTTCAGAGCCGGCGGAATGCGCCCCTCGAAGGCGACGACGCCGTCGGCGGGAGCGACGACGGAGGATCCGGCGGGCGCCGCGAGATCCACGCCGGCGAAGAACTCCTCGCTTCCGGTCCAGGGCGAGACGCGGGGCCCGAAGCGGGACGCCGGCTCGACGAGATCGGTCGAGACCGGTATCCGCGACGGCGTGTCGTCCGCGAGCGACGGGTTCGACTCCTCGCGCTCGACGACCTGCGGAAGGGCGCGGTTCAGGCCCACGAGGTACCGGGACAGCCCGCGCGCCACCGCCTCGGAATCCTGCGAGAAGAGAACGCCGGTCTCCGGATTGAGGCTCCGCGGCCAGCGCGACGCCGGAACCCCGTAGAGAAACGCAATGCGGCTCACCAGGTCGCCCGCGTCGAGGGCCCGGTCGCGGATCCCGTTCAAGCGGGCCTCGAGATCCGACCGCTCCCGGCGCGCCGCGGTGCTCGTCTGCTCGATCGACGTCGAGCGCTCGGCGCGCTCCGCCCTCCGGCAGACCGACGGCACCGTGAACCAGAGCGACACGGCGAGAAGCGCCGCGAGGCCGGCGAGGGCGAGGAGGGCCTTCTCGCCTCGATCCCCGAGGACGAGGGTGCGGACCGGGCCCCGGCGGGAAGCCGGGTGGAACTGGACCTCCATCGCTATCTGGCCGGCGCGCCGAACGCCACGACGCCGAGCTCCCGGCTGTCCCTCGACGTTCCGAGCCGGCGGGGCACGAACGCGCGGGAGAGGGAAAAGCGGAAGATCCTAGGCCTCGCGGCCGGCGCCGAAAGGGCGAGCCGGATTTCCTCGCCGGGCGAAAGCTCGCGCTCGAAGACGCGGCGGCCGTCGGCGTCCGCATCGAGAGAGACGCTCTTGTCCTCCGGCGTGTAGTGGATGAGCGTCAGAGAGATGCGCTCGCCCGCGGGCACGCGGAGCGCGAAGCGGCGCTGCGTCCAGCGAAACTGGCCCGTTTCGCCGGCCTCGGCCTCGTGGAAGCCGATGTCGCTCCGGTACCGAAAGGCCTCGGCGGGATCGTCGGTCGAGGCGGCCGTCCACAGCGCCGCCGCCGCATAGACGGCGAGGGCCAATCGCAGCGCGCGGATCTCCCGGGCCGGAACGAGCGGTACCCCCGGCCGCGCGACACCGGCCGCCATCAGGAAGAAGAAGAACGCGACGTCGGGAGACATCCAGTGCGACCCGGTCAGAAGCGAGACGAGGAAGCCGAGCAGCGCGGCTCCGGCTCCGGCGTCCAGCCCCGTCCGGTCGCCGGTCCGCAGCGCCCGCCACGCCTCGCGGCCGACGATCACGGCGAGAGCGACGGTCAGAGCGAAGCCGAAGACACCCGTTTCCGCGAGGGCCTGCAGGTATGCGTTTCCGGGATTGTCGCCGCCGGGCAGCGAACGGCCCTGCTCGGCGAGCAGGTTCGGGAGCTGCCACGTGAAGGCGCCGAGCCCGGCTCCCTCGACCGGATGGCGAAGGAAGAGCCGGACCGCGCTGGTCCAGAAGACGGGCCGGGTCGACATCCGGTACTCGAACGGCACCCGCGAGTCGAAGGTCTCGACGACGCGCGCTCCCGTGCTCCCTCCGGCCGCCGCGAGATAGACCGCCGCGCCGGCGGCGACGAGCGCCACGGCCCCCACCGCGGCGAGGCGACGCCGGACCGGGATCCCTCGAGCCAGCAGCAGCGCGAGAAGGCCGATGGCCGCGAGCGCGGCGCCGCTCCGGGAGCCGGAAAGCGCGAGCCCCGCCGCGAGCACGGGAAGTGCGGGGACGGCGATCGAGCGCCGCACGCCCTCCGAAGAGGCCGCCAGGGCCGCGGCCAGGACCACCGCGCATCCGCAGAGAATCCCGAGCGCATTCGGGTCCACCGCGCCGCCCGAAAGCCGTCCGGTGGCCTTCCAGTAACCGCTCGTTTCGGTCGCGACGAGGCCGAATCGCTCCGCCACGGCGACGGCGGCCGAAAGCGCCGTCCCGCCGAGCGCCGCGACGAGGGCCCGCTCCCGATCCCGCCGGCCCGCGCGGCGCAGCAGGAAGAAGAAGGCCGCGCCTCCGGCGAGAATCGCGAAGGAGAGAAGGCTCGTTCGCATCGCGGACGTGTCCGACAGGCCGTCGACGTTGACCGCCCGCAGACGAAGGCCGCGCAGGATCGCCCACAGCGTCCGGGCCCGGACGACGGCGAGCGCGGCCGCCACGGTCCAGACGAGGATCAGCAGTCTCAGGACCCGGTCCGCCCGGGAAGGATCCGGCGGACTCTCGAAGTCGTAGAGGAATCGGAAGGTCCAACCCGCGGCCAGCCCGAGAAAGAGAAGGATCGGCCATGCGATCGCGTCGGAACCGCCGGCCAGCCGGTCTCCGAGGCCCGCCAGAGGAAAGAGGAACGCGAAGACCGCGAGCCCCAGGCGGCGATCCCAGGCGGCCGCGAGCGCGAGTCCTCCGGCCAGCGCCAGCACCGGCAGCCGGTCGCGCGATGCGGGCGGAAAGCCGATCGCGAAGATCTCGAAAAACGCCAGAGCCGTCGCGATCAGAAACGCGAATCGCGCCAGCCCTCCCGGCCGCCGCGCCGGCGACTCGCTCACGCCCGCCGACGGCTCGGCCGTCTCATCCGCGGTGATATTCCTGCAGGGGCGCCACCCCGGTCGCTTCCTCCTGCCGGGAGCGGATTCCTTCGACGGCCGCCGTCGCGGCCGAGAGCGTCGTCAGACAGGGAATCGAGAGGCGAAGCGCCGCCGCCCGAATCGGGGCCTCGTCGAAGCGCGACGCCCTGCCGAGCGGCGTATTGATGACCATTTGGATTTCCCCGGCCTCCATGCGATCCACCGCGTTCGGACTGCCCTCGTTGACCTTGAAGACCTGCTCCGCCTCGACACCCGCCTCGCGCAGGGCCTCGCGCGTGCCCTCGGTCGCGCAAAGGATGAATCCGAGATCGACGAGCTCCCTTCCGATCGGCACGATTGCCGCCTTGTCGTACGGATTGACCGTCAGAAACGCGCGCCCGGAAAGCGGCAGACGCGTTCCGACGGCCTCGCAGGCCTTGGCGAAGGCGTCGCCGAAGCGCGGCGAGACGCCCATGACCTCGCCGGTCGATTTCATCTCCGGACCGAGCAGCACGTCCTCGCCGGGGAATTTCCGGAACGGAAAGACCGGCGCCTTGATGAAGAAGTCCACCGGATCGCGCTCCGGCGGCAGATTCAGGCTCGAAAGGAGGTGGCCCGCGGCGAGCAGGGCGGCGGCGCGAGCCATCGGAACGCCGATCGCCTTCGAGACGAACGGCACGGTCCGGGAGGCGCGGGGGTTCACCTCGAGGACGTAGAGCTTGCCGTGCTGAATCGCGAACTGGATGTTGACGAGTCCTCGCACCGACAGCCCGAGGGCGAGCCGCCGCGTCGCGTCGCGGATCTCCGCCAGCAGGTCCGCCGGGATCTTCCACGGCGGAAGCACGGAGAAGGAATCGCCCGAATGGATGCCTGCCTCCTCGATGTGCTGCTGCACTCCCCCGATCCAGACCTCCCGGCCGTCGCAGAGAGCGTCCACGTCGAGCTCGACGGCGTCGTCGAGGAACCGGTCGATCAGGACGGGGTGCTCGCCGGAGCTCGCGACCGCCGCCGCGACGTAGGACGACAGAAGCGCCTCGTCGAAAACGACCGCCATCGCGCGCCCTCCGAGGACGTACGACGGCCGGACGACCAGGGGATAGCCGATGCGCCGCCCGGCCTCGATCGCCTCCTCGAGGTTGCGCGCCTCGGCGTGCGGCGGGGCCGCCAGCCGCAGCTCATCGAGGAGGCGCCCGAAGCGCCCGCGGTCCTCCGCGAGATCGATCGATTCGGGAGACGTCCCCCAGATCGGATATCCGGCCGCCTCGAGCGGCCTCGCGAGCTTGAGGGGCGTCTGACCCCCGAACTGGACGAGGATGCCGTCGGGCCTCTCGTTGTCGAGCACCGCCGAGACGTCCTCGAAGGTCAGCGGCTCGAAGTAGAGGCGGTCGGACGTGTCGTAGTCCGTCGAGACCGTCTCCGGATTGCAGTTGATCATGACCGTCTCGAGCCCGGCCTCCGACAGCGCGTAGCACGCGTGGACGCAGCAGTAGTCGAACTCGATCCCCTGCCCGATGCGGTTCGGCCCGCCGCCGAGGATGACGACCTTGGGCCTCTCGGTCCGCACCGATTCGTTCTCGTCCTCGTACGTCGAGTAGAAGTAGGGCGTCGACGCCTCGAACTCGGCCGCGCAGGTGTCGATCGTCTTGTAGACCGGGACGATCCCGAGCTCGCGGCGGCGCGCGCGCACCTCGAGCTCCCCCGTTCCCATCTTGCGCGCGAGCGAGCGATCCGACAGGCCGAGCCGCTTGGCATCGCGGAGCTCCTCGCGCGAGACGGCCGAGAGGCTCCGGCCCTCGAAGCGCTCCTCGGTCTCCACCATTCGCCGCACGCCGTCCAGGAACCACGGGTCGATCTTCGTGTGCGAGGCGACCTCCTCGACGGTCATCCCGGCGAGAAAGGCGCGCCGCAGGTGGAAGAGGCGTTCCGCCGTCGGCTCCTCGAGCCTCTCGAGGAGGGCGTCGCGCTCGAGCGGTCCCTGGCCGTCGTCGAGACCGTCCCGCCCGATCTCGAGCGAGCGGACGGCCTTGCCCAGCGCCTCGGGAAACGTCCGGCCGATCGCCATCGCCTCGCCGACCGATTTCATCTGGATCGTCAGCCGCGCGTCGGCGCGCGGAAACTTCTCGAAGGTCCATCGCGGGATCTTGACGACCACGTAGTCGAGAGACGGCTCGAAGCAGGCCGGCGTCTTCTTCGTGATGTCGTTCGGGATCTCGTCGAGATGATAGCCGACCGCGAGCAGCGCCGCGATCTTGGCGATCGGAAAGCCGGTCGCCTTCGAGGCCAGCGCCGACGAGCGCGAGACGCGCGGGTTCATCTCGATGACGACGCGGCGGCCGGTCTTCGGATCCACCGCGAACTGGATGTTGGAGCCGCCGGTGTCGACGCCGACTTTTCGAATGACGGCCTTGGCCTCGTCGCGCATGGCCTGGTACTGCCGGTCGGAGAGCGTCATCTGAGGAGCCACCGTGATCGAGTCGCCCGTATGAACGCCCATCGCGTCGAAGTTCTCGATCGAGCAGACGATGATGACGTTGTCCGCGGTGTCCCGCATGACCTCGAGCTCGAACTCCTTCCAGCCCTCGACCGACTCCTCGATCAGGACCTCGTGGGAGGGCGACTCGAGAAGCCCGTTCAGGACGATCTTTCGGAAATCGGCCTCCGTCTTCGCCACGCCGCCGCCGGACCCGCCGAGGGTGAACGACGGACGGACGACCAGAGGAAGCCCGATCTCGCCGCCGACCGCCTGGGCTTCGGCGAGGGAGCGGGCGCGTCCCGAGCGCGGGACCTCGGCGCCGATCTCGAGCATCGCCTTCTTGAACAGGTCCCGGTCTTCGGCCAGGCGCATGGCGTGCTCGCTCGCGCCGATCAGCTTGACGTTGCGCTTCTCGAGCACGCCGCGCTCGGCGAGCGCGAGCGCCAGGTTGATGGCGGTCTGGCCGCCCACGGTCGGAAGGATCGCGTCCGGCCGCTCCCGGTCGATGATGCGCTCGAGGAAGTCGGGCGTCAGCGGCTCGACGTACGTGGCGTCGGCCAGCTCCGGGTCGGTCATGATGGTCGCCGGGTTCGAGTTGACGAGGACGACGCGGTAGCCCTCGCGCCGGAGCGCCCGAACCGCCTGCGTGCCGGAGTAGTCGAACTCGCATGCCTGGCCGATGACGATGGGCCCCGACCCGATGACGAGGATCGACCGGATGTCTTCGCGCTTCGGCACCGGGGCGGGAGTATAGCGGGGCGACCGGAACGGTAGAATGCCCGCAAGGCGCTCCCCCCAGAGAACGATGATCGGCCAAACCGTCTCCCACTACCGCGTGCTCTCGAAGCTCGGCGGCGGCGGCATGGGCGTGGTCTACGAGGCCGAGGACCTGAAGCTCGGCCGCCACGTCGCGCTGAAGTTTCTACCCGAGGAGCTCGGCCGCGACCCCCAGGCCCTCGAGCGTCTGCAGCGGGAGGCCCGGGCCGCCTCCTCGCTCCAGCACCCCAACATCTGCACGATCTACGACGTGGATGAGCACGAGGGCCGGCCCTTCATCGCCATGGAGCTGCTCGAGGGGGAAACGCTTCAGGACCGCCTCGCCCCCGGAGCCCTGAAGCTCGACGCGATGCTCGAGCTCGGGACCCAGATCGCCGACGCCCTCGAGACCGCGCACGGGCGCGGAATCATGCACCGGGACATCAAGCCGGCGAACATCTTTATCACGAAGCGGGGGCAGGCCAAGCTGCTCGACTTCGGTCTGGCGAAGCAGGCGGGGGAAGGCGCCGAGAAATCCGGCGGCAACACGGCCCAGCCCACCGCCATGGCCGTCGAGAACCTGACGAGCCCCGGGACGGCCATCGGCACGGTCGCCTACATGTCGCCCGAGCAGGCTCGGGGTGAGCCGCTCGACCCGCGGACCGACGTGTTCTCCTGCGGGGCGGTGCTCTACGAAATGGCGACGGGACGCCAGCCGTTTCCGGGGAACACCTCGGCGATCATCTTCGACGCGATCCTGAACCGCGCGCCGGTCTCCCCGGTCCGCCTGAACCCCGACCTTCCTCCCGAGCTCGAGCGGGTCGTGAACACCGCCCTCGAAAAAGACCGGGACCTGCGCTACCAGAGCGCCGCGGAGCTCAAGACGGACCTCAAGCGCCTGAAGCGCGACTCCGACTCGGCCCGGAGCGGCAAGACGGCCGCCGCTCCGGCGCCGCCGCCTCCGCACCGGATCCCGTGGAGGAGCGTGGCCCTCGGCGCGGCCGCCGTCCTGGTCGCCGCGGCTGCCGCCCGGTCGGCGATGCACCGGCACACTGGCGCCGCGGCCGCGCCCGGACAAACGACGATCGCGATCCTCCCCTTCCAGAACCTCGGGGGCGATCCCTCGACCGACTACCTGCGGCTGGCGCTGCCGGACGAGATCTCGACGACCCTCTCCTACATCCCCACGCTCGCGATCCGCCCGTTCGCGAGCACCCAGAAGTACGCGAAAGGGGACGTGGATCCCCAGACCGCCGGGCGCGAGTTGCAGGTCGCGGACATTCTGACCGGACACTTCCAGAAGGAAGGCGACCAGCTGCGCGTCACGCTCGAGGTCATCGACACCGCCAGCAACCGCCTCCTGTGGCGGGACACCTCCAGCGCGGCGGCGGGCGACCTCATCGGCCTGCGCGAACAGATCGCCTCCCGCTTGCGGCAGGGCCTCTTTCCGCTGCTGGGCGGCGCGACGGGCGCGCTGGAGGCGGCGACAAAACCGAAGAGCCCCGAGGCCTACGACCTCTATCTCCGCAGCAAGCCCGCGACGAGCGACCGGGCGCCCAACCTGGAAGCGATCGGCATGCTCGAACGGTCCGTGGGCCTCGACCCGGACTACGCGCCGGCCTGGGCGCAGCTCGGCTTGCGCTACTACTGGGATGGATCCAGCGGGACCCTCGCCTCGTATCCGCGTGCGGCCGCCGCGTCCGAGAAGGCCCTGAGCCTGGACCCGAATCTCTCCGAGGCAACGAAAAGCCTCGTCGTCCTCATTACGGAGACCGGCAATCTCTCGGACGCCGACGCGAAGGCCCGGGATCTGCTTCGCCGCCGCCCGCAGGATCCCCAGGCGCACTTCTCGCTCTCCTACGTGTTGCGCTATGCGGGCCTCCTGGAGGAGGCCGCGCGGGAATGCGAAGCCGCCCGCGCCGCGGACCCGCGCAACCTGCAATTCCGCTCCTGCGCGATCGTCTTCGCGCAGCTCGGAAAATACGATCGGGCCCGCGAGTACCTCCGCTCGGACGCGGGATCGAACTGGACGAAGGCGCGCGAGGCCGAGATCCTCCTGCGCGAGGGGAAGGTCGAGGCCGCGGCGGCCCTCATGCCCCCGGGCGGATGGCGGTCGAGCCTCCTCCGAAAGTCCGGCACGAAGGCCGAATTGGACAAGGTCGCGGAGAACGCGGAACAGGGGATCGCGGCCTCTCCGGACTCGGAATCCGGATACCTGGGCGGCGGCTATCTCGCCGCCGTCGGATACCCCGAGGCGGGCCTGCGGATGCTGAAGAAGGCCGTCGACGGAAACTACTTCGCCGTTCCCGCCATGGACAACGATCCTTTCTTCGATTCCGTCCGCAAGAGGCCCGAGTTCGCCGCGATCCGCGCTGAGGCGCTCCGCAAGCAGAACGAGTTCGTGACGCGACGAGCTGCAAAATAGATCGCGCTGCGGCGCATAAAGGGATCCCTCGTGCCTCCGGCCCTCAGGATGACAGGGTACGTGGTGCGGCTCGTCTAGCGGCACTGCCGTTTTAGCTCGCGGCGCACGAAGTCTCCCGACCGAAGGGAGGGAGGAGGCGTGCGCCGCAGCGAGCGCGCAGCGAAGGGGTCAGGCGTCCGGTCGAGCCCCTTTGGGCGAGCCGGACGCCGGTGCGCCCGGATCTACGCCCACAGCACCCGAGTTGCCGACCCCACAGGGCGCAGACCCCGTAGCGAAGCGCTCGCGACGGCTACTCGTACCGGAGCGCCTCGGCGATGTCGAGGCGGGAGGCGCGGCGCGCCGGAATCCACGAGGCGAGAAGAATGGCGAGCGCGGAGAATCCGACGATCGCCGCCAGGTCCTTCAGCCGCACGAGAAACGGGATGTAGGACACGAAGTAGATCTCGGCGACCCCCGGCGGGAACGAGAGCAGCCGGAACCGCGTCATCGTCCAGCAGATCAGCACGCCGAACGCGACGCCGGCGGCGATCCCGAGGCCTCCGAGCAGGCCTCCGAGCGCCAGGAACACCTTCGCGAAGAACCCGGGCTCGGCGCCGAGCGTCGTGAGAACGCCGATGTCGCGCTTCTTCTCCTGGACCGTCATCACGAGGGTGGCGATGATGTTGAACGTGGACACCGCCACGATCAGGCCGATGACGATGAAGAGCGTCGTCTGCTGGATCGCGAGCGCCGAGAAGAGCCCCCCGTTCATCGAGCGCCAGTCCGAGACCGAGTAGGTCTCGCCCGCCGCGGCCCGGATCGCGGCCGACGCCGACTCGGTGTCGCGGGTGGTGTCGAGGCGGATCTCGAACACGTTGGCCTCGCCGGGCATGCGGGCGAGGCGCTTGAGCTCTCCGCGGTCGAGAAAGATCCATTCCGCGTCGTACTCGGCGAAGTTCGTACGGAAGATGCGTCCGACGCGGACGCGCTCCGAGCGGGGAGAGAACCGGCCGCCCGAGTTGTCCGCGACCGACAGGACGATCGCGTCTCCCTCCCGCACGTCGAGCCGCCGGGCGAGCTCGAACCCGATCGCGACCGACGCGGGCGAATCCGCGGTGGCCGGCGCGATCGCTTTCGCGGCGTCGGGCAGGTACGAGTCGAGCTCCGACACGCGCTCCTCCGCCTCCGGGTCGATTCCCTTGAGCACGGCGTCCTGTCCGTCCGGCGACGCGGCCGAGGCCGCCACGCCCGGCTGGTAGATGACCGGGGCGACGGCGCGGACCCGCGCGACCCTTCGGAGCCGCGCCTCCACGGCGGCCGGATCCGCGTCGCCCCCGGACATCATCGGAAAGACGACGACCTCGGCATTGGCGCCGATGAGCTTGTCGCGGATCTCCGACCGGTATCCGGAGAGAAGCCCCATCGCGACGACGAGGGCCGCGACGCCGAGCGCGATGCCCGCGATCGAGAGGAGCGAGACCGACGAGATCAGCTTCGAGGGCCGGGACTTCAGGTATCGAAGGGCGACCTCGAACGGCAGCGTCACTTCCGCCCGCGCCCCATCGCCTCGAGGAAGCCGTCGAACAGGACGTTGGCGTCGTGCGGCCCCGGCGCCGCCTCGGGGTGGAACTGCGCCGCCAGAATCGGCAGCCGCCGATGCCGGAAGCCCTCGAGCGTGCCGTCGTTCAGGTTGCGATGCGTCGCCTCGACGTCCTCCGGAAGGGCGTCCCCGTCCACGGCGAAACCGTGGTTCTGGGACGTGATCGCGACGTGCCCGGTCTGGAGGTCCTTCACGGGATGGTTGGCGCCCCGATGACCGAACTTCAGCTTGAACGTCTTCGCTCCGAGCGCGAGGCCGAGAAGCTGATGCCCCAGGCAGATGCCGAAGATCGGCTTGCCGGCCGGAATGAGCTTCTCGAGCGTGCGGATCGGTCCCTCGAGGGCGGCCGGATCACCGGGACCGTTCGAGAGGAAGACTCCGTCCGGCCGGCTCTCGAGGATCTCGGCGTCGCTCGCCGTCGCCGGGAAGATCTCGACGCGGCACGATCCCGCCTGCAGGAGCCGCACGATATTGCGCTTCATCCCGTAGTCCACCGCGGCGACCCGGAACTTCCGGCGCCCCCGCCCCCCGGGGGCCAGACTCCTGCGCTTCGGCGACACGGCGAGGGCGATGTCGTTGCCGATCATGGGCGGCGAATCGAGGACCCGCCGGTGCAGCTCGGCCGGATCCTCGATCTCGGTCGAGACGCCCGCCCGCATGGCGCCCTCGCTCCGGATGCGGCGCACGAGCGCGCGCGTGTCGAGGCCGTGAAGCCCCGTGACGCCGTTGGCCGAGAGGTAGTCGGCGAGGCTCTGTTCCCCTCCGGTGCCTGACCAGCGCGCCGGGAAATCGCGGGCGACGAAACCGGCGACGTGGACGCGGCCCGACTCCGCCTCCTCGGCGCGCACGCCGTAGTTGCCGACGTGCGCGGCCGTCATGACGACGATCTGGCCGGCATAGGAGGGATCCGTGAGGACCTCCTGGTAGCCGCTCATCGCCGTGTTGAAGACGATCTCTCCGAAGGACGTGCCGGCGTGGCCGATCGCGTCGGCCCGGAACGCGGTGCCGTCCTCGAGGACGAGGAGTCCCTTCACGCGGTGCGCCCGACGACGGGCGCCAGACGGCGGGCTTCCTCGACGAGCTCGCGAAACATCTCGGGAAGGATCGCCTGCGGACCGTCCGAGAGCGCGTGCTCGGGCTCGTGATGCACCTCGATCAGGAGCCCGTCGGCCCCGACCGCGATCGCGGCCCGCGACAACGGCAGCACCTTGGCGCGCTTTCCCGTGCCATGCGACGGATCGACCATGATCGGCAGATGCGAGATCCGCTGAACGTACGGCACCACCGAGAGGTCGAGCGTGTTGCGGGTGTGGTCGGCGAACGTCCGCACGCCGCGCTCGCAGAGGATCACCTCGTAGTTGCCCTCCGAGAGCAGGTACTCGGCCGAGAGAAGGAGCTCCTCGATCGTCGCCGACATGCCGCGTTTCAGGAGCACGGGCTTCCGGAGCCGCCCGAGCCGCTTCAGGAGCGAGAAGTTCTGCATGTTGCGCGCGCCGACCTGAAGGCAATCGGCATGCTCGGCGACCTCGTCGATCGTCTCGGTGTCGAGCACCTCGGTGATGATCGGCAGGCCGGTCTCCGCCCGAACGCGCGACAGGATCTTCAGGCCCTCGAGGCCGAGCCCCTGAAAGGAGTACGGCGACGTGCGCGGCTTGTAGGCGCCGCCGCGGTAGTGCGTGGCGCCCGCCTCCTTGACCCGCCGCCCGATCTCGAGAGCCTGGGCCTCCGACTCGACCGCGCATGGACCGGCGACGATGGCGAGGCGCTGGCCTCCGACCGGCACGCCGCCGATGGAGACCACGGTGTTCTCGCGCTTGGCTTCGCGCGAGACGAGCTTGTACGGGGCGGAGACCGGAATGACCTCGGTGACGCCGGGCAGGTTTTCGAAGGCGCCGGGATCGACGGTCCCTCGGTTCCCGGTGATCCCGATCGCCGTGCGCTGAGCCCCCGGAATCGGATGAGCCTGCAGGCCCAGGCCGCGGATGGCGCTGACGACGCGGGAGACGTCCTCGGCGGTCGCCGCCGCGTCCATGACGATGAGCATGCGGGTGCTATCATCTTGACGGCACTCCACGGTGTCAAACGACGTCCCGGATGGACGAAGGAGGCTTCGCGAAGGATGAAGAAGATCGCGTTTCTGGGCCTGTTCGCCCTCCTGCTCGCGGCCACGCCGGCCCTGGCCTACGTCATCAAGCTCAAGGACGGCTCGCTCATCTTCGCGCGGATCAAGTACACCGTGAAGGGCGACCGCGCGATCATCACGCTCGAGAACGGCACGGTCACCGCGATGAAGCTCGACCTGATCGACGTGGACGGCTCCGAGCAGTACAACAAGGAGAACTTCGGAAACGTGGTCGCGATCGACACTCCGGACAGCCGCAGGCCGACGCCCCGGCCCGACATGCCGCAGCCGGCGCGCGTCGAGGACTACATCCGGAAGAACAAGCCTCGCATGAGCCTGCCGCCCCAGAACGGACAGGCATCGCCCGATGGCACCGGAGCGTCCTTTAAGGCCGTGGACCCGAATCTCCAGGCGGCCTTCGCCAAGGTGTTCGATGGGGCCGGCATCTCCCAGTACAAGCTGACGAACTTCCGCGGCACGACCGGGCTCCTCGTCACGACGAACACCGAAGAAGCCGTCTTCAATGCCCTCAACGCGGCGGCCCGCGCGCTTTCCGATCCCACGAGCCGGGGGGTCAACGTCACGATCCGCATCATCCTGACGAGCTCCTCCGGGGAGTCGGCGGGCACGATCGAGATGTCCCCGGAACAGGCGCGCCAGCTCGTCAACGGCCAGGTCTCGGCGGCGGACTACTTCGTCAAGAACGTCGCCCTCTAGGCGAGGAGGCACCGTGGCCGATCCGACGCCCCAGAACTACGCGAACCACGTCCGCTGGGTCCCGCTCTACCACTTCGTCATCTCGACCGTCCTCCTCGTCAACCTCGTCTGGGCGATCTGGCGGCTCGTGAAGGAGCCCTCGTGGCCGACGGCGCTCGGCGTCCTCATGGCGCTCGCGTACCTCGGGATCCTCTTCTACGCCCGCGCATTCGCCATCGCGGCTCAGGACCGCATCATCCGGCTGGAGATGCGGCTTCGTCTCGAGGAGAAGCTATCCTCCGACCTTCGGAGCCGGATCGCCGAGCTCACGCCGGATCAGCTGATCGGATTGCGCTTTGCGGGCGAAGGCGAGCTCACCGCCCTCGTGCGCGAGGCGCTGGAAAAGAAGCTCTCTCGCAAGGAGATCAAGCTCAGGGTCCACGACTGGCAGGCGGACCGCCTGCGCGTCTGATCGGAGAGGCCGCCGGCCCTACGACTCCAGGCTGTCCGGGATCGGCGTGAGGTGGTAGCGCGCGTCCTCTCCCACGGTTCGCTTGAACCGGTCGGCGAAGGACACGAAGTCTCCCGCGGTCTCGTCCATGAAGATCCGCTCCACGCGATGGAGCGGGAAGAACACCGTCGAGGGCAGCACGGTGACGATCTCGCGGCGCGCGATCTCGTGGAGCCAGCCCTCGAAGCCCTCGAGCGAGAGGCCCCGGACCGTGACCCCGGAGCCGTCGCGGTCCCGGAGGATGCCCCAGAACTTCTCCTTCGGGCTGACGAGGTGAACGAGGACGAATTCTCCGATCTTCATGACCTGGAACCTCTCCCCTCTCCCGGCGCCGGAAAGCGCGAGGGCGACTCGGAGAGCTCGATGAGGACTCCGTTTCCCGCCTCCGGGTGCAGAAAGGCGACGCGCTTCCCGTCCGCGCCGGGAACGCCCTCGCGATGAATCAGCCGGAACCCGCGGGCCGCCAGCTCTCCGAGCGCCGCATCGAGATCGTCCACGGCGAAACAGACGTGATGGATCCCGCCGCCGCGCTTCGACAGGAACTTCGCGATCGGCGACTCGGCCGAGGTCGGCTCGAGCAGCTCGATCCGGGCCTCCCCCACCGGCAGGAACGCGGCGATCACCTTCTGGCCCGGGACCTCCTCGCGTCCGGCCTCGTCGAGACCGAGGGCGCGATACACGCCGAGGGCCTCGTCGATCGAAGCGACCGCGATCCCCAGATGGTCGATCCGGTACGCGCTCACCGCGGCCCCCGCGCGGCCGTCTCGCGCGGATCGCGAACGAGCCCCTCGAACAGGCGCCCGGCGGCCGAGTACGGATCCTCCCGGCGTTCGGCGACGCTGCGCACCGCTTCTTCGAGACCGTCCGGCTCGGGCGCCCTCGCCTCGACGGCGAGGCGGAAGCGCTCCTCGAGCAGGGCGAGCAGGCGCGAGCGCGCCCGGAGCGACCGCCGCCGGGCGCCCTCCCCCGATCGCGCCAGGTAATCGCCATGCGCCTCGAGGGCCGCCACCGCCTCCGTCACGCCCGCTCCGGAGGGGGCCGACGTCTTCACGATCGGCGGGCGCCAGTCGGGGTGGCCGGCGAAGTCGAGCATCATCGAGAGCTCGGAGACGGCCCGGTCCGCGCCGTCGCGGTCGGCCTTGTTGACGATGAAGACGTCGGCGATCTCCAGGATCCCGGCCTTGATCGCCTGGATGTCGTCGCCGAGGCCGGGCACGAGGACGACCGCCGTCGTGTCCGCGGCGCGCACGACGTCCACCTCGTCCTGTCCCACGCCGACCGTCTCGATCAGGATCATGTCGAAGCCGGCCGCGTCGAGGACGTCCACGGCGTCGCTCGTCGAGCGCGCGAGGCCTCCGAGAGCGCCGCGCGTGGCCATGGAGCGGATGAATACGCCCGGATCCGTGTAGATCTCGGACATGCGGATGCGGTCGCCGAGAATCGCGCCGCCGGTAAACGGCGAAGACGGGTCCACGGCGACGATCCCGACGCGGTGGCCGGCCTTCCGATAGGCCTGAGCCAGCCGCTGCACGAGCGTGGACTTGCCGGCGCCGGGCGGCCCGGTGATGCCGAGGATGCGGGCGCGGCCCGTCCGGGAGAAGAGGCGGTGCAGGATGCCGGGCACGGCGCCCGAATCCCGCTCGACCTCGGAGATCGCCCGCCCGATCGCGCGCGCGCGGCCCTCGAGGACGCCGAGGACGAGGTCCTCCGGGCCCGTGCCCGAGCCGGTCATGGGCGGCCGATGAGCTGCCGCGCGATGACGAGCTTCTGGATTTCGCTCGTGCCTTCGCCGATCGTGCAGAGCTTCACGTCGCGATAGAACTTCTCGACCGGGAAATCCTTGGTGAAGCCGTAACCGCCGTGGATCTGGATCGCCCGGTCGGTCGCGCGCACGGCGATCTCGGACGCGAACAGCTTGGCCTGCGCCGAGAGCCGGGTCACGGTCGCGCCGGCGTCCTTGGCCGCGGCGGCGCGCTCGGTCAGCAGGCGCGCCGCGTCGATGTCCGTCGCCATCTCGGCCAGGTAGAACTGGATCGCCTCGAACTCGCAGATCGGCTTGCCGAACTGCCGGCGCTCCCGAGAGTAGGCGAGCGACGCCTCGTAGGCGCCGCGGGCGAGGCCGACCGACAGGGCGGCGATCGAGATGCGGCCGCCGTCGAGAACCTTCATGGAGTCCACCCAGCCCGATCCCGGCTCGCCGAGGAGGCTGCCCGCCGGCACGCGGCAGTCTTCCATCACGAGCGTGCACGTGTCGGAGGCTCGCATTCCGAGCTTGTTTTCCTTCTTCCCGACGCGGATGCCCGGATGGTCGAGCTCCACGATGAACGCGGAGATGCCCTTGTTGCCGCGCGACCGGTCCGTCACCGCCATCAGGACGGCCACCGACCCGACCGAGGCGTTCGTGATGAAGTTCTTCGAGCCGTTCAGGACCCAGGAATCCCCGTCGCGCACGGCGGTCGTCTTCGTGCCGCTCGAGTCGGATCCGGCCTCCGCCTCCGTCAGGCCCCAGGCCGCGAGCCACTCGCCGCTGGCCAGGCGGGGAACGTATTTCTGCCTCTGCGCGTCGGTCCCGAACTGGTAGATGTGGTTCGTGCCGAGGCTGTTGTGCGCCGCGAGAGAGAGCGCGACGGACGGGTCGAAGGCGGCGATCTCCTCGACGATCGCCTGGTAGTCCATGTAGGACAGCCCGGCGCCGCCGTAGGCCTCCGGAACGAGCACCCCGAGGAAGCCGAGCTCGCCGAGCTTGCGGAACACCTCGCGCGGGAACTCCTGGGCTTCGTCCCACGCCAAAACGTTGGGGCGGATCTCGGCCTCGCAGAATTCGGTGAGGGTTCGCAGGATGGCCTGGCGCTCGGCGGAGAGGGCGGTGCTCATGGAGGGAATTCTATAGCCCGGGAGGGCCCGCTCGTCCCGACCCTCTCCGCGAGAGTCTCATCGCGTCGAGGGAGCGGCCGGCGCCGCGACCGTCGATGCCGGCACGATGTCGATGCCGGTGTAGTAGTGCCGCAGGATCTGGTCGTACGTCTGTCCGGAGAGCGCCATGCCGAAGGCGCCGTTCTGGCACAGGCCGACTCCGTGGCCCCAGCCCCGCCCGAAGAACACGAACTCGACCTGGCCGTCGGGGTCTTCGACGCGCGAGACGGTGAAGAGCATCTCCGGCATCTCGACGGCCTGGCGCAGGTCGAAGCGCTTGAACACGGCCTCCGCGACGTCGGTCCGGACCCGCATCTCGATGACGCGGCCGGACGGACTCCGCTTGAGGACGGCGATTTCCTTCACCTCGGTGCCGGCGATGCGCCCGGCCATGCGCCGCGCGAGCTCGCGGGCGGGAACGCGCCGGACCCATTCGGTCCAGGCGGAGTCGCGCTCGTATTCCGGGCCGTCGGCCTCGAGCTCGACCCAGAGCGCCAGCACGCGGGAGCCCGCGCGCAGCCACCGGAGGTGATCGCCGGGCCGGAGGGTGACCCCGCTCGTCGCGTAGTAGACCGAGCCCGCGCGCCGAGCAAGCGGGATCTCGGGATCGACCGGCAGTCCCTGGCGGCCCTCGGTCGTCTTGATCCAGAGGTTGGAGCCCTCGCGCGACAGGAATCGTCCGTTGCCTTCGGTGACTCCCTCCAGGCGAAGCGCTACGGAGAGAAGAAGCCCGGCGTATTCCTCCTCGGTCAAATCGCGTCCCGCCGGCGGAATCAGGTCGCCCGCGAAGCGAAAGCGAAGCAGGAACGCGTAGGCGTCCCGGGCCTCGCCGGTCAGGCCGGCGACGGCCGACGGGCGCTCGGCGTAGTAGGCCTCGTCGAGCGGGGTCAGGTGCACCGCCTTCGCCTCGCTCAGGCCGAACTCCCTGATGAGCGCCGGATATACGGCCGAGGGCGAGAGCTTCGCCGGGGGCGCGCCCCGCACGGCGACGCCGGCCAGGCGCTGGGCGGCCTCGAGGCTCGACGCGCGAGGCGAGGATCGGGACGGCGCATAGAGCCGAAGCGCATAGCCTCTCCATGCGAGCCCTCCCCGCGGCTCCGCTCCGCCGTCGCGCGGGACGCGCGCGCCCGCGACCTCGACCGACGGCAGCTCGCCGCATGGAACCGAGACGAGGTACGGAACCGGGCCGCCGGAGAAGACGTTCTCGACGTTCTCCGTCACACCGCCGCACGTGGAAACGAAGAGGGCGTCGGCGAACTGACCCTGGTAGGCGAGCACGAGCCCGCGCGTGCCGTCGACGGCGGCGTTCGTGAGCGGATCCTCGGCGGCGGCCCCGCCGTACGCCTGGCACTTCGGCCCCGGACAGATGTCATAACCCTCGGCGTCGAACTGTCCGCGATGCGCCATCGCGTAGGTCCGGGCCGCGACCGCCTGCGCCTTGAGTCCCTCGATCGCGTCGAAGCGCTTCGGCCCCATCTCGGAGGGCACCACGCCGTACAGATACTCCTCGAGGTCGACGCGATTCACGACGTTCAGGAGCCCTCGCGGGTTGACGGCGATGCGGAGGCTTCCTCGGTAGGGCACGCCGTCGACGGCGACGCGCACGTCGGGCGCGGGCGCGAACAGGTCGACGGGCGACGGCAGCTCGAGGGGTCCGGTCGCGCCCCCGGACACCGTGATCGAGGCAGGAGCGGCCGCCGCCGCCGCGGGCTGCGGAGCGCCCGGAACGACGAAGCCGTCCTGTCCTCCCGTCTTCAGCGTCGCGAGGAACGCGTCCGCTTCGGCCCGCGTCGCGAAGGCGCCGATCAGCGTGCGGTACAGGCCCCGGTCCGCCGAGAAAGCGACGGAGGCCGAGGTGCCGTATTGCGCGGCGAGTCGGTCGCCGAGCTTCCTGGCCGGCTCCTCCTGGGAGAAGGCGCCGGCCTGGATCTGGAAGGACGGCTCGGGCGCGGGCGCCGGCGCGGTCGTCCTTGCTCCCCCTCCCGCCGCGGCCGCGGGAGCGGCGCCCGGCCGCAGCGTCAGCGGACCCTGGACGAGCTCCGCGCGCTGCCCCGAGACGACGACCCAGACGGTTCCGGCCGTTCCGGCGACGAACTCGGTCAGATCGCTCTTCAACCCCACGCGATACAGGACTCCCGAGGGCGCCGCCGGCTGGGGCGGCGCGACGCTCACGGTCGGGATCGGCAGCGGAGTCTCCGGAGTCGTGGGCAGCGAAGGCGGGGCTTTCGGCGCCGGGGCAGCGCACGCGACGATCACCACCGCGGCGGCGAGGCAGGAGCGCCGGAGAGCGCGTCGGAGACGTTCCCTCAAAACCGGGACCGGATCCGCGTGCCGAGGACGTCCTTGCGGAAATCGGTGCCGCGCAGCGGTACGAGGAGGCACATCTCGTAGAGGCGGCTCCGGAGACGGTAGCCGATCCGGTCCTCGAGCCGCTCGCGCTCGCCCGAGCCCGACTCGATCTCGTCCTCGAAGTTGGAGGTGGCGACGGTGATCCGCTTCCGGTTGTAGCGCGTGTTGAGCAGGCTGTAGAGGACGTCCAGGACCCAGGCATGCGGCTTGGATGCGCCGAGCTCGTCCACGACCAGGAATTCCGCCTCGGCATACGGCGTCAGGACCGATTCCTTCGAGAGGTCGGCATCGGGGCGGAACGACGTCGTGATCTTCATCAGGAGATCCGAAAAGTCCACGTAGAGGCCCGTGACGCCCTTGGTCGCGACGAGCTCCGACAGGATCGCGCAGGCCAGGTGCGTCTTTCCCCGGCCCGCGGGCCCGACCAGCAGCAGCCCCGCCTCGACCGCGGGATACGCATCCACGAACTCGCGCGCCGCCGTCTTCGCCCTGGCCAGGCTGACGTTGTTGTCCGAGAAGTTCTCGAGCGTGCAGTCGCGGTAACGCTGCGGGATGCCGGCGGAGTCGAGGCGGGCGCGAGCGATCCCGGCGCCCCGGCAGACGCACGGATGCGCCTGCTTGCGCCCGTCCGAGGAGTCGAGAACCCAGCCGAGGCCGCCGCAGAGCGCGCACGTTCCCGACGTCGTGAGGCTGCCGAGGTCCATGTTCAGTTCTCCGGCAGCCCGGCCTCGATCAGGATCCGGCGGCGTCGAGGCCCCTCGAGGTACGTCTTCAGGTCCGCGAGGCTCGTCTCCCATCCGGCTCCGGCCTCGCCGGTGTACCGCTCGTAGGCGGGGCCGGCATCGGGGACGTCCTGCGACACCGTGACGACGCAGCGTTTCTCGCCCTCCTCGCGGAAGGTCAGCTCGAGACGGATCCCCGACAGGGCCTCGCCCCCGCTCGGCTCGTACGAGATGTCGTCGACGATCAGGCGGCGTCCTCGCTCGAAGTCGACGATCTTGCCGAGAACGGTGGCCTCGGTCATGCCGCGCTGGTTCGTGAACCCCACGGCCCAGTTGCCGCCCGGACGCAGGCCCACGAGCGCGCCCTCGCAGAGCCACGAGAGCAGCTCCGAGACCCGCGTGAAGGCGTCGAACGCGTCCGCGGCCGACGCTCCGATGGCCACCGAGCGGACGACCGGAGTGCTCACCGGACCATTCTAATCCCCGCGGCGGCGGCCGAAATATACTCGCCGCCCATGCTCGAGGACATCCGCGCGGCGCTGTCCGGCGCTCTGCGCGCCGCGGCGAAGGAGAAGCTCGGCGCCGAGATCGACAAGATCGTGCTCGAGCGGCCTCCGAAGCTCTCCCTCGGAGATTTCGCGTGCCCGGTCGCGTTCGACCTGGCGAAGACGCTGAAGAAAGCGCCGCGCGCGATTGCCGGGGAGCTCTCCGGCGCGCTGCGGCTTCCCGCAGGCGTCCGCGAGGTCCGCGTCGAGGGCGCCGGTTACCTCAACTTTTTCCTCGAGCGCGGCTCGCTCGTTTCCGCCCTGCTCGCCGGCAGAACTCCCGCGCTCGCGCGGCCGGACAAGGTGATCGTCGAGCACACGAACATCAATCCCAACAAGGCGGCGCACATCGGCCACCTGCGCAACGCCGTCCTCGGCGACGTCCTCGTTCGGACGCTCCGGCACCTCGGCTACGCCGTGGAAGTCCAGAACTATCTCGACGACACGGGAGTCCAGGTCGCGGACGTCGTGGCCGGGCTCATCCACCTCGAGAACGTCCGCACGGCCGAGGCGGCGCGGGAGGCGATCCGGGAGAGCCGGCTTCCGGGCGGTGCGGTTCATCCCAAGGGGTTCGCCTACATCTGCTGGGATCTCTATGCCGAGGTCGGACGCACGTATGTCGAGCGCCCGGAGACCCGCGCCTGGCGCGACGAGGTCCTTCACGCGATCGAGGCGGGAGACAACGAGACCGCTCGCATCGCCGCGGCCGTCGTCGAAGCCGTGTCCTCGGCGCACCTGTCCACGATGGGACGACTCGGAATCGCGTACGACCTGCTTCCCCGGGAAAGCGACATTCTCTACAAGCACTTCTGGTCGCGCGCCTTCGAGCTGTTGAAGAAGTCCGGCGCCGTGCACCTCGAGACGGAGGGCAAGCACGCCGGCTGCTGGGTGCTGCGCCTCTCCGACTCCGCCGATTTCGCGGGCATGGAGGAGCCGGACAAGATCCTGGTCCGGTCGAACGGGACCGTCGTCTATACCGGCAAGGACATCGCCTACCAGCTCTGGAAGTTCGGATTGCTCGACGCCGACTTCGACTACTCGCCGTTCCGTCCCCGCTGGAGCTCGGGCGCCGTTCGGGAGGACGAGATCCCCGCCGCGGTCCGGGAGCATCCCCTCTGGCGCACGGAGCACGCGGGGACCGACCCGGCGGCGCCGTCCTTCGGAAGAGGCCGGACCGTCTTCAACGTCATCGACGTGCGGCAGTCCTACCCGCAGAAAGTCGTGCGCGAGGGCCTTCGCGCCCTCGGCCACGCCGCCGAAGCCGACCGCTCGATCCACTTCGCCTACGAGATCGTCGCCCTGTCCCCCAGGGCCGCCCGCGAGCTCGCGGAGCGCTTCGGCGAGGAATACCGGATGTCGCCGGAGGACGAAAAGAAGGCGTACGTCGAGATGTCCGGGCGCAAGGGCCTCGGCGTCAAGGCCGACGACCTCTTCGAGGTCCTGATCGACCGGTCCCGGGCCGAAGTCGCGAAGCGTCGCGGCGAGCAAGAGGGAGGCGGCCCGAGCGCCGCCGAGCGAGACGCCCGCGCCATCGCGATCGGGGCCCTGCGGTATTTCCTTCTCAAGGTCGGGCGCACGAAGGTGATCGCGTTCGACTTCGACGAGGCTCTGAATTTCGAGGGAGACACGGGCCCGTATCTGCTGTACTCCCTGGTCCGAGCGGACAACATCTTTCGAAAGCTCGACGACAAGGGCATCTCGAGCGAACCGGGGCCGGAAGGCCTGACGCACGGGGCGATCGACGACGACCTCTGGGCGATCGCTCTCGAGGCGGCGTCCACGCCCGACGTCGCCGGACGGGCCGTCGAAACGCTGGAGCTCGCGGCCCTGGCGCGCCACGCGTTCGGCCTCGCGCAGGCCTTCAACCATTTCTACCACCGCCAGCCGATCCTCCAGGAATCGGACGCAGCGATCCGGAATCGCCGGATCGCCATCGCGCGTATTTTTCGAAGGGAGATGGCGGGGCTGCTCGACCTGCTGGGGATCCCGGAGCCGGGAAGGATGTGACCCGCGGGAGCGAACGCGACCGCGGGTCATCCCGAGGCGCGAGAGCGCCGAGGGATCCCTTTCTGAGCCGCAGTACGACGGGAAAGGGATCCCTCGCTCCGCTCGGGATGACAACGAGGGGTAACGCGGCGGGAGAACGCCGCGTCGGCTTCAGGGCCGAGCGAAGCGAGGGCCGGAGGCCGAAAAAGGAGCTCCCCCGCGGCGGGAGAACGCCGCGTCGGCTTCCGGGCCGAGGGAACCGAGGGCCGGCTGACGAAAAGAAAGCCGGCCGCCGAAACAAGAACAGAGGTCTCCAATGCACAAGGTCAACCTCCTCCAGAAGTTCTCCCTCTTCCAGGATCACTGGAAGCCCAGGATCGTGGGCGACCTGAATGACCACCTCGTCAAGGTCGTCAAGTTCCGCGGCGACTTCGTCTGGCACAGGCACGAGCACGAGGACGAGCTCTTTCTCGTCGTCAAGGGCCGGATGCGCATGGGGCTTCGCACGGGCGACGTCGCGCTCTCGGAGGGTGAGCTCTTCATCGTGCCAAAGGGAATCGAGCACAGGCCCTCGGCCGACGAGGAATGCTGGGTCGTTCTCCTCGAGCCGAACACGACGCTCAACACGGGCGACGTCGAGAGCGAGCGGACGGTCGCCGAGCTCGACTGGATCTGACGGGATGGCCACGGTCGCGGCCCGGTTGCCCGAAAATGTCCCCGGCGAGTTCTACGTCGACCGGAGCTGCATCGACTGCGACACCTGCCGCCGGATCGCTCCGGCGGTCTTCGAAGAGGGCGAAGGGCACGCGTTCGTCGGATCCTAGCCCCAAACGCCCGCCGAGCGCCGCCGGGCGCTGATGGCCCTCGTGGCATGCCCGACGGGATCGATCGGCACGGCCGGGCGCGCCGACGCGCGTGCGGCCGCGGCCGCATTTCCCGAGCCCGTGGCCGAGAACGTCTCCTTCTGCGGCTTCACCGCGGAGAGCTCGTTCGGAGCCTGGAGCTATTTCATCGAGCGGCCCGAGGGAAACATCCTGATCGACTCGCCGCGGGCGGCCGGGCCGCTCCTCTCCGCTCTCCAGGCGCGAGGCGGCGTCGCGACGCTCTTTCTCACGCATCGCGACGACGTCGCCGACCACGAGGCCCTCCGCGGGCGATTCGGATGCGAGCGCGTGATTCATGCGAACGACGTCACGGCGGGAACACGCGACATCGAGCGCCGGATCGCCGGCCGCGAGGCGGTCAGGCTCGCGGACGATCTGCTCGTCATTCCGACGCCGGGACACACGCGCGGCCATTCCGTGCTGCTCTACCGCGAGAAGTTCCTCTTCACGGGCGACCACCTCGCCTGGTCGCGGAGCCGCCAGCGGCTGGTCGCCTTCCGCGACGCGTGCTGGTATTCCTGGGACGAGCAGATCCGCTCCATGGAACTCCTGCTCGGTTACCGCTTCGAGTGGGTCCTTCCGGGCCACGGCGGCTGGCACCAGGCCGTTTCGGCCGACGCGATGCGCCGGGAAGTCGAGCGCTGCCTGGCCGCGATGCGGCGCAGAACCTAGCCCGCGACCGAGAGGCCGCCGTTCTCGACGGCGACGAGCAAGAGCCGCCCGCTCGGCAATCGGGCGAGGGCTTCCCGCACCCGCGGCGTGCACTCGGGCGAGGCCAGGATGACGACGCATCCTCCCCCTCCCGCGCCGCAGGCCTTGCCGCCCCAGGCGCCCGCTCCGAGGGCCGCGTCGATCACGGCTTCGATGGCCGGCGAGGACACGACGGGCGCGAGCCTGCGGCGCGCCTCCCACTCCCGGCGAAGGGCCGTTCCCATCCCGCGAAAATCACGCGCATCGGCCGCCTCGGCCATCTCGCGCGCCGCCCCGGCGATCTCGTCGAGGTGGCGGACCACCTCGCGGTCTCCCTCGAGGCGCGCGCGAAAGATCTCCCAGTTGTTCATGCCCGACGAATGCGCGGCGCCGGTGTCGAAGAGCGTGAGGTGGCGCAGCCATGCCGCCGGGTCCGCCGGCCGACGGTCCGACTCGGTTCGGCCGGGCTCGAAGCGGATGACGTGAAGGCCGCCCGAGAGCGGCGGGTAGTAGTCCTGAACCCCGGCGGGTTTTCCGAGGACGCGCGTCTCGACGTCGCGAACGAACGGGACGGAATCGGGTCCCCCGAATTCGCGGCCCGAGCTCGCCGCGAGGGCCGCCGCCATGGCCACCGTCAGCGCCGATGAGCCTCCCAAACCCGAGCCGTAGGGCACGTCCGAAAACAGCTCGATGTCGCGCGGCTCGGCGATCTCCAGGCCTTCCAGCACCGCCCCCGCGAGCGCGCCGCGCGGATCCGCGAGGAGGTCGGCCGGCCGTGACGCCGTGCGCTCGTAACCAAGATCCGGGACCGAGACCCGGAAGGTGCCGTCGCGGCGGCGCACCCGACACCGCGCCCGCAGGTCGATCGCCACGTTGACCGTGACCGAACCGGGATGGAGGACATGGAGCGGCCAAAGATCGAGGGTGCCCCCCGCGAGATCGACGCGCGCGGGGGCGGAAGCCTCGAACCACTCGGACATCGGCGGTGATCTTATCGTCGCGACGGTTTGGCCCTGGCACGCGAGCTCGCACACCCCCGCTCCCTTGGGGAGCGGCGCGCAGACCCCGAGCGAGCAAAGGAACGATCAGAACGAGTCAACCGCGCGCATTCGAGAGGGGCCCCTCACCCCAGCCCTCTCCGGCCGGGAGAGGGGGGTAAGAGGCTCGATAGGACGCATTTTCCAAACGCTCGCGGCGTGAGTAGTCACCTGAGCGAAGCGAAGGTGGAGGCTCACGCCGCGGGAGCCGGAGCGCAGCGAGGGGTCAGGCGTCCGGTCGAGCCCGCATCCGGGCGAGCCGGACGCCGGTGCGCGCCCAATAGGGCGCGCAGACCCCGAACGCAGCGGAGGCGACGGCCCGTCGGAGCAACTCTCCCCTCACCCCGACCCTCTCCCCTTTCGGGGGCGAGGGGGTTTGCCTCGCGGCTCGTCGAGCGCCAAGTCCGACTGAAGCTCGCGGCGTGAGAAGTCACCTGAGCGAAGCGAAGGTGGAGGCTCACGCCGCGGGAGCCGGAGCGCAGCGAGGGGTCAGGCGTCCGGTCGAGCCCGCATCCGGGCGAGCCGGACGCCGGTGCGCGCCCAATAGGGCGCGCAGACCCCGAACGCAGCGGAGGCGACGGCCCGTCGGAGCAACTCTCCCCTCACCCCGACCCTCTCCCCTTTCGGGGGCGAGGGGGTTTGCCTCGCGGCTCGTCGAGCGCCAAGTCCGACTGAAGCTCGCGGCGTGAGAAGTCACCTGAGCGAAGCGAAGGTGGAGGCTCACGCCGCGGGAGCCGGAGCGCAGCGAGGGGTCAGGCGTCCGGTCGAGCCCGCATCCGGGCGAGCCGGACGCCGGTGCGCGCCCAATAGGGCGCGCAGACCCCGAACGCAGCGGAGGCGACGGCCCTAGTACCCGATTCGCGACGCGCGAAGGAAACCCGACTCGGGGAAGGCGACCCCCTCGACCGTGACCGCCTGTCCGACCGACGCGCTCGCGAAGCTCGGGTCGGAGGTCATGACGCGGAACGTCTCGCCGTCGTCGGCGCAGAACCCGAGCTCGTGGACGACGGTCTCGCCGGCCGCGCAGGTATCGGGATCGCGGGTTCCTTCGCCGCGCAGGCACACGAACGTCCCGGTCATCCGCCGCTTGACCGGAGCGACGCCGCCCGCGGCGGCGACCGCGACGGGAGCGCCCATGGAGAGGATCGCGCCCTTCGGGACCGCCTGGTCGGTGACCAGGGGAAGGATCAGGAGCAGGATGGACGCCGCGAGCCCGAGCGGCAGATACCGGGGCCTCAGCCGGGGCTCGTAACGGCCGTCGGACAGCCGGTCGAGCAGGCGGAGCGGCGCCCGGTCGTAGCGGAGCCGGGAGCGCAGGAGATTTGCCAGGGAGCGGGCCGATCGGGCCCGGGCCGCGCAGGGGCCGCAGAAGGCGATGTGGCGCTCGAGAGCCTGCCCATCGGGGCCGGGCAGGTCCTTGTCCAGGCAGGTGTAAAGGATGAAGCGGGCTCTGGTGCAGTTCATCGGGCCGGAGAGGAAAACGGCCCGTTGGACCCTGTTTATTCCGCCTCGATCAGGCCCGCCCCGGGGGGTCGCCGGATCGGACGGCCGGCGTCAGGCCGACTGCGGGCGCGGGCGGGTCCGCATCTTGGTGGGCTCGGCTCCCCGGATGTAGCCGTGCTTGCGGGCGTACTTCAATAGCGCCTTCTCGAGGAGCTTGCGGCCGCGATACAGGCGGGACATGACGGTCCCCACGGGACAGTCCAGGATCTCGGCGATCTCCTTGTAGGAGAAGTCCTCGAGGTCCGCCAGGATCACGACCATGCGGTAGTCGTAGGGGAGCGACTCGAGCGCCTTGCGGACGTCGTCGTCGAGGACGCCGTTGAAGAACTCGGTCTCGGGATCCCCCGCGGGCTCCGCGCTGTCTCGGCGAACGATCCGTTCGAAGGAATCCTCGATCTCGGCGAAGTCCACGCTGCGCGGCTCGAGCTTCTTCTTGCGATAGTTGTTGATGAACGTGTTCTTGAGGATCTTGAAGAGCCACGCCTTGAGATTCGTGCCCTCTTCGAACTTGTCGTAATACTTGTAGGCCTTGAAGAAGGTTTCCTGGACGAGATCCTCGGCATCCTCGGCGCTCCGGGTCATCCGGTAGGCCGTGTTGTAGAGCGAGTCCACGAACGGCATCGCCTGGGAGTTGAAATCCCATGCCGTGATCGACGGAGCCTGAACGCCTGCCTCTGGAAGTTGCTGCTGCACGCTTGCCCTTTCCATACCCATGTCTTTTCGCAAGAACCTTGCCCGACCGGCGCACGCGGCTTTCGCCGCAAGCCGGACCGGGCTAACCTCCGCCTTTTCTACGGAGTAGATGCCCGGGCCGTTAGCGCCATTCCATCTGAAATACGTCCGCCGGACGTCCGAAGTTTCCCCGGCGGTGGCCAGATTGTCGCCCGGAGTGGACAAAAGGGCCCTCCGGCATCCCCGGAGGGCCCTTCGAGGCCTGACAGACCCCTGCTAGAGCTTGCTGATCTGGAACGCGACGAGCAGCGCGTACAGGACGAGTGACTCGATCAGGGCCAGTCCGATGATCGTCATGAGGCGGATCGGGCCGGCCGCCCCGGGATTGCGCGACATGGCCTCGGCCGCCGACGACGTGGCCCTGCCCTGCGCCATCGCGCCTGCCGCGGCCGCGATCCCGAGCAGGAACGCCGCCGAAAGCGCGCCCCACCGCACGCCGCTCGCCACTCCAGCGGTCGTGGTGGGCTCCTGAGCCAGCGCCGGGAGCGCCACGCAGGCCACCGCCACGATTCCGATCAAAAACGCTTTCTTGAGCATCCGCAAATCTCCTTCTTCCTCTCGAACGATTTCAGTGTTCTTCGTGGGCCGTGGACAGGTTGATGTACACCGCTGTGAGCGTGACGAAAATGAACGCCTGGAGCAGGGCCGTGAAGAGGCCCAGGGCCATCAGCGGCCAGGGCGCGAAGATCGGCAGCAGGCTCGCGAAAAAGCCCGTGACCGTGTGCTCTCCGGAGATGTTCATGAAGAGACGCACGGAGAGCGAGAGGACGCGGGCCACGTTGCTGACGGACTCGACCGTAACAAAGATCAGGAATAAGAGAGCGACCAGCGGAAACCAGAGAATCCGCTCGAGCCAGGTCGGCTTGCTCGGCAATACGGAAGGACCCGTCAACTGCCACAGGTATTTTCCGAGGCCGTGTTCCTTGATCCCCTGCCAGTTGAAGTAGAGAAACGCGAGGACCGCCAGGGCCACGGTCGTGGAGAGCGACCCGGTCGGCGGCTGAAGGGGAAAGAACAGCCCGAACAGATTTCCGAGAAAGATGAAGAGGGCGAACGTCCCGATGATCGGAAGGTACTTCGTCCCTGCTCCATGCCCGATGACATCCTCGAGAAGGCTTCGAATTCCCGAAACGACCATCTCGAGAAAGTTCTGCACCGCGCCGGGCCGTTCCCGGTCGAAACGCCGCGCGACGAGCGGAAAGAGAATCGCGATCAGGACGGTCAGGAGGAGCGCCATGATCGCCGTGTCGGGAAGCCACGCCTTCGCCCCGTCGGGAAAAAGGAACTCCCGGACCCACGGCGTCGCGATCTTTTCGACCGGCGGAGGGCCGAGGAGGGCGATGAGCAGGCGATTGACCGGCCCGTAGAAAACCGAGTGATGTTCCATCGGCCCGCCCTACTCCCCCTTCACCTTCACGAACCCTTCCGTCAACACGGCCGCCACCGCGGCCGTGACCCCCACGGCTCCTCCGGCCACGCTGAAACCCCGCCACCGAAAAGCCGCCGCCCCGAGCAGCAGCACACTCGCGCCGGTCACCAGCAGGAAGGGAACCAGCGTGCGGATCCCGTGTTTTGCCTGCGGGGGAACGAGACGCTCGGTTAGCTTCTCGAGAACCAGGAGGCTGAAAATTACCACGGCCGCGGCCATTGTCAAGGACACGGCCGCTCGCCAGTCGAACAGGCAAGCGATTGCGGCGCAAAGAGTTGTGAAGACGACCGCGCGCCGCTCGATTCGCCGAAGCGCGATCTCCTCGGGCGTCAAGGCGGATCCTTGCGGACCGCCCATCGGAAGAGCTGGACGAAGGCCCCGGCGGCTCCGAGGACCGCCCCGCCGATCGCGGCTCCCTCGCCGAGTCCGAGCGCCGGCCCGACCCACTTGCCGAGCAGGTAACCGGCCGCCACCAGGGCCGGGAACGTCACGCCGAGCGACACGGCTTCGGCCCAGCCCCCGAGGCGGCTCATGGCGCGGAGTCTATCCGGGCGACGCGGGTCTACGGCCCGAGGACGCAGGCCTTGAGAACCGACAGGAACGGCTGCGGCGCGACGCCGATGACGAGCGTGCCCGTCGCGCAGATCGCGATGACGGCGGTCAGGGCGTAACTGCTCTGCAGCTTCGATGGCGTGCCCTCGGTGAAGAACATCGCGGCCGCGATCCGGAAGTAGTAGAAGAGCGAGACCGCCGACATGACAACCGCGAGAACCGCGAGCCACGCGTATCCGGCCTTCATCGCCGCCGTGAAGAGATAGTACTTTCCGATGAATCCCGCGGTCGGCGGGATCCCGGCCAGCGACAGCAGAAAGAGGAGCATGACGACGGCCGCCGGCATGTTGCGCCGGGCGAGGCCGTTGAAGTCGGAGACCGATTCTCCCGCGTAGCCCTTGCTCTCGAGCAGGATGACGAGCGTGAAGGCGCCGAAGTTCATGAACGTGTAGGCGAGCAGGTACACGAGGATGCCCCAGAGCCCCCACTCCGTCTGGAACCCGAGCACGCCGAGCAGGGCATATCCGGCGTTGGCGATCGACGAGTACGCGAACATCCGCTTGACGTTCGACTGAAGCAGGGCCGCCACGTTGCCGAGGATCATCGTCGCCGCCGACACGAGGGCGACGACGAATCCCCAGTCCGCGTGGAACTTGGGGAAGGCCACGTAGAAGATCCGAGCCAGGATCGCATACGCGGCGACCTTCGGCCCGACCGAGAAGAACGCGGTCACCGGCGTCGGCGACCCCTCGTAGACGTCCGGGGTCCAGACGTGAAACGGCACGGCGGCGATCTTGAAGAGCAGGCCCGCCAGGATCAGGAGTATCCCGAGCATGAGGAGGTCCGAGCGCTCGGTCCCGGCCAGCATCTTTGCGAGCTCCGGCAGGCCCATGATTCCGGACACGCCGTAGACGAGCGACAGGCCGTAGAGCAGGACCCCCGAGGAGAACGCGCCGAGGATGAAGTACTTGAGCGCAGCCTCCGTCGATTTCGGCTCGGCCTTGAAGTAGCCCGCGAGGACGTAGGACGACAGCGCCATCAGCTCGAGCGCGACGTAGATCGCGATCAGGTTGTTGCCCGAGGCCATGAAGAACATCCCGACGCCCGAGAAGAGAAGCAGCGAGTAGTACTCCCCGCCGGGATAGGGCGCGGCGCCGACGTAGCGCACCGAGGCGAGCACCGTCAACGCGATCGAGAGCAGGACGAGACCCTTGAAGAACAGCGCGAAGTTGTCGACGACGAACGTGCCCGCCAGAATCGACGTCGTGCGGCCGGGCTGCGTCGAAACGAAGACGAGGAGCGCGCCCGTGACGCCGATCGACAGCATCGCGAGAAACGCCAGGAACTCCTCCTTCTTCTTGCCGAACGCCGCCGCGAGGCCGAGCATCAGGAGTCCCGAGGCCGTGAGAAACAGCTCCGGCGAGAGAAGGAGCCAGTCCCGCGGGTGGAAGGCGAAGCTCATGGCCGCGCGGCCACCGGTTCGGCGGAGCCCGAGGCCGGAGGCGCGGTCCGAAGCGCCAGCGCGGGCGCCTCGAGCACGGGACCCCCGACGGCCTGCACGATCTTCTCCGACGGCCGGCGGATGACGTCGAAGATCGGCTTCGGATAAAGACCGATCCAGAGCGCGAGAATGACCAGGGGCGCCAGCGTCAACTGCTCGCGCCGCGTCAGGTCCGGAAGTTTGGCGTTGGCGGGGTTGCTGAGCTCGCCGAAGAAGATCCGCTGGTAGAGCCACAGGAGGTAGGCCGCGCCGAGCACGATGCCCGTGGCCGCGAAGAAGGCCCACCAGAAGTTCTTCGCGAAGGCGCCCTGCAGGATCGTGAACTCGCCGATGAAGCCGTTCAGGAGCGGCAGACCCATCGAGGAGAGCGCCAGAATGAGAAAGTACGTCGCGTACAGGGGCATCTGCTTCGCGAGACCGCCGTACTCCGCGATCATTCGGGTGTGGCGGCGCTCGTAGACGACGCCGACGAGCAGGAACAGGCCGCCGGTCGAGATGCCATGGTTGACCATCTGGAGCACGCCGCCCTGCACGCCGGCCATGTTGAGCGCGAAGATGCCGAGCATGACGAAACCGAGGTGCGAGACCGACGAGTACGCGATCAGTTTCTTCATGTCCTTCTGGACCAGCGTGACCATGGCGCCGTAGACGATCCCGATGATCGCCAGGGTCACCATGATTCCCACGACGCGCGGGTTGCGCACGGCCTCCGGAAACATGGGCAGGGAGAACCGGACGAAGCCGTACGTTCCCATCTTCAGAAGGATCGCCGCGAGGATCAGCGAGCCGGCCGTCGGGGCCTCGGTGTGCGCGTCCGGCAGCCACGTGTGGAACGGAAACATCGGCACCTTGATGGCGAAGCCGAAGAAGAACGCGAAGAAGAGCCAGACCTGGAGCTCCGCCGGCATCCCCGCGGCGGCGGCCGTCAGGCCCTCGATGGAGAAGCTCGGCGCGTGACCGAGCCCCTTGTAACCGAGGAAGCCGGTCGTGTTGTAGAAGTAGAGGGCGATGATGCCGAGAAGCATCAGCACCGATCCCGCCAGCGTGTACAGGAAGAACTTGATCGCCGCGTACAACCGGCGCTGCCCGCCCCAGACCCCGATCAGGAAGTACATCGGCACGAGCATCACTTCCCAGAACACGTAGAAGAGGAAGAGGTCGAGACAGCAGAACGTCCCGATCATGAAGGTCTGGAGGAGCAGCAGCAGGACGTAGTACTCCTTCTGCCGGTCGGTGATCGCCGAGTACGAGGAGTACACAGCGATCAGGCCCACGATCGTCGTCAGGAGGATCAGGATCAGGCTGATGCCGTCGATCCCGAAGTGGTAGCTCACGCCGAGCGACGGAATCCAGGAGGCCTTCTCGACGAACTGGTACCCATCGCCCGCGCGGTCGAACGCCCACCACAGCGGCAGCGAGACCAGGAGGTCGAGCGCCGCGACGAAGGTCGCGAAGGCCTTGATGACTCCCGTCTTCTCCTTCGGTATGAGAAAGACGATCGCGAGCGCCCCGACGAGCGGGATGTAGGTGATGAGCGAGAGGATCGGGAGGTGCGTCAACTGTTCCATCGTCTCCTCATCGGATGTAGGGGCGGCCCTCGCGGCCGCCCTCTGTGAGCCGGGCGGGGGCAAGCCCCGCCCCTACGTTCGGTGCGTTTCTCATCGGAAAAGCAGGTAGACGGCCACGAGGCAGAAGAGTCCCCCGCCCATGACGAGCGCGTAGTTCTGGACCCGTCCGGTCTGCGCGCGCCGGAAGAGCCGGAAGAGAGCCTGCAGGACGTTCGCCACGCCGTTGACGAGCCCGTCCACGACGTACTGGTCGAAAAACGACGCGAGCCACGAGAGCCCCTTGGTGATCGCCGCCGCGCCGTTCGGAATCAGGTCCACCACGGTGGCGTCCACCTCCCAGAGGAGCCGGCCGCCGCCGAGGGCGAGACCCCGCACGAACACCGCCTCGTAGACCTCATCCACGTAGTACTTGTTCGAGACGGTCCTGTACACGCCCGGCCATGCCTCGGCCAGCCGCGCGGGCACCCGTCCCTCGCCGCGGTGGTACCAGGACCAGGCGAGGTAGATCCCGATGGCCGCGACGGCGACGGCCGCCGCCATGAGCGCGAGCTCGACCGAGAGCGGCGCGTGGTGGGTCCTCTCGTGAAGCCCGGCGATGGGCAGCCGGATCGGACGCAGGAACTCCCCGATCCGGTCGCCGTGCTCGATGATGGGAACGCCGACGTAGCCCGAGACCGCCGAGAGAGCGGCCAGCACGACGAGCGGAACGGTCATGGAAGCGGGAGACTCGTGAAGGTGGTGCTCCTGCTCCTTCGTGCCTCGGAACGGGCCCCAGAAGGTCAGGGTCAACAGACGAAACATGTAGAAAGCCGTCAGGCCGGCCGTGAAAAGAGCCACCGCGTACAGCAGGCGCGGCAGCCACGGCGCGCCCGAGAACTCGGCGTGGAACACGGCCGCCTTGATCGCGTCCTTCGAAAAGAACGCCGCCAGGAAGGGCACCCCCGAGATCGTCAGCGTCGCAACGAAGAACGTCCAGTACGTCTTCGGGATCTTCTTCGCGAGCCCTCCCATTCTCCGGATGTCCTGCTCTCCCCCCATGGCGTGGATCACGGAGCCGGCGCCGAGGAAGAGGCAGGCCTTGAAGAAGGCGTGGGTCGTGACGTGGAACATGCCCTCCGTGAAGGCGCCGACGCCGCAGGCGAGGAACATGTAGCCGAGCTGCGAAATCGTCGAGTACGCGAGGACCTTCTTGATGTCGTTCTGCACGACTCCCATCGAAGCCGCGAAGAACGCCGTAAACGCGCCGATCACCGCCACCACGATCATCGCCTCCGGAGCGAGGCGGAAGAAGACGTTGCAGCGGGCGATCATGTACACGCCGGCCGTGACCATCGTGGCCGCATGGATGAGCGCCGACACCGGAGTCGGCCCCGCCATCGCGTCGGGAAGCCAGACGTAGAGCGGGAACTGCGCGGACTTGCCGCAGGCGCCGACGAAGAGGAGCAGGCAGACGAGGGTCAGGTACGGCGTGTACGCCTCCGGGTGCGCCGCCGCCATGGCGAAGACCTTCTGGAAGTCGAGCGATCCGAAGAGCGCAAAGACGCCGAAGATCCCGAGGACGAAGCCGAAGTCGCCGATGCGGTTGACGACGAAGGCTTTCTTCCCGGCATCGGCCGCGAATTTCTTCTCGTAGTAGTAGCCGATGAGCAGGTACGAGCAGAGCCCCACGCCCTCCCAACCGACGAAGAGGAGGAGGAAGTTTCCGCCGAGCACCAGCACGAGCATCGCGAACATGAAGAGGTTCAGGTACGCGAAGAACCGGCCGTAGCCCTCCTCGTGACCCATGTATCCCGACGAGTACACGTGGATCAGGAATCCGACGAAGGTCACGAAGGCGAGCATCAGGGCCGACAGCGAATCGATGCGCAGCGTCACGTCGACGAACCACTCGCCCACGCCGCCGTGGACCTGGCCGACGGCCTGGTTGACGCCGAGCGGAATCCAGCGCCAGAGCGTCACCGTGTGCGACGCGCCCTCCGAGAAAGCCTTCAGGCCGACGTCGAAGATGGCGCCGAAGGCGAGGATGCACGCGATCGCGACGCTGCCGATGCCGACCGCGGTGTGAAGGCCCTTGAAGGGGATGTCGTGGTGGCCGGGGTCGTGTCCGGTGTCGGGGGACGAGTCGGGGGCGGTCGCAGCCGTGTGGGCGTCGGTTCCGTAACCTCCGCCGTGTCCATGCGACTCGCCTTTCGTGCGGTGCGCCGCGAGGTAGACGAGACCGTTGATCAGGAACCCGGCCAGCGGGAAGAGCGGGATCGCCCAGAGAAGGTCTCTCATCGGCTAGCCCCGCATCGTCCGGGCTTCTTCGACGTTCAGCGTCTTGCGTTGACGGAAGAAGGAGATCGTCAGAGCCAGTCCAATGGCGGCCTCCCCGGCCGCGATCGTGATCACGAAGACCGAGAAGACCTGGCCCGTCAGGTCCGACAGCCGGTGCGAGAACGCGATCAGGTTCAGGTTCACCGCGTTCAGCATCAGCTCGATCGACATCAGGATCGTCAGGAAGTTGCGCCGGACGAGGACTCCCATGAACCCGATCGAGAAGAGCAGGAAGCTGACGACCAGGTAGTGGTTGATGGTGATCGTCACGGCGTCAGTCCATCCGCTCGAGCGACCGCTTGCCGAGCACGACCGCGCCGATCATCGCGACGAGAAGGAAAACGGACGCGACCTCGAACGGCACGAGGTAGTCGCGGAAGAGGACCCACGCAACCGCCTCGGTGTTGCCCGCGATCCTGTGGCCGACCATGCGGAACGCATCCGGCCTGACGGGGACGTCCGGCAGCTTCTCCGTTCCGAGGATGTACAGGAACGGCAGCAGGAAGACCGGCAACAGAACGAGGGCGATGTCGAACTGGTGCTGGAACGACTTGTCGAGCGAGACGACGCCCGGGTTGACCAGCATGACGACGAAGAGGAAGAGGACCATGATGCCGCCCGCATACACGAGCATCTGAACCGCGCCGACGAACTCCGCCTGCTGCAGGATGAAGATCGCCGCGACGAGCACGAACGACAGCAGCAGGAAGAGCGCGGAGTGCACCGGGTTGCGGGCGGCGACGACGGCCACCGCGGAGAAGAGCGCCAGGACCGCGAAAATCGCGAACAGCCATCCCGCCGCGCCGGTCAACAGCACGCCGCCCGTCACGTCCTATCCCCTCTCCACGACCGTGAAGGGCTTGACGTTGGGCGCCGCGTTCCAGTCCGTGAGCTTGCGGATGTCGAGGTAGAGCGACTCGTTGCGGTCGTAGGCCGCCATCTCGTAGGTCTTCGTCGTCAGCCAGATGGACTTCGGAACGGTCGGGCAGGCCTCCTCGCAGAGCTGGCAGAACATGCACCGCTTCAGGTCCACGTCGAAGCGGTCGAGGACCTTGACCGACTTCGCCTGCTCGTCCTTCTCGTTGTGCCAGTCGATGTAGATGATGTTGATCGGGCACTCGATCGCGCAGAGGGTGCACTTGATGCAGCGATCCTCGTCGAGGCGGAACATCCCGCGGAAGCGGTCGGACGGCAGCTTCTTCTGCTCGGGGTACTCGATCGTCACCTTCTTCTTCAGCAGGTGCCGTCCGGTGACGGACAGGCCGTCGAAGAGATCGAGCAGGGCGATCTTGTCGAGCCACTTCTTCAACGCCACGGGCTCAGCCCTCCACCGGATGCGGCTCGGCGGCGAGCCGCTCGCGCCGCGCGAGTTTCTGACGCAGCTTCGCGAGCAGATACATGAGGGCGAAGAGGCCGCCGAAGATCCACGACAGCATCACGAGGCCCGTCGTCCGTCCCGGGAAGAGGAGAACCGCCAGGGCGACGACGACGATGTTCGTCAGCGCCAGCGGAATCAGCCACTTCCAGCCGAGGGCCATGAGCTGGTCGAAGCGGTAGCGCGGAAAGGTCGAACGAAACCAGATGTAGACGAAGAGGAAGACCCCGACCTTGCCCAGAAACCAGAGCACCGGCGGCACCTGCCACAGGAACTCGAGCGCCTTCACGTTCGGAAAGGGCGGCAGCCACCCTCCGAAGAAGACCGTCACCGCCACGCAGGAGATGATGATCATCGCGGTGTATTCGCCGAGGAAGAAGAAGGCGAACTTCACGCCCGAGTACTCGGTGTTGAAGCCGGAGACGAGCTCCGATTCCGCCTCGGGCAGGTCGAACGGGTTGCGGTTCGTCTCCGCCACGCCCGAGACGAAGTAGATGAAGAAGGCGACCAGGCCGGGAAAGACGAACCACAGCTCGGTCGCCTCCTGGCGTTTGACGATCTCGACGAGCGAGAGCGACCGCGTCATCAGGAGCACCGACACGAGCGAGAGGCCCATCGGCACTTCGTAGGACACGAGCTGCGCCGCCGACCGCAGCCCGCCGAGCAGGGAGTACTTGTTGTTCGACGACCAGCCTCCGAGGATGATGCCGTACACGCCGATCGACGTGATCGCGAGCAGGAACAGGAGCCCGATGTTCACGTCCGCAACCCAGAGCGGCACGATCGTCCGGCCCACGCGCACCGGCGGCCCGAACGGGATCACCGCGAGGGCCGTCAGGGCGGGAATCACCGAGAGCACCGGGGCGAGGAAGTGCACGGCCTTCTCGGCCTTCGCCGGGGTGATGTCCTCTTTCGTGACGAGCTTGACGAGATCGGCCAGGCCCTGGAGCGTTCCCTGGGGCCCGACGCGATTCGGACCCAGGCGCACCTGCATGAAGCCCATGATTCGCCGCTCGGCGAGCACGATCACGAAGCCGACGATCGCCGGGACGAGGGCGACGAGCAGGACGACCTTGAGGTACGTCCAGAACTCGGGAGGGAGGTTCACCGATCCACCTCCCCGAGCACGATGTCGATCGTTCCGATGAGCGCGACGAGGTCCGAGACCAGGTGGCCCTTCGCGAGACGCGGAAGCGCCTGAAGGTTGATGAACGAGGGCGGGCGGACGTGCATCCGGTACGGCTTGTTCGTGCCGTTCGAGACGCAGTAGAAGCCGAGCTCGCCCTTCGGCGACTCGATCGAGGCGTAGACCTCTTCGGCCGGCGGCTTGATCACGCGCGGGACCTTTCCGCGGATCTCCCCCGCCTCGAGCCGGTCGAGGCACTGCCGGACGATCCGTGCGCTCTGGCGCATCTCCTGGACCCGCACGATGTAGCGGTCGTAGGTGTCGCCGTTCTGGCGCGTCGGCACGACGAAGTCGAGCTCCTCGTAGCACTCGTAGGGTTGGGCGCGGCGGAGGTCCCAGGCGAGACCCGAGCCGCGGATGATGGGACCGGTCAGGCCCCACTCGATGCACTCGTCGGCCGAGATGACCCCGACGCCGACCGTCCGCTTCTTCCAGATGCGGTTGTCGGTCAGAAGCTGCTCGTAGTCGTCGATGCGAGCCGGCAGATCGGAGATGAACTCCGAGACCCGCTCCGTCCAGCCCGGAGTCAGGTCGAACGGGAGGCCGCCGATGCGCATGCAGTTCAGGGTCAGGCGCGCGCCGCAGTACTCCTCGAAGAAGTCGAGGATCTGCTCGCGCTCGCGGAACGCGTACCAGAAGGGGGTCACGGCGCCGAGATCGATCCCGGACGTGCCGAGCCACACGAGGTGGGAGGAGAGCCGCTGGAGCTCGTCCAGGATCACGCGCACCAGCTGCGCGCGCCGCGGAATCTCGACGCCGAGCAGCTTCTCGATCGCCAGGCAGAACGCGTGGTTGTTCGTCGCCGCCGCGATGTAGTCCATCCGATCGGTGTGCGGGATGCCCATCGGATAGGTCTCGGTCTCGAAGAGCTTCTCGGTGCCTCGATGCAGGTAGCCGACATCGGGCTTCGCTTCGAGGATCCGCTCTCCGTCCACCTTGAGGACGATGCGCAGCACGCCGTGGGTGGAGGGGTGCTGCGGACCGAAATTCAGCTCCATCTCCTGGACGTCGAAGAGCGTGTGGTCGCCGGGGACCGGGGCGGCGGCCGATGCGGCCGAAGCCGCCGCCGCGCCCGCCTTCGCCCGTTCGGCGAAGTAGGCGGCCTCGTCCCTCTCGGCTTGAGAGATCTTCTCGTCGCTCACGACACGACCTTCCGATTCGAGTCCTTCTGGGACGGCCCTCCGCCCTCGGGCCACTCTTCCGGATAGATCGCCGCGCCCGTGTCGATTCCCTCGAGCGGGAAGTCCTTGCGCAACGGATGTCCGTGGAAGCCTTCCCACGTCAGGATCCGGCGCAGATCGGGGTGGCCGGAGAAGCGGATGCCGAACATGTCCCAGGTCTCGCGCTCGCACCAGTTCGCCGCGAGAAACACCGGGGAGATCGAGGGGACTTCGGCCCCGTCGGCGGCGCCGCACTTGACGCGGATGCGCGCGTTCTTCGAGAACGAGTAGAAGTGATACACGACGTCGAAGCGCGGGTCGCGCGTCTTCCAGTCCACCGCGGTGACGTCCACGCAGTACTTGAAGTCTTCCCCGTCCTTGAGGTGCCGGGCGACCCGCGCGATGGCGTCCGTCGCGACCACGACCGTCACCTGGCCCGCGAACTCCTTGGCGGAAACGACGGCGTCGGGCAGCGCGGCCCGCAGCGACTGGACCCAGGGATGGCCCGACGCGTCCTTCGCCTCGGGCCGGGTGCTCTTCTCCTCGGCGGGAGCCTTCTCGACGTCCGCCAATCAGGACGCCTTGCGGATGACGTTCATCCGGTCGATCTTCTTCTGGAGCGCCATGATCCCGTAGATCAGGGCCTCGGGCCGCGGCGGACACCCGGGGACGTACACGTCCACGGGCACGATCCGGTCGACGCCCTGGGTGACGGCGTACGTCTTGTACGGGCCGCCACAGGTCGCGCACGAGCCCATCGCGATGACCCACTTGGGGTCCGGCATCTGATCGTAGAGGCGCTTGACGATCGGCGCCATCTTCTCGACGACGGTACCAGCCACGATCATCAGATCTGACTGGCGCGGCGTTCCCCGGAAGACCTCCGCGCCGAAGCGCGCGAGGTCGTGCCGCGCGTCCATGACGGCCATCATCTCGATCGCGCAGCACGCCAGACCGAACTGCATCGGCCAGATCGAGGAACGCCGGGCCCAATTGATGACCGAATCGACGGTGGCCGTGACGACGTTGTTCTCGAACCGGTTGTCGACGAGGCCCATGCGTTCCTTTCGGGGGCTACGCCCAGTTCAGGGCGTCCCGCTTCCAGCAGTAGAAGTAGCCGACCACCAGGATGACCAGGAAGACGACCATTTCGATCAACCCGAACAACCCCAGACGGTTGAACATGATGGCCCAGGGAAAGAGAAAGATCGTCTCGACGTCGAAGACGACGAAGAGGACGGCGATCAGGAAGTAGCGGACCGAGAAACGCGTGTCGAAAGCCGACGTCGTCGCCTCGACCCCGCACTCGTACGGCTCGAGCTTCGCGGGATTGGGCTTGCGCGTCTGGATCACCCGCGCGGCGATGATCGTGCCGAGCGGCAGGGCCGCGGCGAGCACGGCGAACACGAGGATCGGAAAGTATTGACCCACTGGCGCGGCATTCTATCGGAGCGCGGCACGGAATCAAAAGGGCCGCCGGCCGCTCAGTCCGCCCGGGCGCCCGACGGCAATCCCTTGCGCTGAACGAGGACCGAGATCTCTTCGCCCATTCCCTCGGGATCCACGAGCCGGAAGATGCGCCACTTTTCCGCGTTCGACTCCGCGAAGTCGAGGATGCCGATCTCCGAGAGGAAGAGTCCCTGGCGCACGAGACGCTCGGCGCGAAGCCCCTCCTGCTCCCCGACTCCGAGGAGCACGTCCCAGTTGACGTGCGCCGTCAGGTCGCGCTCGCCGGGGCGCTCGAGCGGGTCGCCGCCCCGCCGTCCGCCCTCGTGCACGGCGAGCGTCCCCTCCGGGCGCGCCAGGGGGTGATAGAGGATGCGCGCCGGGTGGCCGTAGTCGAAGGCGACGATCGAGCCCCGGGCGAGCGTCCGCGCCAGGTGGCGGTGCAGCGGGCCGGCGTCGGGCGCGAATTCTCCCTTCTGGCCCGGGGCGAGGACGACGCCCAGTCGAGCGAATTCGGCGCCGATCGGCGGCGCAGCCGCACCCGGCACCCAATGGAAACGCTCGCCGTTCCAGTCCACCCGCAGCTCGCGGAGGCCGTCCGCGCATCCCTCGACCCGCACGACGGGCAGCGCGTCGTAGAGCTCGTTCGAGAAGATCCACCCCTGGACCGATCCGGGCTCCAGCGCGGCCGCGTCGGGGAGGATTCGGGGAGCGGGCTCGATCGGGCGCGCCGCGAGCGCGGCGCGGCCGGCCGCCGAAGCCTCCACCGCGGTCAACCGCAGCCGCGCGAAGAGGCCCGGGTCGAACATCGCGACCCCCGACGCGAAGTCCTCGAGGAACCGTCCGGATCCCGCACCGACCTCCACGAAGTCGACGGCGCCCTCGAGCTCGAAGGCCCGCGTCTCCGCGGCGAAGAGCCGCGCGAGCGAGCGGGCGAATGCCCGCGAGACGTGCGGCGACGTCACGAAGTCGCCGCCCTCTCCGATCGCGGCGCCGCGCGAGTAGTAGCCCTCCTCGGCGTCGTAGAGCGCGGCGCGCATGAAGTCGTAGAAGGACATCGCGCCCTCGCGGACGATGCGATCGCGCAGCCGCTCCGACAGTGACACGCGGCGCGGATTATAGTTTCGGCGATGCGGCGCCGCCTCCGTGCCCGGACCCTGCCCGCCGCGCTGCTGCTCGCCCTCGAGGCCGCGTGCGCCTCGCACTCGAAGGATCCGCTTCCGACTCTCGAGGACTACTCGGACGGGACGTCGACGTACGCGGAGGCCCTCCTGGCGGGCTGGAAGACGGGAATGATCGCGCCGGCGCTCTTCGCCTCTCCCCTTCTCTGGACGGGCCCGCTCCCGGGCGACGGCCTCCGGAAGGTGGACTCGCGTTCGCCGCTCGCCATCGCCGTGTACCGGGCTCCCGGCGAACCCTCCGCCAATGCGGCCGCGGCGGATCTCGGAGCGCGTCTCGGTGCGCTCCGCGGGGAATTTGCGTCCCTCGGGCGTTCGGAGGCCACGATCTTCGACTTCCACGAGCACGGCGCGCGCCGCGAGATCGTACTCGGCCTGTTTCTCTCCGGGCGCGGCGCGGGAGGAGAGCTGCGCCAGGAAGGCGGCAGGATTCGGGCGACCCTCGGACCCGCGGCCGGCGGCGGGTGGAGGATGGAGTCCGGCTCGGTCGTCTCGTGGCTCGAGGCCTCGGCCGCCGCGCCCCTGTTCGAGGAGCGCGCCGAAGCAGCCGGGCTCGGCCGCGTCCACCGCGCCTTCTTTCCCAACGCCTCGAAAAACATCCCGGTCCCGGGCGAGCACCTTCCCCCCGGCGCCGCCGTCCTCGACTACGACGGAGACGGGCGGCTGGACCTCTTCGTCCCCGGCGGAGACGGCAACCGTCTCTACCGCAACCGGGGCGACGGGACCTTCGAGGACGTCGCGGAGAAAGCCGGCGTCGCCGGGCAGGAGGGCGAAGCCGTGGGCGCCCTGTCGTTCGACTACGACAACGATGGCCGTCCGGACCTCTATGTGACCTACCTCGACCGGCCGAACCTGCTGTACCGCAACCGCGGCGACGGCACGTTCGAGGAAGTCGGCGCGAAAGCCGGCGTGGCGCTCGTCGACTACTGCACCTCGGCCGCGGCGATCGACTACGACCGCGACGGCCTGCCGGACCTCTACGTTCTCATCTACGGCCATCCGAGCTACGGCCCGAACATGGCGGCCGACAACGCGCCGCCGAACCACCTCTTCCACAACAACGGCGACGGCACCTTCACCGACGTGAGCGTGGCGTCGAAGACCGGCGACACGGGCTGGGGCCTCGCCGTCGAATGCGCCGACCTCGACGGCGACGGTTGGCCCGACATCTACGTCGCCAACGACTTCGGCAATCACGCCTACCTCCACAACGACGGCGACGGCACCTTCACGAACCTCTCGAAGAAGGCCGGCATCTTCGACCCCGGTTTCGGCATGGGCGTGGCGGTGGACGATTACGACGGGGACGGTCGCCTCGACCTCTACGTCTCGAACTACTCGTTCCCGCTCAACTGGTTCCTGCGCGACCCCCGCTATCCGATGCCGCCCTTTCCCTATTCGCTCGGCCGGCCCTTCGTGTGGCGCCGCCTCACGGCGCTCTCGCGCGGATCCTCGCTCTTTCGCAACCTCGGCGACGGCCGGTTCGAGCGCGCGTCCGAGGAGGCCGGCGTGTGGGACACGTCCTGGTCGTGGGGCTGCGTGTTCGTGGACGCCGACATGGACGGCCGGCCGGACCTCTTCGTCGTCAACGGGATGGTCACCGGGAAAAGCGAGACCGAGCGCGAGGTCGAGTTCTGGAACCGGATGTCGATCGAGTTCGAGAAGTTCGAGAAGGGGATTCCCGTCGCCGAGTTCGGCGACGACTCGCTCTGGGGCCGCCCCCCCAAGCGCTTCTACCGAAACCGCGACGGCCGGCACTTCGACGAGCTCGCCGCCGTCACCGGCCTCGAGTCGGCGGCCAACGATCGCGGCGTCGTGGTCGTCGACGTCAACGGCGACGGCGCGCCCGACCTCTTCGCCTCGGGCTTTCTCCAGCCGCCGCAGCTGTGGATCAACCGCAACCCTTCGCATGCGCTCTCCCTCGTCGTCCTGCTCGAGGGCGATCCGACGCTCGCCGGGCGATACCGCTCGACGCGCGATGCGCTCGGCGCCACGGTCACGGTCGAGGCGAACGGCCACGCTCGAACGCAGGTCGTCGCCGCCGGCTATTCGTTCCTCTCGTCGGGACCGAAGGAGCTCTACTTCGGCCTCGGAGAAGCCGCGAAGGCCGACCGCGTGGTCGTCCGGTGGCCATCGGGGCGCGTCACGCAGCGCCGCGACGTGCCGGCGGGCCGGCTCGTCCTGCGCGAACCGGGCCGCTCTCCCTAGCGCGCGGCTCAGTTCGGCCAGTGCAGGCCGAGCGCCTTGGCGAGGAAGACGGCCATCTGGCGCCGGGTCAGGTTCGCATCGGGACAGAAGTTGCCGCCGCCGCAGCCTCCCGTAGTGGCGTCTTCGCTCATACCGAGCGAAGCGCCCACGTCGCGATAGGACGCGGCGCCTTCGTCCCCGACCAGGTGACCTCGAAGCGCACGGAACCTCGGCCCCCGCTCCTCCCCCGCCCACTCGCCTTCCAGGCGCGTGAGCACACGATCGAGAACCGTCACCGCCCACTTGCGTTCGAACACCGTCTCGGGCGTGAACTCCAGCGCGTAGCGTTGCTCCGCATCCCCGGCGTCGAGAGAAATGAGCGGCTGGCCCGGAGAGCGCTTCTTCGCGCTCTCGCGGTTGAGCTCGTTCGACAGGAAGGGCTTCACCGAAGCGAGAAGAAAGGACCGGAAGCGTCCGAGCTCCGGCCGGACGTCACGCAGGTTGCGATGCTCGAGAAGCCGCGCGAAGTAGCCCTGGGTCAGATCCCGCGCGTCCTCGGACGAATATCCCTGCCGCCGGATGAACGCGTAGAGCGGAAACCAGTAGGCGCCGCAGAGCGTCTCCGAGCGCGATCCTGGACTTCTCGCTCTCGCCGCGACGCGCGGCCGGAACGAGACTCCAATGCGTCGTTTCGAAGCGTCCGTCCACGGGTCGGCCCGATGTGGATCGACCTTACACGGCCCGCGACCGTGAGGACAGGCCGGTTTCCTCGGTGACGTGCGGCGCTCAGAACGGCCAGTTGAGCCCGAGAGCTTTCGCGAGGAAGACCGCCATCTGCCGCCGGGTGACCGGAGAATCCGGACAGTAGTTGCCGCCGCCGCAACCACCGGTAATGCCCGAGGCGGCCAGGGCCTCGATGAACTGGAAACCGGGGTCGGAGGTCGGAACGTCGTTGAAGTGGCCCGTCGCGGGAGCCGGCGAGACTTCGCGGCCGTACGTGATGTAGACGTCGTTGAACTTCGTCGATCCGTCGAAGAAGTTCCCCGCCCAATAGACGACGGCGAGGAGCGGATGACCGCCGTTCTCCTGATAGAGATAGTCGGGGCTCGTGCCTTCGAAGATGCACCCCGAATCCGCGGTGTTGAAGTCCGCGATGATCGAGGACGCCTGTCCGTTGGTCAGGTCGTCGATGAGCTGTACCTCGATATCGCCGGCGAAGTGGAGGCACCCGGAGAGCCCGAGGGTCTGTATACGCACACCCGACGGAAGATCGACCCGCGCCAGGAGAAATCGGCTGACCGCGCCCGACGCCAGGTATCGATAGCCGTTCCCGTCGTCGAGAATCAGATCGGCGGAGTACGCCGAGGTGAAGGCGTAGGCAGGGATGTTGAGCACGCCGGAGGTCACGCCGAACTCCGGGTCGGTGCGGATCGGCTCGGCCTGTCGGGGCATTCCGGCCGCGATCCAGCTCTGATGAGCCTGGATGAGCCGTTCTTGGTAGGTCGGCGGATCCGCGGCCACGAGCCGCGACGCAGCCAGCGAGAACGAGGCCGCCGCAATCAAACGTACGGCGAGGCGAACGACAGGTCTCATCGGATTCTCCTCCAGAGCTGGGAATCGACGGACCCGATGTCCGCCGCAACCCGCTGCTCCGTCGAGATACTAAGTCCGGACGAGGCCGCGATTTCGGGCTCGAGTCCTTGAGCAGACTATGGCCTGTCGGCCGTGTAGAATCCCGCCACCTCGATGGGGAAGAAGCGCAAGTTCCACTTCGTGTCCCTGACGGGCCTCGTCGGAGACATCGCCTGGCGGATCGCGTGGTCGTTCGCTGGCCGTCGGGCCGCGTCACGGAGCGGCGGGACGTGCGGGCGGGCCGCCTCGTCGTGAAGGAGCCGCGTCAGGCTACTTAGCGCAGGACGCCCAAGGTACGATCGATGCGGGCACGACGTTCGGTCGCGCCCGCTCGATGAAGCAGCCGAGGGATTGTTAGTAAGGCCAGTGCAGGCCGAGGGCCTTGGCGAGAAACACCGCCATCTGTCGGCGCGTCAGACCGCGTCGGGGCAGAAGTGGGCGGAGCCGCAGCCTGCGGTCATCCCTGATGCGACGAGAGCCTCGATATATGCGAATGCGCCGTCGGTCGTCGGAACGTCCTCGAACGTGGCCGTCTGCGGCGGTGGGCTGACCTGCCGCCGCCACGCGATGCGCACGGCGCCCAGGCCGAGCGCCGCTCCCTCGGATGGGGTCGGCACGCTCGCCTCGACGAAGTACGCGACCTCGTCCGGTACGCCGTCGCTTTCGACGTCCAGCTTCGACCGGACCGTCAGGCCGATCGGGTCCGAGCAGTAGTCGCCGTAGCCGGCATCGGAGCTGGGTCGGCAAACGACGCCGGGAAAACCATCTCCGCTGGACTCTCTCCGCCGGGGGCGAGCTTTGAGGCGATGAGAAGGACCTGGACGAAGCCCGATGGATCGGAGTCCTTGGCGCACAAGAGCTGCTCGATCCGGGCACCATCCGGCAGATTCAGCGAAAGCCCCCGCGCGGGACCTCAGTTCAGTTGGAAGGTTTTGGTCAAGAAGACCGACATTTGCCCGCGGGTGACCGGGTTGGAAGGGCAGTAGATCAGCGGCCCTGTACCGCAGCCGCCCGTCACCCCCTCCGCGTAGAGCTGCTCGATCCAGTCGGCGAAGAGCGACGGACACGCGACATCGGCGAAAACCCCGTGGCAGGCTGGCGGCAGGTACGAGGAGCCGTGCTCGGCCTTCAGCAGAAACGCCGCCATCTGGTCCCGCCGCACCGGGCTCTGCGGACAATACTGCCCGCCTCCGCAGCCGCCCGTGATCGCCTCACCCGACAGGGCCTCGATCCAATCGCCGAAGAGCGAGGGGCACGGTACGTCGGAGAAGATCCCGGTGCAGGCCGGCGGCATGTAGCAGATGCCGTGCTCTCCCTTAAGCAGAAAAACCGCCATCTGCTGACGCAGGGTCGCGTTGGCGACGCCGAAGTTCCCGCCGCCCACGCCCGCGGCAATTTCGTTGGCGACGAGGGTGTCCACGAAGTCGTGGAACTGCTGAGCCGGGGGCACGTCGAGAAAATCCGCTACCCAGGCGCTCCTCAGTGTGCCCGACAGGGTCGGCCCGGTTACCGTCAGATCGTTGACGCTCCCCGGTGCGAGAAGCGGGGTCGACGCCACGTATTGCGTATCCGACACATAGACACTCGAGGAGACGACGCCACCGATCGTGACGACCGATCCGGGTGCGAAGAACATACCGCCGATGTTGACGGCCGTCGATCCCGAAGCCGGGCCCGAGCGGGGAGTCATCGACACGACAATGCCCTGCGAGAACTCGGATGTTGCGCCAAACTCATTCGTCGCCGTCGCGGTCACCCGCTGGCCCGGCTGCAGCACCATCGGCACATCGGTGAAAAACGTTCCCACGCAGGATGCGTCGGTCGACACGGTATAGGTTCCCAAGTAGGTCTCCCCCTGGAGCGAATCCTGAGCTCGCCGCGAGCATGGCGCGGCGTAGAGGTCCACCTCAAAGCTGGTGGACGCCGTGCTATTGAGGTAGACCTCGATGTGGGTCGTCGAGGCGCCGGGAATGACCTGCGTGATGATCGGAAAGTTTTGAAGAAAGTTTCCGCCGCTATCGGCGTCGCAGGCGTCGTCCGGCGAGATCCCCGGGTTCCCCGAGCTGTCCAGGAGGTCGATTCCGAGCGGGTAGTTGTCGAAGAACTGGTTCCTCCCGATCGTCGCGCGGGCATCTTCGTCGACCTGGACCCCTCCGACGGGGCTTTCACTGCCGCGCCTGCCGTTGTGAGCGATCACGTTGCTCTGGCCGTCGTCGGCTCCTCCGATCGTCGTCGTAGAGCTCATCACCCGGATTGCTCCCTCGGAATTGCCGAGATCCTTCGTCGCGGAGGCGTCTGTGCCGATAAAACTTCCCTGGATGACGGTACCCTGGCCCCCGTCCTTCACGCCCACCGTGCCCGCGCCGATGACGTTCGACACGATCTTGCAGCCGACAACCGTGGTGTCCTGGAGGTCGACTCCGATCCCGTTACCGAGAGGAATCGTGCCCGTCACGTCCGTTCCCAGGAAATTGCCCTCTATGATCGACCCCGCCTCATTATCGAGCTGGATGGCCGCCGCATTCGATCCACCCAGCGAGATCACGTTTCGGGAGACGGGAGTCGTTCCTCCGATCGTAACTCCCGGCGTGAACGACGCACGTACGCCGAATTGCGTGCCGCCGATCACTCCAGTGCCCGCTGCATTGGTTCCGATCAGGTTGCCCGTCACGGTCACTCCGAAGGCCTCGAAGATGTCGACACCGTACAGGCTGTTTCCGGAAATGAGGTTTCCGGCCACCAGGACGTTCGATGGGGAGTTCATACCCAGTCCCACTAGCTGCGGCCCGGCCGACACGGTTCCCGTCGGGTCGGTTCCGAGAAAATTCCCGATGATCGAGGCTCCGTTGCCAGAGTACACACCCACGCCGGTCGGGCAGCGGTTGATGGCCAGGCCCTGCACGGTCACATTCGATGCTTCGATCGTCAGACATGTGCCGCTGACCGCCGTTCCGTCAATCTCGATCTGGAGGATCGCGTTGAAGCCCTCGCCGGGAGGATTCGTGTTGGGCGAGGCGCCCGGCTCGGTGAACCCGTCGACGACGGTCATCGGCGCCGTGATCGAAGGAAGTGAGGAGAGCAGGGAGATCGTGTGAACGCCGCTGCCGGGAATCGCGAAGGTGACGAGGGTAGGTGGAAATCCGCCGTTTGCGTCGAGGATCGCCTGACGGAGCGACCCACTCCCCGAATCGTTGACGTTGGTCACCGTGACCGTCTGAGCCCGAGTCGACGCGGCGATCGCGGCCGCCGCGACAAAGAGAAGAGCGCGAACCAGTGCCGTAGCGCGCATGACATGACTCTCCTTAGGGACAATTTCAACTCTCGGACCGTTCGCCGGCGGCACGCGTTCTACGCCGAGGTTAGAATCCGCCCACCCCCTTATGGAGAAGAAGCGAAAGTTCCTTTTCGTTTCACTGACGGGCCTCGTCGGCGACATCGCCTGGCAGGTCCTGAAGGAGGGCCACGAGGTCCGCTATTTCATCGGCGACGCCGAGGAGAAGGATATCGCAGACGGCTTCGTCCCGAAGACGGACGACTGGGAGAAGGACGTCGACTGGGCGGACGTGATCGTCTTCGACGACACGCTCGGCCAGGGCGAGAAGGCCGTGGCCCTGCGGGAGAAGGGCAAGGCCGTCGTCGGCGGGACGCCCTACACGGACCGCCTGGAGGACGACCGCTCGTTCGGCCAGGAGGAGTTGAAGAAGGCCGGCGTCACGATCATCCCCTACGGCGACTTCGACAACTTCGACGCGGCGATCGCCTACGTCCAGGAGAATCCGACCCGCTACGTCATCAAGCCGTCCGGCGCGGCCGGCAACGTCAAGCGCCGCCTGTTCGTCGGCGACGAGGAGGACGGACAAGACGTCGTCCGGATGCTCGAGGCCTACAAGAAGGCGTTCGCCGACGAGATCAAGGTCTTCCAGCTCCAGAAGCGGGTCGTCGGCGTCGAGGTCGCGGTCGGCGCGTTTTTCAACGGCAAGAGCTTCGTGTACCCGATCAATACGAACTTCGAGCACAAGAAGCTCTTCCCGGGAAACAGCGGACCGCCGACGGGTGAGATGGGCACCTCCATGTTCTGGTCGGAGCCCAACAAGATCTTCGAGCAGACGCTGCTCAAGATGGCGCCGCGCCTGGCCGAGGAAGGGTACGTCGGCTACATCGACGTCAACTGCATCGTCAACAACAACGGCATCTACCCGCTCGAGTTCACCTCGCGCTTCGGCTACCCGACGATCTTCATCCAGCAGGAAGGCATGATCACGCCGATCGGCCTCTTCCTCGACGACCTCGCGCACGGCCGCGATCCGAAGCTGAAGGTCAAGAGCGGGTTCCAGGTCGGCGTGCGCATCGTCATGCCGCCCTTCCCGTTCGACGACAACGCGACGTTCGAGTCGTTCACCAAGAACGCCGTCATCGTCTTCAAGAAGGGCACTCCGGAAGAGGTCCACATCGAGGACACGAAGATCGTCGAAGGCCAGTGGCTCGTCGCGGGAACCTCGGGCGTCGTCCTGACCGTCGTGGGCCTCGGCCAGACGATGAAGCAGGCCCGCGAGCAGGCCTACGCGCGCGTCCGGAACATCCTCATACCCAACATGTACTACCGCGACGACATCGGCGAGCGCTGGGCCGAGGACTCGGACAAGTTACACAACTGGGGCTACTTGAGGTAGGTCCGTGGCGGGCGAGTTGAAGCTGGCGCTCCTGCGTCGGCATCGCGCCCTTGCCGGCGGGAGTCGCGCAGCTTAACTCGCCCTTCAAAGGGATCCCTCGGCGCCTCGCCCCCGGGAATGCCCGAGGGCCTTAGCTCCGCGCCGCAGTTCAGCCGCCGGCGCCGAAGAGCCTTCCGACCAGGTACCCCACCAGCGCGGCGCCCAGGCCGATGAGTGTCATCTGGAGGCCCTTTCTGCGCCAATCGCCGATGGAGGTCTTCGCCTCGTAGGCGCCGACGAAGAAGAGCGCCACGGCCGAGAGCGCGATCGCGCCGGCGAGCGCGGGGCCGCGAGGCAGGAAGAAGAACGGGACGAGCGGGACCAGGGAGCCGACGATCGTCGCGACGCCGACGATGAGCGCGCTGCGGCGCACGGCCGCGTCGTCGAGCGGCTCGAGGCCGAGCTCCTCGTTCATGATCGTCGAGAGGGCGGTCTTCGGGTCGGCGCAGATGGTCTCGACGATCCGGTCGAGGAGGTCTCCCGAGAAGCCCTTGGCCGCGTAGATGCGCCTCAGCGCTTCTCGCCCCCTCGTCGGCGAGCCGGCGAGCTCCGAGCGCCAGTGATCGCGCTCGCTCTCGTAGTGGTCGGCCTGCGCGCGGGAGGACGTCCAGGCGACGGCGCCCATCGACACCCCTTCGGCGAACGTCGCGGCGAGGCCGGCCGCGAGCAGGACCTTCACGTCGGTGCTGGCGGCCGAAACGCCGAGCACGATGCCGAGCACGTTGACGAGCCCGTCCTGCCCGCCGAGGATCAGGTCCCTCAGCCAGGAGCCGTCCGAGACGGGTCTCGCCTCCGCGACGATCGGCCCCTGCGCCGCGGCTTCGCTCACGCCCCGGCGGCCGCCCGTTCCTGCGCGTCGACGACCGCGATCGCGGCCATGTTGACGATGTCGGCGACCTCGACGCCCCGCTGCAGAACGTGCACGGGGCGCTTCAGCCCGAGCAGGATCGGCCCGATCGCCTCGGCTCCGGCGAGACGCCAGACGAGCTTGTAAGCGGCGTTGGCGGCTTCGAGGTTCGCGAAGACGAGCACGTTCGGACGCCGCACGCGCGCCCACGGGTATTGCTCCTCGAGCATCTCCGGAACGACGGCGTAGTCGGCCTGCATCTCGCCGTCGATCGCGAGGTCCGGACGCGCGGCCCGGACGATCTCGACGGCGCGCTTGACCTTCAGCGCCGAGGCGTGCGAGTTCGAGCCGAAGCTCGAGAAGGAGACCATGGCGATCCGCGGCTCGAGATCGAAGCGCCGCACGGCGTCGGCCGAGAGCGTGGCGATCTCCGCGAGGTCCTCGGCGGTGGGGTCGATGTTGACCGTCGTGTCGGCGAAGAAGTACGTCTGCTGCTTGAGCATCAGGATGTAGAGACCCGACACCCTTCGGACTCCCGGCGCCGTGCCGAAAATCTGCAGCGCGGGGCGGATCGTGTCCGCGTAGCTCTGGGTCAGCCCCGAGATGACCCCGTCCGCGTCTCCCGCGTCGAGCATGAGCGGACCGAAGACGTTGCGCACGCGGGCCTGGCGGCCGGCCTCCTCGAGCGTCATGCCGTGGCGGCGCCGCAGCTCCTCGAGCCGCCGGGCGTAGACCGGCAGCCTCGCGGACTGGCTGGTGTGGATGATGTCGATCCGGTCGAGCGGCAGCTGCAGCTCGCGCGCGAGTCCTTCGATCTCGGGCTCGCGGGCGAGGAGGATCGGCCGGCAGATCCCCTCCTCGGCGAGGATCTTCGCGGCGCGCAGGATCTTCGGGTGCTCGCCTTCCGGAAAGACGATCCGCTTGGGCCGGGGATCGTTGCGCGCCTTCTCGAGGACGACGTTCATGACCTCGCTCGAGCGCGACAGCAGCGCCTCGAGCCGGCGCAGGTAGGCGCCCATGTCCCGGATCGGCTCGCGCGCGACGCCGGAGGTCATCGCCGCCTCGGCGACGGCCGGAGCGACCCACAGGAGGACCCGCGGGTCGAAGGGCTTCGGGATCAGGTACTCGCGCCCGAAGCGGAAGGACTGTCCGCCGTAGGCCTTGGAGACCGAATCCGGAACGTCCATCCGGGCGAGCGCCGCGAGGGCCTGGGAGGCCGCCCGCTTCATGGCCTCGTTGATCTCGGTCGCGCGGACGTCGAGGGCCCCGCGGAAAATGAACGGGAAGCCGAGGACGTTGTTGACCTGGTTCGGATAGTCGCTGCGCCCGGTCGCCATGACGACGTCCGGCCGCGCCGCGCGCGCCTCCTCGGGAGTGATCTCGGGATTCGGGTTCGCCAGCGCGAATACGATCGGGTCGCGCGCCATCGCCTTCAGCATGTCGCCCTTGACGATTCCCCCCGTCGACAGGCCGATGAACGCGTCGGCGCCCGTCAGGGCGTCCTGGAGCGTCCGCTCGAAGGTCTCGATCGCGAACTGGGCCTTGTACGGGTTCATGTCGTTCGTGCGGCCGAGGTAGATGACGCCCGACTTGTCCACCATCCGCAGGTTCTCGCGCCGAACGCCGTAGGACAGGTAGAGCTTCGCGCAGGCGATCGCCGACGCCCCGGCGCCGCAGAAGACGACCTTGACGTTCTCGATCTTCTTGCCGACGACCTCGATCGCGTTCAGGAACGCGGCCGCGGAGATGATCGCCGTGCCGTGCTGGTCGTCGTGGAAGACCGGGATCCGGAGGCGCTTCTTCAGAGCGGTCTCGATCTCGAAGCACTCGGGCGACTTGACGTCCTCGAGGTTGATGCCGCCGAACGTCGGCGCGATGCGGGCGACCGTTTCGATGAACGCGTCTGACTCCTGCGCGTCCACCTCGATGTCGAAGACGTCGATGTCCGCGAAGCGCTTGAACAGGATTCCCTTGCCTTCCATGACCGGCTTCGAGGCGAGCGGCCCGATGTCGCCGAGCCCGAGCACGGCCGTGCCGTTCGAGATGACCGCGACCAGGTTGCCCTTGATCGTGTACTCGTAGACCTTCTCCGGGTCCTTCGCGATCTCGAGGCAGGGCTCCGCGACTCCCGGGCTGTACGCGAGCGAGAGGTCTTCCTGGGTCCGGCAGGGCTTGGTCGGGACGACCTCGATCTTGCCCTTCCGGCCCCTCGAGTGGTACTCGAGCGCCTCCTCGGGCGTCATCCGGCGCATCGCCGTCTCCTACCGGCCCGCGATCTCGGCGGCAAGCGCGCGCACGGTCTCGACGGCGTCCGCCACCGCGACCGCCCGGGCGCTCTTGTCGCGGCGCAGGACGACCTCGACCTTGCCTTCCTTGAGGCTGCGGCCTCCGACGTTGACGCGGATCGGGAAGCCGACGAGGTCCGCGTCCTTGAACTTGACGCCCGGCCGCTCGTCGCGGTCGTCGTAGAAGACCTCGAGGCCCGCCGCCCCGAGCTGCCCGTAGAGCGCGTCGGCCGCCTGGCGCGCCGCCTCGTCCGCCGGGTTCAGCGACACGAGGACGATCTCGAACGGGGCGAGCGCCGCCGGCCAGACGATCCCGTCCGCGTCGTGGTGCTGCTCCACGGCCGCGGCCATCGTCCGCCCGACGCCGATGCCGTAGGTGCCCATGACGATCGGATGGGTCTCGCCCTTCTCGTCGGTGTACGTGCACGAGAGGGCCTTCGAGTACTTCGTGCCGAGCTTGAAGATGTGGCCGACCTCGATGCCCCGGGCGATCGAGAGCGGCTTTCCGCACCGGGGGCACGGATCGCCCGCGCGAGCCTGCGCGAAGACGCCCCACTCCTCGACCTTCGCGTCCCGCCGGAGGACGAACCCGGCGACGTGCCAGTCCCGGCGGCCGGCCCCGGTCACGGCATTGACGGCGTCGCGAATCGACTCGTCCGCGATGATCCGGGCGTTTCCGGCGGGCAGCTTGTGCGGCCCGACGTATCCGACCGGCGCTCCCGTCGCACGCTCGACCTTGTCCTCGGAGGCGAGCTCGAGATGCTCGACGCCGAGGGCGTTCTTCAGGGCGATCTCGTTGACGTCCAGGTCCCCCCGCAGGAGCGCCACGGCAAAGCCCTGGTCGGTCTCGTACACGAGGCACTTGATCATGCGCGCCGGGGTGATTCCCAGAAACGTCACGACGTCGTCGATGCCGCCCTTGCCGGGCGTCGGAACCTCGACGAGCGGCGCCTCGGTCTCGTCCTTCCAGGGCGCGGGGCGAACGCCCGTCTCGGCCCTCTCCAGGTTCGCTCCGTAGCCGCAGGCCGCGCAGCGGACGACGGCGTCCTCGCCGGTCTCGGCGAGGACCATGAACTCCTCCGACGCGCTGCCTCCGATCGCGCCCGAGTCGGCCTGGACGACCGTGAAGTCGAGGCCGCAGCGCTCGAAGACGCGCCGGTACGCCGCGTCCTGCGCTCTGTACGAGACGTCGAGGCCGGCGGCGTCCGCGTCGAAGGAGTAGCCGTCGTACATGAGGAACTCGCGCCCGCGCATCAGCCCGAAGCGCGGCCGGATCTCGTCGCGGAACTTGGTGCGGATCTGGTAGAGCGTGACCGGGAGCTGGCGGTACGAGGTGACCCCGGAGCGCACCATCGTCGTGACGCACTCCTCGGCCGTCGGCGCGAGGCAGTATTCGCCCTCCTTGCGGTCCTCGAGGTGGAAGAGGATCTCTTCCTCCGCGTAGCGCTTCCAGCGGCCGCTCTCCTCCCAGAGCTCGCGCGGCTGGAGGATCGGGAGCTCCACCTCGAGGGCGCCGGAGCGGTCCATCTCCTCGCGAACGATCTGCTCGGCCTTCCGGTGCGACCGCAGCCCGAGCGGCGTCAACGCGTAGATGCCCGCGGCCACGCGCCGGATCATCCCGGCCCGGGTCAGCAGGATGTGCGAAACCGCCTCCGCGTCGCCGGGAGATTCGCGGACGGTCTGGAGGAAGTAGCGGGACCAGCGCATCGCGCGCGAAGATACCAGAGGCGCGGCCGGGATCCGGCGCCCGCGGTCCGGCGCCGAGCCGCCGCGCTATGCCTTCCGGCCGACCGCTTCCTTCCGTCTGGGCCCGACCTTCTCCACCAGGCGCAGGTTCGACCGCACCTGCTGCATCATCCGATCCTCGATTCCCGCGCCGCGGGCCGCCGTCTTCGCGCGCGCGAACGCGGCCTTCGCCTCTTCCGCCCGGCCGGCCGCCAGGTAGGCCATCCCGAGGTGATGCAGCGTCATCGGCGCCGCGGCGCGCTCGCTCGAGCGCCGGAGGCACTCGATCGCGCGGTCGTACTCCTGGCGCTTGTAGTGCACCCAGCCGAGGGCCGCCAGCGGATAGGGCTTGAGCTCTTCGGGCGCGGCCGCGAGCGCCCGGCCGGCGTAGTCGAGCGCGAGGTCCAGATCCTCGCCCGACTCGGCGAGGCTCGTCGCGAGCTCGTAATAACCGACCGCCTGCGCGGTCTTCGAGGGGTGCTTCTCGAGAAAGCCGCGCAGAAACTCCGCGGCCTCGCGCGGGCTTCCCTCGGCGCGGAGCGCCTCGGCCAGGGTCGAGCAGGCCGCGGCCGCCACGACGTCCTCCGGATCGGCGGCCAGGACCTCGCGGCAGGCGGCGATCGCCTCCTTCCAGCGGCCCATCGAAGCCGAGAGCAGGGCGTAGGAGACGCGGATCGTCGGATTGCGCGGCTCGGCCCGCATGGCCTTGCGGTAGAGCTCCTGGGCCCGGGCGAGCGAGCCGCGCGCGGCGTTCTCCTCGGCGTCCCGAAACGCCGCGGCGCCCGGACCGTCGACGCTCGGCAGCTCGTAGCCGCTGCGGCGCTCGAGCAGGCGCACGGCCTCCTGGTACTCCAGGCGCCGGGGATTTTTCTCGAGCGCCTGCTGGAAGCACTCGAGCGCCCGCTTGTGCCAGTTCTTGTCGAGATAGCAGAGGCCGAGCTGAAAGACGGCCTCCTCCGAATCCGGGGCCAGGCGAATCGCCTCCTCGAATTCGTGGATCGCCCGCGACAGCTCCCCTTTTTCGCGCAGGACGTTGCCGAGCAGGATGTGCGCCGAGGGCACCGGGGCGCACTCGAGCGCGCGGCCGAGCGCCGCCTCGGCCTCGGCCCACCGGGAGAGGTGCGCGTAGAGCGTTCCGAGCGCGAAGTGCGGCAGGAAGGCCTCGGGCTTGCGGTCCGCGGCCTGCCGCAGCGCCGTCTCGGCCCCGGCCGTGTCTCCCGATTCCGACGCGGCGATGCCGCTGTAGACCAAAGCCTCGAAGTGGCTCGGATCCGACGCGAGGATCTTCTTGAAGTACGTGGACGCCCTCTCGAGGTCGCCTCCCGAAAAGAACGTCTCCGCGAGGTAGAAGCCGAGCTCGACGTTGTCGCGGTCGGCCCGGTAGAGATCCTCGAGGACGCGGATGCCCCGGTCCGCGTCGAGGGCGAGGATCGCGAACTCCGCCTCGCGCAGTTTCTTCAGGAACGCTTCGCGATCGGGCGCCGTCGAGCGCGCGATGATGCGATCCCGGCGCTCGAGGAAGCGGTCCTTCTTCTCGACCGCCTGCATCCGCTCGTCCATCTTGGATTCCCAGAGGTCGACGACCTCCTCCGGGCGGACGGCGCCCCGGCGCTCGAGCGTCTCCTGCAGGGCGAGGATCCCGGTGTGGGCGACGAAGAGGTTCTTCTCGAGGTTACCCATGGACTCGAAGAGCGACTTCACCGCCTCGGCGGTCCGCTTGACGACGTCCTCCAGGGTCGAGATCCGCTCGAGCAGGTGCTCGTCGAAAGGGATCTCCTCCTGGGGCTCGCCGCTCTCCTCGACGACCCCGACGCCCGAGAGGACGAGGAGCTTCGAGCTGCAGCGCGCGCAGAACTCGTCGTCGTCGGCGTTCCGGAGCCCGCAGACCTGGCAATACATGTCAGACCGAAGACCTCGAACGGCCCGCCGATCGCGTCATGCCGGAGGGTACTCGTAGAAGCCGCGGCCCGACTTCCTGCCGAGCCATCCCGCGTCCACCATGCGGACGAGCAGGGGACTCGGCCGATACTTGGGGTCGCCGAATCCCTCCTGGAGCACGCGCAGGATCGCGAGGCAGGTATCGAGCCCGATGAAATCCGCCAGCGTCAGCGGCCCCATCGGGTGGTTCATGCCGAGCTTCATGATCCCGTCGATCGCCTCCCGCGTCGCCACGCCTTCGCGCAGGGTCTCGACGGCCTCGTTGATCATCGGCATGAGCACGCGGTTCGAGACGAAGCCCGGGTAGTCGTTGCAGAGAATCGGCGTCTTGCCCATCCGGCGGGCGAGGGCGTCGACCGCGGCGGCCGTCGCGTCGGAGGTCGCCATGCCGCGGATGACCTCGACGAGCGGCATGACCGGAACGGGGTTCATGAAGTGCATGCCGATGAACTCCGCGGGCCGGCGGGTCGCCGCCGCCAGGCGCGTGATCGAGATCGAGGAGGTGTTCGAGGCGAGGATCGCCCCGGGCTTGCAGATCGCGTCGAGCCGTCCGAAGAGCTCCTTCTTGACCGCCTCGTTCTCGACGATCGCCTCGACCACGGCGTCGGCCCCGGCGAGGTCCTCGAGGCGGAGCGTCGCCGCCAGGCGCGAGAGCGCTCCGGCCTTCTCCTCCGCCGTGCGCCTGCCTTTGGAGACCTCGCGCTCGAGGTTCTTCTCGATCGCGGCGCGGGCCTTGTCGATCAGACGGGGCTCGACGTCCACCAGCGTGACGGAAAGGCCCGAAGCCGCCGCGACGTGGGCGATCCCGGAGCCCATCTGTCCGCCGCCCACGACGCCCAGAGACCGGATCTCCATGCCGGGACTCTATATCGGCCGCCGGCCGGAGGATTCGCCCTAGGGGACCGCGACGCGATACCGCGGCGTCCCGAATCGCGAGATCAACGCGACGCCGACGCCGACGATCGAGGCGGCGCTCCAGACGACGGCGCCGAGCAGCGGCACGAGCGACAGGGCTCCGAGCACCACGAATCCCGCGGCGAGCGCGGCGGGCCGCTTCGCCGGAGCCATGCTCTTCATCAGCTTCTGTCCGAGCAGCAGGAAGAGCGCGGCCATGCCGAAGATCTTCGCCGCGACGGCGACCACGGCCGAGGCGAGCGCGATCGGGATCGCGAGCGGCGACGGCAGCAGCGAAAGCGCGGCACCCGCCGTCAGGAAGAGCGTCAACACCCCGAGCGCGCCCGCGGCGAGGGAGCCCGTCCAGTCGTCCTCGGCGGACATCGCGGCGCGCGACAGCGGCGAGGAGAAGAAGTACAGCAGCGCGAGCGCGACCGCGAGCCACGCCGAGAGCGCGACGAGGTGCAGGCCGCCGATGATGGACGGACCGGCGCTCGCGCCTTCCCACGGAGCGCGGCGCATCTCGGCGAGGTAGATGCGCAGGAGCGACCCCGGCGTCGCGATGCGACCACCGACCGGAGGCGCGCCGCCGGGCGGAGATTCGATGTTTCCCCCGAACACGAGGAGGTCTCCGGCGATCGAGCCGCCCGGGGCAAACGTGACGTCGCCTCCCCAGACGACGACGTCGCCGGACACCCGCGCGGCGACGCGCACGTCGGAGAGGATCGCGATGACGCGCCCGGGGACCGGCTGGTTGACGGTGATGTCCCGGCGGACCGTGGTGATCGAGCCGGGCGCCGCGAACGCGGCGGCGGGCAGTGCGAGAAGGGCGAGGACCAGCGCCGGGAGGGCGGCGACCCGGCGAGTCATCTCCGCCCGGGAACGCGGGCGAGCACGCGCGTCAGCGCGAGCCCGAGGGGCACGAGCAGGACGAGCGCGATCAGGCCGAGGCTTCCCTCCTGGCGCATCCCCTGCGACAGGGCCTCGAGGCCCCGCGGCGCGAGGGCGATCAGGTCCCCCGCAAAGCGGGCCGCCGAGCGGGCCAGGCCGATCAGGGGCGCCGAGGCCGCCGCGCCGAGCGAGATCTGCTCCGCCGCGGTCAGCGCGGGCAGGGCGAGTAGCGCCGTTCCCGAGGCGGCCAGGCCGGCCGTCAGCAGGACGGGCGTGTTCCAGAGGGCGTAAGTCCGGCGCTCCCTTCGGGAGAAGGCCCTCAGGCGAGTCACCCGGTCCGCCAGGAGGGAGAGCGATTCCGGGGCTCCCGAGAGCCCGTCCAGCGCCTCCAGGAGCTCCCGGGCGGCCTCGATCCGCTCGCCGCAGGCCGCGCATCCGGCCGCGTGGAGGCCGGCGTCCGCCGCAAAGACCGGCTCGGCGCCGGAGGCGAGGGCCTCGGCGTCGATCGGATCCAGGGGGCGAGGGCACGGCATCACGTCACTTCTCCCGACAACCTGTCCTTCAATACGGCTCTGGCCCGAAAGAGTTTGTTCTTGACGGTGCCGAGGGGCATGTTCTTGACCCCGGCGATCTCCTCGTAGGATAGCCCCGCAAAGTGCCTCAGGGCGATCAATTCCCGAAAATCCGCCGGAAGGTCCTGGATCGCGCGGCTGATCGCCTTGCCCCGCTCGGCGTTGCGCAACTCTCCGAACGGGTCGAGCCCCGAGGAACGCTGCTCGGGCGAGAACGTGCCGGTTCCGTCGGGATCCGGCGTCTCGAGCGGCACGGTCCGGGGCCGCCGCTTGCGCAGGTGGTCGATCGAGGCGTTGCCGGCGATGCGGAAGAGCCACGTCGAGAACTTGAACGCCGGGTTGAAGCGCGCGAGCGCCTGGAAGACCTTCAGGAAGATCTCCTGGGACAGGTCGAGCGCATCGTCCCGGTTCCCCACCATCCGGGCCACGTGGGAGACCACCCGGGCCTGATAGCGGCGCACGAGGACCTCGAAGAGGTCTTCTTCCCCGCCGAGGACGCGGCGCACGATCTCGACGTCCTCGAGCTCGCCTTGCTTGGGCTCCAAATCGCGCTTTCCGCCGGTCCGGCCGGCCCGGGGCCCCGAGCGGCCCTCTGTTAGAATCCCCCCGCATTTTAGAGGACCGGGCAGCCTCGCGCCCGTACGGGAGCAGTCCCATGAGCACAATCGCCGAACCGCAGTTCCCCACGATCGGGTCGCATCCCCAGGGAACGGACTCCTCGAATCCCTTCGAAGAGATGATGTCCCGCTTCGACGTGGCGGCCCAGAAGCTCGGCCTCGACCCGGGCCTCTACAAGGTGCTGCGCGAGCCCGTCCGCGAGACCAAGGTCTCGATCCCGATCGCGATGGACGACGGCCGGATCGAGGTCTTCATCGGCTACCGCGTCCTCCACAACATCGCCCGCGGCCCCGGAAAGGGCGGCATCCGTTTCGACAAGAACGTCAGCCTCGACGAGGTCCGGGCCCTGGCGGCCTGGATGACCTGGAAGTGCGCCGTCGTCAACATCCCCTTCGGGGGAGCCAAGGGCGGCGTGATCTGCGACCCGCAGTCGCTCTCGCGCTCGGAGCTCGAAAAGATCACGCGCCGCTACACGGCCGAGCTCATGGACCAGTTCGGACCCGAAAAGGACGTGCCCGCGCCCGACATGGGGACCAACCCGCAGACCATGGCCTGGGTCATGGACACCTACTCGATGCATGCGCGGCACACGGTGACCTCCGTCGTCACCGGCAAGCCGCTCTCGCTCGGAGGCTCGCGCGGACGCGTCGAGGCGACGGGGCGGGGACTGATGCTCATCTGCCGCGAAGCCGCTCCGCTGCGCGGCCTGACGCTGAAGGGCAGCCGCATCGTCGTGCAGGGATTCGGCAACGTCGGCTCGATCGCGGCGCGGATGTGCCACGAGGCGGGCGCCAGGGTCGTCGGCGTCTCCGACATCCAGGGCGGCATCCAGAACCCGGCGGGCATCGACATGCCGGCGTTGGTCGCCCATTACGAGAAGAACCGGACGTTCAAGGGATTCGCCGGAGTCGAGGCGGTGACCAACGAGGCGCTCCTCGAGCTCGACTGCGACATCCTGATTCCCGCGGCCAACGAGAACCAGATCCGGCAGAAGAACGCTCCCAACATCAAGGCGAAGATCATCGTCGAGGGCGCCAACGGCCCGACGACCCAGCGCGCCGACGAGATCCTGAACGCGAAGAACATCCTCGTGGTGCCGGACATCCTGGCCAACGCCGGCGGCGTGACCGTGTCCTACTTCGAGTGGGTCCAGGACCGCGCCGGGTTCTTCTGGCGCGAGAGCGAGGTCAACGAGCGGCTCGAGGACATCATGGTGCAGTCGTTCCGCGACGTCGCCGCCATGCACGAGAAGTACGAAGTCAGCTTCCGGATCGCGGCCTACATGCTGGGGATCTCGCGGGTCGCGCACGACACGATGGTGAGGGGCCTCTACGCCTGAACGAGGAGCGCCACCCCTCTCCCGGCGGGAGAGGGGGTAGGGGTGAGGGGGCGGCTGACTGCCCTGCTGCTGCTCGCGTCCCTCTCGACGGCGCCCTTCGTTCTGGCCGCCTCGCCCGAAGCGGTCGCGCGGATCGACCGCATGTTCGCCGAGGCCTACCCCTCCTCCGGCCCCGGGGCCGCGGTGCTCGTCGTGCAGGACGGAAAGCCCGTTCTTCGCAAGGGCTACGGGATGGCGGAGATCGAGCTCGGCGTGCCGATCTCGCCCGACATGGTGTTCCGCGTCGGCTCCGTGACGAAGGAATTCACGTCGGCCTGCATACTGAAGCTCGCCGAGGAGGGCCGCCTCGCGCTCGACGATCCGCTGACGAAGTATCTGCCGGACTTTCCGACGGGCGGCCGCCGCGTCACGATCGAGCAGCTCCTCACCCACACCTCGGGGATCCGGAGCTACACCGACATGCCCTCGTGGTCGCGGCGGATGCGGGAGGACTGGACCCTCCCGCAGCTCGAGAGCTTCTTTTCGAACGAGCCCTTCGACTTCGAGCCCGGTACGGACTGGAGCTACGACAACTCGGGTTACGTGCTGCTCGGCGCAATCCTCGAGAAGATCACCGGCAAGCCGTACGCCGACGTGCTCGAGGAGACGATCTTTCGGCCGCTCGAGATGAAGAACACGCGATACGGCAGCGACGCGCCGATCGTTCCGAAGCGCGTAGACGGATACGTGAAGGGCTCGGCCGGGATCCTCAACGCGCCCTTCCTCTCGATGACGCAGCCCTATGCCGCCGGCGCCGTCGTCTCGACCGTGGACGACCTCGCGCGATGGCAGGCCGCGCTCGACGCCGGCCGTCTCCTCTCGCCGGAGAGTCTCCGCCGCATGTGGACGCCCGTCCGCCTCCCCGACGGCCGCGACACCCGATACGGCGACGGCTGGATCATCTGGAATTACCTGGGTCATCGGGTCGTCGAGCACGGCGGCGGCATCAACGGCTTCCTGACCGCCAACATGCGCTGGCCCGACGATCGCCTCTACGTCGCCGTGCTCTCGAACTGCGGCGGCTGCGCCGACCCGCGCGCGCTCGCGCTGCGGACGGCGACCGTTCTCGCCGGTCAACCCCTCGACGACCAGCCGGCCGTCCGAGTCGCCCCGGAGGTCCTCGACCGATACGCCGCCGCGTACCGCGATGCGAACGGCGACGACTGGGTGGTCCGGCGCGACGGCGACCATCTCGTCGTCTCGGCGGGCCCGCGGGCCCTCGCGGCCTGGCCCGCGTCCGAGACCGAGTTCTTCTTCCGCGATGCCGTCCGCGCGATCCGCTTCGTGACCGGCCCGGGGGGCGCGGTGACGGGCATGGAGATCGACGAGTTCGCGGGACCGGTGGAGACGGCGCTGCGGGTGGAGAAGGCGAAACCGTAGGGCCTTGCATTGTCATCCCGAGGGCCGGCGGGCCCGAGGGATCCCTTTGGGCGCCGCGCCGCGATCGATCGCAACACAGGGATTCCCGAGCTCGAAAGGGATCCCTCGCTTCGCTCGGGATGACATCGGCAGTCTAGGGGCTCGAGAGCTTCTCCTCGATCGCCTTCACCCGCGGCAGGAGCCGCTCGTCTCCGATTCGCGCGACGACGTCGGCAAACGACGGCTTCGCCCCTTTCCATCGGATCTCCTCGACGTCGGCGAACAGGGGCGCATCGGTCCGGAGCGTCGCGAGAGTCTTGAAGAGCAGCGCCCGCTCGCGGTCCTTCAGGGCCTCGGGCGGAAATTCCTCGAGCGGACCGTAGCGTTCGATGAGCTGCGCCGCCGTCTTCGGACCGACGCCTCGCACGCCCGGGTACCCGTCCGCGGAGTCGCCGACGAGAGCCAGGTAGTCCGGGATGCGCTCGGGCGCAACGCCGAATCGGGCCCGGACCGCCTCCGCGTCGCGGATGCGCCCGCTCTTGCGGTCCACCTGCACCACGCGCTCGCCGCGGACGCACTGGGCGAGGTCCTTGTCGGGCGTCCAGACGCAGACCTTCTCGACGCGCGGGTCCCGGTCCGCGATCGCCGCGGCCGACGCCAGCGCGTCGTCGGCCTCGAGCTCGACCATCGCCCACACCGCGATGCCCATCGCGTCGAGAGCCTCCTCGAGGGGATGGAACTGCCTCCAGAGCGCCGGATCCATGCCCTCGCCCGTCTTGTAGCCCGGCCAGAGGTCGTTCCGAAACGATTCGATGACGTGATCGGTCGCCACGCCGAGATGCGTCGCTCCTCCCTCCAGCATCTGCGCGACCGTGTGCAGGACTCCGGCGACGGCGCCGAAGGGCGGATCCTCCCCGCGCCCGCGGCGGATCCCGTAGAAGTGCCGGAAGAGCTCGTACGTGCCGTCGAGCAGGTGAACGATCATGCGGCGCGAGATGCGATCAGCTCGAACGGCGGCTCAGCGCAGCGTCACCCGCGGCCGCACGTCCGGCATCTCGGCCGCGAGCTTTCGCTCGAGGTCCTCGAGGGTGGCTTCGACCGGCCTCTTCCACGACGGGTCGAGGAGCGAGACCGTCAGCCGCCGTCCGACCAGCGAGACCGGCACGATCTTGCGCGAGAGCGGCTCGCCGACGATGCGGGACCAGCGCGCCTGCAGCCAGGCGAGGGCGTTGTCGCCGCGGGCCATCTTGCGAAGGAGGCCGGACGCGGCCGACTCGAGCGTCGTGAACGAGCTCCGCTTCACCGTCTTCACCGTCTCCCCCCTTCGGGCGGCGCCGCGCGGAGCGGCTTCTCGCCGGTCAGGACGCGCCGCACGTCTTCGACGACCATCCGCGACATCTCGCGGCGCGTCTCCACCGTCGCGCTGCCGGCATGGGGCATCAGGACCACGCGGTCGTCGTCGAGCAGAGCCGGCGTGATCGCGGGCTCGTTCTCGTACACGTCGAGGGCGGCCCCGGCGAGCGGCCCCGTCTCGAGCGCCCGCACGAGCGCGACCTCGTCCACGACCGGGCCGCGCGAGGTGTTGATCAGATAGCTCCCCGCCCTCATCTTCTCGAAGGTCTCGGTCTTGAAGAGACGCCAGGTCTCGTAGGTCAGGGGCACGTGGAGCGACACGACGTCCGATCGGCGGAGGAGCTCGTCGAAGGAGACGCGCGGCGGATCGTCGGGGTCGCCCTCGACGCGGGGGCTGCGGCCGGCCGCGATCACCGTCATGCCGAAGGCCTTCGCGCGGCGGGCGGCGGCCTTGCCGATGCGGCCGGGGCCGACGACGCCGAACACCTTGCCCTTCAGGTCGCGGCCGAGCAGCAGGTCCGGGGCCCAGCCCGCGAAGCGGCCGGTCCGGACCATCCGATCGCCCTCGACGATGCGGCGCGCCAGGGCGAGCATGAGCGCGATCGTCAGGTCGGCGGTCGCGTCGGTCAGGGCGTTGGGCGTGTGCGTGACGAAGATCCCGCGGGCCGCCGCGGCCGCGCGGTCGATCTGGTTGACGCCCACGGAGTAGCTCGCCACGATCTTGAGCCGGTCCGCCGCCTGGATGACGTCCGCGGTGACCGGATCGTCCACGAGGCAGATCAGCGCATCCACGCCCGCGATCTCGACCGCGAGCTCTTTTTCGTTCGGGGCGTAGCCGAGAACGCGGACCTCGAAGTCCGGCCGCAGGCTGTCGAAGGGCTCGGGAAGCTCGCGGGTCGCGAGCACGACGCCCGTCACCGGCGGCCCCTCTGCAGCATCCATCCCGCGAAAAATATCGCTGCGCCGAAGCCGAGCACCGCGAGCTCCCGGCGCGCGTCCTTCCCGAGGACCCCGACGAAGAGCGCGGAGCCCGAGACGACGAGGCCCAGAAACTGCAGCGTGCGGCCGAGGACGTACATCTCAGTTCTTTTCCGAGGAGGCCGAGACGCGGACGATCCGATCCCCCTGCTCGAGCCGCAGCACGACGTCCATCCCGGCGGCCACGGACCCGAACACGGTATACCCGCCGTCGAGGTGCGGCTCGGGCGCCTGCGTCACGAACCACTGGCTTCCCCCCGTGTCCGGCCCGGAGAGCGCCATCCCGAGAGTCCCGAGCGCGTAGGGAACCGCGGAAAGCTCGTCGCGGATCTCGTACCCCGGGCCGCCGTTTCCGGTCCCCGTCGGGTCGCCGTCCTGCACCACGAAGTTCGGAACGATGCGATGGATCGGCGTGCCGTCGAAGTACTCCCTGCCGGCGAGGGCGAGGATGTTCATCACTGTCAGAGGGGCCGTCGCGCCGTCGAGGCGCAGCGTGAAGGCTCCACGGGTCGTTTCGACCCGCAGCCGCCACGGCCGACGCGCCTCCCGGATGAGGGCGGCGTAGTCGGCGGACGTCCTGCCGGTCGCGTACTCCTTCCACGGAAATCGCGCCGGATCCGCGTGGAAGGTCCGGACCAGCGCACGCCGCGCCAGGCGCGACACCAGCACGGAGGGATGCGCGTAGGCGGCCTCGGCGACGGCGCTCGCCTCCGGGCTCTCGGGGCTCTTTTCGGCTGCCGAGAGCGCCGAAATCGGAACGTCGGGGGCCTCGTCCGCGTACGAGGCGACGACGACCTCGCGCAGATGCGGGAGCAAACCCGGATCGCCCGAGAGGGCGAGGGCGTCGATCGCGGCGGCGCGCACCCCGGCGTCCGGATCGACGGCCAGCCGGTCGATGACGGCGCGGCTCGCCGCCGCGTCGGCGGGCGTCTTCAGCCCCTCGAGCACCTTCAGCCTCACGACGACCTCCGGATCCCCCGCCAGGCTCTGTCTCCGCACCGCGGCGTCGGCCTCGGGCAGGAACGACAGCGCCTCGGCCGCCGCGGCCCGCAGGAACGGGTCGGGCGAGGCGATGGCGCCGTCGGTCACGTCGAGGGCCCGGCCGCCGAGCCCGCCCATGAGCGCCTGGAGAGCGACCTGCTGGCGCCGCTCCTTTCCGCCCTTCGCCGTGGACCAGAGGCGGCGGAACGACTCGCGGTCGTCGATCTGCCAGCGGAGCAGCGAGAGCGCGGGCACGGCCAGGTTGGGATTCGCGTCGCCCGAGAGGGCGAGCACCCTCGGGCGCGCCTCCGCGGGCAGCGATGACGCCGGGTTCTTCTCGAAGATCGCGGCGAGCGCCATCAGCGCGCCGATGCGAAGGGGCAGGGCGCCGGACTCCACGGCCGTCGAAAGCGGCCCCGCCGAATCGGCCCGGGCCAGGAGCCCGAGCCCCCGGGCGCAGAGCGCGGCGGTCTGCGGATCCGCATCCGAGAGGCCGCCCGTCAGGAGATCGAGCGAAGATTCCCGCGGCTTCCGCGCGAGAACGTAGAGCGCCGCCTCCCGGACCGCGGCATCGGAGTCACCGGCGTACGGAGCCGCGGCGGCGTCGGCGGCCGGGTCCCCGAAGCGCCACAAGCCCATCAGAAGCGCCGCGCGGCGGTCCGTCGCGGGCGCCTTCGCCACGGCGCCCACGAGCGCCGCCTCCCCCGACGGCTCGCCGAGCATCCCGACCGCCCAGGCCGCCCGTGCGGCGGCGGTCCCGTCGCCGTCCTCGAGCATCGGCGCGAGCGCGGCGGTGAGCGCCGGGTCGCCGAGGATCCCCGCGGCAAACGCGGCCGCGGTGCGGACGGAGGCGTCGCGGTCTCGAAGCAGCGCGCTCAGAAGCTCCGACGCACGTTCATCGCCGATGCGCCCGAGAGAGAGCGCGGCGCGCGCCCGGAGGGCCGGGTCGGCCGATCGAGCCGCGGCGCGCAGCGTCGGCTCGTCGTACGCGCGGCGGTCCTCCGCCGAGACGAGCGCGGGCTCGAGGTCGGTCGGGGATTCCGCGCGCGTCGGGGCGGGAGCGGCCGCCGGGACCGGCGTGGCGGCCGGGATCGGCTTTGCCGGGGTCGCGCCCCGGTGCGCGCACGCCGCCGATGCCAGCAGAAGAAACGCCGCCCCGGGGCCGCGGCCCGATCCCGGGGCCTTCACGCTCCCACGAGCAGCCGGTCCCCGAGGATGTGCGGAAGCCCCGCCTTGAAAATCTTGTCGCGGGCCTTGTCGGTCGGGTACGGAACGCGGTCGAAGTGCACGACGCCCTCGTCGGCGTCGTAGAGCGCGTAGGCCGCGGCGGCGTTGCGGTCGCGCGGCTGGCCGATCGAGCCCGGATTGATCAGGTAGCGCAGGCCCTTCTCGAGCTTGTAGCGGCGGCGGCCCTCCTCGATGAGCTCGACGAGGATGCCGTGGGGCTCGAGCGTGAAGACGCACGGGATGTGGCTGTGGCCGAAGAAGCAGACCGAGCCCTCGGTCTCGCGAAAGTTGAGGTAGGCATCGTAGTCGGTGAAGATGTAGGCGTCCTCGTCCCGGGGCGAGCCGTGGCAGATCGCGAAGGCGCCGTCCACGGTCACGGGGCCGAGGGGCAGCGCCTCGAGGAACCGGCGGTTCTGAGCCGAGAGCTTCTCGGTCGTCCAGCGTGCGGCCTTGAGTGCGACCGGGTTGAAAAGGTCGCCCGACTCGACGCCGCAGACGACCTTGTCGTGGTTGCCCCGGATCATGCGCTTGGGCTTCCGGATGTTCCGAATCCGGTCGATGACCTGGTTGGGGCTCGCTCCGTAGCCGACGAAGTCGCCGAGGACGACGACCCGGTCGAACCGCTTGCGGCGGACGTGCGCCAGGACCGCCGCGAGCGCCTCTTCGTTCGAGTGGATGTCCGAGAGGACCAGGTAACGCATGCCGGGCGCGAGCTCTCTTTCAGATCGGAATTCGGTCGATGTCGTCGAGAGCCGTGAGGACCCGGTCCGCGGACTGCTCGACCGTCTCGGCGCCGCCGAGACGAACGGTCACGGGCGCCATTCTATAGAAGGGCTGCCGGAGGGCGAAGAGCTCGCCGAGCTGCTCTTCGCTGACGAAGAGCGGCCGGTCGGTCTTTCCCTTGAGACGGCTCCGAACGGTCTCGAGGCCGGCGTCGAGAAAGACGGCAATCCCCCGCCGTCCGATCCACCGGCGGTCTTCCTCCTGAGCGAAGCACCCTCCCCCGGTGGCCACGACGGCCGCCGGCAGCGCCTCGGTTGCCGCGAGCAGCGCCGATTCCCTCTCCCGGAACGCGGCCTCTCCCGATTCTTCGAAGATCGCCCGGATGGTCCGGCCGCTCTGGCGCTCGATCTCCTCGTCGAGGTCCACGAACGGCATCCCGAGCCTCTCGGCCACGCGGCGGCCGATGGTCGTCTTGCCGGCGGCCATGAACCCGACCAGGTAGATCCGCCGCGGGGCGCGGCGCCGCCGGGACCGATCGAGCGCCGCTCGCGCATTCTCCTCGATCCGGCCGCCGGCGTAGAGGCCGCCGATCATCGCCGCGCAGTCCGCTCCGGCGTCCCAGACGGCGTCGAGCCGGTCGAGCGAGATCCCTCCGATCGCCACGAGGGGCCGATCCCGGCCCGATGCCGCGCGGGCGAGATCCTCCAGGCCCCGCGCGGCGCGTTCGGTTTTCGTCGTGCTCTCGAAGACGGGGCCGAAGGCGACGTAGTCGGCGATGCCCTCCGCGAACGCCCGGCGGGCCGACTCGGGATCGTGGGTCGAGATGCCGATGGGCGCCTCGGGCCCCAACAGCGCGCGGGCCTGGCGCGGGGAAATGTCGTCCTCGCCGAGGTGGACGCCGCTCCCGGCCAGCCGCGCCACGTCGACGCGGTCGTTGACGAAGAACGCGGCTCCCGCCGCGCGGGCCAGGGACGCGACCTGCACCGCGGCTTCGAAGAGATCGCGGTCCGGCAGGGCCTTCTCCCGCAGCTGCACCGCGCGAATTCCGACGCGGAGGAGGCGCGCGGCGAGCTCGGAAGGGTCCGCGACGCCGCTCGCGGCGCGGTCGGTCAACGCGTAAACGGGCGGAAGCCGCAGCACGAGACGGAGACTCTAACCCCTGGCAGAGAAACGCTCCATGAAACGGGTCGAGAGCCGCCCGGCGACGAAGTCGGGGTCGTCCAGGATCCGCCGGTGGAGCGGGAGCGTCGTCTTGATGCCCTCGATCACGAAGAAGTCGAGCGCTCGCCGGCCGCGCGAGATCGCCTCGGCCCGGTCGCGCCCCCAGACGATCAACTTCGCGATCAGCGAGTCGTAGTACGGCGGGATCAGGTAGCCCTGGTAGGCCGCGGTGTCGAGCCGCACGCCGAGGCCGCCCGGCGGATGGAACGAAGCGATGCGCCCGGGCGACGGGGCGAAGGTGGCGGGGTCTTCGGCGTTGATGCGGAACTCGATCGCGTGGCCCCGCGGCGACATGTCACGGTCCAGGAACGAGAGCGGCTCGCCCGCGGCCACCGCGATCTGCTCCTTGACGAGGTCGAGCGCCGTCACCTCCTCGGTGATCGCGTGCTCGACCTGGAGCCGCGTGTTCATCTCCATGAAGTAGAACTGGCCGTCGGAATCGAGGAGGAACTCGATCGTCCCGGCATTCACGTATCCCACGGCGCGCGCCGCGGTGATCGCCGCCTCCCCCATCCGTCGGCGCAGGTCGGCGTCGAGAACGCACGACGGCGCTTCCTCGATCAGCTTCTGGTGGCGCCTCTGGATCGAGCATTCCCGCTCGCCCAGGTGCCGAAGGTTGCCGTGCGAGTCGCCGAAGATCTGAAACTCGATGTGCCGCGGCTCTTCGAGGTACTTCTCGAGATAGACCTCGGCGTTGCCGAAGGCCTTCTCGGCCTCCGCGCGCGCCGTCTCGTAGGCGCCGGCCAGCTCGCGGTCGTCGCGGGCGACGCGCATCCCGCGGCCGCCGCCGCCCGCCGAAGCCTTCAGGATCACCGGATAGCCGGCCCTTCCCGCGAACGCCAGGGCATCGTCCACCGACTCGAGCGGACCGGGCGAGCCCGGAACGGTCGGCACCCCCACGGCCGCCACCGTGCGGCGAGCCAGCGACTTGTCGCCCATCTTCCGGATCGCCTCGCTCGTCGGGCCGATGAAGGCGATGTGGCACTCGTGAAGGATCTCGGCGAAGTACGCGTTCTCGGAGAGGAAGCCATACCCCGGGTGGATCGCGTCGGCCTCGGTGATCTCCGCCGCCGAGACGATCGCCGAGATGTTCAGGTACGACGCCGCCGAGGGATACGGACCCACGCAGACGTCCTCGTCGGCATACCGCACGTGGAGAGCATCGCGGTCGGCCTCGCTGTAGATCGCGACGGTGCGGATGCCGAGCTCGCGGCACGCGGAGATGATCCGCAGCGCGATCTCGCCGCGGTTCGCGATCAGGATTTTCTTGAACATTGCCGCGCGGCTAGGCCGCGAGGCGGATCGCGAAGAGTTTCTCGCCGTACTCGACCGGCTGGCCATTGCGCGGGTAGACGGCCACGACCTCGCCTTCCACGTCGGACTCGATCTCGTTCATCAGCTTCATGGACTCGATGATGCAGAGGATCTTGCCCCTGCCGACGCGTGCGCCCACCTCGGCGAACGCCTCGGACTCCGGAGACGGTGAGCGGTAGAAGGTTCCCACGATGGGAGACGTGATCACGTGAAGGCTGGAGTCTTCGGCGGGCGCGGCCGCGGCGGCGGGCGCCGCCGACGCGAGCGGCGCCGGGGCCGCGAAGGCCTCCGGCGCGGAACGGCGCCCTTCGATCCGCAGACGGAACCCGGACTTCTCGATCTCGAGCCCCGAGAGACCTCGGTCGACCACCAGGTCGATGAGCTCGCGGATTTCCTTGATCGAAAGCACTACACCAGCTCCTTTTCCAGCATGGTCGCGGCCTTGCGCAGCTCGAACCGGCCGCGCCCGAAGTTGCCGTCGCGCGCCAGCAGGAGGAGCAGATAATACTCCTCGGTCACCCGGCACAGGAGGGCCGCCGAGCGGCCCGAGGCGACCGTCAGCTCGGTGACTTCGGCATGATCGGCCAGAGCGCGTGCGGCGCTCGCGGCCTTGACGACGGCGCCGGCTTCCGCCGCGAGAGACTCCATCGGAAGCCCCTCCGCGCTGACGTAGGAATCGATGGCGATGCCGTCGACGCCGAGAAGCGACACGGCGCGGGTCCCCTCGACGCGTTCGGCGATCCGGCGAAGGTTGTCCTGGAAGACGTTCATTCGAGGTCGGATGATGTCACGGTCGGGGGCCCCGGATCATCCGGCCTGGACGAGGGAGAGCCACTGCTTGAGCGCCCGGATCCGGGCCAGCCGCCGCTCGAGGCCGACGTCCTGGGCCGACGCGGCCGGCGAGGTCGCCGCCGGCAGCAGGCGCGCCTCGGCGTCCCGCCGCATTCGCTTCAGATCCTCGTCGAACGGATGGCGCACCACCAGGTCGTCGTAGATCTGCAGCGCCTCGGCGTAGTGGCCCTGAGCGAAGTACAGATCGGCGAGCGCCCTCCCCGAGGGCCGGACAGGCTCCGGCGCCGTCTCGGGCGCGGCTTCGGTCCGAGCCTCGGGCGAAGCATTGGGCCGGGGCTCGGGTCGAGGAGAAACCGGCGCGACGGGAGACGCCTCCCCGGGCGCCGGGGTCGGGCTCTCGGCCGCGGCCGGGGGCGGCGCGGCGGAGACCGGGACGGCGAGGGACACGTCTCGCGTCGGAACGAATGGAAACGGGTCCTCCGATTTTCCACCGCCCGAGTCATCCCCCAGCTCGAAGGACAAGGGCGTGATCTCGAAGGCGTCGCCGAGCGGAGCAGTTTCCGGGGAGGAGGCCGCGGCCCGCGGAACGGTTCGCCGTTTCCCCTTGTCGGTCTCCTGGAACTTCGGAGGAGGAGGCGGCGGCTCGGGCGCGCGGCGCGACGGCGTGACGGGCTTCGGCGCGACGAGCGGCTCGAGCCGGGCGATCATCTCGTCGATCTTGCGGTCGCCGGAGATCGCGCGGTACAGCTTGTACTTCTTGAGCGCTTCGAGGTTGTCGTTGCGTGCGAGGTGGATGTCGGCCAGCGACTTCGCCGCCACGAGGTTCGCCGGATCCGCGACCAGCACCTTCGTGAAGGTCGCGATCGCGTCCGTGGGCATGCTGGCTTCGACGTAGGCGCGGCCGAGGGCCACCTGCGCGGCGACGTATCCCGGGTGCGCCAGCAAGCCCTTCTGAAGGGCCGAGAGCGCGTCCTTGACGCGGCCGACCTTGCGATATTCCTCGGCCAGGGAAACGAAGAGGCGCGAGCCGGGGTCGAGGTCGAGCCGTCTCTCGAGGTCGCGGATTCGGGCTTCCGCCGCCGCATCAGCCATGATCGAAAAGCCGCCGCCCCCCGGAGGGGGCGGCGTTGTTGCTTACGGAGCTACGCAGGGTAAGAAGTACTCGAATGCCTGGGTCGCCGTGACCGTGCAGCCCGTGTCGCGGTCGGTCACCATGACGTCCACCTTTCCTGCCGACTGCGAGTCGCCGGCGATGTTCGGCGGGATGCAGGTCGGCGCGGGCAGGTTGGTCATCGGAGCCGTGACCGACATCGACGTCAGCGACGACGCGCTGACCGCGGCCGAGATTCCCCCGAACTTGACGTCGGCGGCTCCGGCGTTCGACGGCAGGCCCGAGCCGCTGATGCCGACCGCCGCGCCCGGCGCACCGCTGGTCGGCGAGAGCTGCGTGATCGACGGCGCGAAGCCTTTATACGTGAACGCCCCCGTCGCGGTGGCGCTGTCGCCGGTATCGATGTTGACGACGAGGATGTCTCCCGTCACGTCCGCGCAGCCCGTGGAGACCGGGGGCGCCGGGACGACCACGATCTCCGTCGCGGAGACGCTCTGGACGAACGCGCCGATCCCGGCCAGGCTGACCGCCACCGGGGCCTGGAAGCCCTGGCCGAAGATCGTCACCGGAGAGAAGGGACCGCTCAGCGGCTGGATGTTGTTGCTGAAGGCCGTGATCTTCACCGCCGGCGTGTAGGAGAACAGAACCGTGGCGTTCGAGGTCACGCCCGAGGTGATGTTCCGCACGGTCACCGGGACGGTCTGGTTGAGGTTGCCGGCGCCGGCGCCGAACGCGGGCGGCGACAGGGCGACCACCTGATTGAAGGAGACCGACACGACCGTGGCCTCGACGGCGCCGAAGAACACCTGGACTCCGCCGGTCGTCGAGAAGCCCGACCCGATGATGGTGACGCGCGTATTGCCCTCGTTCGTGCCGGAGGCCGGCAGCACCGCCGTCACGTTCGGCGTTCCGGATCCCGCGCTCCCGTAGATGAAGCACGTCGGCAGCGACAGCGTCACTGGCGAGGGAAGGTTCGTTCCGAGGATCAGCGTGATCGGGGCCTGCGCCGAGGGCGAAGCCACCTCGGGGAAACCCGGGGTCTCGACCGTGATCTGCGTGGCGCTCACCGACGTGACGATCGCATCCTTCGCGATGCCGTTGACCGTGAACACGACCCGCGTCGTGGACGGCGAGCCGAAGAATCGTCCGCCGTTCAGCGTCAGCAGCGTGCCCCCTTCCTTGGGGCCGAAGCTCGGGCTGCAGAACGACACGAAGGGCAGCGTCCCCGAGTCCGGCTGGAAGTTGACGACGACCTGCGCCGAATTCGTCTTGCCCTGGATCGTCGCGGTCGCCTTGACCTTGGCGCTTCCCGGGCCCGGTCCGCAGAGAGCGGTCACGGCGCTTCCGTTGGTCGTCACGACCGAGATCAGGCCGAGGCCGTTCTGGCCGAAGGTGCCGAAGTCGGTCGTGAAGTTCACGGTCGTGCCGTCCGGAACGTTGTTTCCGTTCAGCGTGACGAGAGCCTCGATCAGCGTGCACGTGCCGGCCTTCGGGTTGGCGTCGCTCACGAAGAGCTGCACCGATACGGCGGACGACGTCTGGCCGCCTCCGGTCCCGGGCTTGGGCGCCGTCGGCGCGTCCGCCGCGCAGCCGTGGATGCCCACGGCGGCGGCGGCGAGGATCAGTGCAATCGAAATGCGGCGCATGGATCCCCCTTACCTGGCGCTTCTGGCCGGCGCAGCGACGGAGTAGCGGAAAATCAAGATCCCGCTCGCGGTTTCGCTCGCCACGCGTTTGCCCGACGCCGTTTGCCCGAAAAACGTGATGTCGAAGGCCGTGTCGATCTCGTCGAGGCCCGTCTGCCGATCGATTCCCCCGTTGAAGGGCAGCAGCTGGTCGAACGGAGCTTGCTCGAGAGCCGGAGCGTAGAGCACCGGGAAGTCCGTCAGCGTGACCGTCCCGTCGTGCGGGAGCACGACGCCGCAGCCGAAGGTCTGGAGCGGCGGAACGATCGTTCCCCCGTCCGTGCGCCGGAACGCGACCGTGTACTGGTTGATCTGCACGTCGGAGAAGCCCTGCGTGTCGACCGAGGATGGGTCCTTGGTGTGCGACTGCAGGGTCATCGTGTTGATCTGCACCGCCGCCGGCGTGGCCACGTTGATGAAGCCCGGCTGGAAGTCGATGTTGACCGTGACGAACACCGGCGCCTCGGTCGTGCCCTGCTTGTTCGAGCAGCCGCCGGCCAGAGCCAGCGCCGCCAGGGCCGCCACCGCGAAGAGCAGTTTCTGTCTCATGAAACGTTCTCCCTTACGACCTGAGGATCCGGGGGGTGATGAAAATCAGCAGTTCGTCGTGCTTCTCGGTCCGGGTCTTGTTCTTGAACAGATTGCCGAGAACGGGAATCTTCCAGAGCCCCGGAATCATGTTGTACTGATCCTGGTCGTTGATCTGGAAGATGCCGCCGATGACGGTCGTGCCTCCGTCCTTGACCAGCACCTGGCCGCGGTACTCGCGGATCGTCAGCGGGACGTTCTGGCCGAGGGCGAGGTTCAACGCGACCGCCGGCTCGCGCTTCATGACGTTCACCGTCAGCAGGACCGTGCCTTCGGCCGTGATCTGCGGCGTGACGTCCAGCTTGAGCGTCGCGTCCACGTAGATGACGGTCGTCGTGTTGTTGACGGTCGTCTGAACCGGGATCTGCACGCCCGATTGGATGAGGGCCGGCGTGTTCGTCAGCGAGGTCACCTTCGGCGACGAGATGATCTTCAGCAGGCCCTGGTTCTCGGCCGCCGTCAGCGCCACGTCCAGGTTGAACGTGTTGAGGATGTTGCCGAGAACGAGCGAGGCCACCGTCGGGCCGTTGCCGAGGCCGACGTTCAGTCCGCCCGCGATGCTGTTCGGGAAGATCAGGTTGGTCGTGTTGCCCGTTTCGTTGTTCGCCTTGCCCTGGACCTGCCAGTTGATGCCGAGGCTGCGGCCGAGGCTCTTCGTCGTCTCGACGATCCTCGATTCGATGACGACCTGAGGCGTCGCGGTGTCGAGGTTGTCGATGAGCTGCAGCACCGCGGGCATGTAGGTCGGAGTCTCGCGGATGATCAGGGTGTTGGTGCGCGCGTCGACGACGATCGCTCCGCGCTTCGACATCACGCTCTGGAGAACCGGGACGATTTCGTTCGCCTTGGCGTAGGAGAGCTTCTTGATGACCGTGCGGGTCGGCTCGGCGGCCTGCCTCGCCTCCGCCAGGCGCGCACGATCGCCTTCCTCGGCCTGGAGCTTGGAGGTCGTCGCGATGCGCATGATGTTGTTCTCGAGGACGTAGCCGAGGCTGTTCTGCTTGAGGATCAGGTCGAGGGCCTGGTCCCAGGGCACGTCTTCGAGCTGGACGGTCACGGTTCCGCGAACCTCGGGGTCGATGACGATGTTCAGACCCGTCAACTGCGAGATCGTCCGGAAGACGTCCTTGATGTCGGCGTCCTTGAGGTCGAGGGAGATCGGCTCGCCCGTGAACTGGCTCTGGGCTTCGGCGATCGTCCGCGAGCGATAGGCCTGCCCGGTCGTCGGCTGCGACGTCTGCTCCTGGTCGAGCTGAGCCGCCGCGGCCTCGAAGAGGGCGTCACCCTTGGATCCGGAAGATTTCGGCGCAGTTTTCGAAGCCGCCGGGGCCGGAGCCGCGGGCCTTGGAGCCGGAGCGGGGGCGGCGGCGACCCGGGCCGGAGCCGGCGCGGGCTCGACCGCGGCGGGAACCGGGGCCGGCGGAGGCGGAGGCGGGGCGACCGAAGCCGACGCGACCGGAGCAGGGGCCGTCTTTTCGGCAGCCGCGGCCGGTTTCGATTCGGGCGCCGGGGCCGGAACGGGCGCGAGCGCGGTCTCGAGGGGCGAGGGCGCCGGGCTCGTGGAGGAGGTCTCTGCGGGAGCCGGCGCAGGCATGGGAGCGAGCGCCGTCACCGACACCGGAGCCTCTTTGGGCTCGGCCGCGGGCGGTTCGGAGGAGGCCCGGCTCGGCTCGGCCTGGGGCACCGGCTCGGGCGCGGATGCCTCCACGGCGGGGGCGGCAGCGACGTGCAGCGGCTCGCTCGCCTGGTCGGCGGTCTCGCCGACGACCACCGCCAGCCGCTCTCCATCCGGAACGAGCGTGTGGGGCATCGGGTGCGCGAGGTCCACGACCACGCGGGTGACGTAATCCGGGCTCGACTGGAACTGGGACACCCGGACCCGGGAGATGACGTCGTCCTTGACCTGGATGGTGCGCTGCCGGACCTCGTTCTTGACGCCGGGCAGGTCCACGACGATGCGCGGCGGGTTGGCCAGCGTGAAGTCCTTCGGGGAGAACCAGCCGTCGCCGACGAGCAGGATGGCGACCTTGCCGTTTCGCGTCTCGGCCGAGACGCTCTCGAGTGCGTGCGCCACTTCTCCGCGCGCGGTCGTGGCGGCGATGGCCGGAACGGGAGCGGCCGCGGCCGGCGGCGGCGGCGCCGCCGGGAGGGGCTGCGATTCCACCGATGCCGTCGTGGGCGCCGTGTCGGCCTTCTCGGCCGGGGCCTCGGCGTCGGCGGCCGAGGTCGGTCCGTTGAAGGCGATGGCGAGGCCCTGGCCCACGGACCTCAGGTCGGCGTGGGCATCCGGATTGTGGGTGATCGAGAGGCGCGTGATCTTCTTGCCGAGCTCGTCGAGCTCCTCGAACTTGATGGATTCGACGAGGCCTCCGACTTTCGGAGTGGGCACGTCCGCGCCGACCGAGGCGCCTCGGAGGTCGACGACGAGCAGGTTCGGCCGGGGCTCGTAGGAGGTGTACAGCAGCGGCGCGTTCGCCGAGAGGACCAGGCGCGCCCCGTCGGAGTCCTCGTTGAAGGCGGCGCCCGTGATCTTCGCCGAAGCGGTAGCGGTCGGGACGGCCGGGGACGTCGCGGCCGGCGCCGGCGAGGGCGTTGCGGCGGCGGCCGCGGCGGTGTGCGCCGCCTGTCCCCCGGAGGAGCAGCTCACGGCGGCTGCCCACGCGAGCGCGAGCGCCGTGGCCGTTGCGGTTCCTCTGAAAGTCCTTCGCATCGTTCCTCCCGTCGCGCGGATTACCTGGATGACAGGGTTTCTCATTGCTTGACCGTCGCGTTCAGCTGCTTCGTCACTTCCCGGAAGGGCTTCACGCTTTGCGGATCGTTGATGTTCTGCCGGAGCACGACTTCGTTCGGCCCCACTCGCACCACCTCGCCGTCGTAGAGCAGGTCGCCGGCGCGGATGAGGTAGCTCTTGTTGTCGGTCGCCCGGATCTGGGCGACGTAGCCCGACTTGGTCTTCCAGATCCCGTGCACGACGAGGTCGTCGATCGAGATGCCCGCGATTCCCGGCGGACGCTCGACGCCGCCCTTGTTCGACTCGCGCACGAGCAGCGAGCGGAACGGGTCGCGGCGGCCGGCCGGATCGTAGGAATAGGCCCGGCCCGAAAGGGCCGACTCCTCCTGGTCGATCATGGACTGCCCCGGGGACTCGGGCACCGGCGCGATGACGCCGGACGGGGTCGGAGCCGGCGTCGGGGCGGGCGCCTGGGCGAAGGCGAGACCGCCCGCCAGAAGGAAGAGAACCGCGGCCATCATCGGGCGTCTCATTCGACCCCCTTGCCTTCGGCTCGCTGCTTCAGGGTCTGAGCGTTCGAGGCCGCGCCGGGCTTGGGGCCGCCGGCGGGTCCCGCCGCCGGAGCGGCCTGGCCTCCTGCCGCCGTTTCCTGTCCGGTTTCATCGCCGGTATAGATGAAGGTCTTCGCAATGAACCCGGCGGCGATCGACTTGCCGGGCACGTTGTCGAGCGCGTTGATCTTGAGGTCCTCGACGTTGACGATCCGCGAGAACCGGCTCATCCGATCGAAGAAGAGGGCGAGGTTGTGGTACGTGCCCTGGATCTGGATGTCGATCGGCCACTCCGCGTAGAACTCCTTCTGCACGAATTCGCCCGGCGTGAACTTTAGCAGCGTGAAATCGCCCTGGCGGGTCAGCGTCTCGATGCGCTTGATGAGCTCCTCGGTGTTGCGTTTGGAGGGCAGGATCTGGAGCAGCTTCGAGAGCTCCAGCTCGAGCCGCTTCACTTCCTCACGGAACTGGGAGAGCTTGCGCTCGGCGGCGCGGCCCTTGGCGATCTCCTCGTTCAAGCCCTGCAGCTCGACCTTCTTGTTGGCGATGTCCGCGTTCATGGGCCGGAACAGGAGGTAATGCGTCCCGCCGGCCAGCACGATGGCGATCCCGAGCCCCCACGCCAGCGCGTAGTACCAGGGCTTTTCGTCGATCGCGATGCCGAATACCGCCATGGCCTAACTCCGAGGCTTTCCGGCCGCGGCCTTGCCCTTGAGGCCCGGTGCCTTGGAAGCCGCCGTCGACTGCGCCCCGACCTCGCCCGGAGGCCGGCCGTTGGTGAAGATGACCGTCATCTCCCACGAATAGATGCCCTGCGGCCCGTTCTCGCGGCCGAGATTCTTGAAGACCGGCTCGGCGAAGAACGGGCTCTTCTTCAGGTTCTCGAGATACGTGGCGACGGCATTGGGCGACAGGGTTCGGCCCTTCAGCGTCAGCAGGTTCTCCTTGACCTGGAGCTCCGTCAGCCAGACCAGGTCCGGGAGGGCCTTCGAGACTTCGTCCATGAGCCGCACGGGCCCCCGCTGATTGGTCTTGAGGTTGTTGATCAGCGAGATCTTTTCCTCGAGGCTCTTCTTCTTGTCCTCGTAGCTCTTGACCTCTTCGATGATCGACTTGAGCCGGGCCACCTCTTCCCGGGCCTTCCCGATCTCCTCGTCGAGACCGCGGCGCCGCGAGGTCAGCACGAGGTACATGGAGGCGATGTAGATGAGGCCGAGGGCGAGTCCCCCGATGACGATCAGGTTGTTGAGCTTCGCTCCCGTCGGAAGGGCAGGGCCCTTCTTCTTCGCCGCGGCCGCCTTGGCCTCGGTGAGGAGATTGATCCTGATCAAGCGGCTTCGTCCCCGACGTGCCGGATCGCGAGCCCGACCGCCACCGCCAGGCTGGGCGCGTTCTCGGTGAGCCATTCACCGGAGACCGACGCTCCCGCGATGTCGATCTGGCGGAAGGGGTTCAGGATCTCGACGGGGATCCCGAACCGCTCCTTCAGCTGCGCATCGAGATTCACGACCCGCGAGGACCCTCCGGAGATGAACAGCTGGTCGATCTTTTCGGTGGACGTGGTCGCCAGGAAGAAGTCGAAGGTCTTCTGGAGCTCCTGGGCGAGGTCATCGGAGACCGACCTCAGGATCGGCAGGATGTCCTGGAGCGACTGCTCGCCCGTCTTTTCGCCCTTCTTCAGGGCCTCGGCCTGGTCGAACGAGAGGGACATCTGCTTCTGGATCGCGTCGGTGTACTGATTGCCTCCGAAGGAGATGTCGCGCCAGAAGATCGTATTCGCCCCGGAGAGGATGTTCACGTTGGTGACCGAGGCGCCGATGTTGACCAGGGCGACGACCCGCCCGGGCTCGACCGGATAGTTGGCCTCGTAGGCGTTCTGGAGCGCGAAGGCGTCCACGTCCACGAGGACCGGCGTCTTGCCCGCCTGGGTGATGACGCTGGTGTAGTCGGAGATCTTGTCCTTCTTGACGGCCACGAGGAGGACGTCCATCGTTTCGCCGCCGCCGGCCTCGAGCACGACGTAGTCGAGGTTCACGTCGTTGATGTCGAAGGGGACGTACTGCTCGGCCTCCCAGCGGATCGACTCGGCGAGCTCCTCCGGGGACATGGACGGCAGGGAGATCTTCTTGATGATGACGGAATGGCCCGACAGGGACGTCCCGAACTCGGGGTTGCGGACGTTCAGCCCGGAAACGATGCGGTTGACGGTGTCAACCACCAGCGAGGCGTCCATGATGGCGCCGTCCACGATGGCCTCCGGAGACAGCGTCTCCAGGCCCGTCTTCACAAGCCTGAATCCACCGGCCTTGGCGTCCTTGAGCTCTACGAGCTTGACCGCCGAGGATCCGATGTCCAGACCTACCAGATTCTTGGTCTTTCTGAACAACACGCTTCGCCCCACCGAAAAAAGAAAGACGGTTACGGGCTTTGACCTTTGGTATTTCGGCTGGTTGTCAAAATAGCAAAAGGTTTTTCCGTAGTCAAGAGCGGAAGGCGGCTAAACCGTCCAGCGTGCAAAGACTTAAGCCGGTCGGACAGGTGTCGCAGCGCACGGACAGCTGTTCTTTCTTGCGCCGTCCTCCGATCCGATGTAGGCTCCGCGGGTTTTTTCGACCGTAACCATCGAACGAGGAGACTCATGGCCCAGCACTGCCGATTTTGCGGAAAGACTCCGATGAGCGGTCACCGCGTCAGCCACGCGCACAACGTCACCAACCGCAAGTGGAACCTGAACCTGCGCAGCGTGCGGGCGATGGTGGATGGGGCGGCGAAGAAGGTCTCGGCGTGCACCCGCTGCATCCGCTCGGGCAAGGTCACCAAGGCCGCCCCGAGGAAGCGGCCGGCTGCCTAGCTCTCGGGTATCCGCGGCGGAGCGCCAATCCGCTCCGGCTGACGGCCGGGAGCTGACGGCCTTCCGCTACTCGCGCTCCCCCGCCTTCGGCACGTTGTATTTCCGGATGACGTCGCGCACGCCGCGCACGGCGCGGATGCGCTCCAGGATCTTCTCCAGCTGCTTCAAGTCCGACGCCTCGAGTGACACGCTGACGTAGCCCTCCCTCGTCTCCCCGACCCGGGCTTCGATCCGCCGGATGTTCGACCCCTCGCCCGCGATCGCCTGGGTGACGTCGGCCAGAAGGCCCGGCCGGTCGTCGGTGACGACCTCGAGCTCGATGCCGTAGGACGCCCGCTTCTCCCCCGCCCAGGCCACGTCGATGCGGCGCTCGGGGTCGTAGAGGAGGTTGCGCACGTTCGGACAGCTCTCCGAATGGACCGAGACGCCCCGGCCGCGCGTGATGTAGCCGACGATCTTCTCGCCGGGCACGGGGTTGCAGCACTTGGCGAGCGAGGCGAGAAGGTCGTTGTGCCCCACGACGACGATGTCCGGCACCCCGAAGGGCAGGATCTTCCGGACGACTCGCGAGACCGCCGATTCCCGGCGCTCGGCGTCCGGCCGGGCCAGCTCCTCGGCCGGAACGAAGCGCTCGAGGGCCGCCCGCGGCGCGAGCTTCCCGTAGCCGATCGCCGCGAAGAGGTCCTCGATCTTCGAGTAGCCCCACTGCTTGAGCTCGCGGGAGAGGCTGCCCTCGGCGTCGAGCTTCTTGACGGTGCGCTTGTACTTCTTGAGCTCCCGCTCGAGCAGGCGCCGTCCGAGCTCGACCGCCTGGCGTTTCTCCTCCTCGTGGATGAAGTGGCGGATCTTGTGGCGCGCGCGGCTCGTGACGACCGAGGAGAGCCAGTCCCGCGACGGAGCCTGGTTCGGAGCCGTCAGGATCTCGACGATGTCGCCGCTTCCGAGCGGCGTGCGCAGCGGCACGAGCTTCCCGTTGACTCGCGCGCCGACGCAGCGGTGGCCCACGTCGGTGTGCACGCGGTAGGCGAAGTCGATCGGGGTCGCGCCCCGGGGAAAGGCGAAGACCTCCCCCTTGGGAGTGAACGTGTAGACCTCGTCGGGATAGAGATCCACCTTGAGGGACGACAGGAACTGCCGCGGATCCGAGACTTCGCTCTGCCAGTCCACGAGCTGCCGCAGCCATTGGAAGCGGGCGTCGTCGGCATGGGGGCCCAGCCGGCCCTCCTTGTACTTCCAGTGCGCCGCGATGCCGCGTTCGGCGATCAGGTCCATCTCGCGGGTTCGGATCTGGATCTCGAAGGGCTGGCCGGTTTCTCCCATGACCGTCGTGTGGAGGGACTGGTAGAAGTTCGGCTTCGGCATGGCGATGTAGTCCTTGATGCGGCCCGGGACCGGCCGCCAGAGCTGATGGACCATGCCGAGGGTCTCGTAGCAGTCGCGGGTCTCGCCGACGACGACGCGGAAGGCGAGGATGTCGTAGAGCTGCGCCGCGTCGACGCCGGTGCGCTTCATCTTCGACCAGATCGAGTAGTAGCGCTTCATCCGCCCGGACACCTCGGCCGCGACGGAGGCCTCCGAGAGGCGCGCCTCGATGCGGCGCCGCACGTCCGACACCATCCCCTCCGAGACCTTCATCCGCCGGGCGACTTCGCGGGCGACGCGCTCGTGCTCCTCGGGCTCGAGGTAGAGAAAGGCGAGATCCTCGAGCTCTCCCTTCACGCTCCCCATGCCGAGGCGGTGGGCGATCGGCGCATAGATGTCGAGCGTCTCGCGCGCGATCTCGCGGCGCTTGACCTCGGGGAGAAAGCCGAGGGTACGCATGTTGTGGAGGCGGTCGGCGAGCTTGACCATCACGACCCGCAGGTCGGAGACCATCGCGAGGATCATCTTCCGAAAGGTCTCGGCCTGTTCGTCCTCGCGCGAGACGTAGGAGAACTTGCCGATCTTCGTCAGGCCGTCCACGAGCTCGGCGACCTCGGTCCCGAACTGCTGCGCGATGGATTCCCGCGTCGTCAGCGTGTCCTCGAGGACGTCGTGGAGCAGCCCGACCACGATCGAAACGTCGTCGGCTTTCAGGTCCGCCAGGATCGCGGCGACGTTGAGGGGATGGACGAGGTACGGCTCGCCCGACCGTCTCACCTGGCCCTTGTGCTCGCGCGCCGAGAAGACGTACGCCCGCCGCAGCAGGTCCTGGTCGCTGCCCGGGTTGTACGCCTCGACCTTCTCGAGGATTTCCTCGAAGTGGATCACGGCCTCAAGGGTAAGGCCTTACCCCGGCGAAGGCAAAGACGAGGCAGACCTCCGCCTAGCGCTTCTGGTTCTTCTTCTTGCCCGACGGCGCCGGCGGCTGCGTCTGCTGGATCGGCTCGGCCTTGACCGGCGCGGGGGCCGCCGGGACGACGGCGAGCTTGCGGCCCGTCTTGAAGTCCTTCCAGATCACGACGATCGCGGCCGCGACGTAAATCGACGAATACGTTCCCACGATGATCCCGAAGATCAGCGTCAGCGCGAAGGTGTTGAGCACCTCGCCGCCGAGGAAGTAGAGCGCCACGACCACGAGCATCGTCGCGCCGGAGGTCAGGATCGTCCGCGACAGGGTCTGGTTGATCGACCGGTTGATCACCGACTCGAGCGATTCCTTCTTCGGGGTGCGCTGGTTCTCGCGCACGCGGTCGTAGACCACGACGGTGTCGTTCATGGAATAGCCGACGAGCGTCAGCAGCGCCGCCACGACGACGAGATTGAACTCCCGGCCGAAGAGAGCCAGCAGACCGACGGTGATCAGCGTGTCGTGCACGATCGCCACGACGGCGCCCACGCCGAAGGGCAGCGAACGGAAGCGGAATGCGACGTACGCGAGCATGCCGATCGAGGACCAGATCACCGCGAGCAGGGCTTTCTTCTGAAGGTCGGCGCCGACCTGGGGACCGACGTTCTCGGCCGAGAGGAGCACGAAGGGACCGGTATACGAGTTGGCCTGGATCCAGGCCTTCACCGGGCCGGAGATGCCCGCGACCGTGTTCACGTCGGCCGGAGACTTGAAGAGGCCGAGGTTCGAGCGCTCGGCGATGACCAGCTCGGCCGCGTGCGTGTAGTAGTCGCCGGGGTTGACGTCCGATCGGCCCGCGACCTTGTCGGGATCCGAAGCCGCCAGCCGCGCCGCCAGCGTGCCCTTGCCCTCGGCGTTCAAGTCGATCTTGCCGGGATCTGTCGGCGTGGCCAGGCCGCTGCGCAGAGACCGGAGCACGTCTCCGGCCACGTCCCGGCCCTCCTTGGCCTGCTGCTGGACCCGGATCAGGACCTCGTGCTTGGAGGCTTCCTCGTAGCGCTGGATGCCGATCTCGCCGAGGCCCGCGCCGTCGAGGATGTGCCTCAGGTGGTCGACGTCGGGCCGGTCCGTAAAGCGGACCGCGATTGCCGTTCCGCCCGAGAAGTCGATGCCGAACTTCAGGCCCTTCCGGACGAAGACCGTGAAGATGCCGAGCAGGATCAGCGCCCAGGAGGCGCCGATGGCCCACCACTTGTACCTCAGGAAATCGATGTTGGTCTGGCGAAAGAACTCCATGGCCTCTGCTTTCTTCTCTCCGGCTAGATCGACACGGAGTCGATGTGCTGGCGGCCGGCGTACTCGAGCTCGAAGATCGTGTGCGAGACGAAGACCGCGGTGAACATGGATATGAGGAGTCCGATGATCAGCGTGACGGCGAATCCCTTCACCGGGCCGGTGCCGAACTGGAGCAGGAAGAGCGCCGAGATGATCGTCGTCGCGTGCGTGTCCACGATGGTCGCGAAGGCCTTCGAGAAGCCGTTCTCGATGGCTGCCTTGGGCGCGCGCCCGTTGCGCAGCTCCTCGCGGATGCGCTCGAAGACGAGCACGTTGGAATCGACGGCCATGCCGATGGTCAGGATGAAGCCGGCGATGCCCGGCAGCGTCAGCGTCGCCTCGAAGAGCGACATCGCGCAGGCCAGAAGCAGCGCGTTCAGGACCAGGGCGATGATCGCGTTCCATCCGGCGCGCCGGTAATAGACCGCCATGGCCACGAACACCAGCAGGGTGCCGACGACCGAGGCGGTGATGCCCTTGCGGATCGAATCCAGGCCGAGGGATGGTCCGACGGTGCGCTCCTCGAGGTAGGTGAGGCCGGCGGGCAGCGCGCCCGCGCGCAGGACGAGGGCGAGATCGTTCGCCTCCTCGGGCGAAAACGTCCCCTCGATGACTCCCGTCTCGGTGATCCGGTCCTTGATGCTCGGCGCCGACTGGACGCGGTTGTCCAGAACGATCGCCAGGCGCTTGCCGATGTTCGCGCCGGTCGCCTCTCCGAACTTCTGCGAACCCGACGCCGTCAGGAAGAAGGTGACCGAGTGGCTGCCGAACTGGCCCTGCGTCGGCCGGGCGTTCTTCAGGTCGCGCCCGGTGATCACGGCCTGGCGGCGGACGATGTAGTACGTCCGCTCCTGGCTCCCCGCCTCCGCCTTGCCCTCGACGAGCTTGAACTGGGGCGGGATCGTTCCGCCCGGATACTCGGACTTGAGCGCGGCCTCGGAGGATGGGCCCTTCTCGACGAGCGAGAGCTCCAGGAAGGCCGTGTTCTTGATGAGGTCCTTGACTCGCTTGGGATCGTCGATGCCCGGAAGCTGCACGAGGATGCGGTCGGCGCCCTCCCGGGCGATCAGCGGCTCGGCCACGCCGAACTCGTCGACGCGATTGCGGATCGTCTCGACGGCCTGGGAGACCGCGTTGTCCTCCATCTGGCGGCGCGCGGGGTCCTTGAGGGCGAAGGTCCACTTTCCCCCGCCGGTCGAGTAGTTCCAGTCGGGCAGGAAGCGCTTGACCGCGTCCTCGAGCTTGGTCTGATCGGTCTGCGAGGTGACGGCGACCGTGAAGGACGTGTCGGACGGCAGCTCGATCGCGCCGATCCCGGCATCCTTCGTCTGGTTCTTGAAATTCTCGACGGCGTCGTCGCGCTCGGCCTTGACGGCGTCGGCCGTGTTGACCTGGAGCACGAGATGGATGCCGCCCCGCAGGTCGAGGCCGAGCTTGATCGCGCTCTTCAGGGCATCCTTGAGCGCCGGGCTGCCCTGCCCCGTCCATTCCTTCTGCGCGTGCGAGTAGCCGACGAGGACGTAGCCGGCCACGGCGCCGAGCACGACCAGAAGAATCAACAGGACCCGCCAGCGGAGTTTCTTGCCCAAATCCCCCTCCAAAAAAGAACGTCGGAGTCTACAGGAAGCCGCTATCGGCTGTCAGCCGTCGGCGGTCAGCAGGAGCAATGCCCGCCGCCGAGCCCGGCCGACAGCGGATGGCTGCCCGCCGGCTGCTTAAGTCCCTGCCGTGCTTGAGCTTGTCTCCGGCTCCGCCGCCAGACCGGCGATCGCGCTTCGGAGGACCTTGATCTTCGTGCTGTCGGAGATCTGGAGGATCACGAAACCGCGCTCCTCGTCGAGCGCGGTGATGCGCCCGAAAATTCCCCCGCCGGTAATCACCTCGTCCCCCTTCTTCAGCTTCCCGAGCATCTCCTGGGTCTTCTTCTGCTTCTTGCGCATCGGCGCGATGAGCAGGAAGTAGAAAATGACGAAGATGAAGATCATCGGGAGGAACTGGACCAGACCTCCCGCGGCGCCGCCCGGAGCGGCCGTTTGAAGCAGTGAGCTCAGCATAGCCGCGGCATCATATAGGAGAAGGGCCCGGGATCCGGACCGGCGCCCTTAGCCGCCCGGCCTGGAGAAGGGCAGCGGCTCCGTCCGCGGGGGCAGCGCCTTCCTGGCCGCCTCGGCCCGATCCCAGAACCGCAGGAAATTCTCGCCGAGGACGCCACGCACCTCCTCCTCGGAATGGCCGCGGCGCAGGAGCTCTTCCGTGATCTTCGGCAGCTTCGAGACGTCCTCGAGATCCGCGGGCGGGTCCTCGATCCCGTCGAAGTCGGTGCCGAGGCCGGCCGAGCCCGGACCTCCGATCTTCAGGACGTGCTCGATGTGGTCCACGGCCTCGGTCCAGTCCGCGTCGGGGTAATGGATGGTCGCCGTGAGCTTCTCGATCGCGGCGTCCCGCTTCGCGGGATCGCCCGCGAACTCCGCCTTCGCGGCGGCGATCTGCGGCTGCAGCGCCTTCTTCGCGGCGACGTAGGCGTCCACCGACTTCTGGTCGAGAAACAGCGAGCTGACGTTGACCATCACGACGCCGCCCGACTTCGCGATCGCGCGGATCTCGTCGTCGGTGACGTTGCGCGGCATGTTCGCGAGCGCCCGGCAGGACGAGTGCGACGCGAAGACCGGCGCCTTCGACACCGCGATCGCGTCGGCCATCGTCCGGTCGCTGACGTGCGAGACGTCCACGAGCATCCCGAGCCGGTTCATCTCGAGAACCACCTCGCGGCCGTGTTCCGTCAGTCCTCCGTGGACGTCGCTCTTCTTCGGGTCGTACATCTCCGGCCCGAAGAAGGAGCCCGACGAGTCGGCCCAGGCGTTCGAGTTGGTGTGCGTCAGCGTCATGTACCGGACCCCCAGCCGGTAGAAGGACGAGAGCGCGCCGAGCGAGCTCTCAATCGCGTGCCCGCCCTCGATTCCGATCAGGATCGCGATCTTGCCGTCCTGCTTGGCCCTCCGGATTCCGGCGACCGAGTCGGCGAACACGAGCTCCTTCGGATGGGATTCCGCGAGGCGGTGGATCAGATCGATGAACTCGAGAGCCTTCTTCGCCGACCCGCCCGACGCCGCGAAGTCGGCGTTGACGTACGCCGCGAGGAAAGGCGCCGTGACGCCGCCCTCGATCCAGCGCGGGATGTCCACGTGCGGCGTCGCCCCGCGCGAGGCGAGGTCGAGCCACTTCTTCTCGAGCGTCTCCGGCACGTCCTCGTGCGTGTCCACGACGATCGCGCTCCGGTGCAGCCGCATCGCCCGCTCGTGGAGGTCCTCGGCGCGGAGAAGCGGGACGAGGCAGACGAATCCCACGGCCGCGGCGATCTTCTTCATGCGGCAAAGGCTACATCAGGCGTGAATTCACGCCCCGTCCGGGATCTTCTCCTCGGGCGGCGCGGCGAGGGAGCCCAGGCGTCCCTCGCCGATCGCGGAGCGGATCGTGCGCATCCAGTCCAGGTAGAAGAAGACGTTGTGCAGCGACAGCAGCATCGGGGCCGAAAAATCCTTGAGGACGAAGAGATTCCGCAGATACGCCCGGCTGTGCCGCGCGCAGACGGGGCAGGCGCACGCGGGATCGAGAGGGGCGAGATCCTCCTTGAACCGCTCGTGCTTGATCGTCAGCTCGCCGCGCGAGGTATAGGCGTGGCCCATGCGGCCGTTGCGCGTGGGCAGGACGCAGTCGAAGAGATCGACGCCCGCGCGCACCGAGGCGAGCAGGTCCGCCGGCGTGCCGACACCCATGAGGTAGCGAGGTTTTCCCTCGGGCAGGAGCGGCGCGGTAAACGAGGTCACGGCGCGGATCGCCTCCTTCGATTCGCCGACGGCGACCCCGCCGATCGCGTATCCCGGCAAGTCCAGCGCGGACAGATCCGCCGCCGACCGCCGCCTCAGGTCTTCGTGCGTCCCGCCCTGCACGATCCCGAAGAGAAGCCCGGGCCCCGCATAGGCGCGCTTCGAGCGTTCGGCCCAGGCGAGCGTGAGGCGGCCGGCCTCCTCGACCTCGGCACGCTCGGCCGGAAACGGCGGACAGACGTCGAGGACCATCGCGACGTCCACGCCGAACCCCGCCTGGAGCTCCATGGCGCGCTCGGGCGACAGGAAGTGCTTCGTCCCGTCCTCCGGCGCGCGGAACTCGACGCCCTCCTCCGTGATCCGCCGCCGGGACGAGAGGCTCATCACCTGAAATCCGCCCGAGTCGGTCAGGATCGCGCGCGGCCAGCCGAGAAACGCGTGCAGACCGCCGGCCCGGACGATCAGCTCGAGGCCCGGCCGGGCCATGAGGTGGTACGTATTGGCGAGGACGACGCGGCAGTCCCAGTCCTCGAGCCGGTCGAACGGGACTCCCTTGACGGCGCCGCGCGTGCCGACCGGCATGAAGCAGGGCGTTTCGATCTCCGCGTGGTGGGTCCGCAGCCGGGCGGCGCGCGCGGAAGAGGCGGGATCGCGGGCGAGGAGCTCGAAGGCGTCTCGGCGGCTCACCGCTGGAAGCGCCGCGGGAAACGCCTCATGACGGACGGGATCTTAGCATCCGGAAACGGTTGACCCCCGATAGGTCGCGTGCTAGGTTTGGCCGCCTTTTTGAGGGGGGACATGCCCGAACCCGGAAAAAAAGAGATGCCCGATCTCGGAAAAAAGTACGAGTGTTTCAACTGCCACACGAAGTTCTACAACCTCGGAAAGCCCGAGGCGATCTGCCCGAAGTGCGGCGCGAACCAGAAGAACGCGAAGTCCGACGACGCGCCGCCGCCCCCGCCGCGCCCCCCGCGGAGATCGGCGCTTCTCGAGACGATTCCCGACGAGAATCCTCCCGACACCTTCGGTGAAGAGGCGCCGGCCGAGCCCGAGGAGCCCGACCTCGACGACGACGAGCTCGAGGAAGGCGAAGAGCCGGGAGAGAAGGACGACGAGGAAGAGGAGTTCTAGCTCCCGGCGGCCGCGCCTCGCCTACGTGTCCCTGGGATCCAACCGTGGCGGGCGCCGCGCCCGCATCGAACGCGCCCTCTCGCTTCTGTCCCGGCGCGCGCCCGTGTTCGCCGTCTCCTCGTTCTATCGCACCGAGCCCGTCGGCTACGCCGAGCAGCCGTTTTTCTGGAACGTCGTCGCGGCGCTCCGGTGGCGGGGCTCGGCGCGGGCCCTGCTCGATCTCACGCAGTCCGTCGAGCGCTCGGTCGGCCGGCGGCCGTCGTTTCGCAACGGCCCGCGCGAAATCGACATCGACGTCCTCGATCTCGGAGGCGCCGTCCGGAGGTCGCCGGATCCGGTGCTCCCCCATCCGCGCCTGACCCGGCGCGGCTTCGTTCTCGCTCCGCTCGCGGAGATCGCTCCCGACTGGAGACACCCCGTCTCCGGCCGGAGCGTCGGCGGGCTGCTCGCCCGGCTTCCGGAACGGCCCGCCGTTACGAGGCTTTCTTCCAGGCCGCGAGGTTTTGCCTCGCCAGCTCCTGCACCGAAAGCTCCTCCACGAGGCGCTGTGGCGAGGGCGAGTCGGCCACGACCGACTCCTCGAGCGCGAGGGCCTCGGCCTGCTCCTTCGCGTCTCCGCGATGGAGGGCCTCGGCGAGAAAGTGGCGGTTCCCGAAATTCCGGGCGCTGACCGTCATGGCCAGCCGCAGGTACTTCAGCGCGTCGTCTCGCGAGACCCAGCCGGTGATGAACGGGATCCACGGCGCCTGGTCGTTCAGGCGGCCCACGATGCGGTAGCCGCCGCCTTCCTCGAACTGCGGATCGAGGCCGATCACCGTCAGGCCGTCGCTGCGGATCTTGTCGGCGGCGCCCTTGCGCGCGGCTTCCATCTTGCCGACCGCGAGCGCCCACTGCCCGAGGCAGACCGCGGACCAGTAGAAGGTCGGCGCCGCGTCGGACTGGTCCTTCAGCGCTCCGGCCAGCGTCTCCGGTCCGAACTCGATGAACCCCTTGATGCCGCGCTCCTCGAGGCTCGAACCGAGGATCGCGATGGCGTCGTCGCTGATCCGCCGGGCCTTCTCGAAGACGGCGAGCTTCGACTCGTCGTCGAGCCCCGTGTAGACGCCCTTGAAATAGAGGGCCCGCATGAGCTTCCAGCGGGCCTCGACGAAGTGCGGATCTGCCGTCGCCTTGTCGTAGCCGGCGATGGCCAGGTTGATCGGCCCGGCGGCCGCGCGGAACCCCGCGCGTCCTTCCTGGCGGCGCAGGTACCACTGGTCCGCCTCGGCGATCAGCGGGTTTTTCGAGAACTGCTGCGGCCGATCCGTGACCGAAGAGGGACCCTGCGGGTGCTGCGCCGCCGCGGCGGCTCCGAGTCCGAGGAGGAGCACGGCGCACGCAGCCGACTTCATGGCGTCAGTCTACACGGGCCCGCAAGCCCGTCGCCCCGGGCTTGCTAGACTCGCCGCCCGGAGGCTCGCATGACCGATCCCAAGTCCGTTCCCGTGAAGGTCACGATCGATGAAACGATCGCCGAAGGCCTGTACGCCAACTTCGCGAACATTTTGCACAACCCGACCGAGTTCGTCTTCGATTTCGGGCGCGCCGTGCCCGGTCGTTCCGACGTCAAGGTCGTCAGCCGCATTCTGACGACGCCCTTTCACGCGCGGCAGCTCCTGCGCGCCCTACAGCAGAACATCGAGCTCTACGAGCGCCAGTACGGCCCGATCCGGTCGGATTTCCAGACGCCGATCGCCGAAGCGACCGACACGACCAACTAGCCGCGGTTCTCCGGCCGGCGGATCACTCCCCCGCCGACCACGACGTCTCCCTCGTAGAAGACGCACGACTGGCCGGGCGTGACGGCCCGAACCGGCGCGCCGAAAGCGACGCGGGCCGTGGCATGGTCTCCCGGCGTGACGGTCGCCGGGACCTCGGCGCCGCGATGCCTCACCCTCGCGGCGATGCGGAGAGGACCGTCGGGAACGCCGGCGAGGAAGCGAACCCCCTCGAGCGAGGCCTCCGACGTCTCGAGGTCGCGGCCGGCGCCGACGACGACGCGGTTCCCGGCGGCGTCGACCGACAGGACGTAGAGCCGCTCCGAGGCCGCGACGCCGAGTCCGCGCCGCTGACCGATCGTGAAACGAAAGTGGCCGGAGTGCGTGCCGATGCGGTTTCCGGCCGAATCCTCGATCGGCCCCGATGCGGGCGGCGCGCCGAAGCCGAGCCGGCTCGCCTGCGCCGAGACGAAGTCGCCGGCGCGCTCGCCGTCCGGAACGAAGCAGATCTCCTGGCTCTCCTCCTTGTCGGCGGTCGGCAGAGCCGCGCGGCGGGCGTGGGCCCGCACCTCGGCCTTCGTCAAGCCGCCGACCGGAAACCGGGCGGCCGAAAGCTGCTCGGGCGAGAGGTCGTAGAGGAAGTACGACTGGTCCTTGTCCGGGTCGGCGCCCTTGAGGAGGATCGCGCGGCCGTCCGCGCCCCGTCCCGCGCGCACGTAGTGGCCGGTCGCCACGGCTTCGCAGCCGAGCGCCCGCGCGCGGTCCCAGAGAGTCGCGAACTTGACCTTCGTATTGCAGTCGGTGCACGGAATCGGCGTGTCGCCCGCCAGATACGACGCCACGAACGGACGCACGACGTCGCGCCGGAACTCCTCCTCCAGGTTCAGCACGTAATGGCGGATGCCGAGCGCCCAGGCGACCCGGCGCGCGTCCGAGAGGTCGTCGAGTGTGCAGCAGCGGCCGGTCCGGCCGGACTCGGCCGAATGGTCCCAGAGCTGCATCGAGAGACCCACGACCTCGTGGCCCGCCTCCCGGAGCAGGAGCGCGGCGACCGACGAGTCCACGCCCCCCGACATGGCGACTGCGATGCGCACGGCGAAAGCCTACTCCCGCGCGCCGGCTAGCCGGCCGTCACGATGAGCATCAGCGTCGAGCCGCCGATCGTGAACTCTCCCTGGTTCTCGAGCGCCGCCTCCGTCACGGGAGCCTCCCCGATCAGCGTGCCGTTGGCGGACCCGAGGTCGACGACGAACACCTGGTCCCCCGTCACCTCGATGGCCGCGTGCTGCCGCGAGATTTCCGGATCGTCGAGGACGAGGTCGACCTCCTCGCGCCCGATGACGACGCGCGGCTTCTCGATCGCGAAGATCCGCCCCGCGTCGGGACCGGCGATCACGGCCAGCGACAGCTTCCGTTCCGGCGGCAGCCTCAACTCCGAGGCGGCGCGGTCCGGGCGAGGCGTCGGCCTGGAGCGCTCGCCCGGGCGGCGGATCGCCGTCTCGTCGGGCGGCCGGGGGGCCTTGAGCGCGGGCTGCGCCTCGAAGGCCCGCGTATTGACGACCTCGAAGATCGCGCGGCACCGGGAGCAGCGAAGCCGCTTCGCCGGTCTCCCGCCGAAGCGCGCCTCGTCGTAATGGTAGCGGGCACGGCACTGATCGCACTCGACGATCATGGACGCCCCCGACTCGATCCTGCGGCGAGCGCCGCCGGCGCGCCGCCCGCCCGCACGGCCGCCGCGGCGACCGGCACGAGATCGAGCACGGTTTCGATCTCGGAATCCGTCGTGTCCCGTGAGAGCGAAAACCTCACGACGCTTCGGGCCTCCTCGGGCGACAGGCCGAGAGCGATCAACGCGGGTGACGGCGCGAGCGTCCCGCTCGAGCACGCGCTCCCGACGGACACGGCCACCCCGTCGAGGTCGAGGCGGATGAGCATCGCCTCGCCCGACGTTCCCGCAAACAGAATCGCGGAGGTGTTCGGCAGACGCTCGACAGCGGCGCCGATGACCCTCGCTCCCGGCACGCGGTCGAGGATTCCCCGTTCGAGGCGATCGCGGCGGAGGGCGATCGCCGGAGCGTCGAGGGATCGACGTCGCGCGGCCAGGCGCGCCGCGACGCCGAACCCGACGATCGCCAGCGTGTTCTCGGTCCCGCCTCGGAGGCGCTTCTCCTGGCCCCCGCCGGGAGTGTGCGCTTCCAGGGAGATTCCCCGCCGCACGTAAAGGGCGCCGGCGCCCTTCGGACCGTGCATCTTGTGGGCAGAGACCGAGAGCAGGTCGACGCCGGAGCCCTCGGCCTCGATCTCCCGGCGTCCCGCCGCCTGCACGGCGTCGGTGTGGAAGAGACAGCCGCGGCGCCGCGCTCCCTCCGCAATCTCGGCGACCGGAAAAACTCCGCCGTATTCGTTGTTCGCGGTCATGACCGAGACGAGCAGGGTCCCGGGAACGATCGCGGCCAGGACTCGCTCGGGATCGAGCGCGCCGGAGGGCTCCGGCGCGACGTGGGTGATCTCGCAGCGGCCTCGCGCCGCGAGCCGCGCCGCCGCTTCGCGCACGGAAGGATGCTCGACTCCGGAGATCACGACCCGCCCGGATCGGCCGCCCACCCCACCGAGCACGGCGAGGGCGTTCGCCTCGGTTCCGCCGGAGGTCAGCAGCACGGATCCGGACCCCGCTCCGATCGAAGCGGCGATTTCGTCGCGGGCGTGCTCGATGATGCGGCGCGCGCGCTGTCCCTCCGCGTGGACGGACGACGGGTTGCCGAAGATTTCGGCGCAGGCGCTCATCGCCGGCCAGACCTCGGGGTCCGGGCGAGTCGACGCGTTGTTGTCGAGGTAGATCATTCGTTCAGAATCCCGGACGGGCGTTCAAATTATCGCTCGTTATCGCTCCAGCCGCGCGTCATCTGAAAACAATCTTGGAGGAATACGCGCAGCGCTTCGGAGAGTTAAGATCGCTAGTCCGATGAAGGCGCGACTCCGGTTGCTTCTCGTCTTCGCGGCCACGCTCGCATACTCGGGGCCTGTCGCCGCGCAAAGCACCGCGGCCGCGGGGCCCGAACCCTCTCCGACCGGCGCCGCAACGCCCTCGACCGCGCCCACGCCCGCCCCCGCTCCCTCCGCACCGGCGGCGCAGCCCGCGCAGCAGGCGGCTCCCCGGCACCTCGTGACGCTTTCGAAGAAGGAGGCGGACGAGAAGCTCAAGGCGCTTGCGCCCGAGGAAAAGGAGTGGCTCGAGTACGTGGGCCCGATCCTGCTCGCGGACGAACGGAACCTCTTCCTCCAGCTCACCGAGCCCCACCAACGCGAGATCTTCAAGGAAGATTTCTGGAAGCGGCGCGAGCAGCAGGGTCTGCCCGCGCCCCTCGGGCCGGGATATCGCGGTCGGTACGAGTCCTTCCGCGACGCCGCGAAGACGACGTACGGCGGGCTGAACTCCGACATGGGAAAGATCGTCGTCCTGCGCGGCGAGCCGCTCGGCGTCCGGGAATTCCTGGACTGCACCAACGTCGTCCGCGACATCCAGGTCTGGACGTACCGCCGAGCGAGCCCGACGGGGCTGAGCAGCGACATGCTCTTTCTCTTCTACCGCTCGAGCCCCGGAGCCGGAGGGTGGCACCTGTGGATGCCGATGATGCCGGAGACCGAGCTGCTGAACCCGATGGCCTGCCTCCGCGCGATCTCGGATGCCTGTCGCCCGGCGGGCTCGACCGTCCCCCCGTCGCAGGACAGCTTTTGCCCGGGCGGCGCGCGGCCGCAGACCTGCGACCAGGCCTGCGACATCGTGCGCATCGTCCAGACCGTGCGCCTCGAGGGCGACGGCCTCGTGGCCGCCGCGCTCACGGATCCGCCGCCGGTCGAGGTCGAGGGCCTCGAGAAGCTCGCGGAGCGCTTCCCGACCGTGGGCGACCCGAACGCGAAGCCTCTGACCGTCCAGGGTCCCTCGAGTGCGCCGCCGCCTTCCGGCGCTCCGGCCCCCTCCGGCGACGCGGTCGTGCCCTCCTCGCCGTCGGCCAGGGCCTCCGAGCAGACGGCGGCGTCCGGACCGGCGCCGGCGCACCGAAAGCTCTCGAAGAAGGAAGAGCATCAGCTCTACGAGCAGCTGCCCCTCAAGTACAAGGATTTCCTCGATCTCGTCGAGATCATCATCACGCCCGACGAAAAGGAAGTCTTTCTCGAGATCAAGGAGAACTACCAGCGCGACAAGTTCATCGACTCGTTCTGGAAGCGCCGCACGATCGATTCGATGGGAATCCGGACCGACTACCGGGCGGTGTATACCCGCCGCGTCCAGGAGGCCATCCAGCAATTCCGGGACACGCACAACGACCGCGCCAGGATGTTCATCATCAACGGGCCGCCGGACGCCGTGATCCCGATCGATTGCGAGGACATCTACGTGCCGCTGCAGATCTGGTACTACGAGCGGCTCGAAGTGATGAAGTCGAAGGCCTATCTGATCTTCTACGAGCCCTACGGCATGCCGCCGTACAAGCTGTGGCTGCCGATCGACGGTCGGGGCGTTCTCCTCGTCGGCGTCGGATCGCAGACCATGGCGGCGCGGCCGGTCGACATCCAGCGCTGCCTCGACTGGCGCACGGTCGAGCAGGCCCTCGCGTACACCGCCCAGCTTCTCGGCGGCGGGGCCTTCGGGCTCCAGGCCGAATCGACGCTCTTCAAGCCGCCGACCGTCGAGACCGAGGGCGTCGACCAGATCCTCTCGATGACGACCGATGTCCACGAGGGCTCGACCGATCTCGCGGTCGCCAAGCTCGTCCGCTTTCCGGAGATGCGCGCGAACAAGATGGGCGTCGATCTCTCGCTGCTCGTGCCGAAGGCCGAGCTGAGGCCGCGGTCGCTCGGCGAGGAGAGCTTCTACAACGTGGATGTCATCGGCGAGGTCGTCAAGGAAGACCGCCTGATCGACAACTTCAAGTACCGGTTCGACATCCCGGTCGGCGAGATCGGGGGCGAGAAGATCCCCCTCACGGTCCGCCGCTATCTGTATCCGGGCGAGTACAAGCTCGTCCTGAAGATCTCGGACGGCAACCAGAACGCGGAGGGGCGCCTGGCCGAATCCCTCGTCGTGCCCGAGCAGCCCGACGCCCCGCCGCCGGAGCTCGCGGCGGCGCGCGCCGCCGGCAAGGCCGCCGTGACCAAGATGAAGGACGAGGGCCTCGTCGCCTCGGCCGTGTCGATCCAGCCGATCGCCAAGGAGATCGTGACGGGCCTCCAGCGATTCGAGACGCGAGTCTCCGACGGCGTCCACGCCGTGGACTTCTACCTGAACGGCTCGAAGGTCATGACCCGGACCAAGGCCCCGTTCGACGCCGATCTGAACCTCGGCCCCCTGCCCCGCAAGCAGACGGTCCGCGTGGTCGCCTATAGCGCCGCGGGACGGACGGTCGGCGAAGACGAGTACATCGTCAACGAGGGCAAGGAGGTCTTCAAGGTCCGCATCCTGGCGCCCGAGAAGGGCTCGAAGGTCTCGGGCCCGACCCGGGTCGTCGCCGCCGTCGCGGTGCCGGAGGGCAAGACGCTGCAGAAGATGGAGTTCTACTCGAACGAGGCGCGCGTCGCGACGCTGTATCAGGCGCCGTACGAGCAGACGGTGACCATCAAGGACTCGAAGTCCCTCGGCTACGTCCGCGTCGTCGGCACCCTCGACGACGGCACGATCGCCGAGGACCTGCGCTACGTCAACGCGCCGCAGTTCGTCTCGGAGGTCACGGTCGACGCCGTCGAGCTCTACACGACCGTCACCGAGAAGGGGCGGCCCGTCAACTACCTCCAGGCCTCGAACTTCAAGGTGTTCGAGGACGGCGTGGCCCAGACGATCGAGGGTTTCGAGTACGTCAAGAACCTGCCCCTCTCGGTGGGCGTCATGATCGACACATCCGCTTCCATGCTCGAGTCGCTGCCGGACGCCGAGCAGGCGGCGCTCAAATTCCTCGACTTCACGGTGGGAGAGAAGGACCGGGCCTTCGTCGTGTCCTTCGACAACGAGCCGTACCTGCTCTCCAAGCTGACCGCCCGCAAGGACAAGCTCATCCGGGCGTTGTCGGGGCTCCGGGCCGAGGGCTCGACCGCTCTCTACGACGCCATCATCTACGGGCTGTACCAGTTCACCGGCGTCAAGGGCAAGAAGGCGCTGGTGATCCTGACGGACGGCAAGGACACGGCGTCGAAGTTCGATTACGACACGCTCGTCGAATACGTCAAGAAGTCGGGCATCGCGATCTACGGCATCGGCCTGAAGATCTCGGGCACGGATCTCGAGGTCAAGTACAAGCTCAACAAGATCTCCCAGGCGACCGGCGGACAGACCTTCTACATCGACTCGGCCAAGAACCTCGAGGCGGTTTACCGGCAGATCAACGAAGACCTGCGCAGCCAGTACCTGCTGACCTACTACTCGTCGAACACCGAGGCCAAGGACCAATGGCGCAAGGTCGAGATCAAGGTCGAGCCGACCAACCTCTCGGCGAGGACGATCAGCGGGTATTACCCCTAGGAAACGGCGCCTCCGCTCGCTCGGGGCTGCGCGCCGCTCGGGTGACTTCTCACGCCGCGAACGACACCGACAGTGCCGGATATCGAGTCTTATCTCTCTCCGAAAGGCGCGCTCTTCTTGTGGCTGCGCTAGATTTCCTTCGTGCCAACGAACTCGCCGGCTGACCGGCCCCCCCTTCTCATCCTGGCTTCCGCTTCGCCGCGCCGGGCCGAGATTCTCCGATTGCTCGGCATTCCGTTTTCGGTCCGGCCGGCGGACGTCGACGAGGAGATCCTGCCCGGTGAGACGGCCGAGGCCGCGGCGGTCCGGCTCGCCGCCGCCAAGGCCGTGCTCGCCGCCGGGCGCGACCCCGGGTCCTGGGTGCTCTCGGCCGACACGCTCGTCTTCCTCGACGGCGCGACGCTCGGCAAGCCGCGCGACGACGGCGAGGCCGCGCGGATGCTGGAACGGCTGGCCGGCCGGGAGCACGGGGTCGTGACGGCCGTCCACCTGCGCCGGGGCGGCGCGGGGCGCGGCATGGCCGAGACGAGCCGCGTGCGCTTTGCGCCGATGAGCGCGGAGGAGATCCGCTGGTACGTCGCGACGGGCGAGCCGCGCGACAAGGCCGGCGCCTACGGCGTGCAGGGGCTCGGCGCGCGTTTCATCGCCGAGATCCGCGGCTCCTTCACCAATGTCATGGGACTGCCGGCGCGCGCCGTCTACGAGCTGCTCAGGACCGCACCGGATCCCGCTCTCGGGCTTCTCGCGCTTTCTTCCGGTTGAGCTTCATCTCGTACATGCGCGCGTCGGCCTCCGCGAGCGTCCGCGGGAACTCGGCCTTGGGCCGGTGCGTGGCCCATCCCACCGAGAGGGTCGGCTGAAGGTGCTGCGCTCCGGGGATGTGCGGGAGGCTGCGTCCGAGCTCCTCCGACTTCTGCGCCGCGGAGGCCTCGTCCGCCTGCGTCAGCAGGATCAGGAACTCGTCGCCGCCCCAGCGGAACACGAGATCCGACTCGCGGACGCAGGCCGTCAGGTAGTTGGCCACGAACTGGAGCACCTCGTCGCCGACCTGATGGCCCCGGACGTCGTTGATCTCCTTGAACCGGTCGACGTCCACGAGCAGGACCGAGATCGCCATGCCGTGGCGCCGCGACCGCGCGAGCTCTCGCCGGATGACGTCGTTGAAGTAGTGCCGGTTGTAGAGTCCCGTCAGCCGGTCGCGGATTCCCATCTCCTTGGCCTGCGAGTCCGACTCGACCAGCCGCTCCATCTCGCGCTTCAGCTCCGACTGGCTCGCCTCGAAGAGGAGGAGGATGATGCCGACGGCCACGGTCATCTCGAGGAACATCTCGAAGAAGTGCGCGAAGGCGTAGAGGTTTCCGAGGCCTTCGACGTGGCCGGCCTTGATCTCGGCCCAGCCCACGAAGCACCGCACCGCGGCCCAGAGGAAGAACGACGAGGAGAGCAGGAGACGCCCACCGGCCGAGCCCGGGGCGCGCGCGAAGGCGATTGCCGTGTAGAGGTAGGCCGCGGCACGCACGAACGCGACGGCGGCGTCGGGGACGAACGGCGTCGAGACCAGCCACGAGGCCGCCAGGATCGGGATCGCCCAGAGCATCTCCACGGGGCGCGAGGCCGCTCGTTCGTTGCGGAACCGGCGCACGCCGCGGACGAGGAAGAAGACGTGCGAAAGCAAGGCGACGTTCAGAGCGAAGAGCGGGATCTGGTGGGCCCCCTCCTGTCCGAGAGAGTCCTTGACCGCCGGGAGCAGCCCGGTGCCCACGAGGAAAAATGCCCAGGAGGCGATCCAGTCCAGGAAGGCCGGACGCCGGAACTTGCGGTACAGCAGCAGGAGGACGACGAAAAGCAGGATCGTCCCCGCGGCCTGGACCAGGAGTGCGACGGTTTGGGTTTCCATGAAACTGGCGCCGATTAGTGTACGTGACCTCGGCCCTCGCCGGAACCGGCCGGCCGGCCAGCTTCGTACAATCCGCATCATGAACCCGACGATCGCCTGCGTGGCTCCGGCCGTCCGGCCGTCTCGAAGCGTCCTCGGCGCGGTCGCCGAACGGGTCCGGGACGCGCGCCCGAGGGGCTTCTCGCTCTCCGGGTATCTGGCTTCGTCCGCCCCGCCGCCGCGGGTCGTCTTCTGCCCGGCGGGCGAGAGCGTGTCCGAGGATCGGCGTTTTCTGGAGGACGCGGCCCGCCGTCTCCTCTGGCCGCCGCCGCCGATGCGCCTTCGCCTGGCCATCGGGGCCCTCCGCAACGACGCCGACGACGAGGCGTCGCCGCCGGGCGCGCGCGCCGCCTCGGATCCCTCCTCCGCTCTTCTGCTCGAGGGCGTCGTCGGTCCCGCGCGCGCCCGCGCGGCCCTGCGGGCGAACGGCCCCCGCGAGTGGATCGTCGAGTCGCCCGCTCGAGTGCGGCTGTCGCGCCGCGAGCTCGACCGGCTCGCGTCGGCCGGCATCCGCTGGTGGAGCCTCGCCCCCGTGATCCTCGTCGGCGTCTCGGTCAGCGTCGAGCTCGCGCGGGCGGCCGCGTCCTGGCGATCGTGGCTTCCGGCGCGGACGCCGGTATGGATCCGGCCAACCCGCGGCGGGGAAACGCCGCGTCGGCGCCCCGGCCGAGGGAACCAAGGGCGGGGCGCCGAGAGAAGCTAACCCGCCGCGCCGAGGCGCGCCTAGGCGGCGAGGTCGGCGAGCAGCTCCCGGACCGTGTCGGCCGAGAGGACCTGCGTCGCGCGGTAGCCGCCGTGCGCGACCTCGAGCGCCGCCTCCATCCCGGAGGAAAGCGAGCGCGCTCCCGGCTCGCCGAGCCGAAAACGAATGTAGTGCACCGCTGAGATGCGGTCCTCGCGGCTCTGGCCCGGGGCGAAGAGGGCCGGGTAGCGGTCCGGGCCCGCCGCGAGGACCAGGTGCCCGGGCTCGTCGAGGCCGATGAATTCATCGAGGAGCTCCTGGACGCGCGCGGGATCGGTGATCTCGATGAAGAGGGTCGCCGCGATCTCCCCCGGACCGGGCAGCAGCTCGTTGTAGGCGTCGATCTCGTGCTGCACCTTTTCCGGGTGCACGATCCGCTCGACCCGCAGCATCTCCTGGACCTGGAATCGGACCGTGTCCCGGCTTTCGAACACGAGCGTCATCAGGGGCCCGAGGGAAACCCGCCGCCGGTCCTTGAGCGTGATGATCCGGCTGCGAAAGTCCGGCCGCTCGAGCTCGTACTCGTGAAGGTTGGAGAGATCGGCCGCGGTCAGGGGTTTCATAGATCGCGCAACCCGTAGGCCTCGGCAAACACCTGGATCGGGTGCTTCGACACCTGGCCCGTGGCCTGCCGGATCTGAATCCCGGCGAGAGGGCAATCGGTGGCGACCACGTCGGGCCGCTCCGCCTCGACGGCGGCGAAGACGGGGGTCCCGACCTTCATGGACATCGGAAAGTATTCGGTCTTCATGCTCCAGGTCCCGTCGTGCCCCGTGCAGCGCTCGACCGTCACGACCTCGGCGCCCGGAATGAGCTGCAGCAGGTCGCGAGACTTGAAGCCGATGTCCTGGACCTTGAGATGGCAGGGCACCTGGTAGACGACCTTGCGGGGAGAACGGGAAAATTCGGTCGGAAGCTTTCCCTGCGCATGACGGCGCATCAGGAACTCACAGAGATCGAGAGTGGCCGCGGCGACTTCCTTCGCCTCCTCCTCGGCGCCGAGGACGGGGTACTCCTTCTTCAGCATCAGGCTGCACGTCGGGCCCGGAGAAACGACGGCATAGCCGGCGCGGACGAAAGGAAGAAACGAGCCGACGTTGGTTCCGCGGCATTCCCGGGCGCCGTCCAGGTCGCCGCTCTCGAGAAACGGCATTCCGCAGCAGCGCTGCGGCGGGACGACGACCTCACAGCCGCTCTTTTCCAGCACCGCGACGGCGGCGCGGCCGATCTCGGGGTTGTTCGCGTTGACGGCGCACGTCACGAAGAGGGCCACGCGATCGGCGCCGGGAGCAATCGAGGAAGGTTCGGTCGCGCCTCCCCGCCGCTGCCACCAGGCGGCGAACGTCTCGGGCGCCCATGCCGGCAGCATGCGATCGCGGTGCACCCCGAGCGTTTTCTCCATGAGCACGCGCACGGGACGCGATTCGTTCAGGGCGTTGACCAGGGGCGCGGCCGCCGTGGCCGCGCGCCCCACCGCGTCGGTGGACGCGAGCACGCGCTCGCGCAGCCCGAGCTTTCCTTCGCCCTTGACCCGGGCCGCGCGGTCGCGCAGCACGGTCCTCGGTATGTCGACCTCCCAGCGGTGCGGAGGGTAGTAAGGACAGTGGGGAATGCAGAGCCTGCACTCGAAGCAGAGGTCCGAGAAGGCGCCGAGGTCCGCCGTCGTGAGCTGGTCCGCCTCGCCGTCCACTTCCGGGCGGTCGAGCGCCCGGAAGAGGACATCGAAGGACGGACACAGGTTGTAGCAGCGCCGGCACGTGTGGCAGACGTCCGCCACGCGCCGGAGCTCCCGGTCGACCGCGGCGCGGTCGAAGAAATCGTGAGCCGAGGGGTCGAACACGCGATCGCTCGCCGCCGGGCGCCTAGAACTTGCCCAGGTTGTCGAGACCCTTCTGGAACCGGCCGGCGTGCGACTTCTCGGCCCGCGCGAGCGTTTCGAACCACTCGGCGATCTCGCCGAAGCCTTCGTCGCGAGCCGACCTGGCGAATCCCGGATACATCTGCGTGTACTCGTAGGTCTCGCCCTCGACCGCCGACTTCAGGTTGTCGTTGGTCCCCCCGATCGCAAAGCCCGTGGCCGGGTCTCCGACCTCCTTCAGGAAGTCCATGTGGCCGAACGCGTGTCCGGTCTCCGCCTCGGCCGTGTCCCGGAAGAGTCCCCCGATCTCGGGGTATCCCTCGATGTCCGCGCGGCGGGCGAAATACATGTAGCGGCGGTTCGCCTGCGACTCGCCGGCGAACGCGTGCTTCAGGTTCTCGTGGGTCTTGGTATTGGCCAGTTTCGGCATGAAACTCCTTGCTCTTCGACCGATCTAGAGGCCGTGCCGGCACTTCCGGCACAGCCCGTGAAACTCCAGAGTCCGCCCCGCCACCGCGAAGCCGCGGGCCCGGAGCCGGCGCTCAGCCGGCAGGACCTCGGACGCGCGCGGAATGTCCATCAGGACGCCGCAGCGGTCGCAGGAAAAATGATCATGCGGAGTCAGGGCCGCGTCGTAACGAATCCGCCCGCCCCGCACGAACGACCGCACACGACCCTCGTCCACGAGCCGCTGCAGGTTGCGATACACCGTGCCGAGCGACACCCTCGGCAGCGCGCGGCGCACGGTCTCGTAGACCCACTCGGCCGTGGGGTGAGACGTCGTTGCCGACACGGCCTCCAGGACGAGGCGCCTCTGGCGCGTGGAACGGCGAGCGGGGACGGGCGACGGAGTGACCATATCAGTAAGAATTCCTATTATTGTTATTTGGACGGGCCTGTCAAGTTACAATCCCTCCGCTTGGAGACGGACGCACCATCTTCGAATCCCGCCGGGAGGGATTTCCCTCTCGGCGAGCCCGGCTTCACTTACCAGGACCTCCACCGGGACGCCCGGCTGGCCGACCTCGACGCCGCCTTCCTCGCGGAACTTCAGCGCGAGAGCCCGTCCGTCGCCGGCCGGCTGCGCGCCTACCGGGCCGATCCGGCCTCCCTCGATCCCCTCTCGCGCTCCCGGCTGCTCGTCGAGGCCGCCCGGCCACTGTCCGCCTTCGTGGCGCGTCTCTTCGGGATCGAGCCCGAACGCGAGCGCCGGAAGGCTGCGGCCGCCCCCGAGGCCGTTCTCTTCCGGTTTCGCCGCGACTTTCTCCTGCGCCGCGCCGTCAAGACGAAGCTGCCGGAGGATTTCTCCGCGTTCGACGTCGCCGGCCCTCGCGCCGCGGCGCGGGCGCTCGAGCGAGACCTTCATCCGGATCTGCCGTGGGATGCCGATCCGGAGCTCTCGACCTCGCGGATGGTCGCGGGCCTGCTCGACCTGGAATCCGATTTCATCGCCGCGATCCGGCAGAAGAAGAAGCCCGAAGTCTCCCCCGAGGGCCGGGAGCGCGCGCGCGACCTCTCCCGCCGCGCCGCCGCCTCGGACGCGGGCCTTCCCGCCGCGGCGGAGGAGAGCGACGATGGCCTCCTCGCCTTCCTCGAGAAAGCGCTCGAGCAGTACGCCTTCTGGTGTCACCTGCGCCGCGAGCATCCGGCCCTGAAGGCCGGGGTCGCGCACTGGATTTCCTTCAAGCTGCCCGAGACGCTCGACTACCAGCACCTCGTCGAGACCGACCGGCCGAACCCGGACCTTCCGGAGGAGCGCGTCGGCCCGCTCGATCGACGCCGCCGCCGCGACGGCTTCGGCCTGACCGATCCGCGGATGACGGAGCGCGAGGTCCTCGGCGAGACCCACTACTGCCTGCTCTGCCACGAGCGGGAGAAGGACTCCTGCTCCAAGGGCTTCTACGACCTCAAGACCTCGTCCTGGCAAAAGAACCCGCTCGGCATTTCCCTCAAGGGCTGCCCGCTCGACGAAAAGATCTCGGAGATGCACGAGCTGCGGCGGGAGGGCGATCCGATCGGCGCGCTCGCCCTCGTGTGCATCGACAACCCCATGTGTCCGGGCACGGGCCATCGCATCTGCAACGACTGCATGAAGGGCTGCATCTTCCAGAAGCAGGATCCCGTCAACATCCCGCAGATCGAGACCGGTGTCCTGACCGACGTCCTGCACCTCCCGTGGGGCGTCGAGATCTACGGCCTGTTCACGCGCTGGAATCCGCTCAACGCGCTGCGCCCCTTCCCGCGCCCGTACGCGGGGAAGAAGGTCCTCGTCGTCGGCCTCGGGCCCGCCGGCTACACGCTGGCCCACTACCTCCTGAACGAGGGATGCGGGGTGGCGGGCGTGGACGGCCTGAAGATCGAGGAGCTGCCCGCCGATTGGACGGGCGCCGACGGCCGGGGGATCCGGCCGCTTCCCGACTACGCCGAGATCGCCCGGCCCCTCGACGAGCGGCCCCTGGCCGGTTTCGGGGGCGTGTCCGAATACGGGATCACCGTCCGCTGGGACAAGAATTTCCTGACGCTCATCCACCTGACGCTCGCGCGGCGGCGGCGCTTCGCGATCCTCGGCGGAGTGCGTTTCGGCGGCGCGCTGACGGCCGAGCAGGCCTTCGACGCCGGCTTCGATCATGTGGCGATCGCGGCGGGCGCCGGGCGTCCCACGATCATCCCGATGAAAAACAACATCATCCGCGGCGTTCGCAAGGCCTCCGACTTCCTGATGGCCCTGCAGCTGACCGGCGCGTTCAAGGACGAAGCCCTCGCCAATCTCCAGGCCGAGCTCCCGGCGGTCGTGATCGGCGGAGGCCTCACCGCCATCGATACCGCGACGGAGCTGCTCGCCTACTACCCGCTCCAGGCCGAGAAGACCCTCTCGCGCTACGAGGCGCTGACCGCCGAGAAGGGCGAGGCCCCCGTCCGCGCGACCTTCGACCCGGAGGAGCGGGACATCCTGGACCGGCTGCTCGCCCACGGCCTCGCCGTGCGCAAGGAGCGCGAGCGGGCGGCGGCCGCCGGTGAGAAGCCCGCCTTCGCGCGTCTCTGCAGCGACTGGGGCGGCGTGTCGATCGCCTACCGCCGCACGCTCGAGGAGTCGCCGGCGTACCGGCTCAATCACGAGGAGGTCATCAAGGCGCTCGAGGAAGGGATCTCCTTCATCGAGTCGCTCGAGCCCGAGGAGGCCGTTCCCGACGAGAGCGGCAAGCTGAAGGCCGTCCGGTTTCTGCGCGGTGGATCGGGCGAAGCGGTCGAGCTGCCCGCCCGCACGCTGCTCGTCGCGGCCGGCACGACGCCGAACATCACGTACGCCAAGGAACGCCCCGAATCCCTGCCGCTCGACCAGAAGCGGCGCTTCTTCGCGCCGCATCGTGCCGTGCCCGATGGGGTGGGAGGCTGGACGCTCGCCGCGGCCCCGCCCGAGGACGACGGGGCATTCTTCACCGGGTTTGCGCGCGGCGGGAAGTTCGTGACGTTCTTCGGCGACAACCACCCCGTCTACAACGGGAACGTCGTCAAGGCGATGGCGTCGGCCCGCAACGGCTACCGGGCGATCACCGAGGTCGTGAACGGGCGCGACGACGCGGTGATCTCCGACGGCGATTGGGATGCCTTCCGCCGGCGCCTCGACGACGACCTGACCGCGCGCGTGGTCGCGGTGAACCGCCTCACGCCGACGATCGTCGAAGTGGTCGTGCGCGCGCCCGCGGCCGCCCGCAATTTCGAGCCGGGGCAGTTCTTCCGCCTGCAGAACCTGGAGGGCCGCGCTCCCCGCATCGGTTCGACGCCGCTCCTGATCGAGCCCTGCGCCCTGACCGGGGCGTGGGTGGACCCGGAGAAGGGCCTGCTGTCGATGATCGCCCTCGAGATCGGAGGCTCCTCGCGCCTCTGCGCCGCGCTGAAGCCCGGAGAGCCCGTGGTGGCCATGGGACCGACCGGAACCGCGACGGAGCTGCCCGAACGCTCGACCGTCATGCTGTGCGGCGGGGGGCTCGGCAATGCCGTGCTCTTCTCGATCGGAAAGAAGGCCCGGGGGCTCGGAAACCGGGTCATCTACTTCGCCGGCTACAAGAAGGCCGAGGACTTCTACAAGCGCGAGGAGCTCGAAGCCGCCGCCGACGCGCTCATCCTGTCGGTGGATCGCGGCGAGGCGATCCCCGCTCGCCGGCCGTCGGATCGCAGCTTCGTCGGCAACATCGTCGAAGCGATGCTTGCCTACGCGACGGGCAAGCTCGGCGAGGTCGTGATCCCGCTCTCGGACGTGGAACGCATGATCGTGATCGGCTCGGACCGCATGATGGCCGCCGTCGCGCGGTCGCGAAAGACGGTCCTCGCGCCGCACCTGCGCCCCGACCACGTCGGAATCGCGTCGATCAACTCGCCCATGCAGTGCATGATGAAGGAAGTCTGCGCCCAGTGTCTCCAGAAGCACGTGGACCCCGAGACCGGCCGCGAGGAGATCGTCTTCTCGTGTTTCAACCAGGACCAGAAGATGGACGTCATGGACTGGGGAAACCTCGCCGCCCGCCTGCGCCAGAACACCGTGTCGGAAAAGCTGACCAACCTCTGGCTCGACCGGCTGTTCGCGATCGAAGACCCGCGAACGGTCTAACCCATCGAGCTGGTGTCTCCATTTGTCATCCCGAGCGGAGCGAGGGATCCCTTTCGAATCGAGCGGTGGCAAAGAAAGGGATCCCTCGGGCCTGCGGCCCTCGGGATGACAAAGGGAAGAGCGCGGCGAACTAGGGGACCGACGCCAGGAACAGCAGGTACGGATTGATCGCGACGCCGGCCTTGAAGTTGTCGTCGTCGTCCGGCAGGCGGGTGATCGAGAAGTGCAGGTGCGGGCCGCCGATGACGTGGCCGGTGCGGCCGACGTAGGCAATCACGTCGCCCTTGCTCACCCGTCGCCCGGGGCGCAGTCCCTGGGCATACTTCGTCAGGTGGCAGTAGAAGAGGAGGTACTTTCCCGTGGCGTCCTTCTGGTAGAGCGTGATCCCGCCGCGCTTCTCGCGGCGCATCTGCATGATCTCGCCGTCGGCGGCCGCGAGGACCGGAGTGCCCTTCGGAGCCCCGATGTCGATGGCCAGGTGCTGACGATGGCGCCCCCGCGAGTTGAGGAACGAATCCCTCAGGCGGGTGACGTCCACGCCTTCGACCGGAATCTGGACCCCGCTGGCGATCAGTTCGGACAGGTCGACGTCTTCCGGGCGGACCGTGGATTCGGAGGACTTCGGGCGCAGCCAGGATCCGAGCGTCCGAGCCGCGCGCTTCAGGGGATTCCCGGCCCGCGGATCGGGAAGCGTCTCCGCCTCCGGGCTGTCCTCGTCGGATTCGTGCTCGTAGGCCTCGTTGACGACGTCGATCTCCGCGCAGGGAGGCCGGGGATAGTCGTACGCCACGGGCGGCTGGAACGGGCCATAGACCTCGGGGGCTCGGACGGCCGCGGTCTCGATCACGGCTTTGGGACCCGCCGAGTGCCGCCTCCCGGCCTTCGACTTGCCCGATTTCCGGGCGGCCGTCTTCTTCGACGAGTGGGCGGCCGGCTTCGCCGTGCCGGAAACGTGGCGGGAGGCCGCCGGGCTCCCGGCGTCCGGTACCGCCGCCTTCTTGTGGCTCGTCCGGGCTTCGGCCGACTGGACCAGGCCGAAAATGAAACCGGCGGCCAGAACAGCCGCCGGAATGACCGACGTCTTGCGCACGAAGAGGGATTATCCGGAGCGCCCCGGGGGCCGTCAAGCCCAAAAGGCCAATCGGCTCAATGAATTATGCTATGGCAGCATGACCTCGAGTCATGCCGAAAGCCGTCGCTTCGCCTCGCGGAATCGCTAGGCGCGTTCGAGGTAGCTGTTGTCGCGGGTGTCGACTTTGATGCGCGCGCCGGCCTCGACGAACTGCGGCACCATCACCTGGAGGCCCGTCTCGAGCGTCGCCGGCTTGTACGAGGCCGAAGCCGTCGCGCCCTTCATCCCGGGCTGAGTCTCGGTGACCTTCAGCGTGACCGTATTCGGCAGCTCGATGCCGACGGGATTGCTGTCGTAGAAGTCCACGTGGATCGCGGTGTTGGGCAGCAGGTACTTCATCTGCTCGCCGATGACCTCGTCGGAAAGCGTGATCTGGTCGTAGCTCGTCTGGTCCATGAAGTGATGACCCGCGGCGTCGGAATAGAGGTATTCCATCTCGCGCTCGTCGAGGGAGGCCTTCTCGACCCGATCGGTCGAACCGAACCGGTGCTCGTTCATCGAGCCCGACCGGACGTTGCGCATCTTGGCCTGCACGAAGCCCCGGAGGTTTCCGGGCGTCTTGTGGACCATGTCGTGCACGCGGTGCAGCTCGCCGTTGTGGATGATGAGCATCCCGCTCCGCAGTTGAGTCGCCGGAATCATCATGAGCCCTGTCCCCCGAAAAGACGGCGAAATCTAGCAGAACCGGTCCGAAAGGAAAAGGCCCCGGTTTCCCGGGGCCGGTTCCTTCGAGGCTCCGAGGTCAGTCCCGATTCGGATCGCGATCGTGGCGCGCGACCGACCGGGTCGTCCGCGGCGCGGCGGGATGAGGCACGGCCCGGGGCGCCCGCACGGTCGGCAGCTCGAGGGCGCCCGTTCGTTCCGGGCGGACCGACGCGAGGACGTCTCTCCACATGTCGTAGGTATAGCCCCACGCTCCTGCGCCCACGATGTCCGCGCCGGTTCCGGGGTTCGGCGGATTGGGCGTGAAGAGATTCTCGGAGAAGTCGACCTGCGGGAAGGCCCTGCCGGCCTGATCGTTGATCGCCTTGATGAACTCGCTGGCCACGATCGTGTAGCCGATCGTCGACGGATGGACTCCATCGAACGAGAAGATGCCGCCCGTCAGGAACGAGGTCGTCAGGTGAATCCCGCCGACGTCGTAGCCGGCGGCCGCGATCTCGTTGAAGCGCGCGAAGGTGTCGACGACGACCGCCGCGCCGGATCCCGAGATGATCGAGTTGTACTGGCCCGTGCGCTGCTGGAGCAGGGCCACCTCGTCCGGGTAGAGAACCACGCCGGCGTGCGCGCCGGCCGCGTCGATGAAGCCGTGCGGCAGGGGCAGGCCCGTGCCTCCGTCCGCGACGGGAATGCCCACGCCCTGCGCCAGCAGCGAGGACGCGGGCAGATTCACGAGCGTGCCCGGGGGCAGCGGGCAGCCCTGGTCGGGGGCCACCGGCGTGCACGGAAAGGCCGAGTCCCCCGGGCCGAGCAGCACGATCGGCTGTCCGTCGACGAGGACCGGCTCCTGCGTCGTCGGATCGACCAGGATCGGCGGAATCGTGGACGAGAACGGAATCGCCGTGACGTCCGGAATCGTGGCGACGACCAGCGTCGTGCCCGGCGGGACGCCCGCGAGGATCGCGTCGAACTGCTGCTGGAAGTCCGCCTCCGAGATGAGGGTGACGCCGTCCACGACGATGCCCGAGGTGGACGCGCCGAGGACGTTGTTGTTGCCGATCCAGAGCGTCTCGATCGCATTGCTCGCCGCCGGCGCGAGCAGGCTCGCCGCCTGCTCGACCGCGTTCGTGTCGTTGAAGGGCGAGCCCGGGAAGTTGCGGAGGACCAGGGCGGAGATCTGTTCCAGGCTCGATCCGAACGGATTGACGCTGGTCAGCTGCGTCAGGTCGCCGACCTCGGCGCCCGGCATCCCGAGGTTGTTGTAGGGCCGCGGGAGCAGGGCGTTGAGGGGATCGCCCATCTGGGACAGCGGCTCGATCGAGATCGTCGCCGGAGGAACGAACACGGCGCCGAGGCACTTGGGGATCCCGGGATCGGAGGTCACCGGCACCTCCGACACGAGGGGCTGCTCGAAGTCCCCGCCGTAGAGGATGGGCGCGAGCTGGGCCGGGTAGGAGTTGACCTGGTTGCGCTGGACGAGACAGCCGCTCTGCCAGCCCGCCGTCAGGCTGTCGCCGAGGGCGACGTACTGATCGAACCGCTGAGCGGAGGCCGGGGCCGCGGCGAGGGCCGCGACCACAGAGAGAGAAGCGAGCGTGCTCTTGTTCATGGCTCTCCCCTCAGAAGGAGATGCGCAGGTCCGCGACCGCGGCCCACGCTGTCTCTTTGTAGATCCCGAAGAAGTTGTCCGAGGAATCCGTCAGGACGTCGCGCTGCTTGAGCTTGATGTACGCGCCGCCGACGTCCAGGCCCCACTGCGGGGTGTTGTAGCCGAACCCGGCCGTGTAGACGTTGCGATCGTTGTCGGCGAGCAGCGGCCCGACGTCGCGGGTCGGCTGGGGCGTGTTGTCGAAGTAATAGCCGACGCGGATCGCGAAGGCTCCGAACGTCTTCTCGAGCCCGCCGCGATACGCCCACGAGTCGCCCCAGTTGGTCTGACGGTCGATCGGAGGGAGCGTGCCGTCGGGGAAGCTGATGTTCAGGGCCTTGAAGTCGGACCACTCCGTCCAGTCGGCTTCGGCCGACAGAGTGAACCCGCCGCCCAGGTCGACGCCGATGCCCGTGTTGATGGAGGCCGGAAAGACGATCTGCGTCGCGACGGGATGCGTCCCGAAGGGCACGGACGCCGCGACGAGCTGGTCGAAGACGGGGTCGCCGGTCGGGCGCGGCGTGATCGTCGCCGTGCCGTCGTAGTTGACGGTGATCTTGCTCCGGTAGGCCGCGCCGACGCCGATCGTCGGAACCGGCTTCCACATGATTCCCGCGTTGTAGCCCCAGCCGCCGTTGGACGTCAGGTTGCTGTAGAGCTTGGTGTGGGCGACGTCGACCTCCGCCTGGGTGAAGGGATCCACGGCGGCCGTATTTCGCTCGAGCTGGACTCCCGAAAACCGATAGTCGGCCCCCGCGGCGATCGAGAGCTCGGGGAGGAGCTTGTAGGAAAACACCGGATTGATGTCGGTCGTCTTGATGACCACGTTCTGGGAGATGAACCGCCCGCTGAAGGTCTCCGGGGTGTCCCAGCGCAGGCCGAGGCCGTAGGGGGCGTCGATGCCCAGGCCGAACTTCAGGTCCGCGGTCAGCGGCACGACCACGTACAGGTTCGGAAGCGCGAAGACCTGGTCCTGCACCTTGCCCACGGCGCCGACTCCGGGATACGGGTTCGCGCCGACGAACGTCGCGCTGTCGCGCCCGAGCACCGCGGCGCCGCCCATGACCGAGAAGTGGTCCTGGAAGCCGATGCCCGCGGGGTTGTAGAAGATCGCCGACGGGTCGTCGGCGACGCCCGCGAACGCAAGGCCCATGCCGGTCGCCTTGGCGCCCTGCGTCATGACCTGGAAACCGGAGGCAAAGGCGGGGCTCGAGATCAGAAACCCGGCGGCCACCACAGCGACGAAGACGCGTGGCCACGAAACCCGATGGCGGTGTCTCACGGTTCCTCCCTCAGTTGTTCGCCGGAAAATGCACGAGATGCGGAAGCGTCGCGCACGGTCCCGGTCAGACTAGACCGCGGCCCCCGGAAAGTCAAAGCACACGTACAATCAAAAGCCACGTGTCCCACGAAAGCGAGATGCCGACGCGCGATGCCGCGTCCGTGAAATCCGGATCCCGCGAGGCCCCGGTCTCCATCGGGACGATCCTCGGCGGCCGATACCGGATCGACGGCGTCCTCGGCTTCGGCGGCATGGGCGTCGTCTACCGCGCGCGGGACCTCAAGCTCGACCAGCAGATCGCGTTGAAGCGCGTCCGGCCGGATCGCGTCTCTCCCGAGCGCCGCGAGACGCTTCGCCGGGAGATCATCCTCTCGCGCAAGGTCACCCACGAGAACGTCTGCCGCGTCTACGACCTCGTCGAGATCGAAGGCGAAGAGTTCGTCTCGATGGAGCACCTGGCGGGCAGGACCCTCAAGGAGATCGAGGACCGAGAGAAGACCCTTCCGCTCGGCCGGGGACTCGCGATCGCCAAGGGCATCTGCAGCGGCCTGGCCGCCGCCCACCGGATCGGCGTGCTCCACCGGGACCTGAAGCCCGAGAACGTCATGGTCGGCGACGATGGAAGACCGATGTTGATGGACTTCGGGATCGCGGTCGAGACGTCCCTGTACCGGGGCGACCAGAGCGACACGGTGCCGGGGACGCCCCAGTTCCTGGCTCCCGAGCTGCTCACGGGCGAGGCTCCGGGCCCGCGGACCGACGTCTACGCGATGGGCGTGCTCCTCTACGAGATGTTCACCGGGCGCGTCCCGTTCGACGACAACGACACCGCCCGACTGGTTCGCCGCGTCCTCTCGGAGCGCGCGCCGAGGATCGAAACGCTTCGGCCCGACCTGCCGCCCGAGCTGCGAGACATCCTCGAGCGGGCGATCGCGCGCGATCCCGAGTCCCGGTTTCCCGACGCGACGTCCCTCGCCGACGCGATCGCGGCCTTCGAGGGACAGGTCCTCGACCGCGTCCTCGCCGAGGTCTCCGTCACGCGGGCGAAGATGGTCAAGCTCATGGTCATCCTGGAGGCGAACAAGTCGCTCGCGGCGACGTTCGATCCGACCGAGACGCTGCGCATCATCCTGAAGACGGCGACCTCCGAGACCGACGCCGAGCGCGGAACGATCTTCCTCAAGGACCCCGAATCGAACGAGCTGGTCAGCCAGATCCTGGAGGGGGGCTCCGTCAGCCCGATCCGGCTGCCGATCGGCCGGGGCATCGCGGGCGCCGCGGCGGAAACGGGACAGGTCGTCAACATCGCCGACGCCTACGCGGACGCCCGCTTCGACAAGCGGACCGACGCCTCCTCGGGCTTCAAGACCGCGAACCTCCTCGCGGCGCCCATGCGGACGGCATCGGGCGAGATCGTCGGCGTGGTCGAGATCCTGAACAAGCGCCGGCGCGCCTTCACGCGGGAGGACGAGGAGTTCATGGCCGAAGTCGCCACGCACGCGGCGATGGCCGTCGCCTCCGTCCGCCAGCACGAGGCGGCCGTCCGGAAGGCGAGGGAGGATGGAGCCGCGTCGGTCGCCCGCGCCGTGATGCCCCTGCTCCTGCCGGCGTCGTGGCCGGAGACCCCGGGCTTCGAGTCGGCGCCGCTGCGCTGGCACGCCGAATCGCCGAACGTCGTCCTCTACGCCGTCGCGCCGGCGTCCGGACGGCTCTCCTTCCTCCTGCTCGAGCATCCGGGCGGCCTCGAGGAGGCGATCGGGCCGCTCGTGCGCGCCTCGGCCACGGGACGCCGCCTGCTCGACGGGTCGGCCCCGGTCGATGTGGTGCGGGGAATCGCCTCGGTCGAGCCGTCCTGCGCGGCGACGGCGGCGCAGTGGGAAGGCGATCGCCTTCAGCTGGCCGCGCGCAACGCCCCGGTTCCCTACGTGCTTCGGTCCGGGCGAGCCGTCCCGTTCGAAGTGCAGGACGGGGACGAGGGCAGCCAGGTCTCGCTCGCGGCGAGCCGAGGCGACCTTCTCGTCGTCTGCGGATCGGGGCTTTCAGGGATGCGGTCGTCGGGCAAGCCCGCCTCGGCGGAGAAGGCCGTGCAGCACCTCGCGCGAGCCGCCGAGACGCAGCCGCTCTCGGCCGCCTTCGCGGCGCTGGTGTCCGAATGGAAGAAAACCGGGTTCGAGCCCGGGGACCGGGACGTGCTGCTGCTCGCGGCGAAGCGGCTCTAGGTCCGCTTCCGCGGTCCCGATTCCCGATCTGCTAGGGCAGCACCGCCACGGCCAGGGCGCCCGGCCCGCCGTGCGCGCCGAGGGCGGGTCCGCACTCCGCGATCAGAACGTCCGACTCGGGGTAGCGCGCGCGAATCTCGCGGGCGAGCTCCTCGGCGGCGTCCTCCGCGTCGCAATGGGCCACGCCAAACCGGCGCGAGGCGCTCTCGCGCGTCCCGGCCTCGGTGAAGAGCAGTCGCATCATCTTGCGGCGCGCCGCCTCGTAGCCGCGCGCCTTGGCCGCGGCCTCGACCTTGCCGTCCGCCGTGATCGTCAGGATCGGAAGCAGTCCGAGGATCTTCGCGAGGAGCCCGCGCGTCGCGGAGACCCGGCCGCCGCGAACGAGGTGCTTGAGCGTCGGGACGGCGACGAAGAGGCGCACGCGCGCCGCCGTCTCCCGCGCCGTCGAGGCCACCTCGGCGGCGGTCTGGCCGGCCCGCGCCGCCTCGGCGGCCGCGCGCACGACGAGCGCGAGGCCGACCGACACGCTCCCGCTGTCCACGTGCGTGATGTCGGTCTTCTTCACCGGACGCGCCCCCACGATCGCCGCCTGGTACGTCCCCGAGAGGTGCGAGCCCAGGTGGACGGACACGATCGAGCCGGCGTGGGCGGCGACGTTTTCGTACACCTGGGTGAAGTCGGCGGGCGGTGGCTGCGAGGTCTTCGGCGCGACGTCCGTGACCGCGAAGCGTCCGTAGAACTCGGAGGGCGCGATCGTGACCTTGTCGAGGTAGTTCTCGGAGCCGAAATAGACGCGGACCGGGACGACGCCCACGCCGAGCTCTTCGAGCATCGTCGGCGGAAGGTCGCAGGTCGAGTCGGTCACGATCCCGACGCGGGCCGCGCGGTTCTGGTCGAAGCGCGACTCGTGCTGCGCGCGCATGTCTTCGACCTTCGTCTGGGCCACGTCCGCGAAGCGCGAGGCGGTCTCGAAGACCCTCTCGGGCTCGTTGGTGTGGATGTGGAGGCGCAGGCGCGCCATGCCCCCGGCGATGACGATCGAGTCGCCGAGCAGCGCGGCCTCGCGCCGGAGCGCTTCGCGGTCGATTCCGTCGCCTTCGAGCAGGGCCTCGGTGCAGAAGCGGAAGAGGATCGCCTCGGGAGTCCGGTCGAAGATCGCGGCGCGGATGTCCTCCGGCGCGGTCGGGGCGGGAGCCGAACGGGCCGATTCGCGGAAGTACTGCACGATGCCCTCGAGGAGGTACACGAAGCCCTGGGCCCCGGCGTCCACGACGCCGGCTTTCTGCAGAACCTCCATCTGCTTGGGGGTGTTCTCGAGCGAGACGCGCGCGGCCTTGAGCGACTCGGGCAGGAGGACGCCGAAGTCGCGGACCTCGCCGGCCCGATCCGCGACGTGCCTTGCCCAGTCGCGGATCACGGTGAGGATCGTCCCCTCGACGGGCCGCGCGATCGCCGCGTACGCCGACTCGGCGGCCTTCACGACCGCGGAGCCGAAGCCGCCGGTCGTGATGCGCGGCGCATCGGGAAGCCCCTCCGAAAACCCGCAGAAGAACTGGGCCAGGATCGCGCCGGAGTTGCCGCGGGCCCCGCCGACCGCCTGGTCCGCGAGCGCACGGGACATCTCGCGGATGTGGCGCTGTCGGATCCGGGAGATCCCGGCGGCGATCTTCTGGAGCGTCGAGGCGACGTTGGTTCCGGTATCGCCGTCGGGGACCGGAAAAACGTTGATCTTGTTGAGAGCCTCGGCGCGCTCGGCGACGAAGTGCGCGCCCGCGATGACCGCGCGCGACAGGCGGCGGCCGTCCAGGTACCCGATCGCGATCAAGGCTTGATCGTCGCGGGGAATCCTTCGGGCGACCGGCCGGAGCGGCCCGCGGTCCGGTATTCCTCGGCGACCGCGGGAAGACGGTCGAGGTAGAAGAGGACCACGCCGCATCCCATGCAGGCCCAGGGATAGACCTTCTCCGCTCCCCACGAAAAGAGCCCGGTCTTCCACGGCTTCTTCCAGAAATACGTCGTGTATCCGGACGTATTGCTCCGCGAGCGGAGCATGTCGCCGCCGCAGAGAGCGCATTTCCTGTGGAAGGCGTCGCTCATGGCCGGGTCCGGCAAAGATATCGCGAAAGCGGCCGATGCCGGCGGGGTCTCGATTGCCCGGGAGCGGCCGGGCCTGCGCCGTGCCAGGGACGCCTCTTCAGGGCCTCCAGCGCAACACGAGGTTGCGCGCCGCGCCGACCTCGTCGACGCGTTTGACCGGCGTCGTATGGGGAGCCGTCCGCACGAGATCCGGATTCTGCTCGCACTCTCGCGCGATGTCGCGCATCGCCTTCACGAACGCGTCCAGGACGGGTTTGCCCTCGGTCTCGGTCGGCTCGATCATGAGCGCCCCGTGCACGATCAGCGGGAAGGACATCGTCGGCGGATGGAATCCGTAGTCCATCAGGCGCTTGGCGATGTCCACGTTCGAGATGCCGAGCTCGGTCTGCTTCTTGTCCGAGAAGACGACCTCGTGCATCGAGGGGCCGTCGTACTTGAGGTGATAGACGCCGGTCAGCCCGGCGCGGATGTAGTTGGCGTTCAGGACCGCGACCTTCGCGACCTCGCCGATCCGGTTGCCGTAGGCCGCGATGTAGGAGAGCGCCCGCACGAACATTCCGAAGTTGCCGAGAAACGTCCGCAGCCGGCCGATCGACTCGGGCCGGTCGAAGTCGAGAAAGAACGTCCCGTCGGCGCGGCGCTCGACGGTCGGGCGCGGAAGAAACGGAACGAGGGCCTCGGTCACGGCGACGGGGCCCGAGCCGGGTCCTCCCCCGCCGTGCGGGGTCGAGAAGGTCTTGTGGAGGTTCATGTGCATGACGTCCACGCCCATGAGGCCGGGCTTGGCGACCCCGACGAACGCGTTGAAGTTCGCGCCGTCGCAGTAGAGGTAGCCGCCCTTCGCGTGGACGATGCGGGCGATGTCGAGGATGCGGTCCTCGAAGATGCCGAGCGTGTTCGGAACCGTGAGCATGAGGGCGGCGACGTCGTCGGTCATCGCTTTCTCGAGGACCTCGAGGTCCAGCGTCCCGCGGGGGTTCGACTTCAGCTCCCGGACCGTGTAGCCGGCGAAGTGCGCCGAGGCGGGATTCGTGCCGTGCGCCGAGTCGGGGATGAGCACGGTCGAGCGGGGCCTGCCCGTCTTCTCGAGCGCCTTGCGCACCATGAGAATGCCCGCGAGCTCTCCCTGCGCGCCGGCCGACGGCTGGAGCGTCACGCGGGACAGACCGGTCAGCTCGGCCAGGATGCGCTCGAGCCGCCACGCGAGCTCGAGCGAGCCCTGCGACAGCGCCTCGGGCGTCAGCGGATGCGCGGCGGCGAACCCGGGAAGGCGCGCCATCTCTTCGTTGGTGCGCGGATTGTGCTTCATCGTGCAGGAACCGAGCGCATAGAGGCCCTGGTCGATCGAGAAGTTCAGCTTCGACAGGCGCGTGAAATGGCGCGCCACGTCGACCTCGGAGATCTCGGTCTCGCCGGCGATCTCCCGCCGCAGCAGCCTCTCCGGAATCCCGACGGCCGCCGGCACGTCGAGCGGCGGGAGCGAGTACCCGATCTTCCCCTCGCCCGAACGTTCGAAGACGAGCGGCAGCGGCCGCGGCTCGGGCCGGCGCGGATCGCGAGCGGCTCCGGCTTTTTCGGCGATTTCGACGCTCACGCCGTTTTCTCCGCCAGCGCCGCCGCCAGAAGGTCGAGGTCGGCGCGCTCGTTCATCTCGGTGACGGCGACGAGGAAGCGCCGCCGATCCGCCGGGTCGTAGCGCGAGAGCGGCACGCCGCCGAGGATCCCGCGCGAGGCGAGGCGCGCGAGCAGCCTCTCCGCATCCTCCGGCGCCTCGACGAGAAACTCGTCGAAGGTCGGACCGGAGCAGGGAATCCGATATCCGGGGATCTTCGCGATCTCGCCCTTCAGGTACTGCGCCTTCGCGTGGCTCTGGAGCGCGACCTCTCGCAACCCCTCCTTGCCGAGCAGCGACATGTGGATGTTCGAGGCGAGCGCCATCAGCCCCTGGTTCGTGCAGATGTTGGAGGTCGCCTTCTCGCGCCGGATGTGCTGCTCGCGCGTCGAAAGCGTCAGGCAGAAGGCCCGATGTCCCTCGGCGTCCTTCGCCATCCCGACGAGGCGTCCGGGGATCTGTCTCTGGTGCTCCGTCCGGCACGAGAGGAACCCGAGGAGGGGGCCGCCGTTGTGCATGGGCACGCCGAGCGACTGCGCCTCGCCGCACGCGATGTCGGCGCCGCCTTCTCCGGGCGGGGCGAGCAGCGCGAGCGAGATCGCCTCGGCCACGACCGCCACCGAGAGCGCCCCCTTCGCCTTCGCGGCCGCCGACCCGGCGTTCCAGTCCTCGACCACGCCGTAGAAGTTGGGCGACTGCACCGCGACGGCGAAGGTCTTCTCGTCGACGGCGGCGGCGAGGGCCTTCGCGTCCGTGGTCCCGTCGGGTCCGAGTGGAACCTCGACGAGGTCGAGGTCGAGGTTCGAGAAGTAGGTGCGCACCGTCTCGCGGTACTCCGGATGGATGCCCGCCGACAGCACGGCCCGGGTCTTCCCGCGCGAGAGCCGCTCGGCCATCAGCAGCGCCTCGACGAGCGCGGACGCCCCCTCGTAGAGCGAGGCGTTGGCCACCTCGAGGCCCGTCAGAAGACAGATGTGCGTCTGGAACTCGAAGATGGACTGGAGCGTCCCCTGCGAGACCTCCGGTTGATACGGCGTGTACGAGGTCAGCCACTCGGCGCGATAGAGCATCTGGTCGGCGATCGCCGAGACGTAGTGGTTGTAGACGCCCGCGCCCAGGAAGAAGGCGGTGTCCCGGGCGTTGGCGTTCTTCTTCGCGAGGCCTCCGAGAAGGCGCCGGATCTCGATCTCCGACATCGGCGGCGGCAGGTCGGGCGCGCGGCGCACGGCGGCCGGCACCGCCGCGAAGAGATCGTCGATCGACCGGGCGCCGATCGCGGAGAGCATGGCGGCCCGCTCGGCGTCGGAGGTCGGGAGAAACTTCACTTCTCCTGCTCTTCCTCGCGGACGTACTCGCCGTAGGCCTCGGCCGACATGAGCTTGCCGATCTCGACGTCGGTCGAGACCTTCAGCTTGATGAGCCAGCCGTCGCCGAACGGGTCGTCGTTGATGATCCCGGGCTCGGACACCGCGGACTTGTTGACTTCCACGACCTCGCCCGAAACCGGAGTGAAGAGCTCCGAGACCGCCTTGACGGACTCGACGGTGCCGAACTCGTCGCCCGCGTCGTACATGTGGCCCACCTCGGGGAGCTCGAGGTAGACGATCTCGCCCAGCTGTTTCTGGGCATGCTCGGTGATGCCGATCGTTCCGACGTCGCCATCGACGCGGACCCACTCGTGGCTGTCGGCGTATCGGAGGTCATCCGGATTTGCGCTCATGCACTCCTCTTGTAGAACGGCGTCGTCGCCACGCGGGCCGACGCCTCACGGCCTCGGATTTCGACCTGAAACTCGGTCCCGATCGCCGTCGAGGCCGAAGGAAGGAGCGCGAGGCCGATGGGCCTGCCGAGCGTCGGCGAATGGGTCCCGGACGTCACGACGCCGGGGCCCGCCGCCGTCCGGGCGGGATACCCGTGCCGCGCGATGCCGCGGTCGACCATCTCGAACCCGACGAGCTTTCGGGGCACGCCCGCCTGCTTCTGCGCGGCGAGGGCCTCGCGGCCGATGAAGTCTCCCTTGCCGAGCTTGACGATCCAGCCCAGGTCGGCTTCGAGCGCCGTGACGGTGTCGTCGATGTCGTTGCCGTAGAGAGCCATCTTCGCCTCGAGACGCAGCGTATCGCGCGCGCCGAGTCCGCACGGCGCCGCGCCTTCCCTCTTTCCTTCCTCGAGCAGCGACCGGAAGAGCCGCTCCGCGTCGTCCGGGCGGCAGTACACCTCGAAGCCGTCCTCGCCGGTGTACCCGGTGCGCGAGACCAGCGTCGGCGCGCCGAACACCGCCGTGTCGCGGAAGCCGTAGTACGGCAGGTCCGACGGGTCGGGCCGGCAGACGCGGGACATCAGCGCCGCGGACTTCGGCCCCTGGACGGCGATGAGCGCGTAGTCCGCGCTGCGATCCGCGACGGAGACGTCGCGGCCCGCCCGGGCGCTCGCCCAGGCGAAGTCCTTCGGCGTGTTGCCGGCATTGACGACGAGCAGGTACGCGTCCGCCGCCTTGCGGTAGACGAGCAGATCGTCGACGAAGGTCCCCTTCTCGGTCAGAAACGCCGAGTAGTGGATCCGCCCGTCCGCGAGCCGGGCGACGTCGTTCGGTGTCAGGCGCTGAAGGAAGTCGAGGGCGCCCGGGCCGGAGACGTCGAACTCGCCCATGTGCGAGACGTCGAACAGTCCGACGCGCTCTCGGACGGCGCGGTGCTCTTCGAGAATGCCCGCGTACTGGACGGGCATCTCCCAGCCGCCGAAGTCGATCAGCCTTGCCCCGAGCTCGCGATGAAGAGAATGGAGCGGCGTGCGGCGCAGCGCAGTCGGGGCGGCGGCGGGGGCGGCCATCGGGATGGGGAAGTTAACACACGTCGAAAGGGCCGGGAACCGCGGCCCGGGATTCGGAACCGCGCCGGCTCCCGCCGACGCGGTCGCGCACGAGGACTCGGTCGTGCTGGAGCTGTCGCGCGAGCGCTTCGAGGCTCTCGAATCGGCCGACCCGGAGGGCTGCGCGGAGCTCTCGCTGCTGCTGTGCCGACTCGCGGCGCGCCGATCCGTCGAGACGGCCGAGCGGCTCACGAACTGGCGGATTCTCGCCGGGCCGGGATAGCGGCCGGATCAGTCCGGCTTCAGCGAAACTTCGACCGTGGCGCGGTCCTTTCCGGCGTTGGGAGCGACGAGGATCCGCACGAGCCGGGGCCGGTAGCCGGATGCGGCGATGAGCAGATCGTGCACCGCGGGCCCGCCGAGCCGCAGCGGAGACCCGGCATGAAACGAGCTCGCCGGCCCCACCTCGTGTCCGTTCTCCATGATCGTCGCGTCGGGCGGATTCACCGAGAATTCGATCGCCCCCGTCGTGCGGTCGTCCGGCGAGGACAGGTGGTCGTAGGCGATGCGGTCGCGGCGATCCATCTCCTCGTCGATCGACGGCGAGTCCTTGTCGGCGTCGTCCGTGACGTCGATCTCGACGACGAGGGGGCGGTAGCCCGGCAGCTCCATCCGCACGTAATGCGTGCCCGGGCGCGAAAACTCGAGCTCTCGTCCGCCGCCCCGGTTGTCCCAGTCGTCGGCGATCCCGATGTACCGTCCGTCGAGGTACAGCCTCGCCTGTTCCGGGCTCGACGTGAAACGCACGGCGCGCCGGGTCCGATACTCGGCGTCCACGCGATCGGGCTTCGAGGGCGCTGCGGACGAGGCCGGAGGCGGCCCGGGCGCGGCGGCGGCGGAGGCCGGGGCCGCCGCGGTGGCCCGGCGCCGGGGGGTTTGACGCGGCCGGGGCGCCGTGGAAACGGCCGTCACCGCCGCAACCTCCGCTGGAGCCGTCGGGGCCGGCGCCGGTGCGGCGGTGGGCGGCGCCTCCACGGGCGAGGGAATCGAAACCGCCGGCGCCGCGGCCGTCGGCGCGGCCGTCACGCGCAGGGCCGCTTCGGGCGGCCGAGCCGCCGCCTCGCGACGCTGCCGCAGGAAGTAGAACGACACGGCGATCAGAACGGCGAGCGCGCCCAGGATGACCGGCATGCCGCTGCGTCGGGGCGGCGAGGGAGTCGGCGAGGGCGGCGTCGAAGCGGATGACGGGATCGTGGGGGGCGCCGGCGGCAGGGGCGTGGTCGCCGCCGCCCGCGCGGCCGGACCCGCCGCTCCCGCGATCGCCTTCCGCGTCAGCTCGGATTGCCGCTGGATCTTCTCGATGCGGGCGAGCTCCCGGACGAACTCCTGCGCGTCGGCCGGCCGCTTGTCGGGAGACTTTGCGAGCAGCCGGGCGATGACCTCACGGCTCGCCACCGGAAGGTCGGACTTCCACTCGAGGGGATCGCGGGGCTCCGTATGCAGGATCTGGTACACGAGCGTCGTGATGGACTCGCCCGGGAAGGGGCGCGCGCCGGTCAAGAGCTCGTAGAGAACGATGCCGAGCGAAAAGAGATCCGAGCGGCCGTCGAGCTTCTCCCCCTTGACCTGCTCGGGAGACATGTACGCGGGACTGCCGACCATGTGCCCCGCGCGGGTCAGCTCGGAGGTCGTCGCCTCGGTGAACTTCCCGATCCCGAAGTCCGTGACCTTCACACGGCCGTCGGCGCCGACGAGGATGTTGCCCGGCTTGACGTCGCGGTGAAGCACGCCGCGCTCGTGGGCGTGTCCGAGGGCCTCGGCGACCTGGCGCACGATCGCGAGCCTCACGGAAAGCGGCAAGGCGTCGACCGCCCCGAGGTAGCGGGTCAGCGGCCGGCCCTCGACGTACTCCATCGCGATGAAGCACACCTCGCCCGCGCGGCCGACGTCATAGACCGTGACGATGTTGGGGTGCTGGAGCCGGCCCCCGAGCCGGGCCTCCTTCAGGAACCGGGCCTCGAGCTCCGCCGCGGTCTCGCCGCCGAGAGTCTCCGGACGAACGGTCTTGATCGCGACGGGCCGCCCGATGTCGGGATCGTGGGCGAGGTACACCACGCCCATCGCGCCCTGGCCGAGAACGGAAGCGATCTGGAACCGGCCGAGCTTGGACCCGGCGGGCAGAAAGCTCATTCGTCCGCGTTTTCGGAGAGATTGCGCTCGGCGTCCTTCTCCCGCTCGGCGATCAACGCGCGCGCCTCGCCGGCGCGGTCGGGCGGCACCATGACCCGCGAGTGACCGAGCGCTCCGATCGTCTCGGGCCACGGCGACGCCGAAGGGCCCTCGATCTCACAAGGAATGTCCTCGGACTCGAGAAGGCCGGCAATGATCTCCGCCTCCTCGTCCTCGGCAACCGCCGCGACCTCGATCCAGTCTTCCGCGCTCTCGTCCTCAGACAAGGGTCCTCCTCGTTCTCCGACGGTCGTCTACCGCATCAGGCGCAAATGGGTGGCCCCTCGCTCGAGCACACGGCCGACGACGGCCGACTGCGGGGCGCCCTCCTCGCGGCAGCGGGCGGCAAACCGCTCGGCCTCGGCCCCGGGCAGCGCGACGAGCAGTCCGCCCGAGGTCTGGGCGTCCGACACGAGCAGAAAGTCCTCTTCGGCGACGCCTTCACCGACCTCGGCCCGGCCTCGCAGGTTGCGGGCGTTCAGGCGCGATCCGCCCGGCGCCACTCCGTCGGCGACGAGCCGCCGCGCCTGCGAGAGGAGCGGAATCCGCGCCATCGAGAACTCCGCCGTCGTGTTCGAGGCCGCCATCATCTCGTACGCATGGCCGAGCAAACCGAAGCCCGTCACGTCGGTGACCGCGTGGATGTCGAACCCCTCCATCGCCTCGACGGGCGCGCGGTTGAGCGTGCACATGACGGCGATCGCCTCCTCGAGCGCGGCGTCCGAGAGCTTGCGGGGCGCCGTGGAATCGGCGCCGGAGGCCGCGGCGGAATCCGAGCGCCCGGCCCGGATCGTCACGCCCATCCCGAGGGGCTTGGTCAGGACGAGCGCGTCTCCCGGGAGCGCTCCCGCGTTTCGCGTCACCTTCGCTTCGTCCACGACGCCCGTCACCGAGAGCCCGTAGAGCGGAACGTCGTGGTCGATCGAGTGGCCTCCGGCCACGACCGCGCCGGCTTCCGCGACCTTCTCCGCCCCGCCCCGGAGAATCTCCTCGAGAACCTCGCCGGGCAGGACCTTCATCGGGAAGGCGACGACGGCGAGCGCCAGGATGGGCCGTCCCCGCATCGCGTAGATGTCGGACAGCGCGTTGGTCGCCGCGATCCGGCCGAAGAGCCGCGGATCGTCCACGACCGGGGTGAAGAAGTCGATGGTCTGAATGATCGTGTGGCCGTCGCCGAGTCGATAGACCGCCGCGTCGTCCGATTCGGCGCTGCCGACGAGCAGGTTCGGATCCTTCGGCGCCGGAAGGCGCGCCAGCAGGGCCGACAGGTCGAACTGCCCGATCTTGCAGGCGCAGCCCGCGCTGGACGCGAAGGTCGAAAGGGCGGGATATGTCGCGGTCCCGGTCGTCATCGGGAGGATTCTAGTCCGTCTCTTCGAACCGCGCCCTCTCCCCGTCGAGCCGCGCCGGAACAATCGCTCGCGGCGTGAGAAGTCACCCGAGCGAAGCGAGGGTGCAGGCTCGCGCCGCGGGAGCCGGAGCGGAGCGAGGGGTCAGACGTCCGGTCGAGCCCGCATCCGGGCGAGCCGGACGCCGGTGCGCCCCAAAGGGGCGCAGACCCCGAGCGCCGCGAAGGCGACGTTTAGTCGTCGTCGCCGCGCAGAAGGAAGCCGAGGACAAAGCCGGCCGCGGCCGAGAGGGCCAGCGCCGTTCCCGGATTCTCCCGGACGTACTCGCGGACGTCGTCCCACACGTAGCCGTAATCCTTCTCCAGCTTCCGAGCCGCCGAAGCGACCGTCTTGCGAACGTCCGCTCCGACGTCGTCGAACTGCTCGCGCGCCTTCCCGTAGGAGTCGCCCAGCACCTCCTTGGTGCGGTCGATTTTCTCTTCCACGAAGTCCCGGGCGCGATCGAACGGGGTCTCTTTCGCCATGTGCACCTCCGCGTGCGAAGAACCGGCATCATATACCCTTGGCTCACCGGATTTCGGGAGCCGGATTTCGGATTTCCGATTGGAGATCTCGGATTTGGGATTGCCGAAATTGAAGAAAACGACGGAGATCCGCCGCGAGTGGGCCGGCTGGTCGATCCTCGAGGTGGCCAAGGACACGTTCCGCGGCTTCCGCGCCGACCGGGGCTTCGATCTCGCGGGCTCGCTCGCGTTCACGACCCTCCTGACGGCCGTGCCGCTCTTCGCCGCCTTCTCCATCTTCCTCGTCACGTTCTTCCGGGAGAACGACGAGCAGATCCTTTCGATCGTCAACGTGCTGCTGCCCTACCAGTCGGCCCACCTGACGCAGAGCCTGCGCGACTTCATCGCCGAATCGACCGCGATCTCGGGCGTCGGCCTGGCCCTCGTCATCATCGCGTCGGTCCGCCTGATTTTCGTCGTCGAGGGCGTCTTCAACGCGGTCTGGGGCGCGCCCCGCCGGCGCATGAGCGTCCGGCGCGTCGCCATCTATACCTTCGCCCTCGTCGCTCTCGGCCTGATCCTCGGCGGCACCGGCTGGGGGATGCGCACCGTCCGCCACTCGGCGGACGTGGACTCGGCCGTCAAGTCGCTGCTTCTCGCCGCGGCGCCATTTCTCCTCAAGGCCATTCTGCTGACGCTGCTCTTTCGCTTCCTGCCGAACGCCCGTGTGCGCTGGGTTGGGGCGGCCGTCGGCGGCGCGGCCGTGGCGCTCGCGCTCGAGCTCCTGCGGCTGGGGTTCGGGGTCTACGTCGAGGCGATGATGCGCATGAACCTGATCACCGGCACGATCGGGTTCGTGTTTCTCGCCACCCTGTCGCTGTACCTGGCCTGGGCGCTGATCCTCATCGGCGTGGAGCTGACGCACGTCCTGCAGGCGCACGCGGCCCGCGCGGCGGGAGGGCTCGCGGGACAGGGCCGGGCCGAGCGCGCGATCCGGATGCTCCTGCGGATGTCCTCGGCCGAGCCGACGCCGGTCGCGGCGATCCAGCCCGATCCCGACACGCCGCCCGCCGAGACGCTCGCGATCCTCGGGGAACTGGAGCAGGCGGGGCTCGTCACCGGCGACGAAACGGAGGGTTTCCGTCTCGCCCAGTCGAGCCGCAAGATCACGGTCGGCGCCGTGGTGGCGGCGCTGACGCCGGAGCTGTATCGCGTGAGCCCGCACCGGGAGGATCGAGTCTCGCTCATTCTCGAGCCCCTCTTCTTCCGTCTCGAGACGGAGCGCCACTCCCTTCTCGGCGCCACGCTCGCCGAGCTGAAGCGCCGGTCCTAGGCGCCGGCGGAGGCCGGGCGCAGGCGCTTCAGAAGCGGCGGCGCGACGAAGGTCGTCAGAAAGACCGCCACGAGCACGGACACGAATACCGGCTCCGACAGGGCCTTCGTCGCAAGCCCGACCGAGGCGAAGATGAGGCCCACCTCGCCGCGGGGAACCATGCCCGCGCCGATGAACGACCGGCGCACGCCGCCCCAGGCGCAGAAGCCCGCCGCGAACTTCCCGAGAAATCCGATTGCCGTCAGGAGCAGGCCGAGGAAGAGCGCCGGCCGGTTCTCGGCGACCATGGGGTTCAGAAGCTTCACGTCCACCTCCGTGCCCACGTACACGAAGAAGACCGGAGCGAAGATGTCCACGACCGGCTTGAGCGCCGTGTCGATGTCGTGGCGCCGGTTGGTGCGCGCGAGCGCCATCCCGGCGGCGAACGCCCCGACGATCGGAGCCGACTCCGCGGCCTTGGCCGCCCAGGCGATCAGGAGCGCAAACGCCACCGACATCGCGCCGAGCACCCCGCGGACGCTCGCCCGCTCCACGATCCCGATGAGGCGGCGGCCGAGCGGAATGCCCAGGGCGACGGCGGCGACGAGAAAGCCGATCGCCAGACCGGCGGATTTGAGGACGACTCCCGCCTCGAGGGCGCCGCCTCCGGCGATCTTCGAAACGATCGCGAGCACCACGAGACCGAGCACGTCGTCGGCGACCGCCGCGCCGAGGATGATCTGGCCCTCGCGGGTCGCGAGGACCTTCAGCTCCGAGAGAACCCGGGCCGTGATGCCGATGGACGTCGCCGTCAGAGCCGCTCCGACGAACGTCGCGGTCAGAGTCGAATGGCCGAGCGCCCGTGTGACGGCGTAGCCGCCGGCGAACGGAAGCAGCATGCCGGCCAGCGCGACCGCGAGCGCCGGCGCCCCGACGCGCACCAGGTCCTCGAGGTTCGTTTCGAGGCCGACCTCGAAGAGGAGCAACGCGACGCCGATCTCGGCGAGCTCGACGATGGCATCCGACATCGGCACGAGGCCGAGCACCGACGGGCCCAGGATCACGCCCACGGCGAGCTCTCCGAGGACGGCCGGCTGGCCGAACCGCTCGGCCAGCTCGCCGAAGAGCTTCGCTCCCGCGAGGGCCGCCGCGAACGCGAGAAACAACGCGCCGACGTCGAGGCCGTGTTCCATGCGCGGATCCTAGTCCATTCGATCTAAGCTCGTGGCCGATGGCGGCCGCCGCGTCGAGGTCGAACCCCTGGATTGTCGCCGGAGCCCTTCTCGCCGCCCTCCTCGCGCTCGCGTCGATCCTTCTCCGGCCGCCCGTCGTCGGGCTGGCGGACAACGGCGACTACATCCGGGTCATGGGATACGCCGGCTTCGACCACTCGACCGAGGCGTGGGGCGATCGATACCTGTCGTTTCTCCGCACGACGTACCGCGTCCTGCCGGTCGGCTGGTTCCGCAGCGGCTACCTCTCGTCGGAGATTCCGCTGGCGCTCGCCGCGCGCTTCGTCGGCCTCGCCCTCGGACGCGGAGGCCTCTTCGATCTGCGCACGATGGGGGCGGTTCACGTCGGGCTGCTCCTGCTCGGCATGGGCCTCATCCTGCGAGCGTGCCGGGAGCTCGAGCCGGCGGCGCAGATCCTCGGTGCCGCGCTCCTCGTCTTCTTCTTCACGGACGTCGGCTATGTCGCTCCGTTCAACTCCTTCTACAGCCAGACGGCATCGCTCCTCTTTCTGATGCTCGCCGCCGGCGTCGCGGCGGAGGCGATCCGCCGGGGCGGGCTCGAAGGGCCGTGGCGGACGGCGGCGTACTTCCTCTGCGCGGCGGCCTTCGTCACCTCGAAGCCGCAGGAAGCGATCCAGGGGCCGGTCCTTGCCCTCCTCGGCGTGCGGCTTGCCGCCGGCCTTGCCGGACGGCGTTCTCGCCGCGCGGCGGTCGCTCTCGCGATCGGCCTCTGTGCACTTTCCCTCTGGTACGGCCGCCGGGCGCCCGTCTCGCTTCGCGAAGCCGCGCTCTACCAGGTCGTGTTCGCCGAGGTGCTGCCCCACTCTCCGGATCCCGCGGCCGACGCCGCCGCACTCGGCCTCGACCCGGACTGGCTGCGGTACTCCGGCACGAACGCATTCCAGGCGGACACGCCGCTTCGCGATTCGGTCTTCCGCGTCCGGTTCCTGGAGGCGATCGGCTATCGAAAGATCGTCGGGTTCTACGCCCGCCACCCGCGCCGCTTTGCCGAGCGCGTCCGCCGGATCTCGCAGAAGCTCTGGACGCTGCGCCCGAGCTACGGCAACCTGGAGAAGTCGGAGGCGCACCCGACACGCACGCTGACCGATCGGGGGTCCGCATGGAGCCGCTGGCGCCTCCGGCTCTTCGGCGCGCAGCCCGTCGCCTCGCTCGCCCTTCTGCTCGGCGGCAACGCCGCCTGGTGCCTCGCGACCTACCGGCGCGCCACGCTCCGGGGCCGCCTCCTCCGCGAGACGATTCTCGCGGCGGCCGTCATGTCGGCGACGGCCTTCGTCGTCTGCCTGGTCACGAACGCCCCGCCCGACTTCTCGCGCGTCTTCTACTCCGGGGAGGCTCTCTGCGACCTGTTGATCGTGGCCGACGCCGCGTGGGTCGTCCAGGCCATCGCCGCCGAACGCGCCGCCTGACCTCCGTTTGCCGGCGTCCGAACGCCGTGCTATCCTCCGCGCCCTCTTCCGCGTGGGGCTGTAGCTCAGTTTGGGAGAGCGCGTGAATCGCACTCACGAGGTCGCCGGTTCGATCCCGGTCAGCTCCACCAATCAGCCGATCCCTCATTTCCAGAGACGCCGGGACGAAGAGCCGCGGTGGCGATGGATCGAACCGGCGACCGAGTCGGGGGCTCGGGGGCAGAGCCCCCGCTCAAAGGCGCCCGCCGCCGGCCGACGCCAACCGGCGGAGGCCGGTTCGATCCCGGTCAGCTCCACCAATCAGCCGATCCCTCATTTCCAGAGACGCCGGGACGAAGAGCCGCGGTGGCGATGGATCGAACCGGCGACCGAGTCGGGGGCTCGGGGGCAGAGCCCCCGCTCAAAGGCGCCCGCCGCCGGCCGACGCCAACCGGCGGAGGCCGGTTCGATCCCGGTCAGCTCCACCAATACCGTCGCCTCCGCTTCGTTCGGAGTCTGCGCGCCTCGACGGCGCGCACCGCCGGGCGGCTCGCCCGGATGCGGGCTCGGCCGCCCGGCTGACTCCTCACTGCGCTGCGGCTCCCGCGGCGTGAGCCTCCACCCTCGCTTCGCTCGGGTGACTTCTCACGCCGCGAGCTTCACCGACAGTGCCGCGCATCGAGTCTTACTCCCTCGCCCCCCGAAAGGGGGGAGAGGGTGGGGGTGAGGGGGAGAGCGCAGCAGCCAGCAAGGTCCCGCCGCCACCGGCTCGACGGAGATCGGCCTACAAACTCAACACGCCCTCGCGTCCTCGCAGCATGGCGATGGCCCCGACGAGGATCATGACGACGCCGTTGGCGACCAGGACCCGGGGTGCGGTGAAGAGGCTCGCGAGCGCGCCGGCCGTGAGGTTGCCGAGGGGCATCGCGCCGCGAAACGCGAGCGAGTAGACGGAAACGACGCGGCCGCGGAGGCGGTCTTCCACGTTCGACTGGACGAGCGTCATGAAGAGCGCGAAGACGACCATGAGGGCGGCGCCCGCGAGGGCGAGCAGCGCGTACGAGACGAGCGGGGTCCGGGAAAGGGCGAAGCCGGCCATGAGCCCGCCGAAGAGCATCTGCATTCCGACGGCGAGCGCTCCCTTGCGGCGGACGTTGCCGAAGGCGGCGACGCCCATCGCGCCGAAGATCGCGCCGACGCCGAAGGCCGCCAGCAGAATGCTGTAGCCCTTGGCGTCGCGGTGGAACACGGTGCGCGCGAAGACCGGGAGAAACGTCACGAGCGGCATCGCGCAGAAGCTGCCGACGAAGGCGAGGACGATCAGGCCCCTCAGGGCTCCGGCGTTGCGAACCGCGGAGAGGCCGGTCTTGAGGCTCGCGAGAACCCCCTCCTTCGGAGCCACGGTGCCGCCCCCGCGCTTGAGCAGGAGCAGCGCGACGATCGGCGCGAGGAACGAGACGGAATTCAGGCCGAAGCAGGCCGCCGCGCCGAGCTTGTAGAACGCGACGCCAGCGAGCACGGGTCCGATCACACGCGCGAGGTTGAACTGGATCGAGTTCAGCGCGACGGCGTTCGGAAGATCCTCCCGATCGACGAGCGTCGGCACGAGCGCCTGATACGCGGGCCCTCCGAAGGACTGGGCGAGGCCGACCACGAAGGACAGCGCGAGGATCATCCAGACGTGCACCGCGTGCACGAGAAGGAGCACGGCGAGCAGCGCCGCACTCGCCATCTGGACGTACTGCGACCGCAGCAGGATCCGCCGGCGATCGACGCGGTCGGCCATGACGCCGCCGAAGAGCGAGAACAGCAGATACGGCGCATCGCCGAGGAAGGCGTCGAGGCCCAGCAGGAAGGCCGATCCCGTCATCGTCAGGATCAGCCAGTTCTGCGCGACCTCCTGCATCCACGTGCCGACGCTCGAAGTGAACGCGCCCGCCCACATGAGGCGGAAATCGCGGTAGGTGAAAGCCTTCAGGGTCTTTTGCAAGCGCGCGTAGCTTATGCCGGGACGAGAGCGCGGCGTCCGGCTCGCCGGGTCGATCCGCCCGTAATACGCTCTCGCCGGGGAATCCGGTTCGGGGCGCCCGCGTTGACTTCCGATCGAGGAGGAAATCCATGGCGAAAGCGACGTTCGGAGCGGGATGCTTCTGGGGGGTCGAGGAGGAATTCCGGAAGGTGCCGGGAGTGCGGAACACCGCCGTCGGCTACAGCGGCGGCTCGCTCCAACATCCGACCTACGAGGACGTCTGCTCGGACGCCACGGGCCACGCCGAGGTCGTCGAGGTGGACTACGATCCGGAGAAGGTCTCGTACGACCGGCTTCTCGACGTCTTCTGGAACGGGCACAACCCGACGCAGCTCAATCGCCAGGGACCCGACGTCGGCTCGCAGTATCGCTCGGTCATCTTCTTTCACTCGCCCGAGCAGAAAGCCGCCGCACAGGCCTCGAAGGAAGGGCTCGAGAAGAGCGGCCGCTTCCCGCGCCCGATCGTCACGAAGATCGAACCCGCCGAGCCCTTCTGGCGGGCCGAGGAGTACCACCAGCGGTACTTCGAGAAGCGCGGCGGCGGCTCCTGCCACGTCTAGAGATACATCGCTCGGACGATCCATCCGGTTGCGCCGGGCTCTTTCGGTATAGGATCCGCCGGATCGAAACACGGCACCGGCGCGCCGCGACGGCGGCCGGCCTTCACACACAAGGAGAAGAGGTCATGAAGAAGATTCTCGTCCTTTCCCTCGCCGCCGGGATCGCCGCCGCCTCGGCCGGAGCCCAGGAGGCGACCGGCCAGTCGACGCAGATGTCGGAGGGAGGCCAGCAGGCCCTCAACATCGCCCGCTACAAGATGGCCCTGACCGACGCCCGCAAGAAGCTCTTCGCGGCCGGGATGAGCGAGCTGACGCCGCAGCAGCTCGAGACGTTCTGGGGCGTGTACGCCGAGTTCGCGAAGGAGCAGGACGCGGTCACCTCCGCGCGCGTCGACCTCGCCAAGAAATACGCCGACAACTTCCAGAGCCTGTCCGACGCCGACATCACGAGCCTCGTGACCAACTCGGCGAACCTGCAGAGGAAGACGACGGACCTGCGCGTCAAGTACTACGGGATCCTCGAGCAGAAGATCAACGCGCACGCCGCGGGCCGCTTCGCGCTGATCGACGACTACACGACGACGGCGGGCCGGCTGAACCTTCTCAACCAGCTTCCGATTCCGACCGGCGACACCGGCAAGTAGGTCTCCTCAGCTCTTCGGCCGGCGCGCGAGGCGCTCTCGGATCACCGCGAGCGCCTCGTTCCGTTCGGCTCCTTCGAGCGGGAGCCGCGGCGGCCTCACCCTCTCCGACCCCATGCCGCACTCCTGCTGGGTCAGCTTGATGAGCTGCACGAACTTCGGAACGACGTCCAGGCGCAGCAGGGGAAGAAACCACTCGTAGAGAGAGCGCGTCTCGGCCGCGCGTCCCGCCGCGGCGAGGTCGAAGAGCCGCACCGATTCGGCGGGCAGGGCGTTGACGAGACCGGCGATCCAGCCGGCCGCTCCCGCCGCGATGCCCTCCACGACGAGGTCGTCCACACCGACGAAGAGAGCGAGGCGGTCGGCGCACAGCGCCCGGATCTCGGTAATGCGCCGGACGTCGGCGCTCGATTCCTTGACGGCCGAGAGGTTACGGTGCCGCGCCGCGAGCTCCGCGACGTCGGCGGGCAGCGCATCGGTCCCGTAGGCGATCGGATTGTTGTAGAGCATGCACGGCAGGGCAGTCGCGGAGACGACCGCCGAGAAGTGCGCCATCATCTCGCGGCGGTCCGGCCGGTAGACGTACGGCGGCAGGACCATCAGCCCGTCGCAGCCGGCTTTCTCCGCCATCCGCGCCGTGGCGACGGCCTCCGCCGTCGAGAGCGCGGCGATGCCGGCCACCAGCGCGGCCCGTCCGGACAGCGCGGTCCGGCAGGTCTCGAGCACGGAGGCCTTCTCGTCGAGACCCAGCGCGGCGGATTCGCCGAGCGATCCGAGCGGCACCAAGCCGCGGCAGCCGGCGGCGAGCATCGCCTCGACGTGCCGGGACAGGAACGCGAGATCGAGGGAGAGATCCTCCCGGAACGGAGTCGTGATCGCCGGGAACACGCCGCGCCACTCCATCGTTGCTCCTCACTCCCCCGCGGCGGCCAGGTCGCCGACCCGGGCCGGCCGGACGGGCGGGCGTACCGTATCCGAATCCCATCCGAAGAGAAACTCGAGAGCCGGGCTACAGATCCTTCCCTGGCACGGACCCATGCCGGCCCGCGTTGCGAGCTTGGCCTCGCGCGAGCTCCCGCATTCCTCGAAGGCGCCGCGGGGCACGTCCTCGCAGCGGCAGACGGTCGTCTCGGCCGTGGCCAGCGCCGTGAGCTCGCCGCGAAGACGGAACGCCGAAGCCATTCCGGAGGCCAGCCGCCGGCCGGCCGCACGGCGGCGAGCGAGCCGCCGCTCGGCGTTGCGATCGCGCCGCCCGGAGGCGGCCAGGCCCGCGATCTCTCCTTCCGCGAGGGCGACCTCGACGCCCGCGACGCCGCACGGCTCTCCCGCGCACGACACGTCTGGCACGCTCGTCTGCTGCCCGGAATCCACCACGACCGCCCCGTTTCGCATGGCGCAGCCGAGCAGCCGCGCAAGCTCCGTGTTCGGCACGAGACCATAGCCGACCGCGAGCAGATCGCACGCGATCTCCTTCGACCGCCGGCCGTCGGTCGCGACGACGGCCTCGAGACGCACCGAGCCGAGGGCGCGAGCGATCCACCAGCCGGCGCGGTACGGCGACCGCGCGAACGCCGACCGATAGCGCGCCGCTTCGCGCAGCTTCCCGGGAAAGCGCCACAGGCTCGCGGCGTAACCGGCGAGCGCCCGGCCGCGGGCCTGCTCCGCGACGAGCGCGACGCGGGCTCCGGCCTTCGACAGCGATGCGGCCACGGGGAGCAGAAGGGGACCCGATCCCGCGACGACGGCCGCGCGATCCCGGAAGCTGGCCCCCGATTTCCAGAGCGCCTGCGCCGCCCCGGCCCCCATGACGCCGGGCAGGGTCCAGCCCGGGAACGGCAGGAAGAGCTCGCGGGCGCCGGTCGCGAGGATCACGCGGCGCGCGGTCACGGTCACGGCGCGCGCGCCGGCCTCCGCGGCGAGGCGCAATCCGCTCGGCTCCCGACGCGCATCGAAGACGGAGGCTCCCGGGAGGAACCGGGCGCCTGACCGGCCGAGCCGTTCGATCCAGCGCCGCGCGCCCTCGGGGACGTCCGGCGGACGGTGGCGGTAGATCTGGCCGCCCGGCGCGATCCCCTCGTCGAGCAGCATCGTCGAGGCTCCCGACTCGGCGGCGCGGCAGGCGGCGGCGATCCCGGCGGGACCGCCTCCGACGATGGCGACGTCGACGTCGAACGCCTCCGTCTCGGCGCGGACCGCGGCCGGCAAAGGGCGGACGGCCTCCGCTCCCGTCGAGATCTCCATCCCGTTGCGCACGCTCTCCACGCACGCCCGCCGGTGCGGCTCGCCGTCGATCCTCACGCGGCACTCGAAGCAGACGCCCATCGCGCAGAGGACGCCGCGAGGCTCGCCGCCGACCGATTCCCGCAGCGACGCGACGCCCGAGTTGGCGAGCGCCGCGGCGACCGTGGCGCCGGCCTCGGCCTCGATCCGCCTGCCGTCGACGGTCAGATCAGGCATGCGCGGACGCGAACGATCGGGTCGGGAGGTATGGCGCCGGGTCGATCGGGCTCGTCCTGCCGAGCATCGCGTCGGCGATCAGCCGGGCCGTTCCGAGCGCCGTCGTGATGCCCAGGCCCTCGTGTCCGGCGGCGATCGCGAGGCCCTCCGTCGCCGGCCAGAAACCGATCAGCGGTAGATTGTCCGGGGTCGCGGGCCGAAAGCCCGTCCACGTCCGGATCGCCGAGAGCCCGGCGAGCGCCGGAACGAACGCGAGCGCGCGGCGGATCATCCGGTCGCGGATGCGGCGGTTGACGGCCGGATCGAAGCCGACGAACTCGCGCGACGATCCGATCAGCACCTGACCCGTGGCGCGCGGCTGCAGATTGAACGCCACCGATTCCGCCGAGGCGCCGTGCGCGCTCGAGAGGTAGCCGAGCTCGACGAGCTGATGCCGGCAGAAGCCCGGATAACGGTCGGTGATCACCAGGTGACCCTTGCGCGGCGCGACGGGAAGTCCCGGCGTCAGCAGCGGCGCAGCGGCGCCCGCGGCATTGACGACGAACTTCGCCTCGAAGGTCTCCTTCGGCGTCACCACCCGGCGCGGCCCGATCACCGAGGCCTCCACCCCGGCGACGAACCGCGCGCCGCGGCGGACCGCCCGGCCGAGCAGCCATCGGGCGGCCTGGATCGGATACACGACGCGGTCGCCCGGCACGCGCAGCGCGCCCGCGAGGCCCGGCCGCAGGTTCGGCTCCGACCTCGCGAGGGCGGAGGAATCGAGCTCCTCGACCTCGACGCCGCGGCCCCGGTAGACGGCTGCCTTGCGCCGCACGGCCCCCATTTCGTCTTCATCGGCGGCGATCCAGAGCGTCCCGGTCCGCTCGTCCTCGCAGGCTCGAGGCATTTCCCCGGCGAGCTCTTCCCACAGATCGCGCGAGAGGCGAGTCAGCGCGAACTGCGCGTCGGAGTCGTCCATGACGACGATGTGCCCCATCGCGGCCGCCGTGGCGCCGGAGGCCGCGAACCGGGACTCGAGCACGGCGACCGAGAGACCCGCCGACGTCAGGGCGTCGGCGCAGGCGGCTCCGACGACGCCGGCGCCGACGATGACCGCGTCAACCGCCATGACCCCCGAGACCGTGGCGGAACGGATCGCGCGGATCGAAATACAGCGTGGTCTTTCCGGTGACGTACGCGCGGCCCTCGATCCTCGGAACGAGCTCGGCGCCGCGCTGCTCGAGCCAGCCCGTGAAAAGGCTTCCGGTGATGGACTCCTGGCGCCAGCGCTGGCCGGGCGCGAGCTCGCCGCGGGCGTGCAGCGAGGCCATTTTCGCCGAGGTCCCGGTGCCGCAGGGCGAGCGGTCGTAGGCCCCGCCCGGGCACATCACGTAGTTCCGGCTGTCGGCGTCGGTCCGGGACGGGGGCCCATAAAGAATGACATGGTCCACGACGGCGCCGCGCTCGCCCGTGACTCCCTGTTCGCCGAGCGCCCGCTGGATGGCGAGCGTGACCGAACGCAGCCGCTCCCCGTTCGAGGGCTCGACCGTCTCGCCGCCCGGCCGGGCGAGAAAAAACCAGTTCCCGCCGTACGCGACGTCCCCCGTGACGGTCCCGACCCCGGGGACCTCCACCTCGACGTCGAGCCGGTGGCACCGGGCCGGGACGTTCTCGACCGTGACGCTTCCATTGACGGCGAGCTCGGCGCCGACCGTCCCCGCGGGCGTGTCGAGCTTCACGAGCCCCGGGCGGACGCGCCCGAGATACTCGAGGGTCCGCACGACGCCGATCGTGCCGTGGCCGCACATCCAGAGTGGTCCGACGTTGTCGAAGAACACGACCCCGGCGACGGCGCCCCGCGATACCGGCGGCGTCAGGAGCGCCCCGACGAGGGCGTCGTGGCCGCGCGGCTCGAGCACCGCCCCGCGCCACAGCGCATCGAATCGGCGGCCGAGCTCCTCGCGCCGCTCCTCCATCGACGACGCCTCGAGCTCCGGCCAGCCGCCGATGACGACGCGGGTCGGCTCTCCCTCGGTATGAGAGTCGACGACTTCCAGGGTTTCCGGAAACTCGGGCGGCTTCACAGAGGATCCCGCGTCAGGCCTCCGTCCACGAGCCGCCAGAGGCCCAGCGAATTCGGGTCCTGGAGCTCCTCGGGCAGGGCGCTCTGCGGGAAGTCCTGGTAGCAGACCGGGCGAGCGAAGCGCTCGATCGCCGCCGTTCCGACGGAGGTCGAGCGGGAGTCGGTCGTCGCGGGGTATGGCCCGCCGTGCTGCATCGCGGGGCAGACCTCGACGCCGGTCGGGAAGCCGTTGAAGACGAGCCGGCCGACCCGGCGCCGGAGCACCGGCACGAGCTCGGCGAAGTCGGCGAGGTCCTTCTCGGCCGCGTGGATCGTGGCGGTCAAATGGCCGTGGAGGCTGCGGGCGAGCTGGAGCAGTTCCGGCCTCGACGCGCAGCGCACCGCGAGGGTCGCCGGGCCGAAGATCTCGTGTCCCAGCCGCGGATTGTCGGACCAGACTCGGGCGTCGGTCAGCAGGAGCGCCGCCGCCGCCTCGGTTTCCGGATGGGCGCCCGAACCCGTCCCTCTCGCCGCGATCGACACGCCCGCCATCCGCGCGAGCTCGCCGACGCCGCGGTCGTAGCCGGCCTTGATCCCGCCGTGGACCATCGTGCCGGGCGGCGTGGCGCGCAGCAGGCCTCCCGTTTCCTCGAGAAACGCGCTCGAAGCCGGCGAGTCGATGACGAACACGAGGCCGGGGTTCGTGCAGAACTGGCCGGACCCGAGCGTGACCGAAGCCGCCAGCCCCCGCGCGATCGACGACGAGCGCTCGGCGATCGCCCCGGGTAGAACGAAGACCGGGTTGGAGGAGCCCATCTCGGCGTACACCGGGATCGGCTCGGGCCGCAGGGCCGCGGCGTCGAAGAGCGTGCGCCCGGCCGCGAGCGATCCCGTGAAGCCGGCCGCGCGAATCGCCGGATGCGTCACGAGCGTGATGCCGACCTCGGGCGAGCCGCCGTGCAGGAGACCAAAGACTCCCTCGGGCATCCGCGTCTCGCGCGCCGCCGTCCGGATCGCCCCGCTGACGAGGTCGGAGGTGCCCGGATGCGCCGGATGCGCCTTGACGACGACGGGACACCCGGCGGCGAAGGCGGAAATCGTGTCTCCGCCGGCGACGGAAAAGGCGAGCGGAAAGTTCGACGCTCCGAAGACCGCGACCGGGCCGAGCGGAACGAGCATGCGGCGGATGTCGGGGCGGGGCTGCGGCTTGCGGTCGGGCACGGCGCGGTCGATGCGCGCTTCGACCCACGAGCCTTCTTCGATCAGAGCCGCGAAGAGAAGGATCTGGCTGACCGTCCGCGCCCGCTCGCTCTCGAGGCGCGCGGCCGGCAGCGCGGTCTCCGCTCCGGCGCGTTCGAGCAGACGGTCGCCGAGGGCCAGGACCTGCTGGGCGATCGCGCGGAGAAACTCCGCTCGCCGCGAAGCCGCGAGCGCGGCATAGGCGTCGAAGGCCCGCTCGGCCGTGCGAGCCGCAGCGTCGATCTCCCCGGGACTCGCCTCGACCCATTCGCCCTCGAGAAGCTCCCCGGTCGCCGGGTTGCGCACCCGCAGGACCGCCCGGCCTTCCACGGCGCTCATGGAGCCTTCCGCGACGCGATCCAGCCGCGGACCTGCCCTTCGAGCACCGTCAGGGGCACGGCGCCGTTCTCGAGGACGACGTCGTGAAAGGCCCGGAGGTCGAACTTCGGGCCGAGCGCCTCCTCGGCCTGCCTGCGGAGCTCGCGGATCTTCAACTCCCCCATCTTGTAGCAGAGCGCCTGGCCGGGCCAGGAGATGTACCGGTCGATCTCCGTCTCCACTTCGTGGGTCGAGAGTGCCGTGTGCGTCTCGAGGTACTCGATCGCCTCGGCGCGCGTCCAGCCCTTGGCGTGGATGCCGGTGTCCACCACGAGGCGGCAGGCCCGCCACATCTCGTAGGTCAGGCGGCCGAAGTCGCTGTAGGGGTCCGTGTAGAAGCCGGCCTCGAGGCCGAGCCGCTCGGCATAGAGCGCCCAGCCCTCGACGAAGGCGCCGACCTCGGAAAAGCGTCGAAATTCGGGCAGGCCGGTCATCTCCTGCTGCAGAGCGATCTGGAGATGGTGGCCGGGCACGGCCTCGTGCAGCGTCAGCGCCTCGAGCGTGTACAGCGGGCGCTGGTCGAGGGCATAGGTGTTGACCCAGTACTCGCCGGCCTGTGTGCCGCCGACGGGAGCCGGGATGTACCGACCGCCCGTGTACTTGGGCGCGAGGTGCGCCGGAACGGGCTCGACCCCGTACGGCAGGCGGGGAAGCTTTCCGAAGAGAGACGGGAGCTTTCCGTCCATGCGCTTGGCGACATAGGCCGCGTCCTTCAGAAGCTCGTCGGCCGTTTTCGCGTAGAAGCGCGGGTCGGTCCGCAGGAAGTTCAGGAAGGCGACGAAGTTGCCCTCGAATCCCGTTCTCGCGATCACGGCGTCCATCTCCGCCCGGATGCGCAGGACTTCCTGGCGGCCGATCTCGTGGACCTGATCGGGAGTGACCTCGAGCGTGGTGAAGCTCTTGACGAGATGGGCGTAGTACTCGCGCCCGTGAGGAAGCGACGAGGCCGCGATCGTCGTCCTCGCTCGCGGGACGTACTCGTCGCGCATGAAGTCGGCGAGGCTTCGGTAGCCGGCCACCGCGCCCGCGAGGATGGCCTGCCGCCCCTGCTCGGTCAGCCGGCCCCGGTCGGACTCGGGGACGCCCGGCGGAAACTTCCGGTAGGGCGCGAAGAAGACACTCTTCTCCGGCGAGGAGACGATGTGCGCCGTCATCGTCCCCTCGTATCCCTGGAGCACCACGCGCGGGAGCGTGAAGCCCGAGGCGAGACCCTCGCGCATCAGGGCGATCTCCTCCGAGACGTACCTCGGGAACGCGTTCAGCCGCGCCGCGTAGTTCTCGTAGTCCCTGGACGTCGCGAACGTCATCCGATTGGGCAGGTCGGCGAAGTCGGTGTGGAACCCGCTGTCGGAGGTGAGCGGAATGCGATACGCGCCGAAGTCGTAGTCGGCGACCGAGTCCGAGAGCTCGCGGGCCATCATCTCGGAGCTGACCGCCTCGGCCTCGCTGAGACCGGCCCGGTCGATCGCCTGAAGCCGGGTGAGGGTGGCGCGGTCGTGGGCGGCGCGGCGCTCCAGGTCCTTCTTCGTCATGGACGGGAGGCGGTCGTCGTACCGATGATCGCCGGCCGAAGTCGCGAGGAGAGGATCCTCGGCGAGGCGGTACTGCCATTGCTCGTCGAGGAGCGTTGCGAGCGCCGCCGATGCGGGCGGTTGGCCCGGCAGCCGGACGGGCACGGCGACGGCCAGCATGATCAGGGCGATTCCACGCGCGCGCACGAGAGGCGCGCATCGTAGCAGAGCGGCCCGGATCGCCGGGTTATTGCCCGCAGCGGCCGCCGGCCGAAAACTCGCCGGCCTGCTTCTTCAGCGAGGCGATCGCGGACTCGGATCTCTGACCCGCCGGCAGCGCCTCGGCATACGCCAGCGCCTCGTCGATCGTCCGCTGCTGCTCTTTCGTGTTTCCCATCGCCTTGTAGATCTCGGCCCGCTCGGCGAGCACGCGGAGCTTCCGGGGTCCGTAGACGAGGGCCATCGCGCGGTCGGACGCGGCGAGCGCCGTGTCGTACTGCTTGAGCTTCAGGTAGACGTGAGCCAGCCGCGCGGGCGGGTTGTAGTCCTTCGGGAAGTCGTGCTCCGACTTCTCGAGCATCGGGATCGCCTTCTCGATCTCGCCCGCGGCCTGGAAGCTGCTGAGCCGGTCCGGGTCGAGGGCCGCGAGCTGCTCGGGTGTTTTCGCCGAGCGCGCGGCGGCCTCGAGGTCCGCGACCCAGTCGAGAGCCACCCGGTGCGCGCCCGCCTCGTCCCCGGCGTCCTTGCGGGCGTCGAAGAGCGAGCTGAAGAGGCCGGAGCGATCGTCGGCCGCCAGCTTCAGCTTCGGGTCGGACAGGATGGCCCGCGATTCCGATTCGAATTCGGCGATGTCCGCCGCGCGCCCCGGCGTGCCCGGCGCAAGGGAGGTCGCACAATCCAGACCCGAGCCCGCGACCACCGCCGCCGCCGGAATCCGGCGGACGTTCGCCAGGGACTCGCGGGCGACCGCGACGCAGCGGGCCGCCTGGTCGGAGACCGAAAGGCCGAAGAGCAGCGACTCCACCGCCCTGGGGTAGGCGGCCGCCGTCTTCGGCAGCGTCTTCAGCGCTTCTTCGTAGAGCGGAATCGAGTCGGCGTACCGTCCCTCGGAGTAGAAGCCGTCCGCCTTCGCCAGGGCCCCCGGAGGCGCCGCCCTGCCGGCCGGCCGGACCTCGTCGAACAGCTTGCCGAGCTCGGCCACGGTCGCTCCTCCGACCCAGCGGAGCGTGATCTTCTCGGTCTTCGGGTCGATCACGTAGAACGACGGCCATGCCCGGATCGGATACTTCGCGATGAAGGGCGCGTTCTGCTTCTTCTCCGTGTCGATCGAGAGCCAGACGAACTGTCCGGCGCGCCGGGTGAGGGCCTTATCCGTGAAGACGTAGGCCCTCATCGTGCGGCACGTGTGTCACCAGGGCGCCCACGCCTCGACGAAGATCGGAAGCTTCTTGGATTTGGCCTCGGCGAACGCCCGGGAGGCGTCGTCCTCGATCCACGGCAACGAGGGCGTCGACGCCGGCACCGGTGAGGCGGCCAGGGCCGCCGCAGCCGCCAGCGCGAGCGAGATGCTCTTGGTCCATCGCATGCGGGAATCCTACGCCCAGTCGGGCCCGGCGAGGATAGACTTTCGCGGCACTAAGGTAAGGAGGACGAAGAATGAAGATGCTCTCCCGCCTCGCCCTTGCCGCGGCTCTCGTCGCGGCCGCCGCGTCTCCCGCGGCGGCGCAGGACAAGTCGAAGAAGTCCGGCGCCGACGAAAAAGCGGCCATGGAAGCCTGGCAGAAGGCGATGACCCCGGGCGAGGGCCAGAAGAAGCTGGAGCCGCTCGTCGGGACGTTCGACGTCAAGGTCCGGACGTGGATGGATCCGTCGCATCCGCCCGACGACACGGTCGGCACGTCGGTCAACACGTGGGTCCTCGGCGATCGCTTCGTGCAGATGAAGTACGAGGGCGTCTTCCTCGGAGGGCCGTTCAACGGCATCGGGTACACCGGATACGACAACGTCTCCAAGAAATACCTCTCGACCTGGATGGACACGGCGAGCACCGGCATGATGTGGTCCACGGGAAGCTTCGACGGCAAGGTCCTGAGCACGAAGGCCATGGTCAACGACCCGATGACCGGGAAGCCGACGCCCCTGGACGAAAAGCTCACGATCGTGGACGCCGATCACCACACCCTGGAGATGTGGGGCAAGGCTCCGGACGGAAAGACGTTCAAGATGATGGAAATCCAATACTCCCGCAAGAAGTAGGTCACCGGGGCCTGACATAAGATACGGGCGAAACCGCGGCGCCCGATACGACTGCAATGAGGAGACGGACGATGAAAAAAGCGGCCACCCTTCTCGGAATCCTCGCTGGAGCCTTCACCCTCGCCTGCTCGACCCTGACGACCGCCGTGGACTACGACCACACGATCAACTGGTCGCAATTCCACACGTTCGAGATCGCGGAAGGCGACAAAGAAGTCGTGACGTTTACGCAGAAGAGAATCGCGGACGCGATCACCGGCCAACTCACCTCGAAGGGCTGGCAGGCCGCGACCTCCAACCCCGACATCGTCGTCTACACGCACGGGGTGCGGTCCACCCAGACGCAGTGGAACTCCACCAGCATGGGCGGCTGGGGCTACCGCGGCTGGGGCGGCATGGGCGGAGGCATGACGACGGCGACCGAGACCAAGATTCCCGTCGGCACCCTGGTCGTGGACCTCGTGAATCCGAAGACGAAGGAGCTGGTGTGGCGCGGCACGGCGAGCGATCAGATCTCGGCCTCGGGCGCGGAGGAGGGTCAGGTCCAGAACGCCATCGCCGAGCTCTTCAAGAATTTCCCGCCGGCCCCCGGCCAGAAGTAGATGGCTTCAAGAACGAGCGTAAGGAGTGAGGTCATGAGAAAAGCGGCGACGATTCTGGGAATCCTGGCCGGGGCCCTGACCCTGGCGTGTTCCTCCATGACGACCGCGGTCGATTACGACCATACGATCAGCTGGTCTCAGTTCCACACCTTCCAGCTGGCCGAAGGCACGAAGTCTCCCGTGACCTTCACGCAGCAGGAAATCGAGAGCAGCATCACCTCCACCCTCCAGTCCAAGGGATGGACGGCAGCGACCTCGAACCCGGACATCCTCGTCTACTCGCACGTCGTGCTCTCGAGCGAGAAGCAGTGGAACGCAACGAGCATGGGCGGCTTCGGCTACCGCGGCTTTCGCGGCATGGGCGGCATGGCGTCGGCCACGTCGTCGAACATTCCGATCGGAACGATCATCGTCGATCTGGTCAACTCGAAGACGCACGAGATGGTCTGGCGCGGTACCGCGCAGGACCAGGTGAACGCCGCGGGCGCCAGCCAGGGTCAGATCAGCCAGGCGATCCAGACGATCTTCAAGAACTTCCCGCCGGCGTCGTAGGCGAGCGCTTTCGGCGGCCGCGCACCGGCTCGGCCGCCTTTTCGACTCCCATCGAAGTGAGGACTCAATGAACCGAAAACTCCTGGCGGGATTCTTCGCACTCGGTCTGCTCGCGCTCGCCTCTTCGGCTCGCGCGCAGCAGCTGATCATCAAAGGCGAGTTCGGCATGAAGGCCGGCACGATGCCCGACCCCGGCCTCTACGCGGGGATGTTCGGCAACATCACCTGGGCCGACGAAATCAAGCTCGACAATACGACGATTCACGGGCCCAAGCTCACGCAGGAGATCTTCGGGCCGCTCATCAACTGGGTCTCCCCGTACAAGATTCTCGGCGCCAACTACGCGTTCATGGCCGCGGTGCCGTTCGCCAACGCTCGCGCCGAGCTTCCGCGCCTCGGCCTCGCCGGCTCGACGGGCCTCGCGCTTTCGGAGCTCTGGATCGTTCCGGTGGAGCTCGGCTGGCACATCAAGGATCCGCTGCCCCTGTCGCCCGGCGGCGCGGACATCATCTTCCACTACGCGTTCTACGCGCCGACCGGCCGCTACACGGCCGGCGCCCCGAACAATACGTCGCTCGGCATGTGGACGAACGAGCTATCCGGCCGCCTGACGGCCTACTTCGACAAGGACCGCGACTGGCACGGGTCGGCCGCCGTCTTTTACGACATCAACGACACGAAGAAGGACCAGGACTGGAAGACCGGAAACGCCCTCACGTTCATGGGCGGCCTCGGCCGTAACTGGGGCTGCCAGGGCACCATGTTGAGCGGCTGGGCCGGCATCGCCGGTTACGGGCAATGGCAGACCACCCCCACCACGGGCGTCGACGCTCCTCTGGCCGCCCGCCTGGGCGAATCGAGGGTCTACTCGATCGGCCCGGAGCTGACGGCCCTGGAGGGGGCGCTGACGCTTCGGTACTTCTGGGAGTACGGTGCGAAGTTCTCCTCCCAGGGCCAGGGACTCTACGTCCAGTTCATCCTGCCGATCGGGAAGTAGCCGTCGCCTCCCCGAACCCGAGTGGCTCGGCGATCGACGCGGCCGCCCCGCGTCAGGGCGCGATCCTCTGGTAGTTCGAGTTCGTCACGGTCAGCTGAAGCCCCTTCGCGGCGAGGCTGACGACCTCCTGCGCCGGATAGTTCGTTCCGTCCGGCAGCGGCGCGAACTGCACGTTCAGGGCGACCGGGTTCGACGGCGCGCCGAGATATGAGCTCACCGACAGGGCGGACAGCTTCTTCGCGGCCATCGCGAAGTCGAGCGTCATCTGGTCGCCGGGCAGCGCATAGCTCTTGAAGACGAGGCCGGCCTCGCCCGAAGCGGGCCGTGAGAAGGAGACGTTGCCGGCCTTGTGAGCCGCCTCCATCCTCGCGGAGTCCGGAGGCACGTAGAGGCCGATGAGCCCCTTGACCTGCTGCATGGTGTCCTGGAACTCCTCCGTCTTCTTCTCGACCATGCGGCCCCGGATTCCGCGCTGTTGCTGCGGCGGCGGACCGAGGGGCGCGCACTGCGGCTTGCCGTCGGGGCCGTAGCGGCAGGCCATCTGCTTGGTCGTCTTGACCTCGCCGTTGACGCTGACCTGGATCGATTCGGTCCACGAGTATTTCGAGAGCGCCACCTTGTTGGCGGCCGCGGACTGCTTGATCGCCGCCAGCTTTTCCTGGACGGCCTCGGCGACCAGGCCGCCCTTCTCCGCCTGCCGGGCGGACGCGGAGGCCGCGGCGACGAGAACGCCCGAGAGCGCCAGGGATGCGAAACGGACGGAGCGACCGCGATCCGAGATAGACATCGTGCTCTCCAATCTGTCGTTTGGGTTCCGGCGGCGGCGGAATTCTACACGGCGCGCGAGCGGATCGAGAGGCGGAGCGATAGAATCCCGGCGCGATCGGGCCGGCTCGCCCGGCCGCGAAGCGACCGGAAGGAGCGGGCTCTGAAGCTGCTGACGGCGGCCGCGCTGGCGATCCTGGGAAGCCTCTCCCCCGCCCTCGCCGGCGAGCCGGAGCTGCGCCGGGTCCTGATCGTCAGCTCGCTCGGATCGCGCTTCGCCCCGTTTCACGCGTTCGCGGAGGTCTTCCGCGCGGAGCTCGTCCGAAACTGGGAGGGAACCGTCGAGATCCTCGAAACGCCATTCGACCTCGGCCGCTATCCGGACGCCGAGCAGGCGCCGTTCGCCGACTACATCCGCGCCCTGGCGGGGCCCCGGCGCCTCGACCTGCTCGTCACGATCGGCGCGCCGGCGGCCCACTTCGTGCTGGGCCAGGGGCCTCCGTTGTTCGACCGCGTGCCGACCCTGATCGCGGGAGTGGACCGCCGGCAGCTCGAGGGTCGAACGCCGTCTTCGCACCAGGTCTTCGTGCCTCTCGCTCTGGACCCGCGGGCGATTCTCGACAACGTCCTGAACCTTCTCCCCGAAACGCGCCAGGTCGTCGTCGTGCTCGGAGACTCCTCGCTCGAGCGGTTCTGGCGGGGACAGCTCGAGCGCGACTTCGCGCCGTATGAGCGCCGCGTGACGATCCGGATCCTCAACCCGCCTTCGATCGACCAGATGCGGCGCGAGATCGAGGCCCTGCCGAAGAAGTCCGCGATTCTCTACGGAACCCTGAGCGTGGATCGAGCCGGGCTTCCCCACGAGGACGACGAAGGACTCGCGGCCCTCCACGCGGCCGCCCGGGTTCCGCTCTTCAGTCCGTTCGAGAGCCAGCTCGGCCGCGGCATCGTCGGCGGGCCCCTCGTGTCGATCGAGGACGAGGCGCGCCGCAGCGCCGCGGTCGCGCGGAAGATCCTGGGCGGCGAGGCGATCGCCGCGATCGCCGTCGCTCCCCCGACCGCGGCGAAATACCTCTACGACTGGCGCGAGCTCCGGCGCTTCCACATCGACCTGAGCCGGCTCCCGCCGGGAAGCGGAGTCCGCTTCCGCCCGCCGTCGCTGTGGGAGGCGTATCGCAAGCCGGCGATGATTGCCCTCGGCGTGGTGCTCGTCGAGTCCCTGCTGCTCGCGGCCCTCCTCGCCCAGCACTCCCGCCGCCGCCGGGCGGAGGCCCGCGTCCACGCGCTCAACCGGCGCCTGATGACCGCGCAGGAGGACGAGCGCAAGCTCATCGCCCGCGAACTCCACGACGACCTGAGCCAGCGCCTGGCGAGACTCTCGATCGACGCCGCCCGGATCGAGTACGCCGCCTCCGTGCCCGTCGACGGACCCCGGACCTCCCCCATGCGCGAGGAGCTCGCGCAGCTTTCCGAGGACGTCCACGCCCTCGCCTACCAGCTCCACCCGACGACGCTCGACGACCTCGGCCTCGCCGACGCGCTCAGGGTCGAGTGCGAACGCTTCTCCCGGCTCGAGTCGATCCCAATTGCGTTCGACTCCGGGGCCGCCCTCCACGAGGTCTCGCGCGAGACCGCGCTGTGTCTCTTCCGGGTCGCCCAGGAGGCCCTGCGCAACGTGGCCCGGCACGCGCGCGCGCGGACCGTTTCCATCTCCTGCCAGCCGACCGGCCAGGGCCTGCGCGTCGTCCTGAGCGACGACGGCGTCGGCTTCGAGCCGGGCCGCGAGCGCCGCCGCCCGAGCCTCGGGCTCGCCAGCATGCGGGAGCGTCTCGAGCTCATCGGCGGGAGCTTCGACATCGAGAGCGCGCCCGGGCGCGGCACGACGGTGAGCGCGTGGGCTCCGCTCGAGCCGGCCCCCGAATGAAGCGGCCGCGGGTTCTCCTCGCCGACGATCACCGGATGGTCGCCGAAGGCCTGAAGACGCTTCTCGAGCCCGAATTCGATCTGGTCGGCATCGTCGAGGACGGGCGCGCGCTGCTCGACGCGGCGGCGAAGCTCGAGCCCGACGTGGTCGTGGTGGACATCTCGATGCCGCGCTTGAACGGCCTCGAGGCGATTCCGCTGCTCCGGAGCGCCGACCCGAGGATTCGGGTCGTCGTGATCACGATGCACCGGGAGGCGGCCTACGCGCGGCGGGCGCTCGCGGCCGGAGCGTCCGGCTTCGTGCTCAAGCACTCGGCACCGGACGAGCTCGTCGCCGCCATCCGCGCGGCGGCCGAGGGCCGGACCTTCGTCACGCCGGAGCTCGCGGTCGAGACCGTCGGGCCGCGGTCGTCACCTCCGCGCGACGCCCGCGATCCGGCCTCCGCGATCACGCCGCGCCAGCGCGAGATTCTCCAGTTCCTGGCCCAGGGCAAGACCGCCAAGGAGATCGCGGCCGTGCTCGGCGTCTCCGTGCGGACCGTCGAGTTCCACAAGTACAAGTTGATGGAGGACGTCGGCGCGAAGACGAGCGCGGAGCTGATCCGGTTCGCGATCCGCCACGCGATCGTCTCGGTCTGAGCGGCGGCGATTCCGGCGCGGACCGCGGCCCATGCATCGGCCGTCGAGGCTTCGTTGACACCGGCGCGCCCTTGTTATCTGATGAAGCGATCAGACCCTGTCCTGGGAGCGAAACAAAAGGCTCTGGAAGTGGAGCGGATGGGCGTCCTATCCGCCCTCTCCCGAGACGACATCGGGAATCTCGCGCCAAAGTGGAACGCCGAAGCGACCGAGGAGAGGGAATGCGTTCGTCAAGGAGGAGTGCGATGAGGAAGCGTCTTGCCATACTGATTCTGGTCCCGGCCCTTTGGCTCGTCTCGGTGACCCCCCAGGCGCAGCAGCCGCCGCAGCAATACCCGATGGCGGACATGCTGGCGCAGAGGATCATCGACAAGTACACCAACTCGACGTGCGTGCAGCTCGCGGAGAAGAAGAGCGAGAAGCCGACCGGCGAGCGTGCCCAGATGGAGCAGCGAGTCATCGCAGCCTTGAAGGCCGACCCGCAGATGCGAACCTACTTCATCAACAAGATCGCTTCGCCGATCGCAAACAAGATGTTCGAGTGCGGGATGATCCCGTGACGTCGAAACGCACACTCATCGCTGCGCTCGCGGCGACCGCGCCGGTTCTCTTCGCGGCCTCCGCGTCCGCGCAGGACGCCGCCAACGAGGGTCTGCGCGCCGGCATCGCCCAGAAGGTCACCGCCGCGCGCCAGGCCAATGCCGCGCAGATGCAGCTCTGCACCTGGGACCAGCGCACCGAGCTCCTCGAGGACGGGACCGTCAAGGACACGCGCGTCGACATGGTCAACTGGGTCAACGGCTCCTATCAGAAGAGCCTCGTCAGCAACGAGGGTCCGTCGCTGCCCCGTTTCGGCCTGCGCAAGCGCATCGCCGAGGCGAAGCAGAAGGAAATGCAGGAATACCTGTCCGGGCTCAAGGCGCAGCTCGAGCAGTACACCCTCGGCGCGAGCCCGCAGCTGCTGGCCTTCTTCAACAAGGCCCAGGTGAGCGGCCCCGACGCGACCGGGCTGATCGCCCTCTCCGGCGGCAGCGTCGTCATGCCGGGCGACTCGATGACCCTGTGGGTCAGCGCGGCCACGCACAAGGCCGCGAAGGTTTTCATCGCGACGACGTACCAGGGCAACCCGATCACGATGAACGGGACCTTCCACGTGCTCTCGACCGGGCTCTCCTACATGAACTACGCGGACATCCAGATTCCGGCCAAACAGATGGAAGTCCAGGTTTCGAACTTCAACTACAACCGGAACAACTGAGGTGACCATGCGGCGAACGCGTGCCCGGGCCCGATCCTTCCTGCTGGCGGCGGGCGTGGTCCTCGCGGCGTCCTTTTCCTTCGGCCAGGCTGCCGCGCCGAAGCCGGCGCCCAAGAAGAAGCCCGCGCCGAAAGCCGCGCCGGCGCCGCGGCCGACGCCCGAAACGCGCGCACTCGAAATCCTGAAGGCCTCGTGCGCGAAGCTCGCCGCCGCGGGCTCGTTGTCCTTCACCGCGCTCGGCGCCTACGAGGTCCCGAGCCTCTGGGGACCGCCGCTTATCTACGGCCGCATCTACGAGGTTGCGCTGCAGCGGCCGGACAAGCTTGCGGTCATCACCGTCGGGGACGGCCCGCGCACCGAGTTCTACGACGACGGGAAGATTATGATGAGCTTCCATCCCGCCGAGAACCTCGTGGCCGTTGCCGACGCGCCGCCGTCGATCGACGCGACGCTGGAAAAGCTGTACGGCGTCGCCGGCACCTACTTCCCCTTTACCGATGTCATCGTCGCCAACCCGTGGAAGGACATGTCCGACGGCCTGACGGGCGCCTTCTATGTCGGCGAGTCGAACCTGATCGGCGGAGTCACGACCGACGTCGTGGCCTACGAGTCGAACGGCGTCTTCATCCAGATGTGGATCGGCAAAGACGACCAGCTGCCGCGGATGGCTCGCGCGATGTACTTCGACGACCCGCTGCAGCTTCGCCACTCGGTCCAGTTCTCGAACTGGCAGCTGGACCCGACGGTCGGCCCGGAGAAGTTCACGACGACGAAGGCCTCCGCGGCCGACAGGATCCCGTTCGACCACCCGAAGATGAAGTCGGACCTTCCCGCGGCCGTGAAGCCCGTCGGCGGCGCGAAGAAATCGGTTGCAGGGCCCAGGACCACTCCCAAACCCCAGTAGGAGGCCCGTCCCATGAGAAGAAAGATCGAAGTCGGGATCGTCGGTTTTCTGGCAGCCTGGCTGACGTGCCTGCCGGCGGCCGCGTGGTCGCACGCCAACGCCTACGGAGGCCACTCCTCGGGAACCGCCGGCGAGGGAGGAACGCACACCAACGAGTACGGCGGCTCGACCAGCCATGAGTACGGGGAAGGAACCGAGCACACCAATACGTACGGCGGCTCGACCGAGCACAGCTACTACGGCGGCACCTCGCACCAGAACGTCTACGGCGGATCGACGACCGGCGCGTACGGCGCCGGCGCGTACCACACGACCGACTACGGCGCGACGACCTATCATCCGCCCTCCACCTACTATGGGGGCGCCTATTACCATCCGCCGGCGGCCTACTACCCGTACCCGTACCACCCGCCGACGGCCGTCGTCTATCCGACGTCCACGTGCAGCGGCTGCGGCTGGGCCGTCGCGGGCGCCGCGATGGCGGGCGCGGCCGTAGGAGCCGCGGCGGCGTCCTCGAGCTCGGCCGCGGCGACCTCGAATGCGTATGCCGCCGGAGTCGCCGCCGGCTCGGCCACGACCGCGGCCGCCACGACCAATGCCTACGCCGCGGGCGTCGCCACGGGGGCCGCCGCCGCCACGTCTCATCCCTCGGGCACCGTTCTCTACGCAGTGCCCTCGGGCGCCGTTCATACGACGATCAACGGAACGACGTACTTCGTCTCGAACGGAGTGTGGTACCTGCCGTCTTCCGGCGCGAACGGCGTCGTCTATACGGTGGTGCCCGCGCCGTGAGCCCGGCCCCGATGGCCCGGTGATCCGATTGCATCAGATGAATTGCGCCGCGATGTGGTTCCATCGATTCGCGAAATTTGGAGGAGGACTCATGCGGATCCCGGCATGCCGTCAACTGGCCGGTTCGTCTCTCATGCTGCTGACCGTCGCAGCCGCGTCCGCCCAGCAGCCGAACCCCGACAAGAACGCCTACTTCGGCGAGACGCACGTCCATACGAGCTGGTCCCTCGATGCCTTCGCGATCGGGAATACCCTGACGACCCCGGGCGACGCCTACAGGTACTTCAAGGGCGAGCCGATCAAGCACCCGCTCGGTTACGAGGTCAAGATCGATACGCCCCTGGATTTCGCGGGCGTCACGGATCACTCCGAGTACGCCGGCATCGTCCAGCTGGCCAACGACCCGAAGTCGCCGGTCAGCAAGATCCCCCAGGCGGAGCCTCTGATCCTGAAGGCGAGGACGAAGGAGGAGATGGAGCGGGTCGCGCTCTACGCCATCAGCACCCTCGTTCCGGGCCCGCCGGTCAAGTCCCTGATGTCTCCCGAGATCGCCGGCGCGGTCTGGAAGAAGAACATCGAGCTGGCCAACCAGGCGAATCAGCCGGGGAAGTTCACGGCCTTCTGCTCTTACGAGTGGACCTCGATGCCGAACAGCATGAATCTCCACCGCAACGTCTTCTTCAAGGAGTGCTCCCACGTTCCGCTGACGCCGTTCAGTGCGCTCGACTCCTACCATCCCGTGGATCTCTGGAACTGGATGGACGGCCAGCGCAAGATCGGCAACGAGCTGCTGGCCATCTCGCACAACGCCAACCTCTCGGACGGGCGCATGTATCCGGTCGACTTCGACTCCGAGGGCCGCCCGATCGACGCCGCCTACGCCGCCTCGCGCACGCGCAACGAGCCCCTCATCGAGATCAAGCAGTTGAAGGGCACGTCCGAGACGCATCCGGTCCTTTCGCCGAACGACGAGTACGCGGGATTCGAGATCATGTCGGTCCTGCTCGGCAATCCCCCCGGCCGCGTCCCGCACATCGTGGGCAGCTACGCGCGGCAGGCCTTGAAGGACGGTGTCGCGCTGGCGGACACCAAGGGTTTCAACCCGTACAAGTTCGGCTTCGGGGCGGCCTCCGACTCGCACAACACGGCGGTTCCGTATCGCCAGGACAACTTCTTCGGCGGCCACTCGTTCACCGACGGCACCATCGAAGTGCGGATGGCCGGCAATCTCGTCGGCGGGTTCTTCGACGCGCGCACGGAGGGTACCGCGGGCCTCACGGGGGTCTGGGCCGAGGAGAACACGCGCGCCGCGATCTTTGAAGGCATGAAGCGCAAGGAAACCTTCGCCGTGTCCGGCCCGCACATCAAGGTGCGCCTGTTCGGCGGGTGGGAATACACACCGGCGATGTTGTCCGACAAGGACTGGGTCAAGGCCGGATACGCGAAGGGCGTTCCGATGGGCGGGGATCTTCCCCCGGCGGCGGGCAAGGCTCCGACGTTTCTGGTCTGGGCCCTGAAGGACCCGACTTCCGGAAACCTGGACCGCATCCAGATCGTCAAGGGATGGGCGAAGAACGGCCAGAGCTTCGAGAAGATCTTCGACGTCGCGTGGGCGGGCGACCGCAAAGCCGACAAGTGGACCGGCGTCGTGCCGCCCGTGGGCAGCACCGTGGACGTCGACAACGCGACGTATACGAACACCATCGGCTCCGTCGAGTTGAAGACGGAGTGGACCGATTCCGAGTTCGACCCGAGCCTGCACGCCTTTTACTATGCCCGCGTCCTCGAGATCCCGACGCCGCGCTGGACGACGATCCAGGCGCACAAGCTCGGTATTGCTCCGCCGGCCGTCGTCGATGCGACGATCCAGGAGCGCGCCTGGAGCTCGCCGATCTGGTACACCCCGAGCGCCGAGGCCCGCCGGAACGCGAAGCCGGGCGTCACGATTGCGGACCTGACGGCCAAGGGCGCGGTGGCCCTGAACGACGATCAGATCAAGGCCCTGATCGCGCAGAAATCCGTGTGGCTGCAGAACAACGTGACCGGCGACAAGTACATGGTCGTCTATGGTGCCCTCGGCAAGGGCGCGGACACCAGGCCCCTGACCCCCTCCGATGCGGACTACGTCACGCAGCAATTCCCGGCCGACCAGGGGCAGTTCCAGGTCCGATACATCGGAAAGACCGTCAACCAGAGCCTGGCCGGCGACTCGATCAAGGCCAGCTACCTGGGAACGTCGCGCACGTACAGGATCGCGCACGGAAAAATCATCACGGACCTCGTCGGCACGCCGATCGAGATCGGCGTGTACAAGGTCGGCGACAAGTACATCGGCGCACGCTCGAACGAGTTCGGTTACGCCAACTACGAGATCATTCCTGCTGTGGCGGTACTCGAACCGATCCGGTGAACCCGCGAGCTCGCTCCGGCCCCGCGCCGGAGCGAGCCCCCGCGGATCGCCTCTGCCCGGTGGGAGACGACCGGCGCGCCATATCATGAGCGTCCCATGAAGCGCTGGCTCCGCGAACCGCTCGTCCACTTTCTGATCCTGGGCGCCGCGCTCTTCGCCGTCTCGCGCGCCGTCAAGCCCTCGACCGACCGGACGCCGCCGTCGCGGCAGATCACGCTCACGCTCGACGATCTGAAGCAGCTCGAGATCGGGTTCGCCGCACAGTGGCAGCGGCCGCCGACCGAGCAGGAAATGACGAGCCTGATCGAGAACCGCATCCGCGAGGAGATCCTCTACCGGGAGGCGCTCGCCATGGGCCTGGACAAGGACGACGCGATCGTCCGCCGGCGGATGGCGCAGAAAATGGAGTTCCTCGCCGAGGACGTTTCGACGGCCCACGAGCCGACGCCGGAGGAGCTCCGGAGCTGGTTCGCGCGCCACGCGGATCTTTTCCGGCAGGCGGCCCGCGTCACGTTTCGGCTCGTCTACTTCTCGCCCGACCGGCGCGGCCCCCACGCGAGGGAGGACGCCGCCGGAGCGCTCTCGGAACTCGCCGGCAGGCCCTCGAGCTGGCCCGGCGCGGCCGCGCTCGGCGACCCGTTCATGATGGCAGACTACCAGGCGGACCGCACTCCCGAGCAGATCGCCAAGGACTTCGGGCCGCCGTTCGCGAAGGCGCTCTTCGCACAGAAGGCCGGAGCGTGGACGGGACCGATCGAGTCCGGCTACGGCTGGAACGTCGTCTACCTCGATGCGGTAACGCCCGAGCGCGTCTCGAGCTTCGAGGAAGTCGAGCCCGACGTCCGGACCGCGTGGCTCTCGACGCGCAAGGCCGAAGCCAAGGAGGCCGCCTACAACGCGATGCGCGCGAAGTACGAGCTCCTTCTTCCGGCGCCGCCGGCCGCGGCCTCCGCCGAGAAGCGATGAGCCCCATCGTCACGAGCCTCGTCGTTTTCGCCTGCGTCTTCGGCGGTGCGCTCGCCGGAATGGCGCTGCGCGGCGCCCTGCCCGAGCATCACCGGAGCACGGAGTCGAAGGAGCTCATCCGATCGACGATGGCGCTCATCGGCACGCTCTCCGCCCTCGTGCTCGGACTGCTCGTGGCCTCCGCCAAGGGCAACTACGATTCCAAGCGCGACGAGCTCACGTCTTCGGCGGCGAACATCCTGCTGCTCGACCGGATGCTCGCCCACTACGGGCCCGATGCGCAGCCGGCGCGCGCCAGACTGAAGGACACGATTTCGGCGGCCGTCGACGGGATCTGGAAGGAAGGGGGACGGTCCACGGTTCGATTCGACTACGTCTACGATTCGATCAGCGATCTCCTTCCGAAGACCGACGGGCAGCGGACGCTGCAGTCGCAGGCCACGAGCATTCTCCTCGACCTCGGACGCACGCGATGGCTCCTTTTCGCGCGCAGTGGCAGCTCGATCTCCACGGCCCTCCTCGCGATCGTCGTCTTCTGGCTCACGATCAATTTCGTGAGCTTCGGACTCTTCGCATCCCGGAACCCGACCGTCACCGCGGCCCTGCTCGTGGGAGCGATCTCCGTGGCGGGCGCCATCTATCTCATCCTGGAAATGGACACGCCGTTTCGGGGACTTCTCCGGATCTCCGACGCGCCTCTTCGGGCCGTCATCGAACAGCTGGGCCGGTAAACCAGGCTCGGAAAATGGCCCGCGCCTTGCAGTGACTGCCTCGAAAGGAGGAGTCATGCAACGTCGATGGACAATGGGCCTGGCTGTTCTCGGTGCGATCGCCCTGCTGGTGGGGTCTCCGGCCGTCGCGGACGACAAGACCCCGGACGCCACCGTCCGGATTACAGAAGGCTCGGTGGCGGTCGGGATCGGGTGGAACTGGGGGCGCGGAGAGCTTTCGTTCAAGGGTCAGACGCATCACTTCAAGATCGACGGCCTCGGCGTCGCGGAGGTCGGGATCACCAAGGCCGAGGCCTCGGGCTCGGTCTACAACCTGAAGAATCTCGACGACTTCAACGGCGTCTATGCCTCCGCCGGAGCGGAGGGGACCGCCGGCAAGGGCGCGGGAGTCTCGTCGCTTCGCAACGCAAAGGGCGTCGTCATCAACCTGAAGAGCGAGACGAAGGGCGCGAGCATCAAGATCGCGGCTTCGGGGCTCAAGGTGACCCTCGAGAAGTAGATCGGTTTCGCGACCTCGGGGGTGTCGTCCGGCGCGACACCCCCGCCTGGTCTTCCCTGATATAAAGCCGCCGAGTGGTTTCCCCCGGAAAGCGCAGGCGGCCCTTCCTTCTCGCCCTGCTGTTCTGCGTTGCGGCGCGCGCCCGCGCCCACGAGGCGCGGCCCGCGTACCTCGAGATCAAGGAGACCGCGCCCGGGCGGTACGAGCTTCTCTGGCGGACGCCCGTGCTCGCCGGAATGCGGCTTCCCGTCCTTCTCCAGCTTCCGGCGGACGTGCGCAACCTGAAGGAGCCGTCCGTCCAGGAGTTGACCGACTCGCTCGTCGAGCGGCGTTCGATCGACGCGGGACCGCGCGGGCTCGCCGGGCGGCGCATCGAATTTCCGGGCCTCCAGGCGACGATCACCGATGTGCTCGTGCGGGTCGAGCTCGCCGATGGCCGCAAGTGGACGACGATCATCCATCCGTCCCGGGCCTGGTTCGAGATCACGGCGGCTCCCGGGCGGCTCGCCATCCTCGGCTCCTACGTCGTCCATGGAATCCGCCACATCGCCTTCGGCGCGGACCACCTCCTCTTCGTGCTGGGCCTCCTCCTGATCGTCAAGGACCGGTGGATGCTGATCAGGACGATCACGGCCTTCACCGTGGCCCATTCGCTGACGCTCGGGATCGCCACCTTCGGATGGGCCGAGGCGCCCGTGCTGCCGCTGAATGCGGCGATCGCATTGTCGATCTTCTTTCTGGGCCCGGAGATCGTCCGCTCCTGGCGAGGCCAGACGAGCTTCACGATCGAGCATCCCTGGGTCGTGGCCTTCGTCTTCGGACTTCTCCACGGTTTCGGTTTCGCAAGCGCGCTGACCTCCGCGGGCCTGCCCCGCGCGGACCTGCCGCTCGCGCTTCTCGGCTTCAACGTCGGCGTCGAGATCGGCCAGCTCGGCTTCATCCTCCTCGTCCTTCTGCTCGAGCGGTCGTTCCGGGTCCTCGAGATCCGCTGGCCCCGCTGGGTACGGGCTCTTCCGGGCTACGCGGTCGGGACACTGGGCGCGTTCTGGTTCATCCAGCGGACCGCGATCCTGATCGGATGGATCTCGTGAAGAGCGGCATGCGGGCCTTTCGCCTGGCGTGGCCGCTCCTGCTCTGGCCGGCCACCGCACTCGCTCACACGCGAGGCGGAGAGGGAACCGGGTTCCTCGCCGGCCTCGCGCATCCCGTCTCGGGCCTCGACCACGTCCTCGCGATGATCGCGGTCGGCCTCTGGGGCGCGCAGCTCGGGCCCCCCGCGGTGTGGCTGCTCCCCGTGACCTTCCCGATGGTGATGGCATTCGGCGGAACGCTCGGCCTCCTCGGCGTGAGAATCCCGGGAATCGAGATCGGGATCGCGCTCTCGGCGATCGGACTCGGCGCGGCCGTCCTCTTCGAGGCCCGGCCGAAGCTCGCGGTCGCGGCGACGCTCGTCGGATTCTTCGCGATCTTCCACGGGCACGCCCACGGCACCGAGCTGCCCCCGGGGGGCGACGCGATCCTCTACAGCATCGGTTTCGTCGTCGCGACGGGCCTGCTGCACGCGACCGGCATCGCGATCGGGTTGATCCATCGCTGGCCCGCCGGCAGGGCGGCCCTGCGCTTCGCCGGGGCGGCCGTGGCCCTGGCGGGCCTCGCCTTCCTCTGGCGGGCCCTGACGTGAGGCCGTGATGTTTCTCCTCCTTCACCTCATGAACACGGGCCTCGGCCCCTTCTACGACGGCCTCGCACACTTCTTCACGACGCCGCAGGACGTCCTGCCGGTTCTCGCCCTCGCGCTGGTCGCCGGACTGCGCGGCGCGCCCGGCGGACGCGCGGCGCTCTTCGTCCTGCCGCTCGCGTGGCTCTGCGGGGGCGCGCTCGGCCACGCGTTCCGGCCTCACTGGATCTGGCCCGTGGCCTCGGCGATCCTCACGGTGGTCGTCGGCGCGCTCGCGGCAGCGGACCGGCCCCTGCCGCCGTCGGCCGTCGCGGCCCTCGCCGCCACGCTCGGCCTCTGGCACGGCGCCTGGAACAGCATCGAGCTCGTGCGGGCCGGGGCGCCGGCCGCCGGGAACCTGATTGGTGTGGCGACCGCCGTCTTCGTCGTGGTCGCTCTTCTCGCGGCGTTCGTCTCGGCCGTGCGCGCGCCGGCGGCCCGCATCGCCGTGCGCGTGGGCGGAAGCTGGGTCGCCGCGGCCGGGCTGTTCACGCTCGGCTGGGCACTGCGTTGAAATTCTGCGGCCCGGGCGGCGTTCTCATCGTCGCCATTTTCGAGGAGACTTGACGATGAACGCTCGACCCCGACGCGCCGCCGCCGGCGCCCTCTCCCTGGCTCTCAGCCTGGCTCTCGCCGCGCCGCCCGGGCTGTTCGCGCAGGCCTCCGCGACGTCCCGACCGGCCGCTGGGTCCGGGGCGCCGCAGGACAAGTGGCCCCGCCAGTTCACCGGGCCCAAGGGCGACACGGCCAGCCTCTACGCGCCGCAGCTCGACTCCTGGGACGGACGCACGATCGCGTGGCACGCGGCCGTGTCGATCGCCGCACCGGGCTCCAAGGAGCCGACGTTCGGCGTGATGTTCGCGAGCGCGAAGACCGACGTCGACAAGACGACGCGCCTCGTGACCCTGACGGACCTGCAGGTCACGAAGGTCAACTTCCCTTCGGCGGGGTCCGCCGCGGATTCCTACCTCGCGGTCTTCCGGGCGGCAATGGCGAAGAAGACGTCGGTCACGATCGCCCTCGACCGGCTCGAGGCGAACCTGGCGATCCTGCAGGAGCAGAAGAAGGGCGAGGCGCAGCCGCTCCGGAACGATCCGCCGAAGATCGTGTTCTCGAGCGTTCCCGCGACGCTGATCCTCATCGACGGCGACCCCGTCTGGCGGCCGGTCGAGAAGACCGGCCTCGACCGCGTCCTCAACACGAGCCCGATCCTGCTCCGGGACAAGGCCGGCGCCATCTACCTGCACCTCTTCGACGGCTGGATGCAGGCCGCCTCGCTGCAGGGCCCGTGGACCGTCGCGAAGACCCCGCCCGCCTCGCTCTCGGCGGCCTACAAGATCATCCTCGATGCGAAGTCCGGCGACCCGCTGACGGGCGGCGTTCCCGACGATCCGGACTCGAAGGACGCGGAGCGGCCGACCCTGAGCAAGGTCGTGCCGGTCATCGACGTCGCGACGACCCCGACCGAGCTCATCGTGACCGACGGCGCGCCAAACTGGGTGCATCTCGACGGCACACAGCTGCTCTACGTCAAGAACACGACCGGCCGCGTCTTCAAGAACATCGTGGACCAGAAGACCTACGTCCTGCTCTCGGGCCGGTGGTTCAGCGCGCCCTCGTCCGAGGGGCCCTGGGCCTACGTCGCCTTCGACGCGCTGCCGAAGGACTTCGCCGCGATCCCCGACGACAGCCCGATGGAGAACGTCAAGGCCTCCGTTCCCGGGACCCAGCAGGCCCAGGAGGCGGTCGTCTCGAACAGCGTGCCGCAGACGGCCGCGGTCAAAGTCTCGGAGACGAAGCCGCAGCCGGTCAAGGTGGACGGCGCGCCGCAGATGAAGGCGATTGACGGGACGTCTCTGCAATACGTCGTCAACGCGTCCTCGCCGATCATCATGGTGACGCCGAGCGCGTACTACCTCTGCCAGAACGGCATCTGGTTCGTCGGCGCCTCGCCGGCCGGCCCGTGGCAGGTGGCCACCTCGGTACCGGCCGCGATCTATTCGATCCCGCCGTCCTCGCCGGTCTACAACGTCACGTACGTGCGCATCTACGACACGACGCCGACCGTCGTCTACGTCGGCTACACGCCCGGCTACCAGGGCGCGATCGTCTACAACGGATGCGTCGTGTACGGCACGGGCTACTACTACACGCCGTGGATCGGCACGGTCTGGTACGGGCCGCCCGTGACGTACGGGTTCGGCATCGCGATCGGCTATTCGCCCTGGACCGGCTGGGCCTTCGGCTTCGGCTACGGCTGCGCCTGGGGCTGGGGACGCGTGACCGTCGGCGTCGGCTGGGGATGGGGCGGCTGGGGGTGGGGCTGCGCCTGGGGCGGCTGGTACGGCGGATGGCACGGCGGCTGGCACGGAGGGATCTACGGGCCCGGCTACGCGCGCTGGTCCACGGGCAACGTCTACCACCAGTGGGGAACGGCGAGCGGCGTCTCCCGTTCGGGCGGCGGCTACAACGCGTGGACCGGCAACGCCTGGTACGGCAAATCGGGCGCGGCCTACAACTCGAAGACCGGGACGCTCGCGGCCGGCCAGCGCGGCTCGGTCTCGAACGTCTATACCGGCAACTATGCCTCCGGCGCCCGCGGCGTCGCGACGAACACGAAGACGGGGACGAGCGTGGCCGCGCGCGGGGGAACGGTCGGCAACGCGTACACCGGCAACTCCGTCTCCGGCGGCCAGGCGAAGGTCTACAACCCCAACACGGGCAATACGACAAAAGTCGGCGGCGTCACCTCCTCCAACGGCGGCGGTGCCGTGCGCGTCGGTGACTCCGCCGCCGGCAAGACCTCGAGCGGGGACTACTACGCAACGAAGGACGGCAACGTCTACAAGAACACCGGCAGCGGCTGGCAGCAGAATTCGGGCAGCGGCTGGTCGAACGTCAACGACCCGGCGAAGACCCAACAGCTCTCGAAGGAGAGCTCGGCGAGATCGACCGGCCAGCAGCGCTACGACAGCTTCCAGTCCAACGGGGGCGCTTCGAAGACCCCGAGCAACTGGAACACCGGAAGCCGCAGCGGCGCGAGCCGTTCTGCCGGCGGGGGCGGCGGGCGGAAACGATAGGCGATCGCTCAGCGCCGGCGGCGGCGCTGCAGCGCCTGACCCGCCGCGAAGAGCGCGATGGCGAGCGGCGGCGCCGCGACGTAGGGCCAGATCCTGGCCGCCCTCGACGCCGGAGGCCCCACGGGCAGCGTCGCGGAGACCGCGGCCGTCTCGCCGTTTCTCCGGACCGCGATCTCGAGGTCCCAGTCTCCGGGGACCGCAAGGTCCACGGTCGCCGCCCGAAAGAGCCGATTGCCTGCGACGCCTGCCTCGATGCCGCGCCACGCCGGCCCGCCCGGAGGACGCACCCGCACCGCCACGGCGGCGTCCAGGACGACGCGGCCGCTTTCGCGCTCCTGGACGAGGACGCTGACGTCGGCGGGGCCGACCGTGAGCGGCTCGGGCAGCGTGAAGACCGTGATCGTGAACGGGCCCGCGTCCCGGCGCAGGCGCTGCCGTCCGCCGTCGGCCGGAGCCACGGCCGCGACGAGAAGGCCGGCGGCGAGCAGGGCCGCCCGCCTCAATGCACCATCCCGCGCATCGGCATCGGCTGCAGGAAAATCCACACGCCGGAGATCCACAGCGCCGCGGCCACGGCGGCCCACGGCAGGAAAGAGCGAGGCGCGCGCCCGACGCGCCAGACCGCGTAGAGGCTTGCCAGGAGTCCGGCGTCGAGGAGCCCGAGCTGGAGCCCGAGCGTCGAGCCGCTCGAGAAGCCGAAGGGCGGCGCCGACAGAAGGTGGAAGATCCAGTGGCCGGCCCACATCCCGAGGCCGAGCGGCACCAGCGCCAGGGCGAGGCGCGCGCGCGACTCGCGACGGGACGCCGCGAAGGCTGCGGCGAGAGCGATCGCGACCGCGGCGGCGAACGTTCGCGCGGCGGAGGGCCGCACCATCGCGAACGCCGCCGCGAACGCGGCGCCGACGAAGACGAGCGCGAGGGCCGCGAGATCAGGCCGTTCCGCGAACCGGCCGAGGGAAGAGCGCGGCACGTCCCGCACGAGCTCGCGCGCGGGTAGCACGGGGAGGATCCCGATCGCGTCGTGGGGGCAGGCCTTGACACAGTCGAGGCAGAAGGTGCAGTCCAGGTTCCCCGCCTTGCGCGGCAGGAAGAGATCGAGCTCACAGCCGCGCCGCACGGCATTGCCGCGCAGGCAATCGTGCGTCCGGCACGCCGCGCAGGCCTCGGGCCGCGCCACCCGGACCTCGAGCGGCGAGACGAGCGAGCCGACGAACTGGAACTGCCCGATCGGACACAGGTACTTGCAGAAGCTCGCGCCGCGGAAGAACGCGTCCACCGTGAACGCGGCGACGAAGTACGCCACGAGCAGAACCGCCGTCGCCGCCGGCCGGTCCCACAGGCTCGAAGGCCTCGTACGCCCAGAAGAAGCCCGCGAGCAGCGCCGCCGCGAGCCACTTCGACCTCAGAAACTTCGGCCACGCGCGCGTGGCGAGGCCGAGCCGCTTGCCCGCTTCGCGGGGCAGCGTGAAGGGACAGGCCATGCAGAAGAGATTGCCCGCGGAAAGCAGCGCGACGACGAGCAGCCCGCGCGCGTACGTCCAGGGCAGCACCCCGGCGAGATTCAACGCGCCGATCGGCGGACCGAAGAATCCGTCGGCGATCACGAGGGCGGCGAGAACGAGCATCGCGGCCTGAAGGCCGCGGCGGCCATAGCGGGCGCGCAGCAGCCGGCCCAGGAGCGGAGCCCGGAGGAGATCGAACGGGGCCCCGGGGGAACGCCGCGGCGAGGCGGGCGCCGCGCGCACGACGCGCTCGGGCGCCAGCATGCGAAACGTGAGGACGCCCGCCGGAACGAGGAAGACGAGCGAGCCCGGCACCCACATCAGAACGCCGGCGAGCGACTGATCGCCGATCGCCGTCAGGCCGAGGAGCCTCGGAGCCGCCGCGTAGGACGGGTAGAGCACGCGGTCCGAGAACGTCAGCACCGCCGCCAGGGCCGTGTTGGCGAGGTCCCCGGCCAGCAGGTACAGGGGACGCAGGCCCGGGGGCATCTCCGGACGGCTCGGCCACGGGCGGATCACGGGCCACCAGAAGAGGACTCCGGCGGCGAGAAAGCACGCATGCTCGACCCCGTGCCAGGCCGGGGAGCGAAGCGCGAGCTCGTAGAGGGCCGGCACGTGCCACCCCCACATCGCGAGCGTCAGGGCCGAGAGGCCGGAGACCGGGTGGGTCAGCGCGCGGCCGAGCCTCTTGACCGCCGGAGCGGCCAGCCACGGACCGAGGACCTCGCGCACGAAGCCTCGCGGCAGCCCGAGCAGCAGAGGCATCTCCGGCGCGCCGAGCAGCAGGAGCGGCGGCGCCGCCGCCATCAGGAGCAGGTGCTGGAGCATGTGCGCCGAGAGGAGCAGGCCTCCGAAGACGTCGAGCGGCGACGCGGCCGCCAGCCCGATGACCGCGAGACCCGACCCGAACGCCGCGAGACGGCCGCGCGCGAACTGCGTCGGGCGCAGACGGGCGAGCCGTCTCCAGCCCCTCAGGTAGACGAGCCCCGTCAGCAGCAGCAACGCCGTCCCGCCGGGCGAGACCGACCACGACGCGAGCGCGGCGGCGGCGGCCGGGTTCATGGCCGGATGCTATCGGGTCGGCACGCGAGCCTGCGACGCGTCGCGCGCGGCGGGTTCGTTCCGGGGATGGAGGGTCTCGAGAAACGCGACGAGCGCCGTCGTCTCCGCGGGAGAGAGGTTGGTCCCGTAGGCCGGCATGTTGCCTCCGCCCTGCAGGACCTGGCGGAAGAGCTGGTCCTTCGTGAGGCGCGTTGCGACGTCGTCCAGCGCGGGACCGCGGCGGCCCCCGGCATCGCCGAGCGCGTGGCAGTTGCGGCACTGCTTGTTCTGGAAGACGAGCGCGCCCTGGCGAACCACGGCGCTTCGACCCTCGAGATCCTTCGCGGGCACCGGCATGGCGCTCCACGCGTCCATGACGGGCGACCAGGGCGACGTGCGCCCGTAGTGCGTCAGCGTCGCCCAGCCGAGGGCGGCGAAGATCACGACCAGCACCGCGACCGGCCGGCGGCGCCAGCTCTTCTCCCCCACGCCCGCCCAGAGCGGAAGCAGCATCAGGAAGAGGATCGCGAGCGGCGGTCCCACGAGCAGGGCGAAGGTCTCGATCTTCGGCGGCGCCAGCGCCGCGATGGAGAAGATCCAGAGGAAGAAGTAATCGGGCCGGGGGTTCGTCTGGATGATCGTCGGATCGGGAGCCCCTCCCGGACCGAAGGGACCGAAGACGGCGGCGCAGAAGAGGACCGCCGCGATGAGGAGTCCCGCGAAAACCAGGTCCTTCTGAAACGCCACCGGCACGAAGGGAACGCCGTCCTCGTGGACCATCTGCTTCGTACTCCGCGACGTACGTCCGCTTGTCGACGAGCCGCCCGGGCATCGGGTATTCGTTGATGCCGAGCTTCAGCACCATGAGGAGGTGCAGGCCCACGAACCCGATGAGCAGGGCCGGGATCACGAAGACGTGGAGCGCGAAGAAGCGGGTCAGCGTCTCGCCCGCGATGATGGGGCCCCCGAGGACGATCTGCACGAGCTGGCCGCCGATCAGGGGCGTCCGTCCGGCGATCGACGTCAGGATCCCGAGCCCCCAGTACGCGTCCTGGTCGAAGCGCAGGACCTGGCCCGTGAACGCCATGCCGAGGGTCACGACGAGCAGCACCACGCCCACCATCCACGTCAGCTCCCTCGGGTACTTGAAGGCGCCGAAGAGGAAGACCTGGATCAGGTGGATCAGGACGAGCGCCACCATGAAGTTCGAGCCCCACCCGTGGACGCCGCGCAGGAACCAGCCGAGCGGCTGCTCGTGGTTCAGGACCTGGAGGCTGCGGTACGCCTCGTCGGCGGACGGAACGTAGACCAGCGCGAGGCAGATTCCGGTGGCGATCTGGAGCAGGAACAGCGTCAGTGCGCCGCTGCCGAAGACGTACCACCAGCTCGCCGCGCGGCGCGGCACCGGGTGCGCCGCCGTCTCGCGGATCGCGGCGCCGAGCTTCAGCCGCTCGTCGAGCCAGTCGAGCGTCGGACGGATCAGGCGCACGGGGTGTCTTCTTCTTCTCGGCGACCGGCCCTCGGTACCCTCGGCCCGGTCGCCGACGCGATGACGTTGCCGAGCGTCGGCATCATGCCGGCCTTGATCCACAGCCGGCCGTTCTCGACCCGGTGGTCGTAGCGGAAGAGGCCGCGCGGCGGCGGACCGGCGGCGCGGCTGCCGTCGGCGTAGTACGCGCCGCCGTGGCACGGGCAGAGAAACAGGTTCGACTGGGGAAACCAGCGGACCGGGCAGCCGAGGTGGGCGCAGTTGACGGCAAACACCTGGAATGCCTCGGCGCCGGTGCGCCTCACCCAGCACGGGATGTCGGCGGTCTGGCCGTCCCAGGGCTTCGTCGAAGGATTGCGGAAGGTCGCCATTCGGGTCTGACCCTCCGGGAAATCGGCGAGGGCGCCGAGATCCATCCATGTCAGCGCTTCTTTCATGCTCTTGCGGCGCGCCGGAGAGAGGAGGTAGCCGACGATCGGCACGGCCAGCGCGAGGCCCGCGATCGCGTTCAAGGCGACGCCGAGCTTCAGCAGGAGCCCCCGCCGTGTCATGGGAACCGTCATGGTCGTGCCTCCTCGTAGGGCTGGCCGGGGTGCGCCGGACGCTGCGCCGCGAGCCATGCGACGACGTCCGAGACGTCCTGGCCGGTGAGCGGCGCCCCGGACGCATCGTTCCGCCAGTCCGGCTGCCCGATGTCCGGGCGGCCCGCGATGATCGTCGTGCGCAGCGATTGATCGCTCACGAGGCCGAGAAAGCTTCCATCGACGATCGATCCGGCCTTCGGGCCGCCGCCGCCCCCGGCTCCATGGCAGGCCGCGCAGGATTTCGCGAAGACCTCGGCGCCCCGCGAGGCGTCGCCGGGCGGCGCCGCGTAGGGAGGCGGCGTCTCTCCCGGCAGCGCGCCCGGTCTCGCCCAGCCGCGAATGCCCCGGACCAGGATCTCGATCTGCGCGTCCGTCAGCATCCCGCCCGAGCTCTTCGCGAAGGCCGGCATCAGCGTTCCGGGGATTCCATGGGACGCCGCGGCGCGCAGGACGCCGTCGTCCGCGACCGCGAGATAGACCGCTCCGGCCAGGCCGACCGCACCCGCGCCGCCGCGCCCCGAGGGCCCGTGGCATCCGGAGCAGTTCTCGGAATAGAGGAGCGCGAAGTCCGTGATCCGGTCGGGCCGGACCTCGATCGCTTCCGCCGTCGGCCGTCCCGGCGCGCGCGAACAGCCGGCGAACGCCGAGACGACGCCGCAGAGCACGGCGAGACTCCCTCTCACGACTCGTCTCCGTCGTCCTTCGATTTCATCAGGCCGGGCGTGGCGATGCCCGCGCGCACGGCGAAGGACTCGAACTGCATCGTTCGCACGAAGCCGGTGCGCGTGACGACGATCCCGGCCACGACGCCGAAGCCGATCTGCGTGACGACGAACCAGGGCCAGTCGATGTGGGCCTCGAGCGTCGGGTTGACCATCTGCAGCGAGGCGTGGAGGAGGCCCGTCCAGAGCAGCGGAGCGATGACGCCGCCGAGCACGATCGGCCGGCGGGGAAACATCGGCAGCATCACGCCGTAGAGGACGCCGACCATCACGGACGTCAGAAGATGGATGACCGTCGCCAGAAGCAGCGCGTTCGCGTGAAACTGGCGCAGACCCTCGAGCGGCAGCGCGGCGATCCTCGACGAGGCGCCGGCGGCGAGAAGGTTGATCGGATACCAGACGCTGCCCTGCTTCACGACGCCGTAGAGCACGGCGAGAATCGCCATGGCGACCGACCCCGCGAGCCCGCCCTTGACGCCGGCCGAGATCGGATGGATCTCGATCGGCAGGCGCGCCCGGTGCGGTCCGCGCTCGATGCCGATCCGCGAGACGCTCTGCCGCAGCGACACCGGAAACTCGGGAAGCGGCGCCACCGGGACGGCCTCCTCGCGCTCGTGCGGCAGGACCTCGCGGAACCACCCCGCGGCCGAGGCGAAGAGCAGGACCGCACCGACTCCCGAAACCGCGAGGTTCGTCACGAGGCCGGCGAAGAGCAGCGTGATTCCGAAAGCCATGACCATGGGCCAGGCCGTGGGCCGAGGGAGGTCCACGCTCTCTGGACGGTCGCGCTCGAAGTCTTCGAGGGTCGGCATCTACTCGCCCAATGTCATCCCGAGGGCCACCGGCCCGAGGGATCCCTTTACGAGCCGCAGTGAGGCGTGAAAGGGATCCCTCGCTGCGCTCGGGATGACAAAGGCTGTTTGCATCCTCAGCGCCCCACGACGTACACGACCGTCAGCACCACGACCCAGACCGCATCGACGAAGTGCCAGTAGAGGGCCAGGACGTGCGTGCGCCCGGCGTGTTCGCGGGAGACCTTGCCCGCGAACGCGAGGCCGAGGACCACGAGGAACATGCTGGTTCCCGCGAGGACGTGGAAGGCATGCAGGCCCACGAGCGAATAGAAGGTCGTCCCGAAGAGGTTGGTGCGGATCGTCAGGCCCTTCTCGACGATGAGCCGCCTCCACTCGAGGCCCGTGCCGGCCAGGAACACGGCGGCGAGAACGATCGTCGCCGCCCACCAGGCGCGGAACGCCCCGAGGCGATTCGCCCGGAGGGCGTTGACCGCGAGCGTGATCGTGGCGCTCGAGGAAAAGAGGCAGATCGAGATGAAGACCGGAAGATCGAGCACGTCCCGGGGCTGGGGTCCCGTGGCGCTCTTGCCGAGATAGAAGACGTACGCGACGACGAAGATGGTGAAGATCGCCGCCTCGGCGGCGATCAGGCACGCCATCCCCACCTTGCCGCGGTCGGGCAGCTCCCAGCGCTCGGGAGGCGCCGCCAGCGCGCCGGCTCGCGCGCTCACTCGTACTTCCAGTCCGGATCGTCCGGATGCTTGAAGTCCCAGAGAGGCCGGCGGCTCCGCACGGCCGGGAGCTTCGCGAAGTTGTACGGCGGCGGCGGCGACGTCACCGCCCACTCGAGCGTCCACGCGTCCCAGGGATCGTTGCCGGCGAGCCTTCCCTTCGCGAGCGAGCGCGCCACGTTCCATAGAAAGACCAGCACGGCCGCCCCCTGGAACGCCACGCCGACGGTGGCGATGAAGTTGAGCGTGCCCCAGCCGCGGCTGGCCTCGTACGTATAGATCCGGCGCGGCATGCCGAGCATTCCCGGGACGTGGAGCGTGTCGAAGGTCAGGTGAAAACCGATCACGAAGAGGACGAAGTGCCAGCGGCCGAGCCGCTCCGACAGCATCCGCCCCGTCGCCTTGGGAAACCAGTAGTAGAGCGCCCCGAAGATCGCCATCACGATGCCGCCGACGATCACGTAGTGGAAGTGCGCGACGACGAAGTAGGAATCCGTGAGCTGCCAGTCGAACGGCGCCGAGGCGAGCATGATCCCGGTCAGTCCCGCGATCAGGAACTGGAACAGGAATCCGAGGCAGAAGAGCATCGGCACGGCGAAGCGGATCTTGCCGCCCCAGAGCGTGCCGAGCCAGTTGAAGATCTTGATCCCGGTCGGAATGCCCACGGCCATGGTCGTCATGGCGAAGAACGTCGTGCTCTGCGAGCTCATCCCCACCGTGAACATGTGGTGGGCCCAGACGCCGAGCGACAGGAAGCCGATGCCCGTCGTCGCCGCGACCATGGCCGGGTAGCCGAAGATCGCCTTGCGCGAGAAGACCGGGAGGATCTCCGAGACGAACGCGAAGGCCGGGATCACCAGGACGTAGACCTCGGGGTGCCCGAAGATCCAGAAGAAGTGCTGCCAGAGGACGGCCGACCCTCCGGCCTGCGTGTCGAAGAAGTGCGCGCCGAGGTAGCGGTCGAGAGAGAGCATGATCTGGGCCGCCGAGAGCGGCGTCATGACGACGAGCGTCAGCGCCGACATCGTCAGCATCATCCAGGCGAGGAGAGGCATGCGCGTCAGCTTCATGCCCGGGCAGCGCAGGCAGAGCGTCGTCGTCACGACGTTGATCGCGGTCCCGATCGTGCCGATCCCCATGACGAAGATGCCGAGAGTCCAGTAGTCCGTGGAGTGGCCGCGGGAGAAGGCCTTCGCCGTCAGCGGCGCATAGGCAAACCAGCCGACGTCGGGAGCGCTGCCGGCGCCGAAGAGCCCCTCGCCTCCGACGAAGCTGAAGTAGAGAAGCAGGCCGCCGAAGGCGGTGAGCCAGAAGCCGAGCGCGTTCAATCTCGGGAACGCCATGTCGCGCGCGCCGACCATCAGGGGAACGAGGTAGTTCGCGAAGCCGAAGAGGATCGGCACGGCCGCGAGGAAGATCATCGTCGTCCCGTGCATGGTCATCATCCGGTTGAAGACCTGCGGCGACGTGAAGTGGTTGTTCGGCACGGCGAGCTGGATGCGCATGATCGTGGCCTCGACGCCGCCGACCGCGAGGAAGACGATGCCGTAGAGAACGTAGAGGATCCCGAGGCGCTTGTGGTCGACGGTCGTGACCCAGGCGTGCAGCGTCTCGAGCAGCCGCACGCGCGCGTCGCGGGAGGCGGGAACGGCGGCGAGCGGCAGGCTCTCGGAGGACATCGGCGCGCGGCTACTTCAGCGTCAGGAGATAGGAAACCAGCGCGTCGAGCTTCCGGTCGTCGAGCTGCATGGCCGGCATGAGCGCGCCGGGCTTCAGGGCGTTCGGGTCGCGGACCCAGGCCCGGAGCGATTCCGGCGTGTTCGGCACGGCACCGGCGGCGATCGTCTCGCGGCTCATGAGGTGCGTGAGGTCGGGCCCGTAGAGACCGTTGCCGACGGTGCCTCGCACCGTGTGGCAGTTGAGACACGCGGTGCTCTCGAAGACGCGCCGGCCTTCGACCGCGCCGGGAGACGCGGCCCCCGACTCGCGCTGCGCGCTCACCCAGCGGTCGAAGTCCTCCCGCGTGTGGACGTACACGCGCAGGAGCATCTTCGCGTGCTGCGTGCCGCAGTACTCGGCGCACTGCCCCTCGTAGAGGCCGACCCGGAGGGGTTCGATCCAGGTCTCGTTGACGCGGTTCGGGATCAGGTCCGTCTTGCCCGCGAGCCGCGGCACCCAGAAGCTGTGCGCGACGTCGGCCGACTCGAGCCTCAGGAAGGTCGGCGCCGGGTGCGCGGCGTCGCTGACCGGAACGTGCAGCTCGTTGGCCGTGACGATGCCGTAAGCCGGATAGCGGAACTCCCACCACCACTGCCGGCCGATCGCCGTCACCTCCAGCGCCCCCGGCGGCCGCTCGCGGCCCTGCACCTCGAAGACGGTCCGCGCCGTCGTCAGCGCCAGGACGATCACGATCAGGATCGGGATCACCGTCCACGCCACCTCCACCTGGTCGCTTCCATAGATCTGAGGCGGCTCCGACGCGTCGTCTCCGGGCCGGCGGCGGAATCGCACGAGCGCGATGACGATGAGCGTGCAGACGACGGCGAAGATGGCGCCCGTGACGGCGAGGACGAAGAGCGAGTAATTGTGGATGGATCCCGCCGGAGTGGACGCGGGCCGGAAGATGCTGGTTCCCGAGGGATCGGCGGCGAGCAGGCCGGCGGGCAGGGATCCCGCGGACAGCGCGAGGAAGACCGCGCGTCCCACGACGCGCGCGAAGACGCTACGAGCCAGGCGCGTTTCGCTCATGGTCAGTCGTGACGAAGAACGCTGCCGCAATATATCGCAGCGAACGCACGTCTGCCGCCTCACGAGATCGGAGACCACGCCTCTCTGCCGCCCGGGACCGTCGGTCGACGAAATCATCCGGCGGACGATCGAGCGTCTTCGATATAGTCACGGCCGCATATCCCCAAACAGGGAGGCCCCCGATGATTCCGTCGAAACAACGACGGCCGACGCGGTTCGCAACGCCTCTCGTGGCCGTTGTCCTGGCGTGTGCGGCGACCGAAGGCTGTAAGAAGGCGGAGGCTCCGCCGCCGCCGCCGCCTCCCACGGTGGAAGTGGCTCCGGTCATTCAGAAGGACGTCACGGTCTACGAGGAGTGGATCGGCTCGCTCGACGGTTTCGTCAACGCCGAGATCCGTCCGCAGATCGAAGGCTACGTGCTGCGGCAGGTCTACCGGGAGGGCTTCGTCGTCAAGGCCGGCGACACCCTCTTCGAGATCGACGCGCGGCAGTTCCAGGCGACCTACGACCAGGCCAGGGGCACGCTCGCCCAGTACCAGGCGACGCTCGCCAACGCCAACACCACGGTGGCGCGCTACCGGCCCCTCGCGGCCGAGAAGGCCATCAGCCAGCAGGAGCTCGACGACGCCGAGACACGGCAGCGCACGGCCCAGGCGAACGTCGAGAGCGCCCAGGCCACTCTCGAGAAGGCGAAGCTCGACCTCGCCTGGACGAAGGTCGTCTCCCCGATCGACGGCGTCGCGGGCGTCGCGAAGTCCCAGGTCGGCGACCTGGTCACCAAGACGACGGTCATGACGACGGTCTCGCAGGTCAACCCGATCAAGGTCTATTTCAACCCGAGCGAGCAGGAGTATCTCGCCTGGGTCGCCAAGCACGGCCCTCCCGAGAAGGCGATCACGGCGGACCAGAAGCTCGAACAGGGGCCGCTCGAGCTCATTCTCTCCGACGGTTCCGTGTTCCCGCACCGCGGCAAGCCGTTCCTGGTCGGCCGCGAGGTCGACGTCAAGACGGGCACGATCCAGCTCGCGGGTGTCTTCCCGAATCCCGGCAACCTGCTGCGGCCCGGCCAGTACGGCAAGGTCCGGGTCGCGGTGGACGTGAAGAAGGGGGCGCTCCTCGTGCCACAGCGCGCGGTCAGCGAGCTGCAGGGCAGCTACCAGGTCGCGGTCGTCGGCGCCGACAACACGGCGACGATCAAGGTCGTCACCCTGGGCCCGCGCGACGGCAGCCTCTGGGTCGTCGAGAAGGGCTTGAGCCCCGGAGATCGCATCGTCGTCGAGGGCATCCAGAGAGTGCGGAGCGGTATGAAGGTTGCGCCGAAGGAGGCCGCGGCGGCGGGCGAGACCGGGACGACGGGCGTCGAGCCCGCGGCGGCCAAAGAAACCGGGAAGTAGGACCATGGGCGCATTCTTCGTTCGACGGCCGATCGTCGCGATCGTCATCGCGATCCTCACGACGATGGCGGGGTACGTCGCGATGACGAAGCTCCCGACCGCCCAGTACCCGGACATCGTCCCGCCGCAGATCCAGGTGACGACGACCTACACCGGCGCCGACGCGCTCACGATCGAGCAGTCCGTGGCGACGCCCCTCGAGCAGCAGATGAACGGCGTCGACTACATGATCTACATGCAGTCCACCAACGCCAACGACGGCACGATGACCCTCAAGGTCACGTTCGACGTCGAGACCGACATCAACCTCGACCAGGTCAACACGCAGAACCGAGTCTCGCAGGCGCAGCCGAACCTGCCGCCGGACGTCAACCAGTTCGGCCTGACCGTCAAGAAGGCCACGAGCAATCCGCTCCTGGTCGTCTCCCTCTACTCGCCGAAGGGCACCTACGACGCGCTCTTCCTCGGCAACTACGCGACGATCAACGTCAACGACGCGATCTACCGCGTCCCGGGCGTCGGGCAGATCCAGAACTACGGCACCGCGGACTACGCCATGCGCATCTGGGTCAAGCCGGATCGCCTCGCGAGCCTCGGCCTGACGGTGCCCGACATCATCAACGCGGTGCAGCAGCAGTCGACCGTCAACCCTTCGGGCGGCATCGGCACCGAGCCGGCGCCGAAGGGCCAGGAATTCACGTACACGGTCCGGTCGCAGGGCCGTCTCGTCTCGGCCGAGGAGTTCGGCAACGTCGTCGTGCGGCTGAACCCGGACGGGTCCGTGGTCCGCCTGAAGGACGTCAGCCGGATCGACCTCGGTGCGCTGAACTACCAGCAGCGCTCGCGCTTAAACGGCAAGCCGGCGTGCCCGATCGGCATCTTCCAGGTGCCCGGCTCCAATGCTATCGCGGTCGCCGACGGCGTGAAGAAGGTGATGGCGGAGCTGAAGCAGCGCTTCCCGGACGACCTCGACTACGTCGTCGCGCTCGACACGACGCTGCCCGTGACCGAGGGCATCAAGGAGATCACCCACACGCTCTTCGAGGCGATCGTGCTCGTGATCATCGTCGTGTTCCTCTTCCTCCAGGGCTGGCGGGCGACGCTGATTCCGCTGCTCGCCGTGCCCGTGTCGCTCATCGGCACGTTCATCTTCTTTCCGGCGCTCGGCTTCTCGATCAACACGCTCTCTCTGTTCGGCCTGGTGCTCGCGATCGGTCTCGTCGTCGACGACGCGATCGTCGTGGTCGAGGCCGTCGAGCACCACATCGAGCACGGCCTCTCGCCGAAGGACGCGACCCTCAAGGCGATGGAGGAGGTCACCCAGCCGGTCATCGGAATCGCCCTCGTCCTCTCCGCCGTGTTCATTCCCGTGGCCTTCATGGGAGGCATCCAGGGCCGGATGAACATGCAGTTCGCGATCACGATCGCGGTCTCGGTTCTCATCTCCGCCTTCAACGCCCTCTCGCTCTCGCCGGCGCTCTGCTCCCTGATCCTGAGGCCGAAGAAGGAGGCGAAGGGACCGCTCGGGAAGTTCTTCGGATGGTTTAACCGCGTCTTCGGACGGATCACGGGCGGCTACACCGGCTTCTCGCGCCAGCTCATCCGGAAGATGATCGTCAGCGTCGGAATCCTCGTCGGCTTCATCGTCGTCTGCGGCCTTCTCGGCAAGAGGCTCCCGGCGGGATTCCTGCCGAACGAGGACCAGGGCTACTTCTTCGTGAACGTCCAGCTGCCCGATGCCTCGTCGCTGCAGCGCACGGACGCCGTCTGCAAGCGGATCGAGGGAATTCTCGGCAAGACCGAGGGCATCGAGTACGTGACGACCGTCGCGGGCTACAGTCTCCTGTCCGGCGCCTCGGCGCCCTACACCGGCTTCTACTTCGTGTCGCTGAAGCCCTGGCACGAGCGCGAGGGCAAGGAGATGCAGGTCGGGCCGATCATGCAGCGCGTCAACGCCGCGTTTCGCACGGAGATCCCCGAGGCGAACGCCTTCGCGTTTCCCCCGCCCGCGATCCAGGGCCTCGGCACCGGCGGCGGCTTCTCGCTCTGGCTCCAGGACCGGAGCGGCGGCACGATCGAGTTCTTGAACGAGAACCTCCAGAAGTTCCTGGAGGCCGCGCGCAAGCGCCCGGAGCTCGCCAACGTCAACAGCGTCTGGCGCCCGTCCGTGCCGCAGATCTTCGCGCAGGTCAACCGGGACAAGGTCATCAAGCAGGGTGTCGCGATCAAGGACGTCTACCAGGCGCTCCAGGCGTTTCTCGGGGGCATCTACGTCAACCAGTTCAACCGCTTCGGCCGGCAGTGGAAGGTCTTCGTGCAGGGCGAGGCGTCGGGCCGGGTCCGCGTCGAGGACATCAACCAGTTCTACGTGCGCAACAACGACGGGAAGATGGTCCCGCTCTCGGCGCTCCTGACCACGGAGAACATCCAGGGGCCCGAATTCACGAATCGCTTCAACCTCTTCCGGGCCGCGCAGGTCACCGGAGTCCCGGCGCCCGGATACAGCTCGGGCCAGGCGACGGCGGCGCTCGAGGCGGTCGCGAAGGAGGTCCTGCCCCGGGAGATGGGCTACGACTGGGCGGACATGTCGTACCAGGAGGTCAAGGCCGCGGGCGCGGGGGGAAGGTCTTCGTCCTCTCGATCATCTTCGTCTTCCTGATCCTCGCGGCGCTCTACGAGAGCTGGTCGCTGCCCTGGGCCGTGCTGCTCACCGTTCCCGTCGCGGTGTTTGGGGCGTTCCTCGGCCTGCTTCTGCGGAAGTTCGACCTCGACGTCTACGGCCAGATCGGCCTCGTCATGCTGATCGGCCTCGCGGCCAAGAACGCGATCCTGATCGTCGAGTTCGCCGTGCTCCAGCAGAAGGAGAAGGGCATGAGCCTCGTCGACGCGGCCCTCGAAGGGGCAAAGCTCCGGCTGCGGCCGATCCTGATGACCTCCTTCGCCTTCATCCTCGGCTGCGTGCCCCTCTACACGGCGACCGGCTCCGGCGCGGAGTCGCGCAAGATCCTCGGCACGGTCGTCATCGCCGGCATGCTCGCCGCGACGGGCCTCGCGATCTTCATCATTCCCGCCCTCTTCGTCCTGGTCGAGAAGCTCGCGCGCAAGGACAAGCCGAAGTCGGCCGAGGGAGCGGCCCCGGCGGACGCGGCTCCGGCACCTCATCCCGCGGGAGGAGGCCACTGAGATGAGAAAGCTCGCCGCCTCCTGCCTGGCTCTCATCCTGCTGACCGGGTGCGCCGTCGGCCCGAACTACAAGCAGCCGCCGGTGACGGCCCCCGATGCGTATCGCGACGTCCAGGGGCCGCCCGCTCCCGCGGCCTCCCTCGCCGACCAGCCCTGGTGGGACGTCTTCGGCGACCCCGTCCTCAAGCAGCTCATCGACCAGGCGCTGCAGACCGGCTACGACGTCCAGATCGCCGCCGCCCGCGTCGAGGAGGCCCGTGCCCGGGCCGGCATCGCCCGTTCGGAGTTCTTCCCCCAGATCAACTACGGGGCCCAGTCGTCGCGAGGGCGCAACTCGGTCTACCTCCCGCCCTACAGCACGGCGACCCAGAACCTGAACTCGATCAACGTGAACTTCGGCTGGGAGCTCGACATCTGGGGGCGCATCCGCCGCCTGAACGAGGCCGCGAAGGCCCAGTATCTGGCGACCGAGGACGCGCGGCGCGGCGTGCTCCTGTCGCTCGTGTCGGACGTCGCCACGACCTACTTCTCGCTTCGTGAGCTCGATGCCGAGCTCGAGATCTCGAAGAAGACGGTCGCCGCGTTCCAGGAAACCTACGACCTCTACAAGCGCAAGCTCGACGAAGGCGCGGCCTCCGCCCTCGAGCCGGCCTACGCCGAGGCCGCCCTCGGTCAGGTCGCCGCCCAGGTCCCCGAGATCGAGCGCCGCATCGAGCAGACCGAGAACCAGCTCAACCTGCTCCTGGGAAGGAACCCGGCTGCCGTCCCTCGCGGCGAGTCGATCGCGGCGCAGCCCCTGCCTCCGGAGATCCCGGCGGGGCTTCCGTCGGAGCTCCTGCAGCGCCGGCCCGACATCCGGCAGTCCGAGCAGCAGCTCATCTCGGCCAACGCCCTGGTGGGCGTCGCCACCGCGAACTTCTTTCCCCAGATCAGCCTGACCGGCATCTTCGGCACCGTCGGCCCACAGCTCGACAGTTTCTTCTACCCGGCCGGAAAGACGTGGTCGATCGCCGCCGGCTTGCTGGGACCGCTGTTCCAGGGGGGCCGGCTCCGCAGCGAATACGACGCCACCTACGCCCAGTGGGAGCAGGCGAGGGTCCAGTACGAGCAGACCGTCACGGGCGCCTTTGCCGAGACGACGACCGTCCTCTATGCCCGGCAGAAGATCGGCGCCACCGTCTCGGAGCTCGAACGCGCCGTGACCTCCTACTCGGAGATGGTCCGCCTGTCGACTCTCCGCTACAACTCCGGCCTCGCGAACTACTTCGAGGTTCTCTACGCGATGCAGCAGCTCTTCCCCGCGGAGATCGCGCTCGCCCGTTCGCGGCTCGACCTCATGATCGACTACGTCGACATCTACAAGGCACTCGGCGGCGGCTGGAACCTCCAGCCGGACGACGAGAATCCGACCTGGCTGTCCCCGGCGGCAACGGCGGCGCCGGCGGACGCCAGCGGCCACCCGTAGCGGCGATGCGTCCGGAGGATCTCGCTTGAACCGTCCGGCGATGCGCTGAGTCGACGATGGCGAGTGCGGACACCGACCGGACTCGCGATTACGAGCGATACGCCGTCGTCGCCGCGCTCGTCCTGCTGGTCCTCGGCTGCTACCTGGTCGTCCGGCCATTCGTGACCGCATTTCTCTGGGGCGGCATCCTCTCGATCTCGACGCGCGGACTCTACGAACGCCTCCGGCGGCTGGCCGGAGGGAGGCGCCGGCTCGCCGCGGTCCTGGCTTCCCTGACGATCGCGGCCGTCCTGTTCGTGCCCATCACGGCGTTCGCCGTCCGCCTCGCCGGCGAGACGCCCGTGCTCGTCGAGCGGGTCAACGGGATGCTCTCCGGCGGACTGCGGGAGCCGCCGAGCTGGCTCGCCACCCTGCCTCTGGTCGGCAAATCCGCGAACGCCTGGTGGCAGTCCGTCGCCACGGATCCCGAAAAGCTGCGCGGCGAATTGCGGCCGCTCGTCGGGCCCGTCAGGGACTTCCTCGTCGCGGCGGCCGCCGGTTTGAGCGCCGGCATCCTGGAATTTGCTCTCGCCGTGCTGATCGCCGGGCTTCTCTACGTGCACGGCGGCGAGGCGGCGAGGGTCGTCGATCGCATCGTCGGACGGCTCGGCGGCGAGGCCGGGAGGAGGCAGATCGCCGTCGTGCGCTCCACGATCCGCAGCGTCTTTCGCGGGCTGCTCGGGACCTGCGCGGTGCAGGCCGTCCTGGCGATGATCGGGTTCTGGATCGCGGGCATTCCAAACGTGCTCCTCCTCGGAATGGCCACCTTCTTCCTTTCCGTGGTGCCGGCGGGACCGGCGCTGCTCTGGCTGCCGGCCGCCCTCTGGCTGGGATCGAGCGGCTCGACGGGGCACGCGATCTTCCTCGGGCTCTGGGGGCTCGTGATCGTCGGCGGCTCCGACAACGTGGTTCGGCCGCTTCTGATCGGCAAGGGCATCGAATCCCCGCTCGCCCTCGTTTTCCTCGGCGTCGTCGGCGGCATCCTCGCGTTCGGTTTTCTCGGACTGTTCATCGGACCGACGCTGCTGGCCGTGGCCTACAACCTGGTGCAGGAGTGGGTCGAGGCCCCGGCGGACGCTTGAACCGCCGCCGCGCTCTCCGGGCGGCCCTGGCCGTCGCGCTGGCGGCCCTGCCCCGGCGCGCCCTGGCCTTCGACAGTAAGGGGCACGTCGTCATCGAGGCCCTGGCCTACCGCACCCTCATCGAAGGCCATGACGGCCGGCCGCCGCAACAGGACGTCCTGAGGGACCTCTTCAACGACGGGGACCTCGCGCCGCCGCTGTGCTTCGGCTGGGATGGGCATCCTCCCGGCTTCTGCGCCGACGCGGCGGCGAAGAATCCTCTCCTCGATTGGCCGCGGCCCCTGACCGACCAGCCCGACGCGGCCTTCCGGCGTCAGTTCAGCGACGCCGGCCAGTGCTTTCACTTCATGGCGAGGCTCGAGGACGCCGAATCCGCCGACATCGAGGGAACCACGATTCCGCGCGGCCTCGCGACCTCGGCCCTCGTCCGGTGCCGCGATTTTCTCGACAACCTCATGCGTCAGGTCGTGCTCGACGGAGGGCCGGGAGTGCGCAAGGGCGGCTACGGTCTGTACGAGCTGATGCACGCCGTCGGCGACTCGTTCTCCGGGTCGCACACCCAGCGCGTTCCGGGGACCGAAGCGATCGAGGAGCTCCGCATCTGGAAACCCCTGACGCGCCTGCCGGGGCTGTCGAACGAGAAGATCGCGCGCATCCCCGACTCCGCGTTCCACAAGTGGGACGACCACCGCGACAAGGCCTACGTCGTCGAGGAGCGCGTGACGGCCGACGGCCGCCGCTGCAAGGACCTCACCGGCTTCCCGTACAGCGTGCCCTATGAGTGCCTGTCGGAGACGGGCGATCATGCGAGACAGGCGATCGTGGAGCTGCTCATCGTGGTGCGCGACCTCCGCGTCGCCCACAAGGCCGCATCCGCGGCGGCCGGCGGCGCCCCCGAGCCCGCGCCGGAGCAGTCCGAGGCCTGGCGCGCCTACAAGGACCGCTGGTTCCGGGCCGCCTATCCCTGCCAGGGCGACGAGTGCCGGGAGCACCAGCCCACCGACCTCTCTCCCGGCTCGTACGCTTTCCTCGGCCTCGACACGACCTACAACATCACGCGAAAATTCCTCGACGTCACGGCCAAGGGAACGCTCTTTCGGTACAGCTGGGACTTGAACCCCTTCGTCTACGCCCTGTCCGGCGAGGTCGGCTACCGCCACTACGACCTGGGGGTGGGCGCCGCACTGCTCGGCCTCGAGGTCGATCTCGCTCTCCCGATCGGAAGGCGCCTCGCGGTGGGGTTCACTCCCGCGGCCTGGCGCGTCGCCTTTGGAGGCGACCGCACCGGATCGGAAGTCACGTCGAACTTCTTCCGCATCGACTACGTCATCGACAGCCGTTTCGCCCTCACGCTTCACGGTCCGCTGGAAATCGACTGGCGAAGGCCCGCCGCCGAGCTGTCGCTCGGAATCGGCGCGAGCTGGGCCCTGACCTCGCCCAGGTTCGCCGGCAGCTCCCTGATCGAGCATCACACCGAAAAAGTCGAGCGGGAGGACGAGACGTGGTCGCCCCCGGAGGCGCCCTACGGACGGCTCGAGGGCCGGACGGCGTCGTGGTACGTGGGAACCGGAGTCACGACCGTCGAGCCGCCGGCGGACACCGTCTCGGGGCGTCAGTACGGGGATGGGTCGATCGGCGCGATGGTCCTCTGGGACCGTGACCGCTGGGGCGGCAAGTTCGCCTGGGCGCCCGGAGGGTCGCTCTCGATCGGCGCCCGCCGGACCGTGGGTGATTCGGCCTACCTGACCGGAGCCTTCGCGCTGGACCTGCGCTGGTATCCCGTCCGCGTGCTCGGGCTGGCGCTGACGCCGGTGCGCGTGGAGGGCGGACCGAAGATCCGCGGGAGCGATGAGTTCGACGGCTCTCCGGGCGTCCACGGCGCGGAGGGAAGCCAGTACTACTTCCAGGCCGGCTCGCGCATCGGCGTCGCCTTCAACGCCGGAATCATCGACATCCTCGTGCAGGGACCGACGATCGCCTGGAGCTCGGCACCGTTCGCGGCGAAGGAGATCCTGAGCGTCGCGCTCTCGATCCGCCTGAACTGACCCGGCACGAGGGCGGCGGGTCTCTCGCGCTATCGGTCCGCCGGCGGAAATTCGTAGAGCGACGCCGCGAGCCTCTTCAGGCCCCGGTCGCGGGCGATGAGGTCGAGATGGAGCGAGGCCCAGTCCGACAGCAGCAGATCCTCGTCTCCCTGGCCGTCGTACGTCTTGAGGTAGCCGCCGCAGGACTCGCAGTAATCGATCCGGAGCCCGGCCTCTCCCTCGACGGCCAGGGCGGACAGCCGCTGGGAGTCGGCCTGACAGAAGGGGCAGCCGGTTCGCTTGTATTGCCAGCGAGTCCCGCAGCGGCCGCACGCCAGGAGCCGGCGGCGTCCGGGATCCGATCCGACCAGCTGCGCCATCGCGGGCGCGGATCCGCACAGCGGGCAATAGTGGCGAAGCCAGGCCTCTTCGTCCCTCCAGCGGTCGAACGCTTCCCCCACCGGCAGGAGATAGCGCGCCATGACGGTCCACCCGAGAAGCCGGAGGAGGCCCGGGGACGCGGGCGCGAACGAATCGTCCCCGAGCAGCCAGCCCACCACACTCTTCGCTGCATCGGCCCGGCGCCGCAGGTCCAAGGCCAGGGCGGCGGCTTCCTTCGCCAGGGCGCCTTCGAGGGTTTGAGACGTCAGCGTCTCGACGAGGGAGACGATCCATCTCCCCGCGGGCTCCAGCTCCGGCGACGCGTGGGAGCTCTGCAGCAGCGGCACGCCCTCCCGGAAATCGGAGGCGTAGTCGTCCCAATCGGGAACGTTCGAAGTGCCGGACTCCACGCTCGCCGCCGCGCGGTCGACCTGCGCGCAAAAGCGCGCCACCGGCTGAAGGTAGAAATGCGCGTCCAGCCAGCCGTCCGCGTTGACCCGGCTCAATGGTCTGCGCTCGCCTCCTGCCGCGGAAGGACCGGGAAGAGCCGGGCTCCGAGGCCGAACAGGAAGATCGTCGCGGCGATCAGGCCGACCGAGATTCCCCACTCGAACACCGACGGCGCATAGGACTGCGGGCGGACCCAGGGCATGCGGCCGCGGAACGTCATCGCGAAAAGGACGACGTTCATCCGGTTGTAGACCACTCCGAGAACCGCCAGGAGCGCCGCCCAGGAGAGCGTGTCGGGCCGGGAACGCAGCGACCGGCGGGCGAGAAGCGCGAGAGGAACGAGGCCCCCGACGACGATCTCCGCGGCGAAGGCCACGCCCATCCGGCCCGAGAAGGCGCCGGCGAGCCGGCCGCGGAGCGCCATGTCGCCGAGGCGGAAGGCGAGGTAGACGACCAGCGACCAGAACGTGATCTTCCCGACCGAGGCCAGTACCGCCATGTCGAGCCGCCGCCGCCAACCCTTTGCGATCCACATGTCGATCAGGATGACGAGAGCCGACCCGGCGACGATCGAAGACAGGAAGAACGAGATGGGCATCACGGGCGACCACCACTGCGACGACAGCATGTTTGGCATGAGCAGGTACAGCGAGCCGAGCGAGCTCTGGTGCATCGTGGACAGCGTGACGGCCGCGATCGCGAGCAGGATCGGCTCGAAGCCCTTGTCCCGCGCCCGGAACAGCCAGGCGAGCGTCCCGAAAATGAGAGCCGTCACCGCCGCGTAGACCAGATTGCGGGACATCATGAAGACGAACAGGGTGACCGCGAAGGCCACGTAGGCGCCGGACCACCTCTGCCAGAGCGTCAGCAGGCGGTCGAGGTGGAACCGCTCCAGGACGACCGGGAGAAACTCCATGGCCAGAATCGTGACGTAGAGGCCGACGCACCACGAGACCTCGAACATCGCGGAGTGATCGGGCGACTGGAGGCCGAGCTGGTAGAAGTGCCAGGGAAGCCCGAGGTCCGCGACGAGGGTGACGGTGACGAAGGAATAGCTCAGGAGACCCATGAGCACGGCTTTCCGGCCCAGCCCGTACAGGTCTTTTCGCTGGAAGACATAGATGGTGCCGGCCATGGCGAACGCCCCCGCGGCCACCGCGATCCAGATGAGGTCGAAGACGATCCAGAGGCCCCACGGGTACGTGTCGGAGAGGTGCGTGCTGCCGCCGAGGCCGCGCGCGAACCGGGCGATCATCGAGAGGCCGCAGAAGGCGACCAGGATCAGCAGGGCCCAGTTGAACGGGGTCAGCAGCCTCTCGTCCAGCCGCTCAAAGGCGACGTGATGGCCGCCGCCGGCGTGCGGGTCGGAGGTGTCCACGCGGCCCGATCCATCCGCCACCGCCTGCACCCGCTTGCGGAAGTACGCGTACGCGGCGCCGAGGAGGGCGCCGACCGCCATCACCGCGGGAGGCACGGCCCCGAGCGCCGCCGCGGTGAATCGCGGAAACGGCTTCTCTCCGAACGTCGGGAACCCGAGCTTCTCGAAGGGCACCGAGGAGAGGTAGAGCACGCTCGTTCCGCCGAGCTCCTTCTCGCCGTAAATGTGGTCGACGTATTTGTCCGGGCGGTCTCCCATGCGCTGATGAGCGAGCGCGAGCATTTCGTCGCGGCTCCCGTAGCGCAGGGCGTCCGCCGGGCACGCCTTGACGCACGCCGGCGTGGCGATGCGCTCGACGAAGCTCTTGCCCTCGTCCTCGGACAGCGGCTTCCCGTTGAACGCGATCGGAACCGGCTGATCGGTGCGGTCCGCGCAGTGGGTGCACTTGTCGATCTTCGGGGCGAGCTTGTCCCACTCCGCCGTCGGCACGTCCCAGGGGCACGCCAGCATGCAGTATCGGCAGCCGATGCACTTGTCGACGTCGTAGGACACCGGCCCGTCGGGCTGGCGGTACAGCGCGGTCGTGGGGCAGGCCGAGACGCAGCCCGGCTCGAGACAGTGAAAGCAGCGCCGCATCACGAAGGCGCTGTCCAGACCGCCCGGACTCTGCGGGTTTTCCATCTCGTGGAAGGAGATGAGCGTGTACGTTTTCGAGCTCAACGTCGCCGGGTTCTGGAAGCCCAGCGTGGGCAGCAGCTCGGTCTCTTCGCCCTCGTTCTCGTTCCATTGTTTGCAGGCCACCTGGCAGGCCCGGCACCCGATGCAGTTGGTGATGTCGATCAGGGTGGTCCGGATCGGAACGGGCTTAGAAGCCGCCGAGGCGCTCGGCGTCGTCATGACCGCATCCCCCTCTCCGCGCGGGGCGCGGCCGTCTTCTCCACGTTGACGAGGCAGGCCTTGGTCTCCTGGGTTCCCGCTCCCGGATCCGAGGCGTCGATCGTGAGGTGATTGACGCTGGGGCCGGTCGAGAGACCCTGGAAGCCCCAGTTGTAGGGCATCCAGACGATCGTGACCTCGGTGCCGGCGATCGGCAGGGACTTCATGCGGGGCGTCACGAGCGCCTTCACCGTGAGCTCCCCGCGGGCCGACGACACGCGGACCCAGTCCCCCGACTTGACCCCGAGCTTCCGGCCCAGAGCGACGGGCATCTCGAGAACCGGCTCCGGGACGAGCTCGTTCAGCCACGGGATGTTGCGCGTCGTCGATCCGGCGCACCAGTGCTCGGCGACCGTCGACGTCATCAGCACGTAGGGGAACTTGTCGGCGGTGCCGATCGGTTGGTGCGACGCGACACGCGGGTACTTCAGCATCGGGTTGCTCTTGACCTTCGGGTGCAGCAGGTTCTCCACGGGGCTCTCGACGGGCTCGTACATCTCGGGCAGCGGTCCGTCCTTCGGCACGTACGCCACGTCGCGCGGATACCCCGGATTCTTCTCGTCCGGATCCGAGTAGACGGCGGCGAAGAGCCGTGCCACGCCTTCCGCGCCCAGGTGAAACGCCCGCTGCCCGTTGGGCGTGCTCGGACCGTCGGTCACGACGGGAACGTCGGGCACGTCGTATCCGGTCCAGCGCCCGGCCTGCTCGTCCCACCAGACGATGGGCTTCGAGCCCGGATAGGGCTTGCCGTTCCGGTCGCAGGAGGCCCGGTTGTAGAGGATGCGCATGTTGTTCGGCCAGGTCCACCCGAAGCCCGGATAGAGCCCCAGCCCGCCCGGATCGGTCTTCGAATCGCGGCGCTTCGAAAGGTTCTCTCCGTTGCCGAAGACGCCCGCGTAGATCCAGGCTCCGGAGGACGTCGAACCGTCGGCTCGCAGATCACCGACCCTGCGGACGAGGTCACCCTTCTTCAAGCCGGTTTCCGGATTGTCGCGGAGCGCGTAGCCGTTGATCTCGCGCAGGACGTCCTCGGCCGTCGTGTAGGTCCAGAAGGCCCTGTTGACGATCTCGTCCCTCGGCTCCTTCGAGTCGTGGACCAGGTCGCGGACGCGCCGGAAGATGACGTCCACGATCTCGCCGTCCGGCTTGGCCTGCCCGGGGGGCTTCACCGCCGCGTGCCGCCACTGCACCATGCCGCCCGAGTTCGAGATGGTCCCGTTCTTCTCCATGAAGAACGCGGCGGGCAGGAGAATGACCTCGGTCGCGATCGTCTTCGGATCCACGCCCGGACGTTTCCAGAACGCCGCGGTCTCCGTCTCCCAGATCTCCTGGACCACGAGCGTCTCGAGCTTCGCCATCGCGTCGAACGTCAGGTTGAGGTTGGGCACGGTGACCGCGGGATTCTGGCCGACGATCCACAGGACTTTCAGCTTCCCGGCGAGGGCGTCCTCGAACATCGGCAGCGTTCCGTAGTCCTTGGCGGCGTCCCGCTTGGGAAGCCACACGTAGGCGTAGTCGTTCTCGGCGGTCGCCGCGTCGCCGAAAAAAGCCTTGAGCTGGTTGACGAGGTACCGGCTGTCGGCGATCCCGTTCTTGCGCACGTAGTCGCGGATGGTCGGTTCGAGGTTCGACGGAGAATTGAGGTAGCCCGGGTAGTAGTTGTAGAGCACCGCCATGTCGCAGGCGCCCTGCACGTTCGGCTCGCCGCGAAGGGCGTTGACGCCGCCGCCGGGCTTCCCGATGTTGCCGAGGAGCAGCTGCAGGATCGTGAACGACCGGATGCCCTGGACTCCCGTCGTGTGCTGGGTCATCCCGAGCGCGTAGAGGATGGACCCTGGCCGGTTCTTCGCCATCATCTCGGCGATCTGCCGGATCTGCGCCGCGGGGATGCCGGTGATCTGCTCCCCTGTCTCGAGCGTATAGCGCGAGACGTGGGTCTTCAGGCGAGAGAACACGCAATGCGGGTCGTCCAGGCTCTTCGCGACGCGCGGCTTTCCCTTCCCGTCGAGCTGGTATCCCCAGCTCTTCGTGTCGTACTTGTGGTGCTCCTCGTCGAACCCGCTGAAGACGCCGTCCCGGAAGCCGAACGCCTCGTCGGAGAGATAAAGCGCGTTCGTGTGGGTGACGACGTAGTCCTCGTCGTACAGCCTGTTCACCAGGATGTGGTGGATCATCGTGTTCTGCAGCGCGGCGTCCGTGCCGGGGCGGATGCGCGCGTAGACGTCGGCCGCGGCGGAGGTCCGCGTGTATCGCGGATCGACGTGAATGATCTTCGCCCCGTTTTCCTGTGCCTTCCGGATCCACTTGAAGGCCATCGGATGGTTTTCCGCGACGTTGCTGCCTTCCACCAGGATCGTCCTGCAGTTCTGCAGGTCGATCCAGTGGTTGGTCATCGCCCCCCGCCCGAACGAGGCCCCCAGACCGGGGACCGTGGGGCTATGTCAAAGTCGGGCCTGGTGCTCGACGTACGCGAGGCCGAGCAGCCGGGCCGCCTTCTGGAAGAGGTAACACTCCTCGTTCGTGTTCTGCGCGCCGCCCAGGAACGCGATCGCGTCAGTCCGGTTGACCGGCACCTCCTGGTCGCCGACCTTTTCCGTCGAGATCCAGGTCTCGTCGCGCGTCTTCCGGATCTTCTGCGCGACCCGGTTCACGGCGTCCTGCCAGGAGATGTCCTCCCAACGATCGCTTCCCGGCGCCCGGTAACGGGGCGTCGTGAGGCGTTTCGGCGACGCGTGCGTCGCGAACATCGAGATCCCTTTGACGCACAGCGAGCCGCGATTCACGATGTGGTCGTAGTCCCCTTCCATCGTGACGAGCTTGCCGTCGCGGACCGCCGCGATCATCCCGCAGCCGCAGGAGCAGAAGTTGCAGGAGGTGGTGAACTCGCTGATGCTCGAGAGCCTCACGTTCTGCGTGGCGGCCCGCATCGCGGGCACGTCGAGAAGGCCGTCGAGCGCGAGCCCGGTCCCGCCGAGCACGGTCATCCGCAGGAGGCTCCGGCGGTCGATCGAGGCCGACTCCGCGGGAAGTCGCTCGCCCGGCGAATCCGGCGAGCCGCCCTCGATGCGAGTGCCCTTCGCCATGAGTTGCTCCCGTTCGATTAGGACGGTCGGAGTCGACGAAAAGCAGCATACACCCCGACGGGTCCGGGGAGTCGATCGCGCGACGATCGATTACGAGGAGCGGGCCCGATAGCGCTCGACGGCGGCCTCGAGGTTGAAGAGCATGCGCTCGCGCCCGAGAGTCTCGCCGAGCGGCGCGCGCTGCACCATGGAGAGGACCGCGGGCGTCAGCCCGACGAGCCAGAGGTCGATGCCCTGCTCGCGCTGCCGCTTCTCGCCCTCGGTCAGCATCTTCAGCGCGGTGTACTCGAGGTCGAAGACGGCGCTCATGTCGATCGCCACGACCCTCGGCGCTGCCTCGGCCGCGAGCGCACGGATCTTCTGGCCGATGCGCTCGGCGTTGGCGAAGAAGATCCGGCCCTCGGGGCGAACGAGGAGAAGCCCCGGAAACGTCTCGTCCTCCGGATGTTCCCGGGAGCGGGGCCGGTAGACGTTGGTGCCGGGCTTGCGGCCGAGAAGATGGACGGGAGGGTTCGCCATCTGGTGCGCGAGGGCCGCGAGCGAAAGAATGATCGCGACGACAATCCCCTTCAGCGTCCCGAGGGCGATGACGCCCGAGAGCGCCGCCACCGCCCACACGAACTCCGTCCGCCGGATCCGCAGGATCGACCGGAATTCGCCGGGCTTGATCAGGCCGAAGGAGTAGACGACGACGACCGCGGCCAGCGTCGCCTGGGGCATCTGCCCGATCAGGGGGGCGAGAAACAGCATGGTCGCGAGCGTGACGAGGGCCGTCACCACGCCGGCGAGCTGGCTGCGCGCGCCGGCATGCCGGTTCACGGCGGTCTGCGAGGTGCCGCCGCCGGAGGGCATCGCGCCGAAGAGCGCGCCCGCGGCGTTTCCGAGGCCCGTGGCGAGAAGCTCCCGGTTGGCGCGAGGGGGAGGCTCGGAGCTTCGCGAAAACGCCCGCCCGGATGCGATCGTCTCCGTGAAGCTCATGAGGGCGATGCCCACGGCTCCCGCCCAGAGGCCCCCGGCCAGAGAGACGTCGGGGAGCCCGATCGAGGGCAGGCCCTTCGGAATGTGGCCGACGAGCTCGACGCCGCGGGCCTTCAGGCCGAGGAGCGCGGCGCCCCCGATGCCGGCGGCGACCGCGACGAGCGGGGCCGGCAGTCTCGGCGCGAAGCGCTCGAGGCCGACGAGGATGGCGATCATGGCCGCGGCGAGAGCGAGCGTCGGCCCGGACATCTCGGGCAGGCGTCGGACCGTCGCGGCGAGGTTCTGGAAGAAGGATCCGCGCGGAATGTGAAAGCCGAGCAGCTTCGGCACCTGGTCGAGGACGATGACGATCCCGATGCCGGCCTTGAAGCCGACGAGGACCGGCTCCGAGATGAAGTCGGCGACGAAGCCGAGCCGGAAGAGCGAGGCCACGACGAGAATGACGCCCACGATCAGGGTCAGGGTCGTCAGCGCCTTCAGGAGCGCGGCGGGGTCGCCGGACCCGGCGACGGCGGCGAGATTGGCCCCGGTCAGGATGGCGAGCGTCGTCGTGGTGCTGACGCTGAGGACGCGCGAAGTTCCGAGCGCAGCGTAGACGAGCATCGGAACGAACGCCGTATACAGCCCGATCTCGACGGGCAGCCCGGCAATCGTCGCGTAGGCCATCGCCTTGGGAATGACGACGGCGGCCGCCGTCAGGCCCGCGACGACGTCGAGCCGGACCGTCCCGGCCCGGGGCCCGTCGGCCACGCGGCGGCTCCTACTTCTCCGCCAGGAGCGCCTTGCGGACCTGCGCGAGCTCGGCGAGCTTTTCCTTGCCGACCTCCGGATACTGCAGCCCCAGCGACGAGAGCGTGTCGATGACGGCGGCGGCGACGGCGATCCGGGTGAACCACTTGTTGTCGGCCGGGATCACGTACCAGGGCGCGCGTTTGGTGGCCGTGTTCCGGATCATGTCCTCGTAGGCGCGCATGTAGTCCTTCCAGTATCCCCGCTCCCGCGCGTCCGTCGCCGAGAACTTCCAGTTCTTCGCGGGGTTCTCGATGCGCTCGAGGAATCGGCGCTTCTGCTCGCCGCGCGAGACGTGCAGAAAGAACTTGCACACGACGATCCCGTTGCCGCCGAGATACCGCTCCCAGGAGCGGATGTCGCGAAACCGCTCGTCCCAGATGTCTTTCGTCACGAGCTCCCGCGGCATCTTCTGTTTCCCGAGCAGCTTCTCGTGCACGCGAACGACCAGGACCTCCTCGTAGTAGGAGCGGTTGAAGATGCCGATCCGGCCGCGCTCGGGGAGGCCCTTCGCGCAGCGCCAGAGGAAATCGTGATCCAGGTCCTCGGCCGACGGGGCCTTGAACGAGGAGACCTGACATCCCTGGGGATTGACGCCCGACATGACGTGCTTGATCGCGCCGTCCTTGCCGGCGGCGTCCATCGCCTGGAAGATCAGCAGCACCCCCCAGCGGTCCTGGGCATAGAGCATGTCCTGAAGCTCGGCGAGGACCCCGACGCCATCCCGGAGCACTTCCTTGGATTCGGGCTTGTTCTCGGCCTTGAGCCAGGCGATGTCTCCCGGGTCGACGTCGGCGAGCCGGAAGCCCTTCCCGTCCTTGACCCGGTAGCGGCGGGACAGCTTGCGAGCCCGGTCGATGAGCTTGTCCGTTTTCATGACGACTCGTCTCTCCTTCCTGGAGCGTCCGCCTAGACTACAGTCAAACGCGCACGTTGCCTTCCGGACTCCAACCTCGAGTGCGATATCGTTTCGGCCGGCCGGGCAGGATGTCTTTCGTCTCAGGAGGCGGAACGTGCCCATTCTCCACAGCCTTCGTATCGAACTGGCGGGGGCGCGCGGCGCCGCACTCGCCGCGACGCTGGCGGGCCTGCTGGCCGCGCCCTGCGGATCGGCGCTGACTCGACAGGACGCGACCCGGACGCCGGCCCAGACGGCGGCTGCGCCCCAGGAGGAGAGCGTCAGGCTCTCGAACGACCAGCTCGACTCGCTGGTCGCTCCCATCGCGCTGTACCCCGATCCCCTGCTTGCGCAGATGTTAGTGGCGTCCACGTATCCGATCGACGTCGTCGCCGCCCAGCAGTGGCTGGACAAGAACAAGAACCTCAAGGGCGAGGAGCTGACCAAGGCCGCGGAACAGCAGCCGTGGGACCCGAGCATCCAGGCCATGGTCTCGATTCCCGACGCCCTAAAGAAGCTCTCCGAGAACATCCAGTGGACCGCGGACCTCGGCGACGCCTTCCTCGCGCAGCAGGCCGAGGTGATGGGCGCCGTCCAGCGGCTCCGCGCGAAGGCGAAGGACAGCGGCAAGCTCGAGTCGACCGAGCAGCAGAAGGTCGAGACGAAGACCGTCGAGTCGAAGACCGTGATCGAGATCCAGCCGTCCAGCACCGAGGTCGTCTACGTCCCGAGCTACAGCCCGACGGTCATCTGGGGCGCGCCCTACTATCCCTACCCGCCGCTCTACTACCCGCCGTACTACGGCGGCGCCTGGCTCGGCTTCGGCGTCGGCATCGCCGTCGGCATCGGGATCTCCGGGGGCTGGGGATGGGGCTGCGGCTGGGGCGGGAACAACAACATCACGATCAACCGCAACAACAACTACGTCAGCCACTACGACCGGCAGAACAACGTCAACCGCGGCAACAACAACAACTGGCAGCACAACCCCCAGCAGCGCGGGGGGGCCCCTTATAAGGACCGGGCCACCGCGCAGAAGTACGGCGGGGGCACGCGGGGCGACGCGTCGGGACGGCAGAACCAGGCGCGCCAGGCCCAGAGCTTCGACCGCAGCCGCTCCGGCGGCGGCGGAACGAGCGCCGGCAACTTCGACCGCAGCCGCTCCGGGGGCGGAAACAGCTACGGCGGGAACAACGTCGGCAGCCGTCAATTCTCCTCGCCGAGCTCGAGCGGGCGTTCGAGCAGCGCGTTCGGGGGCTCCTATAACGGGAACCACGCGCGCTCGTCGAGCTCGCGCGGGTCCTCGAGCATGAGCGGCATGTCGCGCGGCGGGATGTCCCGCGGCGGCGGCGGGCGGCGGCGGTAGGCAAGGAGCCGGACATGAAGACGCACGATCTCTCTCGTTCGACCCTCGCCGCCGCGCTGGCGATCCTGACCTCGCCGCTGGCGGCTTTCGCGCTCTCCTCCGCCGGCACGGCGAAAGCGGCGGGCCCGCTCGCCTTCGACACGCCGCAGCAGGCGGCGGATGCCCTCGTCAAGGCGGCCGAGGCCGGCGACGTCCCGGCTCTCCTGCGGATCTTCGGCCCCGAGGGCAAGGACCTCGTCTCCTCGGGCGACCCGGTCCGGGACAAGAACGACATCGCCACGTTCGCCGAGAAGGCACGCCAGAAGATGACCGTGTCGTTCGACGTCGACGACCCGCAGCGCGCCGTCCTGATCGTCGGAGACGGCGACTGGCCGATGCCGGTACCGCTGGTCGCGAAGGGCGGGCAATGGCGGTTCAACGTGCAGAATGGCAAACGGGAAATCCTCGCGCGCCGGATCGGCGGCAACGAGTTGAACGCGATTTCGCTCCTTCGCGGGTACGTCGAGGCCCAAGGGGACTATGCGCGGGAGCCCCACGACGGGTCGCCGATGCTCCAGTACGCGCAGAAGTGGATCAGCACGCCCGGCAAGCAGGATGGCCTGTCGTGGTACGACGCGAACGGCAACCCGGCCGGTCCCATCGGAGACGAAATCGCCAAGCTGCTCGCCGCGGGATACACGAAGAAATCCGACCCGGTCAACGGCTACTACTTCCGCACGCTGACGGCTCAGGGGCCCGCCGCCCGCCTCGGCGCCCGCGACTACGTCGTCAAGGGAATGATGATCGGCGGCTTCGCGGCAATCGCGTGGCCGGCGCACTACGGCGTGACGGGCGTGCAGACCTTCCAGGTCAACAACGACGGCGTCGTCTACCAGAAGGACCTCGGGCCGGACACGGCGAAGGTCGCGGCGGGCATCAAGCGCTTCAACCCGGACAAGGGCTGGGCCGTCACGGAAGACGAAGAAGATTAGCGACTCATCTTCGGCGGCTGGCCCTCAGCCCCCTCGGCCCGACCGCCGACGCGGCGTTTCCCCGCCGCGGGAGCGGATCCTGGATCCGACCGAGAGGTTCTCCGAGATCCTCTTCGGCCTGATCATGGTGCTCACGTTCACGGGCTCGCTCTCCGCCGCCGAGAGCGGGCGCAACGAAGTGCGCACCATGCTCATCGGCGCGCTCGGCTGCAACCTCGCGTGGGGAATCATCGACGCGATCTTCTACCTGATGAACATCCTCGGCTATCGCGGCCATGGCGCCGTCGCGCTCCGCCGGCTGCATCGCACCACGGACCCGGCCGAGGCGCGCGCCCTGATCGCCGAGGCGCTGCCCCCGGTCATGGCCGCGACGCTCGAGCCGGAGGACTTCGAGAGGCTCCGAGAGCGGCTCGCCACGATCCCGGACCCCGCCTCCCGCGTGCCGCTCCACCGGGACGACCTGCGCGGCGCGCTCGGCGTGTTCCTCCTCGTCTTCCTGTCCACGTTTCCCGTGGTCATTCCCTTTCTCGTCATGCGCGACGCGATGCGGGCGCTGCGCGTCTCGAACGCGATCGCGATCGTCCTGCTGTTCGCGGGCGGCTACGCGCTCGCCCGGTACTCGGGCTTCAAACCCTGGAAGACCGGCCTCGCGATGGTGGCGATCGGAGTCGCGCTGGTCGGCCTCACGATCGCCCTCGGAGGATGAGGATGCGCGGCCGCCTCGCAATCGCGGCGCTCGTCTTTTTGAATGGCCGGGCGGCGCAGGCCCAGGAGCCCGCCGTCGCCGCCGGTGAGAAGACGGCGGCCTGGGAATGCACCGCCAGCCTCTACGGCTACTTCCCCCCCGAGGACCTGCACTACGCCCAGCCCACCGTCGTCGCCAACCACGGCGCCCTGCACCTGGAAGCCCGCTACAACTACGAGGGCCTGAAGTCCGGCTCCGCGTGGGTCGGCTGGAACGTCGGGACCGGCGAGGAGCTCCGCCTCGATGCGACGCTCATGGCCGGCGGCGTCGTCGGGGACACGCGCGGCGTCGCGCCGGGTTACGAGCTCACCCTCTCCTACGGCCGGTTCGAGCTCTATAGCGAGGGCGAATACGTCTTCGACACCGACGACTCGGCCGACGATTTTTTCTACAACTGGGCGCAGCTCGGCTACTCGCCGCTCGAGGGGCTCACCGTCGGTCTCGTCTCGCAGCGCACGCGCACGTACCACACCGGTCTCGACGTGCAGCGCGGCTTCTTCGCCGGCTACGCCTGGAAGAGCCTGACGCTGAGCGTCTTCGTCTTCAATCCGGGGTGGGAAACGCCGACGGTCGTGACGTCGCTTTCCGTGAGCTTCTAAGAACGGCGGCGGTCTGCAGTCGTGCCTGTAGATGTCGCCCATCGAGTGTTGATACGATGGCCGGCCTCCGCTGGCGCCCCGACACACTCGCCGGCCAGCGTAACCGGGAGGAGGAGCTCATGACGCTCATTCCGTTTCGATCCGGACGTTCCGCGCCGATCTCCCGCAAGGTCCTGGCGCTCGCCTGCTCCGCGCTCCTCGTGTTCGGCGAAGGCGCGCTGGTCGCGCAGGACGCCTCCCAGGCCGCGGCGGCGGAACCGGCCGCGGAGAAGCTGCCTCCCGATCAGCTCGATTCCCTGGTCGCTCCGATCGCCCTCTATCCCGATCCGCTCCTGGCCCAGACGCTCGTCGCGTCGACCTACCCGCTCGAGCTCATCCAGCTCCAGCAGTGGCTCGTGAAGAACAAGGACCTGAAGGACAAGGCGCTCGCGGACGCCGTCGCCAAGCAGCCCTGGGATCCGGCCATCCAGTCGATGGCGGCCGTCCCCGACGTCGTGAAGCGGCTCGCGGACGACATCCAGTGGACGACGCAGCTCGGCGACGCGTTTCTCGACCAGGAGAACGACGTCATGGACGCCGTCCAGCGGATGCGGAAGAAGGCGGAGGACAAGGGCGCCCTGAAGTCCAACGAGCAGCAGAAGGTCGAGACCAAGGTCGTCGAGGAGAAGACGGTCATCGTCGTCCAGCCCACGAACCCCGAGGTCATCTACGTCCCTTCGTACAATCCGACGGTCGTCTATCCTCCGCCGATCTATCCCTATCCCCCGGTCTACTACCCGCCGTATGTCCCGGGCGCCGCGCTGGTCTCCTTCGGCGTCGGGATGGCGATGGGCGCGGCCATCTGGGGCGGCTCGTGCTGCGGCTGCGGGTGGGGCGGGAACAACATCACGATCAACAACAACAACAACTTCAACAGGAACACGAACGTCAATCGAAACGGGAACGGCAACTGGCAGCACAACTCCCAGCATCGCGGCGGCGCTCCGTACTCGAACAAGGCGACGGCGAGCAAGTACGGCGGCTCCAGCCGCGGCGGCCAGGGCAGCGGCAGCCGCGGCACAGCGGCGACGGCGAGCAACCGTTCTGCCGGCGCCGGCGGTAGCCGCAGCGGCGGAGCCGGAGCCGGCACGAATGCCCGCGGCGGTGGAGCGGGAGCGGGCGCCGGCTCTCGAAGCAGCAACGCCGGCGCGAGCGCCAGCTCCCGGAGCAGCAGCGGTTCCCGCGGGGGCAGCGGCGGAAGCGCGTTCGGCGGCGGCTCCGGCGGCTACAGCGGCAGCAGCGCCCGACAGAGCAGCTCGCGAGGTTCGTCGAGCATGGGCTCCCGGGGCGGCGGAGGTTCACGCGGGGGCGGCGGCGGGAGGCGGAGGTGAGCACCATGAAGAGCAGACTCGTGTTCGGAATCGTCTTTGTCCTCCTGCTCGCGCCGGCCGCCGCCGTCCCGGCCCGGGAGCAATCGAAAGCCGCGGCTCCGGCCCCGGCGAGCCCGCAGACCTTCGACACCCCGAAGGCCGCGGCCGACGCGCTCATCGCCGCGGCGGCCACCTACGACGTGCCGGCGCTCGAGAAGATCCTCGGACCGGACGGCAAGGGCCTCGTCGTCACCAGCGATACGGTTCAGGACAAGAATCAGCTCGAGGCCTTCGCCGAGAAGGCCCGCGAGAAGATGGAAATCGACGTGGACGCGAAGAACCCGAGCCGCGCGATCCTCACGGTGGGAGACGAGGACTGGCCGACGCCGGTCCCGATCGTCCGAAAGAACGGCCGCTGGTCCTTCGACTCGAAGGCGGGCAAGCGGGAAGTCCTCTACCGCCGCGTCGGCAGAAACGAGCTCGATGCGATCGAGTTCTGCCACGACTTCGTCGATGCACAGCATGAGTACGCCGTCGAGAGACACGACGGCTCGCGAGTGAATCAGTACGCCCAGAAGGTCATCAGCACCCCCGGAAAGCAGGACGGCCTGTCATGGCGCAACGCCGACGGAACTCCGGGAGGGCCGCTGGCCGACACGCTCGCCGAGGCGATCGCCGAGGGCTACTCGAAGAAGGCCGAGCCCTACCACGGCTACTACTTCAAGGTCCTGAAGGGCCAGGGCCCGCATGCGCCGCTCGGCAAGATCGACTTCGTCGTCGAAGGAGTGATGATCGGCGGCTTCGCGCTCGCGGCGGCGCCGGCCGATTACCGGGTCTCCGGGGTCATGACCTTCATCGTCAGCCATGACGGAATCGTCTACCAGAAGGACCTCGGGCCGAAGACGCTCGAGGTGTTTCAGAAGATGGAACGCTACGATCCCGACAAGACCTGGACACCGGTCGCCGATTCGGCCTCTTCGGATGCGGCGGCGAAGACCGAGGCGCACCCCTAGTCGTCCGTGACGATGGTCGCGACACGCCGAACGCTCACAGGAGCGGGGCTCGTCCCCGCCCGCGGGCGGCCGCAAGGGCCGCCCCTGCGAGGACCACGCAACGCAGGACTTCGGGCACAGGATACTCACGACAAGACGTCATCGTCCCGGACGTTTCAATTTTCGACAGCCCCCAGAGGGCAAGGAGGAGAGCCATGAAGAGAATCGGATCCTGGATTACCGCCGCCTGCGCCGCCAGCGTACTCGGCCTGTCGGCCACCGCCGCGGCCCAGAGCTCGGAGAACGTGCATAGAAAAGAGGCGATGGCGCCGGACGTGACGGCCACGGCGACCGTGGTGAGCGTCGACCAGAAGACGCGCGAGGTGACGCTCAAGGACAAGGAAGGCCGGACCTTCAGCTTCATCGCCGGCGAGAAGGTGAAGAATCTTCCACAGGTCAAGCCCGGCGACCTGGTCAAGGCGACGTACCGGGAGGGACTCGTCTACGAGGTCAAGAAGGGCGGCACGACGGGAACGTCGTCGAGCACCACGATGGCGGGAGCCCGGCCCGGCTCGATGCCGGCCGGCGTCATCTCGCACCGGACCACCGTGACGGTGAAGATCACGGCGATCGACCCCAAGGTTCCCTCGGTGACCTTCGTCGGACCCGAAGGAAACTCGTACACCATGAAGGTGAAGGACCCCGCGAAGCTGCAGGGCGTCGCGGTGGGGGACACGGTCGACGTCACCTACGTCGAGGCCTACGCGATCAAGGTCGAGAGGGCGCCCGCGAAGTGATCCGGGTCCCGACCGGAGCCGGCCGGTGAGCGGGATCCTCGCGGATCTCCGCAGGAACCCGCTCAACTGGCTGCTCCTTTTCGTACCCGTCGTCATCGTCGCGGAGAAGGCGCGGCCCGAATCCCACACGGCGCTCTTTCTGCTCTCGGTCGCCGCCATCATTCCGCTCGCCGGCCTCCTGAGCCACGCCACCGAGAGCGTGGCCGCGAAGACCGGCGACGCCATCGGCGGTCTCCTGAACGCCACCCTCGGCAACCTGACCGAGCTCGTCATCGCCGTCGCGGCGCTGCGCGCCGGGATGTTCGATCTCGTGAAGGCCTCCATCGTCGGGGCGGTCGTGACCAACAGCCTCTTCATGCTGGGCGGCGCGTTCCTGCTCGGGGGCCTCAGGCACCATAAGCAGGAATTCAACCCCGCCAACGCGCGCACGCAGGCCGGGATGCTCCTGCTGGCCACGATCGCCCTCGTCGTTCCGTCCGCCGTCGCCCGCGTGGACGAGGTCCACGTCGGCGCCTACATGCGGCCGCTGTCTCTCGGCCTCGCCTGCATCCTCCTCGTCTCCTACGCGCTCGCCTTGATCTTCACTCTCAAGACTCACCGCGACGTCTTCGCGAGCGTCGGGAGCGAGGAGCACGACGAGAAGCCCTGGCCGCTTCCCGCCGCGCTCGTCGCGCTCGCGATCGCGACCCTCTGCATCGCCGTCGTCAGCGAGATCTTCGTGGGATCGGTCCAGCAGGCGGCCGTCGCCTTCGGGATGTCGAAGGCCTTCGTCGGCTTCATCGTCGTGTCGCTGGTGGGCGCGGCGGCCGAGATGACGACCGCCTTCTCGGCGGCCCGGAAGAACCGCGTCGACCTGGCCGTCGGGGTCGCGATGGGCAGCTCCGCGCAGATCGCCCTCTTCGTCGCGCCGGTCCTCCTGATCCTGAGCTACTTCGTGGCTCCGGCGCCCATGGACCTTAACTTCGGGGCGGGCCAGGTGGTGATGGTTCTGCTCACGACCCTGACGGTCTCGTTCGTGGTGTCGGGCGGCCGCTCCGCGTGGTACTCGGGAATCCAGCTTCTCGCCGCGTACGCGATCTTCGCCGTGACGGCCTACCTGTTTCCGAACTAGACCGCCGAGCGGAGCCTGACCGGCGGCTTGCCCGCTTCGCGAGGTCCGCGTTCAAGGCGTCGACGCTCTCGTTGTAGATCGATCCCCTGCGAACGAAGACGGACTTTCCCGAAAGGTCGTCCACTCCCGCTATCGGCGCCGACGAGGCGCCGCCCACGATGATCTCCGACACGTTCGTCAGCGCGGGCGTCGAGAGGTCCGCTTTCTGCAGTCGCTCGGGAGTCACGGTCAGGCTGGCGGCCGCCACGTCGCCCCGCCATTCGCGCAGGGCCGCCGCGATGTCGTTGTCGACGGTCAGGATGCGGACGAGCCGGCGCTTCCGCATGGAGTCGAAGTCGCCCGGAAGGGGACCGGACATCCGGGTCGGGAGGCATGGTATTCCCGGGCGTTTTTGGGCGGGGCGGCGTCGGTTGGGTCACGGGATGGGCGGCGGTCCCCGCCGTGAGCAAGACCGATCCGACCACTGCTCGGGCGAGTGTTGCAATTTTCAAGCGCATGACTCCTTCCGATCTTACCGACGGACCTAACGCCTCTGCCAGCCGGCAGCCGTCACCGCATGGCGGCCCGGACGTCGGCGAGCACCTGATCCGCGCCGTCGACGCGAATGATCCTGACGCGCGGGACTCGTAGTCCAGGATCACCTACACCGTTACCGTCAGGATCGCGGCAAAAACCGACGCTGTGGAGGAGTCTGCGAGAACGGGCCCCGGGCATGCCTTAGCCGGCGAGCAGCGCGCAGGCTATCGCGAAATCGCAGCATGCGGAACACGAGCGTCGGGGCGTGGGTCTGCAGGGCAACGTCCGGCTCGCCGTGGTGTCGATCATTGTGTTGACGGCCGGCAGCAGCAGCATCGTGGTGAGCGAGACGCGGTGCGACGTCAGGCGCCCCGGTGGCGGTCGAGGTCGCGGATTTTCGCGAGCAGAGCGCCGATCGAAAGCGAGATCAGGGCGAGCGACAAAAGGAGGCCTTTGCGGCGGAAACCGCGTTCCTTCGAGAGGCGCGCGGCCTCGGTCTTCGCGGTCTCGGCGATCTTCAGGCCGCCCGCGACGGTCCGCTGCACGTTGGTGGCGCGGAACATGTGAACGTCGGCCCGTGCCTTCGTCAGCGCCTCGTCGGCCTTGGAGAGCTCGAACTGGGCCTTCGCGACGAACATGCCCGCCTCGGCCTCGCGCTCGAGGTCCGCCTTGGCTTGCTGAGTCGCCGCCTTGAGGGCCGTAATGTCCTTGTACATCTCGGCGGCGGCCTTCGCGCCCTCGGTCCCGGGCTCGTGACACGAGCCGCACTTGCCCTCGTTGCCCGTCGAGAGAAAGGCGTCCACCGGGTGAACGATCTCGTGGTTCTCGTGGCACGTGACGCAGCCCGGCAAGCCCAGGTCGGCGAATCCCTTGGCGTGCGGGCTCTGCTTGAACTGGTCGGCGAAGATGGTGTGGCAGGTACCGCAGACGTTGGCGACCGACTCGACCTGGGGCGGAGCCGCGCCGTGGTTGCCGTGGCACGAGTTGCAGGTCGGCGACGACAGGTCGCCCTTCTTGGTGAGCGCCTCGTAGTGCACGCTCCGCGTGTACTTCGCGTAGGCGTCGGAGGGCAGCTTGTGCTCGGCCATCAGCTTCGCGTCGCCGTGGCAGCGGTTGCAAGTCTGGGCGACGTGCGTGGGGAACACGGGGGCGCGCGAATCCTTGACGGACAGGATGCCGTGCGCTCCGTGGCAGCTGATGCACGTCGCGACCGTCGTGTCGCCCCTCGCGAGGGCCTTGCCGTGGCCGCTCGTCTTGTACTCGGAGAGCTGGTCCACGCGCTGCGAGGGGTTGTATTTCTTGATCAGCGCGGCGTCGGCATGGCAGTTGCCGCAGAGCGCCGGTACGTCCGCGGTTTTGGGCTTCCCGCGGAAGCCCTTCTTCGCGTCGTGCGCGGCGTCCATGTCCTCGGTGTTCGGATCGCCGCCGTGGCAGGTGGCGCACGTGAAGCCGGACTTCGCGTGAATGTCGTCGGCGAAGGCCCTGGCCGGAGGGCTGACCCGCGCGTCGTCGAGAGCGAGATGACAGGTCACGCAGCCGATCGTCGGTGCGGGGGCCGCCGCCGTCGCCGGCGTGGGAGCCTTCTCGGGCATCGCCGTCAGCGCAACGGCCGAGGCCCACGCCGCGAGCCCGAGGAGCAGGCGCCTCATGGCGCGGCTCCGGTTCCCGGCGGGGGCTGGAGCGCGAGCAGCGTCAGGATGAGCGCGCCGATCAGGGCGAGGACGGCGAGCCGGTTCCACCATGGCGAGGGGCCTCCGCGCGCGGAGCCCCGATCGAGCAACGGCACGAGCACGAGGACCGCGCCGACGATCCCGAAGAAGATCACCCCGATCATCTCGCCCGGCACGCCCGCGATCTCGGCCGGGAGGTACTTGAGCGCCTGGAACATCGAGAGGAAGAACCACTCCGGCCGGATTCCGGCCGGGGCCGGCGAGAAGGGATCGGCCTTCACGCCGAGCTCCCAAGGGTAGAACGCCGCGAGCGCCGCGAGGAGGCCGACGGCCACGAGCCAGCCCACCGAGTCGCGCAGGAGGAAGTCCGGCACGAACTTCATGGAGCGCGGCTTCTTCGCCTCGATCGACAACGGCACGCTCATGCCCTTCTGCTGCACGAGCACGAGGTGCGCGCCGAGGAGGGCCGTCGTGATCGCCGGGAGGATGGCGACGTGGATGCCGTAGAAGCGCGAGAGGGTGGCGCCCGTGACGTCGGACCCACCGCGCAGGATCCGCGAGAGCAGCGGACCGATGACCGGCAGCTGTGCCGGCACGTCAGTCCCGACCTTCGTCGCGAAGAACGCGAGCGTGTTCCAGGGCAGCAGGTAGCCCGAGAAGCCGAAGCCGAGCGCAATGAAGAGCAGGAGCACGCCCGTGATCCACGTCATCTCGCGCGGCCCGCGGTACGCCTTGAGGAAGAAGACCGAGATCATGTGGAGCACCACGACTCCCACGAAGATGTTGGCGCCCCACGAGTGGATCGACCGGATCAGCCATCCGAACGGGACCTCCGCCATGATGTACTGGACGCTCTCGAAGGCCTCCGAGGCGCTCGGCCGGTAGTACAGGAGGAGCAGGATTCCCGTCGCCACCTGGACGAGGAAGAGAAAGAGCGCCATTCCGCCGAGGTAGTAGAAGATCGTGTACCGGTGGATGGGGACGTCCTTCTTCTCGGCGAGGTGGGCGATGCCCTCCCACCCGATGCGGTCCTTGACCCAGTCGAGCGCGGAGAGGGGGCGGCGATCAGGCGCGGCGGAGGACAACCTTCCCTCCCCGCTCGGCCACCTCGAGCCGGGTCAGCGGCCGCGGCGGCGGACCCGAGATGTTGGTTCCGTTGGTGTCGTAGACGCCATTGTGGCAGGCGCACCAGATGTCGCCGCGGTCGCCCCGGTACTGGACGGTGCACGCGAGATGCGTGCACGTGGCCGACAAGGCGCGAAGCTCTCCGGCCGCAGTCCGGAAGAGGACGACGGGCTTGCCGGCGAATGGGACGATCCGGCCGGAGTTGGGCGTGATTTCGGAAGCCTTCACGTCGAGCTCGACCTCGGAGAGCGAGGGCTCGGACGTCACGGGCGGGACAAGGTATCGGAGGATCGGATAGAGGAAGGAGACGAGGGTCGCGCCGAGGCTCGTGCCGAGCAGGAACGTCACCCAGCGGCGGCGGGTGTGACCGGTTGTGACGGCTTCCATGAAATCTGAGAGGAGACTATCGCCACCGAGCCGGGGGAGAGAGATGAATTTGCACCAATGCGGTCGGCGCGGCACCCCGGAGGGCGGCGGCGCTACAGGACGCGCTTGGAACGAAGCTCGTCGAGGATCGTCCAGACCAGCAAAACCATGGCCACGAGCAGGAGCGCCGGTCCGAGAAACATGAACGCCGCGAAGAGATAGGCCGTCTCCTTGATGAGAAGCGCTGCCGAGAGGAGCACGGCAAAGCTGGTCAGGGCCACGGCCCAGCGGAGGCGCTGGAATCCCCGGGGGTTGACGTCGCCCGGGTTCGAGCTCATTTCGACGCCTGTTTCGCCGGAGCCGTCTCTTCCGCGTGGTGAGCGGGCCCGTGACAGTCGAGACACGAGTCCTTGCCCGACACCAGGTTGGGGATCTCGTCCTTGTCGTGTTTGGCGAGGAAATTCTGCGCTCCGAAGTGGCAGCCGAGGCAGCGCACGTTGGGGTACGGCTTGCGGATCTTGATGGGCTTCTCGTAGGTGCCCGTGATGTTGTGGTAGACGTGCCCCATTCCCTGGAGCTTGGCGCTGACGGTGCCGAACATGCCGTAATCGCTGTGGCAGGTGTAGCACTGGTCGGCCTGGATGTAGCGGTTCTTGTAGTGGATTGCCGCGAGCGAGTCGCTTTTCGGGTTCTTCAGGTCCGCGACGTGGCTCTCCATGACGTGGCAGGCGCCGCAGGCTTGCACGCTCATGGATTCCTCCATGCCGTGCGCCGTCGCGAGGAACACCACCACCACCGGGATCACCAGGATCGCGCCGAAGAGCATCGCCTTCGAGGCGGCCGTGACGCCCCGCTTACGGGCGGAGCGCCAGATCCAGAAGAGAAGCACGAGGTTGAGCACGGCCATCACGAGGCCGCCGCCGCGCAGCCACTCGCTCGTCGTTCCGACCCAGCCGCGCGGCTGCGGTACGCCGAAGTCCTCTGGGTTCGCCAGGAGCGGCGCCGCGCCCGCGAGCAGGAGCGCGGCGGCCGCCAGCCGGAGCTTCACTTCTACTTCTTGTCGCCCGGGTAGTCCTTCACCCACGCGCCGTCGACGGCCTTCGCGCCGCGCTTATCCTTTTCGGCGACGAGCCACTTGCCGCGGTCGTTCAGCTCGTGGGACTCCTTTTTGGGAAGGCTGGCGACGTGGCAGAACTGGCAATTCTTCGCGTCGACTCCGGCCGCCTTCGCCTGCTTCTGGATGGCCAGGTCGGCCGACGACGTCCCGGACAGTGCGATCCAGGCGAGCGCGACGAGGAGAGCCGAGATGCCGCCGATGCGAGTGCCGCGAGAGCTCATGGGGGAGTTCCTCCTGGGGAAGAGTCTAGGACGGAAGCGAGGCTTCTGCAAATCGCTCAAGGTCGCCAGTGAACCCCGACGAAGTACCGGTTGCCGTTGAAGTCGGCGAGAGGGCCGGCCTGGTCGAAGGCGACGCGCTCGTCGTACTTATCGCGCATCCACTCGAAATCAAGCCCGACGTTCTTGGTGAAGAAGTATTCGGCCAGCACGCGGACCCGGTCGACCGTGAAGGGAATCGAGCCGTTGTTGTTCATCCAGAGGTAAGCGGCGTCGAGGGACAGGCTCTGCCACAGGAAATGGACGCCGCCTTCCCAGTTGTGGCCGAGCTCCCGCTGTTGTGTCGGGACGATCGAGAAGTCCTGGGGCTGACGGATCAGGATGTCCCGGTCCGTCAGGAACTCGCCGCCCGCGCCTCGAAGGGTCAGCACGTCCTTGAGCAGCGTGACCTCGAAATTGCCCTGAACCTCGCGGATCGTCGTGTTGTACCCGATCGTGACGACGTCGTCGTCGGCCTGAGTCTCCCGGAAGACCGCGCCGATCTTCAGGAAGTTCCTGAAATTCCAGAGACCCCGGAAGTCGTATCGGTCGCGACTGATGTAGTCGGTGCGGAAGATCGGGGCGTCGGCCTCGTCGTGGTGATAGTTCGCCGTCAGCGTGAGGCCGCATTGCGAAAACGTCGCGCCGCCGCCGTAGGTGTTGACGCGGCGCTGGTACCTTCCGCCCTGTCCTCCCGGAACGACGATCTCGGAAGCGTCCGGGGTGGCTGTCACGTCCTCCTGCGTCTGCGACCAACCGGCGTTGACGGAGAAGGGACCGATCATGCGCGCGTTGACGCCGGCGTTGTAGACGCGATCCATCTCGTCGATCTCGGTGTGGGCGTTGATCTTCTGCACGAGGTCACCCGTGCTCTGACCGGCGTACGTGACGGTGTCCAGGTAGAGGTCCTCGATGAGCGCCGTCCCGTCGAGCTTCCGGCTGTTCTCGACCCAGCCGCCCACCACCTGGACGTTGGAAGCGACCGAGATCTCGGCCTGGCCCGAGGCCCTCCAGTAGTCGGTCCGGGCCTTGGAGTCGACCGTCTCGGCGAGGCCGGAGAAGAAACGCGCGATCTCGAACGACAGGAACTGGCCCATGTCGGCCTCGACGTAGTTCGTCTCGTCGCTAGCGTCGGCCTTGACGAACGTACCGATGAGCTTCAGGCGTCCGAAGAGGTTCGCCGTCAGCCAGGCGTTGGTCACGGGAGTGTTGACCTTGTCGTACTCGGTATTGGTGAGCGTTTGCGCGGTGATCGGCTGGCCGAGGACCGGCGCCGTGTTGTTGCCGTTGCCCGCCCCCGGCGTGAGCGTGGCGACGTCCTGCCAGTGGTACTGGCGCCAGCCCTGCGTGAATCCGGCATGGATGTCGTTCCAGTTGAAGCCGAGCCCGACGCGCCAGAGCTGATCGACCGATTCGACGAAATCGTCCTGCTGGAACTCGTTCTGGCCGACGTGGTACGTCGTCGTGCCCGGCCCGTCGTAGACGTTTCGGGTGTAGCCGAGGATCGGGCTGACGATCTTGCCCGGGAGGAGCTCCAGGTTCACGTCGTAGATGTTCCGGGTGCGATTCCAAGTCTGCTGTCCCGGGATGATGCCCTGGTCGATGAACGGGTTCGCGAAAGCGGGCAGCGCGCTGTAGAGGTCGGTTTCGCGCCAGCTGAAGTTCAGGCGGAAGACGTCCGTCTGGCCGGCGAGCATCCGGAACTGGCCCGCCGGGCCGGCGCCGATGTCCGTGCCGGAGATCTGCAGGGTGTCCAGGAAGCCGAGCGAGCCCGGGGCCGCGTAGTCGAGCGACCGGAGCAGCACGCCGGGGCGGTCGTTGATCTGTGTCCGGTATTCCTGGTCGTTGCCGCCGACGTCGACGAAGCGGTAGCCGAGCACGACGTCGACCGGAATCGCCTGCGCCCCGGCCCACTCGGCGCCCGCGAGGAGGACCGCGGCGATCCAGGCGGCGGGGCGGAGTCGGCGCGCGCTCGTCATGCGGTTCCTACTTCAGAAGCTGAGGCGACACGTTGGACCCGTGGACGGCCACGTGGCACGTCGTGCAATTGCGGTAGCGCGGAAGCGTCAGGTCGTGGAAGGCCGGCGGCTGCGAGCCGTAGGTCCTGGGCGGAGGGATCTGCGAATGGCAGGAGAGGCAGAGCTGATCGACGCGGGCCCACAGCAGCATGTTCGGGTTGTTCGAGCCGTGAGGCTGGTGGCACGAGAGACAGTCGCCGCCCGAGCCGGAGACGTGCTGGAACACGAACGGTCCGCGCTTCTCGGCGTGGCAGCTCAGGCAGGGCAGCTCTCCCTGGACCGTCATCTTGACGGTCTGGCCGCGCGTGGCGTGCGGCGAGTGGCAGTCGAGGCAGGTCATCCCGCCGCGGTTCAGGCGGTGGGCGTAGGGCTTGTTCTCGAAGGAGGCGGCCTCGTTGGTGTGGCAGGTCGCGCAAAGCTTCCCGGGTGCCTCCGCCAGCAGGAACGGGCTCTTCGGGATCGCCTTGTGGACCGAGTGGCAGGTCAGGCAGTTGACCGCCGCCGTGTTCGAGTGGACGCCCGTGTCGAAGGAGTCGTAAGGTCCGTGCGCGTTCTGGTGGCAGGCGATGCAGTCCTCGGATCCGGACAAGCCCATCGGCTTCTGGATCAGGCTCGCGTCTCCACCCGACTCCATGTGCTTGGTCCCGTCGCCGTGGCAGGTCGAGCAGAAATCGTTGATGTCGCCCTTCGGCTGACCGTGGGGCGAGCGCGCGTGGGGATTTGACGCGAACGCCGCAACGAGGTCCGTGTGGCAGTCGGCGCACTTCGGAGCATCGGACGGGGCGGCGGGGCTGGCGCCGGCGGCCGGCGCCGCGGCCTTCGTCGGCGCGGGAGCCGGTGTCGGAGCGGGCGTCGCCGTCTGGGCGACGAGAAGGACGGCTCCCGCACCTAAAGCCAATGCGGAGGCGGACACCGCCCGGAGGAAAGGGCGTCCGTCCCGCTGACTCATCGGCTCAGTGCGCGTGAACCTGGTCGACCGAGAACGCTCCGTCGGTGCCGTGGCACGTGGCGCAAGCCTCGCCGAACGGCGCCGTCATCGTGAAGGCGTGCGCCGCAGCCGGCTGCGTGTCGTGGCAGGCGAGGCAGGCAGTCGCGTAGTGCTGCATCGGCTTATACCAGTCGCGCGCCGTGATCGTGGGCAGGAGCCCTGCAGGCGGCATCTCACTGACTTGCTCCGTCCCGACGCCGCTCGCGTCGGTCGTGTGGCACTTCTGGCAGTCGCGCAGGTCGCCCGGGAAGCGGACGTCGTTGAATGTGTTCGTACTGCCACCGAAGCCGTAGATCGTGTAGTCGTGGGTCAGGTTCTTGCCCCGGTGGATCTTGTGGATCATGCGCTTGAAGTCGATCGACTCGGGCGGGAGCTGGTCGGACGGGCGCTGGGACGAATCGTCGGCGTTCGGGTTGTGGCACATGACGCACATCTCCGTGTTTCGGCGGAAGCTCCCGTGCAGCATGAGCGCGTCATGGCACGTGTTGCAATTGGCCAGCTCGACGACCTGACGGCGCGGCGCCGCCTGAGCATCCGTGACCGCGGCGTAGAACACCGGGTTGAACGTCGATTCGTTGACCGTCGGCGTGTCATTCGGAGCCGGGTCGAGCGCGATGGTCCGGCGCGCCTCGAGGGAAAAGGCCCATGTGCCCGTGGCGTTGGCGGGGATCGCATTGGTGAACGTGTAGGTCGCCGTCGTTCCATCGAAGGATGCGCCGCTCGCCTTTTCGCGGAACGGGTTGATCGCGTAGTCGGTCGTCGGGCCGCCCATAAGGACGTTGAGGTTGCTGCCGAAGCCCGCCGGGCTGATCGGCGTGCCGTCGTTCTGGGCGAGCGTGAAGGAGATCGTCGGGTTCTGACCCGGCACGGTGTTCGTCACCGACACGATCGTCGCGTTGATGCCCTTCAGCTGCGTGGACTTGAAGGGCACAGTGTGCGCGCCCATGACCGACGCGTCCCATTCCCGGCTGCCCTGCGGGAGGTGGCAGGTGGCGCACTGGCTGTCGTCGGTCTGGATTCCGCCCGGGTGGTTCGCGCCGGTCGCGAAGTTGACGTCGTCGTGGCAGGACTGGCACGCGGCGACCCCGGGATACGCATACCAGTTGGCCGACTGCGTCGGCGGCGTCGGCCCGGCGTGGCAGGTCGCGCAGTTGCGGATGTCCTGGGGGAAGACGACGGTCGAGAAGTCGTTGCGGGAGTTGTTGAAGCCGATGATCTGGTAGGGCGTGCCGGCCTCGACACTCGGCAGGCTCGAACCCATGTGGATCTTGTGGACCATGACCTTGAAGTTCAAGGTATTGCCGGTGTCGGGGTCGGTCGTCTGCGGCGAGTGGCAGAGGACGCAGAGCTTGACGTCCTGACGCGATCCGCCGTGCGCCGAGAGCGGATTGTGGCACGTGTTGCACGCGGCGTTGGAGATGATGTCCCACGTCTGCGTCACCGACGAGCCGCTCGGGACGAAGTCGTGCTCGACGTTGGCGTAGTAAGGCTTCCCGAGGACCGCGGTCGTGTCGCGCGTCGCGTAGATCCCGAGAGTCGTCGTCGCGGTCGCGTCGTAGCCCGCCGGAAGCTTCGTCTTGAATGTATAGATGGAATGGCCGATGTCGAGGTCGTTAAAGGTTCCGCCCGAGTCGGCGGAGGCCTGGACCGCCGTCGCTCCGGTGATCGGGCTCGTTTGCGGGCGCGTGGTGTATGACGTGTAGTTGCGCCCGCTCGGATCCCACCATGCGAGGATGAAGCTCATCGAGATGGGGCCGGGCGTGAGCACCCCGGCGCGGTCGAGCGGCACGCCGAGCCCGTCGGTGTAGGACACGTCGACGACGGGCTGGAGATTGGAGTTGACCGTGACGCTGTTGACGGTGATCTGAAAGCCGGGGCGGATGTAATCGAACTCATCCGAGGTGAGCCAGAATTCCTTCTGCTGGGGCACGAAGATCGCCTTCGGATCGACAGGCTGGGTTGCGACGTCCCTGGACACGATCCGGGTGACGGGCGAGTTCGACATCGGCAGGATGAGAAGCGCTCCCGCCGCCAGTGCCGTCACGAGGCCGCCGCGTTCCGCTCTCATAGAAGACCTCTGTTTTCTTTCCAGAGTCTATTACGTTGTCAGCGACGAAGCGTCCATATCTTTTCTATTTTTTGCACCACCGCTCGTCGCGGCCGCATCATGGAAGCTTTGAGCGATTTGAACGATTGGATGTTCCGACGAGGACGGCTCGGATGTATGATTCGGCTCCTTCCGGAGGTCCACATGTTGCGACAGCTCGCCCGGTCAGCCGTCGCCGCCATCGTGGCGGGGTGCCTGACGGCGTCTCCTCTCCTGGCCCAGCAGGCCACGCCGTCCGCCGCGGCGCCATCTGCGACGTCTCCCGCCCCGCCCGCCGACCCGTGGCCGCGGCGCATCGTCAGCGGCAACACCACGTTTCTGATCTACCAGCCACAGCTCGACAGCTGGAAGAACGGGCAGCTCGAGGCCCACGCCGTCGTCTCGGCAGAGGCGAAGGGCGCCAAGGATCCGACCTTCGGCGTCATCTGGTTCCAGGCGCGAACCGACGTCGACAAGGTCAACCGCCTCGTCTATCTCGACGACATGACGATCACCAAGACGAGCTTTCCCTCCGCGCCCGGTCAGGCCGCGGCCTGGATTCAGGCGCTGCAGGAGAAGGAGCCCAAACGGTCGAAGGCGATCTCGCTCGACCGGCTCGAGGCGCAGCTCGGCATCATCTCGGCCAAGTCGGACGGCGAGTCCCGGCCGCTCAACGACGCGCCGCCTCAGATCCTCGTTTCCCAGGTGCCCGCCGTGCTCGTCCGCGTGGACGGCCAGCCCGCGTTTCGTCCCCAGTCCGGAACGGATCTCCAGCGCGTGATCAACACGAGCTCGATCATCCTCAAGGCGGACTCCGGCGAGCTCTACCTCCACCTCTTCGACGGCTGGATGGAGGCGGCCTCGCTCGACGGGCCGTGGAAGGTCTCCGATCCGCACCTCGGCCGCAAGAGCAACCTCGACAAGGCCCTCAAGGAGATCCTCACGGCGAAGACCGGCGACCCGATGGCGGGCGGCTCCGCGTCCGACCCGAAGGCTCCCAAGCCGTCGCTGAAGACGAAGCCGACGCCGGTCGTCTATGTGAAGACGGGGCCCTCGGAGCTCATCGTCGTCGACGGGCAGCCCAACTACGTAGCGATCCCGGGCACTCAGCTGCTCTACGTCACCAACACCACCGGCCGCGTCTTCAAGGACATCGACAACCAGAACACGTACGTCCTCATCGCGGGCCGCTGGTTCAGCGCGCCCGATACGGCGGGTCCGTGGCAGTTCGTCGCCTCCGCGAGCCTTCCGCCCGACTTCGCGAAGATTCCGGACGACAGCCCGATGGAGAACGTCAAGGCCTCGGTGCCGGGCACTTCGCAGGCCCAGGAGGCCGTCATCGCCGCCTCGATTCCCCAGAACGCCACCGTGCAGCGCACGGCCCAGGCCAAACCGATCACGTTCGACGGGGCGCCGCAGATGAAGCCGATCCCCGACACGACGCTCCAGTACGTCGTGAACTCCTCGACGCCGATCATCATGACCGGGCCGCAGTCGTACTGGGCCTGCCAGGGCGGGATCTGGTTCACGTCCACCGCCATCACGGGCCCCTGGTCCGTCGCCGCATATGTCGCTCCGGCGATCTACACGATTCCGCCCGCCTCGCCGCTCTACTACCTGACCTACGTCCAGATCTACGGATCGACGCCGAGCGTCGTGTACGTCGGCTACACGCCCGGCTACACCGGCGCGATCATCTATGGCGGCACGGTCGTGTACGGCACCGGCTACGTCTACGATCCCTGGATCGGCACGGTCTGGTACGGACCGCCGATCACCTACGGCTACGGCGTCAACATGGCGTACACGCCGTACACGGGCTGGGCGTTCGCCTTCGGCATCGGCTGCGGATTCGCGATGGGCGCCGCGATGTGCGGCTACGGTTGGGGCTACTACGGGTGGGGCTGGGGCGCGGCATGGGGCGGCTACTACGGGCACTATGGAGCCGCGGCGTGGGGCTACGGCGGCGGCGCGGTCTGGGGACCGGGCTACGCGCGCTGGTCCTCCGGCAACGTGTACAGCCAGTGGGGCTCGACCTCGGCGGTGACGCGCTCGGGCGGCGGGTACAACGCCTGGACGGGCAACGCCTGGCACGGCCAGGAAGGGTCGTTCTACAACTCGAAGACCGGCACGGCCGGCGTCGGCCAGCGCGGGCAGGCCTACAACGCCTACACCGGCAACTACGCGTCCGGCGCGCGGGGCGCCGTGGCGAACCCCGACGGCGCCTCGGCGGCGGGAGGCCGCGCCACGGTCGGCAACGCCTACACGGGCAACTCCGTCACCGGAAGCCACGGCACGGTGACGACGGCCGGCGGCAACACGTACAGCGGCGGCGCGATTCACGGCGCCAACAACGGCGTGGCGAACGTGAACGGAAACTACTACGCCGATCACGACGGCAACATCTACACGAACACTGGAAACGGCTGGCAGAAGAACCTCGGCGGCAACGGAAGCACCTGGTCGGGCGCGTCGGCGGACGAGTCGCACAACATGGACAACTGGAGCAACGCCCGCTCGCAGGGCGACCAGCGCTGGGGCAACTTCTCGAGCAGCAGCTTCGGAAACCATTCCTGGGGCGGCTTTGGGGGCGGAGACGCCGGCGGAGGCTGGGGCGGCCGCTCCGGAGGCTGGGGTGGAGGAGGAGGATTCCGAGGCGGCGGCGGCTTCCGCCGGTAGTGTCGGCCAGGCCGGGCCCCGCTCCCGGCCTTTTCGTCAGCGCATGCTCGCCCGCACGTCGTGCAGGAGCTGGTCCGCGGCGTCCACGCGGATCAGGCCGATGCGGGGGAATTCCATGTCGAGGATCACGTAGATCGTCAGCGACAGGATCGCCGCGAACCCGAAGATGTGAATCGCGCTCCGCGCCCGTCCGCCGGCCATTCCAAAGCCGGCCAGCACGGCGCAGACGAGGGCCAGAAACACGAGCAGTCCGTAGATGATCGTGGGCGGGTGTGTCTGGAGCGCCACGGTGCGCGTCGTCGTGAGGTCGATCATCGCATTGACGGATGAGAGCACCGCCAGCATCGCCCCGGGGGCGTCCCGCACCGCCGCCACCGCCGCGTTCCAGATCTGATCCTGCAGGGCCGTGGCCCTCGCGAGAGCCGCCCGCGCGGCGGCCACGTCCGGCAGCGCCGCGTACACTTCGAGCCGTTCGTCGACGTACCGCCGGAAGAGGTCCCGGAGGGCGGGCTGCGCCGGGGCGGGCAACAGATCGATCCGGAGATACGCGGTACCGATCGCGTTGGCCTCCTCCACGATGAGATGCCGGCGGACGTCGAAGCGCGCCGCCGCCCCGGAGAACGTGAACGCGATGAGAAGGCCCATCAGGCCGAAGACGGCGCCGTCCACGGCGCCGAGCCCGGCGGGGCCTGCGTCGTCCGAGCCGGAGCGGCGACGGCCGGCGCGGAAGCCGATCTCCTGGGCCGCCAGCAAGGTGGCAAATAGAACCACCGCGATCAGGGGCGCGTATTCGGCCAGCGGCATCGAGGCCGAATCCTATCCCGGTGCGGTCGGGGTGTCCTCGAACCGGATCCGGAAGACGGCGCGCGCACTCGCGCCCGGGGCGACGATGCGCAGGCCTCGGCCGCTGACGAGGGCATTCGTCGGCGCCGTCATGGGCTCGAGGGCGGCGAACTCCTTGCCGGGCGGCGCATAGACCTGCGCATACCGATAGCCCTCGAGGAACTCGACCGAAACGCGGCGCCCGGGAGCGGACAGGGCGAGCACCGCCCGGTCCGACTCGAGCGCGAAACCGTCGTCGAACGTGCGCCCTTCGAGGGGTCCGTCCTCGGCATCGAACGCCTCGTCTTCGCCATCGGGGATGCCGCGGCCGTCGAGGCCGAGCCGCGTCATCGCGGGCAGCGAGATTCGCCAGGCCGAGCGCGGAAGCCCCGGCACCGCGAGATACGGATGAAACCCGAAGGCCAGCGGCACGGGACCGCCTTCGGACGCGACGAGCTCCACGGCGATGGTCAACCCTCCGGGATCGAGGGCGCCGGTCATCACGAGCCGGTGGGGGAACGGGAAGACGGAGAGCAGCTCGCCTTCCCAATCGAGCACGGCGGTCACGCTCGACGGACCGACGGCGTCCACGCGCCAGGGCAGCCTCGACCAGGGCACTCCGTGGATCGGCAGGCCGCGGCCGTCGAAGTGCAGGAGCGGGCTCGAAGGGTCGAGAATGACGTCGCGCCCCGCGGCCCGATAGCGCAGTCCGTCGAGACGGTTCGCCCAGGGGTGGAGCAGCGGAATTCCCGCCGTCGAGCCCCTTGCCGCCGCATCCTCGAGGTCCTCGACGCGGCGGAGGATCTCCGTCCCGCGGTGCCGGAGCGAGGCGCCGAGCATCCCGAGGCCCGGCAGGAAGACCGCCTCGAGGTCCCCGGCCGAGAGACGGACCGCCCCGCCGCCCGGAATCCCGCTCACCCGGCCTTCGCCGCCTTCAGAGGCCAGATCCTGGACATCGCCCAGCTGACGAGCAGCCCCACGAGGCAACCGAAGATGACCTCCGCGACTTTGTGGAGGCCGTGCTCGACGCCGGTCACCTTCGAGTGGTGCTCCACCCCGGATGCGATGACGATCGCCGCGGTGATCGGCGCCTGGCGCCACATGGTCTGGATGTGAATCACGTAAGAGGAGACGAGCACGGCCACGGCGAGCGCCAGCGGCAGCTTCCACTCGTTCGCGCCTCCCACGGCCAGGAAGGCGAGCCCGATCACGCCGCCGGTGAGCACGTTGATCAGCCGGCTCCGGAACATGCGCGCGGCCTCCTTGACGACCGGCTCGGACGAGGCGATCATCGAGGCGATCGCCCAGATCGGGTTCGTGTCGGCGATGTGCCGCAGCACGACCCAGACGATCGCCGAGGCGATGCAGACGTTGACCGCGAATCGCACGCCGAGCAGGTCGTGGCGCACCGGCTCGAGCCACTTCACGGTCGTCAGGCCTTCGCGAAGCGCCGCTTCACTCGTGGGCGTGAGGCGGGTTGCCCTTCAACCGGTACACGACGCCGGTCTTCGTCGCGCCGAGCGCGATCCAGTCCCGGGCCGCGGACTGGAGATCCAGGAAGAACGCCTCGGCTCGCTTCATCGCGGCCTCGCGGAGGTCCTCGCGCCTCTTGAACTTGATCTGAAACGCGAACTCGCCGATCAGCGGACGGTGATCGCCCCGCGCGCGCCAGAGCGCCACGTTCGACTTGGCCGAGAGCCCTTCCCCGAAGTCGAGGATGCCGATGTCCTGGAGGACCTCCTCGACGATCGTGTCCCCGACGAGCTCGACCCTGTCCTTCGCCGACATCTTGAGCCGTCCGAGCACGGGAAAGACGCCGACCAGTGTGTCGAGAGAGCTCGGATTGCTCTCGTTGACGTGCGAGAAGGGAAACTGGACGTTGTGCGAGAAGAGCAGCCGCGTGCCGCCGAGACCGTCCTTCAGCGGCAGCGCCTCGCACTTGAACTTGATCTGGAAGTCGCCGAAGATCTGCGGCCGGACGTCGGTCTCGGCGGCGACCTGCATCTCCGGGTGCCGGAACTTGAAGACGATCTCGGGGTCCCCGATCGGGAATCCGTCCCGGTAGAGGATCCGGCGCCGCAGGATGAAGGCGTTGTTGTAGAGCCGGAAATCCGGCGTGTCGAGAAAGAGGACCTCCCGGATCTGGAGCGGCGCGTCGAGGAAATCTTTCGTCGAAAATCCGACGTCGTGACGAGACGCCACGCGCTTCATGACCTTCGCGAAGTCCCAGAAGCTGTCGCGCGAGGTGAAGTGATTGGGGCGCAGGATGAGCTTGCACTCGAGGTAGCGGACCTCGTGGAGCGGGAGACCGTCGGCGTACTTTCCCGCCTTGAGGGGCGGCACCCGGTCCATCGGGCTCGCCGGTCTCCTTTTCGCCGGGGCGGATCGTTTCGGTGCGGCTTTTACGGCCTTTCTGGCCATGGTCCTCCCTCCGGGAGGCCGAACTATATCCCCGGCGTCGATTTTGTCTCTCGATCGGCTCCTCCGGCGGCCCGAGGCTGGTACCCTGAACCCTCACCTCAAGGAGGTTTCCATGCGTTCCCTCTTCTCGGTGTTCGCCGCCCTCCTCCTGGCCGCATCCGTTCTGCGAGCGCAGAGCTCCGCTCCGGCTCCGTTGACCGTGTCGCATCCGACGAAAGTGCCGCACCCCGGCCTCGAGATCTACCAGGTCGATCTGATTCCCACCGGCATGGGGTTTGCCGTCGGCAAGCCGGTTCTCGACGGCGACTTCTATGTCTTCAACGCCCTGCCGGAAAAACAACAGGTGCGGGTCTCGAAGGACAAGGTCCGGAACATCACGCTGCGCATTTCCGATCTCAACCAGGAGGTCGTCTACGAGATCCAGCTCCTTCCGTCCGGACGCATGCTCTCGCGCGACCATCCGGTTCAGAAAAACGGCGGGTGGCAATTCCACTCCTGGAAAGAGGGAACCCTCATCAGCATGCGGCAGTCCGACGTCAAGCAGGTCGTCGTCCTCCAGGGCCTGGCCGCGTTCAAGGCGAAGCAGGAAGACAAGGGAGCGCGCCTGATCGGGAACCTCGCGATGCAGGACGGGCAGTATCAGTCCGTGGGACAGGCGCCGCCGCCCCCGGGTCAGGCCGCGCCGGCGGGGTCGGGTCCGACCGGGCCGAGCAACTGGATCTACGAGGGCGCCCCCGGCATCAGCGACGCGTACGCTCCGGCGAATGCCGTGGTCTCGTCGCCGGGCGACGTGCCGAAGGCGCCGCCGCAGCGCCGCTGAGCCTTCAGGCGCCGGATCCGGCGGCGGCGGCGCGGTCCGCGAGGACGAGGGCCGCCTCGCGCCGGACTCTTCCGGCCGGGATCGAAGGATCGCCCCGCGTCAGCCGGGGAAACACGGGCGCCTTCTCGGCTCCGGTCACGAGCCAGAGCACCCGGCGCGCGCGGTCGAGCACGGGATAGGTCAGCGTCATCCGCCGCCTTCCCATGTAGACCCCGGTCACCGCGACGTCCCGGTCGGTCACCGAGAGGACCGGATCTCCGGGGACGAGGGAGGCCGTGTGGCCGTCGGGTCCGAGGCCGAGATGCGCGAGGTCGAGGACGGGAGGCGCGCCGGACACGCTCTCGAGCGTCCTCGCGTAGGCGGCGGCCGCGGCCTCGAGATCCGGGGATTCGACCGGCATCGCGTGAATCTGGTCGGGCGGGAGCGGCGCGTGCGAGAGGAGGCTCTCGCGCAGGTGCGTCAGATTGCGGTCCGGATCCCCCGCCGGCGCGACCCTCTCGTCCACCTGCACGACGTGGACGCCCTTCCAGGGCACGTCCCGCCCGGCGAGAGCGCGCAACATCACCCAGGGCGTGTGGCCGCCGGAGACGGCCATCACGAAGCGGCCGCGCGCCGCGACGGCCTCCCGGGCGTCGGCGGCGATGACTTCCGCCGCTCGCTCCGCCGCCGCCTGAGCGCCGGCGAGGATCTCGACCTTCACGACGCCTTCGGCTTGCGGGCGCGGTAGCGGCGGATCAGGGCGTTCGTCGACCCGTCGTGCGAAAGCGCCGGCTCGGAGGGAGCCTCGAGCTCCGGAATGATCCGCTGCGCGAGCACCTTGCCGAGCTCGACGCCCCACTGGTCGAAGGAGTCGATCGCCCAGATCGCGCCCTGCGTGAAGACGCTGTGCTCGTAGAGCGCGACCAGGGCGCCGAGCGTCTCGGGCGTCAGGCGCTGCGCGAGAATCACGTTGGTCGGCCGGTTGCCCTCGAAGACGCGATGGGGCACGAGCCAGTCCGGCGTGCCCTCCGCCCTGACTTCTTCCGCGGTCTTGCCGAAGGCCAGGGCCTCGGCCTGGGCGAAGACGTTGGCGACCAGAATGTCATGATGCCGGCCGAGCGGATTCAGGGCCTCGACGAACGTGATGAAGTCGCACGGGATCAGGCGCGTTCCCTGATGGATGAGCTGGTAGAACGAGTGCTGGCCGTTCGTGCCGGGCTCTCCCCAGTAGATCGGGCCGGTGTCCGCGTCCACCGGCGCTCCGTCGAGTCGGACGTGCTTGCCGTTGGACTCCATGGTGAGCTGCTGGAGGTAGGCCGGGAAGCGCTTCAGGTACTGGTCGTAGGGAAGGACCGCGACGGTCTGCGCGCCGAAGAAATCGTTGTACCAGACGGAGAGCAGGCCGAGGAGGACCGGCAGGTTCCTCTCGAGCGGCGCCGTCCGGAAGTGCTCGTCCATGGCGTGGAATCCCGCGAGCATCGCCCGGAAGCTCTCGGGGCCGACGGCGATCATCGTCGAGAGGCCGATCGCCGAATCCATCGAGTAGCGGCCGCCGACCCAGTCCCAGAAGCCGAACATGTTCGCCGTGTCGATGCCGAACGCCGAGACCTTCTCGGCGTTGGTCGAGACCGCGACGAAGTGCTTCGCGACCGCCGTCGCGTCGGAGCCGAGACCCCTCAGCGCCCAGTCGCGCGCCGTGTGGGCGTTGGTCATGGTCTCGAGGGTCGTGAAGGTCTTCGAGGAGATGATGAAGAGCGTCTCCGCCGGGTCGAGATCGCGGGTCGCCTCGGCGAAGTCGGTGCCGTCCACGTTCGAGACGAAGCGAAACGTCATCGAGCGCTCGCTGTAGAAGCGCAGCGCCTCGAACGCCATGACGGGGCCGAGATCGGAGCCGCCGATGCCGATGTTGATGACGTTCCGGATCCGTTTGCCCGAGTGGCCCGTCCACCGTCCGGAGCGCACCCGGTCGCAAAACGCCGCCATCCGGTCGAGCACCGCGTGCACTCCCGGAACGACGTCCTGCCCGTCGACGAGGATCTTCTCGCCCCTCGGCGCCCGGAGCGCGACGTGGAGCACCGCCCGGCTCTCGGTGACGTTGATCTTCTCGCCCCGGAACATCGCGTCTCGCCGCTCGCGCACCCCGCACTCCTCGGCGAGCGCGACGAGCCGCGTCATCGTCTCGTCCGTGACGCGGTTCTTCGAATAGTCGAGAAAGAGGCCGGCGGCTTCGAGCGTCAACCGCTCCCCGCGCTTCGGGTCCTCGGCGAAGAGCTGCTTGAGCGTCGAGGATTGGATCGTCGCGTGGTGGGCGGCGAGCGCCTTCCACGCCGGGCGGGAGGACAGTGCGGGAATCGGGGTCGGCATCGTCAGCTCGCCTTCCCGAGGACGGCGCTCTTGGAGGCGATGACGCCGAGGAGCTCGTTCCAGGACTCCACGAACGATTTCGCGCCCTCCTCCTGGAGCCTGGCGGCGAGGGCGTCCACGCCGACTCCGGCCTTTTCGAACCGCGCCAGCGTCTCTTCGCAGTCGCCGCCGTCGGCCGGCAGCGTCCCGCCGATGTCGCCGTGGTCGGCGAGAGCCTTCAGCGTCGCCTCGGGCATCGTGTTGACGGTGAACGGCGCCGCCAGGGCCTTGACGTACAGGACGTCCGAGGCCTTCGGGTCCTTGGTGCCCGTGCTCGCCCACAGGAGCCGCTGCGGCCTCGCTCCGGCGTTGTAGGCGCGCTGCCAGCGCGGCGAGCTCAGGAGGCCGCGGTACGCCTTGTACGTCCGCATCGCGATCGCGATGCCGAGCCGGTCCTTGAGGTCCGCCGGCACGTTTCCGGCCACCGCGACGTCCCACCGGCTGATGAAGACCGATGCGACCGAGCTCACGTCGGGCTTCATGCCGGCGTCGATGCGCCGCTCGATGCCGCGCAGGAACGCCTCGGCGGCGGCGACGTAGTGCTCGCGGGAAAAGAGCAGCGTCACGTTGATCGGAACGCCGGCGAAGATCGCCTCCTCGATCGCCGGCAGTCCCTGCTTGGTGCCCGGGATCTTGATGAAGAGGTTCGGCCGGCCGGCCCGCTGGAAGAGGTCGCGCGCGGCGGCGATCGTGCTCTTCGGGTCGTAGGCGAGCAGCGGCGAAACCTCGAGCGAGACCCAGCCGTCGACGCCGTCGGTCCGATCCCACACGGGGCGGAGCACGTCGGCGGCGCGGCCGAGGTCCTCGAGGGCGAGCTCGAAGAAGAGGCCTTCGCCGGATCTTCCCTTCGCGAGCTTCTCGCGGATTGCGGGGTCGTAGGCCGCGCTGTTCTTGATGGCGTGGTCGAAGATCGTCGGGTTGGACGTCAGGCCCGTCACCGAGAGCTCCTCCACGTACTTCTTCAGGGTGCCGCTGTCGAGCAGGTCGCGCGTGATGTTGTCGAGCCAGAGGCTCTGGCCGAGCGCATGCAGCTTCTGCGTGCCTTTCATCGTGTCACCTCCTGGTCGGTTCGTCCGGCGGCGACCTTTCCGAGGGCCGTGTCCACGATCCCCTGCGCCTCGCGGAGGATCGCGTCGAGATGAGCCCGGTCCCGGAAGCTCTCCGCGTAGATCTTGTAAATGTTCTCGGTGCCGGAAGGCCGCGCGGCGAACCAGCCGCTCGCCGCCGTGACCTTCAACCCGCCGATCGGCGCGCCGTTTCCGGGGGCGCGGGTCAGCTTGCCCGTGATGGGCTCGCCGGCGAGCGTCGATTCGGAGACCGCCTCCGGCGAGAGCCTCCGGAGACGGTCCTTCTCTTCCGGCGTCGCCGGCGCATCCACGCGCGCGTAGACGGGATCGCCGAACTCCGCGGTCAGCGAGCGGTAGAGCTCGCCGGGGTCCCGGCCGGTCCGCGCGGTGATCTCCGCGGCGAGCAGGTCGGGGACGATGCCGTCCTTGTCGGTCGTCCAGACCGTGCCGTCGCGGCGCAGGAACGTCGCGCCCGAGCTCTCCTCGCCGCAGAAGCCGATCGTGCCGCCGATCAGGCCCTCCACGAACCACTTGAATCCGACCGGCACCTCGACGAGCCGGCGCTCGAGCCGCGCCGCGACGCGGTCGATCATCCCGCTCGAGACGAGGGTCTTTCCGACGGCCGCGGCCGCCGGCCACTGCGGCCGGTTCGCGAAGAGGTACGCGATCGAGGCCGACAGGTAGTGGTTCGGCTCGAGCAGTCCCTGTCCGCGGGTGACGACGCCGTGGCGATCCGCGTCCGTGTCGGCGGCAAACGCCACGTCGTATCGGTCCTTCAGCTCCACCAGGCGCGCCATCGCGTACGGCGAAGAGGGGTCCATCCGGATCTGGCCGTCCCAGTCGACCGTCATGAACCGGAAGGTCGGATCGACGGTGTGGTTCACGACGTCGAGATCGAGACCGTAGCGCTCGCGGATCGCGTCCCAGTAGGCCACGCTCGCGCCGCCGAGAGGATCGACGCCGATGTGCACGCCCCCGGCCCGCACGGCCTCGAGGTCCACCACCGAAGCCAGGTCGGCGACGTATGCCTCGCGATACGCGCGGCCGCGGGTCGTCGGGGCCTTGCGCGCGCGGTCGAACGGGACGCGCGCCACGCCCTGGAGTCCCTCGGCGAGCAGGGCGTTCGCCTTCGTCTCGATCCAGCCGGTGACGTCCGTCTCGGCCGGGCCGCCCCGGGGCGGGTTGTACTTGAAGCCGCCGTAGCGCGGCGGGTTGTGCGAGGGCGTCACGACGATGCCGTCGGCGAGGCCGTCCCGCCGGCCGCGGTTGTACGTCAGGATGGCGTGCGAGATGACGGGCGTGGGCGTGTAGCCGCCCTCGGAATCCACGAACACGTCCACGGCATTGGCCGCGAGCACCTCGAGCGCGCTCGCGAACGCGGGCTCGGAGAGGGCGTGGGTATCGACGCCGAGAAAGAGCGGACCGTCGATCTTCTCCTTCCGGCGATAGAGGCAGATCGCCTGCGTGATCGCCAGGATGTGCCCCTCGTTGAACGCGTTGTCGAAGGACGACCCGCGGTGCCCGGAGGTGCCGAAGGCGACGCGCTCGGCCGCCCGCGCGGGGTCGGGCCGTCCCGTGTAGTAGGCGGTGACGAGCTTCGGTACGTCGACCAGGATGGACGGAGGCGCCGGCTGGCCGGCCAGGGGGCTGACGGACATGCTCGAGGGAACCTCAGCGCGTTCCCGCCGGCCCGGCGCCGGCCCGCGGCGGATATCCGGCGAAGAGCTCCGCGAGGACCGAGCGCAGCCTTTCCTCGCGCGCCTCGTTCGAAAGGCTCGGATCCATCGCGCCCTTCGCATGGCCGCGCCAGACGATGTGCTTCAGCTTCACGTCCACGAGGTCCACGATCATCGTCCCGACGGGGATCTGCGTGTCGTAGTCGTCCACCGGCGCCCAGCCGCCCCAGGCGTAGCCCCAGTTGGGATCGAACGGCGTCACGACGGTTTCGGCCGAGAGCCGGGCGTGGATCACGGCCCAGAGATCCGGATTCTGCTCGAGGCCAACCTGCTTCAGGCCGTCGGCGGCGAGCTGATCCGACAGGACGTCCTGGCAGCGGCGCGCCCAGGCGGGGTCGGCGATCGAGCCGTCGGGCCGCCATGCCCACGTGTGGAACTGCGCGAAGGACACGCTCTGGTCCCAGCCCACTTTCGTTCGCGGAGGAGCCGAGGCGCAGCCGGCGATGGCGGCGAGGAGCAGCGCGAGCGCTGACGGGACGAGTCGATGACGCATCGGACCTCCGGCTCTCGCCCGATCCTATCCCGAGTCCCTCCGGACCGCCGCGATATGCTCCCCTCCGCATCGTCACGAGGAGGATCCATGCAGCTCGGCATGATCGGTCTCGGTCGGATGGGTGCCAACATGGTCCGCCGGCTGATGAAGAACGGCCATCAGTGCGTGGTGTACGACCGCAGCGCGGACGTCATCCGGCAGCTCGCCGGAGAAGGAGCGGCCGGCGCCTCCTCCCTCGACGACTTCGTCGCGAAGCTGAAGCCCCCGCGGGCGGCCTGGCTCATGGTCCCGGCGGCGGCCGTGGACGGCACGGTCGCCGAGCTCGCGCCGAAGATGGGCAAGGACGACACCATCATCGACGGCGGCAACTCGTATTACATCGACGACATCCGGCGGCAGAATGACCTGCGGGCGAAGGGAATCCACTACGTGGACGTGGGCACGAGCGGAGGCGTCTGGGGACTCGAGCGCGGCTACTGCATGATGATCGGCGGCGACCGCGAGGCCGTCCAGCGCCTCGATCCGATCTTCAAGACGATCGCGCCGGGCCGCGGGGACATTCCCCGCACGCCGGGACGCGAGGAGGCGAGCGGCACGTCCGAGGACGGCTACCTCCACTGCGGCCCGTCCGGCGCCGGCCACTTCGTCAAGATGGTCCACAACGGAATCGAGTACGGGATCATGGCGGCCTATGCCGAGGGACTGAACATCCTGAAGCACGCCAACGTCGGCAAGACCAAGGGTGAGGTCGACGCCGAGACCACTCCCCTGCGCAACCCCGAGCACTACCAGTACGACCTCGACCTTCCCGACATCGCCGAGGTCTGGCGGCGCGGCAGCGTGATCGCGTCGTGGCTGCTCGACCTCACGGCCATCGCCCTTCTCGGCTCGCCCGACCTCGAGAACTTCGAGGGACGCGTCTCCGACTCGGGCGAAGGGCGCTGGACGATCCTCGCCGCCATCGACGAGGGAACGCCGGCCGACGTCCTTACGGCCGCGCTCTACGAGCGATTCGCCTCCCGCGGCAACGCCGAATTCGCGAGCAAGCTGATGTCGGCCATGCGCTACGAATTCGGCGGCCACCTCGAGAAGAAGGGCTGAGCCGCGTGAAGTCGAAACCGCCCCGCCCTCCCGCCGGCGCGTCGAACGCCGCTCACGACGCTCCGCGCACGCTCTGCATCGACATCGGCGGCACGGGAATCAAGACGCTCGTCGTCGGCACGGACGCAAAGCCGCTGACCGCGCGCCGGAGGGTGGACACGCCGCGGCCCGCCACGCCTCGGGCCCTCGTCAAGGCGATTCTCGACCTCGCGAGACAACAGGGCTCCTTCGATCGCGTCTCGGTCGGGTTTCCCGGCGTCGTCCGGCGCGGCGTCGTCGAGACGGCGTTCAACCTGCACGACAGCTGGATCGGCGTGGACATCGACCGGCTGCTCACCCGCGAGCTCGGCCGGCCCGTGCGCGCCGCCAACGACGCCGACGTCCAGGGGCTCGGCGCCGTCCGCGGAAAAGGCGTCGAGCTCGTCGTGACGCTCGGGACCGGCTTCGGCTCGGCGCTCTTCATGGACGGCCGGCTCGTCCCGAACCTCCAGCTCGCCCACCACGCCGGCTGGGATGCGAAGACGTACGAGGACGAGCTCGGCAACGCGGCGCGCAAGAAGGCCGGCCGGAAGCGGTGGAACAAGCGCCTGCGCAAGGCGATCGCCACGCTCGACGCGCTCTTCAGCTACGACCGCCTCTACATCGGGGGCGGCAATGCCGCCCGGATCCGGATCGACCTTCCGGAGAAGGTCCGGATCGTTTCCAACGTCGAGGGCCTGCTCGGAGGCGTGGCTCTCTGGAACGGCACGGAGAACTCCTATGGCGTCCGCTGAGTCCGAAGCGGAGAATCCCGTCGCGTCCGACGCGCTGGTCTTCTTCGGCGCGACCGGGGATCTCGCCTACAAGAAGATCTTCCCCTCCCTGCAGGGCATGGTGCGGCGCGGCTTCCTGAAGGTCCCGGTGATCGGCGTGGCCAAGTCGGGATGGACGATCGAGCAGCTGCGCGACCGCGCCCGCGCCAGCCTGAAAGAGTTCGGCGGCGGCGTGGACGAAGCGGCCTTCGCGAAGCTGTCCTCGCTCCTGCAATACATCGACGGCGACTATTCCGATCCGGCGACCTTCACGATGCTGCGCCAGGCGCTCGGCAAGGCCGCGCATCCGGCGCACTACCTCGCGATCCCGCCGAGCCTCTTCGGAGCCGTGGTCGAGCAGCTCGGGAAGTCCGGCTGCGCCGACGGAGCGCGCGTCATCGTCGAGAAGCCGTTTGGACACAACTTCGCGACCGCCCGCCAGCTCAACCAGACCCTGCACACGGCGTTTCCGGAGGCCTCCGTCTTCCGCATCGACCACTACCTCGGCAAGGAGGCGGTCGAGAACCTCCTCTTCTTCCGCTTCGCGAACACGTTCCTCGAACCGATCTGGAACCGCAACTACGTCGAATGCGTCCAGATCACGATGGCCGAGCAATTCGGCGTGCAGGGCCGGGGCAAGTTCTACGACGAGACCGGCGCGATCCGCGACGTCATCGAGAACCATCTCCTCCAGGTCGTCGGCTATCTCGCGATGGAGCCTCCCATCTCGGTGGATGCGGATCGCATCCGCGACGAGCAGGTCAAGATCTTCCGCGCGATCCGGCCACTCGAGCCCCGGGACGTCGTCCGCGGACAGTTCGACGGGTACCGCAAGGAGCCGGGCGTCAAGCCCGACTCGACGGTCGAGACGTTCGCGGCCGTGCATCTCGAGATCGACTCGTGGCGCTGGGCGGGCGTGCCGTTCTTCATCCGCGCCGGCAAGAGCCTTCCCCTGACCGCCACCGAGGTCGTGGTGGACCTCAAGCGTCCTCCGCTCTCGCGCCTCTCCGCCGAGGAGAGCAACTACTTCCGGTTCCGCCTCGGCCCGAAGATCTCGATCTCGATCGGCGCCCGCGTCAAGAAGCCGGGCTCCGAGATGCAGTCGATGCCGACGGAGCTGATGGCCGTGCAGACCGGCAAGGACGAGGTGGACGCCTATGAGCGGCTCCTGACCGACGCCATGAAGGGCGACCCGACGCTGTTCGTCCGCGAGGACGCGGTCGAGGCCGCGTGGAAGGTCGTGGACGGCGTGCTCGACGATGCGACTCCGGTCCACCCCTACGCGCCCGGGAGCTGGGGCCCGACCGAGGCCGATCGACTGACGGCCGGGCTCGAGGGCTGGGCCAACCCGGCCGCGGAGCCGTGAAGCCGACCCCCGCCGAAACGGCCGAGGGCCGCCGCCTCGCCGACAACGACCGCCGCGCCGCGCACTGGAATCGCTGGGGCCCTTTCCTCTCCGAGCGCGCCTGGGGCACGGTCCGCGAGGACTACAGCCCGAACGGCACGGCGTGGGACTACTTTCCCCACGACCATGCGCGCTCGCGGGCGTACCGCTGGAACGAGGACGGCCTGGCCGGCATCTCGGACCGACACCAGCTCCTGTGTTTCGCGCTGGCACTCTGGAACGGCCGCGATCCGATCCTGAAGGAGAGGCCCTTCGGGCTCTCCAACTCCCAGGGCAATCACGGCGAGGACGTCAAGGAGTACTGGTTCTACCTGGACTCGACCCCGACGCACTCCTACATGAAGTATCTCTACAAGTATCCGCAGGCCGAGTACCCGTACGACCGCCTGATCGAAGAAAACGGCCGGCGCTCGATCGAAGATCCCGAGTTCGAGCTGCTCGACACCGGCATCTTCGCGGAGAACCGCTACTTCGACGTCTTCGTCGAGTACGCGAAGAGCTCGCCGGAGGACATCCTCGTCGAGATCAACGTCTTCAACCGGGGGCCCGAGAAGGCCTCGATCGATCTGCTCCCGACCGCCTGGTTCCGCAACACGTGGTCCTGGAAACCGAACCGGCCGCGGCCCTCCGCCATCTCCGTCGAGCGGCCCGGCGGCCGCCTCGCGATCCAGCTCGAGGAGGCGTATCTCGGCCGGCGGTTCCTCCACGCCCAGCCGGGAGGGGAGCTGCTCTTCACCGAGAACGAGACCAACTTCGCCCGGATCTTCGGCTCCCGCAATCCCGGAGCCTACGTCAAGGACGCCTTTCACGAGTACGTCGTCCACGGCCGCCGCGAGGCGATCAATCCCGAACGGTGCGGCACGAAGGCGGCCGCCCGATACCGCCTCGAGATCCCTGCCGGCGGTACGGCTCGCGTGCGGCTGCGCCTGACCGAGGCGGAGTGGAAAGAGGGCGGCCCGCTCGGCGAGGACTTCGACCGGGCCCTCGCCCTCCGCCGGACCGAGGCCGACGAGTACTACGCCGCCGTCATCCCCGACGCGCTGTCCCGGGAGGAGAAGAGCGTCATGCGCCAGGCGTTCGCCGGGATGCTGTGGTCGAAGCAGTTCTACAAGTACGACGTCCGCCAGTGGCTCGACGGCGATGCCCTCGAGCCTCCCCCGCCCGAGTCGCGCAAGACCGGCCGCAACAGCGACTGGCGGCACATCTTCAACTCCGACGTTCTCTCGATGCCCGACACCTGGGAGTTCCCCTGGTACGCCGCGTGGGACCTGGCGTTCCACTGCGTGGTCCTCTCTCTCGTGGACGCGCAGTTCGCCAAGGATCAGCTCGTCCTGATGCTGCGCGAGTGGTACATGCACCCGAACGGGCAGATCCCGGCCTACGAGTGGAATTTCGCCGACGTGAACCCGCCGGTCCACGCCTGGGCCGCCCTGCGCGTTTTCCAGATCGAACGCGCCAAGACCGGCAAGGGCGACCGCATGTTCCTCGAACGGGTCTTCCACAAGCTGCTGCTCAATTTCGATTGGTGGGTCAATCGCAAGGACGCGCTCGGCAACAACATCTTCCAGGGCGGCTTCCTCGGTCTCGACAACATCGGGATCTTCGACCGCAACATGCCGCTGCCCGAGGGCTGGGTCCTCTCCCAGGCCGACGGCACCGCGTGGATGGCGATGTACTGCCTGAACCTCCTCGGCATGGCGCTCGAGCTCGCGAGCGAGGACCCCGTCTACGAGGACGTCGCGAGCAAGTTCTGGGAGCACTTCGTCTACATCGCGCACGCGATCCAGCGGCCGGAGAACCCCGAGCTCGGCCTCTGGGACGAGAAGGACGGCTTCTTCTACGACGAGATCCATCACCCCGACGGACGCCAGGTCCCGATCCGCGTGCGGTCGCTCGTGGGCCTGCTTCCCCTCACCGCGGTCGTCACCGGCGATTCGGCCCTGATCAACCGGTTCCCCAGCTTCAAGCGGCGCATGGAGTGGTTCTTCGAGCACCGCCAGGATCTCACGCGAGCCTGCGCCTCCATGACCCAGCACGGCAGGGACGAGCGGATCCTGATGTCCGTCGTCCGGCCCGAGCAGTTGAAGCGGGTCCTCGGCTACATGCTCGACGAGTCGGAGTTTCTGTCACCGTATGGGCTCCGGTCGGTCTCGAGATACCACCGCGAGCACCCGTACGAGGCCCAGACCCGCGGCCGGACCTTCCGCCTCGACTACGAGCCCGGCGAGTCGCGGACGAAGCTCTTCGGCGGGAACTCGAACTGGCGGGGACCGATCTGGTTTCCGCTGAACTATCTGATCGTCGAGTCGCTCAAGCGATATCACCTCTACTTCGGCGACACGTTCAAGGTGGAGTGTCCGACGGGATCGGGGACGATGATGACGCTCAAGGAGGTCTCGCACGAGCTCGCGAGGCGCCTCTCGAGGATCTTCCTGCCCGACGCGAGCGGCCGGCGGCCCGTCTTCGGCGGCTACGAGACCCTGCAGACGGACCCGCACTGGCGCGACTACATCCTCTTTCACGAATACTTCCACGGCGACTCCGGCGCCGGGCTCGGGGCGAGCCACCAGACGGGCTGGACCGGCCTGGTCGCCAAGCTCCTCGACGAGATCGGCGACCCGCGCGGCTCGACCCTGCGCGGCTAGGCCGCCGGCGGCGACGCGGGCGGCGCGGATCCGCGCCGGATCTGCGAGGCCTGGCGAACGATGCCGTTGAAGATCTGCAGCGGCAGGTGCAGGCGCACGCCCCAGGCCTTCTCGTCGTGCTCGGCCAGCGGAAACGCGAAGTGCATGAGGTCTTCGCCGTAGATCCAGCCCCTCGCGACGAGGGCCATGGCCATCGAGAGCGTGACCTCGTAGTTGTCCTCGGGCCAGCCGCTGTCGAGATAGAAGCGGGCCTCCCGCCGCGGCTCGGCGAGGACGCGCTCGAGGAGGTCGTCGCGATATCCGAAGGTGCTCGAGAGGCAGGCCGCGCCGCCGAAGACGTCCGACGAATCCCACGCCAGGAAGAAGGACACCACACCTCCGAGCGACGAGCCAATGACCGCCGTGCTGCGGGGACCGGGAAGGGTCCGGAAATCCTGGTCGATGCGCGTCTTGACCTCGCCGGAAAGAGACGCCGCATAGGTCTCGTAGCCGGGCTTCGTGTATTCCGCGAGACGGTCCTTCGAGTACACGCCGACGACGAGGAAGTCGTCCACGGCGCTCATCGTGTCGAGCAGGCCGATCGTCCGGTCCACCTGCCAGTCCTGGCCGAGAAACGCCTCGTCCGGAAAGAACAGGTTCTGGCCGTCCTGCATGTAGAGCACCGGGTAGCGCTTGAGCGTGTTCTCGCGATACCCCGGAGGGAGATAGACGCGGAGCCGGTGGCGGCGGCCGAGCCGCGTCGAGTCGAACTCGATCGGCGCGGCGAAGTGACCGCCCCCGGCCGTCCGGAAGTGAGGGTACACGGGCCGCGTATCCGGCTCCGTCATGAGCACGAGGCGGTTCGCGCCGGGCGTCCAGAAGACGGCGCCGCCCACGCGGAGGACCGGCTTGAAGTAGAGGAACGGCTTGGGCGATTCGACCGTGAACGTGAGCGTGTGGCCGCCGTCGCTCGGTGCGTCCGCCTCGATGTCGCGGGTCCAGTCCTGCTCCGTCCGCAGGACGATGCGGCCCTCGGCCAGCGGATAGACGACGCGCAGCGTGCGGCGGAAGACCGGGCTCGCCGGCGTCACCGGAGGCGGTCTCCGACTCAACGCTTCTTTCCGGCCCACTGGTCGCCGATGCCGGGGCCGAACCAGTGCCCGCTGTTCAGGTCGTAATACATGCCGATCTGCGTGTACGGGATCCGCAGCACGTCGAAGCCGAAGTAGAGGATCTTGCTCCACCACTTGTCGGGGGGGACGTGGAGGGCCCGGAGAATCTCGCCGAAGTTCAGGCCGAGCTCGAATCCCACCTCCCGCGCCCGCAGGTCGGGGTTCGCGTACGGATATCCCTTCGCCGAATAGCTGACGGAAACCATCAGATAACGCGCCAGCCACGGATCGAACCGCATGCGCCGTCCGAGGCCGGCGATCTTCAGGTCGGCCGTGTAGATCTCCTGCGTGTAGTCCTTGCCGGTGCCGCCGTAGGGGCAGCACACCGCCGGAGGCTCCGGCACGAGGCCCGCGCGGTATCCCACGAGGTCGTCGAGGCCGTAGTGCGCGATCCCGATCGCGGAGACGGCGCCGATCCAGTCCATCACGAGATCTTCGTAGGAGAACCCGTACTTGCCGCGGCCGTCCCCGAGCTCGGTCACGAGGCCGGCCGCCATCGACACGGCGCCGCCGAGCAGGACCGCGTCGTCCTTCTTCATGCCCAGCTCGAGGTTCACACCGGCGAGGAGTTTCGCGACGATGTAGTACGACACGACGTGCGAGGCCTTGTCGCCTCCTCCCGCGTAGGTGTTCTGGCCGAGCCAGCCCTCGCGCGTGAAGTGCCACTTCTGGTTCGGGCCGTCGCCGAAGGAGTTCCAGGCGGACCCGACGAGCGTGGCCCCCGACGCGACGCCGATCCAGAAGGAGTGGACCTTCTTCTCGGGAGCGTCGGCCGGCGGGTCGGATTCCGCGGCGAGAGCGTCCGCGAGGTCGGGCAGCGCGGACGGCGCCGCGCCGCCGTCCTGGAGGACGCGGTGGAACGACTCGGCGAATCCGGTCCCCTCCGCCGCCGGCGCGAAACCGGGCGGCGCCTCGGCGCGCGCGGCGGCGGCGAGGAGCGCGCCCGCGAGCGCTCCGGCGAGGGCCCGGACGGCGAGACTCAAGCGGGAGTCCGATCCTTCGGAGCCGGAGCGGCCGCGACCGGATGCACGTGGACCGTCTGCGTCGGAAACGCGACGGAGGTGCCGGCCTGGTCGACGATCTCGAGCAGGCGCAGCAACAGCTCCTCCTGGACGCCCAGGAACTCCGGGTAGCTCTCCGCGCGGACATAGGCGAACACGTCCACGTCGAGCGAGGACGCTCCGAGGCGCATGAAGCGCACCCGCGACCCCTCCGTCTCGACGCGAGGATCGGCGATCAACACGTCGCGGATGCTCTGGAGCACCTGGCGCATCTGCGCCGGCGTCGTCTCGTACGCCAGGCCCACGGTCGGATGAAACCAGAACTTGTCGCGCCGTGTCAGGTTTTCGATCTGGCCGGCCATGACCGCGCCGTTGGGGATGCTCACGACGGTGCGCTCGTTGGTGCGCAGGCGCGTCGCCCAGAGCGTGACGTCCTCGATTTCGCCCTGCTGGCCGCCGATCCGGCACGTATCGCCGACCGTCATCGGCTTGTCGGCGAGCATGGCGAAGCCGGCGAAGACGTTCTCGAGGCTCTTCTGGGCCGCGAACGCCACGACGAGGCCGCCGATGCCGAGTCCCGCGAGCGTCGCCGTGACGTTGACCCCGAAGACGGGCAGCGCGAGGATCAGGACGATCAGGAAGGCCGCCCCCCGCAGCGCCCGGCGGCCGAACGACAGCGTGGCCCGGCCGGCCCCGCCTCCCGCCGGCATGACGCGGCGCAGCAGGAACCGGTCGACCACGTCCACGATCCGCAGCAGCAGCCACAGGAACGCGACGAGGAGCAGGACGTAGAGCAGCCGGTTGTAGTAAATCCGGTAGAGGATCGGGATTCCGATCCAGAAGACCGCGACGCGGTGCAGCAGCAGGGTCAGGAGCAGCGTGCCGGGGCTGCGCGCGCGCGACTGCCACTCGCCCGCGGCGCGCTTGTGGCGGACGAGACGCACGAGGGTGAAGATTCCGCCGAGCAGGACCCAGGACACCCCGTAGAGGACCGGCAGCAGGAGCAGGAACGCGATGATCTGCCAGAGGGCGAGCGAACCCACGTGGTGGCGGACGAGAATCGCCGGAAGCCTGGCCTCCACGGCCGTGATTCCGAGCTCGCCGTAGAGGCGCTGCGCTTCGCGGATCGTCTCCCAGGAGAAGAGCCAGATCGCCGGCGATCCCGGGGTCTCCTTCCGGACGAGGAGGACGTCGATGCGCCCGTCGACGCCGAGGATCTCCCCCACCTTCTCGACGTCCGGTGGCAGGCCGTCGTCGAGCGTTCCGCGGGGAGAGCGGCTGATGCTCTCGAGGGTCGTCGAGACGAAGCGGTGATCCAGCACCGCCTGGAGCTCGCGGGCGATGTCCTCGCGCTGGGGGCGCAGCGACGCCGGGATCTGGAGGTATTCCGCCGCGTTGCCATAGCTCCCCTTCTCGATGGCATGGAGAAACCCGAAGAAGCAGCCGTACGGTGTCTCGCGCCCGTAGGGATCGGCCGCCGCCTCCTCCGCCGCCGACGGGGTCGGCGAGAGCGTCAGGGGAATCTGACCGGCGGCGAAGGCCGCCGCGGCGAGCGGGAAGACGAGCGCGGCGAGTCCGGCCCGACGAAAACGCGAAGACAGCGGCGTCATGCGGAGACGGAGTTTAGCCGACGTCGGCGGCGCGATCGGCGCTATCTGGGCGTCAGGATGGGCTCGAGGTCGCCCAGGAATTGCTTCATGACGTCGGCGAGCGCCTGGTTCAGCGCGGCCGCCACGCCCTGGGCCGTCCGCGGCGTCACGGGGACGCTCTGCCGGTAGTTCTGGAGCAGGATCTCGCGGGCCGGGGACGCTCCCGACGCCGGCGCGAGGACCCGGAACTGCATCGAGAGGACCGCCGTGGCCTGGGAGGGATCGCTGAAGTCGCCGCAGAACTCGCTGACGGAGGGCTCGACGATCGCATTCACCGACAGGCCTTCGCCCGCCAGGATGACGTCGCGGACGAACCCGGAGTTGCGCAGGTACCCGAGGGCCGCCGCCGTCAGCATCTGTCCCGGCGACGCTCCCCAGTAGGCGTACGGGTCCCGCTCGATCCGATGATCGCCGACGCGGTAGATCAGCGACGTGTCGGCGTACACCGACGCGACGTACACCGGCCGGAGCGCCAGCACGGCGGTCGCCGAAGCGCTCCGATCGACCCGCCGCGGAGGATCGATCGCGTAGACCTGGGAGACGAGCCCGGTCTTCGCGACGCAGCCGCCCGCCGCCAGGGCGGCGGCGAGCAGGCCGGCCAGGGAGAACCGGCGGAAACCGCGGCGCTCGATCATCACTTCTTCTCCTCCTGCAGCCCCGGCGCCGGCGGCGGCGCGCCGCCGAGGAGAAATCCCGACGGGTAGCGCTTCAACGCGTCGAGCGCCTCGTTCAGGCTCCGCGCCGCCTCGCGCGTCCCCTCGAGCGTATCGTTCAGGGAGCGGATGTCGATCGCGTTGAGCCGCTCGATCAGGGACCCGAGCCGGGCGTCGAGGTTCTTCACGAGGGCATCGGCGTCGGTTCCGACGGCCTCGAGCTTCATGCCCTGCACCTGCGCCCGCGCGTCCTGAACGAGCCCCTTGATTTCGAGAACCGCCCCGTCCGCGTTCGCGATCGTCCGCTGCGCCCCCTCGGAGATCGCTCCGACGTCGAGCTGATTCAGCTTCTGAAGGAACGTGTCGGCCGAGTCGAGTGCTCGCGTGAGCGTGGCGCTGAGCTTGCCCGCGTCGATCTTCTCCAGGTTCGACGCGGTCTTCTCGAGCGAGGCGAGGAGGCGCCCGAGCTGGCTCGGCGCCGACGGGATGTACGGATACTTCGGCGTCCACGGCACCGCGAGCGGAGGGTTTTTCTTCGGGTCGAGCGTCTGGAGCGACACGATGCTCGAGCCGGTGATGCCCTCCATCTGCACCACGGCGCGCAGACCGTTCTTGACGATCTTCTGCAGCTCGGTCTCGAAGTTGCTGTTGCGCCATTCCGCCGGAGCGATGTGCTGGCGGACCGCGCACCGCACGACGACGCAGGCGGGCTGAACCGCGTCGTACATGTTCCAGCTGAACCCGATCTCGGTGACCTTGCCGATCTCGACGCCCCGCAGCTTCACGACCGATCCGACCGACAGGCCCTCGACGTCTCCCGTCGTGTAGGTCTCGAACACGTCGGTCGGCTGGAAGGCCGTCCGGATGCCGAAGAGAAACAGCGCGCCGAGCACGATCGCGACGCCCACGAGGACGAAGAGGCCGATGCGGAACTGGCTGACTTTCTCGGTCATGCGGGCGGACTCCCCTTTTCCGCCGCGGAGGGCGGCGCGGCCTCCCGGAGGAAGAACTGCCGGACGGACGGATCCGGCGAGTGGTCGCGCAGCTCGGCGGGCTTTCCCTCGGCGATCATGGTCCGGGTATGGGCGTCGAGCATGACGCAGCGGTCCGCGATCGCGTAGATGCTCGGGAGCTCGTGCGTCACGACGACGAACGTGATGCCGAGGCCCGTCGAGAGCTCGCGGATGGTCTGATCGAGGCCGGCGGAGGTGATCGGGTCGAGCCCCGCCGACGGCTCGTCGAGAAAGAGGATGCCCGGATCGAGCGCCATGGCCCGCGCGATGCCGGCGCGCTTCTGCATTCCGCCGGACAGCGCCGACGGCTTGCGCGCGGCGGCATCGAGCAGCCCGACCTGGTTCAGCTTCGCGGCGGCGACCAGGTCCTTTTCCTCGTCGGCGAGGTCCGTGAACTCGTCGAGCGGAAGGCGGACGTTCTCGAGGACCGTCATGGAGCCGAAGAGCGCCCCGCTCTGGTACATGACCCCGAACTTGCGCAGCAGGCGCAGGCGCTCGTCGCCCTCCGCGGTCGCGATGTCCTCGCCGTCGAACAGAACGCGACCCTTGACGGGACGGTAGAGCCCGATCATGTTCTTCAGCAGCGAGCTCTTGCCGCACCCCGAGCCGCCGAGGATGACGAAGACCTCGCCGCGCCGCACCTCGAAGCTGAGGTCGCGCTGGATGACCGCGTCGCCGTAGGCGATCGTGACGTCCTCGACGGAGATGACGACCGGCGCCGCGCTCATATGTTCAGCACGTAGGTCAGCACGCTGTAGATGGAGTCCACCACGATGATCATGAGGATCCCGGCGACGACGGCGCGTGTCGTCGAGTCGCCGACGGCGTTCGGGCCCTCCTTCGTCTGCATTCCCCGCAGGCAGCCGAGGCCGGCGATGATCGCGCCGAACACGAAGGACTTGGAGATGCCGACCAGCACGTCGTGGACGCCGAGGGCGCCGACGAGCTGGCTCCAGATCTGCGAAAACGGAAATCCCATCGACAGCATCACGAGGATCCCGCCGAACACGCCGAGCACCATGGAGTACGCCGCGAGGACCGGCATCAGCAGCGTCCCCGCGAACACGCGCTGCAGCACGAGGAAGCGCACCGGGTCGAGGCCCATCGTCTCGAGAGCGTTCAGCTCCTCGTTCACCTTCATCGTTCCGATCTCGGCGGCGAACGCGGAGCCCGACCGTCCGGCGAAGATGATCGCCGTGAAGATCGGTGAGAACTCGCGGATCATCACGAGACCGATCATGTTGGCGATGAAGATCTGGGCTCCGAACGTGGCGAGGGGCTGCGCCGCCTCGAAGGCGATGACGAGACCCATGAGCAGGCTGATCAGCGACACGATCGGCAGCGCGTTGACGCCGGCCTTCTCGAACACCGTGGCGACCTCGCCCCACCGCATCGCGCGGGGACGCCGCAGGACGGCGCCGAACCCCTGCACGACGGCCCCGATGAAGACCAGCTGCGCGCGCAGATCCGCGAGGATGGAAGACGTCGCGGCCCCGACCTCGGAGACCAGGCGCGGGTGCGGCGGGGCGGCCCGCAGGGCGGAAAGCTCGGACGGAGGCGGAAACGCGGCGAGCAGCCTCTGGAACTCGGGACGGAGGCCGCGGACCCGGGCCCTCACGCCCGGCAGGACGCGGCCCTCGGCGAGCTCGTAGAGCAGCGACATGCCGGAAACGTCGCCCCGGTCCACGCCGGCGGCGTCCACGTCGAGGCCGGTCCAGCGAGTGCCGGCCAGGCGCTGCTCGACGGCGCGTCGGGCCTCGGCCGCCGTTTCGACGTCGAGCGGGCCGCCGAGCGTCAGCGTGGCGCTCCCCTCGGGCCCGGGGTCGAGCGCGATGCGCGTCGCCGTTTCCGGGCTCACCTCGCCCGCCTCACTTCGCGCCGCCGCTCGATCGGCTCGCGATCTGCAGCGACACGAGGCGCCCGATGAGGATCGCCGGATAGAGCTGTCCCACGAGGGCCTCGCCGGCCGCGAGCGTGCGGGCGACGGGGAACAACGGCGTGATGTCGCCGTAGCCCAGGGTCGTCAACGTGACGTAGCTGAAGTACACGAGACTCTGATTGAGCCGTCCCGGCGCCGAGGCGTGCGTCTCGGGGAAGCGGAACGCTCCCGGAACGCACAGATCGATGAGCTGATACGCCAGGCTCCAGAGGATCCCGAGCAGCAGATACGCCAGGATGGATCCGCGGATCCGATCGGCCGTGATCGGCCCCTCGCGAAAGACGTGCCGCAGCACGAACCCGGTCAGGAGGGCGATCGCCAGGATTGCGAGCGCGAGGTCCCAGATCGCCACGACCGGCCCCGGATGAAAGAGCGTGATCCACCTCGCCACGAAGGACGAGAGGGCCACGACTCCGACGACGGCGGTCGCGCGTCCGCGACCCGTCATGGCGACGACCCCCGAGACGAGCAGGAGGGTGAGGACCCCTCCGGCGACGGTCGGGCTGACGAGTCGGAGGGCCTCGAGAGGCAGCGCGACGAAAATCGCGAGGCACAACAGAACGAGCATGGCCGTCAGGCCCCACTCCTGCCACCAGGCCAGCGAGAAGGCCGCCGGACGCCTCACGACTTCCCGGCCGCCGCAGCCGGAGGAGCCTCGAAGCAGCCGGAACATGCGAGAAGGACGACCGCGCACACCGCGCAGAGCCACCGACTCCCTGCCGCGAGCCGCCGCATGGCCGCGAAGTCTATCGCGGCCGACACCGGACGGAGTTGGCCCTCGCTCGCCCTCCTGCCATATAGTTCCCTCCCGTTTTTGAAGCCGAATTCGCGGAATCCGAAGACGATTCGTATCCGAGGAGGTAGCGTCATGACCCGACTCGTCACCCGTCTCTCGGGCGCCCTGGTCGCCCTCGGCCTGTGGGCGGTTCCGCTGCAGGCCGCGGACGTCCAGCTCGCCGTGGTTCAGTTCCCGGAGCGCTCCGGCATCGACCTGAAGATGGGAGCCTCCAGCCGCGTCGTGCCCGCCGAGGCCGAGGCCGACGTGAAGTATCGGGACGGCCAGGCGCAGGTCGAGGTCGAAGCGAAGAAGCTTCCCCCGGCGCTCCTCTTCGGCGGCGATGTCACGTCGTATGTCGTCTGGGCGGTCTCGCGCGACGGCAATGCGGAGAATCTCGGAGAGCTGATCATCAAAGGAACCTCCGCCGATGCGACCTATCGCACCGGACAGAAGGAATTCGCGGTGCTCGTGACGGCCGAGTCCTACCCGCTCGTCCTGAGACCCTCCGAGCTCGTCTGCTTCACCTCCGTCGCGCCTCCGCCGCGCAAGGCCGTGAGCTCGCCCATCACGTTCTCGGACTTCGCGCCCGCTCCGAAGATCGGCAACGCGCAGATCGGATCGATGCGCTACACGGGACAGGAGCCCGTCGAGGTCGTCCAGGCGCAGCACGTCCTCGATCAGGCCCATGCCATCGGCGCCGACAAATACGCGGCCGACTCGCTCCGGCAGGCCTCGATCACGCTCGCCCAGGCGTCCAACTCGTTCAGGGCCGGCAACGATCGCGTCGGCCTGGACTACGCGCGGCGCAGCCTTTCCCTGTCCTCCACCGCGATCCGGGATACGGAGAAGAACCTCGCGTCCGAGGCCGCGGCAGCGGCGGCCGCGAGACAGGCCGCCGAGCGCCGGGCCCTCGAGCAGCAGACCTCGGCGGCCCAGGCGCAGGCGGCCGCGTCCCAGCAGGACGCCCTGACCGCCCGTGAGCAGGCTCTCGCCGCGCGCGAGCAGACCTATGCGATGCAGCAGCAGCTGGACCAGTCGCGTCAGCAGGCGGCCGCGGCACAGCAGCAGATGACGACGCTGCAGCAGCAGGCCGCCGCGGCACAGCAGGACGCGGCCGCGGCCGCGCAGCGGGCGGCGGCCGCAGGGTTGTCGGCCGAGGCGGCGGAAGCCGCGCGGCGCGACGCCGACGAGGCCCGGAGCAAGGCGGAGGCGCTCGCCGCTCAGGCGACGACCGCGCGGGAAGAGGCCGACCGGACGACCGCCGAGGTCGCCACCGCCGCGGCGAAGCTCGAAAAACAGAACGCCGAGCTCCAGCAGCAGAACGCGACCCTGACGAAGGAGCGCGACGACCTGGCGGGCCAGCTCGACCAGGCCCTGTCGTCGGTCGCCCAGATCACCAAGACCGCCCGCGGCGTCGTCGTCAATCTGCCGGACATCCTCTTCGACATCAACAAGGCTACGCTGAAGCCGAACACGCAGGTGGCGCTGGCCAAGCTCGCGGGCATCGTGCAGGTGTTTCCGAAGATCAACCTGCGCATCGAGGGCTACACCGATTCGACCGGCACCGATGAGCTCAATATGCGCCTGTCGAAGGGCCGTGCGGATTCGGTGATGACCTTTCTCCAGCAGCAGGGCGTGGCCGGCAGCCGCATGACGGCGGTCGGCTACGGCCCGAAGTTCCCGGTGGCGGACAACGGGTCAGTCGAGGGTCGCGCCAAAAACCGCCGCGTGGAGATCATCCTCGCCGAGGGCATGATCCAGGGAGCGGGCAACTGACGGGCGGGAGCATAGCCGCCGCCCGTCATCCCGAACGCAGTGAGGGATCCCGACCCTTTCGAGGCCGGGATCCCCGGGCGCCTCGGGACTCGGAATCACGCGCGGGCTACTCCGTCGGCGTCTTCTCCTTCTCGATCTCGCCGGTCATCGGCACGAAGCGCACCGGGATGATGTCCTTCTCGGAGATGTGCCCGTCCTTCTCCTTGGTGAACACCTTCAGCTCCTGGAAGAACCCCCCGACGGGGATCACCATGCGGCCGCCGACGGCGAGCTGGTCGAGCAGAGGCTGAGGGATGCGCTCGGGCGCCGCCGTGACGATGATGCCGTCGAACGGAGCGTGCTCGATCCAGCCCCGATAGCCGTCGCCCTCGCGGACCTCGACGTTCGTGTAGCCGAGATCCTTCAGCTTCCGGGCCGCGGCCTCGGCGAGCTCGGGCAGGATCTCGATCGAATAGACCTCGGCCGCGAACTCGGCGAGCACGGCGCTCTGGTAACCGGAGCCCGTCCCGATCTCGAGGACGCGTCCGTGGGGAGGAAGCTCGAGCAGCTCGGTCATCAGGGCGACGATGTACGGCTGCGAGATGGTCTGGTTGTTTCCGATCGGGACCGGCTGGTCGTCGTAAGCCTGCGCCCGGGCGGAGGGATCGACGAAGAGGTGGCGGGGAACCTTGCGCATGGCGGCGAGGACGCGGGGGTCGCGCACTCCGCGCGCCGCGATCTGGGTTTCGACCATGCGCGCACGCTGGCGCGCCTCCGCGTCCGTTCCCACGGAGCTCATCTTCGGAGCCTCCTCTCGCTTCGTGCCGCATCCGACCGTCGCGAGCCCGAGTCCGAGCGTCCCGTAGAGTATCGCCCCGAGCGCGGCCCGACGGCGGTCGAGAGCGGCCGCCTTCATCGGGCTTCCCACGCCACGCGGCCTCCGACGACCGTCATCGCGACCGGAATGTCGGGGATCAGCCGCTCCGGCACGGTCATCGGATCGCGCGCAAGGATCGTGAGGTCGGCTTCCATTCCGGGCGCCAGCCGGCCTCGCCGCGCCTCTTCGAAGGCGGCATGGGCGGCGTCCGAGGTGAACAGCGCGAGCGCCTCGGCGCGCGTCAGCCTCTGGGACGGCATCCAGCCGCCCGGAGGCTGCCCCGCCCGGTCCGCGCGCGTCACGGCTGCATAGAACCCGTCGAGCGGCCTTTCGGATTCCACGGGAGCGTCGCTGCCCCCGGCCAGACGCGCTCCCCCGTCCTTCAACCTGCGCCAGGCGTACGCATTCTCGATGCGGACCGGACCGAGCCGCTTCTCGGCCCAGGCCATGTCCGAGGTCGCGTGCGTGGGCTGAATCGACGCGATCACGCCGAGCCGGCCGAAGCGGGCGAAGTCGCCGGGCGCGACGACCTGCGCATGCTCGATCCGCGGCCGCCGGGCGCCGGGGGGCGCCTCGGGCAGGGCCTTCTCCGCGCTCTCGAAGGCGTCGAGGGCCGCGCGGTTGCCGCGATCGCCGATGGCGTGGATCCAGAGCTGCCACCCGTGCCGGCGCGCCTCGAGCGCGACCTCGGCGAGCCGCTCGGGAGACGTGACGAAGAGGCCCCGCGTCCCGGGCTCGTCGCTGTAGTCCTCGAGGAGAGCGGCTCCCCGGCTGCCGAGGGCCCCGTCCGCCCAGATCTTGATCGCGCGCACGGTCAGAAAATCGGCGCCGCCGCCGGGCCGCGGTCCCCGCGCGAACCAGTGCGACAGCGACGCCGGCTCCGGCGAGATCGTCGCATAGACCCGAATCGGAATTGCCTCGGCCGCGGCGAGCCGCTCGAGCGCCGCCATGACGTCCCGATCGTAGGCCGAGGCGTCCTGGACCTCGGTCAGGCCGGCCCGGGCGCAGGCCGCCGCGGCGCGGGTCAACCAGCGCTCCCGAACGGCCGCGGTCGGAGGCGGGATGACGCGCTCGACGAGCGCCCTGGCGTTGTCGACCAGGATCCCCGACGGAGAGCCGTCCGGCCGCCGAAGGATCCGGCCGCCCGCGGGATCCTTCGTCGCCGCGTCGATGCCCGCCGCCTCGAGCGCGGCCGTGTTGACCCAGAGCGCGTGGCCGTCCACGCGGCGCGCCACGGCCGGCCGGTCGGCCACCGCCCGGTCGAGGGTGCGCGCGTCCGGAAAGGACCGGCCCGGCCAGCGGTTCTGGTCCCATCCGCGGCCCTCCACCCACGCGCCGGACGGCAGACCCGGGGCCGCACGGGCGATACGCGCGGCGGCCTCGTCGGCGCTCGCCGCGTCGCGAAGGTTGGCCGTCTCCAGGGACTGGCCGAGCCCGAGGAGGTGCAGATGCGCATCGGTCCATCCGGGGAAGACGACCTCGCCCCGGAGATCGACGGCCCTCGCGGAACCCGCGCGCCTCCGCGCCTCGCCGGCGTCGCCGACGAACGCGATCTTGCCGCCCGCGATCCAGATCGACGCCTTCTGCGGCGGCGCCTCGGCGGAAACGTATACGACGCCGTTCTCGAGCAGGAGATCGCGCCCTCGAGGCGGCCCGGCCGCCGCCGCGAGGAGGACCGTCAGCAGCTCGAACACGGCGCGATCTTAGCCGAGCCCGGATGCCGGATTCGTCAACGCGGTCTCACGGCTCGGCGCGCCCTCACGGCTGGCGCCGGATGAGCAGGAGCGTTTGATCGTCGTACTGCGGCGCCTCGCCGGCGAAGGCGGAAACGGCGTCGAAGACGGCGTCGCAGATGCGCCCCGCCGGCTCGGCCGTCATCAGCCGCGTCAGGCGCGCCAGCCCGAACTCCTCGTCGGCGGCATCGAGGGCCTCCGTGATGCCGTCGCTGTAGACGCAGAGCAGATCGCCGCGCTCCATGACGAGCGTCTCCTCGCGCCACGTCGCGTGGGGAAACATTCCGATCGGCACGCCCGTGGCCTTGACCTGCTCCACCTCGCCCGAGGCGCGGCAGAGCAGCGCGGGGTTGTGCCCGGCCGACACGTAGCGCAGCGTCCCGGTCGAGGGCTCGACGAGCCCGAAGAAGCACGTCAGGAACTTTCGGGTCGCGGCGTATTTCTGGAGGTGCCGGTCGATCCGGCCGATCAGGTCGGAGATCGTCCTGGCCTCGTCGATCTGGAGGTGCACCGCCGCATGCACCGTGGACACGAGCAGAGCGGCGGGGACTCCCTTGCCCGACACGTCCGCAACCAGGAACGCGAGGCGGCCGCCGGAGAGCGGAAAGAGGTCGAAGTAGTCGCCCCCGACCTGGCGCGTCGGCCGATTCCGCGCCGCGATCTCGACGCCGGCCACGGACGGCAGATCGCGCGGCAGGATCTGCCGCTGAATCGCCGCGGCCAGCTCGAGCTCCCGCTCGATGCGCTCCTTCTCGATCGCGTCCTTGTGGAGACGGGCGGTCTCGATCGCCCCGGCCGCCTGGTTGGCGAAGAGCGACAGGAGGCGCGCATCGGTGGCGGTGAAGTCGAGGACGCTGCCGTCGCGGGACTCCTTGTCGGCGACGGCGAGGATGCCGAGCGTTCGTCCGGAGACCGAGATCGGAGCCGCGAGGCACTTCTGGCAGGTCGCGAGCATCATCCCGGCGGTCGGAACCGAGGCCGCGGCGTTGTTGATCACGCCTCCCTCGGGCAGCGTCCAGGCGGCGGCGTCGCGCGCCGAGACGACGTCTCCCCCGACGCTGCGCTCGAGCAGCACGGAGCCGGACGCCTCGAAGAGAACGAGGGTGCCCTTGCCGGCGTCGGTCAGCGAGATCGATCGGAAGAGCACCTCGTCGGCGAGGCTCGAGAGGTCGAGCTGGCCGCCGAGGGAGAGCCCCAGGTCGTAGAGCGACTCGAGCTCGAGCAGCCGCGCCTTGAGCTCGAACTCCGCCTCGCGGACCTGCCTGCCGAGACGATGCGTGGCGACGACGGCGCCGAGGACGAACGAGAGCAACTCCGCGTGCGGCGGGGTGTCGCCCGAAGCGATGCCGTCGAGGCGGAGAATGCCGTGGGTTTCGCCCTCGACGGAGAGGGGCAGCCACAGGTTGCCGTCGCGGTGAAAGATTCCGACCGGGAGAGGATCCGGAATCTCGCCCGTCGCCACGGCGGGAGCGCCCTCGCCCATCCGGACCCAGGCTTCGCGATCCCTCAGGTACAGCGCCGCGTCCCGAGCCCCCGTGGCGGCGAGGGCCGCTTCCGCGACCCGGGCCGGCAGGGGTCCCTCGGCCGCGAGCGCGGCCCCGATCTTCTGCCACAGCTCGTCGAGGCGCGCGGCGGAGGATGTCGGTGCCGGGGAGGTCATGTCCCTCGCGAAATTCAGGCCGGCCGCGGATGGACGCCCCGGAGAGCTTCCTCCTGGGTCGGATAGATCTCCGCGTACTGGGCGAGGCCCATGATCCGAAACGTCTTGTCGATGGTCGGCGTCAGGCCGCAGAAGGCGAGCGCACCCTTTCGGTCCATGACCTTTTCGAGCACCTCGATCAGGATGGAGATTCCGATCGAGTTGACGATGCGCGTTTTCTCGAGGTTCAACACGAGGGCGCGGGCCCCCTGGTCGAGCTGCGCGTACGCCTCGCGCGCGATCTCCTCGCCGCCCTGGTTGTTGATGTAGCCGTCGGTCCAGAGGATCGCGACGTCGCCGCGCCGTTCCGAGGACACCTTGCAGGACTCACTCACTTGTATTTCCTCATCAGGATCCGCGTTCCCCCGACCCCCGACGTGATCTCCACTTCGTCCATGAGGCTCTTGATGATCTGGAGGCCCCAGCCGCGCTTACGGTGGCTGACGAAGCTCTTCTCGATCGTCGGTTCCTCCACTCTCGCGCTGTCGAATCCCTTGCCCTTGTCGAGCACCTCCACCTCGAGCCATTCCCGACCCTTCGGTTCCCGGCCGAGCCGGAACTTCAGGTGCAGCATCTCGTCACGGCAGTCCGCATGCTCGAACGCGTTGATGCAGGCCTCGACGAGCGCCAGCTTGACCTCGTCGATCTTATCCCGCGGCATGGCGATGTATTCGCCGAGGGCGGCGGCCTGGGCCGTCGCCACGATCTCCATCTCCGGCGCGACGGGAATCGTCATCGACACCTCGCGCGCGCCGGCGGCGGCAAGCCCGGGCGGAGCGGATCCTCCCTGCGACATGGGACGCGCTCGAGGCTCCTAGAAGCGGAGAAAGAGTTGCAGTGATCGGATCAAGACGGAAGGCAGTCTATCGGAGGCCAGGAGCAGCAGGGCGAGACCGAGCTCGCCCGCGAGCAATCCCCACAGGAGGTTGGGGACCTCGGTTGCTTCCAGTCCGACGGCGAGCGCTTTTCTCATCACTGCACCCGATCAGGAAGGCAAGACGCCTGCCATGCCTCGCCGGAACGCAAAATCGGGGTTAAGTCGAGGCTGCGCAACGGTTTGACGTGGCTGCGGAAGACCTGTGACATGATGCCAGAGCGTAACACAATGACACACATCGTGTCACGACGACGTCGGGCTGACTTGTTAAGTTATTGAAATTAAAGAGCAAATATAGATAAATGGGACTAATTGCTACAGCGACTTATTGTCCCACTACGCGTTTGCGGTACAACGTGCGGCGGCTGATCCCGAGCAGCCGGGCGGCCCGGCTCTTGTTTCCTCCCGCCAGGCGCAGCACCCGCTGAATGTGGCGCTCCTCGAGGGCCCGAAGATCCGGGATCTCCTCCTCGGAACCGGCCGGTACCGGGCCCGCATCCGTCCGAACGCTGCCCCGGGGCAGCCACTGGAGGTCGTCGCGGCGGATCGTGTTCCCCTGGGACAGGGCCGCCGCGCCCTCGAGCAGGTTTTCGAGCTCGCGGATGTTGCCCGGGAAGTCGTGGCCGAGCAGCGCGGCGTACGCGTCCCGATCGAGGTTCGGCACTTCCCGCCCCTCGCGCGCCGCAAAGCGCTCGAGAAAGTAGCGCACGAGGCGAGGGATGTCCTCGCGGCGGTCCCGCAGCGGCGGCACCGTGATCTCGACGACGCGCAGGCGATAGTAGAGGTCCTCGCGAAAATCGCCGGCGGAGATGCGCTCCGAGAGCCGGGCGTGGGTCGCCGCGAGCACGCGGACGTCGATGGGAACCCGGCGGCGTCCGCCGACGCGCTCGATCTCCCGCTCCTGAAGCACCCGTAGGAGCTTCGACTGGAGGGACAGCGGCATGTCGCCGATCTCGTCGAGAAACAGCGTTCCCCCCTGGGCGGTCTCGAAGCGCCCCGCCCGGGCTTCGACGCCCGTCGCCACGCCGCGCTCGATGCCGAAGAGCTCGGACTCGAGGAGCGTCTCGGGAAGGGCGGCGCAGTTGATCGCCACGAACGGCCGCTCGGCCCGGTCGCTGCGGGCATGGATCATCCGCGCCACGAGCTCCTTGCCCGTTCCGCTCTCGCCCGTCACCAGGACCGAGGTCCGGGAGGGGGCGACCCGCGAGACCAGGTCGAGGACGCGCCGCGCGGCCGGAGAGTCGCCGATGAAGAGCCTTCCTGCCGCGGCCCGGCCCGTCTCGTCGAGCAGCCGCCGGTTTTCCTCCTCGAGCCGCTCCCGTTCGCGGGTGAGCCGTTCGAGATGCCGGCGGTTCTCGATCGCCATGCCGCAGAGGCCCGCGAGGGAAACCAGGAAGCGCCGATCCTCTTCGTCGAACGCGGCCGAGCCGCCCCGGCGGACTTCCTTGTCGGCCAGAGCGAGCACGCCGAGGGGCCGGCCGCCTCCGGAGATCCGCACCCCCACGGCGGCCTGCACCGGCTTGCCGAGCAGCTTCAGGCGCTCGCGGGCGACGGCGCCCTCGGAGGCCAGCACCTCGCGCAGGAACTCATCCGACGCGACGGCGGCCTCCGCCGGCCGTTTCGGGAATCCGACGCGCGCCTCCGCCCGCCGGGCGCCCCCGTCCACGAACGTGGCGAGGTATCCGCGGGAGGCATCCAGGACCCCGACGACCCGGCCCAGAACGTCTTCGACGAGAGCGTCCTCGTCGGGCATCGCACCCAGCGAGAGACCGGCGTCGTAGAGCGTCTCGAGGAGAAGAAGCCGATGCTGGGTCTCGAAGTGGCGGGACCGTTCCATCACTTGGCGGCGGCGAGCACCTTCGCGCGGCGCAACTCCGCGACCGCGGTCTCGGAGGACCGGCACGGCGCCCAGCTCGGGTTCCACTTCCGGTTCTCCGCGATGAGCTTCTCGGCGCGGTCGAGGTCGCCCTTGCGCGCGACGATCTCCGCGACCTTCGCGCGAGCCTCCATGATCCAGCGCCGGCCGTCGAAGTCGAAGAAGGGATTGGGGGGGTTCGCGTTCCTCTCGTAGAGGGCGAGCGCCTCGTCGGTCCGGCCCTGCTTCTCGAGCGCCGTCGCCATCACGTAGTTCCACTCCGGGAAATGCGGCTTGAAGCCCGGCGTGACCTTGCCGGCCTTCTGATTCGCCTCGAAGCGGGCCTCCAGCTCCGGCCGGAGCGCGTTCAACTTCCGCTCGGTCTCGGCCGGATGATCTTCCACGAGATCCCGGACGGCGGCCATGAACTCCTGGCTGATGTGCGCGTACTCGTTGTTCGGATCCGCCGGAAGCTTGTCGATCCGGTCGAGCAGCTCGAGCGCCTTCGGGTGGTCCTTCCCGATCAACGCGGCCCTCAGGGCCGCCGTGAGCATCTCTCGCTTGCCCGTCTCGACGTCGTCGAGGGTCGAGGCCTTCTCGTACATCTCGATCGCCTTCGGATAATCGCCCATGCCCTCGTAGACCACCCCGAGATGCTGATACGCCGGGCCGAAGTCCGCCTTGACGGCGAGCGCCCGATTCAGGTTTTCGATCGCCTCGTTGTAGTGGCCGGAATAGGCCTGGTTCTCGCCGAGCGAGTCGAACGGGTTCGCGTTGTCGCGGGAGATGAAGCGGTACTTCTCGAGATTCTCGATCGCCCGGTCGTAGTCCCCGCGAAAGCCGTAGTAGTAGCCGATCTGGTTGTAGGCCTCCGAGTAGTTGGGATCGGCCGCGAGGAGCTCCTCGTAGCGGCGGATGGCCTCGTCGCGGTCGCCGCGCAGGAGCGCCTCGCGGGCGAGGACGGCGACGCCGACCTGGTCGGCGGGATACTTCGCGTGGAGCTCGTGGGCGAGCTGGAAGGCCTTCTCGGGCTTGCCGTCGACGTTGGCGGCGGCCATGTCGACGTGGTAACGCTCCCTCGGCGTGAGCCGCTCGCGCTCCCGCTCGGCCCTCCGGATCAACGCGACGGCCTGGTCCCGGTCGGACATGTCCGCCAGGCTGAGCATGGCCATCGCGAAATGCGGGTCGAGCTCCAGGGCCTTGGCATACCCGACGCGGGCCTCCTTGAAGTAGAACCGGCTCCGATCCAGAGAGGCCTGCTGGAATGCCTCGTAGGCGGCCTGGGACGAGGTCGTCACGTCCCGCCGGCTGGTCAGGAGAAGGGCGGCCGCCGCTCCCGCTCCCGCCAGGAGCAGGATCCCCAGAATCCAGAAGACACGCCGCTTTTTCATCCCTAACCCCTTCATACGGATGGGGAACCGGGGGGTTTCGCCCCGAATTGCCCGGAATCCCCCGAAAAAACCCCTATTCCACCCTCAGAAACAGGAAGGTCATGTCGTCGTATTGCTCGGCCCCGGCGACGTGGTCCCGGATGTCGGAGAGGATCCCCTTGGCGACGTCGTCGAGGGGGCTCCGACGGTGGGAGTCGAGGGAGGCCATCAGGCGCTCCTCGCCGTACGGGTTCATGCCCCCGTCCATCGCCTCGGTGAACCCGTCCGTGTAGAAAAAGAGCAGATCGCCCCGGCGGAGATAGAGCTCCCGGGTGTCGTAGGCCACGTCCCGGAACGCGCCGAGCGGAAGCCGGTGCTCCGGCGGGTCGAGCAGCCGCGGTCCGCCGTCGTCCGACCGGATGAGGATGGGAAGCGGCTGGCCGCCGATCGCATACCGGAGCGTCATCGCATCCGGGTCGAGCAGGAAGAAGCCGAGGGAAACGAACATGCGGCGCTTGATCGAATAGATGCGCTTGTTGGACTCGCGGAAGAGGACTCCCGGATCGCTCGTGGTCAGGGCGCGCGAGTAGACGATCTCCTTCGCCGCGACCATCAGCAGCGAGGCCGGGACCGATTTGCCCGAGACGTCGCCGATGACGACCCCGAGCCGGCCGTCCTCGAACGGGATGAAGTCGTAGAAGTCGCCGCCGACGACCCGGGCGGGGATGCTTCCGCCGAAGAACGAAAACCCCTTCACTTCCGGCACGGCGCGGGGCAGCAGGCTCGTCTGGATGTCGCGCGCGATCTCGAGATCGCGCTTCAGCTCCGCCTGGCGCGTCATCTCGTCGTGCAGGAGCGCCGTCTCGATGGCGAGCGCCGCCTGGTTGGCCAGCGTCGAGAGGAGCGACTGGTCGTCGCGATCGAACCGTTCGCCCGAGAGCTTCTCCTTCAGGGCGAGGATGCCCATGAGCCTCTCGCGGTAGACGAGCGGCACGAGGAGCCGAAAGCCCTCGGACTGGAGCCTCTCTCGGAACTCCTCGCTGTCGGCGTCGGCGAAGTGCAGCGAGATCTCGGCGAGGTCCGACGGCTTGCCCTCCTGCCGCAGCACGCGCCGCAGCGCCGCGGTCGGCGAGAGCCGGTCTTCCTTGCGGCCGCGCCGCTCGAGCCAGCCTTCCCGGTCGCGCAGCCAGATCGAGGCCTTCTCGAGGCGCATCGTCGCCGAGACGCTCGCGGTCAGATAGTCGGCGATGCGCCCGAGATCGAGCTCTCCGGTGATCGCCTCGCTCATCTCGAGCAGCGCCGCCTGGTAGTCGAACTTCTCGCGGAAGAAGAGCTTGTCGAGCGGCGCCTGGAGTCGGCGGCGCAGCACCTCGAAGAGCGAGATGCCGACCAGGAAGAATCCGAAGTTGAAGAGCGGCGAGGCCGAGAGCCGCGAGCTCGCGAAGACCAGGTTCGCCAGCGCCACGGCCCCGGCGTACAGGCCGAGCAGCACCGCCGTCGTCGCGGCATAGAGGAACGTCCGCCGCACGATGACGCGGACGTTCAGCATCTGGAACCGGACGATCGCGTAGGCGAACGTCAGCGGGATCAGGATCATGGGAATGATCCCGTAGAAGGCGTACTCGTCGATGCCGAAAGCCGACGGCAGGACGATGAAGAAGAGCACGAACGGGATCGTCCCGAGGATCGTGCCGACGAAGACGTGGAACGCCTGGCGCCGCTCGCGGGACTCCTCGAGCGTGAACGCCGAGTGCGCCAGGGCGACGAGCCCGAGCATCAGGTAGTCGCCGAGGAGGATCCACGAGGACAGCGGTGCGCCCGAGAGGACCGTCACCTTCTCGCCGCGAATCTGGCGCAGGACGTCGTAGAGGAAGACCAGGGGCGGGATCGCGTACAGGAGATAGAGCAGTTGGGGGCTGGCCGAGAGGAAGTCCTGCAGCGAGACCTTCCAGCGCGCGGGTGGATCGCCCGTCCACTCGTCGGGCTTCGCGAAGTGGAGCCGCTTCGGCCTCGGAAAGACCAGGAAGAAGTGGAGGAACACCGCCGGCAGCAGGAAGAGGCTCACCGTCCCGGTGTTCTGGACGAAGATGTCGATCCACCAGTAGGACGCCGGCCGCAGGCGGCACACGAAGAAGATGAGGAAGAGAACGCACAGGAGGAAGAAGATGCGCGCCGAGCGCTCCCCGGGCACTCGCGCGAAGACGAACAGGCCGATCAGGTAGAAGAGAAAGCCGACGACGACCGCATAGAGATAGGTCTTTCCGCCGAGCCGCTCCGACGAGAGCTGGAGGCGGACTTCGCGCAGCTCCCCCGCCGTCGCGGCGCGCGGCTGGGTCGGGCAAGGGGCATTGCGCACGAGGTACAGCACCTTCTCGCCGATCTGGTGGCGCCGCAGCTCGGCCGAGGCGTCGGAGCTCGACTGGACGATCCGCCTGCCGATTCCGAGGACGCACTCGCCGGCCTTGATCCCCGCCTTCTCGGCCGGGCTGCCGGGCACCGTCTCGCGGACCTCGATGCCCTCGCGGCCGTAGGGCACCGGAACGATGCCGTCGTACGGACGCGCCGAGAACATGTCGGCGATCGACGCGATCGCGATCGCCAGCCCGAGGATGCCGGCGGCCAGGATCCACCCCGATCGGGACCAGGAAATTGCCCGGCCGGTTTCCGAGGTTTCGGTCATCTCCCCCACGCCGAAAAAAAAGGAATCCGAGGACGACCATGTTAATGGCTTTCCGCGGCGGAAAATGCCGGGAACCCGCTATGCTCCGCCCCGTGCCGTTCATCACGTTCGAAGGGATCGAGGGCTCCGGCAAGACCACGCAACTCGCACTCGCCGCCGAACGGCTCCGGCAGGCCGGCCGCCCCGTCCGTTCGACCCGCGAGCCCGGGGGCACGCCGGCCGGCGAACGGATCCGCGGCATCCTGATGGATGCGGCGCACGACGAGCTCGACCCGATCGCCGAGTGGCTGTTGATCGAGGCGGCGCGCCGCCCGCACGTCGAGCGCGTCGTCCGGCCCGCGCTGGCCGAAGGGGCCTTCGTTCTCTGCGACCGCTTCTCCGACTCGACGGAGGCCTACCAGGTCGCGGGCCGCGGCCTCGATGCCGCAATGGTCTCGGAGCTCGACCGGCGCGTGCGCGGCGGCCTTCACCCCGACCTCACGCTCGTGTTCGACCTCGATCCCCGGGAGGGCCTCGCGCGCGCGGCGCGCCGCGATTCGGGCGCGGGGCGGTTCGAATCCGCCGGGCTCGCCTTCCACGAGCGCGTCCGCGAGGGATTCCTCGCGATCGCGCGCCGGGAGCCGCGCCGCGTCGAGGTAGTCCCGGCCGCGGACAGCGCTCCGTCGGTCTTCCTCCGCACGTGGGCGATCCTCTCCGCGCGCTTCGCTCTCGCATGAGCCCGGATCCCACGGGCCTCCTCGAGCGACTGGCCTCGGATCCCGAGCGATTTCCGGGAGCGCTCCTTCTGTCGGGACCCTCGGAGTCCGGCCTCGAACGCGAGTCGCGGCGCCTGGCCGCGCGGCTGCTCTGTCCGGGCGACGACCCCGGGGGAAACTGCGGCAGCTGCCGGCGCGTCGCCGAGGGACTCCATCCCGACTTCCTGTCGATCGAGCCCGAGGGGGTTCAGATCCGCGTCGACCGCGTGCGCGAAGCCCTCGCGTTCTCTGCCGGACGGCCCTACGAGGCGCCGCGGCGCGTCGCCCGCATCGCGCGCGCGGAGCTGCTCGGCCTCGAAGCCGCGAACGCCCTGCTCAAGTCGCTCGAGGAGCCGGGCCGCCGCTTCCGCTGGATCCTGGCGACGACGCGGCCCGAGGCCCTTCTCCCGACGATCCTCTCGCGGACGACGGCCGCGAGGCTTCCGGCCCCGGGGCCCGCCGAGCGGCAGCGCGCCTGGCGCGAGCGGGGCTTCTCCGACGAGGACGCGCGGGACCTGGTGCTCTTCGCCGGCGAGGACGAGGCGGACCCCGCCTCCCGGCTCGAAGAGGGTCGGCGGCTGCGCCAGGCGATCGTCGGCGCCCTCGAAGAGGGGATCGGGAACCGGAACCTCGCGGCCCTGGTCATGGGCGCCGAGCTCGTCTCCTCCGGCGAGGCTCCCGCTGGAAGACTGCTCGCCGAGCTGCTCGCGGACGCCGCACTGGCCGGCGTCGCCCCGTCCTCGGAGGCGCTGCGCCACCGCGCGGTCGGCGGACGCCTGGCATCGATCGCCCGGCGCGTCGAGCCGTCCGCCCTGAGGGACGCCGCGCTCGCCGCGGCCGATCCGCCGCCCGACAACCGGAAGGGCAACCGGAGGCTGCACTTCGAGAAGTGCCTGCTCGGGTTGTGGCCGGCGGCGAGCCCTCAGCCGGGCCGCCGCTGAAGCGAAGTCCTCGAAGGAACCGCGGGGGGCTCCGGACCGACGGGCTACGGAAGGATCAGGAAGAGTGCGGACCTGGGAGCTAGCAAGACTGACGGAAGGTGTGGCAAACTAGAAAGACAGACGCCATCGGTCCTTCGCGCCCCCCAATCGATTCCTTCGAGTACGTTCAGTATATGGCGAAAGCCGCTCGTCAAGAGTCGGCTTTACGCAAAAACCGCCGCCGGATCGGCGGCGGCCCGAGGAGGAGGGAGGGGACTCGAGGAGCCCCCTCCCGATCTTCGCGAGTCAGGGCGCGAGCGTGATTTCCACAGTCTCGCTCTTGCCCGGACCGACCAGGACCGTGCGCTCCTGCGTCGCCATGCCGGGCCTCGATACCGTGATCGTGTGCTGACCCGGCTGGACGAGGAAACCTCTCGTCAGCGTCGAGAGCTCTTCGCCGGTGCCCACGAAGTGGTCGTTGACGTAAACGGCCGCGTCGCCCGGAACGACGTGAAAGACGATGCGCGCGCGCCCCTTCGGCACCGCGTCGGTTCCCTGGGGCGCCATCGGCGGCGGAGCCTCGGCCGATCCCGAATCGCCGGAAGGCGGAGGGCCCTCGTCCTGGACGGCGATGCCCGTGTTGCCGGAACCCCCGCGCCACGACTGGCCCTGGCCCGCTCCGCCCTGTCCGTAGCCGCCTCCCTGTCCATATCCGTTCTCGGGGTTCTCCGGATGGGCCGCCGAAGTCGCGCTGTCCTTGCTCCAGAAGCGCTGGACGCCGCCCTCGGGCTCGGGATTCTCGTACGAGCCGTATTGCTTGGCCCCCGGAATCTTCTTGAGCTTTTCGTCGATCTTGATTTGTGCTCCGGGCCGCGCGCTGACGTCCACCGTTTTCGTTTCGAATCCGTCGAGACGGAACTCGAGCTTGTAATCGCCCTTCTTCAGGTAGAGATAGTCAGGACCGTCGAAGTCGTCCGACATCCCGATGAACTGCCCGTCGAGGAAGACGCGCGTCGTCTCCGGCGAAACGTCGGTCTTGACCATCGCCCAGCTGTTCGGCGAGAGCGAGTAGTAGGGATAGGTGGAGACGTAACCGTAGGGGGCGCCACCGTAGGGGGCGCCGTAGCCGTAGTAGCCGCCCCACCATCCCGGCCAGCCCCACCCCCATCCCCAACCCCAGTAGGGATAGTAGTAGGCGCTGCCCCAGCCGCCGCCGTGCCAGCCGCCGCCGCCGTGCCAGCCACCGCCGCCGTGCCAGCCGCCGCCGCCATGCCAGCCACCGCCGCCGTGCCAGCCGCCGCCGCCGTGCCAGCCGCCGCCGCCTCCGTGGGACCCGCCGCCTCCGTGGGATCCCCCTCCGCCTCCGCCATGGGAACCGCCTCCGCCGCCATGCTGAGCGAAGGCCGCCGGGGTCACGGCAAGGGCAAGCACCACCGCAAAAAGAAGCGGCCGGATTCTCGACCCGAGCCCGCTGTTGGTCTTCATGGAAAAAGCCTCCACGTCATTGTAATGGAGCAAAAAGGAGGCCACGGGGTTTACTTCAGCGCTCGTTCGAAGTCCCGCCGGCTCCGCGACTTGCGGGAGCGTCCCCGGGAGTGGTCGCCCGATTCTTGACCTCGCCGGGCGTCAGGGCGTCATCCGCAGGAGATCGGCTCGAGGCCTCGAGACCGCGCCGCAACCCCCGAAGGTAATCCTCTCGCAGAACGCGATCGACGGCGCGCCGCCCGCCCGGAAGCTCTCGACGCTCCGCCAGCGCCGCCCAGAAGGGCAGCAGCCGGCCGAGGGGCCACGGCGGACGGCGAGGCGCCGTCGTCGCCTGCGGCACGGCGAGAAAGTCGCCGAGCTCGGGATGCTTCGCATAGAAGATCGCCGCCGCCTCCCCCGCCTTCTCCTGCCGGCGCCGGAACGAGGCGAACGTGATCTCGTGATGGTGCCGCGCGATGGCCGACGGACGGTACAGCATGCGCATGCCGCGCTGCATGAGGCGATACGCGACCTCGATGTCCTCCCAGGCCGCGTGCGGAAAGCTCGTGTCGAAGAGGCCGGCCTCCATCAGCAGCTCGCGCGGAAGCGACACGTTCGACGTGTAGAAGAAGTTGAAGGGAACGCGGTCCGGATCCTCGATCAGCCCGAACCCGAACTGCAGACCGTACTCGTTGATGTGGTGCAGGAACGGCGAGACTCTTCGCCCGGTCGGCCAGGTGGTGTAGCCGAGGACGGCGACCGGGTGCGGCCGCTTCTCCGCGTGGGCGAGTGCGTGCACGGAGAGCAGCGCCGTCTCCGGCACCGTGTCGTCCCCGAGGAAGAGGACGATCTCGCCCGTGCTCTCGCGGACGCCGCGATTGCGGGCGGAGGCGGGTCCGGAGTTCTCCTGCGAGAGAAACCGGAACGGGTACGACGGACGATGACGCCCGAGGCGCGCGGGCGTTTCGTCGCCGGAGCCGTCGTCCACCACCACGACCTCGAACTCCGGGGCGTCCTTCTGCGAGCCGAGGGCATCGAGCACCGCGAAGAGGGTCTCGGGACGCCGGTAGGTCGGGATGACGATGCTGAACCTCATGCGCCGCCCTCGAAGATCTCGGAGAGGGTCGTCCGGACGAGATCCGGAGCGCGCTCGAAGAACGGCGCGAAGAACGCCGAAGCCAGGCGGTCGTCGCCGGGGTAGGTCGGCACCAGCCTCAGCGGGAAGCGGGCGAAGATCTCGGCGTCGCTGCGGCGCCGGCCCGCCTGCACCGCCCGCCGCTTCTCCGCGAGCGCCCCGTGATGCCGGTGGACCCAGGCGAGCGCGCGAAGCTGCGCGAGCGTCAGCGGATCGTCCACGACGACCCGTCGCCCGACGTCTTCCGCGATCCCGAAGAGCTGGCGAACGAACGCGCCCGCCCCCGGGCGCGGCCCCGCCGCGTACGGGTCGCGGTCGAGCTCGGAGGCTCCCGGATTGCGCGCGAGCAGCATCTCGGCCGAGCGCGTCAGAAACGTCATGAGGACCGCGGGCATCAGGTTCCGGAAGCTCTCCGCGTCGAGGTTCTTGTAGACCGTCGCGAAGGCGTTCTTCTCGAAGAGGTATCCGCGCGAAAAGACGCCGAGCGCTTCTCCCGTGGCGCCGCCGCGATGGCGGGCGACCGCGCGGGGCTCGGCGATGACGCGCCGCCCGAAGATCCACTGGCGCCACCCGAAGTCCACGTCCTCGAGATACGCGAAGTAGTCGTCGTCGAAGCCGCCCGAGGAGAGGAAGTCGTCGCGCCTCACGGCCATCAGGCCGCCGCACGCGAACAGGCGCTCCTCGCCGGGCTCCGCCGCCGGCAGGCCCGCGACCGGGCGCCCGACCGAGGCCGCGAAGGCGTGTCCGTCGAAGGTCAGGAACCCGTCGGAGAAGTCGTTGCGCGCGCCCGTCCGATCGGTCAGCCGGCCGCCCACCGCCACGACGTCCGCAGGCGCGTCGCCGAGGGCATCGACGAGCAGGCGCGGAGCGTCGGGCTCGACGACGGCGTCGTCGTTGACGAAGAGCACCGTCGGCGACGCGGCGGCCTCGACGCCGAGACGGCATCCGGACGCGAAGCCGGCGTTGACGGCCGAGCGGATGAGGCGGACGTGCGGATGGCGCGCGAGCGCCGCGTCGAGCGGCGTATCCGAAGCGTTGTCCACGAGCACGACTTCGGCCTGGAGGCCCCTCTGGCGAGCGGCCTCGAGGGCTTCGAGCGCCTCGAGCAGGTGCTCGAGGCCGCGATGATGCACGACCACGATCGAGGCTTCGGGGAGATGGGCCACGGCGGACGGAAGATTACTGGAAGAGGCGCTTCCACCGGGAGCGGGGAGGCGCGGAGGCGGTCCGCCCCGGATCCGGGCGCGCCTCGAGGCACCAGGCCGCGAGCGGCGCCGACACGGCCTTCCACGTCCGGGACGACGCAAACACCTGCGCCGCGGCGGCCGCATCTCGCCTCGCCGCCGCGTCGCCGAGCAGTCCTCCGATCCGTTCCGCCAGGGCCGGAGCGCCGCGCCCGCACTCGAACCCGCCGCCCGCCCGGGCGAGCTCCCGCGCCAGCGCTCCGCCGCCCACGGCGACGGACGGCACGCCTCCCCAGGCCGCGTCGAGAAGGCGCGTGCGGTAGGCGAGCTCGGTCTCGAGCCCCTCCGAGGCGATCGAGACGGCGAGATCGGACGCCGCGTAGAGGTCGGGCCGCGAGCCGTACGGCAGCCACGGCGAGAAGAAGATCGACTCCCCTTTCGGATCGATCTCGCGGGCGCGCCGCCGGGCCCGCTCGAAGGCGCCCTGGGGCGTCGAGGCGGGATTGGGGTTCTCGAAGAAGAGCAGCCTCGCCTGAGGCACCCGCGCGGCGATCGCGGGCCAGGCGCCCAGCAGCGGCCCCGGGTCGTACCAGTCGTAGACGCCGCCGAAGAGCACCAGCGGACCCGTCTCCGGAACGCCGGCCGCGCGCCGTCCGGCGGCCCGGTCGCCCCGCGCGGGCGTCTCCGGCACGCCGAAGGGCACGATCGCGAGCAGCCCTTCGAGCGCCGGGTCGTCCGGAAAGTTCGAGACGCCGATGCGGCCCGACGCGAAGAGGGCGCCGGCGTAGAAGAGCCGCTGCTCGGGAGAGGCGCAGAGGAAGAAATCCGCGCGCGCCAGGGCGAGGGCGAGCGTCTCGCGGTCGTGGCGCGCCGTCTCTTCGCCGAGGGTGCGCGCGTAGTGGAGGTTCTCGACCGGGAAGGGATCGTAGAGATCGGCGGCGACCGGGACGCCGGGCGCCTGGCGGAACCACCCGTTCGCCGCGTGCCCCGAGACGACGGCCGCGTCCATGCCGCGCGCCGCGGGGGCCAGGTCCTCGCTCCGCGCCGCCACGACCTCGAGCGAGCCGGCGACCTCCCGCGCCTCGCCCGCGTCGTTCGGAACGATCAGGCGGACCGCGAAGTCCGCCGACAGGGCCCGCGCGAGCTCGAGCGCGCGGATCCCCATTCCGGCCATGCGCGGGCGGATCGGCTCGGGGGCGAGGACCGCGACCCGCTCGACGCTCACCGCCCGCGCAGCCGGTCGAGGAAGAGGTGGAGCCTCCAGGTCCGCGATGCCTGCATCTGCTGCAGGATCGAGCGCGTCCCGTCGAGCTCGCGCCGCGCCTCCTCGAGCAGTCCGTCCGATTCCACGACGCGCTCGTGGAGAAGCTCGTTTTCGCCCTTGAGAAGCGAGGCCTCGGCCCGGCGCTCGGACTCCGAGCGGGCGAGCGCCTCGCGGACGCGGCGGTGCCCTTCGCGCAGCGAGCGCAGCTCCCCCTGCGACGCCCCGTCGCGGTGATACCAGGCCGCGACCTGCGCGCGCATCCGGTCGAGAACCCGGCCGAGGCCCGCGTCGGTGCGCCGCGACGCGTAGCGCTCGAAGATCTTGCGGCGCGCGTCCTGGAAAGCGCCACCCCCCGCGGCGACGTGCGCCGTGTCGTTCGCGCCCGCCTCGAAGACCCGGTACTCGCAGGTCACCGCCCTCACGTGGCGAAACGGGGTCTCGGCCGAGAGGCGGATCAGGAAGTCCCAGTCCTCCGAGTAGTCGACGCCCTCGTCGAAGCCGCCGACTTTCCGGAAGAGCTCGCGCGGCAGGAGCAGCGTATGGATCGGAATGTAGTTCGCATAGAGCAGGTAGTCCGGATCGTAGTCGAGCGAGTACTGGAGGGTGCGGATGCGCGGCTCCCACCCGGCTTCGCCCTGTCCGTAGACGACCGTGACGGCGTCGCTGTAGACGACGGGCTCGGGCCCCTGCCGCGAGGCGGCGGCGAGCCGCTCGAGGTGGTCGGGGAAGCAGAGGTCGTCGTCGTCGAGAAAGCCGACGAGCTCCTGCCCCGCGAGCGCCACGCCCCGATTGGCCGCCGCCGACCGCCCCCGCCGCTGCTTCGGGTCCTCGACGACGACGTCGAAGGCGTCGCGGAACGCCTCGGCGGTCTCGCGCGGCGAGGCTCCCCCGTCGTTGACGACGACGACCTGCCGGGGCCGAACGGTCTGGGCGCGCAGGCTCTCGAGGGCTTCGCGCAGGAGCGCCGGCCGGTTGCGCGTTCGGATCACGATCGAGACGGGCGCCGGTCCGCGCGCCGCGTCGGTGAACACGGAGGGACCGATGGCGCGGCGCAGGCTCTCGAGCGACGTCGTCGAGGCCTCGGCATAGGTCACGACGCGGAAGGCCTCGACGGGACCGCGCCCCGGAAGCGTCAGGCGGCGGTATGCGTTTAACCCCCGGATCGCGCCCGCGTAGTCGCGGACGTCCAGCTGCGAGGCGAATGCGGCCAGGGCGTCTTCCTTGCGGCCGGCGTGCGCCGAGATGTCGACGAGGGCGTTCGGCAGGAGCGGGTGCGACAGCTCGTAGAACGCGATGCGCAGGAACCGAAACCGGTCGTGATCGGCGTCCTCCGGGCGCGAGGCGGCCACGAGCTCGTAGAGGGCCCGCGCGATCGCGCGATGATCGGGATGGATCTCGACGGGAGAGGGACAGAGAACGAGGTCGGGCCGGAAGTCCTCGAGCTGGGCCGCGAGGGCCCGGGACAGCTCGCCGCCCGGCTCCGAGAGGCCGCGATCGGGCAACCCTCCGAAGTGCGGCGGATCCAGGCCGAGGATCGCCGCAGCCCGGACCGCCTCTTCGCGCCGCCGCGCGGCGTACTCGGGCGCCCCGCCGGGCTCGACGCCCTCCTGGCCGGTGCCATCGGTCGCGATCCAGATGCGGATCGACCGGGCGAGCCCCGCGTTGCCCGCGAGCACGCCGCCGGCTCCGAAGGTCTCGTCGTCGGGGTGAGCCGCCACGGCGAGGATCCGCTCCCCGGTCAGCTCGCTCGCCGCATAGGGGATCAGGGCGTCTTCGCGCTGCATGAAGTGCGCTCAGTTTAGCCTCAATCGCCGCCCCGGCGGCTTCGGTAGACTCGCCCGATGCCCCCCGCTGGAACCGATCCGCGCCGTCCGCCCGTTCCGCCCGACGCCCTGCTTTCGGGCGTGGGCGACGGCGACTACTTTGCGATCGGCGAGCGCGGCGCGGCGCTCCTGGAGGAGCTCGCCGGCCTCGACGCCTCCGATCGCGTGCTCGACGTGGGCTGCGGCCTCGGGCGCCTGGCATGGCCGCTGTCGCAGCGGCTCGCCGGCCGCGGCTCGTACGACGGCTTCGACACCGCGCAGCCCTACGTCGAGTGGTGTCGGGCCCATCTCGGTCTCGATCCCGCTCGATTCCGCTTTCACCACGCGGACGTCCGGACCTCGGCCTACAACCCGGGAGGCTCGATCGAGGCCGACCGGTTCCGGTTCCCGTGGCCCGACCGCTCGTTCGACCTCGTCATCGCGACCTCCCTCTTCACGCACCTCGTTCCGTCCGCGGCGGAGCGGTACGTCCGGGAGATCGCGCGCACGCTCGATTTCGGCGGCCGTCTCTTCGCCTCGTTCTTCGTGCTCGACGAGGGCGCGCGCACGGCGCTCGCGGACGGCTCCGCGAAGCAGCCCCTCGCCGCCGAAGTCGAGCACGGGCGCGTGGCCGACGCGGCCTCGCCCGAGAGCGCCGTCGGCCACGACGCCGGCTGGCTGTGGGGCGTGATCTCCGCCGCCGGACTGGAGGTCGCCTCGGTCCACCCCGGTTACTGGAAGGCGCCGGCGGGGCTCGAGTATCAGGACCTCGTCGTCGCGGTCCGCAGGCCGCCCGGACCTGGCATTCCGTAAGGAGAGTCGCGACACGCCGACGGCTCGCAGGGGCGGGCTTGTCCCCGCCCGAGGGCGGCCGCAAGGGCCGCCCCTACGAAACAGCGCTGCGCGGCACTTCCGGTTCGGGGCGCTAGACCAGGTCGTAGAGCGACGGCACCAGGTGGAGCGCGGCTCCGAAGCGCCGCACCGCGGCCTCGTCGTAAACGCGAACGATCATCGGAAACCCGGCGTCGGCGCGCTCGCCGGGGAGCTCCTCGATCTGCGCCCGGCCCGGCCCGCCCGGAGTCTCCCAGAAGACCAGGGTGCTCGCTCCGAGGCGCCGGGCCTCGGCGGCGCACGCCGCGAAGAGCTCCGGCAGGTCGCGGCCGTCTTCTTCGCGTCCGAGGTAGTCGGCGACCGTCGCCTCGGTGCCGACGACCGAGACGGCCGCCCACGACAGGAGCTCGCGGCCCTGGCGCCGCGACACGAGGTGGTAGTAGCGGCTCGGACGCGCATGGAAGCGCCAGTTCACGCGCGTCCGGTCGCGCAGCGGCCCGTGGGTGAACGTGCGCCGGCCGGCCTCCCAGAGGGCGTCGAAGCGCTCGTCCATCGAGTCGGAGGATTCGAGGTCGGGAGGCGGCGGACCGAAGGCCTCCGCCGGGACCTTCCGCAAAACGATTGGCAGGAGCGTGCGCGAGCCGACGATGCGCTCGCTCACGCGCAGCGCGCGCGCGTTCGGAAAGCCGAAGCAGAACGGCACCGCGGGCGACTCGCGGCCGACGCGCTCGTAGAAGGCCTCGGTCATCTCCCGGTACACGCCCCGCCGTCCGCCGAGGCCCCGCACCGACGGGTCCGTCGCGACGTCGCCCACCGAGTAGAGCTTGCGCACTTCTCCGTCGAGCTGGAACCGCATCGCCCAGCCCGCGTAGTTGCCGACGACCCGGCCGTCGAGGACCGCGACGACGCCGTACCAGCCGTCCGGGTCCTGCTCGAACTTCCAGCGAAACTCCTCCTCGGAGAGCGGGGTCTTGAAGATGCGCTCGAAGAGCTCGCGGATTCCCGGGGCGTCGGCGGGCGTCGCGTCCCGGATCTCGAAGCCGCTCACGGCTTCTCCCAGACGTACGTTTCGATCGGGCTCCCGTCCGCCGCGCGGAAGACGCGCAGGTAAACGGGCCCCGGCTTCAGCGACGCGAGGACGTCTTCGGGCAGGCGGAAGTCGGCATCGAGAGGCGCTCCCGCGAACGGGACGAGCGACGGATTGGTCGAGACGGCGACCCAGGCGCCTGTCCGCGCGAGGATCACCGGCGCCTCGATCCCCTGCGCCGGGACCGGCCTCGGCGGGCGCGCCGCGGCCCGCTCGAGCAGGGCGCGGCCGAGCCTCCCGTAGCGCCGCTCGCGATAGAGCCGCCGGGACACGGCGCGCCGGCTCTCGGTCTCCGGGTTCCGCCCGGCGCTGCGCGCGAAGAGATGCCGCACGCGCGCCGCCGGCACGAAGCGGAGGCGCAGGCCGGCCTCGCGCACGCGGTCCTCCCATTCCGTCTCCTCGTACTCGAAGAGAAAGCGCTCGTCGAAGAGGCCCGCGCGCTCGAACACGTCCCGCCGCGCGGCGAGCACGGCGCCGGGCAGGTGGCGGGCGTCTCCCCCGCGCTCCCAGAGCCGGAGCGTCTCCCGCGCGAACGGCGCGAAGCGCCGCAGGCCCAGCTCACCGAAGAATCCCATCGCCGAGTCCGCGGGAAGGCGCAGGCGCCCGCCGGAGTCCCAGAGACACAGCGGCGCCGCGGCCCCGACCCTCGGGTCCTCGATCGCCGAGAGCAGCGCCGGAATCGCGCCCGGAAGAAACACCACGTCGGCGTTCGAGAGGATCCGGCGCTCGGAGCCCGAGCGCGCGAGGCCGGCGTTGGCGCCCCCGGAGTAGCCCCGATTCTCGGGAAGAAAGACCTCGACGTCGGCGGCGAGCGCGGAGAGCTTCTCCACGTCCTCCGGCCCCGATCCGCAATCGACGAGGACCACCTCGCCCGGGATTGCCTCGCGGGCGAAGGCCTCGCGCGCGGAGGCCACGCAGGCGGCGGCCTCGCCGGCGCTGCGGTGGCTGACGACGACGACCGAGACGGACGGCTTCACGCGCCGTTCCCGAGGGCGAGCCGGAAGGCGGTCTCGAGACGCTCGGCGACCGCGGCCGTGTCGAAGCGCGCCGCCGCCGCCGGGCCGGCCGAGCGGGCCCGGTCGCGCGCCTCGGCGGTCAGGAGCGCCGGCATCGCCGCGGCGAGGCTCTCCGGATCGCCGTCGCGGAAGTACGACGCGGCGTCGGCGCCGATCTCGCGCTGTCCGGGAACGTCCGAGAGAAGCGCCGGCAGTCCGCATGCCAGGGCCTCGAGCGCGGGCAGGCCGAACCCCTCCTCGACGCGCGAGGCCGCGACGAAGGCGTCGGAGGCGCGGTACGCAAACGGCATGCGCTCGGGCGCGAGACGGTCGTGGTACTCGTCGGTGACGCCGATCCGCCGCTCCTCGGCGCTCACGGGCGAGTACGAGACGCGCCGGAGGCGGAATCGTCCGCCGCGGGCGCGAAATCGGGCGAGGCCCTCGAGCGCGATCGCGATGCCCTTGAACTCGGCCTCGATCGGGCCCACGACGAGGACGACCGGCGGGTCGGCGGCCGGGCGCGGAGGCGCCGGAAAGTACCCCTCGGCCGAGAAGGCCTGTCCCACGTCGGTCGCCGGCCCGAAGCCGAGTCCGTCGAGCCGCGCCGCCTGCGTCGCCGAGATCGCGAGCTTGTGCGTCGAGAGCCGGTAGATCCGCTCGACCTCGGCCCGCTCGTCCCGATAGTGCGCGATCTCGCCCTCGTAGCCCTGGCAGAGGTGGAAGACGGGGCCGCGCGCGCCCTCGAGCGCGGGCTCGACCGTCCGCCAGAACGTCGCGACGCGCACGTCGGCTTCCGCGAGCTCGCGGGACTCGCGGAAGGACGACCGCTCGAAGCGGGCGCGCGCCATCGGAAACCAGGCGGGCTCGCGATCGGGCGAAACGACCGCGACGCGGTGGCCCCGCCGCGCGAGCGCCTCGGCCTGGCGCAGGACGACCTGCACGCCGCCGTAGAGGTCGGTCGACTCGAGCAGATACGCGATCCTCATGCCGCGGCGATCGCGATCCACTGATAGGTCCGGAGGCTCTCGCGGTCGGCGTCCGGCCACGCGTCCGCGAGCGCCAGGAGCTCGCCCGCGCCGGCCGCGGGCGCTCCGGGCTCGCTCTCGATCGAGGCGAGCGTCCAGCCGGCTTCCGCGATCGCCTCCGCGAGGAAGGAGCGCGTGAACCAGCGCAGGTGCCCCGCGTCGGTCAGTCCCGCGGGAATCGGATCGAACCGGCCCGCGACGAGGTCCCGCACGATCGAGAGGTGCCCCACGTTCGGGACGCTGACGAGCAGGCGCGCCCCGGGCGAGGCGATCCGGCGCGCGGCGGCGAGCGCGGAGACGGGGTCCTCGAGATGCTCGAGCACGTCGGCGAAGACGATCGCGTCGAAGCGCCCCCCCTCCCGCTCGAGCGCCGGGAGAACCTCGCGGAGGTCCCCCTCGATCACCCGATCGCAGCGCGAGCGCGCCCGCCCGGCGAGCTCGGGGTCGCGCTCGATCCCGGTCACCGACCAGTCCGGATGGCGCGCGCAGGCCGAGGCGATGCAACCGCCGGCTCCGCAGCCCGCATCGAGGATCCGGAGCGGCCCCTGGGGCAGGCGCCGGGTCAGCTCCGGACGCTCGCGAACCGACGGCTCTTCGAAGCGCACCGCCGCAAAGCCCTCGGACGAGTCGAGGCGGGCGTCGAGGCGCAACAGCCGCTCCACCCAGGCTTCGACGGTTTCCGACGGCGTCGCGGGAAAGTCCTCGCGGCGCACAACGAGCGCGGCGGCCCGATTCGGCGCGGGAGACACGGAGCAGCGCGCCGCCTCGAGCTCCCGGAGCGTATGCACCGCGCCGCCGGAGGGAACGGCCGAGGCCGCCGCCAGGACGCGTCCGGGAGCCGGCTCCGGCGCGCCGCGAAAGATCGGAAGCGCCGAGGAGTCGGTCACGACCATCCAGACGTCCGATCTCGCGAGCGCCTCCGCGGCCGCGGCATCCCACGGCCATTCCGCCGAGTCCCGGACTCCCGCCGCGCGCCGCCAGCGCAGCCTCTCGAGCCGCGCCCCGTAGTCGACACCGCGGCGGCCCTGGAGAAACGCGAGGGCGAGGGTCACGAGGCCGCGACGCCGCCGGCCGCGGGCAGCGCCTTGCCCGCCGGCTCCTCCGGCAGCAGCCAGAGATGCCGCGCCGCGACCAGCCCGACCACGTATTCGGGCGAGGCCACCGAGAAGCCGGGCTTCAGGATCCGCGCGTCGTGCACGTGGAGAGCCTTCTCGTCGCCGAGATACGCGTAGACGCGAAACTCTCCCTGGGCCACCGGCAGCTCCGGCACGACGAGCCGCAGGCGATACCGCCGCTGCCCCGTCAGGGGCGCCCAGGACTCGCGCCGCGTGTCCACCGCGAAGGCCTGGACGCCGTCCTCGCGGTCGACGCCGATGCGCACGTGAAACGCGAGCGACGGGTCTTCCGTCTCGAACTCGATCTCGACGGCGAGGGTTTCCCCCGCCGCGAACTCGGTTCGCGGATAGCCCGAGCCGTCGTGGAGGAAGACCTCGGTGAAGCGCGCCGGCTTGCGGCCCTCGGCCGGCGAGGAAAGCGCGCCGGGCACCGCGCGCTCGCCGGGTGAGAGCGAAGCGCGCTCCTTCTCCTGCAGAAACGCCTCGTAGCTGCGGACGACCGGAAGGGCCGGGCCGAGCCCCGCGACGGCGCCGTTCTTCAGCCAGAGGGCCGTGTCGCACAGGAGCGCGACGTAGTAGAGAGCGTGCGAGCAGAAGAGCAGCGTTCCGCCCCGCCGGTGAAACTCGGTGATGCGGTCGATGGACTTCTTCTGGAAATACCCGTCGCCGACGGCCAGGGCCTCGTCCACGATCAGCACGTCGGCGTCGACGTGCGTCGCCACCGCGAAGGCGAGCCGCAGGCTCATGCCGGACGAATAGGTGCGCACGGGCCGGTCGAAGAAGTCGCCGAGCTCGGCGAAGTCCCGGATCTCCGGCAGCCGCCTGCGGATCTCGGCGCCCCCGAGGCCGATCAGCGCCGCGTTCATGCGGGCGTTCTCCCGCCCCGTGAACTCGGGATGGAATCCCATGCCGAGCTCGAGGATCGAGGCCACGGCGCCGCGGCGCTCGACCCTGCCGGACGACGCCCGCGTCGTGCCGGCGACGATCTTGAGTAACGTGGACTTGCCGGCGCCGTTCTCCCCGATCAGCCCGAACGCGCCGCCCCGGGGCAGATCGAAGGAGACGTCCGACAGCGCGTGGAACTCCCGGTGGCGCCTTCCCCGGAAGAGAAGCTCGCGCAACCGGTCGCCCGCGGAGGCGTAGACCCGGTAGGCCTTCGACACGCGGACGGCGCGGACGGCGATCTCCGTCATGCCGTGTCTACTCTCCGAGCGCGAACTCGCAGCGGCGGCACAGGAAGTCCGCGGGCGCCTCCTCGACGCCGTAGGTCCACCGGCGCAGGCGCGCCATCGTCTCGCCGCCGAGAAGCTCCGCGACCGTCTGGGTCTTCAGGTCGCCGACGGTCAGGTTCTCGTAGTAGTCCTGGCAGCAGAGCACGGCCCGGGCCGTCGCGGTGACGTGAAGGTGCTCGAAGGGCCGCGAGCCCATCAGGTCGCAGCCGCGCAGCCGCTTCTTCGGCGGCGGCTCGGGGACGTAGGTGCCGCTCGCCGGACGGCTGCGGATCTTGAACGGCTTGACCTGCCATCCCTTCGGCTCGAAGCGCTCGCGGATCGCCGCGAGGTCCCGGCGATGGGCGTCGTCCTCGTCGCCGAGAACGACGATCGCCGTCTCCTCCGCGAGAGTCCGGGTGCGCATCGCATCCACGTTCGCGACGACCCGCGCGAGGTCCTTCGTGCCGTGGAGCTTCAGGTAGCGCTCGGGATCGAGCGTGGGAAGGTTGATTCCGATGTAGCGGAAGCGGCCCATCTTCTCGAGGCGCTCGGCGCGGTCGGGATCGAAGTGCGAGGCGTTCGACAGGATCGAGACGGGGAGCCCTCGGTCGAAGAGCACGCGGCAGCGCTCCTCGAAGAGCGGATCCACGGTCGGCTCGTTGTAGTTCGACAGGAACACGACGACGTTGCGGCCGCCGGCCTCGACGACCTGGTCCACGAGCGAGACGAAGAGCTCCTGGCTCATGACCTCCTTCTCGCGGGGATCCACCGAGACCGGGCAGAAGGGACAGCGGTGGTTGCAGCTCGTGCACGTCTCGAGCGAGACGTAGAGCAGGTGCGTGCGGTAGGACTCCGCCGCGGCGTCCTCGATCAGGAAGCGCGCCGCGCGCAGGTGCTCGAGGATTCCGGGATCGGCGGCGGGATCGCCGCCGGAGGCGATCCGCGCCAGGGCCGCGTAGGCCGGGCTCTCCTTGACGAGCGTGGCTCCCGAGAGGGGGTTGTACACCGCGGTCCCGCGGTCGTGCAGGTACGGGGACGGCGCCTCGGACGCGACGGCGGCGTCCGGAGCCCCTGCAGACGGGCCGCTCTCGCTCATGCGCCGAATTCTAGCCCCTCGTTCTCCCTCTCCCCGGCCGGTAGAGAGGGAATCGCGGTTTGTGTAGGGGCGGGGCTTGCCCCGCCCGGGCGGCCGCAAGGGCCGCCCCTACGAAACCCGAGAGGGCGGCCGCAAGGGCCGCCCCTACGAGACCGGAGCCTGCACAAGACTCCTGTTACAGAGCACTACTGGCCGCCGCAGGACACGAAAGACCGGAAATCCTGGACCGGCACGTACGGCGTGCCGTCCGCGCTCGTGTACTGCTTCGACAGCCCCGTCTGCGTGTCCGTCACGGTCAGCGTCACGCCGACGTCGGTCAGGCCGCTCGAGAACACCCAGAAGTAGCCGTCCGTGGTGCACGCGTCGAGCACCTTCACGACGACCTCGGAGTTGGCCGGGTTGAAGAACCAGAAGTACCCCGTGTCGTTCGAAAGGTCGACCGACGTGCCCTGGCCCGACCCGCCCGAGTGGGCGGACGTCCAGTCCGTCGTCACCGCGAAACGGCCGCCGTCGAGATAGAGCGTGAACGGATCCGTGACCGTGAAATGGATCACGACCGAGGCGGTGCCCTGGGTGTTGGTTCCGTCGCCCGTCACGGTCAGCGAGACGTCGGAGCTGCCGCCGGCCGTGAACGTGTGCGTGACCGAGGCGTCGGTCAGAGGCGTTCCGTCGCCGAAGTCCCAGAGGAACGTGCCGTGGGTCTCGCTCGCGGTCAGCGTCACCGCCTGATTCACCTGGGTCACGTAACGGCCGCCCGCGCCGAGCGAAGCGCCCGTGACGGTGAACGCCGTCGAGGGATGCGGAATCTCACCGGAGCCCGAGACGACCACCGACTGCGAGGCCGTAGCCGACTGGCTGCCGGAGCTCGCGGTGACCGTCACGGTGTACGTGGCGGCCGCCTGGTAGGACGTGCGTGGTCGGGCACGCCGGCCCGTGGCGCCGCGACAACTCGGCGCGATCTGCGGGCAGTCTCCGAAGTCCCACTTGTAGGTGACCGTGCCGGTGAAGCCGGCGAAGCCGTAGCAAGGAACGAGACCGAGTCGCCGACGACGGGATTCGCCGGAGTTCGGAGCCGAGAGCGTGACGGTCGGAGCATCCGCCGTGGCCTTCGCGGCGACGTTACCGCCGCTCTGGGAGTTTCCTCCGGCCGGGCAGGTCTCGAAATGCGTGTCCTGAATCGGCGCGAACGCCGTGCCCTCGGGATTCGTGTACGTCTTCGAAGTTTGCGTTTGCGTATCGGTGACGGTCAGCTCCACGTGCAGGTTGGTCAGGCCTCCCGCGAAGGCCCAGATGTTGCCGTCGACGCTGCAGGCATCGAGAACCTTGGCGACGACCTCGAGGTTCGACGGGCTGAAGAACCAGAAGTATCCCGTGTCCGTCGTCAGGTTGATCGCGGTGCCGACGCCGCTGGAGCTCTGGCCCGTGCTCGACCAGACCGCCCGGACCTCGTACCGGCCATTCGGGCCGAGGTACAGGACGGCGGGATCCTGGACGTTGAATCCGATGGCGGCGCCGGACGTGCCGATGGTGTTGGTGTTGTCGCCCGTCACGGTCAGGGTCACGTTCGGATGAGATCCGGCGGCCTCGAACTTGTGGGTCACGACCTGGCCCGAGGCGGTCGAGCCGTCGCCGAAGTTCCACGCCCAGGAGGCGGCATGCGCCTCCGCGGAAGAGAACGTGACGGTGCGGTCGACCATCGCCACGAAGCGGCCGTCGTCGCCGAGCGTGGCGCCCGTGACCGTGTAGGCCGCCGACGGCGGTCCCGCCTCGGCCACGACCACGGTGATCGTCGAGCTCTTCGTGACGCCCAGGGCCGAGGCCTGCACCGTCACCGTGTAGTTGCCGGTCGCGGCATAGACGTGCGTGTTCGGATTCGGTCCCGCCGCGAAGGCGCTCACGGCCGCGTTGCAGGACGGGATGATCGGCGGGCAGTTGCCACCCGATCCGCCGGATCCGCCGGATCCGCCGGAGCCACCCGATCCGCCCGAGCCCGGGGCCGAGGAATCGCCGAAGTCCCACTGATAGGTCGGAGTGCCGACGAAGTTCAAGGGCGTCGCGGTGAAGGTCACCGTATCGCCGACGTGCGGAGCAGCCGGCGTCGGTGCGGCCAGGACGACCGACGGCGTGGTACCGCCGCCGCCGCCGCACGGGTCGGGCGGCTGACAGCCGCCGCCGCCACCACCGCCGCCGCCGCCACCGCCGCCACCACCACCACCCGAATTCGTCACGGTGTACTTGAATGCCCGCACGGTGCCGGAGATCGCGGGGACCTCGATCTTGAAGTAGCAGCCGCTGCTGCACAGCGCGGACGCCGCGAACGTGATGGGGCCGTTCCCGTTGGGCGGCACGGAGGGCGAGCCCGCGATCTGCGTATCGCCCGAGCTGATGGACGGATTCGAGTCCGAGCTCAGGTAAAACGCGGCGCCCGGATGTCCAGCGTCGCCGCCCGGCACCCCCGTTTCGCCGTCGAACAGGTAGTACGTCGTTCCCTGCGTCAGTCCCCAGGTCGGCGGATTCGTCGGGCTGGGGGAGACACCCTGCGTCTTGTCCGGGCTCTTGTAAACGGTGAGTGCCGGAACGGGGACAAAGTCGGTCGCGGTGAAGGGAAGCGCCGCCGTCGCGACCTTCGCCTGACCGTTGTGATCCGTGTAGTTCCAGGTCACCGTCATCGTGTACTGCCCCGCCTGCTCCGGAGCGGGGACCGCCGCGGAGCCGTTCGCCGCATCAAACGATGACGGTAGCGTGCCGCCTCCGCCTCCCGGCGTGATGGCATAGGAGGTGGAGTTCAGCGTCGCGGCGGTCGCCTTCTGCATGAGGTTGTGCAGCGTGATCGAGGCAGGCGGATTTGTCGCCAGGACGGGGTTCGGCGCGAGCGAGAAGTTCGGGACGAGGTCCACCTGGGAAACCGTGCCGCTCTTCGACGTCGAATACCCACCCTTGTAGGCCGCCGTGACGATGAACGAGGTCGCCGACGTCGGCACGGTCACGAGCGTTCCCGTGGCGTTGCCGCTCGGCGAGAAGGCCCAGGTGAACAGGGCGCCGTTGCTTCCGGTTCCGTCTCCGATGTTGCCCTGGGAGGCGCGGGCGTCGCCGTTGTTGGCGTTGCCGGCGAGGACCTGCAGCGTCGTGCCGTTGTAGCCCACGATCGAAAGCTGCGGCCCGACGACCGGAATCGCCGCCGAGATGAAGGGCGCGCTTCCGGTTCCGTTGGAGTTCTTCGCGTTCAGACCGAGGTAATAAGTGGCCGCGGGAGTCCCGAGGCTCTGGTAACAGCCGGTGCCGCTGACCAGGTCGCCGCCGTTCAGCTCGTCGCAGGGCCAGTAGGCAACGGGATTCGTCGTCGGAATCGGGAAAGGAGACGGGCCAAACCTGTACCCGCCCAGACTGGATCCGGTGAGGATCTGCTCGGCCGCGAACGTGCCGGGGGTCAGGTTGTGGAAGTCCCAGTCGAGCTCGGTGATCGGCACGTACGAGACGGAGGCGTCGGCGATCGACCAGTTGTCGCCGTAGTAGTTCACGCCGTCGCCGCGCCCGGCCGCCGAGAGGTTCGTCATCGCCGCGAAGGGAATCGGGGGCGCCGTCGGGTCGGCGGCGATGCACGAGATGTCGACCTTGTCGGTGTGCATGTTCCCGTCGGGAGTGCCGCCGATCTCCCGGTAGAGGTACGCCGTGATGGAGCCGCCGCTCGACTGGACGTAGGCCTCCATGCCGTAGCCCCGGTAACCGCCCGTCCCGAAGTGCTGGATCGATTTCGCCAGCAGCGGCGAGCCGCCCTGCGTGAGCCACTTCGTGTCGAAGATGTCGATGTAGGACTCCGCGGGATTGAGCGAGACGACGCGGTGGGCGAAGATGCCCGGAAAGGGCTGCGGTCCCCGCATGATCGCGCGGTAGTATTTCCCCGGGATGTTGCCGACGTACTGAATCGAGTTCGGCGGAATGAACTTGTAGACGTTCAGGCCGGCCACGCCTTCGGCCGACGTGATGAAGATCTCGCCGTTGACGACGCCGACGTCGAACTGGATCGGCCAGGCGACGAGGTTTCCGCTGGCGACCTCTGTCAGGCTGCCCGAGCCCGGGTCGATCTGCGCGATGTGGAGCTTCAGGTCGCTCTTCGTCGTGCCGACGAGCAGGTACTGGTTGTAGCCGGGCGTCACGACGTGCATGGCGCGCAGGCGGACGCCGACGGTCGAGGGCGGCTGCGTCGTGGTGTCCTGTGAAGACCAGCCAATGGCCGTCGTGGGCTGCAGGGCCTGATCCGGGGAGGGACTGCCGTTCGGATTCGTGAGATCGACTTTCTGGACGTTGTCATCCGAGGTCGGGAAGTAGCCGAAGTACTTGCTCGAGGGATCCACGTAGATCGCGGCGACCCGCGATCCGAGAGGCACGTCCGAGGAAAGGTTGATCTGGTCTCCGTAGGCCACCGGAGCGCCACCCGCCGTCTTGGTCAGCTGCGCCGCGAGACCGGAGTTGCCTCCACCCTGCTTGAAGGGCTGCCAGTCCTGGACCATTCGCGAGTCGCCTCCCGGGCCCTCCGCGACGTCCATGGAGCTTCCGCCCTGGTGGCAGTCGCAGTTGATCGTGATGAGGCCGCCGTTGCCCGAGCCGCCCTCTTTTCCGATCACGAAGTGCGTCATGGGGCCGGGGTTGAGCGGGTCCGCCAGGCTCGCGCGTCCCATTCCCCACTGGTCGAGGAAGTAGAGGTATCCGCCGCTCTGGTCCACGGCCATGTCGGCCGATCCGGGGAGCGTTCCGGAATACTGGGGAAGCGCCTTGGTCGAGCCGGCGAGGATCTGGGCGCAGTTCGGACTCTGACCGAGCGCGGCCGCGGCCGGGATGGCCAAAGCGGCGCCGAAAGCGAGCAGACGGCGGGCTGTACGACTCATGAGCACGGGAACCTCCACTGGAATGGCGGGCGAACGGTCACCGGAACACCGCGGTGGGATGTCGTCTTCCCCCAGGCGGGCGTCGCGTCCGCGGGAGGGAAACTGAGATCAAACCGCCGAGCACCATACCTGCCTACCCGGAAAGGGGCGAAAAAAAAGTGGGCGGGGCTGTTTGGCCCCGCCCACCCTGAAGAAACAAGTTATCTGCCGATACCCGTCGGAAGGGACGGAACGACCGGAGCGATGATCGCGACGCCCGAGACGTTGAGCGGATCGCAGGTCGAAGGATCGAGCTGCGTGCCCTGGATCAGCGTCGACTCGAGGGCAACCGAGCCCTCGAAGGAGTAGCCGAGCCACGCCTGGCCGAAGGGACTGCCGCCGCTGAAATCCACCTCGACCCAGCCCGCGTCCGTGCCCGTCGGGTGCACGAAGTGGATGATGTTGGTCAGCTGGGTCTCGAGCGGGAAGTTGAACTGCGGGGCCGTGCACGGCGAGGGGCACACGCCCTGGCTGACCGTGTTCTCATCCTCGTCCCAGAAGATCTCGGTCGAGACCGGCTCGGTCTCGTCGCAGCCGAGCGTTCCGTCTTCACCGCGCCAAACCATGAAGTTCGTCGTGATGATGCCGGCCGAGGTCAGGTCGAACCAGCGGCCCGCCCAACGCAGGCCGAGCGGCTCACGCTGGTCGCCGAAGCCCTCGTCCCACGGGGCGTTGTCGCCGAGGTTGTAGTGGGCCGTGGGCGACGTGCAGTTGTTGCAAAAGACTTCGTCGTTGATGCTCAGGTACCGGGCATAGAACGTGCGGGCGATCGGTCCGCCGTCAGCCCACACGTTGGTCGCGTCGCCGAGGGTCGTGTCGGCCTCGAGGTTGACCGTCGAGATGCCGTAGGTCGGCAGGCCGTTGCCCGAGGTGAAGATGACCTCGCCCCAGAGGTTGTTCTCCATGCCGATCGCGTCGTTGATGTAGTAGTTCGGGTCGGTCGGATCGGACAGGTTGCAGTAGTTCGCGTGGTCGACCACGATGTAGCCGATCGCCATGCCGCCCAGATCCGTGTTGCCCTTGCAGTCATTGACCGTGAGCGCCTCGGCGATGCTGAAGAACGTGCCGGAGTAATCCGTCGTGCCGTTGACGTTGTCGAGCGACGTCGCCGGGTTGCTCTCGCCGGGGACCGGGGAGGTCGGCGAGACGCGCAGGTAGCCGTCCCTCGCGGACTCACCGTAGACGATGTCGGCGCCGCGCTGGCAGACGTCGTCGCCTTTGCTGTTGAGCGTCACCGGGAGGTGGCCCGTGATGATCTGCGACATCGCCATCGCCTGCACGTCGAAACCGGACAGGGCGACGTTGAAGTCGAGCTGGATCTCCGAGAACCGGTCGTACACGTTGACGTGCGCGATCATCGGAGCCGACGACGCGTTCACGAGCGTGAGGATCGTGTCGCGAGCGCCGATGCCGGAGGTCACGATGCCGCCGTTGCCGTCGGTGCTGACCTGGAAATACGGGACCAGCAGCGTCGCGGCGGGGTGCTGGTCGAGGGTGCACGTGATGGCGGTCGCCGAGTTCGCAAAGGCGAACACCGCGGCGATAGCCAGGCACGCGATCAAAACTTTCTTCATTGAGATCTCCTCGTTACGGTTAACTGTTCGAAAACACACGATCGAGATTTCCTTCCCTCGAACGATCCCATCACCTCCCGCACTTCGATTTACTACACCCCGTAAAACCTGATTTCTGTTCCAGTTGGGGCCAGAGGGCCCCCAGCTATGCATCGGATGATCGCCCCCGCCCCAGCCCCTGTCAAGGGGAAAAAGCACTTTTTATGCTTTCGGGTCATAACTTCGTCCCCAACCCGTTGCGGAAAAGTCACTTGGCCCGGTTCAGCCAGACGTTCCAGCCTCCAACCTCATTCGGAGCGGTGGACGTCACCGTGCGGGACATCACGATGTCGAGCCTTCCGTCGCCATCGAGATCGGCCAGCTGCAGCCACTGCCCGGGCGAATCGAACTTCGGCTCTTCCTTCTCGTCGAGCTCGACGAACGTCCCGTCCGGCTGCTGAAAGAGAACGCGCAGCTGGCGGCGGACGTCGTCGGCGAAGACGACGTCGTCGAGGCCGTCGCCGTCGAGATCGCCCACGGCCAGGGCGTTGACCGCGGCCTTCGAGCTCTTCTGGCGCCAGAGGCGGTGGCGCTCCCACTTTCCGCCCGCGAAGGAGTAAACCGTGATTCCGGCGGCCCGCATCACCTCGGGCGTTTTCGCCGTCGAGTAGTACGAATCCGCAAAGGCCGGCGCATGCGAGGCGCCGAACGTTCCCGGAACCGTCACCGGGTGATACGCGTAGCCCTCGATCGCGTCGAACGTCACGGGCTCGAAGACTCCGTTCCCGGCGTTTCTCCAGAGCAGCGTCAGGGCTCCGGTGTAGTTGCTGCCGGTCAGGATGCTCTTCCGTCCGCTGCCGTCGTAGTCCCAGGCATGCAGGGAATTCGAGTAGAAGCCGCCGACGAGCGCCTCTTTGTTCCACTGGAAGCCGCCCTTCCCGTCGTTCAGGAATACACGCACCTGCAGCTTGTCCACGGCGCCGGTCTCATTCTGGGCGGGGATGTCGCGGGACGCCACGACATCGAGCTTGCCGTCGCCGTTGGCATCGAGGAGCGCCACCGCCTGCGACGAGAAGTCCGCCTGCGGCAGGCCTGAATGCTCGATGCGGAACCCTCCCTTTCCGTCGCCGAAGAGCGCCGTCAGGCCGCCCGCATGGGAGGCGCAGACGACGTCGAGATGGCCGTCCCCGTCGAGATCGCCGACGGCCACGGCGCCGTAGTCGATCGTGAACCGCGGCTGGGGCTTGCCGTTCTGGCTGTACGTCAACGGCCACTCCGAGAAGCCGCCCTTGCGGTCGCCGATCCAGACGCGCAGTTTGCCGTTGCCCATGCGGTTCGGCGGGGCGACGATGTCGGGGACCCCGTCTCCGTTCATGTCGGCCATCACGAAGCTCGCGCGCCACATCCCGCCGACCGGGAGGTTCGTGTTCGCGGGAGCCTCGAGACGGATCCGCGCGCCCGTGCGCGGAGGATTCAGGTCGTCGAAGTCGGCGGCGGTCACGCCGGGCGCCGGCGCGAGCGCCTTCGCCTCGGCCGAACCGGGAGGCGGGGGCTCTTGCGCGCGCTGCTGGCGCTTGAGCTCGGCTTCGTCGGCGGGCACCTTGGGCTCCGACACGTAGTAGTACTTGTCGTCTTCCTTGAAGAAGCGAATTCGCTGGTTCGGCAGGACCGGCTCGCGGACGTTGTAGTCGTCCACCTTGACGTAATCCTTCTTGGGCAGGGCGCGGATCACGTAGGTTTCCGTCTCCTCGATCACGGTCGGATCGATCCGGGACCGGATTCCCGGCGTCGGCGTCGCGCCCGGAACCGGGGCGACCGGAGGCGGCGCCGAGGGCTTGTTCGTCGACGACGAGCACGCCGCCGCGGCCATGAGAAACACCAGGGCGATTTTCTTCACTCGACCTCCTCGGAAAAAGCGTCCCCCCGGGGGATCGGGGACGAGCCGGAAACCCCCCACGGCCTGGTTTTATTCGGAATTTCCATCAGATCAGGTCCGCGAAATGCGGCCGGGCGCGGGCGAACATCAGGCCGCCGGCGAGCGCCGCGAGCAGGCAGAACGCCGCGAGGTACGCCGTGGATGCGGGCGGCGGCGCCGCGTGCAGGGTGAACGCCCGGCGATAGAGATCGACCAGCCCCGAGACCGGATTCGCTTCGATGAACGGCCGCAGCCGCGCCGGCACGAGAGAGACCGGATAGACGATCGGCGTCGCGTAGAACCCGATGGTCAGGACGATCCCGACGGCATGCGTCGTGTCGCGCAAAAAAGCCGTCGCCGTCGCCGCGAAGCAGCCGAGCCCGAAGGTCAGCAGGATCTGCAGCAGGAGCGCCGGCACGGCGAGCAGCAGCCACGCACCCGAGAGATGGCCCAGCCATCCGACGTACACGGCGTAGATCGCGAACGCGATGACCTCGTTGACGACCGCCGCGAGAACGACCGACAGCACGAGCGTCTCGAGCGGGAAGACGGTCTTCTTGACCATCGCCGCGTTGTCCAGCAGGCAGGACGCGGAACGCGACAGCCCCTCGGAGATCGCCATCCACGGCAGGAGCCCCGCCATCAGGAACTCGGGAAAGCTCGCGAATCCTCCCTCCACCGGCACCCTCAGCACGAGCGAGAAGACTCCCGTGTAGAGCACCATCCACAGGATCGGCAGGGCGAACGCCCAGAGGATGCCGAGGCCCGATCCGGCGTACCGGGACCGAACGTCCCGCACGACCATCTCTCTGAGCAGAAAGACCTTAGACGAAAAATCCCGACTCGTTTCCGTCATGTTTTTTCGGCGGCCGATTATACCGGTCGGAACTATGTTTTAATAGCATTTCCGAAAGTACACATGTCCTCTCACTCACCTCGCAAAGTCGCTCTCGTCGGCTCGCGCATCCGCGAGCTGCGCAAGGGCCGTCATCTCACGCAGACCGAGCTCTCGGAGCGGATCGGCGTCGCGCAGTCCGATCTCTCGCGCATGGAGCAGGGCGAATACAAGGTGGGCCTGGACACGCTCTTCAAGATCCTCCAGGTCTTCGATCTGAAGATGGGCGAGTTCTTCGGCGAGACCGAATCCCCGGCCGAGCGCGAGGCCCGCGATCTCGCCTCGGATTTCCGGTCTCTGTCGGAGGAAGCGCGCCAGGAAGTGCGCGACTTCGTCCGCTTCAAGCAATCCCAGGAAGCCGTGCCGGCCGAGCCGGCGGAAGAATCCCCGGAAGACGAATAAAAGCCTTGAGCGAGCGCTTCGAGAGCCTAGAATGACCCGATACGGCCATGGGCACGAGGACATGAGCGACCGGCGTAAGCATCTCGAGTTCCTGCGCAAGACCGCGAAGGACGCGATCTGGTCGGGCGACTACGACCGCGCGCTGACGCTCTACGAAGACGGTCTCGCCCTGGCCCGCTCCTGGAAGGACCGCGAGCTCGAGGACCTGTTCACGTGCAACCGCGCGACGACGCTTCTCGAGATGGACCGGCAGGATTTCGATCTCTCGCGCCTGAAGGAAATCGTGCTGCGCTGCCCCGGAAGCCCCAACGCCGTGCTCGCGGGCTATGCCTCCGCCCACGCCCACGAGGTCCGCGGCGAGTACGCCAAGGCCGCCTTCTACGCGCAGGGCGCCCTGCAGAAGAGCCGTGAGCTCGGTCTGGATGACTGGACCGGAGCGTCGCTCAACCTGCTCGCGAACCTCGAGCTTCACGAGAGCCGGTTCGAGCAGGCCCGCGGGCTCTTCCAGGAATCCCTGGACCGCTACGAATCCGACGGCCGCGCCGAGTCCTCCGAAGCCGCGGTCGTCGCGGACAATCTCGGCTATTGCCACATCGCCCTCGACGCGGTGCCGGTCGGACTTCCGCTCGTCGAGAAGTCGCTGTGCCTGCTGGAGAGCCTCGGATCCCGGCAGGCGATGGATTACCCCTGCCTCGACCTCTGCTTCGCCTCGCTCAAGCTGGAGCGCATCGAGCAGGCGGAGAGCTGGGGCGTGCGCGCCCTCGACCTCGGCCGCGAGTTCGGCCGCAACGACGTCGTGAAAAACGCGCACTACCTGCTGGCCGAGACCTACAGCGAGATGGGCCGCGAAAGCGCCGCCGACGAGCACTACGAGGCGCTTTCCACGTACTACCCGGATTTCCCGGCCCTGAAGAACTATCTGCACCAGATCAGCCTGATGGGCATGATCAACCTGAGGGCCTGATGCGACGCCGCCTGCTTCCGAGCCTTCTTCTCGCGCTCGCCGTCATCGCGCTCCCGCGAGCGGCGTCGGCCTACGAGGAGAAGTCGCTGCTGACTCCCGACGGGACGCTGCACGATCTGCGGGCCGGCGCGGCGGTGGATCTCGGCGTCACGGACGGCGGGGTCTCGGCGCAGCAGACGCTGATCGAGTGGACTTCGCGCGCGCAGGACGGCACGGTGACGACGGCGATCCTGCCGGACACGATTTCGTACACGAACAAGCACGGACTGCAGCTCGCCTACGACGACCAGACCTCCACGCTGCTCGTTCTCTGGACCGAGGACGTCTCGGCGTTCTCCCAGATCCGGGTCGGCGTCCTTCGCGGCGGGACGTGGACGAACTCGATGCTGCTTCCGAGGGTGGGAATCTCGAAGGCCCACAACCCGCAGATGCTCATCACGCACCGCCAGGCGAATTACCTCGACGCCGAGGGCACGCCCGTGACCAAGACGAGCTCGATCCTGTCGATCGTGTGGTGGGAACAGGGCGCCCTGTCGCAGGCCCGCTACGCGACGCTCTTCCTCGACGAGACGAACTTCGACCCGACGGCGCTGACGATCTACGACCTGCCGTCCGTGGTCGGGACCGACGGCGATACGCCCGCTCTCAACGTTCCGACGGGCGCCTATCTCTTTCCGACGCTCCAGGCCGACGGCCTCACCGGAGCCGTCCTGATTGCGTTCGCCGATCTGCACGATCAGAAGGAGAGGGTCCTCCACGTCGACTTCCCGACGGACTGGGGCCAGCCCTCCGATCCGAACAGCATGAACTGGAAGCGCCGTCACATTCCGATCGTCGGCATCGCCGCCGAGGGACCGATGTCGCTGCAGGCGCCCAATGCGACCGAAACGCGGGATGGCGTCCGCACGACGATCGGCCTCGGTTATCGCCCGACGCTTTCCTGGAGCGACGGCCTCGCCCTGAAGTACACCCGCCTCGCCGGCGTCGACTGGGCTCCGGTCCTCTCGGTCCCGATCAACGACCAGATGACCTACGACCAGGCTTTGGCTCTCGTGACGGGAATGGCCGAGAGGAACTAGGACTCGGTCTCCTCGCGGCCCGCCCTCCCCTCGAAATACCCCGTCGGTCTCCGCGTCCCCAGTCTCCCGAGCGGCGTCCCCAGTCATCCCGAGCGGCCCCGCTGTCATCCGAGCGGCCCCCCCTGTCATCCCGAGCGAAGCGAGGGATCCCTTTGAAGTCACACCGCGGCTCAGAAAGGGATCCCTCGTCGCTCTGCTCCTCGGGATGACAGCGCGGTGCGCCGGCACCCGCCCCCCTGCATCCAGAGCGGCCTCCGCTGTCATCCGAGCGGCCCCCCGCTGTCATCCGAGCGGCCCCGCTGTCATCCGAGCGGCCCCCCCTGTCATCCCGAGCGAAGCGAGGGATCCCTTTGAAGTCACACCGCGGCTCAGAAAGGGATCCCTCGTCGCTCTGCTCCTCGGGATGACAGCGCGGTGCGCCGGCACCCGCCCCCCTGCATCCAGAGCGGCCTCCGCTGTCATCCGAGCGGCCCCGCTGTCATCCGAGCGGCCCCCCCGCTGTCATCCCGAGCGAAGCGAGGGATCCCTTTGAAGTCACACCGCGGCTCAGAAAGGGATCCCTCGTCGCTCTGCTCCATCCCGAGCGAAGCGAGGGACCCCTTTGAAGTCACACCGCGGCTCAGAAAGGGATCCCTCGCTCGGCTCCTCGGGATGACAGCGCGGTGCGCCGGCACCCGCCCCCCTGCATCCAGAGCGGCCTCCGCTGTCATCCGAGCGGCCCCCCGTCATCCGAGCGGTCCCCCGTCATCCGAGCGGTCCCCCGCTGTCATCCGAGCGGCCCCCCCTGTCATCCCGAGCGAAGCGAGGGATCCCTTTGAAGTCACACCGCGGCTCAGAAAGGGATCCCTCGTCGCTCCCTCGGGATGACAGCGCGGCGCGCCAGCCACCTGCGTCCCCGCGCGCAACGCAGTCGCGGCGCCGAGCCGGATAGACTCCTCCGCGGAGGAATCCATGGCGCTGCTCGAGGTGGGCGACAAGGCTCCCGCGTTCAAGACGACGAACCAGGACGGCGAGAAAGTCTCGCTCGGAGATTTCAAGGGAAAGAAGGTCATCCTCTACTTCTACCCGAAAGACGACACGCCGGGATGCACGAAGGAAGCGTGCTCGTTTCGCGACGGCTGGTCGAAGTTCCGCAAGACGGGCGTCGCCGTCCTGGGCGTGTCGGTCGACGACGAGAAATCGCACCGCAGATTCGCCGACAAGTTCTCGCTGCCGTTTCCCCTTCTCGCCGACACCGACAAGTCGATCGTCAAGGCCTACGGCGTCTGGGGCGAGAAGAGCATGTACGGACGCAAGTACATGGGAACCCATCGCGTCACGTACCTGATCGACGAGAAGGGCAGGATCGCCGCCGTCTGGCCGAAGGTCAAGCCGGACGGACACGCGGACGAGATCCTCGCGAGCATCGGTCGATCGTAGGGGCGGCGACGAGCCCCGCCGGTTCGACGGTTTTACAGCCCCTTCGGCAGGTCGGCGCGGACGTCTCCCTCGTAGAGCGAATCGAGCAGCGTCGCCGCGTCGTTACCCGCGGGCGTCACGGTCTTCGGCACCATGACGCGGACCGTGTAAATGTGATCTCCCGTCTCGCCGCTGCGCGGGTCCTTCGCGCCCTGGCCGCGCAGCCGGAACTTCTGCCGGCTCTGCGTGGACGGTGGAACCTTGGCGCGCACGGTGCCGTGAATCGTCGGCACCTCGATCTCCGCGCCGGAATACGCCTCCTTCACGGTCAGGGGCACGATGCCGTGGATGTCGTTGCCGTGTCGCTCGAAGTAGGGATGGGGCGAAACGCGCACCGTGACGTAGAGGTCGCCGGCCGGCGCGCCGCGGCCGCCCACGCTTCCCTTCCCCGAAAGCCGGATGACCCCGCCGTCTTCGGTTCCCTCCGGAATTCGGACCCGGATCTTCTCCGACTCCGCGACGACGCCGTCTCCGTGACAGGTCGGGCAGGTCCCCTTCCCCGAGCGCCCGGTGCCTCCACAGGTGCTGCAGGGCCGCTCCCGGCGCAGGGAGAGCGAGGCCGTCGAGCCGAGGACCGCATCGCGAAAAGGCACCTCGATCTGGGCCCGCAGGTCGGCGCCCGGCTGGGGCCCGGCGGCCTGCCGGCCCCCGAACAGGTTTCCGAAGATGTCTCCGAGGTCGCCGCCGCTGAAATGGAAGGTCTCGAACGGGGCTGACCCGCCCCCGAATCCGGGTCCGCCCGGTCCGCCAGGGCCGCCGGCTCTCGGATCGAAGCCCCCGAAGCCTCCGGCGGCGCCGGGCCCCGCGTGCCCGAAACGGTCGTATGCCCGGCGCTTTTCGGTGTCCTGGAGCACCTCGTAGGCCTCCTGGACCTCCTGGAAGCGCTTCTGGGCGGCCTTGTCGCCCGGGTTGACGTCCGGATGGAGCTTTCGGGCCAGCCGGCGGTACGCCTTCTTGATCTCGGCCTCCGAGGCCCCCCGGGGGACACCCAGAACCTCGTAGTAGTCCCGCTTCGCCATGCCCTTGCGGGGATTATAGAAGAGGCCGAAATTAGGCCATTGACACCTTGCAGGAGACTAATATTATTAGTCGTAAGCTCCGACTTATCTAATCTTATAAGGCATCATTTGAGCAAGCGGCGCACATGAGCATTGACGAAATCGACCTGCGGATCCTCGACATGCTCCAGCGCAACGGGAAGCTGTCGCAGGCCCGCATCGCGGGTGCCGTCGGATTGACCACTCCGTCGGTCAACGAGCGCATCAAGAAGATGGAGCGGCACGGGATGATCCGCGGCTTCGTGGCGCTGCTCGACCACGAGAAGATGGGACTGCCGCTGACGGCCTACGTCGACGTCTGCCTGGAGCATCCCCGCTTCGAGAAGGGGTTCGTGGACGATCTGGAAAAGCTCCTCGCCGTGCAGGAATGCCACTACCTGGCGGGCGAGTTCGCGTACCGGTTGAAGGTCAAGGCCGCCGACCCATCGTCGCTGGCCGACTTCCTCCAGCGGCGGATCATGGCGATCAAGGGCGTGACCCGGATGCAGGCCCAGATCTCGCTGTCCTCGAAGAAGGATTCGACGCTGCTTCCGCTGATCCCCGATAAGCTCGAGCCGAAGGAACCGAAGGAGCCGAAGTAGCCTCCGCTCCGGCCTCCGCCTCCGCCTTCCTGCTCCCTGTCTTCCCTGACTTCCGGTTCAGAATCTTCCGACGAGCCCCGCGTCGGCGTTGAAGAACTGGCGCCGCGGGTGCGCGGCGATGTTGTGGTACGTCAGCCGCAGCACGATGCCGACGTTTTTCATGACCCGAAACTCCCCGTCGACCCCGAGGTTGAACCCGAAGTACTTCTCGTTCGGATCCTGAAACTGCTCGAATCCCGCGGGCATCGGCTCGGGCTTGTACTGGTAGCCGCCGATCCCGCCGAAGACGCCCGCGGTGTAGAAGCTCTCGCGGAACAGATACGACGCGTCGAGGTCGACGTAGTTCACGTGCTCCTTGGCCGACGGGACGAAGACTCCGTTGACGACCTGACCCGACTGCGACTGCTCCGTCCACATCGAGCCGTACGTCATCCGCAGCAGCGTGGCCCGCTCCAGGTTGTAGTCGGCAAAGACGGTGTACTCGCTCGGTTTGAAACCCTCGAGCGTGAAGGAGTGGCTGACGTCGTTGACCGACCCGTACGTCGCGCCGACGCCGAAGGTCTGAGAGTGAGCCGCAGGGGCCAGCGCCGCGGCGGCGAAGATGCCGAGAATCCACGTCTTTCGAATCGACACGCAACCTCCCGGTTTTCGAGAACTCTAGCGGATCGACGCGTCCGAGCGGATACAATCTCGCCGCTTTCCGGTTTACGGAGGCCGCGACGCAAACGCTTGACGCAGGAATCCTGACGGGCCTGGCGAGGGCCACGGCGCACTTTGCGCTGCCGTCCATCTGCCTCGCCTGCCGCCGCGAGCCGGTCGAGGAGCTGCTGCGCGGCGGCGTCTGCGCCGCGTGCTGGCGGAAACTGCCCGAGCGGGAATTGCCGCGCTGTGCGCGATGCGACGAGGCGCTGCCCGGCGCGCCGGCCGGCGCTCTCTGCGGGCGCTGCCTCGTCGATCCGCCCGCCTTCGAGCGGCTCCAAGCGGCGGCGCCCTACCGCGGCGCGGCCCGTCGGATCCTTCTCGCCTTCAAGTTCCAGGGTGCGGACTTTCTCGGCGCCCGCATGGCCGAGGTCATGGCCGGCCGCCTCGTCCCTCCCGAGGTCGAGGAGATCGCGGCCGTGCCGGCGACGCCGAGGGCGCGGCGGGCGCGCGGATACCATCCGGCCGCCGTCCTCGCGGCCCGCCTGGCCGGGCGCCTGCGGGTGCCCTTCGCCGCCGGACGGCTCGCGAAGGTCCGGGAAACCGAGATCCAGAGCCGCATCGGCGCCGGCCGGCGCGCCGCCAACGTCCGCCGCGCGTTCGCCGTGCGCGGGAAGCCGGGAGCGAGCGTCCTCCTGGTCGACGACGTCGCGACCTCGGGAGCGACCGCGCGCGAATGCGCGGCGAGGCTGGCCGAGGCCGGTGCGCGCTCGATCGCCGTCTGGTGCTTCGCGCGCGCGTCGCGGTCCGACCCCGACGAGGAGGCGGAGTGAATCCGATCAACCGCCTCGTCGTCCATACGCTGCCGCTCGTCCCGAAGGGCGTCGTGCGGAAGGTCGCCTCGCGCTACGTCGCGGGCGAGAGCCTCGCCGACGCGCTCGCGACGGTGCGTGGGTTGAACGCCGAGGGCTGCATGGCGACCCTCGACGTCCTCGGCGAGGACATCGTGAGCCTCGAGGAAACCGAGCCCACCGTGGTCGCGTACGTGCGAGCGCTCGACGAGCTCGCGCAGCGCGGCGTCGACTCGAACGTCTCCGTCAAGCTCACGGCCCTGGGCCTGAAGCTCGACCCCGCGCACTGCCGCCGCGAGCTCGGACGCATCGTCGAGGCGGCGCGCCGCCACGGCAACTTCGTCCGCATCGACATGGAGGACTCCTCCGTCACGGAGGAGACGCTGCGCATCTTCTTCGAGCTCCGCCAGAAGTACGAGCGGGTCGGCATCGTCCTTCAGGCGTACCTGAAGCGAAGCGCCGAGGACGCGCGCCGCGTGGCGGCCGTGCGCGGAAACGTGCGAGTGTGCAAGGGCATCTACGTCGAGCCGCCGGCGATCGCCTTCCAGGACCGCGAGGAGATCCGCCGGAGTTACATGCGGCTCGTCGAGTCGCTTCTCTCCGCGGGCTCGTACGTCGGGATCGCGACGCACGACCCCGTCCTCGTCGAGCGATCGCTCGGGCTCGTCGGGAAGCTCGGGCTCGACCGCATGGCCTACGAGTTCCAGATGCTCCTCGGCGTGGCGGGGACGCTGCGCCGCCGGCTCGTGGCCGACGGCCGCCGCCTGCGCGTCTACGTCCCGTACGGCGAGGCCTGGTATGCCTATTCGATCCGGCGTCTCAAGGAGAACCCGTCGATCGCCGGGCATGTGCTGAAGGGCATGTTCCGGCCCCAGGGAGACTCCCGTCCCTGATTTCGGCGGTTTCGTCCCGGCACGCCTCCCGGGGCGGTCCGGCAGGGGTTTCCGGCGAGTTCCCGGTACGGTGGCAATTGACTTTGGGGAAATCTATACTTCCGAGCTGGACCCTCGGGCCCGGCATATGAAACGGCACGCGACCGTCCTTTTCGCTTCGGCCCTCTCGCTCGCGCTCGGCGCCGCGCAGGCGCTCGCCGCGCCTCCGCCCGCTCCCCCGATCTCCGGTGTCGTGCGTCACGCGCAGAGCCCCGTGCCGGGAGTTCTGATCATCTTCTTCAACGTCGGCGACAGCTCGCTCACCCGGCTCCACACGGCCAGCGACGGTACGTTCGTGCTTCCGTCCGCCCCGGCCGGGGTCTACGACCTCGTCGCCTACAAGCGCGGCTACGAGCCCGCGATGCAGAGGCTCTGGCACCAGGCGGGCGCCGCCGCCCAGGTTTCGTCGGTCTCGATCGCGCTGATCCGGCAGGGCGGGGACAAGCCCGAGGACCCGCAGCCGGAGACGATCTGGGACATGCGGGACCGCCTTCCGACCGACGTGCTGCGCGAGATCGCAATCGAAGAGGTCGCCGATCAGTCGACGACTCCGGCGCAGCGCGTTGCGCTGAACAAGCTCATGGCGGGAGAGCTGCGCACGATGACCGAGGCGACGCAGAGCTCGGCCGCGTCGCTCTCGCGCGCGGAGCTGGGAGTGCACGGCGGGCTGCCGAACGGCTGGCAGTACGGAATCTCGGGCGACTACGCGCGCCTCGGAAACGTCGACCTGCCGGGCGAAACGACCACGGGCAACGCCGCCGGCCTCGCGCTCGACGTGGCGCCTTCTTCCGACGAGCACCTCTCGGTCTCCACGCGCCGCAACCTGCTCTCCTTCGCCGACAATCCGGCCTCGCTCCAGACGGGCTCGGTGAACTGGAGCCGCGGCGCGGAGGCGGGCCGCGTCGAATCCGTCGGCGCCCGCTACATCGAGGAAACGAATCTCTACCGTGCGACCGCGCTCGGAACGACGATCTTTCCGATCTCCTCGAGAACGTGGGAAGTGGACGGCCAGTACGGCCGGCCCGCTTCGCTCGACACGGCGGGCGTCAACGTGGGGATGGCGTACCGCTATCGCGAGGCGAACGTCGGACCGTCGGGCGTCGGCTCGGACGGCGTGCTCGTCCAGGCCGCGCCGGATGCGGACCTGTCGGCCTCCGCCGCCTTCAAGGTGTCCGATCACCTGGAGCTCGACGGCGGCGTCGTCGCCCGCTATCTCGGCAACGCTCCGGGCGGCTACGGCGTCGCGCCGGTCGCCGCCATCCGCTACACGATCAACGGAACGACGGTCTACGTCCGCGGGCTCTACCGCGCGCTCGACTCGACCTCCCAGGCGACGGCCGTGATGCCGCGCATTGCCTCGATCGAGGAGAACCAGGAGCCGGCGGCCAGCCGCGCCTTCTCGGTGGGTCTCCAGCGCAGCGTCGGGGCCGATTCGCAGTTCCAGTTCGAAGCCTCGGAAGAGCGCATGGGCGAGCTCGTGCGGGCGTTCTTCCAGGGAGACTTCCTGACCGACTTCGACAGCGTGTACCTGCTGGACGGCAACTCGGTCCGTCAGTACAAGGCCTCCGTCACGCAGCGGCTTTCGAACACGCTGTCCGGCAATGTCTCCGTGCGCTACGGCTCGATCGACGGCAGCGTCGCGGCGCCGAGCGCCGCCAGCTACGGCATCACCGGCAATCCCGGGCGCTTCTGGTCCGCGCGCGCTTCGGTCGAAGTCCTGCCGACGCGCACCGGCATCGCGCTGCTCGTCCGCAGCATCCAGCAGGACATCCAGACGCCGGCGGCCCGGCTGTCGAACGACTCCGAGAAGCTGGCTCTCTCGGTCACCCAGGACCTCTCGATTCTCGGCCTGACGCCGTTCGGGGCCGACTGGAAGCTGCTCGTGGCCGTCGAGAACGCCCACGGGACGGCGCTCTCCGATCAGAAAGACAGCGTCGCGGTCGCCAACCGCCTGCTCGGCGGCGTCGCCGTGTCGTTCTAAGCCCGCGCAGGCTTAACCCGAAGAACGGTAGGGGCGGGGCTTGCCCGCCCTGGGCGGCCGCAAGGGTCGCCCCTACAAGAACAAATCACCCGGCCATCCGGTCGAGGGCGACAGTCGACTGACCGCGACCTGCCATCAGTCCAAAAGTTTTTTGGACTATATTCATATTCTTGGTTCAACGGACCGCCGACCTGACGACCGCTGGACCTAAACATTGCAGCAAAACGATTTGATCTTCCGAGCCTGCACGTCTTCCGATGGCATTCGGATTGCTGAATCCGGCATCGTGTCGAAGCTCGTGAAGCGCCTCGTCGTTCTCGGCCTCTCGCTTCTGACGGTCGTGACCGTGGCCACGGGCTTCATCTCGTTCGCCCGGAAAGTGGACAGCTTCTCCGCGACGGGCTTCGCGGCCCGCCGCGAGAGGGGCGCCCTCCTCGTGACCTCCGTGAGCGCGGACAGCGCCGCGGCCCGCGCCGGTCTCGCCGCGGGAGACCGCATCCTGCTCGCCGATGGACAGGGCGCGTCCTCGCTCGAGCACCCGGAGAAGCAGCTCGCGCGCAAGCCCTTCCCCCACGCGCTCGTCGTGCTGTCGCCCGCGGGCGAGGTCCGAGGCGTCTCGCTCGACGAGCCCTCGGTGCGATTCGACGCCACGTACCTGTTCCTCGCCTTCGTCGGAATCCTCTACCTCGTCATCGGCCTCTTCACGATCGCGCGCGAACGGACGCCTCCGGCCCTGATCTTCTGGAGCCTCTGCCTGGCGTCCTTCGCGATCTATCTGCTCACGCCGGCCGGACCGCGCGACGTCTTCTGGCGGGCGTCGTGGCTGATCGAGGACTTCTACCGGGCCTTCCTCCCGGCCCTGCTGCTCCACTTCTTCCTGCTGTTTCCGAGGCCAATCCGGGCCCGGCGCGTGGTGCCGCTGCTCTACGTGCCGGCCCTCGCCTATCTCGTCGCCGAGCTCGCGATCCTGAGCGCGCGCCCCACCCCGGCCGCCGCGGCCTACCTCGAGGCCTGCGAGCGATTCTGGTTCGTTTACTTCGCGCTGTACGTGTCGGGAGTCCTCGCCCGGCTGATCGACCTGATGCGCCGCCGCAAGGAGGACGCCGAGGCCGAAAAGCAGGTCCGCTGGATCGCGCTCGGCATCATCGTCGGGCTCGCCCCGTTCCTGCTGCTGTCGGCGCTGCCCCGCGCCTTCGGCCTCGAGTCCCCCCTCCTCTCGAGCCTGGCCGTCGTCCCGCTCGTCCTGATTCCGCTGGCCTTCGCGTACGCGATCCTGAAGTGGCGTCTCTGGGACGTCGAGATCTTCCTGCGCGAGGCGATCGGCACGACGGGAGCGGTGCTGCTCGGCGGCCTGACGTTCGTCCTGCTGAACTCGCTGCTCGACCGAACGCTCGGAGGCATGGCCGCGGCGGGCAAGAACGTGATCGCGTTCTCCTCCGGCATCGTGCTCGCTTCCCTGCTGGTGCCGGTCAAGAAGCGGATCACCGACGTGCTCGAGCGGATCCAGTATCACGACACCTATCGCGCGCGGCGAGCGCTGCTCGACATCGCGCGCGATTTCGCGACGCCCCGGCCGCGCGAGGAAGTCGTGCAGGCAATCGTGCGGCGCATCGAGGAGGCGCTCCGCGTCGTGCCCTGCTCGCTCTTCCTCTTCGAGGGGCCGGCGCGCGATCCGGACTCCGCGGCCCTCGCCGAGATGCTCGGCGCGGAGGAGCACCTGCGGCTGCGCGGGACGGCGTTCGGCGCCGCGCCGCCGCCCGCCCTTCTGCGCCTGCATGCCCTCGGCTACCGGGCGTTCTTCGCCATGCGCTGCGGCGGCGAGCTCGTCGGCGCCCTCGGCGTGGGCTACAAGGACGGGCGCATTCCGCTGTCGTCCGAGGACGAGGCCCTGCTGGCCGCCGTCCTCGCCCAGGCGAGCCTGGCGTACGAGAACGCCCGCCTCTACGGCGCCCTGGCCGAACGCCTCGCGGAGATCCGGACGCTGCAGGAGTACCAGGAGAGCGTGATTCACTCCTCCTCATCGGGGATCGTCGTCCTCGACGCGGCGGGGAAGATCCTGAGCTCGAATCCCGCGTTCGCGCTGCTGGCGGGAAAGACCGAGAAGGATCTCGAGGGCCTCGCGCTCTCGGAGGCTCTCGCCGGCGTATCGCTCGGAGAGCCGCCGCCGGCCGGCGAGGAGTGGCGATTCGAAACGCGGCTCCCGGGGCCGGACGGCGAGGAACGCGACCTGCAGCTCTCGGTCTCGGCGTTCCGCGGCTCGCCCGACCGGCGCGTCGTGGTCGTCGAGGACATGACCGACCGGATCCGCGCCGAACGGGCGCTCGCCGAGCGCGAGCGGCTCGCCTCGCTCGGCGTCCTCGCGGCCGGCGTCGCCCACGAGGTCAACACGCCGATCGCGGGGCTCTCGTCGTACGCGCAGATGCTGCTGTCCGAAACGCCGCCGGGCGACCCGCGCTATTCGATCCTGAAGAAGATGGAGCGCCAGACGTTCCGCGCGGCCCACCTCGTCAACAACCTGCTCGAGTTCGCGCGGCCGCGCCCGCGCACCCCCCTGAAGACGGACCTGCGGGGCGTTCTCGCCAACGCCGCCGAGTCCGTCGAAACGGCGTTCGCCGGGCGCCGGCTCGAGATCGACACCGACGCCGAGGGACCGCCGGCCCTCGTCGTGGGCGATCCCCGCGATCTCGAGCAGGTGTTCGTCAACCTCCTGACCAACGCGCGCGACGCGTCGCCCGAGGGCGGCGTCGTGACGTGCCGGCTGGAGCGCCGCGGCGAGAACGTGCGCGTGACCGTCTCCGATCACGGGGCCGGCCTGACGCCGGGCGCGGCCCAACGCGTGTTCCAGCCCTTCTACACGACCAAGAAGTCGGGAGGCACGGGCCTCGGGCTCGCGATCTCGCGCGACATCGTCCGGCGGCACGGGGGCACGATCGATCTCGCGACCCGTCCGGGCGGCGGGGCGGAGGCCCGAGTCGAGTTGCCCGTCGTTCCGGAGGGATCGCCATCGTGAGGGTGCTCATCGTCGACGACGAAGAAGTCATCCGGGACGTCCTCGGGACGCTGCTGACGCGGGAAGGCTACGAGGTCGCGGCGGCGGCCACCGCCGGCGAGGCCACGGCGATGTTCGACTCCGAGCCGTTCGACGTGGTGCTCCTCGACCTGATGCTGCCGGACCGGCCCGGCCTGGAGGTGCTGCGCGACGTCCTGCGCCGCGATCCGGACGCGGTCGTCGTGATCGTCACCGCGTACTCCTCGATCGAGGGCGCGATCGAGGCGATGCGGCAGGGCGCCTTCCACTACATCCCCAAGCCGTTTCAGAACGAGGAGGTCCTCCTCACGCTGCGCAAGGGCTCGGAGGCGCGGCGGCTGACCGAGGAGAACCGGCGCCTGCGCGAGGAGCTGTCGCAGCGCTATGGCCTGGGGAGGATCGTCGGAAAGTCCGCGGGGATGCGGAAGGTCTTCGAGCTCGTGCGGCTGGCGGGCCCCTCGCGCTCGACGATTCTCGTCGAGGGAGAGAGCGGCACGGGTAAGGAGCTCGTCGCGCGCGCGATCCACACGCACTCGCCCCGTTCCGGCGCGCCGTTCGTCACGGTCAACTCGGGATCCATGCCGGCGGACCTGCTCGAGTCGAACCTCTTCGGACACGTGAAGGGCGCCTTCACCGGCGCGATCGCCAACAAGAAGGGCCTCTTCGAGGCGGCCGACGGCGGCTCGATCTTCTTCGACGAGATCGGCACGGTGAGCATGGAGACCCAGGCCAAGCTGCTCCGCGTGATCCAGGAGAAGGAGTTCATGCGGGTCGGCAGCGTCGAGACCCAGAAGGTGGACGTCCGCATCATCGCGGCCACCAACGTGGACCTGAAGAAGATGGTGGTCGAGGGCCGCTTCCGCGACGACCTGTACTACCGCCTCTGCGTCATCACGATCTCGATTCCGCCGCTGCGCGAGCGGCGCGAGGACATTCCGCTGCTGGCCGAGCACTTCATGCGCGTCTATGCGAACGAGAACGAGAAGGCGATCACGGGCATCGATCCGGAGGCGTACCGGGCGCTGCTCGATCACGACTGGCCGGGCAACGTCCGCGAGCTCGAGAACGCGCTCGAGAGGGCGGTCGTGCTCTGCCCCGCCGGCGGCCAGATCGGGCTCTCGCTGCTGCCGGACACCGTGCTCACGCCGGATCGCGGCGAGCTGCCCATCCGCCTGCCGGAGAACGGCGCGACGTACAAGCAGCTCGTCGAAGACTACGAGCGGCGCCTCATCCGCACGGCGCTGCGCCGCACGGGCGGGGTCCAGAAGCGCGCCGCGGAGCTGCTCAAGATCAAGCCGACGACGCTCCACGAGATCATCAAGAGACTCGAGATCCGCGAAAGCTAGGGTCTCCCGCGCACTCTCGTCGCGCCCTCAGCCTAAGAGTCGATCAGCGGCATTGTCGGTGAAGTCGCCGGAGCGAGCGCAGGGATCAGGCGCGGCGGTCGAGCGCCTTTGCGCGAGCCGCCGGCCGGTGCGCGCCCGAACGGGCAGCGCAGATCCCTAAGCGAGTGGAGGCGACGGTAGTCGCCGGACCATCACCAGCGTGCGGTCGTCCGCGTACGGCTCGCCCTTGGCGTGCTCCTCCAGGGACTCGGCCAGGGACCTCTCGACGTCGGAGGTCGCCTTGCCGACTTGCGCCGCGACGAACTCCTTCAGGCGGGACATGCCGAACTCGTTTCCCTCCGGGTCGTTGGCCTCGGTGACGCCGTCGGTGTAGAGGAGCAGCAGGTCTCTCGGCTGCAGGGTCAGCTTGGCCGAGCCATACGGCTTGCCCGGGAAGAGGGCCAGCGGCAGCCCATGCGAGCCGAGCTCCTCCATCGAGCCGTCGGCGCGCAGGAGGATCCCGGGGTTGTGTCCCGCGTTGGTGTACTCGATCTCGCCCGTCGCCGGATCGAGGAGCAGGAGAAAGAACGTGATGAACCGGTCGGGTCCGGTGCGGCGGGAGATGGCTTCGGAGAGTCTCCCCGTCATCTCGGCGACCGGCACGCCCTCGTCCGCCCACGCGTGGAACGAGGCCTGCAGCGAAGCCATCAGCAGCGCCGGGCCGACGCCCTTGCCGCAGACGTCGGCGATCGTGGCGTAGATCTTCCCGTCGCTGCGCGGACGGAAGTCGAAGTAGTCGCCGGAGACCTGGCGGGACGCCACGTTCGAGCCGTGGAGCTCGTAGCCGGGCAGCGGCGGCGGGTCCTCGGGGAGGAGGCGCTGCTGGATCTCGCGGGCGAGCGCGAACTCGCGGTCCATCTGCCGCTTCTCGGCGTTCTCCTCCATCAGGCGCGCGTTCTGGATCTTGGCCGCGGCGACGTTGGCGAGCGAGGTCAGGAGGCGCAGGTCCGCCTCCTCGAACGACCGGTGGCCTACGCGGCAATCCACGTAGATGAGGCCGACGACCTCGCCCTCGTTCTCGAGCGGCGCCGCGAGGACCGACTTGATGCCGGAGAGGCGGATCGAGTCGGCGAGCGACACGCCGGAGCCCGTCATGGTGTCCATGAGGAGCAGTCCGTTGCGCTTCTCGACGACGGCGGCGACGAGCGTCTTGGAGAGACGGATGTCCTCGGCGGAGATTCCCTCGGCGACGCGCACGACCGCCGGAGCGAGCTCGCCCGTGGCGCGGGACTTGAGCAGGACGAGGCCGCGGTCGGGCTTCAGGGTCTCGAAGACCTTGTCCATCAGGAACCCCAGCAGCTCGTCCACGGAGATGTCGCGCAGCAGCTCGACCGTCAGCTCGTTGACGACCCGCAGCGATTCGATCAGCTTGCCGAGCTGCTCGGCCGGAAGCCTCGGATCGGTCTCGGTCGCGTGCGCCCGCAGCAGCTCGGCCGAGGCCTTGAGGATCGTATTGTCGAGGGGATCCTCGCCCCCGCCCTCGATCCGCACGCGGGTCGTGGACTCGGACTCGACCTTCAGCGTGACGCCGCCGACGGTGATCCGGTCGCCCGGCTTCAGGACCTGGACGGTCGTCAGCCGGTCCCCGTTTAAGAACGTGCCGTTGCGCGAGCCGAGGTCTTCGACCGTGAAGCCGCCGTCGTTGGTCCGGACGATCCGCGAGTGCTGCCGTGACAGCATCTTGTCGGAGATCGGCAGATCGTTCATGGACGACCGGCCGATGGTCGTCACCGGGCGGTCCAGAGACACTTTTCGCGCGGCCATTCCCGGAGCGGTGACGTAGAGGTAAAACACAGCGGTCCTTAAGGTTCGAGATTCTAACCCGCGCCGGAGAAGGGCCGCCCCCGGCCTCATCCGCCGCGGCCGACCGGGCCCGCCGGCACGGGGGGTTGCGCCGGAGGGCCGGGATGCGTAGAATCCGCCGTCCCATGAAACCGAACATCCACCCCGAGCTCCACGAGGTCCTGGTCCACTGCGCCTGCGGCGAGACCTGGACGACTCGCTCCACGAAGAAGGAGCTGCGCATCGAGATCTGCAGCAAGTGCCATCCCTTCTTCACCGGCAAGCAGAAGCTCGTGGACTCGGCCGGCCGCGTCGAGCGCTTCCGGCTGCGCTACGAGAAGAAGAAGCCGGCCGGCTCCTCGGCCTCCTAGAGGCTCGCCTCCGGGGATGCTCCCCTCCGGCACCCGACCGTTTTCCTCCGCCGCCCTCTAATGTGCTGCAATAGAAGTCCTGTGTTTCTTTGTCTTCGTAGGGGCGGCCCTTGCGGCCGCCCGCGGGCGGGGACAAGCCCCGCCCCTACGATCCGTCGCCGTCTCACGACTGTCGTTACAGACCTCTAGCGGTCGAAGTTAACGTTCATCTGGCTGACAGCCGACCGCTGGCAGCCGAAAGCTTCGCCATGTTCGAAAAACTGGAAGACATCCGCCGCAAGTACGACGAGGTGAAGGCGCGCCTCGGCGATCCCGGGTTCGTGCAGGATCACCGGGCCGTCCGCGACGCGCAGAAAACGCTCTCCGAGCTCGAGCCCGTCGTCGCGAAGATCGCCGAGCAGCGCCAGGTTCAGAAGGAGCTCGATGGCGCGCGCGAGCTCGTCGAGTCCCTGTCGCCCGGGGAGGAGCTCTACCAGATGGCCGCCGCCGAGAGGGCCGCGCTGACCGAGCGCCTCGGCCGAATCGAGCAGGATCTGAAGGTGCTCCTGCTGCCCCGCGACCCCAACGACGCGCGCAACGTCTTTCTCGAAATCCGCGCCGGCACGGGCGGCGACGAGGCCGCCCTCTTCGCGGCGGAGCTCTTCCGGATGTACACCCGCTACGCCGAACGCATGCGGTGGAAGGTCGAGATCGTGGACCGGGACGACACCGGCATCGGAGGAATCAAGACGATCACGGCCCTCATCGAAGGCGCCGGGGCCTACTCGAAGCTGAAGTTCGAGGGCGGCGTCCACCGCGTCCAGAGAGTGCCCGCGACCGAGGCGTCGGGCCGCATCCACACCTCCGCCGCCACCGTCGCCGTCCTGCCCGAGGCCGACGACGTGGACGTCACCGTGGCCGAGAAGGACATCCGCGTGGATCGGTTCTGCGCCTCGGGCCCGGGCGGGCAGGGAGTCAATACGACGTACTCTGCCGTGCGGCTCACGCATCTGCCGACGGGCCTCGTCGTCCAGTGCCAGGACGAGCGCAGCCAGATCAAGAACAAGGCCAAGGCGATGCGCGTCCTCAAGGCGCGGCTGCTCGAGATCGAGCAGGCGAAGCAGGAGGGAGCGATCGCCGCCGAGCGCAAGAAGATGGTCGGCTCGGGCGACCGCTCCGAGAAGATCCGCACGTACAACTTCCCGCAATCACGCATCACCGATCACCGGATCGGCTTCACGACGCATCGTCTCCAGGACGTCCTCGACGGCAACCTCGACGAGCTCGTCGAGCCGATCGCCTCTCACTCCCAGGCCGAGCGTCTGAAGGAGGAGCTGGCGAAGGCCTGAGCTCCATGACCACCGGAGAGCTCCTCAGGGACGCGGCGGAGAGAGCGGCGAAGGCGGGCGCCGATGCGACCGGCTGGGACGCGCGCCTGCTCCTCGCGCACGCCATGGGGGGCGTCTCGCCGCTCGCCCTCGATCCTCGCCAGACGCCGGACGAAATCGTCACGGCGCGTTTCCATCGGCTCTGGGACCGCCGGCTCGAAGGCACGCCCGTCCAGCATCTCATCGGGGAATGGGACTTCTACGGCCGGCCGTTCCGCGTGGACGGGCGAGCCCTGGTGCCGCGCCCGGAGACGGAGGTCCTGGTCGAGATCGCCCTGAAGGAGGCGCCCGACGCACGGCGCGCCCTCGACGCGGGCACCGGCAGCGGCATCATCGGAATCACGTACCTGCTCGAGCGACCGGAGGCGACCGCGGTCGCGCTCGACATCTCGCTCGACGCGCTCGCCCTGGCGCGACAGAACGCGGCGGAGCACGGCGTCCTCCCGCGGCTTTCGCTCGTCGCCTCGGACTGGCTCTCGGCCCTCGCTCCCACGCCCTTCGACGTCATCCTCTCGAACCCGCCGTACCTCGCGATCGGAGAATCGCCGCACCTTCCTCCGACCGTCCGCGACCACGAGCCCCGCCGGGCGCTCTTCGCCGGCGACGACGGGCTCGCGGCCATCCGCCAGCTGCTCGCGACGGCGTCCCCCTATCTCGCGCCGGGCGGCCTGCTCGTCTTCGAGATCGGCTTCGGACAGGGCGAGGCCGTGCGCTCCGAGATCCTGACGCGGCCGGCCTGGCGATTCCTCAAGATCGAGCCCGATCTCGAGGGAATTCCCCGCATCTGCCTGGCGCGGCGGGAATCCTCGTCCGAGCGAGTCAGTAGAATCCGCAAGCCGTGGACCAGTTCGTAATCGAGGGACCCTCCCGCCTCGAAGGCGAGATCCGCGTCTCCGGCGCCAAGAACGCCGCGCTGCCCTGCATCGCGGCGGCGCTGCTCACGGCCGAGCCGGTCCGCCTCGAGAACCTGCCCGACGTCGCCGACATCCGGACGCTCGGCAGGCTCCTGCAGCACGTCGGCGCGTGCGTCACGCGCGAAAGGGACACCGCCGTCCTCGAGGCGAAGGCGATCGGCTCCGCGGACGCCCCCTACGAGCTCGTCAAGACGATGCGCGCCTCGGTCCTCGTCCTCGGGCCGCTGCTCGCGCGCGCCGGCTCGGTGCGCGTCTCGCTGCCGGGCGGCTGCGCGATCGGCGTGCGGCCCATCAACCTCCACCTCGCGGCCTTCGAGAAGCTCGGCGCCGAGGTGCGGCTCGAGCACGGCTACGTCGAGGCGAAGGCCTCGCGCTTGAAGGGCGCGGACATCGCCTTCGACACGGTGACCGTGACGGGCACCGAGAACGTCATGCTGGCGGCCGCCCTGGCGCGCGGGACGACGAGGCTCGTGAACGCCGCGCGCGAGCCGGAGGTCGTGGACCTCGCCCGGCTGCTCGAGGCGATGGGAGCGAAGATCGCCGGTGCGGGAACGGACACGATCGTCATCGACGGCGTCGAGCGCCTGCACGGCGCCGACTACTCCGTCATCCCCGACCGGATCGAGGCGGGAACGTACGCCCTCGCGGCCGCCGCGACGCGGGGCGACGTCCGCATCGCGCGCTGCGCGCCGGCGCACCTCGGCGCCCTCACCACCCGTCTCGGCGCGGCCGGAGTCCGCGTCGAAGCGAACGGCGACTCCCTGCGCGTCCGCGCCTCCGGCGGGCTTTCCTCGCACGACGTCGCGACCGCCCCGTATCCCGGATTCCCGACGGACCTCCAGGCCCAGTGGATGGCGTTTTCGACCGGACTCGACGGCGTCGCGACGATCACCGAGACGATCTTCGAGAACCGCTTCCAGCACGTCGCCGAGCTCGTCCGCATGGGCGCGAAGATCCGGCTCGAGGGCCGCTGGGCGGTCGTCGAGGGCCCCTCGCGTCTGACCGGCGCCCGCGTGATGGCGAGCGACCTGCGCGCCTCGGCGGCGCTCGTCATCGCGGGCCTCGCCGCCGAAGGGGAGACGACCATCGAGCGCGTCTATCACCTCGATCGCGGATATCAGCGCATGGAAGAGAAGCTCGGTGCGGTCGGGGCGAAACTGAGGAGGGTGAAGGGATGAATTGTCTGTTCTGCCGGATCGCGGCCGGAGAGATCCCCTCGAAACGCGTCTACGCGGACGACCTCGTGTACGCGTTCCACGACGTCGCGCCGAAGGCGCCGACCCACGTCCTCGTCATCCCGCGCAAGCACATCGCGCGTCTCGCGGATGCGGCTCCCGAAGACAAGGAGCTCGTCGGCGAGGTCGTCGCCCGGGCCGCCGCGATCGCGCGGGACCTCGGGCTCGAGCACTACCGCCTCGTCGCCAACAACGGCGAGGGCGCCGGCCAGACCGTGTTTCATCTTCACTTCCACCTGATGGGCGGCAGGCCGATGACCTGGCCGCCGGGCTAGGCGCTTCTCAATCGCCGCTGGCCTTCCCTGTCATCCCGAGCGGAGCGAGGGATCCCTTTCTGAGCCGCAGAGGTGCCTCGAAGGGACGCCTCGGGCCGTCGGCCCTCGGGATGACACAACAAAGAAATCGGAAACTGTCACCATTCCTCCGCTTCTCTCCCGCTCCGGAAGATCTGGATCGCCGCACGCCATCCTGGCGGCGAGGGCACCATCGTCCTGACATATGTCGGAAGGGGTCAACGCTGAATTCCTGAATCTCGGGCCACGGAATCAGGATTTCAGCGTTGACCCCGCCTGGTCTGACCCCGCTGGTCCCCGGAGGCGCCCGGCGACCTGTCATCCCGAGCGGAGCGAGGGATCCCTTTCTGAGCCGCAGAGGTGCTTCGAAAGGGATCCTTGAGGATCAGAAACCGTCCAGCCACTCCTCCGCCTCTCTCCGGTCCCGAAAGGTCTGTGTCGGAAGGGGTCAACGCTGAATTCCTGAATGTCGGGTCACGGAATCAGGATTTTCAGCGTTGACCCCGCCTGGTCTGACCCCGCTGGTCCCCGGAGGCGCCCGGCGACCTGTCATCCCGAGCGGAGCGAGGGATCCCTTTCTGAGCCGCAGAGGTGCTTCGAAAGGGATCCCTCGAGGATCAGAAGCCGTCCAGCCACTCCTCCGCCTCTTTCCGGCTCCGGAAGATCTGAATCGCCGCGAAGTGGCCTCGGGCGAAGACCTCGAACATCCGCGCCATGCCGTAAAGCGACTCGCGGGTCACGACGACGGCGCACGCGCCGAAGACGAGGTCCGTGACGAGACCGACCCGGTCGGCCGCCGCGCGGATCTGCGGAGAGTCGGGAAGAGAGAGCTGCCCGGTCAGGTCGAGGAGGACGTCGAGCCGCTGCGGGCGCGCGGGATCTCTCTGAAGCTCGTCGAAGTGCGCCATCACCTCCTTGAGCGTGATGTGGCCCGCGCAGGCCGTCTCGATGCGGCCGCGATCCGGGATGATCCGATAGGTGATGGGCATCGGGTGTTCCGAGGCGTGCAACGGATTATCCCGCGGAACGATCCCCCGAAACCGGCCCGGCGCTCGTCATCATTGGAAGTCCCGGGGAATCGAACGGTCCCAGGACTTTTCCCGGAGGAGCTTCCCGTTTTCGTACAGCTTCCGCGTGCCCTGGTAGCGGAAGCTCTCGAGGTCGCTCGAGAAGACCACCACGCTCTCCCAGCGCAGGATGCGGCCCGTCGCCCTGACCTTGACCTCGATCGCGTAGTCCCCCCGCACGGAGGTCTTCTCGGGATGCCCGTTCTCCGCCTGGTGCGTGAACTTCTCCGTGTACCGCTGCTCGCCCCACGGGTAACGGTGAGCGCTCTCGTTGGTCGCGACGACCGTCGCCTTCCCGGTGCGCGGATTGCGGTCGATCGAGGAGACCTCTCCATACGCCGAGGGAGTCTCCATCGTCAGCGACTCGTACCCGGGGAGCGCCGTCTCCTTCTCCGGGATCGGAAGGTAGCTCGGCGCCGGCAGCTTCGAGCCGCCCGGCGGCACCACCGGAAGCGCCAGGCTCGAGCCCTCGGGGCCGAGGTAGAGCGACGTCGTCGCCGCATACGGCGTCGGCCATAGCATCGGCCACTGGGCGTTTGCGACCGAGAGTCGGATGCGGTGCCCCTTCGGGAAGACCCACGACGTGAAGTGCATCTCGATCTCGAGCGGGAACGGCTGGTCCTTCTCGATCGCCCGGGGATCCCGCGGGGAATCCCGCTGCGCGCCGTTTCTTCCCCCGCCAGTCACCTGCGTCACCGTCCCGTCGGGGGCGACGTCGTTCAAACGCGCGTACCAGTCGATGAGAGGCGCGTCGGCCGAGACCCGGAGCCGCGCCTTCGGCATGCCCAGGATCTCGACGTCCTCCTCGAGCGGCGGCGTATCGTAGACGAGGCTGAAGGCGTCGGTCGGACGCTGGTCGGGCGCGACGTCGCCCCACCAGAGCACGGGCCCCCCGGCCTCGACGCCGGTCGTCGGCACGTAGCGGAGCCGATCCACCGCCGCGGCGCCGGGAGCGGCGGAGAGCGACCGGTCGTCGCGCGGGTGGTAAACGCGATCCCGGATCCGCGCGATCGGCCAGCCGTCCTCGGAGCGCCAGCGGCCCGGAGCGACCTCGAGATACGGCCCCGGAGGATGCCAGTCCCGGACGTACACCGAGAGGCGCGGCTCCTTCATGATCCCGGTGTCTTTTCCCTTCAGCCACTGGTCGTACCAGCGGACGGCCTCGCGGCGCCAGTCGAATCCGGGCTTCGGATACGGCTCGTCCGGCCAGGTATGGTCCCACGCTCCGACGATCGCCTTGACCGGCGCCTTCACGTGCTCGAGCATCCGCGGAATGCTGTCGCGATAGCCGTCGTACCAGCCGCCGACGAGAAAGCACGGGATCCGGATCGAGTCGTACCGCACCTTCAACGCCGTGCGGTCCCAGAACGGGCCCTCGCGCTGCTGCGCCTTGTAGGTCAGCATCCACGGCGGCTGGTCGAAACGCTCCCGGAAGTATTTCTCGTCCAACACGTAGTCCGGCGCGCCCGGCATCGCGTTCCAGAGGTCCTGGCTCATCTCCCACGTGTCCACGTGCATGATCCCGTCCATGTAGTGCACGTCGTCGTGGTACAGGTCGTCGGTCGCGTCGACGGCGATGATCGCCTTCAGCGCCGGGGGATTCCGCATCGCCATGTGGATCGAGTTGAAGCCTCCCCACGAGATGCCGAACATGCCGACGTTGCCGTTGGAGAACGGCCGGGCGGCCAGCCACGCGATGACGTCCTCGCCGTCGCGCTGCTCGATCTCGCTGTACTCGTAGGGAATCAGCGTTCCCTCGCTGTTGCCCGTGCCCCGGATGTCCACGCGCGCGACGACGTACCCGTGGCGGACGAAGTAGTCGTAGAGGTGGACGCTCCCCCCGCGGGACTCCGTCTTGCGGTACGGCAGGTACTCGAGCAGCACCGGGAACGGACCCGCTCCCTCGTCGGGACGCCAGAGGTCGGCCGCCAGCGTCACGCCGTCTCTCATCGGGATCCGGACCTCCTGGATCTGCGCGCCCCGCAGGGCGGACGCGGACAGCAGGGCTCCGAGAACGCCGGGAACGATTCGTCTCATGGCTTCTCCTCGTCGGGTACGACCGGAAGGACGATCCGCGACGGATGCGCCCCGTCATGATGGATGCGAAGGGTCGCGGGGCGCGACTTCGCCGATACCGCTTCCGACTCCCCCGTCTGCAGGTTCCGCGAGAAGTGCGGCATGAAGCTGCCGCACACGACGATGCGCACGCGATGCCCCTTGCCGAAGAGGTTGCCGGTCCGGAGGTTCGGGAGCTTCAGGAGGGCCGGCTCGCCCGAGACGAGCGGCTTCGGCGTCGGGCCGCCGTCCCGGACGCTCGCGCGCAGGACGTCCGTGCCCGGGCTCGAGAGGTTCCACGCCGTGCCATCCGGCTCGACGTCTTCGAGGAGAACCCAGAGGTCGGCGTCGGGCGCGTCGGCCGAGAGATACATGTCGACGCCGATCGTCCCGACGACGCGGAGCGGCTCCGCGAGGGGCTCGGTCTGGAACACGAGGACGTCCTTCCGGTCGGCGAGCTTGCGGTAGTCGTGCGCTCCGGGGCTGTACCCGTACGGGTCCACGACCGGATGGGCCGGGTCGGAGACGAGGGAGCTCGAGGCGGCGCCCGGGCCGGCCGGCTCGCGCGGGCCGAGCGTTCCCCCCGCCCCGAGGTAGAAGGAGACGGAGCGCGTTCCGGGCATGGGCATCGTGTCGCCGGAGCGCCACGCGTTCTCGCCCATCACGAACGCGCGCACGCGGGGCTCGCGGTCGAGCCCGTTGTCGATGCCCCGGACGTAGCGGTCCATGAATCGGAGGATCATCGCCGCGTAGTCGATCGGGGCCGACGGGCCGAACGAGCGGTCGCCCGAGTGGTCCGTGTCTTCGCCCCCGTGCGTCCACGGGCCGAGCACCAGGCGCGTCCTCGCGTCCTTCTCCCCGGCGCGCGCGGCGAGCAGGCCCTCGAAGTTGGTGATCGCGCCTTCCGGACCGTACGTCTCGTCGTGCCAGCCCGAGAAATTCAGCACCGCCGCTGCCGTCTTCGCGTACTTGCCGCGGATCTCGGCCCAGTCCCACCACGCATCGCCCGGCCTGTGCGCGAGCCAGTCGAAGTAGTACGGCGCCACGCCGCCCCGGAACTCGGGAACGTCGGTCAGCGGAAGCCGGTACGGGAGGACGCCTTCGAGCTCCTTGAAGGCCCGCGACGCCTCCCGGCCGGTGCGCGGCCCCGGCAGGTTCGCCCGGACCCGGGCATCGGGAGCGATGTTGTCCCAGATCCACTCGATCCACGACAGGTCCCACGTTCCCCCGGCGTAGAAGAAGTTCCGGGGCGTCGAGAACGTCATCGCCGGCACCATCGCCTTCAGGTGCGGCGGGGACTCCACGGCGGCGAGCCACTGCACCGCGCCGGGATAGGACAGTCCGAACGTGCCGATCTCGCCGGTGGACCAGGGCTGCGCCGCCGCCCACTCGATCGTGTCGTAGCCGTCCCGCCCCTCGTTTTGGTACGGGACGAAGACGCCGGCCGAGCCGTAGCGCCCCCGCACGTCCACGAGGACGACGGCATAGCCGCGGTCGAGCGCCTTGCGCACGACCTCGTTGCCCTCGGCGTGCTTGCGCCCGTAGGGCGTCCGGTACACGAGCGTCGGGAACCGGCCGGTCGCGGCGGGCCGAAGCACGTCGCACTGGAGGACGACGCCGTCGCGCATGGGGACCGGCACGTCGTGATCGGCCGAAGGCTCGGCCCCCGCGGCTATCGCAGCGAAGGACGCGACGACGAGCGCCGCCAGCCACGCCGCGGCCCGTCTCATGGCGCGGGAGTTCTCGCCGGAGGCGTCGCCGCCCCGAGCGTCACCGGCGTCCGATCCTCCGGAACGGCGACCGGGATCCGGAAGATCGAGACCCGGGCCTTCTGGCGGAGCTCCTTCAGCCACTTCGCGACCTCCTCGTCGAATGCGCGCACGGAATACCGGCGGCGCATCTCGTCGGCCACCTTCTCGAAGGGGGCGGGCGCGCGCCCGGCCGCCTTCTCCTCGGGCAGGTAGCGCTTCTCGTACTCCTGGTGCGCCTCTTCCTCGTCGGCGTACGCGACGGGGGCGAAGCGCTCGCGCAGGTAGCCGGCGATGATGAGCTGGCGCTCGATCGAAGCCCGCACCTGGTCCACCGTCATGCCCGCCTTCCCGAACTCGGCGTCCGGGTCCTTGCCCTCGGCCTGGAGCCGCTCGCGCAGACTCGCCATCGCCTTGTCGATCTGGGTCGCGTCGGGCGAGGCCGGGCCGAAGCGCACGGCGTCTTCGTACTCGAGGTACTCCTCGATCAGCGCGTCGAGAATGCGCGCGCGGAAGGCCTCGCGATCCTCTCCGGGTCCGGGCGTCATGTCGGAGACGACCATCGCCCGGCGGACCTCGCTCTCGGGAATCGCCGTATCGTTGACGGTCGCGGCGATGCGGTCCACGACCTCCGCGGCGGCGGACAGGCTGAGGAGCAACAGGAGTCCGACCCCGAGCCGCGGCGCGCGCATCGCGGAGCATGATACCCAACGCTCCGTGCTATTTTTCCGTTCCCCGTGACGACGACCACGAAACCGGGGCGCCTCCTCGTCGTGGGCACGCCCATCGGAAATCTCGAGGACCTCTCGCCCCGCGGCCGGCGCGCGCTCGCGGAGGCGAATGCCCTCTTCTGCGAAGACACGCGGGTCACCGCGAAGCTCGCCGCGCGCTTTCGTCTCACCGCCCCGCGCATCTCGTGCCCGGCGCCGCGCGAGGAATCGCGTGTCGAGGAGCTGCTCGCGCGCCTCGCGCGCGGAGAGACCGTCGCTCTCGTCTCCGATGCCGGCATGCCGGCGCTCTCGGACCCGGGCGCGCGCCTCGTCGAGGCCGCGGCGGCGGCGGGATTTCCCGTCGTCGTCGTGCCGGGCCCGTCGGCGCCGGCCTCCGCGCTGGCCGCCTCGGGCCTGCCGGCCGTGCCTCATACATTTCTCGGGTTCCTGCCCGCCCGCGAGGGAGAGCGACGGAGGTTTCTCGAGTCGCTCCGAGAGCGCCCCGAGACGCTCGTCTGGTTCGAGGCCCCGCACCGCGTCCGGGGATCGCTCCGCGCCGCCGCGGACGTGCTCGGCCCGAGGAGGGCCGCGATCGCGCGCGAGCTGACGAAGCTCCACGAGGAAATCGCTCGCGGAACTCTCGACGAGCTCGCGGAGCGGTTCGGCGCGCGCGGCGAGGTCCGCGGCGAGATCACCGTCGTGGTCGAAGGCCGGCGCGGGGATCCGGCGGCGCCGGAGGACGACGCCGGCGTGGATGCCCGCATCCGCCGCGCCCTCGCCGCGGGCGAGCCCCTGAAGGCGCTCTCGAAGGCCATCGCGGCCGTCACGGGCCGGCCGGCCCGATCGATCTACGCCCGCGCCCTCGAGCTCGCGCGGCGGACATGACCGAGCCGATCGTCCGCGTCGAGCGCCTGACCAAGGTCTTCCGGACTTACCGCCGCAAGGAGGGGCTCGCCGCCGCCCTCAAATCCCTGGTCCGGCGTACCGCGACCGAGACGGCCGCCGTCGCCGACGTGACCTTCGCGATCGCGCCGGGCGAGATCGTGGGCTACATCGGCGCCAACGGCGCCGGCAAGTCCACGACGATCAAGATGCTGACCGGCATCCTCACGCCGACCTCCGGCGAAGTCGTCTGCAACGGCTTCGTGCCGGCGCGCGAACGGACGCGCTACGTGGCGACGATCGGCGTCGTCTTCGGCCAGCGGACCCAGCTCTGGTGGGACATCGCTGTCGTCGAGTCCTTCCGGCTCCTCAGGGAGATCTACGGCCTCTCCGAGCCGGTGTATCGCGAGCGGATGGCCCTCTTCGATCACGTCCTGGGACTGAGCGCGTACCTGCATCAGCCCGTCCGCAAGCTCTCCCTCGGCGAACGGATGCGCTGCGACCTCGCCGCCTCGCTGCTCCACCGTCCTCCCCTGCTCTTCCTCGACGAGCCGACGATCGGCCTCGACATCGTCGCGAAGGCGAACGTGCGCGAGTTCCTCCAGGAGATCAACCGGCGCGACGGCACGACGGTGCTCCTGACGACCCACGACCTGGCGGACATCGAGACGCTCTGCCGGCGCGTCATCGTCATCGACCACGGCCGGCTCCTCTTCGACGGCGCCCTCGACGAGCTGCGCGACCGGATCCTGCCGGTCACGTCGATCGTCTTCGACGTCAAGCGCGCTCCGGACCCCTCGCAGCTCTCCTGGAACGGCCAGGCGATCAAGGAAGTCGGCCTCCACCGCTACCGCCTCGACGTCGACCGCCGCGAGGCAGCGCCGGCGTCGGCCGTCAAGGAGATCGTCAACCGGTTCGACGTGTCGGACCTGAAGATCGAGGAGCCGGAGATCGAGGCCGTGGTCAAGCGGATCTACCAGGAGGGCATCTCGTGAGCGCGGCCCGCGGCGAGGAAAGGCCGCGTCGGCGGCCGGGCCGACAGAACCGGGGGCCGGCCGGCGAAAAGGGAATCGCCGTTCCGATCCCGACGTGGCGCGCCGCGCTCCCCTTCGCGCGCGTCGGTTTCCTCAACATGCTCGCCTTCCGGGCGCGCTACTACGTCGGCGTGCTCACCTATCTCTTCAACGTCGCCGTCTACTACTTCATCTGGCGGTCGGTGTATCGCAGCGCCGGAGCCACGGTCGGTGGCCTGACGCTCGACGACATGATCACCTACGTCGCGGTCGGCTGGGCGATCCGCTCGTTCTACTTCAACGAGATCGACCGCGAGCTCGGCACGCAGGTCCAGGAAGGCAAGCTCGCGATGAACCTCATCCGGCCCGTGGACCTCCAGACCGTGATGATCGCGGACTCGGCCGGCCAGTCGGCCTTCCGCGCCGTGCTCTTCACCGTCCCCATCTCGGTCGTCCTCGCGCTGCTCTTTCCGCTGAAGGCCCCGGCGTCGGGCCTCGCGGCCCTCCTCTTCGCCGTCTCCGCCGTCTGCTCGTTCTTCCTCGTCGCCGCGATCAACTTCCTGGTCGGCCTGCTCGCGATCCGCTCGAAGTCGATCCTCGGCATCCTCCGCGCCAAGTACCTCCTGCTCGAGCTCCTCTCGGGCCTGCTGATCCCGACGACGCTCTTTCCGGAGCCCCTGCGCTCGATCCTCTTCGCCTCGCCCTTCCCGCACATCAACTTCACGCCCGCCGCGCTCTACCTCGGCAAGGCGCAGGGCGCGGAGGCCGCGAAGCTCCTCGGCCTCCAGGCCGGGTGGACGCTCGTCCTGCTCGCGCTCGGCCAGTGGGCCTGGCGCGCCTCGCGCGACCGCATCACGATCCAGGGCGGCTGAGATGGTCCGGAGCCTCCGCCGCCACGCGCGACTGTTCCGCCTCTACTTCTCGCAGTACGCCAAGGCGCGCCTCGAATACCGGTTCGACTTCTTCTCCAGCGTGTTCGCATCCTTCCTCGGCACGGCCGCCGCCTTCGGCTTCCTGCTGATCGTCTTCTCCCGCGGCCCGGTCGTTCCGGGCTGGAAGTTCGAGGAGCTCGTCTTCCTGTACGGCTTCTCGCTCATCCCGCTCGGCGTCTTCAACGTCCTCTCGTGGAACCTCTACCAGTTCTCCGACCGCTACCTCATCGAGGGCCGCTTCGACCGGGTGCTCGTGCGGCCGGTCAACTCCGTCTTCCAGATCCTCTTCGAATCGTTCCGGCTCGAGTCGCTCCAGGAGACCGTGACGGGCGTCGCGGCCGTGGCCTGGGCCTCGCACCGCCTGGGCCTCTCCTTCGGCCCGGCCGAGATCCTTCTCTTCGCGGCGTGGACGGCCTGCGGCGCCTCGATCTACCTCGCGATCTTCATCGGGCTGACGGCGACCTCCTTCTGGATCGAGGACCGCATCGGGATCGTGCCGCCCGTCTTCAACCTCATGCAGTTCGGCCGCTATCCGCTGACGATCTACGACGGCTGGATCCGCTTCACGCTGTCGTTCGTGATTCCCTTCGCGTTCGCCTCGTTCTACCCGGTGATGCACTTCCTGAAGCGCCCCGAGTACCGGGGCGAGTTCTGGGCGGTCCCGCTGATCGCCGCGGTCTCGATGCTCCTCGCGCTCTCCGTCTGGACGGCGGGCGTGCGCCGCTATCATTCGACCGGAAGCTGACGCCATGACGCGACCTCGGGGCTGGATCGCCGGGTCCACGATCGCCGCCTGTGCGCTCGCGTGCGCGTGGTTTGCGGCCGGATACCCGACGCTCATCTACGACTCGATGGGCTACTACATCCTGTCGATCGTGGTGCGCGCCGGGGGAATCGCCCACTGGCCGACGGACACCTGGACCTACGGCTACCCGCTGTTCGCCGCGCTCGTGACCGGCTGGCGGACGCTCTCGCCGGAGGAGTTCCGGCTGATCCTGTTCGTGGCGCAGCTCGCGGTGTGGCTCGCGGTGTCCGCGCTCGCCGCGCGCCGGATCGCCGGGGTGCTGCGCTGGCCCGGGATCGCCGTGGCTGCCTACGCGATCTCGGCCCTGAATCCCGTGCCCCTCCTGCAGACGACCGAGCCCCTGTCGGACCTGCTCTCGGCGGCGCTCGTCCTGGCCGCGGTCGCCCTCGCGTGGCGCGAGCCCGGCGAGGGAGCGAGTGGCCCCTCCGCGTGGCGCCCGTTCCTGTCGCTCTTCGCCGCGGCCGGAGCCGCCGCGGTCCGGCCCGCCAACGTCGTCGTCGCCGCGGCCATCGTCGGCGTGTGGCTGCTGCGCGCGGCGCTCTTCCGCGACCTGCGGTGGCGCCACGCCGCCGCCGGGCTCGCCGGCCTCGTCCCGCCGTTCCTGCCGCAGGCCGCGATCAACTACTTCACGTTCGGCGTGGCGAATCCCCTGATCCGGAAGAACCTCTACCACCTCCAGACGAGCTGGGGCATGGGGGCGCTGAAGTACGCGACGATGGTCGTGCCGGGAAAATCGCCCTTCCTCGTCTACGGAAATCCGCTGTACCGCGGAGACGCGAGCCCCGCGGCGTTTCTCCTCCGGCACCCCGCGCACTACGCCGCGACGCTCTTCCTCCACGGCTTCGGGCTCCTCGATCGCGATCTGCCGTTCACCTACGTGACCAGCCTCGACCCGTGGTACCGGGTTCCGCTCGAAGTCGCGAACCTCGCCGTGCTGTACTTCGCGATCGCGGGAGCGGCCGTTGCGCTCATCCGGATCGCCCGGCGCCGGCGCGTGGACGACGCCGGCTTCGTCGCGGTCAGCACGCTGATGGTCGCGGGCGGGTACCTCGCGCTCTATCTCCCGGTCGAGGTCGAGTGCCGGTTCGGCGTCGCGGTCCAGGCCCTCGCCATGCCCCTGATCCTGGCCGGCTGGGCCGCCGTCCGCGGCCGCACGCCGCGCCGCCTCGTCGCGCACGTCTTCGTCCTCGGCTTCGCCCCCGTCGCCCTGGCGGGCGCCCTCGCCCTCTCCGCCTGGATCACCCGGCAGCGCACCAATCCCTACGTCGAGAGCCCGGCCAACGCCGTCGTGATGGGCCCGAGGCGGGCGAACCGGCCGCCGCCCGCGAAGCCATGAACCGGGAGCGAACGGCGCTCGTTCTGCTGGCCGTTCTCGGGGTCGGCTCGCGCCTTCTCTTTCTCCAGTTCTTCCCCTCGCAGCCCTTCTACGATTCGCTCCAGCTCATCCACTTCGGCGAGCTGATCCGCGATCAGGGACTCGCCGCTCGCGGATGGTACTGGGCGCAATTCAATCCCGGCCTCCCCATGCTCCTCGGCGCTCTCTTCAAGACGGGCCTGCCCGCGATTCCGCTCGCTCGAACGGCCACGGCCGTCGCGACGGGGCTCACGGCGCTCCTGCCGCTTCTCATCTGGCGGCCGGTCGTCTCCTTTCCCTGGCGCGTGGCCGCGGGCGGTCTGCTGGCGCTCTGGCCGGGCCAGGTGTTCGTGTCGGGAGTCGTCCTGCAGGACAACTGGGTGCTTCTCCCGACGATCGCCCTGGCCTGCGTGGCCGTCCGGCGCCTCCGCGATCCCGCGGCGCGGGGCCGGCCGCTGACCTCCGCGCTCCTCTACGGCGCGGGACTTGCGATCCGTCAGGAGATGGCGATCGTCCTGATTCCTCTCGCGCTCGTCGCGGGAACGTCGCCGGCCGGATCGGGATCCCGGCGTCGGGACCTTGCGAGGTTCGGGATTCCGGTCGTCGTCATCCTGCTCACGCTCGCGGCGCAGCGGCGGCTCGCGACCGGCAAGCTCACGCTCGCGACGGATCACGGCGCCCTCGGCCTCTTCGGCAGCTTCGTGCCCGGAGCGAGCGGTCCCGGCTGGATCGATGCGCGCGCCTACGCCGCCGCCCTCGAGCCGGATCTTCCGCGCGGCCTCTTCGGTTCTCCGTCCCAGCTCGTTCGACTGACTGCCGACGAGATTCGACGGCGCCCGCTCTTCCACGCGGCCCGCATCGCCGCCTGGCTGCCGCGCCTCGCGCTCAATGCCGACGCCGACGACCTCGCCTGGAGCCTCGGGAATCCTCGCTCGGTTCCGGAGCCCGCGCGGGAAGCCGCGGAGCGATTCGAGCGCCGATGGGCTCCGCTCCTTCGGATCGAGCTCGCCCTCGTCCAGGGCGGCTTCGTGGCCGCGCTCTGGATCGCCTGGCGCCGCCGAAGGCTCGACATTCTCGTCCTCGCCGCCGCGGTGGGGCTGAAGTTCGCGATCCACATGCTCGTTTCGCCGCTCGGCCGCCTCGTCCTGCCCGCCGTCGCCCTCGAGCTGCTCGCCCTTGCGCTCGCAGGCGAGGCCCTCTCTCGTCGTCCGGGGCGGGAGCGCCTCGGCACCGCAGCCCTCGCCGTGGGCGCGGCGGCCGTTCTCCTGATCGCCACGCCGCTCCTCGCGTCCGCGGTCATCAGCCGAGACCCGAGCGATCTGCCCGGCGTTCGGGCCTTCGCCCTCGATGCCGGAGACGGCTGCCTCCTTCGATGCGAGCTCGCAAACGGCCGCCTTACCGGACTCTCGCCGACGACCGCATGGATCAGCGGCCGGGAGGCCCGCGTGGATTGCCTGGTCCCGACGCTCGACCCCGTCGCGAGCCTCGGCCTCCGCATCGAGGGCGCCGCCTCCGTCTCCTCCGGTGATCGCGAGAGCTCCAGTGTCGAGTCGGGGCGGCTCGTCCTGGGCTCAGCCGGCCATCAACCGCCGCGTTGGGTGTCCGTGACCGCCGCACGCGACAGCGCGACTGTATCGCTCACGCCCGAGTTGAGCCGGCAACGGTAATCCGGCTCGGCCCCGTACGCTCCCAGCACCGGACGTGCGACCACGCGCCCCGAAATACGCGAAGTCGAACGCTCTTAGTCTGTGGAGCGCGAATCCAGGCAATGCACGACTGACCCCGACGACTTCGCGATTCCGGTCCGACATCCCCCAGACCTCAGAGACTCCCCTTCCCGTTCTCCCCATTGACGCGGCGACGTCTCGTCAGCGGGCGGCCTCGTCCTTCGCCTCACGGTGGAGGGCCGGCCACGCTCGCCGAAATTCAGCCGCCAGCGACGCGAGCGCCACACTTCGGCCCCGGACGCCCTCGACGACACCGAGAAAGATCATCACCGAAGGCGGCGTGCCGTGCGCACCGAGACGAAGGGGGCGACCCTTGAAGAAGTCGCTCACCCCGTAGATCAACCACGGAAATACAGCTCCCGCCGAAACCCAAAGCCCCTGGGTCAAGCGGCATCGGAGGGTCGCGAAGTATCGAGCGGTCACGCGTTGGATCGCGCTCTCCTCCGGCGGCGCACGCCGCAGCCCCTTCATCATTCGATGGGGCGCCATCTCCCAGGGCTTCCATGCGCGAACCGACCAGAACGCGCCCGCCGCCAACGCACCGACCGGGAACCAAGCGACCGTCTTCCGCTCGAGTCCACCCCAGAAGACGTACACCCAGAGCGCGACCACTGGCAGGGTCATCAGAAAGAGCCGAGGAGTGTGGAAATCCACGACCGATTCATAGACTTCTGTAGAAGTCAACCCGTGGCGGTCATCAGTCACTTGCCCGCTCACGCGCCAAGCCTCGACTCGACACGGCTACTCCTCGCCCCTGACCACGAGTTGTCGCGAACGCTCTTAGTCCGCGGGGCTGCAATACAGGAATGCACGATTGACCCCGATGGCCCCGACCCCCGCAAAAATCGTCGACGTGCACGCTGGCGGCGTGTACGTGCACCCCGTCACGTTCACCGCGCAGTGCTCCCCCTTCAGAAAAAACACCGACGACTGGTCGCGCTGCGTCTGGCTCTCCGGACAGTAGTTGCCCCCTCCGCAACCCGCCGTGATCCCCACGTCCTTCATCTTCTGAATGTACTTCCCGTCGTTCGGATTGGCCGAACAGGTCACGTCCGTAAAGGGATTCGGGGTGCAGCTCAACGACCCGTCCCCTCGAGCCTCGATGATCAGCCGCGCAAACTCCCGACGCGTCGCCCCGCCCTTCGTCGGGAACTTCGCCACCCGCTCCCCACCCCCGTCGCAGAGATAGACAGTAGGAAGACTGACCCCAGCTCCCCCGGATGATCATGCGCGCGGGCGGGAGTACAGGAATGCACGATTGACCCCGATTGATCCCTTCTGAATGTACTTCCCGTCGTTCGGATTGGCCGAACAGGTCACGTCCGTAAAGGGATTCGGGGTGCAGCTCAACGACCCGTCCCCTCGAGCCTCGATGATCAGCCGCGCAAACTCCCGACGCGTCGCCCCGCCCTTCGTCGGGAACTTCGCCACACGCTCCCCGCCCCCGTCGTAGAGGTAGACATAGGAAGACTGACCCAGCTCACCCGGATGATCACGCGCGCGGCTGGGATACAGGAATGCACGATTGACCCCGGTTGACGGCCGATTGGCGGCACCGCTGCAGCTATTCGCCGCAGGAGAAGCTGATGTCCTTGGATACTATGGTGCCCAGCGCTTGGCCCTTCAGCTTTGCCTTGATTGTGACTCGATCGCAGTTCGGTCCCGGAACTATGACGGGGATGAAATACTCTCCGGTTCGCTCGTCAAGAGACCCCACCGGCCTCGATAGATGAGTCACATCCGCGCCTTTCTGAACGGTTATCTCTGCAGTCGTGTGATCGAAGGCGCCGCGCGGCCCCGCAATCTCGACCACAGCAACGACGGAAAGGTCGAGCTGATTGCGGGATCTCTCCGACAGGTCGTCTATCATCCGTCCCGTGTGCTGATCGAAACCGCGCACGACGATCCCTGTGACGGCCGACGCCGAACGCTCAACGGGAGCACCTACGGCCTTCGGTTCGAAGCTTACCGCCATCAGAGCCAAAACAGGGACCGCGAAGAGGACCATACCAATCTTGAAGAGATTATCACTGAGCTTGAGCATGCTGACACTCCAGTTGCTGCGTTGTCTGCCCGAACGACATTTGAAAATGTGGGTTGTCGACCGGGGATCGCCAGTTTCCACCCCATTCGAAGCCGAGCGACATTCCTATCGAACCCACGGTCGTCCAAGTATTGGCCCCTGCATTCCAGGCCGGCGCTCCGCCCTCCATGGGAACGACGTCAAACGCGAGACCGTAGTTATGGAAGCTCCCTCCGCCGCGAGCGTTCGTCACCGTCCGGCCCGGGACGGTCCGCCCTTGTGCGTAGAGCGCGTCCTGGGCTCCAAAGGAACGGAAACCGTCCGTAATCCGTAGGTTGAGCCCTAGCTCTTGTGCCGTACCCACCAAGTCCCGGGCCGCCTGCTGGATCCTTGGGTCCAAGCCTTCGATGCGAGCCTCGGTCGCCGGGTCGCTAGACGCAGGTACACTGCAGATCGATGGCTCGGTCGGACCCGGAAGCGCGCCAGGCCCAAAATGACCGTTCCCCCCGTCACCGTGACCATTTCCACCCGAAGCACTAGGCCCGAAGTCGAGCTCGACACACTCTTCTTGGTACCCGTCACCCTTGTTCCCAGGCACCAGGTAACAGAAGGTGGCCGCTCTGCCTGTCGGGTCCAGCAGCGTCGTCGGTCGATTCATCACATAGCTATACCGATTCCAGCTCTGCGGCGTCTCCTGACTCCCGAACACCAGATCCGCCGACACAAACCTCCCCAGGTTAAAATCCGCCGTCCGCGCGTGGTCGAAGTAATGCTTGTTCTCCGTGTCCCGCTCCATCCCCGCGAACTTCAGCCTCTGACCCGCATCCGACCCCGACCCCGGCGCGTCATCCCCGTACGGCCAGTACTTCAACCCCTGAACGCTCGCCGCCGTCACGTCCGTCACCAGACGCGTCGACCCCAGGTGATCCACCGCGTAAAACTGATAGTTCAGCGTCGTCCACCCAGATCCCGACCACACCCCCGAGGACACAAGCTGCCCTCCCAAAAAGATGTTGTCCCTCTGGTATGCCTCCACCGCCGACAGATCCGCGCCCCCCGACTCCACGCCCTCCGTCACCACGCGACCACCCTCCTCCCGAAATCAGCAAACAAGGCTGACCCCACTTGCCACCCTTTCACCTTCCATCGTTTTCGGCGCGACGCCTCTCAACTCGCGGCGTTATGCCCAGGTATTTCCAGATCACGTAAGCAGCAGCCATGGCCTCTGCCGGCATAGTGAACAAGTACGCGATACCGGGCCACGGATGGAAGCGTCGAAGCAGGAGAGCGTGGAGGCACGTGTGGACCAAGAGAAGCAATAGAAGCATCAGCCAGAGTGAAGCTGACCGCTTAGCGTGCCAATAGGATTGGACGAGTATGAACCATAACCCGGCGGTGAACCAGCCGAACATCCACCAAGCGTGACTGACCTTGACGTCCGGAAAGAACAACGCCCAAAGCACAATCGCCGTGACGACGCCGAGAGCGATAGCGGTGTAGAGCCCAAGGTCGCGCCAACGTGTCAATGGCACTCGCCCTTTCCGAGTGCGCGCATTTCGCTGAGGACACCATAGCCCACCTGGAGGTCTATGTATAGAGGCGCAAAAGCATTCGCTGCTGCGTCGCCGAGGTACAGAATCTCACGCACTACGGATGAGCGCATCGGGACGCTCAAGTTGCGGGCAGCCGCATAGGCCACCGCTGCGTTTGAAGCCTGCCCCTTTATTGCCGTCTCCCCGACATCCGGAAAGGCGACCGTCACCGGCGCCAAGATGTCAGCGGCTTCAACCCCCTCCGTGAACACGTTAATGCAGCCTTCCTTGCTGAACTCGTTCTTCCAGAATTGGCTCGAGATCAGATTGGATCCAAATGCCTTGATCACACTCGCCGCGAAGCTTTCGTCGTCCCTCGACTCCGACCCCAGCCGAGAGTAATATTGACTAAAGCTGTTCCACGTCGGTAAATACCAATCCAAGCGGTGCGCCCAGTCGCTCCCGATGTTCGACGGTGTTGCCGGCACTGCATCGCCGCCAACGGTAATTGAGGTCGAGCACCCCTGAATAATCCCAAAAGGATCCGGCGGGCAGGACACCTGAGAGTCATACCCCCACGGATCCGTCAGACTGGTCGGGTTATTCATCACATAGCTATACCGGTTCCAGCTCTGCGGCGTCTCCTGGTCCCCGAACAGCTCATCCGCCGACACAAACCTCCCCAGGTTAAAATCCTGCGTCCGCGCGTGGTCGAAGTAGTGCCTGTTCTCCGTGTCCCGCTCCATCCCCGCAAACTTCAGCCTCTGACCCGCATCCGACCCCGACCCCGGAGCGTCATCCCCGTACGGCCAGTACTTCAACACCTGCACCAGGTTCGAGCTGACGTCCGTCACCAGACGCGTCGACCCCAGGTGATCCACCGCGTAAAACTGATAGTTCAGCGTCGTCCAGCCAGATCCCGACCACACCCCCGAGGACACAAGCTGCCCTCCCAAAAAGATGTTGTCCCTCTGGTATGCCTCCACCGCCGACAGATCCGCGCCCCCGGACTGCACGCCCTCCGTCACCACGCGCCCACCCTCGTCCCGGTACGTCACGATCGAAGCCCGCCAGCAAAATCAGGACTGACCCCGTCCCGCCGTTCAGGTATAGGTATCCCCACAGCAGAATCAGGACTCACCCCATCCCGCCACCAGTCAGCCTCCCCAGAGCTGAAAGAGGTGCAGAATCGCCGCAGTCGCCCACCACCCCGAAAATCCGGCCGCGACAATCCAGGCACAGTCGATAATCACGCCCCCGACCAAAATCATGCCGACCGAGTTTCTGGCATCATTTCGGTCCAGCCATGCCAACTTCCGATGAAGTGCTCGCATCGCGGCCGCGAAACCAACACCGATGAGGAGGGCCATGATAAACGCGAGTACGTATCGCTGGCCGCCGGATCCTCCAGCACGTGCTGCCTGCAGTGCTGTGGCGAACGGGGTTACGAAGCAAGCTAAGAGCAGCACATCCCACATACTCATATCAGTCACACTCCGAAGTGCTCGCAGCGCCCGTCCCGCTGACACCGACAGCAAGCCCTGCTCCGCCCAAGTCTGGGCCCTTCGAAAAGGCTGCTCGCAGCGCCTCGCCGAGGCTCTGACCCGGTCTGATCTCAAAGGTCTTGCTGAAGCCCATAAAGTCTCTAAATCCAGTGGGGAAATCAGCCTCCCCGGTAATTGCCCCCCTGGTTCCGAAGCCGGCTACGCCACCGACCACGAGTCCCCCTGCCGCCGAGCCGGCATCGTAGGCTAGGCCTGCCAAGTTGCGTGCGCGATAGTGGGCGAACGCGGATTGCACAAAAGCGTAGGTGCCAGCTCCGGCTGCCAGAAGTAAGGTGCCTGTCACGATTTCGGGAGCGACGAACGCGCTAGCGCCAGCCACAGCGACGGTTACCACAGCTGATCCGATGGCTCCGTTCTTGAGCCCCTCGAAGAAGCAAGGCGATAGCTTCCCGCTCCCCGCCTCGCCGTCTCGTGAGCTCATGCCCGATAGGCGGGCAAAACTGCTCCATGTCGGCGTATCCCAATCCAAGCGGTGTGCCCAATCGTTCTCCAAATCCCAAGACGGCGCGGACTCACCGGAACCGCTGACTCCAATTGACTCATCACAGTGGAGGAGGCCGAATTCATCCTGAACACAGGTCGCGAACCCGGTCGGATCCAGCAACGTCGTCGGGTTATTCATCACATAGCTATACCGATTCCAGCTCTGCGGCGTCCCCTGGTCCCCGAACACCTCGTCCGCCGACACGAACCTCCCCAGATTGAAATCCTGCTTCCGCGCGTGGTCGAAGTAGTGCTTGTTCTCCGTGTCCCGCTCCATCCCCGCGAACTTCAGCCTCTGACCCGCATCCGACCCCGTCCCCGGCGCGTCATCCCCGTACGGCCAGTACTTCCCCTTCAGGAAAAACACCGATGACTGGTCCCTCGGCGTCTGAGTCTCTGGACAGTAATTCCCGCCGCCACATCCCGCCGTGATGCCGATGTCCTTCATCTTCGTGATGTACGGCCCGTCGTTCGGATTGCTCCCGCACGGCACATCCGTAAAATAGTTCGAGCAACCCGTCAGCGTGTCTCCTCGAGCCTCGATGATCAGCCGCGCAAACTCCCGACGCGTCGCTCCGCCCTTCGTCGGAAACTTCGCCACTCGCTCCCCGCCCCCGTCGTAGAGGTAGACATAGGAAGACTGACTCGCGATTCTCGGAGATTCCCGGTCCGGTCGGCTCCCAGAGCTGGCTCTTCGTCGATCACGGCTCCTTGCAATCGGTATTCCCAGGCACGTCTGATAGTCGGGATAGGACGTTAGGCCACCACAGAACGCCGAGACCTAGAACCATAGCGATCGCCCTCACAAGTGAAAAGCCCTGAGTGGGTACCGATGCAACCAGCCAGCTAGACAGGACGACGGACCACCGGACATACTTTGTCCTTCGATTCATGGGTAAGTCGAGGTCGAACTTATACCGAATACCCCAAATACCGGCCCAGATGCAGATGGCCGCGGCAGCGAGCCGCTGAGCGTTGAACCAAAACTGTTGACTCCACAGCAGCCGACTCTGCACTGTTAACGTCCGATGCCGCACAGAACAGATGCGAACGCGCCGACAGCGAGGTCATAAGGTAGCTTTAGGGCGTTGAACAGTCCAAACGCGGCGGCGCCGGACCTCGCGGCCGCCCCCAAGGGGATTGCTGCGGTGACTTGCCCTCCGATCCTCAATCCGTAGGTAGCTACTGGCGTCTCCAACACGAACGAAGCCGACGCGGCGAAACTAGCAGCTAGATTGGGTATACGAGGCGCGAGCGCGTCGGCCGCCGTCTCCGCTCCGTGGCTAAATGCGATACCTCCGGCTGCGCGCATCGCCTCGCCGTCATTGCCACTGAAGATTCCGAGCAGATCTATGCCCGCTGCTACCTCACTCCCAAGGAGCGCCTCCGAGACGAAACCATTGCCGAATTGACCCCCACTCGCCGCCTGTACAGCGTGCTGCAGACTGAAATACTTAGCGCTCTCAGCGACACAAGCGCCGAAGGTTTGCTCCGGCGCATGCCTAACCTCGTTATTCACACTCCGTGCGACACTCCCGCTAAACGTGGGAGCACTCGATGGCACCCATCCACCAATTGGCCCCCAAAACGGGTAGTTCGAAAATGGATCCTTAGCTCCTCCAACGCCGATACTCTCCGAGCAGCGCATCTGTCCTGAATCATCAATTTCGCACGTTGTCAAACCGGATGGGTCGCTGAGGCTGGTCGGGTTATTCATCACATAGCTATACCGGTTCCAGCTCTGCGGCGTCTCCTGGTCCCCGAACAGCTCATCCGCCGACACAAACCTCCCCAGGTTAAAATCCTGCGTCCGCGCGTGGTCGAAGTAGTGCCTGTTCTCCGTGTCCCGCTCCATCCCCGCAAACTTCAGCCTCTGACCCGCATCCGACCCCGACCCCGGAGCGTCATCCCCGTACGGCCAGTACTTCAACCCCTGCACCAGGTTCGAGCTGACGTCCGTCACCAGACGCGTCGACCCCAGGTGATCCACCGCGTAAAACTGATAGTTCAGCGTCGTCCAGCTAGATCCCGACCACACCCCCGAGGACACAAGCTGCCCTCCCAAGAAGATGTTGTCCCTCTGGTACGCCTCCACCGCCGACAGATCCGCACCCCCGGACTGCACGCCCTCCGTCACCAATTAGTGCTTGGTCTCCAGTGCGACGTCACCGAAACCGACCGCCGCCCGATTCGACCAGCCCTGAGTCACGAGTGCGGCTCATAAAGACGCGCGCCGCGTTTGGCCAAGCTAGAAACACGACTCCAATTGACAACGCAATTCCTCGGACAAGCAGAACATCAAACCATGCCGCCGCTACCGCCCATGAGCCGATCACGGCGCTCCACCGTAGGATCTGAGCCAATCGCGACAATGGTCGATCGATACGCCGTCGGCGCCTCACGCTCCACACCGGAAACCACACGGACACGCCCACGAAGAAAAGGTACTCTGCATTAGCCCAGAAGTGTCGAGTATCCACCTAATGCGTCCTAGAAAGCGCAGTGTGCGGCAGCAGCTGCAAACGCTGTGAAGTCATAGGCCAGCTTAAATTCACCGAATCCGGTCACGAACTCGGCACCCGTCGCCGCGGCTCCCGCTAGTGGAACTGGGTCGACGGAGATCGTAGTTGATACATCAAGAAACACGCCTCGCGCCGAGGCAAAGATCATGAGATCGGCGTCGGTTGTCACTGTAGCCAGGCGAGACCACACATCAGCACCTCTAGTTAAGCCGTTCGAGCCTACGATCGAACCGAGTTCGCCTAACAGTCCCTTCACGGCAGCTCCTTGCCGGCTCGGGTTTTGGCGACTAATAAATGCGCTTAACAAAGTCGCCGGAGTATTTCCAAGGAGCGCGCCGGCAACGGCCGAAGTGCCCACGGTTCCACCGGTAGTTGATTTTAGAACACTTTGCATGCTTAACGACTCTGCGGTCTCCGCGACGCACGCGGCAAACGAGACAGCTTGCCCGCCCTTTCCCTGTTCTTGGCCAGCTGACGCGCTGCTGCCGGCAGATCCGCCCCCAAACAGGAACGTCCAGAACCCGCTAGGAATCAGATAGAACCCAGTCGGGAGTACCGTCGTATTGCAGCTTTGGTCCGGTAGGGTGAATTGCGGAATCGTCTGGCAGTTGGTGGTCGTCTTCGAGTCGGCGTACCCCCACGGATCTGTCAGGCTGGTCGGGTTATTCATCACATAGCTATACCGGTTCCAGCTCTGCGGGGTTTCCTGGCTCCCGAACACCTCATCCGCCGACACGAACCTCCCCAGGTTAAAATCCGCCGTCCGCGCGTGGTCGAAGTAATGCTTGTTCTCCGTGTCCCGCTCCATCCCCGCGAACTTCAGCCTCTGACCCGCATCCGACCCCGACCCCGGCGCGTCATCCCCGTACGGCCAGTACTTCAACCCCTGAACGCTCGCCGCCGTCACGTCCGTCACCAGACGCGTCGACCCCAGGTGATCCACCGCGTAAAACTGATAGTTCAGTGTCGTCCACCCAGATCCCGACCACACCCCCGAGGACACCAGCTGCCCTCCCAGGAAGATGTTGTCCCTCTGGTACGCCTCCACCGCCGACAGATCCGCGCCCCCGGACTCCACGCCCTCCGTCACCACGCGCCCACCCTCGTCCCGGTACGTCACGATCGAAGCCCGTGGCAAGGGATTGTAGCTCGGCCAGACCTTCTGCGCCCACGCCAGCGTCTGCCACGACCCCAGCGCATCCGTCGGACAGAAGTTCCCGCTCCCGCACCCCGCCGTGATCCCCTCCGCGTACAGCTGATTCACCCAGTCCGCGTATTGGCTCGGACACGGCACGTCCGCAAAAATCGTCGACGTGCACGAAGGCGGCGTGTACGTGCACCCCGTCACGTTCACCGGGCAGTGCTCCCCCTTCAGAAAGAACACCGACGACTGGTCGCGCTGCGTCTGGCTCTCCGGACAGTAGTTGCCTCCTCCGCAACCCGCCGTGATCCCCACGTCCTTCATCTTCTGAATGTACTTCCCGTCGTTCGGATTGGCCGAACAGGTCACGTCCGTAAAGGGATTCGGGGTGCAGCTCAACGACCCGTCCCCTCGAGCCTCGATGATCAGCCGCGCAAACTCCCGACGCGTCGCCCCGCCCTTCGTCGGGAACTTCGCCACCCGCTCCCCACCCCCGTCGCAGAGATAGACAATAGGAAGACTGACCCCAGCTCCCCCGGATGATCATGCGCGCGGGCGGGAGTACAGGAATGCACGATTGACCCCGATTGATCCCTTCTGAATGTACTTCCCGTCGTTCGGATTGGCCGAACAGGTCACGTCCGTAAAGGGATTCGGGGTGCAGCTCAACGACCCGTCCCCTCGAGCCTCGATGATCAGCCGCGCAAACTCCCGACGCGTCGCCCCGCCCTTCGTCGGGAACTTCGCCACACGCTCCCCGCCCCCGTCGTAGAGGTAGACATAGGAAGACTGACCCAGCTCACCCGGATGATCACGCGCGCGGCTGGGATACAGGAATGCACGATTGACCCCGGTTGACGCGCAACATCGCTAGCCGTCACGTCGCCGCACCAGAGCGGATTCTGGACTGGACGTCTGCAACGAACTGACTCGGGTTGTCGGGCGTCAGAATCAGGCGTCGGAAGAGACCCCTGTTGAGACGAAGCTGTACAGCACCATTTACTCGCCAGGGACGATTCCCCAATCGAAGGGCAAGGCCTCCGGGAACCCAACGCATCGAACCTGTCAACGCCGCAACGTCAGCGATCCGATCATAGGGAATCGAATAGACCTTAGCGCCGCCAAGAATAATGAATTGGATCCCCGAATCGCTTACCTTGTAGTCATAAACACGGGGCCACGCGGCGACGCTCGCGACAAACAAAGCTACCATTGCAGCTACCCCAACGACGAAGAGAAGTATTTGCAAATTAGCAGCCTCCCAGGATATTAGTCGTCTTGGTGGTGGTCTGATATGAGTAAGTACTAAAGCCGAGGCCGAACCCTCCTTTGACTCCGAGGCCTACGACCCAAATTCCAGATACGGGGTCAACTGCGATCTGCATGCTGACAGACGCACCGCCCAACGCGAGGTTATAACCAGTCGTGTCGAACGGTCCCGAGAGGCTCGTTGCAGCCCCCGAATTTGTAATACTTATCGATGGCCCGCCTCCCGCGAAGGCGCCCCATGCTAGGTTTGAATACCCTTGGTGAGGATAGCTTGGACCGAACCCCGGACCGCCCGCAAATCCGCCCGCTGACACGTAACCGCCGAGACTCGCGTTGCCATTGCCCAGAAACACACCAACCCCTCCCCCAGCTTGTCCACCGAGTCCGGCTGGGCCGACCCCGGCCTCGGCTTCCGCACCTAGCGAATATGTGACGCCAAGGCCCTTGCAGGGCGCTTGTGTATGCGGTGCCGAAGCGATTGAAGTGGCTCCGTGTCCGCCCGCACCATAGTGGCCGGCAATTCCACCGGCCGCACCGCCAGGATTTGCGAAGATCATTTGCCAAATGATCTGCCAGGGGCTGGGCGCAGAAGGCGCGGGTATCGTCGGGCACTGCGTTGTCGGCGTGTCGCCGGTCGGGCCCCAGTCCGTCCAGCACCCTGCTGGATGTGTGTCAAACCCAAACCTGTCGAGGAGCGACATCGGCCTGTTCATCACGTAGCTGTACCGATTCCAGCTCTGCGGTGCGTTCTGACCCCCGAATATTTCGTCCGCCGAGATGAACCTCCCCAGGTTGAAATCCTCCGTCCGCGCGTGGTCGAAGTAATGCTTGTTCTCCGTGTCCCGCTCCATCCCCGCGAACTTCAGCCTCTGACCCGCATCCGACCCCGACCCCGGCGCGTCATCCCCGTACGGCCAGTACTTCAACCCCTGAACGCTCGCCGCCGTCACGTCCGTCACCAGACGCGTCGACCCCAGGTGATCCACCGCGTAAAACTGATAGTTCAGTGTCGTCCACCCAGATCCCGACCACACCCCCGAGGACACCAGCTGCCCTCCCAGGAAGATGTTGTCCCTCTGGTACGCCTCCACCGCCGACAGATCCGCGCCCCCGGACTCCACGCCCTCCGTCACCACGCGCCCACCCTCGTCCCGGTACGTCACGATCGAAGCCCGTGGCAAGGGATTGTAGCTCGGCCAGACCTTCTGCGCCCACGCCAGCGTCTGCCACGACCCCAGCGCATCCGTCGGACAGAAGTTCCCGCTCCCGCACCCCGCCGTGATCCCCTCCGCGTACAGCTGATTCACCCAGTCCGCGTATTGGCTCGGACACGGCACGTCCGCAAAAATCGTCGACGTGCACGAAGGCGGCGTGTACGTGCACCCCGTCACGTTCACCGGGCAGTGCTCCCCCTTCAGAAAGAACACCGACGACTGGTCGCGCTGCGTCTGGCTCTCCGGACAGTAGTTGCCTCCTCCGCAACCCGCCGTGATCCCCACGTCCTTCATCTTCTGAATGTACTTCCCGTCGTTCGGATTGGCCGAACAGGTCACGTCCGTAAAGGGATTCGGGGTGCAGCTCAACGACCCGTCCCCTCGAGCCTCGATGATCAGCCGCGCAAACTCCCGACGCGTCGCCCCGCCCTTCGTCGGAAACTTCGCCACCCGCTCCCCACCCCCGTCGTACAAATACGTGAAGTCCGTCCCCGACGGGTCTACCGTCCGGTACTGCCGGTTCAGCAGGTCGTGGATCATCGTCACCGTCCCCGTGGCGCCCGTGAACGTCGACACGTTGCCCCGGTCGTCGTACACCGCAATCGACGTCGCCAGGTGGTTCGACGACGCGTCCGTCGTCAGCGTCGCGGCATTCGTCCCCGTCTTCGACGTCAGGTTCCCGTTCCGGTCAAACGTGTATCCCTGGCTCCCCGCTCCCGACAGCGACGCCGACGTGATCCGTGAACGCCCATCGTACGAAAACGCGTCCGATCCCGCCTGCTTGACGCTGTCAAGCCCGTCGTACTTGTAGAGCCCGGTCTGGAACAGCGTCGCTCCGCCCGGTGAATTGACCGACGTGATGCTCGCCGGGCGGGACGGTACCACCGAATCCGCGGCGATCGTGGTCTTGACGTGTGGCGTAGAGCTTCCGGTCGTGTAGTCCGAGAGTCGCCCGCTCTCGTGGTAGTTGGCCGCGACGATCTGCTGGGTCGTGCCGCCATTGCGTGTCGCCGTCACGTTCGTCAGGAAGCCCGATGTATAGACTCCTCCATTGGCACCGTCGTTGACCGTCAGCGTCGTCGCGGAGCCCGAAGGTCTCGGCAAGGCATGCGTCGAGGTAGCTCCCAATGTGTTGAAGGTCCACTTCTGGGTCACCGGTACTCCGAATCCATTCTTCGTCAAATCTGTCGGCGGGGCGGGAAATACTCCTCGCGCCCCGATCGAGGTCGTCTGGGCACAGAGCTTGCCCGTCAGGTCCGCGGTCGGGCACAGCAAGCCTGTCAAGTCACCGTAGGTGAAGTCGTCGAACACCGGTGCCGCGTCGAACGGGATCTGATTGATCCCGATCCTCCGGGTCAGCCGCCCCTTCGGGAAACGCCCACCGGCAAAGTTCGAAAACGTCGACTGCGAGTCGCCGCAGGCGCCTGTTCCGTCGTAGCAGTTGATGATGAATTCGATGAAGGGCGACGAGCTTCCACTGGTGAGAGATGTCAGCCGTCCGGCGGCATCGTAGGAGTAGTTGTAGGTCGTGAGCGCGGGTTTGCCGTCGGTCTTCTTACGAAGGTTGCCGAGGCTTCCGTACAGGCTGTAGCTCGCGGTCCCGTTGCCCACGGAGACGCAGTTTGGCCACGCGGCGCCGCTGCAGCCATCTTCGGGTGTCTTCGCGGACGTCAGGAATCCAAACGCCGAGTAGCTGAACGTGCGATCGGCCGACCCCTCGTCCACCGAGGTCAGCTCGTCGAGCACGTTGTAGCCATAGTTGGAAACGTCCGAAGAGAGCGCCCCGCTGACGGGGTCCGGCTCCGTGACCTTCGTCGTCCGCCCGAGGGCGTCGAGCTCCGTCGCCGCGACCACCCCATTCGTCGTGCCGCCGAGGCCGCCGGGACACATGCTCCCCGACCAGGTCGAATTCACGCAAAACGTATTCGACTTTTGGTACGAGTCGCTGTAGGCGATCGCTGGCGAGACGCGGTTGTCCGTCCGGTCGAGGATGACATCCGAGGCGACGTTGGTACCGTTGATGTGCCCATATTGCGCCACACGGCCGAGAGGGTCGAAGGCGAAGTAGAGAGTTCCCGGGCCCTGGGTCGTGCTCAGCACCACCGCACAGGAATTGATGCTCGTCGCACCCGAGGCGGTCCCGCAGGGTTGCCAGTCGGACGAGAACGTGATGCGCCCGGCCATGTCGTACTGGGTGTTGCGGGTGTCGAAGTACGAGCCGCCGGTCAGCGCCTTGTTGTTCCGCCGAAGGTCGCGCACGAGCCTGCCAAAACCGTCGAACTGCTCTCCCAGAATAGGGCCTGAACCCGGTCCCGGGGCGCCTTCGTCAGCCTTACAGATTCCCGACGGGTCGGCCGGGTCGAGAACCGGCGAAGCGGTGATCTTCTTGACGATGACGAGCGCGCCGGACGCCTTCGGCGCATAGCAGAACGTCGTCGGCCACTCGACCGTCGAACCGCCGGGCGGCTGGATCTGGACGACCCGCCCCAGCGCGTCGTACGTGTACGTCGTCGTCACGCTGGAATTGGGATCGTTCACCGCCGTCACGAACCCTGTGCTCCCGTCCCGAACGACGTCGTAAGAGTTCCAGCCGATCGACGAGGTCCCGTTAACCCAGTTCGCCTGGGTCGGGAGGAGGGAGGTCGTACCAGAAGTAAATGACTGTCCAAATGTGTCGCCGTCGGTTCCCACCGTCGGCATGGCTCCGGGACACGGGTCGGTCGTGGGCTCGCTCGAAGACGAGTAGGTCTGCGAGAAGCTGCTTGTAGGCACCCCGGTCGTGCTGTTTCGATAACTGCAACGCTTGATGACCTTGTCGAGGACGGAATCCCAGGTGCGCGCGCTCTTGAGGAAGCCGTTCGCGTCGAACGTGAAGTCTTCGCGAACGACCGTGGCTCCGTCGGAAGTCCCGGCCGGAGGCGCCGAGCCGCCTCCGTCCCAGATGTAGCGGTGGGTGAAGATGCCCAAGATCCAGTGGCCCGTCGCTGTCGACGGCGCCCATGCGATGTCTACCGTGCGGTCGACGCCGCCGGGCAGGCTGCTCTTGTACTCGGTCGTGTCGTACTGGCCCGCGTCGGCGTTGTAACTCGTGAGGACGGAAGTTGACGCGGTGCAGGCCGGGGCTGACGCGGTCGGACAGGCTCCTCCGTCGCCGGCCGGAGGAATCGGAGGGGCTCCGTACCAAGTGACCGCGGCGTTCGGCGGCGTGCGGCCGTTCGACCCGGTGAAATCGAAGTCGTTGATGTCTCCCTCGCTGTTCTGATAGCCGCAGAGCCCTCCGTAGCAGAAGATCATGCTGCGAAAGTTCGTCGCCGCGGAGGGTGTGCTTCCCGAGTAATAGCGGCGGTCGAGCTCGATGCCCGAGGCGGCACGCGGATTGAAGCCGCTCGGGTCGTCCACCTTGAAATAGTGGCGCCGGGCGAAGCCGGACTGCGGTACGACCGTCACGCGTCGGAAGATCTCCGAGGGGATCGGGTTCCCACCCTCGTCTCCCGCCTCGTACTGGCTCCGGGCGTAAGTCGTGACTCCGGACTGGTTCGCAAAGGGGTCGTATTCGGTTCGCGTCACGACGGCAGGTGAATCGTCCCAGTAAGCGGTCGCGGGTGGCTGGGGATTTTCCACGAGGTCCGCGACGAGGCCCGTCGGGTTGCAGATCGGATGTGTCAGCACGCAGGGGGGCGTGGCGGTCTGGTCGTACACGTAGGAGATGGTGCCCGCCGTCGGGAGCGTCACCTGCTTGACCGCCCCCTGGTACTGCGCCGAGCCGGTCGGGTTTCCCCAGTAGGTGAACGCATAGCTCACCGACAGAATGGAGGGAGTCGTCCCGGGGTCGGAGAGCCCGATCGACGCCAGCTCCGGCACGCTGACGGTCGCGGGAGATGTCGTGCACGAGGTGATACCGGAATTGTCGAAGCCGTTCCGATTGAAGGTTGCGGCCGTGTAGCCGAAATCGACCTTCAGCTGCTTGCCACCGGGCGCCGGGAACGTCACGTAGTCGAGGCCTCGGTAGGTAATCGACCCTGCGGATACGTTCTGCCATGTGAAGGAGATCGTGCTCGATAACGGGTTGAGCGTGATGCTCGAGAACTCGGCCGGATGAGTGCCGTCCGTCCAGTTGACCGTGACCAGCGTGTTGGTAAATCGGTCCTTGATCGTGTGCAGGCCGTAGCGCTGGTTCGCCGGCTCGAGATAGTCGAAGTTGTTGAAGTCCGTCGTCGAGGGAACGGAGTGGATGTGATCGAACATCTGTATCGTCCCATCGGGGAATTCGACGGTGTACGACGTGGGCGTTCCGGTGCTCGGAATCCGGGTGATGCGCAGGTGGGAGCCGTCGGACGTGACGGCAGAGGTCGCCGTGCTCAGGTCCACCTGGTGAGCGCCGCCCGTCGGATCGACATACTGCCAGTACGCCGCGCCGGTCGGCGGTGTGCGCTTGATCACGTAGCCGGGCTGAAGGGTCCAGCCGGCCCCGATCGTCGCGTCGCCGGCGATCCACGCGAACTGGCCAACCGTCGAACCACATTGGTAGGTCGAGAAGTGCCAGAACTTTACGGTCTGGAAGGCCATGAGCTGGTACTGGTAGCCCGTGGGACCCAGCGTGTACGCCAGGCCGAGCGGCACGGAGACTCCCGTATCTCCGTTGTAGAGGTTGACGTTGTCGATGCCGTGCGTGTCGAACGCCTGGTTCGGCCAATAGAACGGCAGGGAGTCCGGAGGCTGCTGGGCCCAGGCAATGCCCGCCCAGAACGCGACTGCGAGGGTCGCCAGGATGGAGATCCACAATCTGTTGGACCGACGGATCGACCGCGGGAGCTGGAACACGGCTTCCTCCCCGGGCACGCGGAGCAGCACGGCCGAATCCGCGGGAGACCCCGACGGGCCCTTCTGTCTCTTTAGTGGCGAGTGGAGGGGCAAACTGGGACACTGAATGACGACTTCCGGCGATTCGGCGGCCCTTGCCCCCTGAGAGCCGGGCGATCCGCAACTCCGCCTCCGTCTACAACAATTTCTCGCAGCTCCGCCTACCTCGAAAAACTCCTTGTCGCCACGATGCCGGCGTCCGAGGTAGATTCGCGGGTCCGCGGCAACGTAGGAAGAGCATGTCCGACTTGATCGAACCGCGCACGAGCTGGCAAGTGGCCGAAAAACTCCTGTCAAGCCCGGAAACGAGAAGGAAGTACATCGCCCTTGCCCGTTCCCGCTACGGAATCCTCGCCGAAGAAGCCAAGGATCTTCTTCAGGACACCGCTTTCGACTTGCTTCGGCATGTTTCTCAGGTCCGCCAACCCGAGAGCTATGTCGCTGCAATCTTCCGCGCCAAGTGCGCGCGGCACATTGCCATGAAGATCCGGGCCCGAGGACTATTCGACGATGGCGCTCCCCCGGATCTGCCGGCCGAGGGAGTCTCGGAAAGGGTTGAATTGGCCCTAGCGGTGCGCGAGGGATTCCGAACCATGTCGGCGCGTTGTCGAAAACTCCTCTCCGCCTACTATCTGAGAGATTTGAGCCTCAGGGAAACGGCCTATCATTCCTCCGTGAGCCCGGCGAGCGCACCGAAGCTGCTGAGCCGGTGCCTTAGGAGGCTACGGGAGTGCCTCGGTTGAACCGCCACATCGACGAATTCAGCCTCCTTCGACTCGCCGGCGGCGACGTCAACCGCGAGGCGCGTGTTCGATTCGCCCGCCATACGAAGGCATGCCAAAAGTGTCGGTCTACGTTCGTCGAGATGAAGGCCATCGACCGCGGACTGAAGGATCTGGCCGCGGAGGGCCTCCTTGAAGAGCTTGGTGAGAGTCCATTTCCATCGACCGATCCCTTTTCGCGAAGGCCCGGATTGAAGAGCATCAGGCCCCGACAAACCCGCGCCGGGGTTGAAGCCGGGCGCATCGGGATGGACGCCGTTTCTCATGGCCAGCGACTTGTGGGTTCGGGGAATGCCGGGACGTTTGAGTCGGATATCGGGAATCTCGACCTTTTCGACGCCGCCCAGCGCCTCGGTCTCCTCTATGCGCTCCAGGAGAGAGGGCGTCAGATTACGAAAGATCCTCTGGACGCTCTGCACTTTGCGGAAGGTTTGATCCGACGGCTGCGAAGCGTCCGAGCTCAACGACGACCGGTCTCGTCGGCGGAGGAGGTGGCACCCCGGGAGCTCATTTGGGGCCAGGCCCATCTCCTCGCGGCCCAGGCACGACTCTGGACCAGAGAGTTCGACCGCGCCGAGAAGGCCCTCCGGATCGCATACCGCGCATTCGGCAAGAGCGGAGACGAGGTCAATCTCGCCCACACAGAGCTCGTCGAGGCTCAGCGACGGTCTTTCACCGGTCAGGGCAAGACCGGTCTGGCGCTCTCGAGAAGAGCCGCGTCGACGTTTCGGCGTTACGGGCTCCTCGACTTCGCGGCGAGCGCTCTCGCCGCCGAAGGAATCGCGCTTTTTGACGCCGGGAGCGCCGATTCTGCCGTACGGGCGTTTCGGGGCGCCCTGCCAGTCTTTCAACGATATGGGATCTGGAATGCCTACGTCTCGACGCTGAACTGCCTCGGGACAGCGCTCAACTCGCTGGGGCGCCTCGACGAGGCGCGACGCGAGTACGCGGCAGCGCTGCGCCACCTGTCGCTACCCGCTCAGAGCTCCCTGCGCGGATACCTCCGACTTGGCCTCGCACAGATCGTTTTGTCGGCGGGACGGCCCCTTGCTGCCGCCCGGGCGTCGGCCGCTGCCAGCCGCTCATTTGCGGAGGCTGGACTGCACGTCAACGCGCTCGTCGCTTCCCTGCTCGAGATCGAGTGCTGGGCTCGCCAGGGCGACCTCGCCCGTGCGAGGAGACGACTCGCCGCGTTACGAACCGAAAGCTCCGTCGATGACGCCCTGGCCACACAGCTCGAGGTGGCGCTCGCGGGAACCAATCCGGATTTCGCGCAGCTCGAGGCTCTCCGCTCCCGCCTCGGGCCGCAAATGCTAACGACCGCTTCCCTCTAGTCCGCCCGGCCCACGCGGGCCACCCCATCTCGCGAGCTCAGTCTTTTTCCTGTCCCACTTCCACGCTCGCGACAACACCTCTTTGTTGAAGGCGGACGGGAGCGCTCCAGAAACCGCCTCCGTGCGGGGCCCGACACGGGACCCGCGAGGAGGTTGGAGTGGACAGGATCATGTCTCCCATTCCCATCTGAAGACGAGGCTCTGCTGGGATTACGTCGGGCACTGGTCGGATGCGGCCAGTGCCCGCACTTGTCGGCGCCTTGCCGACAGGTGGCGTCGGACACCTGAACCCCGACCTCGGAGACGTCAGGTCGAGGAAACCACAGCGGAAGCCTTCTCCCGCCGCCCCACAACCAGCGCCGCGGCGGCGGCGGCCAGCCCGACGAGCGCCCACGTCCCCGCGGCGCGGTCGGCGGGGGCCGACTGAGCGAGCAGCTCGATCACTCCGCGGCCTCCGAACGTGAGGACCCCGAAGAGCGCCCACGCCGCGGCGTGATCGCGGAGCAGGCCGAACGCGCAGACGGCGACCCAGCCGGCGGCGAGGAGGCCCGTGGCGTATTCGAAGGCGAACTGCCCCGGTGAGTGCAGGTCCGAGGGAACGAGCGCGAGCGCGAGCGCGGCGAACCCCAGAGCGCGGCCGACGGTGCTCTTGAAGAAGGAGCTGTTCCAGGCGAGCGCCGCGGTCGCGGCAAGCACGGCAACGGCGAAGGCGCCGCGCGCCGCCCCCCAGACGACGTCGACGGGAGGCAGCGCGTCCGCGAGGCTTCCCGGCAGCGACGGGTCGGGGTCGTAGAAGGCGGGGATCCTCGCGGAGAGGACGTGCAGCCACCGGGAGAGGCCGAGCACGATCGCGGCCGAGAGAGCCGCCCGAAGCAGGGCGTCGGACAGCGTCCCCTGGCGCCTCAGCGCCCGCGTCCATCCGGGCCGCGCGGCCCCGAGGAGCACGAACCCGATGCTCGCGACGAGGAGGAGTCCCAGCAGCGACACCGTGAGCGAGACGATCAGGCCGAGGCGAAAGAGGTTCATCGGCTTCTCGGTGTCGTAGACGCGGAAGAGCGCGGGCCACGTGTTCCAGAGGGCGGCGGCCGCGACGATCGCGGTCACGGCGACAGGCCGGACGAGCGCGCGCCAACGAAAGCCCGGCTCGCGCACCCGTCGCAGGAAGAGGATGACCGCGACGCCGAGGAGGCTGCCGGCCGCGACGATGCGGATCCCCGTCAGGACGACCTCGGCCGACGTGTTGCGGCGCTGTTCGCGCATGAAGCTCTCCGGAACCTGGATCGTGGGCAGAAACGCGGCCAGCCGCGGCCCGTGGAAGACGGCCGTCAGCCGCGGCCGCGCCTCCCCGATGCCCGGCGGTTTCGCTTCGAGAACGACCGTCGTGTCCACGCGTTTGGGCCGGGCCTCGGTGCCGACCTCGAGCACGGTGTACTCGGCAGCGGGATAACCGAGCTTGCCCGCCGCGGCGGACGCGCGGCGGCGCGCGTCCTCGGAGGAGACGGCCGGTCCGGCCGGCGCATCCTCCGCGATCGGGTGGACGAACGCCACGACGCGGGACCTCCGCGCATCGATGAGCACCTTCCACTCGTCCTTCTGTTCCGGCCGATAGAAGCGGACCACCCAGTACGCGAGCGGGAGCGACTGGTCGGCGAGCCGGCGCAGCGCGCGCGGGCCGCCCTTCTCGATCACGTAGCGCGCGGCGCCATCCGAGAAGCCGGGGATCATCGCGTGCTCCTGGGGCCGGATCTCCCGCACGCTCTGGTCGTACGAGAATCCCGTTCCCGTGTAGGCGACGCTCGACCAGGCGTCGGGGTCGGCGCCGTTGACGCGGAGGAACCGGCGGGCGAGCGACACGGCGGCGGCGCGGCCGGTCGCGTCGTCCACGAGCGGGCCGTCGGAGTCCACGGGCACGAGAAACGACGCGGCGAGCAGCACCGCCGCTCCGGCCGCCAGCCCCCGCGCCGCGCGGGAAAGCGGGCGCACGGGAAGGGACGGCTCGGCCGACGGCGCCGCAGCGGTGACGGGGTCGGGGACGAATCCGGCGTCGGCGTTCGACAGGCCCGCGGACGAAAGAAAGCCTCCCCGGCGCAGGTAGAGCGCGAGCGAGACTCCGAGCGGCAGCAGCAGGATCCCGGCGGCGATCCCGCCCGAGACGACGTAGTACGTGTTTCCCGAGCGCAGCAGCAGGAGCGCCGTGTAGAGGGCGTCCACCGTGAAGTGCCAGACCAGCAGCGGCACGACGCCCCAGCGCAGCATCACGAAGCCGATCACGACGCCCGCGCAGCCGACCTCGACGCCGCGGATGAAGAACGGCTGGTTCGGATAGGTCGAGTGGCCGAATCCCCAGATGAACGCGGGGATGACGACGGCGAGGAACGCGCCCCGCGCCGAGGCGGTCGAGAAACGAGATCGAGAACATCCGGCTGATCCCCTCCTCGGTGACCGCCGGAAGGAACCCGATGAAGAGCACGGTCGCCCAGGGAAACGACGTGTTCAGCATGTCGCTGTACGGCACGTCCGCGGGGGCCCAGGCGCCGAAGCGCGCGGCAACGACGTAGAAGACCGCCTGGTACGCCATGAAGAAGGCGACCAGCGCATAGCCGAGGACGACGCTTCGGAAGAAGCGCCTTGCTCTGGATCCCGCGGGCGGAGAACGCGCCTGCCAGCGAGAGCTGCCGCGGGAAGCGCTCGCGGTAGATCGGCTCGGCGGCGGCGACGACCAGGGCGATGCCGGCGGCGGTCGCGATCGCGGCCAGTACGCCGAGCAGAATCTGGTTCGTCATGTAGGCGGACAGCGGGCTCGCGGTGTCGTAATGGAAGAGCGTCAGCGGCAGCTCGTTCCAGCTCGACAGCAGCGCGAGCACGAAGGCGATCCCGCCGAACGCCGCGACGAGGCCCCACCGCACGTCCTTGAGGACGATCTTGCGCACCAGGACCGCGAGCATCGCGAGGATCGTGAGAAAGAGGCCCGCGGTCGCGACTTCGCCGGCGGCTTCGTTCTTCGACCGCAGCTTCTGGTAGTCGCGCTCCCACTGCTCCGGCACGTGGACGAACTCGGACCAGGCCGTGATCCGGTCGCCCGACACCGTCGTCTCGAAACGGACGGTCGCGCCGGCGAAGCGGACGTCCTTCTTCTCGTCCACGAACTTCCAGTCCGAGCGGTGGGGCCGAGCGACCGGGGTCGCCTCGACCGGCGTGAGAGCGGACGCGGAGAGGCCCCGCGTCGCCAGAAACGCGAGGGCCTTCGCGCGGGCCTGCTCCTCCGTCAGGCGCGCCCCGGGAGCGTCCTCCTTCAGGACGGACCGGAACCCGATGAGTTCGCCGAGGGGCGACACCGCGACGAGCTGCTCCTCCTTGACGCCCGACCGGAACCAGCGCATGCGCCACTGCCACACCTTCGCGGCGCGGCCATAGATCGCGCCGGCCTTCTCGAGGCCGAGCTCGCGCTCGAGATAGACCTTGGCCGTCTCGTCCACGTCGAACTCGCCCGCGAAGTGCGCTCCGGCCGTGGAGTAGCCCTGCCCCGCCAGGAAGCGCTCCGCCACGACGCGCGCCTCCCCGCGGTTGACGCGGAACTCGATCGACGCCTCGGGAAACGCCTTCTTGAAGAGAGAGCCGGCGACGAGCGCGCCGGCGGCGATCGCGAGCAGGCACGCGCCGAGGAAACGGAGATCGCGGCGGTCGAGCTTCTCCATCGGGGCCGGGGGCTCAGCCCGCCAGCACGCTCCCGCCGTTGACGTTGACGATCTCGCCCTGCAGATGCCGCGCGAGGTCCGACACGAGGAAGAGCACCGGACCGGCGATGTCTTCGGGCGACGCGACGCGTCCGATCGGGATGATCCGCTCGATCTCGGCGCGCGCCTTCGGATCGGCGAGCGAAGACGCCGACATGTCGGTGTCCACCCAGCCGGGGGCGACGCAGTTGACCCGGATGCCCCGCGGGCCGAGCTCCGCGGCGAGCGACTTCGTGTACGAGATGATCGCACCCTTCGAGGCCGCGTAGGCGGAGTGCTCCGCCTCGCCGCGCTGCCCGGCGGTGGACGACACGAAGACGATCGCGCCGCCGAGTCTTCTCGAGGTGAGGAATCGCCGCGTCCGTGACGAGGAAGGCGCCGCGCTGGTTGATCGCGTACGTCCGGTCCCAGACGTCGACGCGGCCGTCGCCCGCCCGATCCTCCTCCCAGATGCCGGCGTTGTTGACGAGGATGTCGAGGCGCTCCCACGCGGCGACGACGTCGCGGACGAGCTGGCGCGCCTCGTCCGGCTTCGAGAGATCGCCGGCGAGCGCCATGGCCTCGCCGCCGGCGGCCCGGATCTCGCGGACGGCCCGGTTCGCGGCGGCCTCGTCGCGGACGTAGTTGATCGCGACACGGGCTCCCGCCTTCGCCAGCAGGTCCGCGACCGCCCGGCCGATCCCCCGCGAACCACCTGTAATCAGGGCGGTTCGAGGCGACAAATCAATCGTGAAACGGTCGGCCATGCTGCTCCGTATATTAAGTTAGAGAACGACACCCACCACCTCAAGACAGGGCGGCTGCCGCGCAAGCGGCGCCGTCCCCCGCGTTTTGGCGCGGGGTCGCATCGCTTTCCCGCCCGCGGCGCGAGCCGCACTCCCCCCTGTCATCCCGAGGCGCGCCGCGACGAGGGATCCCTTTTCTAAGCCGCACCGTGACTCCAAAGGGATCCCTCGCTGCGCTCGGGATGACAGGAGGCCGGCGTCGGCGCGACGACTCGTTCCTGGCGGCGACACGGGCGCCGACATACGCCGCACTCCCCCCTGTCATCCCGAGGCGCGCAGCGACGAGGGATCCCTTTCGAAGCCGCACCGTGACTCCAGGGATCCCTCGCTGCGCTCGGGATGACAGGAGGCCGGCGTCGGCGCGACGACTCGTTCCTGGCGGCGACGCGGGCGCCGACATACGCCGCACTCCCCCCTGTCATCCCGAGGCGCGCAGCGACGAGGGACCCCTTTCTGAGCCGCACCGTGACTCCAAAGGGATCCCTCGCTGCGCTCGGGATGACAGGAGGCCGACGTCGGCGCGACGACTCGTTCCTGGCGGCGACACGGGCGCCGACATACGCCGCACTCCCTCCCTGTCATCCCGAGGCGCGCAGCGACGAGGGATCCCTTTCGAAGCCGCACCGTGACTCCAAAGGGATCCCTCGCTGCGCTCGGGATGACAGGAGGCCGGCGTCGGCGCGACGACTCGTTCCTGGCGGCGACACGGGCGCCGACATACGCCGCACTCCCCCCTGTCATCCCGAGGCGCGCAGCGACGAGGGACCCCTTTCTGAGCCGCACCGTGACTCCAAAGGGATCCCTCGCTGCGCTCGGGATGACAGCGGACCGGCGTCAGAGCGACACACCCCGGACTCCCCCCTGTCATCCCGAGGCGCGCAGCGACGAGGGACCCCTTTCTGAGCCGCACCGTGACTCCAAAGGGATCCCTCGCTGCGCTCGGGATGACAGGAGGCCGACGTCGGCGCGACGACTCGTTCCTGGCGGCGACGCGGGCGCCGACATACGCCGCACTCCCCCCCTGTCATCCCGAGGCGCGCAGCGACGAGGGATCCCTTTCTGAGCCGCACCGTGACTCCAAAGGGATCCCTCGCTGCGCTCGGGATGACAGCGGACCGGCGTCAGAGCGCGCGCCGCGCCCCCCGATCAGCTTCCGGCGATCAGCTCGCCGACATAGGCCGACAGCGTGTCGAGCGCGGGCGACGACGACTTCAGCAGCACGTCCACGTCGGCCGCACGGGCGAGGGCCCGCGCGAGCTCCCGGGCCGAGAACCGCGACGCGCGCATGGCCGCCTTGTAGAGCGCGTACGGGTTGGTCGGTCCGCGAGCCCCCTCGAATGGAGAGCGGCCGAAGGGAGCCACCGGCGCGGTCAGGCGCGGCAGGACCCGGGCCTGGAACGCCGGATAAGACATCCCGGAGTCGAAGCCTCCCGGGCCCGCCTCTTCCAAGCGCGCGCGGAGCAGGAGCATCCGCCGCACTTCGCCCGCGACCAGCCCGAGCAGCTGCATCGGCCAGACGTCCTCGACCTTCTCGTAGGGGCGATCGCCCTGGCGGACGTCGCGCCCGTCGAACAGGCGCTCGAGGCGGGCCAGCGCGTCGCCCGCATCGCGGCGCCCGATCGCGTCGAAGAGACCATAGACGTCCTCGGAGGCCTCGTCCTCGACGTTGGACTCGACGTCGGCCGCTTTGACGCGGCCGCCCTTGCCCGCCCAGTCGAGGAGCTTCTCGAGCTCGGCCGCGAAGAGCGCCGGCTCGGCGTCGGTCCGGGCCATCAGGCGCTCGATCGCGGCCGGCTCGACGGCGACCTCGCGCTCCTTCGCCAGCGCTCCTGCGAGGCGGCGCAGCGCCGGCTCGGGCTCGTCGCCGACCGAGGTCTCGAGCACGAGGCCGCGCGAGGCGATCTCCTGCAGGAGGTCGACACCCGCCGGAGGGTCCACCGCCGTCAGCAGGGCGATGGTCCCGTCGTTCTCCCCCCGCTCGAGCAGGGCCCGAAGGGCGCCCTTGAGCACCGCAAGTCCTCCGCTTTTTTCCTCGGGCAGCTCCTTCAGGATCTCGGCCAGGCGCGGCGCATCGTCCTTGCGGCGCGCGCGCCGGGCCGCGGCCTGGGCGTTCTCATCGGGATCGCCGCTCGGAGGAAGATCGAGGGCGGCGAGCAGCGCGCGGGCCGCCTTGAACGCCTCCCGGCGGCCGGCGGCGCCCCCCCGGTCCCAGGATTCGACCGCCCTCGCGACCAGGCGCCCCGGCGTCTCGGTGCCGAGCAGGCGCGAGACGTCCAGCTCGACGATGCGCCGCGCCGAGAAGAGCGACCGGTTGAGAAGGGCGTCCGAGACCGCCTCGGCCGAAGCGTCGTCTTCGAACCGCAGGACCTCGGCGCCCCCTGCCGCCAGCGCGTCGCGGACCCGGCCGGCCGCCTCCTCGACGAAGAATTCGACATCGCCGGAGACGAGGACCGCCGACGGCGCAGCGTCGAAAGAGGGAATCGCCTTTTCGGAGAACGCGACCTTCGGCATCCGGCGGCAGTCTAGTGTTCCGGAGCGAAAGGCGCTACACGGCGAGGCCCCTGCGAGCACAGAAGGCCGACGAAGCCCTCACCCCAACCCTCTCCCCTCCCACCGAGGGGAAAGCGGGGTCAACGCTGAATTCCTGAATCTCAGCCGCCGAAATCAGGATTTCAGCGTTGACCCCGCCTGCGCCTTCGGGATCCGGGGGCAGTCTGGTATCCGTGACGAAAGTCGCTGCACCGCGAGGATCACAGGGAGGGACGTAAGCGGGGTCAACGCTGAATTCCTGAATCGCGGCCGCCGGAATCAGGATTTTCAGCGTTGACCCCGCCTGCGCCTGCGCGGGTCGCGCTGCCACGAAAAAGAGCCTCCGTCGGCAAGACCGGCGGAGGCTCGAAGGAACGAGAGAACCGTGAAGGCGAAGGTCAGTTCTGGAGCAGACCCTTCTCGGCGAGCTCCTGGCAGTCGAGGCAGTAGGAGGCCCATGCCACGGCGGTCAGCCGCTTGTCGGCCATCAGGCGGCCGCAGTTGAGGCAGAGGCCGTACGTGCCGTCGTCGATCCGTCCGAGCGCGTCGTCGATCTGAAGGAGCGTCGAACGCTCGCCGTCGGTCAGCGAGTAGAGGAACTCGCGCGTGTAGGAGGAAACGGCCTTGTCGGCGATGTCCTGCGTCGACTCCTCGGTCGTCTCTTCTTCGGCGCTTCGGGTCTTGGCAATCTCGGCGGAAAGCGTCGCCTTCTTCTCGTCGAGAAGACGCCGGAATTTCTCCATCTCCTTCTTCGGCATCCGCGCGGGCTTGGTGGCTGTCGAAGCCATGTGGTCCGTCTCCTTTAAGTCCGGCGCCCCGATTCGTTTTCGAGCCGGGGCCGTTTTTGGATGCGGGATGATACCCGAATCCACCCAGAAGTCCAGCCGATTCCGTGATTTAACGCACTTTTCACCGCTATTTCTTCGCCCGCTCCCAGAGGAACTTGCGCGAGACGCCGAGGCGCTTGGCGGCTAGCGACCGATTCCCGCCGGCGCGGCGCAGAGTCTCGGTGATGTACGCGTCGGCGAGCTGCTTCAACGTCCATCGGTTTTCGACCGCCGATTGCAACAGCGACTCCGGCGAGCCGAGCGCTCCGGCCGGCATGTCGCTCGAGGCGATCTCTGCAGATTCCGCGCCAAGCACCGCGCGCTCGACCACGTGTGCGAGCTCGCGCACGTTGCCCGGCCACGGATGGCGCGCGAGCGTGGCCTCGGCTTCCTTCGTGAAGCGGCGCGCCGGCCGCGAGTACGCCCGCGCCGCGCGTCGGAGAAACAAGCGGGCCATCGGCAGGATGTCCTCGCGCCGATCCCGCAGCCGCGGAAGCCGGATCGACACCACGTCGATGCGATAGAAAAAATCGTCGCGGAAGGCGCCCTTCTCGACGAGCACCGCCAGGTCGCGCCGCGAGGAGACGATCAGGCGCGCACGAAACGTGTGGGTCGTGACGCCGGAGAGGCGGCGAAAGCTCCGTTCCTGGAGGACGCGCAGGAACTTGGCCTGCGCCGCGGGCGAGAGCGAGGACACCTCGTCGAGGTACACGGTGCCGCCCTCGGCCACCTCCAGCAGCCCCTTCTTGGCCGTAACGGCGCCGGTGAAGGCGCCCTTCTCGTGGCCGAACAGCTCGCTCTCGAAGAGCTCATCCGAGAGGTTGGCCGCGTCCACGCGAACGAACGGGCTCGCCGCGCGCACCGAGACGTCGTGAATGGCGCGCGCCAGCCGATCCTTGCCCGTGCCGCTCTCCCCGAGGATCAGGAGCGTCGAGGGCAGATTCGCCGCCCGGCCGAGGGCGTCGATCTCGGCGGCGAGCGCGCGATTGCGCGTCGGAAAATGGGACCGGAGGGAAGCCGTCCCCTTGTCCGCCATGTCCTGGCTAGGAGGGCCGCTTGCTCTCGCCCGAGGCCGAGGCCGCCGAGACCCCGCCGAACACCCCGGTCTCGTTCGGCGCGTCGCCCCACAGCCGCTCGAGGGCGTAGAAGCGCCGCGCCTCCTCCTGGAAGACGTGGAACACGACGTCGCCGTAGTCCATCAGGATCCAGCTGGCCGTCTGCATGCCTTCCACCGAGGAGGCGGGGCCGAGCTTCTCGGCGATCGCCTCGGCGATGGCGCGCGCCTGGCGGTCCGAGCTCGCCGTCGAGAGGACGAAGTAGTCGGCCATCGTGGTCAGTTCCGTGAGGTTGAAAACGAGGACGGCGGCGGCTTTGCGGTCGAGCGCCGCGGTGAGACCTTCCCGGACCTTGTCCTGGGAGGAGAGGCCGGGCTTCAACGCTGCGGCATCCCCGGTTCGTACAGTCCGTGCTTCGTCATGTACTCCGCGACAGGCCCCGGGACCATCCCCGCGATGCTGCGGCCCGATGCGACCGCGTCCCGAACCTCCGTCGCCGAGATTCTAACCGATCCCGCGTCGAAAACGGACAGCCGATCCGCGAGCCCCGGCACCTCGGGCACGCGGACGCGCTCTCCCGCGAACGGCTCCCGCTCGAAGGAGGCGATCCGGGCGAGCCCGAGGATCGCCTCCGGCTCGCGCCATCGAGCGAATCCGGCCAGGATGTCGGTTCCCATCAGCAGCCAGAGCTCGTCGCCGGGCCGCCGCGCGGCGATCGCGCGCAGCGTGTCGACGGTGTACGACGGCGGCTCGCGGTCGAGCTCCTCGAGATCGATCGACCACTCGGGCCGCCCCTGCAGGGCGAGAGCGAGCATCGCGACGCGATGCCGCGCGTCGGTCGGAACCGCGTTCTTGTGGGGCGAAAGGCGCGCCGGCACGTAGAGCACGCGCCGCAGGTCGAACTTCATCGCGGCCGCCTCGACGGGCCGCAGGTGCCCGTCGTGGACGGGATCGAAGGTGCCCCCGAAAACGCCGATCCGCATGAGGCGAGGTTACTCCGGGTCGCCGCCGGGCGGTTCGCTCTCGTCGGACGCCGGCCGCGGCGGGCTCTCGCGGGAGAGGGCCTCGGACACCTCGTGGAAGAGGAACCCGGTCAGGTCCTTCAGTCCGGCGCCGGTCGCCGCCGAGATCTCGAGAAACGGCAGATTCCGGCGCAAGGCGGCGCGGCGGATCGACGCCACGCGGTCGGGATCGGAGACGGCATCGGTCTTCGAGGCGACGATCACGCGGGGACGCGCAGCGACGGCGGGAGAGAAGCGCTCGAGCTCCTCCTCGATGGCGGCGACGTCCTTCTCGGCGTCGCCCTCCCCCGAGGCATCCACGAGATGGCAGAGCAGGCGGCAGCGCTCGACGTGCTTCAGGAAGCGGATGCCGAGCCCGGCGCCGCGGTGCGCGCCCTCGATGAGTCCGGGGATGTCGGCCACGACCAGCGTTCGCGGGTCGTGGTGGGACGTGACGACGCCGAGATGCGGAACGAGGGTCGTGAATGGATAGTCGGCGATCTTCGGCTTGGCCGCCGAGATCGCGGCGATCAGGGTGGACTTGCCGGCGTTCGGGAAGCCGATGATTGCCACGTCGGCGAGGAGCTTGAGCTCGATCGAGAGATTTCGCTCCTCGCCCGGGAGCCCCGGCTTGGCGAACCGCGGAGCCTGGCGCGTCGGCGTGGCGAAGTGCTGGTTGCCCCAGCCGCCGTTGCCGCCGCGGACGAGCAGCACGCGCTCGCCCGCCGTGACGAGGTCGGCCAGCCTCTCGCCGCTGTCGGCGTCCGTGACGACCGAGCCGAGGGGAAGTCGGACCTCGACGTCGGCGCCCGTCTTGCCGTGGCGATTCGATCCCATGCCGTGCTCTCCCCGCTCGGCGTGGAACCGATTGTGGTGCCGGAGGTGGTACAGCGTGTTGTACGCGGGGTCCGCGACCGCCCAGATCGATCCGCCGTGGCCGCCGTCGCCCCCCGAGGGACCTCCGCGCGGGACGAACTTCTCCCGGCGAAAGGCGATGCAGCCGTTGCCGCCGTCACCCGCCTTGACGTGGATCTCGGCGGTGTCGATGAACATCGGGGAAGGAACTCGAACCGAACCGGCCGGCCGTCGACGGACGGCACGCGGCTCCCGGCTAGGCTTCGACCGGCTCGATCGAGATGTGGCGCCCGAGGCGGCCCTTGTCGTGGAACACGATCCGGCCGGTCACCTTGGCGAAGAGGGTGTCGTCCTTGCCGCGCCCGACGTTGACGCCGGGGAAAAACTTCGTCCCGCGCTGGCGCACGATGATCGAGCCGCCCGGCACGACCTGGCCGCCGAACGCCTTGACCCCGAGCCGCTGCGAGTTCGAGTCGCGGCCGTTGCGGGAGGAACCCTGACCTTTCTTGTGTGCCACGGCGTCCTCCTAGCCCTCGATCGTTTCGATGCGGACCTGGATCATGGTCTGGCGGTGGCCCTTGGTCCGGCGGTACTGCTTGGTCCGCTTCTTCTTGAAGACGATGACCTTGCGGGTCCGGATCTCACCGAGGACCTTCGCCGAGACCTTGACGCCCTTGAGCGCTTCGGCGCTCGTCCGCACGTCGCCGTCGCCCGAGACGAGGATGACGCTGCCGCCCGACAGGGCGAGGGTCTCGCCCTTCTTGAGGGTCTCGCCGGCGGGCTTCTCGATGCGGACGACGTCGCCCGCGGAAACCTTGAGCTGCTTTCCGCCGGAGCGGACGATCGCGTACATAAGAGCCGCGAATCATAAGGGTTTTCGGGACAAAGTCAAGCGCCAGAAGAATCAGGGAGTTAGCGAAGGGCGCGCCAGGTCGCGGCAGGGCTGCAGAGTGGGGAGGGCCCTCACCCCCAACCCTCTCCCCCCACGCGACGGTTTCGATGACGCCGGAATCAATCCTCGTCGATCGTGTCCGGAAGCTCGTTCTTGTCCTTCGCGCCCCGCGGAAAGTGCTTCGCGAGGACTTCTCCGACTCTCTCGATGCCCCGGACGATTCCTTCGGTCAGCTCGCCCTTTCGGAACGACTCCTCCATGGCCGCGGCCACATCCTTCCAGAAGGACTCGCCGCACTTCTCGTGGATCGCGACGTCTCCCAGGATGCGGAACACGCGGGCGCGCGGCGCGACGTAGATGAGCACCCCGTTGCGCTCGGCCGTCTTCGTCATGCCGAGCAGCTCGAAACGCCGCGCGGAGCGCCGCTCGAGGTCTTTCGGAACGTGCCTCGTGACGTGGACGCGGATCTCGCCGGACGTCTTCTTCTCGGCGGCGCCGATCGCCGCGACGATCCGGTCCGAGTCGAATTTCGCGAAATGGCTCGCCATGTATTCCTCAGACGCGGCGTTCTCCCGCCGCGGATTACCAGCTTCCCGAGGCGCCGCCGCCGCCGAAGGAGCCGCCGCCGCCGGAGAAGCCGCCCCCTCCGCCGCCCGAGAACCCGCCGAAGCCTCCCCCTCCTCCGCCGAAGCCGCCGCCGCCCATCCACCATCCGCCGCCGCCGTGGCTGCGGAACCGGTTGCGCCGGAAGATCATCGGCAGCACGATGAAGACGCCGAAGAAGATCGCCAGCGTCAGGCACGTGCCGAGCTTCTCCCCCTCTCGCTGGCCGCGATCGTTCACGGTTCTCCCGTTGCCCTTGTACTCCCCCTTGATCGCCGCCATCATCGCCGAGGCCCCCGCCGCGACGCCTCCGGGGAAATCGCCCTGCCGGAATCGGGGAACGATCTCGCCGTCGATGATCCTCTTGGCGGTCACGTCGGGCAGCGCGCCCTCGAGACCGTAGCCGACCTCGATGCGGACCCGGCGGTCCTCGGTGAAGACGAAGAGGACGGCGCCGTTGTCCTCCTTCTTCTGGCCCGCGCCCCACTTCTGCGCCGCGCGGACCGTGAAGTCCTCGAGAGTGAATCCCTCGGGGACCTTCTTGTCCACCCAGACGAGGAGCTGATCCGACGTGTCGCGTTCAAACTGCTCGAGGCGCGAGTTCAGCGCCTCGGCCTCTCCCGGCCCGAAGATCCCGGCGCGGTCCGTGACGTAGCGCTGGGGCTTCTCGGGGACCTGAGCGTCGTAGCGGTCGGCGAAGGCGACGGTGGAGAGAAGAATCGCCAGCGCGGCGAAGCCGGCCGCTCTCCGCCGCATCGCCGCGCCGCCGTCTTCCGCCCGCGGTCCGCCGTCCGTCGTCGCCCTACTGCGCCGGCGCCGCCGTCGGCGCCGGGTTGTTGAAGTTGAACTGGACCTTCGGCGCCTGCTCCGCTCCCGGCGTCGTCGCCTTGAAGTAGGGCCTCTCCTTGAAGCCGAAGACGCCCGCGATCATGTTCGTCGGGAACCGCTTCAGGACCGTGTTGTAAGACTGCGCCGAATCGTTGAAGCGGCCGCGCGCGACCGCGATGCGGTTCTCGGTGCCCTCGAGCTGGGCCTGCAGGTCGCGGAAATTCTGGTTCGCCTTCAGCTCGGGATAGTTCTCCGACACCACGAGCAGTCTCTGCAGGGCGGATCCGAGCTGATCCTGCGCCGCCTGGTAGCGGGCGAGCGATTCGGCGTCGGTCGGGGCCTTGCCGGGCGTGATCGTCGCGCGGCCGACCGAGGCGCGCGCCTCCGTCACCGCCGTCAGCGTGCTCTTCTCGAACGTCGCGGCGCCCTGCACGGTCTGGACGAGGTTCGGAACGAGGTCGGCGCGGCGCTGGTACTGGTTCTCGACTTCCGACCAGCTCTTGTCGACGTCCTGCCCGAGGGTGACGAGGTGGTTGTAAGTCCCGGCAAAGGAGATCGCCGCGATCACGACGACGACGATCAGGATCCCGAGGCATCCGAGTGCGAGCTTGCCCATGACGCTCCTCCTCACGGAATCGTTGGGGGGCCGAACGAGGCGGAAGTCTACAGGATTGGTTTGACCGCTACGCCCAACGTAAGGGCGGGGCTTGCCCCGCCCGAGGGCGGCCGCAAGGGCCGCCCCTACGAGACGGGAGGCTAGTCCTCGGCGGCACCGACCCGGGCGAGGATCCGGGCCGGCAGCAGGGCGCGCAGCGAGGCCGAACCCGACCCCTCCCACTCGAGCCGGGCGACGGCGGCCTTCTTCATCGGGATCGTCGGGCCCGGGCGTCCGAAGACCAGGCGTCCGAGCAGCGCTCCCAGGTGGGGCTCGTGTCCGACGAGCAGCACCGATTCGATCCCCTCCGACCGCACTTCGCCGAGAACCTCCTCGGGATCGCGGTCGGGCTCGAGCGCGGCCGTCTCGCGGAGCCGGCCGGACAGCTTCAGCGCCCGTGCCACGGGCTCGGCGGTCTGGCGGGCGCGGGCGAACGGAGACGTCAGCACGAGCCCGATGCCGGGCTCCAGAGCCGCGAGTCCGCGCGCGACCTCGCGCGCCCGGCGATGGCCGTCCTCGGTCAGCGTGCGGTCGGCATCTCGCCCGGACGACGACCGGTCCTCCGCGGAAGCGTGCCGCAGCAGCCAGATCTCCATGACGGGTGAGTCTAGCTCGACCTTCCCTGTATCCTTACGCCCGATGGCCCTTTCCCCCGGCGAACAGCTCGGCCCCTACGAGATCATCGCGCCGCTCGGCAAGGGCGGAATGGGCGAGGTCTATCGGGCCCGCGACACGCGGCTGCGGCGCGAGGTCGCGCTGAAGCTGCTGCCCGACGCGTCGGCCCACGACGCCGACAGCCTGCACCGGTTCGACCGCGAGACGCGTGCGGTCGCGACGCTCAACCATCCGAGCATCCTCGCGATCCACGACACCGGCTCCTTCCACTCGGTCCCCTATGCCGTGACGGAGCTGCTCCAGGGCGAGACTCTCGCCGACCGTCTCCGCACCGGCCCGCTGCATCCGCAGAAGGCCGTGGAGGTGGCCAGCCAGGTCGCCGACGGCCTCGCGGCCGCCCACGAGAAGGGCATCATTCACCGCGACATCAAGCCCGACAACATCTTCTTGACCAACGAGGGCCGAGCGAAGATCCTGGATTTCGGCATCGCGCGCATCGAGCAGCCGGCCCGCACCGCAGGGCTCGCCGACACGATCACGAAGAGCCGCTCGTCGAGCTCGCAGTTCCTGGTCGGAACCGCGGGCTACATGTCTCCGGAGCAGGTGCGAGGCAAGCCGATCGACGGGCGCACCGACGTCTTCTCGCTCGGGGCGACCTTCTTCGAGATGCTGACCGGCCGGCGCGCCTTCATGCGCGACAGCCCGGTCGAGACACTCGGCGCCGTCCTGCGCGACGACCCCCGCAAGCATGCCGAGGCCGAGAAGATCCCCGACGACATCAAGGGCTTCGTCTTCCGCTGCCTCGAGAAGGACCCTGCGGACCGCTACCAGTCGGCCCGGGACCTCCTGCTCGACCTGCGCTCCTATCAGGCCGAGCAGCTGCGACAGGCCTCCGAGCGGGTGACGTTTCGCACCGAGCCGCCGTGGAAGCACCGCCGTCCCCGCGTCCTGATCCGGACCGCCGGCGCCATCCTTCTCGCCGCCGCGGCGTTCTGGGCCGGGTCGTGCTGGGAGCGGTCGCGAAGCGACGTGGCGAGAACCGCGCCGACGGCTTCGGCGCCGTAGACGTACTCGGCGCCTCATGACCCGTAGAGGGCGGGGCTTGCCCCGCCCGGGCGGCCCAAGGGCCGCCCCTACGAGAGCCGAATCGTTCGTTCCCCTTTCGCGCAAGAGGATCCAGGGTCAACGCTGAATTCCTGAATTCAGCTTTTCAGCGTTGACCCCATTTCCCCCCCGCGTCCTGATCCGGACCGCCGGCGCCATCGTTCTGGCCGCGGCGGCGTTCTGGGCCGGGTCGTGCTGGGAGCGGTCGCGAAGCGACGTGGCGAGAGAGGATCCGGGGTCAAGAGCGGATCCGGGGTCAACGCTGAATTCCCTGAATTCAGCTTTTCAGCGTTGACCCCATTGCCCTCTACGAGAGCCGAATCGTTCGTTCCCCCTTCGCGCTCGCCTACGCCGAAGCGAGATCCGCGTCGAGCGCGCCGAAGAGGATCCGGGGTCAAAGAGGATCCAGGGTCAAAAGAGGATCCAGGGTCAACGCTGAATTCCCTGAATTCAGCTTTTCAGCGTTGACCCCATTGCCCTCACCTACGAGAGCCGAATCGTTCGTTCCCCTTCGCGCTCGCCTACGCCGAAGCGAGACTCGCGTCGAGCGCGCCGCCCATGACCGGCAGACCCGCGCGCGCCTTCGGTGCGGGAATCGTCGCGGCGCAGCACGGGTCCGGACAGGCGTCATAGAGCGTGCGTCGCTGGACGGGCGTGTACCCCGCATCCGCGATGATCCGCCGCATCTCGTCCTGGGTCATGCGGTTCCTCGCGCCGGCGGCGTAGACGACGTTCTCCTCGATCATGATCGAGCCGAGATCGTCGGCGCCGAAGGAGAGCGAGACCTGGCCGATCTTCGGCCCCTGCGTCACCCAGGATCCCTGGACGTGCTTCACGTTGTCGAGGAAGAGGCGCGAGACGGCCAGCGTCTTGAGGTACTCGAAGCCGCCCGCCTCCTCGACCTTGCCGTCGAGCTCCGTGTTCTCCTTCTGGAACGTCCACGGGATCCACGCCGTGAACCCGCCCGTGCGGTCCTGCAGGTCGCGGACGACGTCCATGTGCTCGACGCGCTGGGCGTAGGTCTCCCCGACTCCGAACATCATCGTCGCCGTCGTCCGCATGCCGAGGCCGTGCGCCGTCTCGTGCACGTCCACCCACTTCTCGGTCGGCGCCTTGGTCAGCGACCAGATGCGCTTGCGCACGGAGTCCTCGAGGATCTCCGCGCCGCCGCCCGGGATGGACTGGAGGCCGGCGTCGCGCAGCCTCGCGATGACGTCGCGCATCGGCCACTTCGTCACCTTCTGGAGGAAGTAGACCTCGGGAGCCGAGAGCGCGTGGAGATGGATCGTCGGGAAGTTGGTCCGGATGTAGCGGAACATCTCCTCGTAGAAGGAGAACGCGAGTCCCGCGTGGACCCCGCCCTGCAGCAGGACGCCCGTGCCGCCGAGATCGATCGTCTCCTGGATCTTCTCGCCGATCTGCGCCTGCGAGAGGACGTAGGCCTCGGGATGGTCAGCCGACGGCCGGTAGAACGCGCAGAACTGGCAGCGATAGACGCAGACGTTCGTGTAGTTGATGTTGCGGTCCACGATGTAGGTGGCGACCGCGGGGTCCGTGTGGCGGGCCCGCACGGCCGCGGCGGCCGCGCCGAGGGCGAGGAGGTTGCCTTCCTCGAGGAGCGTCACGGCGGCGGCCGGCGAGAGGCGCTCGCCGGAGAGCGTGCGGTCGAGGATGTCGGAGGTACGGGACGCGGGCATGCGGTCCGATTCTAGAACGGCGCGGCTTCGAAAGGGATCCCTCGTCGCTGCGCTCCTCGGGATGACAGGGCCTCTGTCATCCCGACCGCAGTGGCCCCTGTCATCCCGAGCGCAGCGAGGGATCCCTTTGGACGCCGTGAGGCGACTCGACCAGGGGCTAAGGCGACTTGCCCTTTTTTTGCGCGAGGTCCCGCAGCGTCAGGTTCTCGAAGGCGAGGGCCACCTGGCGGGCGAGGGCGACGAGGGCGCGGGCGTCGGGCGCGCCGGCCACGGCCGTGCGGCAGACGAGGATCAGAGTGACCGAGCCGAGGACCGTCATCGGAATCATCAGCGCCGCGACGACGCCGGCCGACCCCTTGGACGCCGGAACGATCGCGCCCTGGCTGGTGCGCCGCACGAGCCCCGCGTAGGGCCGCCCGGCGGTCCGGACCATCTCGAGCACGGGGCACTCGTCCTTCGCGAAGAAGTTCTTGCCGGCCTCGTACACGTCCGCGCCCCACACCAGCGGGGAGCCGAACTGGCCGAGGACCTTGAAGCCGCTCGCCTGGCAATGAACCAGCGCGCCGTCGGAATAGAGCTCGCTCGCGTAGCGCAGCAGGACGAGGCCCATCTCGCCGCGGCCCTGCACCGAGAAGAGCTCCTCGGACAGCGAGAGGAACTTGCGCGCCGCGCGGATCGAGTCGGGCTCCGAGGGATCGCCCCCCGCCGGCGACTTCGTGTCGTTGAGGGAAACGAGCAGGGCCTGGACCTCTTCCTCCGCCTGCTCCTCCGGCGTCTTCGGGACGCGGCGGGACAGGGGCGCGGTTTCGTCGGCGCTCCGGCGCTCCGCGAGGTCCACGATGATCCGCTGCGGCTCGACGCCCTCCTCGAGGACGAAGTCCCGGGACGACTCCGACTCTTCCGGCGCCGGCCACAGCACTCCGACGCGGAACTCGAACTGGCCCTGGCCCCACGACATCAACGTCTGGACCGTGTCGGCCATCATGGCCCGGACCTCGGCCTCGACCCGTCCGCGCGTCAGGAACGCGAGCTCGACGAAGGCATCGCCGAGCCGCATTCCGGGAAACGACGCCATGTACGTCGAGGCCTCGTCGAGCTGCGCGCGCGTGACCACGCCCCGCTGCTCGAGCCTCTCGCCGAGCGGCTGGTAGTTCTCCGCTCCCGTGATCTGCACGATGCGGCCGTTGCGGAAGAAGACCGCCGCGCCGCGCCCGTCGGCATGCGTCAGGAAGAGGCCGCCCGTCTTGCCGCTGACCTGGAGGATCTGCAGGATGTCGCAGAGCGGCAGGTCCTCCAGGCGGCCCTCGAGGGCGCGGGCGTCCGGCGAGGGCGAGTCCGGCTGGGCGGCGGCTTCCACGGGGTTCATCCCTTCTTGATGAAATCCATGACCCGCTGGACCGTCTTCAGCTTCCGGTCGATCGAGGCGAACGAGCGGGACGACACGAGGGCCACCGCGGCCTGTCCGGAGAGCAGCTCGAGCAGCTCGCGGTCGAGAGGCGTGAACGCCGCCTTGTGCGAGAGCAGCGCATAGATCGAGAGCAGCCCGACGAGGCGATCCTCGTGGAGCAGGGGCACGCAGCAGATCGGCCCCTCCTGCTTCTCGACCGCGAAGAGCGTCCGCTTCTCCGTGACCGCCGCCTGCTCGAGCGGGTACACGGGTTCGGGCAGGTGCGTGATCTCGGGGGGCAGCTCCCCTTCCCGCACGCACAGGGCGAAATCTCCGGACCCTTCCTCCAGCAGGTAGAGCGCGAACTCGGCCGCGCCGATCAGGTTGACCGAGATCTCGACGATGCAGCGGACGACGGCCTCCGGATCGAGGGTGGCGTGGAGCTGGTACGTGGCCGCGTAGAGGTTCGCGAGGTTGGCGGAGTGCTCTTCGAGCTGGGTGCAGCGATCCGCGAATTCCCGGTTCTCGCGCTCGAGCTCCATGGACGGCCGGCCGCCGCCGTTTCCGTTCCCTCGATCGGCTCCCGCATCCGCCGGCGCCGCGGCGATCAGCGACTGCGCCGCGCCGAGGTCCTGCTCGAGCTCGCGCGCCCGGCGGGCGAGCGCCTCGGCCTGGTCGGCGAGGCCCGAGGAGAGCTCCCGGCTCTTGACGGCGATCTCGCGAACGAGCGCCTCGAGGCTGGCGGCGCGCGTTTCGCTCACGCCCGGCCTCCCGCTCCCGGCGAAGCGGTTCGCGACGAGCGCCTGAGGATCGCGGCGGGAAGCCGATCGAGGCCGACGACCTCGTCCACGGCGCCCCGCGCGATCGCCTCCCGCGGCATGCCGAACACGACGCAGGAGGCCTCGTCCTGCGCCAGCGTCGCGGCGCCCGCCTCCTTCATCTCGAGGAGCCCTCGCGCCCCGTCGTCGCCCATCCCCGTCATCAGCAGGCCGATCGCTCCCCCTCCGGCCGCCTGGGCGACCGAACGGAAGAGAACGTCCACGCTCGGCCGGTGCCGCGAGACCAGCGGCCCGTCGGACAGCTCGATCTCGTAGCCGTCGCCGCGCCGGCGAACGAGCGCGTGGCGATTGCCCGGCGCGACGAGCGCGAGGCCCGGCCGCACGCGGTCGCCGTCGGACGCCTCCTTCACGTCGAGCGCGCAGAGCCCGTCGAGGCGGGCCGCGAAGGCCGCCGTGAACCCCTCCGGCATGTGCTGCACGACGACGATGCCGGGCGCGTCGTGCGGCATGGCCTGGAGCAGGACCGTGAGGGCCTCGGTGCCGCCGGTCGAAGCGCCGATCGCGACGATGCGATCGGACGTCGCCCGGGACGGTGGGCCCGGGCGCGGAGGCAGCACGGCGTCGGCGGTGAGGCGGGGCGAGGGGGCCGGGCGCCGGCGCGCGACCCGAGCCTGCGCGGCCCCCCGCACGGCATCGACGAGCACGACCGCGGACTCGTGGAGGAACTCGCGGATGTTCAGGCGCGGCTTCGGGACGACGGCGAGCGCCCCCTGCTCGAGCGCGCGCATCGCCGCGTTCGTCCCCTCGCCGGTCAGCGCGGAGCAGACCACGACGGGAATCGGGTCCTCGGCCATGAGCCGGCCGAGGAACTCGAGCCCGTGCATGCGCGGCAGCTCGAGGTCGAGGACGATCACGTCCGGACGCTGCCGGGCCATCTTCTCCATGGCGATGTACGGGTCGGCCGCGGCCGCGGCCTCGATGCCCTCGAGCGCGAGCAGCGACGTCAGCGTCTGGCGGACGACGGCCGAGTCGTCGACGATGAGCACCTGCAGCGGGCGGGCGGATGCGGGCGCCGCGGACGCGGGCGAGCCGGATCGCGGCGCGCGGACGCTCATCGCGAGCTCCCTGCCGCCGCGGCGCGGCCTGCCGTCGCCGGGACCTTCGCGTGCGCGTACACCGTCGGGACGACGGTCGCGACGCGGTCGGTGACGGCGTTCAAGCTCTCGGCGTGCCCCAGAAACAGAAGACCGTCCGGGGCGAGCGCGTCGAGAAGGCGGTGGATCACCTTCCGCTTGGTTTCCGCCTGGAAGTAGATGAGGACGTTGCGGCAGAAGATCAGGTGAAAGGGACCTCGGACCGGGTACGGCTCCTCGTTGAGGTTCAGCCGCTCGAAGCGCACGAGCGACCGGATCTCCGGCGCCGCCTTCATCTTGCCCTCCTGGGAAGCGGTTCCCCGGAGCATGAAGGCCCTGCGGTACGCGAACGGGATCTCCTCGGCCTTGTCGATCGGCCAGACCGCCGCCTCGGCGCGGGCGAGGGCGCGCGTCGAGATGTCGGTGGCCAGGATCTCGATCTGCCGTCCCGTCCCGGGCGGGAAGTAATGCAGTAGCAGCATCGCGAGCGAGTACGGCTCCTCACCCGTCGAGCAGCCGGCGCTCCAGACTCGCAGCACCCGTTGTCCCTGCGCCTTCCAGCGCGGGACGACCTGGCGCTCGAGAAAGTCGAACTGCCTCGGCTCTCGGAAGAAGTGGGTCTCGTTCGTGCTGATGCAGTCGAACATCTCGATGCGCTCGTTCCGATCGTCTTCGTCGACGATGCGCTCGTAGTAGGCGCCGAACGAGGTGAGCCCGAGCGCGCGCAGGCGCTTGGTCAGCCGGCCGACGAGGAGCGCCTTCTTGGCCGGAGCGAGGTAGATCCCGGCCTCCCGGAGGATCAGGCCCTGGAAGAGCGTGAACTCGCGGTCCGTGATCGGGCGGATGCGCTCGATCGCGTCGAAGACGGAGGACGCCTCGCGGCGGACGGCGAGAGTCAAGCCCGTGCTCCCGAGGATTCGGCGGGCTTCCCGGCCGGAGCCTCGCCGGCGTCGGCGGCCTCCGCCAGCTCTCCCGCCGACAGGACCCGGTCCGTGTCGAGGATCAGGACGAACTCGCCGCCGAGCTTGCCGAGACCGCTGAGAAAATCCACGCGCACCGGCGCTCCGAAGGACGGCGGCGGCTCGATCTCGTCGGCCTTCAGGTCGATGACCTGATTGACGGCGTCGGCGAGAACGCCGAGGACCACCCGTCCCGCCTCGGACTCGGCCTCGACGATGACGATGCAGGTCCGCTTCGTCACGGGGCTTGCGGAAAGACCGAACCGGCTCGCGAGGTCCACGACCGGGACGACGCTTCCGCGCAGGTTGATGACGCCGCGAATGAACGGCGGCGTCGAGGGAACCCGCGTAATCGTCTCGTGCTCGATGATCTCCCTCACCCTCAGGACGGCGATCGCGAACTCGGTGCCCGAGAGCGAAAACGTCAGAAACTGGGCCCGGTCGGGCGCTTTGACGGCGGACGGCATCGGCATCACGGTTTCGTCCTCCTCTCAGAACCGCCGGAACTCGCGTTCGGGCGCGCTTGCCCGGGACCCCCGGATCCGCGCCGGAACGAACGCGGCGACCGCGGCCGGCGCGCCCGGGGACTCGGACGGCGGCTCGCCGCCCGGCGATTCGACCGGGCTCATCGTTCCGGGCCGCTCGGCTTCGGCCGAGGGCGCGGTCGAGGCGGCCGGGGCCTTCGAAGGATCCGTCCGGAAAAACGCCACGACGCGATGCAGAGCTTCGGCCTGGCGCAGGACGGCCTCGGCCTGCTGGCGCATCGCGTCGGCCTGGCTCGCCATCTCCTCCGCCGTCGAAGACAGCTCCTCGGCCGACGAGGCATTGCGCTGGGTGATCCGGTCCACCTGTCCGAGGGCGCGGTTGATCTGGGCGACGCCCGAGGATTGCTCGAGCGAGGCCGCCGCGACCTCCTGGACGAGGTCCGAGGTCTTGCGCATCGCGGGCACGAGCTCGGCGAGCAGGCCTCGCGAGCGCTCGGCGACCTTGACCGAGGTCGTCGCGAGGCCGCCGATCTCCCGGGCCGCCGCCTGGCTGCGCTCGGCGAGCTTGCGGACCTCGGCCGCCACGACCGCGAAACCCCGGCCGTGCTCGCCCGCCCGCGCCGCCTCGATCGCCGCGTTCAACGCGAGCAGATTCGTCTGGTATGCGATCTCCTCGACGATCGAGATCTTCTCGGCAATCGAGCGCATGGCGTTGACCGTGTCGTCCACCGAGCGCGCGCTCTCGCCGCCGTCGCGGGCGCCCTGGAGCGCCATCCGTTCCATCTCGCGGCTGTTCTCGGCGTTCTGCGTGATCGACGCGCTCATCTGCTCGAGCGACGAGGTCGTCTCCTCGACCGAAGCCGCCTGCTCGCTCGTGCCCTGGGAGAGCGTCTGTGCCGAGGCCGAGACCTGGCTGGACGCCGACGACACCTGTCCGACGACGGTCACCACCTGCCCCGAAGTCCGCGCGAGGGCATCCGCCCCGGAGCGCACCTCGCCGACGACGTCCCGCAGCCGCGCCGCCATCCGGCCCATCGCCGAGAGCAGCTGGCCGAGCTCGTCGCCTCCCGGCGCCGGCACCGCGACGGCGAGCTCTCCCCTCGCGATCGCCTCGGTGATGCGCACGGCGTCGTGGATCGGACCCGTCACGCCGCGCGTCAGGCGCACGGAGAAGACCGTCCCGAGCGCGATCGTCAGGAGCATCACGGCCGCCATCGCGCGAGCCGTCCACCGCTTCTGGGCCGCGAGGATCTGCTCGCGGTCGCCCATGCGCTTGAAGTTCGCCGCGGCCAGGTCCGCCGCCGACGTCTCGAGCCGCTCGACCGCGTCCTTGTACGAGGACATCTCCTTGTCCACGTCGGACGTGGCCTTGAGCGAGCGCTGGCGGACGAGGCCGACCACCCGGTAGAAGCCCGTCTCGTAGGAGCCGAGATCGGCGCGCATGCTTCGCGCGGCTTCCCGATCCTCGGCCGATTCCGTGTCGTGCTCGAGCGTTCCGAGCCGCTCGTTCAAGCGGTAGCGCTGATCGTTCCACCGCGCCAGGTCCTCGGCCTCCCGGTCCGCGTTGCCGACGTGCACCGCCAGCTCCTTCTCGAAGCGGCGCATGGCCTGGACGTCGGCGCGGGCCGAGGCCGACACGGAGGCGAGCTTCGCCTCGTGCGACAGCATCGAGGCGGTCATGTTCGAGACGCGCACGATCCCGCTGTAGCCGAGCGCGGCGATCACGACCGTGGTGCCGAGACCGAGGGCCACGGCCGCGCCGAGCCGGGTGCCGATCTTCACGTGGCGGAGCATGGCGTCCTCAGGACTCCCACGACCGGCGAAAGTCGCCTTCCGACCCGCCGCCGTTCGACCGAGCCGCCAGGAAGGGCGCGAACGCCGCGGCCTCGGTGGCGCCGGCGACGGCCTCCCACGGATCCGCGGGCTCCGCGGGAGCCGCCGGACGTTCGGCGGACTCCGCGGCCGCTTCGGCCGGGGCGCCGATCCGGAAGAAAGCCATCAGGCGATGCAGGCTCTCGGCCTGCTGCAGCACGGCCTCGGCCTGGCGGCGCATCGCGTCGGCCTGGCTCGCCATCTCCTCCGCCGTCGAGGACAGCTCCTCGGCCGACGAGGCATTGCGCTGGGTGACGTGGTCCACCTGGCCGAGCGCGCGGTTGATCTGCGAGACGCCGGACGACTGCTCGGCCGACGCCGCGGCGACTTCCTGGACGAGATCCGTGGTCTTGCGGATCGACGGGACGAGCTGCTCGAGCAGGGACTCGGACCGCTCCGCCAGGAGCACGCACGAGGACGCGAGCCCGCCGATCTCCTTGGCCGCGGCCTGGCTGCGCTCGGCGAGCTTGCGCACCTCGGCCGCGACGACCGCGAAGCCCCGGCCGTGCTCGCCCGCCCGGGCCGCCTCGATCGCCGCGTTCAACGCGAGCAGGTTCGTCTGGTACGCGATCTCCTCGACGATCGAGACCTTCTCGGCGATCGCCTGCATCGCGAGCATCGTCTCCTTGACCGAGGCGGCGCTCTCCTCCGCATCCTTCGCGCCCTGGAGCGCCATCTGTTCCATCTGGCGGCTGTTCTCGGCGTTCTGCGTGATCGACGCGCTCATCTCCTCGAGCGACGACGTCGTCTCCTCGACCGAGGCCGCCTGCTCGCTCGTACCCTGGGAAACCACCTGCGCCGAGGCGGACACCTGGCTCGAAGCCGAGAGCACCTGCCCCGAGACGGCGACGACGTGCGACGACGCGCCCGTCACGGCGCTCGCGCGGCCGCGCACGTCGCCGATGATCTCGGCCAGGCGCTCGACGAACCGGTTGAACAGGGCGGCCATGTGCCCGATCTCGTCGCGGCTCGCGACCGGGATCCGGCGCGTGAGGTCGCCGCCGCCCTGGACCATCTGCTCGAGATGGAACGTCATCGCCGACAGGGGCGCCGTCACGGCCCGGGTCACGACGAGCGCGACGCCGACCGACACGACGAGGCAGATCAGGGCGATGAGAGACATCGCTCCCCAGCGCCACTGCTGGCTCGCCCGCGCTCCCGCGAACGCCGTCTGCACGGCGTCGCGGTCGTGGAGCGTCCGGGCCTTGAGCGTTTCCGTGATCTGGTTGAACTGGGCCGTCATCGCGGTCAGGCTCGGCGTGAGGTCTTCGCCGGCCCTGGCCGCGATCAGCCGGCGGCTGACGCCGCTCGCGAGCTCCCAGTAGTCCTGGAACGCGCGAGCGAGGCGGTCTCGCTCGTCGCGGTCGATCACGGGGTTGTCCTTTTCGTCGTCGAGGCGCTTCAGGAACCGGTCGCGCAGCGCCGAGGCCGAGGTGAGGGCCTCGGCGTCCTGCGCGGCGACGGCGTCCTGGAGCTGCCGCTGCAGCGCGGTCAGGGTGTCCTCCAGGTCGCGCGAAAGCTCGAGCGACGGGACGAAGCCCGACTCGATCAGGCCGAGCTGCTTCTCTTCCTTGCGGCCGAGCACGAAGTTCACGGCGAGCAGGAGGAGAAAGCCGACGGCGGCAAAACACGGAAGGAGGATCACCTTCCATCGAAGCGTCAGGTTCTTCAGCATGGCTTCTCCTCGGCGATCGTCCGGGTCAATCCGTGATCGCGACGACGCGAACGCCGGAGACGTCCGCGCCCGACCAGACGTATCCGATCGCGCCCGGGGTGTCGCGAACGAACGCGACGACGTCGGCGTCGCTCGGCCTCTCCGGAGGCGGCACGCCCTTGCCGCCGAAAATCATCTGCTGCCAGTAGGCCGAGATCGCGATGACGGGTTTGCCGTAGACCTCCAGCGAGAAGCGCTGGCGCACGGGCGATTTGCCCGACGGCTCCACGGGCGCCACCGGATGGCCGTCCGGCCACCGCAGCGTCTTCTTCAGGAACATCTCGCCGACCTTCAGACGGCTGATCTGCGTGACCGGGTTGGACGCATTCACGATCAGCTTGTAGGCGCTGGCGTCCTGGGCCCCGGTCGGGACGGCCGGCAGCGCCAGTGCGGCGATCAGAAGGATGCGGGCGAGACGCTTCATGGTCGATGCTCCTCAGGCCGCCGTTGCGGCCGGATTCGAGGTCAGGAGATTCTCGAGAAGGCCCGGCACGTCGAGGATGAACGCCACCCTTCCGTCGCCGAGGATCGTCGAGCCGCTCAGGCCGCGCACGCCGCGGAAGAGCTCGCCGAGCGGCTTGATGACGGCCTGGTTCTGACCATAGAGGCGGTCCACGACGATCCCGGCGCGCACGAGGTCGTGCCGGACGACGACGACGCTTTCCCGCTCGGGCTCGGCGCCTTCGGAGCCGAACAGGCCGCGGAGGCGGACGAACGGGAGCGCCTCGCCGCGCAGCCGCAGGATCCCCTCGCGCTGCCGCGGGCCCGGACGGGGCGGCAGCTCCATGCACTCGACGACGCGGTCGACCGGGATGACGTAGGTCTCCGCGCCGATTCCCACGCCGAAGCCCTCGATGATCGCGAGCGTGAGCGGAAGACGGATCTGGATCGAGGTCCCGGCATCGGGCCAGCTCTGGATCGCGATCGACCCTCGCACGGCCGCGATGCGCTCCCGGACGACGTCCATGCCCATGCCCCGGCCCGACCACTCGGTGACGCTCTCGGCGGTCGAGAATCCGGGCTCGAAGACGAGCCGGTAGAGCTCGGCGTCGGGCAGCTTCTCCGGCTCCTCGGCGAGTCGGCGCCGCCTCGCCTCCTCGGCGATGCGGCGGCGATTGAAGCCGGCGCCGTCGTCGGCGAGCTCGATGACGATCGAGCCGGCCTCGCGCCAGGCGGACAGCGCGATCGCGCCGCACGGGTCCTTCCCCTTGGCGCGGCGGACTTCCGGCGTCTCGATCCCGTGGTTCAGGGCGTTGCGGATCATGTGGGTCAGGGGGTCGCGCAGGTGCTCGATGATCGTCGTGTCCACCTCGACCTCTTCGCCCTGGATCGCGACGCGCGCGAGCTTGCCCTGGGCGGTCGCGAGGTCGCGCACGGTGCGGACGAACTGGCGCAGGGTCGGGCCCACCGGCACCATGCGCACCTGCGTGACGAGCTCCTGGAGCTCGGCGAGCAGCTGGGCGGAGTCCTGATACGCCTCGAGGGCGCCCGGCACGGGGTGGTCTTCGAGCAGCTGCCGGAGGCGGCCGCGCGAGATCGCGATCTCGCCCGCGAGCGTCATGAGGCGGTCGAGCTTGTCGATCGCGACGCGGAGCGTCCGGGTTGACTCGCCTGCCCGAGGAGATCCCTCGGCCGCGGGCATCGCCGCCTCCGAGGAGCCCGCGTGGAGGCGGCCGAGCACCTCCCGGTGCTTCGGCGAGATCTCGTGGCTCCCCTCGACCGCGACGGGCAGCATCTCCCGCACGGCATCCACGGATTCGAGGAGCGCGGTCACGAGGCCCGCCGTCACGGGAAGCGCCCGCTGCCGGAGCTTCTCGAGCTGATCCTCCATCGCGTGCGCGAACTCGGCGACGCCGGTGAAGCCCAGAGACGCCGAGTTCCCCTTGAGCGTGTGCGCCATGCGAAAGATCGTCTGCAGGACGTCGGGGTCGTCGGGCTGCCGCTCCAGGGAGAGCAGGCCTTCCTCGATCGTCCGAAGGTTCTCCTCCGTCTCGGCGATGAAGGTCAGCAGCAGGGCTTCCGCGTCGAATTCCATCGTCGTTCAGAGCCTCGCGACCCAGGCGCTGCCGAGGTCGGTGTGGAAGATGAGCTTGCGGCCCGAGCGTCCGCCGACGTCCCGGGAGACGACGGGAACCCCGAGCTCCTCGAGCCGCTTGAACGCGACGCCGGAGTTCTTCTCGCCGAGATGGCCCTCCCGCGCCTGGAACGCCTCGAGCACGCACGCGCCGCCGAAGACCTTGGCCTGAAGCCGCCCGCGGGAGGCGCCCAGCGCGACCAGGCGCTCGACGAGCTGCGCGACGGCGACGTTGCCGAACCGCGGCGAGCCCTTTCCGACGCCGGCGAAAAACGGCAGGAGGTAGTGATTCATGCCTCCCACGCCCGTCAGGGGGTCCCACAGGCAAATCGCCACGCAGGAGCCGAGCACGGTCGTGACGGCGCTCGGCTGGCTCGACGCATAGAGCTGCCCCGGCTGCAGGTAGACGCGGACCCGCTCGCGATCCTCGTCGAGCGGCGACGGGACCTCGCGATCCTCCACGAGCTCGCCCGACGCAGCGGGGCGCGGGATCGTCATCGCGCCGCCCCCGCCGCGCGCAATTCGAGCTCGGTGCAATAGAGGGCGCGCGAAGCGTGCGTCGCGATGAGCTCGAAGAGCTCGTGGTCGAGCGCGACGAGCCCGTTCTTCTGCGGCAGAAGGCGGAAGATCGCCACGGCGCCGAGCAGCCTCCCGTCGAAATGAAGCGGGATGCAGGCCGAGAGCGCGGCCTCTTCGGGGCGCAGGCCGGCGTCGTCGTCCCGGCCCGTGAGGTAGATCTGGCCCGTGCGGGCGCAGCGGCCGATCACGCCCCGTCCGAGCGGCACGCTCCGGAAGGGCCCCGGCTCGACGCCGAGGGAAGCGACCAGGGACAGGGACGCGCCGTCGCCGTCCGCCTCGAAGAGCGCGATCTCCTCGGAGCCGATCAGGTTGCAGATGATGTCCTGGACGATCGAGAGCGCCTCGCCACGATCGAGCGTGGCGTGGAGGCGGTAGCTCGCGACGTAGAGGCTCGCGAGATCCGTGTTCTGCTGTTCGACCTCGACGTACTGCTCGGAGAAGCGCCGATTCTCCTCCTCGACGGCGGCGAGGCTCTTCTGCAGGCGCTCGCGCTCGAGCCAGTGGCTCTCGATCTCCTTCTGGAGGCTCGTCACCTGTTCGTTGAGAAACCGGCTCTCGCTCTCGAGCGAGGCCGTCAGCACCCGCAGCTTCCCGTTTTCCTCCAGCAGCGCCTGGACGTAGCGGCGCGTGTCGTCGCGGACCTTCTCGACGTAGGACTCGGGATTGCCGCCGCCGGGCTTCATCGCCTTTCCTCGGCGAGGTAGCTCTCGATCTTCGTCAGGAGCTCGAGGCTCGAAAAGGGCTTGGTGATGTAGTCGCTGCAGCCGCTCTGGAAACCGTTCTCGACGTTCTCGCCTTCGCCGCGGGTCGTCACCATGATGATCGGGACGCCCTTCATCCCCTCGTCTTCGCGGATCTTCCTGCAGACCTCGAAGCCGTTCATGCGGGGCATGATCACGTCGAGCAGGATGAGGTCGGGCTTCTCGGCGAAGGCGCGCTCGACCGCCTCGGAGCCGTCCCTGGCCGTGACGAGGTCGTACGATCCCTTGTTCAGGATCATGCGCTCCATCATCAGGACCGTGTTCGAGTCGTCCACGAGGAGAATCTTTTTCCGCGGCATCGTGTCCCTCACTGTTTCCGAACGGTGCTCAAGAGCTCGTCACGCCCGGCCCATCAGGCCCGAGGCGATCTGTGCGACTTCGGCGAGAGGCTTGGGCTTGTGGAGAAAGGCGTCGGCGCCGCGGCGCAGCGCCTCGGCTTCGATCTCGCGCGACCCGTACGCCGTCAGCAGGATGATCCGCGTCCGCGGCGAGCGAGCCCGAACCGATTCGATGAGCTCGAGCCCCTCGGCGCCCGGGGTGCCCGAGAGCCGCAGATCGAGGATGGCGAGGGCATAGTCCCCGGCGGCGAGGAGCGCCTCCGCTTCGGAAGTCTCCCGGGCGCAATCCACGTCGTAGCCCTTCGTGGCGAAGTACTCGCGCATCGCGAACAGGATCGGCTCCTCGTCGTCGACGATCAGAATTCGGGTCGTAGTGATCGAGGACAGTGCAAGGCCGCGGCCACGGAAGGCCGATCAGGTCAAAACGTTATTTTGCCGAGAGTTACGTCAGGCTCGGCGCCAGGCCCGGTGACGAGTTCTGTCTGGAATCCGGACGAATCACGTCCGAATTCTGAGATCCAGACGGCCTCAGCCCCTCTTCCCGACCTCGATCCCGAAGCGTTTGATCTTCTGGTACAGCGAGCTGCGCGGGATGCCGAGGCGCTTCGCGGCGGATTCGACGCGGCCGCCCTCGGCGCGCAGGATCCGCTCGATGTGCTGCTTCTCGACCTCGATCAAAGTCCGGTCGAGATCGTACGGCGCCGCCGCCGTCTCCGCCGCCTCGAAGCGCAAGTCGCGCAGACCGAGCGCCGGCCGTCCGGAAAGGAGCACGCCGCGCTCGAGGACGTTGCGCAGCTCGCGGATGTTCCCGGGCCACGCGTGCCGCGAGAGGGCCGCCGCCGCGTCGGGCTCGAGCGCGATCTTCACGTGGCCCCACCGGGCCGCGAGCGCCTCGAGGATCTGCTCGGCCAGCGCGGGCACGTCCTCCGCGCGCTGGCGCAGGGGCGGCACCGCGAGGGGCACGGTGTTGATCCGGAAGTACAGGTCGCTGCGGAAGCGCTTCTCGCGGACGAGCTCGCTCAGGTTCTGGTGCGTCGCGGTCAACAGGCGGATGTCGACGCGTCGGTCCCGCACGTCCCCGACCCGGCGGAATTGCTTCTCCTCGAGGACCTTCAGCAGCTTCGGCTGGACCTGCGCGTCGACGTCGCCGATCTCGTCGAGGAAGATCGTGCCGCGGTGCGCGACCTCGAGGAGCCCCGGCTTGGCGGCAATTGCGCCGGTGAAGGCCCCCTTCTCGTGGCCGAAGAGCTCCGTCTCGAGGAACTCGCGCGAGAGCCCCGCGCAGTTCAGGTCCACGAAGGCTTCTTCGGCGCGCGGGCCATTCTCGTGCAGCCAGCGCGCGAGCACACCCTTGCCGGAGCCGGTCTCCCCCTGGATGAGGACGGGGCTGTCGGAAGCCGCGACCCGCCGCGCCTCGGTCTCGAGGGCCCGGATCGCGGCGCTTCCCCCGAGAAACGGGTCGCGCAGCTCGCGGGCGAGACGCGTGCGCCGCGCCATCTGCTGCTGCCGGTTGCGCTGGTTCTCGATCAGGCGCTCCAGGATGACCGCGAGGGCTTCGAGCTGGACCGGTTTGGTCAGGAACTGTTCCGCGCCCTCCTTGATCGCCTTGACCGCGAGGTCCACCGATCCGTGCGCGGTGAGAATGAGGATGGGCACCGACGAATCGGCCTCCTTGAGGCGCGGAAGGAGCTCGAGCGCGTTGCCGTCCGGCATGGAGTAATCCACGATCGCGACGGCCGGAGGCGATCTGCGAAAGGCCTCTTCCGCCTGGCGGCAGCTCTCGGCCTCCTCGACCGCGAAGCCGCGGCCGCGCAGAAAATCGCCGACGCCGAAGCGAACGGCCGGCTCGTCGTCGACGAGGAGGACCCGCCGCAGCGGCGCCCGTCCGCGGCTATCCATGCGCCCTCCCCGACGCCTCGACCGGCACCGGCAGACGCACCGTCAGGACCGCGCCGCCGTCCGCCCGATTTCCGGCGAAGATCCGGCCGCCGTGATCCTCGACGATCCTCTGAACGATCGAGAGGCCGAGGCCCGTGCCGCCCCGGCGCCGCGTGAAGAACGGCTCGAACACCCGCGGCAGATCCTCCGCCCGGAAACCCGGACCCTCGTCCCGGACGCGGCACTCGATCCAGGCCTCGCCGTCGGTGAGGATCCGGCCGGCCTCCACGACGACCGCGCTCTTGCGCGGCGCGTGGCGCACGGCGTTGTCGAGGAGGTTCTGAAAGACCTGGAGGAGCCGCCGGCGGTCCATGCGGATCCGGGGCAGTCCGCCGTCGACCGTGTTGCGAACGGCCACGCTCGCGGACTCGGCGAGCGGTCGGCATCCCTGCACGGCCTCCGCCACCACATCGGCGAGCGATCCGTCCGAGAAGCCGAGGCTCGTCGGCTTGCCGTACTCGAGCAGATCGCCCATCAGGTGGGAGAGCCGCTCGAGCTCGCCGCGCAGCACCGCCACGTACTGTCGATACTCGGCGCGGCTCCCGAACCGCGCCTCGAAGGCGTCGAGGGTCGCCGAAATTCCGAACAGCGGGTTGCGCACCTCGTGCGCGACGCCGGCCACGAGCGAGCCCATCGCCGACATCGTCCGGGTATGGTGGAGCTTCTCCTGGAGGAGCACGACGCCCGTGATCTCGCGGGCGACGAGGATGATGCGCTCCGACTCGCTCGAAGCCGCCCGCAGAAGGCTCGCGCCGACGTCCCAGGTGCGGCCGGTCGCGACGTCGCGCGCCTGCCCCGAGATGGCCGAGCCTCCGGCGCGCACCGCCTGGGCGAGATCGGCCGACTTCTTCCACGGCTCGCCCGGCCCGAGCCCCTCGATGGCGAGACCGATCGTCTCGCGGTAGGTCTTTCCCGAGAGGATCTTGGCCGCGCGGTTGAGCCGCCGGATGCAGCGGTTGCCGTCGAGGACGAGGACCGGCGACTCGATCGCGTCGAAGGTGCGCTGCCACTCCTTCGCCGCGTCCTGGATGGCGAACTGGAGCCGCGCCTGGTTCTCGTCGGCCGTCTTGCGCTCCGTGACGTCCCGCAGCTGGACGAGCAGGCCCGCCACGCTCGGCTGGTGCGAGAGATCGCTGCCGACGGCTTCCATGTGGCGCCAGGAACCGTCGCGGTGCCGGAACCGGAAGTCCGCGGACGCCGAGCCCGAGCCGTGGACCATCGCCGCGAACATGCGGCGCACGGCCTCGGAATCCTCGGGATGGATGGCGTCGAGCAGCGGCTCGGCCACCAGCTCCTCGGGCCGATAGCCGAGCAGGCGCTCGAGCGAGGGGCTTCCGTACCGGATCCGCCCGTCGCTGTCCACGATCATGATGACGTCGGCGGCGTTGTCGATGAGCGACCGGAAGTATTCCTCGCTCTCGCGCAGGGCATCGGCCGCCCGCCGCCGATCCGTCACGTCGATCAGCGTCCCTTCGATGACGGTCTCCGGCGGCCGGCCTTCCTCGATCCGGCTCGCGCTTTCGATCACCCAGACCGAGCCCCCGTCGAGGCGTTGCAGGCAGACCTCCGAATCGGCGCGGGCTCCGGGCTCGTCCAGGCGCGCGACGAACGCGTCGCGGACCGCCGGTTCGGAGTGGAGCTCGCGCAGGTTGCGCCCGCGGGCGTCTTCCCGCGAGGCGAAGCCGAGCAGCCGGGCAAACGCCGCGTTGCAATCGAGGATCCGGCCGTCGCGGGTCGTGCGATAGACGCCGGCCGGGCTGCGCTCGAAGTGGTGCCGGAATCGCGCCTCCGAGGTCCGGCGCGCCTCCTCGACCTCGAGCAGGCCGGTGACGTCCGAGGCGATCCCGGTCGTTCCCAGCAGGTTTCCGCGGGCGTCGCGGACCGCCGCCGTCTTGAAGGAGAGGGTCACGAGCGTTCCGTCCTTGCGGCGATGGCGCGTCTCGTGCTGCACGTAGCGTTCGCCCTCGAGGATTCTCTCGAGCGCCCGGAGATCCCCCGCCGCCCCGCCCGGGGTCATCCAGTCGGTCATCGGCCGGCCGATCATCTCCTCCGGCGCGCAGCCGTAGATCCGGCGGGCCGCGCCATTGACGAACGTCCAGCGGCCGAATGCGTCGGCCGACCAGATCAGCTCGTTCGAGTTCTCGACGAGGTCGCGGTAGCGCTCCTCGCTCGAGCCGATGACCGCTCCGGCTTCTCCGTGTTCGATGAAATCATTATGAGCCGCCGCGAAAGGACCAACAAGCCCCGCCGGCATGAGCTCAGCGCACGGCGAGAAATGCGGCGGGCGCGAGAAACGCGGCGACGATCACGACGACCCAGCGGCGCTCGCCGGTCAGCCGCGAAAGGGCCACGCCCGCCCCCGCGGCGACGAAGAGGACGAGGTCGATCGAGTGACGGGTGCCTCCATACGGATAGACCGAGAGCAGGCCGCCCGCCGCGCCGAGCGCCACGGGAAGAAAGAGCAGCCCGCTCGACGGGCGGCGCATGCGCGCCAGCAGCGCCACGCCGGCGAGAAAGAGAGCGAGTCCGATCGCTCCGGCGAGCGTCGAGGAGAAAAAGTAATGGAAGAGCGAGATCGTCTGGCGCCCGACGAAGGCGAACGGATGCCCGTCGCCCCGGCGATAGTAGTCCTCGGCGAGCCAGGTCGAACGAACCTCCGACTCGAGCGGGCCGCCGAGCAGCCGCGAAACGTGCGTCGCCGCCAGAAACGCGGCGGCGGCGGCGAGCGCGGCGAACGCGCCCGCCCAGGCGGCGACGAGGCGGCCCGAGCGCGGCCCCGCCGCGATCCGCGTCGCCGAGTAGACGAAGGCCGCCGCGACGAAGCGAAACGCCGCATAGTGGCTGGAGAGCGCCAGGATCCCGAGCGCCCCGAAGGCGAGCATTCCGGCGGGCGACTCTTCGTCGAGCGCCTTCTCGAGGCAAGCCAGCGCGGCGGCGACGCAGCAGAGCAGGAGGGCGTACCCGCGCAGCTCCGCCGAGACCATTACGACCGACGGAAGCAGCGCCAGAAAGGCGAGCGCGAGCAGGCCGGCGCTCTCCCCCAGCAGGCGCTTCGTCCAGGCCCACGCCGCCCAGAGAAACAGCGACCCGAGAGTCACGGGCAGAAGGCGCAGCGTCCAGTCCGAATGCGCCACGCCCTTCCAGAAGTGAAGGAGAAGGACGAACAGGGGCGGATGCGCGTTGTAGAGCGACTGCCGGTAGACCTCGGCGACGCCGGCGCCGGAGGCGATCTTCAGGTGAAGGGCCTCGTCCGGGGCGAGGAACGGGCTCGAGGCCGAACGGAGGCGGGCCGCGGCTCCGAGGGCGACGAGCGCGGCCGCGAGGGCTCCGGCACGTGCGGCGAGCCAGCGCTCGATCCGGGCCTCCGCGCCCGCGGGACTCACGGCCGCGGCGTGAAGACGAGCGGCCGGGCCGGCGGGATCAACCCCTCTTCGGCCGCGAGGCGATAAAAGAGACGCAGTCCCTCGAGATCACCGGAGTCGAGCTCGAAGTGGAGCGCGTGGCGCAGGTAGTCCTCGACGACCGCCTCCGAGAGGCCCGAAGACGCGGCCTCGCGCCGCACCATTTCGGCAAAGCCCGCGAGGCCCGCGGCGTACGAGCGCATCAGGAGAGCCCCGATCTCGGCCGAGGCGCGATCCTCCCGCACGGCCCAGAACGCGAAGACGAACGGGTGGCCCGAGAACGCCCGCCACTCCGAAGCGAGATCGAGGACGACGTGGCCGTTCAGGCGGGTCTTGAGCGCCGGATCGCCGATGATGAGGCGGGCGTCCGCCCCGGCGCCGGTTCCTTCGCGGTAGTCGGGCGACAGGCCATAGACGCGCCGCAGCAGGATTCGCGTCAACGCGGCCGAGGTCCGCGAGGCGGGATCGAGCGCGACGGATCGGATCCGCTCCCTCGACACGTCCGAGACCAGCAGGACCGAGCGGACCTCCGACGAGGCGGCGATGCCGAGCGCCGGGACGACCCGGAGGCCCGGGATGCGCTGGTACTCGATCGACGGAATCAGTCCGACGTCGGCCTCTCCGGACGCGAGCTTCGCGGCGCAGACCGAGGGAACGTCGCGCGAGACTTCGACGCCGGGCGGAGCGTCGTGAAGAAGGCCCCAGGTCAGGGGCCGGGCGTTCAGAAAATCGACGACGGAAATGCGAAGCGGTCGTGTCATCCCGAGGGGAGCGGCGTCATCCCGAGCCAAGCGGTCTTGTCATCCCGAGCGAAGCGAGGGATCCCTTTGAAGTCTCGGTGCGGCGACGAAAGAGGTCCATCGGCCACGGCCTCGCGATGACAGCCGCATCATCCCTGGCTCATCAGGTTCAGGAACTCTCCATTCGTCTTGGTCTTCTCGAGCTTCTCGGTCAGAAGCTCCATCGCCTCGACGGTCGAGAGCGGGTTCAAAACCTTGCGCAGCACCCAGACGCGGTTGAGCTCCTGCTTGTCCATGAGGAGCTCTTCCTTGCGCGTGCCGGACTTGTTGATGTCGATCGCCGGGAAGACGCGCTTGTCCACGAGCTTGCGGTCGAGATGGACCTCCATGTTGCCCGTGCCCTTGAACTCCTCGAAGATGACGTCGTCCATGCGCGAGCCCGTGTCGATCAGGGCCGTCGCCATGATCGTCAGCGACCCGCCCTCCTCGACGTTGCGCGCGGCGCCGAAGAAGCGCTTCGGCCGCTGCAGGGCGTTCGAGTCGACGCCGCCCGACAGGACCTTGCCCGACGGCGGGACGATCGCGTTGTAGGCGCGGGCGAGGCGCGTGATCGAGTCGAGCAGGATCACGACGTCCCGCTTGTGCTCGACGAGGCGCTTGGCCTTCTCGATGACCATCTCCGCCACCTGGACGTGCCGCGCGGCCGGCTCGTCGAAGGTGGAGGAGATGACCTCGCCCTTGACCGAGCGCTGCATGTCGGTGACTTCCTCGGGCCGCTCGTCGATCAGCAGCACGATGAGCGTGACCTCCGGGTGGTTCGTCGAGATCGAGTTCGCGAGAGACTGCAGGACCATCGTCTTGCCGGTGCGCGGCGCCGCGACGATCAGGCCGCGCTGCCCCTTGCCGACGGGCGAGACCAGGTCGAGCACGCGGGAGGTCATGTTCGGCGTCTCGAGGCGGATGCGGTCCTGCGGATAGAGCGGCGTCAGGTTGTCGAAGAAGATCTTCTCGCGCGCGACGTCCGGGTGCTCGAAGTTGACGGCCTCGACCTTGATCAGGGCGAAGTACCGCTCGCCTTCCTTCGGCGGACGGATCTGCCCCGAAACCGTGTCGCCCGTGCGCAGGTCGAACTTCCGGATCTGCGAGGGCGAGACGTAGATGTCGTCCGGGCCGGGCAGGTAGTTGTACTCGGGGGCGCGCAGGAAGCCGAACCCGTCGGGCAGGCACTCGAGGACGCCCTCCGAGAAGATGAGGCCCTTCTTCTCCGTCTGCGCCTGGAGGATCTTGAAGATCAGATCCTGCTTGCGCATTCCGGTGGCGTTCTCGACCTCGAGGTCGCGGGCGATCTTCAGGAGCTGCGGGATCTTGATGTCGTGAAGCGCGCGGATGTCGAGGGTGTCGCCATGCTCCACGTCGACGGCGGCTTCTTCCCCCGTCGTGTCCGGGAGTCCCTCCGGCGGAGCCTCGAGGGTCTCGACGTCGGAGTCGCTCGGTCCTTTTCGTCTGGCCATGTGTTTGATCCTCTTACTGAGTGATCCGTCGGCGGAAGCCGACGGGAGGCTCGCGGATGGGGTCGGGTAGCCGGAGCAGAGCCGGGAGACTCTCGACTTCAGACTATCCTATTTTTTCAACACCCGGAGGCCGCGGACGCCGCCCCGTCAGTTCGCGACCACGCCCCCCTCGGCGGGCTTGCCGTCCGAGACGACGGTCGCGGCGGGGGCCGGCCGCGGGCCTTCCATGGCGATCTTGATCACCTCGTCCATGGTGCTGACGAGGTGGAACTCCATCTCGCTGCGGATCTCGTCGGGCAGATCGTCCAAATCCTTGTCGTTTTCGGCCGAGAGGATGATGGTGCGGATCCCCGCGCGGTAGGCCGCCAGGATCTTGTCCTTGATCCCTCCGACGGGCAGGACCTTGCCGCGCAGCGTGATCTCGCCCGTCATGGCGACGTCCTTCAGGACCGGGATCTTCGTCACCGCCGAAAAGAGCGAGACCGCCATGGTGATTCCGGCGGACGGGCCGTCCTTCGGGATCGCTCCTTCGGGCACGTGGATGTGAATGTCGAACTTCTCGTGGAAGTTGGGATCGGCGTCGTACATCTCGGCGCGGCTGCGCACGTAGGACACGGCGGCGCGCGCGGACTCCTGCATGACCTCGCCGAGCGAGCCGGTGATCGTCAGGTTCCCCTTGCCCTTGAGCAGGCTCGTCTCGGTCATGAGGATCTCGCCGCCGGCCTCGGTCCACGCGAGACCCGTCGCGATGCCGACCTCGGAAACCTCGCCTTTGAGCCGCTTGCGGAACCGCGGCTTGCCCAGGAACTCCCTCAGGTTCTCGGACATGACGCGGATGGGCGTCTCGGCCTTCTTCTGGACGATCCGGCGCGCGACCTTGCGGCAGACTCCGCCGATCTCGCGCTCGAGATTGCGCACCCCCGCCTCGCGGGTGTAGTGCTCGATGATGCCGAGGACGGCGTCGTCGGCGATCTCGATCTGCTCGATCTTCAGCCCGTTGGCCTCGCGCTGCTTCGGCACGAGGAACTGGCGGGCGATGGCGACCTTCTCGTTCGGCGTATAGCCCGAGAGCGGAATGAGCTCCATCCGATCCTTGAGGGCGGCCGGGATCGGGTCCGCGACGTTCGCGGTGGCGATGAACATGACCTTCGAGAGGTCGAACTCGACGTCGAGGTAGTGGTCCACGAAGGAGTGGTTCTGCTCCGGGTCGAGGACCTCGAGCAGCGCCGACGCCGGGTCGCCCCGGAAGTCGGAGGACATCTTGTCGACCTCGTCGAGGAGGAACACGGGATTGACCGTCCCGGCCTTCTTCATCATCTGGATGATCTGGCCCGGGAAGGCGCCGATGTACGTGCGGCGGTGACCCCGGATCTCGGCCTCGTCGCGGACGCCGCCGAGGGAGAGGCGCACGAACTGGCGATTCAGCGACCGCGCGATCGACTTCGCGAGCGATGTCTTGCCGACGCCCGGAGGGCCGACGAAGCAGATGATCGAGCCCTTCGTCTTCTGGACGAGCTGGCGCACGGCGAGAAACTCGAGGATCCGCTCCTTGACCTTCTCGAGCCCGAAGTGGTCCTCGTTCAGGATCTTCTCGGCCCGCGAGAGGTCTTTGGACTCGCGCGACGCCTTCTTCCAGGGAACGCCGACGAGCCACTCGATGTAATTGCGCGAGACCGTGGCCTCGGCCGAAACCGGCGGCATCGCCTCGAGGCGGCGCAGCTCCTGGTCGGCCTTCTCCTTGACTTCCTTCGGCATCCCGGCCGTTTCGATTTTCTTGCGCAGGTCCTCGACCTCGTCGGTCCGGTCGTCCTTGCGCCCGAGCTCCTGGTGGATGGCCTTGATCTTCTCGTTGAGGTAGTACTCCTTCTGGGCCTTCTCCATCTGCTTCTTGACCTTGTTGTTGATCCGGCGGTCGATGTTGACCTTGTCGATCTCGACCTCCAGCAGGTCCTGGAGCTTCTGGAGACGCTCGTAGGGAGACTCGGCTTCGAGGAGCGTCTGCTTCTCGGCGGTAGCCACGGACAGGTGCGCCGACAGCGTGTCGGCGAAACGCTCCGGATCGTCGATCTTCAGCGACGCCGCCAGTCCTTCGAACGCCAGGTGGTGCGAGAGCTTCGCGTACTGCTCGAAGAGCGAGAGGACCTTCCCCATGTAGTCGCGGAGGCTGTCCACGTCCGAAGGCCGGATCGGAAGCACCTCGACGGCGACCGACAGGTGGTCGGGCCGGCGCTCGAACGCCATGATGCGGCCGCGGCGCACGCCCTCGACCATCACCTTGATGTGACCGTTCGGCAGCTTCAGGGACTGGGCGACCGTCGCGACGACGCCGACCTCGTAGATATCTTCGGGTTTCGGCTCGTCGAGCTGGGGGTCCTTCTGCGCCGCGAGGAAGAGGCGCTTGACGGGGGTCGCCAGCGCCGCCTCGAGGGCGCGAATGGAGGACTCGCGGCCCACGACGAAGGGCTGCATCATGTGCGGGAACACCACCATGTCCCGCAAAGGGACGAGCGGAAGGCTTTCCAGCCCGCGCCCGGCGTTATCGACTTTCATCTGGTTCTGCCACCATGAGGGTAACCCGAAATCCGAATTCCGGAATCCGAATTTCGAAGTTCGGCTTTACCCTGCCTTGCGAAGGATCGTGATCGGGTTGGTGTGGTGCTTGACGACGTCGCGCGTGATGACGCACTCCTCGATGTCGTCGTCCGACGGGATCTGGTACATGACGTCGAGCATCAGGTCTTCGATGATGATCTTCAGTCCCCGCGCCCCGACGTTGCGGGCGAGCGCCTCCTCGGCGATCGCCTCGATGGCGTCGTCGGTGAAACGCAGCTGGACGTTCTCGAACTCCAGCATCGTCTGATACTGCTTGACGAGGGAGTTCTTCGGCTCGCGAAGGATCTCGACGAGGGCGGCCTGATCGAGCTCCGAGAGGGTGGCCACGACCGGCAGACGCCCCACGAACTCCGGGATCATGCCGAACTTGATCAGGTCTTCGGGATGGACCTTCTCGAGGAGAACGCTCGACCGCTTCTCCTTCTTGGTCACGATCTTCGCGCCGAAGCCCATGGTCTTCTCGGTCATCCGGCGATTGATGATCTCCTCGAGCCCCACGAACGCGCCGCCGCAGAGAAACAGGATGTTCGTCGTGTCGATCTGGATGAACTCCTGGTGCGGGTGCTTGCGGCCGCCCTGCGGCGGGACGTTGGCGACCGTGCCCTCGAGGATCTTCAGAAGCGCCTGCTGGACGCCCTCGCCCGAGACGTCGCGCGTGATCGACGGGTTCTCGCCCTTCCGGGCGATCTTGTCCACCTCGTCGATGTAGACGATTCCGCGCTCGGTCTTCTCCTTGTCGTTGCCGGCGGCCTGGTAGAGCTTCAGGATGATGTTCTCGACGTCCTCGCCGACGTATCCGGCCTCCGTCAGGGTCGTGGCGTCCACGATCGTGAACGGCACCGAGAGGAGCTTGGCGAGGGTCTGCGCGAGAAGCGTCTTGCCGGTCCCGGTCGGCCCGATCAGGAGGATGTTGGACTTCTGCAGCTCGACGTCGAGCTTGCGGTTCTTCTCGAGGTAGTCGATCCGCTTGTAGTGGTTGTAGACCGCGACGGCCAGCTTCTTCTTGGCCTGGTCCTGGCCGATCACGTAACCGTCGAGGAAATCCTTGATCTCTTTGGGCTTGGGAAGCTTGGTCTCCGGAGCCTGGGTTTCGAGGACGCGGTCTTCGGCGATGATGTCGAGGCAGATGTCGACACACTCATCGCAGATGTAGACCGTGGGCCCCGCGATGAGCTTCTTGACGTCGCGCTGGCTCTTGTTGCAGAACGAGCAGCGAAGGACGTCACCGTTCCCGGTTTTCTTCGACATTCAGCCTCCGGAGGGATGAGTGAATTCTAGGATCGCCCATCCCTCCCCGTCAATCCTTGCGTGTGCGAATCTAACACACCCATTGCATTTAACGCCTGCGGGATCAGGGTATTCCGCCATCACAGACTGCAGTACGCAGAGGGCGGACGGCAGGATTCTTAAGACGATCGCGCCGCCGGCAATCCCCCTGTCCGGCCCGGGGCCCTTCTAGCCCGCCGCTTTCAGCGCGAGGTCGTCGCGGCGGTGGTAGATCGAATCCACCAAACCGTATGCCTTCGCGTCCTCGGCCTCGAGGATGAAATCGCGGTCCGTATCCTTGGAGATCTTCTCGAGCGGCTGGCCCGTGTGGTGGGCCATGATCTGGTTGAGTCTTTCCTTCAGGCGCACGAGGTCGCGGGCGTGGATCTCGATGTCGGTCGCCTGGCCCTGCATGCCGTAGGCGAGCGGCTGGTGGATCAGGAAACGGGCGTTCGGCAGCGAATAGCGCTTTCCGGGCGCGCCGGCCGCCATCAGGACGGCCGCCATCGAGGCGGCCTGGCCCACGCAGATCGTCGTGACGTCGTTCTTGACGTACTGCATCGTGTCGTAGATCGCGAGGCCCGCCGTAATCGAGCCGCCCGGCGAGTTGATGTAGAAGGCGATGTCCTTCTCGGCGTTCTCGGACTCGAGGAAGAGCATCTGGGCGATGATCAGGTTGGCGATCGTGTCGTCGACCGGCTGGCCGAGGAAGATGATGTTGTCCTTCAGGAGCCGCGAGTAGATGTCGTACGCGCGCTCCCCCCGGCTCGTCTGCTCGATGACCATTGGAACCAGAACCATGCCGCCTCCCTCCCCGTCGTCGTCCATCCGAGAACTCACTTGACTAATCGTTCGCTTTCACCGACACCGGCATTCCCGAGGGTAGCACCTTGGCGCTCGCAATCAAGAGGTCCACGGCCTTCGCCAGGCGCATCTCGTCGCGCAGCGCATCGATGCCGCCCGCCCGAGCCATCTGCTCGCGCAGGGCCGCGGGCTCGACGCCGCGCTCGGCGGCCGCGCGCTTGAACTCCGCCTCGAGCTCGGTGTCCGAAACCTGGATGCCCTCGCGTTCGGCAATGGCGTCGAGGAGGAGGTACTCGCGGACGCGCTTCTCGGCTCCCGGCTGCGCCTCCGTCCGGAGCTTCTCCCAGTCCTCCTTCTCGGGATCGGCGCCGCTCTGGGCGATGTACCGGGCATAGTCGCGCAGCGCCGCCGTCGTTTCCGACTCGACGAGGATCTCGGGCGCCGGGACGTCGGCCTTCGCGACGAGCTTCTCGAGGATGGCGCGGCGGAAGCGGCGGCGGCGCTCGACCTCCTTGTCGTGGCGAAGCCGGCCGCGCACCTTCTCGCGAAGCGTCGAGACCGTGTCTCCCTCGGAGACGGCGCGGGCGAACTCGTCGTCGACGGCGGGAAGCTTCTTCTCCTTCAGGGCCGCGAGGGTCACTTCGTAGTCGACGACCTTTCCCTTGAACTCGTCGTTCGGGAAGTCGTCGGGAAACGTCTTGCGGAAGCGCCGCGTCTCGCCCGGCGCCGCCCCGCGCAGCGCTTCGTTGATCTCGGGCATCGAGTCGGCGTGGCCGACTTCGAGCGTGAGCTTTTCGTCCCGGAACGTCCGTGGGTTCTGGCCGGGCGCGAGGATCTCGACGAACGAGCCCGCGATGTCGGCGACCGCGAAGTCGCCGGGCGCGGCGGCGCGTCCCTCGACGGGATGGAACTCGGCGTGCGCCTCGCGGATGCGATCGACGACGCGGTCGACCTCGTCGTCCGTCGGCTCGATGTAGACGTCCTCGACGACGACGCCCCGGTACTCTCCCGGATCGACGGCGGGCTTGAGATCCAGGCGGGCGGCGAAACGGATCGGTCCGGGCGGCTCCCATTTCAGGTCTTCGATCCGGGGGCGTCCGAGGATCGAGAGCTTGCGCTCCTCGATGGCCTCGGCGACGGCGTCGGGCACGACGGCTTCGAGGACGTCGCCCTTGATCTCGTCGGCGAACCGCTTCGCGATGACGGACTCGGGCGCCTTTCCTTTTCGGAAGCCGGGTATCGCGGCACGCTTCGTGTACGAGCGCGTGACGGTGTCGAGCGCCTTCCGGACGTCTTCGGCCGGCACCTCGATCTCGAGGATCGTGCGGGTGGAGGATTCGTCCCGTGCGGCAAGAACCACCATGAGGCGGGAGATCCTATAACGCGGCGCTCGGCCCCGGCAGACGCGGGGCGCTGGACCGAGGTTTTCTGCGACCTCAGGGGCGGGTCGGGACGACGCGCGTCTCCGGATCGTGGCCGCGCACGACGGGCTCGACGCGATCGTTGATGATGCGCTCGTAGGCCGCTTCGACGTCGAGGCGGCCCCAGCCGTATACCGGATTGGGCACCTGGTCGCCGGAGAATCCGCCGCAGGTGATCCCCGGCGCGGTCCGCGGAACGGCTCCCGCCTCGAGCGCCAGCTCGGTGCGATCCACGTCGCCGGCCAGGCCGGGAACCGCGGACCAGAGCAGCGCCACCGCGCCCGCGACCTCCGGCGACGCGGCGGACGTGCCGGTGAAGGAATCGGCATAGCCCGCGGACAGCGCCGCGGTTCGGAGGCCGACTCCCGGAGCCGTGAGATCGGGTTTCAGCCGGTTCGATCCGTCGAGAGCCACCGGTCCCACGCTCGAGAAGGACGCGATCGTGTCGTCGAGCCAGGTGGCGCCGACGGAGATGGCGGCGGAGTAGATCGCCGGCGGCTCGTCCACGGTGAAGCACGCCGGCATGCCGGCAGGCTCGGTGCCCTCGTTGCCCGCCGCGAAGACGACGGCCACTCCGGCCGCCCGGACGTTCTCGACGACGGCCTCGAGCACGTTCGGGTCGGTGCAGCCCTCGCTCTCGGGACAGGACCAGGAATCGTTGATCACGTCGGCGCCGAGATCGGGCCGCGGGTTGTTGCCGGACGAATCGGTCGGCGCGAGCAGCCACTCGAAGCATTCGGTGTAGCGGGCCGGCGTGCCAGTGCCCCGGTCCATGTTGCGGCAGCCGATGAGCGTCGCCCCGGGAGCCATGCCGATGCGGTTGCCGGGACCCGCATCGCCCACGGCAAGACCGGCCGTGCCGGTGCCATGGCCGTCGTCGTCGCAGGGCGCCGGAGCATCCGCTCCGCAGGGATTTCCGGGAGCGGGATCGTGAATGGCGTCATGCCACGCATAGTCGTGCGCGCCGTCCGTGCCGCGATAGCGGCCGCGAAGGGCCGGGTGGTCCCACTCGAAGCCGGTGTCCGCGACGCCGATCACGATCCCCTGGCCGCGGAATCCGCGGCTCCAGAGATCGGGCGCGCGGACCTTCACGATGTTCGGCTCGTCGAGGTCGGTGAACGAAAGCCTCGGAACGAAGCGCGGCTCCCACGGGAGCGGTCGCGAGAGCGCCGCGCCGCGGTTGGCGGCGATCGCGGCGACGTCGCCGCGCGCCGAGAGCTCCGCGGCCACGGAAGCGTTGCCCTCGACCTCCAGCATGTTCACCAGAAAGTGCGGGCGGTACCGGACTCCCAACGCGTCCAGGCGGCGCCGGAGCGGAGCCTGATCCGCCTGGGCGCGAGCGAGCAGGGTTTCGTATACGAAGCGCCGCCGCGCGGTTCGATCGGAGATGGCGGCCGCCTTCGAAAGGTCCGCCTGCTCCCGGAGAACGACGAGCATCGTCGCGGGCTGCCCGGCCGACACATTCGAAAAAATGCGCGAATCGACCGGCGCCTTTGCGGCGGCGGACGTTTGCAGCGCGACGAGCAACAGAGGCAGCACGCGCGGATTACACCATGCCAGCTGCGTGCCAACCGGTGACGGCCGTTGCCTTCGAGGCCTCGGAGCGACCTTTCAAGCGACGGCGTCCCAACAACTTGCCCCCCTCACCCCGACCCTCTCCCCCCTTCGGGGGCGAGGGAGTAAGACTCGGCTCGCGGCACCGTCGCTGAAGCTCGCGGCGTGAGAAGTCACCTGAGCGAAGCGAAGGTGGAGGCTCACGCCGCGGGAGCCGGAGCGAGCGCAGGGATCAGGCCGGCGGTCGAGCGCCTTTGCGCGAGCCGCCGGCTGGTGCGCGCCCGTAGGGCGCGCAGATCCCGAGCGAGCGGAGGCGACGGTTTATTGCGAGAGGAGGGACTCGAACCCTCAAGGGTTTCCCCACGGGATCCTAAGTCCCGCGCGTCTGCCAGTTCCGCCACTCTCGCGTGGAGGCAACGGCAATGGTAGGCGCAAGGATTGCGAGATTCAATGAGTCGGCCTCCCGCGTGGTGATCGGAATCGCACCCGGCGGCGGTCAGGCGCGCAACGCCTCGATCGGGCGCAGACGGGACGCCTTCCAGGCCGGGTAGAAACCGGCGATCACGCCCATCGCCGCCGAGAGCGCGAACGCCAACGCAACTCCCGCGAGCGAGACCACGACGGGCCAATCGCCTCTCCAGGCCAGAATCCTGGTGGCCGCGATGCCGACGACGATGCCCGCGAGTCCGCCGGAGAGCGACAGTGCGAGCGCCTCGACCAGAAACTGCGCGAGGATGTCGCGCTTTCTCGCTCCGATCGCGAGCCGAAGGCCGATCTCGTGCGTCCGCTGGGTCACGGACACGAGCATGATGTTGACGATGCCGATGCTCCCCACGAGCAGGGAGATCGACGCGATCGAGCCCAGCAGAAACGAAAGAGTCGAGGAGGCCTCGTCGGCCATTGCCCAGACCTCGCTCTGAGATCGGATGAGGAAGTCCGAATCCTGTCCAGGACGGAGGCGATGCCGCTGGCGCAGGAGGCCCTCGATCTCTGCTTCGGCCGCGTCGACCACGTCCGGAGAGGCGGCGGACGCGAGGAAGAAGTCGATCTTGCTCACACCCTTCAACAGCCGCATGACGGTCGTGTACGGGACGAGGACCACGTCATCCTGGTCCTGGCCCGTCAGGCTGCTGCCCTTGGTGCTCAGAACGCCCGCGACGCGAAAGGGGACGTTCTTGATCCGCACCATTCCGCCGACCGGGTTCTCGTCTCCGAAGAGCGCGTCCGCGACGGTGGTGCCGAGCACGCAGACCCGGGCGACGGATCGGACATCCCGTTCGTCGAGGAAGGCGCCGCGCTCGACGTCCCAGGAACGGATGCAGGGGAAGTCGGCCTCGACCCCGAGGATGGTGGTTCCCCAGTTCACGTCTCCGCGCACGACCTGGGCGCCGGTTCGAGAGACGGCGCTGACGTAGGCCACGGAAGGGCACTCCTCCCGAACGGCCGCGACATCGTCTTCCGTGAGAGTCTGCTGGCCCGTGAAGATCCTCGCACCGCTCTGCGTTGCTGTGCCCGGATAGACCACGAGGAAGTTCGACCCGAGAGCCGAGACGGCGCTCTCGACCGAGGCGCGAGAGCCGCCCCCGATGCCTTGCATCGCGACGACGCACGCCACCCCGATCGTGATGCCGAGGGCGGTCAGGCCGGACCGAAGCTTGTTCTTGGCGAGCGCCTCCAGGGCGACGCCGGCCAGAACGCCGAAGTGCACCCGCCGCCCGGGATCGGGAAGCTTCCCGCGCCCGGGAGCTTTCTCATTCTCTCTCTCGGTGCTCATCGGCGGCTTCGGGCCGCGAACTCCCGCGCTTGCGGCGCGTCTCGCGACGCGAGGGATCGCATGGGGAGGATAGACCGAGGAAACGGATCCGGCCATTCTCGAGGCGGCGAGAAAAAGCGGGGCGCTCTCGCGAACGCCCCGCTCATCCGATCCCTTCGTCGCCGGTCTCTACTGCGGAGCCTGATCCTCCGCGTCGTGCTTCTGGCCGTAGATGTCCCTCGAGATCTGGTTCTGCTGCTGGTTCACCGCGGCTTTGTCTTTGGACGTCAGCCTGCCGCCATCGAGGGCGCGCATGTCGCGCGTTTCCTGGTTCACCGCCGACTCCCTGGTCTCCAGATGGGCCGTCTCGCGCGCGGTCAGCTGGCCGCTCTGAACGCCCTGGGCAATCCGATCCTGCTGGTTCTCCTTGCGCTGGGCGACCTCACCGGCCCCCTGGCCCTGAGCCTGGCCGTCGTGCTTCTGCGAGTAGATCCCGGTCGAAAGCCGGTTCTGCTGCTGATTGACGACGGCCTTGTCCTGCGGCGTGAGCTTCCCGCCGTCGACCCGGCGCATGTCGCGCACCTCCGAGTTCAGGCGAGTCTCCTTGCGCTCCAGATGAGCCGTTTCGCCCGCCGTGAGCTGGCCGCTCTTCACGCCCTGCGCGATGCGGTCCTGCTGATTCCCGGCCCGCTTCTTGATCCGGCCGGCGGCCTGCGCCGCGGACGGGATCGAGAGGAGTGCCGCGAGGGCCAGCGTCGCGACCCCACCACCGATGCGTTCGAATCTCATGTGTCACCTCCACTCGGGAGACGAGCGGCGGCGTGACGCGGTTTACTTCACTGGCCCTCGCGTCCGATCGAGAGCGTTCCGCGGGCGTTCATTTCGGCATCTCCATCCCCCAGTAGTACCGTTCGAAAAAAGGCATGAAGTCCTTCTTCGTGCGCTCCTGCAGGAGCTCGGCGAGACTCCTCGTCGATCCGAACTTCCAGGCACGAGTCTCCTGATAGGCCCTCAGGAAGTCGAGGAAGCCCTGGTCGCCGAGCTCCCGCCGAAGCGCATCGAGCACGAGGGGGCCCTTCGCGTAGAGGAGCCCCCGGCGGATCTCCGAGCGGCGGATCGCGTCATTGGCGACGTAGACGCGGCTCGCCATCGGAATCGGAGCCGCGTCCGCGGCGAACGCCGCCTCGCGCTTCCACGTGCTCTCGAGCGCCCCATACATCGCCTCGCCGCGGCGCATCCTGAGGAAGAGGGCGGCGCAGTATTCCGCGAACGACTCCGCCATCCACTGCTCCGAATACCCCGGGATCCGCACCGCGATCCCCCAGTACTGGTGCGCGATCTCGTGCGTGAAGGTCCGGGCGATGCCCCGCGCCGACAGCTGGGTCATGTCGCCGATGCGCGGATCGAACGCTTCCTGCGTGATGAACAGGATCCCCGGCGGCGCCTGACCGAAGCCCACGTCGTTGATCTCGATGATGTCGAACTGGTCGAACGGGAACGGGCCCAGGAACCCTCGGTAAAACGCGATCGCTTCGGCGGCCACGTGGGTGAGCTGCTTCATGGCGCTCTCGTTCTCGAGCGCGTAGGTCGCGACGCGGATCGTGAGCCCGTCGCGGATCTCCTCGTGGATCTCGTACTTCCCGGCGATCACGACGGCGCTCTGAACCGGACGGTCGATTCGCGTCTCGAGGACGTTGCGTCCGTTCTCGGAGCTTCGATGGATCGTGGCGCCCGACGCGAACGGGATGAACGGGGGCGGCACGCTGACGGCCGCGTGGAAGGTGTACGCCTGCTCGGAGAGGTACGGCTGAGGAAACCACGACGAGACGCCGAGCTCCCAGTAGTTGTCGCCCCCGGGGCGGATCAGGAAATCGCCCTCGATCTCGAAGCGCAGGCGCAGCGGCCGATTCGCCGGGGCGCCGTCGGCGAGCGCGACGACGACCTCGTCGTTGCGGTGATCGAACTCCAGTCGGCGGCCGGATTCGTCCGTGACCGATCGGATCCTCTCCGACCGCGTGGAGAGGTTGGACCCCGACTGCGCGTACCAGAGGCCGACGAGATCGAGGCGCAGGGCCGCGATCGGCGACCCGACCGGAACGAAGGTTTCGTTGACCGTCAGGGTGGCGTCGTTGCCCGCCGTCGCCGAGAGCTCCAGATCCACGGCGGTCAGGAGAAAGCGGGGCGGCGGCGGATCCCGCGCGTCCCGGTCGATCGGCTGAAACGAGAGAGCGACCGGCCAGAGGAACTTGCGCAGCTCGTTGTCGCGGGACTCGCTCGGGTGGAGCATCAGCAGTCCCTCCGACGGGTGATCGACGCGGTCGAGCTCGTAGACGAGGTCCTCCTTGCCGCCGTCCATTTCCGCCCAGACGAGCGGCGCGGATGGCGCATTGAGCTCCTGCAGCGCGAAGTCGTGGGACAGCGGGGCGGCGTGCATCCGCCCGAACTTCTCGCGCTCCTTGCGGAAAGAGTCCGAGACCGGGGACGCGGGGGCGCCGGAAAGCTCCGGAACCGGCGTCCCCTGGGCGATCCACAGCAGATGCCGAAAGGTGTCGCGCACGACGACTCCGCGCTCCGTCTTCTCCGCCTTCAGCGAGGAGCCTTTCCGCGTGTCGAAGAGAACCACCGGCCCCTCGACCGGATCGGTCGAGGTGTACTCGATCGAGCCCTCGCCTTCGAAGAACAGGCCCACGACTTCATCGCCGGCGCGGACCGGCGCCGCGCGCCCCGATTTGAGCGACGCGGTGAAGTTCCCGGCCGACAGGGTCCGGTCCTGCAGGGAGACGGCGTCTCCCACCCGCAGGTGGTCGAATCGGTCGATCACGGAGGCCAGCCGTCCAGAGCCGTCCGCCGCCGCGGACTGTCCGGCCATGGACAGCAGGAGGAGCCCGAGCGCCGGGGCGGTTCTCACGTGCTCATCTTATTGTTCGGGGACGAATCGAAATAGAATCGCGGGGACTCCCGATGACCCTGCAGCCCGGCTCCCGCCTCGGCGGCTATGAAATCGTCGACCTCCTCGGCGTCGGCGGCATGGGGGAGGTTTACCGCGCGCAGGACCGCAAGCTCGGCCGCGCCGTGGCCATCAAGGTCCTGCCCGAGGAGTTCGCCCGGGATCCGAGCCGCGTCTCCCGGTTCGAGCGGGAAGCGCGGATGCTCGCGGCCGTCAACCACCCCACGATCGCCGCAATCTATGGCGCCGAGGAAGACGGGGCCACGCGCTACATCGTCATGGAGCTGGTCGAAGGCGAGACGCTCGCCCAGCGGCTCTCCACGGGACCGCTCGCCGTCGGCGATGCGCTCCGGATGGCTTCGCAGGTCGCCGAGGCCCTCGAGGTCGCGCACGAGAAGGGCGTCATCCACCGCGACCTGAAGCCCGCGAACATCAAGATCACGCCCGAGGGCAAGGTCAAGGTCCTCGACTTCGGCCTCGCCAAGGCGATGGAGCTTCCCTTCGCCGGCGAGATGTCGCGCTCTCCCACTCTCGTCATGTCCGACTCGCGTCCGGGAGAGATCGTCGGAACTCCCGAGTTCATGAGCCCCGAGCAGGCGCGCGGAAAAGAGACCGACCGCCGCACGGACATCTGGGCCTTCGGCTGCATCCTCTACGAGTCCCTCTCGGGCAAGCGCGCCTTCTCCGGCGAGACGGTTCCCGACGCGATCGGAGCAATCCTGCATCTCGATCCCGACTGGACCGCGCTTCCCGCGCGCACGCCCGAGCGAGTGCGCGAGCTGATGCGCCTGTGTCTCGAGAAGGACTCCGGGCGCCGGCTGCGCGACGCGGGAGACGCGCGCCTGGAGCTCGAGGCGGCGCTCGCCGGGATGTCCGGATCCGGCGTCGCGGCGGCCGCCCGATCGTCCGGGCGCTGGCGGATCGCGGCCGCCGCGCTGGGCGTTGCAATCGCCGCCGGGGCTTTTCTTCTGTTTCGGTCCCGGGCGATCCACGGCCCGATCGCGGCGCCGTCTGTGCGCCATCTCGCCGTCCTTCCCTTCCGCAACCTCACGAGCACGGTGGAGGGAGAGATGTGGGGCGTCGCGCTCGCCGACACGGTCAGCGCGCGCCTCGCCAACGTCAACGGACTGCAGGTCGTGACACCGAGAGCGCCCGACGGTCCCGGCGACACCCGGGACGCGAGCCTCCCGAGCGTGGCGCGGCGCCTCGGCGCCAACACGCTCGTCGAGGGCTCCCTCCAAAAGGAGAGTGACTCCTACCGCATCACGTATCGCCTGATCGACGCGAACGGCAGGCAGATCGCCGCCGACGCGCTCGACGGCAAGGAGCTCTTCGACCTGCAGGACCGCATCGCCGCGAGCATCGTCCAGATGCTCGACCTGAAGTCCGCCGCCCGCCGCACGCCGACGCCGTCGGGCCTCGACACACCGGCCCTGCAGCAGCGCTACCTCGAGGCGGTGGGGCTGCTCCAGCGCATCGACCGCCGCGAGAATGCCGAGAAGGCGCTGAGAATCCTGCAGTCTCTCGCCGAGGAAAAGCCTCAGTCGGCCCTGGTTCAGTCCGCGCTGGCTCGCGCCAACTTCGCGATGCTCGCGCTGACGAGCGACCTCGTCTGGGCGTCGAGGGCGATCTCGGCAGCCAACGCGGCGCGCGCCCTCGATCCGGCGCTGCCCGAGGTGGACGTGACGCTGGGAGACAGCCTGCGCGCGACGGGACACCCGAAAGAAGCGGCCGAGGCATACCGCCGCGCCCTCGCCGCCCGACCCGCCGACGTCGAGGCGCTCCTCGGCCTCGGACGTGCATCCGCCGCGATGGGCGACGGCGCCGCGGCCGAAGAGGCGTTCCATCGCGCCATCGCGCTGCAGCCGTCGTGGAACGTTTTCAACAGCCTCGCCGCCCACTATTACGAACTCGGCCGCTATCCCGAAGCGGTCTCGATGTTCCGGCGCGCTGCCGAGACCGCGCCGGACAGCTCGTGGGCACAGAGCAACCTTGGAGGCGCCGAATCCATGCGCTGCGGATTCCCCGCGGCGCTCGAGGCGTATCGCAAGGCTCTCGCGTTCGACGCTCAAAACGGCGAGGCCGCGGCCAACCTCGGCCTCACCGAGCTCTGGATGGGGCGCGAGGCGGACGCTCTCCGGGATCTCGAAGTCGCGGCTCGGCTCTCGCCGAAGAACTCCGCGGTGTGGGGCAATCTCGGCGACGCCTATCGGCGTACGAACGCCAACAAAAAGGCGCAGGACGCCTACGAGCGCTCGGTCGCCCTGGCGCAGGAGAAGCTGCGGCTCGACCCGGCCGACACCGAGGCCCTCGGCTCTTACGCGACCGGCCTCGCCAAGCTCGGTCGCGCCGCCGAGGCGTCTGCGCCCGCCGCCCGCCTGATCGCCGTGGCCGGAGGCAGGGACCCGGTCGCATTCTCGGATGCCGCGACCGTTGCCGCGCTCGCCGGACGCAACGCCGATGCCCTGGCGCTTCTTCGGAAAGCCGTCGACCACGGCTATTGCGCGGAGATCCTGCTCCGCCAGCCCGAGTTCGCCGGACTGCGCGACACGCCCGAATTTCGTTCCATCGTCGCCGCGCCGCAAAAAGCGGCCGGTGGTTAGGCAAGGAGGGAGTCATGGCGACCGAAACCAAGCCCGCTCCTCAATGGATCCCGATCCTCGTCGCGCTGATCCTGGGAATCGCGATCGGGCACTTCGCCCGACCCGGACGCTCCCATCGGGGTGAAAACGGCTCGACGCGATTGCTGACCGTCAATCAATCCGCCACGGTCGGGCCCCCCGCCGATGCCCTCCATCCGGAACCGATCTACTTGCACAAGGGCGACACAGCCGACTGGACCCTCATCGACACGACGGGACACGATGACGCGCTGCGAACGCTCTACATCGATGTCGACGACCCCCAGTTGTTCCCAAAGTCCAAGCAGGTTCCGGGGACGAAACCGGCTCACTACCGTATTCCATGCGTCGGGCCCTATTGCCTCTCCGGTCCGGTCGGAGACTACGCAATCATCGGCCACACTTATACCTATTGGCAGACGGTCCTCGACGCCTCCGGAAAACCTGAAGCGGTCGACGGCCACATCATCATCAAGCAGTGGCCTTAGCCGCGCCCCAGCTTCAACCCGAATCCGTTCGCGACGAGCAGTAGCGTCAGGGCGATCATGGTCACGGTCGTGACCCAGGCGACCGCGTTGAACGCGCGGCCGTTGACCTGATCGCCCATGAGGTCCTTCCGGTTGACGAGCAGCAGCATGAAGACGAGGACCAGCGGCAGCGCGATGCCGTTGGCGACCTGGGACCAGAACATGACGCGGATCAGGGGAAAGCGGGGCCAGAGCACGACCGCGGCGCCGAGGACGATCATCGCCGTGTAGATGCCGTAGAAGGCGCGAGCCTCTTCGAACTTCTTGTCGACGCCGGCCTCCCAACCGAAGGCCTCGCAGACGTAGTACACGGTCGAGAGCGGCAGGATGGCGGCCGAGAAGATGGATGCGTTCAGGAGGCCGAAGGCGAAGAGCCCCGAGGCGTAGCGGCCGGCCAGAGGCTCGAGCGAGCGGGCGGCGTCGGCGGCGCTCTCGATCGCGATTCCGTGGGCGTGCAGCGTGGCCGCGCAGGCCACGATGATGAAGAACGCGACGATGTCGGTCACGATGCAGCCGACGATCACGTCCCAGCGCGTGATCCAGTACCGATCCTTGCGAATTCCCTTCTCGACGACGCTCGACTGCAGGTAGAACTGCATCCACGGCGCGATCGTCGTCCCGACGAGACCCACGAGCATGCCGATGTATCCCGAGTCGTAGGAGATCCGGGAGGGGACGATCGTGTCGTGGAGGACGCTTCGCCAGTTCGGATGCGCGAGAAACGCGGAAACCGGATAAACGAAGTAGAAGACGCACGCCACCAGGAAAACGCGCTCGACCAGGCGGTACGTTCCCCGCACGACGAGAAACCAGATCCCGACCGCCACCAGCGGAACCGAGATCCATTTCGCGACGCCGAAGAGCTCCATGCTCGCCGCCACGCCCGCGAATTCCGACACGGTGTTTCCGTAGTTCGACGCGAGCAGCGCGAGCATGAGGTAGAAGGTCAGCTTGACGCCGAAGTTCTCGCGGATCAGGTCGGCGAGGCCCTTGCCGGTCGTGGCTCCCATCCGCGAGGCCATCTCCTGGACGACGATGAGCGCGATCGTGATCGGAACGAGGGTCCAGAGGAAGCGCGTGCCGAACTGGGCGCCGGCCAGCGAGTACGTCGTGATGCCGCCGGCGTCGTTGTCGACGTTGGCGGTGATGATGCCCGGCCCGATCACCCCCAGGAAAAGGAGGGCCGTCTTCCAACCGGCCCACCTCCCGGCGGCGGGCCGCGGGCTCAGAGCCGCAGCTTTTTCTTCCATGCCAGCGGCAGGACCTCGGTGAGGACGTCGTCGACGGTGATCGTTCCGACGAGGACGCCGTCGGCGTCCACGACCGGAACGGCGGCCTGGTTGTACTTCTCGATCACCTCCGCCACGTGCGACGCCGAGTCCTCCGGGTGCACGCAGATCGACCAGGGCGCCATGACGTCCTTCAGGAAGTCGGTCTCCTTTCCGAGAAACAGCCGCCGGATGTTGATGATGCCGACGAGCCGGTGCCGCTCGTCCACGACGTAGAACTGATAGAGGAACTCGACGTCGGGAGCGATCGAGCGCAGGCGCGCGAACGCATCGCCGACCGTCATGTCCCCGGAAAAAGTCACGAGGTCCGTCGTCATGAGGCCGCCCGCCGTGTCCTCTTCGTGTCGGAGCAGCGAGGTCACGGCGCGGGCGTCGTCCGGTTGCATGCGATCGATCAGGTCGCGCGCGTCGGCCTCGGGCAGCTCGCCGAGCACGTCGGCGGCCGCGTCGGGAGGCATCTTCTCGAGCAGATCGGCCGCGCGCTCGGGGTCGCTCTCAGACGGGAGCAGGTCCTGCTGGACCTTCGGATCCACCTCGGGCAGGACTCGAGCCGCCGTGTGAAACTCGAGCGCGTCGAACACGGTCCGCCGCTCTCCGGCCGGCAGCTCCTCGAGGATCTCGGCCAGGTCCGCCGGGTGAAGCCGTCCGATCGACGCCTGGGAAAACGCCAGGCGCAGTCCCGCCGGATCGCCGAGCGTCGGGAGGACGTACTTCCACCCGATGAGGCCCTCCTTCTCCGCCAGGTAGCGGGCCCGCGGACGCACGGCGCGCAGCAGAGACTCGACGCCCCGCTGCCACCCGAGCCTCCGGACCAGGCCCCGCAGGCCGACGTCGATGTGCGCGAGCACCAGCTGTCCTTCCCGCACGATCAGGAAATGAAGATCGTTGACGCGCTCCACCTTGGCGCCGGACACGTCCACGACCTGCTTGTCGAGCAGCGCCTCGCGCAGGAGGATCTCGGTCTTGTCGCGCCGCCGGCTCGGACGCAGCTCCGGCACGCGCGCCGACAACGCGATCGGGTCCTCGAGCCACGAGCGCACCTGGCCGCCGTCGGCGACGAGCAGCAGGTCCGCCTGGCCGGGAGGCCGGATGATCAGCTGCGACACGGGAGGGTACGCCTCGGGGAGGCGGATCGAGAGGTCCCAGAGCCTTCCGATCGGGGCGCCATCCGAGTCGACGACGGTTCGGGAAAGCAGGTCCGAGAAATAGACGAAGCCTCCGGGCTTCGCCTCGGCGGCGGCCGTCCCTGCGCCGTCGGTCACCACGGCGAACAGTCTTGGCGAGAACGATGTGACGATCAATCGGTTTTTCTCGGCGCGATTCCTCTCCGACGCCGGACGCGCTCGTGCGCGGCGACACGCGAGCCGGGACTCTCTCGAAACGGCTCGAACCGACTGAAAGTGACAGGGTTCGTCCAATTCGCGGACGATTTGCGTCAGCCGGGCGCCTTCGAATTCGCACAACCTCCATCGGCGCAAAGAGTTAGCACACTTGGCTCCGGCCTTGCTCTTTCTCGGCCTCGAAAGGCATCGAGAAAATGTACGACGTCACGATCGACCGCAACGCCATGCGGCAGGAGCTTCTCGGACCTCTCTTCCAGCGCCACGTCGTCAGCCTCGCCGGCACCGTGGACGCGGTCTGGCTCGACTCGTTCGAAAAGGTGTCGCGCGATTCCGACGCGTTTCAGCGGTTCCGTCTCGAAGCGGACAAGGGCCTCGTATCCTTCACCTGCCGGTCGAGCGACGGGACGAAGGTCGTCGAGACGTTCCTCGAGCGCCTCGCGCTCTTCGTGGAGATGGTGAACCTCCACGCGACCTGCTCCTCCGCGGCGACACCCGCGGCCGCCGGTGCGCAGGGACTCGAGCTCTAAGACTTCTCCCGACCTTCAGGGCGCGGGAGAGCCGGCCGGCGACCGAAGTTTCGCGTCCTCCCCCTCGCCGGACAGAAGGACGGGGGGGTGTTTGGCCCACTCGTGCCCTTCGGCGGCCGACGTGTAGGCGAGGTCATAGAGAGCGCGCATGTAGGCGGTGTCGAAGTCCTTCGTGTGCGGCGTATCGAAGGTCGGCGGAATGTACGCGAGGTTGAAGTCGACGTGATCGCGGTGCGCGATCGAATAGAGGCGATAGATGTCTCCGATCCCCTGGTACTGGATCAGGCAGTTGATCGCGCGCAGCGCGATCGGGAGCGTGCGCCGGTCGACCTGCGCCCACTCCGGATCCAGTCGCGCGTTGCGAATGAGGTAGAGGCTGCGTTTACGCACGGCGAGGTTTTGCCGGGAGAGCTTCGCCAGGTCTGATGCCGCCGGATAGACGAAGACCTGGTTGGACGTGCCGCCGTCGACGTGCATCTCGCCGTATTGCTTTCCGTCGAGCTCGACGTCGATCATGACTGGCGGGAAGGTGCCCGGGATCGCTGCGGATGCCATGAGGATCTTGTGGACGAGATCCAGGGCCCCCGGACGCCGCAGGGCGGCGATCTCCGTGACGTTCCAGACCACGGAGCGGCGGGAGTCGAGGTCCGTCGTGCCGATCAGCAGCATGCGGCCCTTCTCGTATTCGGCCGCGATGGCGTCCAGCATCTCCTGAGTCACGGCTTTCCTGACCAGGGCCGCGAGCGGCGTCGTGTCGGCCAACGCGTCGCTGAAGAAAGCCGCGAAGATCGCCCGCGTCGTGGCGACGTCCTTGAACGAGATGCTGGTGTAAAGGGCCTTCAGCTGTTCGTCGTACGCGGGCCCGAGAAAAGCGAACGGCGCGATGAGCGCTCCCGTGCTGACTCCGGTGACGAGCTTGAACGTCGGACGCGTGCCGGCCTTCGTCCAGCCATCCAGAAGTCCCGCTCCGAAGGCGCCGTTGTCTCCTCCCCCGGAGATCGCGAGGTACGCGGCCGGAGGAAGCGGCGCCTCGGGGGCGAGCCCGAGGGCGGCGCGCTCCTTCGCCCACGAGACGACGAAGTCCTCCTCGAACTGGCGGACGTCCTCGAAGTCCCGGGGAAAGTAGCGGATGTCGTTGGGATACCCGACGACGTCGGCGCGGGGCGCCATCCCCGCCGGAACCGCCGGCTGCCGGGTCGCCGTCGTGCAGCCGATCGACGCGCACAGGCCGAACGCCGCCCCGATCGCGGCGGCGCGCCGAACCCGGAAGAACCGCGGAGTCATCTGGACCGCGCATGATATCGCGCCGCCGCCTTTCCCTCCGGACGCCAGTCGTACTCCTCGCCCTCCGCCACGCGGGCCGCGGCCTCGTCGCCCCGCATGACCGCGACGACGTGCAGGGCCCCATCGATGCCGGCGGAAAGGCCGCCGGCCGTCACGATCTTTCCGTTGTCCACGAAGCGGCGATCGCTCACGACCTTCGTCTTCGGAAACTCGGCGCGGAGGTCGTCGATCAGGCTGGCCGTCGTCGTCGCCGTCAGGCCGTCGAGCAGGCCGGCGCTGGCCAGGATGAAGGCGCCATTGCAGACAGAGAGCGTGTGCGCGGCGCGCGAGGTCGCCGCCCGCACGAACTCGAGGGTCGCGGCGCTTCGGCGGGCCATCCGCACGCCGCCTCCCGGCACGACGAGGACGTCGAACCGCGGAGCGTCGGCGAACGAGTACGCCGGAACGATGGTCAGGCCCATGGAGGTCGTGACGGGATCCGCCGTCTCCGCCACGGTCGCGACGGCGAACCCGGCCGCGCCGAAGATCTCGAACGGCCCCATCGAGTCGATGATCTGGACCCCGTTGAAGACGAGGATGCCCACCTTCTCCTCCCGCGGGCCGAAGGCCTTCGCAGCCCGCGGCACGGCGAGGCCGGCCCCGATTCCGGACAGCAGAACGGCCATGCGGACGATGCGATGCGGCGCCATGAGGCCCTCCTGTAGGTGATCTACAGGAGAGGTACGGGCGACCGCCGGAAAGGTTGCGAGCGGCGACGATCAGGGCGGGAACTCGGAGGCGTCGATGCCCGGAATCACCTTCAGGGCATTCTTGTAATAGACCTTCTTCAGGACCTCGTCGGGCAGCGACAGGCCGTACATCTTCCAGAAGGCGTGCCGCTTGCGGTAGTAGTCGAAGTACTCGTCGTCGGTCTCGAGCACGCGGAAGTAGACGAGATACTCATCGGCCGCCCAGGCGTCCTTTCCGAACATCACGCGGTCCTGGTACCGGACGAACCAATCCCGCGCGAAGCGCGGCTGGCGGCCGAGCTCCGCCAGCACCGCGCCGATCTCGGTGTAGACGTTCGGCAGCCGGTCGAAGAGCGCGCCGAGCCGGGCGAGGTCGCCTCCGAGCCAGCCCAGGTGCGCGTCGATGAAGCGCGTCTTCGGGTGGCTCGCGAAGAGGTGATGCTGTTCCTTCAGGATCTGCTCGAAGGGCGGATAGCGGTCGGACGGACGGGCGCGGTTCGGGAACTGCTTGAGCTCGAGCCAGCGCTCGTTGTACTTGTCCTGCGGTTCGAAGAAGGAGCGCGGCTCCCCCGAGTGGATCAGCACCGGGATCCCGAGGGCCGCGCACCTTTCCCAGACCGGGTCGATGCGGGGATCGTCGACCGGGACGCGCCTTCCGCTCGCGTCCGTGACCGTCAGGCCGAGGTTCTTGAAGATCTTCAGCCCCCGCGCGCCGTTCCTGTAATCCCGCTCGAGCTGCGCCGCCGCGCGCTCACCCCAGCCGGGTTTCTCGATGCCGTCGAAATCGAGATTCGCGAAGACGATGAATCGTCCGGGATAGCGGCCCGGGAGGTTGCGGTAGCCCTTCTCGAACTCCGCGCCCTGGCTGCCGCTCAGGTTGACCATGACGCGCAGATGGATCCGGTCCATGTCGGCGACGAGCCGGGCCGCGTCCGTGGCCGACATGTCGCGGTCCTGGTGGTTGTGGACGTCGATGAACGGGTACTTCGCATGCGGAGGCCTGTGCTCGGGGACGACGAGCGTGGACCTCGGCTCGTAGTCCTCGATCGACATCGTCTGCGCCGCCGCTCCCGCGGCGCACAGGCCCACGGCGAGCGCGAGGAGCAGCGCCCGCGCCCGAGGCCTCTCAGCGTTTCGCACGCCTCGCCTTGCCGTTCAGAATCGCGGCGATCTGCCGGCGGTGGTTGACGTCGTGTCCGGCGAGCAGTCGCGCGATGCCGAGGATCGTCAGGAGGCCGAACTGCGTGTGCCGGCCGGACCGCCGGAGAATCCTCGGCGAAAGCCCGGAGAGCAGTTCGACGTGCGCGCGGCGAAGCGCCGTGAAGAGAGCCAGGCTGGTTCCCGGATCGCGCCGTTCGTATTGGCCGGCGCGCGCCCAGACCTCCTGGTCCATCCCGACGATCTCCGGAGCCTCGCGCTCGAGCATCGTGCGGATCCGATACCCCCAGAGCATCTCGATCTCGGAGAGGTGCGCGAGGATCTCGCCCACGGACCACTTGTCCGGCGCCGGCCTCGCCGTCAGCCGCCGGTTCGGGACTCCCGCGATCCGGCGGGCGAGCGCACCCGGCGCCGCGCGGAGCATCCGCAGCGGGTCCCGGCCGCCGACGTAGCCATGGATCCTCGCGACGTACTGCTCGAAGGTTTCCGCCATCGCCTGATTCTCTTCTACGAGGGAACAGGAGTCCGGTTGCAGGTCCGCGGCGGCGGGGATTCGCGCCCTCCACCGAGGATTTCGTCCGGACACCGGCCGCACGGCCCCCCCGCCGATTTCGTGGGCGGAGCGGGGCCCCGAGGACATAAACTGCGCGATCCGGACCCGGGACGGACGAATCCGGCGAGAAGTGGAATCCCCGGGACGAATCGAGGCTTATTTCGTATCTAAGGCGCTGGGCGGATGTGTCCCCGTCTTTTTGGGCCGGCCCTTCGGTCCTGGACGGCGCCCGATGAAGCGGAGGTTGGGGTTTCATGAAGAAGCGTATGACCCTGATGATCGTGGCGATCGCGGTCTTTCTGACGGCGATCGGCGCGGTCAAGTACGGCCAGATCAAGAAGGGTATCGCCCAGCAGAGGTCCTTTCAGCCGCCCCCCGAGGCCGTGACGACGGTCGTCGCGAAGGGCGAGCAGTGGCCGACGTCGCTCGCCGGCATCGGCACCGTCACGGCGGTGCACGGCGTCGTCGTGAGCGCCGACCTGCCCGGAATCGTGGACAAGATCACGTTCGAGTCCGGCCAGAGGGTCAAGGAGGGCGACCTCCTCGTCGAGCTCGATACGAGGCAGGAGCGCGCGCAGCTCGCGGCGGCGCAAGCGGAACTCGAGCTCACGCGGGTCTCCCTCGAACGCATGAAGCGCCTCGTCGAGACGCAGATCGGCGCCCAGGCCGATCTCGACACGGCGGAAGCGAACTTCAAGGCCGCGGAGGCCAAAGTGGGCGAGACCCGCGCGACGATCGACCGCAAGACGATCCGCGCTCCGTTTTCCGGGGTCCTCGGGATCCGCCAGGTCAACCTCGGCCAGTATCTCGACGCCGGAGCCGCCATCGTGCCGCTCCAGTCGCTGCAGCCGATCTACGTGAACTTCTCGGTGCCGCAGCAGGAGATCGCGCGGCTGAACGTCGGAGGCGAAGTCCGGGTGAGCAATCAGTCGGGGGCCGCCGGAACCGGGAAGATCAACGCGGTCGACTCGGTCATCGATCCCGCCACGCGCAACATCGCGGTCCAGGCGACGCTGCCGAACGCCGACGGGAAGCTGCGTCCGGGCATGTTCGTGGACGCAAGCGTGGTGCTCGCGGCGGTCAACGATGTAATCGCGATCCCGGCCTCGTCGATCAACCACGCCCCGTACGGTGACTCCGTGTTCATCGTGACCGACCTGAAGGATCCTCACGGCAAGAGCTACCGGGGGGTGCGCCAGCAGTTCGTCAAGGTCGGGGCCGGGCGGGGCGACCAGATCGCGATCCTCTCGGGCCTCAAGCCCGGCGAGGAGGTCGTGACCTCGGGCGTGTTCAAGCTGCGCAACGGCGCGGCCGTGCAGGTCAACAACCAGACGCAACCCGGCGACAACCCGGCGCCGAGTCCCGCCAACAGCTGACCTTCGGCCCAGGAGCGCCATGAAATTCACCGATCTCTTCATCAAGCGGCCGGTCCTCGCGATCGTCGTCAACCTGGTGATCCTGATCGCCGGACTGCAGGCGATTCGGACGCTGTCGGTCCGTCAATATCCCCGCAGCGACATCGCCGTCGTCCAGGTGACCACCGTGTACGTCGGCGCCAACGCCGACCTGGTGCGCGGCTTCATCACGACGCCCCTCGAGCGCGTGATCGCCAGCGCCGACGGCATCGACTACATCGAGTCGTCGAGCGCGCAGGGCGTCTCGACGATCACCGTGCACCTCAAGCTCAACTACGACACCAACGCCGCGCTGACCCAGATCCAGGCCAAGGTCGCGCAGGTCCGCAACGATCTGCCGCCCGACGCGCAGGTTCCGGTCATCGACCTTCAGACGGCCGACACGCAATTCGCGTCGATGTATCTCGGCTTCGGGTCGAACGAACTCGACCAGAACCAGATCACCGACTACCTCACGCGCGTCGTCCAGCCCAAGCTGTCGGCGATCAGCGGCGTCCAGCGCGCCGACATCCTGGGCAGCCGCGTCTTCGCGATGCGGATCTGGATGAAGCCGGAGCGCATGGCCGCGCTCGGAATCTCGCCCACGAACGTCCGCGACGCCCTGGCCGACAACAACTACCTGTCCGCCCTCGGCGCGACGAAGGGTTCGATGGTCTCGGTCAACCTCGTCGCCAATACGAACCTGCAGACGGTCGACGAGTTCAAGAAGCTCGTCGTCAAGCAGAAGGACGGGGTCGTCGTTCGTCTTGGGGAGATCGCCGACGTCGAGCTCGGTGCCGAAACCTACGACGACGACGTCCGCTTCAACGGGCAGACGGCGACCTTCATGGGAATCTGGTGCCTGCCGACGGCGAACTCGCTCGACGTCATCAAACGCGTGCGCGCCGCGCTGCCCGAGATCCAGCGGCAGCTGCCGGCCGGCATGACCCTCGGCATCCCCTACGACTCGACGGCCTACATTCAGGACGCCATCGACGAGGTGCTCCATACACTCGCCGAGACGCTGCTCATCGTCGTCATCGTCATCTTCCTCTTCCTGGGCTCGTTCCGCGCGGTGATCATCCCGATCGTCGCCATCCCGATCTCCCTGATCGGCGCGGTCTTCCTGATGCTGATCGCGGGATTCACGATCAACCTGCTGACGCTGCTGGCGATCGTTTTGTCGGTCGGCCTCGTCGTCGACGACGCCATCGTCATCGTCGAAAACGTCGAGCGCCACCTGCAGCTCGGCGAGAAGCCCATGGATGCCGCCCTGCGCGCGGCGCGGGAGCTCGTCGGGCCCATCATCGCGATGACGATCACGCTGGCCGCCGTGTACGCGCCCATCGGCATCCAGGGCGGCCTGACGGGTGCCCTCTTCCGCGAGTTCGCCTTCACGCTCGCCGGCGCGGTCATCGTGTCCGGCGTCGTGGCGCTGACGCTCTCCCCCATGATGGGTTCGCGCCTCCTGCGCTCCGGCGACAGTGAGCACGGCTTCGCGGGGATCATCAACCGCAACTTCGATCGAGTCCGCCGGTTCTACGGACGGATGCTGACGGGCACGCTCCAGTACCGGCCGGTCGTGTTCGTTCTGTGGCTGATCGTTGTGGCCCTCATCGTGCCCTTCTACAAGTTCTCGGCCAAGGAGCTCGCGCCGCAGGAGGATCAGTCGATCGTCTTCGGAATCATCCAGGCAGCGCCCAACGCGACGCTCGATCAGACCAAGCTGTTCGCCGACAAGGTCTATGACGTCTACAAGGCGATGCCCGAGTCGGCCAGCGTCTTCCAGATTACGAACCCGACGGGCGGCTTCGGCGGCATGGTCACCAAACCGTGGAGCGAGCGAAAGAAAAAAACGTCCCAGCTCCAGGTCGAAGCGGCGATGGGTCTCTCGAAGATCCCGGGGGTGCGGGTCATCTCGCTCATCCCTCCGGCATTGCCGGGCGGCGGCAGCTTTCCGGTCGACTTCGTCATCGCCTCGACGGCCGAGCCGAAGCAGCTCCTCGAGTTCGCGAATCAGATCGTGGGCAAGGCCATGCAGAGCGGCCTGTTCATGTTCGTCGACTCGGACCTGAAGTTCGACCAGCCGCAGGCCGAGGTCGTCTTCGACCGCGACAAGCTCCGCGCCCAGGGCGTCAGCCTCTCGGATGCCGGCAAGGACCTCTCGTGGATGCTCGGCGGCAACTACGTCAATCGCTTCTCGATCCAGGGGCGCAGCTACAAGGTCATCCCCCAGGTGCGCCGGGCCGACCGCCTCACGCCGGAACAGCTCGAGACGATCTACGTCACGGGCGCGGGCGGCAAGCTCGTCCCGCTCTCGACGTTCGCGCACCTCAAGACGACGACCGAGCCGCGCGACCTCAAGCGGTTCCAGCAGTTGAACGCGGTCCGGATCCAGGGCGTCATCCCGCCCGGCGTCTCGCTCGATACGGCCCTGAAGTTCCTCGAGAACCAGGCCGCCGCCATCCTGCCCCAGGGATTCACGGTGGACTACGCCGGCGAGTCTCGACAGCTCCGGACCGAGGGCGGAAAGTTCCTCTTCACGTTCCTCCTGTCGGCCATCCTCATCTACCTCGTGCTCGCGGCGCAGTTCGAAAGCTTCCGCGATCCGTTCATCGTCCTCGCGGGATCGGTGCCGCTGGCCCTCTCCGGCGCCCTGCTCTTCTCGTTCCTCGGCCTGACGACGCTCAACATCTACAGCCAGGTCGGCCTCATCACGCTCGTCGGCCTCGTCGCGAAGAACGGCATCCTGATCGTCGAGTTCGCCAATACGGTCCAGGAGCAAGGAAAGGCCAAGGTTGAGGCCGTCATCGAGGCGGCCCTCACGCGTTTGCGCCCCATCCTGATGACCACGGCCGCGACGGTCATGGGACACATGCCGCTCGTGTTCGCCTCCGGGCCCGGCGCCGGGGCGCGCAACTCGATCGGCATCATGCTCGTCAGCGGCATGATCATCGGCTCGACGTTCACCCTCTTCGTCGTGCCTTCGATCTACGTCCTCGTCGCGAAGACGCATCACGCCGAACCGGCGCTCGCCGAGGAGGAGCGCCCGCGCAAGGTGGGAGAGCTCGAGGAAGCGGCCGTCTAGTCGGGGCCTAGAACGACACCCGGACGGCCGCGCGGAACGAGCGCGGCGCCTGGCGGCTCGTGAACTTTCCATAGAGGTCGGGGTTGTTCGTCGGCACCGTCGGGTCGTAGACGTTCGCCGGATAACCGGCGGTCGGGCCGGTCGTCCAGTCGTTGTCGCGGGTCAGGGCGATCTGGTTGTTGAAGACGTCGAGAAGATATGCCTGGAGGGTCACGGTCGCCGGCCCGAGCGGAATCGGGTACGACAGCGTCAGGTTGGCTTCCCACTGCGTCGGAAGCCGGCCCGCCGAGCCGCGGGGAACGAGGAAGACGCTCGCCGACCCGTTGAAGTAACCCAGGCGGTCGAGCGGCGGACCGGACACCGCGTACGCCTGGAGTCCGATCGTCACGCCGAGCGGCGCGGTCCAGTACGAGTCGAGCCGGAATCGGTACGGCCGATCGAGGAAGAGGAGCCCGTCGGCATCGTGCCACTGCTGAGGCCAGTCGAAGTCCGGATTCAAGCCGGGCGTCGTGCTCAAGAGCGTCTCGTTGACGCCGCCGTCGTAGTTGCCGGTGAGCGAGGAGTACACGAAGCTGCCCTGCGCCCAGAAGCGGTCGCCGACGCTCTTTCGCGCGACCAGCTCGAGGCCGCGGTAGGTGCGCCGCGCCGCCGGCGTCGGCGGCCCCGTCGGCGAACACGCGCTCTGGCCCACGTCGGCGTAGCCGTTGCAGACGGGCGCATCGCCGCTCGCGTAGGTCTCCCCCGAGCCGGGATTGATGATCGCGCACCGGGTGTAGGTCGCGCCGTCCACGATCTCACCGAAGTCGCAGCGGTCCTCGACCACGTTTCCGAGGCGGCGATACGTCGCCTTCACGCCGACCGTCAGCGTCGGATCGAGCATGCGCTCCGCGCCCAGTGAGAGCTCGTCCTGGTCGGTGCCCCGCAGGCTCGCGTCCACGAGATCCACCGGCGCGGCGCCGTTGCCGGGACCGCAGCCGTACGGGCAGAACGGCGGCGGGAACGCGGGATCCGGAGCGGTCGAAACGGGATCCGCGTTGCGGACCTCCACCGCCGTGAACTCGTGAAATGCCCAGGCGGCGCCGGCGGTCGGAAGCTCGTAGGCAAACCGCCCCGCGAAGGCGGACAGCTTCGTGCGCCCGTCCCGCCCCGGGTCCCACACGAGGCCGATCCGAGGCTGCCACTGGTTTCCGAGCGAGAACGCCTCGTCGCCGCGAAAGTCGTACAGCCGCTCGGAGTCCCAGCGCAGTCCGACGTTGACGGTCAGGTTGGACGCGGCCCTCCACGAGTCCTGGACGTAGGCCGCCGATTCTCGCGCGCTCGCGTGCAGCGGCACGGACGGAACCGGATCCGCCAGGTCCTCGAAGCTCGGAACCGCGAAGAAGTGTGCGTAGAAGGTCCCGCCGGTCGCGGGATCCGTGAGGATCGTGACCTGCTGCCCGCCGGTGAAGATGTAGTCCTCGTCGCTCGAAGCGGAGGCGTAGCCCGCGCCGCCCTTGATCTCGTGCGCTCCGACGTAAAACGCCGCGTCGGCGCGGACCTCGTCTCGGTGCGAGCGGTTGTGGTCGAGCTGGCCGTCAATGATGCCGAATCCCCCGGTGACGGCGGCCGGGACGGCCGGCGGACAGAAGCCGACGGTGCGGCAGTCGAGATATCGCACCTCGTCGGCCGCGCTCAGGAGGTTGCGGTCCTGATGATGGCCGGCCTGAACCGCCACGAGCCCCTCGGAACCGAGGATCTGCGTCGCGCGAAGCCCGTAGTCGGTGCCGCCGACCGTCCGCGAGGAGTACCACGTCGAAGGATCGGGGTTGACGATCGCGGTGCCCTGGAAACGGCCGAGGTTCTGGTCCTGCCTCGGGTCCGCGCCGGCCGCGCCGGCGCTCGACGACGGGTCGGCGAAGACCGAGGCCACCACCGAGGTCGAGGCCGAGGCGTTCCACGTCAGCTTTCCCGAGTAGAGGTCGTCGGCGCTCTGGAGCGGAAAGAGATCGTCGGTCGATACGAGGGGGCTCGCCACCACGCGGGCGACGTGTCCGCTCTGGCTGATCCGGTCATAGGCGCCGAAGAACCAGAGGCGGTCCGGGACGAGGAATCCGCCGAGATCGACACCGTAGTCCCACCGCGAGAAGTCGGCCGCCCGCATCTCGTCCACCGCCGCGTCCTGATCGGTGAATCGCTGTTCCGCCGCCGTGGACGAGCCGTCGAAGTAGGCGAACCCGCCGCCGTGGAACTGATTCCCACCCGACTTCGTGACGACGTTGACGACCCCTCCGAGCGCGCCGCCGTACTCGGCGGGGTATCCGCCGGCCTTGACCTCGATCTCCTGGACGAACTCGCTGTTGATCGTCTTTCCCTGGATCCCCCGCTGCGCGTTCGTCGTGTTGACGCCGTCGATCCGCCACTGATTTTCCGCGGACGTCGCCCCGTAGATCGTCAGGCCGAGGGCGCGGCCCTGCGTCTGTCCCCGATCCACGTCCACGCCGGGATTCGCCCGGACGATGTCGGCATAGTTGCGGGCCGTCGGCAGCTTCGAAACGATGGCGCTCCCGTAGGTCGTGCCGGCGGTCGTGGACGTCAGATCGATCGGCGGCGCTTCTCCCGAGACGACGATTTCCTCCGCGGCCCGCATCCGGAGGACGACGTCGGCAGTCGCGGTCGCGCCGAGCGCGACGGTGACCGACCGGTCGCTCGCCGGGAGGCCCGCCGCCCCCACGACGATCCGGTAGTCGCCCGGGGGAAGGGCCGACAGACGGAACCGCCCGTCGCGGTCGCTCCGGACGGACCGCATCCCCTGCAGGCTCGGGCTCGTCGCCGCGACGTCGGCGCCGGGGACCGCCGCGCCGGAAGCCTCGGTCACCCGGCCCGAGATCGCGCCCGTCGTCTGGGCGGCCGCCGCGGCGGCGTAGAGCGGCGACAGCGCCAGGGCGATCCGGAAGAGTCGGTGCATGTCGGGGCCGAATACTGTGGTCCGGCCCGGACTTCGGTCAAATCCCGGACGGCCGCCGCTACCAGGACAGGAGCCACTCGAGTTGAAACACGGCCGACGGACCGGCGGCCGGATTGAACACGGGGTTCCACACGAGCTGGAAGTCGGGCTGGATGCGCACGGCCGGCGCGAACTGGAGCGTGTAGACGGCTTCGAAGACGTACTCGTTGCGGTGGTAGACGGTCTGCGTCGACGCCGAGGGCTGGCTCCAGACGAATCCGGCGCCGAAGACGTCGTTCGTCAGCCGGGGAGCGAGCCCGGCGAGCGCGAGCGGCGCCTGGAGGACGAAACCGGTCGCCGCCTGCGCGGACGCGCCGGCCGAGACCTGAGAGCCTCCGACGCCGAACCTCCCGAACCACCCGAACGGTGAATCGGAACCGATCTGCTGCTGGAAATTGAAGGCCACCCCTGCCTGCGTGGGGCCGCCGGCGCGAGCGAGGAACGGCTGGATGCGGTAGATCCCGGGACCGAGACCGAGGACGTCGTTCGGCGCAAAGCCGACCTCGGCGACGGCCGACCAGTCGGACCAGCGGAAGTCCGTCCAGGGCTGCTGTCCGGCTCCGGCATTGCCCGCCGACGCGCCGAGCATCGCGTACCACTGGTCGCTCGGCTGCCACTGGAGATTGACGCCGAAGTTGTACGCCGGCATGGGCAGCACCATCGAGTTGATCAGGGCCGAGTTCAGGAACTGCCCTCGCCCCGTGTTCGCGTAGAGGTTGCCGTCGAGATAGTTGCTCTGATTGACGATGCCGGCGAGGACGACGAACTTCCCGCGATGCCACGCCTGCTGCCACGCGAGCTCCGGAACGCGGAGGCCCTCGTGATGCGACCAGATCCCGGTCGGATCGGTGAGGCTGCCGATGTTCGTCCCGGCATCCTGGCGTCCCCCGTCCGGATTCAGTCCGGTCTGCCCCTCGACCTGCGCGCTCAGCCAACCCGCGCTCTCCGGCCCCTGGAAGATCGTCCACTTCGTTTCGAAATCCATGGTGTAGAAGCCGAGGTTCGCGCTTCCGGTCTCGGGATCGTCGAGACCCTCATACATGAGCGTCTGCCGGAGCGTGTACCGCACGCCGCGGTGAGAGGCCCAGAACTTGACGGCCTGCGCCTGGGTCTCGAGCGGGAAGACGTCCAGGAGCGGCCCCGGCCGCACGAGCGTGTTGCCGAGCTCGTCCTGTCCGGCCAGATACGACGCGAGGCTCGGCTGCGCGGAAGGGAAAAGCGTGAACGCCTGGGGCCGGGACGCCTCGATGCGCTGAAGAACTTCCACCGGAAGTTTTCCGCCCCGGGAGGCATTGTTCGGGACCTGGTTCGCGAGGCTGACTTCGGGAGGCGGGAGCAGGCCCTGCGGCAGGCTCGATCTCGGAACGGAGATCGCGCGCCCGAGGCTGTCGATGAGCAGGACCTGGTCGGGGCGAGCCGCCTCGGGCCCGGGCGTGGGCGTCGGCGAGGGAGCCGGCGCAGGGCTCGACGACGCCGAATCCTGCGCCGAAATGCGTGCCGCGAGGACGAACACCGCCAGGGCCGCCGGCAGCCGCTTCACGCGGCTCGGGATGTTACCAGCGCGCCCGTTTCGAGTCCTCGACCCCCACGTGGCGCTGCGGCGCGAATGAGAGGCGGCGCGCCGGCTACGGCGCGGACGCGGTCACGTCCTTGAGGCGGACGGGCTCGCCCTGGTAGTTGGAGATCTGGACCTTCCCGTCCTTGCCGACGGATGCCTTGCCCGCGAGCACGATCTTGCCCTCTCCCTTCCCGCCCCCCGGCGGAAAGTGCAGCTCGATCACGGTGGCGTCGTACTTCGAGAGCTGGGGCGCGCGCGTCGCCATCCCGATCGATCGATCGGTCCCGATGACGACCTGGCGCGTCCCGTCCGGGAGCATGGTGGAGCGCGCATAGAAGAGCGCGACGCCCATCGAGTTCGGCATCTTGATGTAGCCGACCTGCGGGAGCGTCTGCAGGTGCGCGATCATCGCCGGCTGGCCCTCCTCCTTGAGCAGGGTCAGGAGCTGCTCGCGCTCGGCGTCCGTCGACCAGCGCGAGATCGAGATCTGCACCACCCCCGCCCGTCCGCTCTGCATCTGCACGGCGAAGGCCTTGAAGATCTCGATCGGCTTGTTTCCCGGCTCCGGTCTCGTCTGCGGCGCCCGCTGGGCCGACGCGGGAACGGCGAATGCTCCGAGCAGGGCGAGGATCGAGGCCATGAGGCGTAGACGATGGTTCACCGGAAACTCCTTTCGCTGCGACCGAGGATTGCTCATCGGGCGGCAGCCCTCGCGGCTCATTGTAGAACGACGCCTACGGGACTTGCCCGTGTGCTCGCCGATCGGGTATCTTTCGCGCTCCCGAGTGGGCCGTTAGCTCAATTGGTAGAGCAAGAGACTCTTAATCTCTAGGTTGTAGGTTCGAGTCCTACACGGCTCACCACTCACTTCTAGCAGAAAGCCGGGGGTTCGGCGCGCGGTGATACGCTTCGTCGCCCCGATCCCCTCCGGCGGACCAACCCATGCACGCCCGTCGCCGGCCTTCGGCGAGAAGCGGAGTGCCCCGTGGACGTCCAGCGATTCTTGAAATTCTCCGGGTTCCTCGTTCTCTGGCTTTCGACTCTGGTTCTTGCCGATGATCGAGTGGTGCCTACGCTGCCCGCCACCGGCGCTGGCACCAATGCGGCCGCGATCGATGTGTTTCTGTCGAGCAGCCGCACGACGCTGCGGATTCCCGGCATTGCCATCGGGGTCATCGATCACGACCGGATCGCACATCTGGCCGCCTTCGGGGTTGCGGATCCATCGGGGCGGCCGGTAACGGCCGAAACGCCATTCATCATTGGGTCGCTGAGCAAGTCGTTCACGGCCCTTGCGACGATGCAGCTGGTGGAACGGGGCCTCATCGATCTGGACTCGCCTGTCCGTCGCTACATTCCCTGGTTCACCCTTTCAGACGTTTCGTCTCAGCGAATCACGGTGAGGCAGTTGCTCAACCAAACGAGCGGCATCTCAGTGGCGACGTCCGAGAAGTACGCGGCAAGCTCCGATGACAGCGACGGTGCGCTGGAGCATCGGGTACGCGATCTACGGACGGCGCGTCTCGATCGCCCGGTCGGGGCTGGTTTCGAGTACAGCGGCGCGAATTACGCAGTCCTGGGCCTGCTCGTGCAGATGGTCTCGGGCTTGCCCTACGAGAGATACGTGCAAGACCACATCTTCGGGCCGTTACAGATGGGTCACACCTATACCTCCCGGAGCGAGGCGGCGAAGCATGGCCTCGCCACGGGATACTTGAGCTGGTTCGGCTTTCCGAGAGCCGCAGACCTGCCCTACAACCGGGGAAGCCTGCCTCAGGGCTACATCATTTCGACGGTCGAGGACATGTCGCACTTCCTGATCGCCCAAGCGAATGGAGGCCGCTACGGCGAAGCCCGGGTCCTCTCGGCGGCCGGGATCGGGGAAATGCACCGTCCCGCCGTCTCAACCTGGAAGGCCGGAACTTCCTACGGCATGGGCTGGGAGGAAGGTCCCATTGCCGGCATCTCTGCAATCTGGCACGAGGGAAGTGTTTTCAACTATCACGCGAACATGGTCCTGCTTCCGGATCGCGACTCGGCGTTTGTTCTGCTCGAGAACGTCTATAGCGGACCTGACGAGGCTCGGCTCAACCAGATCGCGGAGGGCGTCACACTCCTGCTGAGCGGAAAGGCCGCGCCGACGATCGGCCCGAATCGAGGTCTCCGGCTCGCGTACGGGGTGATCTTCCTGATCGCGATCCTGCAAACGTGGTGGCTAGGCTTCGCCGCACGAGACATGGCCGGGCGCGCAGCGCGCCCGCGTGGCAGAAGGGTGCTTCGAGCGGCGATCCGGATCTTCGCGGTTCTGGTCTGCATGAGCTGGGGCCTGACCATTGTGCTTGGCATACCGGCCCTGTTCGGAATGCCGCTCATGGCCACGGTGATCCGAGTCCCGGATTTCGGGTACAGCCTGCTATTCAGTGCAGTTCTCGCGTTCTCTACTGCCATCCTCGAGAGCGTGATCGGTGTTCGTGGGCTCATCCGCTTCGCAGGAGCCCGGCATTTCACGCGCTCCTTGATCCCAAGAAGCTCGCCGTAACATCGCGATCGGGGAGGGCCGGCGTCGGTGGCCTTCGATCCGCTTAAAAGACGCCGACTGCAGTAGTCGTCGGCCGAGGCGGCGGCGACGTCATCTCGGACGCCTCGGCTCCGCAAGGCGCGGGCCCCCGTTCCATATCGTGGACTGAGAGAAGTGACTACCACCAATCCAAAGGCAGAAGCTATGCTGCCGACCAGTCGAATTCCGACACATCCGGGCGAGGTGCTCTGAATTCGTTGGGCATCACCCAGGTCGAGTTCGCGAACCATCTCCCGGTCCAGCGTGTGAACGAGATCGTCAACGGCAGGCGGGGAGTGACCCCGGAGACGGCGCTCCTGTTCTCATCGGCTCTCAGGAAGACGCCGGAGTTCTGGATCAACCTTCAGAGCTCCTACGATCTCTCTCGCGCGCGCGCTGGCATGGCCAAGCTTCCCAGCGCCTTGGACGCAGAGGCGGCTACGCCGTTGCCGAGGGGCATCGGAAAGGCGAAGTAGAGGCTCGCGAAGCACGCGTAAAGGGGAGGGGGATGGCCCGCACCCCTCGCTCCATTTACCAACCCGTTGGCCGGATGCAGGCGCATCGCTGCGGGGCGCGATGCGATGCCAAAATGGCCCTCGCGACGGACTCGGACACAGGACTCGGACACGCGGCCCAACTCGTTGACCCGTTGTGAACTTCTCGTAGGTTCGAGTCCTACACGGCTCACCACTCACCTCTTCTCATGGTTTCCAATGAAACCCAGCAACGTGCGGTCGTTTCAAGGCAGAGTGCGTGAGGACCGACCGAGCAGAGAGTGCTCCCAACTTGGTTGACCCGTCGAAGAGCGCCCACTTCTTGCGGTGTTGATTTTGGTCGGGATGCCGGGATTCGAAACCGGCGGAACCCCGCACTTTTCCTGAGGAATTCGGCCATGGGTGCGACGATGTGTCCGATGTTTCCCGTGTCGGAAGTCACTCGTGAGCGTTCGGCGGATTGCCCTTCAGGCGGTACACGACGCCGGTCTTGGTCGCACCGAGCGCGATCCAGTCTTTGGCGGCGTACTGGAGATCGAGGAAGAACTTCTCGGCCCGACGCATCGCCTCCTCGCGCAGGTCTTCGCGTTTCTTGAACTTGATCTGGAACGCGAATTCCCCGATGAGGGGACGGTGGTCTCCGCGGGCCCTCCAGAGCGCGACGTTCGCCTTCGCGGCCATGCCCTCGCCGAAGTCCACGATGCCGATGTCCTGGAGCACCTCTTCCACGATCGTTTCGCCCACCAAAGCGACCCGCTCGCCCGCCTCCTTCTTGAGCTTCGCGAGCACGGGGAACACGCGCATGATCGTGTCGAAGGACGCCGGATCGCCCTCGTGGACGTGGGACTGCGGGAACTCCACGTTGTGAGAGAAAAGTAGCCGAACGCCGCCGAGCTGGTCCTTCAGGGGCAGAGCCTCGCACTTGAACTTGATGCGGTAGTCGCCGAAGATCTGCGGCCGGACGTCCGTCTCGGCGGTGACCTGTATGTCCGGGTGACGGAACTTGAACACGATCTCAGCGTCTCCGGCGGGGAAACCGTCCTCGTACGGAATGCGGCGCCGCAGAATGAAGGCGTTGTTGTAGAGCCGGAAGTCCGCCGTGTCCATGAAGAGGACCTCGCGGATCTGGAGCGGGGCGTCGACGAACTCTTCCGTCGAGAACTTGACGTCGTTCTCGGCCGCCGGCTTCTTCATTACCTTCGCGAAGTCGAAGAGGCTCTTCCGAGAATCGAAGTGGTTGGGTCTCAGGATGAGCTTGCACTCGAGGTATTGGACCTCGTGGTACGGCAGGCCATCGGCGTACTTGCCGGGCTTGAGGTCGGGGACCCGCCTGGCCCTGGTCTCGAGCGGCTTTTCTTTCACCGGAGGCGTTTTGGGGGGGGTCTTGCGAACTTGTTTCGCCATGGCTCTTCTCCGTATTGCCGGAACGGCTTCCCAAAAAACCGTATCACGCACGCTCGAGTCGTGCCAGCTCCTCGGCACTTACGCCGAGGAGGCGAGGAGGGCCTACGAGGAGCAGCCTCGCGCAGCACCCAATGATCCGCAGCGCCACGTTTTTCTTGGCCTCGCGCTGACGTACTTCGGTCGGAAGGATGGGGCGATCCGGGAGGGCGAGCGCAGCGTCGCCCCCTCGCGCACATTCCTTACATGCAGCACCAGAGATCGCTCGGTTCGTGTCGAGGGCGGCGAAGAGAGGCAATTGGGAGGAGGGGCTCGATCTCGCTCATCGAACGGTTGTGGAGGTCGCTCAAGGACACGCTCGGCCTTGACCTGCTCCGGCCGTGTTTGATTGAACCCGGCTGAACCCCGCACTTTTCGTAAGGAATTCGCGCATGGGTACGACGATGGGTCCGAAGTTCGCGACCCCACCGTAGGCAATCGGCACCGCGACGTATCATCCGTTCCGGCGTCCATCCGATGACACTCCCAGCCGGGACTCGCCTCGGTCCCTACGAGATCCTGTCGCCACTCGGCGCAGGCGGGATGGGTGAGGTCTACCGGGCGCGCGATAAGAAGCTCGACCGGGACGTCGCGGTCAAGGTGCTGCCGTCGCACCTGTCCGAGAGCCCGGAGCTCCAGCAGCGGTTCGAGCGGGAGGCCAAGGCCGTCGCTGCGCTCTCCCATCCGAACATCCTTGCGATTCACGACTTCGGGACGCACGATGGAACGGCCTACGCCGTGATGGAGCTTCTGAAGGGCGAGACGCTACGCGAGAGACTCGACGCAGAGACCATCTCCCAGAAGCAGGCTCTGGAGTATGCGCTCCAGGTCGCCAAGGGCCTGGCCGCCGCTCATGACCAGGGCATTGTCCACCGGGACTTGAAGCCCGAGAACTTATTTGTCACGAAGGGTGGCCACCTCAAGATCCTCGACTTCGGCCTGGCCAAGAGGGTCGAGACCGTCAGCACCGTCGAGACCGCCAACACAGAGGTCGAGACGAGCGCGCCCAAAGCGAGTGACGGCCTCACGGAACCGGGCGCGATCATGGGAACCGTGGGCTACATGTCGCCCGAGCAGGTGCGAGGGCTTGCGGTCGATCAGCGCTCCGACATCTTCTCGTTCGGGGCGATTCTCTACGAGCTGCTCTCGGGCAAGAAGGCGTTCAAGAGGGACACGGCGGTGGACTCGATGGTGGCGATCCTCAAGGAGGAGCCGCCGGAGCTATCGGAATCGGGGCGGAACATCTCACCGGCCCTCGACCACGTCGTCAAGCACTGTCTCGAGAAGGACCCGGACGACCGGTTTCAGTCGGCACACGACATCGCGTTCGCGATTTCTGAGCAGTCTTCGTCGCCCTCCACGAGCGGTGTGCACCTTGCGTCGCCGCCGACCGAGAGAAGGAAGGTCCTCATCGCCGTCGCGGCCGTCGTCGTTCTCGCCGCCCTCGGCGTCTTTCTCCTGCGGCGCACCCACAGAGGCGGCGACGGAGCCGTGAGACGTCTGGCGGTGCTGCCCTTCGAGAACCAGGGACCGCCCGAAGACGGCTACTTCGCCGACGGCATCGCGGACGAGATCCGGGGCAAGCTGACCTCCCTGCCTGGTCTCCAGGTGATTGCGCGGGGCAGCTCGACGCCCTACAGGAAGACGACGAAGACCCCGAAGCAGATCGCCGAGGAGCTCGAGGTCGGCTACCTCCTGAATGCGACCGTGCGCTGGGAGAAGAGCGGGGGCCTGAGCCGCGTCCACGTGAGCCCGGAGCTCATCGAGGTGTCGGGCTCCGGCGCGCCGACGGCAAAGTGGCAGCAGCCCTTCGACGCGACGCTGACGGACGTCTTCCAGGTGCAGTCGGAGATCGCGACGAAGGTGGCGCGGGCGTTGGGCGGCGCGCTCGGGGCGCAGGAGCAGAAACAGCTCTCGGAGAAGCCCACGCAGAACCTTCCCGCCTACGACGCCTTTCTCAAGGGGGAGGAGGTCTGGAACAGCACAGGGAACGATCCGGCGAGCGTGCGCAAAGCGCTCGCGTTCTACGAGCAGGCCGTGGCGCTCGACCCTGCCTTCGCGCAGGCGTGGGCGCAGGTTTCTCGGGCGAGCTCGATCCTCTACGCCAACGGCACGCCATCGCCCGCTCTCGCCGAGCGCGCCCGCCAGGCCGCGGAGAAGGCCATCGCACTCGCACCGGGCCGCCCGGACGGCTACCTGGCACTCGGGCAATACGAGCGGGTCGACACCTTTAATTTCGCCCGCGCCATCGAGCAGTATGAGAAGGGGCAGCGCCTTGCGCCGGGCAACACCAACCTTCTCAGGGGGACGGCGCTCGCTGAGATGCCCCTCGGACGCTGGGAGTCGGCGGTCGAGCATCTCCGGCAGACCGAGCGCCTGGACCCCAGGTCGCTCAGCAATCTCGTGGCTTTGAGCGACGCATTGCTGCTTCTACGGCGGTATGCCGAGTGCGTCGAGATCTGCGATCGGGGGCTCGCCATTGCTCCCGGGCACCTCAACCTCACACAGAACAAGGCCATGACCTTTCTCGGTAAGGGAGACCTCGCCGGAGCGAAGGCGGTCCTCAAGGCTGCGCCGAAAGAGGTCGAGCCCGCCCTCGTGGCCTACCTGGCCGAGTACTACGATCTTGCCTGGGTCCTCGACGAGTCACAGCGGGATCTGCTCCTACGTCTGCCGCCGAGCGCGTTCGACGATGACCAGGGCGTCTGGGCCCTCCGTCTCGCCCAGGCTTACGCCATGAAGGGCGACGCGGCGAATGTACGGACACATGCTGAAGAAGCGAGGAAGGCCTTCGAGGAGCAGCTTCGCGCCACACCGGACGATGCCCGGCGCCACGGTGGTCTCGGCCTGGCGCTCGCCTACCTCGGTCGGAAGGACGAGGCGATCATGGAGGGAGAGCGCAGTGTTGCACTCGATCCAGTTTCTAAGGATGCGCTGGAAGGACCCGAATACCAGCACCAGCTCGCGCGGATCTACCTGCTTGTCAACGAGCCGGAGAAGGCACTCGACCTGCTCGAGCCGCTCTTGAAGATCCCCTACGTTCTCACGCCGGGCTGGCTCAAGATCGACCCCAACTTCGATCCGCTGCGCAAGAACCCGCGGTTCCGGAAGCTCGTCGCGGGCGGGAAGTAGTTCCGCCTCAGCCGATGATCGAGGTCAAGAACGTGCGGCAGACGCTTGGCGGAGTGGAAGCGAGACGCATGATGGGCTACGTCGAGACGCAAGTCGGGATCCTCTCCAACACCGAGGCGTTGAAAGAACTCTCCTGCGTTCTCGATGCGACGAGCGCGGCAGGGAAATCGTGAGGCGCCCGGCGGCCTTCTCTCCCGTCTGGTGGCAACAGTGGGGCCTGAGCGCGATGCTCGTCTTTCTGGTGCTGGCGCTCTTCGTCGGAGCGCCCCTCCGCACCGTACTGGGGCAGCTCCCTTTCGATCTCTTCTTCTCCCTGGTGCTCGTGTCGGGAGTGATCGCCTTCTCGCACCGGCGCTGGCTGGCCGGCGCGGTAGCGGTGAGCGGAGTGATCTGGCTCGCCTTGAGCTGGTCGCGCTACGGGTCGGACCAGGAGGTCACCGGTCCGGGTAAGACCTGGCTCTCGCTGCTGACGATGCTGATCCTGACCGGGCTGGTCCTCGAGCACGTTTTTCGGGAGGGCCCCATCACGGCCGACCGGGTCCGGGGCGCCGTCGCGGCTTACCTGCTGCTCGGGCTCGTCTGGACCTTCGCCTACATCCTCGTGGAGCGCTTCTCGCCCGGGGCCATCCAGGCCGGCGGTGGGCTCCCGAAGAACAATGCACACTTCGCCTACTTCAGTTTCGTGACGCTGACGACACTCGGCTACGGCGACACCGTGCCCGTTCACCCGCTCGCCCGCTCCCTCGCGATCGCCGAGGCTCTCGTCGGCCAGCTGTATCCGGCGATCCTGATCGCCCGGCTCGTTTCGCTGCAAATCAGCGCGCGAGAGGGGCGCTGACGCGGTGGAGCGGGCCGCGGTCGGGACGCTCGCGGGCGCGCGCGACGCTCGTGCCGAACGATCCGGCGCTCGATGGGACCGAACCCGCCGCCTCGGGAGGCTGACGGCCGGCAGTCCGCCATGACGATTCTCGTGGTCTTCGTCCTGCTGCTGTTCGCCTACGGCCTGGTGTCGGCGTGGCTCGAGCGGACGCCCGTCACTCCACCGATCGTGTTCACGCTCGGGGGCGTGGCCGCTTTCCTGGCCCTGCCGTCGTTACGCGACCGCAGTGGGGATCCCGAAATCCTGCTTCGGATCGCCGAAGCGGGCCTCGTGCTTCTTCTCTTTACGGACGCGAGCCGGACGGACCTGCGCGTCCTCCGAAGCATCCGAAGTTCGCCCATGCGCCTCCTCACGACGGGCATGCTGTCGACCCTTCTCCTAGGCTCTCTCGCCGCGCTGGCCCTGTTCCCGACGTTTTCCCTCTGGGAGGCCGGGATCCTCGCTGCGATTCTCGCTCCGACGGATGCGGGCCTCGGGCAGGTCGTCGTCTCGAGCGAGAAGGTGCCGATGCGGATTCGCCAGGCGCTGAACGTCGAGGCCGGCCTCAACGACGGCCTCTCGGTGCCCTTCCTCCTCTTCTTCCTGGCTCTCGCGAAGTCGGGCGGGCAGGGAGGGCGGGCGTACCTCTGGACGTTCCTCGTCGAGCAGCTCGGGTACGGGACGGCCCTGGGAGTCGGGATCGGCCTCGCCGGCGGGTGGATGCTGGGCAGCGCGAGCCGCCGCGGGATCGTTCTGCCCGCCTTTCGCCAGATCGCGCTCGTGACGCTGCCCCTGCTCTGCGGTATTGCGTCCGAGGCGGTCGACGCGAGCATGTTCATCGCTGCCTTCGTCTGCGGCCTGGCCGTCCAGGTTGGCTTCGAGAAGGCGGGGGAACAAAGCGTCGAGTTCGCGGAGCAGTGGGGACAGCTCTTCAACCTGTTCGTCTTCTATCTCTTCGGGCTGCTGGTGGCGCGGGCCGGGGCGAGCTTTTCCGTCGCGATCGTGGTCTACGCACTTCTCAGTCTGACCGTGATACGCATGCTGCCGGTTGCCCTCGCGCTCGTCGGCACGGGTCTAAACCGGGCAACCGTGATCTTCATCGGATGGTTCGGTCCCCGGGGCCTCGCCTCCATCGTCCTCGGCCTCGTCTATCTGGAGGGCAAGACGCACCTGCCGGGGGAGCGGACCATCATTCTCACGGTAATGGCCACGGTGCTGCTGAGCATCTTCGCCCACGGCCTGAGCGCGAAACCCGGCATCGCGCTCTATGCGAAGAGGGTCGCGGCGCTCGGTCCGAACGCTCCGGAGCTCCACGCCGGAGTCGCCGGGAAGCGGCCGCCCCGTGCGTGAAGGGTCGAGGCTTCTCGTGCATTCCGCAGCCGTGCACGCACGAGCCCCATGACAAGCCTGCAGGAAGAGAGACGAGTCGATCGCAGAAGAAAAAAGGCCGCCCGGCCGGGCGGCCTTCCGCGTTCGCACCGCGCTCTGCGCGGCGACGAGAGTCTAGGCGTGGGCGAGTTCGGCCTTGAGCGCGTCGATCCGTTGCGTGGCCACCTTCCTGGCCTTCTTCATCAGCTTCTGGGCGCCGACGTCGACGGTTGCGTTGGCGACAAGGAGGATACCCGCCTCTCCAGGCTTGAGGTTCTCCGCGATGTCCTTGATATCCCCCTTGCTGAAGCCCTTCGTCAGGTTGCCGAGAGCGGCGCCGGCGGCGGCGCCCACGCCCGCGGAAACCAGGATCGACGGCGGGAAGATGAGCGCGAGCACTGCACCGGTGATCGCTCCGATCCTGGCGCCCTTGCCGCGCTGCGTGGCGTCGGTGTCGAGCACCTTGACCTTGCCGTCCGTGTTCTTCTCGAAAAGGGCAGCGTCGTATGTGCCGATCCAGCTTTCTTTGTGCGCGGCCTTGATCACGTCAAAGTCGCTTCTCGCGTCCGAGACATTGGCGTAGACCCCGCCGTAGCAGATCATCGTTTCGGGCTTTTCGGATTCGTTCATGACGTCCTCCTTCTACTGGATACCCTGACCACCACCGTGGAGCGATTCCCCACGGCCATACGACAACACTTGTAGTCCAGCGCGTCCTGCGCCGCATGATTCAGTTGCATCAGGGCCGGGCCTCGCCCGAGCCTCCGTCTACTTGGCCGGCTTGTATTCGCCGGTCGAGTCTTTCCCGTCGCCCGTCCGGGTCAGCACGCGCTTTCCATCTCCCTCGTGGAGCACGAATTCGCCTTTGCTCCCGGTCGTGGATTCCGACCACCGGAACTTACCGTCCAGGATGACGATGGTCCCGGTGAAGGGCGACCCCTTGAGCGCCGGCACAGTGCTTTCGTACGTGCCATCCTTCCGGATCACCAGCGTCGCGGTGTAGAGGGGCTCGCCCTGTGAGGTCGTAATGGACCCCTCCCACTTGCCGGCGATGCTGTCGAGGCTGGTCGCCGGCTGCGCCGGGGGCAGGGACGATGCGCAGCTGGTCAGGATCGCCGCGAAAAGCAGAGCCGCTCCAATCAAGAATCTTTGCGTCATGTCAACCCTTCCGCCTTTCTTCTCCCGTAAGTTCAGATTCACCACTTCGACCCCCACCGGGTCCGAAAGTACAAATAGAGCCCGCCCGCAATCAGCGCCATCCCCGCGAGGGCAATGGGATACCCGTAATGGGTGTGAAGCTCCGGCATGTTCTCGAAATTCATCCCCTCGATCCCGGTGAACAGCGTCAACGGCATGAAGATTGCCGAGAGAACGGTGAGCAGCGCGAGACGGCGGTTCATTTTGTCCTGCTGGACCGACACGTACCGCTGCTGGAGATCGCTTACTCGGCGATCGAGCCGGTCGATGTCGCGATCGGTCGCCCGCGCGGTCTCGATGACGATCTGGAAAGGCTCCGCGAGGCGATGCAACGGCAGCGCGGGCTTGTCGATGGCCTTCAGGACTTCGAGCACCGCGAACTCTTCGTCCAGGACGCCGCCAAGAGCCAGCACCTGGCGCTTTAATGAGAGGATCTCCGCCAGGGGGACCGCCTCCGGATCCAGGTCCATGCTTTCGGTGGTCGCGTCGCTCTCCCTGCGGAGCTTCACGACATGGCGTCGCAGCCGCCCGGAATGGAGCAGGGTGAGGGCGCAGACGACTCCCGCGGTCGTCCCGTTCGGGAGCTTGAGCTTCTTCACCGGGCTATCGTCGTGTGCCCAGGTTTCTTCGGGCTGTTCGTGGATGGTGATCACGAGCCGATCGAGACAGAGGCAGCGGAAGTAAGCGGACTTCCCGACTTCTGCTTCCGGCGCGACAGGGTAGGCGAAGAACACGGACTCGGCCAGTGGGAGGATTCTCGTATCGTCCTCTCCGATGTGCTGCGGATCGACCAGGCCGGGCTCCAGGCCGAGACCGCCCAGCCAGGCCATGACGTCTTCAGGCCGGCCGCCGCCGATGTCGATCCAGTAAGGACCCGCGCCGGCTCGCCATCCCGCCAACGCCGTGGCCTCGGCCTCCGGCCTGATGCCACCACCGGGCTCGAGAAGGAGACAAGTGATTTTCACGACATTGCCTCCTGCCGGGCGAGGCTCTGATGGTCGCGGCGCTCTCTCGTCCGAACATCCTCTCGATCTTGGATCTCGGAAAACAGGACGAAATTGCCTACACCGTCATAAAGCCGTCGGAAGGCGAGACGTTGCGCGGAGCTCGAGGCTGGTACGTGCGTCATGGCGTCATTCCATCACCGAGAGGATCGCCGCCGTCAGAAAGCCCAGCGTGGCCAACAGCCCGACGAGCTTGCCGCCGTGCTCGAACGCCTCCGGCATCATGACGTCGGAGAGCATCGTCAGAACGGCTCCCGCGGCGAAGGCCTTCCTCCAGCCGGCATCTCATCGCGGGCCTCCTTGGGTCAGGGCTGCGGGCGGCATTCTTCCGACTTTAGAAACGTAAGCGCCCTTCAAGATCACAAGTCCAGGCGCTATGGCTGGAGCTTCAATAGCGAATCTCCCTTACATTTTCCGACGAAACCCAACAACGTGCGATGGCGGTCCGCGCTGAGGCTCGCGCGGCGGCCCATCGCCCTCGGCTACAACATGGAGTCGATCGGAAGCACCCGCGCCAGGTTCGCACCCAACTTCTGCCAGACGCTCGCGTACGGTTCGGAGCCGAAGACGACTCTGTTTCCGTCGTCGAGCCCGGTCCACCTCAGCGACTCGCGCCCTCGCCCCCGGGAAAGCTCCACCAGGAAAGCCGCCTGCTCGACACGCTCGTCGAAGTGTTTCACCGCGGCGGCGGCCAGGACCGGCTCGTGGAACAGGATCCCGATCTCGTTGTTGATGTACAGCGACCTCTGGTCGAAGTTGAATGATCCGACGAACATCGCCTTGCGGTCGATCGCCATGGTCTTGGCATGCAGGCTGGACTTGCTGAGGCCGGGAAGCCAGGTGAACCGGGCGCCCTCCGCCTTCCGGATCTGCTCGTTCAGCTCGTACAGCCGCACGCCGGCGCGCAGCAGCTGCTTGCGGTGCCGCACGTACCCCATGTGCACCGCGGCGACGTCATTGGAGGCCAGCGAGTTGGTCAGGACGCGCACCCGCACCCCCTTGCGGCTGAGCTCGCACAGGGCATCGGCGCCTCGCTGCCCGGGCACGAAGTAGGGCGACACCAGGGTGAACTCCTCGGTCGCCTGCAGGATGTACGGCGCCAACTGCGACATCAGCAGCTCTCCTTTCCAGGCGCCGCCCCGGGCCAGCTTCTCGGGGGAGTCGTGAATGACCCTGGCCTGCCCGAAGCCGAACTCGACCGTTGTTGCCCTCAGAGATTCGGCCAGCGCGGAGTGCTCCAGGGCGTCTACATAGACCGACGTTCGTTGCTGCCGGCAAAACTCGGCCAGTTCGTGGCGCAGCCCGTCCAGGGCGCCGGGAGGCACGGTCGGCCGCAGCGCGGTCATCGGACGGGCATGCTCGCTGTTCCAGTACTGATCGAACTCTTCGGACACCTCCGGCACGACCGGGCCGATCGCCATCACGTCGAGATCGCTGAAGGCGAGATCCGGGTCCGCGTCGAAATACTCGTCGCCGATGTTGCGGCCTCCGACGATCGAGACCTGGTTGTCCACGGTGAAGGTCTTGCTGTGCATGCGGTGATTCACCGTTCTCAGCCGGGTCAGAAACTGGAGGTCCTTCGAGTACCCGCGTTCGAAGGGATTGAACAGCCGCACTTCGACGGACGGATGCGCATCGAGCGCGGACCAGACGTCGTCGGCCTCTCCGCCGTACATGTCGTCGATCAACATTCGCACCCGCACGCCCCGGTCGGCCGCGGCCAGGAGCTCCCGGATCAGGAGCCTGCCTACGGTGTCCTGATGAACCATGTAGTACTGCAGGTCGATGGTGCGCTCGCTCAGGCGCGCCAGCTGGGCTCGTCCCACGAAGGCATCCCGTCCGTTGCCCAGAAGGCGCAGGCCCGACTGACCCGGATGTTGCTCGAGCCGGGGGCGCAGCGCCTTGCTGAGGCCTGTGGTCTCGCCCTCGCCGAGAGCGCGAGAAGAGGCTTTCCCCCGGTCGTCCGGAGCCCGATCGCGAGACATCACGCGATCATGCCAGCGCGACCTTGAGCGCAGCGGCGAGGAGTTTTTTTTGCCGTCCTCATAACTGTGTCTCTTCTACCAATGACCTCCTGGCCGGCCCTCCAGGCATCTCACCGTGCCACCCGTTTGGCCAGGCTTCGCGCGGCCGAGCCGACGGAGATGAAGGAGAAGCCGGCAAACAGAAGGTTGACCCCCACGAGCGTCCCGATCGCCCATACGCCGGACAGCGGCCACTCCCGCAGCAGGAGGAATCCCAGGAGGACGCCCAGGACGGCGCTGAAGAGCATCCAGCCCCATCCTTGCTCCGGCCGCACATGGAAGGCGAGAACGGCGCCCGAGATCCCGTCCACGATCAGGTAGCCCCCGAGCAGCAGGGTGAGGGTCGCCAGCCCCAATCCGGGCCGGCCCGCGAGGATCACGCCGGCCACGAACGTCAGGATCCCGCCGACGAATGCGAGGGCGCCCTGGCCGAACGACCCTGCACTGAAGGCGCCGATCGTCCGCGCCACGCCGGCGATCACCAACGCGATCCCGATGAGAATGGAGACGCCGGCGCCACTGACCATCGGAGAGCCGATGGCCAGAAAGCCCGCGATCACCGTCAGCACTCCGAGTCCCACGAGCAACCCTGCGTTCTTCGCCGCTTTTTGAGCCCACCCGCCCACGGCCTCTCTCAGATTCTCCAAGTCACACCTCCTAAAGTACCCAGCTTTACTTGCCCCATTCGCTCGCTACTTCTTCGTCGACTTCGCAACCTTGATCGCGATCGCCCCGGTATGGGTGATGTCGACCAGCCTAGGAAGTTGCGCCAACTGCGGCATGATTCATATGCATCATTGGGGCTCGTTGTGTTCGATCCCATGGGTCACATCGCCGCGCCCTGCGCCCGCGGCGCGCTTGCTAGAAGCTGACGGCGAGGGAGCCGACGACGGTCGGCGTTTCCCAGCCGGGATTGAAGACGAAGACGTTGAGGGAGACGCTCTCGTACTTGAACCCGACGAAGAAGCCCCGCTGGACGTCGAGGCCGGTCTGGTACGTACGGGTCCGCTGCGAGGCGAGTCCGAGGGAGAGCCAGTCGAGCGGCGAGTAGCCGAGCTGCGCCCAGTTGTAGAAGAAGTTATCGGCCGAGTCGTCGGTGTTGAAAAGGTATTCGCCCTCGCTGTAGAGCTCGAAGCGGCCGTAGGAGAGCGTGAGCTCGTATCCCGGCGCCACGCCTCGCGTGTCCCCGACGACGCCGCCCACCATGAGAGTCGCGTCGAGCCGGAGCTTGTCGCCGACGCCGACGTTCCAGCCGACCCAGGCCGATCCGGACTTCAGGCCCTCGTAGTTGTAGCGCGTCTCGAGGTGCAGGGCGCCGCGGTCCGCGGTGACCGTGGGCTGGGCGTAGTGGAGGTCATCAGGCGGGAAATAGCCGTAGACGCTGGCATTGAACTCCCAGCCGGCGGGCGCTTCCGCGGCTGGCGCGCCGGCTGCGGTCCCCTGGGCCGCGGCAGCGCCGGTCCCGAGGACGAAGAGCGCCGCGAGCGCGAGGCCTGGCCGCGCGCTCATCCTCCGAACGCAACCGTCAGAGCGACGAGGGCGCATCCGATACCGACCATGACGAGGCCGAGTCGCCAGGGACGCGAGCCGGAATACTTCGCCAGGTTGTAGCCTCCCAGAAAGAGCAGGACGATCGCGATCGCGTTGGAGATGCGCAACCCACGCATCGCATCGCTCATCACCAGGAACGGAATGGCCACCGGGAAAGTGGACAGAAAGACGAGGACAAACACCGCCAGCGCCCCGCGGAAGTCGTCGCGGTGGAACGGAATGCGCGCTGGTGGCTCCGGTAGAGCAGCCAGCCGCTGGCGCAGTGTTTCGAGTTCCTCCGGGCGCAGGACCGAGACGACGCCCGGAGGCAGCTCCTCGGCGATCAGGGCGTGCGCTGTCGCCGGGTCTGCGGTAGTGCGCAGGCGCCGCAACGCGGCGATCGCGTGCCCCCTGTCCGCGAGGGTGTTCAAGAGGTAGAAGATCGCGTCGATGATCCCCCACGCGAGATTGCAGCCGAGGGCGCCGATCAGCATGGTGTGGACTTCCTTTCGGCCGCTCCCGGCGGCCGAGAGGGAGCCCGTGAACGTCATGACCATGATGAGGCCGAACAGGATCTCCGAGAAGCGCTCGATCGGAGCGAGGACCCGCCGGCTTTTCATCTTAGTGGAAGTGGGCTTCGTCGGGTCGGCGGATGTCACGGCGTGCCCGGCCTCCTTCGTCGCTTGTCACGTGTCCCGGGAAGTCCCGGAACAGGGATGATAGCCCGCCGCCCCCTCTTCGCTATCGGCCCAATTGCGTGAGGACCTGGCGCAATGGGGCGTCCGAGATTTCGATCAGCCCCCCGAACGGGTGACTCATTTCCACAATGAGGAAAATGGCGCCTGCTACCGAGAGGGCAGACACGAAGAGCGCGGTGACGACGGTGGCGTTGGGATGCGCGAATAGGCCGAAACTGACGAAGTTGATCGTGAGCCAGAAAACCAGCATGACCAGTAGAGGAACCGATATCGAGATACTTCGCTGCGTGGCCATCAGTAGGCGCGTCTTCGCGAGATCTGCGACCAGGGAGGAGACCTGATTCTTCAGCGCCTGCTGCTCGGGATCTTTCGGCGAAAGGCGGTGTATCGCCCTGTAGATGGAGTCGGCTCGCTTCATAGTCGCCACGCCGCGCCAGATCTGATCCCTGGCTCCGGCAACGACTTCTCGCAGCGCTTCCCGGGCATCCTTCGTTTCCGGTCCGTAAAGGGACAAGGTTTGATCAACGAGGAGGACCCCAGCCGATAGCGAGGTCAACTCGTCTTTTTGTGCGTCGTAGGTGCTCTTGGCCGAGCCCACCAGCAGTCCGAGAACGAGAGCAGACATCGTTCCAATTAAGGCCATCGCCGCTCTCACAAGTTCCTTCGATTCTCCGCTCCGATGGTGCTCGGGCAGGATCGCGCGAAAACCCATCCCGGCGAGCGCTCCCCCAAAAACACAGGCAAACACGATGCCGCTGATCACGATTGCGCTCATGCTGTGTCCTCCCTACCGCAGACTCCGACCCACTAGCATCAGGCGGCCGACAAAGCCGACCGATGCCCTCGGAACGCCGTGGCGTCTTGACCTCCGCATCCCCGTTCTGGATGGGCCTGGACGGATCGGTGATTACCGATCCGCTGTGGTCCGCGAGGAAGGTCGACGATATTCACATTCACGTTCGCCGGCATGCAAGCCCGGCAGCCCGTGCAGATGCGCCGAGGCAGCGCCGAACTCTGCCAACGGTAGCCCGGTCGCGAGCGGATCCAGTCGTTTCACTGGGCGCGAATTCTAGTCGATGCCCTCGTTGAACATCGTCAGGGCACCGCTCCAAGTCAGCAGCGACGATGCCCCACGTGCGCGAAATGCCTCGAACAGAAGACTCGAACATCCGACTCGGACGCAGGACTCGGACACGTGTATCCAACCCATTGGCTGTTGTGAACTTCTAGTACATCCGACTCCTACACGCCTCACCACTCATGCCGAAACGGGTGAAAACCGGCGCCGGCGTCGACGGAATCTCACTTCACACTCGTTTTTTTCGTGCGTGGTACGTTCGGGACCAAGGGAGGGTTCCTGCCATGCGCAACTCCGCCTGCAGAGCTTCGATCCTGATCCTCATCCTGGCCGCAGCCTCGTTTCCGGTCCAGGCGGCCACCAAGCACGCCGACGCCCAGAAGGAGGTCGTCGCTGCCGGCAAGACGCTGGACACTTTCGTCGCGGATCCGGACATGAACTGGTTTCGCGAGCACGCGAAGGATGCCAAGGGCCTGTTCATCTGCTCCAAGGTCGTGAAGGCGGGATTCATCTTCGGCGGCTCCGGCGGACGCTGCGTGTTCGTCGCGAAGCAAGGCGGGACCTGGAACGGTCCCGCGTTCTACACGGTGGGGACGGCGACCGCCGGGTTCCAGGCCGGCGTTCAGAGCTCCGCGATCATCGGCCTCGTCATGACCCAGAAGGCTCTCGACTCCTTGATGTCGAGTGAGTTCAAGCTGGGCGGCGGGGCGAGCGTCGCGGCGGGGCCGGTCGGCACCGGGAAGTCGGGAGAACTCGGTTCCGACATCATTTATTACAGCCGCTCGAAGGGACTCTATGGCGGGGTCGACGTTTCGGGCGCCGTGATCAAGCCGAGCTCGGACTACAACAAGGCGTACTTCGGCAAGGACGTTTCCCCGACCGAAATCATCGTGCAGGGAGCGGCCCACATTCCGGCGGCCACGCCCGCGCTGCTGACGAAGGTCGAAAAGCTCTACGCGGGGAAGTGATTGTGTGACTCGGCGACCGCGGTGCCCGCCGGTCTCGAAAGGCCGGCGGCACAGCGGTCCTGGGGACAGCCGCCGTCAGGACTTCTTGCGGCGGACCATCATCACGACGACCACGATCACGATCAACAAAATGATCAGCAGGAGCCAGGCCGGAAACCGGCTCGCCGTCGCGGTCGTTTCGGTGGTGGTCGCCGTGGCCGGGGCTGAGGCGGCGGCCGGGGCTTCCGTGGGGGCAGCGGAAGCAACGGCCGGGGCTTCCGTGGAGGCGCCGGCGGGGGCGGCCGCTTCCGTCGGTGCAGCGGCGGGGGCCGTGGCGGGAGGCTCGGTCGGGGCCGCAGCGGGTTGAGGCGCCGCGTGCGCCATGGCCTGGACCTCGCGCTCGGATACGACCCTCGGCGCCTCGTCCGTGATGATGACGGCCGTGAAGTTGTCGCCGGCCCTCAGGTCGCTCAACGAAACCTTCTGCCCGTTGCGCATGACCGTGACATTCCGCTGCTCGGCGTCCTTGTTCGAGAACACGCGATTCCCTTCCGGCCCCCGAACGATGATGCTGTGGCCCGAGACCACGAGCACCTTGCCCGTCTTGATCTCCGTCACCCACACGGGAGTCGTGGTGGTCGTCGTCGTGATCGTGGCCGAAACGTGCATTCCGGGCTTCAGCTCGGAGACGCCGATGTCCCTTCCTTCGAGCTGAAACTTGAAGCCGTCCGGGATCGTGTACTGCGTCGCACGGCCGGTCGCGTCTTCGGCGACGACATTGTTGCCATCCACGCTGACGACCGTGGCATTGACGATACGTGTGCTCATCGTCGTGGCGGGTTGTCCCGTTTGGGTGATTTTCGTGACGCTCGGCTGCTGAGCCGTCGCGATGGCAGACGCCGCGAGCAAGATGACCCCTCCGAGGACGACCGAGAGTGCTCCCGTCCTTTTCTCCATGGAATTCTCCTTTCTTTCGCTGGGTGGGATTCTCTCCCAGTTCGGCACTCTCTCCCGCCGAATCTACCGTGGGGACGGGCCTGATCCGACGGAACGCCCCGGCCCGCGCCCCCTAACCGCCGCCGACGAGCTCGACGACCTCGTAGTCGTCGCCCTCCGCGAGCACGGTCGTGCCGTACTGCGCCTTCGGCAGGATCTCGCGATTGCGTTCGACCGCCACGCGGGGCGTCGCGATGCGAAGGCGTTCGAGCAGGTCCGCGACCGATGCCCCCGGGGCAGGCGCATCGGCAATGCCATTGACCGTGACGGCAACGGCGGTTTCGGCGGCCATCACTTCCGCTTGATCGGATACTGGAACTCGGTGCTCGCCTTGCCGCCGCTGACGCGGATCACGGCCGCGGCCGTGCCGTTCGGAAAGGCCGGCACCATGAACGAGGGAGGCGAACCCGAGGTCGCCTTGAGCCGCGTCTGCACCGACCGGCCCGAGACGAAGTCGGGGACCGGCGAGAGCACCAGATCCACTTCGTCGGGGACGTCGCCCGAGCCGAGGTATTCGAGGACCATCTGGTCGAGACTCCGATCGGTTTCCGCGCGGGCGTGATGCCCCGCCGCGAGCCGGGGAAACGAGAACTCGCCGAGGAGACGGGAAGAGGTCCACTCCGTCCGCCGTCCGTCAGCGGCGAGGGCGCCGGGACGAGACGGCGGCGGGAGCCGTGGCCTCGGCCTCCTCCCGCGCGCCACGCGCGACCGCGTCGCAGACGATCGCGCAGATGCGCTCGAGAGTGGGGTCGGCGATCGAGTAGACCGTCTTGAGACCGTCGCGCCGCCGTCGGACCAGGCCCGCCGCGTGGAGAACGGCGAGATGCTTGCTGACGTTGGCCTGCGTGCCGCCAACGGAGCCCAGTATGTCTCCGACCGAGGCGGGAGAACGAAAGAGGCGCTCCAGGATCTTGAGGCGCATCGGCTCAGCCAGAGCACGAAACCGCTCCGCGATGCGCTCGCGAGCACGCTCCGACAGCGGGCGGAGAGTCGCCACGGGTAGAGGGTAGCCGAAAGCCGGTTGTTTCACAGTATTTGACTATATATCTATATATTCATATAGTCAACATCGGCATGCTGCTCGGACTGCTCTTCGCCGTCGCGACCGTTTCGGAGCCGCTGACGCTCCGTGAGGTGGCGGCGCTCGCCTCGGCGGGCGCGCCGGCCGTCGAGCGGGCGCGCGCCGACAGCGATGGCGCGCGTGCCCGGCAGGCCGAGGCGCGGTCTCTGCTCGGTCCGTCGCTCTTCGCCAGTGCCGGCTTCCTCTCCTCGGACAATCCCGTAACGGCCTTCTCGCTGGCGCTCGAGCAGAAGCGGTTTTCGGCGACGGAGTTCTTTGCCTCGGATCCGAACCAGCCCCCGTTCACGAGGGACTGGAGCGGTTCGCTCGCCGCCGCCTGGACGGTCGATCTCTTCGGTGCCGCGCGGGCCGGTGCGCGCTCGTCTGCCGACGCGGCCGGAGCGGCCGACCTCGCCTCGCAGCGGGTCAGAGACGTCACCGTGTTCCAGGCCATCGCCGCCTTCTCGGAGGCGAGGCGGGCCGAAGATGCGCTTGGAATCCTGCGCCAGCGAGAGGCCGACGCCGAGAAGGACGTCGAAATTGCCACGGCCCTGGCCGAGGAAGGGCTGACGACGACAGCCGACCCGGCACGCGCCCGGGCGGCGCTGGCGGAGGTACGCGCCGACCGCGCCGGGCAGCAAGCCGCCCTCGCGGGTTCGCGGGCGGCTCTCGGTGCGCTCATCGGAGCCGATGCCGTCGCTCGCCCGCTTGCGCCCTTGCCGCCGACACCCCCGGTCTCCGGAGAGGCGGCCTCCGAGCGGGCCGACGTTGCCGCGGCACTGCTCGCCGCGTCGGCGGCGCAGGAGTCGGAGCGCGCTGCGCTTGCCTCTCGCTGGCCGACGCTCGTTCTCTCGGGCCTGTACGAGCTGCACGCCCCGACGCCGGCAGGCCGGTACGGCACCTCCGCCACGGTTTTCGCCGGCGTCCGGGTACCGCTCTTTGCCTCGGGCGGAATCGACGCCCGTATCGCCGAAGCCCGGGCCTCGGCTCGCTCCGCCGAGGCCGCCGCGCTCGGAGGGCGTCGTGCCATGGAGAGCGAAGTGGCGCGCGCTCGCGCGGAGCTGGTGGCTGCGGCAGCGCGACAGAAAGCATTCGAGGATGCCGAGGCCGCCGCGCGGCAGGCCCGCGAGATCCAGCAGGCGCGCTACGGGGAAGGGGTGGCCACGCTGTCCGATCTGCTGGAGGCGCGCACGGCGGAGCTTCGGGCGCGGATGGGAGTCGTCGCGGCCTGCGCCGATGGAATCATCGCGAACGCGAATCTGCGGCTGGCGCTCGGCCTCCCGCCCGAAGGAGACGAGAGTTGAAACGCATCCTGGGAATCCTGACGGTGGCGGCTCTCGCCGCGGCCGGGTGCGGGCGAAAAGTGGAAGCGCCGGCCGCATCCAGCCCTCGCGTCCTCGCCACCGCGACGGTCGAGCGGCGCGAGGCGGCGAGCGAGGTCGAGGTCGAGGGCGCGGTGGTGGGGCGCACGGAGTCGGCGCTCGCCAGCCGACTGGCGGCACCGGTCGTCGAAGTCCGCGCGGTGCCGGGTCAGACGGTGCGCGCCGGCGAGGTGCTCGTCCGTCTCGAGCAGCGCGAAGCCGACGGCGCCGTCGAAGGAGCGCGGGCCGCGGCCGACGCGGCGGACTCGGCGCTCGCGCTCGCGCGCAGGAACCTCGCCCGATTCGAAAGGCTCGAAAGCAAGGGCGCGGCCGCCCCGCTCGAGCTCGAGCGCGCGCGCCAGGACGAGGCCATGGCATCCGCCGCGCGCGCCGGGGCGCAGGCCGCGCTCCGGCGCGTCGAGACCGACCGCACGCAGGCCGTCCTCGTCGCTCCCTTCGACGCGGTGGTCATCGAGAAGCTCGTTTCGCCCGGGGACCTCGCGTTGCCCGGACGTCCCCTCGTACGGCTGGCGTCGGTCGGGGGCCGGCGCGTCGAGGCGGCGCCCACCGAGCAGGAGGCGGCGCAGCTCGCCGTCGGAGACGAAGTGGCCGTCGATGTCGGCGGCCATCCGGTTCCCGGCCGGGTGGGGGAAATCGCCGGGGCGGTCGATCCGGCAACCCGGCGCCGTACGGTCCGGGTGGACCTCCCGCCCGGAGTCCAGCCGGCGGTCGGGACTTTCGTACGCCTGCGGCTGGCCGGGCCAAATGAGACGCGCCTGCTCGCGCCGGAACGCGCCATCGTCGCGCGCGGCGGGCTCGAGCTCGCCTGGGCCGTCGAGCCGGGCGGTACGGTTGCATTGCGTTACGTCCGCACGGGCGCGCACACCAGGGCCGGCCTGGTGGAAATCCGATCCGGCCTCGAGGCGGGTGAGCGTGTGGTCCTCGATCCTCCCGCCGATCTCGAAGCGGGTACGCGGGTCGCGCCGTGAGTTCCGACGTTCCCGCCCGCCGGGATCCCGGTTCGCGACGCTTCGGCATCGCGGGCCGCCTGGCCGCGTCCTTCATCGACTCGAAGTTGACGCCGCTCTTCGTCCTCTTTGCCCTGGCCCTCGGCGCTCTCGCCGTCGTCGTAACGCCGCGCGAGGAGGAGCCTCAGATCAAGGTGCCGATGATCGACGTGTTTGCATCGGTGCCGGGGCGCAGCCCCGTCGAGGTTGAGCGCCAGGCCGCCAGCCCTCTCGAGAAAGCGTTCTGGTCGATACCCGGCGTCGAATACGTCTACTCGACCTCTTCGCCGGGACGCGCGCTGCTGGTCGTGCGCTTTCGCGTGGGCGAGGACCCCGACCGAGCGCTCGTTCGCGTCCGAGCCAAGCTCGACGCCCTCGCGGGCGACTGGCCCCACGATCTGGCTCCCCCGCTCGTCAAGGCTCGCTCGATCGACGACGTGCCGGTCTGGGCGATGACGTTCTGGAGCGCCACCCAGGATTCCGCGACCCTGCGACAGATTGCGGCCGAGGTGGAGAACGAGGTCAAGACGATCCCGGAGGTCTCGGACACCGCGCTCATCGGCGGCCTGCGCCGCGAATTCCGAGTCGAGCTCGATCCCGCACGGCTATCCGCCCGAGGGCTCTCCGGGACCGCGATCCTCGGCGCCCTGAAAGCCGCGAGCCGGCGTTTCGTCGTCGGCGCGCTCGTCGCGGGCGACCGCGAGATCGACGTCGAGGCTGGCGGTTTCGTGAAGAACACCGCGGAGCTCGGCGCGGTGGTCGTCGCCGAAAGCGGCGGGCGCCCCGTCCACCTGGGCGACGTGGCCCGCATCGTCGACGGGCCCGAAGAGCCGTCGTCGTACGTGAGCCACGGGCAGCCGGGCACACCGGGACAGCTTCCCGCGGTCACACTTTCGGTGAGCAAGCGGCGGGGCGCCAACGCGATCACCGTCGTTCGCGCGATCGAGCGCAAGCTGGAGCGTCTGCGCCCGCGCCTGATCGCCTCCGGCGTCCGCACGACGGTGACGCGCGACTACGGGGAGACCGCCTCGGAGAAGTCCAACGAGCTTCTGAAGCACATGGGAATCGCCACGCTCTCGGTGGCGCTGCTCATGGCGCTCGTCCTCGGGCGCCGGGAGGCCGGCGTCGTGCTGCTCGCCGTGCCCGTGACGCTCGCTCTCACTCTCTTCGTATTCTCGGTTCTCGGATACACGCTCAACCGCATCACGCTCTTCGCGCTGATCTTCTCGATCGGGATCCTCGTGGACGATGCGATCGTGGTCGTCGAGAACATCGTCCGGCACCTGCGGCTGCCGTCCGCGCGGGGGCGCACGCTCGCCGACGTCGCGATCGAGGCGACCGACGAAGTGGGCAACCCCACCATCCTGGCGACGTTCGCCGTCATCGCGGCGATCGTGCCAATGGGGTTCGTCGGTGGCCTGATGGGCCCCTACATGCGGCCGATCCCGGTGGGAGCCTCGGCGGCGATGCTCTTCTCCCTGGTGATCGCGTTTACCGTCTCTCCGTGGGCGACGCGCCGCCTCTTCCGGAGCGTTCCCGCGGACAAGGTCGAGCATGGCGAGGCCGGAAGTGGCAAGCTCGGCGCAATTTACCGGAGGGCAATGACCCCACTCGTGACGGAGGGTGGTGGCCGGGCGCGGATCATCTTCTTTGCCGCCATGGGGGCCCTCCTCGCCGGGGCCATGGCGCTCGTGCCGCTCGGCGTCGTCATCGTCAAGATGCTGCCTTTCGACAACAAGAACGAGTTCCAGGTCGTCGTCGACTTTCCGGAAGGCACGACGCTCGAGACGACGCACCGGGCCCTGTCCGAGATGGCGGACGCGCTGTCGGGGCTCCCCGAGGTCGTCGGCACCGAGGTCTACGCCGGCACCGCCGCTCCTTACAACTTCAACGGGCTCGTGCGTCACTATTTTCTGAGGACGGGTTCGCACCAGGGCGACGTGCAGGTCTCGCTGGCGTCGCGCGGCAAACGCCACCGCTCCTCGCACGCCATCGCCCGCGCGGCCCGGCCGATCGTGGACGCGATCGCCCGGCGCTACGACGCGCGGGTCAAGGTGGCCGAGGTTCCGCCGGGGCCGCCGGTGCTCGAGACGCTCGTGGCCGAGATCTATGGCCCGGACGACGCTGGCCGGCGCGAGGTCGCGCGGCAGGTACGCGAAGTGTTCGCCCGGACCGAGGGCGTGGTGGACGTGGACTGGTACGTCGAGAGCCCTCGGGACAAGGAGGTGTTCCGGCTCGACCGCGAAAAGGCTGGCCTCTCCGGGATCCACGAGGCGGACGTGGCCGCGACCCTGCGGCTCGCGCTCGGGCGCGAAGCGGTGGGCGAAATCCAGGTGCCAGACATCCGGGAGCGGATCCCCCTCGTCGTGACCATCGCGCAAGAACACCGGAACGACCTCGCGATCTTGTCCGCTCTCCCGGTGGCGGCCGCGGACGGACGGCTCGTGCCACTCTCCGAGATCGGCCGCTTCGAGCGGGAGCCGGAAGAGACGTCGATCTATCACAAGAACCTCAAGCCGGTCGTCTACGTCGTCGCAGACGTCGGCGGGAAGAAGGAAGCGCCCGTATACGCGATCGCCGCGCTCGAGAAGGGCATCGCGAAAATCACCGTGCCCGGCGGCTACCGGATCCAGACCAGAACGGCGAGCGCTCCCTTCGATACGGCGCGCTACGGCATCAAATGGGACGGCGAGTGGCACGTGACCTACGAAGTCTTCCGCGACCTCGGCCTGGCGTTCGCCGCGGTGCTCGTGCTGATCTACGTCCTGGTGGTGGGCTGGTTCCGCAGTTTCACGGTTCCTCTCGTCATCATGGCGCCGATTCCCCTGACGCTCGTCGGAATCCTGCCGGCCCACGGGATCTTCGGCGTCTTCTTCACCGCCACATCGATGATCGGCTTCATCGCCGGGGCGGGGATCATCGTGCGCAATTCGATCATCCTGGTCGACTTCATCGAGTTGCGCCGCCGGGAGGGAATGGGCCTCTCCGAGGCGGTGCTCGATGCGGGCGAGGTGCGATTCCGCCCGATGCTCCTGACGGCCGCGGCGGTCGTGGTCGGGTCGTCGGTGATGCTGCTCGATCCGATTTTCCAGGGCCTCGCCGTCTCGATGATGGCGGGTGAGGTTGCCGCGACGCTCCTGTCGCGGGCGGCAGTCCCTGTTCTCTATTACCTGCTCAAGCGCTCGGAGGATAAACGGGCGGCGGCCCACGCCGACGCTCCTGCTTCCCAACTCGAAAGGAGTCTGGCATGACCAGGAGACCCATCAACGAATGGCTGCGCGGGATCGCGGGAGCATTCGTCCTGCTGTCGGTGGCGCTCGGATGGTTCGTTCATCCGGCGTTCTTTCTCTTCACCGCATTCGTCGGCGCGAACCTGCTGCAGTCCGCCTTCTCGGGCACCTGTCCGATGATGTGGTTCCTGCGGCGGCTCGGCGTCCCGGAGTCGGCAATGAAGCCGTAGGGGACAGACGGCAGGACACTTCGGGTACGCCGCGCGGTTCAGCGCTGCTCTCGCGTTCTCGACTGGCATCCTCAAATGCGTGAGTCGTGTTCGCGAGCTCATCCGCTGCCGGAAGAGCCACCCGGCAGCAAACTGCTTGAATTCAATGGGTTGGTAAACGGCGTGGCAGATGGCTCCATATCTGGATATATTTCTATATATATATGGAGCTTCAATGACCCAGCCGCTCACCTATCCGGCGACGCGCTACGGACCCGCCCCGCTCGTGGATCTGCGTTCGAAGGGGACCCGCGAGAAGCTGAGCCCGTCCGCGCTGAAGGCGTTTTTCCACATCGTCGAGCGCTGGGAGGTCCCGGACGAGGCGGCCCGCGATCTCCTCGGCGGCATCTCGAACGGCACCTTCTACAAACGCAAGCGCGCGCCGAAGACGGTCGGCCCGGACGAGCTGCTGCGCGTATCGTACCTGGTCGGCATCTTCAAGGCGCTCAACATTCTCTATTCCCAGAAACTGGCGGACCGATGGATCCGGCTGCCGAACTCGAACCCGATCTTCCGGGGCGACACTCCCCTCTCCTACCTCCGCGCCGGCGGAATTCCCGCCCTGCAGACGGTCCGGCGTCTTCTCGACGCGCGCCGCGGCGGCCGGTGAAGCATCCCCCCGTTCGGCTGGTCCGCCGGTACGACACCTCGAGGCTGATCCCGGCGAGGTTCGGCGCGGACAGCGTCCTCGCGCGCATCGCGGACGACGACGCCCACCTGCGCGACATCTTCGAGCTGGATCACGCCACGAACGACCGGCTTCTGACCGAGAACGAGCTCGCGGTCGGGCTCTCGAGCCACGAGCTCGTGTTCGGCGTTCCCTGCTACCGAATCGTGAACGCCGCGTTCTTTCACCCGCATCCGAACGGCAGCCGGTTCAACGGGCCCGAGCGCGGCGCCTGGTACGCGGCGTTCGAGATCGAGACGGCCCAGGCCGAGGTGGCGTACCACCGCTGGCTCGAGCTCGCCGAGATCGCCTGGCTCGAGGAGACCGCGACCTACGTCGAATATCGGGCGGACTTCAGCGCCGAGCTCCACGACCTCCGCGGGGAGAAGCGCTTCGCCCGATGCCTGGATCCCGCGAGCTACGTCGAATCGCAGCGCCTCGCGGCGGATCTGCTCGCGGCCGGGTCCCTGGGAGTCGTTTATCCGAGCGTGCGCCGCCCCGGCGGGACCTGCATCGCCTGTTTTCGGCCCGCCCTCGTCGGAAACGTCCGGAGAGGGTCGGCCTTCGAGTTCCGGTGGTCCGGGTCCCCGACGCCCGCGATCGCCGGAATATCCCCCTAACCGCCGCCGACGAGCTCGACGACCTCGTAGTCGTCGCCCTCCGCGAGCACGGTCGTGCCGTACTGCGCCTTCGGCAGGATCTCGCGATTGCGTTCGACCGCCACGCGGGGCGTCGCGATGCGAAGGCGTTCGAGCAGGTCCGCGACCGATGCCCCCCGGGGCAGGCGCATCGGCGAGCCGTTGACCGTGACGGCGACGGCGGTTTCGGCGGCCATCACTTCCGCTTGATCGGATACTGGAACTCGGTGCTCGCCTTGCCGCCGCTGACGCGGATCACGGCCGCGGCCGTCCCGTTCGGAAAGGCCGGCACCATGAACGAGACGTTGCACGAGCCGTCCGCCGCCGTCCTTCCCTCGAAGGCCGTGGAGGCGCGGGCCGACGTCGAGAGGATGCGCACCTGGACGGAGGCCCCCGCCAGGGGTCGGGGAGGCGAACCCGAGGTCGCCTTGAGCCGCGTCTGCACCGACCGGCCCGAGACGAAGTCGGGGACCGGCGAGAGCACCAGATCCACTTCGTCGGGGACGTCGCCCGAGCCGAGGTATTCGAGGACCATCTGGTCGAGGCTCCGATCGGTTTCCGCGAAGGGCACGTGCGTGCCCGGAGGCGCCGTCCCGTCCGACGCCGGCTTGTCTCCCTTCGTGGGACGCGCGGGCGGCTTCTCCGCCTTGTCGGGCTTGGCCGCCTTCGCGGGGAGAGGGATGGCGGGGCTCGCCTTGGCGGAGACCGGCGGCGCCGAGGGCGGCGACATCCCGTCGGGCACGAGCACCGCGCCGTCGGGTCCGTCGAAGCGCCCGCGCTGGATCGCCGCGATCATCGTCCGATGCTGCTGCTCCATGAGGTCCTGGACCGCGACGTCGTCTTTTCCGTTCTTGACGACCTCGGCATACGAGGTGCGCTTGGTCGCGAGGATCTCGCCGCCGACGTACACGAGCGACTCGACGCAGGGGTTCGCCTCGCCCTTGTCCTCCGTCTGGATGTGGAAGACGCGGCTCTTGTGCTTGACGTCGGTGTTGAACCCGGTGATCACGGCTGTCGAAAATTGTAGCCCGGAGGACGAGCGGCTCAGAGCCGCCAGGGCTGCGGCGGCGTGTTCTTCCTCATTTGGGCCCGAGTCTAGCAGGCGGCGCCGGGCGGCGAGACCGGCGCCCGACGCGATCCGCTACGGCGCGATGGGCGAAACGCCAGGACGCTTGCGAAAGACGAGGAACGATTCCCGTGACTCGCCCTTCTGCACGGTCCACGTCCGGCGCGTCCAGGTCTTCCCGCCGTCCTTCAACTCCCACTGGGTGCGTTGAAAGGCGACCTCGACGCCGTCCTCGCTCTTCGTCACGGTCTGAATCCAGAGCGACTTCCGGTCCTTCGCCCACTGGGCCTGCACCGTTCCCTTCTCGCCTCGGCCCACGGCCTTCTCGTAGAGCTTTCCGTCCACGACGATCTCGTCGGCCGAGAGGTAAGGGCGGGGCTGTTCGACGGGTTCGATCCAGATGCGGCTCCCGTTCTGCCGGACCGAGAGAACCGCCTTCTTCATGCTGGTCGAGAGACCCTGGCTCGCGTCGACGTCGATGTCCCACACTCCTGAGAAGTCGATGGGCGCGGCCTTCGCGCCGCGGGCGGGCGGGGGCGCGGGCCGCGTCGGCCTCGGCGTGGGCGGCGCCGCCTGGGCGCGAAGGACCGAGGCGGCCGCCAGGCCGGCGGCGGCGAGAACGCCGAACGACCTTCGGTTCATGCGCGCCGCCGCGCTCGCGTCGCGCCGAGCATGCGGCGAAGAAACTGGCCGGTGTGGGATGCGCGGACGTCGGCGACCTCTTCGGGAGTCCCCTCCGCGACGATGCGGCCTCCCGCGTCGCCGCCTTCCGGACCGAGGTCGATGACGTGGTCCGCGGTCCGAATCACTTCCAGGTTGTGCTCGATGACGACGACCGTGTTGCCCTTCTCGGTCAGCGAACCCAGGACTCCCAGGAGCTTGTGGATGTCGTCGAAGTGCAGGCCGGTCGTGGGCTCATCGAGCAGGTAAAGGGTGCGGCCCGTGGAGCGCCGCGCGAGCTCCCGCGCGAGCTTGACGCGCTGGGCCTCACCGCCCGAAAGCGTCGTCGAAGACTGGCCGAGCTGGATGTAGCCGAGGCCCACTTCCACCAGTGTACGGCAGATGTTGGCGATCGCGGGCACGTTGGCGAAGACCTCGAGGGCCTGTTCGGCCGTCAGCGCCAGGATGTCGGCGATCGACTTGCCCTTGTAGTGAACCTGGAGCGTCTCGCGGTTGTAGCGCTTGCCGCCGCAGACGTCGCACGTCACGTAGATGTCGGGCAGGAAGTGCATCTCGATCTTGATCTGCCCGTCGCCGGCGCAGGCCTCGCATCGGCCGCCCTTGACGTTGAAGGAGAACCGCCCGGGCTGGTAGCCGCGCGCCCGCGCCTCGGGCGTCCGCGACATCAGCTCCCGGATCGGGTTGAAGACGTTCGTGTAGGTCGCCGGATTCGAGCGCGGCGTGCGGCCGATCGGGGCCTGGTCGATGTTGATGACCTTGTCCACTTCGAAGAGGCCCTCGATCCTGTCGTGGGCCCCGGGCTTCTCCGAGGCGCCGTGCAGCGCCCGGGCGAGGGCCCGGTACAAGATGTCATTGACGAGGGTGGACTTTCCGGAGCCCGACACGCCCGTGACCGCGGTCATCACACCGAGCGGAAAGCGGACGTCGATCGTCTTGAGGTTGTGCTCGCGCGCGCCGCGCACGACGATCGCCTTGCCGGACCCGGTTCGCCGCCGCGCCGGAATGGGGATCTCACGCTCGCCGGTGAGGTACCGGGCGGTCAGCGACTCCGGAAAGCGCGTCAGCTCCTCGGGCGACCCCTCGCCGACGATGCGCCCGCCGTGCAGGCCGGCGCCCGGCCCGAGGTCGATCACCCAGTCCGCCGAGCGGATCGTCTCTTCGTCGTGCTCGACCACGATGACCGTGTTGCCCAGGTCGCGCATCGAGATCAGCGTGTCGATGAGCTTGCGGTTGTCGCGCTGGTGCAGGCCGATGGAGGGCTCGTCCAGGACGTAGAGCACTCCCATCAGCTTCGAGCCGATCTGCGTCGCGAGCCGGATGCGCTGCGATTCGCCGCCCGAGAGAGACGCCGCGCCGCGGGAGAGGTTCAGGTACCCGATGCCGACGTTGGCCAGAAATCGCAGGCGGTCCTGGATTTCCTTCAGGATCTTTCCCGCGATCTCCTTCTCGCGAGGGGACAGCTCCAGGTCCTCGAAGAATGCGATGACGTCGGAGATCGTCTCGGAGGAGACCTCGTCGATCGCGCGGCCGCCCACGCGGACGGCGAGCGCCTCCGGCTTCAGGCGCCGTCCCCTGCAGGCCGGGCACGGCTCGGCCGACATGTAGGCCTCGAGCTCCGCGCGCTGCTCCGGATTCTCGGTCTCGCGATAGCGCCGCTCGATCATCGGCACCAGGCCCTCGAAGGAGGCGCGCCAGTGATACTCGCCCTTCTCGGCGACGTAGGAGAACTTGATCTCGTCGTCGCCCGACCCGTAGAGGATGACCTTCTGGGCCTGCTTCGAGAGCTTCGCGAAGGGTTGATCGAGGCGGAACTTGTAGTGCTTGGCGAGAGTGGCCATCTGTCGCGAACGCCAGTTGGTCGAGCCCGGCTTCAGGATGGCGATGGCGCCGGCCTCGATGGAACGGGCGGGATCGAGGACCAGGCGGTCAGGATCGGCCTTGAGGTTGGTCCCGAGGCCCGAGCAGGCGGGACAGGCGCCGTAGGGAGAATTGAACGAGAAGAGGCGGGGCGTGATCTCGGTCAGGGACGTGCCGCAGTCCGGGCAGGAGTAGTTGGCCGAGAGCACTTCTTCCGGCCCGTCCGCCACCGACAGGACGATCACGCCTCCCGAAACCCGAGCCGCCGTCTCGATCGAATCCGCCAGCCGCTTGCGGTACTCCTCGTCGTCGGCCGGCTTCGCGACGAGCCGGTCCACGACGATCTCGATCGTGTGCTTCTTCTGCTTGTCGAGCTCGGGAGGGTCGTCGAGGTCGATCATCTTCCCGTCCACGCGGGCGCGCAGGAATCCCTCCTTGACCATCTCGGCCATCTGCTTCCTGTACTCGCCCTTCTTGCCGGCGACGTAGGGCGCCAGCACGACGAACTTGCTTCCGGCCGGAAGGCGGAGGGCCCGGTCCACCATCTCCTGGATCGTCTGGGCCTGGATGGCCCGGCCGCACTTCGGACAGTGAGGCTTGCCGACGGAGGCGTAGAGCAGGCGCAGGTAGTCGTAGATCTCGGTGACGGTGCCGACGGTGGAGCGCGGATTGCGGGAGGTCGTCCGCTGCTCGATCGAGATCGCCGGCGAGAGGCCCTCGATCGAGTCCACGTCCGGTTTCTCCATCTGCTCGAGAAACTGGCGCGCATAGGCCGAGAGCGACTCGACGTAGCGGCGCTGCCCCTCGGCGAAGATCGTGTCGAAGGCCAGCGACGATTTTCCCGAGCCCGAGACGCCGGTGATGACCACGAGTCGGTTTCGGGGAATGTCGCACGAGACGTTCTGGAGATTGTGCTGACGCGCTCCGCGGATCCGAAGGAAGTCCATGGGGAGGGTGATTCTAAACGCTTGCGGCCAGCGCCGCCGCCGCCGGGAAAACCTCGACACCGCTTGGTCCGGGACGCGAGTCGAGCTAGAATCCGCGCCAGAGTTCGAGGCCGGCAAAACCTGAGAGGAGTTACCGAGGTCGCTCGCTCATGAGAGCGCAGAGCCCCAGATTTGAGGCTCTGCGCGCGCTTCTCGCTCTCCTCCTTTTCCTTCCGAACTCTCCCCTCTCGGCGGCCACGGACTGCGCGACGCCCGGCCGCGACGGGTCCGGCGTCAGCCTGACGGGGATCGTCAACACCTACTGGCCCGGAACCGCTTCGGCGGCCGCAGGCGCCACGTCGATCACGCTGGGCGCCTCTCGCGGAGCCGCGGCCACGATCGCCTCCGGGGACCTCCTGCTGGTCATCCAGATGCAGGATTCGAACATCAACTCGAGCAATAGCAGCTCTTACGGCAGCGGAACGGCGGGCAACCCCAGCGGGTACACGGCGCTTCGAAACACCGGCCTCTATGAGTATGTCGTCGCGGCCAATGCGGTCCCGGCGGGGGGAGGCACGCTCAATCTGACCGGCACGGGCGGCGGCGGAGGCCTGCTCAACGGTTACGACAACGGCGCCGCCAACAACAGCACGCATGGGGTCCGGCGCTTCCAGGTCGTGCGCGTGCCGCAGTACGGCTCGGCGACCCTGACCTCGGGTCTCACCGCCGCAGGCTGGAATGGCGCCACCGGCGGAGTGCTCGCCGTGGACGTGTCGGGCGCACTCACGCTCGGCAGCGCGACCGTTTCGGTGGACGGCCTCGGGTTCCGGGGCGGCGGCGCGCAGCAGCTCGCCGGCGGAACCGGCGGGGCCAACACCGACTACGTCGCCAACTCGGGCGGCGGCTTCGACGCCGCCAAGGGAGAAGGCACCGCCGGGACCCCGGAGTGGCTGTACGACGCCGCCGGCAATGCCGTCGTGGACAGCGGAACCGACTATCCCAACCAGGGAAACAGCATCTCGGGAGGCATGGCCCGTGGCGCCCCCGGAAACGCGGGCGGCGGCGGAACGGACGGGAACCCGACGGGCAACGACCAGAACACGGGTGGCGGCGGCGGCGCCAACGGGGGTGCCGGCGGTCATGGCGGTTTCGCCTGGAGCTCGGGCGTGGACGCCGGAGGCTACGGCGGCGCGGTCTTTCCGGCCGCCGTGACGAGGGTCGCCCTCGGAGGAGGAGGCGGCTCCGGAACCCGCAACAACAGCTCGGGAGCCGTCTCGTCGGGCGCGGCCGGCGGCGGAATCGTAATGCTCCGTGTCGGCAGCGTCTCGGGCACCGGCACGATCACGGCCAACGGAGTCGTCGGACCATCTCCGGCCAACGACGGAGGAGGTGGCGGAGGCGCGGGCGGCTCGATCGTCTTCACGGCGCTCAACGGCCCGCTCACCGGCGTGGCCGTTGCCGCGCACGGCGGCGCCGGCGCCGATGCGTGGCCGACCTCCGGCCCGGGAACCGGATGCGGAAATTCGCCCCCGGGCGGAAACTGCAACTACCACGGACCGGGAGGTGGTGGCGGCGGCGGCGTCATCCTCCTTTCCGGAGGCCCCACTTCATCCGACGTCGCGGGCGGCGCGAACGGGACGACCACGACCGCCGCCAATGCGTTCGGCGCCACGGGAGGTTCGGCCGGAGTCGTCGCGACGAACATCCTGCCCGGTCAGATCCCTGGCGCGAGCTCCGGCGCCGAGTGCATTCCGACGCCGACGCCCACTTTCACGCCGACGAATACGCCGACCCAGACGTTCACGAACACGCCGACGCGCACGTTCACGCCGACTCCGACTCAGACCTTTACCCCGACGCCGACGTCCACGAACACGTCCACCCGCACGAACACGCCGACCAGCACCGCCACCAACACATTCACACCGAGCAACACGGCGACCAACACGCCCACTCAGACGTTCACGGTGACCCTGACTCCGTCGAACACGCCCACGCGAACCTTCACGCCGACCAACACGGCCACGAACACCCTGACGCCCAGCAACACGGCGACGAATACGCCGACTCAGACCTTCACCCCGACATTGACGCCGTCGAACACGCCGACGCGCACGTTCACGCCGACCAACACCGCCACCAACACCTTGACACCCAGTAACACGGCCACCAACACGCCGACCCAGACCTTCACCCCGACATTGACGCCGTCGAACACGCCCACGAATACCGCGACCAACACCCTGACCCCGAGCAACACGGCAACCAGCACCCCGACCCAGACGTTCACGCCGACGCTGACCCCATCCAACACGCCGACCCGCACGTTCACGCCGACCAATACGGCCACCAACACTCTGACGCCGAGCAACACGGCCACGAATACGCCGACTCAGACCTTCACGCCGACCCTGACCCCGTCGAACACGCCCACTCAGACCTTCACGTCGACGTTGACGCCGTCCAACACGCCGACGAACACGGCGACGCACACCTTCACGCCGAGCAATACGGCAACCAGCACCCCGACTCAAACCTTCACGCCGACCCTGACTCCGTCGAACACGCCGACGAACACCGCGACCAACACCTTGACCCCGAGCAACACGGCAACCAGTACGCCGACCCAGACGTTCACGCCGACGCTGACCCCATCGAACACGCCGACCCGGACGTTCACGCCGACCAATACGGCCACCAACACTCTGACGCCGAGCAACACGGCGACGAATACGCCGACTCAGACCTTCACCCCGACCCTGACCCCGTCGAACACTCCCACGAATACCCCGACCAGTACCTTGACCCCGAGCAACACGGCGACCAACACGCCAACCCAGACCTTCACGCCGACCTTGACGCCGTCGAACACGCCGACGCACACATTCACGCCGACCAACACCGCCACCAATACCCTCACCCCGAGCAACACGGCCACGAATACGCCCACTCAAACCTTCACGCCGACCCTGACTCCGTCGAACACGCCGACGAACACCGCGACCAACACCTTGACCCCGAGCAACACGGCAACCAGTACGCCGACCCAGACGTTCACGCCGACGCTGACCCCATCGAACACGCCGACCCGGACGTTCACGCCGACCAATACGGCCACCAACACTCTGACGCCGAGCAACACGGCGACGAATACGCCGACTCAGACCTTCACCCCGACCCTGACCCCGTCGAACACTCCCACGAATACCCCGACCAGTACCTTGACCCCGAGCAACACGGCGACCAACACGCCAACCCAGACCTTCACGCCGACCTTGACGCCGTCGAACACGCCGACGCACACATTCACGCCGACCAACACCGCCACCAATACCCTCACCCCGAGCAACACGGCCACGAATACGCCCACTCAAACCTTCACGCCGACCCTGACTCCGTCGAACACGCCGACGAACACCGCGACCAGCACCCTCACCCCGAGCAACACGGCCACGAATACGCCGACCCAGACGTTCACGCCGACGCTCACTCCCTCAAACACGCCGACCCGCACGTTCACGCCGACCAATACGGCGACGAGCACGTTTACGCCGAGCAACACGGCGACCAATACGCCGACTCGGACGTTCACATCGACGCAAACTCCGTCCAGCACGCCGACCAACACCGCTACGCGCACCTCGACGTCCACCAACACCGCAACGAGCACGCCCACTCGGACGTTCACGCCGACGGTGACCCCGTCGAACACCCCGACCAACACCGCCACACGGACGGCGACGCCCACGAGCACCGCGACCCCGACGGCGACGGCGACGCGGACGCCGACGCCCGGCTCGGGCATCGGCGCCGACCTTCGCGTCTCGAAGACGGTTTCCCGCAACCCTGCCCTGCCCGGGCAGACGTTGACGTACACGATTCGGGTCATCAACGCGGGTCCCGACGCGGCCGCCGACGTCGCCCTGACCGACCCGCTGCCGTCGAACACGACCTACGTTTCCTGTTCGACCAGCGTCGGAACCTGCACCGGCCCGGCGGTGGGATCGACCGGAACGGTGACGGCGGCGATGGGTACTCTTGCCGCCGGCGACGTCGCGACCGTGGCAATCGTCGTCCAGGTCGCCGCGGACTACGGCAACCTGGTCAACACGGCGACCGCCACGTCCTCGACGCCCGACCCCGACCCGGGGAACAACACGTCCACGGCCGTCACGACGATCAACTCGGGGATCCCGATGCTGACCCCGCCCTGGTTGGTCCTCCTGACGCTCCTTCTCGCCGCCGCGGGTCTCGGCTTCATCCGCCGCGAGTAGCCCGAGCCGCCGGCCGCCTGCGGCGCGGCGGACCTGCCCCGCGCGTCCTGCCATAGACTCCCGCCATGTTCTCCTCGGCCGACGCGAAGTTCGTCGTGCTCGCCTTCTCGTCGCTCTTCTCGGTCATCAATCCTATCGAGGCGGCTCCCCTCTTCGTCTCCCTGACGGCGGGAGAGCCGGAGACCCGACGCCGGATGGCATTCCGCGCGAGCTTCGCGGCGGCGCTGATCCTCGCGATCTTCGCGCTGACCGGGGGCGCGATCTTTTCGGCGTTTGGAATCACTCTGCCCGCGTTCCAGATCGCGGGCGGCATCCTCTTCACGAGCATGGGGCTGCGCACGCTCGCCGAGGACGACCGCCCCGATCGGACTCCGGCGGTCGTCACCCGGGATCCGTCGATCGTCCCGCTCGGGATGCCGCTCATCGCCGGACCGGGAGCGATCTCCGCCGTCATGGTCCTCGTCGGTCAGGCGCGTGACGGCGGTCACAGGGTGGCGCTCGCGCTCGCGATCGCCGCGAACATCCTCCTGACGCTCCTGATCCTGCTCGCCGCGCCCGTCCTCGTCTCTCGAATCGGCGTGACGGGCCAGCGCATCGTCTCCAAAATCATGGGTTTGATCACCGCCGTCATCGGCGTCCAGTTCGTTCTGAACGGCGTCGAGACGGTCGCCCTCTCGATCCTCCGGTCCGCGCGCACCTGACGGGGACCTGTCCTTCGCGTCCCGGAACGCGAAAAAGGACAGGAGACGCAAAGGCCTGACGTCTCTATAATTTGTTCATCCGACAATGAGTGTTCCTGTTCGGGCCCTGCTGGTGGACGAGCGTGCGTCCAGCACCCGGCTCCTCTCGGAGGAGCTCGCGCGGGGCGGATTCGACGCCGCCCTGGAACGCGTGGCCTCGCGATCCGATTTCGAGAAGGCGCTCTCGGCCGGCGGCTTCGACGTCGTTCTCTCGGACCTGTCCGCGGCGGGACTGAGCGCCCTCGACGCGCTCGCTCTCCTCAAGCAGCACGACCTCGACGTGCCCTTCCTCGTCGTGGCGGAATCGGTGGGCGAGGAGGCCGCGGTCCAGGCGATGAAGGCCGGAGCGCAGAACTGCATCGGCCACGCGAGCCTCTCGCGCCTGAGCCCGATCCTCGAGCGCGAGCTTCGGGAAGCCGCCATCCGGCGCGAGCGCCGTGCGGCGCAGCAGGCGCTCTCCGAGAGCGAGCTGCGCCTGCGCGGCCTCGCCGACTCGGCCCCCGACTCGATCCTGATCGCGGATGCCTCCGGAACCGTTCTCTTCGCGAACCGCGCGGCCGGCATCCTGTTCGGCCACCCGCCCGCCGCCCTGATCGGGCGGCCGATGATCTCGCTTCTGCCCGACTACGCCTCACGGGTCTCGGGCCCCGCGGCTGACCCGTCGCTTCCGGTTCCGGCCATCGGGCAGGATGCCTCGGGACGGCCGATCGGCCTCGAAATCGTGCTCGGCGAGCTCTTCCGCGATGGCAAACGGCTCACGATGATCTTCGCTCGAGGACTCGAGGAGGCGTCGCGACCCGACATCGTGACGCTGCGTCAGTCGGAGGAGATCTTCCGCCGGGCGGCGCTGATGGCCGCCGACCTCGTCCACGATTGCGACCGGACCTCGGGCGGGATCCAGTGGTATGGGGACGTCGACCGCGTTCTCGGATGCGCCCCCGGAGAGTTTCCCCGGACGGTCGAAGCGTGGGAGAAAGTCATTCACCCCGAGGATCGGGGCCGGGTCACGTCGGCCGCGCTCCGTCACTTCCAGACGGGCGAGCCTTTTTTCGAAGAGTACCGCGTCCAGACGCACGATGGCCGAACGGTCCACTGGCACCACGCGGGCAGCCTCCTGGCGTCGGAAGGCGGCCGTCCGGCGCGCAGCATCGCCACGATCTCCGACATCAGCGGCCGCCGCCAGATCGAAGAGGCCCTGAAGGTCTCGGAACGGCGTTACCGTGCGCTCTTCGAGAGAAATCTCGCCGGCGTGTACCGGTCCACGATCGAGGGCCGCATTCTCGACTGCAACGAGTCCTTCGCCCGGATTTTCGGATGCTCGTCGCGCGAGGAGGTCCTTCGGCAGGTCGCCTGGGACTTCTACGTCAAGCCCGAGGACCGGCAGGCGGCGATCGCGAAGCTCGTCGAGCGCCAGAGCCTGACGAACTACGAGCTCTGTCTGCGCCGCAAGGACGGCAGCCTCGTCTGGGTGCTGCAGAACGAGAACCTCGCCGAGGGGCCGGACGGCCTGCTTTCGGTCATCGAAGGCACGATCATCGACATCAGCGAGCGCAAGCGCGCCGAGGAACAGGTCAAGCACCTCGCGTTCCACGATCCGCTCACGAACCTCCCCAACCGCCTGCTCTTCAACGACCGCCTGACTCTCGCCGTCGCCCAGGCCCACCGGCACAACCAGCGCCTCGCCGTTCTCTTCCTCGACCTCGACCGCTTCAAGACGATCAACGATTCCCTCGGCCACTCGGTCGGCGACGAGCTGCTGCGCCAGGTCGCGGAGAGGATTCAGGAGTACGTGCGCGAGGGCGACACGGTGGCGCGGCTCGGCGGCGACGAGTTCACGCTTCTCGTCCCCGGCATCACCGCCGAAGAAGACGCCGCCAAGATCGCGCGCAAGATCTGCGAGGCGATCCACGACCCCTTCTGGATCGACGGCCGGGAGCTCTTCGTGACGACCAGCGTCGGCGTCTCGGTCTACCCCTCCGACGGGCACGACTCCGAAAGCCTCGTCCGCAACGCCGACTCGGCCATGTACCGCGCCAAGGAGCAGGGCCGGGACAACTATCAGCTCTATACGCCGGCGATGAACGCGAAAGCGGTCGAGCGCCTGTCCCTCGAGAGCCGCCTGCGCCAGGCGATCGCCAACGACGAGCTGGAGCTTCATTTCCAACCCTTCATCGATCTGAAGACCGCCGAGCTCCTCGGCGCCGAGGCGCTGATCCGGTGGCGTCATCCGGAGCTCGGCCTGATTCCCCCCGGCGAGTTCATCCCCATCGCCGAGCTCTCGGGCCTCATCGTTCCGATCGGCGAGTGGGTCCTCCGCACCGCCTGCGCCGAGGCGCGCAAGTGGCACCAGAAGGGGTTCCAGGACCTGACCGTTTCGGTCAACCTCTCGAGCCGCCAGTTCCAGCAGACCGACCTCGTCAGTCAGGTGACCCACGCCCTCGACGAGACCGGCCTCGATCCGGACAAGCTCGACCTGGAGATCACCGAGTCGAACGCGATGCAGAACGCGGAGCACTCGATCAACACGCTCTGGGGCCTGAAGAAGCAGGGCGTTCGCATCTCGATGGACGATTTCGGCACCGGATATTCCTCTCTCAACTACCTGAAGCGATTCCCGATCGACCGGATCAAGCTCGACCAGTCGTTCGTGCGCGACCTGCCCAGCGACAAGGACGACGCGGCCATCGCCATGGCCGTCATCGCGATGGGACGCAGCCTCGAGCTCGTCGTCATCGCGGAGGGCGTCGAGACCGAGGAACAGCTCGCGTTCCTGAAGGGCCACGAATGCGATCAGCTCCAGGGCTTCCTGCTTTCGAAACCGCTGGCGGCCGAGGCCTTCGACCGGTTTCTCGACGACAGCCGCGAACCCCAGGCGACCCGCGAGCGCGCGCGTTTCGCCCGAGCGAGCTGAGACTTCGCCGCGCGGCGGCGCCCGGGGGTGCCGGGATCGGGCGCACTTCGGCTACTATGCGGCCTCGTGAGCTCCCCTCGGACAAGCCCCGACCCCGTGCGTCACCGGTCCATCTTCACTCCCAGCTCCTCGAGCGAGAGGTCGGAGAATTTCGAGTCCTACTGGGCGTTTACGCAGCGCCATGACGGCGAGATCCTCGAGGAACGCCGCGAGCTGAGCCGCAAGAACGAGCTGCTGGCCGGCTTCCAGAACGACCCCGTCCGCTCGCGGCGGCCGCTGCCGGACCCCGAGCTCTTCTACCGCAACTACGTGCACATGCGGGACGACCCCCGGAAGTTCGACCGCAAGACGCTCCTCCTGACCTTCCTTTACAAGTTCGCGCGCCACGAGTGGGTCGGGATCTCGGCAGCCTGGGACCAGATTCCGACGATCGCCGAGTGCACGAAGACGAGCGAGCGCATCAGCCGGTATCACCTCTGCGAGGAGTTCTGCCACGTCCGGCTCTTCCACGAGATGTTCCGGACGTTCCACCTCGACCGCGTCGAATGGGTCCCGCTCGGCAAGTGGATGGGACGCGTCTACCGTCTGTTCCCCAAGTTTCCCGAGTCCCTCATGTCGCCGCCGGCCTTCGTGAGCGAGCTGATGGGGCTCATGCTCTACCTCCACATCGACGCGATCCTCGACGGCGTGTTTGCCGACGAGCCCGAGGCCCGGGATCGAGTCCGCGCCCTCCTGCGCGAGATCATGACCGACGAGATGGCGCACGTCGGCCAGCGGCGCAACTTCATCGGGCCGGTGGGCCTCAAGGCGGCGCAGCTCATGGTCGAGCCGATGTTCCGACTCTTCTACCGCGACATCCCCGAGTCGAAGTATCTCTTCGACATCGACCGCATGGTCCAGGATGCCAGGGAGTTCGACTACGGCGTCATGCCCGCGGACGTGATTCGGAGGAGCTGGATCCCGTCGTACTGTGAGTAACGTCGCCTCCGCTCCGTGAGGAGGTCTGGGCGCCTTGCGGCGCGCACCGCCGGGCGGCTCGCCTGATGGCTCGACCGCCCGGCTGACCTCCTCACTGCGCTCCGGCTCCCGCGGCGTGAGCCTCCACCTTCGCTTCGCTCGGGTGACTTCTCACGCCGCGAACGTCACCAACAGTGCCGCGCGTCGACTCCTACTCCCTCGCCCCCCGCAAGGGGGGAGCACATGGAGGGCCGGCCGCGGCCAGAGGCCGCGTCTCGCGCAGCGAGCGGCCGGCGGGGGTGAGGGGGAGGACTAAACACCCTCCGTCGTCAGACAGGATTGTTCGCTCTAACTACCGCGCACCATTTCGAAGCCGTCCAGGCCGCGACCGTAGTATCCGCGCAGGAGGCGCGTCTTCTCGAATCCCAGCTGCTCGTAGAACCGGATGGCTCCGGCGTTGCGGACGTCCACCTCGAGCCGAATCCGCCGGGCGCCGTCGTCGCCGAGCCGCCGGAAGATCTCGCCGAAGAGCCGCCGGCCGAGGCCGCGCCGCCGGACGGCCTCCGCGACGTCGATCGTGACGACGTGGCCGCGCTGACCGCGCCGCTCCGCGATCGCGAATCCCACGAGACGGCCTCGGGACTCGGCGGCGAGCGCGATCGCTCCGGGGCGCGAAAAGAACGACCGGATCTCGGCGCGCGAGTACGCGATGGCCGGCTCGAAGCACTCCTGATCGAGCGCCCACGCGTCCTCGAGATCGTCCGCGGCGAGGTCGCGGAGGACGACCGCGGCCCGCGCGGTCACCGGCGCCGCATGTCCCGGTCCGCTTCCCGCTTGAGATCGCGGTCGCGGATCGCGTCGCGCTTGTCGTGAAGCTTCTTGCCCTTGACCAGGGCGATCTCCGCCTTCACGTGAGAGCCCTTGAAATAGAGAGACAGCGGCACGCAGGCCACGCCCTTGGTCGCCACGGCTCCCGCCCAGCGGTCGAGCTCCCGGCGGTGCAGCAGGAGCTTTCGGTCCCGTTCGGGAAGATGATTGGTCCACGACCCGGCCGCGTAAGCCGAAATGTGCGCCCCGACGAGGAAGGCCTCTCCATCCCGGAAATGGACGTACGAGTCCTTCAGCTGCGCCCGGCCCTCCCGCAGCGACTTGACCTCGGTGCCCGTCAGCGCCAACCCGGCCTCGGTCCGGTCGTCGATGAAGTAGTCGTGGAAGGCTTTCTTGTTGGTCGCGACAACCTTGACCGTGGAGGACCTTATGGAGGGGGGAGGCTTGGGTTTCATGAGGGGCAGGGAGTCTAACCCGCCCGGCTTGCCGGGTTTGCGACGGCGCAAGTTGGCTCAAATCTGGCATCAGCCGGCTCCGTATATGTACAGCAGGGCCGACCGAAAAAACCGATGGGTATGCTAAGCTTTTCTGGAATAACGACATAGGGGACGAGAGTTCTCCGCGGCGAAATCGGCACTGTTACCGCAGCAGAGCGGCTTACGTTAGACAAGGCATGAGACAGCAGGCAACACTGCGTACGACCGTCTCGATCGATGGCGTTGGCCTCCATTCCGGCCATCCCGTTCGAGCCCATTTCCATCCCGCACCCGTCGACCATGGGCTCATTTTCCTGCGCCGCGAGCATTCCGAGCAGGTCATCCCGGCCGAGCTCGACTCGGCGGCGACGTTCGACTACGCGACCACCCTCAAGCGCGGCACCGTGTCGATCGGAACCGTCGAGCACGTCCTGGCCGCGGCAGCCGGCCTGGGCCTCGACAACTGCCTGATCGAGATCGAAGGCCCCGAGGTCCCGATCCTGGACGGGTCGGCTCTCCCCTTCGTCCGGCTTTTCCACGCGGCGGGATTCGAGCGACAGGACGCCCTCGTCCGGCCCTTCGAGCTCGGCCGGTCCGTCGAGATCTCACACGACGACAAGCAGATGTCCTACGAGCCGGGCGGCAGCGGCCTGACGATCACCTACGAAATCGACTTCCCGCACCCGTTCGTCGGCCAGCAGGAGTTGACGTTTTCCGTCCGCCCCGAGGAATTCGCCTCGCGGATCGCGCCGGCCCGAACGTTCGGCTTCGCCCGCGAGGTCGCGCAGCTGCGCGCCCGCGGCCTCGCCCGGGGCGGCAGCCTGCACAACGCCGTCGTCCTGGACGACACGGGGATTCTCTCGGGTCCCCTGCGCTTCCGGGACGAGTTCGTCCGCCACAAGGTGCTCGATCTCATCGGCGATCTCGCCCTCCTCGGCCGCCCGCTGAACGGACGCATTCACGCGCGCAAGGCCGGACACGCGGTCCACGTGGAGTTCGCACGGGCCCTGAACGCCGCGCTCTCGAGCCCCGCTCTCGAGTTCCTCGACGACGAGGCCGAAGGATTCGAGGCGCCGGGAAGGCGCGAGAGGCTCTCCCGCTCCTGACGGTCCGCGGCGGGCCGCTGTTCCTTTTCGCCTCCCGGCCCTCGGTTCCCTCGGCCCGGAAGGCGACGCGGCGTTCTCCCGCCGCGTTAATCCTCCAGCAGCTTCGTCTCGAGAACCTGCTCGGCCGTGAAGCGCTCGAGCCGCAGGTAGTGCTCCGCGGCGGCGAACAGCGCGTCGGCCGGCGTCAACCCGACGATCTCGGAGCCGACGATCGGTACACCGTGGCGCTCCGCCTCGGAGCGCACGCACTCGAAGACACGGTGAAGCGGCGTCTTGCGGAAGTTCGTCATGTTGATCGACACCTGGACGATTCCCCGGTCGGCCAGCTCGACCCCCATGGCCTTCACGAACCGGAACCCGCCCGAGAGGTGGCGGATCGCTTTCGCGATGCGGTCGGCGACGGCCAGGTCCTTCGTTCCCAGGTTGACGTTGTAGGCGATCAGGAAAGGCCGGGCGCCGATCGCCACCGCGCCCGCGGTCGGGTGCGGCGCCGGGGGCCCGAAGTCGGGAGCCCAGCGCGGATCCTTCATCTTGTCGGCGAAGCCCTCGAACTGCCCCTTCCGGACCTCGGCGAGATTGCGGCGGTGCTCGGCGGCGGCGGAGTCCTCGTAGAGAAACACGGGGATGCCGAACTCGGCCGCGACGGCCTCGCCGACGTCGCGGGAGAGTGCCACGCACGCCTCGACCGTGCTGCCCCGCACCGGAATGAAGGGAACGACGTCGACGGCCCCCATGCGCGGGTGCTCGCCGCGGTGCGTCCGAAGATCGATCCGCCGGATCGCCTCGCGAAAGAGGCCGAGGACTCCCGCCTTCACCGCGGCGCCGTCGCCGACGAAGGTCAGAACGCTGCGGTTGTGCGAACCGTCGGACGAGACGTCGAGCAGACGCAGTCCGGGCGCCGCACGCACCGCGGCGGCCATCGCGTCGATCGCGGCTCGATCCCGGCCCTCGGACACGTTGGGCACGCACTCGATGATCGTTCTCATGTAAGTTCCTGACGGGTCAGTTTATAATCTCCCGCATCGTGCACGAGACAATCCGAGCCCTCCCGGCGGCCTCGGGGAGGGGCGCTTGAGCGGGGCCGACTCCGCAGCGTACCCCGGCAACCCGTCGTTGCCGCGGGAGGTCCGGGACAAGATCCTCTCGACCTTCCGGCACACGCTGAATCTCTTCAAGGAAGGCAAGAACGAGGATTGCCTCATCGGGTGCGACTTCATCCTCAAGATGGACCCGCGCTTCGCTCCGGCGCGCCAGCTCATGGACAAGGCGAAGAACCCCGCGAGCGCCGTCGACGTCGCCGCCCTCGAGGCGCTGGTCGTCGAAACCCCCACGCGACAGGATCGGATCGCCTCACCCGAGACGGACCGGCTGCTGGTCCGCGCGGCCGAAAGCCTCAACGCCCGCGACTTCGATGCGGCAGTGGCGGCGGCGGAACAGGTGCTCCAGGTCCTTCCCGGCAACCAGAACGCCGCCGAGATCCTCCGCAGCGCCCGCGAGAAGAAGAACGCGCAGCCCCAGTTCGAGGTCGCTCGGCAGCGGGCGATCGCGGCCCTCGAGGGCAAGCGGATCGGCGAGGCGCGGGCGGCGCTCGAGAAGATGCGCTCGCTCGACGCGGAGCACCCGGCCGTGGCGCTGCTCGATCGCAAGCTCGCGGCTCCCGAACCGGCCGCGGGCTCCGAGCTGGGCGAGTCGACGAACCCGGGACTGAGCCTGGCCGAGGAGCCGGACTCCGCTCCGCCGCCACCCACCCGCTTCGCGCCGCCGCCCCGCCCGCCCCGACCCGCTCCGCCTCCGCCGTCCGATTCGAACGCCGCGGGCGGCCTCGGCGACCTCTCGCTCGATTCCCTGTCCTTCGACGAGATGCCGTCGGCCGTTCCGCCTCCTCCGGACGTGGGCGACTCCTTTACCGGGCCGCTTTCGCTGTCGGGCCGCGACGTCTTTTCGGGGCACGAGGGAGGGGGAACGCCCGCGCCGAACCTCTGGAGCGATCCTCCGGCTGGCGCCGGCGACCTCGGCAGCCTCTCGCTCGACGAGCCGGCGCCGATGGCCGACCCGACGTCTTCGCCGTATGCCGACGTGCCCGATCCCGTCTTCACGCCGGCCGTTCCCGCGCCGGTGCCCGAGCCCCCGTCCCAGCAGCAGGAGATTGCCTCGCTGATCCAGCGGGGGGACGACGCGGCGCGTTCCGGAAATCGGCAGCAGGCGATCGAGATCTGGTCCCGCATTTTCCTGATCGACATCAACAACTCCGAGGCCGTGGGCCGGATCGAGAAGACCCGCCAGGAAATGTCGGAAGGCAACAAGCGCGTGGCCGAGGGGCTCAAGCACGGTCGCGAGGCGTTCGAGGCGGGAGATTTCTCGACGGCCCGCGAGGCGTTCCTGCAGGTCCTCGCCTTCGACGAGACCGACGCCACGGCGCGCTCGTACCTGGATCGCATCGAGTCCGAGCTCGCCCGGCCCTCGTCGGGGCTCGACCTCGCGAAGAAGACGCCCCAGACCGACATCCTCTCCGAGGAGATGGCGCAGGCCGCCGCTCCCGAGATCGAGGCCGAGGAGGAGCCCGCCGAGGACGCGCCGCGGCCGGCCGCGGCGGCGGCAAAGAAGCCCGCCGACCGGCGCTTCCTGCTCGCGCTCGGCGCCGCCGTCCTTCTCGCGGTCGTCGTCGGCGGATACATGATGTTTCGCCCCGGGCATGGAAAGGCATCCGGCGGGGGCGTGGCCGAGGGCGGACCCTCGCTCGAGCACGCGACGAGCCTCTTCGGCGAGGGCAAGGTGGCCGAGACGATCGCGGAGCTGCGCCAGATCCCGGTCGAGAGTCCGGACTACGCGCGGGCGCAGAAGCTGCTGGCTTCGCTCACTCGCAAGGGAAGCGGTCCGGCCGAGGGCGGCTCCGCTCCCGCCGACGGGGCCGCGGCTCCGGGAAAGAGCGGCGAGGCGCCCGCCCCGGCGCCGAGCGGCCCCCCGCCCGAGGCCCTGCATCAGCGCCAGGAAGCGGAGAAGGCGTTCGCCGAGAAGCGCTACATCGACTCGCTCACGGCCTTCAACCTCGCGGCGTCCGCTTTCCAGCAGGACCCCTCGTTCGCGCAGGAGCTCGGCGCCGCAGGCGAGAAGGTCAGCGAGATCACGCCCGCCGTCAAGCTCTACAACGAGGGGGAATACGAGACGGCGATCCCCATCCTGTGGCGGATCTACCAGGCCGACCGCGAGAATCAGGATGCCCGCTCGTACCTGCTGCGCAGCTACTACAACGAGGGCATCGGCCAGCTCCAGAACGGCCTCTACGCCAAGGCCGCCGAGAGCTTCAAGGAAGTCCTCGGAATCGACGCGTCCGACGCGGACGCCATCCGGCACGAGAAGTTCGCCCTGAGGTATTCGAAGGGCGATCTCGACCTGATGGGCCGGATCTACGTCCGCCACGTCCAGCAGCGGCCATAGGAACGATGGTCGAGCCGGGGCCTGCCGAGCCCTTCGAGGACTTTCCGCTCCGGCCGGAATTCCAGGTCGAGCCGATGAGCGCCGACCGTGAATCCGAAGCGGCCGGGGCGGATGCCGCGGTCCGGGCGGCTCCGCTGGGTCCGCGCTTCTCCGCCGCGGCCGCCGACGCGGCCGTCGTCCTCCTGCTCGCCGCCCTCGCCCTTCTCGGGGCCCGGTGGGTGACGGGTGCCATCCCCCGCCGGGCGGGTGTGCCGTGGACGCTGGTCTTTCTTCTCTACCTCTCGCTCTTCGCCACCGTTCCCCCGCTCGTCCTCTTCGGGCGAACCGTGGGTATGGCCATCTCCGATCTCTCCGCGCGCGCGGACGGTGAAGACGGCCTGACGGCCGCCGGGGCGCTCCGACGCTGGGCCGGGACGCTCGCCTGCGCCGCGACGGCAGGCCTGATTCTGCTCTGGAGTCGGCGGGACCCGGCGCGGCCCACGCCCGCCGACCGCCTCTCGGGCCGCCCGCTCACGCTTGACTAGGAGCCGTTCGCCGCTGAGGGTCGGCGTCGCGCAGATCGACGTGACCGTCGGCGACTTCGAAGGCAACGAGGCCAAGATCGTGGACTACGGCCGTCTCGCGGAAGCCGCGGGCGCCGATCTGGTCCTCTTCCCCGAGCTCGCCGCCTGCGGCTATCCCCCGCGCGACCTGGTCGAGCGCGCGGCGTTCGTGTCGGCGAGCGAACGCGCGGCGGATCGGATCGCCCGCGCCGCCGGAAAGACGACATGGATCTTCGGCGCCCTGGTGGCCAACCGCGCCGCCACCGGCCGGCGGGTCTTCAACGCCGCCATCGCGGCGCGCGGCGGAAAGCGCGTGGCGCTCTACCGCAAGCGCCTGCTCCCCACGTATGACGTCTTCGACGAGGGCCGCTACGTCGAGCCGGGCGACTGCTCTCTAGTCCTGCGAATCGCCGGCCGGCGCGTGGCCGTCACGATCTGCGAGGACATCTGGAACGACAAGACCTTCTGGCGGCGGCCGCTCTACGACACGGACCCGGTGGCCGAGCTCTCGCCGCTCCGGCTCGACCTCCACGTCAATATCTCGGCCTCGCCGTACACGCTCGGCAAGAATCGCCTGCGCCGCCGCATGATGGAGCGCATCGCCCGGCGCACGCGCGTTCCCCTCGTCCACTGCAACCTCGTCGGCGGCAACGACGGCCTCGTCTTCGACGGCGCCTCGACGGCCTTCGACGCGAACGGCCGGCTCGTCGGCGCCTCCCGCCGTTTCGAGGAAGACTTCTGGACGATCGAGGTTCCCGGCGGCCGCGGCCCCTCACCGCCCGAGATCGCCTCGGTTCCCGGATTGCGACGCGCGCTCGTCCTCGCCCTCTCGGACTATGCCCGCAAGTGCGGGTTCGAGAGCGCCGTCCTCGGTCTCTCGGGCGGGATCGACTCGGCGGTCGTGGCGACCCTCGCGGTCGAAGCCCTCGGGCCGCGCCAGGTCCTGGGCGTGGCGATGCCCGGTCCCTATTCTTCGGGAGGCAGCCTTCGCGACGCGCGAGAGCTCGCGAAGCGCCTCGGCATCCGCTTCGAAGAAATCCCGATCGGCCCCGTCCTCACGGCCTACGGCGAGACCCTCGGACCGCTCGTCGGCACGGGCGGGCCGTCGCCCACCGAGGAGAACCTCCAGGCCCGGATCCGCGGCGCGATCCTGATGGCGCTCTCGAACCGCTTCGGCCACCTCGTCCTCTCGACCGGCAACAAGTCCGAGATCGCCGTCGGCTACTGCACGCTGTACGGCGACATGGCCGGCGGCTACGCGCTCATCTCCGACGTCCCGAAGACGCTCGTCTACGAGCTCGCCGCGGAGCTCAACCGCGAGGGCGAGCGCATCCCGCGCGCGACGCTCGAGAAGGAGCCGTCGGCGGAGCTGCGTCCGAACCAGAAGGACAGCGATTCGCTGCCGCCCTACGAACGGCTCGATCCGCTCATCGAGGCCCTCGTGGACCGGGCCCTGCCCGTCGGGCGCGCCGCGGCGATCGCGGGAGTGTCCCGGCCGCTCGCCGAGGAGATCGCGCTTCGCATCGACCGCAACGAGTACAAGCGTCGGCAGATGCCGCCCGGCCCCAAGGTCACCGCTCGGGCCTTCGGAGACGGGCGCCGGTACCCGATCGCGCAGAAGTTCCGTGGCTGAGTCTGCCGAGCGGTACGTCTGGAAGGAGATTCCGGGCTCCTCCCACGACCTGCTTCGCCGGCGGCTGCGCGCCCTGGCGCCGGCGATGCGGCTGCTCGACCTGGGCGCCGCGGGCGGTCACCTCGGACGGGCGGTGCGGGATCGCTGCACCTACCTCGCGGGCGTCGAGCCCGATCCGACGCTCGCCGCCGCGGCGCGGGACGGCTATGACGACTGGCGCGCCTCGGACGCGCTCGCCTGCGGCGACTGGAGCGAGCCCTTCGACGCGATCGTCTGCGCCGACGTCCTCGAGCACCTTCCCAGTCCCGAGGAGCTCCTCGGCCGGGCCCGGGGCTGGCTGCGCGGCGGCGGCACTCTTCTGGTCTCGCTCCCGAACGTCGCCAACGTGACCGTGCGCGGGGCGCTCCTGGCCGGACGATTTCCCTACGCCGAGCGCGGGATCCTCGATCGCACGCACCTGCGCTTCTACACGCGCGAGAGCGCGGTCGAGCTCGTGGAATCCGGAGGCTTCTCCGTGCGGGCGGTCGAAGCCACGGCGATGCCCTACGAGCTCGCGATCCCGCGGCTGGCCTCGGCTCCCTGGCGGGGCCCCGTCCGGGCCTTCGCGCGCGGCTCCGCCCGCATCTGGCCCACCCTCTTCGGATACCAGTTCGTGATCGAGGCGAAGAAGGCGTGAGCGCATCCCTGGTCATCCCCGCCTTCAACGAGGCGAGCCGGATCGAGAGCTGCGTCCGCACGGCCGCCGCGTGGGCGCGGTCCCGGCCGGGAGGCCTGGACTGGGAGGTTCTCCTCGTCGACGACGGCTCGACGGACGGCACGGCCGAGCGCGCGCGAGGCTTCGCGGCGGAGGAGAAGCTGCCTCTCCGGGTCGTCTCGTACCCCCGCAATCGCGGAAAGGGCGCGGCCATCCGGGCCGGCGTCCTCGAGGCCTCGGGCGACCCGATCCTCGTGTCGGACACGGACCTCTCGACGCCGCTCTCGGAGTGGAGCAAGCTCGCCGGGAAGCTCGCGACGCATCCGGTCGCGATCGGCTCCCGGGCCATCGAGCAGGCGCTGGTCCGCAGGCGGCAGCCGTTCTACCGTCAGCTCATGGGACGCACCTTCAACCGCCTCGTACGCCTCCTGACCGTGCAGGGCATCGGCGACACGCAGTGCGGGTTCAAACTGTTCCGTCGCGACGTGGCCCGCGCGCTCTTCCGGGAAGCGCGCATCGATCGCTTCGCCTACGACGTCGAAATCCTCTACGTCGCCCAGCGCCGCGGGATCCCGATCGCCGAAGTGCCGGTGGTCTGGGTCAACTCGCCGGAGTCGAAAGTGGCGGTCGTGAGGGATTCGTTTCGGATGCTCGGAGACCTGTTTCGGATCCGCTGGATGCACCGCTGAATCGGACGGCGATGCCCGCGGCCACGAGCGGTGCGAGCGCGGCGGTGGTGCGCAGGAACGTCGTCTCGATGAGCCAGGCCGGTCCGCGAACGGCAAAGGCGGGAATGACCAGGTAGGCCGTCGCCGCGCACGCCGCGAGACCCAGGAGACGGTTGCCCGCGGCGGACCGTCTCCCGAGAGCGGCGAGGACGATCACGAGCGCCAGGCCCGCCCAGGGCGCCCATCCCAGAAGACGCAGGGCGGCCGCGAGCGAATCCCACACACGATCCGTCGAGAATGCGCTCCACTCGAAGTCCGCCAGCGGCACGCGGCTCCGCCAGGGAAGATAGAGGGCGCGCACGAGAAGCGCCGGACCGAGCGCCGCCGCCGCCGCCCTCCATCGGATCGCTTTTCCAAAGAGGATGGCCCACAGAAATCCGACGGCGGCGAGAAACAGGCCCTCGTTCTTCGTCGCGGCGATCAGCGCCGAAGCCAGGACCAGTCGACGAAGCGCTCCGCGGTCCGTCCGATCGAGCACGTCCGCGAAGGCCGTCCCGAACAGCAGCATGCCGAACGCGAGCGGTACCTCCGCCATGCCGGTAAGGAACGCCGAGTAGAGGGGCTCGAACCAGGCGAGGGTCGCCGTCGCGAGGCCGGCCACCGCCGGCGACGCGCCGCGGCGCCGCAGCCAGCCGAAGAGGACGAGCAGCGTCGCGGCCTGCAGGAACGGAAAGAGCAGCGCCATCGCATGGTCGTCCCAGCGGCCGGTCAGGAAGGAGATGCCGGCGTAGAGCAGCGGCAGCCCCAGGGGATACTCCGGATGGGCGTATTCCAGGCTGCGCATCCGCTCCGGATACCCCAGCGCGCCGAAGATCGTCTTCCCCTTCAGGCCCCAGATCGCGATGAAGTCGTTGGCCCACATGGGCTCGGTGAGGGCGCGGAGCGTGTAGACGGCGACGCCGAGGGCGATCGCGCCGAGAAGCACCACGGAGAGCTTTCGGCGCGGCAGCGAACCGCTTCCCGGCGCCAGCCGCAGCCGCCTGCCGAGCACGACGGCCGCCGCCGACAGAACGACGAAGACCAGGCGCGGCGGGAGACCGGGCCCGAGCGCGATCGGGACGGCGGCGATGAGCACGGCGCACCCCAGGGCATCGCCCCAGCCGAGCCGCTCGAGAAAGAAGATCCGGTCGGGCGGCAGGAACGCCCTGCTCGTCCCGATGCCGACCGCCGACACGACGAAGAGCGCCACCGCGACGGCGAGAAGCGACAGGACGAGCGTCAAGGAGCCGGCCCCCAGAGAACGCCTTCCGGGAGAATGGTGACGGGCCCGGCAGGAGTCGGCGAGCTCCCGTACTGGGCGACGAACCAGCCCGAGGGCACGAGGGGAACGTCGTGCCCGCGCCGGAAATCGAAAGAGACCGGCAGCGGGGCAAAGTGGTAGCTCGCGAGGTAGATGAGCGGTTCGCTCCCCGGAGTCCCGAGGACGATGATTCCCCTCGCGGATGGCGGCAGCCGCCGCCGGACGTTCTCGAGGAACGAGAAATACCGGCGGTCGAACGCCGTCCCGGACCCCCCGAGCCGCCGCACGGCGAGGTCCTTCGGGGCGAAGGCGGCCAGGAAACGGACGCGCCGCGGCAGCTCGGCCCAGCTCTGGCTCGCGAGCACGAGGGCGCACAGCAGGAGAGCCGCGGCCCCCGCCGCCGAGCGCCGCGTCACACCAGCGGGTACGCGGCGCAGAGCTCCGCGACGGTGCGGTGCGCCTCGTCCAGGGCGGCGGCGTCCTCGCCGGCGTCGAGCACGCGGGCGATGGCGCCGGCGATCGTCTCCATCTCGGCCGGACCCATGCCCCGCGTCGTCACGGCCGGCGTTCCGAGCCGAATCCCGGAGGCGACCATCGGCGAGCGCGTGTCGAAGGGAATCGTGTTCTTGTTGACCGTGATCCCGGCGCGATCGAGCCGCGTCTCGGCGTCCTTTCCGGAGATCCCGCGCGCTCCGACGTCCACCATCATGACGTGGTTGTCGGTGCCGCCCGAGACGAGACGGAAGCCGCGCCGCGAGAGCGCGGCGGCCAGGGCCCGGGCGTTCTCGACGACCCGCCCCTGGTACGCCACGAACTCCGGGGTCGCCGCCTCGGCGAAAGCCACCGCCTTCGCGGCGATCACGTGCTCGAGCGGACCTCCCTGGACTCCCGGGAACACGCTGCGGTCGAGGTCCTTCGCATGCGCGCTCCGGCAGAGCACCAGGCCGCCGCGCGGGCCTCGCAGCGTCTTGTGGGTCGTCGTCGTCACGAAGGGCGCATGCGGCACCGGGGACGGGTGCAGGCCCGCGATGACCAGGCCCGCGATGTGGGCGATGTCGCACATCAGCACCGCGCCGACCTCGTCCGCGACGGCGCCGAAGCGGGCGAAGTCGATCACGCGCGCGTAGGCCGACGCCCCGGCGATGATCAGCTTCGGGCGATGCTCGCGCGCGAGCGCCGCCATCGCGTCGTAGTCGATGCGCTCGTCCTCGCGGCGCACGCCGTAGGCCACGACCCTGTATTCGCGGCCCGAGAACGACAGGGGATGTCCGTGCGTCAGGTGGCCGCCGTGCGTCAGGTCCATCCCCAGGATTGTGTCGCCGGGTTTCAACGCCGTCAGGTAGACGGACATGTTCGCCTGCGAGCCGGAGTGGGGCTGGACGTTGGCGTGCTCGGCGCCGAAGAGCGCCTTCGCCCGGTCGATCGCGAGCTGCTCGACCTTGTCCACGAACTCGCACCCGCCGTAGTAGCGCTTGCCCGGATAGCCCTCGGCGTACTTGTTCGTCAGGACGGAGCCCTGGGCCTCCCGCACGGCCCGCGAGACCCAGTTCTCGGAAGCGATCAGCTCGAGTCCCTCGTTCTGCCGGCGCGCTTCGGCGGCGATCCAGCGAGCGATCTCGGGGTCGACCGCGTCGAGGTCGCGGTCCATCAACGAGGCGGGGGCGGCAGGAGATCCGGACATCGTTTCTCTCCTCATTCTGTCATCCCGAGCGCAGCGAGGGATCCCTTTCGTGGCCGCAGCACGACCTGAAAGGGATCCCTCGGGCCGCCGGCCCTCGGGATGACAGGACGTTTCGACATGAAGCTCGCGCTCTACTCGACGACGAGCTCGCGGTACTCGGAGTTGCAGTAGCTGTCGGTCATGCCGGCGATGTGGTCGGCGATCGCGCGATAGAACGCGGGCCGCGGCCGGTAGTGTTCGCCGACCTCGCGATCCACGGCGCCGAGAGAGACTTCGCGAAGGAAGCGCACGCCCAGATCGTGCTGGAGGCCCCTCAGGACGTCGTCGGGGAGCAGCCTCGGATTGTCGCGATAGGCCTGGAACAGGCCGGCCAGCACGCGGCGCGCGTGGCCGTCGTGCCGCGAGACCGGGAAAGAATGGATGATGTGGCGGTACACGAACTCGCGCAGCTCCGCGTAGAGACGGCGCCCGGACTCGCTGAACCCGACCAGGTCGCCCGGCAGCCGGTCGCGGCGCGCATAGAAGTCGTCGGCCGACGCGACGCCGGAGGATTCGAGCCACCGTTCGATGCGTGCGCGTGAGCCCTCCACGAGGTCCGCGGAAAGCGTCGCGATCATCCCGCGGATCAGCGAGGAACGGCGCGACGCGGCGTCGCTCCCGTAGCCCCGCGACGACCGCACGAGCCGGGCGATCGCCAGCTCCTCGATCGAGGCCTCCTCCGTCAGGGGCAGGCCGTCCTCGAGATCGTGGGTCTGCTGGGCGATCTCGTCGGACCAGTTGACCGCCTGCGCCTCGAGCGTGCCGGCGGAGTCGAACCGGAGGCCCTCCGTGAAATCGAGCGGGAACGGGAAATCCTTCGGCCAGGCCGTGTGCTTGAGCATCCCCTCGCGCACGTCGTGAGTGAGGTTCAGGCCCGGCTCCTCGTAGCGCTTCTCGAGCCGGTCCACGACGCGCACGGACTGGAAGTTGTGCTTGAAGCCTCCGGCGTCCGGGTGGCTCTCCCGCAGGAGCCGGTCGAGCACGGACTCGCCCGAGTGGCCGAACGGCGTGTGGCCGAGATCATGGCCGAGGGCGATCGCCTCGGTCAGGTCCTCGTTCAGTCCCAGCGCCCGCGCGACGCTCCGGGCGATCTGCGCGACCTCGATCGTGTGGGTCAGACGCGTGCGGAAGTGATCTCCCTCGTACGGGATGAAGACCTGCGTCTTGTGCTTCAGGCGCCGGAAGGCGCGGGAGTGGATGATTCGGTCGCGGTCGCGGGCGTAGTCGGTGCGCGCGTCGCCCGGATTCGAGGAGGCGGCTCCGCGCGGCCGGATCGCCCGGGCGCTCTTCGAGGCGTAGATCGCCAGCCGCTCCTCCTCGAGGCGCTCGAAGTGCTCCCGCGTGATCGGGGCGACGACCGTGGTCATGGGCCCTTTCCGCCGTACCGTCCGGAGAGAAGCAGCGAGCGCGCCTCGCCGACGAGGTACAGAGATCCCGCGACGATTATAGATTCGGCCGCGGGAAAACCGAGCAGCTCGTCGAGCGCGCCCGCGAGGCTCGACGCCGCGAGCGCGTCGGGACGGCCCGGAGAGAACCGGCGGAGCAGCTCTTCAGGCGGCTCCGCACGCGGCGAATCCGACGCTCTCACGAACCGGATTCGTCCGACGGCCGGGGCGAGTGCCCGGCCCATCGTCTCGACGTCCTTGTCCGACATCGCCCCGAAGACGAGGTCGGCCCGCAGGCCGGAGTCGGCGAGAAAGCGCACGAGGGAGAGAGCGCCGTCGGCGTTGTGGCACCCGTCCAGGAGCACGGTCCGGCCGCGGACGGTGAACCGCTCGAGTCGGCCCGGCCAGCGGACCGATGCGACTCCGCGCTCGACGACGCCGGGCCCGAGACGGATCAGGGGCCCGAGCAGCTCGGCGGCGCGGACCGCCACGGCGGCATTCTCCGCCTGATGCGACCCGGGAAGCGGCGTCGTCAGCGAATAGCTCCCCTGCAGCGTCGCAATCTCGACGCGGGTGCCCTCGGTCGAAACCGACTCTGCCGTGAAGCGGACTTCGTCGACGAGGCGGTGCAGGCGCGCCCCCGTCCGCGCCGCGACCTCGTCGAACACCGTCAGCGCCTCCGGCCGCCGGCTCGCCACGAGCGCGGGCCGGTTCGCGCGGAAGACGCCGGCCTTCTCGAAGGCGATCGACGCGATCGTCCCGCCGAGCTCCTCGACGTGGTCGAGCGAGATCGACGTCACCACCGACAGGACCGCCGGCGCGACGTTGGTCGCGTCGAAGCGTCCGCCGAGCCCCACCTCGAGCACCGCCAGATCCAGGCCTCGCCGGGCGAAGGCTGTGAAGGCGGCGGCGGTCATGGCTTCGAAGTACGTCAGGGGAATCGGTGACTCCCGGTCGGCGGCCGCGAACACTTCGCCGAGCTCGGCATCGAGCGCCTCGGGCGCGATGTCCTCGGCCCCGAGGCGGATGCGCTCGGTCGCGCTCTCGAGGTGCGGCGACGTGTACAACCCGGCCGCGAGCCCGGCGGACCCGGCGATCGAGGCGAGCGTGGCCGCGGTCGAGCCCTTGCCGTTGGTCCCGGCCACGAGCACCGAAGGCACCCGCCGCTCGGGCCGCCCGAGCCGTTCGCAGACCGCGTCGATCGACGCCAGCCCGAGGCGGATGCCCCTCTGCCCGAGCGACTCGAGGCGGGAGAGGTGCGGAAGGGAGGGTCCGGGAGCGGGGCGCAAGCCGGTCAGGCGGCGGGCCGTCGGTCCCACATCAGGGCCAGGCACCGGGCGAGCGTCGCCTTCATCTCGGACCGGTCCACGATCAGGTCGAGCATCCCGTGCTCGAGAAGGAACTCGGAGCGCTGGAACCCTTCCGGCAGCGTCTGCCGGATCGTCTGCTCGATCACGCGCGGGCCCGCGAAGCCGATGAGCGCGTTCGGCTCCGCGATGTTCAGGTCGCCGAGCATCGCGTAGGAAGCCGTCACCCCGCCCGTCGTCGGGTCGGTCATGATCGAAACGTACGGGATCCGCGCCTCCGACAGCCGCGCGAGCGCGGCCGAGATCTTCCCCATCTGCATGAGGGAGAGGATCCCCTCCTGCATGCGCGCTCCCCCGGAGGTCGAAACGAGCAGCAGCGGCCGCCGCTCGTCCAGGGCCCGTTCGGCCGCGCGCGTCACCTTCTCTCCCACGACCGAACCCATGGACCCCGCCATGAAGAAGAACTCCATCGCGCCGATGAGGACCGGAATGCCCTCGAGGGTGCCCGAGCCGACGACGATGGCATCCGAAGTGCCGACGTTCTCTTCGGCGTCCCGCAGCCGGTCGCGATACTTCTTGCTGTCCCGGAACTTGAGCGGATCGGAGGAGCGGAGGTTGGCGTCGAGCTCCACCCATTCGCCGTCGTCGAAGAGCATCCGCAGCCGCTCGGGAGCCGAGAGGCGAAAGTGGAAGTTGCACTTGGGGCAGATCTTGAAGTTCCGGGCGAGTTCCTTGTTGTAGAGGATCTGGCGGCAGTGGTCGCACTTGACCCAGAGGCCCTCGGGGACCTTGCTCTGCCGCCCCTCCCGGATCTCCTTGGGAGCCCGATCTTTCCTGAACCACATGGGGGGCAGGATGGTAGCAGGATTGACGCCGCGGCGGCGAAGGCCCGCGCCCGAAGAACCGGACGCAGAACGACTTACAGGTTCGGAAGCCCCTCCGGGAGGACGTCGCTCGCCAGTCCGAAGCCCGACCCCCGCCGCTCGAACACCGTTCCAAAGGCGCGGAAGAGGTTCTCCGGAGTCAGGACCTCGCCGCGGGGGCCCTCGGCGATCGTCCGGCCGCCCCGCAGGAGCAGGACCGAGCTCGACAGGCGCGCGGCCAGCCCGATCTCGTGCGTCACCAGAAGAACCGTCGTGGCCCGCTCGCGGTGGACCCGCCAGAGCGTCTCCAGGAACTCGAGGCGGTGCCGGGGGTCGAGCCCCGCCGTCGGTTCGTCGAGCAGCCAGACCTCGGCTTCCTGCGCGAGCGCCCGCGCGAGAAACACCCGGCGCCGCTCGCCGCCCGACAGCGCCCGGGCGTCGCGCTCGGCGAGCGAGGCGACGTCGCAGGCGCGCATGGCCTCCAGGGCCAGGCGCCGATCCTCGGGCGACTCCGCGACGAACCCCCGGCTGTGCGGGGCCCGACCCTGCAGCACCAGGTCCAGGCTTCGAATCGGAAACACCAGGTCCACGCTCTGTGGGACGTAGGCGATGCGCTGCGCGGACGTCCGCCGTGAAATCGTCGAGAGCGCAACGCCGTCCAGAAGAATCTCGCCGCCCGAGGAAGGCAGCACGCGGGCGAGGACCCTCAGGAACGTGGACTTGCCCGATCCGTTTTCGCCGAGCACCGCGACGACCGCGCCGGCGGGAATCGAGGCGTCGAGACCGTCGAGCGCCGTTGTCGGGCCGTAGCGGGCGCGAAGATCCCGAGCCTCGATTCGCGGCGGGATCACGGCGTCCTCAGAAGCAGCCATGCGAAGAGCGGCGCGCCGAGAGCCGCGGTGATGGCGCCGATCGGGAGCTCGGCCGGAGCCAGGACCGCGCGCGAAACCGCATCCGCGGCGACCAGGAGGGCCGCGCCGGAAAGCGCCGAGAGCGGCAGGAGGGTGCGCTGGTCGTTTCCCGCGATCGCACGCACGCCGTGCGGGACGAGCAGCCCGACGAACCCGATGACCCCGGCGAAGGCGACCGCCGCCCCGGTCAGAAGCGATGCGGCGAGAAAAACGACGCGCTTGGTCTTTTCCGTGTCGACGCCGAGGGCCCCCGCGCTCTCCTCCCCGACCGCGAAGAGGTTCAGGCGCGCCGAGGCGGCGAGCAGCACCAGGAGCCCCGCCGCGGCATACGGAGCGAGGGCGGCGACCTTGCCCGGCGTCGCGTCGGACAGGCTTCCCATCATCCAGAAGAGCATCGTGCGCGAGGCCTCCCCCGATGCGATCGAGAACGCCGCGAGCAGAAGCGCCGAGAAGAACGCGTTCGCGATCAGGCCCGAGAGCAGAAGGCGCTCGAGGTCGAGCCGCCCGCCGCGCCGCGCCATCGCGGCAACTCCGATCGAGGCGGCCGCCGCACCCACGACCGCCGCCGCCGGCGAGACGAGCGGCGAGGCGCCCGCCAGGGCCGCGCCGGCGGCTCCCACCGCGGCGCCGCCGGAGGTGCCGAGCAGGAAGGGGTCGGCGAGCGGATTCTTGAGAAGGGCCTGAAGCGCGGCGCCGGCGAGGGCGAGGCACCCGCCTACGAGCGCCGCAAGCACGACCCTCGGCCAGCGCAATGCCGCCAGCATGCGCGCGGTCTCCCCCGCTTCGCCGCCGCCGCCCACGAGATCCCCGAGCGAGAGATGAACGCCTCCCACCGAGAACGCGACCAGAACGACCCCGGCGAGGACGAGCGCACCGACCGCCAGAGCAGGCCCCCGGGCCAGCGTCTTCACCGGGCCGCCCCGGCCAGGCGCTCGAGGACGTCGAAGACGCGCGGACCGGGCCGGGTCAGAGCCGCTTCGTCCAGGCGCACGCGGCGGGCCCTGGCGATCGGCCCCGCGGAGAGGGTTCCCCCCGGCGCGAAGGCGCTCTCCCAGGCCGCCTTCGCTTCGATCGACTCCGGAATCACGAGCAGCTCGACGGGCGCCGTCGCGACGTATTCCTTCGAGAGCACGGGCCACCCGCGGCGGTCCGCGACCAGGTTCTGCAGGCCCGCCTCCTCGAGCACGTCGTTTAAGAACGTCTGCCCGCCCGCCGCCTGAGGCGGGTCGGGCCAGACGAGCAGCAGCGCCTTCGGCCGGCGCCGCCCCGCGACGCTTCGTCGGACGGCGTCCCGGCGGCGCTCGAGATCCTCGCTCAGGCGGCGGCCCGCCTCGGGGATTCCGAGCCGAACCGCGACGAGCCGGATGCTCTCCAGCACGGCGTCGAGCGAGCCCGACGGCGTCACCGTCACGGGAAGGCCTGCGGACTGAAGGGCGCGGACGGCTCCCTGCGCATTGCCTTCGGCGATGGCCAGGACGAGGTCCGGCCTCAGGGCGGCCACCTTCTCGGGATCCACCTGCAGCCCGCCGACGCGGGGGATCCGGCGCGCCGCCTCGGGATAGTCGGAATACTCCGACACGCCGACGAGGCGGTCTCCCGCACCGAGAGCGAACACGATCTCCGTCAGGTTCGGGGCGAGCGTGACGACGCGCCGGGGGCTGCCGGGCGCCGGAACCGCGGGGCCGGACCCGCGACACGCGAGAAGCCCGGCGGCGAGCAGGAGACTCGCGGCGAACGGCCGCGGCGATCGTGACACGACCGGCGGCCGGGAAGCGCCGCGGCCGCCGCCACGAAAAACGATCAACCCTGCGATTCGGCCTCTTCGAGCTCGTTGCGGACGCCGAGGCGCTGACACGCCGCGTCGTACATCTGGCGCGCCGCTTTCTGCGCGTTCTGGAGCTCGGCCAGCCGGTCCTTGACCTTCGCCAGCTCTTCCTGGATCTCGCCTTCGAGCTCCTGGATCTCCTTCTTGGTGACGGTCAGCGTGTTTTCGTAGAACTTCTTCTGGTCGTTCGAAAGGGACATGCCGGTTGCCTCCTGTCCGTCGGGATTCTACGGTTTCACTTCGATGATGATGGGACGCCACATCCTGACCGGGATTCCATTCTTCGTGGCGGCCCGGAATTTCGCCTTCTTCACCCCGGCGACGACCGCGTCGTTGACGGCGCGCTCCGAGAGGCCCTCTTGCAGCCGCGTCTCGGTGGCGTTGCCGTTCTCGTCGACCAGGACCATCACGACGACACGGCCCTCGACGCGCCGCTCCCGCGCGATCGGAGGATAGACGACCCGCGGCGGCGCGATCAGCGTCGGCTCGACGACACCCGGGCCGGGACCGACGAGGTCCCCGCGCTGCGTCTCGGGCTCCTTCGGCGGAGCCGGTTTCGGCGCTTCGGCCGGCGGAGGGGGTTCGGTCGGGATCGCCGTCGGAATCGGAACCGCCGTGGGGGGCAGGGTCGGCAAGGCGGTCGGCTCCACGACCTGAGGAGCCGGGGCGGCTTGCGCGGCCGAGGGCTGGGCGGCCGCCGGCGCCGGAGCGCTCTTCGAGGCCGTCGCGGTTCGCTCGAGCTCCTTGCGCTTGATCGCCAGCTGGCGCTGCACTTCGGCTTCGACCGCCTTCTGATCGACGGCCGGAGGCGCCGCCGTGGCGACGGCGACCGGCGCGGCCGCGAGCGTGGGCGCGGCGGTCGGAAGCGCGGCCGCCGGGGTGACGCTCCCCGCCGTCGTCTTGCCGCCGGCCGAGGGTTTCATCATGCGCCAGGCGAGGAACCCGACCAGCGCGATCGCCGCCGCGACCACGAGGGCGATCAACGGAGTGCGGCTGGCCCTTTCGGCCTCCGCCGACTTCTCGAGCGAGCCGAAAACCTCGGCCGAAGGACGCGAGGGCTCTCGCGACGGCGGCGCCGGGGCCGGCGGCGGACTCGGGGCGGTGGCGGCCGGAGGCGGAGCGGGCGGCGGCGGCGGTTTCGGGACCGACGAGGTCTTCCGCGAGACCGGCGCTCCCTTCGACTTGCGCTTGCGGGCCGCCGGTTCGCTTTCTTCGACGGCCTGGGCCGCCTCGCGGGCCTGCGCTTCCGCGACCGCACCTTCCTCGGCCTGCAGGCGATGGAGGTAGATCGCGACGTCTGCGCTGCCGGGAGCGGGCGTGTAGGAGTAGAGGACCGAATCCAGATCGCGCAGGAGGTCCGAAGCGTTGGCGTACCGGTCGTCCGGCTCCTTCGCCAGCGCCTTCAGGACCACGGTGTCGAGGTTGTGCGGAACCTCGGGATTCAGCTGGGAGGGAGGCGCCACGTCGGCGCTTCGCACCTTTTCGAGGACGTTGATGTCGGTGTCTCCGCCGAACAGCCGTTCCCCTGTGAGCAGCTCGTGGAGAACGACTCCGAGCGAGAAGAGATCGCTGCGGCGGTCGATGGGCTTTCCCCAGGCCTGCTCGGGCGACATGTACTGGATCTTTCCCTTCAGCGCTCCCGACTGCGTCTTCGACGCCTTCGACGCCGCCTTGGCGATCCCGAAGTCGCAGAGCTTGATGTCCCCCTCGTACGAGATGAGGATGTTCTGCGGGGAAACGTCGCGATGGACGATGTTGAGCTCGTGCCCCTCCGCATCGCGGCGGCGGTGGGCATAGTCGAGGGCCGAGGCGACCTTCGACGCGACGTAGACGGCCAGCGGAACCGGCAGGGGAACCCCGAGCGCGCGGCCCGATTGCTGGATCGTCTTCAGGTCGCGGCCGTCCACGTACTCCATCGCGATGAAGTAGCCGCCCGCCTGGATCTTCCCGAGGTCGTAGATGTGGATGATGTTGGGATGGTTCAGCTGCGCCGCGAGCTTGGCCTCGTCGGCGAACATCGTGACGAACGCTTCGTCGTCGGCCAGGTGCGGCAGGATCTTCTTGATCGCGACGATCTTCTGGAATCCTTCGACGCCGGTCCGCTTGGCCTTGTAGAGCTCGGCCATTCCCCCCGACGCGATCCGCTCGAGGATCTCGTATTGCCCGAACTGGTCTGGTCCGGATGACGAGACGGCGGCCGCGGGCTCCTCGCGCCTGCGCGGCAGGGCGGCGGGCGGCGACGCCGGCGGAGGCGTCGCGCCGGCCGGAGGCCTCGGCTTCGAAATCGAAAGGCCCGACAGCGTGTCGGAGAGCATCCGGTCCACGTCGGTGTCGGAAGACATCCTGGGGCGAGGCGGCGCCGCCGGAGTGGGAGACGGCGGAACCATCGGCGGCGGGGTCTTGTCGGACGGGGCGGCCGGGCGGACGGAGGGCGGCTTCGTCGGCATCAGGCCCGAGAGCGTGTCGCGGAGGCGCTTGTCCATGTCGCTCTCCGCGTCGGCTCGCGCGGCCGGCGGGGCGGCGGGCGCCGCGGCCGGAGGAGGAGCCGCCCTGGGGACCGGCGGCGTCGGCCGCTTCTTCGAAGCGTCGGCCGTCAGCTCGTCGAGGACGTCCGAGAAGATGTCGGAGGAGGTCAGCGGCGACGGCGCGGCGGCGGCCTGGGCCGTCTCGATGCGCATCGTCTTGGCGCCGACGTCGGTCGAGTCGATCGCCTCCCGAACCGAGCCCATGAAATCCTCGTCGGAGAAGGGGCGCTGGAGGATGTCGAACGCGCCGACTTTCTGGGCGTCCGCCTTGCGGTTGGAGCCCCGGTAACCGGTCATCATCAGGATGATCGGCGGCGCCGTCGCGCCCCCCTTCTTGCGGATTTCCCGGATCACCTCGGCGCTGGGCAAGCGCGGGAGCATGCCGGAAAGAAGGATCAGGTCGAAGCGCGAGGCGCCGAAGGTCTGGATCCCCGCCTCGCCGTCGTGGGCCTCGGAGATCGTGTAGCCGAGCGGCGTCAACAGAGTCCGAGTCCGCTCGATGTAGCGCGGCTCGTATTCGATCAAAAGAACCTTCTTGGGCATGAACTGAACCTATTGTCGCTGGAAATGCCCGGAAATCAAGGAGAAGCGGGAGCCGGACGTGTCCTCATATAATCCCCGCCCTTAGGAGACGCACATGTCCGGCCACAGCAAATGGAGCACGATCAAGCATAAGAAGGGCGCCGCCGACGCCAAGCGCGGCCGCCTCTTCACCAAGCTGATCCGCGAGATCACCATGTCCGCCAAGCAGGGCGGAGGCGCTCCGGAATCCAATCCCCGTCTGCGAAAGGCGATCGACGACGCGAAAGCGGTCAACATGCCCGCCGACAACATCAAGCGCGCCGTCCAGCGCGGCACGGGGGAATTGCCCGGCGTCTCCTACGAAGAGGTGACCTACGAGGGCTACGGCCCCGGCGGAACGGCCATTCTGATCGAGGCGCTGACGGACAACAAGAACCGGACGCTGCCGGAGATCCGGACGATCTTCTCCAAGCACGGCGGCAATCTCGGCGAGTCGGGATCGGTCAAGTTTCTCTTTCAGAAGAAGGGCTATATCGCGATCGAAAAGGACAAGGCGAGCGAGGACGCGGTGATGGAAGCCGCGATCGAGGCGGGCGCCGACGACGTCCAGACCTCCGACCAGTTCCACGAGATCCAGACCGCTCCCGAGTCTTTCGAAGACGTCCGGAAGCAGCTCGAAGGCAAGGGCCTCGCGCTCGCCGTGGCGGAGATCTCCATGATTCCGACGACCGAGGTCATGCTCGACGCGCGCAAAGCGGACCAGATGGTCAAGCTGATGGAAGCGATCGAGGACCACGACGACGTCCAGCACGTCTGGGCCAACTTCGATTTCGCCGAGGCTCCCGCCGAGAGGTGAAGTGAAGATCCTCGGCCTCGATCCGGGAACGGCCGCCACCGGATTCGGGATCGTGACCTTCGCCGAGGGACGGCTCACTCTGGAGGGCTGCGGCGTCTGGCGTCCGCCGGCGCGCCTCGAATTCGCCGGACGGCTCGACTTTCTCGCCGGGGCGGCCCAGGCGCTGATCGCGACGGAGTGCCCGGCGGCCGTTTCCGTCGAAACCGTGTTCGCCGCCAGGAACATCGCCTCGGCGCTCAAGCTCGCCCATGCCCGGGGCGTCCTGCTCGCGGCCGCTGCGCGGGCTTCTCTTCCGGTGTTCGAATACGAGCCGAGGCTCGTCAAGAAGGCCCTGGTGGGCTACGGTCAGGCCGAGAAGGAGCAGGTCCGAGCCATGGTGCTCTCCCTGCTTTCCCGGCAGCGGTCCCGGATTCCGCTCGACGCGGCCGACGCGCTGGCGGTCGCGATCTGCCACATACATTCGTCGCCTCCGCTCCGTTCGGGGCCTGCGCCCTAGCGGGCGCACCGGCGAGCGGCTCGCCCGGATGCGGGCTCGACCGCTCGCCTGGCCCCTCTCTCCGCTCCGGCTCCCGCCGCGCAAGTCGTTTCGCTCGCCCGAGCTCGCGAAACTTGGTCGCGCGGCGAGCAAAAAGTCACACGGTTCCTAAAATCTACGCTTCCGAGCGAGGCGAGGAGGCCCCTCACACCAACCGAAAACGCCGTGCTCCGCACGGCGCACCCTACTGCTGAGGGTCTGCCTTCGGTGGTCGGGGTCCCGCCGGGAGAGGGGGTAAGACGGCTCGACAAGACGCGATCTTCCAAAAGCTCGCGGCGTGAGAAGTCACCTGAGCGAAGCGAAGGTGGAGGCTCACGCCGCGGGAGCCGCAGCGAGCGTCGGGATCAGGCCGGCGGTCGAGCGCCTTTGCGCGAGCCGCCGGCCGGTGCGCGCCCGAACGGGCGCGCAGATCCCAAAGCGAGCGAAGGCGACGTTGGGTGCTAGCATTCCAGCAAGTATGTCCTTTCAGGGTTCCATCTCGGAGCTGCCGGTCCCGGACATCATTCAGCTCGTCTCGGTCTCCGGAAAGACCGGGGTGTTCCTGCTGATGCGGGGGCCCGAAAGAGGCTCGATTTACCTCCAGAACGGCCGGATCGTGCATGCCGAGCTCGGCTCGCTCGGCGGTGAGGAGGCCGTGTACGCGCTGGCGATCTGGTCCACGGGCGACTTCCAGTTCACGCCCGGCAAGGAAAGCGAAAAGACCACGATCGAGAAGTCGAACACCTCGCTGTTGATGGAAGCGGCACGGCGTCTGGACGAATGGAAAGTGCTCGCCCGAAAGATCCCGGGCGTGGACTTCATCCCGGTCCTGAAACCGCGGGAGCTCGGCGAGCCCGTCACGCTCTCGCCTCCGGAGTGGAACCTGATCATTCGCATCGACGGCCGGAAGTCGGTCGAGGAGCTCGCGCGTTCGACGAGCTCGAACTCCTTCGAGACGGCGAAAGTGCTCTATGGGCTCGTGACTTCCGACCTGGTGGACATGCGTCCCAATTCCGCGGCCCGGAGCGGCGCGGCCGCACCGGCGCCGGCGGCGCCCTCGCCCGCCGAAGCGCCGGCTCACCGCCCCGCCTCGACGGCGCCGCCTTCGGGCGCCACCGCGGCGCCGGTCCTCGGCGACGAGAAGAAGATCCTGATGATTCTCTGTACGCGCGTGAAGCAGGAAGCCGAGGGCGCGATCGGGGAAGCGAATCTGCCGGGGATCGATCGCCCCTACAAGCAGGCGCTGGCCGAAATCGATCGCGGCCGGGGAGTGGAGGCCGTCCGCGATCTGATCCGCCAGACGGAGAAGGCCATTTCTTCGATCCGCGGCCCGGCGATCATGCGGGCGTTCCAGGAAAAGATGTCCCTGGTGATGCAGCCCAAGGTCTGATCCGGATCCTGTCGGGCCGCCGCCCTTTCGACTTCAGCCTTCGGGGTCAGGGGGACCTGACCGGAAGGACGGTGACCTGCCCAAACAGAAGATGTTTGGCAATCCGAGCGTTTTGCCTTATCCTATTCGGCAGCTACGTTTCCCCGTCCGGGCTCGACTCGAAAGGAGACACTCGCATGATGTCCAAGCGGACCGCGCTCCTCGGGATGCTGCTCGCCCTGACCGGCGCTTTCGCCTTCGGGCAGCCCGCCGTGATCGCCCCGACGACGGGTGGCGACATCGGACTCCTGACGATGCCCACGGCCGACTCGCCCCGGGCGGGCCAGTTCACCCTCGGCTTCTACGGCTGGTACGCGCCGCGATACGCCGCCGAGTCCTTTGACGGTCAGCCGAACAATACGCGGTGGTTCGTGCAGTACGGCGCGACGGGTTCCGCGAGCCTCGGTCTGACCAACTGGTGGTCCATTTTCGTCGCGGGCGGCGGCCAGGTCACCCAGACGGGCGGCGGCTGGCAGGGGGGAATCATCAATGGCGTTTCGATCCCCGGCCACCTTCGCCTTTCGGAGGGACAGAAGATCCGCCTCGGGACCAAGGTCAGCTTCCACTCCGAAGATGATCCGGACCTGCGCTTCGGAATCTGGTTGGCCGGGCTCATTCCGGTCACCTCCGCGGACGCGACCGATGCGAACGGCACCGTGCAGCGCATCAACACGGATCGCGGCGACTGGGAATGGGGCGGCGCGGTCACCAAGGGCTGGTTTACGGGCATGGTGTCCTATCAGCTCTCCGGCCAGCCCACCGACGTGGACGTCCGTGTGCCGAACATCCTGAGATTCGGCGTCGGCACCGAGATCCCGGTCCTTCCGATCCTGCACATCCTCCTCGAGGGCTGGTACAACGTCTACGACGGAGGCGACTTCCCCGAGCCCGACTACGGCGCGCTCAACGCGGGCGCCCGCTTCTGGATCGGGCACACCGGCTGGGCGGTTTCCGGCGCGCTCTCGACCAACCTGAGCATGCTGTTCGACCACGGCATCGATCCGAACCCGTTCGGCGGCGTCGTCGGCATCACCTATGCCGCGTGGCCCCCGGCGCCTCCGCCGCCCGTGGTCGTTCCGGCCGCCGCCGAACCGATCATCGAGCAGCCGGCTCCGGCCCCGGCCGCCGTGGCTCCGGCTCCGCAGCCTCCCCCGCGACCGGCGCCGCGAACCACGACCGACGAGATCTTTTTCGACGGCAAGAGCGCTCGCCTGACCAACATCGCCAAGGCCGTCCTGGACGGCGTGGCCCTGCGCATGAAGAACGACCTCAACGCGACGGCCGTCGTGACCGGCTACACCGACAACAACGGGACCGACAAGGCCAACGAAGAGCTCGGCATGAAGCGGGCGCAGGCGGCCAAGGAATACCTGGTGACGCGCCACGGCATCGATCCGGGCCGGATCACGGCCGCTTCCAAGGGGTCGTCGGAGCCGGCGTACGACAACTCCACGGCGGAGGGCAAGACGAAGAACCGCCGGGCCCAGATTGTGGTTACACTCGTATCGGGAACGTGAGAGGGATCTCGCCACAGCGCTTCTTCGAACCCCCTCCCCGCGAGGGGGTTTTTTGACTCCGGCCGGCGAAGCCGAGGTTCCGCACAGCCCTCCCCCTCGGGTCGTCGGGCTGACGGTCATCTCGCTCGCCGCCGTCGTCGGGCTGCTCTACTACGGCCGCCCGCTCCTCGTTCCGATCGCGTTCGCTCTCTTCCTGTCCTTCGCGCTGCGCCCCTTCGTTTCGCTGCTCGAGCGGGCGGGCGTGCCCCGCGTGCTCGCGATCCTCCTGATCCTCTTCGTCATCGTCGGCGGCGTGGCGCTGCTCGTCATCAACGTGACGGCGCAGCTGAACCAGTTCTTCGCGGCGCTGCCCCGCTACCAGGCCCGGATCCGGGACCTCGTGAGCCACGTCATGGCCGTCGTGAACCGGCTCCGCGAGCGGATGGGCTCGATCCTTCCGGAGGATTCCCGGGGCGTCCGCGAGGTCAAGCTCACCGAATCGCAGCTCGACACGACCCGCGCCCTCTTCACCCAGCTCGGCGAGACGCTCGGCGTCGTGCTCTATGCCGCCACGGTCCCCTTCCTGACGTTCTTCATGCTGAAAGACCGCGAGAAGTTCAACCGCGTGCTCGCCGGGATCTTCACGCGCAACGAAAGGCTCGGCGAAGCGGACGTCACCGGCGCGATCTCGCGGACGATGACGGCCTACGCCCTGGGCCTGACCTTCGTGATGCTCATCATGGCGGGCATGACGACGCTGTCCCTGATGGCCCTGCGCATCGACTACTACTACGTGCTCGGGCCCGTCGCGGGAATCGCCATCCTTCTTCCCTACGTCGGCGTGATCCTCTCGACCGTGCCGGCGGTCGCCGTCGCCTACTTCCAGTACGACGGCGAGAAGGCGCTGCTCGTCTTTCTCGTCTACAGCCTCCTCCAGTTTCTCGAGGGCAACGTCCTGACGCCCTTCATCGTCGGCGGCAAGGTTCGGCTCTTCCCCCTGACCGTGATGATCGCGTTCATCTTCTGGGGGACGCTCTGGGGCATTCCGGGCGCCGTGCTCGCCGTGCCCCTCACCTCGGCCATCAAGGTCGTCTGCGAGCACGTGCGCGGATGGGAGGGCCTCGCGCGCCTGCTCGGCGAGCCGGACCTGCCGCACTACCGAAAGCGAAAGCGCTCCCCCGAGCACGCCGCCGAAACCGGTTAGACGTTCCAACGGCCTCGGCTTGAAGCCTCTCTCGCGTCGCACGAGAATGGCGCAAGGAGGTTGGCCATGCTTCAACGCCTCACGAGGCGCCTCGGTGCCGGTCTGCTCTCGTTGTTCGCTTGTTCTGCCGCCGCGAAGGCGCAGGACCCGCGACAACCCCCTCCGGAGCCTCCGTCGTCGACTCGATCACCCCGGGACTTCGGACCCCAGGAGACGGAATCGACGATCTCCGCGCTCGCTTTCTACCCGGGCTCGAACGGCGATCCGTACAGCACGTCCGGAAGCCTCGGCCGGTTCGGAGCCGTGAACCTGGACGAGCACTTCTACGCTTCTGTCGAACTTCCCCTCGGCGCGGTCATCGACTACATCGCGCTCAACAACGTCAACGACAACACCCCCAACGTGATCACCCTGACGCTCCGATACCGGAACGAGAACGCCGCACTGGCGACGATCGCGACCGTGGGAAACACGCCTCACGAGAATTGGCAAACGGACTTCAGCAGCGGGACGCTCGGCTATGTCTACTCGCTGCACTTTCCGCTGATCCTGGACGTCGAAATCACGTCCAGCCCGAACCTGCAGTTCTTCGGCAACGCTCGGATCGGATGGCACCGTTCCGTCAGCCCCGCTCCGGGCGAGGCCCACTTCAACGACGTGCCGGCGGACCACCCGTTCTTCCAGTTCATCTCGGCCCTGTACTTCTCGGGGATCACGTCGGGCTGCCAGGCGAGCCCGCCGTTGTACTGCCCGGACAGCCCCGTGACCCGCGGCCAGATGGCGGTCTTCCTGGCGAAGGCCCTCGGCTTGAGCTGGCCAAACTAAAACGAGGTCGCCGGAGCGTCCCTTCAGTGCGCCGGTGCTTCGAGGGCCGCGAGCTTGCGCGCGTACTCCTGCGCTTCGGCCGCGCGGCCGGCCTTGGCCGAAAAGGACGCCAGCGCCTCGACGAGCTCGCGGTCGCCGTCGTGCTTTGCGTAGGCCGCCTCGAGCACGTCGAGCGCCGGACCGGTCCGGCCGGCGGCGTCGAGAGCGACCGCGTACACGTACGCGTAGCGCGCTCGATCCGGAGCGAGCTCGGCCGCCTTACGCAGCTCCGCGAGCGCCTCCTCCAGACGCTTCTGGCGCACGAGGGAGAGCCCGATCGCGTGGTGGAGGCCGGCATCGGCCGGAGAGACCGCGAGACCCTCGCGCAGCGTCGCTTCGGAGTCCTTCTCGCGCCCCTGGGCTCGGTAGAGATCGGCCAGGTTCGCATAGGCCGCCGCTAGGGCGGGGGTGATCGCGATCGCACGCCGGTACTCCGCCTCGGCCTTCACGGCATCTCCGCGTTCGGCGTAGAGAGTTCCGAGGCTCGCGTGGGCCTCGGCGCGGTCGGCATCCACTTCCTGTGAGGCAATGAACTCGGCGACGCCTCGTTCGAGCTCCGTTCGATCCGAGGGACTCAGAGCGTCCGGCGGCGCGGCCGCGAGGGCGCGGGCCGCTTCGATGCGGACCGCGCGGACCGGATCGCGCAGCAGCGGCCCGGCGAGCGGAACTCGCGCGGGCGGATCGAGGCCGCGGAGGGCGACGACCGCGCCGTAGCGCACGAGGGGGTCCGGGTCCGACAGCGCCCGGGCGAGGGCGCCACTCTCGCCGGGGCCGCCGCCGAGGAGTGTGGCTGCGGTCGCGCGGCGGATGGCCGGCTCCGCGGGGTCTTCCACCACCCGCGCCAGGGCGGCGCTGGCGCCGGCGCGACCTTCGCGACCGGCATGGATCGCCTCGGCGTAGGGCGCGGCCGGACGCGCTCGCTCGCCCCACCATTTCTGCGCGGCGGCCGCGGCCCACGCGACGGAACGATCGGTGTGGCACCCCGTGCAGGCGTCCGGCGTCCCGAGCGCGGCGTCGAGGTCCGGCCTCGGGGTCCGGAAGCTGTGGTCGTGGCGGGCGTGGACGACCATGTACTTGCGCGTCGGCATGTGACAGGCGACGCAGCGCGCGCCCGGCGAACCGGCCGCATGGAAGTGGTGCTTCGGCGTATCGAACTTGTCCGCCGCATGGCACGCCATGCACACGCGGTCGGCCGAGCCCTTCACCTGGAGCGAGTGGGGATCGTGGCAATCCGTGCACGAGACGCCCGCGGCGTGCATCTTGCTCTGGAGGAATGAGCCGTACTCGTAGACCTCGTCCTCGATCTGGCCGTCGGAAAAGTAAAGGCCTTCCTGGAGCAGCGCCGGCCGATAGGTCTGCATCAGGGGTTCGCCGAAGACGTAGTCGGCGGCGACGACGGACCGGCGGGCATGGCAGCGCGCGCACGTCTCGATCTCCGCCTGCGATGTGCGCGGGACGCTCCGCTTGGCGATGCCGGTGGCCGGGTCGACGTTCCACGTCGCCTTCGCCGGATCCTTCAGGACGACGGCGAGGCCCTTCTGCGGATCGTCCGGCGCGGGCTTTCCCGAGACCGACGCCTCGGCCCACGCGACGTGCGCCGAGCCCGGACCGTGGCAGGCCTCGCACGAGACGTCGAGCTCGGACCAGGTCGTCGCGTAGGAATCCGTCGCCTCCGCATAGCCCTTCTTCACGTTGGTCGAGTGGCAGTCCGCGCACATGAAGTTCCAGTTCTGGTAGGGCCCGGTCCAGTGCAGCGGGTCGGTATGCGCCACCTCTTCCTTCGGATAGAGATGGAACCAGCGCTGGCCGCCGTCCTTTGCCGGACGCGTGTCCCACACGACGTTCAGCGCCTGAAGCCGTCCTCCCGGAAAAGCGATCAGGTATTGCTGCAGCGGCGAGACGCCGAACGTGTACGCGATCGGATATTCGTGGAGCTTGCCGTCCGGGCCGTCCGTCCGCGCAAAGAACTTTCCCTCGCGCTTGAAGAAGGTCGTCGTGACGCCGTAGTGCGTGAACCGGACGCCGTCGAAGTTGCCGAGCACCGTCTCGTCCGTCGCCTCCTGCATCGCGAGATCGTGGTGCGAGCCCTTCCACCGGCTCTCCTCGTCGGCGTGGCAGCGCGCGCACGCCGCGCGTCCGACGAAAGCCAGGGGGGCCGCCTTCGGAGCGGGTGGAGGCGTCTTGACCGCGCCGGCGACGTCTCGCCGGCCGCGGCAGGCCGCGGCCGCCGCCAGGAGGCAGACGGCCACGACAGCGGAAGACCGGGGACCGCGCACGACGCGGATCATAGCTCCCGCGTCTGCGGTGATAGGCTCTCACCGATTCGCGGAGGTGGGAAATGAGAAACCGCATCGGCCTCGCGCTCGCGCTGCTGCTCGGGTTCGCCCTCGCGGCGTCGGCTCAGCAGAGCATGTACAGGATCCAGCTGAAAGCGTCCGGGGCGATGGTCTCGCTCGACCAGCCGAACCTCGTCGAGGGCCGATACGTCTTCCACCAGTGGCCGGACGGAGCGCTCGCGTCGATCTCGCAGGACGTGGTCTCTCAGATCACTCCGCTCACCGGCCACTCGCGCGACACGATCTACCAGATCGAGCTCAACCCCTCGGGAACGATGATCGCCCGCGACATGCCGGTGCGCCGGGGAACGACGTACACGTTCCACAGCTGGCTCCACGGCTCGCTCATGAGCCTGCGCGCCTCCGACGTCCAGAAGATCACTGCGCTGACCGGCGACCACGCCTTCTGGGTCGAGGAGGGGCTGGAGGGCGAGGTCCCCGTCGACAACCTCGCGATGCAGGGCACCAACAGGATCGTCGAGATCGGCGTGCCGCGGCCGAACGAGACCTCGCAGGCGGGACCGTCGAGCCTGAGCTCGATCAACAGCGGAGGAACGCCGGGCATCAGCGGCGCCCCGGCGTACGGCAACTGGTCTTACCAGGGGACGCCGGGAGTCTCCGACGCCTGGTCGCCGGCCAACGCCACCATGTCGAGCGGCGTGCCGACGATGCCGGCCGCCACGGACGGCATGGCGCCGCCGACGATGCCCCAGTAGGCGGCGAGGCCGCGCGAGAACGCCGCCTCGGAAGCCCGACCCGGACGAAGTCCGGACCGGAGATTCCGAAAGATTCGGCCGCGCGAGAACGCCGCCTCGCAACCCCGAGCCGGACGAAGTCCCCCTCAGCGGGCCGCGTCCACGTAGAAGCTGACGGCCAGTCCCAGCACGTTCAGGAAGGCCGGGTTGCAGCTCGGGCAGTTCTGGCGAAGATAGTAGACGTCGACCATCAGCCAGGGGCGGTACGGTACCTCGAAGCCCGCGGTGTACCACTCCTGTTTCCAGGCCGCGGCCGTGACGTCGTAGAAGAACTCGGCCGATGCGTAGGGCGTGAATCGAAACCGGTGGATTTCGGCGTCAAATTCGGCGGCCACGAGGTTGCGGTAGCGCGTCGAATACGCTCCGTCGACCCATCGGAACTCGACGCGGTTGCGGTCGGTCAGGAGAAGCGACTTCCCGAGCCGGAAGCGCGGCGTGGCTTGGACGGCCACGTCGGTTCTCGATCGTGTCCTTGCCGGATCGGATCGTCTGAAGATGCTCGTACCCCGCCGCCGTGACGAGGATAGTTCTCCTTGTCGGGATCGATGTTGACGGAGTGCGGCTGCTCGAAGCGCCACCATTGCAGGCCGAGCCCAGCGCCGAAGTCGACCTGGCGGTAAGGATAATCCTGATCGGTCCGGCTCTCGGCGAAGGCGAGAGCCCTCAGGTTCGGCGTGAGCTGAAGATGGAGGTCGGCGCTCGGCCAGAGCGCTCCGCTCGTCTCGGAGGTCTGCGCGAAGTCCCACGTGCGGGGCCGGCCTGGAGGAGGAGCGCTGCGAGCAGCGATCGGAGGGCGAACCGCGTCTTCACACGGGACCGCAAAGGAATGCGGGGCCCGCCCCGGAAGATCGGGGACGGGCCCCGCACCGAAAGTCCGACTACTTCTCGATCGTGAGCTTGAGTCCCTCGGCCGCGATCTTGAGGCTCGCGCCCTTGGTGATGCTCGTGAGCGTGATTCCGACGCCCTTGGCGTTGGTCAGAGCCGTGATGCCCTTCCCCGAACCCGCCGTCGCGCCCGCGCCCGCCGCCGCATAGACTCCGCTGAAATCGTCGACCGACTTCAGGTCATAGACGTCGCCCTTCGCCTTGACGTCCGTCATTCCGACTTCACCAACCGAGAGTCCCTCGACCTTGACCTTGTAGTTCTTGCCCATGTAGGTCAGGGTCCCGTGACCCCAGCTCCAGCCGATCCCCACCGCGACCGAGCCCTCGGTCAACTTGAGCGTCGCGCTCGGCTTCTTGTCTGCCGCCATCGCGAACACCGCCGAAAACGCCAGCACAGCCGCCAGGACCACCGACGAAATCCACCGACGATTCATGGTCTACTCCTCATGTCTTCGTGCCGCCGAAACGCTCGGCGGCGCAACACCCTCACTCCACGGATCCCGTTCCAATCGTTCCGGATGCTGATTCTAGCCGAACAGAAAAACGCGAATTCCTCCTAAGGTTTTACTCCGCGCACCATCAGTAGGGCTTCGCCGGGCCGATCTGCGGCGCGCGCACGGGCTTGGCCAGGCCGAAGAAGATCGTCACGCCCTGCCCCCCGCAGCGGGTCGAGAGCGCCTCGTCCGGAACGCCGAAGCAACTGTCGACGTCCTGCCAGTTGTTCATGGCCCAGACGTCTCCGGACGGGCTGACCGCGATGTCGGTCTGCATCTGGAGGCCGCCGCCCACGTAGCCGTTCGCCGGCGACGTAGCCGCCCCCGTCGAACCGGAGCGGAAGCACCCATGCGCTCGGGGGGTAAACCAGGTACGGCATGAAGGGCACGCCGCGCATCGTCTTGCCCTTCGGGATCGTGTAGAACGCGTCGAGGAGCTGGAAGAGGCGCTGCGGCTGGTACCAGGAGTTGCGGGCGACCGCGATCGCGGCCGTCAATGTGTCGGTCGGCGCCGGCCCCTTGGGAGGCGTGGACGCCGCGTACAGGCGCCCGCAGGCGTCCGGCGTGAGGCGCGTCGCGCAGGCGGAGAGCAGGTCGGCAAGCGTGGCGAAGTTGGCCATCGTCGGCGTTTGCGGCCCGTTGAGCGGATCCTGGATGACGCCGCCCCAGCCACCGGTCGAGAGGTCGACGAAGCTCGGTACGTTGCCGGCGGCGATCTTCAGCCCGAGCGGGTGGCCCCTGAGCGCCTCGCCCTCGAGGAACTGCGCGTTGGTCCAGACCGACGCCACGGTCGTGAACTCGTTGATCGTGACGCTCCTCGGCGGCGTCGCTCCGAGAACCGCCAGGAAAGCGAGCGCAGCGTTGTTCGTCCGGTCCGGCCGGGCCGCGGGCGTGCCGCCTTTGGCGACGATATAGACGGAAGACCCCGCCGGCGCGGCGCCGAGAGAAAGCGTGAAGGCTCCCTGAGCGTCCGTCTTCGCCTCCCCGAGTTTCGCCGGTGCGCCCGCTCCTGCGGCATAGGCAATGACCGTCGAGCCCGACACGGCCTTGCCACCGGCCTGGACGCGGCCGCCGAGCGAAACGCCGGTCTGGGCTCCGACCGCCGCCGCGAATGACACGAAACCCGCGATCGCTGCGAATAGGGATCTATGGCGCATTGAAGGTCCTTTCAGCACGCCCCGGCGGCGCGGCCCGCCTGGGTATCGATCCATCACTAGTCACCGGTCGCGTTTGGCGCGGTTTGCAGCATCTCGAGAGCCTGGTCGAGGCTGAAGCTGCCGGCCTTCTGGCTCGGCGGGAATTCCTTGAAGGTGGCCAGGAACTGCCCCACGTACTGCTGGGCCGGCACGAGCACGAAGGCGCGGTCGACCCGCCACGTTCCGTAGGAGACGCTCTCGTGATCCGCCGTCTCGAAGGGATCCGACCGCAGGTTGAAGAGCTTCGGAAAACGCAGCGGCACGAACGGATCCTGCCAGACGTCCAGCCCGTGCGCGCGCTGCTCGGCGAAGACGATCTTCCACTGGTTGTAGCGGAGACCGACGAGCGAGCCGTCGTCGTTGAAGTAGAAGAACTCGTGGCGGGGGCTCGGGGACTTCCCGGCGAGCGTGTCGGTCATGTTGTAACCGTCGATGTGGACCTTGTAGGTCTTGTCGCCGACCTTCATGCCCTTCAGCAGCTGGTCCTTGACGTTCGGCACGCCGGCCGCTGCGAGGAGCGTGGGCAGCATGTCCTCGTGCGCGAAGACGTCGTTGAAGACCGTGCCGGGCTTGATGACCCCGGGCCAGCGGATCGCGCAGGGGACGCGGTATCCGCCTTCCCAGTTGGTGGCCTTCTCGTTGCGGAACGGCGACGTGCCGCCGTCCGGCCAGGAGAACTTCTCCGCTCCGTTGTCGGTCGAGTACATGACGATGGTGTCGTTCTCGAGACCCAGCTCCTTCAACTTGTCGAGCAGCAGGCCGACGTCGTAGTCGTGCTCGAGCATGCCGTCGGGATAGACGCCGAGGCCGGTCTTGCCCTCCCACTGGGGCGAAAGGTGCGTCCAGATGTGCATGCGGGTCGCGTTCCACCAGAGGAAGAACGGCTTGTTCTCCTTCTTGGCCTCGTCCATGAAGCGGAGCGCCTCTTTGGTGAACTCGTCGTCCACGGTCTCCATCCGCTTCTTGGTGAGCGCTCCCGTCAGCTCGATCTTCTGCGTCCCGTCGGGGTTCGCCCACGTATGGATCACGCCGCGGGTCGCGTACTTCTTCTGCATCTCGGGGTCCTTGAAGTAGTCGGGGTTCTCCGGCTCCTCTTCGGCATTCAGGTGATAGAGCGAACCGTAGAATTCGTGGAAGCCGTGCGCCGTCGGCAGCTGCTCGTCCCGATCGCCCAGGTGGTTCTTGCCGAACTGGCCGGTCTTGTATCCCTGAGCCTTCAGGAGCTCGGCGATCGTGACGTCCCGCGCCTGGAGTCCTTCCTTGGCGCCCGGCAGGCCGACCTTGAGGAGCCCGGTGCGGAAGGGAGACTGTCCCGTGATGAACGCGCCGCGCCCGGCGGTGCAGCTCTGCTGGCCGTACCAGTCGGTGAAGAGCGCCCCTTCTTTCGCGATGCGGTCGATGTTCGGCGTCCGGTAGCCCATCATCCCCTGGTTGTAGGCGCTGAGGTTCCAGTAGCCGATGTCGTCGCCCCAGATGATGAGGATGTTCGGCTTCTTCTGCGCCTGGCCCGTAGCCGGAAGCGACAGGACGCAGCCGAAGGTCAGCAGCAGGGTTCTCACGAATGTCTTCATGCTTGGACTCCTATTCCGCGGGCTCTGCGGCGCGGGCTCTCATAGACGTTCCGCAATCAGTCCGGATTCGGATGATGGCGCATTATTCATCAACGGTCTTTCGACGTTAAGCCCGATCGACTATCCATTTGCTCATGCCGGTCTCCTTCCGGGCCGTAACCGCGGTCTCCGTCATTCGAATGCGAAGACTTTCTTCCAGTCGTTCTTCATGCTGATGACGATCCAGTTCTTCTTGGCCTCGTCGTAGAGCGACTGGGTGAACGTCCCGACCTTGCTGGCAGGAAGGCCGTCCGCCGGGCCGTACGCGTACTCGCGCTTGGCGTCGTCGTGCAGCACGATCATCGCGAGGCGCGGGCCGTCGCCGCCCTTGGTGTATTCGAGCATCTGTTGATCGCCGGTCGAATTGCCGAAGGCCGCATACGGGCGGCGGCCGATCTCCAGGTAGATGCCCTCCGCCTTGCCCGCGTTGTTGTTGTCGAGAATCAGCTTCGGCTCTTTGGTCAGGACGGGTTTGCCGTCCTTGCCGTAGCTGTACTTCGTGCCGATCGACGTGCCGATCACCTGCTCCGGCGGAATCCCGTAGGTCGCTTCGGCATACGCGCGCACGAAATCCTGGCCGCCCCCGGTAACGATGTAGGTCCGGTAGCCGCTGGACCGGAGGTACTTGAGGACCTCCTGCATCGGGAGGTAGGTCAGATCCGTGTAGGGCCGGTTCCAGCGATGATCTTTGGCCGCGGCGATCCACTTCCGGACCTCGGCCCGGAAGTCGTCGACCGGCATCCCGCTCAAGGTCACCATCGCGATCTTGACGAGGTCCTCTTCGGAGAGGTGAGCGATCGCGTCCCGACTGCCGGACATCACGGTCTTGAAGGGCTCGACGTTGGCGAGCTCGGGCTTCGCCTTTACGACGACGGGAATCCGGTCGAGGCAATAGACGAGCTGGGTGTAAACAGGTTGCTCGACCCAGAGCGTTCCGTCCTGATCGAACGTGGCGACGCGCTCCTCGGGCGCGACGAACTGCGGGCTGCCCTGGGTCGTCGTCGATCGAACGAACTCGACGATGGCCTTCTTCGCGGCGCCGTCGTTCCAGGACGGCAGCGGATCGTTCGGCGCCTGGGCTCTCGCGGAGATCGCGCCGAACGCCAGAGCGAGCAGGACGGTGGTGATCGTTCGGTTCGAAAGCCGGCTTCTTCGGGTTCCCACTGAAAACCTCCTACGAGAACCCGCCGTCACTCCGCGTGACGGCCGCTGTTGCGGAAAAAGAGATCGAAGAGCTTCCTCTCGCCGAGGGCCCGGTCGAGCTCCCAGATCGCGAAGAACGGAATGAACGCCACGAAGAGCACGAGGGTTCGGGCGAGGATCTCGTAGATGCCCTGGCTCAGCATCTCCTCGACGCTTGCGGCGAGCGTCCGGCCCTTGAGGAGCCCTTCGACGACGTGCTCGAAAACGGCGAACACCGCGACGAGGAGGGCGTAGAGGACCGATGCGCGAAGCGTCGCGAAGGCGAGCATTCGCCGGCTCGTCTTCTTTTCGATTCCGATGGCCTTGCCGATGAGGATGACCTTGGCGATGACCAGCGCCTCGATGATCGCGAACCCGAATCGAAAGGTCGCGACGCCGAGCTCCCGGGAGATGAGGATCCGATAGACGTGGAACGCCACGAAGAACGCGGCGAGGTACACCGTGATCAGCAGCATGAGGCGGAACTCCTCGGCCGCCTTCTCCTTGAGTGTCGACTTCTTCTGGTCGTTCATGGATTCAGGGGCCTTCAATTGCCCGGCGGCGCGAGGCTCTCGAGCTGCCGCAGACGCTTCATGGCCTGCATCGCCTGCAGCGAGTTGTGGTTGAGGCCGGCCGCATTGAGACTGCTGCCCCGCTGGAACGGGAAGTCCGGCAGCGTCAGCAGAAACGCCTTGAGCTTCTGCTCCACCGGGATGAAGAGCCAGATGTTGTCGCCGTACCAGCGGATGTACATGCCGGACTCGCGCGGGGCCTTCTCGAACGGGTCGGCTCGCAGATTGACGATCTCCGGCCAGCCGGGAACGTCGCGCGTGGCGGTGGCGATGTTGCCGTTCTCGAGGGCGGCGAAAACGGACCATGCTCGACGCGTGTTCATGAGATTTCCTTGGGCTCGAAAGAGACGGGCGGCCCTTTCGAGCCGCCCGCCGGACATCGCACGCTACTCGCCTGCGTGGCTGGCGACGTGCGCCTTCTTGAGCTGGTCCATGACCTGGGTCAGGTTGTAGCTCGCCGGATCCTGCATCGGGGGAAACTGCTGGTACGTCTCCAGCTCCTGGAGCCAAAGCGACTGCCCGATCGGGAGCATGTTCCAGTCGTAGATGTATGCCGTCACCGGTCCCGCGAGGGAGCCGCCCATGCCGGTCAGCGTCTTGTATTGCTCGCCGAGCGAAGTCTCGAACGGATCGCGCCGGATGTTGACGACCTGGGCCCAGTGGTACGGCAGGGCGCCCGAGATGAAGCCCGCCGGAGCGTCGGAAACCATCGTGAAATAGATCTTCCAGTTCTTGTAGCGCACCGCCGACGGATCCGCCCCGGAGTAGTAGAAGAAGACGTCGGTCGCCGCCTTCGGCGACTTGCCCGTCAGGTAGTCGATCTGGTCGTGGCCATCGAGGGTCGTCTTGACGATCCCCGGGTATTTGCCGGCCTCGATCTCCTTCTTCAAACCGTCGCCCTTCGGGCCGCCGGCGATGTCGACGAACGTTGGCACCCAGTCGAGGGACGCGAAGATGTCGTTGAAGATCGTTCCCGGCTTGACGACTCCCTTCCAGCGGATGACGCAGGGAGCGCGCATGCCGCCTTCCCAGGTGGAGAGCTTCCCGCCCTTGAACGGCGTGGTGCCGCCGTCGGGGTACGTGATCGTCTCGGCGCCATTGTCGGTCGTGAAGACGACGATCGTGTTGTCGAGCTGTCCCATGTCTTCGAGTTTCTTCAAAACGACGCCGATGTTGTCGTCCATCTGCTTCATTCCGGCCTCGTTGACGCCCCAGTCCTTGCCGCCCGCCTGGCCGACCATCGCCATGTACTTGTCCGACAGTACGGTCGTGATGTGCATGCGCGCCGGGTTGTACCAGACGAAGAAGGGCTTGTTGGTCTTCCTGGGATCGTTGCGGTCGAGGAAGTCGACGACGTGGGAGGAGATCTCCTCATCGACGGTCTTCGAGCGCTCGAGGGTCAACGGTCCCTGGTCCTGGCAGCTCTGGCCCTTCGACGAGCCGTCGGACGACTTGCACCAGATCACCGGGCGCGGAGGCGTCAGGCACGTCGTCGTCCTGGGATCGACTGCTCCCGGAACGTCCGACAGACCCGGGATGGGAGTGTTCTTGCACGGCGGCGCGACCGCCTGCTGTGTCGGCGTCTTGTTGATGTCCGGGAAGCTGACGCCCTGCATGGCATCCAGGTGATACAGGTAGCCCCAGAACTCCTGAAAGCCGTGCGCCGTCGGCAGCGCGTCGGTGTGGTCGCCGAGATGGTTCTTGCCGAACTCGCCCGTCGTGTACCCGAGATCGTAGAGAAACTTGGCGAGCGCCGGCGTGCCGGGCCGCAGATAACTGGGGCTGCCGGGCAGCTGCGGCGGAATCATGCCCGTGCGGAGCGGATGCATGCCGGTAAAGAAGGCGTTGCGCCCCGCCGTGCAGCTCTGCTCGGCATAGTACGTCATGAAGATGCCGCCCTCGTTGCCGATGCGGTCGATGTTCGGCGTCTCCCCGACCATCAGCCCGCGGTGGTAGATGCTCGGCTGCATCCAGCCGATGTCGTCGCCCATGATGAAGAGGATGTTCGGCTTTTTCTCCTGGGCCTGGACCGATGCCGTAATCAGGACACCAACCGATACTGCGAACCATCGAATCAGGGTTCGATTCATGTCAGGTTCCTCCTTGTTTCCGATCGGCCTCAATCGCCCGCGGCCTTGACGTTGACCTTCGACGGGTCGACCAGCGGCACCGGGTTCTCCGGGTGCTGGAGGTTCGGGATCAGGTCGTTCGACGCGCCGCCCGGATACCGCTTGATGCTCGGGTACTTCACGATCGACTCGTCGAAATCGACGATCACCGGGTAGATCAGCGACAGGACCCAGCCGTTGTCCATTCCCGCCCACTGTCCGGGCGATGACTTGGGCAGGCGCGACGCCATGGCGCCGTTGAAGACCATGTCGTACTTCTCGAAGGGATCCATCGTGAGGCAGTAGAGGGAGCCGATCGAGCCGAGGTTCTGATTGGGGCCCAGCCACGTGTCCTTGGCGGTGTAGAGGTACTTCCACGCGATGTGGACGTCGTCGTTGTTGGGGTCGCCGCCGATGTCGTACCGTGCGCCCTGGAAGTTCTCGCCGTCGATGTAAATCCAGGAGTTGCGCGCGGAATGTTTCGCCTTGCCCATGACGTAGGCGCTGTTGTCGATCGAGTCGAAATAGATCGGCTTTCCGTCGTTGCCCTTCCACGCGCCGTGGGGCGGAGGCGTGACGCCGACCATCGAGGAAAGCGTCGCCCACAGATCGATGTGGGACATCATCTCGTCGTACGAGACGCTCTGGGGAATGTGGTTTGGCCACCACATGATGCCGGGAACGCGCCATCCGGCCTCGAACGCGGAGCCCTTCTCCCCCCGGAACGGGTGCGTGCCGGCGTCGGGATACGCGTCCTGCCACGCGCCGTTGTCGGCGGTGAAGACCACGATCGTGTTGGGCGCCACCTGCCGGATCGCCTCCATGATCCGCCCGACGTTGTCGTCCATCTCCATCACCGAGTCGGAGTACCGGCCGAGGTGCGACTTGCCGGCGAACTTCGGCGCCGGATTGTTCGGGTTGTGCATCTTCATGAAGTTGACGTCCATGAAGAAGGGCTTGCTGTCGTTGGCGTGCGCCTTGATGTATTCGATCGCGGAGTCCGCCTGGCGCACGTCGAAGGTGGCGAGGTAGTCCCAGGTGATCTCCGCCACCTTGCGCGCGGGCTTCCCGGCCTCGCCCTCCCACTCGAACATGTTGACGGCGCCGAAGTAGTCCTTCGCGAATACCGGGTTGTAGGACGGGAACCAGGGATGGAACCACTCGTTCGTGTCGCTGTACGTGTAGACGCCGGGGTAATACGCGCCGAACTCCCGCATCGTCTGGTAACCGTGCTCGATCGGGTAGGCCTCCGGCTTGTCGCCGAGGTGCCACTTGCCCGAGAAATAGGTCGAGTAACCGTGATCGCGGAACCACTCCGCGATCGTGGGCGTCTCCTTGCGCAGGGAGTTCTCGTCGCCCGGGGCGACGACGATCGACAGCGCCGAGCGGATCGGGATGCGGCCCGTGTTGAACGACGCACGGCCGGCCGTGCAGCTCGCCTGCCCGTACCAGCTCGTGAACATCGCCCCCTCCTTGGCGAGGCGATCCAGGTTGGGCGTCGGGTGGCCGAGCGCCCGTCCACCTCCGGAATACGCACCCAGGTCGTTCCAGCCCGTGTCGTCGCTCATGAGGACGAGGACGTTGGGCTTCTTCGTCTGCGCCTGGACCGATGCCGTGAGGAAGGTTCCGACAACGATGCCGAACAAGAATCTGCGGGGCCATCTGGCCATAGTCACCACTCCTTTTTTCAACGTCGACAAAAAAACGAAACTCGGAAATCCGAAACTCAGAAGTGCAATTTGATGTCCGCCGAGCCGCCGAGCGCTTCGCGGTCGGGATTCTTGTAATTGAAGCCCCCGGTCGGCCCCCAGACGACGGCGAGATCGACCGAGACGACCGGGACTCCGATGCCCAGGCCGAAGGTATAGGCCCACGACGGATTGGCCGCCGCGAAGTCGCGCATCGCGCCGGCCCTGAAGGCGAGAAACGGAATCCGCGCCTCGGCGCCGAGCGAGAGCTGCTGACTCTTGGTGCCCGGCTCGATCTGGAGTCCCCGGGAATCCGGAACGAGCGTGTCGCTCTTGATGAAGTCGCCGTCGGCGGCGAGCGTCAGGAACGGCAGCGGATCGACCGAAACGCCTCCCCGAACCTGGCGGGGCAGCGGCACGGTTCCGGGGCTGCCCGCGACGTCCGCGACCGTGAACTCCGGCTGGTTGAGCGCCACGCCGACGACGCCGAGCTTGACGATGCCGAGATTCGCGCGCGCCCCGACGTCGAAGGTCAGCTTGTTCGTCGTGCGGGCGTTCTCCTGGAAGGCGTCATGGAGCAGCTCCGAGAGGTCCTTGCCCGCGCAGGAATCGCTGCCGAGGGCATGGCACGCCCCGAAATACGTCACGCCCGACACGTACCGCAGCGCCCCGCCGACCTCGAGAACTCCGTCCAGGAACTTCGCGCCGTAGGCCAGCCGCGCTTCGCGTGCCGAAAGGCCCACGAGATAGAGACCGGTCTGGTTGAAGGCGAGCCCGTCGTCGGGGCCGCCGCCCGGAACGACGTGCTGGAGGTCGATCACCGGGTAGATGCCGGCATTCGGCACGTCGCCCACCGCGAAGGCGAATCCATTCCACGAGGCCACGAGGCCCACGACGCCGGACGAGATGACGCTCGTGCCGGGCCGCGCCAGGTTGGCGATGTTGGCGAGCGCCACCGGGATGAGATCGGGGCGGTCGCCGTTGACGATCTGGTCGAACGGCAGGTTGCTCAGGTTGACGAGAGTCCCGACGAGGTTGTTGCGATTCTGGGCCGTCATCCCCGCGAGAAGCTGGATGTCGAAGCCCTTCAGGTCGGCGAGCGCCGCCGGATTCGCGTAGATCGCGGAGTTGTCGTTCACGGCCGCGACCTCCGCGCCGCCCATGCCGGTCGCCCGGGCTCCGGCCCACGGGAACTGGGCCCGCGCCCGCGAGGTGAGAGCGAGGAAAAGGACCGTGGCACACGAGAGGGCTCGACGCAGGGTGCGATCCATGGCGATGGTCTCCTTCCGGGCTTCTAGGGCTGTGGCTCTCTTCCTCCACGCTCCAGGGCTTCGCTGACGGCCTTCACGAGGAGTCGTCCTTCGAAGGGCTTCGCCAGGAAAGCGATGGCGCCGAGCTCGTCGGCCTCCCGCCGGAACAGGGCCGAGTCGTGAGCCGTGATGAAAATGACCGGTCCGGCCTGGCCATCCTCCCTCAACCGGCGCTGCAAGTCGATCCCCGAGGCGCCCGGCAGGTGAACGTCGGCGATCAGGCAGCCGAGGCTTCCGGACGCGCCACTCTCCAGAAACGCCTCGGCCGAGCCGTAGGTCCGGGCGTCGTACCCGGCCGTCTTCAGCATTCGCCCCAGCGCCTCGCGCATCCCGGCATCGTCCTCCACGATCGCAATCGTCGCCTGCGGCCCCGCCATGAACTTGGTGTGAGCATCTCGCCGCCCGGAGGCCGCGCGGAAGTCGGCTCTTCGGGAGGGAAAGGCTGCCCTTTGGGGCAATACGCCGAGAACTCCCTCAGAATTTCGACGGCCGGTGGTCCGGGCCGTGCCGGCGGCGAAGCAGGCCGTCGGCGTGGACGAGCTCGGCGACCGAGCCAACCTCCATCTTCTCCATGATCCGGGCCCGGTGAGCCTTGACGGTGCGCTCGGAGATGCCGAGCTCGGCGGCGATCTGCTTGTTGAGCCGGCCCGCGACCACGCGCTCGAAGACCTCGCGCTCCCGCGCCGTCAGGCTCTCGAAGCGCCGCGCGGCCTCTCTCCGGCGCCCGGCTCCGTCCCCTTCGCTACGCTGCCTCGCGAGCGCCGACTCGATGGCCTCGAGCAGCTCCCTGCGCGGAACGGGCTTCGTCAGAAAATCCACGGCGCCGCGGCGCATCGCGCGCACGCTCTGCCGGATGTCGCCGTGACCGGTCAGGAAAACGACGGGAAGCGCGTCGCCCCGCCTTGCGATGGACTCCTGGAGCTCCAGCCCGCTCGGCCCCGGCATGCGCACGTCGAGCAGCACGCAGCCAGGCCCCTCGGCGGGCGGATCCAGGAGGAAATCGCCGGCGGAGCGGTACGGCTTCGTCGCATAGCCCGCGGCCTTCAAGAGCCGCGACACCGCGGTCCGAAACGAATCGTCGTCGTCGACGACGTGGATGACAGCCGCTCCGGCGGTCATGCCGTCGTGCTTTCCGGACCGGCCGGAGCGGAAGCGGGTCCGTCCGGCACCCACGAGGGGAGCGTGAACTCGAATGCCGCGCCTCCCCCCGGCTCGTTCGTGGCATCGATTCGTCCGCCGTGCGCCTCCACGATCGAGCGGCAGATCGAGAGGCCGAGGCCCACGCCGTACGCCTTGGTCGTGAAGAAGGACTGGAAGAGACGGGGGCCCTCGGACGGTCCGATCCCGTGGCCCGTGTCCGACACGCGGACGGAGACGCGGTCGCGGGCGACGCGCGTGCGCATCACGAGACGCCGCCGGTCTTCCGGCACCCCCGCCATCGCTTCCATGCCGTTCAACGCCAGGTTGATGACGACCTGCTGCAGGGCGACCTCGTCGCCGCGCGCCGCCGGCAGGCCGCGACCGAGCTCGCGCTCGATCGAGACGCCGTGCCGGCGGGCTTCGTGCCGGAGCATCCGCGCGACCGACTCGACCACCGCGTTGAGGTCGAGCGGCTTCATCTCCATCTCGCGCTTGCCGGCGAGCCTGCGCACGCGCTGCACCACCTCGCTCGCCCTCTGGTCGTCCCGACGGATGTCGCCGAGAATCTGGCGCACCTCGTCGAACTCGCCGTTTCTCGAGGCGAGCAGCATCTCGGCGGTCTCAGCATTGGCGAGGATCGCCCCGAGGGGCTGATTGATCTCGTGCGAGATCGAAGCGGCCAGCTCCCCCACCGTCGCCAGCCGCGCCGCCTGCGCCAATTCCTCCTGGCGCCGCCGGTTCTCCTCCTGGGCGCCCCTCCTCTGCCGGCGCTCGATCAACAGGGCGATCAACAGGGCCGTCTCGGCGGCCACGGCGGCTGCGCCGGCGATGATCCGGTTCCGGTAGGTCGTCCAGAACGAGGGAGAGCGATACCGGATCTCGTAGTTCGACGGCACCCCGCGTATCGGGATTCCGAAGCGTTTCAGCGCCCGCGCATCGACCTCGTACTGGCGAGGGGAGCGAGCGACGAATGCGATCGAGGCGGGAGGCTCTCCCCGCAGCACGCGCAACGCGATCTCGCCGGCCGCCCGGCCCTCGTGGGCATAGTCGAACAGAGCCCCGCCCGCGATCCCACTCCCGAGATACGTGGCGTGCACGGAAAAGACCGGCACCGAAGCCGCGGCGGCGAGCGCCCGGGCCGCGTCGACCGGAACGATCGACCGACCGGCCGAGTCGCGAAACATCATCGTGTAGACGAGGATGGTGTCGGGGGGCAGTCGGCCGAACTCCTTCGGGAAATCGGCGATCGGAATGCCGGTGCGGGCGGCCACCTCAAGGCCGATGCCGAGTTTCTTCACGTCGCGGCGCACGCTCTCGACGGAACCGACGTCGAGGGGTCCCGAGCCCGCGACGACCACGATCCGGCGCGCGTCGGGCAGGAGGTGTCGCGCCAGCTGGAGCGTCTCCGTCATGTCGTCGTCGCTGAAGACACCGGTGACCCAGTCGGGCCGGGCGCGGTGGTCGAAGTAGGACGGCTCGACCGCGATGAACACGACCGCGGCGTGCGGCCACAGGCGATCCCGGTGCTTCGCCAGAAAATCGAGGGCGAGCTCCGTGAAGGCGAAGACGAGCTCCGGCTCCTTCTCCGCGTACTTGCGTTCGAGGAACGCCGCGAACTCGTCCCCGTATTCGCCGCTCTGGAAGCGGAAGGCGTCCAGCCCCTCGGAGTGGATCTCGAAAGGCCCGGCGTCCGACTCGGACAGCACCCGCCGGATCTCGCCGTCCGCGGCCTGGCTGGCGGGAAGCATCACCTCGGTGCCCGTCAGGATCACGATGCGGCGGGCCGGCAGCGCCGATTCGGCGGCGGCCGCGGTGGAAGCGGCGACCAGCACGAGAAGCGTGCTCGAGATGAGGCGGCGCACGATGTCGTTTCCCGATCGGCCCGGCGGCCAATCTATCACCGGATGCGGCAACGACGACTCGACGGCGTGAAGGCGCGGGCGCTCGAGGCCGGGCGCCCGCCTCACGTCAGAAGGTCACGGTGAGATACAGCCGCGGGCCGTAGTAGCTGTACTTGAACTGCACGAGGGTCGTCGCGTCTTCCCTCTTCAGGCTGAATCTCTGGTAATCGAAGGCCGCGCTGAGGCCGAAGTTCTTCGTCGCGAACCAGTCGACGTGCGCTTCCGCGTCGAACACGGAGCCGGAGTAGGGGGACACGGGAGCGAAGATGCCGTTGAAGATCAGGCCTGCCGAGAGTGCCTCTCCCACCTGCTGATCGAACTTGAGGCCGAGCAGAGGAACCGGGAGCTCTTCCTTCGCGGTCCGCGTGACCGTCTGCCCGACGATCGGACCGTCCGGTCCGACGACCCCGGCCGCGGCCTGGAGCTCGGCCTTGAGAACCACGTAGGAAGCGCCGAGAGAGACGCCGAACTGCGTGTGCTCGTTCTTGATGAAGTCGTAGCGAAGGTCGACATACGGGAGGTTCGAAGTCGTGGTCGTCGAGACGGACGCGCCCGCGGTGTACGTCACGCCGCCGTACGGAACGTCCACCGACAGGGACCGGGTCCGGTTTCGGCGAAAACCCGTGTAGCCGAAGTCGAGATAGAAGCGCCCGAGGGGGTTCCAGTAACCCCGCGCGACGAAGCCGGGCGCCGAAGACTGCATCAGACCCAGGCCCTCCAGGTCGACGCCCGCGCCGATCGGTCCCCCGGGAGTCAGGTTCTCCTGGAGGTTCACGGTCGTGTTGAACCAGGCGTACTCGCCGCCGAGATAGAGGCGGAACGTGTTCGGCACGTCGCCGGGAAACGTGCTCGACGACTCCGCGGAGGCGGCCCCCGCCGCGAGGAACAGGCCGGAGAGGGCCAGAAGAAACGCCAGGAATCTCGACCGAACCTTTGGCACCAGAGCCCATGTCGTCCCCTTTCGAACTGAAATCTCTCGTATCGACCGCCGCCCCGGCTCGATCCGCGGCGAACCGCCGGCAGGATCGGCAATCTGACCTGGCACCGGAAAGACGGGAGGGTGATCCTATATCCGCGCACCCCGGCGTCCCAACGTCTTCCTCGAGGGCGTTGCGCCCGACTGACGACGTGCCGCGGATCCGACCGCGGCGGATCAGGCGATTCGGGTCGCGCTGCGCGTCTGCCGCCGGCCCAGAGACAACAGGCTGCCCGCGAGGCCGGCTGCGGCTCCGGCGGCGGGCAGCAGCAGCGCGGTCGGAAGGCCGAGGAATCCGACCCAGAGCACCGCGAGGACGGGATGCGGGTCGCGAGCCAGCCAGTGCGTCGCGAACCGGTACGTCGCGTAGAGCAGGCCGAGCGCGAGACCGCCGCCGACGAACCCCTCGGCCGTGGCGTAGAGCCAGAAGGGCGCGCGGATCGCGCGACTCGGTGGCGCCCATCAGGCGCATGATCCCGACCTCGTCGCGGTGGAGGTCGAGGGCGAGCCGCACGGCCGACGCGACCGACAGCACCGCCGCGAGCGTCAGGATCGCGCCGAGGAAAAGGCCCGCGTTGCGGAGAAGCGAGATCGCGTCCCGGAACCGGCGCGAGAACTCCTCTTCGGATTCGGACGACTCGACGCCGGGCCACAGCCGCGCCGCGGCGGCGATCTCCTTCGCCGACCCGGCCGGGGCGCCGGGCTTGAGGACGATCTCGATCGAAGGCGGAAACGGCGCCTCCTTCAGGTCCGACAGACGCCGCGCCGAGATCCGGATAGGCGCGCCGGAACCGCTCGAGCGCGGCGTCGCTTCCCACGATGCGAACGATCCTGATCCGGGCGTCGGACTGGAGCCGGCCCGAGACGGCGCGCGGATCGGCCCCCGTTTCGAGCGTGATGACGGCGGCCGTCGGTTCCGCCTCCGTCACGGCGAGCCGACCCAGGTTGTGGGACACGAGGGCGAGCAGCCCGGGGACGTAAAGGGCCAGGGCGATCAACGTGATCGCCGCGGCCGTCTGGCGCGGGCTCGATCGAGCCACCGACCAGGCCTCGCCCACGATGTAGCGGGGCCTCAACATGCGCGGCTCACGTCCTACGTCGCGGGCAGGAAGGGCGCCTCCCGCACGATCGGCGCGACCTCCCGCGTGCGGTCCGGATCGTGGAGATGTCCCCTCTCGAGCGTCAAAGTGCGCTTGCCCATGCGGCGGATCATCTCGACGTCGTGCGTCGCGACGACGACCGTGGTGCCGCGGATGTTGAACTCGACGAAGAGCCGCATGATCTCCTCGGCGAGCACGGGGTCGAGGTTGCCGGTGGGCTCGTCGGCCAGCAGCACCGTCGGCTCGTTGACGATCGCCCGCGCGATCGCGACGCGCTGCTGCTCGCCTCCCGAGAGCTCGTCCGGATACGCGTTCATCAGGTGATGGAGGCCGACGCGCTTCAGCACGTGATACGCGCGCCGCTTCTGCTCGACGCGGGCGAGGCCCAGGACGTTCTGCACGAAGGCGATGTTCTCGAAGACGGTCTTTCGTCCGATGAGCTTGAAGTCCTGGAACACGACGCCCATCGTCCGGCGCAGGTACGGGATCTGGCTCTGCGGCAGGACGCCGATGTTGCGCCCGTTGACGATGATCTGCCCCGCGCTCGGAGGCTCCTCGAGAAAGAGCAGCCGCAGCAGCGTGGACTTCCCGGCGCCGGAGGGGCCGGTGAGAAAGACGAATTCGCCGGCGTCGATCCGGAACGAAACGTCCACGAGCGCGTCGCGGAACGTCCCGTACTTCTTCGTGACGCCGAAGAGCTGGATCACGCGGGGGGCGCCTCCAGCGCGCGTCTCAGGGCGTCGCGAACCGCGGCCGGATCGGCGCGGCCGCCGGTCCCCTTCATCACCTGGCCGACGAACCAGCCGAAGGTCTGCGTCTTTCCGGCGCGATATTCAGCCACCTGCGACGGGTTTCCGGCGATGATCTCGCGGACCGCCGCCTCGAGCGCGCCGGCATCGCGGATTCGCCCGAGGACCCTTCTCGGCGACGATCGCCCCGGCATCGGCGGGAGAGTCGAGCATCGCGACGAGCACGTCCTTGCCCGAGGCCGCCGAGATCTCGCCCGCCTCGACCAGCCGGAGGAGCCCCGCCAGCCGCTCGGGCGAGACGGGAAACGAGCATCGCGTCCTCGACGGAGATCTTCCGCTCCTTCATCCAGCGCAGGACCTCGCCGATGACCCAGTTCGCGGCGAGCTTCGCCGGGACGCCGGCCGCGACCGTGCCCTCGAAGTAGTCCGCGAGCTCGCGCGCCGAGCTCAGGGTCTCGGCCTCCGCCAGGGCCAGCCGATGTTCCGCTACGAACCGGCCCTGCCGGGCCTGGGGCAATTCCGGCATGTCGCGCCGGGCCTCCTCGATCCAGGCCTCGTCGACGGCGAGCAGGCCCAGGTCCGGTTCCGGAAAGTACCGGTAGTCGTGCGCCTCTTCCTTGCTCCGCATCGAGACCGTCCGGCCGCCCTTCTCGTCCCAGAGGCGGGTCTCCTGCGCGATCGTCTCGCCCCGGCCCGACGCCACCGCCTGCCGGTCGATCTCGTACTCGATCGCCTTCGCCACGAAGCGGATCGAGTTGACGTTCTTGACCTCGACGCGCGTGCCGAACGGCGCCGTCTCGGAAGGCCGGACCGACACGTTGGCGTCGCAGCGCAGGCTCCCCTTCTCCATGTCGCCGTCGCAGACCGCGGTATAGCGAAGCAGGCGCCGCAGCTCGGTCAGATAGCTCGCCGCCTCCTCGGCCGAGCGAAGATCCGGCTCGCTGACGATCTCGATCAGGGGAACGCCGGCGCGGTTCCAGTCGACGAGGGAGACGTCCGCCGGCACGTCGGCGTAGGGCGTGTCGTGGAGCAACTTCCCGGCGTCCTCCTCGACGTGGATCCGGACGAGACGGATCGCCCGGAAGCCCTCCGGCGTCTTGATCCGGATCGCCCCGCCCGTCGAGAAGGGCCGGTCGTATTGCGAGATCTGATAGCCCTTGGGAAGGTCGGGGTAGAAGTAGTTCTTGCGCGCAAACTGCGACTCGGGATGGATCGTCGCGCCGACCGCCGCCGCGAAGCGCAGGGCGAGCGTGATCACCTCTCGGTTCAGGACGGGCAGGGTCCCCGGGAATCCGAGACAGACGGGACAGGTGGCCGAGTTGGGGGGCGCGCCGACGGTCACCGGGCAGCCGCAGAAGATCTTCGACCGGGTTTTCAGCTGCGCGTGGACTTCCAGCCCGATCACCGGAAAAACGCGGGCTTTGACGGGAGTTTCGGCGGCCGACACCGAAGAATTTTAGCACGTGGGGTCTCCTACAATGCGCCGATGACCTGGCTCGACGAGACGCGCGAAGGGACCCGTGTGATTCGCCCGGAGTCGACGCCGAGAGGATTCGTGATCGCGTTCTCCGGCCGCGGCCACGCGCCGGAAGGCGAAGCGACACCCACGCCGTATCTCGCCCGCCGCCTCGCGAACGCGGTCGGCCTCGACGGCGCTCCAATTCACTGGGCCCGTCAGGTGCACGGCGACCGGGCCGCGACGCTGCGCGATTCCGCGCCCGCCGCGTCGGCCCTCTGTGCCGGCGAGTGCGACGCGCTCGTCACCGATCAACCGGGAGCGGCCCTCGTCGTCCAGACGGCCGACTGCGTGGCGATTCTTCTCGCCGCTCCGGGGGTGGTGGGCGCCGCCCACGCCGGCTGGCGCGGCAGCGCGAAGAACGTCGCGGGCGAAGCCGTCGCGGCGCTCGGACGGCTCGGCGCAGAGCCCGCAGAGATCCGCGCCTGGATCGGGCCCTCGATCGGCTCCTGCTGCTACGAGGTCGGCGGCGAGGTCGCCGTGCAGTTCTCCGGAGATTTCATCCGCGCCGGCTGCGGAGGCGGATACCGCCTCGATCTCCGCGCCGTCAACGTGGCGCAGCTCGCCGCCTCGGGCGTCCCGCGCGAGGCCATCGCCATCCACCCGGCCTGCACCCTGTGCGGCGGCGAAGGCCTCCCGAGCTACCGCCGCGACGGCGCGAAGGCCGGGCGCATGATCGCGCTCATCGCCCGGGTCGGCGCGGCGGGAGAACGCCGCGTCGCCGACTGGGCCGAGGGAACCGAGGGCCGGCCGGCGAAAGGCTGACGGTCCTCTGTCCGCCTACGGGTAATAGAGTCCGAGCGCCTTCGCGAGAAACACCGCCATCTGTTTTCGGGTCACGACCGTGTCCGGACAGAAATTTCCGCTCCCGCATCCGGCCGTGACGCCCGATGCCGCCAGCGCCTCGATGTAGGGAAATGCGAGATCGGTCGCGGGAACGTCCGCGAACGTCGGCGACGCGGGCGCCGGACTGACTTGAAGTTTGTAGCCCACGACGGCGCCGCTGAACGACGTCGTGCCGTCTCCGTTCGTGCCGAAGACCGCTTCGAGGATCAGCCGATGGTCGTCGTCGTTCGTGTAGCCGAGCCCGCTCAGCTCGGCGAAGGCGGCCGTGCAGCCCTGGTTGGCGGCGCCGGTGATTTGCGTCAGCAGCGTGAGATTGGTGTTGGTCGCCGACGCGCCGTAGAGCAGGAGAAGGATCGAGCTTCCGCCGTCCGGCTGCGAATTGCAGAAGTCGAACTCGAGGTTCTGGAGCAGGGCTCCCGGCGGCAGGGACGCCGACGCGAAGAAAAAGGAGAACGGAGTGAGCGTATAGCGGCGAGCCGGGCTTCCGAAGTCGGAATAGGAAACGGCCGACGACGACGGCGAGAACTGCCACTCCGGCACCGTGACGTAGGTCGTGTTCGTCGTTCCCCACGTTTGAGGACCGTCCGGCGATCCGGCGAGCGCGCGACCCGCGGCCGCGAGCGCCAGGACGATCGACGCCGGGACTTTCCAGGATCTCATTTCACACCTCTTCGTCAGTTGTAGGAGAGGCCGAGGGCCTTCGCGAGGAAGACGGCCATCTGGCGGCGCGTGACGGGATTCGCCGGGCAGAAGTTGCCGCCGCCGCAGCCGCCGGTGATCCCGGAGGCCGCCAGCGCTTCGACGTGGGCGAAGGCGGGATCGGACGACGGCACGTCGGCAAATGTCGGCGTGGCCGGAGGCGGGCTCACCTGCAGGTGATAGCGGAATTTCGCACCCTGGAAGCGCGCCTGGGAGCCGAAGGGGCTCTGAAACAGGAGCTCGATGACCGGCTTGAAATCGCCGACGGTATAGCCGACGTCGTGTGCCACTCCCGAGGTACACCCTCCCCCCGGCACGGAGTGAATTTCGACGAAGATCCCGTCGATCGCAGAGTTCCAGACGGTGAATATCATCGGGTCCAAGCTCCCCGCCCGATCGTCGCAGGAATCAAACTCGACTTCGTCGATGACGGCACCCGCCGGCAAATCGACCGCCGTCAGGAGAGCGGGGTTGGGCCCCTCGTCTCCCGGGAGGAGGTAGCGGGAGAGCTGCGGCGGGCCCGTGTCGGCAAACTGAACCAATTCCGAGGCGGGCCGGAATTCCCACTCGGGAACGTAGAGGGTCGTCTCGACCGTTCCGAAACGATAGGCGAGGCCGAGGGCGCGAGAAAGAAAGACCGCCATCTGCCGCCGCGTGACGGATTGATCGGGACAGAAGTCCCCTCCTCCACAGCCCGCCGTGATGCCGGATGCGGCGAGGGCTTCGACGTACGGATACGCGGGATCGGTCGTGGGGACGTCGCCGAAAGTCGGTGTGAGCGGCGGCCGGCTGACCTGGAGCTGATACGTGAGCGTCACGTCGGACAGGTAGGTGATCGGCCCGGGCGCCCCCGGGTTTGGTCCGAAGATCGCCCATACCAGGAGGCGATGGGAGAGGCTCACGGTGTAGTTCAACGCCGTGAGATCCACCGACTGAGACGTACACCCGTCGTTGGCGTGCGCCGTGACCGTGCCGAGAGAGCCGAGGAAGTTTCCGCTCGCGTCCGTGTCCTCCAGAATCACCAGGAAGTCGTCGCCGCCCGGAGGATTGCCGTTGCAGTAGTCGACGTTGAGCCCGACGAGCCGGCCCCCTGAAGGGATGTGTGGCGAACCGAAGAAGGCGCCGTACGGCGACGTCGTGGCCAGGACCAGGTTGAAACCCCCGGGAAATCCCCACTGCAGGAAGTCCATGGTCGAGTCGATCGGCGAGAAGTCGTATGGGGTGAGTTGATAGGTCGCGGTGTTCGCGGTCCCGAACTTGGGGACGGCTTCGGCCGCGAAGCACCGGGCGCCGGCGAGCGCGATCGCGAGACCGGCCGAGAGGAGAATCCGCGTCTTCATGACTCCCTTCCTTGCGGCCTTCATGGCCACTGCAGCCCCAGCGCCTTCGCCAGGAACACCGCCATCTGCCGCCGCGTCAGCGGCGCATAGGGGCAGTAGTTGCCGTTGCCGCATCCCGCCGTGATGCCCGAGGCCACGAGTGCCTCGATGAACTGAAATGCGGGATCGCTCGTCGGCACATCGTTGAACGTGGCGGTCGGCGGCGCGGGCCTGACCTCCAGCCGGTAGTACAGGTTGACCCCGGCCAGGGCCTGGGTCCCGTTGACCGCGTCGATCCCTGCAATGAGAACGAGCTGGTTGTCGTAGTGGTTGACCTGATAGTTGAGTGACGTCAGATCCCCGATCTCGAACTCACCGCAGCCGTTCGACGAAGCGCTGTAGACACCGGTCCCCATCTCCGTCATGTTGGTCCCGTCGTACCAGGACTTGTAGAGATGAACGCCGAGCTGGTCGTTCGGGTTGGGGTCGGTGTTGCAGAAATACACCTCGATCCCCGTCAGCAGAGCTCCATCGGGAAGCCGCGGCACGGCCGCGAAGCATTGCCCGACGCAGTTCCCCGGAGATCTCGCAAGGGTGTTGGGGAAGAGGTAGTCGGCGTAGGTCGTCGCAGAGTCCCGGGGCACAAACTCCGTGATCGGGACGTCGTAGATCGAGTCATGGCTGATTCCATACGTCTTCGCCCGGAGCTGAGGCAGCCCGTCCTCCGCGACGCCGGAGGTGGGCAATACGAGCGCCGCCGCGAAGAAGGCGCCGATCCCGATTCCTCGCTTCATGGTCATCCTCCGTTGCGAACGCCTCATGGCCACTGCAGTCCGAGGGCCTTCGCGAGGAAGACCGCCATCTGCCGCCGCGTGAGCGGCGCATCGGGACAAAAGTTGCCGTTCCCGCAGCCGACGGTGACGCCAGACGCAACAAGCGCCTCGATGTACTGGAATCCGGGGTCCGTCGTCGGCACGTCGTTGAAGTCGGCGAACAGCGGCGACGGACTGACCTGGAGCGTGTATCCGAGAACGACACCGGCGAAGCGCGTGCTGGACGTTCCCGATGTGGTCTCGACCGCGACCGTGAGCTGGTTGCGGTAGTTGTCGACCTGGAAGCCGCCGGCGGGAGGCAGGCTGAATGCCGCGAACCCGCACGGGAGCGTGCCATTGCTGCTCGACCCGATCGCGCCACTGCTGCACCCGCTGCCGAGGTTGTCGCAGAAGAAGAACGTGGCCACGACGTCGTTCACCGCGTCCTCGTCGCAGGAGTCGAGCTCGTAGTACGTGACGAGCGCGCCGGACGGCAAATGAGGAGACGCGACGAAGATTGCCGGGCCGCCCGAGGAGTAACGCTGGAAGACGCCGAAGTTCGAGTAGCCGGAATCGGTGTAGACGGCGCCGTGCGCCGTGTCGAGCGGCGTGAACTCGGAGGCGGCGATCCGATAGTAGCTGAGCTGGTTCACGCCGTAGGTCTTCGGGGCGAGCGAAGCCTTCGCCGGCGCCTGCGCGAGCAGGCGACCGCTCAGAAGGACGAGGATCAAGCCGAGGCCGAGGCGCGAAATCTTCATGGATTCTTCCTTTCTCGGCCTCCCGACGGCCGCTGCGACCCGAGGGTCTTCATGAGGCGAATTCCGAGCATCGAAAGAACTCTCGCGAGGGGATTCTGGCGTTCCAGCCGCCGTCCGCAATTACTGCAGTAGCTCTCGTTACCGGCGAGGGGACAGCCGCAGCGGGAGCAGGCGGCCGTCGGGGACTCGGCGTCGTTCATGTGGGACAGACTGCCCATTCCGGCGCCAGGGGTCTTGAACCGTTCCGTGGTTTGTCCGTAGACTTTCTTTCGTCAATCTTTCTTCCAATCGAAAGTACTTGAGCCCGAAAGAGATCTACGAGTTCGGCCCGTTCCGGCTGGACGTCGCCGAGCACCGGCTCCTCGAGGGCGATCGCGGGATCGCCCTGAAGCCGAAGGTCTTCGAAACACTGGTCCTGCTCGTCCGAAATGCCGGGCACCTGCTCTCCAAGCAGGACCTGATGACGCAGTTGTGGCCGGATACCGTCGTCGACGAGACGAACCTCAACAAGAACGTCTGGCTGATCCGCCGCGCCCTCGGCGGAAGCGGCGACTCGGCGGAATACATCGAGACGGTGCCGCGGATCGGTTACCGGTTCGTCGGGAGCGTGTGCCGTGCCGAACCGGTTGGACCGCCGTCGGCGGAACCGGCCGCTCTCGCCGCAGCGGAGCCGGCCACGTCCGCACGTGCGACTCCCCCGCCGCCGCCCGTCCCTCGGAGGCATTCCCGGACGCCGGCGGTGGTCGCTGCGGCCGCGATCCTCCTCCTCGGCGCTTTCGGCGCGTGGGTCGCGTGGCGGTCCGCCCATGCGAGTGCCGGCTCCACCGACGGCGCCTTGCGTCCGACGATCTCCGTTCTCGGCTTCCGCAATCTCTCGAACCGTCCGGATCTCGACTGGATCGGCACCGCGCTCTCCGAGATGCTCCAGGCCGAGCTCGCGCCGGGATCGACGTACCGCCTGATGCCCGTCGAGTCCGCTGACCGACTTCGCCGCGACCTCGCCCTCGAGCAGACCGGCAGCCTGTCGCGCGAGTCGCTCGCCCGTCTGCGGCGGGCAGCCGCCGTGGACGAGGTCGTCGGCGGCTCCTACGTGTCCGCCGGGTCCGGATCGGCCGACGCACGAATCCGGATCGACGTGCTGGTCCAGGACGCGCGGACGGGCGAGACCGTCGGATCCGTGACGGAGACCGGCGAGGCGTCGAGCCTGCTCGACATGGTCGCCTCGCTCGGCTCCCGCCTGCGCCTCTCGCTTCGCGAGCCCGACCGCGCCTCGGCGGCTGCCGGAGCGCGGGAGACGCTCCCCCGCGGCGCCACGGCTCTGCGGCTCTACGCCGAAGGACTTCGAAAGCTGCGCGACTCCGACGCGCTCGCTGCCCGCGATCTCCTTCTCGAGGCTGTCGCGGCGGAGCCCGACTTCCCGCTCGCTCACGCGGCGCTCGGCCGGGTCTATTCGACCCTCGGCTACGAGGAGAAGGCGCGCCTCGAGCTGCAGCAGGCGTTCGAGCATTCGCACGGCCTGCCGCAAAAGGAACAGCTGGAGGTCGAATCCTCCTATCGCGCGGCCAACAAGGAATGGGACAAGGCCATCGCGCTCTGTCAGGAGCTCGACCGGCTCTCGCCCGACGACCTCGAGAACGGGCTCCCCTTCGCCGCCCTGGAGATCAACGCCTCACGCCGACAGGACGCGCTCGCGGTCCTGAAGAGACTCGAGCGCCTTCCGCCCCCGACCGGCAACGATCCGCGGATCGACCTGCTCGAATCCCGCGCGTTGCTCGGAACCGACCCGAAGGCGGCGCTCGCGGCGGCCGAGCGCGGGCTGGCGGAGAGCCGGGCGCGCCGCGTGCGGTCGGTCGAGGCCAACGCCCTCCTCGACCGGGCCGTCGCCTCCCAGACGCTCGGTTCCCCCGACAAGGCCTCGGTCGACGAGGCGATGCGGATCTTCGCCGAGATCGGCGACTCCGGCGGCGAGGCTCGCGCGGCTCACATCCTCGGAAACGTTCAGTTCGACGAAGGCGATGCGGACGGAGCCCGTGCGTCCTTCCAGCGTGCCGTCGACCTTTCCGACCGCATCGGCTACGTTCTCGAGAAGGCGGCTGCCGTCGCGAGCCTCTCGAGGGTCGCGTCGCTCCGAGGCGAAGCCGCCGAGGCCGAGCGCCTGGTCGTCGAGGCGAATTCCATCTGGCGTGCCGTGCCCGATTTCCGCCAGCTGCCGTGGGGACTGAACGCCCTCGGCTCGATCCGACTCGGCCAGGGAAGGCTCAGTGAGGCCGAGGCCCTTCACCGGGAGGCGCTCCAGATGGGCCGGGAACGCGGCGACGCCGGCAGTTACCGCCACGAGGGATACAGCGGGCTCGTCGCCGCGCTCGCCGCGCAAGGGCGGCTCGACGAGGCCTCGCGAGTCGCCGACGAGGCGCTCGCCGCCAGCCGAAAGATGGCCGATCCGAGCTGGGTCGCGCAGCACGAGGCCGAGATCGGCACGCTGGCATTCGAACGCGGCCGGTTCGACGAGGCAGACCGCCTGTTTGCCGAAGCGCTCGCGCTTCGAAAGCAGAAGGAGGAGTACACGGTACCCGAGAGCGAGCTCCTGATCGCACACCTGCGCCTCGAAGAGCGCCGCTGGGAGGACGCGCGCACGCTGGCCGGGAGGGCATCGCGCGGGTTCGCCGCCGCTGGCCGCAAGGCCGATCAGGCCGATGCCGACGCGGTGAGCGCCGAGGCGCTTCTGTCTTCCGGGCGCAGGGAGGAGGCGAAGAAGACGGTCGAAACCGCCGCCGGGCTTCTCGACGACAAGGCCTCCCCCGACGCCCGCATTCCCGTCCTTCTCGCGACCGCCCGCGTCGAGACCGCCCTCGGACGCCCGGATGCCGCCCGCTCCGAGATCGAGACGGCGACACGGCTGGCGGAGAGAATCGCTTGGAAGAACCTCGTCCTCGAGGTGCGGCTCGCGGCCGCGGAGGTCGACGCCGGATCGGGCGACGCCAGAGCGACCGTCGAGTCGGCGGCCGTCGCCGCGGACGCGCGTCTTCTCGGTTTCGAGCGAATCGCCGTTCGCGCGGATCGGCTGACGAACCGGAAGTCGTGAAACCGCGGCGGGAGAACGCTGCGTCGAAGCCGTGGCCGAGCGAAACGAGGAATCGAGCCTCGAAGCGACGAGCGTCGGCGCCTACGCCGGCGTCAGGTCCGCGTAGCGGGCGACGAACTTCTTCTTGCCGGCCCGGTCGAAGTAAACGGTCAACCGCGTCTCCTCGCCCGAGCCTTCCTCGGTCAGGATGACGCCGTAGCCGTAGCGCGGGTGGCGCACGCGCTTGCCGCGGCGCAGGGCCCGGTCGTCGCGCTCCTCTTCCTCGTGCGCGCGGCCCGAGAAGATGGTCGGCGCGGGCCGGCCGAAGAACTGCTCCTCGAGCGCCTCGCGGGGAATCTCCTCCAGAAACCGGGAGGGACGGCGCTGCTCGATGCGGCCGTACACGAGGCGCCGGTCGGCGAGCGTCAGGACCAGGGAATCCTTCGCTCGCGTCATGCCGACGTAGAGGAGGCGCCGCTCCTCCTCGAGCTCGTCCTCGTCCTCGGCGGACTGGCCGTGCGGAAGGTAGCCCTCCTCGAGGCCCACGGCGAAGACGGCCTCGAACTCGAGCCCCTTGGCCGCATGGAGCGTGGACAGAGTCACCGCGCCGCCCGAACCGGCCGCATCGCCGTCGGTGGCGAGGGCCACCGTGTCGAGGTATTCGGCGATCGTGGCGCCCTCGGCGTTGCGCCGCTCGAACTCGCGCGCCGACGACAGGAGCTCCTCGATGTTCTCCCGGCGCGCCACATCCTCGCGGTCCTCGGAGTGCGCGTAGAGGTCCGCGTATCCCGTCGCCGACAGCAGGTGATCGAGCAGGGCCGACGGCGTCCACGTCGCCGCCTTCTCGTGGAGATCGAGGACGATCCCGCGGAAGCGCGACAGCGCCGTCCGGGCGCGCTCGGTCAGGCCCGCGGGATTCTCCGAGACCTCCCACCACGAGCGCCCGGTCTCGCGCGCCGCGGCGGCGAGCCGATCGAGGGTGGCCGCTCCGATTCCGCGCGCCGGGACGTTGACGACGCGCCGGAAGGCCAGGTCGTCCTCGGGCCGCGCCGCCAGGCGCAGATACGCGAGCACGTCCTTGACCTCGGCGCGCTCGTAAAACTTCATCCCGCCGACCACGACGTAGGGAATGCGCCGCCGGACGAGCTCCTCTTCGAACGGCCGCGACTGGGCGTTGGTGCGGTACAGGATCGCGACCTCCCCGGGCGAGCGTCCGGACGAGGCCAGCTCGCGTACGATCGCCTCCGTCTCGGCGCGGTCCTCCTCGAACCTCCAGAGCCGGACGGCGAGCCCCTCGCCGCGATCGGCGCGCAGCCGCTTCTCGCGGCGGCGCCGGTTGTGCGCGACCAGACCCGCCGCGGCGGCCAGGATCTTCGAGGTCGAGCGGTAGTTGGCCTCGAGCGCGACCACGCGGGCGCCCGGAAAGTCCGTGTCGAAGCGCAGGATGTGCTCGACCTCGGCGCCTCGCCAGCGGTAGATCGCCTGGTCCTCGTCCCCGACCGCGCAGAGGGACTCGGCGTTCAGTCCGAACAGCTTGACCAGGGCATCCTGAGCGGAGTTCGTGTCCTGGTACTCGTCGATCAGGAGATGGCGCACGCGGCGGCGCTCTTCGCCGAGGACGGCCGCGTCGGACGACAGCAGCCGGACGGAGCGCGCGATCAGATCGTCGAAATCCAGGGCGCCCGTCGCCGCGAGCTTCTTCTCGTAGAGGGCATAGACCTGGCCGATCCGCTCGCCCGCGTAATCCGTCTCCGTCGCCGCGAAGCGTTCGGCCGTCACGAGGGCGTTCTTCGCGTGCGAGATCCGCGCACGCACCGCATTCGGCGGCAGGACCTGGTCCGAGATCGCGAGCTCGGCCATGGCCTCCTTGATCAGGGCGAGCTGGTCCGAGGAGTCCGCGATCGAAAAGCGCGGCGGCAGCTTCGCCTCGCGGGCCCGGCGCCGCAGAAGCCGGAGGCACCAGGAGTGGAACGTGCCGATGTAGGCGCCGAGCGCCGCGCCGCCGAGCAGGATCTGGGCTCGCTCGCGCATCTCGGCCGCCGCCTTGTTGGTGAACGTCACCGCGGCGATCGAGCGGGGATCCGCTCCCTGGCGAATCAGGTGCGCCAGCCGGTGCGTGATGACGCGCGTCTTGCCCGAGCCGGCGCCCGCGAGGACGAGCAGGGGACCCCGGGTGTGGAGGACCGCTTCGCGTTGTTCGGGATTGAGGCCGGTCAGGAGCGACGCATCGGGCACCGGGGGATCATAAGGCAGGTCACTCGACCGTCACCGACTTGGCCAGGTTCCTCGGCTGATCGACGTCGCACCCGCGCCGCACCGCGACGTGGTACGCGAAGAGCTGGAGCGGCACGACCGACAGGATCGGCTGAAGCTCCGCGATCGTCTCCGGCAGGATCAGGACGTGGTCCGCGATGGCGGCGACTTCGGGGTCGGGCCGCGTTCCGAGCACGATGGCGATGCCGTCGCGCGATTTGACCTCGCGCAGGTTCGAGAGCGTCTTCTCGCGCCAGGCGTCGTGGGGCGCGAGGACGATGACCGGCATGTTCTCGTCGATGAGCGCGATCGGGCCGTGCTTCATCTCGCCCGCCGGATAGCCCTCGGCGTGGATGTAGGAAATCTCCTTCAGCTTGAGCGCGCCCTCCAGGGCCACCGGATAGTGCAGCCCTCGTCCGAGGTAGAGAAAGTCGCGCGCGTGCTGGTAGCGCCGAGCGAGCTCCTCGAGCTCGGGCTCGAGCGCGAGCGCCGCGCCCACGGCCCGGGGCAGGTGCGCGAGGGCCTGCCTCTCCTCGGGAGACAGGACCGCGGAGAGGCCGCGCGCGGCGCGGAGCTGCGCCGCGATCAGGTACAGGACCGCGAGCTGTGTTGTGAAGGCCTTCGTGGAGGCCACGCCGATCTCGGGGCCGGCATGGGTCGCGAAGACGCTCTCGACCATCCTCGCGATCTGGCTTCCGGGTGCGTTGACGATCGCGGCGATCGGCGAACCGGCGCGCCGCGCCTCCGACAGGGCGGCCACCGTGTCGGCGGTCTCGCCGGACTGCGAGATGCCGATGGTCAGGGTCCGGCCGTTGACGACGGGTCGCCGGTAGCGGAACTCGCTTCCGTAGTCCACCTCGACCGGAATCCGCGCCATGCCCTCGATCAGGAACTTGCCGATCTGGCCCGCGTGCCACGACGTGCCGCAGGCGAGCAGCAGGACGCGGTCGAACTCCGCCACGCGCTCGGCCGAGAGAAGCGGCGAGTCGAGATAGAGCTCCCCCGTCTCGAGCGAGACCTTGCCGCCGAGCGTCTCGGCGATCGCGGTCGGCTGCTCGTGGATCTCCTTGAGCATGAAGTGGCGGTAGCCGCCCTTTTCGGCGGCGACCGCGTCCCACAGGATCCGATGCACCGGCCGCTCGAGCCGATCGCCTTCGACGTTGACGACCCGCGCGCCGGCTTCGTCCACGCGGGCGACGTCTCCATCCTCGAGGAAGATGACGTCCCGGGTCCATGGCACGAGTGCCACGGGGTCCGACGCGACGAAGTTCTCGCCGTGGCCGAGCCCGAGAACGATGGGCGGGCCCGAGCGCGCCGCGACGAGCACGCCGGGTTCGCGGCTGGACGTCACGAGAACGGCGTACGCGCCGGTCAGGCGCCGCACCGCGGCGCGCACCGCGGCGAGGAGGTCGCCCTCGAACGCCGCCTCGACCTCGTGCGCGAAGACCTCGGTGTCGGTTTCGCTCTTGAACCTGTGCCCCGCCTTCGCGAGCTCGACCTTGCGTTCGGCGAAGTTCTCGAAGATCCCGTTGTGGACGACGACGATCTTTCCGGAGCAGTCGGTCTGCGGGTGGGCATTCAACTCGGTCGGCCGCCCGTGGGTCGCCCACCGCGTGTGGCCGATCCCCGTGGCGCCGGGCGCGGCCGAGCCATTCAGCTTCTCGACGAGGTTCCCGAGCTTGCCGGGAGTGCGGTGGATCGTGAAGCCTCCGTTCGAGAGCGTCGCGATGCCCGCCGAGTCGTAGCCGCGGTACTCGAGCCGCTTCAACCCCTCGATCAGAAGAGGGCTCGCCTCACGGGGACCGACGTAGCCGACGATGCCGCACATGGTTACCTCGAAAGCGGGAATCGGTGAGCCGACGGCGGGCCCACCGGGCGTTGGATTGTCATGGAAGCCGGTATTTTACCCGCTTTTCCGAGCCTTCCGGCGGGCCACCCAGCCGGGCTTGTTGACCTGCGGAGAGCGCGAGAGCGCCAGGGCCCCGTCCGGCACGTTCTGCGTCACGGTCGTTCCCGCGGCCACGTAGGCGTCGCGGCCGATCGTGACCGGCGCCACGAGCTGTGTGTCGGTCCCGATGAAGGCCCGCTCGCCGATCGTCGTTTTGTGCTTCTTCTCGCCGTCGTAGTTGCAGGTGATCACGCCGGCGCCGATGTTCGAGCCGGCTCCCACGTCCGCGTCGCCGAGGTAGGCCAGGTGCTGCGCCTTGACGCCCTTGCGCAGGACCGTATTCTTCGTTTCGACGAAGTTGCCGACCCGCACGTCTTCCTCGAGGACGCTCCCGGGCCGAAGGCGGGAGTACGGTCCGACGCGCGCGCGGACGCCGATGCGCGCGCCCGACGCGTCGCAGTGCGGGCCGATCGAGGCGCCGGCGGCGAGCGCCGTGTCCACGAGACGGGTGAATGCCAGGACCTCGCTCCCCTCGCCGAGCTCCGTGCGCCCCTCGAGGCACACGAACGGATGCAGGATCACGTCGGGAGCGAGCGTGACCAGCGGGCCGATCCGCGCCGTGGCCGGATCGAGCACCGTCACGCCCGCGTCGAGCGCGCGCTCGACGCCGCGCCGCCGCTCGAGCTCCTCGGCGGCCGCGAGATCCCGGCGCGTGTTGACGCCCCAGGCCTCGCGCCAGTCCTCCGGCTCCAGGGCGGCGACGCGTCCGGAGCGAGAGGCGAGGATCGAGATCGCGTCCGTCAGGTAGAACTCGCGGGAGACGGGGTCGCGGCGGATCTTCGCGAGCGCGCGGTCGAGGGCGTCGGGTGCGAAACAGTAGACGCCGGCGTTGACCTCGCCGATCTTCTTCTGACGGGCCGTGGCGTTCTTCGCCTCGACGACGCCCGTCGGCCGGCCGCGCCCGTCGCGCAGGACCCGGCCGAAGTCGCCGGGATCCGGCGGCCGGAAGGTCAGGAAGGCCAGGTCGAGGTCGCGTTCGCGGCGCAGCGCAAGCAGCTGCGCGAGGGTCTCCGGCCGGAGCAGGGGCGTGTCGCCGGCCAGGATGACGATCGGGCCGCCGCCGTTGCCGAGCTCGGCCCTCGCCTTCGCCGCGGCGTCTCCCGTGCCGAGCGGCGGATCCTGGATCGCGTAGCGCACGGTCCGGCCTTCGAGCGCCGCTTCGATCCGGGTCCGCTCGGCCCCGACGACGAGCACGATGCGCTCGGGCGCGAGCGGCGCGGCCGCGTCGAGGACGGCCTCGACGAGCGTCCGTCCCGCGACGCGGTGGAGGACCTTCGGCAACGTCGAGCGCATGCGCGACCCCACGCCGGCCGCGAGAACGACGACGCGGGGCGGCGGCTCCGCGGACCTCCGCTGCGCGGCCTTCGAGGCTTTCGCCATGCCGCGCCGAGTCTACGACGCCAGGAGCTTCTGGAACTCCGGCATCTCGCGCACGGGGTCGAAATCCCGGTCGTGACGCGCGAGGACCCGGTGCCGCTGATCCTCTTCGATCGCCTTCTGGAGGTGCTCGAGCGAGGTCCCGAGGTCGCCCTTCTGCGCGTGGCAGCAGGCGAGCAGGAAGTCCACCCGGCCCGCGCCGTTCTTGCGGGCGGCGCGCTGGAGGTGCTCGATCGCCTCGTCCACGTTGCCCCGGTTCTTCTCGAGCACGGCGGCGTAGTAGAAGTCCTCGGGCTCGGAGAGCGCCGGTCGCGGATCGCGCCGCTGGCGCTCGCAGACGGTCAGATACACGCGGGCCCGGTCGACGAGCTCGCGCTCTTCCGGGTACTTCTGGATCAGGTCCAGGAAGTGGCGCTCGGCCTCTTCGAGCTTCTTCTTCTGCAGGGCCGCGACCCCCCGGTCGTAGTCCTTGCGCGCATTCTCGGTGTGCTTGGAGAGCTCACGGAGCGTCTGCGCCTTGCGGGGCGCGGGCGTCTCCACGGCGGCTCCCGCCTGGCGCAGCTTCTCCATCCGCTTCTCCAGCTCGTCGATGCGGACGGAAAGGGCGTCGGCGAGAGCCTGCACGCTCATCTTTTCCATGTTGTCCTTGATGAATCGCAACTCGGCTTCGGACCAGCGCTTGACCATTCGTCTTTGTCCTCCCGGCGGCTCGCGAAAAACGGCGTATTGTAGGGAGGCTCCTCTCCGGTGTCAATGGCGTGCTTCCGCGGAGGAGGGGCGGGAGGTGCGGATGCGCCGGCTCTCGACGATCGCCGCCGCCTCGATATTCGCCGCGTTGGTTGGATCCGCGCGGCTCGGAGCGACCCAGGCCGACCGCTCCCTGACGGCGTCGGGCACGATTTCGAAGATCCAGGCGGCCGAGCGCTCGTTCACGGTCGTCCTGGCCGACGGCACGCCGGCGCGCTTCGTCTGGAGCGCGGACACCCGGTTCAGCGGCGTGCTTTCTCCCGGCGCCCGGGTGACCATCCGGTACGAGATCGCCGCGGACGGCCGCAACGTCGCCCAGCAGATCAGCGTGGCCCGAAGCTAGCGGCCGGTCCGTCCCCTACCCTGCTAGAATCTCGCCGCGCCGCGCGCCACGCGGCAGGGAGGACGAGATCCATGGGGATGTACATCATCGCGGAACCGTGCATCGGCACCAAGGACACCGCCTGTGTGGACGTGTGCCCGGTCGATTGCATCCATCCGCGCAAAGACGAAGGGACCTTCTCGACGGTCGAGATGCTCTACATCGATCCCGACGTCTGCATCCAATGCGGCAACTGCGAGCCCGCCTGCCCGGTGACCGCGATCTTCACCGAGGAGACGATCCCGGACAAGTGGAAGCACTACCTGCAGGTCAACGCCGACTGGTACAAGCCTAAATAGGCGGTCGGGCGGGTTTGCCCCGCCCGGGCCTCAGGTTCCCAGCACCTTCTTCAGGAACGCGTTCGTCCGCGCGTTGGCGTCCTTCGCGTCCTCGGTCCGATAAACCTTCGGATCCTTCGAGGACGCGAATCCGTGGCCGGCGTCGGGATAGATCTTGAAATCCACGCTCTTCCCGTCCTTCCTGGCCTCTGCCGCGAATTCCCTCACGCTCGCCGGAGAGATCCCCTGGTCCTGGCCTCCGAAGTTGCCGAGCAGGGGCACCTTCAGCGCGGCGATCGTGGCGGGGTCGGTCATGAGGTGTCCGTAAAAGATGACCGCGCCCGAGAGCGTTGGCTCCGCGACCGCGAGGTCGAGCGAGAGCCCGCCTCCCATGCACCAGCCGATCGAGGCGACCTTCGACGTGTCGACGTCCGGGCGGGAGCGCAGGAACGCCACCGCGCCCTTCATGTCGCGCAGCGCGCGGTCGTCGGGGAGGCCCCGCATCAGCTGGTGCGCCGTGTCGGGATCCTCCGCCACCTTGCCGCGGTAGAGATCCACCGCGAGCGCGACGTACCCCTGCTTCGCGAACTCGTCCGCCTTGCCCTTGACCCAGTCGTTGAGACCCCACCACTCGTGGATGACGACGAGGGCCGGGTGCTTGCCGGATCCGGCCGGGGTCGCGAGATACGCCGAGACTTTCTCCGAGCCGCTCGGATACGAGACCATCGAGCCCGCCGCGGCGACCGCGGCCGCGAGAACCGAAGCGGCGAATCCCAGGACGAACGCCTTTCTACGCATGAAACCTCCTCTCGCCCACTGCTGGGGTAATCTTATTTCGGTGCAGCTCTCGTTTCCGATCGCGGAGCCCGATGCCGCGGCCCTCCTCCAGCACCTCTACGACCGTCTCTCCGCCCGATTCGGCTTCGGACCGGCGCGCGTCGGCGTCTCCCTCCGGAAGCTGACCGGCGGGCACATCGTCTACGGGGAGCCTCACCGCATCACGATCTCGGGCCACCTGACGCCCGCCGGGCAGGCGGATACGCTGCGCCACGAGGCGGCCCATGCCTGGGCGTGGCGCGTGGACCGCCGGAACACGGCGCACGGTCCGCTCTTTCGAGCGCTCGCCCGCCGCCTGGGCGCCCGCGACGGGCACGCCCCGGAGACCGAGGCGCTGCGGGAGTTCCGCGCAACGAGGACGCGGGTCGTCTATCGCTGCCGCGGGTGCCGGCGGCTGTTCCCGCGCTTCCGGCCCTTTCGCGGTGCGCGGGAGTGCCTGGCGTGCCATCGCGCGGGGCGGCCCGCCCGACTCGAACGACTCGACCGCCTGCGGGCTCGATGACTTCCGAGCGCCGGGGGATTCTTCTCGTCGCGGCGGCGGCGCTGATCTGGTCGACGGGCGGCGTCGGGATCAAGTGGCTCTCCGAGCCGCCGCTGAAAATCGCCTTCTACCGCTCGGCCACGGCGGCGATCGCGCTTTTCGTGATCTTCCGGCCGAGGGTCTGGCGCTGGACTCCCGCCTTCCTGATCGGGATCGGGAGCTATGCGGGGTGCCTGACCACCTTCGTCCTGGCGACCAAGTGGACGTCGGCGGCCAACGCCATTTTCCTCCAGTACTGCGGCGTCGTGTGGGTCCTGCTGTTGTCGCCCGCGATTCTCGGAGAGACGCTCCAGCGCCGCGACGCCGCCGCCGTCGCCGTGGCGTTTTGCGGCATGCTGCTCTTTTTCGTCGGCCGGCTCGAAAACCGCGGCTTCGAGGGCGAGATCGCGGCGCTCGTCTCGAGCGTCTTCTTCGCAATCCTGGTGCTCGCCCTTCGGCGGGAGCGCGGCGTCGGCGCCGAGGCGGTCGTCACCTACGGCAACGTCCTCGCCGCGATCTCGATCCTGCCCTTCGTACGCCACGACCTCGCCGTCACGCTGCCCTCCGGCATCGTCCTGACTCTTCTCGGCGTCGTCCAGATCGGCGGCGCCTACGCGCTCTTCGTCGCGGGCCTGAAGCACGTCACCGCCACGGAGGCGGCGCTCGTCGGCATGCTCGAGCCGATCTCGAACCCGATCTGGGTCTTTCTCCTGCTCGGCGAGCGCCCCGGCGCCTTCTCGGTCCTCGGGGGGGCCATCGTCCTCGGCGCGATCGCGTGGCGCACGCTGTCGAGCGGCGCCGCCGTCACGACGCCTCCGCCGGATTGAACCGCGTCCGCTACCTCCTCAGACGCACCAGCGACAGCGAGTCGAGTCCTTCGCCTCCGCCGAGCGCCGCCGCCACGACGTTGCCCCGGAACACCGGCCGGCGCTCGACGACCTCCCAGCGCAGCGGCAGTCCTTCGAGGCGCTTCTCGTCGCCCGTCCAGAGCACGAGGAATCCACGGGGGTGCCGGAGCCGTGCCGGGAGGCGCGACGGATCCGAGATCATCGTCCAGTCGAGCCCGGACGCGAAGGCGATGCTGTTGAAGTTGTTTCCGTAGAGAAACCCGTCGCAGGCGCCGAGGCATTCGGCCCGGACCCGTTCTCCCCACGCGGCGAGGGGGTCCCACCGGGAGAGGCGCAGGTCGAGGTCCTGCAGGGCCGCGAGAAGGAGTCCCGCCGCCAGGACCGCGGCGAAGGGAAGCTGCGCGTTCTCGGGGCGGGCCGCGGCGAAGGCGAGAACCGCGCCGAGCGCGAGGAGAGCGAGACCGATCAGGACCGCGGGCGCACCGGAGCCCGAGAGCTCGCCCAGGCGATGGCCCGCGCGCAGCACGAGCGCGAGGCCCGCGGCGCAGACGAGCGACGCCGCCGCCCAGCCCGCGCGCCGCCACGACCGGCTCGCCGCCGGCAGGAGACCCAGCTCTTCGCCGACGAACGCGGCGACGGCGGGCAGGATCGTGACGAGATAGACCTCGCGTTTCATGACGAGGCAGGACCAGAAAAGGATCCCGAACGCGAACCAGCCGGCGAAGACGCCCGGTCGCCTTCGCGCGCGCCACGCGGCCGGCAAAAGGACGACCCAGGGGAAGGCTCCCCACGCGAGCACCCCGAGGTAGTACAGAGGACCGCGCGAGAACTGCATGAACTTCGGCGTCGCCCCCCGGAGAAACTGGTTCTCCCAATAGAAAACCCGCCAGAACTCCGCGCCGAGCCGGCGATTCATGGCCACGTGCCATGGCGCGACGAGCGCGACGAGGGCCGCCGCCGCCCACGCGCCGCGCGCCCAGAAACGCGCCGGCGCCCGGCGATCGAAGGCGAGCCCGGCTCCGACCGCGCCGAGCGGAAGCGCGACGCCGACGAGACCCTTCGCGTAGAAGGCGAGGGCGAGCATCGCGCCGGCGAAGAGGCCGCATCCCGCGTCGGAGAGCTCGGGGTCGCGAGAGGCACGATCGAGCGCGCCGACCGCCAGCGTCAGCGCGAGGACCAGGAACGAGTCCGCCGCGAACGTCGAGGACACCGTCCAGAACTGGAACGAGAAGAGAAGGATCAAACCGGCGAGCATGCCCGCGCGCGGGCCCGACCGGCGCCCCACCCACGTCGCGACGACGAGCGCCGTGACGAGGCCGGCGATGACGCCGGGCAGCTTGGCGGTGGCGGGCGTCGCGCCGAGCAACCGGTACCCGGCGGCGAGAATCCAGAAGGTCAGAGGCGGCTTGTCGAGAAACGGCCGGTTCTCCCAGTAGGGAACGAGGAAGTCTCCCGTCGCGAGCATCCGGACGGGAGGGCACGCGTACATCGCCTCGTTTCCGCGCTGAAGCGTCGCGGAGCCGAGCCGTCCCACGTACACCCACGCGCCGAGCAGGAGCGCTGCGAGGACGAGGACGCTCGAAATCCCATCGAGGCCCGAGTCCGGCTCGCCGCTCATTGCGGCAGGTCGAACTCTCGGCGGAGCCGCTCGCCGTCGGCGTCGAGCTCCGGGGGGAACCGCAGCCGCGATGGCCCTCCTTCCACACGAATCGGCGACGCGACGAAGCTCACGCCCTGCGCCTCGACGATGCTTCCGAGTGCCCTCGCCGTCTCCGAGCGGAGTGCTTCGAGCGGCCCGCGCACCGGTCCGGCGGGGATGCCCGCCCGGCGACACCGCTCGACCCAGGTGGCGCGCGGCTCGCGTGCGAAGATAACGGCAAGCTCGCGCTCGAGCTCCTCGCGGCCGGTCACGCGCGCCTCGTTGACGGCATAGGGCCCCTGCCCCGCCCATTCCGGCCGGCCGACCAGAGCGGCGAGGCGCTCGAACTGGGGATCGGTGCCGACGCCGAGCACGAAGGCCCCGTCCGAGGCCTCGAACGTGCGGTAGGGGACGATCTGCGGATGCGCGTTGCCGTGGCGCCCCGCCTCGTCGCCCGTCAACAGGGCCGACTGCGCGACGTTGATCAGCGAGGCGAGCGTGGACGAGAAGAGGTCGACCTCCACGTGGCGGCCCTGGTCCGAGCGCCCGCGCCCGGCGAGCGCCGCCAGGATCCCGATCGCCGTGTAGCAGCCCGCGAGAAGGTCCGACACCGCGACGCCGACCTTCGTCGCCTCGCCGCCCTCTTCTCCGGTGATCGCCATCAATCCGGCGCCGGCCTGGGCGAGCAGGTCGAATCCCGGGGCCGTGGACTCCGGACCCGTCCGACCGTATCCGGTGATCGATGCGGTGACCAGGCGGGGATTCGCGCGCCGCAGCTCCGCGAGCGAGAGCCCGAACTTCTCGAGGCCACCGGGCGGGAAGTTCTCGACGAGCACGTCGGCGCGCCCCGCCAGGCGGCGGACCGATTCCGCCCCGGCCTCCGTGGCGAGATCGAGCGCGATCGACTCCTTGTTGCGGTTGATCGCCAGGTAGTACGCGGAGAGCCGCGTCGGCGCGTGGTAGGGCGGTCCCCAGCCGCGCGTGACGTCTCCGCCGTCGGGATGCTCGACCTTGACGACGCGGGCGCCGAGATCGCCGAGCATCATCGTACAGAACGGACCCGCGAGGACGCGCGACAGGTCGAGGACGAGCACGCCCTCGAGAGGAAGGCTCACCGGCTCGGGGCGGACGCGGGACGCCAGCCGAGCGGTCCCGGCAGGAAATGGAAGAGGCCGATCGGAGAGATCGCCACGTCCTCGACTCGCTTCGCCATGGCCCAGTACTGGTTGGCGTCGAACATGAAGTCGGCCGGCGGATCCTCGGCCATTCGGAGGGCGACCCGGCGATAGAGCTCGAGGCGCGTGGCCGGGTCGAGCTCGGTCCGCGCGGCCTCCATCAGCCGATCCGCTTCGGGGTCCTTGTAGAAGCCGACGTTCTCTCCGGAAGGGGGCCACTGGCTCGAGTGATAGTAGGGATAGGGATCGAGGTTCGGCGGAAAGAAGACGTTGCCGGCGAACTGTACGTCGAATTCGCCCGTCCGCGCGCGCTGCGTGAAGGCCGCCCACTCGAGCGGCCGGAGGACCAGCTCGACCCCGACCTTCTCGTACGCGGAGCGGAGGATCTCACCGACCGCGGCGTAGATCGCCTTGCCCGTCGGATAGAGCATCTCGATCGACGCGGTCTTTCCGTCCTTGCGGCGGATGCCCTTCGGTCCGGGCTTCCAGCCCGCCTCGTCGAGCAGCCGCGCGCACTGCGCGGGATCGAAGGTCGGCGGCGCGAGGTGAGGCGGATTCTCGGGAACGCCCGGCGGATACGGACCGGCGACGAGGGTCGCGCCTTCCGGAGGATAGAGCCGCCGGGCCATGTCCTCGCGCGGCCAGGCGTGCGCCAGGGCGCGCCGCACGCGCGGATCAGCGAGAAACGGATTGCGGCAATTCCAGATCAACAGCGCCTCCATGAACTGCGGCACCGCGAGCGTCCGGAAGGCTCGGACGTAGTCGGGCTGCGCCGCCGCGATCTTCGTCTGGTCTCGGCCCAGGCGGAACTCGTCGAGCTCTCCGCGCAGTCCGGCCTGGTACGCGACCGTCGCGTCGGGGATGATGCGAAAGACGATCTCGTCCCAGTGCGCGTCGGCGTTGGCGGGACCGTCGCGCCGGACGAGCACGAGCTTCTCGTTCGTCTGCCATGACTCGAGCCGGTACGGGCCGCTTCCCACGGGATGCCTTCCCATTTGCGCCGCATCCTTCGCGCCGGAAAACGCCGCGTTCGAGACGATCGGAATCGTGAATCCGAGCATCCGCTCGGCGTACGGCTTCGCGAATCGCACGCGCACGGTCGAGGCGTCGGGTGTCTCGATCGCCGCGACGTCCTCGAATGCGGCCCGCCACGTGGGGGCGGCGACCTTCGGATCGCGCACGCGCTCGATCGTGAAGCGCACGTCGTCGGAAGTCACCGGCAGGCCCGTCTCCCAGGTGTACTTCGGATCGAGATGGAACTCGTAGTTCAACCCGTCCGGCGAGACCGTCCAGGAAGCGGCGAGCGAGGGCACCGGACGGCGCGCGGCGTCGATCGCGATCAGGGGCCGGAGGATCATCGCGTCCACCAGCAGGCCCGGCTCCTCGGTGTTCGTCGTCGGATCGAGACTGGCGGGATCGCCGATGAGATGGCGCTGCAGTGTCGTTTTCGAAGCAGCCGCCGGCGGACGGCCGCACGCGAGGGCCGCCAGCACGGCGAGTGCGGCCAGGAACCGGGAAAGTCGCTTCATCGGTGACGTCCGACAGAATAGCATCCCGTCGCATGGCGACCGTCGTCCTGGACATCGAAACCGCGGGTCATTCGTGGGACGCGCTCGACGACGGACAGAGGACCTATCTTCGAAAGAACGCACGCTCCGAGGAAGAGAGGGAGAAGCTGCCCGAGTCGCTGTCGCTCTGGCCGCTCACGGGCAAAATCATCGTCGTCGCGATGTTCAATCCCGACACCGATCGCGGGCGGATCTGGTACGAGAAGACCGATGGCCGCGCCGAAGAGACGTCATCCGACGGCCGCTTCGAGTTTGTCGGCGATGCGGAGCCCGTCCTCCTCTCGGAGTTCTGGAAAGCGATGCGGCGCTTTCACCGGTTCGTCACGTTCAACGGGCGCGGCTTCGACGGACCGTTCCTCATGCTGCGCAGCGCCGTTCTCGGGATCGCGGCGACGCGCAACCTCGTCGGGTACCGATACGCGATCCGCCCTCACACGGACCTGCTCGAAGCCATCACGTTCTTCGGCGCCTCGAGGAAGTGGAACCTCGACTTCACCTGCAAGGCGTTCGGCGTCGAGAGTCCCAAGGAGCAGGGCATGGACGGCTTTTCCGTCGGTCCCTATTACCGGGCGGGACGGATTCGAGAGATCGCCGCGTACTGCCGCCGGGACGTCGAGGCGACGGCGCGGCTCTTTCAAAAGCTCGAGAAGACCCTCCTGCCGGCCCTCGAAAGCCGCTAAAAACCGAGCCCACGGCGCTATGCTAGGATCCGAGGACATCGCGAATTGAGGGTAGTGAGGAGTCCCACGGAGCATTCCATGCGCCGCAGACCGGCCAACGAGAGGGCTTCCGAGCGAATTCGCATCGGCGCTCCCGCCACGCTCAAGTGGGCCGAACAGGAACTGACCGGTTTCGTCGAGGTGGTCAACGTCGCGGGCATGTACGTCGCGACCCAGCGCTCGCCGCAACCTCAGATCGAGCCGCGGATCGGCGACTACGTGGAGCTCGTGTTCTCGCTTCCCGGCGACAACCGGAGCTTTCGCGTCCGCGGCAACGTCGTGTTCCTGGACGGAGTCGCACCGGCCGCGCCCAAGCGTCCCGGGTTCGGCGCCCGCTTCGAGCGGCCTCCGGTCACCCTCCTCGACGCCATCCGCAATTTGAACCGCGAACACTAAGCCGTCGCCTCCGCTTCGCTCGGAGTCTGCGCCCCTCCGGGGCGCACCGGCGTCCGGCTCGCCCGGTTGCGGGCTCGACCGGACGCCTGACCCCTCGCTACGCTCCGGCTCCCGCGGCGTGAGCCTCCACCCTCGCTTCGCTCGGGTGACTTCTCACGCCGCGAACTACACCGACAGTGCCGCGCCTCGAGTCCTACCCCTCTCCCTCCAGGGTTGGGGTTAGGCGGGGCTACGCTGCCCCAGGGCGCCTCAATCGGGCTTTGCCTGAGTTTGCGACATCGTGTCGAAGAGGAAGCTGACGAGCGCGTCCGCCTCGGTCACCGCCCCCGTCGCCTGCGAGGTGATGGTCGTCGGAACCGCATTGGTGAACTCCCACCGGAGCGAGGATCGTGCCGTCGGCGGTCCGCACGACCAGCGCGAGAGCGTGGGTTCCGGGCGCGCCGGTGCTCGTGGCCGAGTTCAGGATGTCCTGAAGGCGGTTCAAGCCCTTCTGGGTGACGTTGACCGAGATGAGCCGCTGGTCGGCCGAGAAGGCCGTGTCGAGGTGCCGCGAATCGGTCCGGGACACGATGCTGTGGTTGAAGTTGAGCTGGTAGCCGACGATGCCCGCCGTCACGACACCGTCGACGAAGAACTGGTAGCTCTGCTCCCGGGGATCCACGGCCTGGGCCGAGAGGGCCGCCGTGACCAACATCAGGACGAGAGCGAGCAAGGCGCGGAATCGGGTCATTCTCTGTTCCTCCCTAGACCATGAACGGACCGGCGAGACTAGCATTGTCGGAGAAGGCGCCGCCGGCTTTTTGAATTCCCGGGAGACGCCTCCGGCATTCGCCTTTTTCGCGCCGGGCTAAGATTCCGCCGGGAGGACCGTGTGACACCCGACGACATCGCCCCGGAGTTCCGGACTCCGCCGAAGAGCTATGCCCGGCAAGCTCCGATCGACGGCGTCCGGATCCTGCGCCTTCCCCGGTTCACCGATGACCGCGGCTTCTTCCTGGAAATCTTCCGGTCGAAATCGAGCCCGGCCGCCGGCAAGGATCTCGCGGAATTTTTCCAGGACGTTCCGGTCGCGCAGATGAACTTCTCGGTCGTGGACGCCGACGGCCACATCAAAGGGTTGCACTACCACCTGAAGCAGGACGACATCTGGTTCGTCCCGCCCCCCTCGAAGGCGAAGTTCGTCTTCTTCGACGTGCGCCAGAGCTCCCCGACGTTCGGCAAGACGCAGGTGGTCGTGGCCGGCGGCGGAAACGACGTCCTCGTGCGGATTCCGGCCGGCGTCGCGCACGGCTACCGCCCCCTGACGAATCCGTGCTCGCTGCTCTACTTCGTCACCGAGACGTTCGATCCGACCTCGCCCGACGAGCTGCGCATTCCCTGGGATCATCCCGCGGTCCGGGATCTCTGGGCGGTGCCGAACGGCTAGGCTCTCCCGGACGCCCGCCGGATGGCGGGCTCGGGCGGTCGCGGCCATCCAGCGCTAGCCCCGTTCTTCGGCGAGCCGGCGCATCGCCTGTTCGTCCATCGAGTAGCGGACCCAGTCCGTCGAGGGCGTCCCGCCGAGACGGCCGTAGAAGCGCATCGCGTTCACGTTCCAGTCGAGGACGAACCAGTCGATCCTCACCGCTCGCCGCGCGACGGCTTCCCGGGCGAGCGCCGCCATGAGGGCCTCCCCCACGCCGCGCGAGCGCGCGGTCTCCGCGACGACGAGGTCTTCGAGAAACACGAACGGACGCGCGCGGAACGAGGACCCAAGGCCCTCCCAGAAGATCGCGATTCCCTCGATACGGCCGTCGCGCTCGGCGACGAGGCCCTCGATTTTCCCGGCGTCGAAGAGCATGGCGCCGACGCGGGCCGCCTCGGCGTCGTTCGGCGGCTCCATCCGTTCGAAGCGCGCGAGCTCCCGCTGCAGCTCGACCATGCGGGGCCAGTCTTCGCGGCGCGCCCGGCGCACCTCCACCGGGGCCGGCGTCACTTCGTCGCCGCGACCCGGGGAAAGTCGACGTAGGAGAGCAGCTTGATCGCCGCGTCGCGGTCCACGTTCCCGCCCTGCCCGAGCACGAGCCGCGAGGGCAGCACGAGCACGGTGATGAGGGTCGTCGGCATGCCGCTCGAGCGGTCGGTCACCGCGAAGGCCTTGAGTCCGGCGATCATGACGTCGCGCGTTTCCACGCCCGGGTGCGACGAGGCCTCGGTCATCGCCTTGCGGAGGGCGGCCTCGAGGCTCTTGTCCTTCCCGTAGTCCTGGACGACGAGCTGGAACTGGCGGGTCACCGTCGGGCTCTCGATCCGCTGAAAGAAGCGCGCGACCTGGGTGAAGACGCCCATCTCGTTCTCGTCGGTGTCCGGCAGCGGATCCGTCGGCGCGGCCACGTAGCCGGGCAACTCCCTCGGCAGCCCGTCGGCGAGCGAGAGCGGCCAGGACGCCTTCTTTTCGGCCTTGTCCTGGGCGGCGGCGGACCACGCGAGGCCCATCAGCAGGGTGCCGGCGAGGATCTTCCGCATCGCCGAAACAGGATAGCGCATTGATACAATTTCGCCAGACTCCCTGCCGTGAAAGACGAGCCGGTCTCGCGCATCCGCGTCTATCTCAACGACCCTCGCGGCCGGGGCGATCGCCTCGTCGAGACGGCCCCGCCGCAGAACGTCGACAAAGGCCCGTGGGGATTCCGCATCCAGGCAACCGCGCCGGCGCCGAACGCCTATGCTCCGGACACGCCGGAGTTTCTCTACTGGCAGCTCTCCTCCGCGCTCGACCGCGGCAAGCGGTACTGGACCGCGCATCTTCCGAGTCCCGGCGTGTGGAACCCGGGGACTATCCTTCCCGCCGTCCCGGACTCCGGCAAGGATTTCAACGCCTTCTACGACCGCAAGGCGCTCCACTTCTTTCGCGACGTGGATCCGAAGACCGGCGCCGTCGTTTTCTCGGGCGAGAGCCCCGACGTGTCGACGCACGAGCAGGGCCACGCGATCCTCGACGCCATCCGGCCCGACCTCTGGGACGCTCCGCACTTCGAGGTCGCCGCGTTCCACGAGGCCTTCGGAGATCTCGCGGCGATCTTCATCTCGCTGGCGGAGAGCGTGCTCGACGCCGACGTCGTCTCCGCGACGCGCGACGACCCGTCTCGCTCGAACCTGGTCTCGCGTCTCGCCGAGCAGCTCGGCGCCGCCGTGCGCGACGCCTATGGCCCGGATGCCGCCCTGCCGGACGCGCTCCGCGATGCGGTCAACACGTTCCACTACGCGGACCCGCAAGGCCTTCCCGACGACGCGCCCGCGGCGGCGCTGTCGGCCGAGCCGCACTCGTTCTGCCGCGTGATGACCGGCGCCTGCTGGGACGTGCTCGTCGCGATCTTCCGCGCGGAGCCCGGCAAGGATCGGGCCGCCGCCCTGTCCGTCGCCGCGGAGAAGGCCGCCGAGCTCTGCATCGCCGCCGCCGACACCGCCGCCGTGGGCGCGGATTTCTTCGCTGGCGTCGCCGGGCGCCTCGTCCGCGAAGCCGCGTCGCGCTGGGGCGGCGGGCTCGCTCCGGCGATCGGCGACGTCCTCCATCGCCGCGGGCTGCTCGCCAGCTCGCGTGTGCCCCAGGACCTCGCGCCCGACGAAGACCCCGCGGTGACGGCGCCACCGGACGCGGAGGAGGCATCGCCGGCGTTCGTGCGGGCCGTCTCCGAGCGGCTCGGCCCCGGACCGGGGCGGCTGCTCGTGCGGGGAGCGCGCGGCGCGAGACCGGAGCGCCCGTCCTCGCTGCGCGTTCTCCGCGGGCGCCGATGCCGGGATCTCCCGCTCCACGGACGCGAATACGGGCCTGCCGACGGCGCCTGTGTCGAGATCTCGGATGCCTTCGCGCTCGGCTTCGGTCCGCGCGGATTCCTCCTCGCTTCGCGCGTTCACGCGGCCGGACGCGGCGATGCCGAAGACGCCCGCGCGTTCGTCCGCTTCCTCGCCCGCCGCGGACGGATCGCCGAGGCCGCGCGCCGCCGGCCCGATTCCCTCACGCTGGCTCGAGAGCGAAAGTCGCATGCCGTCATCCGCGAGGAAGACGGGGTGCGCCGCCTGCGGCGAATCTGGATCGCCGGAAAGGAAGAGGCATGAGATTCGCGTCCGGAGGACCGCCGCGCGGTCTCGCTTCCCTGCTGCTTCTGACGGTCGCCTGCGTCTCATGCACAACGACCGCCCCCTCTCCTCCCGCAAACGAGCCCGTCACGCCGGCCGACTTCGTCGCCGCGATCGCCGACGTCGCCGCCGGCCGCAACGCCGCGCTGGCCGAGACCGGCCTCGTCCTGAAGAGCATCCGGTTCCGGCTCGAGGTGGGAACGGAGACGAAGGCGGGCGGAAAGATCGAGGTCCTGCTGCTCGACGCCGAGGCCTCACGCGACGCCGAGACTTCGTTCGTCCAGGAGCTGACGCTCGAGATTCCCCCGGCGCCGGGCAAGCGCCTCGCCCCGACGCCGCTCGTGCCGGGCGTGACGGAGTTCGTGGACGCGGCCATGAACACGGCGCGCGACCTGGCCCGCTCGGCGGCCGCCGCCGGAATCCCCCAGCAGCTTCACTCCGTGGAGTTGACCGCGCGGATCACCCGTTCGCGCAAGATCGGCGGCGGCATCACCGCGACGATTCCCGCCTGGATCGAGCCGTCCGTGGGCGCCCAGGCCGCCCGGACGCGAGACGAGGACAACACCGTGCGCCTGCTCTTCGAGGCGAAGCCCGCGGGACCGCGCTGAGGCCGTCGAGGGGGAAAAAAAAGCGGCTCCTTTCGGAACCGCTCCCTTCCATCCCGGACTCGGGACGTTTACTTCTTGACGCCGAGGATCGCGTCCTTCGCCTTCTTCGAGACGCGGAACTTGACGACCCGCTTCGCGGGAATCTTGATCTCTTCACCCGTGGCCGGGTTGCGGCCCATGCGCGCCTTCCGGTTGACGAGCACGAGCTTGCCGACGCCCGGGATCGTGAAACTGTTCTTCGCTTCCTTGTAGGCGAGAGCCGTCAGGTCATCGAGGAACTGCGTCGCGACCCGCTTCGTGGTGCCCGTCGACTTCGAGAGGTGATCGGCGATCTGTGACTTGGAAAGCGCCTTAGAGCCTGTTGCCATATGTCCTACCCCTTTTCTATCGGAAATCGCCCTCGAGGGCGTTCAAACTGGGGCCGTATTCTAGACCCCTCGACGCGCCGCCGTGCAAGCTAATTTTTCGACTGGGCGCGGGTTTTCTCGCCGTCGCCGCCGCGCGCTCGCGATCGTGAGGGATATGATCGCGCCCCGAATGCACGAGCGCGGCGAACCCGCGAGGGTCGGGCTCGGCCTCGCGCTCGCGGCGCTCATCGGCCTTTCCGGCTGCGGAGTGAATTCGCCGTCCCGCGTCGCGGCGCGCGTGCTCGAGAGATACCGGAAGACCTCCGGAGCCAAGCCTTTGCCCGCGAGCGGGATGATCCTCGAGCGGCTGTCCGGCGGCGCGGGCGCTTCGGGCCGGGTCGAAATCCTCTGGTCGCCGGGAGAGTATCGCGAGACGGTGTCGTCGGCGGGAATGGCCGCCGTCTACGGGATCGAGTCGGGGCGGGCCTACTTCACCGACGAAGACGGAGTGACGCGCGTCGTCTCCGATCCGGTCCTGCGGGAGCTGCGCACGCGATCCTACTTCTGGCGCCGAGCGTGGCTCTTCTCCGATCGCGAGCGCGCGCGACTCGGTCTCGGACCCTCCGACGCGGCGACCGTCCGCCTCGACCTGACTCCCGAGGGCGGCAACCCCCTGCGCCTGACTTTCTCCCGCTCCGACGGCCGGCTCATCTCGGCCCGCTCGCCGAAGATGTCGCTCGAGTTCGAGTCTCCGACGCGCTGGCGCGACGCCTCGGACCCGGAGGCGGTCGTGCAGGGGGAAACCGCGTGGGTCGGACTCCCTACGGGTCCCATTCCGGGGGCCGTCGTCGGCGGCGGACGCTCCCGCTTCGAAAAGCTCGAGACGATTCCGACGGAGCACCGGTCGGGCCTGGTCCTCGTTTCGGGGACGCTCTCGGGACGGCCGATCCGCCTCGCCGTGGACGGCGCGGAAGACGGCCCGGTCGCGGTCTCCGCGGATCTCGCGTCGAGCCTCGGCCTCGCGTTCACTCCGGACGTCTTCGGCCGGGTCATCGCGCCGGGCGCCTCGCTGACGGTCGCGGGCGTGTCGTGGCCCGCGATCTGGATCCGCCGCGCCGATCGACTTCCTCCCGGCGCCGACGCCGAGGCGGGCGGCTGTCTGTTTCGCGAGGCCATCGTCGATCTCGACGCGCCCGCGAGCCGCCTCCGCCTCGAGAACCCGGAGTCCTTCTCTCCGCCCGACGGCTTCTTCCGCACGCCGATCGACGACGACGGCGACCGGCCCGTGGCGATCCTCCACCGGGGCAAGAGCGACCTGCGCGTGACGCTCGCCGCGGACTCGGGCGACGCCGCGCTACTGCTCGCGTCCGAGAGCGTGGTGCGGATGGGGTGGCCGGGGACGCGCGCCTCGGGCCTGGCGTGGGGACCGATCCTGTTGCCCGACCTGCCGTTCGCGAAGTCCGCGAGCGGCTTCTCGCCCGACTGGGGCGACGACGGAAGGCTCGGCCTCCCACTGCTCTCCCGCTTTCACGCCATCGTGAACATGCCGCAGCGGTGGATCTACCTCCGCCCGGCGGAGCCGTAGCCGGGTTCCGGGGGCCTCGAGCTAGTTGACGCCTTCCTTGGGCCGCGCGAGAGGGATCTCCGTCTCGCACCGCCCGCAGAGCAGATCGGTCTGGTCCTCGAGCCACTCGGCCTCGAGCCGCAGCTCGGAGGCGCAGGACGGGCAGGCGATGACGACGGCGTCCGGCGCCTTGCGCTCGTTCTTGTCGGGAGAGCCGCGGCGGGCCATTCCCCCCCGCCTCATGGGATCAAAAGGGACAACGTTGTCATGCTTCACCGTCGTTCCTCCTGTCCAAAATGCCGCTCCGGGTCGGAGCCGGCGGAGTCTTCGAGGGGACGGGCGAGGGACAGACGCGCCGGTCCCGGTTTCTGGCCTCGGCGAATGAGCAGCAGCGCGACGCCGACGACGAACAAAACTCCGCCCGTCGTCAGGAGGCTTGCAAACGCGGCGCGCACGGCTCGAGGCGCCTCGGCCAGATCCCGTCCACCCGCGCCGACGACGACGCCACCCAGAAAGATGCAGAGGACCGAAACGAGCAGCACGCTGCGCGGCTGGTCGTGAATGCGGCGGGACGGCTGCGACCAGACCAGCTTCATGCGGTCGACCGGAGCGGGAAAAGCGCGGCATGCCGGAGCGGCCGCCGTGTCCGTGCGTTCGGAGCGAGGTCGAATCCCAATCGGCCCTCCGAAGCGTCCGGGTGCGGGTCAAAACGCGCGATTCGCGCCGCCCGTCCCCGTTTTCAACCATTCGATTGTACCCGGCGCGGCCGCGGCCGGCAATGGATTTATAGTTGCGGCGCCTTTCCGAGGAGTGCAATGAGACTTTTCGTTCGCGGTCTGCCCGCTCTCGCCTTCACGCTTGTCGCCGCGGCGCCGGCCTCGCCACCGACCGCGCCGCGCGGGTTCTACGCCGACGGGGCGGCCGCCGAGATCGAGAGCGAACGGCAGATGCGGGCCATTCCGGATCCCGCCGTCGCGCGCGAGACGATGCGCCGTCTCTCCGAATCCCCGCACGAGCTGGGCTCGGCGCAGGGCGGCCGCAACGCCGAATGGATCCTGGCGAAGTTCAAGGAATTCGGCCTGGACGCGCGCATCGAGACCTTCGAGGTCCTCTTTCCCACGCCCCGCGAACGCATCCTCGAGCTCGTCGAGCCCTCGAAGTTCCGCGCGGCCCTCGCCGAGACGCCGGTCCCGGGCGATCCGACCTCCGCGCAGACGGCCGAGCAGCTGCCGTCCTTCAACGCCTTCTCCATCGACGGCGAAGCGATGGCGCCCCTCGTCTACGTGAACTACGGCATGCCGGCCGACTACGAGGTCCTGGAGCGCCTCGGCGTGGACGTCCGCGGAGCCATCGTCATCGCCCGGTACGGCGGAGGCTGGCGCGGCATCAAGCCGAAGGTCGCCGCGGAGAAGGGGGCGCTCGGCTGCATCATCTACTCGGACCCGAGAGACGACGGATTCTTCCAGGGCGAGACATACCCGGGCGGGCCATTCCGGCCGGAGCAGGGCGTTCAGCGCGGCAGCGTCGCGGACATGCCGCTCTATTCCGGGGACCCTCTGACGCCGGGAGTCGGCGCCACGCACGACGCACCGCGCCTCAAGCGCGAGGAGGCGAAGACGCTGACGAAGATCCCGGTCCTCCCCATCTCGTGGAAGGACGCGAAGCCCCTCCTCTCGGCCCTGGCCGGCCCCGTCGCGCCGAAGGAGTGGCGCGGCGCCCTGCCGCTCACGTATCGCATCGGACCCGGTCCGGCGCGCGTGCACCTGAAGCTCGCCTTCGACTGGAAGCTCGTCCCGGCGCGCGACGTCGTGGCCAGACTCGACGGATCGGTCTGGCCCGACGAGTGGGTGATCCACGGCAATCACCACGACGCCTGGGTCAACGGCGCCGAGGATCCGATCAGCGGCCTCGCCACGCTGCTCGAGGAGGCTCGCGCGGTGGGAACGCTCGCGAAGAAGGGTTGGCGGCCGAAGCGGACGATCGTCTTCTGCGCCTGGGACGGCGAGGAGGAAGGCCTCTTCGGATCCACCGAGTGGGTCGAGACGCACGCGGCGGAGCTGACCGCGAAGGCCGTCGCGTACATCAACTCCGACGGCACGGGCCGCGGATTCTTCAACGCCGGCGGATCGCCATCGCTCGAGGCCCTCGTTTCGGGAGCGGCGGCGGAAGTCGAGGACCCCGAGAAGAAGATGACGGTGCTCGCCCGGGCCCGACTGAAGGCGATCGCCGACGCCGAGAAGCCCGAGGACCGCGACCAGGCGCGCGAGCGCACGGGGCTGCGGCTGGAGGCGCTCGGCTCGGGCTCCGATTTCACGCCGTTTCTCCAACACCTCGGCATTGCCTCGCTCAACATCGGCTTCGGCGGCGAGAGCGACGGAGGCGTCTACCACTCGATCTACGACGACTTCACGTGGTACTCGCGGTTCGGCGACACCGATTTCGCGTACTCGAGGGCCCTGTCGCAGGTGAGCGGGACGCTGACGATGCGGCTCGCGGATGCCGACGTTCTGCCCGTGGATCCGGCGGCGTACGCCGACGCCGTCGCCCGCTACGTCAAGGAGATCGACGAGCTCGCCGAGGGCAAGCGCAAGGACACGGCGGAGAAGGACAAGCAGCTCGACGAGAATCTCCCGTGGGCCATCGCCGATCCGCGCAAGCCCTTCGTCGCGCCGAAGGCCGAAGTCCCCGTGCCCCACTTCGACTTCTCGGCGCTGAAGAACGCGTCCGACGCCCTGACGACCGCGGCCGCCGACTATGCGCGCGCCTTCGACGCGGCGTTCCAGCCCGGCGCCGCGAGGCTTTCGACCGAGAAGCTCGCGGCCCTGAACGCCGCGTTGAGGAACTTCGAACGGAGCTTCACGTCGGAGACCGGCCTGCCGGGCCGGAGCTGGTACCGCCACTTCGTCTTCGCGCCCGGCGCGTACACCGGCTACTCCGTCAAGACCCTTCCCGCGGTTCGCGAAGCCATCGAGCAGAAGAAGTGGAGCGAGGTCAACGGCGCCGCGGCGCAGACGGCGGCGGTGATCGAGAAGGCGGCCGAGCAGACGCGAGCCGCGACGAAGCTGCTGGCGGGAGCCTGAGGACGACGACGTCATTCGCCCAACCGGGAGAGGGAGCTGGCGCCTCTTTCCCTCTCTCGTCGGTCGGGCCGCGCGTCCGGCCACCAGAGGCAGACCCTCGGCAGTAGGAGACGCCGTCCGCAGGACGGCGGCAACCGAGCCCGCTCAGAGTCCGAGGCTAGGGAGCGACCCCTCCGCCCCGCATTCGGTCGGCGATCTCCTGGCTGTCGGCCTTCCCGAGGGAGATCGCGCAGGTTCCATCGCAGCGCGCCGTGACGCGGCTCTCCGCGTCGAAGATCTCGGCCGCGACGAAGACGAGGTTCAGTCCCGCGCGGATCAGGCGCGCCTCCGCGACGACCCGGTCTCCCCGCGTCGGGCGGAAGAAGCTCATCGCGAGGCTGACCGTCGCCGAACGCGTGTCGGGCCGGGTGAGCCATCCCACGGTGCCCACCACGAGGTCGAAGAGTCCCGCGAGAACGACGCCGTTGACCGCGTCCGTGCCGAGACCTCCGCGGTGAACCATCGTGACCGGATCGATGACGGCCCGGACGCGATCCACTCGCTCGAACTCGAGGCGTGCTCCGAAGTGCTTCATCGGCGGCGACGCGTTCCAGATCTCTCCGAGCGCGCGCAGCGATGCGAGCGTCGGGTAGGCCGGCGAGAAGGGCTGACCCTCCGGGTCCATCCGGAAACGGACTCTACTTCAGGCCGTCGACGACGAAGAGGTCCGAGAGCAGGCGCGTGAAGCAGTACGCGTAGCCCCTGGCGTCCGGCGTGACGAGCACGTTCGAGATCCGCTCGACGCCCGCGGGATCGAGGGGCAGCAGGTCCTTCCAGATCTCGCGCTTGCCGGTCTCGACGTCGAGACGGGTCACGCGCGCGGGCACGTCGCCCCGCTTCCAGAGATACAGAAGCCTTCCGTCCGGAGAGAAGCGCAGCGGAAACTCACCCTCCTGGGCGCCGGGAAGCGCCTTCGGAGTCCCGCCGTCGATCGGAAAGAGGGCCGCTTTCCGATCGGCGCCGACCGCCGCGACCCACCTCCCGTCGAGCGAAACCGCGAACCCCGGAATGGCGGCGACGATGCCTTCCGGCGTGATCGGCCGCGGCTTGCCCCCGTCGATCGACTGGACGTACAGGCGCAGGTTGCGCCCGGGCTCGCTGCCGGCGAACACGAGACCGCGGCTGTCGGGCAGCCACGTCGCCGCCTGTTCCGGGCTGACGCCCTCGACCGCGAGCGCTTTCAGGTCGCCCGTACCGGTCGGGAGCAGCTTGAAGGGAGAGTTGGGAGACGGCAGCATGGACAGCGCCCACTTGCCGTCCGGAGAGATCGCCAGGGCGTTGCCCTCGCCGAGCCGGACGACCGGAGAACGGTCGGATTTGCGGAGAAAGACCGTGTAGTTCGCGCCACCGGCCTCGCCTTCCTCGTCGAAGAGCAGGACCCGGGCGTCGGGCGACATGTCCGCGGCGAACGAATAGTCGAGAAACGACATCTCCCTCTCCCGATCGTCGCCCTCGAGGATGCCGCGGATGCCGACGCGAGGGCTTTCCCGGGTCAGGAGGACGCGCCCGTTGCGGGCGACGTCGTGGAGCTTCAATCCTCCGGGCACGCGGGTCACGACGCGGAGCTTGCCTCCGGGGGTAACGGCGTACAGCGAACGGTTCGCTCCCGCCTCCGTGGCCGTGAACCACACCTCGTCGCCCGAGGCCGACCATGCGAGGCCGCCCTCGCTCGCCCACTTGGAGGTCAGCGTCGTCTTGTGGCCGGCCAGATCCAGGATCGCGACGGTTCCGGCGTCGTCGAGCGGGAACGGGTGGTCGAGGAAGGCGATGCGGTCGGCCTTCGGCGACAGCCGCGCGTAGCTGACGTGGCCCGACGTCTCGTAGAGCACCTTGCCCATCGGGAACTCGATGCGCGCCTTCCCGCCGACGTCGCGCACCACCATCATGTTCGTTCCGTCCGGAGCCCAATCCGCTTCCTGGACGCCTTCGGCGACATCCCGCGGCGATCCTCCCGTCAGGGCCGCCTGAGCCAGCGTGCCCGCACAGACGCCCGGATGATTCGAGCGGCAGTCGATGGCGATCGCCATCTCTCCGGAGGGCGAGATCGAGAGCAGGTTGGCGCTCGGGAGCTCGAGCGGAAGCGAGTCGGGGCTCGACGGGTGCTTGAGGTAGAGCTTCAGCGGGTTTCCGTCCCAGGCCGCGCTGTAGACGATCGTCTGACCGTCGGGAGCGAAGCGGCCGGCGCGAATCGTTCCCGAGCCGAACGTGATCTGCTGATACGACGGAGGCAGCGACTTGCCGAGGCGCTTCTGGACGAGCATCCCCGCGCCGAGGGCCGCGAGAACGCCGATCGCCGCCGCAACGAGCGAGACGCGCGATCGGCGCCGGGACGGCGCGGCCGCCCCAGCTCCCGAAATCTCGCCCGACACCGCGGACGACGCCTCCGAGAGGTGCTCGCGCACGCCGCGCACGTCCCGAGCGAGATCCCGCGTCGAGGCGTAGCGCTCGTCCGGATCCTTCTGGAGGCACCGCTCGACGACCCATCGGAAGGGCGCCGGGACGCCGGCGTTCGCCTGAGCGACCGGTTCCGTGTCTTCCCGGATGATCGCCGTGAGCGTTTCGGCGGTCGTGCCGCGCTGGAACGCGCGCCGGCCCGTCGCCATCTCGTAGAAGATCGCCCCGAGCGCAAACTGGTCGGAACGGAAGTCGAGCGCCTTGCCGCTCGCCTGCTCCGGCGACATGTAGCCGACCGTGCCGAGGACGGTGCCGGCCTGCGTCGCCTGCGCCGTGGGAAGGTTCGAATTCTCTTCGGGCTGCTCCTTCAGGAGCTTGGCGAGGCCGAAGTCCAGGATCTTGACCGCTCCGTCCTTCGTGACCATGACGTTCTCGGGCTTCAGGTCCCGGTGGACGATGCCCGCCGCATGGGCCTTGGCGAGGCCGTCGGCCATCTGGAACGCGAGATCGAGGAGCCGGCGCGTCGGCAGCGCGCCGCCGTGCAGCACCTCGCGCAGCGTGCGCCCGTCGACGAGCTCCATCGCGATGTAGACCGTCGCGCCGTCGGAGCCGATGTCGTGGATCGTGACGATGTTCTGATGGTTGAGCGCCGACGCCGAGCGAGCCTCCTGCTCGAAGCGCTTGCGCCGGTCCGCGTCCGAGGCGAACTCCGCGGAGAGGACCTTGATCGCGACGTCGCGTCCGAGGCGCGAGTCCCGCGCCCGATACACCTCTCCCATGCCTCCCGCGCCGAGCGGCGCGAGGACTTCGAAGGGGCCGAGCTTCGTTCCGGCGGAGAGCGTCATGGATCGAGTCCGGCGCATTCTAACCGCGAGTCGCCGTACAATCCCGGCGCTTCCGCCATGAACCTCAGATCCACGCTCGTCTTACGCGCCCTGCTCCTCGTCGGCGTGGCCGCCGCGCTCGGCGCGGCCGAGCCGCCGCCGGAGGTCGTCGCGGTCAGGGCCGGGCATCTGATCGACCCGAAGGCGGGGACCGTCATCCCCGACGCGGTCATCGTGATCGAGAAGGGCCGTGTTCGCTCCGTGGGCGCGGGAGCGCCCGTTCCCGCCGGCGCGAAGGTCACCGACCTTTCCGCGCTGACGGTCCTCCCCGGCCTCATCGATTGCCATACGCACCTCGTCGGCGACTACGTCCACGACTCCGACCCGCTCGCCGAGCTGAAGACCTCCGCGGCGGATCGAGCCTTCGAGTCGGTCCCCAACGCCCGGGCGACTCTCGACGCGGGGTTCACGACCGTCCGCGACGTCGGGACCTACCGCGCCTTCGTGGACGTCGCCATGCGCGACGCCATCGCGAAGGGCTATTTCCCCGGGCCGCGCATGTTCGTCGCCGGGGCATACCTGACGATCACGGGCGGTGGAGGCGCGATGTCGGGCGATCAGCATCTCGTAGAGCACGGAGCCGAACGCGAACTGGTCGGAGCGGAAGTCGAGCGCCCGGCCGCTCGCCTGCTCCGGAGACAAGTAGCTGATCGTGCCGAGGACGACTCCGGCGCCGGTCTGGGGCGCTCCGGCCGTGGCGGCCCCGGTGAGGCTGTCCGGGGAGGGCGTCGCGAGCTTGGCGAGGCCGAAGTCCAGGATCTTGACGAAGCCGTCGCGCGAGAGCATGAGGTTCTCGGGCTTCAGGTCCCGATGGACGATTCCGGCAGTGTGCGCCTTGGCGAGCCCCTCGGCCACCTGCGAGGCGAAATGAACGAGCCGGCGGGCGGGCATCGGGCCGCCGGCGATGAGACCGCCTGCGGTTTGCCCGTCCACGAGCTCCATCGCGATGTACGAGACGCCGTCGGCCCGTCCGATCTCGTAAATCGTGACGATGTTGGGGTGGTTCAGGGCCGAGGCCGCCCGGGCTTCCTGCTCGAACCGCGCCAGGCGGTCCGGTTCCGAGGCGACGCCCGCGGGCAGGACCTTGAGCGCGACCTCGCGTCCGAGCCGTCCGTCGCGCGCGCGATAGACCTCTCCCATCCCTCCGGCGCCGAGCGGAGAGAGCACTTCGTAAGGCCCGAGCCGGTCGCCGGATGAGAGCGGCACGCGGCAACTTTACCCCCGCTCCGCTCGTACTATGTGAGACTGAAGGTTGCCTCAAAGGAGCGCTCACATGGACCTCAAGGCGGTACAGCGGCCCTTCAAGGAGCGGTACCGAAACGATCCGGCGAGCTCCCGGATCACGCTGCGCGCGACCGGCGGTCAGACGGCGACGCCGATGGCCTGCTCCGTGGACCTCGGCCGCGCCGTGTATCAGGCCGAGGCGCACGCCGGCACGGGCGGCCCCGGAACGGCGGCCTGCTCTGGCGACCTGCTCCTGGGAGCGCTCGCCGCGTGCGCGCAGATCACCTGTCAGCTCGTCGCGACCGCGCTCGGAATCGAGGCCCGCGAGATTCAGGTCGAGGTCGAGGGAGACCTGGACCTACGCGGCACGCTCGGAGTGTCGGCCGACGCGCCGGTCGGGTTCGAGCGGATCCGGGTCCGGTTCGACGTGGAAGCGCCGGCGGCGACGCCCGAGCAGCTCCGGAGTCTTCGCGATAAGACGGAGCGGTACTGCGTCGTCCTGCAGACGCTGACCTCTCCCCCCGCGATCGACGCGGAGTGGTCCGGATCGGCGAGCGCATGAAGCGCGCGGTTCTCGCCGCCGCCCTGGCTCTCGGCGCGGCCGCGCTCGGCGCGCAGCAGCCCGCGGACCGGCGCGGCGAGGTCCACGAAGAAGCGGTCGTCGAGCGCGTCATCGTCGACGCGCACGTCATGGAGCCGGACGGCACGCCGATTCCCTCCCTGGGGCCATCGGACTTTCTCCTCAAGGTGGACGGCAAGCCCGTCGCGCTCGAGTCGGTGGACTGGCTGCCCCGGGGGACTCCCGAGATCGACGCGAACGTGCTGGCCGCCCTGACGCCGCCCGGGCAGGATGCCGCGCCCGCGTCGCCCGACATTCCTCCGGGCCGCGTCATCGTCCTCTTCTTCCAGACCGACCACGAGATCTCACGCCTGAACGGCCTGCTCCGCATGGGGATCCAGGCCCGGCGCTTCATAAGGACGCTCGATCCGACCGATCGTGTCGCGGTCGTCTCGTACGACACGCACCTGAAGCTTCGCCAGGACTTCACGTCCGACCGCGCGAAGCTCGACCGCGCGATCCACGACTCGATCCGCCGGGGCGACGCCGCGCCGCCGGATCCCGACAGCCATCCTTCCCTCGCGCGGGTTCTCGACGACGAGGAGTCGCGCCGCTGCGCCACGCCCGAGCGCGCCCTCGAGATGGTCGCCCGCGCGCTGGCGCCGATCCCCGGGGGCAAGTCGATGCTCTTCTTCGGTTGGGGGCTCGGGACCGTCGGCGGACTGTCCGGGCCCAACGCCAGCGAGCAGCAGGCCTGGGCCGACGCGATGCAGCGCATGGCGGAGGCGAGGGTCGACATCTTCACGCTCGACGTGACCGACGCCGACTATCACTCGCTCGAAGGCTCGATCCAGCAGATCGCCGAGCTCACCGGCGGCCACTACGAGAAGACGAACCTCTTCCCCGACCTCGCGATGGACCGCGTCGGCCGCGCCATCTCCGGGCGCTACGTCCTCGTGTTCGTCAAGCCCCACGGCCCTCGCGGCGAGCACACGATCGAGGTCTCGCTGAACGGGCGCAAGGGCCGCGTCTTCGCGCGCCAGTACTACGTCGACTGACGCGCGCTAACGCCGCAGGAGCTGGGCGCGGTTGTCGCTCTCCCGGGCCAGGGCGTCGGCCGCGAGGAACGCGCGCGCGTTGGGGTCGTCCTTGAGGAAGGCCTCCCAGAACGCCAGCGTCGCCGCCTTGACGTCCTTGAAGATCGCCACCTCGAGGTCCGCGGACGTCCCTTTCCTGCCCGCCGTCGTCGAGGATGCCGCGCCCGGCTCGGCCGAAGACCCGTCAGCGTGAGGTGACTGGCACCCTCGATGAACACCGCGTACTTGCCGCCCGGCGGAGACAGCTGATAAACATCGAGCCTCCACGACGGATCCTGGTTCCGGGTCCCCGGATCGCGCGTGCCGGTGACGACCATCAGCGGCCGATCCATGGAGGCGAACGACTCGGCGGTCAGACCCTGCTGCCCCTTCCCCGGGGGCGAAAGCAGCAGGAATGCCTTCGGCAGCGGGTCGGCGAAGCTCCTCGCCTTTTCCCTCTTCGACGTCTCCACCGTCGCTCCGGCGAGCAGCATCGCGGCATAGGCTCCGAGCGACTGTCCGCCGACTCCGACGCGCGTTTCGTCGAGCTTCAATCCAGGCACTCTCTCCTCGACGGCCCCGGTCGCCGCCGCCACGAACGAAAGGTCCCGGACGCGGTTCTCCCAGATCTTCGCCTCGGTGGTCGCGTCCCCGGAGGGCTCCCGCGCGCTGTCGCTCGCCGGATCCCGGGACCCGGCCGCCGAACCGTCGGCGTGAGCGGGAGCGAGAACGGCGAAGCCGCGCGACGCCCAGAAGCGCGCGAGCGCGTCGAAGGTCCGGCTCGAGCCCCCCGCGCCGTGGGAAAACACGATCACCGGATACGGCCCGGCGCCGTCGGGATACGAGACGCGCAACGGCACGTCGCGATTGCGCGAGGAATCCCGCAGCGTGATGTCGGCGGTCTTCACGACGTTCAGGCCGCTCTGGGCGAGCTCGGCGGCCGGCGGGACCGCCGGCGCCGGAGCCGGAGACGGCGCGGGCTTCGACGCGCACGCCAGAACGAAGGCGAGCAGTACCGGAGCGCCGCGATGCAGTTTTCGAGCTCTCATGGCCGATAGACGAGCTGAGCATATCCGCGGGCCGCCCGGATGGAAGGCTCGGCGCTGACGATCCATCCCGCGCCGACGTGAAACGAGACGGTTCGGCCGTATTCGGCGGGGATCAGCCGCTCCAGCCGGACCTCGGCGCCGGCGACCCGCACCGGATCCGGGCGGCCTGCCGCGGGATCCCAGGCCCGCATCCACTCGGCGTAGACGGCCACCGGGATCGCCGAGGCTTCGAGCTCCGCGCGCAGTGCCTCGAAACGCCTTCCGACCTGGACGTCGGCCGGGAGCGCCGGGCTGTGAAGCCGGTTGCCGTCGAGCCCGGGCGGGAGGATCGCCGACTCCGCTCCGCCGACCGCATACAGATCGAAGAGCGACGGCGATCCGCCGGTGTCTCCGAAGCGCGCCGCCGCGGAAACGGTCGCCCAGGGCAGGATCCCCGCGAGCCGGCCCCCCGCCGACCACTGCCGCCAGGTCTCGCCGGCCGTCACTCCCGCCGATCCGCCGGCGTCGAGAGCCGCGGCGAATCCCGCGCGCCCGCGCGTGCGGCGGTAGACGAGTCGCGCCGCCGCCGACCCGAGCGCCCGCGTGAAGACGCGGCCGGAGTCGAACGCCTCGACGCGCGTCCCCCCGCCGCCTCCGGACAGCTCGAGCCTGCCCCAGTCCCAGGGACGCGACCACGCCGCCTCGAGGAATCCTCCCCATCGCTCCTCGTCGAACGCGGGACGCGGCGCGAGTCCCTGGTTTCCCGGTTTCTCGATGGCCGAGAAGAGCGAGGCGGTCAGCGCGACCGGAAGCCCGCGGTATGCCGCCTCGATCGCCCCGCCGCGAGGGCCGATCGCGTCGCCCATCGAGCCGAGGGCGATTCCATGGAAACGTCCGAGGACGTCGGCGGTGTCGGCGCCGAGCTGAACGGTGTTGCCCGACGGCCCGAAGGAGAAACCGAGGAGCGGACGAATCGCCTGAGTCTCCCAGACGTCGTACGGCTTCGGAGTCCCCGCCGGCGCGGCGGGAAACGGCTCCCCCGCCTCGCCCGGCGTCGGAGGCCGGATCGGAAACGCATCGGCCTCGGATTCGCCGCCCGAGGGCTCCGCGCCCCCGAGCGCCAGCCTCCGGACCGAGACGCCCCGCGCGCCGAAGTCGAGAAAGTAGAGCGCCCGGCCGTCGGGCGAAGGAGCCGGATCGAAGGCCCCGCCCGTGACCCGCGTCAGGACCTTCGCGGCGCCGCCCGCGGAAGCGTCCACCTCGGCGACGTTCCAGATTCCCGCCATGGCGCTCGCGACGAACAGGTGCGCGCCGCCGGCGCTCCACGCCGGAGCCCCCGCCGGCGCTCGATCGAGCGCAATCTCCCGGGCCGCCCCGCCCGACGCCGGCAGCGCGACGAGCCGCCAGCGGCGCCCGGCGTGAAGAAGGACGGCGATTCGCTTTCCGTCGGGAGAAATGCGCGGATGGCTCCAGACGGGCCACGCCTCCGCCGCCGGCAGCGTGACCGGGATCTCGCTCACGGCGCCCGACGAGAGGTCCACCCGGACGAGCGACGTCGCGCCGAACCGGCTTCGCACGCCGACGGCCCAGTCTCCTCCCGGCGCGGGGTCCGCATCGCCGACGTCGGCGCCGCGGCTGACGCGGGCGACGCCGCCCGGTTCGAGCTCCCACCGATAGAGATCGACGTGGAGCGTTCCGTCCGCCTCGGGCGCGCGCCGGGAGAAGAGGATCGCGCGGCCATCCGGCATCCAACGAGGATCCGATGCGGCATGTCCGTTGGCTCGAGGAAGCCGCCAGCGGGGCTTCGGGGCCTCGTGCGTCTTGTCGCCGCCGGTCCCGCCGAGCTCCCAAACCGCCAGCTCGCTCTCGTGAGGCGACGGATCGCGCCGTGCGAGAAGCCGCGTCCCGTCGGGCGAGACCGCGGCCGAGAGCGTGCCGCCACGCAGCCGCAGCGCGAGCTCCCCGTCGGCGAGGCCCTCGGCCTTCAGACGCTTCTCCTCCTCGAGAGCCTCCGCGGTCAGCTCGGCGCGGAACCGGTCGTAGAGCGTCTCGGGAGAGTCGCCGAAGATCGAGCGAAATGCCGACTCGAAGCCGCCGCCGTGAACCGAGGCCATCTTCTCCCAGAGCCGCGGCAGCGCGGCCGCGCCCTCCCGCTGCGCGAGCCACTCGAGGTAGTCCGACCCGACGAGGTACGCCGGCGAGCCCCCGAGCCACGTGTCCGATGCATCGAGGTCGGAGTAGGACGGGAGCTTGCCTTCGATCCCGAGCTGACGCAGGACCATGGCGCGGTAGACCGATCCGGGCCTTCCCGATCCGGTGAGCGCTCCTTCGACGAGGGTCGCGTAGCCTTCCATGACCCAGCGCGGCGATCGCAGGGCGATCAGGCCGAGGGGGGCGGGTGAAAGCCGCAGGAGCGCCGCCGCCGAGCCGCCGCCCACGCGCGTCAGGTGCGCAACGTGCGCCACCTCGTGGGTCGCGACGAGCTCCATCCAGTCGCCGTAGTCACCGATGGACGACTCGGATTCGGGAGGAGTGGTCCAGATCAGGACCTCGGGTCGATCGAGAAAGGGAACCGCGGCGCCGTTCGAGTCGGCGGCGGGATCGGACACGACGACTTCGATCTTCCGCGGAGGAACATAGCCCACGAGGGCCGTCACGCGAGCGTGGATCGCCTCGAGCTCGCCGGCCGCGTGGAGCGCCCAGGCCTGGAAGGGCGCCGGATAGTGGACTCGAAAGTGGTCGGTCTCGGCAGTGCGCCAGTCCGCGGACAGCCCCTGGGCGGACGCCCCGGCCGCGACGAGAAAGAGCAGCGCGGCGAGGAGGCGGCGACGCATCGCGCGACAGGCTATCAGCGCGAAACCGCGAAACCTTCGCGCCCGCGCCGCCGTCTCCCTTGCCGACGGAGGAAACCATGAAGACCTCGGCCTGGAACGCCACGCTCCTGACGACGCTCCTGATCGCGGCGCCGGCGGCTTCGAAAGCCGCCGGTCAGCAGCCCCCATCCGCTCCGGCAGCGCCGGCGGCGCCCGAGGCCGCGCCCGCCCCGCCCGCGCCGGAGTCGGCTCCGGCTCCCCCGGCGCCTCCTTCCGCGCGCAAGCGGACGAAGAAGATCATCGTGACCTCTCCCGACGAAGAGAGACGGATCGTGGTCGATGGCGACCGCGTGTTCATCACGGGCGACGACGACGACGCGGATCGGATTGCGGACATCGAAGGGTTCGAAGGACCCGACGGCCGGCCGTTCGCATGGAAGATGAACGGAGGCGGCGGTTTCATCGGCGTCCGTCCCATCGAGATGACGCCGGAGCTGCGCCAGCACTTCGGCGCCCCGAGGGATGCGGGCATCCTCGTCGGCTCGGTCGAGGCGGATGGTCCGGCCGCGAAGGCCGGGCTCCAGGTCGGCGACGTCGTCACGAAAATCGACGGAGATCCCGTCGACTCGACGCGCGAGCTGGTGCGCCTCGTCCGTCACAAGAAGGGTGGAGAGACGGTCACGCTCGAGCTCCTCCGCGACAAGGCCTCCAAACGCCTCACCGTGACCGTGGCCGAGCGCAGGGACCGGGAAATGCGGATCGGCGAGCTTCCGACCCGGGAGTGGGCACGCGAGTGGTCGCGCGACTGGCCCCGCGATTGGAGCTGGGAGTCGAAGGCGCCCCGCGCCGACGAATCGCGGCGGGATCTCGAGAAGCGGCTCGACGATCTCGAGAAGAAGTTGAAGCAGCTCGAGGGCCGGCTGCCGAGCCGCTAGCCGGGGCCGGCTCGCCGGATCTGATAGAACACCCCCAACGGCAGGGGGTGCGCGTGAGCCACGACGGCGATTCCCGATCCGGCGGGGCCGAGCTTTCCCGGGAGCTCAGTCTCTTCGACACCATCAACCTCGTCATCGGCACGATCATCGGTTCGGGCATTTTCCTCGTGCCGTCGGAGATCGCGCGCGCGGTCTGGACGTCGGGTTGGATGCTCGCCGTCTGGATCATCGGAGGGGTTCTGACGATGCTCGGAGCGCTGTCGCTGGCCGAGCTCGGCGCGGCGATGCCCGAGGCCGGCGGCATCTACAGTTTCATCACGCGCGCCTTCGGCCGTCTGCCCGGGTTTCTCTGCGGGTGGATGCTCTTCACGGTCGCGACCTCCGGCTCGATCGCGACGCTCGCCGCCGCGTTCCCGATCTACCTCGGCGCATTCGTGCCCCTGACGCCCACCACGACGAAGGTCGCGGGAATCGCCGCGATCGCCCTGCTGACCTGGATCAACGCGATCGGCGTCAAGAACGGCGCCCGGGTCGGCAACGTCCTCACGGCGCTCAAGGTCGGCGGGCTCGTCGTGATGGTCGCCGTGATCTTCCTCCTGCCCGGCCCCACGAAGGCCGCCGCCGCGGCGACGGCCGCCGCCGCGACGCCGCTTCCCGCCGGGAGAGCGCCGGTCGCCGCGGTCGGGGTCGCGCTCGTCGCCGTCCTGTGGGCCTACGAGGGCTGGCACGACGTGAGCTTCGCCGCCGGGGAGCTGAAGAATCCGCAGAAGAACTTTCCACGAGCGGTCATCGGCGGAGTGGCGATCGTCGTCGGCCTCTACCTCCTCGCCAACCTCGCCTACCTCAAGATCCTCACGCCCGCGGAGATCGCGGCGACCGACAAGGTCGCCCTGCTGGCGATGACGCGCGTGACCGGAGAGTGGGGCGGGAAGCTCCTCACGGCGGCGATCCTCTGTTCGATGCTCGGCGCAATGAACGCCCTGATCCTCGCCGGCCCCCGCGCGTACTACCAGATGGCCAAGGACCGGCTCTTCTTCGAGCGCGTCTCGCGCGTTCATCCGCGCTGGCGCACGCCGGTCGAGTCGCTCGTCTTTCAGGGCCTCTGGTCCGCGTTCCTGGTTCTCTTCATCGGCGGCTTCTCCCAGCTCTTCACGTACGTGATCTTCGGCGGCTGGATCTTCTACGCTCTCGCGGTGCTGTCGGTCGTCGCCCTGCGGCGCAAGGAGCCGGGGCTCGCACGCCCCTTCCGCGTGCCGGGATATCCCTTCGTGCCGATCGTCTTCGCGCTCACGGCCGGGGCGATCGTCGTGAACACGCTCATCCAGACCCCCAGGACGTCGCTCATCGGGCTCGCGTTCATCGGGCTCGGCGTGCCGGTCTACTACGTCCAGAACGCCTGGCGCCGGCGAGGGGCATAGGCGCGGCGGGACCGGCCGCCGGCCAGGTGGAAACCAAGGAGGAGCCAGGCGGGGTCAACGCTGAAATCCTGATTCCGACGCCTGAAATTCAGGAATTCAGCGTTGACCCCATGACTCGCGTTGACCAGATGACTCGCGACTCGACCCATGACTCGCAGGAATTCAGCGTTGACCCCGCGACTCTTGACCCCACGACTCGAGGACAAGGGAGATAACCACCAGGTTCGGATTGCGGGAGAGGTTCGCAATCGGCGACGTCCCCTGCCTCGTCGTCGGGCCGCTTCGCGACCCGCTCTAAGTCCGAGCCTAGTGGGCTCCCGCGGCCTCGAAGGACTCCCGGATGATCGCGAGCGCTTCTTCCACGTCGCTCCGGCCGACGTTCAAGGCCGGCGCGACGCGGAAGACGTTTCCATCGAGGCCGCTCTTCCCGATCAGGAGACCGCGCCTCTTCGTCTCCTCGAAGATCCGGCCGGTCAGGGCCTTCTCCGGCGTGCGGTCGCGGATCGTCTCGTCCACGACGAGCTCGATCGCCTGCATCAGCCCCATGCCCCGCACGTCGCCGACGTTTCTCGGAAAGCGGCGTTTGAGCTCCTCGAAGCCGTCCCGCAGGATCCGCCCCATGCGCTCGGCGTTGCCGGCGAGATCCTCCTCTTCGATGATCCGGATCGTGGCGTTCGCCGCGGCGCAGGCCACGGGGTTGCCGCCGAACGTCGAGATCGTGAGCGCCTTCAGCGAAGCCGCGATTTCCGGCGTGGCGATGCAGGCTCCCAGCGGAAGGCCGTTCGCGATGCCCTTGGCCATCGTCATCATGTCGGGCTCGACGCCGTAGTGCTCGATGCCCCACATCTTCCCGCCCGTGCGCCCGAAACCCGTCTGCACCTCGTCGCAGATGAAGACCCCGCCGTACTTCCTGACGATGCCGACGGCGACCTCGAAGTACTCCTTCGGCGGCGTGATGAACCCCCCCACGCCCTGGATCGTCTCGGCCAGGAAGCCCGCGATCCGGCCGGAGGTGGTGGTGCGAATCAGCTCCTCGATGTCCTTCGCGCAGGCGATGCCGCACGAGGGGTACTCGAGCTTCAGCGGACAGCGATAGCAGTAGGGCGACACCGCGTGCTTGATGCCGGGCACCTGCGTCGGCAGCGGCCGCCAGGTCGAGTGAGCCGTGAGCGACTGCGCGAGCATCGAGCGGCCCGAGTAGCCATGGCGCAGCGCCACGATCTCGGAAGCGCCGGTGTGGAGCTGAGCCAGCATCACCGCGGTCTCGTCCGCCTCGGTGCCGGAAGTCGCGAGAAACGATTGCTGCAGCCGGCCGGGCGTGATGCGGGCGAGCGTCTCGGCGAGCTCGACGACGGGGAGCGCCGGGTACAGCGACGAGACGTGGGAGAGGCGCGAGATCTGCGCCACGACCGCGGCATTGACCTTCTCGTTCGCGTGCCCGACCGAGACCGTCAGGATGCCCGCGAAAAAATCGAGGTACTCGTTGCCGTCGGCGTCCTGGATCCGCAGGCCTTTGCCGTCGGTCAGGACGAGGGGCTCCTGGTAGTACAGGATCGTCGCCGGCAGCATGTACTTCGCGTGCTTCTCGCGGACCGTGCGCGACGTCCCGGACGCCGGCGCCTGAGTCCTGATCGTGGCGCTCATGGGTTCCTCCTGCCGCTCGTCAGAACCACCTCGAGATGACGACCTTCTTGTCGGTGTAGAACTCGTACGCATCGCGGCCGTGGGCCTTCAGGTCGCCGAAGAAGCTGTCCTTCGCTCCCCCGAACGGAAACTGGGCCATCGGCGCCGCGACGCCGATGTTGACGCCCACCATCGAGGCGGACGCCCGCCGCGCGTACTCGCGGGCCGCTCTTCCGCTCGAGGTGAAGATCGAGGTCGCGTTGGCGTTCGGATGCGCCTGCATCACGGCGATGGCCTCCTCGAGCGTCCCGACGGGCGTGATCGAGGCGACCGGCCCGAAGATCTCCTCCCGGGCGATCGTCATCGAGGCATCGACTTCGTCGAAGAGCGTCGGGCCGAGGAAGTATCCGCCCGGACGGCCGGCCACCGGGTTCTCCCGCCCGTCGAGCACCAGCCGCGCTCCCTCCGCGATCCCCTTCTCGATGTAGTCGACGACGCGCTCGCGATGCCCGGCGCTGATGACCGGCCCCATGCCCACGCCGGCCTCGGATCCGTCTCCGACCTTCAGCGCCTTCGCGGCCGCCGCGAGGCGCTCGCGCGCCTCGGCATGGACCGGTCCCACGGGCAACAGGACGCTGCCCGCGAGGCAGCGCTCGCCGGCGCAGCCGAAGAACGACTCGGCGATGGCCGCCGTCGTCCGCTCGAGGTCGGCATCGGGCATCACGACGATGAAGTTCTTGGCTCCGCCGAGCGCCTGGACCCGCTTGCCCGCGTGGGTCGCGCGGCGATAGACCGCCCTCGCCACCGGCGTCGAGCCGACGAAGGACACGGCGCGGATCTCCGGGTGGTCGCAGATGGCCTCGACGACGGCCCGTCCGCCATGGACGAGGTTGACGACTCCGGGCGGCAGATCGCACCGCTCCAGCAGCCGGACCATCAGGGCCTGGGTCATCGGCACCTGCTCGGACGGCTTGACGACGAAGGTGTTGCCGGTCGCGATCGCGAAGGGCAGGAACCAGAGCGGCACCATGGCGGGGAAGTTGAAGGGCGCGATCGCGGCACAAACGCCGAGCGGCTGACGGATCACCTGGCAATCGATGTCCCGCCCGATGTTCTCCAGGCCATAGCCCATCATGAGCGACGGGGTGCCGCAGGCAACCTCCACGCATTCGATGCCCCGACGGACGCTTCCGCGCGATTCGTCGAGGGTCTTCCCGTGCTCGCGCGTGACGGTCGCGGCGAGCTCCTCGAAGTGTTCCTCGAGCAGCTCGCGGAAGCGGAAGAGCGAGCGAGCGCGGAGGACCGCCGGCGTGTCGCGCCAGCCGGGGAACGCCCGCCGGGCGGCCTCGACCGCCGCGTCGAGGTCTTCGGAGTTCGAGAGCGGCGTCCGCGCGATCGTCTCTCCCGTCGCGGGATTGTGCACGTCGAGAAACTCGGCCGCGCGCGAAGGGATCCAGCGGCCGCCGACGAAGTTCGGAAGGGCTTCCAACGAACCCCCTTTCGCAGCGGGGATTCTACTCGTCGCAGTCGGGACAGCCGAGGAAGGGGATCCGTTCCGCCGGGGCCGGATGGGCGTCGCCCTCGATGCGGGCCCAGGCCCCTCCGTGGGCATGCCAGAGGTAGCACTCGAGCTGGTAGGCCTCGTTCGAGTCTTCGGCCAGGATCCAGCCGAAGAGCACGTTCGACCTGCGCTCGCGGGCGTACTGCAGAAGCCGCTGGCGCAGGTCCACGTCGTCGCGGCCGACCCGCTCGGAGACCTTCCCGTCGGCGCCGACGCTTTTCAGGAAGAAGACTCCCGGACGCCCCGGCGGAACCGAACGCGCGACATTCGATTCGGTCAGCCGGATCGCGGGCTGAATCCGGGTCGAAGGCGGAAGACCGGGGAAAAGAGACAGCTGCGCCGGATTGGGAGGAGGTGCGTCGAAGCGCGAGCGCCCGGCAAGCCTCATCGGGACATCAGTTTAGCGCGGATCCGCCGCCGCCGCCAGTCCAAACATGCGCCTTGACGCCGGAGCGAAGCGGAACGAGACTCTCTCGTTCGGGAATCGATCCGAAGACCGAAGGAGGAGAAATGAAGTTTCGAGGAGCCGCCGTCCTTTTCGCGTTGGCGATCGCCGCGACGGCCGCGGCGCAGACCGGCATCTCGGGGACCGTTCAATGCAAGCCCGGGCCCGTCACTCCGGTCGAGATCGGCGACAAACCCGGCCATGCCTTCGCCATCGTCAAGTCCGCGTGCACGTGGACCTCGCCCATGGAGGTCGCCGGGACGCACACCAGGACGGGCGACGACATCGTCGTCTCGGAGATGAACGGGAGCTCGTCGAGCGACCGCGGGTATCACCTCGACGCCATGGACAACGGAGACAAGTTCACCGTGCGGTTCGCCGGCACCGGAAAGTCGAAGGACGGCAAACCGGTGAGCTCCAAGGGAACCTGGTCCTTCGTCAGCGGCACGGGGAAAGTGAAGGGCATCCAGGGAAAGGGAACCTACAACGGAGCGGCCAACGCCGACGGGACCATGACGGTCCAGGTCTCCGGCGAATACTCGCTGCCCTGACCCGGGGCCCCGGACTCACCCCATGAAGACCAGGCCGCGGTCGATCGGAATCGCCATGCTCGCGCTCGCCCTCGCGGCGGCCGCGGGGGCGCGGGACGGTCCGGCCGAAGTCTGTCCGGCGATCGACGTCCCCGTGACGGCGCCCCGCCTCCACGTCTTCGTGGACCCGGCGACCGGCCGGCCGCGGCCGCCGACCGCGGAAGAGCTCCGACGGCTCGCCGAGGAGCGCCTGGCCGCGCGCGAGAATGCGCCGCCTCGGGTCTTCACGGTGGTCACGCACGCAAACGGCATGAAGTCGGTGGACCTGGGCGACGCCTTTCTCCTCGATCTGCGCGTCGTGCGCCGGCCGGACGGAACCGCCCGGCTGGAGTGTCTGCCGCACTCGCAGGCGGCCGGAACGGCGCCCGCACGATGAGCGGCGTGCGAATCGCGGCCGCGGTCCTGCTCGCGGCGGCCTGCGCCGCCGGCGCCGAGGGCTCGGCGGTCATCACGATCGTCAACGCCAACGACCCGGGTGTCGGATTCAACGATCCGACTCCGGCCGCGCCGGTCGGCGGCAACACGGGAACGACGGTCGGCGCGCAGCGGCTCCGGGCGTTCCAGTACGCGGCCTCGCTCTGGGGCGCGCTGCTCGACAGCAGCGCCGAGATCCGCATCCAGGCGACCTTCGAGCCGCTCGACTGCGAGGCGGACAACGGCACGCTCGGCTCCGCGGGTCCGACCTCGGCGCTCGCCGACTTTCCCAACGCCCCGATTCCCCACACCTGGTATGCGGTGGCGCTCGCGAGCCGGCTCGCCGGATACGATCTCCTGCCGGGCACCGGGGCCGCCGAGATCCGGGCGCGATTCAATTCGAGCGTCGGAACGACCGGATGCCTGGAGTCGAGCCGGTGGTACTACGGCCTCGACAACCAGCACGGCGCCGCGCTCGACCTCGTTTCCGTTCTCCTCCACGAATTCGCGCACGGCCTCGGCTTCCTGACGTTCGTCGACCCGGCGACGGGCGAGGAGTTCAACGGGGTCTCCGACGTCTTCGAGCGGCACGTCCGCGACGATTCGCTCGGCCGGAACTGGGACACGATGACGGACTCCGAGCGGCAGGCATCGGCGATCCGCACGGGCTCCGTCGCCTGGGACAGCCCGCGCGTGACGGATGCCGTTCCGAGCACCCTCTCCGGACCCACGCTCTCGGTCACCGCCCCTCCGGGAATCGCGGGAAATTTCGACGTCGGCACGGCCGAGTTCGGGCCTGCGCTGACGGTCGCCGGCGTCTCCGGAACGCTCGTGGCGGCCGAGGACTCCTCCGACGCGGCGGGGCCATCCACGACCGACGCCTGCTCGGCCCTGACCAACGCCGCCGACATCGAGGGCAACGTGGCGCTCGTGGATCGGGGCACCTGCGACTTCGTGCAGAAGGCGCGCCTCGCGCAGGCGGCGGGCGCGATCGCCCTCGTCATCGCCAACAACGTCTCCGATCCGAGCGCCCTCGGCATGGCGGGAACCGATCCGTCCGTCACGATTCCCACGGTGAGCGTGACGCAGGCCGACGGGGCGATGCTGCGCACGAACCTCGCCGGCCGCATCTCGGTGGCGCTGCGCCTCGACCCCGACCGCCGCTCCGGCGCGGACGCGGCCGGCCGGATGCTGCTCTATGCCCCGAATCCGGTCCAGGACGGCTCGTCGATCTCGCACTGGGACTCGAGCGCCTACCCCCACCTGCTCATGCAGCCGAACGACGCGGGGGATCTCCTGCATCAGGTCGACCTGACGCTTCCGATGCTCCAGGACATCGGCTGGGCGCCGGCGCCCCCGCCGCCGGCGGGAAAGCCGCGGGAAACGGTGGTCGAGGCGACGCGGGACCGCGGCGACTCTCCGCGCGCCGTCGCGCCGAGGCCCTAGCCGATCGCTCCGATCAGCCCTTCGGAGGCCGCGCGGCCATCGCTTCGATCCGGTCCCACTCCCGGTCCGAGACCGGCATCACGGAGAGCCGCGAGATCCTCACGAGCGGAAACCGGGCGAAGGACGCGTCGGCCTTGATCTCGGACAGCGTCACGGGGCGCGGGAGCCTGCGGACGGGCAGAACGTCCACCGCGTACAGCTTGCCCGAAGGATCTTTCGGATCGGGATAGGCGTCGTTCGCCGCCTTCGCGACCCCGACGACGGACTTCTCGCCGCCCGTGTGGTAGTAGAAGATCCGGTCGCCCTTCCTGACCGAACGCAGGTTCTTCTGAGCGACCGGGTTCTTCACACCCGTCCAGCTCGTCTTCTTCTCCCTCACCAGATCGTCGTAGGAGAAGTGCGTCGGCTCCTCCTTGAACAGGAAGTTCATCTCGCACCTCCGGCCGGGGCTGCCGGCGTCGGCCGGTTCCGGTACTTTTCGTACAGGCGCTTCTGCTTGTCCGTCAGGTCGAGGGCGCGGCCGTCGAGATACGCCCCGACGACGCGCGACCGCAGGTCGAGGATGTCGCCGTCGGTCAGGATGAACGTCGCGTCCTTGCCGGGTTCGAGCGAGCCGAGACGATCCGCGACGCCGAGCAGGCGGGCGGGCTCGAGCGTCATCGCGGCGACCGCCTTGTCCGCCGGAAAGCCGAACGTGACCGCGGTCGCGACCAGATGCGGAAGATTGCGCACGTTCGTCGCGTCCTCGCCGCCGTCGTTGAAGAGAACGAGGACCCCGGCGCGGGCGAGCTTGCCGGCGTTCGCGAACTCGGTGTCGTAGGGCTCGTCCTCGCGCCGCGGGAGGTCGAGCGGCGAATCCACGACGACGGGAACCCGGGCCTTCGCGAGCTCGTCGGCCATCCGCCAGGCGTCCGCGCCTCCCCAGATCACGAGGCGGAGTCCCTCTTCCTTCGCCCACTTCACGGCGTCGCGGATCTGGGCGAGCTGGGAGGCGGCGACGATCACCGGGATCCGGCCCTCGATCGCCGGAACGAGCGCCGCGAGCTTGACGTCCACGGCGTGCCGCGGGACGCCCGCCCGGCTGTCGGTCGACATCGCCTTCGCGTAGGCGCGCGCGTCGCGGAAGATCGTCTCGAGTTTCTCGACCTTCTCGTCGCGCCGCTTCTCCTGGGACTTCACCGAGACGCTCGCCGTCGGGGAGCGATCGATGGAGAGGTCGGGCCAGAACACCGTGATCGCCGCCGGATCCCGGAGCGTGGCGTCCTCGCGCGTCCAGCCCTCCAGCTTCATGGCCGCGACCGAGCCCGAAACGACGCCGCCTCGCGGCGTGATGCCCGCCACGAGGATTCCGCCGGAGCGCGCCACCGGCAGGAGCTCCGAATCGAAGTTGACCGCGACCGAGGCGCGCACGTCCGGATTCAGGTCGCCGAGCTCGGTCTGATCCACGCTCGCGCGCACCGCGCCGATCTCGACCAGGCCGAGCGCCGTCAGGGGCGGAAAGATCGAGGGATAGACGTGGCGGCCCGACCCGTCCACGACCGGCGCGTTCGGAAGCGGCGCCGCGCCGGTGGCGACCGAGACGATCCGGCCGTCGCGGACGACGACCGTGCCCTTCGCGATGTCCGGGCCCGATACCGGATGGATCGTGGCCCCGACGATCGAGAACTCGCGCGGCGGAGGCGTGGGCGCCGGCGCCTGGGCGGACCCCGCGGCCGACGCGAGGAGCAGCAGAGAGGCCGGCGCGATTCCCCGCGGCCTCATCGCGACACCGCCGGCTTCCCGGACGCCTTGTCCGATTTCTTCCCCTCGTCGAGCTTCGCCTTCGCCTTCGCCACCAGGGCCTCGCGCTCGGCCTCGAGCGAAGCGCGCGCGGCGAGGTCCGCCTGCCGGTCGAAGTACTTCTTCCCGTCGATCCAGGTCTCGAGGACCATCGAGGAGGTCGCGAGCGGGTCGCCGGTCCACACGACGAAGTCTCCGTCCTTGCCGGCCTCGAGCGAGCCGACGCGGTCCGCGATGCCGAGCTGTTTCGCCGGATTCGACGTCACGAACGCGAGGGCATCGGGCCCGGAGATCCGGCCGTACTTGACCGCCTTGGCGGCCTCGAAGTTCAGCCGCCGCGCGAGCTCGTCCGAATCGGAGTTGTACGAAACGACCACGCCGCGCTCGCGCATGAGCGGAAAGGCGTACGGGATGGCGTCGTAGACCTCGAACTTGTAGCCCCACCAGTCCGAGAATCCCGAGGCGCCGGCGCCGTGGCGGGCAATCTCGTCGGCGATCTTGTAGCCCTCCAGCGCGTGCTGGAGCGTCGCGACCCTCACGCCGAACTCCTCGGCCGAGCGCAGCATCTGCAGCATCTCGTCCTTCCGGTACGAGTGGCAGTGAATCTGGCGCCTGCCCTCGAGGATCTCGGCGATGGCCTCGAGCTGCAGGTCCGGCTCCGGCGGAATCGGGCTCGACCCCTTGACCGCGGCGGCCTTCCGGTATTCGTCCTGTCGCTTGCGGTATTCCTGCGCGGCCTCGAAGCGCTCGCGGACGAGCTCCGCCACGCCCATGCGCGTGCGGGGATAGCGCGGCTTCGCGTTCGACCAGTTGGACTGCTTCGGGTTCTCGCCGAGCGCAAACTTGATCCCTTCCGGCGCCCCGACGAAGAGGAGGTCATCGGGGCCGGATCCCCAGCGCCACTTCACGATCTGGTTCTGGCCGCCGATCGCGTTGGCGGAGCCGTGAAGGACGTTGGCCACGGTCGTGCCGCCCGCGAGCTCGCGATAGATCGCGACGTCGAGGGGGTTGAGGACGTCGCGGATGCGCACCTCGGCGGTCACGTTGTGCGTCCCTTCGTTGACGTCGCCGTCCACCGCCGTGTGGGAGTGCGCGTCGATGATCCCCGGCGTCACGTGCTTGCCGCGCCCGTCCACCTCGAGCGCTCCGGCCGGGGCCGCGAGGCCCCTGCCGACGGCGGCGATCTTTCCGTGCACCACGAGGACGTCGGCGTTCTCGACGACTCCCGCGGATCCCTGCGTCCAGACCGTCGCGCCCCGCACGACCACGGCGGAGGGCGACGCGACGGGCCCGGCCTCGGGCGGCGGAGAAGGGCGGACGTCCGCCTTCGCTGCCGTCTCCGCCGAAGCGGCCGGCTTCGCGTCCGCGGCCGCCTCTTTCTTCTCGTCGTCGGGAAAATCCGTTCGGACGCCGTCGATCCAGATCTCGGTGACGCGGCTCTTCTCGGCGAACGGCTCGCCGGTCTCGACGGCAAGGTTGGCGATGCGGCCCGCCGCGATCGTGCCGAGACGATCTCCGAAGCCGAGCTGGCGCGCCGGGACCGTCGTGACGGCCGCGAGGGCGTCGTCGGGCGTCAGGCCCCGGCTCATCGCCTCGCGGACGCGCTTCGGAAAGTCCTTCGCGTCGTCGAGGCCCGCTGTCGTGAACGAGAACTCCACTCCCGCATCGCGGAGCCACCGCGGGTTGGATGCCGCGCGGTCGTAGGCGCGGAGGCGCTCGAGCGGCACGTCGAGCCACTCTTCCTCGCGATCGAGCCTGTCCGGCTGAGGAAACGCGACGCGCAGGACCAGGTCCGGGCGCATCGCCGCCACCTCGGCGATCATGCGGTATTCGTCCCCGGCGCCGACGTACCGCGCCTTCAACTTCATCTCCTTCGAGACCCGCCCGGCCCGGAGCAGGGCCAGGACGTCTTCGGTGTCGAAGACGACGACTTCCTTTCCCTCGGCCGCGGGCACGAGCGCAACCGTCGATTCGACGAATCGCGGGCGTTCCTGCCCGGACGGCCTCGCCGCGTATGCCGCCTCGGCATCGCGCCACCAGCGCGCATCCAGAAACCCCTGGCGCGCGACGGCCACCGCGCCCATCTTGGAAACCGGGTATTCGGTTGCATCGGGCTCGGGCTCGAGCGAAACGTACTGACCGCCCGCGGCCTCGAGGACGCGCCCCGGCTCCGATCCCGCGGCGAGGCTGACGACGGCGCCCCGTCCGCGGAGGACTCCCGCGTCGGGCGCAACCTCGACCACCGCGAAACCCATGCGGCGATAGGCGTCGCCCACGCTTTCCTTGACGGTCAGCTCGTCGAGCGCGCGCTCCTCTGCGCGCGCGGCGGGCGTCGGATGCGCCGCGGGGCCCGAAGAGCGCCGCGATCTTCTCGTCGTTGTGCCGGATTCTTCCTCGTCCGGCGGCCGCCGCGGGCCCTTTCCCTCCAGCCGGTCGACGGGCACGTACGGATCGATGTAGGCCGCGTGGACGACTCTTCCCTTCACGTCGAAGATCCGGGCGTCGGCGGGGATCGCGGTCGAACCGGCGGGTCCGACCGACTCGATGACGCCGCCGCGCACGACGACGACGCCGGGGTCGATCACGTGGCCCGGCGAGACGATCACCCGGCCGCCCGTCAGGGCGAAGGCGAGGCGGTCGCTCCCGGGGGCGTCGGCGGCCGCGGCGGGAAGGGCGATCAGGGTCGCGAGGATCGCGGCCGCGAAACGGCGAGGGGTGTTGTTCATGGCGGCGCGGGATTCTATATGCTTCGCCTTCGCGGAACGGCCCGAACGCGCGGGCCGCCGCGGGAAACGTGTAGGACAGGAGGACACAATGATTCGGAAGGCATCCCTACTCGGTGTTTCGCTGCTTCTGGCCGGCGCGGTGGCCGCGACGGCACAGGACAAGAAGCCGGCCTCGCCGCCGGGCGCCGCCGCCACGGTCGTGAGCGCCACGTTCAGCGCCCCGGACAAGGACGGCGAGCGCCACGCGACCGGCGGCAAGTGGATCGAGATCTCGTACAGCCGCCCGATCCTGCGCGGACGGACCGACATCTTCGGCAAGGGCGCGGACTACGGCAAGGTCGTCAACGCGGGCGCGCCCGTCTGGCGCGCCGGCGCGAATCAGACGACCCGGCTGACGACCGAGGCCCCCCTGATGCTCGGCGGCAAGAAGCTCGCGCCGGGCACCTACGATCTCTTCGTGGACCTCAAGGAGGGCGGCTGGACGCTGATCGTCTCGACGCAGCCCACGCAGGAAAAATACGACCGCGACGACAAGACCAGGATCTGGGGCGCGTACGGCTACGATCCGAAGTTCGACGTCGTCCGGGTGCCGATGACGATGATGACCCCGGCCGTTTCGATCGACCAGTTCACCATCGGTTTCGTCGACATGACGAACACCGGCGGAAAGCTGGCCATGGGTTGGGACAAGACCGCGGCCGTCGTGCCTTTCACGGTCGCGCCGTAGGGGCAGTCCTCGTGGCCGCCCGGTTCGAAGTGGGAGGGGGCAAGCCCCTCCCCTACCTCTTCCTGCTGGCGGCGGCCTCGACGCTCCTCGCCCAGGACCGCGTCATTCCGTTCTGGCCGGACGAGGTGCCGGCCGCCATTCATGCCGAGGTGGACGGCGTCGCGGCCCTCGAGACGGTTCGCGAGCTCGGCCGGTACCACCGCGTGCAGGGCTCCCCCGGCTATGCCGCCGCCGCGGAGCTCATCCGGCAGAAGGCGATCGCCGCCGGGCTCTCGGACGGCTCGATCGAGCACTTCCCCGCGGACGGCAAGACGAAGTACGCGCATTTTCTGTCGCACGTCGGCTGGACTCCGGTCTCGGCGTCCCTCGAGGAGGTGAAGCCGACGCCGCGGCTCATCGAATCCTTCCCGGACCTTCCCGTCGCCATCGCGGACTACAGCCAGGATGCCGACGTGACCGCGGAGCTCGTCGATGTCGGCGCGGGAACCTCGCCGAAGGACTACGACAGCCGGGACGTGCGCGGCAAGATCGTGCTCGCCGACGGCCCGCTCCCGCTCGTCCACCGGCTCGCCTGCGAGGAGCGCGGCGCGGCCGGGTTCCTGTCCGACTTTCCGAACCAGGTGACGCCGTGGGCCGGAGACGACCGCGACCTGATCCGCTGGGGCCACCTGTCGCCCTACCAGCTCCGGAACCGATTCGCCTTCATGATCTCGAAGCGTCAGGCCGCGGAGCTCCGCGAACGCCTCGCGGGCGGAGCGCGGATCGTCCTGCGCGCCCGCGTCGCAGCGAAGATGGTCCCGGCCACCTACGACGTGGTCGTCGCCACGATTCCGGGCACGGATCCGAAGGCGGGCGAGGTCGTGATGACGGCGCACCTCTGCCACGAGTCGGCCGGCGCCAACGACAACGCCTCGGGCAGCGCGGCGATCCTCGAGGTCGCCCGCGCACTGAGCAGCGCCCTCTCGCGGAAGACGCTTCCGCGGCCCGCGCGCACGATCCGCTTCCTGTGGGTGCCCGAGATCACGGGCTCGCAGGCCTACCTCGTCCGGCATCCCGAGGTCGTGGCGCGCCTGGTCGGCGGCGTCCACATGGACATGGTCGGCGGTCTTCTCTCGACGACGAAGGGCACCTTCCACGTCTCGCGCACCGCCGAGACGCTGCCGCACGTCGCCAACGTGATCGCCGAGGCCTGGTTCGACCAGGTCGTCGCGGCGTCGGCGCGCTATGCGGAGGGCCTGAATCCGACCGGCTACGGCCAGGGACAGGGCAACTCCTACGCCGGCTTCGTCTGGCCGCCCGGCTCGCGCGAGATGTTCCTGGGCGACGTCCGCGGCCTGAGCATGGGCAGCGACCACGAGGTCTTCCAGGCCGCCGGCTTCCGGGTTCCGATGGTCTATCTCCACGACTATCCGGACGTCACGATCCACACGCAGAAAGACCAGCCCGAGAACCTCGACGCGACCAAGCTCGGCCGCGTCGCCTACCTGGGCGCGGGACTCGTCTACACGCTCGCCGCCCTGCCCGATGTGGAAGCCCCGAGGCTGCTCGCCCTGACGCGGGCCGATGCGGAGGCGCGCCTTCTCTGGGCAGAAGCCCGGGGCGGATCCGAGGCCGCCGCCGTGACGCGGGCCGAGACGGCTTCCGCGATCGCCGAGCTCGATTCGGTCGCCCGCCTCTGGCCGTCGACCTCGGCCGCGGTCGCGGCGGAGACGAAGAAGCTCCGCGCGAGCCTGCCGGCCGCGCCGGCGCCCTCCGACCGCCGAATTCCGACGCGCAATCCCGGAATCGTCGGACCGCTGAACGTCTACTACTACGACTACTTCGCCGACATCCCCGGTGCGGACCTCTCGAAGACGGCGCTCGCGTCCCGGCAGGACGGCGACGTCCTCGCGTACGAGGCCCTGAATCTCGCCGACGGGACCCGAACCGTCTCGGAGATCCGGGACACGCTCTCGGGCCTCTATTCCCCGGTGGCGCTTTCGGCCATCGCGGAGTACTTCGAGCTGCTCGCGCGGACGGGGGCGGTCCGGCTCCAGTGAGGATCGCGCAGATCGCGTCGATCTGCTTCTCGATCCCGCCCCGCGCGAATGGAGGCACCGAAATCGCGATCGCCCTCCTGACGCGCGGCCTCGTCGAACGGGGAAACGACGTCACGCTCTTCGCCTCGGGAGACTCGAAGACGCCGGCCCGCCTCCACGCCGTCGTCCCGCGCGCCACGCAGGACGACCCCGATTCGACCTCGTACCTCGAGCGGGAGATGGAAGTCCGCAACGCCGCCGAGGCCTATGCGCTGGCCGATGATTTCGACCTCCTCCACTCCCATTGGCCCACGCCCGCGGCGTACTTCTCGACGTCGACGGCGCGCCCGAGCGTGATCACCTATGCCTACATCGAGAAAAATCTCCACGAGTACTACCGCGACCGGTTCCCGAATCTCCATCCCGTCTGCGTGACGGAATCCCAGAATCGCCTGCTCGGCGGCGGCCTGCCGGTCGTTCGGTACGGCATCGACGTCGCGGCGGTCCCGTTCTCGCCCCTTCCGGGCGAATACCTCGTGACGGTCGGCCGCCTCGTTGCGCACAAGGGCGCCGACCGGGCGATCGCGATCGCCGGGCGCGCCGGCCTGCCCCTCGTCATCGTGGGCGACGTGACGCCGTACCTCGAGGAGAGCGGGCCCTTCTACGAGGAACAGATCCGCCCCCGCGTGGATGGGGAGAGAGTCCGGCACCACCGCCGGCTTCCGAACGACGAGGTCCTGGCGCTCATCGCCGGCGCGCGGGCGTTTCTCTTTCCGATCTCGTGGGAGGAGCCGTTCGGCCTCGTCGTCGCCGAATCGCTCGCCGCGGGCACGCCGGTGATCGCGACGCCCCGGGGCTCGCTGCCCGAGCTCGTCGAGCCGGGCATCACGGGCTTTCTCGGCGAGACCGACGAGGAGCTCGCGGGCTTCGTGGCCCGAATCGGCGAGCTCGACCGCGGGGCATGCCGGCGGCGGGCCTCCGAGCGGTTCGGCTACGAGCGCATGGTCTCCGAGTACGAAGCGCTCTATCGAAGGATCCTCGGCCGATGAGCTTCGACTTTTCGCCGGCGGGGCTCGACCGGGAGTTCCCCGTGCGCCGGCAGCTGCTCTATTTCAATCATGCCGCGGTCGCGCCCCTGCCTCGCCGCGTGGCCGCGGCGATGACGGCGCACCTCGAGAACGCCCGGGACCGCGGCGCGGCCGACTGGCGCTCGTGGTTCGGCATGGTCGAGACCGCGCGCGTGAAGGCCGCGCGCCTGATCGGCTCCTCGCCGGACGAAATCGCCTTTCTTCCGAACACGAGCTGGGGCCTCAACCTCGTCGCCCTGGGGTTCGCGTGGACCCCGGGCGACAACGTCGTCACGACCGACATGGAGTTCCCCTCGAACGCGTACCCCTGGAAGGCCCTCGCATCCCGCGGCGTCGAGCGCCGCGTCGTGCAGAACCGGGACGGCCGCATCCTCGCCGAGGACGTCGCCGCCCGGATGGATGCGCGCACGCGCGTCGTGGCGATCTCATGGGTCGCGTTTCACAACGGATCGGTGCTTCCGGTCGCCGAGATCGGCGCGCTCTGCCGGGACCGCGGCGTCCTGCTGGTCGTCGACGCGATCCAGGGCCTCGGGGCCCTGCCGCTCGACGTCGAAGCGGCGAGGGTGGACGTGCTGTGCGCCGACGCGCACAAGTGGCTCTATGGGACCGAGGGGGGCGCGATCTTCTACGTCCGGGACGCGGCGCGTGACCGCGTGCCGGCGCGCGCGCTCGGCTGGTGGAACCTGGTCACCGAAGGCTCTTACCTCGCGGATCGCGGCGCGAAACCGTATTCCGGGGCGCGGCGCTACGAGCCGGGTTCGCTGCCGACCGCGAACCTCGCGGGCCTGTCCGAGGCGCTCGACCTCCTCTCCGACATGGGCGCGGAGACGGTGCATCGCCGCGTCCTCGAGAACGCCGAGGTCTTTCGCGCGGGACTCGCCGCGCGCGGGTGGCGCATCGGGACTCCCGAGCCCCTGGCCTCGGGGATCCTCGCGGCGATTCCGCCTTCGGCCGATGCACCGGAGTGGGCGAAGGCGCTCGAGAAACGCGGCGTCATCGTCGCGCCGCGCGAGGGCTTCGTGCGCTTCTCGCCGCACGCCGGCAACGACGCCCGCGAAATCTCCCGCGCCCTCGCGGAGATCGACGCCATCGGAGCGCCGGCCTGAAGCGAGCCGCGCCCGGCCGCTGCTAGCGCACCGGCGAGATCGGCGGCGCCGGCCGCGGACCGGTCGGAACCGGAGTCGGCGGCGGCGGCGACACCGGGACGCCCCCTCCCGGCTGCAGCAGGTCGCGCATCCCGCCGAGGGAGGCCAGGATCCCCGAGGCCTCCCAGGGAAGGTACACGATCCGGTCCGCATTGGCCCCGAGCTGGCTGAACGCCTCGAGATAGCGCTGCGCGATCAGGTATTGCGCGGGATTCCCCGCCGTGCCGATGGCGTCGGCCACGACCTTGATCGCCGCGGCCTCCGCCTCCGCGACCCTCAGGCGGGCGGTCGCCTGGCCCTCCGCCGCCAGGATGCGGGACTCCTTTTCCCCCTCGGCGTTGACGATCTGGGACTGCTTCTGCCCCTCGGCTCTCAGGATCGCGGAGGCCTTCTCGCCCTCCGCGTTGGTGACCATCGCGCGGCGGGACCGCTCGGCGGTCATCTGCTTCTCCATCGTGAGCTTGATGTCCTGCGGCGGGTCGATGTTCTTCAGCTCGACGCGCATGATCTTGACGCCCCACTGCTGTGTGGCCTGGTCGAGCGCCGACCGCAGCTGCGTGTTGATCGTGTCGCGCGAGGTCAGCGTGTGGTCGAGGTCCAGAGCACCGATCACGTTGCGAAGCCCGGAGAGCGCGAGCTGCTCGATGCCCCACGCCAGGTTCTGCACCTCGTAGGTCGACCGCACGGGATCGGCGATCACGAAGTAGATGACGGCATCCACCTTCATCGTGACGTTGTCGCGCGTGATGACGGCCTGAGGCTCGATCTGCGTGATCTGCTCTCTCAGATCGATCGTGGCGCGCACCGAGTCGAGGAACGGCACGATGATGTTCAGGCCGGCGTCGGCGCGCTTGTGAAAGCGCCCGAGCCGCTCGATCAGCTTCACCTGTTTTTGCGGGACGACCTTGATCGACTTGGCGAGAACGATCAGCACGAAGAGGACGAGGACGACGAGGACGACCGACGACGGAGAGCTCGACATGACGCCTCCTTACTCCTGCACCGGGGACACCAGAAGAACGATGCCGTCGGCGCCATGGATCCGCACGCGCGCCCCGGGAGAGATGGGAACGGCCGCGCGGGCGGCCCAGTCGTGGCCATCGACGAAGACGCGGCCCGATCCGCGGACCGGATCGATCGGCTCGGTGACCTCCGCGAGCTTGCCGTGAAGGGTGTCCGTTCGCGAGGGAACGCCCGCGCCGCGCAGGCGCTCGACGAAGAAGCGGCGCAGGACCAGAAGGAAAAACAGGGTCGCCGCGGCGAACACCACGACCTGGACCGTCGTCCCCACGGCGAGCAGGGCGAGGACCGCGGCGGCCAGGGCCGCGAGCGTCACGAACACGAACCCGAACGCCGGTACGGCCACCTCGAGGATGCCGGCGGCCAGGGCCACAATCACCCAGAGCGCGACGAGAGACATTTGGGGGACTCCTGCGCGCTACAGAATCCCAGCCGGGGGCGAAAGTCAATCGGCGGCGAAGAAGCGCGCGCTACGGCCGCACCGGCACGGCTCGCGGAGGAGGCGGCGCTCCGACCCGGTCCACGCCGCCGCGCGGGGCCGTCTGCACGTCCTGGAAGCGGAAGACGCTGCCGCCGTCGGTGCCCGCCGCGAGGGTTCCGTCGGGCGCGAGGGCGAGGCTCAACACGATCGGATCGGTCAGGCCGGGGGCGAGGGTCGCCCAGGTCGCGCCCCCATCGGTGCTCTGGAAAACGCCGGCCGTCGTGCCCGCATAGGCGGCGCCCGAGCCCGCGCTTCCCGCGAGCGCATTGACGGTCGCCGCGATGCCCGAGCCCGTCGACCAGGTCGAACCGCCGTTGCCGCTGTCGGAGAGCCCCGTGTCGGTGCCCGCGAGGACGTGCGGGCCCGCCGCGAGGACCGCGTGGACGTTGCCGCCGAGGCTTCCCGCCCTGGCCCAATGCTGGCCGCCGTCGGTGCTGTGGTATGCCCCGTCGTCGGTGCCGGCCCACAGCGACGAGGCCGACGCCGAATCCTCGGAGAGCGCGAGGACGATCCGGCCCGACAGGTCTCCCGAGCCCGGCGCCCAGTTCGCGCCGTCCGAGGATTGGTACAGGCCGTTCGTCGTGCCGGCGAACAGTCCGGTGGCCGAGCCCGGCTGCGCGAGGAGCGACCGGACCACGGTCGGGGGCGTCGTCGAGGGCAGCCCCGCCGAGGAGCTCGTGAAGGTCAAGCCGTCGTCGGTCGACCGGAAGACCCCCAGGCCGGTGCTGACGTAGACGATCTCGGGTGTGCGCGCGTCGAAGAGGATCGCCGTCGCGATGTTGCCGAAGATGTTCGTCGAGCAGCACGCGACCTGCTGCCAGTCGGTCACGCCGCCCCCGCCCGTCAGGACGATGCCGAACGCGGCTCCCGCGAGCAGGCGGCCGGGGTGCGCCGGGTCCGCCGCGAGGGCCGAGATCGTCTCCGCGCTCGGAGCCGAATGTGCGAGCAGGTTTCCGCCGTCCCAACGCTCCACACCTCCCGGGGAATACGCCGTCTTCCCGTAGGCGATGAAGACGGGCGGTGCGTTGCCCGCGCCGACGGAGAGGGAGGTGATCCAATTCGGCGAGCCCACGACCTGCGTCCACCCGGGGGCGCCGGCGGCGCGCGTGTAGAAGCCGAGCTGGTCGGCCGTGTAGGTCGCGCCGCTCGCGTCGACGGCGAGACCCTGTATGGCGGTGCTGAATCCCGGGTCCTCGAAGGGTTGCCAGTGGTCGCCCTTGTCGGTCGAGACGTACACGTCGTCCACGGCTCCGGCGTACACCCGGGACGAGTTGGTCGGATCGGCGGCGAGGGCCACGACTCCCGGATTGATCTGCAGGAATCCGTCGTTGTGCAGCGTGAACGACGAGCCGCCGTCGTCGCTGCGATAGAAGCCGTCCTGGAGCGTTCCGAGATACACGGTCGCCGAATGGGCGGGATCAATCACGAGCGTGCGAGGCTCGGCGGACGCGACCGTGGATCCTCCGATCGCGCTCCACGACGCCCCCGCATTCGTGCTCTTGACCAGCGTTCCGGTGGTTCCGGCCGCGTAGAGCGTCGACGGGTTGGTCGGGTCGACGGCGATCGAGGTGATGACGGACGACGGAAATCCGCCGCCGAATGCCGCCCAATGCGCGCCGCCGTCCGCCGACTGGAACGCGCCGGCCGTCGATCCGGCGTACACGAGGTCGGGATTTCCCGGCGCGACCGCGAGGCACCGGATCTGGATGTTCGTGAGCCCCTGCGAGGCGCTCTGCCACGTCGCCGCGGAGTCGTCGCTTCGGAAGACGCCTCCCGTCGGGCTCGCGGCGTAGACTCGCGTGACGTCCGAAGGAGCGACGGCGACGAAGTTGATGACTCCGGATTCGGGCCCGATGGCCATCCAGGCGGGCGTGACCGCCACGGCGCCGAACGCGGCCAGTGCCGCAATCACCCCGACGGCGAAGAGGGCGAGGGTCTTCATGCGCATCGGGTGGAGCATATTCCTTGCCGGAGCGCGGGACGCGAAGACCGCGAGACAGCCGCGCCTCGCGAGGCGAATCTCGCCCGCGAGCCTGTCGCCGGAGAGAGACAGTCTGTCTCCACGAGGCCTCATCCGCCGATCCGTCATCCCGCTCGTTCTCGCCGCAGGAGCGATCCGGCCGTCGGCGGTCCGGGCGCAGGCCACGCCGGTCCCGGGCGAGCGCGGCGCTCCCTTCGTCGAGCGGGTCGAGGTGCGCGTGCGCTCGATCCTCGTCTCGGCGACCGATGCGAAAGGGCATCCGCCCGAGCCGCCTCTGGGTCCCGCCGATCTGCAGGTCCTCGAGAACGGCAGGCCCGTCGAGGTGATCGGCGTCGAGCCCGTTCGGCCGCCCGCGTCCTCCGGGAAACCGGCGGCGCCGCCGGTCATCCCGGAGACCTCTCGGGAGGCGCCCCGTGCCGCACCATCGGGGACGCCGCAGTACCTGTATCTCGACACGACGGCGCTCAACCGCCGATCGATGAAGCTCGTCACGGACGCCGTCGCGACCCACCTCGACGGAATCCTCGGCCTCGGGCCGCTCGAGATCGTCCTCGCCGACGCGACGCCCCGCATCGACCTTCCCTCGACGTCGGACGCGAGCGCCCTCCGCCGCGAGCTCGCGCGGATCGGATCCGACGTGCCCGGCAGGGAGCGCCTCCTCGACCTGAGAAGGGACGCGCTCCGCGAAGTCCGCGACGCGCAGAACTCCGGAACGAACGCCGCGGCGGATTCGGTGCGCGCGCACGTCCAGGCGGCGGTCACCCACGAGCTCGCGCTGTTGAGGACCTCGTTCCACCGGCTCGAGGCGTGGGCGGCGGCGCGTTCCGAGACGCGAGCCGGAATTCTCTACTACGCCACCGATGGCTTCGACATGGACCCCGTCGAGACCTACGAGCGCAGCATCACGAGCACGAGCCCCGCGCTGCGCCAGGAAGTCCTCCAGATGGAGGCGGAGTACGGCGGCGAGGTGCCGAAGATGCTGGCGGACGTGGAGGCCACGCTGGCGGGAAAGGGACTGACCACGATCCCGATCGCCCTGGGTGCGACCTCGGCGGAATTCGCCAGCAGCGCGGGCAACATGGGCCTCCGGGGCGCCCAGGCGATGCGGCAGGTCGTGGATTTTGCGCCGCTCTTTTTCTACCAGCGTCCGACCGATCCGCTGCGTCTCGTGGCCGACGCCACGGGCGGCGAAGTCGTCACGACGTCCTCTCACCTCGGATCGGCGCTGGACCGTCTCGAAGCGGCGTACCTGGTCACGTTCCGGGTCGCCGCGATCCCGGACGGGCGGCCTCACCCTCTCGTCGTCAAGTCCCTCCGCCCGGGAGTGTCCGTGCGCGCGAATCGCCACCTGCTGACGGGCACGCCGCGGGCCGTATCGGCCGATCGCGCGGTCCGGGTCCTCGAGGGGTCGGAGAAGCCGGCCGACCTGCCGGTCGTGGCCGCACTCGCCGCCGGTGGACCGGCGCCGGCCGGCAAACGAGGCGGAACTCTGCGCATCACCGTCAACTTCTCGGCCGTGCAGGACGCTCTCGGGATCGCCGGAGGAAGGCCCGTCCCGCTGAGGCTGTCGCTTGCCGTCGAAATCGCGGGAGGAGAGCCGTTCACCTCGTCCGAAGACGTCGAATGGACGCCCGATTCCAGCTCCTGGCGCTACCAGATTCCGATGACCTGGCCGGACGAGGCCCGGCGCATCGCGGTTCTCGTCGAAGAGCTCTCGGCGGGTCTCTCCGGTGCCACCATCATCGACGTTCCGCCGCCTCGCTGACGAGGCGCTCGTCTCGCCTAGCCTCCGTCGGGCACGGCGTCGATCGCGAGGCCCGAGGCGTCGGCGAGAGCCGTTCGGTTGCGCCCGCTCTCCTGCGCCCTCTTCAACGCGCCGTCGGCGGCGCGCAGCAGCGCGTGGCCCTCGGGGACGCCCTCGCCCCCTTCCGCGGCGACGCCGAGCGACAGGGTCACCGGCACGGGCCCCGCCGAAGTCGCCACCGGACGCCGCGCGAAGGATTCCCGGATGCGCTCGGCCACGGTCAGGGCCCCGAGGCCATCGGAGCCGGGCAGGACGATCAGGAACTCCTCGCCCCCGTACCGGCCGACGGCGTCGTAGGGGCGCAGCGTCGCGCTCATCCGCCGCGAAGCCTCGCGCAGGACTTCGTCGCCGACGGACGCGCCGAGGGATTCGTTCACGTTTCGAAAAGCGTCCAGGTCCGCGAGCACGATCGCGACCGATCCGCTCTTGCGCCGCGCGCGTTCCTGTTCCTTGTGGAGCAGTTCCAGGATCGCCGCCCGGTTCCACGACCCGGTCGTCACGTCCCGCGTGGACTGGACGCGCAGGGCGTCCTGCGAAGCCTTCAGGGCCTGCTCGATCTCGACGATCCGGGCGCCCGTGCGAACGCGGGCACGCGTCTCGGCGGCGTCGAGGGGCGCGACGAGGAAGTCGTCCGCTCCGGCGTTCAAGCCGTCGAGGAGGTCCTCGGCGCCGCGGCCGTCCACGAGAAGCAGGACGTAGGCCGAGGGAAGCTCGGGCTGCAGGCGCAGCCGCCGGCAGACATCGATGCCGGGCATGCCCTCCATCCTCCAGGCTGCGACGACCAGGATCGGCGAGCGCTCCGCCTCGAGGCGATGCCAGGCCTCGACGCCGTTGCGCACCGCCGCGACCTCATGGCCCCAGCGCGTGAGCCAGCCCTCGAGCTGTCGGAGCCGGTCCGGATCGCTGTCGGCGACGAGGGCCTTCATGTTCGCCTCATTCTCACGACGATGGCGGAAATGCTAACGCATCCGGGAGTCAGAGCTCATCGAAGCCGATGAGCTCGATGGCGAGCGAGCGCACCCGCTCGCGGATCGAAGGCTCGCAAAGGATCTCGCGTTCCGCATCGCGCTCGTCCGCGTACCGCGAGCCGGCCCGCAGCGCGTCGTCGACCTCGGCGGGGTGGCACATCAGCTCGGAGACCCCGTCCTTCAGGGCCTCGAGGATGCGCTCGAGCGACTCGAAGGAGACGCCTTCGCCGTGAAATCCGTCGAGAAACGCGTCCGGCGTGCGAACCCCGGCTTTCCTCAGGATCGACCGCGCCTCGCCGCTCGCGGCGCGGACCGGCAGGGACCGTTCGCGCGCGACGGCGCCGAAGACCGGCTGGATCGAAGGGTGGAGCGCCGCGTGATGGTGCGAGTCGAGGTGGGACGGCTCCCGGCCGGCGAGGACGCGGAAGACCTCGATCTGGGCGTGGATCTCGGCTCGCACCTCCCGTTCCGGAATGCTCGCCGGCAGGTCCTCGAGTCGCCGCACGAAGCGGCCGCCGGGAGCCAGCGTCGGCAGGTCTCCGATCGCCGCCGCCGGGCGCCCGCCTCCCGTCAGCGTGAGATGAAGGCCGAGGGACAGCCGCGGGGCCCGGGCCAGCGCCTCGCGGATTCCCCTCCCCGCCGGATCCTCGAGGACCATCGCCGTGGCGGAGGTCACGATGCCCCCCCGGTGCGCTTCGAGCGTGCCGGCGCTGATGCCGGGCGTGCGCCCGAAGTCGTCCGCGTTGACGATCAGCCGCTTCATGGCCGGTGGCATTCTGCAGCAGAAACCCCGCGGCGAGCCTCGGAGATAATCGCGCCCCATGGCGACGCGGGGCGTGCGCGGCGCGACGACGGCCGACGGCAACGATGCCCGGAGCATCGCCGAGCGCACGCTCGAGCTGCTGCGGGTTCTCGTGGACTTGAACGGAATCCGGCCCGAAGACCTCGCGAGCGCGACCTTCACCGTCACCGACGACCTCGACGCGGAATTTCCCGCGATGCCCGTGCGGTCTCTGGCGGGCTGGTCCGACGTGGCCCTTCTCTGCGCGCGGGAGATTCCGGTCGCCGGCGCGCTCGGCCGCTGCATCCGCGTCCTCCTGCACTGGAACACCGACCGGTCGCAGAGCCAGATCCGGCACGCGTTTCTGCGGGGCGCGCGGGACCTCCGCCCGGCCTGGGCGGTCCGCGTGCCCGGCGACGACGACAGAGAACCGCGATGACGCGAGCGGCCGTCGTCGGCCTCGGTCTCATCGGCGGCTCGATTGCTCTCGCCGCGAAGGCTCGCGGATGGGACCGCGACGGCGCGGTCCGCGAGAGCGCCCGACGGCGCGGAATCGAAACCCCCGACTCGCTCGAGGAGGCGCTCGACGGCGCCGCGCTCGTCGTGACGGCTGTCTCGACCGGCGAGACGCCCGCGCTCCTCGTCGAGCTCGCCTCCAGTGCTCCGCAGGCCGTGCTGACCGACTGCGCTTCCCTGAAATCCCCGATCGCCGAGGCGGCCCGGCGACTGCCCGCCCGGACGCGGTTCGTCGGGGGACATCCGATGGCGGGCGGGCGCGGGCGAGGAGTCGCCGCGGCGGACGCGGGGATCTTCCGCGGCCGGCCGTGGGCGATCGTCGCGACCGAGCGCAGCGACCCCGGCGCGATGGCCGAGATCGGGGCTTTCGTCCGCTCGCTCGGCGCCGCGCCCGTCGAGATCGACGCCGCGCGGCACGACCGCGCGATGACCTGGATCAGCCACCTGCCGCTCGCCGTCTCCTCGGCGCTCGCTCGCGCCGCGGGCGACCATGGCGGCCCCGACCTCGCCGCACTGGCCGGACCGGGGCTGCTCGACACGACGCGCCTGGCGGGTCAGCCGGCGGCGCTGGCCCTGGAGCTCGCGCTGGCCGACCCGGAGTCGCTGGCGCGAGCCGTCGAGGCGGCCGCGGCGAACCTGACGGCAATGGCGAGTGCCCTGCGCCGACGCGACGCCGCCGCCCTGCGTGGATTCTTCGGGGACGCGGAGTCGGCGCGCCGTTCGCTCGAGCGCTGACTGCACGGGCCGCTTCACGCGTCAGCCGGCCGCGCGCGGTAAGATCCCGACGCCTCCCGAGTGACTCGCACCCGAAGGGCCGCGGTCGGGAGGCGCAGGAGGTTTTCGATGCATCCCACCAAGAATGATCTCCCGGCCAAGGTTCGCTCCAGGGTCATCGCGACGCTCGGAGATCGGCTCGCCGACGCGACGGATCTCATGCTCCAGACCAAGCAGGCCCACTGGAACGTGAAGGGACCGAACTTCATCGCCCTTCACGAGCTGTTCGACAAGATCAACGAAGCGGCCGAGGAATGGGTGGACCTGATCGCCGAGCGCATCATCCAGCTCGGCGGGACCGCCGAGGGAACGGTCCAGGCCACGGCCAGGCGCACGTCGCTCGAGGTCTACCCGCTCGAGATTACCAGCGGCGAGGATCACGTCGAGGCGCTGTCGAACGCGCTCGCCGCTTTCGGCAGGAAGGTCCGCACCGCGATCGACAAGACCGGCAAGGCCGGCGACGCCGATGCCGCGGACATCTTCACCGAGATCTCGCGCGACGTGGACAAGTACCTCTGGTTCGTCGAGGCGCACGCCCAGGAATGAGACGGCGAAGGGGCGGCCCTCGCGGCCGCCCGGGCGGGCAGGGACCAGCCCCGCCTCGACGATTCATCGGAGAGCGGGTTTCACCTTCAGACCGTGCCGCGCGGCGAGAAACGCGGCCGCGCCGAGACCCGATACCAGCCCGATGACGGCGAGGCCGGCCAGCCGCAGGCCGTCGGCCGCCGATGCGGGCGCGAGAACGCGGCCGAGGGCCCCGGCGAAATCCACTCCGGCGCCGGCATGGCCCCGGGCCGCCTTGAGCGCGGAAAGCACGGCCGCGACCGAAAGCGCCGCGCCGAAGGCGCCGACGGCGACCGCCGCGCTCGCCGCGATCAGCCGCGCGCGCCCGATCGGGCGCGCCTCGACGGCCTCGAGCGCATCGAGAGCCGGTTCGCGGCCTCCGATCGGCGCGAAGCGCTGCAGCAGCACGAGCCCCGGAATCGAAGCCGCCGTGCACACCAGGTAGAACGGCGTCCATCCGATCGCATCCACGGTGAAACCGGCGATCGGGCCGGGAAGGATCCGTCCGACCGCGAAGATGCTCGAGAAGAGCGCGTATTGCGTGGCCGAGAACTGCTTCTGCGTCATGCGCAGGAGCATCACGCCGAATGCTCCCGTCGCCATGCCCTGGCAAAACGTCTCGACGAGAATCGCCAGGTACATCACCAGCCGGTGCACGAGCGGCTGGATCACCGCGCCCGCCACGCCGCCGGCGCAGGGCGTGCCCGGGGTCATCTGATCGATCGCGATGTAGCCGAGGAATCCGACGGACTGGATCAGGCCGAAGATCCACAGCGAGCGCGTCAGCCCGATCCGATCGGTCGAGGCGCCGCCGTAGAACGTCCCGGTGATCAGGCCGACCAGGCCGATCGTGGCCGTCGCGACCCCGACGTCCTCGGGAACGAAACACTTCTGGATCAGGAAGGGCCGGATCAGCGCGGTCGCGAGGTTCTCCCCGAACTTGTACAGCACGAGAAAGCCGAGGATCGCGAGCGCGCCCGAGCGCCGGAACAGCTCGAGCAGCGGCGAGAACACCGCGTCGCGCAGGGACCGGGGCGGCGGTCCGGCGGAAGGCGGCTCGGGAGACCAGAGGACGACTCCGGCCATCGGCACGAAGAGGAGCGCGAGCCCGACGAAGACGGGCGGCCAGCCCAGCCGCTGGCCGAGCGTGATCGTCACGGCGCCGGAGATCAGGACGGCGCTCCGCGCGAGGGCGTTGCGGGCGCCGACGGCCACGCCCTGTTCGGAGCGCTCGAGAATCTCCACGGCATACGCATCGATGACGATGTCCTGCGAGGCGGAGGCGAACGCGACGAAGAGCGCCAGGATGGCCACCGTGCCCACGTCGGCGTTGCCCGCCCATGCGGCGAGGCCGAGGACGCCGAGGGTCAGCGCGAGCTGGCAGATCAGGATCCATGCGCGTCGCCGTCCGATCGAGCCGAAGCGCGGGCCGTACCGGTCCATCAGCGGCGCCCAGAGAAACTTGAAGCTCCAGGGCGCCTGGGCCAGCGAGAAGAGACCGACGGTCCGGATGTCGACGCCGCGATAGGTCAGGAAGGCCGGCAGCGCGATCCAGACGAGGCCGAGCGGCAGTCCGGAGGAGAAGGACTGGAGCGTCACGGCGCCGATGTGCCGCGAGGACGCGGCGGCCTTCAGGCTTTGCCACGTGCCGACCCGCGCGCTCGACGCCATGCGCCGCCAGTGTACGATCCTTCGCGACATGCCGAACATCTTTGCCGCCTCCGCGCTCGCGGGGCTCCTCGCGCTCCCCGCGGCCTCCGGCTCTCCGGTCCTCAAGCCCATCGACGCCCTGTATCCGGACCTCGAGGCGTTCTACGAGGACCTCCACCGTCACCCCGAGCTCTCGATGCACGAGGAGCGGACGGCGGCGCGGCTCGCGGAGCGGCTTCGCCCGCTCGGCTTCGAGGTGACCGACCACGTGGGCGGCTTCGGCGTGGTCGCCGTGATGAAGAACGGAAAGGGACCCACGCTGCTCGTGCGAGCCGACATGGATGCGCTGCCGCTGAAGGAAAACACCGGCCTCCCCTACGCGAGCCAGGTCACCGTGAAGGACGACGCCGGGAACGCCGTCCCGGTGATGCATGCGTGCGGCCATGACGTGCACGTCACGTCGCTCGTCGGAGCCGCGACGCTGCTTTCGAGGGCCAGGAATCTCTGGCGCGGCACGCTCGTCCTCGTCGGCCAGCCGGGCGAGGAAGGCAGCGCGGGAGCGAGCGTCATGCTCGCCGACGGCTTCCTCGCCCGTTTCCCGAAGCCCGACTTCGCGATCGCGCTTCACGACGACCCGCGGCTGCCCGCCGGCGAGATCGGCTACACACCGGGCTTCGCCATGGCCAACGCCGACTCGGTGGACATCACGGTCTACGGCCGCGGCGGCCACGGCTCGGCGCCGCAGAACGCCGTGGATCCGATCGTCATCGCGGCGCGGACGGTCCTGGCGCTCCAGACCATCGTCGCCCGGGAGACCAATCCCCTCGACCCCGCCGTCGTCACGGTGGGCTCGATCCACGGGGGCACCAAGCGCAACATCATCCCCGACGAGGTCACGCTCCAGCTCACGGTCCGGACCTACAAGAAGGAGGTCCAGGAGCGGGTCCTCGCGGCGATCGACCGCATCGCGCGGGCGGAGGCGGCCGCCGCCGGAGCGCCCCGGCCGCCGAGCGTCCGGATCGAGAAGGGGTACGTCGCGCTCTACAACGATCCGGTCCTGACCCGGCGCGTGGCCGGAGCCCTGTCCGCGGCCTTCGGAGCCCGCCGGGTCGTGGAGCTGCCGCCGGTGATGGGAGCCGAGGACTTCGGCGACTTCGGCCGGGCCGCCGGGGCGCCCTCGCTCGAGTTCTGGCTCGGCGCCACGCCGGCCGACCGCTTCGAGGCCGCCCACGGCGACGCGACGAAGTTTCCAGGCCTTCATTCCTCCCAATGGGCGCCGGAACGCGAGCCGACGCTCAAGACGGGCGCCGCCGCGCTGACCCTCGCGGCTCTCGAGATTCTCGGCCGGAAATAAACGCGGAGGCGCGGCCCGCCCGGGTCTGCTTTAGGATGTGCCCGTGGCATCCGCGCGGCCCGTCCGCTCCAAGGCTTCCCCGGCGGCCCGCCCGCGCCCCGAAGCTCGCGGCTTCGCCGATGCCGCGGCGCTGTATGGAATCCCGCACTGGGGCAAGGGCTTCTTCCATGTCTCCGAGAAGGGCGACCTCGTGGTCCGGCCCACCCGGGAGGCCGCTCGCGGTGTGGCGCTCAAGCAGATCGTGGACGAGGCCGCGGCGCGCGGCGTCGCGACGCCGCTCGTCGTCCGCTTCCCCCAGATCCTCTCGTCCGCGGTCTCGAACCTGAACGACGCGTTCGCGCGGGCGATCGACGAGTACGGATACGGAAACGTCTTCCGCGGCGTCTTCCCGATCAAGGTCAATCAGAAGCGGGTCGTCGTGGACCACATCGTCGAGGCCGGCCGCCGGTACGGCTATGGCCTCGAGGCGGGCTCGAAGCCGGAATTGCTCGCGGCGATCGCGGCGGACCTCGGGCCCGAATGCCTCATCACCTGCAACGGCTACAAGGACGATCTCTTCATCCGCATGGCCTTGAACGCGGTGCGCATGAAGAAGAACGTCGTGCTGATCCTCGAGAAGGTCTCGGAGCTCGAACGGATCCTGTCGGTGGCGAAGGCGCGCGGCGTCCGGCCGCTCATCGGCATGCGCTCGAAGCTCTACGCGCGGGGCTCGGGCAAGTGGGCCAAGTCCGGCGGCGAGGCCGCCAAGTTCGGGCTCACGACGCCCGAGATGCTCGAGGCGATCCAGATCCTCAAGGCACGCAAGATGCTCGACTGCCTCGTCATGCTCCACTTCCACATCGGCTCCCAGATCACCGACATCCGGAAGATCAAGGAGGCGATCCGCGAAGCCGGCCGCGTGTACGCCAAGCTGCGCGGACTGGGCGTCTCGATCCAGTACCTCAACCTCGGCGGCGGCCTCGGTGTCGACTACGACGGCTCGAAGACGGCCTTCGATTCCTCGATGAACTACTCCGTGCAGGAATACGCCAACGACGTCGTCTATACCGTCAAGCAGATCTGCGACGAGGAGAAGGTGCCCGCGCCGGTCCTCGTGACCGAATCGGGGCGGGCCGTGACGGCCTATCACTCCGTGTTCGTGACGAACGTTCTCGACGTCGCCGACCGGATCCAGGAGGGTCACCGCGTCCGCGTGGCGGCTTCCGACCCCAACGTCCTGCACGAGCTGTCGTCCATCTACGGCTCGGTGAACGCCAAGACGCTGCGCGAGAGCTACCACGACGCCCTGCAGTACAAGGAGGAGCTCTTCACGCTCTTCAATCTCGGCCACCTCTCGCTCGAGGACCGGTCGAAGGGCGAGATCCTCTTCTGGCAGATCTGCGAGCGCATCCACAGGGACCTGAAGACGCTGAAGGAAGTGCCCGAGGAGTTCGAGGACATGGAAACGATGCTCGCCGACAAGTACGTCCTCAACTTCTCGGTCTTCCAGTCTCTGCCCGACATCTGGGCCATCGACCAGCTCTTCCCGATCCTGCCCATCCACCGCCTGAACGAGCGGCCCGTCGAGCTCGGCACGCTCGCCGACATCACGTGCGACTCGGACGGGAAGATCGAGAAGTTCATCGACTTGCGGGACATCAAGGAGACGCTTCCCCTGCACCGGTTGCGTCCCGGCGAGCCGTACTACATCGGCGTCTGCCTGATGGGGGCGTACCAGGACGTCCTCGGCGACCTTCACAACCTCTTCGGAGAGGCGAACGAGGTGCTCGTGGCCGTGGACGAGGAAGGCCGCGCGCGCATCACGGATGTCCTGCCCGGGGAGTCGTGCGAGCGGGTGCTCGAGTACATGAACTACGACCGCGCCGAGATCCTCGAATCCCTGGAGCGTCAGTTGCGGCGCGTTCCCGGACGGTCCCTGCCCAGGGAAGAGGCGCGAGCCATCTACGAGGAGTTCGAGGGAGTCTTTCCCCGCTACACGTACCTCGAGCGATGACGCGACGGCTCGCCGTGCTCGCGCTCGTCCTGCTGGCATGGACCGGCGCGGCGGCGGCCGGAACTCCCGAGGCCCCGGCCCGCGCCCGGCGGATCTGGCGCGTCGGCATCTTCGAGGCGCCGCCCTACACGATGCGGGACGCCAACGGCCAGTGGCACGGTCTGATCGTCGACCTCTGGCAGGAGCTCGCGAGCGAGCTCGGCATCGAGTACCGATTCGGGGAAGCCTCGCCGGACACGATCATGGACGATCTCGGGCACGGGCGTCTGGACGTCGGGGCCGCGCCGTTCTCGCTGACCGTCGACCGGGAGAAGACGATCGACTTCAGCCATGCCTTCCTCATCCAGGAGGAAGGCATCGCGGTTCGCAAGGGCGGCGACGAGGAGCGCTGGCTCTCGGTGGCGCGCGCGCTCTCGACGCCGACGGCCTGGCGCATCTACTTCAGCCTCGTCGCGGCGGTGTTCGTCGCCGGCGCCGCCGTCTGGCTCCTCGAACGGAAGCGCAACCCCCAGTTCTCGGGCGGCGCGATGCAGGGCGTGGGCTCCGGCTTCTGGTGGTCCGGAGTCACCACGGTCGCCGTCGGCTACGGCGACAAGGTCCCGATCACGCTCTGGGGCCGGCTGGTCGCGCTGCTCTGGATGTTTCTGAGCCTGATCCTCATCACCGCGTTCACCGCCTTCGTGACCGCCAAGCTCGCGGTCGCCGAGTTCGGCCGCGTGGTGGGGCCCGCGAGCCTCCGCAATGCCATCGTCGGAACGGTCGAGGGCGCGGCCGTCGGCGATTACCTCCGCCGGCAGCGGATTCCCCACCGCCTCTACGCATCCATCCCGAAGGCCCTCGACGGCCTGCGCGAGCGCGAGATCGCCGCCGTGGTCTACAGCGTGCCGATCCTCGACTACTACATACGGCACGACACCCGGGACGACGTCGAGATCCTGCCGACGACGTTCGATCAGCAGCTCCTCGCCTTCCCGCTCACCGACGGGAGCCCTCTGCGCGACCCGCTCAACGGGGCGCTTCGGAGCTTCCTGCAGCAGCCGGGATGGCGCGACATGCAGGACCGGTATCTTTCCGCGGTCCACGCGGCCGGGCACATGGAGCAGTGAGCTTCCGCCGCAACATTTCGAGCGGCGCTCCCTGGGAGCCGGTCGTCGGCTATTCGAGGGCCGTCCGCGCGGGTCACGTCGTGCACGTTTCCGGCACGACGGCGACCGGCCCCGACGGCAGGCTCGTCGGCGTCGGAGACGCGTATGCGCAGGCCATCCAGGCGCTCCGCAACATCCGCGCCGCGCTCGAGAGCGCGGGCGCGCGCCTCGAGGACGTGGTCCGTACGCGGATGTACGTCACGCGCATGGACCACTGGCAGGAGATCGGCAGGGCGCACGGAGAATTCTTCGGGACGATCCGGCCCGCCTCGACCATGGTCGAGGTGTCCCGCCTGATCGATCCGGAGATGCTCGTCGAGATCGAGGCCGAGGCGATCGTCGACCCCGGCGGCTCCTGAGGCGCCGGGGTCGGCCGGCAGAGACAATCACACGGCAATGCCCAGGTCGCACGCATCGCGAATAGTCTCCCGACCGAAGGGAGGGAGGAGGTTCGCGATGCGGGAGCCGGAGCGCCGCGAGGGAATCAGGCTTGCGGTCGAGCCCGCATCCGGGCGAGCCGCAAGCCGGTGCGCGCCCGCCGGCGCGCAGATTCTCTCGCAAGCGCAGGCGACGGTCAGGGGCTCCAGTCGCCGACCGGGTAGAGCGTGGGGCCGACGGGGTCGCACGTGGCGTCGCCGCCGATGCGGAGCCGGCCCGTCCGATACCACAGGACGACGTCGCCGTTCAGGCTCTCGTTGTTCAGCCACGGAGCGAAGCTGACCGGACAGTTTCCGAGGCTGTGGCCGTCGTCGATCTCGTCGGGGTGATAGAGCAGCGCCCAGAGATCGCCCTGCGAGAACTCGTCGGCCGGCAGGGCCGCTTCGGCCCCGGGCACGAGGCGGTACCCCCGCCGGCTCGTCGTGTTCGTGACGGACCAGGCGATCCCTGGATAGGAAGTCGGGCGCATCGTCTCATTCGTCAATATGACTTTGGGAGGCCGCGGCCCCGGCCGGCCTCCGCCCGGTGGAGGTGCCGGGTTCGGACCCTCGGTCACGATGTTCGAATCGGCCCCGTCGATGTCGAAATCGAGTCGCCAGTAGGCGTGGTGCTTGCGGGTGCAGCCGACGCATTCGGAGGCGACCGAGGAAAATCCGAAGATCGGCTGGATCCGTCCGTCCATGTAGAACTTCCACCGCATCGTGTAGCGGTACCAGCCGGCCATGAACTGCGTGGTCAGAACGAGAGGGTCGGCATTCGTTTCGATCGAGACCCCATCGAAGCAATTCGGCTGGCCGGAGGAACACACTTCCGTGCCATCGCCGACGTCGCAAACGGTCCGCGCGGGTTGATCCGGCGCGGCGTACAGGTGCGGCGTCAGGATGTTGTCCGCGAGGAAGTTGCTCTGCTGATACTCCCAGTCCCGGTAGCAGTCGCAGCCGCAGCTCGTATCCAGGTACTCGACGTTGAGCATCGGGACGTGGCCGCGTTTCAGGACGAGATGGCCGTTGTAGTACGCGTCGCGAATCTCGAGGCCCGAGCCGTTGGTGCCGCTGCTCTCGCAGGGACGCAGCCATGAGATCTGCCAGACGGGATTTGAGGAAGGCCAGGACACGGTCTGCAACCCGAAGCATGTCGAGTTTGGACACTGCGGACAGCTCGTTTGCGGAACCGGGCGACCCGCCGCGGCGAGCGGAACGGCGGCGAGGAGGAGCAGGAACGAGGCGGGGATCAGGGTTCGTCTCATTTTCCTGTCCTCGTCGAGCCCGGGGAATAGTTGCCGTCGACGACCCGCACACTCACCAGGTCCACCACGACCTGGCGGAGCGTTCGGGAACGATCCGACGACAACACGAAGACTCGGAGGCAGCGGCTGCCCGGCCCGCACGGCCCCCGAGCCTCCGTCAGCAGGAAGCCGCCCTCGAAGACGGCGCGGGATCCTTTCAAGATCTTCCCGAACTCGGGATCACCGCGCACGACATCGAAGGCCTCGTCGATCTCCACGGGCGACGGCGCCGGATGGCCGAGACCGAGCGCCAGGCGGCCCGTCTGGATCCCCCCGAGCGTGTAGGAGTTCTGGTAGCCGATCCCGCGCTGGTAATCAAACACGACTTCGACGCGGCGCGGCGTCTCGATGCCGTTCGGGCCCTTGGCGGAATCCTGCCAGCTGCGGATCAGGCGCACCGGCCGCGACGTGCTCGTCACTTCGGTGGGGGACGAACCGCGGGACGGCGATTCGGACGTGGACTGCCCGCGCGAGAGGACCGGAGCGGCCAGGGCCGCGACCGCGAGTACGGCCGTCAGGAAGCGTCCGGACATCGTCGGCGTTCCCCCGAGTGAGCGTCTCATCCTAGCAAATCGGCTCCGGGCGAAGCGCCGTCACTTCTTCGCCGCCGGCTTGGGCGTCGCGTTCGGCGCCTTTCCGGTTTCGGCGTCCTTCGGCAGGGGCTTGCGCGGCAGCATCGCGTCGCGCATCGCCGCGTCGTAGGCGAAGCACGCCATCACGACCGACGCCTGCTCGAGGTCCGCCTTCACGAGCCGCTCATACAGGTCCATGTTCGTGTGGTGCGTGCGCGTCTCGTACTCGACCTCGTCCTGGATGAACTGGAATCCGGGAAGGCCGACGCCGTCGAAAGACTCGTGATCGGTGCCTCCGGTCCGGTTCATGGTCAGCGTCGTGGCGCCCAGGTCGTGCAGCGGCGCAAGCCACGCCTCGAAGATGGGAATGACCGCGGCGTTCTCCTCGCAGTAGACGCCGCGGATCTTGCCCGTGCCGTTGTCCAGGTTGAAATACGCGGCGAGCTTCGCGTGCTCGGGCTTGATGGTCAGGGGACTCTTCTCCTTCTGGAGGAACCAGGGCTTGTCCTGCTCCTCCGGGGTGAGCGGAGGACGCGAGGCGAAGTGCTGGGACACGTACGCGCGCGATCCATACAGGCCCTGCTCCTCGCCCGTCCACAGGCCGATTCGGATGGTCCGGCGCGGCTTGACGTTCAGGGTCTTGAGGATCCGCATCACTTCCATCGCCACGACCGAGCCGGCGCCGTTGTCCGTCGCGCCCGTTCCGCCGTGCCACGAGTCGAGGTGGGCGCCGACCATGACGACTTCGTCCTTCTTGTCGGTGCCCGGAATCTCGGCGATCGTGTCCCACTGCATCAGGTTCTCGTCCACGAAGTGAACCTTGACGTCCAGCTCGAGCTCGACCGGGACCTTTCGATCGAGCAGGCGCGCGATCCGGCCGAAGTGCTCCGACTCCATCGAGAGCTCGGGGGTCGCCGTCTTCGGCTTCGAAAAGTGAAACTCACCGCCGCCCTGAACATTGAACGTTCCGAAATCGCCGCGGCCGAGATCGATGATCGCCAGCGGCTTCTCGTCGACCAGAAACGCATCCACGGCCTTGCGCAGCTCGTAACGCTTGACGTACTCCTCCCGGTTGTAGCGCGGCTTGCCCGGCGGCTCGTACTGCGCCAGCTGTTCCAGCGATTTCTCGTCGTAGCGCGTCAGGTCCGGCGTGTCGTGCGGCTTGACCTCGCGCACGTCGCCATAGAGCACGATCTTCCCGGCGAAGCTGCCCTTGAGAGCCGGCAGATCGTCCTTGGACTTCGGATTCAGGCGGACGACCTGGGCGTGGATCGGGCCGTTGGTGCCCGGGGTCCAGGCCTTCGGGAGCGCGAGCAGCTCGGCGTGGTCGGGCGCGATCATCCTCACCGCGCATGACTCGTACTGCCATCCGCGTCCGAACGGTCCCCACGTCTCCAGGTGAGCGTTGGACATTCCCCACTCGGCGAGCTTGTCCTTCGTCCACTCGTTGGCTTCCTTGACCTGCGGGGAGCCGGTGAGCCGGGGGCCGATCCGGTCCATCAGCTCCGAGGCCGTCTCCATGACCTTCGAGTCGTGAAACCCTTCCTGGCGGATCCGGGACACCATCTCCAGGTCGACGCGCTCTTCGGCCGGCAGGCCGAGCGGCGCCATGGCGGCGAGACAGACACACGCGACGAATCGCTTCAGGGCACACCTCCTTGACGCGGAACGGGGGCACGGTACCACCGGCCGTTTTGACCGGTCAAACGGCTCGAAGAGGCAGATGATTACCTCGGTTGTTTCGGGGGGTTGAAGCCGGTACCGACATGCTCCCCGGGACCGGGCACCCTAGAACCTGACGCCCACGCTGAAGCGGAAAGTGCGCGGAGGCTGGTAAACGAGAGGCGTCCCGAAGCTCGAGCCGAGGTCGTAGTTCACGCCCCGAACCGGCTTCTCGGTGAACGGATTGAATGGCTGGACCGAATGGACCGTCGTGTCGACCGCGAGGACCCCCTGCTGGTTGAAGACGTTGAGGATCTGGGGCTGCACGAAAAGTTCCACGGTCTCGAAGACGCGAGCCGCGACCGTGAACGCGATGTCCGTGCTCGAGATCGCGGGCATCCGGTAAGCGCCGCGCGCGGAAAAAAAGTAAGCGCCCCTGTCCGGAGGTTGAGCATAGCCGGGATTGGCGACGTAGTTCTGCCCCGCCGAATCCGAGAACGAGACCTCGCCGACCGCCTCGTACGGAAGGCCGGAGGCGTACGACTCGAGCACCGAGGCGCCGACCTCGCCGAACGAAACGGGAAGCGTCGCGCCGAGCCAGGCGCGCACGCGATGGCGCTGGTCGCCGGGCAGGTAGCCGGTGGGGTACGACCAGCTCGCTCGTGAGTACTCGGGGTACTCGCCGGCCTTGTCCGGCGCCGCCGAGACGTTCTCGTTCTCGCCGACGACGTTTCCGGTCAGCCTCGACCACGTGTAGCTCGCGCCGGCATAGATCGCGGCGGAGAAGCGGTAGTCGACGCGGGTCTGCACCGCCTCGTAGCGCCGCTCGAGGACCGGGGAGTTCTCGAGGATCTCGAGGTCCAGAGGACCGTAGGGGCCCGGGACCTGTCCGGTCCCGAGGTCGACCCGGCCGTCGTAGAAGTCGTCGTAGTGACGATAGAGGTAGTCGGCTCGCGCCCATCCCCGCGAGCCGAGGGCGACGCCGACCCCGGCGGAATATTCGGTCGCCGTCGGCGAGACCAGTCCGTCGGCGGAAACGACGCGGTTGACGCCCTGGATCCGGACGGCATCCGGCGGACTCGCGCGGCCGACGGTCTGGAACCACTGGTCGACGGCCGTCAGCGCCTGCGCGCTCGTCAGGAGCTGATCCGTCGGGGCGGAAGGGTCGCAGTTGATGCAGGGCCCCGTGTACTTCCAGTCGTAGACCGAGGGCTGTCCCGCCGCCGAGAAGAGCTGGACGATGCCCTCGTGCAGTCCAGCCATGTACCGCGCATAGCCCGCGTTGACGAGGACCGCGCCCGTTCCCGAAACATCGAACTGCGCCGCCACGCGCGGGCTCCAGGCGCGGCTCGTCGAGACCGTCCGGCCGCCGCCGTCGCGCGCGTCGTTGGCGTCGTACCGGACGCCGAGGTTCAAGGTGAGGCGGCCGCCGAGCTGGACGCGATCGGAGAAGTACGCCGATTGCGTCAGAAAGTGGTCGCCGGAGGAAACCTGCTCGATGCGCCGCCATTCCAGGAACGCCTCCGCGCCGTTCGGCACGTCGTTCGAGATGACGGGGTACGCCTGGTTGTTGCGGAGAATCGCGCCGGCGCCGAGGACGAGAAAGCCGCTGCCCGAGAAATCGAAGTTGGCCAGCGTGGTCTTTTCGAACCACTCGTAGCCGAGGCGCAGTTCGTGCGTCCCGAGGTTCTCGGTCGAGAGCAGGTACGAGGCCTTCGCCAGCCAGGACGTGTTGCCGTAGTCCTCCGGGTGTCCCTGGTAGCCCGCCGGCGAATTCAGGACGAACTCGGGCTCGCGAAAAACGTCGACCAGCGTTCCGCGCACGAAGTCCGAGTACGGCGACCCCGCGCCGTCGATCGTGAACGTCCGGTGCGCGTACTGCGCCTCCACGAAGAGCCGGGGCGAAAGGATCCCGTTGTAATTGAGCGTCAGGATGGAGTGCGGCGACTCGATGTCGTCGAGCACACCGAGCTCGCCCGCCGGAAGGTACTCGCTGTTCGCCTCGGTCGGCCGCACGGCCGTGTACGACGCGACAAGATTCTGCGAGGCCGTCACGTCGCCGGTCAACTTTCCTTCCCACCGGTTCTCCTGGTACCGGTGCGTGTAGGGAATCAGCACGGACCCCTGGTCTCCCTGCTCGGAGTCCGCGGGCAGGAAGATGCGCTGCGAATCGCTGAGGTCCTCACGTCTCCCGGCGGCGAAGAACCAGATTCGATCCTTCCAGATCGGGCCTCCGAGAGTCGCCTCGTAGCTCTCGTCGACCTGCGGCAGTCTCGGGTCCTGACTCAGGGTCTCCTCGATCGGGTCCAGCGCTCTCCAGGCGTCGCTCGTGAAGCTGGTCCGAAACGTGCCGTGGAACGCGTTGCCGCCCGACCGCGTGATGACGTTGACGACTCCCCCCGTGAACCGGCCGTACTCGGCCGACACGCTGCCCGTCAGGACCGTCGTCTCCTGGATCGCGTCCTCGATGAAGAGGTCCTGCGGCTGGCCGCGGAGGTTCTCGTTGACGACGGCGCCGTCCACCATGTACAGGCTCTCGAAGGACTGCGCGCCGGAGATGACCAGCGCGGGCCGCGTGTTCGCGCTTCCGATGTTCCCCGTCGGGCCGTCGTCCGTGACGCCGGGCGCGAGCAGGGCGACCGAGCGCAGCGACCGATCCAGGGGGAGCCGATCGACGAGCGATTGTTTGTAGCTGGACGCGACCTGGGTCGTGTCCAGGGGGAGCCGGCAACCGAGTCCGACGAAACGGTGATCGCGGCCTCGACGGTCGCCGGGCGCATCACCGCGTCGAGACGGCCGCCGACCGCGGCGTGGAGCGTGATCGTCTTCTCGACCGACTGCATCCCCGTCATCGAGACGCGCACGGCGTAGGGGCCGGGCGGCAGGAAGGGCAGCACGTATTCGCCACCCGGCTGCACGGCCGTCTGCCGGCGCCCCTGAAGGTTCGGCGACTCGACTTCGACACGGGCTCCCGGCAACGGCGCGCCGGCCTCGTCGGTCACCCGGCCGCTCAGCGAAGCGAGGGGAATGCCCTGGCCGGCCGCGGCGGCAGCCGTCAGATAGACGGCAAGCCGAGCGGCCCAGTGCTTCATTTCAGGCCCTCGGCGAGGAAGAGCTCCGTCGAATAGCGGTGATGGGTGTACGCGCAGATCTTCCCGTCGGCCGAAAACCGGATCGTGCTGATACCGCCCCCGGTCGTGGGGGAGACGGGCGGGATCTGCTTGAAGAGCTCCCGGCGGCCGCTCCAGGGATCCACGAGGAAGACGCGCGCCATCACGACCGATTCGCCGGGCGCGAGACGGTCGGCGCCGCGCACGTAAAGCCCCTTGCCGTCGGCGGTCCACTGGAAGGGCTCCTCACCGGGCTCCAGTCCCGCGACCTTGCCCGCCTCACCCTCGCCCGTCGGGTAGACGTTCCAGCTTCCGGCGGCGTCCCGAGCGCACAGGTACCGTCCGTCGCCGGAGATGAAGGGCCGCCGGGTTCCCTCGGGCGTGACGGCCCGGCGCTCTCCCCGGTCGAGATCCTGGATCCAGACCCGCTGATTGTGGTTCGGTTCGCTCGCGACGAAGTAAATGCGCCGGCCATCGGGAAAGAAGCCGGAATTACCACAGCAATCGAGTCCAGGGACGGCGATGGGGACTGAAGGCCCGGCTCCGGTCGGCAGGAGGGAGAGGCCGTCGTCCTGCGTCGTGAGAACGTACTTTCCGTCGGGAGAAAGAATTCCATCTCCGGAGTCGGCGAGCTTCTTCGCGGGTGAGCCGTCCGTCCGCCTCAGGTAGAGACCGCCGCCTGACCTTCCGGCCTCCGACAGAAGGATCGTGTCCCCCGAACGCGACAGGTCCGAGAGCATCGACCGGTCGAAATTCGAGAGGTTCCTCTCCCGCGACTCGCCCGGAAAGCTGCCGAAGATCTCGGCCGTCTCGACCACTCGCCCCAGCAGGACGCGGCCGGCCGCCGAGATGTCGAAGAGCGTGAAATCGCCGGCCAGGGAAGTCACGAACCGATCGTGCCCCGTCAGATCGGCCGAGCGCAGCTCGGTCGTGCCGGTTTGACCCGCGGTGTACCAGATCTCGCCCGTCGAGGGCGACCAAGCCGCCTCGCCAACCTTCAGGCTCGGCGCGATCTTCTGGATCCGTCGCTGGCGATCCACGACCAGGAGCGTGCTGCTCACGTCGACGAACGCGACACGGTTTCCGTCGGGAGAGATCCGTGGTCGGTTTAGCCACGTTGTATCGACATAGAGGGCCGTCCCGATCGGATATTCGAGGCGGTTGCGGCCGTCGACGAAATGCACGACCGCGAGGTCGTTTCCGTTCGGCGCCCAGCTCGCGCCCAGCACCTCGTCGAGGAGCTCCCGCGGCGTTCCGCCGGAGATCGGGACTCGCGCCAGCATTCCGAATTCGAGCCGCGGATCACGAGCGGTCAGATCGTCGTGGGGCGTGCGCAAGGTCGTTCCGTGCGGCATCAACAGGAGGATCGCCATCTCCCCCGTTCTGGAAACCGAGAGCACCTCGGCCGGGGGCAGTCCGACGGGACGGGTGTTCGGGTGATCGAGTCGCGTCTCGAATATCTCGGGGCGTCTCCCCTCCCACTGCGCCGCGTAGACGACGCTCTGGCCGTCGGACGTGAACGCGGCCGTGTCGATGCCGGCGTTGCGAAAGGTGACCTGCTGAAATCGGGGCGCCTGGGGACGGGCGGTGGATCGGCCGAGAAAGAGGCCGGCCGTCAGAGCCGCCGCGGCCGCCGCGGCGACGAGCGCCGCCGAGCGCCACCGCCGGAGGGAGGGGCGCGGCGCGAGCGCGATTCCTGACCAGGACGCCTCCGACATGTGCTGCCGCAGGAGGTTGAAGTCCTGGGCGAGGTCTCGCGTGGCCGCGTACCGATCCTTCGGGTCCTTGGCGAGGCAGCGCTCGATGACCCAGCGCAGCGGCGGAGGCAGCTTCGGTCCGGCCCCGGTGAGCGGCGGAGGCTCGTCGTGAAGGATCGCGGCCAGAGTGTCGACCGTGGTGTTGCCCTGGAACGCCGGATTCCCCGTCGCCATCTCGTAGAGCACGGCGCCGAAGGCGAACTGGTCGGCGCGATAGTCGGCCACGTGCCCGCCCGCCTGTTCGGGCGACATGTACCGCACGGTGCCGATGAGAACGCCGGGCTGCGTCGGAAGAGGAAGCGTGCCTTCGTCGGGTCCGGCACCGCGTTCGAGCGGCGAGCGCGTCAGCTTCGCGAGCCCGAAGTCGAGCACCTTCACGAGGCCGTCCGGCGTCACCATGACGTTGTCCGGCTTCAGGTCCCGGTGGACGATGCCGGCCTCGTGGGCGCGGGCGAGGCCGTCGGCGATCTGGACTCCGACGTCGAGGATCTTCCGCACCGGTATGCCGCCCGGCCGGAGCAGTTGCCGGAGGGTCTGCCCCTCGACGAGCTCCATGGCGATGTAGCTCCCGGCTTCCGATTCGCCGATCTCGAACACCGTCACGATGTTCGGATGACTCAGCGTGGAGACCGCCCGCGCTTCCTGCTCGAAGCGCTTCAGGCGGTTCCGGTCCGTCGCGAACTCCTCGGGAAGCACCTTGATCGCGACGTCTCGGTTGAGCCGCGAGTCGCGGGCCCGGAAGACTTCGCCCATCCCGCCTGTGCCGATGCGCGCGAGGATCTCGTACGGACCGAGCCGCGTGCCCGCACGCCGCGAGTCGGAGGACGGCGGCGTCACTGGCTTCGAGCCGTCTGCGTCGAGACGGCGGAGAAGCGCCGCAGCGTCATCACGACCGTCCCGATCCGGATCTCGTCGCCGTCCTGGAGGTCGAGCGCCGCGTGGACCGGAGCCCCCCGCAGAAACGTCCCGTTCTTGCTTCCGAGATCTTCGAGCACGGCCCGGTCGCCCGAGACGAGCACGCGGGCATGGTGCCGCGACACGCTGTAGACGTCGATCCAGGCCACCGCCTCGCGGTCGCGCCCGAGGATGTTCTCCCCTTCGACCAGCGATATCTCGCGGTCGCCCCACAGGAGACGGAAGACCGACGGCAATCGAGAAGACTCTCCGGCCGGCCCGGCCTCGGCCTGAAACGCATAGCCGAAGCGCTGGACGGTCCGAACGATCCGCGGACTGCGCGCGTCGTCCCCGAGCGCCTCGCGCAGGTCCGCGACGAGATTGGCGAGGTTCGCATCCGAGACGAACGTGTCGGGCCAGAGTGCTTCGTGCAGCGCGGCCTTCGAGAGCGCTTTCGGCCGCGCGCCGACGAGCGTTTCGAGCAGCTGAAAGACCTTCGGCGGCACCGGCACGACACGGCCGTCGCGGACGAGCTCGCGCGTGTCCGAATCGAACACGCAATCGGCAAACCGAAGCCGCATGGCTGATGACTCCTGGCCAAAATCCTACAGCCCTTGCCTCGGCCGTACGGCGCCGCTATCGAAAAACTAGGACTTCGCTACATCGGCGCCTGCCGATTCGGGGCCGGCGGCCTCAACGCCGGCCGTGGATCAAAGGTGCGGGATCGCTGCGACTTCGGCTTCGGGAAGCCGGATCGTGACCCCCGAAAAGGAGGACGACCATGAACGTCTATTGCCCAAAGGTTCGCCGCCACCTGCCCATCGGCCTCGCGCTCGCCGCGCTCCTCGCCTCGGGAACGGCTCACGCCCAGACCTACACGACGATCGATTTCCCCGGAGGGTTCAACACGACCGGCTACTCGATCAACGACCTCGGAGACGTCGTCGGCCACTACGACGATGCCGACGGCAACACGCACGGATTTCGGCTGCGGCACGGCCAATACACCACCCTCGACGTGCCGGGCGCGATCTTCACGGCCCCTCGCGGAATCAACGACCTCGGCGACGTGGCCGGCCGTTACGTGGACGCCGACGGCGTGCCCCGAGGCTTCGTCCTTCGAAACGGCGCCTACTCCACGATCGACTATCCCGGCGCCGTGGACACCCGCGTTCGTTCGATCGACGACTTCGGCCGCGTGAGCGGCAACTATCGCAAGGCGGACGGCGTCGAGCACGGCTTTCTGCGGGACGCGAGAGGCTTCCACACGGTGGACTTCCCGGGATCCTTGACCACCGACGTGTGGCAGATCGACGATCTCGGCGTCGTGGTCGGCGATTTCACGGGGATCGACGGGCTCGTGCACGGATACGTTCTTCGGAACGGCCGCTTCCAGCAGATCGACGAGCCCGGGCCGAACGAGACCTCGACGCGAGGCATCAATCTCCTCGGAACGATCGTCGGCATGTACGCGACCGAAGACGGCGCGGGCTTCGGGCTGATCGTGACGCCGCGGGGTCTGGAGTCCTTCGAGGTGCCGGGGTCGGCCGGATTCAGCGAGGCCTACTCCGTCAACCTGCTCGGCGTCATCGTCGGCGACTACGCCGACGCGGACGGAAATTTTCACGGTTTCCTGCGCACGCCCGGACGCCACGACCGTTGAAGACGTCTGCGCCGTGATCGGCGCGGCCCGACGAGCGGATGAACGGCCGCAGTCATGCGTCGGTTCGACACAGCAGCTTCAACATCCGGCCCGGCTCCAATTTTTCGGAGCCGGGCCTTTTCGTGCCCCGAGCGATTCGTCATGGGAAACTGATGGAAATCTGAAGCCCAAACCCGCCTCATCGGGCGAAAACTGCAGGAGAATGGCGTCCTCGGTGAATCTCAAAACGCTTCTCGGTGGAATCGCGCTCGTGGCCGGGCTCGCGGCGATGGCCGCGGCACAGGACTCCTCCGGGCCCGGTTTCGTCCTCCAGGGCGAGGGCGGCCTGGTGACCGCGTTCGCGCTCGATCCCTCGGCGCCGTCGACGATCTACGCCGCGACCGCGCGCGGCCTCTACAAGACGCGCGATGCGGGCTCGAGCTGGAAGCGCGTCGGAACCGGCCTGCGCAACCACTCCCTGCTTTCGCTCGCGGTGGAGCCCCGGGAGTCCTCGCGTCTCTACGCCACGACCGACACCGGCGGCGTGTTTCGCAGCGGGGATGGCGGCGAGACCTGGAGCGAAGCCAATGCGGGAATCACCTCCCGCTACGTTGCCGCGATCGCGGTCAATCCACGCCGGGATGGCGAGCTCTTCGCCGGCGCCGAGGCCGGCCGGATCTTCCACAGCACCGACGGCGCCTCGTCGTGGACGGAGGTCACCCCGCCGACGACGAACGTCGCCGTGACCGTCATCGCCGTCGACTCGGGCCGTGTCTTCGCCGGAACAAACAGCGAGGGCGTGTTCTGGAGCGACGACGGCGGCGCGACGTGGTCCCGGCCTGCCGGCCGGCTGAGCCATGGCACGGTCTGGAACCTGACCATCGACGGATCGGCGGGCGAAGTCCTCGCGGGAACCCACGACGGTTTCTTCCGCAGCCGCGACCGGGGCACGACCTGGACGGCGTCCAACAAGGGACTCCGAAGCTGGAACGTTCTCGCGATCGCGACGGACCCGTCCTCCCCCGCGACGCTCTATGCCGGAACCGCGGCCGCTCTCTACAAGTCGAACGACCATGGGCAGAGCTGGACCGAGCTCGAGCACGACGTGTACGTCACCGCGCTCGCGATCGATCCGCGCTCGCCTTCGACGCTTTATGCGGCAACCCATCTCGGGGTCATGAAGAGCGAGTCGGCCGGAAACACGTGGACGCCCCTGCGCATGGCGCCTCGAGTCGATGACGTCCCGGCGACCACCCCCGGCGGAGGACGATCGACCGCCCCGGGCGGTTCGGACGAGGTCAGCGCCGCCGAACGCCTTCCCGCGCTGCCTCTCAAGCGGTCGAGCCCGCGCCCGATCACCCCGAGGCCTCTCCCGATACGGCCGACGCCGCCTCCCGGAAACTAGCCTTCCCGGGCGATCCCTGGGGAAAGGGTGCGAGTCCGCTGCGACTCGAAGCCTGCCGGCGCGTCATGGTTCCTCTCGAAACAAGGAGGAACGTCATGTCCAGGACCGGCATTCTTCTCGGTTGCATCGCGTCGTTGTTCTCGCTCGCACTCGGCTGCAAGGGCGGCGACACGGTCGCGGGGCCGAGCTACACCGTAACGGGATCGGTGACGGGTCCTGGCAGCACGAACGCGACCGTCTGGATCAGCGATACCTCGGGGCGCCGGGTGGGCGGGGCCGAGGTCCTCCCCGACGGTTCCTTCACCCTGCGCGAAGTTCGCCCGGGCTCCTGGCTCGTCCACGCCGAGGACCGCGGCGGGGCCTACGAAGCGCTGGCTCCGATCACGGTCCCGCCCGACGTCTCGGATGTACGGCTCTCGCTGTCGCCGGTGTAACGAATGGAGGACGCCATGCGGAGCTCGATCGACCGCCACGCCTCTGGGGTTCTTGTGTTCGCCGCACTCCTCGGGGCGGCCGCGAGGCTAGCCGCTCAAACCGCCTCGGCGGTCGATCCGCCGGTCGTCGCGCCGTCCTTCCCCTGCGTTCCGGACGGCTCGACGCTCTGCTTCCTCGGAGGCCGCTTCCAGGCGCGATTGGCGGCGCAGGACCCGCACACCGGCCGCACGACGTCGGGAACGGCGGTGGCTCAGGGCGACGCCTTCGGGTACTTCAGCCTGCCCGACCTGACCGGAGACGTGACGCTTCCGGAGGTTCTCGTCAAGATGGTCGATGCGAGGGTCGCTCCCTGGAACGACGACTGGGTCTTCTACGGAAGCCTGACCGACGTGACCTACGTGATGAGCGTGACGGACACGACCAGCGGAAGGACTCATGTGTATGGAAACGATCCCGGCAATCCGTACTGCGGAGGCGCCGACACGTCCTCCTTCCCGACGGCGTCGGCCCCGTCGCCGTCATCCCCGCCGGCTCCGGCCCTCGGTCCGGCAAGCGACGCGCTCTCGCTCATAAACGGCCGTTTCCGCGTGGCCCTCGCGAGCGTCGATCCGAGAACCGGCCAGGTCGTTTCGGGTTCGGCCCTGCAGGCGGGAGACCGATTCGGTTTCTTCGGCCTGCCGGCGATCACGGGCATCCCGGACCTGCCCGAGGTCTGCGTCAAGATGCTCGACGGCACCTCCCTCAACCACGCCTTCTGGCTGTTCGAGTCGAGCCTGACGAGCCTTCCGTACGAGCTGACCGTCGTCGACACGACCACGAACGAGACGCAGACCTACGACAGCGGGGGCGCCTTCTGCAGCGCCGCCGACACGAGCGCGTTCATCGTTCCCGGCCCCGACACACCTCCTCCCGCCGGAACTCCGGAGATCGACGGCCGCTGGTCGGGCTTCTTCGACACGAGCGACGACGCCGACTGCGACGGGCACGTCGCGGTCTCGATCGTGTTCCACCAGGACGGGACCCGGATCACGGGCGGACCGTTCAGGGCCGTCGGCGCATGCGAAATGGGGGGAATCATCGAAGGGACGCTGCAGGGTCCGAACTTCTTCGGTCGAGTCATCCACAGCGGTTTCTCCGGAGGCACCACGGTGGGTACCGCGTCACCGGACCAGATCACTCTGAGTATCGCCGACCTCGTCCGTCCGATCGATGCCTTCTCCGGCGAGCTCATTCCCCACGGCGTTCTGACGCTGCACCGATGAACGGTCCTCAGTCCACCAGAAACAGCGTCAGCGCGAAGCGCACATCGGCCTCGATCCACTGCTGGTGGCAGCGGAAACCGCGCTCCTCGACGAAGGATACGAGCGAGCCCGTGTCGTACTTGTAGGAGCTCTCCGTCCAGATCGTCTCGCCGGCGGCGAAGTCGACCTCGCAGCCGGCGCGCGGGATCCGGACGCGCTGGGCCCGGTGCGAAACGAGGTGCATCTCGACCCGCCGCTCGGCGTCGTTCCAGACGGCGCGGTGCGCGAACGCGCCGAGGTCGAAATCCGCCAGCAGCTCGGTGTTGATCCGGGCGAGCAGGTTCTTGTTGAACGCGGCGGTCACTCCGATCGGGTCGTCATACGCGAGCAGGAGGTCCTTCTCCGGCTTGACGAGGTCGGCGCCGAGCAGCAGCGCGTCGCCCGGGCGCAGCGACCGCCGGATCTCGGAGAGGAACTCCGCCGCCGCCGGCGGGTCGAAGTTGCCGAGGTTGGACCCGAGGAACAGCACGAGCATCGCTCCCCGCGCAGGCCGCTGCCGGGCCGCCTGCCGCAGGCCCTCCTCGTAGGTCGCGCGATGCCCCACGACCGAAACGTGCTCGAACCGGCCGAGCGTTCGCTCCGAAGTCTCGAGGGCCGAGGGAGAGATGTCGATCAGATGCACGCCGACCGGGCGGCGCCTCACGCGAAGCGCCTCGGCGATCATCGCGATCTTTTCGCCGCTGCCGCAGCCGAGCTCGGTCAACGTGACGGGGTCGCCGATCGGCTCGACCATCTCCGGAGCGAAGCGCGCGAGCAGCCGGCCCTCCGCCCGCGTGATGCGGTACCACGGAAGGTGGCAGATGGCTTCGAAGAGCGCCGAGCCGAGGCTGTTGTAGAGATATCTCGACTGGAGCTGCTTCGGCGTCAGCGCCAGGTCGCGGCGCACCTCCTCGGCGAAGTCGCGGACGGCTTCGGCGGGGGGCGCCTCCGCGCTCGTCGGGATGGCCACGCCTACTCCACCGTCCGGAACTTCGCGTAGACGTACGGATACGTCGCGCGGAACCAGTTGCGGAAGCTCGGCCGGATGAGCTCGCGGGCGGTGCCGGGAGAGGCGCCCTTCATGACGAAATGTTTTCCGTCGAAGAAGTCCGCCGAGTACTGCGGATACGACGCCATCGGCGCGAATCCTTCGAACGGCGCAAACGCGGTGCTGGTCCACTCCCAGCCGTTGCCGACGAGGTCCTCGACGCCCCACGCGCTCGCGCCGTGCGGAAACGATCCCGCCGGAACCGGGTCCCAGCTCGCGAAGTCGAAGTTCCCGCGCGTCGCGTCCGGCGGATCGTCGCCCCACGGGTAGCGGCGCTCCCCGCCCGCCGGCGTGCCGAACGCCGCGCGGTGATACTCGGGCTCGGTCATGAGGCGCCGGCCCTTCCACCGGGCATAGGCCGAGGCCTCGGCATGGGTCGCGTAGACCGGCCACGCCATGGGAAGCGGAACCAGGTCCCACATGCCCCGCCAGAACCAGAGGCCGCGGTGCGACTCCCAGAAGAGCGGGTGGCGGACGTCCGACTGCGACCGCCACTCCCAGGCCTCGGCATCCCAGAGGGGCTCGGCCTGGTATCCGCCGGCCTCGACGAATTCGAGATAGTCCCGATTCGTGACGCTCGAGGCGTCGATCGAAAACGCCGGCACATCGACCTTGTGCCGGGGCCGCTCGTTGTCCCAGGCGAAGGTGTCGTCCTCGCGCGCGCCGAGCGTGGCGGAGCCGGCCGGAATTCGAATTCTCCGGCGCGGCGGCGGCTCGCCGCCGATTCTCGGCGGCTCGAGCCCGGGGGGACGGATCTTCCGGTCGAACGGCAGGCGGTGCCAGATGTAGAGGAGCGTCTCCTGGTGCATCGGCTCGTGCTCGAGGACCGTAAACGCGGCGAGGCCGCGCGCCAGCACCGGGTTGCCGCCGTCGGCGATGTCCCGCTGCGCGAAGGCATCCAGGATTCTCCGATCGGCGGCCTCGGCGTAGCGGCGGATCGCGACGCGCGACGGCCACGGCGACGTCTCCGCCGGAACGGAGCGCTCGGTCTCGGGATCGATCCCTCTTTCGAAGAGGGCCTCGTAGTGCGAGTCGAGAGCCGGGTCGCCGAGCCCGCGCTTCAGGAGTGTGTTGACGGCGAAGGCCGGGAGGTGGCCCTCGTAGAAACAGATCGGATTGCGCAACGCGATCGGCCGCGACTCGTACGCCTCCGGCCGAACCGCGTCGAAGAGGGCCTCCGAACGCGCGCGGTTGCGGCGATAGCGAGCGGCCAGGGCCGCGCGATCGACTTCCACCGACTGTGCCTCCGAACTGCCCATCTCTGCAAAGATAATGCTAGATTCCGGCAAATGAAGGCGATCCTGGGCGCGAGCGCCCTCGCGCTCGCGGGCGCCGCCGCCCTGCGCTTCGCCCCGGACATCCCCGAGCGCCTGGCGAAGCTGCCTCGCACGCCCATCGATTACGACCACTCGCTTCTCGACGCGCGCGAAACCCGGGTCCTGGCCGAGCTGATCGAGGCCTCGCGGCCCCTCGGAGACGTGTTCCTCCGGCAGGTCTCCGAGCAGAACCCCGCGCTGCGGCGGAAATTGACGGCCGAGTCGGCTCACCACGCGGAGGGAGCGGCGGACGCGCTCGCCCTGTTCCGGATCAACGCCGGACCGTGGGATCGTCTCGACGGAAACGCGCCCTTCATCGGCTCGACGCCGAAGCCGCCCGGCGCAGGGTTCTACCCACCGGACATGACGCGCGCGGAGTTCGAAGGCTGGATCGCGGCGCACCCGGCCGATCGAACGCCGTTCGAGAGCCTCTTCACGGTCGTTCGGCGGGATGGCCGGACCCTGACCGCCGTGCCGTACTCGCGGGAGTACCGCAACTTCCTCGAGACGTCCGCCGCGCACCTGCGGCGGGCCGCGGAGATGACCGGCAACGCGTCCCTGCGCGCCTACCTCGGCCAGCGCGCCGCGGCTCTGCTCGACGACGACTATTACGCATCGGACGTCGCGTGGATGGATCTCGACTCCGACCTCGAGGTCGTGATCGGTCCCTACGAGGTCTACGAGGACGAGCTCTTCAACTACAAGGCGTCGTTCACGGCCTACGTCGCGGTGCGCGACCGCGCCGAAAGCGAGAAGCTCGCGGCCTACGTCCGCCGCCTCCCGGAGATGCAGAAGAACCTGCCGATCCCGGCCGAGCACCTCGACACCAGCCGCAGGTTCGAGTCGCCGATCCGGGTCGTGCAGGAGGTCTACACGGCCGGCGATACGCGGGCGGGGGTCCAGACGAGCGCCTTCAACCTGCCCAACGACGAGCGCGTCCGCCAGGCGAAAGGCTCGAAGAAGGTGCTGCTGAAGAACGTCATGGAGGCCAAGTTCAAGATCGCGGGCCGGCCGATCGCCGAACGAGTGCTCGAGCCGTCCCAGCTTCCCTCGGTGTCGTTCGACGCGTTCTTCAACCACACGCTCTTCCACGAGCTCGCCCACGGGCTCGGGCCGGGAATCATCACGGGTCCGGACGGCCGGAAGGTCGAGGCGCGGATCCTCCTGAAGAACCTCTATTCCACGGTCGAGGAGTGCAAGGCGGACGTCGTCGGCATGTGGACCCTGCTGCAGGCGATCGACCAGAAGTGGCTGACCTCCTTCGACGCGGACTCGCTGGCGATCACGACCGCTGCGCTCTTCTTTCGATCGATCCGCTTCGGCGTCGACGAGGCGCACGGTGGCGGCACCGCGGTCCAGTGGAACTGGTTCGTCGAGAAGGGAGCCGTCGTGCCGGACGGCTCCGGCCGTTTTCGCGTCGAAACGGCGAAGTACCGCGAGGCCGTTCGATCCCTCGCGGAGGAGCTCCTGATGATCGAAGCGACCGGGGACTACGCGCGGGCCGGGAGGCTGCTGGCCGGGTATGGGAAACTGACGCCGGAAATGGAACGGATCAATGCGGGGTTGAAGAACATCCCGGTCGACATCGCCCCCGTGTACGCCGCGGCCGGAGAAAAATAGGAAACGAGGAAACCATGGAAGACCAGAACGGCTCGAACACGGTGGTGGAAATGACGACGACGAGGCGGCGCAAGACATCCGCGCGAAAGAGCTCCGGCGGCGCCGCGCGGCGGCCCCGGAAGACGGCATCCCGCCGGCGAACCGCTCCGCGGCGCAAGGGACAGGGCGGCGCGATTTCCTTCGAGAGCGTGATCCGGTCGATCACCGGAGGCGTCTCGGTGGCGCGCGCCGCCATCGCGGAGGCGTCCTCGGAGGGCGCGGTCGCGGTGCGCCGGGCCGCCGGAACCGCGACGCGAGCCTCTCGCCGGACGGTTTCGCGCCTGGCCGACGAATGGCGCTCGATGGAGCCGAAGAAGAAAGCGAGCCTCCTCGCGGCGCTCCTCGGCGCGGCGGCGGCCGCCTCGGTTCCGCTCGTCCGCAAGAGCCTGAAGAAGTAGTGCTCCGCCGCGGCCTCACGCTCCTCCTCGGCAGCGGTCTGGCGCTCCTCGGCCTCGCGGCCGCTCCTCCGGCCGGTGAGACGGCCGCGGCGCCGACTTATGCTCTGACGCCGCCCTCGACCGGGGGGCTCGAGGCCGTGGACCGCATGCTCCGCCGGCTCGGAACGAATCGCCGCCTGCTCGTCATCGGCGCGCACCCCGACGACGAGGACACCGAGCTGCTCGCGCTGGTGGCTCAGGGAATGGGCGGAGAGGCCGCGTACCTGTCCCTGTCCCGCGGCGAGGGCGGACAGAATCTCGTCGGGCCCGATCTCGGCGTCGGGCTCGGCCTCGTGCGCTCGCAGGAGCTCTGCGCGGCGCGGCGCCTGGACGGCGGCAGGCAGTACTTCACCCGGGCGTTCGATTTCGGCTTCACGCGTTCCCTCGACGAGACCCTGCGGCTCTGGCCCAGGGAGGTTCTTCTCGAGGACGCGGTGCGGATCGTGCGCCGGTTCCGGCCCCAGGTCGTGGTCAGCATCTTCTCCGGAACGACGCGCGACGGCCACGGACAGCACCAGGCCGCCGGCGTCATCGCGCGCGACGCGTTCAAGGCCGCGGGAGATCCGGCGGCGCTGCCGGGCCTCGGCGCCGAGGGACTGACGCCCTGGCAGCCGACGACCCTCTACCGCGAGACCGGGTGGTTCGACGACAAGTCGGCCACGACGATCGTGCTTCCGACCGGCGGCGTCGATCCCCTGACGGGACGCTCCTTCTACCAGATCGCGATGGCGAGCCGCAGCCTCCACCGTTCGCAGAACATGGGCCGCCTCCAGGAGCCCGGGCCGGAGACCACGGAGATCGGCTGGGTCGCCGGAGAAGGCCGGGAGAGCAAGGATCTGTTCGCCGGAATCGACACGCGCCTCTCCGGCATGGCGGCCGAGGTTCCCGATGCGGCCCGGCGCGCGGAGATCGAACGCCATCTCGACCGCGTCTCCGACCGCACGGCCGAGGGCCTGCGGCGACTCTCGACACCCGACCTCGCCTCGACGGTTCCGGTCCTGGCGGAGGCCCTCGCCGAGCTGCGCGCCGCGCGGTCGCTCGTTCGGCCGGGCGACGGCGGCGCGGCCATGCTGATCGACGAGAAGATCGTGCTGGCCGAGGGCGCCCTCGCGGCCGCGTCCGGCGTCACTCTGGACGTGCTGGCCGAGAAGGAGGTCACGGCGCCCGGGGAGAGCGTGGCGGTCACGGCGAGCGTGTGGAACGCCGGCGCGCAGCCGGTCGCCGTCGAAAGCGTCGCCCTGGTGTCTCCCGAGGGATGGAGCGCCGCGGCGATCGACCCCGGGCGCACCGTCGAAGGCGGAAAGCTCGAGGCGTGGAAGACCACGGTCGCGCTTCCGGCGAATGCCCGGCCCACCCTGCCCTACTTCCTGTACAAGCCGATGATCGGGGACCTCTACGACTGGAGCGACACGCCCGCCGCCGTCCGCGGGCTGCCGTTCGCGCCCGCGCCCCTGACGGCGCGCGTGCGGCTCACGATCTCCGGCGCCGCGGTCGACATCGAGCGCGATGCGTCCTTCCGGCTGAGGGACGAGGCGATCGGCGAGGTTCGCCGCCCCGTCCGCGCCGCTCCCGCCCTCGATGTCGCGATCGAGCCGCGTTTGCTGGTCTGGCCCTCCGGTCAACGCGGCAAGAGCATCGATGCGACGCTGACGTCCAACTCGGAGAAGCCGGTTTCGGGCCACCTCGAGATTGCGGCTCCGCGCGGCTGGCCGACTTTCGCGGCGCAGAAGTTTTCCCTGGAGAAGGCGGGCGAGCGGACGTTCGTCGCCATCCGGGTCACTCCGCCGCAGGACCTCGCGCCGGGACGCTACCCGATCGAGCTCGCCGCCGTTCTCGACGACGGATCCCGGATGAACCTCGGCATCCGCACCATCGACTACGGATACATCCCGCGCACGCCGAGGCCGGAGCCGGCGGACGTCGTGATCGCCGCGGCGGACATCCGCTTCCCGCCCCTGACGCGGGTCGGTTACGTGCGCGGCGCGGCGGACCGGGTGCCCGAGGCCCTGCTCGCCGTGGGCGTCCCGCTCGAGGTCCTGAGCGAACGCGATCTCGAGACTGGGGACCTCTCGCGATTCGACGCCATCCTCGTGGGCAGCCGCGCCTACGAGACCGATCCCGTTCTGCCGGGAGCGAACGGCCGCCTCCTCGACTACGCTCGCGCGGGCGGACTGCTCATCGTGCAGTACCAGGAATACCCCTTCATCCGCGGAAACTTCGCCCCGTTCGCGCTCGAGATCGCGCGGCCGCACGATCGGGTGACCGACGAGACGGCGAAGGTGACGGTCCTCGATCCGCGGAGCCCGATCTTCCGGACGCCGAACGCGATCGGCCCCGCCGACTGGGAAGGGTGGGTTCAGGAGCGAGGCCTCTATTTCGCGCACACCTGGGCCCCGGAGTACACGCCGCTTCTGTCGATGGCGGACCCCGGAGGTCCTCCGCAGAAGGGCGGCCTCCTCGTCGCGAAGCTCGGGAAGGGCCGCTACGTGTACACGGGCCTCGCCTTCTTCCGCCAGCTTCCGGCCGGCGTTCCCGGGGCGTATCGTCTTCTGGCGAACCTCCTGGCGTGGAAGTAGGCGCCCGCGCCGGCCGCCGGAGACAGGAGACGCGATGAAAGGGAGAAGGATCCTCGTCCTGCTGCTCGGTGGATTCCTGGCTTCCGGCTCGACCGCTCTCGCGCAGTTCGAGGGCACGGCCGATTTGAAGATCACGACGAGCACGGGCAAGGGCGAGAGCCTTCCGGCGACGGGGCGGATCTACGTCACGAAGACCGCGTACCGCATGGAGTGGCAGATGGAGCTGTCGCGGGCGCGCCGGGACAAGGCCGCCTCTGCCGAGGCGCCGCAGCGCATCCAGACGACGCTCATCGGCACGACGGCGGAGCCGGACACGCTCACCATGCTCGACGACGCCCACCGCACGTACTCGGTCTGGGACCTCAAGAAGATGCGCGGCGAAGCCGCGGAGCCTTCCAGGCCGACGTACGCCGTGAAGAAGCTCGGCAGCGACACCGTGGCCGGACTTCCTTGCCAGAAGGCCGAGCTGACGTCCTCGAGCGGCACCGTGATCGAGGTCTGCGTCGCGAAAGACTTCATCGTGTCGAGCGACTGGCTGGCCACGCTCAGCCGCCGCCAGAAGGACAGCACGGGCTGGCTCGGCGCCCTGCGCGACAACGGGCTCCTGGGGTTTCCCGTCCGCTACGCCATGCGTGCCCGGGGCGCGGCCGCGCCCTTCATGACGATGGTCGTGACGAAGATCGAACGGGGGCCGGTCGCCGCGTCGCTCTTCGAGGTCCCGGCCGGCTACAAGCAGACCGAGTTCGCGCTCGGCGGTCTCTCGCCCGAGCAGCAGAAGGCGGTCTCGGACGCGCGGACGCGGATGCGCGAGGCCCTCGACCGCATGACGCCCGAACAGCGCAAGGCCTACGAAGACGCGATGAAGCGCTACGCCCGGCCGACGCCCTCGCCGACGCCGGTTCCGTGAGCGCCTCGAAGATCGGTAACATCCGGGCGTGACGCTTCGTCTCGGCCGACCGCTCCTCGCGAGCCTGCTCGGGGCGGGACTCGCGGCCGGCTCCCTCGTCGGCTGCCGCCGCGATCCGCGGACTCCCCTCGTCCTCTACTCGCCCCACGGCCGGGACCTCCTCGGCCTCATGGAATCCGAGTTCGAGAAATCTCACCCGAACGTGGACGTCCGGTGGCTCGACATGGGTTCGCAGGAAGTCTATGACCGGCTCAATTCGGAGAAGGCGAACCCGCAGGCCGACGTCTGGTACGGGGGCCCGGATACGATCTTCGCGCGTGGAGCCCGCGAGAAGCTCCTCGCGCCCTACCGCCCGCCCTGGGCGGACCGCGTCGCGCCCGAGAGCCGCCACCCCGGCGATCTCTACTTCGGCCTCTACCGGACGCCGGCCATGCCCGTCTACAACTCCCGGCTCGTCGCGGCGAAGGACGCGCCGCGCGAGTGGGACGACCTGCTCGACCCGAAGTGGAAGGGCAAGATCCTCATCCGCGATCCTCTCGCCTCGGGGACGATGCGCGCGGTCTGGAGCTTCATCCTCTCGAAGTCGGTTCGCGAGACCGGCACGGCCGACGCGGGCTTCGCGTGGCTCGCCCGGCTCGACGCGCAGACGAAGGAATACGTCTTCAACCCGATCCTCATGTACGAGAAGCTCGTGCGGGGCGAAGGGCTCGTCACGATCTGGGACCTGCCCGACACGCTGCTCGAACGCCAGCGCGGCTCGCCCCTGCAGTACGTGTTCCCGAAGAGCGGCACGCCCGTCATCGACGACGCGATCGGCCTGGTCGCCGGCGCCCGGCATCCGGATCTCGCGAGGCAGTTCATCGACTTCGTCGGGGAGAAGTCCATGCAGAGACTCGCGGCCGAGAAGACGTTCCGCCTGCCGGCGCGCACGGATCTCGGCGAGGACCTTCCCGCCTGGGCCCGCGAGGTCGAGAGCCAGATGGTCCCCGCCCCCATGGATTGGGATCTCGTCGATCGCGAGGGCGCCGGCTGGATGACCACGTGGGATCGCACGATTCGCGGCAAGGGAGCGTCGGCCTCGCGGTGAGCCCGGAAGGCCGGGCTCCGCTCTCTCATCCGGTCCTCCGGTCTCTCGTTTTCGAGCGCCTCCTGCTGGCCGTCTCCGCGCTTCTGGCCGCGGCGGCGCTCGCCTCCGGGCGAGTGCGCGCCGGGGAGGTCCCGAAGCTGATCGACGTCCGGCTCCTCTCTCTCTTCTTCGTCCTCACGGTCGCGGTTGAGCTCGGCAAGCGCTCGAGCCTCTTCGATCGGCTCGTCGGCGCCGTCGCCTCGCGCGTGGGGACCGCCCGCTCTCTGGCAGTCGGATGGTGGCGGTCACCGGCGGACTGGCGGCGCTCCTGACCAACGACGTGGCCCTCTTCCTGGTCATCCCGTTCACGATGCTCTTTCGCCGCGCGACCGACCTCGACCTCGCCCCCCTCGTCGTCCTCGAGGTGGCCGCGTCGAACGTTCTCGGGTGCGTGAGCCCCTTCGGAAATCCGCAGAACCTTTTTCTCTATACGCGGGGCGGCTTTTCCCTCGGGACCTTCTTCGCGGCCCAGGTCCCATGGGCCGCCGCGGCGGCCATCGCGATGGCCCTCGCCGTGCCCGTGCTCGTTCCGCGCCGCCGCCTCGCCGCGCTCCGGGCGGCCGAGTTTTCGGTCGACCCGGTCCGGGCCGCCGCATGCCTCGGGCTGCTCGCCGCGGAGGCCGCCGCTCTCTTCGGCGCCCTGGACTTTCGGATCCCGCTGCTGCTCGCGGTCGGAGGGGCGGCGCTCCTCGGCCGCCGACTGCTCGAGGCCGACTTCTCGCTCGTGGCCGTCTTTGCGCTTCTCTTCGTCGGCGTCGCCGGGCTCGAGCGCGGGAGCCTGTACGAGGCGCTCGACCCGGTCCGCTGGTTCGGCCACCAGGGACGGGGGCTGGTCCTGTCGGGCGCGCTGCTCTCGCAGGTCGTCTCGAACGTTCCCGCGGCCATGCTCCTCGCTCCGGCCGCCTCGGCGCCGTCGGGATTTCGTGCGCTCCTCTACGGCGTCAACGCCGGCGGATGCGGAACGCCGATCGCTTCTCTCGCGAACCTGATCGGCGCTCAACTCTTCGTGCGGGAAGGAGGACGGCCGGGCTCCTTCTGGAGATCGTTCCTTCCGCTGTCGGCCGCGCTGCTCGCCGTGCTCGTCGGCGTGTCCCTCTGGCTCGTCTCGTGAATAATGCGCAGCCGATGACCGACTTCCTGACGCTCGATCGCCTCGAGAAGCGCTTCGGGGACCTTTCGGTCGCCCGCGGCATTTCGCTCTCCGTGGCGAAGGGAGAGACCGTCGCGCTGCTCGGGCCGTCCGGCAGCGGAAAGACGACCGTGCTGCGGCTGGTCGCCGGATTCGAAAGGCCGGACGCGGGCCGCATCCTGGTCGAGGGCGAGGACGTGACGGCCGCGCGCACCCGAGCGGCGCCGGTTCGGCATGGTCTTCCAGCACTATGCGCTCTTTCCGCACCTGACGGTCGGCGAGAACGTCGCCTTCGGGCTCGCGGCCCGCCGCGCCCGGGCGGCCGAGGCCGGGACGCGCGTCGCGCAGATGCTAACGCTCGCCGGCCTGTCGGGATTCGAGGATCGCCGCGTGACCGAGATCTCGGGCGGCCAGCAGCAGCGGGTCGCCCTCGCGCGGGCGCTCGCGCCGAACCCCCGGGTCCTGCTCCTCGACGAGCCGCTTTCGAATCTCGACCCGACGCTCCGCGAGCACACGCGCCGGGAGCTCAAGCGAGCGATTCGCGAGGTCGCGATCACGACCCTCTTCGTCACCCACGAACAGGAGGAAGCCTTCGAGCTCGGCGATCGCGTCGCCGTCCTCGACCGCGGAAGGCTCGAGCAGGTCGGCACGCCCGAGGATCTCTTCGAGAACCCGGCGACGCGGTTCGTCGCCACGTTCATCGGCCGATCGAGCGTTTTGCCGGTCGTCTGGGAAGAGGGCGCGCGCTTCCCGGGCGGTCCGCTCTGGCCGGCCGCGGCCGGCGGCCCCCTCGCCCGGGGCGCGGCGGGCGATCTCGTCGTCCGGCCCGAATCGGTGGCTTTCGCACCCGCGGCGCGCCCGGATGCGCTGCCCGGCGCCGTCGGCGAGCGGCGCTTCGCCGGCCGCTTCGCGTACTACCGCGTGGAAACGCGAGGCCGGCGAGATCGAGGTGCTCGGCGCTCCCGACGCCGCCCGCGTCGGCGACCGCGTCCTCGTCGCCCCGGCGCCGGACGGTCCGCGCCCGCGCGTTTTTCCGAGAGAACCTTGACCGCTCGGCGAGTCGGATTCGCGGCTCCGCTGCTGACGCTTCTGCTCTTCTGGCTCGTCGGCTACCCGCTGATCCTGACGGCCGCCGAGGCCTTCGGCGCGCCGCACTGGACCCTCGCCCACGTCCTCGAGTTCGCTCGCCGCCCGGCGGAGTGGTCGGCGCTCTGGGCGAGCCTCTGGATCTCGCTCGCCACGGTGGGTCTTGCGGCCGCCATCGGAGTTCCGCTCGCCTTCGTCTTCGAGCGCAGTGAGTTCCCCGGCCGCGGCCTCCTCGGCACGCTCGTCGCGCTTCCCGTCGCTCTGCCGCCCCTGATCGGCGTGATCGCCTTCCTCTTTCTCTACGGCGAGAGCGGCTTCGCCTCCCGCGGTGTGCAGGCCCTGCTGCGCCTGTCCGAGCCGCCCTGGAGGCTGTCGGGGCCCGGGGCCATCCTGCTGGTGCATGCGTACTCGATGTACGTGTACTTCTACATGTTCACGCGCGCGGGTCTCGCGCGCCTCGACGGATCGCTCCTCGAGGCGGCGGCGAGCCTCGGCGCGGGCCGCGGGCGCGTGCTCAGGACCGTCTCGCTGCCGCTGCTCGTTCCCGCGCTGACGGGCGCGGCGCTCCTGACCTTCATGACGTCGCTCGCCTCCTTCAGCGCACCCTACGTCTTCGGGGGCAGCTTCCGCGTGATGACGACCCAGATCGTGGCGTCGAAGTTGAACGGCGACACCGGCCTCGCGATGGTGGAAACGGTGACGCTCGCCCTGGTGGGCCTGGCCGGGCTCGCGCTGCTGCGGCGCGCCGAGCGGCGGCGGCCCGCCTCCGGCGGCGTTCGCGGGATCGCCCCGCGGCGGCGCGAGCTCGGACGGCGCCGCCGATGGGCGGCGACGGCCGCCGGCTGGGGGCTCACGATCTTCCTGCTCGCCCCGCACGCGACGCTCGTCGTGGTCTCTCTCGTGCCGCGCAACACCTGGACCACCGAAGCGATTCCGCCCGTCCTGTCGCTATCCAACTACCGGGCGCTCTTCTCGCAGGCGGAGCGGCTCACGCCGATCCTGAACTCGCTCTGGATGGCGACCGCGGCGACGGCCTCCGCGATCGTCCTCGGCTTCGTCGCCGCCTCCGTCGCGGCGCGCAGGTCCGGCCGCTGGAGCGCCACGATCGAGGGCCTGGTCGCCGCCCCCTGGGCCCTGCCGGGGACGGTCTTCGCCGTCGCCCTCGCCGCCGCCTTCAGTGTGAACGCGCCGTGGATCGGGCGCTTCGTGCTCGTCGGCACGGCCGCCATATTGCCGCTCGGCTACCTGGTCCGAAGCCTCCCCCTCACGGGCCGCGCCGCCTTCGCGGGACTGCGGCAGATGGACCCCGCGCTCGAAGAAGCCGCGGCCTCTCTCGGCGCGGGACGCCGCCGCCGACTGCTCCGCGTGGTATTGCCCCAGATCCGGCCCGCGCTCGCCGCCGGCGCGAGCCTCGCCTTTCTCGCGGCGCTCGGCGATTTCGTCGTGTCGATCGTCCTCTACACCTACGACACGCGGCCGATCTCGATCGAGATCCTCTCATCGCTCCGCATCCAGGAGATCGGGGTCGCCGCGGCGTACGGCGTCCTTCTCACGATCCTCTCGGCGGCGGCGTTTCTCGTTTGGGGAAGGCGCGGCAGCGTCTGACCGCCGCGACCCGCGCGGCCGCGTTTAAGGCCGCGTGACCACCCGCGGCGTCGGCTCGAAGCGGGGAACGCGCGGAATCGGAAAATAGGTGAAGGCCAGCGCCTTCACCGCCGCCGGAACGCCCGGGTTCGCGACGGACACGTCCACCGTACCCGCCGGGCGCGGCGGCGCCACCGCGACGAGAGCGGTCGAGCTCTGGACCGTGACCGAGGGCGACGGGAAGATGCCGAAGAGCACGTTGGTCAGGGCCGAGAAATTCGAGCCCGTGATCAGCACGTGCTCGCCGCCCCGGGTCGAGCCCGTCGCCGGGGCGACCTGGTCGATCGTCGGGGGCTGCGGCGGAAGGGGCACGACCTGGTACAGGGCGCCCTGCGTTCCGACGTAGAGCTCTCCGCGGTTGTCCTCGCCGAAGGTCGTCAGGTTCGGCGCCGTGATCGGAAGGAGCGTCGAAGACCAGGTCCCCGACTGCGGGACGGCGGACCAGATCTCCCCGGTGCAGAAGTCGCCGTAGACGTACGAGCCCTTGAGGTCCGGGATCGCCGCCCCCCGATAGACGTAGCCGCCGGTGATGGCGCACCGGCCGTTGTCGTGCGCGTACTCGAAGATCGGCAGCGTGTACGCCGGGTCGCCGCACGCCGGGGGCGGCAGGACGCAACCGGCGGCGCCCGCACTGTTGCAGTGAAACCCCTCCATGATCTTCCATCCGTAGTTCTGGCCGCCTCCGCTTACGAGCGGCTCGTAGTCGACCTCTTCATAGTTGTTCTGCCCCACGTCGCCGATGTAGAGGTCGCCCGTCAGCCGGTCGAACGAGAACCGCCACGGGTTGCGCAGCCCGAGGGCCCACGCCTCCGGGGGCCCGGTCGTCGTCACGAAGGGGTTGTTGACCGGGATGCCGTAGTAGGGCGGCTGGTTGACGCTCTGGTCCACGTCGATGCGCAGCACCTTGCCGAGCAGCGACTCGGTCGACTGGGACAAGCACTGAGGGTCGTTTTCGCTGCCGCCGTCTCCCATGCCGACGTAGAGGTCTCCGTCCGGACCGAACTGGAGCTGCCCGCCGTTGTGGTTCGTGTACGGCTGGTCGATCGTCAGGAGGATCACGCCGCTGAACGGATCCGCGGTGTTCGGATCGCTCAGGGACACGTGGTAGCGCGCGATCACGGTCTGGCCGGTGAGGTTCGTGTAGTCGACGAAGACGAAGCCGTTGACGGCGTAGTGCGGGTGAAACGCCGCGGAGAGCAGGCCCTGCTCGCCGCAGCAGATGATGAGGGTCGAGACGTCGAGGAAGGGCGTGGGGAGCAGCTGCGTGCCGTCCCAGATGTCGATCTCTCCGCGCTGCCGCGTGATGAACAGGCGGCTGTCGCCCGCGTTGGTGATCGCCGTGATGTCCGGCACCAGGGCGAGCTGCGCGAGAAGGACGCCCGGCGCCACCGAGCCCCTGGGAGAGAGCCGGGGCGAGGCGGCCGCGCCGGCGGCCTCGCCGTGCCCCGGCCTCGAGGCGAGCACGGCGCCCGCGGCGGCGAGAACGAGGAGGAGGCGGCCGGTCCGAAGCATGGGCTCGGATGATACGGCATCGATGCGACGCCCGGGAGCCGGTCAGCGCAGGTTCACGCGAAGGATGACCGCGTCCTGGAGATCTCCGGGTTTCGGGGGGTTCTTCGTGTCGTAGTACCGGTGCCCCTGGTTGTTCGCGGAGAAAAAGAGCACGCCGTCGACGACCGTCCCGAGGGTCGGCTCGTCGAAGGCCGGATGGTTCATCTCGACGATCCTCGCCTTCGCGACGCTCACGCCGTCGGGCGCAAGTTCGAGCAGGGTGACCCGATGCGGCCGGACGCCGTTCTGGATCGCGACGAGGCGGCCCGGTCCGGCGTATGCGAGGCCGTCGACGCCCGCGAGCGTCAGGTCGGCCGGCACCGTCAGCGGCGCGACCTCCTTCGAGGCCACGTCGATCCGATAGAGGCCGCCGTAGTCGGAGGCGTAGAGCGCCCGGCCGTCCGGCGTCAGCGCGAGGCCCTGCGTGCCCCGCATCGCGTCCGTCTCGAGAAAGACCTCGAGCTCTCCGCGGGCCGGATCGAGCGTGTAGATCCTGGGCGAGCGGCCGTCGTTGACGTAGACCCGCCCATCGGCGCCGACGGTCAGGTCGTCGAAATACGGCGGCTCCTTCGAGGCCGGCGGCCGGTGGATCTTCCGGAGCCTCCCCGTGTCCAGGTCGAACTCGAACAGGCCGCTGTCGGGCGGATCGCCCTCCCGTGCGCCGTTCATCGCGGGAATCGTCTCGTTGGCGACCCACAGCGTGCGGCGCCGCGCGTCCACGCCCATGCCGAGCGCGCTCTTCAAGCCGCCGCCCGGCGGAACGAAGACGGAGATCTTTCCGTCCGGCCGGATCCGGAAGATCTTTCCCTGGCGCACGCTGGCGACGAAAAACGACTTCGACACGGGGTCGTAGGCGACGCCCTCGGGCGCAATCTCCTTCTCCGGAATTGTGAACGCCACCGTCGCGCCGGACGTGATGCGCTCCTTCTCGATCGCCCGCATGCGCGCCAGGACCTCCTGATACCCCTCCGTCCGACGGATCGAGTCGAAGTCCTTGTCCGCGTCGATGTCCGCGACCAACCGGTGGGAGGCGAAGTCCCGCAGCGTGGCAATGGCGGCCGCGGCGTCTCCGTTGATGGCCTGCGCGCAGGCGAGGTTGTAGAGGATCCAGACGTCGCCGGGCCGCAGGCGCGCCGCCTCCTGATAGTCGCGGAGGAAGGCCGCCTTGTCGCCCCGGTCGTAGGCGGCGCGGGCGTCGCGCATGAGGGCGAACGCGCTCTCGGGCGGATCCGCGGCCCGGAGCGATGCGGCCGCGGCGAAGACGAGAATCGCGAGCGACTTCTTCACGGAGCTCCTCCCCCCGGCTGCTACGGATCGGAGCGGCCAGGGTTTCCACCGGCGGGCCGCCGCGCCGTTTAAGAGTCGAGGACGGCGTAGGCGCGGACGGGAAAGCTGCCGAGGCCGCGGAAGGGAGCCGGGACCGAGTGGAATCGGAATCTCGACGACCCGAGCGACCCCAGGTTGCAGAGGTGCTCGACGATCGGGATGCCGGCCGAGAGAAGCAGCGTGTGGGCCGGGCGCACTCCGTCGGACGCATCGTCGATGTTGAGCGAATCGATTCCGACGAGCGCGGGTCCGGCCGCCGCCAGACGCTCCGCGGCGGACCGGGTCAGGAAGGGATGGCCCTCGGCATAGCGGGGCGTCCGCCAGTGCGCGTCCCAGCCCGTGCGGATCAGGACGGCCTTGCCCGCCAGGTCGCGCCCGGCGAAGCGCTCGGCGTCGATGCCGCGTCCGGCTCCGGCGTCCACGACGGCGCCTTCGAGGTCGGCCACGCTTTCGAGGGGCAGCTCGCCCACGTCCTTTCCGTGAGCGAAGCGATGAAACGGCGCATCGAGGTACGTGCCCGTGTTCGCGATCATGCGCACGCGCGCGATGTGAAACGTCGTGCCCTCGGCGTAGTGCCCGCGCGATGCTTCGCGGCCGAGAAAGTCGGAGATCACCGGTCCGGGCAACCCGGGATAGGTGATCATGCCGTGTTCGATCGGATGGGACAGGTCGACCAGCCGCGACATCCCGTCAAGGCTATCCCGATTTCTTGCGGTCCTGCCAGAGCCGCTTGAGGAGCTGGATCTGCCCGGTGTGGTACACGTCGTGGGAAGCGACGCCGTACACGAGCGTGTCCGTCCGGTACCGGCTTCCTCGAAGCCGCCGCTCGAGCGCCGCGTCGGAGAGCCGGGCGACGGCCGCGCGCAGCCGGCGATGGGTCTCGTCGAGCCGGGCGAGGTCGGCGCGCCAGGCCCGTTCGGTCGGCGAGGCCGGGCGCTCGAACCAGTTGCTTCCCTCCTCCGCGAACCCGCCCTTCTTTTCGCCCGCCAGCATCCGCCGGACGGCATACTTCCAGTACGCGGCATGCACCGCGAGCTCCCAGACGTTGTGCCGGCCCGGCGACGGACGCCAGGCGGCCTGCCCCGCGCGGACGCCTCGCAGCGCGCCCCTCAGGTTCGGACCCTGCCAGGCCTTCTTCTCGTAGGATTCGTCGAGCAGACGGAGAAGCAACGCGATTCTGCTCATCGGCGGCCTCCTTCCGCGCGCCGCGGGGCGATGTTTTCCTCGGCGGGCGCGACCGTGCGGCGCGCGCCGTGGCGAATGATGAGGGCGACCGCGGCGACGATGACCGCCGCCCCGACGATCGTCCGCGGCGTCAGGGGCTCGCCGGCGAACAACCAGCCGAGGAGGACCGCGACGACCGGGTTGACGTAGGCATACGTCGACGCGCGCGCCGGCGTCGTCGCCCCGAGAAGGAAGATGTACGCCGTGAAGCCGAGGAGCGAGCCCGCGACGATCAGGTAGCCGAGGGACACGAGCGAGCGGGCCGAGGCCGCGGCCGGCGAAAAGCGGCTCCACTCGCCCGTGGCGCCGGCCGCCGCGAGCAGGATCACGCCTCCGGCGACCATCTCCATCGCCGTGGCGAGCAGGGTCGAAGACGGCAGGACCGCCCGGCGCGAGTACAACGAACCGATCGCCCAGAGAAGGGCCGCCGTCAGCAGGGCCGCTGCGCCGAGCGGATCGACGCGGCTGCCTCCGGCGAAGTGACCCGGGGCGACCAGGAAGGCGATTCCCGCGAGGCCCATCGCCAGGCCGAGGAGGACGACTCCGTGCGGGCGCTCGCGCCGCTGCAGGCCGTCGAGGACGGTCATCCAGATCGGGACCGAGGCGACGATCAGGGCGGCGAGACCGGAGGGCACCCGCTGCTCGGCCCAGGTCACGAGGCCGTTGCCTCCGAGCAGCATCAGGCCGCCGATCACCGCCGCCGAGCGCCAGTGGCGGCGCTCGGGCCGAGGCGTTCCGCGAAGCCGCAGCCACCCATAGAGAAGGACTCCCGCCGTGAGGTGGCGCAATCCCGCCAGGACGAAGGGAGGAATCGTCTCGACGCCGAATCGGATCGCGAGATACGTCGAGCCCCACAGCACGTACACCGCCGCGAACGCGAGGACCAGCTCCCCGCGGGGGACCGGACGGGCGCGCGATCCCGTATCAGGCATGGAGCGTCTCCGACGCCTTTTCGCAGCCGAGACCCGGTTCCCCGGAAGGGGCGAGCTCGCCTTCTTCACCGCCGTGGCGAATGATGATCGCGACGGCGCCGACGATGACGACGGCCGCGAGCGCGACGCGGGGAGTCAGCGCCTCTCCCGCGAGCGCCCATCCGAGGAATACCGCGACGATCGGGTTGACGTACGCGTAGGTGGAGACGCGCGCGACGGTCGTCACGCGCAGGAGCCAGAGATACGCCGTGAACCCCACGATCGAGCCGAACACGAAGAGATAGACCGTCGCGAGGATCGAACGCGCGCTGGCCGCGGACGGATCGAATCGCGAGAGCTCGCCGGCCCCGAGCCCGACCAGGGCGAGTCCCAGGCCGCCGCAGAAGAGCGTCGTCGCGGTCGCCATCACCGGCGAGGCCGGCAGACGCGAGCCTTTCGAGAAGAGTGAGCCGCTCGCCCAGCAGAACGTTCCCGCCACCAGGACGAGGAGAGCCGGCGCCGCGAACCGCTCTCCTCCGAGAAGGCCGCCGGGGCCGCTGAGGATCACGAGTCCCGCGGCCCCGAGCGCGAGCCCGGCCAGGACGGCGTTTCGAGGCAGGCGGCGGCTTCGCACGCTCTCTATCAACACGAACGAGGCGGGTTCGGTTGCGACGACGAGCGCGGCCACTCCCGAAGGGATCAGGCGCTCGGCCCAGACGACGCCGCCCGTGCCGCAGACGAAGAGGAGAATTCCCGTGACCGCCGATCCTCCCCACTCCCGGCGGGTCGGCGGCCCGGCTCCCGAGACGCGCGCCCAGAGATACATCAGGACTCCGGCGGTCGTGAAGCGCACGCCCTGGGTGAAGAACGGGGGAAGCGTCTCGATCGAGAATCGGATGCCGAGGTACGTGGAGCCCCAGAGGACGTACACGGCCGCAAAGGCCGAGGCCAGCCGCAGCGTCGAGGGCCTCTCCGGCCGGATTCCCTCAGACACGGACGCTCTCGGGAATCGCCCGCTCGGGAGCCTCGAGCGGAAGCGAGGCGCTCTCCTTGACGGTCTCGAGCACGATCGTAGTCCGCGTCGACGTGATCGACTCGATCGAGCCGAAGCGGTCCCGAAGGAGCCGGCCGAGGGCCTCGGTGTCGGCGGCGCGCACCTTCGCGAGCAGGCAGTCTTCGCCCGCGACGTCGTGGACCTCGAGAACCTCCGGGATCGCCGCGACGCGCGCCGCGGTTTTCTCCGCTCCGGGCTTCTCGTCGGCGCGCACGAAGACGAAAGCGAGCAGAGGCAATCCCATCTCCTTGGGGTTCACCCGTGTTTCGTAGCCCTCGATGACGCCGCGCTCCTCGAGCTTGCGGATCCGTTCGAAGACCGCGGATGGCGCGAGACCCACCAGCCTCGCGATCTGGGCATTCGAGGTACGCGAATTTGACTGAAGAATCTTCAGTATTTTGGCGTCAATTCCGTTGATCATTCGCAAAATATACGGATTCAGCGAATAGTTGGCAATATGCGTCAACCCATTGAGCCGCCGAAGTTTGTGAGAGAACCAGGGACCGGCGACCCGCCTATGCCGCGAAGTAGCGCGCCTGCGGGTGATGAACGACGAGCGCGGAGACCGACGCCTCGGGGTCCATCATGAATCCCTCGGTCAGCTCGACGCCGATCCTGCGGCCGTCGAGCAATCCGAAGAGCGTCGCCTGATCGGCGAGCTCGGGGCACGCGGGATATCCGAAGCTGTAGCGCTTCCCGCGGTAGCGGCCCTGGAACCGATCGAGCATGCTCGTGCCTTCCGGATCCGGAAATCCCCAGCGCTCCCGGATCGTCCGATGCAGCCACTCCGCCGCGGCCTCCGCGGTCTCGACGGCGAGGGCCTGGAGCGCATGGCAGAGCAGGTACTCGCCGGCCGTTTTCAGCTCCTCCGCGCGCGCCCGCACGCCCTCCCCGGCGGTGGTGATGAGCAGCCCGACCGAATCGGAAGCGGCTCCTCCCGCGCCCGGGTGAACGAAATCGGCGAGACACAGGCGCTCGCCGGCGACCTGCCGGGGAAACGTGAAGCACGCCTCGCCTCCGCCCGGGACCTGGACGTGGAGCGTGTTGCCTTCCGAGCGCGCCGGGAAATACCGGTACATTGCGCGGGCCGTCACCCAGCCCGACGACTGGACTTTCGCGATGACCTTCTCGAGCTCGGCCAGCTTCGGGTCGCCCGCTTCCTTGAGCCTCCAGTAGCTGCCGCGAAGGCCCAGGTGTTTGGCGTAGAGCATGTGGGGGTTCAGGTACCCCCAGATCTCCCGAAGATCGAGCTCGCCGAGAACGTGCTCCGCCGAATCGGGCGGAGGCAGCGGATCGGCGAGAACGACCTCGGGACTCCGCACCGCCGGGGCGGCGAGCGGTGCTTCCTCTTCGGGGCGCGCCGCGGCCGCCAGCGCGCTGCGCCTGCGGTCGGCCTCGGCGGCGAGCTCGATGCGGGCTCCCTCGCCCGAGAGGATGCGGTCGGCCAGCGCGAGCCCGCGCATCGCGTCTTCCGCGTAGGCCACGAGGCCGCCGTACGCCGGCGCGATCCGGTGGTCGGTGAACTTCTGCGACAGGGCGGCGCCGCCGACGAGCATCGGCGGAGAGACGCCGGCGGAGGTCAGGTCCTGCGCCGTCGTCACCATCTGTTGCGCGCTCTTGACCAGGAGTCCCGAGAGGCCGATCAGGTCCGGCCGGTGCACGCCGAAGGCCTCGACCAGCCGCTCGGGCGGGACCTTGATGCCGAGATTGACGACCTCGTAGCCGTTGTTCGAGAGAATGATCTCGACGAGGTTCTTCCCGATGTCGTGCACGTCGCCCTTGACGGTCGCGAGCAGGACCTTGCCCTTGCGCGAGCCGCCCTTCTTTTCCATGAACGCCTCGAGATGGCTCACGGCGGCCTTCATCGCCTCCGCCGACTGGAGGACCTCCGCCACGATCAGCTCGTTGGCGTTGAAGAGGCGTCCGACCTCGCGCATCCCCTCCATGAGCGGCCCGTTGATGATCTCCAGGGGCGCCATGCCGCCCGTGCGCACGGCCTCGAGATCCTCGACGAGCCCCTCCTTCGAGCCCTCCAGGATGTAGCGCGGCAGACGCTCGAGAGGCGTCCCGGCCCGCGCGGCCTTCGTCTTCGGCGCCGATCCCTTCGCCTTGAAGTGCTCCGCGAACGCGGCCACCGGATCCGGGCCCCGGTTGTAGAGGAGGTCCTCCGCCAGCTTCTTCTCCTCGTCCGAAATCGACGGATAACGGACGATCTTCTCGGAGTTGACGATGGCGAGGTCGAGGCCCGCCCGCGTGGAATGGTAGAGAAACACCGAGTTCAGGACCTCGCGGCCCGCCTCCGGAAGGCCGAACGACACGTTGGAGATCCCGAGGATCGTCTTGGCCTCGGGGAAGGCGGCCTTGATCAGACGGATGCCCTCGATCGTCTCCTCGGCGCTTCCCACGTACTTCGCGTCGCCCGTGCCGCACGGGAAGACGAGCGGATCGAACAGGATGTCTTCCGCGGGGATTCCGTACTTCTCGGTCAGCAGCGTGTAGCTGCGCCGCGCGACCTCGAGCTTGCGCTGGCGCGTGACGGCCATGCCGTTCTCGGGATCTTCGTCGATCGTTCCGACGACGAGGGCGGCGCCGTAGCGCTGCGCCAGCGGCACGACCGTCTTGAAGCGCTCCTCTCCGTCCTCGAGGTTGATCGAGTTCAGGATGGACTTGCCCTGGCTCCACTTCAACCCGAGCTCGAGAACGCGCGCGTCCGTCGAGTCGAGCATCAGCGGAACCTTGACCATCTTCGTCGCCCGCTCCAGAAACGCGTTCACGTCGGCGGCCTCGTCGCGGTCGGGGTCCTGGAGACAGACGTCGATGACCTGCGCGGCGTTCTTGACCTGCGCACGGGCGATCTCGGCCGCGGCCTCGAACTGCCCCTCCGCCACCAGGCGCTTGAACTTCCGGCTGCCGAGGACGTTCGTGCGCTCGCCGACGAGGACCGGCCGGTTGTCCACGTCGACCTCGAGGACCTCGATTCCCGACACGAGGGTCTTCGTGTGAATGGCGGGCCGCCGGGGCTTCTTGCCTTCGGCTGCCGCCGCGAGCGCGCGAATGTGCGCCGGCGTCGTCCCGCAGCAGCCCCCCACGATGTTCACCCAGCCCTCGACCATGAACCGTTCGAGCTCGCGCGACAGCGACTGCGGCGTCTCTCCGTACTTGCCGTCGGCGTCCGGCAGACCCGCGTTCGGATAACACGACGTCCGCGTCTTCGCGAGCGCCGACAGGCTGCGCAGATGGTCCGTCATGAACTCGGGCCCCGTCGCGCAGTTGAGTCCGACCGAGAGCAGAGGCGCGTGCATGATCGAGGCGTAGAGCGCCTCGACGTCCTGTCCCGCGAGCATCGTGCCCATCGGCTCGATCGTCACCGACGCCATGATCGGCGCTCGCCATCCGACCTCCGCGAACGCCTGCTCGACGCCGATCAACCCGGCCTTGAGGTTGCGCGTGTCCTGGGTCGTCTCAAGGAGCAGGACGTCGGCGCCGCCCGAGAGAAGGCCGATGGCCTGGGTGCGGTAGTGGACGATCATCTCGTCGAACGTCACGCCGCCCGTCACCGTCATCGCCTTCGTCGTCGGTCCCATGGAGCCCGCGACGAAGCGCAGCCGCCCGGTCGCGGACGCTTCCGCCGCCGCCTCGCGCGCGAGCTCGGCCGCGCGCCGGTTGATCTCGATCGTCCGATCCGCGAGCCCGTACTCCGCGAGGACCAGCGGCGTGCCGCCGAACGTGTTGGTCTCGACCATGTCGGCGCCGGCCGCGAAGTAGTCCACGTGCATCCGCCGCACCACGTCCGGCCGCGTCCGGACCAGGTTCTCGTTGCAGCCCTCGAGCTCCGGGCCGCCGAAGTCGGCCGCCGACAGGTTCTCGCTCTGGAGCCAGGTCCCCGTCGCCCCGTCGAGCACGAGGATGTGTTCGGCGAGGTGCTCCTGGAGCGCCTCGGCCCGCTCGCGCTGAGAAGAGCCGTCCGGCCGCGTGGTCATGGAAACGGCAATTATGCACGGCGCACGCCGGGGCCGCCACGCGAGCGCGTCCGGCGCCCGCGCATCACGCCCCGTGCGACTCGCCCTGATATTCTCGGCGCGCGAATGAGCCGCCACGCCCCCACCATCGCCGTGATCGGCGGAGGCTTCAGCGGCACGGCGACGGTCGCGCAGCTGCTGCGCCGCGGCCGTCCGGCGCGAATCCTGCTCATCAACCGGTTCGGACCGATGGGCCGCGGCGTGGCCTACGGAACGCCGATCGAGGCCCACGTCCTGAACGTGCCGGCCGGCGGAATGAGCGCGCTTCCCGACGATCGTGACCACTTCGTCCGCTGGGCGCGCAGCCGCGACGAGTCGATCCGCGACGAGACCTTCGTCTCGCGGCGGCTGTACGGCGAATACCTGGAGGCGCTGCTGCGGGAAGCCGAACATGGCTCCCCGCGGACCGCCCGCCTCGAGCGCCTCGTGGCCGTCGCGCGCGACGTCGAGCCGAGACCGGACGGCGAATCGGCGGAGGTCGTCTTCGCCGGAGCCCGCATCGTCGCCGACCGCGTCGTGCTCGCCCTCGGCAACTACTCGCCCGCGAACCCGGCGGCCGTGGGCACCGAGATCTACGAAACCGATCGGTACGTCCGCGACCCGTGGATCCGGGGAGCGCTGGACGTGGTGCGTCCCGGCGAATCCGTCCTGATGCTCGGGACCGGACTGACCATGATGGACATCGCGCTCGATCTCGCCCGGCGGGGCGCGCGCCTGCCTCTCTTCGCCGTGTCACGGCACGGCCTCCTGCCGCGCGAGCATCGGACGGCCGCCCCGTCCGCAGGAGCCGATGCGATGCCGCCCGGGCTCGACCGTCCGCCGCGGACCGTCGCGCGATACGCGAAGCTCATCCGGCGGCACATCGCCGCCCGCGCGGCGACGGGCGGCGACTGGCGCGAGGTCATCGGAGCGATGCGCCCGGTCACGGCCTCCCTCTGGGCGGGGTTGACCGCCGAGGAGCGCGGGCGCTTCCTGCGCCACCTGCGCCCCTGGTGGGACGTCCACCGGCATCGCGCCGCCCCGGTCACGGCGCAGGCGATCGAGAAGATGCTCGTGTCGGGAGATCTGTCCGTGCGCGCGGGACGGATCCTGGGCTACCGCTCGGTCGCCCACGAGGTCGAGGCCACGATCCGACCGCGCGGCGCGTCCGAGACGGTGCGGGTCCACGTGGACCGGATCGTCAACTGCTCGGGACCATGCTCCGACGTCCGCCGCATCGGCGATCCGCTGCTCGACGCGCTTCTCTCGCGCAAGCTTCTCCGGCCGGACCCCTTCGGCCTCGGCATCGAGACAGCCGCGGACGGCGCGCTGCTCGACGCATCGGGCCGCCCCTCGCGCGTCCTGTACTGCGTCGGTCCGCTGCTCAAGGCGGACTACTGGGAGGCGACCGCGGTCCCGGAGCTGCGCCAGCACGCAGCGCGCCTGGCCGAGAGACTGCTGCCCTAGTACCGGCCGGCGGGCGCGCGGGCCTCGACGGAGCCCGCGTCGCGGGCGCGTCCGAGCCATTCGTCCGCATCGGGCCGTCCGAGGACCGCCGCCGCGCGGGCGAGCTCGAGAAGGCTGACGTCGTCCGTGCACGTCCAGAGGATCGAGAAGTCGAATCCGCGACGCGTCCGGAAGAGCTCGAACGCTTCCTCCAGGTTTTCCGAGTCGGCTCCGGCTCGCGCCATTCCCGCGAGGGCCTGGACGGCCAGCTGACCCCCGCCGAGCCCGCGCGGCCGTCCCTTCAGGTGAGCGAGCGCCTGCCCGAAGCTCGCGCGGGCCGCTTCGCGGTCGCCCTGATCGAGGGCGGTGCGCCCGAGAGCGCAGAGAGCGATGCCCCGGAAGGAGTCGCGATACATGCTGTCGGATCTCTCCACCGCCTCCAGACCCTCCAGGCAGCGGAGCCGCGCCTCGTCGAGTCGGCCGAGACGCCGCAGGCACTCTCCCGCGTAGCCGCTCGAGCCAACCGTGGCGTGGGGCCCTCCGAGCCGCTCGAGCGCGGCCGCCTTCTCGAGGCACCACAACGCCTGGTCGCCCGAGCCGAGCTCGTAATGGGCCCACCCCAGGCCCATCCATGCCCAGCCGTGCCGCGGTTCGATCTCCAGGGCGCGCTGATACAAGGGGCGGGCCTCGGAGGGCCGGCCGCGGAACGCCTGGACACACGCGCCGAAGTACCCCGCGTAGGGGTTCGACGGTTCGAGCTCTCCGGCGCGAAGCTCCTGCTCGAGGGCCTCCTCGAACTTGCCCTGTCGCATGAGCGCGTAGCCGAGCCACACGCGAGGCTCGCCGAGGTCCGGAGCGGCGGCGATGGCGCGGCGCGCGTAGCCGGACGCGGCGTCGAGGTCGGCCGGATCGGTCGTGAAGGTGAAGCGCATCGCATGGACGGCCGCGAGTCCCGCCAGCGCCGGAGCGTGGCTCGCCTCGGCGGCGATCGCTTCTTCATAAGCCGCTCGCGCCTCGTCGAAGGAACCCTTCGAAAGGCGCAGAAATAGCCGCCGGCCGCGCGCGTGGCTTTCGAACGCATTCACCTTCCGCGAACGAGGAGGCGGAGTCGACGCCGCGCTCGCGCGGAAGCGCGGGGCGATCGATGCCGCGAGGTCGTCCTGAATCCGGAAGATCTCCTCGAGCGTGCCGTCGAGCTTCTCGGACGAGACGCCCTGTCCGGTCGTCGCGTCGGCCAGCCGCGAGGTCACGCGCAGCCGGGGACCGACTCTCTGGTACGCGCCCGAGAGCACCCAGCGGCATGCGAGCAGCCTCGCCAGCCTCAGCGCATCGGCGTCGCGGTCGTTCGACGCCGGCGCCGCGCGCAGCGCGAGCACCTTGCCGCGCGGGGCGACCGTCAGTCCGTCGACGCGAGAGAGATCGGCGGAGAGGCTCTCCGCGATGCCGCTGCCGATCCAGTCGTCGTCCGGGTTCTTCGAGAGGTTCTCGAAGTCGAGCACGGCGAGCGTCTCGGGCAGCGGCGCGACGAACTCGCCGGACGCGGCGGCGCGCAGGTCGGCGAGAAACTCCGCCGCAGACGAATAGCGCCGCGCGGCGTCCCGTGCGAGCGCGCGGGCGAGGACGGCGCGGATTTCCGGCGCCACCGCCTCGGCGGACAGGGGCGGCGGATCGCCCTGCAGAACCGCCGCGATGCGCTCGGCCGCGGTGGCCCCGGGAAAGGCGGGCCGCCCCGAAAGGGCCTCGAAGAGCACGGCGCCGAGCGAGAAGAGATCCGACCGCTCGTCGAGCGGCTCGCCCCGGAGCTGCTCGGGGGACATGTACCCGACCGTTCCGACCACGGAGCCGACTTCGGTGAGCGCGGTCGCCGTCGCCGCTTCGCTTTCGGTTTCGCCGGAGCCCACGAGACGCGCGATCCCGAAGTCGAGCAGCTTCGCCAGCAGGTCGCCCGTCCACATGACGTTTTCGGGTTTGATGTCCCGATGCAATACGCCGGCGGCGTGCGCATGGTTGAGCGCCTCGAGCAGGCAGCTCGCGACGACGAGAGCTTCGGAAAGGGGAAGCGGTCCTCGCCGCAGCCGGTCTCTCAGGGTCTCCCCGGTGACGAACTCCATCGCGAGGAAGGCGATCCCGTCGGCATCGCCCGCCTCGTAGAACGTCGCGATCGCCGGATGCTCGAGACGCGCGCAGGCTTCCGCCTCCCGGGCGAGGCGCGACCGCAGATCCGCGGAGAGTGGCCGGGCGATGACCTTCACCGCCGCCCGCCTTCCGAGAGCCAGGTCACGCGCGAGAAACACCTCGCCCATGCCGCCGGCGCCGAGGCGCCTCTCCACGAGATAGTGGGAGAGCTTCTGTCCGATCACGCGTTCTCCAAGCATAGAATCCCATCACTCTTCATGCCGCCGCCCGGAAAATCGCCAACGTCTCACGATGAGTCGCTGACATGACCGCCCATGTCGGCTCCCGTCTGGGACCGTACGAGATCCAGGCCCCGCTCGGGGCGGGCGGGATGGGCGAGGTCTACCGGGCGAAGGACGCGAAGCTCGGGCGCGAGATCGCGGTCAAGGTGCTTCCGGCCGCCGTCGCCTCGGATGGCGACCGGCGCGCTCGCTTCGAGCAGGAGGCCCGCGCGGCCTCAGCGTTGAACCACCCGAACATCCTGACCGTCTACGACATCGGCGAGGCCGACGGCGCGCTCTACATCGCCATGGAGCTCGTCGAAGGAAAGACCCTGCGCGAGCTCGTCGCCTCCGGAGAGCCGCTGCCGACGAAGAGACTCCTGGACCTCTCCGTCCAGATCGCCGAGGGCCTCGCCAAGGCCCACTCCGCCGGCATCGTCCATCGCGACCTCAAGCCCGAGAACGTCATGGTCTCGAAGGACGGCTACGTCAAGATCCTCGACTTCGGCCTCGCCAAGCTGACCGAGACTCCGGCTCAGGACGCATCGGTCCTTCCCACCGCGATCGCCGCGCCGACGCAGCCGGGCACCGTCATGGGCACCGCCGGCTACATGTCTCCCGAGCAGGCCAGCGGCCAGCCCGTGGACTACCGCTCGGACCAGTTCTCCTTCGGCGCGATCGTCTACGAGATGGCCACGGGCCACCGGGCCTTCCAGAGAAAGACCGGCGCCGAGACGCTCGTCGCGATCATCCGCGAGGAGCCCGAGCCCCTGTCCCAGGCCGCGCCGAAGGCCCCGGCTCCCGTGCGCTGGATCGTCGAGCGCCTCCTCGCCAAGGACCCCGAGGAGCGCTACGCCTCGACCAGGGACCTCGCGCGAGACCTGAAAAGCGTCCGCGATCACCTCACCGAAACCTCCGCCTCGGGAGCGCTCCCGGCCGAGCCCGCTCGAACGAAGCGCCGCGGAAGGCTCGCTCTCGCCGCCGCCACTCTCCTCCTCGGAGCCGGCCTCGGCTTTCTGGCGCGCAGTCTCGCCGGCGGCGCCCATGCGCCGCTGAAGCTTCAGCGTCTGACGTACGCCCGCGGCTCGATCCACTGCGCGCGCTTCGCACCGGACGGCCAGACGATCATCTACAGCGCGGCGTGGGAAGGCCGACCCGTGGAGATCTTCTCGACACGCGCCGACAGCACCGAGTCGCGATCCCTCGGCCTCGCCGGCGCCGATCTCCTCGCCGTCTCGTCGCAGGGCGAGCTGGCTCTCTCTCTCGACCGCCGGCATTTGTTCGGCTTCGAGGCCGCCGGAACGCTCGCGCGTGTCCCGCTCGCCGGCGGCGCGCCCCGAGAAGTGCTCGAAGACGTCGAAGACGCCGACTGGTCGCCCGACGGCAAGACTCTCGCGGTCGTGCGCCTCGCCGGCAACACCTGCCGCCTCGAGTACCCGATCGGGAAGGTTCTCTTCGAAGCCGCCGGCTGGATCAGCAACGTGCGGGTTTCTCCGGATGGACGGTCGATCGCGTTCGTCGACCATCCCCAGAAGGGGGACAACAACGGCAACGTCAAGGTCGTCGACGTGTCGGGGAAGCTGCTCTTCATCGGACCAAATGCCCAGAGGGGCCTCGCCTGGTCTCTCGGGAGCGACGAGATCTGGTCCACCGGAGGTGACGACGGCATCCTGGCGACGACCCTGTCCGGCAAGACTCGGCAGGCCTGGAACTCTCCGGGGGTGAACCTCGCCGACATCGGCCGGGATGGCCGCGTGCTCTTCCAGTCCAACATCTCCCGCCGGGAGATCGTCGCCGTTTCGGGCCACGACGGCGTGGAGCGCAATCTGACCTGGTTCGACTGGTCCTTCCCCATCGATCTCACCCGAGACGGCAAGACGCTGCTCTTCATGGAGCAGAACATCCAGCCGCCCGGCGTGTATCTTCGAAAGCTCGACGGATCGCCCGCCGTCCGACTCGGCGACGGCTACACGTTCTCTCTGTCTCCCGATGGACGCTGGGCTCTCGCCAGCCGGGACCCGGCGAAAGGACAACTGAGCCTCCTCCCGACCGGGCCGGGAGAACAGAAGGATCTGAGTCCGACGGGCCTCAACGTGCAGGCCGTATCCTGGATCCCGAACGCGAGCCGCATCCTGATCTCCGGCAACGAGCCCGGACGCCGTTCACGTCTCTGGGTGCAGGACGTCGCGAGCGGCAAGCCGCGCGCCATCACACCGGAAGGAGTCAGCTTCGCTTTTTCGACTCCTTCCCCCGACGGCCGGTGGGTCGTGGCCCTCGGTCCGGACCGGCGCTATGGCCTCTATCCTCTGGAGCCGGGCGAGCGGCGTCCCTTGCCCGGGCTCGATCCGGAAGAGATCCCGGTGGAATGGTCGCCGGACGGCAGCGCCGTCGTCGTGTACAAACCGGCGGAGGCCCCTCTGCGTGTCGAGCTCTTCGACGTGGAGACGGGCTCCCGCAAGTTGTGGAAGGAGATCCGGCCTCCCGATCCCTCGGGCATCGCGCAGGTCGGACCGATCCTCATTTCCTGGGAGACCGGTTCCTACGTCTATTCCTATCGCCGCAGCCTCGACGACCTTTACCTCGCGACCGGGCTGAAGTGAAGGGATGACCGTCTCGCCCGGATCGCGCCTCGGCCCCTACGAGATCCTCTCGCCTCTGGGCGCCGGAGGGATGGGCGAGGTCTACCCGGCCCGCGACGCGAAGCTGGGGCGCGAGATTGCGGTCAAGGTCCTGCCTTCGTCCGTCGCCGACGACCCCGGTCGCGGCCAGCGCTTCGAGCAGGAGGCGCGCTCCGCCTCCGGCCTGAATCACCCGAACATCCTGACCGCCTACGACATCGGCGAGGCTGACGGTGCTCTCTACATCGCCCATGGAGCTCGTCGAAGGCAAGACGCTGCGTGAGCTGCTCGCCGCCCGCCGCATCCTCGGCGAGCTCGAGCTGATGACCGGAGTTCGGTAGGCTCGCGACGAGGCGAGCGCCTTACCGGGCGGCGCCGGGCTCGGGTTGGTCCTCGCCTCCGGCATCGCGGCATCGGCCCGCTGCCGTGCAGGTCGCGATCAGCGCATGCGTCCTGCCGTCCCGCAGGCGCACGACTCGCGCGTCCCTGGACACGGCCATCGCCTGGCCCAGATCTCGCTGCGTCCTCTTCGGAAGCGCCTCCCACATCGAGCCGTCGAGGAAGACCGTACCTCCCCGATCGTCCCAGGAAAAGATCAACCCGGACTGCCTGTAGGGCATGATCCGGAGCTTCGCCGCCGCGATGTCGTCCGCAGGAAAGCCCTCCACCATCTCGGACTCCCGGCCATGCTCGCGAGCCCGAGCAAACACGATGAGGAACAGGACGAGCCCCGGGACGGTCCACCACCACCGCAGCGGTGGCAGGACGTCCAGGAGCCCGCTCCGTCGCCCGGCCTCCACCGGGCGACGGCGCCTCGAGCGCGGCATGAGGAGCTAGAAGTGCACGACCGCCTGTCCCACGAACCGCCTCGGCGGAATGACGTGAGTCCCTCCGAACGTCGAGAGGATGTTGTAGAGGCCCATGACGTTGGTGGCGTTCAAGACCATGAACTGGAACTGCACGGGAATCGCGATCTTCTGGAGGTCGTAGCCCACCTGGAAGTCGACGGTCGTCCTCGCCTTGATGCGGTTGGGGTCGAGCCCCGTATTGGCGTGGTTCGCGTCGATGTAGGGAATCGCGAAGGCATTGTCGGGGTCCTCGATGAGGTCGGCCGGGCTGGCATCGGTCACGAGGCCCGAGTCGTACCGAACGTTCGAGCCGAGCCAGAGCCCCGTGTTCAGGAGCTCGTAGTAGAGGCCGGCCTGGATCTGGAGTTTCTGATCGTGGTCGATGAGAAACGGTCCGCTCGTGATGGTGTCGAGGTCCGAGGCGTCGAGGAACAGCCCTCCCGTGAACGGCGGCACGTACTCGGCATGGACGTGTCCGGCGGAGACGAAGCCGCGAAAGCCCGCCGTCGGCGCGAGGTCGAGCCGCGCGTCCCAGCCGTTGTACTTGCCGCTCTGGAACGAGAGCGGGAACACGATCCCGGTGTTCAGGAACTGGTCCTGGTCTCCGGCATTCTTCGTGTCCCTCCACCAGAAATCGACGTCGAGCCGCACCTTGGAACCGAGGGCCTGCTGGAAGCCGACCGTCTCGGCATTCTGACGCTCGGACTGGACGTTGAGCTCACCTCCGCCGAGCGCCCGCGATTCCTGGACGATCGGCGGCACGAGCGCGGCGGCCGCCGCGGAGCTGCTCAGCAGGATGTTCTCGAACTCCGGCGTGTACAGGATCCGGCTGTAGGTGGCCCGAAAGACGGTCCCGGTCGCGGGCAGGTAGTACGCGAGGCCGAGCCGCGGCGACCACTGCACGTTCGTCGAGGGCAGGTTGTTGTTCTCGTACCGGACGCCGATGTTGGCGGTCAGGTTCTTCCACTGGATCTGGTCCTGCAGGTACACCGCGTAGTACTTGTTGGTGCTCGAGTCGGAGAAGACGAACGGGTGCCCGCCCCGCGTCAGGTCGTAGGGCGCGAGGTTCGGGTTGTAGTCGGGCGACGAGGGGTCGTTGAAGGCCGGATCCGTGATCCCGAAGCGGAAGAACTCCGTCATCGGATAGGCCTTGAATGTGCCCCCCGCCTTGAAGGTGTGGATCCCGACGGTCTGGGTGTACGAGGCGGCGATGCCGAAATTGTCGAGGGAGCGATTCGAATCGGCCGTGACGGGCGTGTCGCCCGCGGACGGATAGAGCGTGAACCGCGCCAGGCGCGCGAAGGCCGTCGCGTCGATGATCCCCGACGCCGAGACGATCTTCTGCCACCCGAGGTTGTAGTTCTGGTCGTAGGTCTCGACCCGCTGCGCCTGGCCGGAGTCCTCCTGCGTGAAGGTGTTGGTGACGTCCCGGTCGGTCCGGCCGAGAAGCGCCGTCAGGCGGAAAGCGTCGGTGTGGTCCGGCGAGGCGGAATCGAGGCGCACGAAGCCGCGCTGCGTGTTGCCGTCGTTGTGGAAGTTGTCGAAATTCACCGGATCCGTGAAGTAGTCGGAGCCCGCGGCGTTGAACGAGGCGAACCACCCCAGCGTGTCCGAGCCGCCGCCGGCCGAAACCCCTCCCTGGTAGGTGTCGAAGGTCCCGTACGTGCCGTTGGCCGTCCCCTTGAACGGGGAGCCGAGGCCGGACTTCGTGGTCATGTTGATGACGGCGCCGATCTTCTCGCCGTACTCCGCCGGTACGTTTCCGTAGATGACCTCGAGCGCCTGCGCGATTCCCGGGTCGATCGAGTTCGAAAACGTCACGCCCGTCTGGTCCGCGATCGTCTGGCCATCGATGACGTACTCGCTCTGGCTGTGCGCGCCCTGGAAGTGGTAGCGGCCGTTCTCGTCCATGGCGAAGCCCGGCGTCGAGGTGACGATCTCCTCCATGGCCCGCATCGGCACGGCCGCGGGCGCGCGCTGGATGTAGGACTTGTCGATGTCGACGTGCGAGGTGGTCGAATCGGTCTCGAGCTGGGCGATCGTGGGCTCGGCCATGACGCTGACCGACTCCTGGACCGCGGGGATGTCGAGCCGGATGTCCAGCACGACGGGAATCGCGGTGCGCACGTCGACGGCCTTGTGGACCGGAGCGAAGCCCTGGGTGTCGATGTGGACTTCGTAGGGGTTGTAGGGGACGTTGAAGAAGAGGAAGGCGCCGTCGCGGCCGGTCGTCGTCTCCGCCTTGAAGCCGGAAATGTCGTTGCGCAGGAGCACGAGGACCGCGGCCATCGGTTTTCCGTCCGGCCCGAGGACCGTGCCTTTGACGGTGCCCGCGTTGACTGCCCGGACGTACGGTGCGAAGAGGACCAGCGCGGCGGTCGCGAGAGCGGTAACGAGAACGAGGCGCAGAGATCGAGTCGCCATGAATTGCTCCCCTCGAAAGGGCGGGGCCCGGCGCCGTGCGCCGCCGCCTTCGAAAAGGCGAGCCCGCCCGTGAATGTTTCTTCGGAGGACTAGAGGAGAGCGGGAGGGGCTCGGGAGCCGTGGGATCGGACTCCACAGGAGACCGGCGAGAGCGCCGAGAGGGTGGCGCGGAAATAGGCGAGGGCGAGCGGAGCCTCGCGGCACAGTTCGGGCGCGGCGCCCACGGAGCGCTGGCTCTGGCAGGCGAGGCACGGATCGTCCTTGACGCGGACGCCGGAGTGCCAGTGCGCGGCGCGCGAGAGCGGGCTGTGGCTCGAGAGAACGCGCTCGAGGGACCCTCCGGCAACGGGGCCGGCCAGATCCTCGTGGTGGTGCAGCCCTGCGGCCGCCAGCACTCCGAGGAGCAGGATCCCGGCCGCGAAGCGGCGCCCGAGCCCGCGAGGAAGCGTCATCCTGCAGTGAGCCTAGGGCAGGCGGCGCGCCCGGTCAACCAATTCCCTACTCGATCTGCTTGATCGCCGCCTCCGCCGCCCAGCGGATGCGCGGGTGCTCCGCGAGCTTCTTCAGGAGAGGCAGCGCCGGCGTCGCGGCCGGCCTGCCGATCGCGCCGAGCGCCGAGGCGCACGCGCGCAGGACGTGGATCTGCTCGTCCTTCACGGAGCAGGCCGCCATGAGGGCCGGCACCGCGGGAGCCGCGCCCTTGCCGATCGCGGCGATCGCATTGCCCGCCATCAGGCGGACGTTCGGATCCGGATCCCTCAGCGCCTTCTCGAGAGCGGGAAGGGCCGGCAGCGCCGCGGGGCCGCGATCCTTGAGCGCCATCGCGGCGAGACCCCGCGTGGTGCCATCGGGGTCCGAGAGGGCGGCCGCGAGATCCGTCACGCTGCCCGTGGGATTCTTCGGCTCCTTCGCGTTTGCGGCCGCGGCCCAGGCGGCGGCCCCGGTCTTCGCGAGCACGATGTCGTCCACGCCGAGCGTGTAGCCGCTCGAATCCTCGCGCTTGCCGACGCAGACGAACGTCAGCGTGTGGCGGCCCTTCGTCAGTCGCGGCCAGCCGATCTGGAAGTCGTTGCCGACGTAGGTCTCGTACGCGTAGCCGTCGTACTGGGTCTGGGGCCGCACGTCCGCGCCCGGCTCGTGCTCGAGCACGGGCGAGGTCGGAGGCTTGCCGTCGAGCAGAACCGTGTACACGCCGTAGTCGGAGCCCGAGGCCATCTGCGCATAGAGCTCGTAGTCGCCGTTCTCCGGCACGTCGAAGGGAATCGTGACCTTCGAGCCGGCGCCCTCGCCCTCGAAGACCACGACGTCCTTGGACCAGAAGAGGTCCGGAAAGACCGAGACCTTCCCCTTTTCGGCCTGGATCTGCGGCAGCGAATTCTCGACCTCGATCTGGAGCGCGTTGCCCTGCGGCAGACGCGCCGGTCCGTAGGGCACGGGCGGCTGGTCGAGGGCGATGCCGTCCTGGTACCAGTACGCGACACTGGACATCAGGTCCACGCGGTCTCCGAAGCCGGACTTCACCGAGCCGTCGGCGTTGAAGGTCCAGCCCTTGTGCTCGATCTCGACCATCAGCGACTTCTGGAACGGCACGGGATCCGGGAGATGCCAGCGGTAGGCCGTCATGCGCGAGCCGAGCCCCGTGCCCTCGGCGACCGTCACGCCGTAATACGGCGCGTCGTTGACGTGAAGGCCCCAGGCGTCGTTGAAGTAGTCCTCGCTCCCCGTGCCTTCGATCGAGGGGTACTTCTCGCCGTCGACGTAGAAGTGGTCGTCGCCCTCTCCGAACCATCCGGCCTCGGCCTGCACGACCGACATCACGGTGCCGACGTAGTGCCCCCTCCCGGTCACCTTCAGGAACTCGTAGGGCTTGCCGTCGGCCGGCGCCGGAAGGGCCTGCCGGTAGCGCGCGTGGAAGTACGGCGTGTGCGCCGGAAGCGACGGGAGCTTCTCCCAGTCCACGTGGTAATAGAGATTGGCGACGCGCCGGCGTCCCTCGTTGGTGATCGTGACGCGGCACGACTTCTGGAACGGCATCGGCCAGTAGCTGTTGCGGGCCCGTCCATCGGAGCTGTCGACGACCATCAGCGACTTGACCTTCGCCTCGAAGCCGTGGCCGACCGCGAAGAAGTCGCCGACCGGAGCATCGACGCTCGGCGTCGCGCTTCCGTCGTAATAGACGCGCAGGCGCAGAAGCCTCGGCCAGCCGTATTCGTTGTCCGCGATCGTCACCCACATGTGCGTCACGACGCCGGGTCCGGCCAGGTCCGCGAGGACCGTCGTCTCGCCGGGGATCGGACGCTTGCTGTCGTCGTTCGAGTTCCAGTCGGGGTTGTTCGACGAGGACCGATGCGCGCTGAAGTCCTTGAGCTCGAGCAACCCGTAGGGATCGGGCAGCCCGGGCACCGGCTGTTGCGGCCACGCGGCCGGCGCGGCTCCCAGAAGCAGGGCAAGACCCGCCATGGCGACGCGCGATCTCATGAATCCTCCCGTGCGGGGTATCCTATCCGTCCCCATGCGAATCCGAATGGCGATTCTGATGCTCGCGATCGCCGGGGCGGCCGCCGCGGCCGAGGACCCGGTGCTCGTCGGCGCCGGAGACATCGCCGACTGCAAGACGCTCTCCGGTGCGGCCAAGACGGCGGCCCTCCTCGATCAGATCCCCGGCACGGTCTTCACGCTGGGAGACAACGCGTACCTCAGCGGCACGCCGCGGGAGTTCGCCGACTGCTACGGTCCGACCTGGGGACGGCACCGGGGCCGGACGCGGCCGGTCGTCGGCAACCACGACTACCGGACCGCCTTCGCGAACGGCTACTTCGACTATTTCGGCGCGGCGGCGGGAGACCGGACGAAGGGCTACTACAGCTATGACGTCGGCGCGTGGCACGTCGTGGTCGTCAACAGCAACTGCGCCCAGGTCGCGGGCTGCAAGATCGGCTCGCCCCAGGTCGAGTGGCTGCGCGAGGATCTCGCGGCTCATCCCGCGCCGTGCACGCTCGCCATGTGGCACCACCCGCGTTTCTCCTCCGGGAGGGAGCATGGAGACGATCCCGGCATGCGGGACCTCTGGCAGGTTCTCTACGACGCGCATGCCGAGCTCGTCCTTTCGGGCCACGACCACGACTACGAGCGGTTCGCTCCGATGGACGCCGGCGGCCGGGTCGACCGCGAGCACGGTGTCCGGCAGATCGTCGCCGGCACCGGGGGACGCGAGCTCTACCCCTGGGCCGCGACCCGCACCGGAAGCGAGGTCAGGAACAACGAGACCTTCGGAGTCCTGAAGCTGACGCTCCATCCGGGGAGCTACGACTGGGAGTTCATTCCGGTCGAGGGCGGCACGTTCCACGACAGCGGCAGCGAGAAGTGCCACTAGGCGAAAAGAATGGAGACGGAGACGGCCATGGCCGATGAAGACCCCCACCTGAAACAGATCCGAGACGTCACGCCGAGCGCGAAGGGCTGCGAAGAATGCCTGAAAATGGGCGACCGCTGGGTTCACCTGCGCCTGTGCCTGTCGTGCGGCCACGTGGGGTGCTGCGACTCGTCGAAAAACAAGCACGCGAGCGCTCACTTCCGGGCGACGAAACATCCCATCGTGCGCTCCCTCGAGCCCGGAGAAGACTGGCGCTGGTGCTACGTGGACGAGGCGTTCGTCTGAGCCGGACGGCTCAAAACGCGTACGTCACCCCCCCCGTGACGATCAGGCTCGAGTACCAGCTCGCCCGGTAGAAGTAGCAGCCCGCCGAGTCGCAGAACGCGGCGTCGCCGGCTTTCCCGACGTTTCCGTACATCTCGTCGAGCCGGATGTCCGCTCGGACCGCGAAGCGGCGGTCGAGGAACGCCCTGGCGCCGAGGCCCGCAGCGACGGCGAGGTTCGCTCCCCCGAAGGACTGCCCGGTGGTGGCGCCTCCCAGGCCGAAGATCGCGTACGGCTGAAACGAGCCGCGCGCGAAATACCAGAGGCTCTCGAGCTCGATGACGTTCACGGTCACGTTCCGGATCGGGGTCGGGGGGAACGTCGTGTACTGCTGTGCCGGGCTCGTTTGGAGCCAGGAGATCTCGAAACCGAGCAGCCGGCTCGCGTCGCGGCCGAAGCTCAGGCCGAAGGCGGCGGCGTTTCCGAACCCGACTTCGGCCGACGCTGCCGCGGTCTTGTAGAGGTAAGGAGCGGTCAGGGAATTCCAGCCGCCTCCGAAGGCGCTCGCCTGCCAGGGGCCGGCCACGTTCGGGATGGGCGCCTGCGCCCCCGCGATCGCCGAGAGGCCGCCGAGGGCCGCCGCCGCGGCGAGGACCCGGGCGTCGCGTCTGATCGAATCGCCGATCGCCGCGCGAAGGGTCGCGACGACGCTCGGCCTGGAGATCCATTGGTGGATGCGCAACGGCATTTCTCCTCATGACGAAACCGTCCCCGGCGGCGCCGCCGGGCGTTCTCGACGAGAAAACACGGAGGGTCAGGAGGCGGACGGAGGGGCGCGGGAGCTGGTCCCCGAGGCGAGGAGCGCCGGCGCGGCACGGGGAAACGGACCGGCGTGGTGCGCGGAGAGCCGGAGTGGCGGCGTCAGGAAGAGAAGGATCGCCGGCGACGTGACGAAGTCGTGCGGAAAGCAGGCGAAGCACGACTCGTCCTGCACGAGCAGCCCGGGGTAGAGGCCGGTCTCGAGGCTGCCGGGGCCCGGGATCAGGGTCAACGTGCCGGAATTGCTGGGCCGGTCGGACAGCAGGTCCGCGATCGGATCGAGATGGTGGTGAGGGGCGGCCGCCGCTCCCAGGAAGAGCGCCAGGAGATACAGGGCGGGAAACCGACGCCAGCCGCGCATGGACTCGCTGACTATACGGCCCGAGTCGCGGCGACGTTTCGGGACCGCCCTCGCGCAGCGGATAGAATCGCCCCCCGGTGGAAGACCGGCGCCGGCGAATCTACGAGCTGAGCCCCTTCGCGGTGCCGCTTTCGTATTTCTGGTGGTTCGCCAACGTCGTCATCATTCTTCTCTGGGCGCCGTTCATGGGGCTGTTCCGCCTCGTCACCCGCCGCTCGGACCCCGGCCGGCACCGCATCGGCCGGATCCTGCGCAACGCCGGCGTCGTCGGAATCCGCCTGAACCCGTTCTGGGACTTCCGCGTCGTGGACTCGGTTCACCCGGACGCGCGCCGGCCGTATCTCTTCGTCTCGAACCATCGCTCCATGGCCGACGTCTGGCTCTTCTCGATGCTGCCGTGGGAGATGAAGTTCCTGTCGAAGGAGTCGGTGTTCAAGATCCCGGTGCTCGGCTGGGAGATGAAGCTCGCGGGCGACATACCCCTCTCGCGCGGCGACCGGGGAAGCGCCCGCCGCGCGATGCTCGACATGCGCCAGCGCCTCCTCGACCATAGCTCGGTCGTCGTCTTCCCGGAAGGCACGCGGAGCGTGGACGGAAGCCTGGGCCCGTTCCGCGAGGGGGCCTTCCGGCTCGCCATCGACCTCGGCATCGACATCGTTCCGCTCGCCGTCTCCGGAACCGAGACGGCTCTGCCGAAGCACTCCATGGTCTTTCAGCGCACGACGGCCACGGTCGAGGTTCTGCCGCCCGTCTCCGTCGGGGGACTCTCCCCCGCCGACGCCCCGGCGCTGGCGGCCCGCGTCCGCGACGACATCGCCCGGGCGCTCCATCTCGAGGCGAAGGCGTCGTGAACGAACCGAGCATGACGCTCGTCCTCGAGGCGCGGCGAGCGCTCGCGGGACACATTCGCTCGACGCCGATCGAGGAGTCGCCGGCCCTCTCGGAAATGGCCGGCGCCCCCGTTTTCCTCAAGCTCGAGTGTCTGCAGCGGACGGGCTCCTTCAAGATCCGCGGCGCGTTCTTCGTGATGTCGCGTCTCGACGCGGACGCTCGCCGGCGCGGCGTCGTGACGTGCTCGGCCGGCAACCACGGCAAGGCGGTGGCCTCCGTCGCCCGGGAGCTCTCCATCCCCGCCGAGATCCACGTGCCCCGAAGCGTGGACGAGTCGAAGTATCGGGGCATGATCGCCCTCGGCGCACGCGTCGTGCGGTCGGAATTCGACGGCTTCGACGAAACCGAGCGGGTCGCGAAGGCCGAAGCCGAACGCACCGGAAGACCATTTCTCACGGCGTTCGACGACCCGCTGATCCTCGCGGCCAACGGCGGAACGCTGGCGGCCGAGGTGCTCGAGGACTGCCCGGCGGCGCAGATCTTCCTGCTTCCCGTCGGAGGAGCGGGGCTGGCCGGCGGATTCGCCGTCTACGCAAAGACGGCGCTGCCCGGGAGCCGCATCGTCGGATGCCAGCACGCCCTCTCCCCGGCGCTCGCCCTGTCGCTCGAGCGCGGCGAGGCCGTCCTGACGCTGGCCCCGGTCGCGACGACGGCCGGCGGACTCGAGGGCGGCATCGGACGCACGGGCTTCGAGGCGCTGCGGCACCGCATCGACGGCGTGGCGCTCTTGACGGAGGAGGAGATCTTCGAGGCCGTACGCTTCATGCTCGACCGGCACCAGTACCTCATCGAACCGTCGTCGGCCGTGACGGTCGCGGCCATCCTGACGGGCAAGGCCGCCCGCCTCGATGCGCCGGCGGTCGCCGTCATCTCCGGCCGGAACGTCGCCTTGCCGACGCTTCGCCGTATCCTCGCGCCATGACGATCATCGGACAGGACGAGATCCGCCGGTCGGTGTCCCGCTCCGCGGCGATCGCCGCAATGCGCGAGGCCGTGCTCGCGCAGTCGCGCGGCGACTGCGACACGCCGATGCCGATGCACCTCGACCTGTCGTCCGGCGGAGGCGGAGAGGTGCACATCAAGTCGAGCTACCGACGGGGGGGCCGGCGTTTCGCGCTGAAGGTCGCGGGAACCTACGCTCGCCGACCGTACGGGTCGATCGTCCTCGTGTCGGTCGAGACCGGTGAAACGGCCGCATACTTCGACGATGGCGGATACCTGACGGACCTGCGTACGGCGGCCGTCGCGGCAATGGTGTCCCGGGAGCTCGGAAGAACCGACTCCGAGATCGGGATCCTCGGAACCGGCGCCCAGGCCCGCCTGCAGGCTGAGCTCCACGCGGAAGTGCTTCCCCTTTCCCGGATCCACGTCTGGGGCCGAAACCCCGAGCGCGCGGCGGCCTGCGTCCGCGAGATCGGCGACCTCCTGCCGGGAATCCGGGTCGCCGCCGCCGGCTCGCCGGCCGAGGTGGCCGCGAGCGCGAAGCTGATCGTGACGGCGACGGCCGCGCGCGAGCCCCTGCTCCGGCTCAACGACCTGCGGCCGGGCACGCACGTGTCGGCGGTCGGCGCGGACACCCCCGGAAAGCAGGAGCTCGACGCCGGGATCCTTCGCCGCGCCTCGCTCCTGCTCGTCGACTCGGTGATCCAGTGCGCGAAGCTCGGCGAGCTGCAGCACGCGCCCTCCGAGACGGCTCGCGCCGTCGAGATCGGGGCCTTCTGCGCAACGCCTCCGGAATACGACCGCTCCGGGATCACCGTCGCCGACTTCACCGGGCTCGGCGTCGAGGACCTCTTCCTCGCCGAGGCCTGCGCGAAGAGCCTCGCGCTCGGGAGCGCGGCGTGAAGGGGCAGGACCCCGTGACGGAACGGGACGGCTTCCGCCGGCGGGGCGCGGAGATCACCCGGCTCGAGGGATTCAGCGACGCCGTCTTCGCGTTTGCGGTGACGCTTCTCGTGGTCTCGCTCGAGGTGCCGAAGACCTTTCGCGAGCTCGCGCAGACGATGCGCGGCTTTCTCGCATTCGGCGTCTGCTTCGCGCTGCTCATGGTCATCTGGTACGAGCACTACCTGTTCTTCCGGCGCTACGCTCTGCAGGACACGATCACGATCTGGCTCAACTCGGCGCTGCTCTTCGTGCTGCTCTTCTACGTCTATCCCCTGAAGTTCCTCTTCCGCCTCGAGTTCGCGGGCTTCATGAGCGGAGGGGTCTCCTCGAACGCCTCGCCGATGATCGAGACGCCGCAGGTGGCGATTCTCTTCGTGATCTACGGCTCGGGCATGATCGTGCTGTACGTGCTCCTCGCGCTCCTCTATGCCCACGCGCTCTCCCGGAGAGGCGAGCTCGCGCTCACTCCCGTCGAGGTCTTCGACACGAAGGCGAGCCTCGTCGCTCACGTCCTCGCGGCGGGCATCGGCGCCGTGTCGGTCGTCCTCGCGCTCGCCCTGCCGCCAAACCTCGTGGGACTCGCAGGCTATGCGTACTTTCTTTTCGCGCCGGTCATGGCCGCTCACGGCTCGATCGCCGGGGCGATGCGCCGCCGCCTCCGGGAGACGGCGCCGGCATGAGCCGCTTCCTCTGGATCTGCGCGGCCGGAGCGCTCGGAACCGGGGCGCGCTACCTGATCTCCGGCTGGGCGGTGGAGGCGTTCGGCGCGGGCTTTCCCTACGGCACGCTCGCCGTCAACGTCCTCGGCTCTTTCGCGATCGGGCTCGTCATGCAGATCGGCCTCGCGACGCCGTTGCTCTCGCCGACGCTCCGGATGACGTTGACCACGGGGCTCATGGGCGGCTTCACGACGTACTCGACCTTCAACTACGAGACGATCCGTTACGTCCAGGACGGAGCGTGGAGGCTCGCCGCCGGCAACGTGGCGATCACGCTCGCGGCCTGCCTCGCGGCCGGTTTCGGAGGCGTCGCCCTCGGCCGCTGGCTCTTCGGAGGGTAGTCCCATGCGCATCCTCGACGGCGAACAGGTCCTCGTCCGCATCTTCATCGGCGAATCCGACCACTGGCACCATCAGCCGCTGTGGATGGCGCTGCTCCAGCGCCTGCGCAAGGATGGCTACGCCGGCGCCACCGTCTTCCGGGGAATCGGCGGCTTCGGGGCCCGAAGCATCCTCCACACGACGCTGCTCGAGCGCCTCTCGCAGGATCTGCCTCTCATCGTCGAAATCGTCGACACCTCCGAGCACGTCGAGCGCCTGCTTCCGGTCCTCGACGAGATGGTCTCCGAGGGGCTGGTCACGATCGAGAAGGCGCGGGTCCTCAAGTACTCGCCGGGAAAACGGCCTCTCGACCCGCCCGCGTAGCGGCGGTCAGGGTTTCTTCGCGCTCGCCGCCGGGGCCGGCAGCGAGCGCCGCAGCAGGACGGGCACCCCGACGGTCTCCTCGCCGCGACGCACCGTGAACTGCGCCGCGTCGCCCCAGCACTTTCCCGCCACGAGCCGCGAGAGCGTCGCCCGGTCCGCGAGCGCGGTCCCATCCATCGTCAGGAGGACGTCCCCGACCCGGAAGCCGGCGGCGGCCGCCGGGGTTTCTTTCTCGACGTCGAGCACCTCGAGCCTCCGGTCGTCGGGACGCGTATGCGTGGCGAGGCCGAGATCCGGATAGAGCGAGCCCGTCTCCGGAGGAATTCCCCAGACGAAGTTCGCGTAAGACGCCTGGACCGCGCGGACGGGTCCGGTCTTCTCGTCTTCGACGGGAATCGGTATGACGGAGGCGATCCGCCCCGAAAACCACTGCCGCGCCTGCCGCTCGATGCCGAGGCCGTACTGGACGTGGCCCGCGCCGACGAGGATCACCATCACCGACTTCGGGTCCGGGTCCTTTCCGAGGGCGGCGACGGCGTTCCAGGCCATGGTGGCGTCCCACGTGCACTGGGCGTTCAACATCGCCTGCCACTGCTCGTCGCTTCCTCCCATGTGAAAGCTCGCCTCGGCGAATTCGGCCTTGAAGAGCCGCAGGTGATCGGCGCTCTTCGTGTCGATCTGCGTCGGGATGTGCGCGGCCTCTTCCGCCGTGAGGCCCTCGAACCCCTTCTGCCGGACGGCCGAGACGACCTCGCGCGGGGCATTGACCGCGAACAGGCGCAGGTGATGGTCCCGCGCGAACAGGAAGATGTCCCGGTAGTAGAGCCAGTTGTAACCCCAGTTCGCATACCAGCGCGAGCCGTCCAGGAACGCGTCTTCCGACAGCTTTCCGTCGGTCCAGTCGTCGAGCCAGCGCTGCTCGGGGTACGGATACATCTCCAGCCCCACGAGCACCCGGCGTCCCGCACGCTGGAGCTCCTCGAGAACGCGGAGCTCGACGCGATGCGTGCCGATCTCGGTGTGGCCCTCGCCGACGAGGACCAGGCGCGCGTCGGCGAGGCGTGTCGGAAGCTCCGAGGGTGTGAGTAGATCGCCGGTCGCCGTGTCGGTGACGGCGTCGAGCACCAGCGCCGCCTCGCGGTTCCTTCGCGCCGCGTCGCCGATGGGCAGCCGGAGAACGTCTTCGCCGAGGAGCGGAGCCGCGAGGAGCGCCGCCGCGAGCGCCCGGCGAAGGACTCTCAGGACTTCCAGGACGAGATCGACACGACCTCGACCGGCCCCTCCGAAAGGTTCAATCGGTCGCCCGGACGGGATCCGAGCAGGCGCTCGGCGAATTCCGACTGGTAGGAGTAGATCCCTTCCTCGGGCTTCGAGTCCCAGGGTCCGAGGATCGTCGCATCGCGCTCGCCCCCGGAGGCATCCCGCAGGCGCACGCGGGTGCCCACGCGAACCTCCGACGAATCGATTTTCGTCGGATCGAGGGCGCGCGAGCGGGACAGCTCGTCCGCCAGCTGGGCGATGCGCGCCGACAGATACTCGTGCTTCTGCCGGGTGGCGTGGTACTCGAAGTTCTCCCGGAGGTCTCCGTGCTCTTTTGCGGTCTTCATCGCGACCGCATTGGCCGGGAGCTCGACCTGTTTGAGGTGGATGACCTCCTGACGCTTCGCCTCGATCGCTTCGGCCGTGGCGTAGAGGTACTCGCGAGCGGGCGCCCGCAGCTCGGGGAACTTCATCAGCAGCGCTTCGCGCACCGTCGAGCGCCGGTGCTCCTCGAGCCCGGCCACCCGGTCGAGCGCGTGCAGCATCTCCCGCGCCTCCTCCTCGGAGCCCGCGGCCCGGACGAGCGCGACGGCGAAGCCTCCCGGCTCGAAGAGCTCCTTGAGCCGCGCCCTCAGTCCCGAAAATTCGTCCATCCGCAGCGCGTCGGTCAGGGCGAAGAACAGGGCACCCGACTCGGGCGGACCGTCGGCATGCGCCTTTTCGCACAGCCAGACGAAGGCGCGGGGCGCCGAACGCGGCGAGCGCAGGATGCGGCGCGAGAGATCGGCGGCCCGGTCGCCGAGCGCGTCGAAGAGGGTCGTCAGGACTCGCGAGTCCTCCTCGCGGCCGATCTGGTCGATGAAAATGTCGGTCCAATTGGAGCGGCTCTCGCGAACCGCGTGAAGCGCCTTCTCGCGGGCGCCCTGGTCGCGGATCTCCCCGAGGATGCGGCCGAGATCCGACGCCGCGAGAAGGGATGCGGCCGGATACGCCTCGGTCTCGTCCGGCGCAAGACGCTGCGCCGCCTGCGAGAGCTCCCATGCGAGAGCCGGCCGGGACGATCCGATCCGCCGCGCATCGTCGGAGAGCGCGGCGGCGAAGAAGGCCGCCAGGTCCTTCGAGCGCTTCGCGTGCTTGCGCGCGAGGTCGATGCGTCCGGCCGGCTGGGCCTTGAGGAACGCCCGCTTGACGGTCTCCTCGGCCGCATCGGCGCTCTCGCTCCAGCTGACCGAGGCCGACTTTGCGCTTCCCGATACCAGAACCTGGCGATTCTTGCGCGCCGCCGTCCAGAACGCGCTCCAGCGTTCTTCGGGGACGACGCCCGCGAAGTGATCCTTGACCTCCTGCAGCGTCAACGCCCGGCCGAAGCTCGAGAGAAGGAGATGCAGGGCCTCCGCGGGGTCGCTCTCCGCGAACCGCGCCAGACCCGGTCCGTCCTCGACCTTGCGGCGCAGGAAGTGGTCCGGGGGCAGCGGTACGAGGTTCTTCTCCGCCGAGACCAGCGAGAGCGGAACCCTCGCCCCGCCGACCTCGAGCCGCATGACGTCGAGGGCCGGGTTCATTTCGACGAGCCGTCCCGCCCCTCGCCCCGGCATGAAGTAGATCGCGTTCGGCTCGAAGGAGAGCCAGCGCGCGATGCGGCCCGCGACCTCCGAGGGGTCCGGAGCCTTGTCGAGCGGGAACTTCGCGAGGACGGCGGACAGCGCCGGATGTCCGGCGAACCGGTTCCTCAGGGTGGCCGTCAGCTCCTTGCGCACCGCGGCGTCGGTCGGAGACATCCGCGCGATCTCGAGCAGGACCCGCGTCCGCGAGGAGCCGTCGCCGACGTCGTGAAACTCGGCGAGCGAACGCAGCCAGGCCAGCGCCTGTGCCCCGCCCCCCTTTTTCTTCGCCCCCGCCGCGATGCCGAAGAAGAACGGCAGGTCGTCCGCGTCCTCCTCCATGTGTTTCGTCCAGATGGCCCCGAGGGCGTCGAACTTCTTCGAATCGATCAGGGCCTGGATGTCGTCGGGCAGCGATTCGGGCGCTTGGGACATGAGCCGCAGATACTAGCAGGGATCAGCGCACATCCACCGCCGCCTCCCGGACGAACTCGGGCCTCGGCGTGATCCCGAGACCCGGACGATTCGGGGCGGCCAGACGGCCTTCCCGGCGCTGCGGCGCGCCCTCGGCCGTCGAGACCGTGACGTAGCTGTTGAAGTCCGTGGAGGTGAAGAGCAGCTCCGGAGGCGTCGAGTGCGCGAGGTGCGCGATCGCCGCGGTCGTGACGTCGCCGCCCCAGGAATCCTCGATCGTCATCGCGATGCCGAGCGACGCGCAGAGGTCGCGCGCCTGGCGGGCGCGGGTGAGGCCGCCGAACTTCGAGATCTTGATGTTCACGACGTCCATCGCCCCGTCTCCGGCGGCGCGGAGCAGGACTCCGATCCCGTCGATCGTCTCGTCGAGGACGAAGGGATGATCCGTGCGCCGGCGGATCGAGAGGCACTCCTCGTAGCTCGCGCAGGGCTGCTCGATGTACACGTCCACGTCGTGCACGGCGCGCACGACCCGCGCGGCCTGATGCGGCAGCCAGCCCGTGTTGGCGTCGGCCACGAGCACGTCGCCCGGGTCGAGGACCGAGCGCACGGCGCGGATGCGCGCGACGTCCACGTCCGGGTCGCTTCCCACCTTGAGCTGGAAGCGCCGGTAGCCTTCGGCGCGGTACCCGGACACGCGCCGGGCCATCGCGTCCGGTGATTCCTGCGAGATCGCCCGGTAGAGCGGGAAGTCCTCGCCGTAGCGCCCGCCGAGCAGCGTCGCGACCGGCAGCCCCGCCGCCTGTCCGAGGATGTCCCAGCATGCGATGTCGATTCCGGATTTCACGTAAGGGTGGCCCTTCAGCACGGCGTCCATCCGGCGATTGAGCCGCTCGAGCTCCCGCGGGTCTTCGCCGAGCAGACTCGGCCCGAGCACCGCGAGCCCCGCGCGCACGCCCTCGGCGTAGGCCGGAAGGTACGCGGGGCCGAGCGGGCAGACTTCGCCGTGGCCGACGATGCCGCCGTCGGTCTCGACGCGCACGAGCGTGCTGTCGAAGACGGCGACGGACTTGCCTCCCGACCACTGGTAGCTGCCCTCGTGGAGGGGCAGCGCGACCGGGAAGGCGGCGATGCGCCGGATCTTCATGGGTGCGGACTGTAACGGATCCGGCCCCCTGCTACTATCCGCGCAACGTGCCGGGCGCCAAGACACTGCTGTTCCTCGCGCTCTCGATCGTGGCGCTCGTCTTCTTCGTCGCCTGGGTCCGCTCCGCGAGGAAAAAGAAGGAGGCGGCGCAGCCCGGGCCGATGGCGCTGGCGATCGGGTTCATCACCAATTTCTTCGACACGCTCGGCATCGGCTCGTTTGCCCCGACGACCAGCATCTGGAAGCTCAAGGGCATCGTGCCCGACGAGAAGATTCCCGGGACGCTCAACGTCGGGCACGCGCCTCCGACGATCGTGCAGGCCTTCATCTTCATCGCCATCGTCGAGGTCGAGATGCCGACGCTCGTCGGGATGATCGCGGCGTCGGTGGCCGGCGCGTGGCTCGGCGCGGGGGTCGTCGCGGCCTGGTCGCGCCGCAGGGTGCAGCTCGGCATGGGCCTCGCCCTGCTCGCGGCGGCGACGTTCTTCGCGATGACGAACCTCGGCCTCTTTCCCGCCGGGGGCGAGACGCTCGGGCTGCGGTCGCCGTGGTTCTGGGTCGGCGTCGCCGGCAATTTCGTTCTCGGAGCGCTCATGACGCTCGGGATCGGACTCTATGCGCCGTGCATGATCCTGATCGCGCTGCTCGGCATGAACCCGCGAGCGGCTTTCCCGATCATGATGGGCTCCTGCGCCTTCCTCATGCCGATCGGAGGACTCCGCTTCGTCGAAAAGGGCAGCTACAGCCTTCGTGCCGCGGTCGGGCTGGCAATCGGCGGCATCCCGGCGGTCCTGCTCGCCGCTTACGTCGTCAAGACCCTGCCCCTGACGGCCCTGCGCTGGCTCGTCTTCGCGGTCGTCCTCTATACCGCGGCCGCGATGCTGCGATCGGCCCGGCGCGGAGAAGCCGGGGCGGTTCCGTAAAGAGCGTTCCTTCGCCGGTTTTTCTCCGAATTCGGCCCTTGCCGTCATATCCTTCGCGCCAGGAAGGGATGTCTCCGTCCGACTGCCCGGAAGCTCCAGGCGGGACGAGTCCTCTCGCTTCCGGGAGGATCTCGATGCGTTTCCGTCCGACCCTCGCCGTCTGCACGCTCGCGGCCCTGCTTTCCGCCGCGGCGGCCTGCAAGAAGGGCGGCGCCAGCGCTCCGGCGGCGGCCACGCCCGTCCCGACCCCCAATGCGGCTGCCAGCGCCGCGGCGGCTCAGGACCTGTTCAAGGCGATGAAGCTTCAGGCGGGCCTGAACGACACGACGGCCGCGATGATCGATTCCGAGATCAGCCGCAACCCCGGCCTGACGCCCTACCGCGACGTGATGCTGGATTGGCTCCGCAAGTACATGACGTGGGACGCGATGCTTCCCGAGCTGACGAAGATGTACACGGAGTCCTTCAGCGAGGCGGAGCTCAAGCAGATGGCCGCCTTCTACGGATCGCCGGCCGGCCAGAAGGCGCTCGAGAAGATGCCCGAGATGATGCAGCGCACGGCGATGGCGGGAGCGAAAATCTCGCAGCCCCACACCGACGAGCTGCGCGCTTCGATGGCCACGCGCAGCGAGGCGTTGAAGAAGGAGGCCGCGGGCGCGGGCGGCGGGGCTCCGGGCCGCGGCGCTCCCGGCCCGGGAAGAGCTCCCGCCCGGCCCCAGGGCGCACCGAGGCCCGCGCCGACTCCTTAGCTCCTAGTCCTTCTCGTCCCTTCGCGCCTGACTGTGCGCGGAGAGCGACCGGAGGAAGCTTCCGGGCAGCGTGCCGCTGATCGACACGCCGTCGTCCTGGTTCTCGACGCGGAAGCGGCGGATCACCGAGACGAGGTCCGGCGACTTCTCCTGCACGGCCATGCGCCACATCGCGAGCACGCCGCGCAGGGAGTCCTCGAGGAGGCCGCGATTCTCGGCGTCGGTCGTCTGTCCGAAGGCCGACACGTCCACGGAGTCGCCGCGCACGGTCGCCTGGAGCGCCAGGAACGAAACCGACTTCATCGCGCCGACGACGGCGCGGGAGGGGCTTCCGTCCTCCCCGCCGCCGGCACCGCTCTTCGGAAAGCGGGACAGGTCGACCAGCGCCCATGCCGAGGCGTCGTGATCGATTCTCGAGAGTTGCCCGCCCAGGCCCTGTCCGGACATCAGCCCGCCCGCGCCTCCGGACTCGCGCCGTCCGAGCGCCGCCACCACCGCGGACTCGCTGCCCGCGACCACGAGGCCCGGGTTGACGACGGCCACCGCGCCGCCGCGCTCGTGGGCCGAGGTCCCGGCGAGCCGGTAGTAGTCCCCCGCCGCCGAGTGCTGGAGAACGCCGCCGCGCCCGACGAGCGCGGAGCCGATGCGCACCGGATCGAACCGGCCTTCGAAGACAACCAGGCCGTCTCCGCCCGGCGAATCGCCGCCGGGAGTCATCGCCAGGACGATCGTGTCGATGTCGTCCTTCGGCGTCAGCCCCGTGTCGCGCAGGAAGCGCGCGGCGTCACCGTCGGTCGACACGCCGTCCATCTGGCCGAGCACCTGCCCGGCGAGCGGGCTCGTCCGAAGCTCCCTCCAGTGCAGGACCGCGACCGTCGCGGCGTCGCCGGGGACCAGCGCGACCGGATCCTCGGTGAGTCCGGCCGCGTGCGCGCGGACGGCGCCGGCGAGCGCGAAAACGGCGCCGAGCGCGAACCGGGAGAGATTGCGTCGAGCGTTCATGTCAGAAGTCCTTTCTGGAGAAGAGCCAGGACGCCAGGGCGAGCGAAGCGGCCCCGAAGGCCGCCGTGGAACCGTAGACGCCGAGGGCGTTGAAGTGGGCGAGGCGGTCGGGCGCGCCATCGCCCGCGACGAGGGCGACGGTCGCCTGAAGCAGCTCGGCCGTCTTCGGAAGGGCCCAGTAGAGTCCCTGGACGATGCGGGCCGAGAGCTCCGTCGAGACGGCGGCGGCGATCCGGTCGTGGGTCGCCAGGGCGGCGCCGAAGAAGAAGAGCGCGTAGGTCGCCATGAGCGAGACGCCGGTCGACGACGTCACGACGCCGACGAGAAACGCGAACGCGAGCAGCGCCGCGATCGTGAACAGGATCACGGCGCCCGAAAGCAGGAACCGCGGATGGAGGACGTGTGTCTTCCAGACGACGATCGCCCACATCGCGCCGATCAGGTACACGAGGTTCACGGCGGCGAGCAGCAGCCCCCCGGCGTAGCGCGAGAGCAGCAGCGGCACGCGGCCGACCGGCCGCGAGAGATACAGGTCGATCGTGCCCTTCTCCTGGAGGCGCGGCACCAGATGGGCGGTCGCGAAGAGGGCGAGAAACGTTCCGAGGAAGTAGAGGAAACCCGAGAAGCCGGACTCGAATCCGAGAACGACCTGGTCGACGCTCACGCCGTCGCGGACGTCGACCGCGTGTCCGAAGAGCCTGGCGCCGGCCAGCGCCCCGTTGACGACGTCGAGGTTCACGGCGCACGCGAAGATGAGGATGAAGAGCGACGAAAGCGCAAAGTAGGCCATCAGGGTCCAGCGGGCGGCGGCCTCGCGAAAGACTTCCTCGACGCTCGCGAGCAGTGCTCTCATCGCGCCTCCTCCCGCGCCTCGCCGTCGCGCACGAGGCCGACGAAGACGTCCTCGAGGCTCGAGCGCACGGGCGAGAGCTCCTGCAGCTTGGCGCCCCCCGCACGCAGGCGGTCGACGAGGACGTTCAGGTGGTCCACGTCTCGGGCCGTCAGGTCGAAGTGGCCGTTGATCCGGTCGATCGTCGCGCCGGTTTCGCGAAACGCGGCGATCAGGCGCTCGTCCAATCCCGTCGCCACGAGCCGGTACCGCGAGGTCGCGGCCGTGAGGTCCTCGATGCGCCCCTGCGCCGCCACCCGGCCGGCGCGCAGCACCGCGACGCGGCCGCACATCCGTTCGATCTCCGAGAGCAGGTGAGAGTTGAGCAGGATTGCCTTGCCGCGGGCCGCTTCCTCCTGGAGGAGGTCGCGGATCTCGCGCCGGCCGACCGGATCGACGCCGTCGGTCGGTTCATCGAGCAGCAGCACGTCCGGGTCGTGCACGAGGGATGCCGCGAGGCCGAGACGCTGCGTCATGCCCTTCGAGAACTTCTTGACCCGCATGTCGGTCCAGTCCGTCAGGCCGACGCGCTCGAGCAACTCCGGGATTCGCCGACCGAGCGTCGCGCCGTCCACGCCCGACATGCGGCCGAAGATCGAGAGCGTCTGGCGGGCCGTCAGGTAGCCCGGAAACCGGTGGCCTTCCGGCAGATACCCGACCCGCCTCCGGCTCGCCGGATCGCTGGCCGGCACTCCGAACAGGCGCGCCTGACCCGAGGTCGGCCGCGTCAGGCCCAGGAGGATCTTGACCGTGGTCGTCTTGCCGGCCCCGTTGGGACCGAGCAGGCCGAAGACCTCCCCCGGCTCGACCGCGAGGTCGAGCCCGTCGAGCGCCGCCACCCGCCGGCCGCCGAACCGCGGCCGATAGACCTTGCAGAGGCCCCGGGCCTCGATCGGAATCGCCGTCATCGGTAATGCAAACGAAGGACACGGCGAAAAGTTCGCCGGTTCCCGAGCACCCGGCCTCCGGGAGCACCCGAGCTCCGCCAGCCGCCGGTCAGCCGGCGCGGCCGGTCTCGCTCAGGAAGCGGCGCGGCTCGGCGGAACGGCCGCGACCGGGGGCATTCCCGCCGCCGCGACCGACTGGTTGAACGCCTTCACGTCGCCGTCGAGAATCGCCTGGAACTGGGATCGCGCGGCGTCGAGACGCCTCGCGAGGATCCTGTAGTACTCGACCGACGACGCCAGCGGCTTCGCGTCCGCGCTTCCGACGATCCCGGCCAGGTATACCCAGTCGTGGTCGAGCTTCGGCTCGTAGTTGAGATCGTCCTCATCGGCGACGATCTGCTCGTTGGTGAGCTGCCCCTCGACGGCGTCGAGCTTCGCGGCGATGGCGGCCGCCTGCTTCGAGAGAGCGTCTCCCCTGCCGAGCCGCGCGGCCCTCTTTCCGATGCGGTCGAGCTCCCCCTTTACCTCGCGGATCTCCTGGATCGTGTCGTCGGTTTCGGTCAGCCGGTCCCGGATGGATCTCAGCAGCTCGTGCTGCGCCTTGAGGTCGGCCGCGGTCGCGTAGCCCGCCGGATGCGGCTCGACGACGATCGGCTGCGTCCAGCTCTTCCCGTTCACGGTCAGCCTCACCGAGTAGTTTCCCGGTGCGACCTTCGGCGGCTTCTTCGTCCCCTCGTTGAAGACCGTCTTCGGCGCGAGGGAGGGCTTGAAGATCCGGAGATCCCAGACGAAGCGATTGACGCCGACCTTCGGTTCGAGGGGCTTGTCCTGGTCCTTCCTCTCCTCGGTCCGCGCCGCTTCGGCCTTCAGGTCCGGGAGCGGGGCCGGCTTCTGGCTCGAGAACGAGCGCAACAGGGTCGAGCCGTCGAAGAACTCGAGCGTGATCTTCTCGCCGTCGCGCGGCGCGGCCTTCAGCCAGTAGTCCACCACCACGCCCGCCGGAACGTTGCGGCCGGCCGTCGGGACCTCATCGTCCCCTTCGTCGCGCGCCTCGACGTCCATGCGGACGGCCGGCCGCGGCGGGAAGAGATAGGCGTCGGCGACGGCGACCGTGTCGCTCCACGTCCGGAGAGCCGTCAGATCGTCGAGGATCCAGAAGGCCCGGCCCTGTGTCGCGACGACGAGGTCGCCGTTCTTGACGGCGAGGTCGGTGATCGGCGTGTGCGGCAGGTTTCGCTGAAACGGCTGCCAGCTCGCGCCGTCGTCGAAGGAGACGTAGAGGCCGAGCTCCGTCCCGCAGTAGAGCAGGCCGGGCCGGACGGGGTCCTCGCGCACGACGCGGGTGAAGGCGCCGTCCGGGATCCCGCCGGTGATCTTCGTCCAGGTCCTGCCGTAGTCGGTCGTCTTGAAGAGGTAAGGGCGGAAATCGTCCCACTTGTAGTTCGTCGCCGCGACGTAGGCGCGGCCCTTCTCGCGGGCCGACGCGTCGATCGCGTTGATCTGGATGAACTCCGGAATCCCCTTCGGGGTGACGTCGGACCAGGTTTTTCCGTCGTCGCGCGTGACGTGCACGAGCCCGTCGTCCGAGCCCGCCCAGATCACGCCGGGATCCGCCGCCGATTCCCCGAGGGCGAAGATCGTGCCGAAGACTTCGACACCCGAGACGTCGATCGTGATCGGCCCGCCCGAGCGCCCCTGCTTGGACTTGTCGTTGCGGGTCAGATCGGGCGAGATCTCCTCCCACGTCTCGCCGCCGTCGCGGCTTCGCAGCAGGATCTGCGACGCGTGATACAGAGCCTTCGGATCGTTCGGCGAAATCATGATCGGGGCGTTCCATTGGAACCGGTACTTCAGGTCCGCGGTGGCATGGCCGTCGGCGAGCTGCGGCCAGGCCATGATGTTGCGCTCCTGTTTCGTCCGGTGGTCGTAGCGCGTGATCTGGCCGCCATACTCGCCGGCATAGACGACGTTGGGGTCCGTCGGATCGACGGCCATCCAGCCGCTCTCTCCGCCTCCGGCGGCGTGCCAGTCGGTCCGCCCGATCGAGTCTCCGACGACCCCGCTCGGGATGCAGACGTTCGAATTGTCCTGCTGCGACCCGTAGACCCAGTAGGGAAACTGGTTGTCGGTCGTGACCCGGTAGAACTGCGCGGTCGGCTGGTTTTGAAGCGTCGACCAGCTCGTCCCGCCGTTGTACGTGATCGTCGCTCCTCCGTCGTTTCCGACGATGAAGCGGCTCGGGTCATCCGGATCGATCCACATGTCGTGGTTGTCGCCGTGCGGCACGTGGAGGGGCGCGAAGGACTTCCCGCCGTCGATGGACCGGTGCATCTCCACGTTGGGCAGATACACCACGTCCGCGTTCTTCGGATCCGGATAGATCCACGAGTAGTACCAGGCCCGCTCGCGGATCTTGTGCTCGTCGTTGACGTGCGTGAACTTCTCGCCGGCGTTGTCGCTGCGGAAGAGTCCGCCGTGGCGAGCCTCGACGAACGCGAAGACGCGGCTCGGCCGCGCGCCGGAGACCGCGACCCCCACCTTGCCCCAAAGCCCCTCGGGGAGACCTTCGGTCAGCTTCTTCCAGGTGTCGCCCCCGTCGGTCGACTTCCACAGGCTCGAGCCCGCGCCGCCCGACACGAGCTCCCACGGGTGCCGCACGACCTGCCAGAAGCCGGCGTACAGGATCCTCGGGTTCGAGGGATCCATGGCGAGATCGGACGCTCCCGTCTTCTCGTCCACGTACAGGATTTTTTTCCAGCTCTTGCCGCCGTCGACCGACCGGAAGATGCCGCGCTCGGCATTGGGTCCCCACACGTGGCCCTGCGCCGCGACGTACACGACGTCCGGATTCGTCGGATGGATCCGAACCCGGGCGATCTGCTGCGTGTCGCCCAGGCCGACGTTTATCCACGTCTTTCCCGAGTCGGTCGACTTGTACACGCCGTCGCCGCTGGAGACGTTGCCGCGGATCGGCTCCTCGCCGGTCCCGACGTACACCACGTTCGGATCGGACTCGGAGACGGCGATGGCGCCGATCGATCCGGTCTTGAAGTCCTTGTCGGAGACCACCTGCCAGTTCGAGCCGCCGTCGGTCGTCTTCCAGACGCCGCCTCCGGTCGCGCCGAAATAGAACGTCTGGGGTTGACCGTGAACGCCGGTCACCGCCGTGACGCGGCCGCCGCGAAAGGGACCGACCAGCCGGAACTCCAGGCCCTCGAAACGATCCGAAAGCGTCGGAACCGCGGCGCCCTTCGACGGGCTCTTCGAGGGCTCGGAGGATTGCCCGAACGTTCCGACCGGGAGCGCCAGGGCGGCGAGAAGGGCGAGGAAAGTCCGAAAAGGACGCATGGCCTTTGTGACACTCCTTTCGCGAAGCGGAAACCGGCAGTCGGGTGAGAAAGTATATGGCAGCGATGACTCGCCCACTCGTGACCGCCGGTTTCCTCGCGGGCGGCGTCGTGCTTCTGTGGGCGGCCCTTTTCGCATTCGTGTTCGTCCTCCGACAGGACCGCCTCCTGTACTTCCCGACGCGGAAGCTGGCGACGACCCCTCAGGCGATCGGTCTCGACGCGGACGAGATCGCGGTCGTGACGGATGACGGAGTTCGCCTGTACGGCTGGTGGATCCGCGGTGCGGGCCGGCGCGCGCTCCTCTTCTTCCACGGCAACGCCGGCAATGCCGCCGATCGTCTCGAGCGGGCGAAGATCCTGAACCGCCGGTTCGGGCTCGACGTCTTTCTCGTCGATTATCGAGGCTACGGGCGCTCCGAAGGCTCTCCCTCCGAGGACGGGCTCTACCGCGACGCGCGTGCCGTCTACCACACGGCCATCTCGTCCGGTTTCCGGTTCGACCAGATCGTCGTCTTCGGCGAGTCGCTCGGCGCCGCGGTGGCCATCGACCTGGCCGCGCGCTGGGCGTGCGCGGGAGTCGTGCTCGAGACGCCGTTCCTGTCGCTGCCGGAAGTCGCGCGAGTGCACTACCCGTACGTGCCGTCCTCGTTCGTGCGCAGCCGGTTCGACAATCTCTCGAAAATCGGCGAGGTCGCGGCGCCGAAGCTCTTCTTCGTCGCCGAACTCGACGAGGTCGTCCCGCCTTCGCACGGCCGAAGGCTCTATGAGGCGGCCCGCGGCCGGCGAGAGCTGTTCGTCATCCCGGGTGCCCACCACAACGACGCCTACATCGTCGGCGGCGAGCCGTACTGGAAGGCGTGGGACGCGTTTCTCGGGGAGATCGGCCCGGGGAAGGCTTAGTCCGGCGTCTCGACCAGCCGGTTGTACTTCTTGAGGATGCGCCGCAACTCGTCGTGAGGCAGGGCCGGCACGACGACGTCGTTGGCGCCCTTCATCGTCCGGGCCGCCACCATCGCGTTGACGATCGCCTCCTCGACCGCCTGGACGGTCGCGGAAAAGAGCGGATTCATGCGGTCGTTGGGAAGGTCCGTGAGGCTGATGAGCCCGGTCGGCCGCGCGGCGCCCGGATTGCCCGTGGAGAACGCGATGAAGATGTCGCCGGAGCCGTTGCCTCCGATGCCGCCGTCCCGCGCGAGGCCGAGCGACGCGCGGCGCGCGAGGCGCTTCAACTGCGTCGGCAAGAGCGGCGCGTCGGTCGCCACGACGATGATGATCGAGCCCGTGTCCTCGTCCCGGACGGATCGGCCGGCCAGCTCGCGTCCCACCGGAACGCCGGCAATCCGCAGATCCGCTCGCCGCCCGTAGTTGCACTGCACGAGCGCGCCGACCGTAAAGCCGCCGTCCCTTTCCGGCACCCGGCGGGAGGACGTCCCGATGCCGCCCTTGAACCCGTTGCAGATCATGCCGGTCCCGCCGCCGACGCTGCCCTCGGCGACCGCACCGCCCTTCGCCGACGACAATGCCTCGAACACGTGCTCCCTGTGCACGTGAAATCCGTTGATGTCGTTCAACTCGCCGTCCCACGTCTCGGCGACGACGGGATTGGACCACCAGTAACCCGTCGCGTCCGGGCCGCCCTGCGCGACGCGCCAGGCGATCGTCCCCTCGTGGACCGCGCCGACGCTGTGGGTGTTGGTGATCATGACGGGACCCTCGAGGAATCCGGACTCCTCGACCCACGTCGTGCCCGTCATCTCCCCGGCGCCGTTCAAGGCGAACCAGCCGGCGAAGACCGGGTCGTCCAGGCTCCCCCGTCCGCGCGGAAGGATCGCCGTCACACCCGTGCGCACCGGTCCCTCGCCGACCACGAGCTTGCCCTCGCCGCGGATGATGGTCGCCTGTCCGACCGTCACGCCGGCGACGTCCGTGATGGCGTTGAGGGGGCCGGGCGTCCCGTCGAATGGCACGCCGAGCTGCCGCGCCCGGGGCTCGTCGGCGGCGCGCGCGAGCGGCGCGGACAGGAGGCAGAGCGCGACCAGGACCAGGCGTCGATGTTTCATGGAGGTGAAGTCTATGCGCGGCGCCGAGCCCGGCGCGGCGCGGTCCCTCCGCTTCCGGGATCCATCCCGCCCTTCTTTCCGCCCCGGTCGCGCTGTGGTAGACAGGCCGGGTGACGCGAGTCGGGATCTACGGCCTGGGGCGGATCGGCCGAACCCTCTTCCGGCTCCTCCACCGGCGCGAGGACATCCGGATCGCGGCCATCAGCGACCTCGCCGAGCCCGCGGCCCTCGCGTACCTGCTCGAGTTCGACACGTTGCTCGGCCGCTTCGAAGACCCGGTGTCGCTCGAGACCGGCCGCCTGAAGGCCGGGGCCCGATCGATTCCGCTCCTGACGGGCAGGAACCAGCCCGCCGTCCCCCGCTGGGGCGACCTCGGGGTGCACACGGTCTTCGAAGCCACCTCGCGCGGGCGCACGCGCGCCGAGGTCGAAGCGCACCTCTCGGCCGGCGCGCGCCGCGTGATCCTGCTGGCGCCGCCGCTCGAGAAGCCCGACGCGACCGTCGTCCTCGGGTGGAACGACGCGGCAATCTCGCCGGGGCATCGGATGGTTTCGAACGCGTCGTCGACCGTGCAGTGCCTGACCCCGACGCTCGCGATCCTTCAGGAGGCCTTCGGAATCCGACGGGCGATCTTCACCACGATCCACTCGTACACGAGCGCGCACAGCCTCGCCGACGTTCCGGCCGAAGACAAGCGCCGCGGCCGCGCCGCCGCCGAGAACATCATCCCGCAGGCGTCGCGGTCGCCGGCGATCCTGCTCGACCTCTTCCCGGAGCTGCGGGGGCGGCTCTCCGGCTCCGCGATGAACGTGCCGGTCTCCAATGGTTCCCTCGTGGACCTCGTCTGCTGGCACGAAGAGCCCGTGACCGCGGGCGCGATCAACGAGGTCTTCCGGGCCGCCGCGGCGACCGAGCGGTGGCGCACCGTCCTCGCGTTCGAGAATGCGCCGATCGTCTCCTCCGACGTCGCCCGCTCGACCGTTTCCGCGACGTTCGACGCGCTCGCGACGATCACGCTCGGCGACCGCGTCTCGAAGACGCTGTCCTGGTTCGACTCGGGCTACGGCTACGCCCAGCGCGCGGTGGACCTGGTCGAACGCTTCGCCACGCTGGAGGCGGCGTGACCGTCCGGGTGGGCATCAACGGGTTCGGCCGCATCGGAAGGAGCGTCTTCCGCATCCTGTCGGACCGGCCCGACGTCGAGGTCGCCGTGATCAACGACCTTTTCGACAACGACCACCTCGCCTACCTCCTCAAGTACGACACGGTCATGCGGGTCTTCCCGAAGGACGTGACGACCGACGCCGAAAGCATGACGGTGGCCGGGCGGCGGATCGTCATGACGTCCGAGAAGGACCCGGCGCGGATCCCATGGGGTGCTCATCGCGTGGACGTCGTGGTCGAGTCGACGGGAAAGATCCTCACGCGCGAGGCGCTCCAGAAGCATCTGGCCGCGGGCGCGCGCCGGGTGATCCTGACCGTGCCGGCCAGGGACGAGATCGACGCCACCATCGTCGTCGGCGTCAACGACTCGGACCTGCGGCCCGAACACCGGATCATCTCGAACGCCTCCTGCACCACGAACTGCCTCGCGCCCATCGCGAGGATCCTCGACGAGCGCTTCGGCATCGAGGAAGGCCTGATGACCACGGTCCACGCCTACACCAACGATCAGCGTCTCGCCGACGTCCCGCACAAGGACCTGCGGCGCAGCCGGGCCGCGGCCGAGAACATCATCCCGACGACGACGGGAGCGGCGAAGACGGTCGGCAAGGTGCTGCCCCGGCTGAAAGGGCGCCTCGACGGCATCGCCATCCGCGTGCCCGTGCCGGACGGCTCGATCGTGGACCTGACCTGCCGGATGACGCGGCCCGTCTTCGCCGCCGAGGTCAACGACGCGGTGCGGGAAGCCGCACGGGGCCCTCTCGCGGGGATCGTCGAGTACAGCGAGGTCCCGCTGGTCTCGTCCGACATCATCGGCAACCCGCACTCCTCCATTTTCGACGCGCTCTCGACGCAGGCCTCGGGCGACGGCTACCTGAAGGTCCTCGCCTGGTACGACAACGAATGGGGTTACTCGAACCGGGTCGTGGACCTGGTCGGCCGTCTTGCGGCGCTCTAGGATTCCCGCCGCCGCGCTCCTGCTGCTCCTCGCCGGGGCCTCGGGAGCCGAGGACAATCTCGCCGGACGCCTGACCGAGAAGATCGTCTGCCGCGACGCCGGCCAGAGCTACGCGCTCTTCGTGCCGTCCGGGTATGCCGCCGCGAAGCCGGCGCCGATCCTGTACCTCCTCGACCCGCGCGGCCGGGCGCTGATCCCGATCGAGCGTTTTCGCGCGGCGGCGGAGGCCTACGGCTGGATTCTCGCGTCGTCCTACGACTCGCGGAGCGACACGAAAGACGATCCGAACACCCCGGCCCTCCAGGCGATGTGGAACGACACGCACGCGCGCCTGGCGATCGACGCGCGGCGGGTCTACGTCGGCGGTTTTTCGGGAACGACGCGATTCGGCGTGGCGCTCGCGCTCGGCGCGCCGAAGGTCTTCGCGGGCATCATCGGCTGCGGAGCGGGATTCCCCGAGGAAAAGCGGCCCGAAGCGAACCTTCCCTTCGTCTACTTCGGCACGGCCGGCGACCGCGATTTCAACTATTACGAGGTGCGGCAGCTCGATGCCGACCTCGAAAAGGCGAAGGCCGTCTACCGCATCGAGTACTTCGACGGCGGGCATGAATGGCTTCCCCCGGACCTCGCGCGGCGGGCGGTCGCCTGGATGGAAGTCTCCGCGATGAGATCCGGCGCCCGGCCGAAGGACACGGAGCTCGCGGCCAGGCTCTTCGCCGAGGATCTCTCCCGGGCGGACGCGCTGTCCGCGGCCGGGCGACGCGCCGAGGCCTGTGTCGCGTACTCCGACGCGGCCGAGGAGTACCGGGGCCTCGCGGACGTCGGCGCGGCCGAGACGAAAGCGGCGCAGCTCGCCGCCTCCGCCGACGTCCGCCGCGCATGGAAGGACGCCCGGAACCGCGACGACCGCGACCGCGCGGCCCTGCGGCGGCTCTCGCAGAAGATCCAGGCCGCCGTTCGCGACCCGGAGATCCCCGCGGCGGCCCAGCTCTCGGCCGAGCTCGGCATTGCGGCCCTGAGACATCGCGCGGCGGCGGGATCCGCCGAGGAGCGCCTCTCGGCCGAGCGGCTGCTCGCGAACCTCCGGGTCGAGACCTCGTTCTACCTGCCCGACGATCTGCTCGCCCGCGGCGACCCCGCGCACGCACGGCTCATGCTCCAGGTCGCCGCCGAGATCGACCCCGACAATCCCCTGAGCGATTACAACCTGGCCGCCGCCGATGCCCGCACGGGGCAGAAGGGGCGCGCGAAGCGGGAGCTCGAGAGCGCCGTCGAGAAGGGCTTTCGCCGATTCGAGCTCCTCGACCAGGACGCGGACTTCGCGAGCCTGAGATCCGACCCCGATTTTTCGAAGTGGCTCGCCGACCTTCGCGCCCGCTCGGCCGCCCCGGCGACCCCGACCCCGCCGCCGACTCCGAAACCGGCGCTCTGACCCGCTTCAACGCTCCGTCGCCACGCGAATCAGGCGGCGGACCGCGAAGCGGCGGTGGAGCTTCCAGAGCGCGAATCCGAGCAGCATCCACGGCAGCGCCGCCGCGATCCCGCAGACGAGGGCGGCGACGGACGCGGAGAGCAGGGGCAGCGCCCTGCCGAGCGCCTCGCGCAGCGGCGAGAGGGCGTTGTCGCGAAGCAGGGCCGGCGGCTCGTGCAGGTCCACCGTGATCGTCGAGAGCGCGAGCTGCCGGTCGAAGTAGCGCCGCTCTCCCTCGAGCGCCTCGCGCTGCTCGATGACCCGGGAGAGCTCCTTCTCGGCCGCGAGAACGTCGGACAGGCGGGCCGTCCGGCTCCGGAGAAGCTCGCGCAGGCGCGCCTCGGTGTCGCGCTCGGCCGAGAGGCGCGTCTCGAGGTCCATGTACTCGCGCCCGATGTCCTGCGTGTCGACGCTGGCGTTGTCGATGCGGCCCAGGGCTTTCAGCGCGTGCAGCGCGGCGTCGAACCGATCGGCCCGCACGCGCAGGGTCAGGGTTCCGCGGTCGTGGTCTCCCGCCTCGCGCGCGACCTGGGCTCCGGCCAGATAGCCGCCCTCTGCGGCCGCGACCGCCTCGGCCCGCGTCGCCGCATCCGCGTATCGGGCGACCTCGAGGGACAGCGTGGCGTTGCGGACGAGTCTTCGACCGGCGTCCATCGCGGCGAGCGGGTCGGGCGGAGCCTCCGCGGCCGCGTCGGCCTTCATCTCTCTCGCGGCCTGCAGCAGGCCGGCCTGCTCTCGACGCACGGAGGCCGCAGACGAGGCTCGGGCGAACCCGCGCGAGCGGTCGACACGCATCAGGAACAGGCCGCCCGCGGCGGCGCCGAGGACCAGCGCGGAGACGATCAGCGACTTCGGAAGCGGACGCGTCATCGGGTCTTCCCTCCGCGGGAAGGGAACCCACGTCACGCAAAAAGTTCCCGGCGAAGGAGCCGGCTAGGTCTTCTCGGCCTTGAGGATGCGCTCGCGCATTCCCGGCATGCGCGCGCGCAGCGCCTGCACGCGTTCGGCCGCCCAGGGCGCCATGGTGATCGCCTTTTCGAGGTTTCCGAGCAGCCGCGGCGCCCCGTACTCCTGGCGCAGCTGCGGCACCCATTCTCCGAGCTTCGCCCAGACGAAGAGCGCCTCTCCGCCCGACTCGAAGAACAGCTCGGGGTGCAGGATTCCCTTCGCGACGAGCGACGCCGCCATGTCCCAGTAGCCGATGACCATGCGGTAGTACGTGTTCTCGGCGCCGGCGCCGAGGGCCACCGCCTTCACGTCCTCGAAGGACTGCGGGAAGAACTTCGCGCGGAACCACTCGCGTGCGGCCCGCAGCTTTTCCTCGCGGCGGATCTCGTAGAGACGCAGGACCAGGTCGGCATCCTGGTAGGTCGGCGGAATCGGCATCGAACCCTCCTCGATCGAGGCGAAATCTACCCCAAGTCCCCGCCGACCTATCTCGCGAGCACGACGAGGACCGCGTGCGCCTCGGCATACGCCACGACCGCATCCGCGTGCCGGTCGCCGTTGACGTCCACGAGCAGAACGCGGTCGGGTGCATCCAGGGAGCGCTCTCTCCCGAGATCGATGGTGGCCGGCGGGCCGAGCGGCGACGGCGGTTCGGCCGCGCAGGCCACGGCGCCGCAGGCCGCGAGCAGGAGCGCGGCGTGCCTCAATGCCCGTCCCGGAATATCCCCGCGTTGTCCCGCGCGAAGTTCCGGAAGTTGCGCGGCGGGTGCCGGGTCACTTCCGCGACGGTCGAGGTTACCTGCGCACCGTATCCGTCCCGAAACGACGCCGCCAGCACGATCATGTCGTCGATGAGCCATCGCGGAACGCCGTCGGCGAGCATCTGCTTGCGCGTGTACTCCGGCGGCACGTGCGCGTAGGTCACCTTCTTGCCGATCGCGTCCGAGATCGCGTCGGCCATCCGGTCGTACGAAAGCGCCTCGGGCCCCGTCAGGTCGTAGATCCGCCGGTCGTGGCCGTCTTCCGTCAGCGCCGCGACCGCGACGTCGGCCACGTCGCGCGTGTCCACGACGGCGATCTCGCCCGCTCCCATGGGCGCCGAGAACGAGGCGGTCGCGGCGATCGACGGGGCGTACGCCAGCATCTGCTGCATGTAGAGGGTCGGCCGGAGGAACGTGAATGCGAGGCCCGACGCCTCGATCTGTTTCTCGGTCGCCCAGTGCCAGCGCCCAATCTGCGTTCCCGCATCGGGACCTCCGGCCACGGAGACCTTGACGATGCGCCGGGCCCCGGCGCGGCGCGCGGCTTCGAGGGCGTTCGCTTGCAGCTCGACCTGGTCCGAAGAGACGCCCGTCAGAAGAAAGACGCGCTCGACGCCGGCAAACGCCGGAGCCAGCGTTTCCGGACGCGCGAGGTCTCCGACGACGATCTCGACTCCCGGGATCCGGATGTGCGAGGCGCGCGTCGGATCGCGAACCAGGGCCCGTACCGGGACTCCCCGGGCCGAGAGCTGCCGGACGACCTCCGGACCGACCTTTCCCGTGGCACCTGTCACGAGGATCACGGCTTCCCTCGATCTATGGCGTGCGCGCGCATCGGATCATGGCACAACATCCGGCGCCCGCGTGTTGGCATCAGGGGCGCAGGAGGATCTTTCCCGTCGTCTTCCGGCCTTCGAGGGCGCGGTGCGCCTGAGCCGCCTCGGCCAGCGGGAACTCGTGCTCGATCCGCAGCTTCAGGCGGCCGTCGCGCACCCAGCCGAGCACCTCGCCCGCCCGGGTGACGAGGTCCTCTCGGGTCGCGATGTACTGGAAAAGGCTCGGGCGCGTCAGAAACAGGGACCCGCCCTGGGCGAGAACCTGGGGATCGAACGGTGCGACCGTACCGGACGACTGGCCGAACAGCACCATCATTCCGCGAGGCGCGAGGCACGAGAATCCTTTCTCGAACGTCGTGCGGCCCACCGAATCGTAGACGGCTTGAACGCCGCGGCCGTTGGTCCAGCGGCGGACTTCCTCGGGGAAGTCCTGCCTCGTGTAGTCGATCACGGCGTCCGCCCCCGCTTCTCGGGAAAGCTTCGCCTTCTCTTCGCTCGAAACCGTCGTGATCACGCGCGCGCCGCGCATGCGAGCGACCTGCGTCAAGAGCAGCCCGACGCCCCCGGCGCCCGCGTGCACGAGACATCGATCGCCCGGCTGGAGCGGATAGGTCGAGCAGGCGAGGTAGTGCGCCGTCATTCCCTGGAGCATCGCCGCCGCGGCCTGGCGCGCGGTCACGCCGTCCGGTATCTCGACCAGGCGATCCGCCGGGACGGCGGCCCGCTCCGCGTAGGAACCGAGGACGCCCGCCCACGCGACTCGGACGCCCGGGCGGAGGTTCGCGACGTCGGGGCCCACGGATTCGACGGTTCCCGCCCCTTCCCGGCCGAGGGTGGCGGGCAGGCTCAACGGGTAGAGGCCCGTCCGGTTGTAGACGTCGATGAAGTTGACGCCGGCCGCCTCGACGCGCACGAGCGCCTCCCCGGCCTTCGGCTGCGGCTCCGGTACGTCCTCGTCGCGGAGGACCTCGGGACCGCCCGGGGCGTGGACGCGAACCGCCTTCACGACTTCGCTTCCGCCGGGGCGTCGGGGAACGAGTTGACCTTCTTCTGGATCGGCGGGAGGGTCTTCAGGTAGTCGTAGATCGCTCCGAGATCCTCCCGGGTCATTCCGGAAAAGCGCACCCACGGCATCACGGTGTTCTTGCCGTGCGGCGCCATGGGGGCATTCTCGCCGTCGAGCCCCTCGAAGGACTTGAACCGGCCGATGAACTCCTCGCGGCTCGCCTGCCCCATGTAGTTCTCGGGATGCGGCGTGATGTTGGCCGAGACGACGCGGCCCCACGGTCCCGGCATCAGCCAGCCGCCCGAGAACTCCGTTCCCGCGATCCGCCGGCCCTTGTCGTCGTGGGGCGTGTGACATTCGCGGCAGCCCGCGATCGTGACCATGTACTTTCCGTACGCGACGGTATCCGCGGGGCTCGGCGCCGACACCGGGCCCGTCAGCGGCTTCGGGTTGAACTTGATCAGGAGGTTGACGGGAAAGTCGAGCCGGCGCGGGGCCACCTCGTGGTGGATCGGGGGGAGCGTCCGAATGTACGCCACCACGGCTCGCGCGTCCTCGTCGCTCATCTGGTGGAAGTACTCGTACGGCATCATCGGAAAGAGCGCCCTTCCGTTTCGGTCGACACCCTCGCGCATCGCCCGGAGGATTTCGCCGTCGGTCCAGTCTCCGAGCCCGTACTCCCTGTCCGCGGTGATGTTCTGCGCCTGGACCAGTCCGGGGACGCCCAGCCGGCTGTCGAATGGATACCCGCCCTGTCCGATGGTCCCCTCCTTCAAGGAGAGTCCGAAGCGATCCGCGTGAAAGTCCGAATGGCAGCCGACGCAGTCGGCGACGTGCACGACGAGATACTCGCCGCGCGCGAGCCTCTCCGGGGTCGCCTCGATCTTCTCGGAGGAGGCGGGCCGCTCGGCGGGCGAACGCAGCGCGAGCCATGCGACGAGACCGCCGGCGGCGGCGACGAGAAGGGCGAGAGCCCACAGAATGAATCGCTTCAAGACGAAACCTCCTCGATCTCAGTTCACCGGCTCGTCGGGAGTGACTTCGCCGGTCGGAGAGGGCGATGCATGGTGGTGCACGAGGCGCCATTCGCCTTCGACGCGGCCGAAGAGGTTGGTGGCCTGCATGCGCGCGGCCTCCGAGTCCTCCTCGGCGCCGAAGGGCACGATCACCTCGACGCAGGTGACCCAGGCGAGATCCCCGGCGAGCGCGATGCGGATGTCCTCGCAGGAGACGGCCCACGGGCGCGAGTTGGCGAAGATGTTCTCCCATGACCGCTCGACCTCGTCCCAGCCATCCAGCCGGTGCCAGCCCGGGTGGACGCAGCTGACGGCCTCGTCGTGATGCCAGACCGACGACATGGACTGGAGATCTCGAGCCTCGAGGGCGCGGTAGAAGGCGAGGTTGGCCGCGGCGACCGCGGTCGCTTCCGGTGTCACGTTCGAACCATATACCGGCCGACGGGCTTCAGCTCGCGTGCGCGATCGTCGCGAACTTTTCGAGATCCACGTTGCCTCCCGAGACGAGCACCGCGGCGATCGTCCCGGCTGGAACCCGGATCTTTCCCGCGAGAAGAGCGCCCGTCGCGGCCGCGCCGGAGCCCTCGGCGAAGAGCTTGGCCCGCGTCGCGAGCGCGCGCATCCCCTCGAGGATCTCGGCCTCCGTGACCGTGACGATCTCGTCGACCGCCTCGCGCGCGATCTCGACGGCGAGCGCGCCGACGAACGGAGGCGTCATGCCGTCGGCGATCGTCGCCGGACGCGGAGCGGGCACGGGCTTGCCCGCGGCGAGCGCGGGTCCGAGGCCGGGGCCGGCTTCGAGCTCGACCGCGACGACGCGCGCCTGCGGGCGCAGCGCGCGGATCGCCGAGGCGACGCCGGAGAGAAGCCCTCCCCCTCCGACCGGAACCACGACGAGTCCGACCCCCGGCAGGTCCTCCGCGATCTCGAGCCCCGCCGTTCCGGCGCCGGCGAGGACGACCGGATCGTCGAACGGGTGCACGAACGTCAGGCCGCGCTCGTCGCGAACCCGATGCAGGCGGTCGAAGAGCGTCGGCCGATCCGCATGGAAGACGATCTCGGCACCGTATCCCCGGACCGCGTCGATCTTCGACCGGGGAGCGTCGTCCGGCATCACCACCACCGCCGCGCACCGCGCCTCGCGCGCCGCCCAGGCGACCGCGGCGGCATGGTTGCCGGCCGATACCGTGACGAGGCCGCGCGAGCGCTCGGCCTCGGAGAGGGAGAGCACCTTGTTCAGGGCGCCTCGAGCCTTGAAGGAGCCCGTCTTCTGGAAGCTTTCGCACTTCAGATGGAGCGTGACGCCCGCGCGCTCCCCGAGCTGCGCCGACGAGAGCATCGGCGTGCGATGGACGCGTCCGGCGAGCCGCCCGGCGGCCTCGCGGATCGCGTCCAGCGGGATCATCGGGCTACGACGCCCCGAGCGCCTTGAGCCGTTCCTCGGAGTGGGCCCGCGCCGTGCCGTTCTGGCCCACGTCCCCCTGCTTGCTCGCGACCTCGAGACACTTCTTGTACATCGCGATCGCCCCGGCCCTGTCTCCGCTCGCCTCGAGCGCCTCGCCGAGGCTGTCGAAGGTATTGGCCGAATCGGGATAGAGCTGCGTGTTGAGCCGGAAGGCGGCGATCGCCGTCGCATAGTCCTTCTTCTGCAGGAAATCGTAACCGAGCTGGTTGAAGCGCGTCTCGGCGATCGCGGGATCCGATGGATTGGCCGTCTTGAGCTTGACGTACTCCGCGAGCGCCTCGTCGGTCTTTCCCTCCGCGAGGTCCTCGGAGGGGACGCGCGGAGTCGGCCCGACGCGCGGGGCGATCTCGGTGGTCGAGTCGCCGGAAACGGTCAGCTGCGCTCCCCCGTCCGCGCGGCGGCCGAAGGTGTAGCGCGTTTCCTTGTCGCGCCGCACGAACGACTGCCTGGACACCGGAACGAGCGCGAAGTCTTCGCCGAGGGCCACCTTCACGTCGAGCCCGGCGCCCGAGGGCGCGACGACGAGCATCGTGTCTTCGCCGAGCTTGTAGCGCCCGGCGAAGATCGCGAGCTCTTCCGGTGTCAGCTTCGCCGTCGGGATCGCATCGATCTGGTAGCCCTCCCAGTAGTAGGCCGCGGCGATCGCGCGGATGATCTCCGGCATCAGCAGGTAGCCCGAGTCGGAGTTGGTCATCACGACCGCGCCGTATCCCCGGTTCTCGCTCGCGGTCAACTGCGCCTGAAACCCCTCGTCCGCGCCGCCGTGCTCGAAATACTTCGTCTCTCCCGCGTCGCGAATCCCCAAACCGAGCGCGTAGCCCTCCTTGCGGGGCGTCACCATGTTCTGGGCCATCGTCTTCGACAGCGGGCCCTTTCCTCCGGCGAGCATCTTCTGCATGCCGATGGCGAAGCGCGCGAGGTCCGAGGGCGTCGTCCAGAGTCCCGCCGCGGCCATCTCGGGATAGACATGGCGCTTTCCCTCGACCGGTTTGCCGCCGGCGGAATATCCCGCCGCCGCCTCGGGCACGAGCGAGGCCGGCAGCGGCTGCTCGAAGGTGCTCTCCTTCATCCCGAGAGGCGCGAGCACGAGCTTGTGCAGGAGCGCCGGGAAGGGCATCCCGGTCACGTCGGTCATGGCGAGCTGGGCGATCGTGTAGCCGCCGCCCGAGTAGCTGTACTTCGTGCCGGGGTCGGTGTCGACGCGGACCGCCGCCGTGTTGGCGGGAGGCGCGCCGTCGAGCACCTGCGGAACGGTCGGCACCGGCGCGCCGGCGGCGTAGCCCGGAAAGCCGTGAACCGTGAGGCCCGCCGTGTGCGACAGCAGCTCCTCGAGCGTCACGGGAGACTTCTGCGTGTGCGCGTTGCCGGGGAGCTTCCAGGACGTGAGGGAGCTGTTGATGTCGGCGTTCAGCTTCAGCTTGCCGTCCTCGACCAGGACGAGCGCCGCCATCGCCGAGACCGGCTTGCTGATCGAGCCGGCCTGGAAGAGGGTCGAGGCCGTCACGGGCTGCTTGCCCTCGACGTCCGCGAGGCCGTAGCCCTTCGCCCATTCGATCTTCGAGTCCCGGATCACCGCGATGCTCACGCCGTTGACGCCGTAGAGCTTCATCCTCTCGGCGAGCGTCCAGGTCTTGTCTCCCTCGACGAGGACCGGCGGCCGGAGGCCGTTCTCGACGGCCTCGATGCGAGCCTCGTCGGAGGGCGGAACCGCCGCCAGGGAACCCGCGAGCAGCGCGGCTCCGGCCGGAAGAAGAAGGACGCGGAGTCTTCTCATGAAACGACCTCCCATCGGATGCCTGCCTGAACTCGCCGGATACTACCGAAAAGACGCTCGAAACCGCGAGATCAGCCGTCGCCGAGATCCGCGACGACCGGGGCGTGGTCGCTCGTGCCGACCTCGGCCCGAACGACGCACGCGGTGGCCCGGCGGGCGAGGGACTCGCTCGCCAGGATGTAGTCGATCCGCCAGCCGATGTTGCGCTGCCGGAGGTTGCGCCAGGGCGCCCACCAGGTGAAGAGGTCCGCGTTCTCCGGATCCATGGCCCGGCCGAGGTCCACGAGCCCGTGCGCCAGGATCCTCTCGAAAAGCGAGCGCTCGTCGTCGCGCTGGCCGATGGCGCCGGCCTTTCTCTCCTTCGGATGAACGTCCTGGTCCGTCCGCGCCACGTTGAGGTCGCCGCACAGGAGCACCTCCCGGCCCGCTTCGCGGCACTCCCGCGCGTACCCCTCGAGCGCGGCGAGGAAGCGCAGCTTCGCGGCGTAGTCCTTGCCCCCGTTCGGCACGTAGATCGAGGCGACCGTGATGCCGGCGACGTCGGCCTCCACGATCCGCGTCTCGTGATCGAATTCCGGGTGGCGGAAGGCGGGCCGCTCGGAGCAGAGCTCCCTGCGGACGTGCAGCGCGACGCCCGAGTAACCGCCCGCGCCGTGCCAGTAGCACCAGTATCCCTCGGACTCGAAGAGCATCGCGGGAATCTGGTCCGGCTTCGCCTTGATCTCCTGGAGACAGACCGCGTCGGGACGGTCGCGGGCAATCCACTCCCGGACCTGGGACTCGCGCGCGCGGATCCCGTTGACGTTCCAGGTCGCGACCCTCATCGCGGGCGGACGGGCTCGGGCTCGGGCTCCGAGGCGAGGCGCTCGAGCAGCTCCGTGCGCGCGGTTTCGAGCGCGGCCCTGCGAGCGGCGTTCTCGGTCTTGCGGAGGAGATCCTCGATGCGGGCGAGCGAAAGCTCGAGGCCCCGGCGCCGGGCGAGCCTTTCGGCGATTACTCGCGACGGCCGCGCCGCCGCTTGGTCCGCCGCCTCGCTCGCGTGCTCCTTCTCGGCTCCCAGGTCCTCCTCGCTCTTACCCCAGCCCCGTGCCACCTCCTAAACCTACCACCCGGGGGCGGCGCGCGTCGAAGGGGGGCGGGGGGTCGGGCCCGGCCGTCACCCCGGAAGCCCCGCGGCGAACTCCGCCGCGGCGGCGATCGCCTCCTCGACGTTCTGCTTCTCGGTGCTCCCGGAGCTCGCCGGCGGCTTGAAGGAATGGTCGCCGGCCTCGATCCAATGGATGCGAATGGCCGGCGAAAGCCGGTACTCCGACACGTCCTCGCGGGTGCCAAAGGCGTCCCGCGTGCCCTGAACGAAGAGGGTCGCCGTGCGCAGATCGGCCAGGTGAGCCGTCCGAAGGCGCGACCGATCCCCGGGCGGATGGAACGGATATCCGAGACACAGGAGGCCGCGGGCTCCAACCTCGTCGGCGATCATGCTCGCGATCCGGCCCCCCATGGACTTGCCTCCGACGACGACCCTTCGACCGCCGCCGAGCCTCTCGACGATCCGCTTCCATCGCTCGCGCAGCACGGGCTCCCGGTCGGGTGCGCCGCGCTTGCCCTCCGAGCGCCGCCGCGCCATGTAGGGGAACTCGAAGCGCGCGACGCGCAGGCCGCGCGAGGCAAGCCCCGCGCTCACTCGATTCATGAAGACGGAGTCCATCGGCGCGCCCGCGCCGTGCGCGAGCGCGATGGTGAGATCCGCATCGGTCGGGCCGTCGAACAGAATCTCGTCGGGCACGGAAGGCGGCTCCCATGAAATCTCCGCCGATTCGTTAGCGCGAGCTAAAGGACGGCGATTTCGCTTCGGGCCATCCTACTCTGGCGGCCGAATCGTTCCCTGGTCCTCCTCGGCGCCGGCAGTCCCCCTGGGCCGCCGGCCCTTTTTTCGGCGCCGGCCGGGAGGCTCGCCCGTTCGATTACGGGATGCGCTGGGACGCCGGCGCCGATCGGGCGGTCCGGCGCCGGCCGGTCGCGAGGCCGAGCGCGAGGAACACGACGGCGCCCGCGGCCGCGCCGATGGCCTGGCCCCGGATCAGCTTCGTCGTCGCGTAGCGCACGACCTCCGGGAGGCTGACCATCGCGGCCGGCTGTCCTCCCTTCGTCAGGTATCCCGCTTCGTTGTACCAGGACAGCATCGGCGGAACGATGACCGAGGCCGCCGCGGCGCCCACGAGCGCGCCGGCGAGGATCCAGAGAAGGAGAGTCTTCATCGCCGGCTCACGCCGCCCTTCGCGTCGTCTTCAGCGCTCCGGCTCGACGACGACCGCCGTGCCGTACGCGAGGACCTCGGTGACGCCGGCCGAGACCTCGGTCGCATCGTAGCGGAAGGCGATCACCGCGTTCGCGCCCATCTGGTCGGCATGCCGCGCCATCAGGTCGAAGGCCTCCTGGCGGGCGTGCTCGCACATCTCGGTCCAGAGCGTGATGTTGCCGCCGAAGAGACTCTGGATGCCGGCGCCGAGCGTGCCGACGATCGAGCGGGATCGGACGACGATCCCCCGCACGATCCCGAGCGTCCGGACGACGCGATAGCCGGAAAGCTCCTGGGCGGAAGTCGTGAACGCGTGGCTGAGCATCTCGATGAGGCCGGAGGAGACTCTCAGACCGCCTGTTCGACCGCGAGCTCGGGCTCGAAGCGCAGCAGCGGCGACTCCTCCGCGCCCGGGCGCCGCAGCGACGGGAAGACCCGGGCGCGGCTGGCGCTGGCCAGGCATCCCATGATCAGCAAGCCGACCCCGGTCCCGACCGGGAAGGCGAGTGAGCCGATCCCGGCGAAGGCGAAGGCGAAATTCCGGGCCCAGAGGCGATGCCGGCGGAGGTGGTAGCCCACCACGGAATAGGCCGCCGCGAGCACGAACGATATTCCGGGGAGAATCAGGTCCGAGGCCACGCGGCCCGACCAGAAAACGCTGATTCCCACCGCGGCCGTCAGGAGCGCCTGGACCGCGAGCAGGTAGAAGAGGAAACCGACGGCCTGGATTAGCCGCCGCGCAAATCGCGCCTCGCTGGGACGCCGCACGCGTGTCACCGTCATCGACCCACCTCCACGCCCGAACCGGCTTGCGCCGGCAAAAAAAAGAAACGGGCGCCTTGCGGCGCCCCACTCCGTCAATCGATCGAAGCGACGAGCTTCAACTTCGTCGAGTCTCCCCTCACACCGTCGTCGAGAATGCCATCCGGCGATTGTCTCTTCGAGTTTTATAACACGCGCTTCGCGGCGAGCAGCGATTTTTTTTTACGAGGCCTTCACGGAGCCTCCCGCGCAGAACCCGCGGTCAAGCGCGGCTCTCGAGCTCGCGCAGCACCCGAAAGCCGTAGTCCGAATATCGATAGGAAGGAGGAAGGCTGCTCGACGCCGAGGGCGCGGACCATCGCACCGCGTGCCTCCACGATCCGCCGCGGCTCGCGCGGCGCGCCGGACTTCGCCAGTCCAGGCACCACTCGTGAATCGCGGTCCCCATGTCGTGAAGGCCATAGGCGTTGGGTCGTCCGCGTCCGGCTTCCCAGGGACCCGAGAGGGGGCCGTCGGGAATCTCGCCTTCCGGGACCTCGTCGCCCCAGGCCGTTGCCGGCGACATGAGTCCGCCGTTCGCCGCGCGCTCCCACTCGGCCTCGGTCGGAAGCCGCCAGCGTTCGCCGTGCACGCGGCACAGCCACGCACAGAACGCGGCGGCGTCGTCCCACGAGACGCCGACGACCGGCTGCTCGGCCGAAGCGAAGTGAGGATCGGTCCACCAGGGCGGCGCGGGGACGATCCCCGACTCGACCGCGGGAGCGTATTCGGCGTTGACGACGGCCGTCCGGCCCAGGAAAAACGCGGGAACTTCCGGAGCGGCCGGAATCGGCACGACCGCGGGAGGCCGCGCCGGCCTCACGGCGCGCCGGGAGCCTCCGCGGCCCGCAGCGCGGGAAGCGACGCGGCCTCGAGCGACCGGTTCGTCTTCGGCAGCTCGGAGCCGAGAAACGCGCGCCACTCCGCCAGGGACTGCTCGACCGACTCCTTGCGGTCGGTGAATCCCACGGCCGCGTCCGGCGAAGGCGCGGCGTCGGCGCTCTCGACGGCGGCCTCGAACCGCGCGAGAGTCGCGTTGAGGCGCAGGAGGCTCGTCGGCGCCGCGTCGGACATGTTGAAAAACTCTTCCGGATTCACCGCGGGCCCCGCGACCGGCACCATCGCCCGCTCGAACTCGGAGAGCGCCGCGGCGGCGCTTTCCGAGGCCCTGCTCGACAGAGCCGCCGCCTGCTCGCGGAGGGAGCGAGCCTCGCGGAGCGCGGCCGCGACGCGGACCCGCTCGGCCTCGACCTGTCGGGCGAGCTCGAACTGGCGGACGAGGGCTTCGTCCGACACGGGGACCCGAGGATCCCGTTCGACGGTCAAAGGCTGACTCAGCGTTTTTCCTCCCGCCGTGAGACGCACCGTGTAGCGTCCCGGCGGCGCCCACACGCCGAAGCGGGCCCCCCGCCGGCTTCGCGAGAGCTCCGGAGGGGCCTCATAGTGAAGGTCCCAGACGAACCGATGCATCCCGGCCGAGGCCGGAGGCGGCGCGGGGGGCTCGACCCAGTCCTCGGTGACCTGGATTCGCTGGAGGTCCGGCGCCTCGATCCGTTCGTCGCTCGCGAAGCGTCGGACCGGCTCGCCGCGGGAATCCAGGATCTCGAGGACCACCGGCGCGGCCGGCGACGTCTTCAGGAAGTAGTCGATCACCGCGCCGCGAGGCGGGTTCTCGGCGGCGGGCTCGTCCCTGGGCTCCGGCGTGCCCTGGAAGAGGGCGGGATGCAGGCGGACCGCGGGCCTCGGCGAAAAGAGCCACGCGTTCGCAGCGGCGGCCTTCGCGTCGAGCTGGCGAAGCGGCGACAGATCGTCGAGCACCCAGAAGGATCGGCCATGAGTCCCGATGACCAGATCGCCGCGGCGGATCGCGATGTCGCGCACCGAGCAGTTGGGCAGGTTGAGCGAGAGCGGCTGCCAGCGGTCGCCGTCGTCGAAGGACACGAAGACGCCCGTCTCGGTCCCCGCGTAGAGCAGCCCGCGGCGCTCCGGATCCTCGCGCACGACGTTGACGAAGCTTCCGAATGGGATCCCGCGCACGACCGGCGCCCACGTCTTCCCCGCATCGCGTGTCCGGTACACGTAGGGAGCGAGATCGTCGACCCGATGGCGGTCGACGGCGGCATAGACCGTATCCGCGTCGAAGTGAGATGCCTCGAGGACGCCGATCTTCGACCAGGCGGCCAGTCCCGCAGGCGTGACGTTCTCCCAGCGGGCGCCGTCGTCGCGCGTGCGCCAGACGAGCCCGTCGTCGGTCCCGCACCAGAGGAGGCCGTCATCGAGGGGCGAGGCGGCGATCGCATACACCACGCCGCGACGGGGTCCGGCCTCGGAGCTGTCGGCGACGGTCGCCGGATCGAGCGTCGCCGGGACCTCCGGCTTCTCGCGCGTCAGATCCGGGCTGATCTTCTCCCAGTGCTGTCCCCCGTCGGTCGTCCGAAACACGAACTGGTTTCCGTAATACACGGCATGCGGCGGCCGGGGCGAGATCGTCAGGGGCAGGGTCCACTCCCCGCGATAGTCGCCCGGATACGCGAGCGTCGGATCCACGTCCTGCTCCTGGAGCGTGGTCCGGTCGAATCGGCCGACGCCGCCCCCGAGGACGATCGTGGGCCTCTCGGGGTCGGCCGCGAGATAGCCGTTCTCGCCGCCGACCGCGATCGGGCGCCAGTCGCGCATCGTGATCGAGGAGTAGTCGGTGCGCGAGGGCGAGGCGGCGGCCCCGGAGTCCTGCTGAGCGCCGTAGATCCAGTAGGGAAACCGGTCGTCGGTCGACACGTGGTAAAACTGCGCGGTCGGCTGGTTGTACCAGGAGCTCCACGTCCGGCCGCCGTCCACCGTGATCACGGCGCCCTGATCGCTGCCGACGATCATGCGCCGCGGGTCCGCGGAGTCGATCCGCAGCACGTGGTAGTCGTCGCCGCCCGGCGCTCCCTTGACGGGCAGAAAGGTGCGGCCGCCGTCCGCGGACTCGTACATCGCGGTGTCGCACGCGTAGATCGTGTTCGGGTCCTTCGGATTGACCGTCAGCTCTCCGAAATACCAGCCGCGCTCCCAGATTCGCCGGTCGCCGCTCGCCCTCTTCCAGCTCGAGCCGCCATCGGACGATGCCCAGAGGCCGCCCTCCTTCGCGTCGACGAGCGCGTACACGCGGCGCGGGTCGCTCGGCGCGAACGCCACGCCGACGCGTCCGAGCTTCTCGGACGGAAAGCCTCCCGCCACCGGACTCCACGTGTCGCCGCCGTCCTCCGAGCGGTACAGGCCGCTGCCGGGGCCGTTCGACGGAGGGTAGGCGTTCCAGGGTGGACGGCGCGTCTGCCAGAGCGCGGCGAAGATCCGTCTCGCGTCCGATGGGTCGATGGCGAGGTCGATCGCGCCGGTGTCGGAATCCTTGAAGAGGATGCGCGACCAGGAGTGACCTCCGTCGAGCGAGCGAAACACTCCGCGCTCGGGGTTCGGACCGTAGGCGTGGCCGAGAGCGGCCACGTACACGCGGTTCGCGTCCCGAGGGTCGACGAGGATGCGCGCGATCTGGCGGGTCGCCTCGAGGCCGACGTGCGTCCAGGTCCTGCCGCCGTCGCCCGATCGGTACACGCCGTTGCCGTACGAGATGTCCGAGCGCATGTCGGCCTCGCCGGTTCCGACGTACAGCACGCGGGAATCCGACGGCGCGACGGCGATCGCGCCGATCGAGGCGGCCGGCTGGGAGTCGAAGATCGGTTCCCACGTGCGGCCCGCGTTGCGCGTTTCCCAGACGCCGCCTCCGACCGCGCCGAAATAGAAGTGGGTCGGCTGCCCCGGAACGCCCGCGACCGCGAGAACGCGGCCGCCGCGGAACGGTCCGGCCATCCGCCACTTCAGGCCCGAGAGCAGCGCCGGGTCGAATGGCTGCGCGGCGAGGATCGCCGCCGACGCGAGGAGCACGATCGAGATTCCGAGCCGCAGCGCCTTCGACAATCCGCACCTCCTCGAACGGCGGCGATTATACGAGCCGTGTGACATCTCGTCGCAGCGCGGCGGAAGACGCGGCGGTGTGTCATCGCGACCCAGGCGCGAAAAATTTCGCGAGACCGAAACTCGCGCCGTGAAATCGCGTCTAAGAAGGAGTGTCGCTTCGAGGGCTACTTTCGAATGGAGGTTTCATGAAAAGGTTGTCACTGGGAATCCTGGCCACGGCGGCCCTCGCGATGGGCGCCGCGGCATGCAGTTCGAACGGGTTCAGCTCCGTCGCGGTGACGAAAGATCCTTCCGTCGTCGCCAGCTGCGAGAAAGTCGCCGACGTCAAGGCCAAGCCCGGCGTCTTCGACGAGTCCGACGCCCAGACGCAGCTGACGCGCGCCGCCCAGTCGCACGGCGCCAATACCGTCCTTCTCGCGAGCGACAACGCGAACGCGGGCACCGCGTACCGCTGCTCCATGCCGTCGGTCGCGGCGACCACCAAGACCGGGAACAGCGGCACGCACTGATCGGGGTCCATCTCGAGAGCTTTCTTCCTCCTCGCCGCGGCCGCTGAACTCGGGCGGCCGCGGCACATTTTCTCCGCCGCCGCCGACGACGAAGAGATCACGCTCCCCAGAAGCCCACGACGTCGGCGATCCGGCCGTCGGGAGCGAACGTGAAGAGGTTGACGCCCCTGCCGATCGGCGCGCCCCCCGCGTCGCGGGCCTCCCACCGAACGAGAGCGCGGCCGTGCGAGAGGGCGGCGTCCCCGCTGCGCACGATCGTCATCCCCGGCATGTAGAGTTTCGTGGCGCCGATCTGGGCGTCGAGGTCGTCGTGCCCCGCGAGAACGCCGTAATCGTCGCAGAAGGTGACGTCGTCCGTGCAGCACGCCGCGAGCCGATCACGCCGCCTCGCCGCGTCGGCCTCGTTCCACGCCGCGAACCAGCGATCGGCCGCGGCGGAAGCGCCGGCGTGGGCCTCGGCGGTCGCGACCCTCGAGAACACCGAGAGCTGGTAGCGCCAGCCCTGGACGAAGTGCCGGGCGACCTCGGCGCTCGGGAGATCCGCATGCCGCAGCGTGAGCAGCGTTCCGCGCGGCGTTTCCTCGAGCGTCACGGTCACGGTCGAGCCGCCGGGAGGGACCGGGGCATCGGGGCCCTCGTTCCCGAAGGTGAAGACGACGCGCCGCGGAGGCACGATCTCGCGGAAGACTCCCGACGCGCGCTGGCCGTTCGGATAGCGGATGTCGATCGCGCCGCCCGGCCTCGGATCGACGGTCGAGCCGTCTCCCCACCACGCGGCGAACCGCGCCGGGTCCGTGAAGTAGCGAAACACCGTCTTCCCGCGTTGCGCGGATCTCGACCCGGCGCACGACCTCCGGCGCATCCCTCATCGTCCCGCCTCCCCTTCTTCCCGTTCCGCCAGCGATTTCAGATCGTCGAGCTTGTCCGCCCACATCCGCTCGAGCCGCGCGAGCAGCCGACGCACGGCCGCGCGGTCCGCGCGATAGAGGCGCCGCCGGCCGTCCGGGCGCATGCGCACGGCCCCGGCTTCGCGCAGCGTCTTCAGGTGCTGCGACACGGCGCCGAAGGTGACGCCGCCGATCGCGCGGTGGATCTCCCCCGCTTCGCGCTCCCCCTTCCAGAGGATCGAGAGGATCTCGCGCCTCCGCGGCTCGGCCAGCGCCTGAAACAGGTCCATCGAGAATAATTTAGCATATACTAAAGTATTGGAGGACGCGGGTCGCGGCGCGCGAGCCCGAGCGCCGGGCCCGCGAGGCCTATTCCGAGCGGAGCGCTTCCAGCGGATTCACGCGAGACGCCCGCAGCGCGGGCACGGCGCTCGCCGCGGCCGCGATCGCGAAGAGGATCGCGATCACCACGGCGAAGGTCGCCGGGTCTCTCGGCGCGACGCCGAAGAGGAAACCCGAGAGCGCCTGCGACAGGAAGAGGGCCGCCGCCGTCCCGACGGCGATCCCGATCGCGGCGTAGACCATGCCGCGTCGGACGACGAGGCCGAGCACTCCGGCCCGCGACGCGCCGAGCGCCAGGCGGATGCCGATCTCCCGCCGCCGCCGGCTGACGAGGTACGAGAGGACGCCGGCCACACCCACCCCGGCGAGAAGCAGCGCGAGGGCCGCGAAGATCGCGAGCAGCGTTCCCGTCAGCCGGGGCGTCGCGAGCGACGCGTCGACGACGTCGGTCATGCGCCGCGCGTTGGCCACGGGGAGGCTCGGGTCGAGCGCGCGCACCTCGCGGCGGACGGGGCCGACCAGGGTCATCGGGTCGCCGTCCGCGCGGACGACGATCGTCATCCCGCGGGAAGCGTCGCCGCCTCGCGCGTTCGGAAACTGGGCGTACGGAACGTAGAACTTCTCCTTGATCGCGGCCGTGACGCCGTTGTGCCTCTCGTCGCGCAGAAGCCCCACGACCTCCATCGACGGCCGGGTCTTCCCCGAGCTCATGCGGAGGTGCTTGCCGATCGGATCCTGGCCCGGCCAGTACGTCCGCGCGAGCGTCTCGTTGACGAGCACGACCGGAAGCGCGTCCGCCGTGTCGGACGCGGCGAGGGGGCGGCCGCGGAGCAGATGCTCGCCGAGCGCCTCGAGCGCGCCGTCGGAAGCCACCTGCCAGTCGCCCTTCGCGTGAGTGCCGGGAGGAGCCACGTAGCCCTCCGCGTCGAGGCCCCAGTCGCCGATCTCCGCCGCGAGCGGAAGCTTCCGGACGATCCCCGCGGCACGCACCCCCGGCAGCGCCCGCACGCGGTCGAGCAGCGCGCGATAGAACGCGACGACCGATTCCGGCTTCGGATAGGACGCCTCGGGCGGACGGACCTGCAGCGTCAGGACGTGGCGCGGCTCGAAGCCGAGGTCCACGCGCAGGAGCGCCGCGAGGCTGCGCAGCATCAGGCCCGCGCCGAGCAGCAGGAGCACGGCCATGGCCATCTGCGCGGCCGCGAGCGCTCCCCGCAGGCCCTGGCGTTCGAGCCCGGCCGACGTGCTGAGGGCGGTGTCCTTGAGCGAAGCGGCCAGATCGAGGCGCAGGGTCTGCAGGACCGGCGCGAAGCCGAAGAGCAGCGTCGTCACGGCCGAGAGCGCGGCGGCGAACGCGAGCATCCGCGGCTCGACGCCGAGCGGCGCCATGGCCGGCAGATTCGCCGCGCCGTGGGCCGCGATCAGCCGCACGCCGCCCCAGGCGAGCAGCAGCCCCAGGAGGCCGCCGGCCGCGGCGAGCACGAAGCTCTCCGTCAGGAGCTGGCGCGTCAGCCGCGCCTTGCCCGCGCCGATCGCGGCGCGCACGGAGATCTCCCGCTGGCGTCCCTCCGCGCGGGCGAGCAGCAGGTTGGCCACGTTCGCACAGGCCATCAGCAGAAGAAAGACGACCGCCCCGAACACGAGCCCGAGCGCGCGGCGCGCGGTCCCGCGGATGTCCTGCTCGACCGAATCGGCGAAGGGCGCGAAGAGCATCTCCGCCGGATAGACGCCCTGGCGCGTCAGGTTCGAGGCGAGGACCCGCAGCTCGGCCGTCGCGCGAGCCGCGGTGGCGCCCGGCCGAAGGAGTCCCGCCGCGTAGTAGCCGTGATTGCCGTGCGACAGCTCCTTCGGATCGAACTGCACGGGGATCCAGACCTGCGACGGCTCGGCAGCGTCGACCGTGAAATCGGTCGGCAGGGCGAATCCCCTGGGCATGACGCCAACGACGCGCCGGGCGACTCCGTCGAGCTCGATCGTCGAACCGAGGACCTCGGAACGGCCGCCGAGGCGGTTCTTCCAGAGACCGTATGCGAGCACCGCGACGGGCGGGCCGCCGGGACGATCCTCATCCTCGGTGAAGGCGCGGCCGATCAGAGGCCGGGCCCCGAGCGTCTCGAAGGTATTGGCGGTGATGGCCGCGATGCCGACCCGGAGCGGCTCGGCGCCGCCGCCGGTCAGGTTCGCCTCGTCGCTCTCCCAGGCAGCCACGCTCTGGAGGCTCGGGATCAGCCGGCGGTAGTCCATGACCTCGCCGTCGGCGACCCAGGTCTTGTCGAAGTCCTTCCACCGGCTCCAGATCATCACCCGCCGCTCGGGCTGCGCGTAGGGCAGCGGCGCGAGGAGGACGGCACGAATGACCGAGAAGATCGCGGTCGTTGCCCCCATCCCGAGGGCCAGCGTCAGCACCGCGGCCGCGGTGAATCCGGGGGAACGCCGCATTCCCCGCAGCGCGTAGCGCACGTCCTGAAGAAAGATGTCCATGAATGTCCTCCCGAGGCCGGATCGCCCATGAGAGAGGACGCTCTCGGAGGCGAGAGGTTCCGCGCCCGCCTGGTCCCGCCTGTAATCCCTCGCTCCGCAGCCTCGTTTTATCGAGTGAAGGCGCCTCGAGAAAGGAGACCCAGCCCTCATGAAACGGTTTCTCACCATCCCCAGCATCGCCCTCATCGCTCTCGCCGCGGCCGCCGCCGCCCGCGCCGACGAGGGGTCGTCCGGACCCCGCGCCGCGTGGGGACACGGCCTTCGTCACATGGAGAAGTGCCTCGCGAGCATCGACCTGCCCGCGTCCGTCAAGTCCGGCATCGACGCCAGCCTCGCCTCCGGCCGCGCGACGCTCAGGGCGGACGGCCAGACGCTGAAGACCCTGCATACGCAGATGCAGACGGACCTCGCCAATGGAGTCGACAAGTCCGTCCTCGGCCAGGACGCCATCAACCTCGACGCGGCCCGTCAGAAGATGAAGACGGACGCCAGGTCGCTCCACGACGAGCTGCTCTCGCAGCTGTCGCCCGACCAGCAGGACGCCCTGCGCGCCTGCGCCTCCGCTCACGGCCGGCAGGGATCCGGACCCGACTCCGGCGCCGGCCCGGAGACTCCCCAAGACTAACGACGGCAGCCCCTCCGCGGCCCGGGTACCGAGACCCGGGCCGCACTTTTTTTCTCTTCTCGGGACGAGCGGCTCGAAAGGGCGGACTCGTCGGTGCAACCTGGCGCCCTCCGGCTCGTAGCTTCCGGGTGTGAGGCTCTCGCGCATCGGATCGGTCGGACTGGGGCTGCTCGTCCTCGCTTCGACCGGCGCCGTCCGGTCGAGCCCGAGTCCGGCGGGCGATCCGCTCGCCGCTGAGATCGCGCGCTGGCAGGCCTTCGTCGCAACGCACCGTTCCGAGAGCGACACGTGGGCGGACGTCAGGGAGTCGAGCGAGAAGACCCTTGCGAGCGCCGCCGCGTCGCTGCAGCGCGGCAACCGCGAGCTCGCGCTGATGCGCCTGGCGGCGGCGCGGATCAACCTGGCCGCCGCCGAGTACGTCGACTCGCGGCCCGCCGCCCAACTTCGGACGCCCGAGGCCTTCGAGGCCGAGTGGAAGCGGATGGGCGAGGTGCTGCGCGCCGACCTGGCCGCGCCGAGCCCGGAGGCGCTCTCCGGAGTGCGGCCGGCGGCGGCTCGCGCCGTGGCCGAGGCCGCGCGGCTGCAGCTGCGCGAGTACTACGACAGCGCTCTCGAATACGGGCGCAACACGATGGCGCAGTACGGCCTCTTCTACGTCGGAGCCGCCCTGGCGCAGCGCGACTTCGTCGCCTTTGCGCGGAGCCTCCGCGAACCCGACTTAAAGCCGCTGCCGCCGCTGCGTCCGATCGCCGCCGAGCTCGACGGGCTCGAAGACGCGCTGCTGGCGGCCTACCGCCCTCCGGCCTCGATCGAGCGACACTCGGATTTCATCGGCGCGAGCGCCTCGCTCAAGGAGGCGCGCGAGCTCGATCGAGCGGGTTTCCGGTACGGAGCGCTCTACAAATATCTCCAGGCCGCGCAGCGGCTGCCCATCCCGCGCGAGGACGCCGGCGTCGCCGGAAAGCTCGACGCGTTCGCGAAGCGGCTCGCCGGCAGCCCGAGCGACGCCTCGATCGGGATTCTTTATCTCGAACTGGCCCGCGCCGATCTCGCCGCGACCGGGCCCGGCGCGCCCCCCGCCGCCGCCGCGGCCATCGCAGACGACGTGCTCCCCCGCTATTTCGCCGCCCTCGCCCCGGCCCCGCCGCCTCCCGAACGAAGGCCGTCCGCCGAGGTGACGGTCACGCTCGTGCGCTGGCCATACACCTGAAACCTCTCCGATCCGGCAAGTTTGCTGGCCCGGAGCGTCGTGCGGGACTTCGGAGGCAAGGCGCGATTCGTCTCGGAGAACTACGGCGACTCGGAGCTCGCCCGAAAGAGCGGCGTGAGCTTCTATCCCGCGATCTTCGTGGACGACATTCTCGTCGCGACCCCGCGCGACTTCTACAACCCCGACGAGAAAGCGACCGGACGATACATACCGTTCAAGACCGCCGCGAGCCACGAGCGATTCCGGGCGGACCTCTCGCGCATGATCGAGCTGATCCTCGAGGGCCGCAAGGACGCCGCGCGCGAGGTCGCGGCGCCCTCGAAGGCGGATCCGATCGCGTCGCTGCCGGATCGGGCCTTCGTGGACCTCGACGGCCGGTCGGTCACCCGCGCCGATCTCGCCGGCCGGACCGTCGTCGTCGAGCTGTGGGCGACGTGGTGTCCCCCGTGCCGGGGATCGCTTTCCTGGCTCGGCGGCCTGAAGCGGCGCTACGGCGACCGGCTCGCGGTCGTCGCGGTGGCGGTGAAGTCCGAGGACGCGGAGGTGCGAAAGCTGACCTCCGCGCTCGGCCTGCCGCTGACCTGGACGATGGGAACGCCGGAGCTCCTCGCCGCCCTGGGCGACGTGACCTCGGTGCCGACGCTCCTCGTGTTCGATCGCGAGGGGCGGGCCGCCGGCGCCTACTACGGCGCGCCGCCCACGCTGCATGCGGAGGTCGAAGGAAGGCTCACGAAGCTGCTCGAGTAGCGGCGCCTCTACTCCTCTTTCATCTCCCCCCGGGCCTCCTGGTAGGCGCGCTCGATCGCGGACCTCGCGAAGAAGTCGTCGAAGGCCGCGCCGCGCGCGAAGCTCTCGCCCGCGAACCCCTTCTTCTCCGCCCCGAGATCCACGCGTTCCTGGATCTGCTCGAGCGTCGCCCCCGCACGCACCTGCTCGCCGACCTGCCGCTCGACGTTTTGGAGCAGGGCCGACACTTTTTCGGCGTAGCTCCAGTCCCGCTGGACCGCACCGTGGCCGGGCACGATCGCCGCGGCCTCGATCGCCGTCAGAACCGAGAGCGTCCGGATCCACGCCGCGGGATGGCATCCGTACCCGTACGGCGTCGGGTTGACCAGGAGATCGCCCGTCGCGACGACCTTCGCATCCGGCACGATCACGACCGCGTCCCCTTCGGTATTGCCCATTCCGAGAAACGCGACGCGCACCTCGCGCGATCCGAGGTCGATGCGGAGCTCCTTCTCGAAGGTCAGGCTCGGCGCCACGACGCGAGCTCCCGAGACCTCCGCCCTCTCGAGCTTCACGTCTTCGACCTGGCTCGCGAGGTAGCGCTTCTCCTCCTCGGGCATCGGTGATCCGTCGCGGCGTCTTCCGCCCGCGAGGCGTTCCTCGAGATATTTCACGTAGGCCGCGTCGGTCTGCGCGAGGGTCCCGACGTAGGGCACCTGCTTCTCGAGCATCTTGCGCCGGGTGAACGCCGTCGAGACGAACGTGATCTCGGGGAAGGCCTCGCGAAACGCGGCGTCGCCCGCGATGTGGTCGAGGTGCCAGTGCGTGTGCACGAGATAGCGCACGGGCCGATCGGTCTTCTGTCGTATCTCCGCGGCCATGCGGCGCGCGAGCGACGGAAAACGGCCCGAGTCCACCAGAAGGACGGCGTCCTTTCCGATGGCCGCGAGCACGTTCCCGCTCGGGATGGGGCCGTCGGTCTCCGGCGAGATGAACGCATAGACGCCCGGCCCGACCTCGACGGTCTGATACATCCGCTCCGCGGGAAACGCGCCGCGAGCGGCGGCGGACGCCGCCAGGATGAGCCCCCCGAGCACGATCCTCGTCTGCATGGTTCCCTCGCCTTCGCCTGCGGGTTCGAACGAAAAGAATCCCCTGGAGTTGCAGCGACCGGGGCGCGACGAGGACCGGGCGGCCGGAATCGAGGACGAAATTCGAGCGAATCTAGTCGCTCGGGAAGACCTGGTACTGCTCGATCTTTCCGTCGGGCACGTCGCGCTCGGCGATCGAGACTTTCTTCCCTCCGCCGAACTTGACCTCGAACAGCCGGAAGGTCATCCCTCCGCGCTCGTTCGACCGGGTCTGGTGGACCTCGGGGACGCCGAGCGGTCCGAGGCTCGACGCGAAGTCGGCGATCGCCTGGTCGCTGAAGTAGCTGTTGCCGTTTGAAGTGAACAGGGACCGGTCGAGCGTTCCTCTCTGCAGGCCCTCGAAGATCTGGCGCGCGCGAGTCTCGGCCGGACCGGCGCCGCCTCGGGCGAACAGCAGGTCGGCGATCTTGCCGGCGATTGCGCCCGAGGCCTCGCTCGAGTCCTGGTTGACCAGCACCGCGACGGCCGCGCCGTCGTCCGGGAAGACGAGGTTCGCGGCGGTGAAGCCCGACACCTCGCCGCCGTGCTCGAGGAGACGGTGCCCCTCACGCAGGCGGACGTCGATGCCGAGCGCATACGAGATGCCGACGCCGTCCCTGCGCAGAACCTCGGTCTGCATCTGCCGGTAGGAAGCCGGTTTCAGAAGCCTCTGCTCGAGCATGCCGATGTCCCAGCGCGCGAGATCCTCCGCCGTCATCGCGAGCTCGCCCGCGGCGAAGAGCCAGCCCTTTCCCTCCTTCGGGGCGGGCCGCAGCGGCCCGAGGGCGTAGCGGACGTATCCGGTCGGGTCGGTGTCGCCGAGCCGCTCCTGGTCGATGTTCAGGACGCTCTCCATTCCGAGCGGGCGGAAGATCCTCGCCGTCAGGAAGGGCAGGAGCGGCATCCCGCTCGCCTTCTCGACGATGAGTCCGGCGATCACGTAGCCCGTGTTCGAATACTGGTACTGCGTGCCGGGCTCGAAATCGAGCGGGCGCTTGGCCCACCGGTCGAGGATCGCCTGGGCGGTCGTCGGCTGGAGCATGAAGGGAGGGACGTAGTCCTGCGGCCAGTAGTCCTGGTAGCCGGACGTGTGAGACAGCAGCTCGCGGATCGTGACCTCGTCGCCGCGGGTCAGGCCCGGAACGAACTTCGAGACGGGGTCGTCGAGCGAGAGCTTGCCCTCCTCGGCGAGCATCAGGATCGCCGTCGCCGTGAATTGCTTGCTGACCGAACCGATCGAATAGCGCATCTTCGGCTCGGCGGGCGCGGAGGGCTCGAGGTGCGCCGAGCCGTAGGCCTGGAGATAGGCGACCCGTCGGTTTCGAACGACGGCCACGGACGCGCTCGGCGCCCCGCTCCCGGCGAGGGCCTCGCGAGCGGCGGCGTCGATGGCCGTTCGCAGCGTCGCGTCGAGAGAGGCGCTCTGGGCGCCCGCGGTGCGAGGCGCGAGCAGGATGAACCCCGCCAGGACGGGGACGAGACGAGAGGCGGCTCGGTGCATGGCGCTCCTTCGTTTCGAGAGATGGGGGAATCTTCGGGTTCGATTCATCGTATATAACTCGGGTTTTGTCCCGAAGGGGGAAGGTATGCGCAAGTGGGCCCCGGCGCTCCTCGGAGCGCTGCTGGCGGCGAGTCCCGCCGCGGGCGAGGTCGTCGACGTCTCGGAAAACGGGTTCGCCGTTCGCGAGACCGTCGCCGTCTCCGCCGACCCCTCTCGCGCCTGGGCCGCGCTCATCGAGGTCGGCAAGTGGTGGGATCCGGCGCACACGTACTCGGGCGATTCGGCCAACATGTCGATCGATCCGCGGCCGCAGGGATGCTGGTGCGAAAAGCTGCCCGGCCAGGCCGGTGTCGCGCATATGAGCGTCGTCTTCGCCGACCCGGGAAAGATGCTCCGGCTCTCCGGCGGACTCGGGCCGATGCAGTCGATGGCGGTCGCGGGCGTGATGACGTGGACGTTCACGCCGGGACCGAATGGAACCAGAGTGGAGGCGACGTACTCGGCCGGCGGCTACAACCGGAACGGCTTCAAGGATCTCGCGCCGGGCGTCGACGGCGTCCTCGCCGGCCAGATCGCCCGCTATCAACGCTACGTCAACACTGGAAAGCCATAGGAGACAGATCTCAATGAAGGTCCTCGATCCCCGGCCGGCCGGAATCGCCGTCGCCCTCTGCCTGGCCGCGGCGCGGCCCGCCCAGGCACAACTCCCCTCCTCCAATCCTTTCGCGTCGCAAAGTCCGCTGCTCTACCAGGCGCCTCCGTTCGACAAGATCAAGGACTCGGACTTCCTGCCCGCCCTCGAGGAAGGCATGAAGCAGCAGAGGGCCGAGATCGACGCGATCGCCGACAACCCGCAGCCGCCGACGTTCGAGAACACGATCGTCGCCATGGAGCGCTCGGGAGAGCTGCTGACGCGAGTCGCGAAGGTCTTCTTCAACCTGGATCAGTCGGACACCAACGACACGCGACAGAAGATCAAGGCCGAGATGGCGCCGAAGCTCGCCGCGCACAACGACGCCATCAACCTCAACCCCAGGCTCTACGCCCGGATCAAGGCGCTCTACGAGAAGCGCGGCGAGCTCGGCCTCGACGCCGAGGGCAAGTACCTGATCGAGCGGGACCGCCTCGGCTTCATCCGTTCGGGCGCCGAGCTCTCCGACGCCAACAAGGGGAAGCTGACCGCATTGAATCAGGAGGAGTCGAAGCTCACGACGGAGTACGAGAAGAACGCGCTCGCGGCGACCAACGCCGGAGCGGTCGCCGTCAAGGACAAGAAGGAACTCTCCGGCCTGTCCGAGGGCGACCTCGCCGCCGCGGCCGAGGCCGCGAAGGAACGGAAGCTCGAGGGGCAGTGGGTCCTGGCGCTCCAGAACACAACACAGCAGCCGGTCCTCGAGTCGCTGTCGAACCGCGCGCTGCGCCAGCGCGTCCTCGAGGCGTCGGTGCGGCGCGGCGAGGGCGGTCCGGACGACACGCGCGCGATCATCGCGCGACTCGCGGAGCTGCGCGCGCAAAAGGCGAAGCTGTTCGGATTTTCGACGTACGCCGCGTACGTGCTCGACGATCAGATGGCGAAGACCCCGCAGAACGCCGAGAAGCTCATGACAGACCTCGTGCCGGCGGCGACGGGTAAGGCGCACGACGAGGCGGCGCGGCTACAGAGGCAGATCGACGCCGAGAAGGGCGGGTTTGCGTTGACCGCGGCCGACTGGGAGCTCTACGCGGAGAAGGTGCGAAAGGCCGAGTTTGACCTCGACGAATCCGAGGTGAAGCCCTACCTCGAGCTCGACCGCGTCCTGCAGGACGGCGTCTTCTTCGCTGCGAACCGGCTCTACGGGATCACGTTCAAGCCGCGGCCGGACCTGCCCGTCTACCACCCGGACGTGAGAGCCTGGGAGGTCTTCGACGCCGACGGCAAGTCCCTCGCGCTCTATTACGGTGACTACTACCAGCGGCCGTCCAAGCAGGGCGGCGCGTGGTGCGACAGCTTCGTGGATCAGTCCCGACTCCTCGGCACGAAGGCGGTCGTCGTGAACAACCTCAACTTCACGAAGCCGGCGCCCGGCGAGCCGGCCCTCATCTCGTTCACCGACGCCACCGTCCTCTTCCACGAGTTCGGGCACGCCCTCCACGGTATGTTCCAGAACGTGAACTATCCGACGCTCGCGGGCACACCGCGCGATTTCGTCGAATTCCCGTCGCAGTTCAACGAGCATTGGGCGCTCGAACCGGCGGTCTTCGCCAATTACGCGAAGCACCACGAGACCGGCGCGCCGATGCCCGAGGCGCTCGTCGCGAAGATCAAGAAGGCGAAAACCTTCAATCAGGGCTATCTCACGACCGAGTATCTGGCGTCGGCGCTGCTCGACATGGCGTGGCACACCCTTCCGGCGGGCGCCCCGAAACAGGACGTGGATGCGTTCGAGAAGGCGGCGCTCGCGCGCTACAAGGTGGACCTCGTCGCCGTGCCGCCGCGCTACCACACGACGTATTTCTCGCACATCTGGGGCGGCGGATACGCCGCGGGCTACTATGCCTACCTCTGGGCGGAGGTGATCGACGACGACGCCTGGTCGTGGTTCAAGGAGAACGGCGGGATGACGCGGGCCAACGGCCAGCGGTTCCGCGACATGCTGCTGTCGCGCGGCCACACGGAGGATCTCGCGGCGATGTACCGCGCCTTTCGCGGCCGCGACCCGATCGTGGAACCGCTGCTCGAAGAGCGCGGCCTCGCGGCGCCGAAGAAGCCTTGACCCCCGAGACTCTCGGCGGGCTTCTCGGCAACTTTTCGGTCGCCGACCTCGTCCTGGCGATCTTCTTCGGGCTCGTCGGTTTCGCGGCTTTCCGCTACGGGCGCAAGAACCAGGAGCCGCGGCCGCTCTTCGTCGGCGTTGCCCTCATGGCCTACGGCTACTTCGTCACGAATGCCTGGGTTTCTCTGGCGATCGGCTCCGTGCTCACGCTCCTGCTGTTCTTTCCCCGATAAAACACCGAAGGCGCTCGCCGAGGCGAATCTCCTCCCCCCCCGCAGGGGAGAGGGTTTTGCCCGGGCGGCTCTCGTCCCGCGGCGATGCCCGGTGCGCGCCCGCAGCGCGCGGATCCCTCGCTGCGCGGAGGCGACGGCTAAAGCATTCCCACCGCGCGCGACGCGAGGATCGCGACGATCGAAAGGGAGATGAGCGCCTGGAGCATGCAGAGCACCTTCGCCCAGCGCGACAGGATGGCCGTGTCGGTCGGCGAAAAGGCGGTGCTGGTGTTGAAGGCGAGGAAGAGATAGTCGACGAACCGCGGCGACCACCCCTCGGGATCCTGCACCGGCGCGCCGTCCATCATCTGGGGGAAGAAGAACGCGCCGGCCGTGTGCTCGCCGCGGGTCTCGCGGTGGTGGGGTCCGCCGGCGTCCAGCCGCCAGTACCAGATCGCGAAGACGAGGATGTTCGTGACCCAGAGCAGCGTGGCCGACTTGAGCAGCGCCGCGGGAGTCTCGGCCTTGTCCGGCAGATGCACGATCAGCAGCACCAGCGAGGCTGCCAGCGCGAACGTGACGACGGCGCTGATGACGTATCCGAGCGCGCGATCGAGGTCGTGGCGGCCCGCGAAGTGCGCGATCGTCGTCGGCACAAGCAGCACGCCGACGGCGGCGGGGAGAAGCCAGCGGGGCCCGAGCACGAGGGCATGCGGCAGGCTCAGCAGGATCCCTCCGACGCCGAGGATCGCGATGAGGACCGGCCATCGCGCTTCCGGATTGACGATCTTCGGAATGTGGTAGTTGGCCACGGGCGGGATGATAATGCGCGCATGGGGAAGAGGGATCCGCGCGTCGACGCCTACATCGCGAAATCCGCGCCCTTCGCCCGGCCCATCCTGCGGCGCCTGCGCGCCCTCGTCCACCGGGGATGCCCCGAGGTCGTCGAGGAGATCAAGTGGAGCTCGCCGCATTTCAACTACAAGGGCATGTTCTGCGGCATGGCCGGCTTCAAGGAGCACTGCGCCTTCGGTTTCTGGAACCGTGCGATGAACCTCCCCGAAAAGGAGGGAGCGATGGGCCAGTTCGGCTGCATCCGCGGACGGTCGGACCTGCCCGCCGACCCGGTGATCGTCGGCCATGTGAAGGAAGCGAAGCGGCTCGCCGACGAGGGGATCCGTCTGGGGCCGGTGCGCCGCGCGAAGAAGCCGCTCCCCGTGCCGGCCCCGCTGACGGCCGCGCTCAAGCGGAAGGCCGGAGCCCTGGCGAGGTTCCGGGCGTTCTCCCCGAGCCAGCGGCGCGACTACTCGGAATGGATCGCCGAAGCGAAGACCGACGCGACGCGGGAGAGGCGCGTCTCGGTCGCGGCCGGCTGGATCGCCGAGGGAAAGTCGCGAAACTGGAAGTACGAGAGGCCGAGGAATTAGGCGGTGAAGCGCATCGCGGATCTCACGCTCGAGGACCTCGAATCGCACCCGGTCTGGCGATACGAAGAAGGCGTCGGGCCGAACGCGCTCGTCATTCCGGCGCGGCGAACGGCCCTCTCCCGCTCGGACGACGAAGTCTTCCTCGCCGCGACCGAATTCGAGCTCTTCGACGGGAGCCGGCACACCGGCTACTGCTTTCCGGCCGACGACTCGGGGATCGACTACCTCCAGCCGGCCATCGTGACCCCTTCGGGCCACGTGAATTTCTGGACCGAGACCCCGGTGCGTCCGCAGGATCTCGCGGAGCGATGGCGGGCGCTCGGCAGGGCGCAGGGCCAGATCTTTCCGGTCGCCTTCCGCTGTCTCGTGCCGGTGGACCGGCGCAGCGTCAGCGGCTGGATCGCGGGCGTCGAATCCTCGCGCGATCTCACCGTCGCGATCCGGGAGCTTCCGGAGGCGCCGGAGCCGCGGGATGTCCTGGCGGGTCCGCCGGCGCCGACGGCACGGCCGGTCGAGGCCCGGCGAGAACGCGTATCGAAGATCGACAAGCGCACCGCCCACCGTCGCGCGGCGGAGATGACCGTCGAGTTCACGCAGGACGCGCTCCATGGCACGGGCGTCGCCGAAAACGTCACGCGCCGGGGAATGTTCGTACGCGCCGCGCGGACTCCGACGGCCGGCCCACAGGTGCGGCTCACCGTGAGCCTGCCCGACGGGCGCCGCCTGATCCTGACGGGCCGCGTGGTGCGCCGCTCGAGCGACGCCGCGGGATTCGGCCTGCGTCTGGCCGAAGACTTTCCCAACTACGACTCGCTCTTTCCCCCGTCGCGCCACAAACCGCGATGAGGCGAGGGATCCGTCGGGCCGCGCTTCTCGGCTTCATCGCCGGAGCGGCGGCCGTTGCCGCCGGCGCGGCGGAATCGTCGCCCGCCTCGGCCTCGGGGAAGTTCGAGGACCGGAACTGGAAGGTCCCCATCCACGGCGCGTATGCCTTCTGGGACGAGTCGCGCGGAACCGACGACGACCCGATCCTCTGCGTGGCCGTCTCGAACGCCGAGTTCGTTTCCGATGCGATCGACGGCCACTTCGATCGCCGCCATGCGATCGACGAGTCCTTCGCGAGCGAAGAGGTCAAGGTCGTCTACTTCGAATTCGCCGAAGACGGCCGATACCGCGGCTTCTCGTATTACTTCGAGTCGGGCGACGGCTGCGGCTACTGCTACGACAGCAAGGCTCGGTCTACCGTCCAGGCGCGCGGCGGCCGCCTCGCCGGGACCGTCGCATACAAGGAAGAGGCGCGCGAGTTCGACGTCACCTTCGACGTGCCGGTGCCGCCGAAGACCTGGGGCGACCCGCTTCCGGCCGACGGCGGCGCGCCCGGCCGCGCCTTCGCCGCCTATGCGGCCGCGCTCGCCAGGGAGGACCGCGAGGCGGCCCGCGAGCTCCTCGACGCCGCGCTGAGGGAGCGCTGGGACCGGCACGTCGCTCAGAAAGATCTCGACGGGTTCTTCCAATACCTCTGGGACGACGTCCACGACCGGATGAAGACGATCCGCATCACCGGCGGATTCGAGCGCGGCGACCGCGCGGTCGTGCTGTTCGACGGCTCGAGCCCGGTCCTCGATCACCTCTACGGCGAGGCGCTCCTTCGGCGAGAGAACGGACGGTGGCTCGTCCACGGCGAGATGGTGGAGATCGGCACCCGGTAGAAAAAACGAAGCCCTCTTCCCCGATCGAGGGAAGAGGGCGAGGATGAGGAGGCCGGGAGGCTACTTCTTGGCGTTCGTCCAGCTCTCCGTTTCGACCTTCCACGCCCCGTCTTCCTGGACCATGCTGATCGTGCCGGTGTTGGGCTCGCCGCCGATCTTCCCCGTCGCGTCGAGCGTCGCCTTGTTGCCGTTGACCTTGAGCGCGGTGTACTTGAGGTCCACAGGCGCCATCGCCTTCATCATCTCCATCATCTTGCCCGTGTCGAGGTTCATGTCCTTGTTCTGCTTGTCCATCATCTCCAGGGCCTTCTTGCTCATGGTGGCGCGGAACGCCTTGTAGTCGGCGGCGGCCATCGCCTTCATGTGGGCGTCGTACACCTTGGCCTGCGGGCTCGAGGCCGCGGCCGCGGCTTCGCTCGCGGCGAGGGCCGTCGCGGTCGCCGCCGCGAAGAGGACGACACCGAGGAGTCCGAGAGACTTTCGCATTCGATCGCTCCTTCCAATTTCCGCACGCGAGTTTGCGGGCGGCCGTACGATAACGGGCGAGACGGGGACCGGAGATCCGGCTATCTGTGGCGTCGCTCTCCGAACCGGCGTTCCATGACCCGCCGATCGAAGAGAAGCTGATCCGAGCCCGGCATGGAACCGGGATCGCGCCGCTCCGCGCGGCGGCGATCGTTCAGGCGGCGCTCGGGGTGGGTCAGGGTGTAGGGCCAGGGCTGCTCCGCGACGGACGTTCCCGCGATTTCCACCGCGACCGGCATTCCGTCGGGAGGCGGCACCGCGAAGGGCGAGGGCTCCGGCTCCGCCAGCGCGACCTCGAGATCGGGGCGACCCACCGGATCCGAGACGTCCTGGACGAGCCAGTGTTCGAGCGCGTCCGTCGGGATGTCGCGCGTCGCATTGACCGCCGCGGTGATCCGGCGGGCATCGGCCGCCGTCCGTCCCCGCACCACGATCGCGCCCTGCGCGTCGCGAATGTAGCGCCCGTCCTGGGTCCAGGGCTCGGGCGAGTGGTACGTCTCGATCTCGTCTTCGGGAAAGGGATCCGATGGAGTCATGAGCCTTTGCGAGTTGATGCTCATTCGAGAGGTGAGATCTGGGGGCATTATCGCACGACATCGCCGGCCGTTCGCCGTTAGACGGCGCGGTCGATGACGCCGGCGTCCTCGCGCGGCTCGTCAGGCGGGATGGGCCTCCAGCAGGAAGAACGGGCTCTTCGTCGGTACGACGCGAGTCAGGCGGAATCCCGCCCGGGAAAGGACCTCCGTGAACTCGCGCTCCGTGCGTTCCCGGCCGCCCGTCATGACCAGCATGTTCAGGTCCATCAGCATGACGAATTCGGGCCGGACCGGCTCCGGCACCAGCATCTCGACGATGACCAGGCGCCCCCCGGGGGCGAGGGCCTCGCGGCACTTCTTCAGGATGCGGACGCACTCCTCGTCCGTCCAGTCGTGGAGGATGAACTTGAGCACTTGCAGGTCGGCGCCCCCGGGAACGCCCTGGAAAAAATCGCAGGGCTCGAAGCCACACCGTCCGGCCGCTCCCGCGGCGCCGATTCCAGCGTTTGCGGCGGACTCCATGTAGGGAAGATCCACGACCTTCCCCTTCAGGCCCGGGTGCTTCGACAGGATCGCGAGGGCCAGGCTGCCGTTGCCCCCGCCGACGTCCATGATCGTCTTCGCGTCCGAAAAGTCGTAGGCCTCGAGGACGGCCGCGGCGGCGAACCGCGAGATGTTCTCCATCGCGCGCCCGAACTGCTCGCCGTGGACCGGATTCCTGCCGTACCAGTCGAAGGCCGGCATCCCGAACACTTCCGCCGGGCGCGGAAGGCCGGTCCGCACCGCTTCGGTGAGGTGCTCCCAGGACTGCCAGTGGACGGGGTCCGACTCGGCGATGAAGGCGTCCCGGAACGTGCCCGGCACGCCCGAGCGCAGCCGCTCTCCGATCTCGGTCAGCGTGAACCGCCCGCCGTCGCCGGCCGCGAATATCCCGAGACTCGCGAGCGCGCGCAGAAGGCGCGCCACCGCATCCGGCCGCGACGAGATCTGCGCCGCCACCTCGCCGGCGGTCCTCGGGCCCGCGGCGAGCGCGTCGGGAATGCCCAGGCGGGCCGCCGTCGCGACCGCCTGCATCGCCCACATTCCCGTCAGAAGCTGGATCAAGGCCTGGTCGACCGCTCGCGCTTCGTCCTGCGGATTCGTCATGGCGCGGGAGGATATCGCGGCCGACGCGTTCCATTCACGACCCGGGAGCGGCCGCGTCGACTCGGCTTGCCGTCGGCTCACTCCATTAGCATCCCGACATGGCACGAACGAAGCGGCGGCATCGAAGCCTCCTCCAGGAGCACTCGCTTTCCATCACGGCGGCCGGCATTCTCGCCGTGTGGGTCGCGCTGTATCTCCCCTCCGATCCGGACACCCATTTCGGCGCCTTCCTCGGCAATGCCATCGCCGATTGGGCGGGCGTGGTGCTCGTCGTGATCGGAACGAAGTTCCTGTACGAGCGCGGCTCCAAGGAGAGCAAGCCCGTGCACGCGAGGAAGGGGCGGTTACGGAACCTGCTCGTCGAGCACTCGATGACCATCTTTCTCGTGATCACCGGGCTCGGCTGGCTGCTCCTGTTCGCGAGGCTGCCGCCCACGTCGAAGTGGGGTCAGGTCGTCGGGAACATCCTCTCCGAGTGGGTGCAAGTCCTCGGCATCGTTCTCCTGACGAAGAAGCTGTTCGAAAGAGGCTCGGAGGAGAGCCGGAAGAGCTAAGTTCCCCTGCGCTTCGCCGGGACCCTCCGCCGCGCTCCGCGGCGTGAGACCGCCTTCCTGCGAGGACGCTGTTTCTTCGACACCGACCGGATGATCAGCCGGCCGCGCCCCTTCTCGGGAAGCGGCACCCGGTTCTGGGCGATCGCCGCGGCGAACAGGGCCTCGACCTCCGGCCGGTCGAGGATCCTCGCCGACTCCAGGCGCAGGAAGCGATTCTGCTTTCCCTCGCCGAGCAGGATTCCGCGCGGATCGGGCAGGCTCGCGCCGCGGTAGAACGACCAGCCCACGCCGTTCGAGGCCGCGGCGATCGCGCCGATCGAGTCCGACGGCCGCTCGGTCGGGCTGTAGCCGATGACGAAGAAGTTGTAGTTGTCCCAGACGAGCTCGTTGGCCGTCGGGAGACGCCGGCGCATCGCGCGGCGCACCGAGCGGATCAGCGCCCGGATCTTCGGATCGAACTTCGCGATGAAGGCCGCGAGCTGCTTTTCGGCATCCGCCGCCATCGCTCTCCTCAGCCTCTCCCGGGCGCCTCGTCGCCGGAGGGCCCGTAGATCCAGGGAACCTTCGCGCCGGCCAGCCGGAGATACACCGACAGCTGGCCGCGATGGTGGACCCAATGGTTGAGGATTCCGTCGCGGAGCTGGACGTGCCGCGGCGTCTCCTGCATGACCTGGCCGCCCGAAAGCAGCCTCCAGCTCGTCATCAGGTGAGCGTCGGTGGTGCCCCGGAGAGCGGCGCGGCCCTTCTCCGCCGCGGCATCGAGCCCCTTCACGAGCGCCGCCGCCGTCTTCATCTCGGGCGGCTTGAACGAGGAGCCGCCCCTGGGAGCGATGTCGAGCTCATCCATCTGGATGACCATCCCGATCCACTCGGGCATCGTGGCCACCATCATGGCGAGGTAGCCCATCGGCATGGACCTTTCATGAGGCTTCCAGTCGAAATGTCCGTCCGGAACGTGCTCGAGGACCCGGCGGCTCGCGGGCAGCTCGCGGTCGAGATCGGCCAGGAGAAGCTCGGTCATCTTCATTCGGTACCTCCCCGGTCGGGAAATACAAGACCCGTGCCGGCGGAGAGCGTATCGAATGTCGAGCCCGAACGCCCGGGGAGAACGGGGGCCCGGACCGCGGGCAGACTTGACAGCCTCCAATGACTGCTATACCTATATGTCTCAATGAAACATATCGGCGGCCTGGACCGGCAGCTGAAGAAGGGCTCGACGGAGCTGCTCGTCCTCTCGCTGGTGGCCCACCGCGCCCGGCACGGCTACGAGATCGGCAAGCTCATCGAGACGCGCTCGCGCGGGGCCCTCACCTTCCGCGTCGCGTCGCTCTATCCCCTCCTCTATCGCCTCGAGGCTCGGGGCCTGATCGAGGGCAAGTGGGTCGAGAGGCCCTCGCAGAGACGGCGCCGCTACTACCGCCTGACGGCCGCGGGCCGGAAGATGCTGCGGATGCAGCAGAGCGCATGGGCGACCTTCGTCGAAGCCATGCATCGGATCACGGAGGCAGAACATGCCTGAATGGTCGGCCGAGATCCGCCGGCGCCTCGAGGGCCTCCGGATCGACTCCGCGCGCGAGGCCTCCATCGTCGAAGAGCTGTCCCAGCACCTCGAGGATCGCTATGCGGAGCTGGTGGGCGAAGGCGCGGCCCCGGAAGACGCGCGCCGGTCTTCGTTGGAGGAGCTCGCCGGCGGCGGCCTCGCGGCCGCGCTGAAGGAGTCGCTTCCACGCCCGGCGCCGCCCCGCACGCCTCCCCCGGAGGGGGATCTCGGGCTCTTCACCGGCCTCGTGAAGGATTTCCGCTACGGCGCGCGGCGCCTGCGGCTGGAGCCGGCCTTCGCGCTCGTCACCATCCTGTCGCTCGCACTCGGCATCGGCGCGAACACCGCAATCTTCCAGCTGCTCGACGCCATCCGGCTGCGCAGCCTGCCGGTCGCGCGGCCCGGTGAGCTCGTGAACGTCCGCATCGGAAAAATGAAGGGCCGCACGGGCAGCTTCTCCGGACACTTCCCGGACCTGACCTCCCTCCTCTTCGATCGGATCCGCGCCGAGCAGAAGGCGTTCTCTCAGCTCGCGGCCTGGAGCTCCGATCGCCTCAATCTCGCCTCCGGCGGCGAGGCGCGCTACGCCGAGACCATGTGGGTCAGCGGAACGTTCTTCGACACCGTCGGCGTCGCGCCGCTGCGGGGACGCCTCCTCGGCCCCTCCGACGACATGCCCGGCTGCCCGTCCCCGTCCGTCGTGTTGAGCGAGCGGTTCTGGCGGCGGGAGCTCGGCGGCCGGAACCTCGCCGCGGGCGAGACGATCGCCCTCGAGGGCCGCCGGTTCGAGATCGCGGGAATCACGCCCGCCGGGTTCTTCGGGATCGAGGTCGGGCACGCCTTCGACCTCGCGCTGCCCACGTGCGCAGAGGACCTGCTCACCGACGATCCCCGGACGCAGGGGAGGTCCTCCTGGTGGCTCTCGACGATCGGCCGCCTCGCTCCGGGCTGGACGCTCGCGAAGGCCAATGCGCACCTGGATGCGATCTCGAAACGGATCTTCGAGGCCGCGCTGCCCGAGGACTACGACGCGGCGGATTCGAAGAACTTCCTCGAGATGAAGCTCGCGGCCTCGCCCGCCGCCACCGGTTTCTCCGACCTCCGCTCGGACTATGCGAACCCCCTCTGGCTGCTGCTCGGCATCTCGTCCCTCGTCCTGCTGATCGCCTGCGCGAACATCGCCAACCTCATGATCGCCCGCGCGAGCGTCCGCCAGCGCGAGATCGCCATCCGCCTGGCGCTCGGAGCGTCGCGGCGTCGGCTCGTCCGCCAGCTGCTCGCCGAGAGCCTGGTGCTCGCCGCGGCGGGAGCCTTCGCCGGAGCGGCGCTCGCCCAGGTGCTGAGCCGCAAGCTGCTGGCGTTCCTCGGCACGCACGACACGCAGTGGGTCGTGGAGATGCCGCTCGATTTGCGCCTTCTCGCGTTCACCGCGGGGATCGCCATCCTGACCTGCGTCCTCTTCGGGCTGCTTCCCGCGCTCCAGGCGTCGCGCACGGACCCCATCGAGGCGATGAAGGCCTCGGGCCGCGGCATTGCCGGCGGCGGCGCGCGGCTCGCCGTCCGGCGGGCGCTCGTCGTGTCGCAGGTGGCGCTCTCGCTCGTCCTCCTCGTCGGCGCGCTGCTCTTCGTCCGCAGCCTGGGCAACCTGCTCACCCTCGACGCCGGCTTCGGACGGGACCACGTCCTGGTCGTCGACGTCGATCACACGCGCCTGCGCGTTCCAAAGGAACGCCGCGTCGCCTTGCGGGCCGACGTCCTCGAGCGGGTCCGCGCGGTGCCCGGAGTGACGGACGCCGCCGTCGCCCGTCTGGTCCCCCTCGGGGGGCGCTACTGGAACTCGAGCGTCAGCGTCGAGGGGACCGACGTCCGGCACCAGGCTGCTTACATGAACCAGGTGGGGCCCGGGTTCTTCCGCGCGATCGGATCGGCCCTGCTCGCCGGACGCGACTTCACGACACGGGACGACGTCTCCGCGCCGCCGGTCGCGATCGTCACCGAGACGTTCGCCCGTAAGTTCCTCGCCGGCGCCAATCCCATCGGGCGAACCGTCCGGATCGACAACCAGGGAGGCGACACAGTCCAGCGCTTCGAGATCGTCGGTTTCGCGCGGGACTCGAAATACGAGGATCTCCGGGAGGACTTTCAGCCGCTCGTCTACCTCTCGCAGACGCAGGACCGCGATCCGCGTCCGTGGTTCTCGGTCATCGTGCGCTCGGATCTGCCCCTCTCCGGCCTGCGGCGGGCCCTGTCCTCCGCCGTCGGCTCGGTGAGCCCCGAGATCGACCTCCAATTCCAGCCGATGAGCGACCTGATGCGCGATGGCCTCGTGCGCGACCGCCTGATGGCGAGCCTCTCGGCGTTCTTCGGGTTCCTCGCCGCCCTGCTCGCCACGATCGGCCTCTACGGGGTGGTGTCGTACATGGTCGTGCGCCGGCGCAACGAGATCGGCGTGCGCATGGCCCTCGGCGCGACGCGGGGCGACATCCTCGGCCTCGTCCTGCGGGAGGCGGGAACGCTGGTCGCGGCCGGTCTCCTCATCGGAACGGTCCTCGCGATCGGCGCGGGGTCCTTCGCGCGCTCCCTTCTCTTCGGACTGAAACCCTCCGATCCGGCGACGCTCGCATTCGCTGCCGCCGGTCTGACCGCGGTCGCCGCCGTCGCGAGCCTGCTGCCCGCGCGCCGCGCGGCGACGCTCGACCCCGTCACGGCGCTGCGGGACGAGTAGCGGCACCGGGAATTTCGAGCGGCCCCGGGCACATGTAGGAAGCGTGCGGCCGGCTCGTTCGAGCTGCTCCCGCCGGGTGCCCTCCTCCGGGTCGATCCGCACGAAGTGTGGGTTTTCTGACCAGAGGGAGGTTGCATGGATCCCAGAGTCGATTATTCGAAGGCCGCACCGGGTGTCCTGCAGGCGATGCTGGGGCTGGAGAAGTACCTGAATCAGAGCGGGCTCGAGAAGACCCTGCTCGACCTCGTTCATCTGAGGGCTTCCCAGATCAACGGCTGCGCCTATTGCATCGACATGCACTGGAAGGATCTGCGCGCGGAGGGCGAGAGCGAGCAGAGGCTCTACGGCCTCGATGCATGGGCCGAGTCTCCGTACTACACCGACCGCGAGCGCGCCGCGCTCGCCTGGACGGAAGCCGTGACGAGCCTGGAGGACGGGCACGTGCCGGATCCGGTCTATCAGGCCGCTCGGAGGTTCTTCACCGAGAAAGAGCTGGCCGATCTGACTCTCTGTGTCGTGGCCATCAACGGCTGGAACCGTTTGAACATCGCGCTGCGCACGCCCGCGGGGGCGTACCAGGCGGCGGCCCGGAAGACCAGCGAGCCGAGGAGCCGCCCGATCCGTCCGCAGGCTTCCCACTAGGCTCGGACGCTCCGCCGCCGGCGGGCATGGAAGCGCCCGGATTTCGGGGACCGGGAAGTGGGAAGATGGCGCCCATGCCGCCGACGATGGCTCACGGGAAAATCTGCTACCTCGAGGTTCCCGCGATCGATGTCGCCCGATCGAGCGAGTTCTACGCCCGAGTGTTCGGCTGGAAAATACGCCGGCGCGGCGATGGCACGACGGCGTTCGACGACGGCGTCTTCGAAGTGAGCGGCGCATTCGTGACCGGGCGGCCGCCCTCCCGGGACGCCGGCCTTCTGATCTACGTCATGGTCGAGAACGCCGCCGCGGCGGTGAAGGCCATCGAGTCAAACGGCGGACAGATCGTTCAGCCGATCCACCCCGACGCGCCCGAGATCGTCGCTCGCTTCCGCGATCCGGCGGGCAACGTCCTCGGCATCTACCAGGAGAGATCGCTCCGGTCGTGACCGCGCGAGACGCCGACGGGAGGATCCTTCCCGGACCGGTGCGGCATCGTCCATGAGCGCCGCGGGGCGAGACATCGCCTTTTCCGGCGGCGTCCCGGGCGCGTACGAGACGCACCTCGTTCCACTGCTCTTCCAGCCGTATGCCGAGAACCTCGTCGTCCGGCTCGCCTCGCGAAACCCGGACTCCGTCCTCGAGGTCGCGTGCGGCACGGGCGTCGTGACTCGCGTCATGGCGTCGAAACTCCCGGACCGGGTTTCCGTCACCGCGACCGACCTCAATCCGCCGATGATCGAGCACGCGGCCGCGCTCGGCACGTCTCGCCCGGTGGAGTGGCGCCCGGCCGATGCGCTGGACCTTCCCTTTCCGGACGCGAGCTTCGACGCCGTCGTCTGCCAGTTCGGCGTCATGTTCTTTCCCGACCGCCCGCGCGGATATGCGGAGGCGCGCCGCGTGCTGCGCAGGGGCGGAGGATTTCTCTTCAGCTCCTGGGATCGGATCGCCGACAACGAATTCGCGCAGGCCGTGCAGGACGCGCTCGCGCCGCTCTTTCCCGACGATCCTCCCCGGTTCATGGAGCGCACGCCGCACGGATACGCGGACGTGTCGCGGATCGCGAGCGATCTCGCCGCGGCCGGATTCGAGGGCACGCCGCGCGTCGAGACCGTGGCGCTGCGCAGCCGCGCCCGATCCGCGCGGGACGCCGCCGCGGCCTTCTGTCTGGGAACGCCGCTGCGCGGCGAGATCGAATCGCACGGTGGTCCGAGCCTCGACGACGCGGTCCGCGCCGCCGAGGAGGCCCTCGTGCGCCGGTTCGGGGCCGGAGAGATCGACGCCCGCATGCAGGCGCACATCGTCGAGATCGAGCGCTGACGCGGCGTCAGCGCCGCTTCCGCCGAACGCGCGCGCGCTCCATTGACTCCGTCGTGGCGGCGAAGGCGACGACCCAAACGAGGCCGGTCAGCATCCCGGCCAGGGTGTCCGTGGGCCAATGAGCGCCCAGGTAGACCCGCGAGGCGGCTACGGCGAGAACGAGGACCGTCGCCCCCGCGGCGGCGAGCAGGCGCGGACCGCGCCGCTTCGTCAGATGGAACACGATGGCCGCGAGCCCCCCGAAGAAGACCGTCACCATCACCGTATGGCCGCTCGGGAAGCTGTACGTTTTCTCCTTCACGATCGCTTCCCATTGGTCGGGTCGGGCGCGGGCGATCGAGATCTTCAGCACGGAGCTCAGACCGAATCCACCGAGCACGCTTCCCACGAAGAGAAGGGCCGAGACGTGACGGCGGCGGGACCAGAGCAGGATCGCGACGATGGGGGTCACCGAGAGCAGGAAGTACCGGTCTCCCGTCGACGTCACCGCGAGCATCGCCTCGGTCAAAGCCGGAGAGCGATCCGCGACCAGCGCATCGCGGACCTGAGCGTCCATCGAGCCCGCCTGGCCCCGCTGCTCCCGCACCTCGTGCGCCATCCAGCCGAGCGCGGCCGCCAGCAGTGCGCAGATCAGAAAGCTGATCGTGAAGGAGAGGCCGACGACCTCCTCGCGCGAGAACCTTCGGCGCAGAAACTCGCGCACGGCCGCTAGCTCGCCGGCCGTTCGCCGAGCGGCGCGACGCTTCCCTTGCCGGCGCAAATCGGCTCGAGCGTGACGCGGCGGATGATCCGGTCCGCGGAAGCGTCCGCGAGAGCCGCGGACGCCGCCGTTCCTCCGGGCCGCGGGAAGCCGCGGCGGCTCGTCGCGCGCCTCAACCAGCCTCCCCGACGCCGAGCTCGACCCAGTCGAGCTCTTCCTCCAGCCGGTGGAAGGCGTCGTCGCCGATCTCGTCGCGGTCCCGCATGTCGAGGATCGTGCGTCGAGCAGCCTCGAGGGCTCGGCGATGAACGACCTCGTGCGACGACCCTTCCGCACCCGTGCCGTCGTTCTCGGGACAGTGTCCGAGATGATCGGTGAGCTCCCGTCGGACCGCCTCGGCGGCGGGCGACGGGTCGCCGTGGAGCGTGGCGAGCGCCGCTTCGAGCGCCTTCTGGCGTGCCTGGTCCGATTCGCGGCCGACGGGATCGTCGTCCTCGAGCCGAAGCGCGCGCAACAGCGGCTTGAGCGTCAGCCCCTGGAGAACGAGCGTTCCGACGACCACGGCGAACGCCGTCAGAACCACGAGATCCCGGAAGGGGAATGTCTCGGGAAGCGCCAGCGCCGCCGCGAGCGTGACGATGCCGCGCATGCCGGCCCACGAGATGACGAGACCTCCGGCGAACGTGGGCGGCGCCATCCCCGGCCGCGGCGGACGATAGCCGAAACGCCGGTTCTTCCAGATGACGACCCCGCTGTGCAGCATCACCCAGGCGATGCGCGCGACGATCACGGTCAGCAGGACGATCGCGGCGAACTCCGCGTAGCGGGCCCGGTCGCCGGGAGCGAGGCCCGAGAGGATGGGCCGCATCTGCAGTCCGATGAAGACGAACGCGAGCACGTTGAGGACGAAGACGGCGGTCTCCCAGACCGCATAGGACGGAACCCGGAGGCGCGCCGGCGTGCGGGCCGGAGCGACCCGGGAGATCGCGATCGCGTAGCAGACCATCGTCAGGATGCTCGAGAGGCCCAGGCGGTCCGCCAGGATCCACACGCCGAACGTCGAGATGAACTGGAGGATGACGGCGGTCGGAACGTCGCGAACGCCCTGGATCAGCCTCATGAAGATCCAGGCCAGGACCGGACCGGCGACGACGCTGCCAACCAGGACGAGCAGCATCGCGGGCGCGAGACTCCCGACCGAGATCATGGTCATGGCTGCGGCGCCGACGCCGAGACGGTAGATGAGCAGCGCACCGGCGTCGTTGAGCAGACTCTCTCCCCCGAGGATCGTGACGATCCGGTGAGGCGGCCGAAGCTGCTTCAGGATCGCCATCGCGGCCGCGGCGTCGGGCGGCGAGACGATCGCCCCGAGGGCGACCGCCGCCGCCCAGGGCATCCCCGGCATCAGTCGTCGAGCGACCGCGGCCACGGCGGCCGTCGTCACGAGCACGCTGACGACCGCGAGGCTCGCCACGGGAACCCAGAGGTCCTTGAGGTCCCGCGGCGATGCGTCGTAGGCCGCGTCGAGCAGCACGGGCGCGACGAACAGGGCGAGAGCCGCCTCCGGGGCGATCGTGAACTTCGGCGCCCCCGGAATGAAGGCGAGCAACCCTCCAGCGATCGCGAGAAACGCCGGATACGGCGCGCCGATCCGTCGCGCGAACGCGGCGAGAAGGACGGCGACCAGGAGCACAGCGAGAAGAGACTCGAAGCCCGTCACGACGGGGAGATTACGCCGACCGGCTTTCCCGCGGTAGGCTCCGGACCGGAGGCCGCATGGCAAGACTGATCGAGCGGGTCGAGGCGATGCGGCGGGGCGAGATCCCCGGTCCGCCGGCGGCCCGCCTGATCGGTTTCACGCTCGTGAGCTTCGAACCCGGCAAGGCGGTCTTCGCGCTCGAAGCCGGGCCTCAGCACGCGAACCCGATGGGCACGCTCCACGGCGGCATCCTCTGCGACCTCGCGGACGCCGCGATGGGAATCGCCTGGGCGACGGAGTTGAACGACGAGGAGAGCTTCACCACGCTCGAGCTCAAGATCAACTTCTTCAAGCCCGTCTGGAACGCGCGCCTGGTCGCCGACGCGAGCGTCGTCAAACGCGGCAGGACCGTCGGCATGGTCGAATGCGACGTCGTGGACGAGACGGGAAGCCTCGTCGCCCGCGCGAGCAGCACCTGCATGACGCTGTCCGGAAAGCAGGCCGCCGGGCGCTAGGTGCTCCGCGGCGCGGCGCGACCGGCTTTCTCCTTCGGTAGACTCGAGCCGGGACGGACGAAACGATGGGCGACACGACGAAGGCCACGACCCTCTCGATGTCCGCCGCCTCCCGCGCGGCGCGAGGGAAGGCGCTGCTGCTTCCCCAGCAGGTCATCGAAAGCCCCGAGACCCGGCTGAAATATCGGATCGACAGCCTGCTCGGCCAGGGCGGTTTCGGCCAGGCCTACCTGGCAACGCGCGTGACGCGATCGCTCGCGGTTCCTCCCGTCGTCGCGATCAAGGCGAGCGAGCACATCGACGGATGGCTCAAGGAGGCGTACTTCGGCCAGCTCCTCGCGGGGCACGAGCGGGCGATCCGCGTCTTCGACGTCTTTCCGCTGGTGAGCGGCGACGGCCGCATCGTCTACTGCCTCGCGCTCGAGTTCGCGAAGCACGGAGACCTTCGAGCCTACCTCGACCGCACGGGCAAGGGTTGGACCGAGCGGGCCGCGCGGCGCGAGATCGCCGGGATCCTCGGCGTTCTCGGCAAGCTCCACCGGGGGCAGCTCCTCCATCGCGACCTGACGCCGATGAACGTCTTCGTCTGCGACGGCCTCTGCCTGAAGCTCGGCGACTTCGGCATCGTGAGCCACCAGAGCGACCGCCGCGGCGTCGCCGCCCGGACCCTGAACCCCTGGGGGGTCCCGAGCGACATCCTCTCGGGGGCCGCCCCCAAGTGGCAGGCGCGCGACGACGTCTACCAGGTCGGGCAGCTGCTCGGAATGCTCGTGAAGGGAACGGCCTCCGCCCGCATCCGCACCGGCGAGGTCCGCGGCCTGCGCTGCACGGATCACCTCAAGGAGATCGTGTATCGCTGCATCGGCGAGCGCCGCAAGCGCTACGAAAGCGCGCAGGAGCTGATCGACGCGCTGACCCATCCACCCGCGGCGCTGACCGTGGGACGGCTGCGCACGCTGAAGGGCGCGCATCTCGCCTTCACCGGAATCCTCTCGACGCGCCGCAGCGAAGCCGCCCGCGCCGCGCGGCGGGCCGGCGCGAAGGTCCACGGAGCGCCGTCCGCGAAGACGACCGTCGTCGTCCGGGGACGTCCGAACCCTCTTCAGGCCGCCGGAAGAGACGCGGGACGGAAGCTGCTCGAGATCAAGCGTCTCCGCGAAAAGGGGCACCGGATCACGCTGCTGAACGAGACGCAATTCTGGCGGCTCGCGGGAGGCAGGAAAACGACACGGACTTAACGACCCGCGCCGGACGGAGGCATACAGTCCGTCGCACCGCCCATCGGAGACGAACGGAGGATTCGCATGCCGTGCTCCAACGAGGTCCTGCGCCAGGTCCCCCTCTTCTCCCTGCTCGACGACGACGAGACCTCGGTCCTCGCCCGGCACGTCGAGGTGCGCTCCTTCGCGCCGCGTCAGCGCATCTACAAGATCGGAGACCCCGGCGAAAGGGCCTACGTCCTGATCTCGGGCGGCGTCCGCGTGACGACGATCGACGAGGACCACCAGGAGGTCGTCGTGGACGAGCCGACACGGGGAGAGTTCTTCGGGTTCGCGTCCATGCTCGACCGGACGCCGCACCAGACGAACGCCCTGGCGACCGAGGAGACGGTCTGCGTCGAGGTCGACCGCAACGACATCGAGGCCCTGCTGAAGACGAGGCCGCTCGCCGGGATGGACATGCTCGCGGTCCTCGGGCGGCAGTACCACAACGCCCACCAGCTCGTCCGTCTGCGTGCGGCGCGCAATCCGAACGAGGTCATCGAGGAGCGCGAGACGGCCGCCGAGCGCGTCGCCGACGCCGTCGCCTCCTTCGGCGGGTCCTGGACGTTCATCGTCGCGTGCGGAATCGCGCTGACCATCTATACGATCGTGAACATCGCTCTCGCGAAGAAGGCCTGGGACCCTTACCCGTTCATTCTCCTGAACCTGTTCCTCTCCATGCTCGCCGCGATCCAGGCGCCGATCATCATGATGAGCCAGAACCGCCAGGACAAGAAGGACCGCGTCCGCAGCGAGATGGACTTCGACGTCAACCGCCGCTCCGAATCGGAGATCCAGAGGCTCGCGGAAAAGCTCCAACTGATCGGCGACAAGATCGACGACGTCTCGGACCTGCTCCGGCGGGTTTGATTCCGACCCGGGCCGTTACCTGGCGAAAAGCCTTCGGTACTGCCCGTAGCCCTCGGCCTCGAGCCGGTCCGCCGGAATGAAGCGCAGCGCGGCGGAATTCATGCAGTAGCGGAGCCCGGTCGGAGGCGGGCCGTCGTGGAAGACGTGGCCGAGATGCGAGCCGGCGTGCGTGGAGAGCACCTCGATCCGCACCTCCGCGTGGTGATGATCCGGACGCTCCCGGATGTTGGATGGTTCGAGCGCCTTCCAGAAGCTCGGCCATCCGGTCTTCGAGTCGAACTTCTGAAGCGACGAGAAGAGCGGCTCGCCCGAGACGACGTCCACGTAGATGCCCGGCCGGGTGTTGTCGTCGTACGCGTTGTGGAAGGCCGGCTCGGTCCACTCTTCCTGCGTGACGCGGTACTCCAGCGGCGTCAGCTCCGCCCGAAGCTCGGCATCGGTGGGCTTGACCCAGGTCGAGGGGTTCCATCCCCTGCCGCCGGGCAGCGGCGTCGCGGACGGTTCCGGAACGACGAGAAGCGCGACGAGAGCGGCGATTCGAATCATGGCTTGCCCCGTTCCTCCAGAGGCGTGACGCCCCAGATCTGCTTCAGCAGATCGTCGCGGCCGCAGCCCTTTCGGTAGAGACCGTACCGATACGGATTCTTCCGCGCGTAGCCCTGGTGATACGTCTCCGCGGGATAAAACTCGGACGCCGGACGAATCTGCGTGGCCACCTTCCGATGAAGCTGCTGCTCGATGCGGTCCCGGGACGCCTCGGCGAGGCGGCGCTGTTCGTCGCCGTGGAAGAAGATGACGGCCCGATACTCGTCGCCGCGGTCGCAGAACTGCCCGTTGGGATTCAGGGGATCGATGTTCGCCCAGTACGTGTCGATCAGCTTCTGATAGGTGATCTTCTTCGGATCGAAGACGACCTCGATCGCCTCGACGTGGCCGGTCTTGCCCGTGCCGACCTGCTCGTAGGTCGGATTCTTCACGGTTCCTCCGGTGTAGCCGGAGGTCACGAGGACGACCCCGTGCAGCTTCTCGAACGCGTCTTCCATGCACCAGAAGCAGCCGCCGGCGAATGTCGCCTTTTCGGTGGTGGCGGCGAGGGGCCCGGCGCACAGGGAGAGAACCGACAGCACCGCGGCCGCCGCGCGGGAAACGGACCGAGCCACCCTCAGCGGCCCGCGGCGCTCAGGGACCGAGCCGCCGAACCGAGAATCGCCAGGGACCCCGGGTCCTGCAGAAATGCGGCGACGCCGAGATGGGACGGGTTCCACTCCTTCGAGACGTGCAGCGTCGCGGTGTGGTGCGACTCCGGGGGTCCATCCCTGGAGAGCCGTCCCGCGCGCTCGAGCTCGCGCACGACATAGTCGTTCCGAAGCGTCTTGCCGCCGTTCTCGCCGCGCCCGACCGGCGTCGAGAGCCCCGTCTCGAAAAGGGCCACGAAGAGATCGAGCTTCTTTCCACGGAGCGCATCGGGAAGATCGACGTCCACGGCGACCTCGACCCGAGAGGACGAGGGCTCCAGCCGGAGCGCGAGCTTCGCGCCCGGCCGCGCCCCGGCCGCCTCGATGGCGGCCCGAAGATGGGCGGCATCCGAACCGACCATCTCGGTCGTCCCGTCCACGACGGCCTGGGGCGTGTACACCTGGCTGATCCCGAGCTGCCGCTCGTAGGCCACCTGGCGCAGCGTCCATTGCTTCGACGAAAAGGGATCGGTCCAACCCTGCGAGTTCCAGAAGTCCACGTGAAACGCGAGAGGGACGACGCGGCCGCCGTCCTGTCCCCCTATCGCCGAGAGCAGCTGGTCGGCGGGAGGGCAGCTCGAGCATCCCTGCGAGGTGAAGAGCTCGACGAGCACGACGTGTCCCGCGTCCGCATCCGGCGAGGCGATGGCCGAGCGCGCGGCGCCGAGAATCACGGCTCCGAACGCGAGCCCGAGGGCCACACGCCCGACGGCCCGGCGGGTATTTCTCTCCGTCGAATTCGAATCCGGCGTTTTCATCGTCGAAGAACTTACTCCCTTCGGGGAAAGTGGGGGCGGCCGAAGCCGCCCCGCGAAGGAACACTCTGGCGTTAGAAGCTCACCTTGAGCGCGAAGCGGAACTGGCGCGGGCCCGTCTGGGTCAGGGTCTTGCGGTAGTTCACGTTGTCCGAGCAGGTCCCGGTCACGGAGTTGACCGGGCAGGTGCCGTCGGGAACCAGTCCCGGCTGCCCGTAGAGCGGGCTGGTCGGGTCGGTCACGAAGGAACCGTTGACGTTGAAGTTCTCGTCGATCGAGGTGGCCGTCTGGCGGTTCAGGAGCTGGAACGCGTAGAACTGCGGCGTGATGGTCACCGGGCCGACGTTCAGGTTGTAGCCGAGGGACATGTTCATCTCGTAGTCGGTCGGCAGGCGTCCCGCGTAGCCCCGCTGCGCCAGGTAGAGCTCGGTCGTGTAGAACTGGTTGTAGTAGCCGTCGATCGAGGTCGGCGTGCCGGTGCGGACGTAGAACTGCAGGCCGGCGGACAGACCCCACGGAGCGTTGTACACCGCGTCGAGGCGGCCCTGGTTCGGCCGGTCGAGCTCGAGGATGCCCGAGGCGTTCTGCGTGAAGGCGGCGTAGTCGAAGTCGGCGTTGATGCCGGGGTCCGTCTGGCCCGAGGCTTCACGAATCGCGCCCGAGTAGTTGCCCCTCAAGGACGAGCCGAGATACGACAGCTGGGCCCAGATCTCGTTGGTGAACTGCTTGCGCAGCACGAGCTCGATGCCCTTGAAGATGCGCTTGGCGGCCGGAATCGGCGTGCCGTCGCCGGGGCCGGTGCAGCCGTTGTCCGTCGCCGTCGGATTGCCCGAGTTGTTGCAGCTGCCATACAGGCCGGCCGCTCCCGGGTTGTCGATGCCCGTGGCGCCCGGGTTCATGAGCGCGCAGGAGGACCCGGTGGGGTTGGTCGCGTAGTTGAGGTCGCAGCGATCTTCGATCGTGCGGCCGAGGGAGCGATACGTGCCCTTCAGGCCGACCGAGAGAGTCGGATCGATCGCCTTCTCGACGCCGATCGAGAACTCGTCCTGGTAGGAGGCCTTGAGACCCGGATCCGTGGGTTCGCCGGCGAACGACGCGGCCTGGATGAGCTGGGTGCGGCCGTCCGGAGCATCCGGGGCCTGGATGAGGGAGTTCGGATCGTAGTTCCAGGTCACGAGCGTCGTGTTGGCGGTGAAGACGCGGACGTTCAGGTCCGTCGGGATCGCGTAGTAGAAGCGGCCGGCCGAAGCGTACAACTTCGACGTGCCGTCGCCCGCAAAGTCCCAGGTCACGCCGAAGCGCGGCGCCCACTCGTTGTTCAGGCTGAACGCTTCCTGCTGGAGACCGTTGTAGAGCTTCTCCGCGTCGTAGCGGACGCCGAGGTTGGCCGTCAGCGCCGGAGTGATGCGCCACTGATCCTGAGCGAAGCCGCTGTAACGCTTGGTCGGCGTATTGAACGGCGCCGTCGCCAGCGGGGTCAGGTCGTTGGCGTTGGCGGTGAAGAACTGGTGCTCGTAGTAGACCGGGCCCGTGTACGGCGAGGAGTAGCCCGGAACCGAAGACGCGTTGAACGGCGTCGCCGCGCCCGAGCAGTCGAATCCGCCGGCGCCGCACGCGAAGATGCTCGTGCGGGAAGTGCCCGTCCAGTACGTCGAGCCAAAGGTGTCGACCTTCTCGTAGTCGCCGCCGGCCTTGAACTCGTGGTTGCCGAGGTATCCGGTGTAGCTGGCCGAATACGCCTCACGCGACGAAGCGTTGTTGACGACGGGTCCGAAGACCTGTCCGTAGCCGCCGTAGTAGCTGAACGGCGTGAGGGTGCGGTCACGCAGCTGCGCGACGTCCGGACCCTCGGGCTTGGTTTCGAAGCGGTCAGAGTGCTGGCCGTAGGCGAGGGTCAGGATGCCGCTCGATCCGAAGAGCTGGTTCAGCCGGGCGCCGTAGTCCGGTCCGCCGACGTCGAGCCGGCCCTGCGTCGCCAGCGGATTGAAGCTCTGCGGGTTTGCGGAGATCGTTCCCGTCGTGGACTGACGGTCCGAGAAGTACACGCCCTGCAGCGTCGTCGACTGCGCCAGGTTCAGCGTCATTTTCAGGGAGTACTTGTTCTCCGTGATCGTGTCCGGGAAGGGACATCCTTCGCCCGCGAGCGGATCCGTCGCGCACGAAGCCGTCGGTCCGGTCACGCCGCTCGTGGGGTTGAACACCTGATCCGTGATGACGCGATCGTAGGCGCCGAAGAACCACACGCGGTCCTTCACCATGAAGCCGCCGAGGTCGACGCCGCCCTCGGACCGGGTGTTCTTGGTCGCAATCGTCGAGACCTGGGAGTTCCCGAGCTGCGAGTTGTCCGGCGTGATCTGGTTCTTCTGGTCCGACGCCTGGCCCAGGCTGTTGTAGTACCCGAATGCATCGCCGTGGAACTCGTTTCCGCCCGACTTCGTGATCACGTTGACGATGCCGCCGGTGTTGCGGCCGTACTCGGCCTGATAGCCTCCGGTCTTGACCTCGACCTCCTGGACGAACTCGTTGTTGATGTCTTTGCCCTGGATGCCCTTGATGACGTTCGTCGTGTTGACGCCGTCGATCAGGAAGTTGTTCTCGGACGACGTCGAGCCGTAGATCGAGATCCCTCCCGCCATCATCCCGCCCGAGCCCGACGGGGACCGCCCCTGCGATTCGCCGTTGTCGAACTGGACGCCGGGCTGCGAGATCGCGACCGACGCATAGTTGCGGCTGGCCAGCGGCAGCTTCGCGATCACCTTGCCGGAAAAGTTCGAGCCCGTCGTCGTCGACGTCGAGTCGATCAGCGGCGCCTCTCCGGTGACGGTCACCTCGGCCGTCGTGGACAGGTTCAGTTGAAGGTTCGCGCTGGCCGTCGCGTCCAGCGTCACCGTGGCCTTCTTCTGGACCGCCCCGAACCCGGCGAGCGTCGCCGTCACGGTGTAGTCACCGGGGACCAGGTTCAGGAAGCGATAGCGCCCGTCGGCCTCCGTCACGGCCGTCTTGGTTCCCTGAAGGTGAACGCCCGACAGCTCCATCGTGACGCCCGGAAGTGCGGCGCCGCTCTGATCGGTCACCTGCCCCTCGATCGTTCCCGTCGTCTGCGCGCGCAGCCCGAGCGGAAGCAGAAGGAGCAGGCTCATCGCGGTGAATCCCACGCGCCTGCCAACGCGAGAGATTCGAGAAACCAGTGAAGTGTGCATTCTCTTCCTCCTTGCGGCCGAACCACCATCGGCACGGCTGCAATGCCGACGAAAAAGCAATCGATCTGCCACGATTCGAAAACTCATCGCATCGCTCCAACCGTCTTTGACGCGTGTCGGTTGCAGCGCGTTGGATTCGCATTAAGGGCTTTCTTGGATCCGAGCGCATGGATCCTCTCGGAGATCCTGAACGTCGGGAGAGCGTCGGGACGAGAAGCGGCGCGCGGCGATCAGACGACATCGTCGCGAAGAGAGACGCGATGCGGGAGCGCCACGGCGTCGCTCGACCGCGAGCGGCGGCGCGAGAGCCGGTGGGAGGAGCGACGAACGATTCGGCGCAGCTCGGCGAGTGCGCGGGCCTCCGTCGGCGCTCGCGGAATCTGGTAGCCCTCTTCGCGGGCTTTCTGGATCGACGCGTCGAGAGCGTGCCCCGGCCTCGGAGCCGTCTCGCGGCCGAGCGCCCACGCCGCGTCGTCGAAGCTGCAGCGTGTCCCCGCACAGATCGCCGCCATGCGCTCCGAGGTGGTGCCCTGGCTCTTGCGCGCCGCGCAGCAGACTCGCTGCAAAGCCAGGACTCGCTGGTGGGCGAGCCACAGGTGCGTGGCGAGCGCCGCGGCCTCGTGCTCCGGCCGGCCGGCGAGACGGCGAAAGACCAGCCGCAGCTCGCGAATCGGGACCGGCGTCGCGCCCGAACGCGCCGCGGAGGAGAGAGCCTGGATCTCGTCGCGCACCCGCCAGGAGCTCAGGAACGAGGACGACAGGAGAGAGAGGCGCGTCGCCAGCGGGACCGCGGCGACGTCGGGAACGTGGCGCCTCTGCGCCTGTTCCGCGTGGATTTCGTCCTGAAGAATCCGCTCCCAGGGGATGTCGAGAGCCTCCGCCCGGCGCACCAGCTCGAGCCGGGCCTCGTCGGCGCGACGCCGGAGATCCGGCGCGGGTCCGGCCGGCGTCGGGGGGTCCCATCCCGCCGGCGGCAGCCGCCAGCGGCTCCCGCGGGGATCGGTGGGTTGACTCGAAGCCATGACGGGCGCAGTCTGGGACTCCATGTGGTCGCTTTCAATGACCGGTTCGCGGCGAAGTTGCATGACCACTTTCGGAGGCCCGCTCCAATCCGCGGGAATAAAATGACGACCCTCGCCCCCGGCATTCTTCCCGTCGTCGCGCTCGACCGGGCGAGCGGCAGGCCTCTCTACAAGCAGCTCTACGAGGGCTATCGCGACGCGATCGTCGAGCGCCGTCTCCGGAGCGGCCAGAGACTGCCCTCCACGCGCCGCCTCGCCGCGGAGCTGCACGTCTCGCGCATTCCCGTGCTCAACGCGTTCGAGCAGCTGATCGCCGAAGGCTACTTCGAGAGCCGCGTGGGCGCCGGAACGTTCGTCGCGCGCTCCCTGCCCGACGCCATCTCACGTCCCGCGAGGCAGGCCGCGCCGGGCGGCAACGGCGCCGCGGCGCGACACGGGCGCCGAATCCTCGCGCGAAGGGCCGAGGCGGTGCGTCGGAGCGGAGCATGGCCGTGGCTCGAGGGACTCGAGCCCTTTCACTGCCCGAGCCCGGCGCTCGACCAGTTCCCCGTCAAGGTCTGGTCGAGTCTCGTCGCGCGTCACGCCCGGAGGCCCGACGCCGTCCACCTCCAGTACCAGCTGCCGATGGGTCTGCCCGAGCTTCGGGAAACGGTCGCCGATTACCTCCGCACGTCGCGTGCGGTCCGGTGCGACGCCGAACAGGTCATGATCGTCAGCGGCTCGACCCAGGCGCTCGACCTGACGGCGCGGGTCCTGCTCGACGAAGGCAGCCCCGTCTGGATCGAGGAGCCCGGATACTTCGGCACCCACCAGGCGATGCGGCTCGGCGGGGCCCGGCTCGTCCCGGTTCCCGTCGACGACGAGGGTCTGGACGTCGAGGCCGGCATCGAGCGGTGCCCGCGGCCTCGCGCGGTCTTCGTCACACCCTCTCATCAGCTTCCGCTCGGCATGACGATGAGCGCCTCGCGAAGAATTCGCCTGCTCGAGTGGGCGCAGCACTGCGGCGCCTGGGTCATCGAGGACGACTACGACGGCGAGTACCGCTACGGGAATCTCCCGATCGCATCGCTCCAGGGTCTCGACCGCGGCGATCGCGTGATCTACCTGGGCACCTTCACGAAGAGCCTCTTCCCCTCTCTGCGGCTCGGCTACGTCGTCCTTCCTCGCGACCTCGTGGCTCCCTTCGCCGCGACGCGCCGGGCCATGGACATGTTCTCGCCGCTCTTCTTCCAGCGGGTCGTTGCCGACTTCATCCGCGAGGGCCACTTCGAGCGCCACCTGCGGCGAACGCGTCTCGTGTGCCGCGAGCGGCGCGAGGCGCTCGTCGCCGCGCTCGACCGGAGCTTCGGCTCGCGGCTTCCGGTGGTCGGCGATCAGGCGGGAATGTTCCTCACTGCACTGCTTCCGAAAGGGCTCCGCGATCGGGACGTCACCCTGCGGGCTGCGGCGCGCGGCGTTCGCACCTTCCCGCTCTCCTCGTGCTACCTCGGCCGAGCGCGGCGCCAGGGTCTCGTCTTCGGATACGGCGGGTTTACGCCGACCCAGATCGCCGAGGCCGTGCCGCTCCTGCGCGAGGTTCTCGGCCCTCCCGTTCCGTCGAACGGATCGAGGCGACCGAGCCTTGCATCGTCGTCGGAAACGCGGCCGGCAGCTCATCTCCTTGGAAGGCGGCCCGGTGCGGTCGGTCCGTCCGAGGCTCGGCGAGTTCCCTTTCGGTCGAACCCGGCCTCGTCATCCTCGAAGAGCCTGCTCTCTTCAGCAAAAAATGGGGGCGGCCGAAACCGCCCCCGGGAAGGAAGGCGTCGGGGTTAGAACGTCACTTTCAGGGCGAAGCGGAACTGGCGCGGGCCCGTCTGGGTCAGGGTCTTGCGGTAGTTCACGTTGTCCGAGCAGGTTCCGGTCACGGAGCTGACCAGGCAGGTGCCGTCCGGGATCAGTCCCGGCCGTCCATAGAGCGGGCTGGTCGGGTCGGTCACGAACGAACCGTTGACGTTGAAGTTCTGGTCGATCGAGGTCGCCGTCTGACGGTTCAGGAGCTGGAATGCGTAGAACTGCGGCGTGATGGTCACCGGGCCGACGTTCAGGTTGTAGCCGAGGGACATGTTCATCTCGTAGTCGGTCGGCAGGCGTCCCGCGTAGCCGCGCTGGGCCAGGTAGAGCTCGGTCTGGTAGAACTGGTTGTAGTACCCGTCGATCGAGGTCGGCGTGCCGGTGCGGACATAGAACTGCAGGCCGGCGGACAGACCCCACGGAGCGTTGTACACCGCGTCGAGGCGGCCCTGGTTCGGCCGGTCGAGCTCGAGGATGCCCGAGGCGTTCTGCGTGAAGGCGGCGTAGTCGAAGTCGGCGTTGATGCCGGGGTCCGTCTGGCCCGAGGCTGCACGCACGGCGCCCGAGTAGTTGCCCCTCAGCGAGGAGCCGAGGTAGGACAGTTGGGCCCAGATCTCGTTCGTGAACTGCTTGCGCAGCACGAGCTCGATGCCCTTGAAGATGCGCTTGGCGGCCGGAATCGGCGTCCCCTCGCCGGGGCCGGTGCAGACGTTCTCAGCGGCTTGGGTCGGGTTGCCCGAGTTGTTGCAGCTGCCGTACAGGCCGGCCGCTCCCGGGTTGTCGATGCCCGTCGCACCGGGGTTCATGAGCGCGCAGGAGGACCCGGTCGGGTTGGTCGCGTAGTTGAGGTCGCAGCGATCTTCGATCGTGCGGCCGAGCGAGCGATACGTGCCCTTCAGGCCGACCGAGAGAGTCGGATCGATCGCCTTCTCGACGCCGATCGTGAACTCGTCCTGGTAGGAGGCCTTGAGACCCGGATCCGTCGGCTCGCCGGCGAAAGTACCGACCTGTGTCAGCTGGTCGCGGCCTGCCGGAGCGTCGGGAGCCTGGACCAGATCGGTCGGGCTGTAGTTCCAGGAGACGATCGCGGTGTTGGCGGTGAAGACGCGGACGTTCAGGTCCGTCGGGATCGCGTAGTAGAAGCGGCCGGCCGAAGCGTACAGCTTCGACGTGCCGTCTCCCGCGAAGTCCCACGTCACTCCGAGGCGCGGCGCCCACTCGTTGTTCAGGCTGAAGGCTTCCTCCTGGAGACCGTTGTAGAGCTTCTCGGCGTCGTAGCGCACGCCGACGTTCGCGGTCAAAGCCGGGGTGATCCGCCACTGGTCCTGCGCGAAGCCGCTGTAACGCTTGGTCGGCGTGTTGAACGGCGCAGCGGCGAGCGGTGTCAGATCCGTGCCGTTGGCCGTGAAGAAGTCGTGCTGGTAGTAGACCGGGCCCGAGTAGGGCGAGGAGTAGCCCGGAACCGAAGACGCATTGAACGGCATCGCCGAGCCGGAGCAGTCGAACCCTCCCGCGCCGCACGCGTAAATGCTCGTGCGGGAAGCGCCCGTCCAGTAGGTCGAGCCCGACGTGTCGACCTTCTCGTAGTCGCCGCCGGCCTTGAACTCGTGGTTGCCGACGTAGCCCGTGTAGTTCGCCGCATACGTGTTGCGGCTCGAGGCGTTGTTGACGCCCGGTCCGAAGACCACTCCGTAGCCGCCGTAGTAGCTGAAGGGCGTGAGGGTGCGGTCACGCAGCTGCGCGACGTCCGGCCCGTCGGGCTTGGTCTCGTACCGATCCGAGTGCTGGCCGTAGGCCAGGGTCAGGATGCCGCTCGATCCGAAGAGCTGGTTCAAGCGGGCGCCGTAGTCCGGTCCGCCGACGTCGATCCGGCCCTGCGTCGCAAACGGGTTGAAGCTCTGCGGATTCGCCGCGATCGTTCCCGTCGTGGACTGACGGTCCGAGAAGTACACGCCCTGCAGCGTCGTCGACTGCGCCAGGTTCAGCGTCAGCTTCAGGGAGTACTTGTTCTCCGTGATCGTGTCCGGGAACGGGCAGCCCTGGCCCGCGAGCGGATCCGTGGCGCACGAAAGATTCGTCGGCCCGGTAATGCCGCTGGTCGGGTTGAAGACCTGGTCCGTGATGACGCGGTCGTACGCCGCGAAGAACCACACGCGGTCCTTCACCATGAAGCCGCCGAGGTCGAGGCCGCCCTCGGACCGGGTGTTCTTGGTCGCGATCGTCGCGACCTGGGAGTTCCCCAGCTGCGAGTTGTCCGGCGTGATCTGGTTCTTCTGGTTCGACGCCTGCCCCAGGCTGTTGTAGTACCCGAAGACTCCGCCGTGGAACTCGTTGCCGCCGGACTTCGTGATCACGTTGACCACGCCGCCCGTGTTGCGGCCGTACTCGGCCTGGTAGCCCGAGGTCTTGACTTCGACTTCCTGGATGAACTCGTTGTTGATGTCCTTGCCCTGGATGCCCTTGATCACGTTCGTCGTGTTGACGCCGTCGATCAGGAACGAGTTCTCCGCCGAGGTCGAGCCGTAGACCGACAGAGCCAGCGAGCGGCCCTGCGTCTCGCCGTTGTCGGCCTGGACGCCCGGCTGCACGAACACGACGTCGGCATAGTTGCGGCTCGAGAGCGGCAGCTTGTCGACCACCTTGCCGGAGAAGTTCGATCCCGACGTCGTCGACGTCGAGTCGATCAGCGGCGCCTCTCCGGTGACGACGACTTCCGCCGTGGTCGAGAGGGCCATCTGCATGTTGGCCGTCGCGGTCGCGTCGAGCGTGACCGTGGCCTTCTTCTCCACCTTGCCGAACCCCGCGAGCGTCGCCATCACGGCGTAGTCACCCGGGACCAGGTTCAGGAAGCGATAGCGGCCGTCGGCCTCCGTCACTGCCGTCTTGGTTCCCTGAAGGTGAATACCCGTGAGCTCCATGGTGACGCCCGGCAGTGCGGCGCCGCTCTGATCGGTAACCTGCCCCTCGATCGTTCCCGTCGTCTGCCCGAGGAGAGCGCCCGATCTCAGCAGAAGCGCGCCCATCACGGTGAATCCCATGCATCGCAAGATGCAAAGGATTCGCGAACCTAATGAAGTTTTCATTCTCTCGCCTCCTTGCAACGGCTCCACCATGGAGCGACTGCATCGCGGACGAAGAGCAATCGACCTGCCACACCGCGCACTTTTCAAAACTCTTCTTCGCATAGGAGTTGCCGTTCGTCGGATTCGCATCGACAGAGGCTTTCGTTCGGGTGCTTGGATCGAGTCGGAGAACCCGAATTCGACGATCGGCGATCACGATGCGATGCATCGCCGATCACGATGGAGATGAGCGCATGCGGCGAGCGCCGATCCGTCGACATCGCTACGGAGAGAGGCGCGATGCGAGGCGTCACAGCGTCGGAGCGACGCGGCCGACGGCGCGAGAAGCCCGTGCGAGGAGTGGCAAACGCATCGACACGGCTCGACGAATGCATCGCGCCTCCGTCGGCGCTCGCCAAATTTGACAGCCCTCTTCGCGGGCCTTGCGGATCGATGGGTCGAGCGCGGGCCCCGAGTCTCGGAATTGCGCATCGTGGCTGGAAGCCGCGACCGGCCCGTGTTCCTCAAAGGTCGCCGTGCAGGTTTGCGTACCCGTTTCGTCCTATGATCCGCACTTCTGGAGGTGACGGAATGAGGAGGACTCGTGCGCGCTGGCAATGGACGGCGGTACTCGTGGTGACGGGACTGGCGGCGGTGGGAGCCGCTCCGACCGACGTCGATCCCTTCGCGTGGCTCGAAGACGTCCATGGCGAAAAGGCCATGGCCTGGGTCAAGGACCAGAACGCGAAGACGCTCCCCGTGCTCCAGGCGCGGCCCGAGTATCAACCGATCTACAAGCAGACACTCGAGATCCTCGACTCGAAGGAGAAGATCCCGACGCCGGAGCTCCTCGGCGACACGGTCTACAACTTCTGGAAGGACGACGCCCACGAGCGCGGCATCTGGCGGCGCACGACGGTGGCCTCCTACCGCACGGCGAATCCCGATTGGGAAACGGTGCTCGACGTGGACGCTCTCGCCAAGGCGGAGGGCAAGGCCTGGGTCTTCCACGGAGCGACATGCCTGCCGCCGGCGTACGAACGCTGCATGGTCACGCTTTCGGTCGGAGGCTCCGACGCCGCCGTCCGGCGCGAGTTCGACACCAAGAAGAAGGCCTTCGTCGAAGACGGCTTCTCGCTGCCGGAGGCCAAGTCCACCCTGTCGTGGAAGGATCAGGACACGCTCTGGGTCGGGACCGACTTCGGCCCGGGCTCCCTCACCGACTCCGGCTACCCGCGGATCGTGAAGCTCTGGAAACGCGGCACCCCGCTCTCCTCGGCGAAGACCGTCTACGAGGGAAAGAAGGAAGACGTCGCGGCCTCCGGGGGAAGCGAGATCCTGAGCGACGGCCGCTTCGATCTCGTCACGCGGACCCCGGCGTTCTTCCGGCAGGAGACGTTCCTCTACGCCGGTGACCGGCTGATCAAGCTGGACATCCCGGAGGACAGCGAGACGCGGGTCGTGTTCCGAGGCCGCCTTCTGTTCTCGCTCCGCAGCGACTGGACCGTGGACGGCAGGACTTACAAGGAAGGATCGCTGCTCGCGGCGCCGCTCGACGAGCTCGGCAAGGGCGTGCGCCGGATCGACGTGCTGTTCGAGCCGAGCGCGCGCGTTTCGCTCGCCGCGGTCGACCGCACGAAGGACCGGGTGATGCTGCAGCTCCTCGACAACGTGAAGAGCCGGCTCGTGGCGATGTCTCTCGAGAACGGCGCATGGAAACGGACGGAGATTCCGACGCCGGGTCTCGGCACCGCCGAGCTGACGGCCTCGAACGACTGGTCGGAGGACTTCTTTTTCTCCTACGAAGACTTCACGACGCCCGAGTCCCTCTGGCTTTCCCAGAATGGCGGCGCGGCGGCGAAGGTCAAGACGATGCCGGCCTTCTTCGACGCCGCGGGCATGACGACCGAGCAGCTCGAAGCCACGTCGAAGGACGGGACGAAGGTCCCGTACTTCGTGGTTCGGCCGAAGGGCGTCCGGGACGACGGCACGTCTCCGACCCTTCTGAACGGCTACGGAGGATTCGAGATCTCCGAGGTCCCCCACTACAGCGGAGTCCTCGGAGCGTCGTGGCTTTCCCGCGGCGGCGTCTTCGTTCTCGCCAACATCCGCGGCGGCGGCGAGTTCGGTCCCGCCTGGCACAAGGGCGCCGTGAAGCAGAACCACATCCACAACTTCGAGGACTTCGCGGCGGTCGCGAAGGACCTCATCGCCCGCAAGATCACCTCCGCCCGCCACCTCGGGATCATGGGCGGCTCGCAGGGAGGGCTGCTCGTCAGCGGCACGTTCGTGCTCTATCCCGAGCTCTTCCACGCCGTCGTGGCGCAGGTGCCGCTCGCCGACATGCACCGGTACAGCCACCTGCTCGCCGGCGCGAGCTGGATGGCCGAGTACGGCGATCCGGACAAGCCCGAGGATTGGGCGTACATCCAGACCTGGTCTCCGTATCAGCTCCTGAAGGCCGACGCGAAATACCCGACACCCTTCTACTGGACGAACACCCGCGACGATCGCGTCCATCCGTCCCACGCCCGCAAGATGGTGGCCAAGCTCGAGTCGCAGGGACATCCCGTCTACTACTTCGAGAACACCGAGGGAGGCCACGGCAGCGGCTCCGTCAACAAGCAGACCGCGGAAGTCGACGCGCTTCAATACGCGTACCTGTGGATGATGCTGAAGTGACGCCGGCCGCGGCCGTTCGGATAGAGTTCGCGGTCAGAGACTCGAGCGAAAGGAGAACACCGTGAAGAAGCTCTCGATGTGGAGCCTGGTCCTGCCCGCCTTTCTCGCCGCCGGCGCCGCCTTCGCGCAGCCGGCATCCCCGGTCGTCAGCTCGGTCACGGACGCGAAGTGGGGTCCGGCGCCGCCCATGCTCCCTCCCGGAGCCGAAATCGCGGTTCTCTCGGGCAATCCGATGGGCACGGGAGCCTACGCGGTTCGCCTCAAGTTCCCGCCGAACTACGCCATTCCCGCGCACTCGCACCCGACCGACGAGAACGTCGTCGTGACGAAGGGCTCGTTGACCTTCGGCATGGGCGACAAGCTCTCGAAGACGGCGAAGGGCAACAAGACGCTCTCCCCCGGCGGGTACGCGATGATGCCGACCGGCATGAACCACTACGCGTACGCGGGAAAGGCGGGAAGCGAGATCGTCCTCTTCGGCCAGGGACCGGTCGAATTCAAGTACGTCAACCCGGCCGACGACCCGAGAAACGCCAGGCCCGCGGGCAAGTAACCCCGAGCCCCGTTCGGCCCGTGAAGCCGAGACTTTTCGCCACGCCGTCCCGCTTCCGAGCATGGCCCGAGTCGCACCATGCGACCGACAGTGCCGCCGGCCGCCGCATCGAACCGCTCAGGCGCCCCGCAAAGCGGGAGCCGAGGCCGCACGAGAGTCGGCGGCGAGCGGCGGGATCAGGACGGGCTCCGCGGGACGACCCGGGGAAAGCGCGGGGACGGTGACTCCGGAGCAAGCGTTCTCACCCTCGGCAGATCATCGTTCAGAACCGCGCCTCTCAGGACGACGCCGGCCACGAGACGGAGGGACGCCACGTCCTGAAGGGGGTTGCCGCGGACGAGAAGGATGTCCGCGCGGCGCCCCGGCGCGAGCGTCCCGATCTCCGCGCTTTCCTCGAGAAACTCCGCGGCATCCGTGGTGGCGGCCCGAAGCGCCTCGTACGGCGAAAGACCGGCGCCGACGAGATCCCCGATCTCGTCGTCGAGCGAGGTTCCCGGCTGCGTGTCGCCGATGCCGGAGTCGGTGCCGGCGAGCAGCCGCGCTCCGGCGGCATGGAGCGCTCCCACCATCGCCGCTCGATTCTCGAGAATGCGGGCGCGCGTGGCCGGGTCCGGCGATCCGAGGAGGGCGAAGATCGCCAGCGTCGGGCAATTCCACGTTCCGGCGGCGACGGTTCGGGCGGCGAGATCCGGCATCCGGCTCGGATCGACGGCCGTCCACGCCTGAAAGGCGCCGACGCTGGCGGGGAGACGGGTCAGCGCGAGATCGTAGCCTCGCAGGTGCTCGATCGACGCCTGTCCGGACTCGAGCGCATGCGACACCGGCACCTGGTTGGGGACGTGACCGATCACGCGGATTCCCCGGCTCCTCGCCGACGCGATGATCGCGTCGTAGACCGGGAGCGACAGGTTGTTGTAAACCTTGATGAAGCGCCAGCCGGCCGCGACCTGCGCGGCGACGATCCCGTCCGCGAGCGCGGGATCCACGATCAGCTGGGTCTCCGGCCAGGCCGGCGGCGGCCCATCGAGGCCGGGGCTCGCGGAGTAGATCATCGGCCCCACGAGCTCGCCGCTGGCGATCGACCGTATCGTCTCCGGCAGGGCGGCGTAGCCCCACATGTTCCGCACCGACGTGATGCCGGACGCCAGGTATGCCGGGAGATCCGCGACCTTGACGTGCACGTGCATGTCGATGAGGCCCGGCAGCGCGTAGAGCCCGCGCCCGTCGATCTGACTCGCTCCGGCGGGGATCGGAATCGACGGATCCGGTCCGACGGCCGCGATGCGATCGCCCGCGACCACGATCGTTTGATCGCAGAGGACCTGCTCCACGTCCATCGGCACCACGCAAACGTGCCGGATCGCGAGAGAAGCGTCGTCCGCCGCGGACCGGATCCGGGGCGAGCCCCCGGAACGGAGCACGATCAGCGGAAGCACGAGCGCGGCGCCGAGCAGCACCCTCGGGGTCCGGATCATTCCGCGTGATACGCCCGCTCGAGCGGAAGGTTCAGGAAGAATCCTCCCGAGAGCCTTCGCTATCAGTTTCTTGCTCGAACGGCCAGGACGGCCGCCGGTGGCGGCCGGCGCACGGCGACCGCGTCCGGACGCTAGCTCTTTCCGGCGCCGTATGCCGTCACGTCGACGAACACATCGGCGACGAACGGAAGCTCGCGCCGGATCCGGTGATCGAGCTCATCCATCGCGAGGGAGAGACCGGCGATCTCGAGCGACGGGGACGGACGCGCCTTGGCGAGGACGACCACTTCCTCCGGGCCCGAATACATCGCCTGAAGTTGGATGAGCTCCTCGATCGCCGCGTCGCCTTCGATGATCGCTCGCAGCTTCTCGAGCATCGCCGACGGAATCGAGCGTCCGACGAGGAAGTCCGCGAAGGGTCGCGCCAGCGCAAACGCCGTGCCCGCGAGAAGGAGGCCGATGAGAAGCGACGCCACGGAGTCGGGCACGCTCGAGCCGGTGAGGTGGGCCGTGAAGAGCCCGCCCGCGGCGAGCACGAGGCCGATGAGCGCGGCGCTGTCCTCGACGAGGACCGCGCGCACCACCGGGTCGCTCGAGCGGAGGATGTAGCGCCACACCGAGAGCCCGTAGTCCTTCGCCTGGCGCCGCGCCTGCCGCAGGCCCTGAAACCACGACGCGCCGTCCGCCGCGAACGACACCGCGAGAACGATCCACGGGGCGACGCCGGCGGTCACGGGGTTGCGCGCATGGAGCTCCCGGATCGCGATGGCGATCGACAGGCAGCCGCCGATCAGAAACGATGCGATCGCGGCCATGAAGGCCCAGAGGAACCGCTCCCGCGCGTGCCCGAAGGGATGCCGCTCGTCCGGCGCGAGTCGGGCGCGGTAGAGGCCGAGAGCGAGAAACAGCTCGTTGACGCAATCCGCCGCCGAATGCGCGGCCTCGGCGATCATCGCGCTCGACCCCGACGCGAGCCCGGCGATCAGCTTCGCGATTCCGATCAGGACGTTCGCGAGAAGCGCGATGACGATCGTGCGCGGGCTCTCCCCCTCCGCGGTTCTCCGCTGCGCGAGGGCCGAACGGCGTCGAGGAAGGATCTGCAAAGCGGCGATCGGCTCAGACCCGCGGCGTAAACTGCGCCAGATCGTAGATGCCGAGCGTCTTTTCGATGCCGGCGACACGGTCGACCATCTTTTCGAAGCCGTCCTCTCCGAAGAGCTCGTGCTCCTTGTCCTCGAACTGCTCGCCGAGGGCCGCGTACTCGTGCGCCGACACGATCAAACGAAAGGCCGGGAAGAGGACCGTGTCCTCGCGCGCCTCGTGGGGGCTGTACATGCGAACGAAGGACCGCAGCGACTCGACCAGGCGCTTGCGGTCCTCGGGATCGCGGATGGCCTGAGGGGTCGACAGCCGGAGGGTCACGTCCGTCACGCGGCGGCCCGCCTGGTGCTGCGCGTCGAGAACGTCGACGAGGTTCACCAGCCTGTTCGCCTTGCGGAAGCGCGGGAACAGAAAGTCCTGCTCGAGCTTCTCGTGGTAGTCCTCGATGAACGAGCGGATGATCTTCGCGGAGTCGGCCACGGCTTCCGGCGGAAGGTCCTGGCCGGAATCCAGCCGCCGGATCGCCTCGCCATAGATCAGGAGCACGCGCTTCAGGAGACCGTGCTCGCGCATGAGATCCTCGTTGGGCTGGACTTCCACGTCCTCCTTGCCGGCCGGCTCCTTCGCCTTCGGCTTCTCGGGATCCGCCCACAGTCTCAGCGTCCCTCCGATCAGCCCGAGGGCGCCGGCCACCGCCGACCGCTGAAGCAAGCTCCGCCGATCCGATTCCAGTTTCGTCGTCATGTGCGCTCCGTTTCTCATCGAAACCGTTCACCCGGCGGCGCTCAAGGCATGCAAGTTTCGTGTCAGCGAGCGCTCGCCGCCTGACCGCTCGGGTGAGCAGGAGAATCTCACGGCTGCCCTTCGACGAGAAAGATGCGGCCCCTCGATGCCGATTTCCGGAGTGGAACGAGCGCCTGATACGCGGGCGACTCGTACCACTCCTTCGCCCGGGCAACGCTGTCGAAGGCGATCACGACGACGGCGACGGGAGACTCGCCCTCGAGAGCCCGGGGGTTGCCGCCCCGCACGACGTAGCGGTGGTGGAAGGGCGCCAGAGTCTCCGGAACCCTCTCGCCATATTTCCGCATGGCCGCCGGGTCCGTCACCTCGATCTCGGCGATGAAGTAGCCAGGCGCCACCTTCGCCTGACGCGCATGAACCGCGGGAACGCCCACCGCACCGATCAATACGCCCGCGATCGCCGCCAGGGTGATCTTGTGTCTCATCATCACGCGCTTCTCCTCATCTTTGGGCTTCCGCCACTGATGCGATCCTGACCCTCCGCGCGCGGGCCGGCGACGGAACATCGGCGACCGGGCGAATGCGCCGGTCGATCGGCGCCGCCGGCCGCTGAAGGGCGGTTGCGGAGACGGCGTCGCGACCTCCGAGGCCTGTCACATCGAGCCGGTTTCGGCGTAAGGATTTCGGTTTCACGTTCGGCGGGCGTTCACCCCGGGACCGTAGACGCCCGAGCCCCCTTCCCGGCTGTCATACGTCATGCTGCCCCGAACCACTCATGGACGAAGAGCCGCATCGATGACGCCGAACGAAAGCCGGGCTGAAATCGAGCGGCTGCATGCCGCCGGGTTCGCGTGGGCGATGGCCTGCTGCGAACGGGATCGGGAAAGGGCCGAAGACGTGCTTCAGACGAGTTACCTGAAGATCCTGGACGGAAGGGCACGATTCGAGGGGCGCTCGACGTTCAAGACCTTTCTCTTCGGCGTCATCCGCCGCACGGCTTCCGAGGAGCGCCGGCGGGCCGCGGTCGCGAATCTCTTTTACCGGCGCACCGAGCCTGCCCCGGCTCCGGACGAGAACGACGCGGCTTGCGTCGAGCGGCTTACCCTGCGGCGGGCGATGACCGGCCTGCCACGGCGGCAGCGGGAGGTCCTGGAGCTCGTCTTCGCCTTCGGAATGACTCTCCAGGAATCGGCGCGGACGCTCTCGATCTCGCCCGGCTCGGCGAGCGTGCACTACGACCGGGGCAAGAAACGCCTGGCGGCGCTGCTCTCACGGGGAACGAAGGCATGAAGACCGAATCTCCGGAAGCGAGGATCGCTCGGCTCTTCCAGCAGGAGCGCTTCGGGGACGAGGCGTCGGCGCCCGACCTCGCGCGGCTTCTCGAGAATCCTCGCCGCCTCCGGCAGCACGAAACCCGGGCGATTCGGCGAATCGCCTTCACGGCTGCTGCGGCGGCGGCGGTCGCGGCGACGCTCCTCGTCCTCCGCCCCGTCCGCCCGCGCGCCCGGCCGTTCGAGACCGCCGAAGCCGCCGCCCGGGCGCCCGCGGCAATCCCACTCGCAAACTGGAAGTCCCCGACCGACGCCTTTCTCCGAACGCCCGGAACCGAGCTGTGGTCGCGCATCCCGGAGCTCGTGCCGCGCCAAGGGGAGTCCGAGGTCCCCCTGTCTTTCGAGCCGACGAAAGGAGTGACCCCATGAAGCCCGTCCTCGCGTTCTGTCTGGTCGCCCTCGCCGCCACGCTTCCGGCCCAAGCGCTCGTCCCCGGCGGATCCGGGGAAGGCGATCCCTTCGCCGCGTATCTCTTTCCGCCCGACCGGGTCATGAGCCACAGCCTCGAGATCGGCCTCGACGACGCCCAGAAGGCGGCGATCAAGAACGAGGTCCAGAACGTGCAGGGCAAGTTCGTGGACCTCCAGTTCGCGCTCCAGGGCGAGTCGGAGAAGATGATCCGGCTCCTCCAGGAGAAGCTCGTGGACGAGACGAAGGTGCTCGCCGAAGTCGATCGCATCCTCGCGCTCGAGAAGGACATCAAAAAGCTGCAGATTTCGCTGCTCGTCCGGGTCAAGAACGTCCTGACGCCGGCCCAGCAGGCGAAACTCTCCGAGCTGCAGAAGGCGGGCGCAAAATGACGGCGAGGCTCTGGGCCGCCGCGATCGTCGCGGCGCTCGAAGCGGCCGCGGCTTCGGCGCAGGAGTCCGGCGCGGCGCCTCGCGAACCCGTGGCCCGCGTGGAACACCGTCACCCCGTTCGTGAAGTCGCCGGTCGCCGCTCCCTGTCCCAGATCGTCTTCGAGGGGCCGGGGATTCCGGGAAGCGGGGCGCATCAGGAGATCTCCACGATGAACCTCGACGGCTCCCACCTTCGGCAGCTCACGCGCGACGGTCTCAACAAGTTCCTTCCGCACTTCTCGCCCGACGGGAAGCGGCTCGTCTATTCGAAGTTCTACACCGGCCAGTACGGCGACCCCGATCCGCAGACTGACATCGCCGTTTACGACTTCGCCGAGGACGCGGAGCAGCGGCTGACGTGGACGGGTCACGCATTCGCGGCCGCCTGGTCGCCGGATGGCACGCGCATCGCCTACGGCACGTACCAGGGCGACTCGCTCTGGATCATGAATGCCGACGGATCGGATGCACACGTCGTCGGTGCGCCGAGCCGCCGTGACGACGACCTGCGCTGGAACGACTTCGCCTGGTCCAGCACGGACTGGATCCTCTTCACGGTCGGGCAGAACGTGAATGGCTGCTTCAAGGTCCGCCTCGACAAGATTCGTCCCGACGGCTCCGACCGCACGCCGGTCACCGACGGAGGCCCATTCTGCACGCCGCCGGGACGGGAGCAGAGCGGCGACGCCGATCCCGGGTTCAGCCCGGACGGAAGCACCATCTACTCGTCCCGCGGGTTTCCATTCGCTCCGCCCGGATTCCCGGCGCAGGTCGTGCGCAAGCTTTACGCCTTCTCGAGCGACGCGGGGACGCCGGAGAAGGTCGAGAGGGACCTGAGCCTGCCGTCCGCGCCGAGCTGCATCGAGGGCGTCCCCAAGGTCTCCCCCGACGGCACTCGGGTCCTGCTCTTTCGCGCCTGCGCCGGCGAGCCTCACATCGGAGTAACCGTGACCGACGCGGACGGCTCGTACCGAGCCTGGCTCGCGGACGGCTTCGGCGCCGACTGGAACCCGGCCGCGGACGGTGCCGTGGGCGCGACGTCGAAGGCGAAGTCTGAAAATCGGGACTGACCCCTTTTGCAGGACTGACGCCGAAACACCGCCAAATCTGGCTCGACCATTGCACGAGTTAGTATCGAACTCGTCGGAGGTTCTATGCGAGACGACTCAAGCTCGCGTTGCGGAAGACTCTCGCGGCGCGCATTTCTCTCGAGCGCCGGCACTTCTGCAGCGGCCGTGGCGATCGCGGGGCGCGCCGCGGTGTCGGCGACGGGCGTCGGGGCCGTTGCGCCGGGAGCCGCCGATGACGTTCCGAGCACCGCCGGTGCCGTTCCCGTGACCCTGCGAATCAACGGCAAGGAGCACCGGCTCATGATGGACCCGCGCTCGACGCTCCTCGATTGCCTCCGGGAGACGGTCGCGCTCACGGGCACCAAGAAGGGATGCGACCACGGGCAGTGCGGCGCATGCACCGTCCACGTCAACGGCCGCCGGGTGAACTCCTGCCTCACCCTGGCGGTGATGCACGACGGCGAAGAGATCACGACGATCGAGGGCCTGGGCACGCCCGACGCTCTGCACCCGATGCAGGCGTCGTTCGTCGCCCACGACGCGTACCAGTGCGGCTACTGCACGTCGGGCCAGATCATGTCGGCCGCCGCGCTGCTCGAGGAGCCTTGCGGACCCGACGATGCGGCCGTCAAGGAATCGATGAGCGGCAACATCTGCCGCTGCGGGGCCTATCCGAACATCGTGGCCGCCATCCAGCAGGTTCGGCGGGGCTCCGGCGCCTAGCCCGGGGAAGGAGATCGCATGCACACCTTCGAATTCCTTCGCCCGGGGGACACGGCGGGCGCGGTCGGCATGGCGGCGCAGACCAGAACCGCTCCAGAGGGCTCGGCGGCGTCTGCCCGGTTCATCGCCGGGGGAACGACCCTGGTCGACCTGATGAAGCTGAACGTCGAAACGCCCTCGCGGCTCATCGACATCAACCGTCTGCCGCTCGGGAAGATCGAGTCCCTGCCCGGCGGCGGCCTCCGGATCGGAGCCACCGTCCGCAACTCGGATCTCGCCCAGCACCCCGCCGTGCAGAAGGACTACGCCGTCCTCTCGCAGGCCATCCTCGCGGGCGCCTCCGCCCAGCTCCGCAACATGGCCACGACCGCCGGCAACCTGCTCCAGCGAACCCGCTGCGTCTACTTCCGCGACACCGCCATGCCGTGCAACAAACGCGAACCCGGAACGGGCTGCCCGGCGATCACGGGCTTCAACCGCACGCTGGCGATCCTCGGCACGAGCGAGAGCTGCATCGCGACGAACCCGTCCGACATGAACGTCGCCATGGTGGCGCTGGAGGCCACCGTGCACGTGGAGGGCTCGAGGGACTCCCGCGCCGTTCCGATCGGCGACTTTCACCTGCTCCCGGGCCGGACGCCGCAGACGGAGACGGTGCTCGAACCGGGCGAGCTGATCACCCACGTCACGCTCCCGCCGCCCGTGGCCGGAAGCCGGCAGCTCTATCTGAAGCTGCGCGACCGGGCGTCCTACGAGTTCGCCCTCGCGTCCGCCGCCGTCGTCCTCACGCTCACCGGCGGAAACGTGACCCGGGCGCGCGTGGCGCTCGGAGGCGTCGGGACCAAGCCCTGGCGGTCCCCCGAGGCCGAGGCCGCGCTCGTGGGCCAGCCGGCGAACACGGCCAGCTTCCGCAAGGCGGCGGACGCGGCCTTGCGCGACGCCAGACCCCGGAGTCAAAACGCATTCAAGGTCGAGCTCGCGAAGCGCTGCCTCGCGCACGCGTTGCAGACGGCCGCAACGACCTAGGTCCGAGGAGCGACCATGCCGACGACGCCAGGGACCCCCCCGCCGACCCCGTCACCGATCGGCCGCGCCACGCCACGCGTGGACGGCCCGCTGAAGGTCAGCGGAAGGGCGCAATACACTTCCGACTTCCGCTTCCCCGGAATGCTCCATGCCGTTCCGGTCGAAGCCACGATCGCCAGCGGCCGCCTGGTCGGGCTCGATCCATCCGCCGCGGAGAAGATGCCGGGCGTGCGCGCCATCCTCCATCGCGGGAACGTCGGAAAGATCTATCGCTCGACCCTGGGAGTCGGGTTCGACGGCATCGTCGACGAGCGCCGACCGCCGTTCGACGACGACGTCATCCGCTACTGGGGCCAGTACATCGCCTGCGCCGTCGCCGACACCCTCGAGAACGCCCGGGCCGCCGCCGACGCCGTTCGCGCCACCTACGACCGGCAGAAGCCGAACGTCGGCACCGCGCTTCAGGCCGATGACGAGCCCGACGTCGTGGAAACCACGTTCGAAGCGACGCCGCGCCTCCAGAGCCAGCGCGGGGACGCCGAGAAGGCGTTCGCGGGCGCCGCGGTCAGGCTCGACCAGACCTACGTGACGCCCACGGAGACCCACAACCCCATCGAGCTGCAGGGGACGGTGGCGATCTGGGACGGATCGATGTTGACCATCTACGAGGAGTCGCAGGGCATCTTCAACCTCCAGGGTGTCCTGGCGCAGATGTTCGGCCTGCCGAAGGAGAACGTTCGCGTCATCACGAAGTTCATCGGCTCGGGTTTCGGCAGCAAGCTCTGGCCCTGGACGCACTGCCCCATCGCCGTCGCCGCCGCTCGCCTGCTCCAGAAGCCCGTGAAGCTCGTCGTCAGCCGCAGGATGATGTTCCAGTCCGTCGGCCATCGGCCCCGCACCCGGCAGCGGGTGCGCCTCGGCGCCGGGACCGACGGGCGGCTCGTCTCGCTCCAGCACGACTACGTGAACGCGCACGCGATGCTCGACAACTACCACGAAGACTGCGGCGAGGCGACGGCGTTCATGTACAGCGTGCCGAACCTGCGCGTGGCATTCGGCCGGACGCGGCGCAACGTCGGCTCGCCGACGGCGATGCGCGGACCCGGCGCCGTCCCGGGGCTCTACGCGACCGAGTCGGCGATGAACGAGCTCGCCGAGAAGCTGCAGATCGACCCCGTCCGGATCCGCGTCGTCAACGAGCCGAAGATCGACGAGTCGCTGGGCCTTCCGTTCTCGTCGCGCCACCTGCTCGAGTGCTATCAGCTCGGCGCCGAGAAGTTCGGCTGGTCCAGGCGGACGCCCGGGGTCGGCTCGATGACGCGCGACGGCCTGACCCTCGGCTGGGGCATGGCCGCCTGCGCCTGGATCGCGGCGCGGTTTCCGGCCGAGGCCCGCGTCGAGCTCCGCGACGACGGGACCGCCCGCGTCGCCTGCGGCACGCAGGACGTCGGCACCGGGACCTACACGATCCTCGCGCAGCTCGTTTCGGACAAGACGGGAGTCCCGGTGGAGAAGGTCGAAGTCGTCCTCGGTGACACGACGCTTCCGCCCGGGCCGATCTCGGGCGGTTCGATGGTGACCGGAACCGTGGTTCCCGCCGTGTTCGCCGCGGCGGACGGCGCCGGGAAGTCGCTGCTCACGATCGCGACCCGAGCTCCCGGATCACCCTTCGAGAAGCGCGCCGCGGACGATCTGGCCTTCGAACATGGCCGGATCTTCGTGAAGGCGGACGGTCCCTCCGGTGGAGTCCCCTTCGGAGAGGTGCTCCGGCAGGCCAACGTGAGGCTGGTGTCGGGCCACGGCAAGTCCGAGGCGACCTTCGGGGACCCGAACGCGAAGTTCTCGATGCACTCCTTCGGGTGTCACTTCGTCGAGGTCGGCTGGCAGCCCGAGATCGCGCGGCTGCGCGTCCGCCGCGTCGTCACGGTCATCGATGCCGGCCGGATCCTCAATCCGCTGGCCGGCCGCAACCAGGTCGAGGGGTCGGTCGTGATGGGCATCGGCATGGCACTGCTCGAGCACACGATCTACGACCCCCAGAACGGCGCGCCGATCAACAGCAACCTGGCCGACTACGTGATGGCGGTCAACGCCGACGTGCCGCCGATCGACGTCCACTTCCTCGACCATCCGGACCTGCAGATCAATGCCCTGGGCGCGCGCGGGATCGGGGAGATCGGTCTGGCCGGGTTCGCCGCCGCCGTCACCGACGCGGTCCACCACGCCACCGGCATCCGCGTTCGGGAGCTGCCGGTCCGGATCGAGGATCTGCTGGCGCCGGCCTGAGCGGCGTCGGCCGACCCCCTCGTCATAACTTGATGCAGACGTTCTTCGCTTCGGTGAAGAAATCGAGCGAGTCGAATCCGCCCTCGCGCCCGAGGCCGCTCTCCTTCATTCCTCCGAAGGGCACGCGAAGATCCCGAAGGAGCCACGTGTTGACCCACACCGTTCCGCTCTCGAGCGCCGCGGCGACCCGATGGGCCTTCTGGAGGTCCCGGGTCCAGATGCTCGCCGACAGTCCATAGCGGGTGCCGTTCGCGAGGGCGATCGCCTCCTCGGGGGAATCGAAGGGCGTGACGGTTACGACGGGGCCGAAGATCTCCTCCTGCATGACGCGCCGCCGGCAATCGAGGCCCGCGATCACCGTCGGCTCCAGAAAGTAGCCGTCCCGGACGCGCTCCGGGAGACTCTCCGGACGCTTTCCGCCGACGAGAACGGTGCCGCCTTCCTCCCTCGCGAGCGCGACGTAGCCCTCGACCTTGCGCCGGTGGTCCTCGCTCACGAGCGCGCCCACCTCGGTCGACGGGTCCTTCGGATCTCCGATCCGGAGCTTCTTCGTTCCCGCGAGGAAGCGCTCGAGGAACTCCTCGTAGATCGCTCTCTCGACGAACAGGCGCGATCCGCAGAGGCAGATCTCCCCCTGGTTGGAGAAGCTCGACGGGATCGCCGTGACCACGGCCTCCTCGAGATCGGCATCCGCGAACACGACGTTCGGGTTCTTCCCTCCGAGCTCCAGGGAGACCTTCTTGAAGAGCGGCCCCGCGTTGGCCATCACGTCGGCGCCCGTCTTCGTTCCCCCGGTGAACGAGATGAGCGGGACCTTCGGATGCGACGTGAGCGCGCGGCCGACGACGGCTCCGGGGCCGTGCACGATGTTGACGACGCCGGGCGGAATGCCCGCCTCCTGGATCAGTCCGGCGAGCCGGTCGGCGGTCAGCGGCGTCAGCTCCGAGGGCTTCGCGACGCAGCAATTCCCCGCGGCGATGGCCGGAGCGATCTTCCAGGTCAGAAGGTAGAGCGGCAGGTTCCAGGGCGAGATCAGGCCGGCGACGCCGAGCGGCGCGCGGATGGTGTAGTTGAGCGCCCGGTCGTCGGTCGCGTGGCACCGCGTCTCGGCGTGGAGGATCGCCGTCGCGAAGAAGCGAAAGTTCTGGATGGCCCGGGGAACGTCCATCCGGCGGGCGAGAGCGATGGGCTTGCCCGAGTCTTCCGACTCGAGCCGCGCCAGCTCGTCGAAGTTCTCCTCGATGAGCTCGGCGACCCGGATCAGGACCCGGGATCGTTCGTCGGCGGGCGTCCGGCGCCACGACTCGAAGGCGCGGGACGCGGCGGCGACGGCGGCATCGACATCCTCGGGGCCGCTCTCCGCGATTTCCGCGATCACCTGCCCCGTCGCCGGCTCGACGTCCGGAAGGTACCGACCCGAGCAGGGCGGCCGAAACTGGCCGTCGATGAAATTGAGGACCCGTTTCACGGTCCGATGATCCTATCCCGCGGAGTCCTTGCCACCCCGACGGCGGCGTTCCTGTCATGCCGAGAGCGGCGTCCTCCGTCATCCCGAGGAGCACAGCGACGAGGGATCCCTTTCCGAGCGGCGCCGAGACTCGAAAGGGATCCCTCGCTGCGATCGACAATTCAGCACCAACATGGTACGAAACCCGCTTAATGGAAAACGAAAAGCCTCGCAGTCCTCTGTACTACGCGGACTACCTCCAGCTCGACAAGCTGCTCGGAGCGCAGCGGATGCAGAGCGCCCTCCATGGCCGACCCGCGCACGACGAGATGCTCTTCATCATCGTGCATCAGGCCTACGAGCTGTGGTTCAAGCAGGTCCTGTGGGAGCTCGACGCGGTGCTCGCGACCTTTCGAGGCTCTTCCGTCCCCGAGGAGGCGCTCGGGCAGGCGGTCCTCCGGCTGGGGCGCATCGTCGAGATCCAGCGCGTCCTGATTCAACAGGTCGACGTCCTGGAGACCATGACCCCTCTCGACTTCCTCGATTTCCGGGATTACCTGATCCCGGCTTCGGGCTTTCAGAGCGTTCAATTCCGCCTGATCGAGAACAGGCTCGGGATGCGGCGCGCAGATCGCCTTCAGTTGAACGACGCTTCCTACACGTCGCGCTTCACGGGAGAAGACGCCGCGCGGGTCGAGGCTTCCGAGGAGGAGCCCTCTCTCTTCGATTCGATCGAGGGCTGGCTCGAGAGGACGCCGTTCCTCCACTTCGGCGACTTCGACTTCTGGCAGGAGTATCGACAGGCGGTCGACTCCATGCTCGCCGCCGACCGCTCCACGATCCGGAAAAACCCCACCCTGACGGAAGAGGAGAAGACCACGCAGCTCAAGGGCGTCGAGGCGATGGTCGGCAAGTTCGCGGACCTGTTTCGGCCGGAGGCGGGTGAACCCGCCTCGTCGCCGGGACGCCACTTTTCCCGGCGCGCGCTCCAGGCGGCGCTTCTCATCAACCTCTATCGGGACGAACCCATCCTGCACCTGCCCTTCCAGTTGCTCTCGATCCTCGCCGACATCGAGCGGAATTTCACGACCTGGCGCCAGCGCCACGCCCAGATGGTGATGCGGATGATCGGCACCCGCATCGGCACCGGCGGCTCCTCGGGTCACGAGTATCTCGACCGCACGGCGGAGCGTCACCGGGTCTTCGCGGACCTCTCGGCGCTCTCGAGCTTCTTCATTCCCCGATCGGCGCTGCCCCGCCTTCCCCCCGACGTGAGGAGCCGGATGGGATTCGAGTTCAACTCTCCGCGATGATCTTCAGCTCGACCGAGATCGGAACCGGGAGCGCGACGACGCCGACGGTCGTTCTCGTCGGCCGACTGGGGAACGCCTCGAAGTACTCGCCGTAGACCCGGTTGAACGCGGCGAAATCGCGGTCGATGTCGGTCAGGAAGGCCGTCACGTCGACGACCTTCTCGAGCGAGCTCCCGGCGTCCTGGAGAATCGCCCGGACGTTCTCGATGCACGCGCGCGTCTGGGCCTCGATGCCCTCGGGAATCTCCTCGGTCTTCGGATGCCGCGGGCCGATCCCGGAAAGGAAGAGCAGATTCCCGACCCGGCGAGCGTGCGGATAGGGGCCGAGCGGCCGCGGCGCGCGGGAGGAGACCAGCGACCGATCCTTCGAGGACGGATTCACGCCGATATACTACCCACGAGAACGCCATGGAATCGAAGGCGCTGAATTTCCAGCGGTGGATCGACGAGCACCGGAGCCTGCTGAAACCGCCGGTAGGCAACAAGAAGGTCTTCGAGGACGACGAGTTCATCGTCATGGTCGTCGGCGGACCGAACAGCCGCAAGGACTACCACATCGACGAGGGGCCCGAGTTCTTCCATCAGCTCGAAGGCGACATGGTCCTGAAGACGATCCAGGGCGGGAAGGTCGTGGACGTCCCGATTCGCGCCGGCGAGATCTTTCTCCTTCCGGGGCGCATCCCCCATTCGCCGCAGCGGACGCCGAATTCCGTGGGTCTCGTCATCGAACGCCGCCGTCTCCCGCACGAGAAAGACGGACTGCAGTGGTACTGCGACCGGTGCACCTCCCTGCTGTACGAGGAGTTCTTCACCCTCCATGACGTCGAGAAGGATTTTCCGCCGATCTTCGACCGCTTCTTCGGCGACGTGAAGAACCGGACCTGCAAGAAGTGCGGGGCGGTGATGCCCGCGCCGCCTGCGCCCGGCGCCTGACTTGCTGAAGATCGACGTCCACACCCACATTCTTCCCGAAAGTCTGCCCGACTTCCGGAACGTTCCGGGAGGCGAGCGATTCGTTCGGCTCGAGCACCAGACGCCTCGCAGCGGCCGCGCCCGGATGGTCGTCAACGGCTCCCTGTTCCGCGAGATCGAAGGCAATAGCTGGGACGTCGAGACGCGGCTGAGGGAATGCGACGCGGCGGGAATCGACGTGCAGGTCCTCTCGACCGTGCCGGTCATGTTCAGTTACTGGGCGGAGCCGGAGCCGGCGCTCGAGCTCGCGAGGCGCCTCAACGACCACATCGCCGGCGTCGTGACCGCGCACCCCCGGCGCTTCGTCGGCCTCGGTACCGTTCCGATGCAGAGCCCCGGCCTCGCGATCCGGGAGCTCGAGCGCTGCATGCGGGACCTCGGCCTGTCCGGCGTCCAGATCGGTTCGAACGTCAACGGCGCGAACCTCGACAGCCCGGAGCTCTTTCCAGTGTTCGAGGCGGCCGCGTCGCTCGGCGCCGCCGTCTTCGTCCACCCGTGGGAGATGGCCGGCAGGGACCGGATGGCGCGCTACTGGCTCCCCTGGCTCGTCGGGATGCCCGCGGAGACGTCGCTCGCGATCTGCTCGCTCGTCTTCGGCGGAGTCCTCGAGCGGCTGCCGGTCCTGCGGATCGCCTTCGCCCACGGCGGCGGCGCGTTTCCGGCGACGATCGGGCGGATCGCCCACGGCTTCGACGTGCGGCCCGACCTGTGCGCCGTCTCGAATGACGTTTCGCCGCGCGAATACCTGCGGCGCATCTACCTCGACTCCCTCGTGCACGATCCGCTGATGCTGCGCTACCTCGTAGACCTGATGGGCCCCGATCGGATCGCCCTCGGCAGCGACTATCCATTCCCGCTCGGCGAGGCTCATCCGGGAGCGCTGATCGACGCGTGCGGATTCCCCGCGGAGACCCGGGCGCGGCTGCTGCACGGCACCGCGCTCGAGTGGCTCGGGCTTCCGCCGGCGCGCTTCGCGGACGCATGAGCGAGCCGTTTCAGAGCGGACGCGACTTCGCGGTCGCGCTGGATCGAGGCGATCCGCTCGGGCGGTTCCGGGGCGAGTTTCACGTTCCCCGGAGGGACAACGGCGAGGAGGAGATCTACTTCGCCGGCAATTCGCTGGGACTCCTTCCGAAGCGAACCTCCCGCTACGTCCAGGAGGAGCTGGAGAAGTGGAAACGGCTCGCCGTCAGGGCGCATTTCTCGGGGGAGAACCCCTGGATGCCGTACCACGAGCTCCTCGGCGAGCCGATGGCGCTCCTCGTGGGCGCCTCGCCGAGCGAAGTCGTGACGATGAACTCGCTCACGGTCAACCTTCACCTGATGATGACGAGTTTCTATCGGCCGAGCCCCGAGCGGCATCGGATTCTGATCGAGGACCGCGCGTTTCCCTCGGACGACTATGCGATCGAGTCGCAGGCCATCCTCCACGGCTTCGACCCCGCCGAGGCGCTCGAGCGGCTGCGTCCTGCCGAGGGCAAGCATCGGATCGACACCGCGGAAATCGCCCGGATCCTCGAACGCGACGGCGCGTCGATCGCCATGGTCCTGCTCCCGGGAGTCCAGTACTACACGGGCCAGGCGTTCGAGATCGAGGCGATCACCCGACTCGCGCAGGCGAAGGGGTGCGTCGTCGGCTTCGACCTGGCTCACGCGGCGGGAAACCTCGTGCTGCGTCTCCACGAGTGGAACGTGGACTTCGCCGTGTGGTGCACGTACAAGTATCTGAACTCGGGTCCGGGCTCGGTGGGCGGCTGCTTCGTGCACGACCGTCACGGTCTGCGGCGTGATCTGCCGCGTCTGGCCGGCTGGTGGGGCCACGACAAGCCATCGCGCTTCCGGATGGAGCCCGGATTCCGGCCGATTCCCGGCGCGGAGGGATGGCAGCTCTCGAACCCTCCGATCCTCTCGCTCGCGGCGATCCGCGCTTCCCTCGACGTCTTCATGGAAGCGGGAGGCATGGGGCCACTGCGCGAGAAGTCGGTTCGCCTGACCGGCTATCTCGAGTGGCTGCTCCAGAAGGACGTCGGCGATGCGGTAGAGATTCTCACCCCCGCCGACCCGCGCCAGAGAGGATGCCAGCTCTCGCTTCGGGTGGCGTCGAGCGGGTCGGGAAGGAGCGTCCACGAAAAGCTCGAAGCCTCGGGCGTCACCTGCGACTGGCGCGAGCCGGACGTGATCCGCGTGGCGCCGGTCCCGCTCTACAACCGGTACGAGGAGGCTTTCCGGTTCGTCGAGATCCTGAGGAAGGCGCTGTGAGAATTCCTGTCCCGCCCTTGCGCTCCAGGGAGTCCCGCTGCCCCTTTGTCATCCCGAGGAGCGGAGCGACGAGGGATCCCTTTCTGAGCCGCTCCGCCAATCAATGTCCTCACGGCGATCAAAGGGATCCCTCGCTGCGCTCGGGATGACAGGAGAGGTACTGTGAAAGCCCCCCGCTCCACGCCCGAGATCACGCTCGTCGGCGCCGGTCTCGCCGGCTCGCTCCTGTCGATCTTTCTCGCCCGACGCGGACACCGCGTGACGCTCCTCGAGCGCCGCCTCGATCCCAGAAAGACGGGCGCCTCGGCCGGGCGCTCCATCAACCTGGCCCTCGCCAACCGCGGCATCGCGGCGCTCGAGGAAGTCGGCGTGATGGAGGGCCTCCGGCCCGCACTCATCCCGATGGCCGGGCGAATGCTCCACGACGAGGAAGGACGGCTCCGGCTGATTCCCTACGGCAACAAGCCGCACGAGGTCATCTACTCGGTGTCGCGCTCGGGCCTGAATACTCTGCTGCTGGACGCCGCCGAATCGACCGGGCGGGTCTCCATCCGCTTCGGCGAGACGGTCGGAGGCATCGATTTCGCGAACCGCCGCCTGCGGCCGCAGGCGACACCCTACGAAGTCCTCATCGGGACGGATGGAAGCGCCTCGGCGGTTCGTGGCGCGATCCTGGAACGGACCGGCGGACGGCTCGACGAGGATCCGCTCGGCCACGGGTACAAGGAGCTCTCGATCCCGCCCGCGGCGGCCGGCGGATTCCTCATGGAGAAGAACGCCCTGCACATCTGGCCGAGGGGCGAATTCATGCTGATCGCGCTCCCGAACGTCGACGGCAGCTTCACCGTGACGCTGTTCCTGCCGAACCGGGGTGAGGAGAGCTTCGAGGCCCTGAGGACTCCCGAGGCGGTTCACGCGCTCTTCGAACGCCGGTTCGCCGACGCGATTCCGCTGATGCCGCAACTGACGGAGAACTTCTTCGGGAACCCCACCGGCCATCTCGAGACGATCCGCTGCGCGCCCTGGTCCTTCGAGGACCACGCGCTCGTCCTCGGCGACGCGGCGCATGCGATCGTTCCCTTTCACGGGCAGGGGATGAACGCGGCGTTCGAGGATTGCAGCGCCTTCGATCGGAGCCTCCGAGATCCCGATCGCCCGTGGAACGAGATCTTTGCGGATTTCGAGAGTCGCCGCCGGCAGAACACCGACGCGATCGCCGACATGGCTCTGGAGAACTACGTCGAGATGCGGTCGACCGTCCGGGAGCCGAAGTTCCAGTTGAAGAAGGACCTCTCCTTCCGCCTCGAGGAGCGCAACCCCGACCGGTTCATCCCCCGCTATTCGATGGTGATGTTCCACATGCTTCCCTACGCCGAGGCGAAGCGGCGCGGAGCGATCCAGGAGGGAATCCTCGACGAGTTGACGGGCGGGGCCGCGAGCCTCGACGAGGTCGACCTCGAACGCGGCGACCGGCTGATCGCCGAGCGGCTCGGGACGATTTGATCACGCGGAGCCCCGGAGCCCGCACCGGGCGCGACGCGTGAGCCGTTCCAAAGCCCCGAGTCTCCGGCAGCTTCGCCGGTACGCGATCGCGCGAAGCCTTTTCGAGCCCACCAGCCTGCCGCGAGCCATCGCGCGCCTCGGCTTCGTCCAGGTGGACCCGATGCGCGCGCCCGCTCGCGCCCAGGATCTGATCCTCGCGCACCGCGTCAAGAACTATCGCGCGGGCGAGCTCGAGCGCCGCTACCCGCGCCTGGCGATCGAAGAGGCCTTCTTCGTCAACTACGGTTTCCTGCCTCGCGAGACCATGGTCCTGCTGTATCCGCGCGGGGCGCCGCGCAGCTGGAACGCCCGGATGCAGGCGCGCGCCGAGGAGGTGCTGGCCTTCGTGCGCGAGCACGGCTGCACCTACGCCAAAGACGTGCAGGCGCATTTCGACCATGGCCGCATCCGGCGCTGGGGCGGCGATCTGAACGTCAGCACGCATCTGCTGGAGGGCCTGCACCATCGCGGCCTCCTTCGCGTCGCGAGGCGCGAGGCCGGCACCCGGGTCTACGAGGCGATCGAGCGCCCGCTGCGGGACGACAGCCCGGAGGCGCGGCTCGAACGCGCCGAGCGGATGATGGACCTGCTGGTGAAGCTCTACGCTCCACTCCCCTCGGCGAGCCTGAGCTATCTCTGCAGGCTGCTGCGTCAAGGAGTGCCGCACATCGACGCCGCGGCGCGGCAGGTCCAGGAGCGCGCCCGGTCCCGCTACCCCCATGCCGAGGTCGACGGACAGCTCTGGTTCTGGCCGCAGGGCGAGAATCCCTCGGCCGCCCGGCACCGGGTCGATGGCCGGCTGCGCTTCCTCGCGCCCTTCGATCCCGTCGTCTGGGACCGCCGGCGCTTCCGGTCGCTCTGGGGCTGGGAGTACAAGCTCGAGGCGTACGTGCCGGCCCACAAGCGCCGCATGGGCCACTACGCGATGCCGATGCTCTGGCGCGAGGAGATGCCGGGCTGGGCCAATCTGAAGGTGATCGACGGACGGCTGCGGCACGAGCTCGGCTTCGCCGGCCCGCGGCCGCACGGTGCCGCGTTCCGGCGGGCGCTCGACGCGGCGCTGGAGCAGATGCAGGAGTTCCTGGGACTGTAGCGCGCCCGCGGCTTTCGAGAGAAATGCCGCCCACCGGCCAGAACGACGGTGCGGCGCCTGTTCCTTCTCCGATCCGAAGAACTTCCTGAGATCGCGCCCGTAGACGAATTCAAACGCCCTCCGCGCCGACGAAAGGAGCGCCGATGAGTCCTCGCTGGCAAAGATTCCTGGTCGTCTACGCCACCGTCGTGAGCATCGCCTCCGCCTTCCTCGCCGTTGCCGGCTTCGCCGGCGCCCGGCCCGGCAAGGTGGCCTTCGACGAGATCGACGTCCACCGCATCAACGTCGTCGAGCCGGACGGAACGCTGCGAATGACGATCTCGAATCGCGCCCGCCTTCCGGGAATCATCCGCCACGGCAAGGAAGAACCATTCGATCGCCCTCAGGCGGGAATCCTCTTCTACAACGACGAGGCGTCCGAGGTCGGTGGGCTGATCTTCGGCGGCAGGAAGGACGCGAAGGGCGACGTCACGGATTCCGGCGGAAGCCTCTCGTTCGATCGCTACGGCGGAAACCAGATCGTCCAGCTCATCGGCGTCCACGACAAGGAGGACCGGTTCGCCGGCCTCGCCGTGACGGACAGCCCGCCCGGCGGCCCGAACCATCGCCGGATCTGGGTCGGAACGGACGAGACGTCGGCAGCCAGTGTCGCGCTCACCGACCGCGACGGAAAGAAGCGTGTCGTTCTCGAGGTCGCACCCGACGGCGCCGCCCGCCTCGTCTTCCTCGACGTCGCCGGAAAGCCGGTCCGGGAGATCAAGCCGTAGCCGGCGTAGATGGCTTGCGCACACTCTCCAGAGGGGGATGGGTGAGGGAGCTGCTGAATCAGCGGCAGCAATCCTTCCATGACGAGGGGCCCCTCACCCCAACCCTCTCCCGCCGGGAGAGGGGGTGAATTCGAGTGGCCGCTCAAACCGGCCATCCCGTAGAGGCTCCACTGGTGAGACTCCGGGCCGTACAGCCGCAGCGTCAGTCCCTCGATGTGACCGCCGGGCCGTTCACGTCCAGCGTGTCGAGCTGCGCCTTGCCGTTCCAGATCGGCCGGCACTCGCCGGTGCCGTCAAACTCCACCCAGCCCGCGCGACCCGCTCGTCTTCGGGGCCGTATGTCTCCTGATGCTGACCGCCGCGCTCGCCGCGTGTCTCCTGCCGGCCTGGCGCGATGCGGACGGACCCGGCCGAAGCGCTGCGGGGTTCGCTCGCGTCCGCGCACATCCGCGAGTCGTCAATTCAGGACGGGCCCCAAGAGCCGCGTGGTCACCTGCAGCAGCATGCAGTCGCCCGTATTGTCCACCACGTATGCCCGAACGCTTTCGACGCCGAAGCGGCGGACGGGCATCTCGGGCTCCTTTCGTTGTGCCCGAATTCCAGCGCCCGCGGGTAATCGGCCCGTCCGCTGGTGTCCTGTACCAGAAGCCCTGCATTGCATCGTCTTCGTAGGGGCGGCCCTTGCGGCCGCCCGTCTGCGGTGAGAAGCCCCGCGCTTACGAGCCTTCGGTATGTAGCGACTCTCGCGCGGTCCCGAACCCCAGCGCTCGCCCTCCCGGCTTCGCGCCTACCGCTTCTCGAGTCCCCTGAGGAAATCGAGCGCAGTGCCATTCTCCGGGTCGATCTCCAGAGCCTTCCTGTAATAGATCGCCGCAAGTTCGGCGTTTCCCGCGATCCGATACGCGTTTGCAAGGCGCTCCCACGCTTCGGTCGACTGCGGGAATTCCGACGCGTTGAGCCGCAGCACCGCGATCGACCCCGCGACGTCCTTTTCGTCCTGAAGGTCTTCCGCAAAGTCGTTGAGAGAGTGCTCGCGAAAATCGTAAGCGCCGGACAGGATGAACTTCTCTCGAAGCTCTCGATAGCGGTCGATCGCACCCGTCACTGCCGCCTTCCGATACGCCTCGCCGAGTTCTTCGGCGAGGCTCGTCGGTCTCGGACGGCCCCGGTGGCAGGTGTCGCACCACATGTTGACCCGACGGTCGCCGCTCGGCGTGACCTTCTTGAGGTGCCCGTTGATGTCGCCCAGCATCAGGTACATCTCGCGGGCTCGCGCCTTGTTGGGATTCTGATCCGACGCGAAATCGTAGGTCTGAAGAGGCTGGCCCTCCTGCCCGACGTGGCAATAGGTACAGCGCACCCCGAGGGCCCTCGTGAATCCCTTCATCACCGCCTGCAGCTTCGTGGCCGGGAAGTCCTTCGAAAGGACCTTCGGATTCTTGATCCGCTCCGGCCAACTCCAGCTCTCCTGAGCCTTCGAGGACAACGGTGTCAGCGCCAAAAATCCCAGAACGAGCGCGAGCAGTCTCAGCGACATCGGCCGAAGGTACGGCAATGGGGCCTCCTCGAGATTCTCCCGAAACGAATCGGAGAGTTTCTCGCCGGTGGGTACGGGGAGCGCTCCGGAAGGTTCGTGCGACATCCGGTGGACCGACTCAAATTGACAAATCCCTGACGTCGGCAACTCGAATGTCGCAAGACCGCCGGTGCACCGGGATCGAGCCGTACGTTTCGATCGCTCGAAAATCATTCGCGCGCCTGCGGCGCGTCAGAGGCCGGCCGCGCGCACATGGAATCCGGTCTCCCCGCGAACCGAAGCCGGCCCGAGCCGTCTAATTCTCTCGGAGAGGCCATGAGGAGCACGAGGCCACCCTACCCTGCAACCCGAGACGCCCGAGAGGGTTGCCATGGCGTGTCACGTTTCCACGACCTGTCCGGTCTCTCTTTCGGACGCGCCGGATGAAGACTCGGGATTCGGAGGCAGGTCCGACGGTCCAGGAGGCCACCATGCAGAAGAAGGACAGAGTCGTCTACGGCATCGCGACGGGGCTCGTCTGCGCCGTCATGGCGTACAGCGCCGTCAATTTCAACCTGAAGAATCCGCTCGGCCCGATGAAGGGCGCCTTCCGGCACCTCGGCTATCCCGACTACTTCCGCATCGAGCTGACGGCCGCCAAGGTGCTCGGCGTGCTCGCCCTGCTCCTGCCCGGGCTGCCCCGGAAGGTACGCGAGTTCGCGTATGCCGGCTTCGCGATCACGCTCGTCTCGGCGGCGGTCGCCCATTTCTCGGTCGGCGACGCCTGGTTCTTCGTCGTCGACCCCCTCTTCTTTCTCGGCGCGCTCGTGACCTCGTACGTCTACTTCGAGAGGAAGCATCGACTCGAGGCCGTCCCGTCGGCGGCCGGGGAGCAGCCGATCGCAGCTCCGGCGAGACGGTCCGCGTGACCGGAGACGGTCCGCGCGCGATGCCGGTCGAGGCCGCCGGCCCGGCCGCGCTCGCCGCGTTCGAGGAGCACCGTGCGCTCCTGTTCTCGATCGCGTACCGGATGCTCGGGAGCGTCGCGGACGCCGAGGACGCTCTCCAGGAGACGTTCCTGCGCTGGCAGCGCGCGAGCTCCGGAGAGATCCGGTCGCCGCGCGCATTCCTGGTCACGATCGTCAGCCGCCTGTGCATCAACCAGCTCGAGTCCGCGCGCTCGCGGCGCGAGGAGTACGTCGGCGAGTGGCTGCCGGAGCCGCTCCCGACGGCGCCGGGACAAAGCGCGGCAAGGGCCCTCGAAGTGGACGAGTCCGTCTCGATGGCGCTGCTCCTGCTCCTCGAGAGGCTGGCGCCGGCGGAGAGGGCCGTTTTCGTCCTCCACCAGGTCTTCGACTACACGCACGCGGAGGTCGCCGAGACCCTCGGAGTGACGGAATCGAACAGCCGGCAGCTCCTGCGGCGGGCGCAGCAGCACGTGCGGCTGGAGCGTCCGCGGTTCCGGCCCAGGACCGCGGCGCACACCGAGCTCCTGCACCGGTTCGCTCGAGCCGCGGGCAGCGGCGACATGGACGCGCTGATCTCGCTCCTGTCCTCCGACGTCGTCATGCACACGGACGGCGGCGGGAGGGCGTCGGCGCTTCTGCTCCCGATCTTCGGGCCGGAGAGGGTCGCCCAGGCCGGCGTCCACGGGCAGCGGAAACTCCGGTCGCTCGGTGTCGAGCAGCGCTTCGAGGAGATCAACGCCCGGCCGAGCATCGTGAGCTACAAGGACGGACGGCCGTTCTCCGTGTTCACGATCGAGGCGAAGAACGGCCGCATCGAGGCGATCTACATCGTGACGAACCCCGAGAAACTGACGCGGCTCGCCGCCGTCGCGACGCGTGCACCGCAATGACAGCAAATCAAGACAGACACTTGCTCTTCCAAACCGCGGAGGCCGGCACCTCGGCGGGCCCGATGAATTCCCCGCGGCCAAACACGAATCGAATGCGGGCGCTCCGTGCCTCAGCTCGACTTCGGATCCAGCCGCACGGTCCCTAGGGCCACTGCAACCCGAGAGCCTTCGCGAGGAAAACCGCCATCTGGCCGCGCGTGACGGGGGTGTCCGGACAATAGTTGCCGTTTCCACAGCCGCCGGTGATCCCGGACTTCGCGAGCGCTTCGACGTACTGGAAAAACGGGTGCGACGTCGGCACGTCGCCGAAGTCGGCGGTGCCCGGGGCTGGCGAGACCTGGAGCTTGTAGCCGACCCGCATTCCGGCGAACGACGTCGTGTCGTCTCCCCCCTGCGTCACCACTTCCAGCAGCAGGCGGTCCGCCGTGTTGTCCACCACGTACCCCACGCCGCTCACGTCCAGCTCGTAGCTCTTGCACGGATTGATCGCCGCGGAGGTCGACATGATCTGGTCTCCGATCGCGGCGCAGAGTCCCGTGATGTGATCGCAATGCACGGCGACCCCGATGACGTGGCTGTCTCCCTCGTTGCTGTCACATGCATCGAGCTCGACGCTCTGCAAGACCGCACCCGATGGAAGATGAAGCGGCGCGAAGAAGGCGTTGCTGCCCGATGTCGCGTACCTTAAGGCGTTACCGGAGTTGGCGCCCACGTCGTCGTAATGAGTCGCAGTGTTAACCGGACTGAACTCCCACTCTGGCGCATCGACGTAGCTCGTCGCCGTCGTCCCGTACGTCTTCGGGGCGGCTGACGGCCGAGTTGAGGCAGACGACGGCGCGATCGCCAGGACCTGCGCGGCGGCGATCGAGGGTAGCGAGAGCGCGCAGACAACGGCAAACGCTTGCGACACGAAGCGACGGACAGCCATCTCAGGCTCCTTTCGTTGTACCGGAATTCTAGCGCCTGGCCTCTCGCAGGAGTCAATTCCGCGTTCGCCTGACTGCGAGATCAGAGGTCGAGGCCAGGGGCCGACACGATCCAGGCCCGGCCGGCGCCGATGACGATTTCAGGACGGGCTGCGCCGAACGAAGCGCCCGTCGCTCTTGACCACCCAGGTCTTTCCCCCGTCCGTGGACAGGGAATAGATGTGCCGGATCGTGTCCGGCGAGACTTCTTGAAGAACGTTCGATGCGAGCACCCTCTTCCCGTCGGCGTCGAGGATCCAGCCCTCGAATCGCATCGCGCCGTCCCGGTAGGAACCCTCGAAGTCGTTCGACCGGTTGTCATCGCCATTCCACACCATCCGCCACACCCGACGATTGACGTCGTAGAAGGACATGCTCATGCCCCGGGAGCCGGCCGCGCCGTCCCACCGCTCGACGATCACGCAGCCGTCGTACTCGAGGGTGTTGTGGAGACGCCCTCGCACAGGCCCGCTCGGCTCGTTCCACGGTGTCGCGTCGAAGTCGCCGACCCAGAAGTCGAAGGTGTGTACGGATCGACAGGGGTAGCGGACGTCCTCGGTCGGCGGTTTGGCCGCCTGCTGGCCGAGCAGCGAAGCGGAGCCGATCGAGCCGAGGACCGCGGCCACCATGAGGGCGCGGACTGGACGCATGACGCACTCTCCCGCCGGTCGCAGATCAAACGACCGTCGAGAGTGCGTACGGCCGGGAGGGCCCACGGGTTTCCCGAGGACCCGTCGGGACGCCGGCCGATGAGGGACACTCGCCGACGAACTCTTCTAGACTCGTTTCATGAAGAGGAACCCTTTCCCTCGCATTCTCGCTGCCGCCGCGCTCCCGCTCGTCTTCGCCGGTTGGTCCCCGCGGCCGGCGGATCGCACCACGGCCAGCGGTTCGGCGGCACCGGCGGAACAATCCGTGCGCGACGCCGAGGCGCGCTGGGTCGAGGCGCTCGAGAAGCGTGACGCCGCCGCCCTCCGCGCATTGCTGGACGAGGACTTCGTGGACATCACCTGGAAGGGTGAGGTTCGCGACCGGCGCGCGGCGGTCGACGCGCTGGAGGCTCCGGGACGCCCCTCCATGACGCAGACCCTTCACGACATCCGCGTCCGGTTCGCCGCCGCGGACGTCGCCGTCGTCACCGGTGTCAACGTCGTTTCGGGCAAGGCCCCCGACGTCACCGCTCGCGTTCGATTCACCGACGTCTTCGTGAAGCGAACCGGGGCCTGGAAGGCCTACTCCGCCCAGGAGACCCTCGAGCGCTCCGAGTGACTTTCTCTCCCTCGCCCTAGCGGATCGGGTCGATCGGCGTCCGCTTCGGCTCCCTGCCGAATCGCTGACGCGACCGTTCGATGTGCTTCCGAATCTCGACGTCGCGATCCCTGGGCGGCGCGGCCGTCACCCATCCCCGGATCAGCCTCTCCGCGGCGGCGGCGACCTCGTCGACGGCTCGGGCAAACAGCTCCTCGTTCGCTCGGGACGGCTTGTTCGCGCCGCTGACCTTGCGGACGAACTGGAGGGACGAGGCGCGAATCTCGGCCTCGGTCGCCGGCGGAGAGAAGTTGGCGAGGGTACGGATGTTCCGGCACATGGCAGGAACTCTAATCCGGTTCGGATCGCCCGCTAAACCGGCTGATAAAGCTGGACCAGGTTGCCGCACGTGTCCGCGAAGATGGCGATCTTCACGGGCCCCGCGGACATCGGCTCCTGGACGAACGAGACACCCCGCTTCTTCAGGCGCTCGAAATCCGCATCGAGGTCTCTCGCTTCGAACGCGGCGACAGGTATTCCCTGAGCGAACATCGCTTCCTGGAACGTCCTCGCCGCCGGGTTGGCGTTGGGCTCCAGCGCGAGCTGCACATCGTCCGGACCCTCGGGGGAGATCACGGTGATCCACCGGTATTCGCCGACGGGAAAATCGAGCTTCGTCTTGAAACCCAGGACCTCAGTGTAGAACTTCTGGGCCTTCGCCTGATCGTCCACCCGGATGCTCGTGAGCTTGATCTGCATGATTCGCCTCCGAGCCCGGAGTCTGCCGCTTGCGCGGCGGGCTACGCTTCTCGAGAATCGCGAAACGCCGAGGCCGGCAGCCGGGCCATGAGAGTCAGGCAGCCGGGAAAGAGCTCTCGCGGGAGCGTGCCTGGAACCTGCACCATCGAACGCGCCCGGTGCCGGAAGGACGACGGCGACTCGCCGACGCGGCGGTTGAAGAGATCGCTGAAGCTGCCGAGGCTCGAGAATCCGATCTCCATGCAAACATCGGTCACCGAGAGGCCGCCCATCGCGAAAAGGCGCCGGGCGCGATCCAGGCGTGCGCGGATCCGGAGCTGATGGGGCGTGATCCCGAAGAGCGCGTCGAACTGGCGGATGAAGTGAAACGGGGAAAACCCGGCCGAACGCGCCACCGTCTCGATCGAGGGCGCGACCTCCGAATCCTCCGTCAGCGCGTCCCGAGCCTCGCAGAGACGGCGGAACGCCTCGGGACGGACGAGCATGGGTCCAAGTCTAATTCGGGACGGCGCTCACTCTCGCCGTCGACCCCGATTCTCTTCGTGTGGATCCGTTCCACCGCCCCTGGTCCACTCGCCCGAGTCTTCTCCGGGCTCGATCTCGGGCGGCGTCTTCAGTCCCTGCGGCGCCGGGTTTTCCTTGAAGCCCTGCGCGTCGCGCGGATTGGGGACCTGGGCTTCGGGGCTGGATCCCTCACGATTGCGTTTCTCGTCCATGCGAGCTCCTCCTGAAGGAACGAAGTGTTGCCAACGCGGCTCATCAGGACTGCAAGACGCGTTCCCGCCTCCGGCGGCGATCGGGCCATCTCGCGCACCTTCCCCGCTCCGAAGTCGAGAAATCGGGGCTCATTCCGTTGGCCCGGTCTTTAAGATAATAGGCGTGACAGGAGGCCTGCCATGAGTCGACCGGGCATTCGTCTCGTCGTGCTCGTTTCCGTCCTGCTTTCTGTTCCGCTCTTCGCCGAGAGCCTTTCCGAGCTCTTCCAGAAAGCCAAGGCGCAGGTGAAGAGCCAATCGTGGCAGGAGGCGCTGACGACCCTCGATCAGATCGACGCCGAATCCGCCACGCCCGGGAACGAGACGATCCGGCCACAACTGGTCGCGCCGATCGCCTTCTACCGCGGAGTGTGCGAGGCCAACCTCGACCAGGCCGAGAAGGCCGAGGCGGACTTCGCGACCTATCGACAGGCGCAGCCGGGCTCGGCGATCGACAAGACGACGTACTCGAAGAAGGCGGTGGCCGCCTTCGAGGCCGCGGGCAAGATCGCGGCGCCGAACGCCGCGGGCGAGGATGCGGCGTCGCACGGCGGCTCGCTCTCGCTTGCCCGGAGGTTCGAGGAGTTCCAGGCTCCCCCGAACATGGGCGAGAAACCGGACGAGCGGTGGGCCGACGGACCGGTGAAGTGGCTCATCTCGCCCGAGGAGACGGCGGCCTGGGCGGCTCTGGCGGGCGAAGCCGAGCGCGACGAGTTCGTTGCACGGTTCTGGAAGCGGCGCGATCCGAGTCCCGAGTCCCCGGACAACCCGGCGCGCACCGACTTCGACCGGCGGGTCGCGTTCGCGGACGCGTACTTCCGGGTGGACGAGCACCAGCGCGGGAGCCTGACGGACCCTGGAATGGTGTTCGTGCTGCTCGGTCCTCCGAACCGAACCGGCCGCAAGCCGATCATGCCCAACGAGGAGAACTCCATCTCGGACGGCAATTCGGTCCCGGGGCAATGGTTCATGGCGAATCGCAACTCGGTCCACTTCGACGGCACCACGGTCACCGACGCTTCCAGCGGCTTTCGCGAGATCTGGTATTACCGGCGAGAAACCTTGCCGAACGCGGTCGCCGCGAACGAGCTGAACGTCACCTTCGTCACCAAGATCGGGCGCGGCCAATTCGTCCTCCAGCGGGAGCCTGCGATCCTCAACGCCCTCGTCGAGGCTCGCTCGGGAGTTCCGGGAACCGTCGTCGCCGGAGGGACGCGGACGAAATAGCGAGGGCAGATGACGAGGCGAGCCCCTCGCCCCAAATCCGCAAAGTCAGGACTGACCCCGCAACGCTCTCATATGATGCGTCAGGAGGCTTCATGAACCGCCGTCATTTTCTCCGCAGCGCCGGCGCGGTTTCGGCGTGCCTCGCGCTTCCCGGAACGAGAAAGATCTTCGCCCTGGGATCCGCCGAGAGCGACGTATCGGGCTGGCGAACCTTCGAGCTGACGACCCGCGTGGAGGTGCTCAAGCCTTCGGGGCCGACCCGCGTGTGGCTGCCGGCGGCGCTTCTCCGCGAAACGCCGTTTCAGGAGACGCTGTCCAACGACTTCCACTGCGAGGGCGGCGAGGCCCGCCTCGTCAAGGCGAGCCAGGACCTCGGCATCGTCTCCGCTTCCTACCCCGAGGGCGCGAAGCCTCTCCTGACGCTGACGAGCCGGGTCCGGACGCGGGACTACACCGTGCCAATTCCGCCGCCTTCCCGCGCGCCGAAGCCCGACTCCACCGAGCTCGCCGCGTACCGGCGGCCGACGAAGTACCTGCCGACCGATGGGATCGTCGCGACGACCGCCGCCGAGATCACGAAGGACGCGAGATCCGACGCCGACAAGGCGCGAGCCATCTACGACTGGATCGTCGTCAACACCTACCGCAACCCGAAGACGAGGGGCTGCGGCACCGGCGACGTTCGGTTCATGGTCGAGTCGAGGGACCTCGGCGGCAAGTGCGCCGACCTCAATGCGCTGTACGTGGCGCTGGCCCGATCGGCGGGACTGGCGGCCCGAGACGTCTACGGCATCCGCGTCGCCCCGTCGCGCCTGGGATACAAGAGCCTCGGCGCCGCCACCGAGAACGTAACCAAGGCGCAGCACTGTCGCGCCGAGGTCTACCTCGACGGCGAGTGGGTGCCGGTGGATCCCGCCGACGTGCGAAAAGTCGTCCTCGAGGAGCCGCCGGGCAACCGGCCCATCGACGACGAGATGGTGGCCAAGGCCCGGACCCTGCTCTTCGGCTCCTGGGAGATGAACTGGATGGCGTTCAACTTCGGGCACGACGTGGAGCTGCCGGGCTCGAAGGGAGAGCCGCTGGCGTTTTTCATGTACCCCCAGGCGGAAACCGCTTCGGGACGGCTCGACTGCCTCGATCCGGCCAACTTCAAATACGAGATCACGTCGAAGGAGCTGTAGGCAGGAATCAGAGAATCAGGGCTGACCCCAAGGAGACACACTTGCTCGGAACGACGATCTCTCACTATCGAATCCTGCGCGAGCTCGGCGCCGGCGGCATGGGCGTCGTCTACGAGGCCGAGGACACGCGTCTGCGCCGCAACGTCGCGCTGAAATTCCTCTCGGCGGCCCTCGCCCAGGACGCGCCGATGCTCGAGCGATTCGAGCGCGAGGCGCGGGCGGCCTCGGCCCTGAGCCATCCCGGCATCTGCACCGTGCACGCCATCGAGCAGGACGCCGGACGCTCGTTCATCGTGATGGAGCTCGTCGACGGCGAATCCCTCGCCACCCGGCTCTCCGGCAGGCCGATGGAGATCGGGCCGCTTCTCGATCTCGGCATCCAGATGGCCGACGCCCTCGAGGCCGCGCACGCGAAAGGGATCGTCCACCGCGACCTGAAGCCCATGAACATGATGGTGACCTCGCGCGGCCAGGTGAAGATCCTCGATTTCGGCCTGGCGAAGTTCGAGGTGAACGAGGTGAGCGCGCAGACGGGCATGCCGACGGCGCCGCCGCGCGGCGCGGACCTGACCGCCGCGGGGACGGTCTTCGGCACCGTCCATTTCATGTCGCCCGAGCAGGCGCGCGGCCTGGCGACCGACGCGCGCACCGACATCTTCTCGCTCGGAGCCATCCTGTATCAGATGGCCACCGGCGATCGGGCTTTCGAAGGGGACACGCAGGCCGTCGTCTTCGACGCGATCCTGAACCGCGACCCGCTGCCCCTCGAGGACGCGAACCCGGCGATGCCCGCCTCGCTCGGCCCGATTCTCGAGAAGGCGCTCGAGAAGGACCGGAGCCTCCGCTACCAGACCGCGACGGAGCTGAAGACCGACCTGCTGCGGCTGCGCCGGAAGCTCGAGGGAAGCCGGTCCGGCCCGTCTTCGGTCGCCGACTCGAAGGCTCCGGCGCACCGCGCGCAGCGATCGATCGCCGTCCTCTACTTCGAGAACCTCTCGGGCGTGAACGAAGACGAGTACCTGTGCGACGGCATCACCGAGGACATCCTGACGGACCTCTCGAAGATCAAGGGTCTGAACGTCTTTCCGCGCACGACCGTCCTCGCGTTCCGCGGCCAGAAGGCGACGGCGGCGGACGTCTGCCGGCAACTTCGGGCGGACTTCGCCCTCGAGGGCAGCCTGCGGCGGGCCGGGAACCGATTGAGGATCAACGCCCAGCTCGTCGACGCGGCAACGGGCTTCCCCGTCTGGTCGGAGCGCTACGACCGGGAGATGTCCGACATCTTCGCCGTGCAGGACGAGATCGCGCACAAGATCGCCGAGGCGCTGCGGATCAAGCTGACGCCCCAGGAGCAGGCGGAGCTCGCTGCCAAGCCGACCGAGAACCTCCAGGCGTACGACCTCTACCTGCGCGGGCGCAGCTACGCCCGGCGGCGTACGACGCGGGACATGGATTTCGCCCTCCAGATGTTCGAGAACGCCGTCACCCTGGATCCGAACTTCGCCCTCGCCTGGGCCGCGATCGCCAACGGCTGCGCCCATGCCCAGTACTGGTCCGGGCCCGGCGGCACCTACATGGAGCGCGCCCAGTCGGCATCGCTGCGCGCCGTGGCGCTCGCGCCGGATATCCCCGAGGTGCTCGTGTCCCAGGGCTGGATCCTGTATGCCGCCGGCCGTTACGACGACGCCGTGCGCCTGACGCGGGCCGCGATCTTCCGAAAGCGCGATTGCGAGGGGGCGTATTACCTGCTGCTGCGGGCGCTCTTCGCCTCCGGCAAGTACGAGGAGCTGGCGTCCCTCGCCGAGCAGGCGATCGAGGCGGCGGGCACCGACTACAACGTCTACATCCCGATCATGAATGCGCTCGGCGCGCTCGGCCGGGAAGAGGATCGCCGCGGAGTGCGGCTCCGCCTCCTGCAGGCCTTCGAGAACCACCTTCGCGAGGTTCCGGAGGATGCGCGGGCCCGGATCCTCTGCGCCGGCATGTACGCGCAGGAAGGGCGCGCCGAGGACGCCGTCCGCGAGACGAACATGGCGATGACGCTCCGGCCGAACGAAGCCACTGTCCTCTACAACGCCGCCTGCTGTTTCGCCAATCTCGACCGCCGCGCCGACGCGCTCGAGGCGCTGCGGAAGGCCTGGGAAGCCGGCTACAAGGACGCCGAGTGGACACGGCGCGATCCCGACCTCGCCTCTCTCCACAACGAACCGGAGTTCGAGAAGCTCTACCCGGCGCCCAAGGAAGAGGCGTAACAGCCGGGTCCCTCGTTCGAGCCCACTCCCCGCGTCTCCCGTTGATAGCATCCCTCCGTGGCGGACAAGCTCAAGTCGTCCTTCGAGCTCGCGATGGAACGGCTCCGAGGGGCCGATCCGGGCGCCGGCAAGGCGAAGCCTCTGACCAACGCGCAGAAGGAGAAGATCGCCGAGGCCAGGCGGGTCGCCGCCGCGAAGCTGGCGGAGCTCGAGATTCACTTCCACGACGCGCGAAAGCGGTTCCGCGACCCGGCCGAGCAGGAGAAGGCCGAAGGCGAGTACCAGATCGACCGGCAGCGGGTCAACGCGGACCTCGAGCGCGCGATCGCCGAGATCCGTCGCGCGAGCGGAAGCCGGAACCGTTCCTGACCCCGGATTCCGGAGCTCCGACCGACCCACTCCTCGATGGCAAGCGTCCTCGTCACCGGCTCCGCTGACGGGCTCGGCCTCGCCGCCGCCCGCACTCTCCTGGACGAGGGCCACGAGGTCGTGCTGCACGCGCGCAACCGCAGGCGTGCGGCCGTCCTCTCCGATCTCGCCCCGCGCGCGAAGGGCGTGGCCATCGGGGATCTCAGCAGCGCGGCCGAGACGCGCGCCCTCGCCGGCCAGGTCAACGCCCTCGGCCGCATGGACGCCGTCATCCACAACGCCGGCGTCTATCTCGAGCCCGCGCGGGGAGCGACGCCCGAGGGGCACGCGACGACCCTCGCCGTGAACGTCCTCGCTCCCTACATGCTGACGGCGTGGATCGAACGTCCGAACCGCCTGATCTACGTCAGCAGCGGAATGCACCGCGAAGGCGGCGGATCGCTCGACGACATCGACTGGACCAGACGGCGCTGGAACGCCGGCAAGGCCTACTCCGAGAGCAAGCTCTACCTCACGGCGTTCGCGCTCGCCGTCTCGCGCCGCTGGCCGGGCGTGCTGAGCAACGCCGTCGACCCGGGATGGGTCCCGACGAAGATGGGCGGCCCCGGCGCGACCGACGACCTCGAAGAGGGGCACCTCACCCAGACCTGGCTCGCCGTCAGCGAGGATCCCGCGGCGAAAGTCAGCGGCGGGTACTGGCACCATCGGAAGCGAACGGCGCCGGCGGCAGAGGCCCTGGACGCGGACTTCCGGGAGAAGGTCATCGAGAAACTCAAGGAGCTGACCGGGGTTCGAGTTCTCTGAGGCCCCTCGCGCGTCTCGCGCCGCTGGTCAGACGTCTTGCTTCCCCAAATCAGCAAATCAAGACTGACCCCTTTTCGGAGTAGAGTGCCGCGACCAACGGGGACTCATTGACGCTGACCGCCGGGACCAGGCTCGGTTCGTACGAGATCGTCGCGCCGCTGGGCGCAGGCGGAATGGGCGAGGTCTACCGCGCGCGCGACGCGAAGCTCGAGCGCGAGGTCGCGATCAAGGTCCTCCCCGCGACCGTCGCCAACGATCCCGACGCGCTGGCGCGGTTCGAGCGCGAGGCCAAGGCGGTCGCCGCGCTCTCGCATCCGAACATCCTCGCGATCCACGACTTCGGAGAACAGAACGGCATCGCGTACGCGGTCACGGAGCTGCTCGACGGCGACACGCTGCGCGGCAGGCTCGATACCGGCCCGCTTTCGCAACGACAGGCCATCGACTGGGCGCTCCAGATCACGAAGGGCCTCTCCGCCGCGCACGAGAAGGGCATCGTCCACCGGGACCTGAAGCCCGAGAACGTGCCCGGACCTATCTGGCCGCCGGCCAGCCGGAGAAGGCGATCGACACGCTCGAAGAGCTCGTGAAGCTTCCCTTCTACGTTCTCCCCCGCTGGCTCGCGATCGACCCGAACTACGCGCCCATTCGCGGCAACCGGCGGTTCCAGAAGCTGATCGGCAAAGGCTAGGAGTCCATCGAAGGGGGGACACATGCACACGAGGTTCATCGCGGCAGGCATCGCGTTCGCTTTGGCGGCCAGCCTCTCCGCCTCGCCGGAACAGAAGGGCCCGAAGCCCGACGTCGGCGACGGCCGCGTCGCGTGGTTCGACGTCACGACGACGGACCTGGCCCAGTCGAGAGCGTTCTACGAAGGGCTCTTCGGCTGGCAGTTCACGTCGGTGAAGGGATACGAAAACCTGGCGGCAGAAATCGTCTCCGGCGGCCAGCCCGTCGGCTCGCTTCGCAAGGCCGAAGGGAAGATCAGCCCCTACGACGGCGTCGTCTACATCCAGGTGAAGGACCTGCCCGCGAGCTGCGCGAAGGCGAAGGAGCTCGGCGGCACGATCGTTCCCGGGTTCCCGTTCGACCTGAACGACGACCGGGGCGCGATCGCCCTCGTCGTCGATCCGGCCGGACACCCGATCGGGATGTATTCGCGGACGGCGCTGCCGAAGGCGGCGAAGTAGGGTCCCTCTTCACACGCCTCGAACAACGCCCCGCACGGACCTCGTGACACGCGCGTGTAAGCTGCGCAGCCATGAGAAACCGACGCCTCCTCTTCGTCGCGATCTTCCTGTTCGCGACGGCCGCCTTCGCCGCGGACGGCGAGCCTCGCCACGTGGTGATGATCTCGATCGACGGCCTGAAGCCCGAAAGCTACGTACGGGCGGACGAGCTCGGCCTGAAGGTCCCCAACTTCCGCCGCCTCATGCGCGAGGGAGCCTGGGCCGACGGCGTCGTCGGCGTTCTTCCGAGCGTAACCTATCCCTCGCACACGACGCTCATCACCGGCGTGCTTCCGAACGTGCACGGCATCGTCTCGAACCGCTACGTCGACCCGATGGGCACGAGCGGAGGCGCCTGGTACTGGTACGCGGATGCGATCCGCGTGCCTACGCTGATCTCCGCTGCCGCCGCGCGGAGGCTGCGCACGGCGGCGGTTTCCTGGCCGGTCTCGGTCGGCCTCGGCGCCACGTACGAGGTGCCGGAGTACGCCCGCCCGGGATCGACGCACTTCAGCGACCTGATGCTGCTCGCGGCTCTGTCCACGCCGGGCGTCTTTGACGACGCCGGCGGCCATCGCGGCCGCCCCTTTCCCCCCTTCAGTGAGTGGACCGACCGCGAGCGCGTCGATCTCGCCCGCTTCTTCATCGAGACGTACCGGCCTTCTCTGACTCTCCTCCACATCTTCGATACCGACGATTCCGAGCACGAGCACGGCCCCGGGTCGCCCGAAGCGTACGCCGCGATCGAAAGGGCCGACGGCTACGTCGGTGAAATCCGGGAATCGCTGCACAAAGCCGGGATCGAGTCGACGACGCTCATTGCCATCGTCTCCGACCACGGCTTCCTGCCGATCTCGACGACGATCTATCCCAACACGCTCCTCCAGAAGGCCGGCCTGATCGAGCTCGACTCCGCGGGGAAGGTGCGGAGCTGGCGCGCGTACTTCCACGCCGACGGCGGCTCCACGGCGCTCCACCTGCGTGATCCAAAGGATCGCGAGGCCCTCGATCGTGTCGCCCGGATCGTCGCGGAGAAGGCTGCCGACCCGTCGAACGGCATCGCCGCCGTCCTCGACGCCGCTCGCGTCCGCTCCTTCGGCGGATCCGCGCCGCTCGTCCTCGACGCCCGCCCGAGCTTCCAGTTCGGTAACGATTCGTCCGGCGCCTGGTCGCGGCCCTCGAGCTATCGCGGCACCCATGGCTACACGCCCGACCGGCCCGACATGTATGCCTCGCTCATCGTCGCCGGCCCCTTCGACCGGCGCGGCTCGCTCGGCGTCGTGCGCATGACCCAGATCGCGCCGGCGATCGCGGACTTCCTCGGCATCGAACTGGATCCGCAGGCGGCGCAAGCGATATCGCTGAAATGAAGTCAGCACGTCGGGATGGACATCAACCAAGGAGCACGAACATGAAGCCGAAGAACACGATCTGCCTCTGGTACGACAAGGACGCGCTCGATGCGGCGCGTTTCTACGCGGCAACGTTTCCGAACAGCGAGGTCACGGCCGTTCACAAGGCGCCGAGCGACTACCCGGGCGGAAAGAAGGACGACGTCCTGACGGTCGAGTTCACCGTTCTCGGCATTCCCTGCCTCGGCTTGAACGGCGGGCCGACGTTCCGGCACAGCGAGGCGTTTTCCTTCCAGGTCGCGACCGACGATCAGGCAGAGACCGACCGCTACTGGAACGCCATCGTCGGCAACGGCGGCCAGGAGAGCCAGTGCGGCTGGTGCAAGGATCGCTGGGGCCTCTCCTGGCAGATCACGCCGCGCGCGCTGACCGACGCGCTCGCCGCGGGTGGAGACGAGGCGAAGCGTGCGTTCGCGGCCATGATGCCGATGAGGAAGATCGACGTCGCCGCCATCGAAGCAGCGCGGCGGGGCTGACGTGACGGGTCAGTGCTGAGTCGTCCCTGTCGGGGCTGACCTCATCTCACCCCTGTCGCCTCCCCCCCGCTGCTAGACTCCGCGCCCAAGAGAGCTCGTGACAATCCCTTCTGGCACGCGACTCGGCTCCTACGAGATTCTGTCGCCTCTCGGAGCAGGCGGCATGGGGGAGGTCTATCGAGCGCGGGACGCGAAGCTGGACCGGGACGTCGCGGTCAAGGTTCTGCCGCAGGCCGTCGCCAACGATCCGGACTCCCTCGCGCGGTTCGAGCGCGAGGCCAAGGCGGTCGCGGCGCTGTCGCACCCGAACATCCTCGCGATCTACGACTTCGGCTCGCAGGACGGCGTGGCCTACGCCGTCACGGAGTTGCTCGACGGCGACACGCTGCGCGGCAAGCTCGACGCCGGCCCGCTCGCTCAGCGCCCGGCCATCGACTGGGCGCTCCAGATCACGAAGGGCCTCTCCGCCGCGCACGAGAAGGGCATCGTCCATCGGGATCTGAAGCCCGAGAACGTCTTCGTCACGAGGGCCGGGCACGTGAAGATCCTGGACTTCGGCCTGGCGAAGAAGGTCGACGACGCGTCGCCGAACGCGCAGACCAGCGCGCCGACGGGAACGGGCCACACCGAGCCGGGCAGTGTGATGGGGACGATGGGCTACATGTCGCCCGAGCAGGTGAAGGGCCAGCCGGTCGACCCGCGTTCGGACATCTTCGCGTTCGGGGCGGTCCTTTACGAGATGCTCTCGGGCAAGCGCGCGTTCCGGCGCGACACGAGCGCGGAGACGATCGCGGCGATCCTGACGCAGGAGCCGCCGGAGCTGACGGAGTCCGGCCGGAACGTGTCGCCGGCACTCGATCACGTCGTGAGGCACTGCCTCGAGAAGGAGCCGCGCAACCGGTTCCAGTCCGCGCAGGATGTGGCATTCGCCCTTTCCGAAGCGTCGGGCGCGACGACGATCACGAGCGGAGCCGCCCCGGCCATGCCGGCGCCGCGCCACAAGCGGTGGATCGCCGTCGTCGCGGCGATCGCCGTCGTCGCCGCCGCGGGCCTCCTTCTCGCGCGGCGGCCTTCACGACGCGGGACCGCGGGCGGCGCCGCCGGCGTCAAGCGAGTCGCCGTCCTCCCCTTCGAAAATCTCGGCTCGCCCGACGAGGACTACTTCGCCGACGGCATGGCCGACGAGATCCGCGGCAAGCTGACGAACCTGCACGGCGTCCAGGTCATCGCCCGCGGCAGCTCGACGCCGTACAGGAAGACGAACAAGACGCCCAAGCAGATCGCCGAGGAGCTCAACGTCGAGTACCTGCTGACGGCGACTGTCCGTTCCGACAAGAGCGGCGGCGCACCGCGCGTCCAGGTCCGCCCCGAGCTCGTCGACGTCTCGCAGCCAGACACGCCCACCTCCAAATGGCAGCAGACCTTCGACGCGCCGCTCACGGATGTCTTCAAGGTCCAGTCCGACGTCGCCTCGCAGGTGGCGCAGGCCCTCGGCGTCGCGCTCGGCGCGTCGCAGCAGAAGGGGCTCTCGGACCGGCCGACCGAGAACATGGCCGCGTACGAGGCGTTCCTCAGGGGCGAGGCAGCGGGATCGAATCTCTCGCGCATCGACCAGGCGAGCGTCCGCAAGGCGGTGGCCTTCTACGAGCAGGCCGTGCAGCTCGACCCGAAGTTCGCGCAGGCCTGGACCCAGCTGGCAACGGGCCGGTCGCAGCTCTATACCAACGGACCGCCTGACGCGCACCTGAAGGAAGAAGCGAAGAAGGCGGCGGATAAGGCGATGTCCCTCTCCCCCGACCACTGGGGGCCCCTCGCCATGGCGACTTACGAGCGGTTCGTCGAGTCGAACTCCCGGGCCGCGCTCGAGGTGCTCGGTCGCCTTCAGGCTTCGGGAGACGCCGAGATCCTGCGGAGAACCGGGGCGGCCGAGATCGACCTCGGCCGGCTCGACTCGGGCCTTCAGCACCTGCGTGAGGCGCAGCGCCTCGATCCCCGTTCCCCCGCCGCGCTGTACCAGGTCGCCCACGCGCTCCTTGCGCTGCGACGATACGCCGAAGCACGGCAGACCATCGACCTCGCTCTGGCGCTCGCTCCCGGAAATTTCACCCTCATCGGAAGCCGCGCGATGACGTTCCTCGGGGAAGGCAATCTCGAGGGAGCGCGCGCATCGATCGCGGAGACGGCGAAAGGCGTCGATCCCAGAGTCCTGGTCGCCAACCTCGCCCAGACCAACGATCTCGGCTGGGTTCTGACCGATCCCCAGAGGGACACGCTTCCGACCCTGACTCGCGAGGACTTCGACGGGGACGAGGCATCTCTCGCGCTCTGCCTGGCGCAGCTGTACGGATGGAAGGGCGACGCCGCGGCCGCCCGTCCGTGGGCGGAGAAGGCCCGGCGCGCCTTCGAAGATCAGTTGCGTGTCAATCCGGACGACGCTCAGCGACATGCGTTGCTCGGTTGGGCGCTCTCCTACCTCGGCCGCAACGAAGACGCGGTTCGGGAATGCCGGCGAGCCATCGAACTGGTGCCGGTCGAGAGTGATATCGATGTCGGCGCCTACAACCTCGAACTGCTCGCCAAGGTCTACACGGTCGTCGGGCAGCACGACAAGGCGATCGACACACTCGAGGACCTCCTCAAGGCGCCGTTCTGGGTTTCGAATCGCTCCATCGCGATCGATCCCAACTACGCGCCGCTGCGCAGCGAACCGCGGTTCCAGAAGCTCGTCGCCGGGGGTCAGTCCTGATTTCTGATTTCGCGGGACGTCCCGTCGTTCCAATCCGATGACGAGGCGACACGGCGCTCGCCCGCCGGGAGAATCCTCTCGAGCGAGACCCCACCCTCCGAGCCCGCCTGCGGCGCCTCACCGACACCCTCCTCCGCGCCGCCTCCCACCCCGGGACTGGCCCCATTTCTCGCTACGCAACAATCCGCGGTTCCAGAAGCTCGTCGCGGGAGCGAAGTGAGTCTCGCAAATCAGGACTGACCCCTTTTCGACTCCTGGCGAATCCACCTCACGTTCTGACCGAAGCGCTCGCGGCTGGCGGAGACGTGGCGAAGCGGGCGGTCATGAAACTTTCTGCAGCCTCCGCGTGTTGAAGCCTGACGGGGGCCGCATGCGGAAGCTGATCGCCGGAATGAAGATCTCGCTCGACGGAGAGTACGAGGGCGCCGAAGGAATGGCGGACTGGGTCGAGGCCTGGTCCAACGACTACGACGTGTTGCCGGAGATCGACGCCTGCATTCTCGGCGGGGGCATGTACTCCGGCTACGAAGGCTACTGGACGGGAATCCAGAACGAGCCCGAGAAGTCCCATTGGATCACCGGCAAGGCGCCGACGGCGGGCGAACTCGAATGGGCCCGCGTCGGAGCGAAGCTTCCGCACTACGTGCTGTCGAGCAAGCCGATCTCCGCACAATGGCCCAACACCCGATTCCTTCGGAGTCTCGATGACGTCGCGGCGCTCAAGAGTCAGCCGGGCAAGAGCATCTATCTCGTCGGCGGCGGGCGCACCACGGCGAACCTCATCGATTCCGGCCTCGTGGACGAGCTCCGGCTCATCGTCTATCCGTTGATCGCCGGGAAAGGGAAGGACCTGTTCGCGAGCGCATCACGACGGAAGACGCTCGAGCTGAGAACGGTGAAGCCGCTGGACGGCGGGAAGATCTTCCTGACCTACGGGATCCTGAAATCAGCAAAACAAGACTGACCCATTTCCATTGCCGGAGCACTCCAAACTCCCTCTCCCCGTGAGGGGAGAGGGTTGGGGTGAGGGTCCAATGCTATGGTCTTGCGCATGCGAACAACCCTTTGGATTGTCCTCTGCGCCGTGCTCCTGCTTCCCCTCTCGGCGTTCGCCGCCGAGGGCATCGGCGGAACTTACGCCGGTACCTACACCAACAAGGCGGGCAAGAGCGGCGACTATCAGCTCACCTTCACGCCGGGCCAGGGCGGCAACTGGACCGGCGAAGTCGTCGCCGTACTCGATGGGCAGCCGACGAAATCGACCATGACCTCGCTCGCCGTGAAGGGCGACTCGATCGAAGCCGCCTACGACTTCCAGGTCAAGGGCAATAAGGCCTCTTCCCGGATCAAGGGCACGCGGACCGGCGAGACGTTATCGGGCACGTTCGAAACCCTGTACAAGGGCAAGGTCGTCGACACGGGTACGTGGAAGACGAGCCGGAAAAAGTAATCTGAGACTCGAGACTGACCAATCCGTCTTCGGAGGAATGCGATGAACACGCGTGAGTATTTCGCCCAGTGCTTCAAGTCCGAAAAGCCCCGGTTCGTCCGTGTCCTTCAGGCGGTCCCGGCGGACAAGGCGGGTCACAAGCCGCATGAGAGATCGACGTCGGCCGGCGACATCGCGTGGCTGATCGCGAGCGAGTGGGGCGATGCGTGCGAGCTCCTGGACAAAGGCGAAGTCAACTACGTGCAGAGGCCTGCGCCCGCGAAGGTGTCGGACTCGGTCGCGGCGTTCGAGAAGAATGCCGAGGGGATCGAGAACCGGCTGTCCCGGCTCGACGACGCCGCATGGGATCGGAAAGCGCGCTTCCTGATGGACGGCAACGTCGCCTGGGAGGCGCCGCTCGGCGACATGCTCTACGGCTTCCTCTTCGACGCGATCCACCACCGCGGCCAGCTCTCGAGCTACCTCCGGCCGATGGGCGCGAAAGTCCCCTCCATCTACGGACCCTCCGCCGACGACCCGGGCCAGACCTGAGTTCCGGCGAGGGGTCGGTCTTGACTTGCTGACTTCGCGTCGAGGATTCCGTCTCACCCGCCCTCGCGAAAATCAGGGCTGACCCCGATTAGCCGGGCTGGCGGAGCGTGCAGCCGCTTTCGAAGTCAGCAAACCAAGACTGACCCCATCTCCCCGCGGCCTCACTCTCCCGCTTCGCGCCGCCGCCCCCCGGCCGAAATCAGAAATCAGGGCTGACCCCATTACCGAGGCACCTGGACGACGAGCCGGAAGAAGTAACGCGGGACAGGGTCAGTCCTGATTTTGCCGACAACCCGGGCCAGCCCTGATTGCGTCTACGGCGTCGGCGCGTCCGGCGTGTGCCTCAGCAGGAAGTGGGTGGACTCCGTCGCGGGTTCGGTCGCAAAGACCAGCGTGCGCTCGTAGAGCTTTTTCGCCACGTAGTTGCCGGAGGGAATCGTGGTCCACCCATCGGCGACGTAACCCGAGACTGAGGACTCGTCTTCGTGCAAGCCCTGGAAGATGACCGACCAGAGGGCGTAGAACCCCGAGTCCTGCTCGCCGATGATCGGACAGACCTCGCGGTCGTTCTCCTCGGGCGTCCCCGGGTTGTAGAGCATCCGCACGTCGTAGGCATCCCGCTCGGGCCCGCCCGGGACCAGCTTGATGGCCTCGAACTGGGAATCGTGCAGCTGCGACGGCAGGTAGTTGCAGTCGTTGAGCTCCCCGGGCGTGAGCGTGGCGACCACGAATTCCGTCGTGCCCCCGCCCTCGAGGTAGAAGCTCGACTGGCTCGGCGTCAGTCGCAGCGGCACCGTGGCCTGGACCTTCTGGTAGAAGGTCACCGGCGACGTCTCCAGCTCGATCGAGGAATCGAAGTCGAGCTCGAAGCGCAAGCAGCGCTCGATCTTCCCGAAGACTTCCGCATACTCCGCGTCGTCGACGAGGTCCTCGAGCTGGAGGAACCTCGACAGCGTCGCGATGAGCCTCACCTGGCCGGTGTCGTTCTGCGTGACGCACTTCTGGAACGCGGTCTCGATGCAATCGAGGATGATCCGCTTGATCTCGGCGAGCGCGGCGACTTTCCGAAGGCCGTATTGCTTGTCGGTGTAGTACGACTCGGCGAAGCGCAGGTAGTCGTAGAGCAGCAGCACGGCCGCCTTGATGACGTCCGGCTCGCAGGAGGTGATCGCCTGGAGCCGCGGGTACACGACCTGGCCGTAGGCCTCCTCGAGGATTTCGACGATCTGACCCGTCGCCTGGTCCTCGGTCAGGTGGCTCGTGTTGTACTGGCGAACGACTTCGAAGATCCGCTCCGCGTAGGGCGCCCACGGTCCGGAAGGGATGACGACCGTCACGTTGGCGACGTCGCCGTCTGTGGCGGATCCCACTCCATACCCGGAGAAATGCGACACCGCGAGCTGCACTCCCGGGACTTTCAATTGCTGGGGATAGAGGATGAAGTTGGCGCCCGTGCCCTCGTAGGAGAAGGGGGCGAGCGACTCCGGAGGAACCGGCGTCGTCGGCGCGATCGTCAGAATCCCGGGCTTCACCAGGAGCAAGCCCTCCGGCTCGAGCTGCACGCCGCCCTTCAGGCCGCCCGAGAACGGAAATCCGTCAATGTGATCGAGGGGGGTCATCGTGATCGCGGTCGGAAAGAAGATCGCGTTCGCCGGAACGACGAACGTGTAGACCGTGCCGTCCGCGCCCGTCGTCGTGAGCGTGCCGCCCGCGGCGTCGATTTCCTGCGAGACCGCCTTCGACGCGTCCTTGACGGCGGCGACGGAGCGGCCCCCCGGGAACGCCTTGGTGTCGCCGACCGAGGCGAAGGCGCCGCTCGGATTCGTGTAGGTGCGGACGTCGTTGGTCACGGTGTCGTAGACGGTCAGCGTGTACTGGACGTCCGACAGCGCGCCGAAGAAGACCCAGATGTCGCCGTTGATCCCACGCGCGTCGAGGACCTTGACCATCAGTTCGACGTTCGTGTCGGAGAAGAACCAGAAGTAGCCGGTGTCGTCGGTGAGTTGGACCCCGGTGCCCTCGCCGGACTGGCCGTTCGCGTGCCAGTCCACCTGGAGACGGAAACGGCAGCCGTTCAGCCAGAGGTTCGACGGGGAGCTCGGGCACGGTGTAAAGGCGGGAGCCGCCTTCGGAACGGCGTTGTCCGCCAGACTTCGGAGGGCGTCGAACGACTCCGGCTTCTTGAAGGTCCCGGCCGCGCGCTCCACGACCGTCCCGACGGCACCGCCCGGGTCGAACGCGCCGGTATCGCCGACCGAGGCGAACTGCCCCGCCGGATTGTGGTACTGCTTCACCGCGCCCGTCGCGGTGTCTCGGACGGTCAACGTGTACTCGACGTTAGAGAGCGCGCCGAAGAACACCCAGAATTTCCCGTTGAGGCCTCGCGCATCGAGGACCTTCACGACGAGCTCGATGTTGGTGGCCGAAAAAAACCAGAAGTAGCCGGTGTCGGCGGTGATCGGGATCGCCGTTCCGACGCCGGTGCGCCCCGTCGCGTCCCTCCAGGCGACGGACGTCTCGAAGCGCCCGGCGCTCAAGCAGAGTGCCGTGTCCGACGGCGTGCAGGCGGCCATGGCATGGCGCGCCGCGCAGAGGAGCAGAAGGGCAGCGACCGCAGCGTAAGTTCGGCGCATGAAATCTCCGGTTTGAACAATACGCGCGAAAGCCAGGACGAAGGGGTCAGTCTTGATTTGCTGACTTCGCGGGGCGGGCGACCCCTCGAAGGCCCGGAGGCCACGCTCCGGACGGAGTAATCTCTCCGAGGGTTGACAGGGTCAACCGTGCGTTTGGGGGTTGACAGGGGGTTGACAGGGTCAACCGTGCGTTTGTGCGTCTAACACCGCTCAGACGCAGGGGTTGACAGGGTCAACCGTGCGTTTGTGCGTCTAACACCGCTCAGACGCATGAACACACGGTTGACCCCTCTCTCCAACCCCTCTCTCCACCGCCGGGGAGATCACCTTGGACCAGCTGCTCGAGCAGGTCGCGCGCGACGCCGGCCACACGTCTAACCCCACTCCTCCCGACTCGCCGCTCAACGAATCAGGGTGAAGCTCAAGCCGAGCGCCTTCGCCAGAAAGATCGCCATCTGTCGGCGGGTCACCGGATTGTCGGGACAGAAGTTGCCGCCGCCGCAGCCGCCCGTGATTCCGGACTCCGCGAGCGCCTCGATGTACTGATATCCGAAATCGGAGCCCGGGACGTCGTTGAAGATCTGCGTGATGCCGGGCTCACCCTGGTCCGCCACCAGACCTGCACGGCCCCGATGTACTGGGGGTTCGCGCTGGCGTCGAATTCGAGGCGAAGCAGGTAGGCGACGTTGGCCGGGGATTCTATAAATGCGTCGAACGGCGAGGCATTGATGTCGGTCTCCCAGTCGGTGTGGGGTGTGTTCGATGTGCCGGCGAGGAAGATCAGTGTCCCATCGTCGTAACGGGCATACAGGGCGGCGCCGACCACCAGAGGCGTGCCGTCGTTGAGGTTGTTGATTCCGATGTAATCGACGATCACCCCGGGCGGCAGGGTGAGCGCGGTCCAGAAGAACTGCTGCTCATTGGCCGGGATGAACCGCGCCGAGCTCCCGGAAAGGAAGTACTGCTGGCCGCTCGCCGCGGGCTGGAATGCCGTCGCGGAAATGTTCGTCACCGTGTAGTTGTAGGGCTGGGCGGCGGCGACGGCAGCATAAATAAATGAGGCCTGACAAAGCGAAAACGGCGAGCCGACGAGATCCGGCTTTTTTCGGCATCGAGGTCCTCCCTGATGATCACGACGATACGTCAGGAGCGCGTTGACAGGGTCGTTGACAGGGTCGTTGACAGGGTCAACCGTGCGTTTGTGCGTCTAACACCGCTCAGACGCATGAACACACGGTTGACCCCTCTCTCCACTCAGACGCATGAACACACGGTTGACCCCTCTCTCCACTCTCCCACTCTCTCCACTCTGGCACCGGCCTAATGAGACGGTGCAGCTTGCTCTGAGGCACCAACGAAAAGGGCGAAAGGTTCCGCTCCCGACAAAGTGTCGTCGCGAACAAACACTGCGGGCGCCTTTCGGCGCCCGCAGTCGGCCTCAAGCGGCCCCACCCCAAACCTTGCCCATTTATCGAGCGACTAACCGAGCCCTCTCACGACTCAGAAAGGGATCCTCGCTTCGCTCGGGATGACACGCGGGGGCTTCGCTCCGCGTGTCAGCTACACCCGCTCGTCGCCCCGCAGTTCATGCACTTGTAGCACGCCGCCGACCTCACCATGATGCTCCCGCACTCGTGACATGCCGGCGCGTCCGTCGACGTCTCGAACGTCAGCTTCGACGCCTCGCTCGCCGCAGTCCGCGTCACCGCCAGGCTCGTCACCGGCGACGGCTCGTTCGAGCTCGAGTCCCTCGCGATGATGCCGACGCCGAGCTTGTCCTCGGCCGACAGGAACTTCGACCCGAGCCACCGGAACACGTAGTCGACCAGCGACTTCGCGATGGGCACTTCCGGGTTCTTCGTGAACCCGGCCGGCTCGAAGCGCATGTGGGTGAACTTCTTGACCAGGGCCTCCAGCGGAACGCCGTACTGGAGCGTCAGCGAGATCGCCGTGGCGAACGCGTCCATCAGGCCCGAGACCGTCGAGCCTTCCTTCGACATCTTCAGGAAGATCTCGCCCGGCTTTCCGTCCTCGTAGAGGCCGACGGTGATGTAGCCCTCGTGGCCGCCGACGTCGAACTTGTGGGTGATCGAGCGGCGCTCGTCGGGGAGCTTGCGGCGGAACGGAGCGGGCACGGGCTGGATGGCCTTGCCGACGTACTCGAGCGTGCCGCGCGCCGTGGGCGACTTGGTGTCCGACTTCGAGGCCGCGGTGTTCAGCGGCTGCGTGCGCTTGCAGCCGTCGCGGTAGATCGCGATGGCCTTGAGTCCTTGCTTCCAGCCGTCCATGTAGACGCCGGCGATCTCGTCGGGTGTGGCGTCGGGCGGCAGGTTGACGGTCTTCGAGATCGCGCCCGAGAGGAACGGCTGGACGGCCGACATCATCCGGACGTGGCCCGAGTAGTGGATCGAGCGCGAGCCGTTCAACGCGCGGAACGCGCAGTCGAAGACGGGCAGGTGCTCGGGCTTGAAGCCGGGCGCGCCCTCGATGGTCCCTTTCTCGTCGGCGAAGTCGACGATCTCGTTGATCTCGTCGGCCGAGTAGCCGAGGCGCCTCAGCGCGAGCGGGACGGTCTGGTTGACGATCTTGATCGTGCCGCCGCCGACGAGCTTCTTGTACTTGACGAGCGCGAGGTCCGGCTCGACGCCGGTCGTGTCGCAATCCATCATGAAGCCGATCGTGCCGGTCGGCGCGAGCACCGTGACCTGGCCGTTCTTGTAGCCGTGCTCGCGACCCGTCTCGAGCGCCGCGTCCCACACGGCCTTCTGCGCCTTGTGCAGCTCCGCGGGAACGCCCTTCGGCGGAACCTCGGCGGCCGCGTCGCGATGCATGCCGATGACGTCGAGGAACGCGTCGCGGTTGGGCGCATAGCCCGAGAACGGCCCGAGCTCGGCCGCGATCTTCGAGGACTGGAGATATCCCTCGCCGCACATGAGCGACGTGATCGCCGCGGCGTAGGCGCGGCCCTCGTCGGAGTCGTACGGGAGGCCCGCCGCCATGAGCAGCGCTCCCAGGTTCGCGTAGCCGAGGCCGAGCGGACGGAACTTGTGCGAGTTCTCCTCGATCGCCGGCGTGGGATACGAGCAGTTCGAGACGAGCATCTCCTGGGCGGTGATGACGACGTCGCACGCGTGGCGGAAGGACGCGACGTCGAAGGAGCCGTCCTCGGCGTTGAAGAACTTCATGAGGTTGAGAGAGGCCAGGTTGCACGCACTGTCATCAACGAACATGTACTCCGAGCACGGATTCGACGCGTTGATGCGGTGCGTCGCCTTGACCGGGTTCCAGCGGTTGATCGTCGTGTCGTACTGCATGCCCGGATCGCCGCAGATCCACGCGGAGTCGGCGATCTTGGCCATGAGGTCGCGCGCCTTGTACGTCTTGTGCGGCTGGCCGGTCAGGACTTCCTTCGTCTGCCACTCGCCGTCCTTCTCGACGGCCTCCATGAACTCGTCGGTCACGCGCACGGAGTGGTTGGCGTTCTGGAAGAAGATCGACGCGTACGCCTCGCCGTTGAACGAGCCGTCGTAGCCGGCGTCGATCAGCGCCCAGGCCTTCTTCTCCTCGTTCGACTTCGAGGTGATGAAGTCCTCGACGTCGGGATGGTCGATGTTCAGGATGACCATCTTCGCGGCGCGGCGCGTCTTGCCGCCCGACTTGATCGCGCCGGCGAAGGAGTCGAAGCCCTTCATGAAGGAGAGCGGGCCGGAGGCGGTGCCGCCGGCCGACAGACCCTCATGAGACCCACGAATCGCGGAGAGGTTCGAGCCAGTGCCCGAGCCGTACTTGAAGAGCATGCCCTCGGTCTTGGCGAGGCCGAGGATCGAGCCCATGGAGTCGCCGCAGGAGTTGATGAAGCAGGCGGATCCCTGGGGACGCGGCTCGATGCCGACGTTGAACCAGACCGGAGAATTGAAGGAGGCGACCTGGTTGACGAGGATCGCGGTGAGCTCGTCGTGGAAGGCGTCGCGGTCGGCGGCGGTCTTGAAGTAGCCGCCCTTCTCGCCGTAGCCGGTGATCGTGTCGGAGACGCGGTCGATGAGCTGGCGGACGGAGGTCTCCCGCTCGGGCGAGCCGGCGCGGCCGTGGAAGTACTTCTGGACGACGATGTTCGTGGCCGTCTGCGACCACGACTTCGGGACCTCGACGTTCTTCTGCTCGAAGATCGTCTCGCCCTTCTCCGAAGTGATCGCCGCGGTTCGCAGCTCCCACTCGATCGCGTCGTACGGCGAGACCGACGGGTCCGAAAAGACCCGTGTGAAGGTCAGGCCCTTCAGGCCCTTCTGCGGAGCGGTGCGCTTTTCCGCCCCCGGCTCCGCCGCCGTTTCCCGAGACGCCCCGACGCCCCCGACGCCCACGCCCTTTTCCGTCGTGCTCATCCCTTCTTCCTCCTCCCTTTCCCCCCAAACGAATCGCGAATGCTCCGCCCCACCCATCAATAACCAGGTGACCTTCCGAATCGAAGCGGGAAGCCGCCAGTGTTTTTCAGGTTAAGTCCGGTCGAGAATCGAGTCAAGACCAAATACACAAGATGTAGTGGCACGCACAGGAACCTGTGCTGGGAATGGTGGCACGTGGATTGCTGTTGAGAAAGTTGGAAGGCGCGAAAAGATCGCGAAAAACGCGAAAAGGGAAGCGTGGAGGGAAAGGCCGAAGCCGTGAGATTCAACCGGAAAAACGCGCAAAACACGGACACGAAGGGCTGGAGCAACCAGGGCCGGGCGGCAAAGGTTTCGTACCGATCGGTCTTCGACGTCGAGGGCGGACGCCTCGCGATCGGCCACTTCAGCCGTCCTTTGGACGAGGCGGAGTGTCTTCGCCTGAGGCACGCCTGGGAGCGTTCGCGGATGCCTTCGGTCGAGGATTTCGAGGTCACCGCGAAGCAGGTTTCGTTCGTCACGCCGCCCGCAGCCGTGGACGCGACCTGGCGGTCGATCGACGCGCTTCTCGCGTCTCCGGCGCTCGCGAAGGCGTCGTAGGGACCGCGGTGGCCTGCAACCTCTGAGGGAACAGGGGTTCCGGTCGTGGTTGCACCCGTTCGGTCCGCCAGACCATAATTAGGGGGTTAGGAGACGCTATGTCCACTGTCGAATCGTCGGTTCCGACTCCGATCACGACTTCGGCGCCCGGTGCGCTTCTGTCGCTGACGGAGGCGGCGGTCGCGAAGGTCAAGTATTTCGCCGGCTCCATGCCGGACTCAGCGGGCAAGCCCCTCCGCATCTTCGTCCAGGGCGGCGGCTGCTCGGGATTCCAGTACGGGTTCACGTTCGATGAGAAGAAAGAAGGCGACGCGGTCATCGAGACCGGCGGCATCGAAGTCGTCGTCGATCCGCAGAGCGCGACGTATCTGAAGGACGCGAAGGTCGACTACGTCGAAGATTTCCGCGGCGCGGGATTCTCGGTGACGAATCCCAACGCGACCGGCGGCTGCGGCTGCGGGAAGAGCTTCAACGCGTAAGACGCGAAGACACGGATTGGAACAGAGCCCCGCACGAGCGGGGCTCTTTTGTTTTTGGGGGACGAGTGCGAAAGGGATCCCTCGCTCCGCTCGGGATGACAGCCCGCCTGAGGGCCGAGCCCTCTTGTCATCCCGAGGCTCTCCTGTCATCCCGAGGGCCGAAGGCCCGAGGGATCCCTTTCATAGCCACACCGAGACTCGAAAGGGATGCCTCGCTGCGCTCGGGATGACAAGAGCCGCGTTCATCCGGCCGACAAGTCCCTCCAGCCAGGGTTGGCAGCCTGGATCAAGTCAACCTTCTTGGATCGACGCCAGCCTTTGATTTGCTTCTCGCGGGCGATCGCGGCGACGACGTCCGTCGTCTCTTCGAAGTAGAGAAGTCGATGAACCGCATACCTGGCGGTGAAACCTCCGAATGTGCCCGCGCGGTGCTGCGCTACGCGCAGCTCCAAATCGCTCGTCACGCCGACGTAGAGGGTCCCGGTCCGGCTGCCGAGGATGTAGATCCAATAGCTCCGCACGTCGTCTAAGGATTGTCATGAGGACATCGAGGCTCGAAAGGGATCCCTCGCTACGCTCGGGATGACAGGTTCCGCCGAGCCCTCCTGTCATCCCGAGGGCGCCCTACCCTCCTGGCATCCCGAGGGCCGCAGGCCCGAGGGATCCCTTTCATAGCCGCACCGAGACTCGAAAGGGATCCCTCGCTACGCTCGGGATGACAGGCTTCGCCGAGCCCTCCTGTCATCCCGAGGGCGCCCTACCCTCCTGTCATCCCGAGGGCCGCAGGCCCGAGGGATCCCTTTCATAGTCGCACCGAGACTCGAAAGGGATCCCTCGCTACGCTCGGGATGACAGGCTTCGCCGAGCCCTCCTGTCATCCCGAGGGCGCCCTACCCTCCTGTCATCCCGAGGGCCGCAGGCCCGAGGGATCCCTTTCATAGCCGCAAAAAGGCTCGAAAGGGATCCCTCGCTACGCTCGGGATGACAAAGGAAGGGCCGATCCCTAGAACCGCACCACCGCGCCGAACTGGTAACCGCGTGGGGCGTTCAGGGCGCTGCGGTCGAGGCCTTGCCGAGGTCGTCTCCGGGCACCACGACGATCCTGGTGTTGTCGATCGTGGGCTGCTGGTTCGTGACGTTGAAGATGTCGGCCTTCAGGGCGATCTCGACCGGTTCGAACATCTTGAAGGCCGCCTCGAACGAGAAGTTGAGCTGGTACCAGGACGGCAACCGCAGCGAGCCCTGCGGCAGCGGGTAGTAGACGTCGCTGTCGCCGTTGATCGTGACGTTCTGCGTCGGCTGGTACGGCAGGCCCGTCGTGTAGGTGAAGGACGGCGCGGCCGTCAGGTTCACGGCCTGCAGCGGATACGTGTACGCGCCGTAGAGCTTGACCGATCGTCACGTCCCACGGCAGCGGGCCGCCGCGGTTGTTGCCGAGGATCTGCGGGCACGGCCCCGAGACCGACGGCTGGTTGCCGGCGGCGTCCGCGGTGCACGTGTCGTTCGGATAGTCGAGAAGCTGCGACGTGAACGCGACGAGCGAGTACGAACGATCCGCGTTGCCGCGCGCCTGCGGCCACGTGTAGCTCGCGAGCGCCTGGAAGTTGCTCGAGAAGCGCTTGGTGAACGTGACCTCGGCCGACTTGTAGTCGCGGAAGATGACGTCGTTCGAGAAGTTGATCGGCGTCAGGAACTTGAATCCCGAGTCGTCCAGCCGCTTGATGTCGTCGACGATGTCGTTCCACTTGCGGTCTCTCCGGTGACCTCGATCGAGGCCTCGGCGCGAGAGACCTTCAGCGTGACGGCGAGGTCCGTCGTCTTCTCCGGCGCGACGACGTTGTTCGTCGAGACGTGGCTCTCGAATCCGTCGATCGCGGCCTTCACGCCGTAGCCGCCGGGCGGAAGAAGCGCGAAGTTGAACTTGCCCGCGGCGTCCGTCACGGCCGAGCGGCGAAAGCCTTTGTCGGCGCTCGTCAGCTCGACCGCGGCGCCGGGAAGCGCCGCGCCGGACTCGTCGCGCACCTGACCGGCGAGCATGCCGGACAGGGAGCCGTCCGCCGCGAGCCGGGACGCGCACGCGATAAAAGACGAGAAGCAGTGCAGGGACGAGGCGACGGGATGCGATCATGAGCTCCTCCTCAGGCTCTTTCGCGGCCATGGGCCGCTCGCCCCGCGCGAAAAGGGAGCAACACCACTGCCATGCCGGTGAGAGAGCGCGCGAGACGAGGAGATCGATTCGGAGGGACGACGGCGCGGGGCGCGCGGATCAGTTCTTCCCGAGAAGTCTCCGAATCCGGTTTCCCGAAACCTCTTCGGCGTTTTTGAATGGCGGCGGAACGGGCGGAACGGGAGAGGATAGGCGGCGATGAACTTCCGAAGGAGCGCGTTCTGGCTCGCCGCGGCCGCCGCCTTCGCCGCGCTGTTCGTCGCCGGGCGCCTGCTCCCCTTCCGCGAATGGCTCGCCGTCTTCGAGCGCTGGATCGCGGACCTGGGCCCCGCGGCGTACGCGATCTACGTCGCGGCGTACGTCGCCGTGGCCGTCCTGATGATGCCGGCGATCCTGATGATCCTCGGCGCCGGCTTCGTCTTCGGCCTCGCTCGGGGCGCGGCGGTCGTGTGGATCGGGGCGACGCTCGGCGCGGCCGCGTCCTTCCTGATCGCGCGGCATCTCGCGCGCGAGCGCGTCGCGCGATGGGTCGCGTCGAACCCGCGCTACGCCGCGATCGACCGCGCCATCGGTCAGAAGGGCTGGCGCATCGTTCTGCTGCTGCGCCTGTCGCCGCTCGTTCCGTACGTCGCCTCGAACTACTTCTACGGGCTGACGGCGATTCCCTTCTGGCCGTACGTCTTCGCGAGCGCGGCCGGCATGCTGCCGCTGACGATCCTCTACGTGTCGCTCGGCGCCGCCGCGCACGAGGCCTTCGGCGCGCCGTCGCTGCCGCCGGGCCCGTGGAAGTGGGTCGTGCTCGGAGTGGGAGCCGTGATCACGGTGATCGCGACTGTGTGGGCGGCGCGGATCGCCCGCGGCGCGGTGGAGGAGGAGAAGAGCCCCTCACCCTAACCCTCTCGCGACGAAAAATCCTCTCCCCCCGGCGGGGGGGAGGGGTTTCTCGACCGAGCGTCAGGCAAGAGAAGCAGGAAAACGGAACTCTGTTACTGCGGCTTTCGCTTCGCGGCGTCCAGGGTCGTCAGGATGTCGGAGTCGCGCTGCAGGACTTCGATGCCGTAGCCCTTCCTGGTGATGAAGACGGCGTCCACCTCGAGGTAGGACACGCCCTTGGGCAGCAGCTCGCGCCGGTAGTGCCAGACCTCCTGGAAGTTCATGTTCGACTCGGGCGCGAGGGTCCCGGGGCCGCTCTGGCGATCAGCGGTGGAAGCGACCTCCGAGGACGGAGCACGGTTCGCTTTGAGCTGGTTGATTTCCCTGATGTCGCTCATCGAGTTGCGCGAGGACATGCCGGCCTGGTCGTTGGAGTCCTCTCCGGCCTTGATCGGCCTGCGGCCGCCGTACGTCGGCGGACCGAGCAGCACGAACACCATGCCCCGGTCTGTCATGCTGCCCCGCTTCTTGCCCGACTTGTCGTCCACGGCGAAATTCGCGTCGGCAAAGGCCACGCGCTTCTCGAAGCTCGGCTGGAAGCTCGGATCGTCCTCGAGGTTGCGCGACTTCCAGAACTTGTCGACGAACGCCGCGCGGTCGGCATCCGTCGCCGCCGCCGCCCACCCCGCCTTCTCCGCGTCGGTCATCAGCCACACCACCGGCCCGTCGCCCCACGTCGAGCTCACCGCCTCGCTGTTCTTCGCCGGCGCCTGGAACTCCGCGTAGGCACGCGCAATCGACGGCCCCGCCGACGCAATCGCCTTCTGCGCGGCCGCAAACGCCGCCACCGCCTTCTTCGAGTACATCTTGTCGTCGATCCCGGCGTCGGGCTTCGTGTTGAGAAAGGCCTCGAAGTCAGACTGCGCCTTCTCGGCGTTGCCGAGGTTCGCGTTGCAGACGCCGCGATAGAACGCGAGCGGCCCCTCGAGCGGCACCCTGTACTGCTGGTTCGCCGGCTTGGCCGCCTCTACGTCGATGACTTCCATCGTCACCAGCGCGTCGTTCCACTTCTCCGCCTTGACCTGGTCCTTCATCTTCGCAAAGAGATCGGGAACCCCCTGGGCCGCGGCTACCGACGCCGCCCCGAAAATCAGGAGTGCCGCAATCCGCTTCACGGTTGCCCTCTTCTCAACCCTACCCCTACTGAGGCTTCTGTTTGGCGGCAGAAAGCGTCGTCAGGATGTCGCTGTCCCGCTGCAGGACCTCGATGCCGTAGCCCTTCTTCGTGATGAACACGGCGTCGACCTGCAGGTACGAGACGTTCTTCGGCAGGAGCTCCTTCCGGTAGTGCCAGACCTCCTGGAAGTTCATCTCCTGGTCGGCCGCCTCCACTCCCGGTCCGTCGTAGCGGTCGTCGGTCTTCTGGAGCTGCGAGGCGGTCGTCTTCTGTCCCTTGCTGTACGCCTCGGCGACCACCCGGTGCTCCGCCATGTCGGCGTCGTGATCCCCGACCGAGGACATTCCGGCGTTCGAGCTCTTGTCGTCCTTCGCGGTCAGGCGTTTCCTTCCGCCATACGTCGGGGGCCCGAGGAGCACGAAGACCATCCCGCGGTCCGTCATGCTGCCCCGCTTCGTCTTCGACTTGTCGTCCACGGCAAAGTTCGCGTCGGCGAACGCGGCGCGCTTCTCGAAGCTCGCCTGGAAGCTCGGATCGTCCTCGAGGTTGCGCGACTTCCAGAACTTCTCGACGAACGCCGCGCGGTCGGCATCCGTCGACGCCGCCGCCCACCCGGCCTTCTCCGAGTCCGTCATCAGCCACACCACGGGCCCGTCGCCCCACGTCGGGCTCGCCGGCTCGCTGCCGGTCGCGGGCGGCTGGAACGCGGCGTAGGCGCGCGCGATCGACGGCCCCGCCGACGCGATCGCCTTCTGCGCGGCCGCAAAAGCCACCACCGCCTTCTTCGAGTACATCTTGTCGTCGATGCCGGCGTCGGGCTTCGTGTTCAGGAACGCCTCGAACTCCGACTGCGCCTTCGAGGCGTTGCCGAGGTTCGCGTCGCAGACGCCGCGGTAGAACGCCAGCGGCCCCTCGAGCGGCGCCCGATACTGCTGGTTCACCGGCTTGGCCGCCTCGACGTCGATGACTTCCATCGTCACCAGCGCGTCGTTCCACTTCTCCGCCTTGACCTGGTCCTTCATCTTCGCGAAGAGGTCGGGGACTCCCTGGGCCGCAACCACCCACGCCATCCCGAGAATCAGGACTGCCGCCCACCCGGTCCGCTTCATGACTTGCCTCCCGCCTCGTCGTTGCTCTGTGCCGAGGCCGGTTTCTTCTTCGCCACGTCGAGCGTCATCAGCGTCGCGTCGTCTCTCTGCAGGACGTTCTGGCCGTAGCCGTGCTTGGTGACGAAGACGACGTCCACCTGTTGATAGCCGATTCCCTTGGGCAAGAGCTCGCGGCGGTAATGCCAGACCTCCTGGTAGTTGTTGTTGGACTCGGCCGCCTGGCTGCCGGGACCGGTCATGCGATCGGCGATCGCGGCCGACTGGCCCGAGGTGATGCGGCCGCTCGGCGACGCGGCGGCGGCTCCGGACTGCGCCGCGAAGACGGCTCCGGAGGTGACGGTGGACATCCCCCCCGCTTCGCTCGTGTCCTCGCCGGGCCGGATCGGGCGGCGGCCGCCGTAGGTGGGCGGCCCGAGCAGCACGAACACCATGCCACGATCCGTCAGGCTGCCCCGTTTCTTCTCGTCCTGCACGAAATGGGCGTCGGCGAAGGCCACGCGGCGCTCGAAACCCGTCTTGAACGTGTTGTCGGGGTTTCCGGGACGGGGATTGCGCGACTCCCAGAACTTCTCGACGAACTCGGCCCGCTCGCCCCCCGACTGGAGGCCCGCCCACGTCTTCTTCTCCTCGGAGGTCATGATCCACTGCTCCGGGCCGTTGGCCCAGTTCTCGTCGGGCGGATCGCTCGAGTTCGGCGGCTCCTTGAACTCCTGGAACGCGGTGAAGATCGAGGGCGACGAGCCCGGCGCGGGCGCGGCCGTCCGCTTCTTCGCGGCATCGAACGCGGCGACGGCCTTCTTCGAATAGACCGACGGATCGAGCGTCGCATTCGGGACCTGGTCGAGGAACGCCTGGAAGCTCGTCTGCGCGGCGGCCGCGTCGCCGAGGTTCGCCTCGCAAACGCCGCGGTAGAACGCGATCGGCGCGGCGAGCTGCTTGCGGGCGCCCTCGTTGGCGGGGCCGGCGGACGCGGATTCCAGGGCGTCCATGGTCTTCATCGCCTCCTGCCAGGCCCCGGCTTTCACCTGTTCCTTGGTCTTCTGAAAGAGCTCCTGGAGGGACTGGGCGCGGGCGGCAGTGGCCAGGAGCGAGACGGCTAAAACCAGCACCAGACGTCTCATGGGAGGCCTCCAGCGCGCGATTCTACGCCCGGATTTTGCCGGCCGAAGGATCCGTTTCTGGCGGCCGGATTGAAATATATTCCCGGTCAGCTCTCATGGCTCAGATCTTCCATCGCAGCACGAACACGATCTCGCGGGTGTCGGTGTTCGGCGCCGTTTTCTTCGTCGCGCTCCTGCTCTGGCTCTTCGACGTCGTCAATCGCTCGCCCTACATCACCGAGCAGGGCGTCCCCCGCGTCCAGCCGGTCCAGTTCTCCCACCAGCACCACGTCGGCGCCATGGGAATCGACTGCCGGTACTGCCACACGAGCGTCGAGAAGGCCGCGTTCGCGAACATCCCGCCGACCAAGACGTGCATGAACTGCCACTCCCAGATCTGGAGCCGGTCGCCCGAGCTCGAGCCCGTCCGGGAGAGCTGGCGGACCGGCCGGTCGATCGAGTGGGTCAAGGTCTACGACCTTCCCGACTACGTCTACTTCAACCACTCGATCCACGTCGCCAAGGGAGTCGGGTGCGAGACCTGCCACGGCCGCATCGACCGGATGCCGCTCGTCGAGCAGCATCCGACGCTCCAGATGTCGTGGTGCCTCGATTGCCATCGCGCGCCCGAGAAGTATCTCCGGCCGCGCGACGCCGTCTTCACGATGGGCTATGTTCCGGCCGGGCGGCAGGAAGAGATCGGAGCGCGCCTGAAGACAGAGTACGGAATCCGTCCGAGCTTCGAGCTCACGGACTGCGTGACGTGCCACCGATGAGCAGCGAACCGACGGAAGACGGCCGGCGGCCGGCGGCGGAGGGGCCGAGCCTCGCCGAGGCGCGGTCGCGGCTCGGAGAGCTGCGGGACCGCGAGTACTGGCGGAGTCTCGAGGAGCTGCTCGACACCGAGGACTTCCGCGAGCACCTCCAGCGGGAGTTCCGCGTCCCGATCGACTCGGGCGTCAACCGGCGGGAGCTGCTGACGCTCATGGGCGCCTCGATCGCGCTCGCGGGCCTGACCGGCTGCGTGCGACAGCCGGCCGAGAAGATCTTCCCGTACGTGAAGGCGCCCGAGGAGCTGGTCCCGGGGGTTCCGCTCTTCTACGCGACCGCGCACCTCCATGGCGGTTACGCGCGCGGCATCCTCGCCAAGAGCTACGAGGGCCGGCCCATCAAGATCGAGGGCAACGAGCTCCATCCCTCGAGCCTCGGCGGCACCGACGTGTTCGCCCAGGCCTCCGTGCTCCAGATGTACGACCCGGACCGCTCGCAGACTCTGACCGACCGCGGCGAGATCCGGCCGTGGACCGCCTTCCTCGCGGCCGCACGCCTGGCGCTCGAGACGGAGCGGCCCGGAGGAGGAGCGGGGCTGCGGTTCCTGACGCGAACGGTGACCTCGCCGACCCTGCGCCGCCAGATCGAGGACGTTCTCGCCGCGCTCCCGAAGGCCCGGTGGACCACGTGGGAGCCGGCCGGACGCGAGAACGCCGCCGCGGGCGCGCGCCTCGCGTTCGGAGAGGACGTCGAGCCGCTCTACGCGTTCGATCGCGCGGACGTCGTCCTCTCGCTCGAGGCGGACTTCCTCGGCTCGGGCCCCGCGATGCCGCGGGCCGTGCGCGACTTCGTCTCGCGCCGCCGGGGAGAAAACCCGAATCGGCTCTACGTCGTCGAGGCGACGCCCTCGCTGACGGGGGCGCGGGCCGACCATCGCCGTCCGATGACTCCGGACGAGATCGAGGCGTTCGCGGTTTCGGTCGCCGTTGCCGTGGGAGCCGTCGCCTCCGCGGCGCCGACCGATCCCTTCGTCGAGGCGGTGGCCGCCGATTTGAAGGCGCATCGCGGCTCGAGCCTGGTGCTCGCGGGCGATTCCCAGCCGCCGCCGGTTCACGCGCTCGCGCACGCGATCAACGAAACGCTCGGCAACGCCGGCAGGACCGTCCGCTACGGGGAGCCCGCGGCCCCGGCGCCCGAGGGCGCGTCGGGCCAGCCGCTGGCGGAGCTGGCGGCCGACATGGCGGCGGGCCGCGTCTCGACCCTCGTCATCATCGGCGGAAATCCCGTCTACGACGCGCCGGCCGACCTCGAGTTCGCCAGGGCGATGGGAAAGGTTCCGCTGCGGATCCACTGGGGGCTCTACGACGACGAGACCTCGCGGGTGAGCCACTGGCACGTCGCGGCGGCCCACGACCTCGAGGCCTGGAGCGACGCGCGCGCCGTGGACGGAACGGTCACGATTCTCCAGCCGCTCATCGCGCCGATCTTCTCCGGCAAGTCCGCCCACGAGCTGCTCGCGGCCTTCTCGGACGAGCCGGAGCGGTCGGGACACGACATCGTCAAGGGCTTCTGGCGCGGCAAGCTTCCGGGAGGCGACGCCGAGTTCGGGTGGCGCAAGGCGCTGCACGACGGCGTCGTCGCCGACAGCGCCCTGCCGGTGAAGACGGTCCGGGTCCGGGAGGGCTTCTTCGAGCCCGAGACCCGCCATCCGGCGGCCGGCTCCGGCCTGACCCTTCTCTTCCGCCCCGATTCGACCGTCTGGGACGGGGCGTACTCCAACAACGGCTGGCTGCAGGAGCTCGCCAAGCCGCTGACGAAGCTGACCTGGGAAAACGCCGCGCTCGTCGCCCCGAAGACGGCCGAGAAGCTCGGGATCACGACCGAGGACGTCGTCGACCTGTCGATCGGCGGCCGCCGCGTCGCGGCGCCCGTCTGGGTCATGCCGGGCCAGGCCGAGAACTGCGTCACCGTGCACCTCGGCTACGGACGCCGGCGCGCGGGCCGCGTCGGGGACGGCAAGGGCTTCGACGCCGGCGCGCTCCGCACGAGCGCGGCGCTGTGGACCGCGAGCGGCCTCGAGGTCCGAAAGACGCTCCTCCGGGCGAAACTCGCCACGACGCAGGACCACCATTCGATGGAAGGGCGCGATCCCATCCGCGCCGTCACGGCCGAGGCCTACGCGAAGGATCCGGAGGTCGTCGCGCGCATGGGCGAGGAGCCGCCGGGGCCCCGCGACACGCTCTATCCGACGCTGCCGTCCGGGAGCTACGCCTGGGGCCTGTCCATCGATCTCTCGACGTGCGTCGGCTGCAACGCCTGCGTCATCGCCTGCCAGTCCGAGAACAACATTCCGGTCGTCGGCAAGGATCAGGTCTCGCGCGGCCGGGCCCTCCAGTGGATCCGCATCGACCGCTACTACAAGGGCGGCCTCGACGATCCCGAGACGCTGCACCAGCCCCTGACCTGCATGCACTGCGAGAACGCGCCGTGCGAGGTCGTCTGCCCCGTCAACGCGACGGTCCACAGCGCCGAGGGGCTGAACCAGATGATCTACAACCGCTGCGTCGGCACGCGGTACTGCCAGAACAACTGTCCCTACAAGGTGCGGCGGTTCAACTTCTACCTCTACGCCGACTTCACGACCGAGATCCACAAGCTCGTCAACAATCCGGACGTCACCGTCCGCAGCCGCGGCGTCATGGAGAAGTGCAGCTACTGCATCCAGCGCATCAACCGCGCGCGCTACGAGGCGGAGAAGGAGAACCGGCCGATCCGGGACGGCGAGATCGTCACGGCCTGCCAGCAGGCGTGTCCGGCGGACGCGATCGTGTTCGGCAACATCTCGGACCCGCAGTCGCGCGTCTCGAAGGCGAGGGCGGAGAAACGGACGTACGGCGTCCTGACCGAGCTCGGGACGCGGCCGCGCACGACCTACCTCGCCTCGCTCTCGAATCCGAATCCCGCGCTCGCCGGGGGCGCCGGATCCGCGAAGGAGAAGGAACGTGGCTGAGGGCACGCCGAAGCCTCCCGCCACCGAGCCCGCGGTCAGGAGCGGGATCCTCGCGCCCGGCTACTCGTTCACGACCCTCACCGACAAGATCGCGTCGATCGCGCTGTCCCGGCGAACGCCGACCGTCTGGTTCTTCGGCGCGGGGGTGGGCTTCCTGCTCACGATGGTGCTGCTCGGCTCGATCAGCTATCTCTTCGCCAAGGGCGTCGGCATCTGGGGCATCAACCAGCCGGTCGGCTGGGGCATGGCGATCCTGAACTTCGTCTGGTGGATCGGAATCGGCCATGCGGGGACGCTCATCTCGGCGATCCTGTTGCTGCTCCGCCAGCCGTGGCGCAACTCGATCAACCGTTTCGCGGAGGCGATGACGATTTTCGCCGTCGCGTGCGCCGGCCTCTATCCGCTCCTGCACGTCGGCCGGCCGTGGCTCGCGTACTGGCTGATCCCCTACCCCAACGCGATGGGCATCTGGCCGAACTTCCGCAGCCCGCTCATCTGGGACGTTTTCGCCGTCTCGACTTACGCGACGGTCTCGCTGCTTTTCTGGTACGTCGGCATGATCCCGGACCTCGCGACGCTGCGCGACCGGGCGAAGAAGCTGTGGGCCAAGATCGCCTACGGGATGCTCGCGATGGGCTGGCGCGGGTCGGCGCGTCATTGGAGCCGCTACGAGACGGCCTCGCTGCTGCTCGCCGGCCTCGCGACGCCGCTCGTCATCTCGGTCCACACGGTCGTGTCCTTCGATTTCGCCGCGGGCATCGTGCCCGGCTGGCACACGACGATCTTCCCGCCCTACTTCGTGGCGGGAGCGATCTACGCGGGCTTCGCGATGGTCATCACGATCGCGATCCCGCTGCGCAAGATCTACGGGCTCGAAGACCTGATCACGACCAGGCACCTCGACAACATGGCCAAGATCATGCTCGCGACGGGACTGATCGTCGGCTACGGCTACATCGTCGAAGCGTTCATGGCGTACTACAGCGGGAACGTCTACGAGCGTTTCATGATCTGGAACCGCATGACCGGGCCGTATCGGAACCTCTACTGGGCGCTCATCTTCTGCAACATCCTCTCGCCGCAGATGCTCTGGTTCCGACGCGTCCGGCGCAGCGTCCCGATGCTCTTCGTCATGGCCATGATCGTCAACGTCGGCATGTGGCTCGAGCGTTTCGTGATCGTCGTCGTCAGCCTCTCGCGCGACTTCCTGCCGTCGGCCTGGCGTCACTACACGCCGACGTTCTGGGACTGGTCCACCTTCATCGGCACCCTCGGCCTGTTCGTCGCGCTCATGTTCCTCTTCATCCGCGTGCTGCCGATGATCTCGATCTTCGAGATGCGCACGATCCTGCCGGAAGCCAAAATCGAGGAGACCAAATGAGCGCCCCGAAGCGCTACGGCCTGATGGCGGAATTCGAGACTCCCCAGGAGCTCGTCGAGGCAGCGCGCCGGACGAACGAAGCGGGCTTCACGCGCTTCGACGCCTATTCGCCGTACCCGATCGAGGCGCTGACCGAGGCCCTCGACATCCACGAACGAAAGCTGCCCGCCGTCGTCCTCGGCGGCGGCATCCTCGGCGGGCTCTGCGGCTTCGGTCTCTGCTACTGGTGTTCGGTCATCAGCTTCCCCTTGAACGTCGGCGGCAAGCCCTACAACAGCGTGCCCGCGTTCATCGTGCCGACCTTCGAGATGACGATCCTCTTCGCCGCCTTCGCGGCCGTCCTCGGCTTGCTCGGGTTGAACGGCCTGCCCATGCCCTACCACCCCGTCTTCAACACGCCGCGTTTCGCGCTCGCCTCCCGCGACCGGTTCTTTCTCTGCATCGAGACGCGCGATCCGAAGTTCGACCACGACGAGACCTGGGCGTTTTTGACGAAGCTCGGCCCGCGGGTGGTCATGGACGTCGAGGACTGACGGCCGGTGAAGAAGCTCCTCTCTCTCCTCGCGCTCCTCCCGTGGCTCGGCGCCGCCGCCTGCCGCCGGGACATGCAGGACCAGCCGAAGTACAAGAACCTGCGCGGCTCGGCGTTCTTCGACGATCACCGCTCCGCTCGGCCGGTCGTGGAAGACACCGTCGCGCGCGGATATCTCTACGCCGACCGCCGCTTCCTCACCGGCAAGGAGAACGGCCAGCCGGTCTCGGCGCTCCCGATGCCGCTCACGCGCGAGCTGCTCGAACGCGGGCGCGACCGCTTCGGCATCTATTGCACGCCGTGCCACGGCCTGACCGGCAACGGCCTCGGCATCGTCGTCCAGCGCGGCTACCGGCAGCCGCCGTCCTTCCACATCGACCGCCTGCGCGCGGCTCCCGTCGGCTACTTCTTCAACGTCGAGACCCAGGGATTCGGCACGATGATGGACTACGCGGCGCAGATTCCCACCTCGGACCGTTGGGCGATCGCCGCCTACATCCGTGCGCTCCAGCTCTCGCAGGGGGCCACGCTCGCCGACGTGCCGGCCTCCGACCGTCCGGCCCTCGAGGCGGCGGGCGCGGCCGCCCGGGCCCCGATTCTCCCGATCGACACCGACGACTGGAGCCGCGCCGCGGACGAGGCGAAGACCGAGCCCCCCGAAAGGAGGCAGCCGTGAGCTTCGATCCGGCGAGCGACCCCGCTCTCGCCGCCGAAACGGCACGGCGGTCGCGCGCCGCGTTCGTGACCGCGGTGGTCGCGCTCGGCGGAACGTTCGCCTACGGGGCGTCCCATCCGGACGAGTTTTTCCGCTCGTACCTCCTCGCGTTCCTGTTCTGGAACGGCCTCGCGGTCGGGTCGCTCGCCGTCCTGATGCTGCAGTACCTGACCGGCGGCGCCTGGGGCATCGCGATCCGGCGGGAGCTCGAGGCGGCGACGCGCCTGATTCCCTGGATGGTCCTGGCGTTCGTGCCGATCGTCTTCGGAATGGGCCGCCTCTACGAATGGACGCACGCGGACGTCGTGGCCCGCGACCCGATCCTCCTGAAGAAGGCGGCGTACCTGAACGAGCCCTTCTACCTCGTGCGCACCGCTCTCGCCTTCGCGGTCTGGATCCTCATCGCGGCGGCCTTGAACCGCTGGTCGCGCGAGCAGGACGCCCCGGGCGACCACCGCGCGACCGACCGCAAGCTGCAGCTTCTCTCGGGGGGCGGCCTGGTGGCCTGGGCGCTGACGACCACCTGGACGTCGGTCGACTGGGTCATGTCGCTCGAGCCCCACTGGTTCTCGACGATGTATGGCGTCATCTTCATGGCCGGCGAGGGCCTCGGCGCGTTGTCCCTCGCCACCCTGGCCGTCGTGAGGCTCTCGCACCTTCGCCCGGTCGCGGAGTTTCTCGGCGGCCGCCATCGCAACGACCTCGGCAAGATGATGTTCGCGTTCACGATGTTCTGGGCCTACGTCACCTTCTCCCAGTACCTGATCATCTGGTCCGGCAACCTGCCCGAGGAGATCTCCTGGTACCTCGCGCGGTTCCGCGGAGGCTGGGGATGGGTGGGGCTGGCGGTGCTGCTGCTTCAGTTCGCGCTGCCGTTCATGCTGCTGCTGTCCCGCCGCGCGAACCGCAACCCCCGGATCCTGTCGACGGCGGCCGTGCTGGTGGTCGTCATGCGATTCGTGGACCTTTCGTGGATGGTCCTCCCGGCGTTCTCGCGGGGGGCGTTTCGAATCCACCCGACCGACCTGACGCTGCCGATCGGGCTCGGAGGTCTCTGGCTCGGCCTGTACTTCCGCAATCTCGCCGCCCGGCCGCTCTTGCCCGCACACGATCCCGGCTTCGAGGAGGCGCTCGCGCATGCGAGAGACTGAGCCGCGAGAGGGCGTCTACGGCGTCGCCGCGGAGCCCGACGAGGTCTCCGCGAAGGTGGTCGTCGGCTTCGCCGTGATCCTGACGCTCGCGACGGCGATCGCCGGGGCGCTCGTAGCCGCGCTCTTCTGGCACTTCAACCGCACGGCCCAGAGAAGCGACGAGCGGATCGTCAGCGAGGCGGGCCTGCAGCGCCAGCAGAGCGAGGTTCCGCCGCTGCCTCGTCTGCAGGTCTTTCCGGTCCGGCACTGGCGCGACTTCCAGACGGCCGAACGCGAGCGGCTCGACTCCTACGGCTGGATGGACCGCTCGACCGGCGCCGTCCACATCCCGATCGATCACGCCATCGACCTGATCGCCGAGCGCGGCGTGGCGCCGCTGCCTCCGGCCCCGATCATCGCTCCCGCGGCGCCGCTGCCCCCGAGTCAGCCCGAGCCGGAGAAGAAGCAGTGAAGACCGACTCGCTGCCCACCTGTGTCATCCCGAGGGCCGCGGGCCCGAGGGATCCCTTTCTTAGCCGCACCGTGACTTCAAAGAGATCCCTCGCTGCGCTCGGGATGACATTGAGCCTGGTCGCCGGCTTCGCGATCTCCGCCACGCTCTCCGCCCAAGCCATGGATCCGCCGCCGGCGGGCATGGTCGCCGCGAGCCAGACGCCCGACATCCTGAAACAGATCGGCATCGACCAGAAACTGAACGCACAGCTTCCGCTCGATGCGCCCGTGCGCGACGAGGCGGGCCGGACGATGCGGCTCGGCGACCTCTTCGGGAAGCGCCCGGTCGTTCTCGCGTTCGTGTATTACAACTGCCCGATGCTCTGCACGCAGGTCTTGAACGGCCTCGTGGCTTCCCTCAACGTCATGTCGCTCGAGGCGGGCCGGGACTTCGACGTCGTCGCCCTCAGCTTCGACGCGCGTGAGACCCCGGCGATGGCGGCCGCGAAGAAAGCCGCGTACCTCACGCGTTACAAGCACCCGAACGCCGGCGCCGGCTGGCACTTCCTGACGGCCGACGGCGCGGCGATCGAGCGTCTGACGAAGGCAGCCGGCTTCCGCTTCAAGTACGACGAGCGCCTCGACCAGTTTGCCCACGCGAGCGCCATCATGGTCGCGACCCCGGATGGGCGCCTCGCCCGCTACTTCTACGGCATCGAATACGCGCCCCGCGACCTGAGGCTCGGCCTCGTCGAGGCCTCCGCCGGAAAGATCGGCACGCCGGTCGACCAGATCCTCCTGTACTGCTTTCACTACGACCCCTCGAAGGGCAAGTACGGCTGGGTCGTCGTCCGCATGATCCGCCTGGCCGGGCTCGCGACCCTGGCCGTCCTCGGCTTCGCCATCTGGCGGATGTCGCGCCGGCGTCCGCGCCCCGTCCGGACCGCCGCGGGGGAGACCCGCTGATGCATTTCCTTCCCGAGGAAGCCTCGACCTTCGCAGGGCACGTCGACGCGCTGTATCTCTTCCTGATCGCCGTCACGGCGTTTTTCTCGCTGCTGATCGGCGTGCTGGTCGTGACGTTCGCCATCAAGTACCACCGCAAGTCCGAGCACGAGGTCGCGACCGCCGTCCACGAGTCCGGCCTGCTCGAGATCATCTGGACGGTGATCCCCTTCGCCCTGACGATGGTCATGTTCTTCTGGGGCGCGCGCGTCTTCTTCCAGATCACGCGGCCGCCCGGGACCGCGCTCGACGTCTACGTCACGGCCAAGCAGTGGATGTGGAAGCTCCAGCACACCGACGGTCAGCGGGAGATGAACGAGCTCCACGTTCCCATCGGACAGCCCGTGCGGTTGACGATGGCCTCGGAGGACGTGATCCACAGCTTCTACGTCCCGGCCTTCCGCTTCAAGCGCGACGTCGTGCCGGGCCGCTTCTCGGTCGCCTGGTTCGAGGCGACGAAGCCGGGCAAGTACCACCTCTTCTGCGCCGAATACTGCGGCACGCGCCACTCGAACATGATCGGATGGGTGTACGCCATGACGCCGGCGGATTACCAGGCGTGGCTCGCGCGCAGCTCGACGGGTGAAACGCTGGCGGCCGGCGGCGCGCGGCGCTTCGTCCAGCACGCCTGCAACACCTGCCACGGCGAAACGCCGGGCGCGCGCGGCCCGTCGCTCGCCGGGCTCTACGGCAAGCCGGTCCGCCTCGCCGACGGGCAGACGGTCGTCGCCGACGAGATCTACATCCGCGAGGCCATCGTCAACCCGCAGGCCCACCTCGTGGCCGGTTATCCGGCGATCATGCCGACCTTCCAGGGCCTGATCACCGAGGAAGGGCTCCTCGAGCTCGTCGCCTACGTCAAGTCGCTGTCCGAGCCGGCGGCCGCCGCGCCGGCCGGGGGAACCGTTTCCGTCCCCTCTCCGGAAAGGAAGGCCTCGCGGCCATGAATACGATCTCCGATTCGACCCCGCGTCGCACGAACTACCTGAACTCGACTTACGGCGTGCGCTCGTGGCTCCTGACGAGCGACCACAAGCGCATCGCGATCCTCTACCTGATCGGAGTGACCTTCTTCTTCGCGATCGGCGGCCTGTATGCGGCCGCGATCCGTCTCGAGCTCCTCACGCCCGCGGGCGACGTCTTCCAGTCCGAGACCTACAACAAGCTCTTCACGGGACACGGCATCGTGATGGTCTTCTTCTTCCTGATTCCGGCGATCCCTTCCGTGCTCGGGAACTTCCTGGTGCCGCTGATGATCGGGGCGAAGGATCTCGCTTTTCCCAGGATCAACCTGCTCTCCTGGTACCTCTACATCATCGGAGGCCTGATCACGCTCTGGGCGCTCGTCCATGGCGGCGTCGATACCGGATGGACGTTTTACACGCCCTACAGCACCGTCTACTCCAACAGCTGGGTCGTCGTCACCGCGGTCGGCATCTTCATCGCCGGCTTCTCCTCGATCCTGACCGGCCTGAACTTCGTCGTCACGATCCACACGATGCGCGCGCCGGGGATGACATGGCTGCGCATGCCGCTCTTCTGCTGGGGCATGTACGCGACCGCGATCATCCAGATCCTGGGCACGCCGGTCATCGCGATCACGCTCCTGCTGGTGGCGGCGGAGCGCCTGCTGCACCTCGGCATCTTCGATCCCGCCGCCGGAGGCGATCCGGTGCTCTTCCAGCACCTCTTCTGGTTCTATTCGCACCCGGCCGTCTACATCATGATCCTGCCCGCCATGGCCGTCATCAGCGAGCTCGTCACGGCGTTCTCGCGCAAACCGATCTTCGGCTACAAGTTCATCGCGGGCTCCTCGATCGCGATCGCGGTGCTTTCCTTCCTCGTCTGGGGGCACCACATGTTCGTCTCGGGGCAATCGGTTTACGCCGGGCTCGTCTTCTCGTTCATGTCGATGCTGGTCGCCATTCCGTCGGCCATCAAGGTCTTCAACTGGACGGCGACGCTCTACAAGGGCTCGGTCTCCTACCAGACGCCGCTGCTCTATGCCCTCGGCTTCATCGGCCTCTTCACGTTCGGCGGGTTGACCGGCCTCTTCCTCGCGAGCCTCGGCCTCGACGTCCACGTCCACGACACCTACTTCATCGTGGCGCACTTTCACTACATCATGGTCGGCGGGACGATCATGGCCTACCTCGGCGGACTCCACTTCTGGTGGCCCAAGATCTCGGGGAAGCTCTACCCGGAGTACTGGTCGCGCGTTTCGGCGTGGGTCATCTTCATCGGCTTCAACCTGACGTTCTTCCCGCAGTTCATCGTGGGCTACCTCGGAATGCCGCGGCGCTACCACGCGTACCCCGAGGAGTTCCAGGTCCTGAACGTGATGTCCACGGCCGGAGCGTCGATCCTCGGGATCGGCTACGTGATCCCGCTGGTCTATTTCTTCTGGTCCATGCGATATGGCAAGGACGCCGCCGACAACCCGTGGGGCGCGACCGGCCTCGAGTGGGAAACGCCCTCGCCGCCGCCGACCGAGAACTTCCCCGAGACGCCGGAGGTGACCGGGCGGCCCTACGACTACCTGACGGGACGGGAGGAGGCGGCGAGCACCGCCTAGTCGCGGGCGCCCGGCCGGAGCACGAGACATGTATACGCCGAGACTGGTGAGAAGCGATGTCTGACGCGCACGCGGCCCTTCCCGGCGCCCCGCCCGAGCTGCGCCACCACTTCGTGGATCTCGCGGCCCAGAGGGAGGCCTCGTCGCTCGGGATGTGGATGTTCCTCGTGACCGAGGTGCTGTTCTTCGGCGGGATGTTCCTCGCCTACGCCGTCTACCGGGAGACGTACCGGGCCGCCTTCGAAGGCGCCTCGAACCTCCTCGACCTCAAGCTCGGCACGATCAACACGGTCGTTCTGATCGTGTCGTCGCTGACGATGGCCCTCGCGGTCTGGGCGAGCCAGCAGGGGCGCAAGAACCTCATCGTCCTCTTCCTCGTCCTCACGATGGTGCTCGGCACGGCGTTTCTCGGCATCAAGCTCGTCGAGTACAAGACGAAGTTCGTCCACCACGAGGTTCCCGGGCCGAGCTTCGTGATTCCTCTCGACGAGGAAACGCATCGGCCCCTGCCTCCTCAGTCGGAGATGTTCTTCACGCTCTACTTCTGCATGACGGGCCTGCACGCGGTCCACATGATCATCGGCATCGGCCTGCTGATCTGGCTGATGCGGCGGGCCCGGCGCGGGGACTTCTCGGTGCGATACAACACGCCGGTCGATCTCGTGGGGCTGTACTGGCACTTCGTGGACATCATCTGGATCTTCCTGTTTCCGCTGCTCTACCTGCTCGGGAGGCACACGCTGTGAGCGAACATTCGAAGGGACACTCGTCGATCGGTGTCTACCTCGCCGTGTTCGTTTCTCTCCTCGCGTGCACGGGGCTGACGGTCTGGGCCGCGATCCAGCACCTCGGCATCTGGAACACGCCCGTGGCGCTCGCGATCGCCGCGACGAAGGCCTCGCTCGTGGCGCTCTTCTTCATGCACCTGAGGTCTTCGCCGAGGCTGACGGCCCTCGTCGCGGGCACCGCGATCCTTTTTCTGGCGATCCTGCTCGTGGTGACCGGGTCCGACTACATCACCCGGTCCTGGCTTCCGATTTACGGCCCGTAGGCCCGCCGGATCGCATCGACGCTGCCGCGAGCAGGACTCCGAGCAGGATCAGCGCTCCTCCGGTGAGGACGCGGGGCGACAGGGTTTCGCCGAGCACGAGGTTGCCGAGCACGACCGCGATGACGGTGTCCACGACGGGAATCGTGCCGATCACGGCGACGGGGACCCGGCGAAGGAGCCAGAAGAGTCCGACGAAGGGCAGCGCCGTTCCAAAGACCGCGAGGTAGGCGACGGCGCCGAGCGCCGACGGCGTCCAGCGCGACGGCGCACCGCGCTCGAAGGCGGCGGCGGCGAGAAGCAGCGCCGACGATCCCGCGAGCGTCTGGCCCCAGACGTTGCGAAACGGCGAGACGCGCGAGAGGTGCTTCTTGTTGACGACGTTGGCGTAGGCCGCGGACGCCGCCGAAACCAGGATGTAGGCGCCGCCGATCAGCAGCGGCCGCGCCGGGGCCTCGGAAAACGACGCCGCCAGGGCGGGCCCCTGCACGACCGCGACGCCCGCCAGGCCGAGAAGCGCGGCGAAAATCGCGCGGCCCGTGAACGGCTCGTCGGCGAGCAGGAAGTGGCCGAAGACGCCGACGAAGATCGGGAACGTGGCGAAGAGCAGCGCCGCGAGGCCGGTCTCGATCTGCTCCTCGGCCAGGAAGATGCACGCATAGGCCACGCCGATCTGGAGAAACCCGCTCCACGCGATCCAGCGACGCTCGGAGGCGTTCGGGCCGGGCCCCGGGCGCGTGAAGGCGACGGGAGTCAGGAGAATGCAGGCGAGCGCCATCCGGATGCCGGCGAAGCGCAAGGGCGGCAGGTCGCGCAGCCCGATCTTGATCGCCATCCACGTCGATCCCCAAACGGCGCAGAGGAAGACGTACATCGCCAGGCGGCGGCCCGAGAGGGCGGACATGCGGCGGATCCTATACGGATAGAATCGGCGTCGTGTTCAAGGCGGCCGCGCAGGGCGGGCTGGCGAAGCCCGAGACGTACCGCGACCTCGTCGCCTCGCTGACGGCGCTGCTCGAGGAAGAGCGCGACGCGCTCGCCAACCTCTCGAACGCCTCGGGTCTGCTCGCGTCCGCGCTCGACGGGATCAACTGGTGCGGCTTCTACCTGCTCCGCGGCGAGGAGCTCGTCCTCGGCCCGTTCCAGGGCAAGCCCGCGTGCGTGCGCATTCCGCTCGGAAAGGGAGTCTGCGGCTCGGCCGCGGCCCGCCGCGAGACGCTGGTGGTGCCGGACGTCCTCGCGTTCCCGGGCCACATCGCCTGTGACGAGGCGTCCCGGTCCGAGATCGTCGTGCCGATCGTGGCCGGCGGCAGGCTCCGCGGCGTGCTCGACCTCGACGCGCCGGAGAAGTCCCGCTTCGACGGCGAAGACCGCACCGGCCTCGAGGCGTTCGTCGCCGCGCTCGCTCCGCGCATCGACTGGGAGAGGCTGTGAAGACGTTCGGCGGCAAGCTCACCTGGCTCGGCCATGCGGCGTTCCTGGTCGAGTCGCCGGGAGGAGCGCGGATCGCGATCGATCCGTTCATCGGGCACAACCCGAAGTTCCCGAAGGGCTTCGACTACGGCCGTCTCGACGCGATCGCCGCGACCCACGGCCACTCCGACCACTTCGGCGCCGACGGCATCGAGCTCGCGAAGAAGAGCGGCGCGACGGTCGTCTGCATCTTCGAGCTCGCCCTTCACTGCTCCGCCCGGGGAGTGACGAAGGTCTCCGGCATGAACAAGGGCGGCGCGCAGAAGGTCGCGGGAGTCGAGTTCCGCATGGTCCAGGCGGTGCATTCGTCCGGCACGTCGGGAGCCGGCGGCGACGCGAACCCTCCGTCCGATCCCTGCGGATTCGTGCTGACGTTCGAGGACGGCTTCAAGATCTACCACGGCGGCGACACGAACGTCTTCTCCGACATGGCCTTGATCGGAGAGCTGTACGCCCCGGATCTCGCGCTGCTGCCGATCGGCGATTTCTACACGATGGGCCCGCGCGAGGCGGCGAAGGCCTGCGAGCTGCTCGGCGTGCCGCGGGTCGTCCCGATGCACTGGGGCACTTTTCCCGTGCTGACGGGCACGCCGGCCGCGCTGCGCGAGGAGCTCGCGAAGCGGAAGCTCGAAACCGAGGTCGTCGAGATGTCGCCCGGAGGCGTCTGGCCGCGGTAGCTCGACCTACTGGAGCGGGACGCGCCCCGAGAAGCCTTCCTCGTACCCGTGGAAGTGGTCGAGCGCCGGCTCCGGATACTTCCAGCAGTAGTAGCCGGCCCCCGAGTCGAAGTCCACGAGCCAGAGTCCCTTGATCTCGAGACCGAGCGCGGTCAGCTCCTGCGCCCATCCCGCGACCAGCGTCCGGCGTTCCTCCTCGAGATTTCCGGCCAGCCGGCCGTAGTGTTCGACGGCCTTCGCGGTCATCTCGCGAACCTTCGGAAGCAGCGCGCGGGCCTCGTCGAGCGTGAACACGCGGCGCTCGGACTCCTCGGTGGTGTCCTCGCCGTCCGCGGCCGTGCTCGACTGCATGGCCTCGATCAGCCGCCGGACCGGGGCGGCCTCCTCCGGCTCGGCGATCTCGACGTACTTCTCGAGCGACGCGAGAGCCTCCGCGTTGCGGCCGCATTTGAGGAGCAGGAGGCCGCGCTCGCGTTCGAGCGCATCGCTCTCCGGCTCGAGCGCCTCGGCCAGGTCCAGGGCCGAGAGCGCCTCTTCCCAACGGTGACGCCGCTCCCAGGAGCGGCGCAGATTCAGGAGCATGCGCGAGAGGATCGTCCGCGTCGAGTCGGGCTCGAGCAGGCCGTCATCGAGAGCGACGGGCGCGCCGAAGATGGCCGAGAGGCGGCTCGGGAGCTGTTCCGGCTCGCCGACCGTGCCTCCGTCGAACGGATCCAGGTACCGGCCGCCGAGGTCCGCGCCTCCGACGACGAAGTGGCCGGGCAGACCGACGCCCGCCAGGCGCAGCCCCGCGAGGCGCCCCACCTCGAGCGTCAGGATCGAGAGCGTGATCGGCATCGCCCGGCGCCGCGCGAGCGCGCGGACGACCGAGGAGTTCGAGGGCTCGTCGTAGGAGTCGGAGTCGCCGCAAAAGCCCTCCTCCTCGAAGAGCACGCGGACGAGGCCGGACAGGAGACCCTCCCGATCCGACCGGACTCGCGCCGCGAGCTCTGCGACTTCGCGCCGCGCCGCGTCGAGGTCTTCGGCCGGATCGACGAGGAGCGAAACGAGCAGGGCCCCCTCGAACAGGTCCGGCTCCGCTTCCGCGGCCAGCGAGCGCCAGCGCCGCAGGAGATCGGGATCGGCCGGCACGATCGTCACTCCTCCCGGCGCGCGATGGCGACCCCGTCGCGCAGCGGCACGATCACGGAGCGGAATTCCTGGAGCGAGAAGAGCGTGCGGTTGAAGGTCCGGATGCCTTCGGTTGGAGCGTCGCGGACCGCGGCGTCCACGACCCTGCCCGACCAGAGCACGTTGTCGGCAATGAGGTATCCGCCGCGGCGCACCCTCGGCGCCGCGGCCTTCAAAGCGGCCGGATAGCCGTCCTTGTCCACGTCGATGAAGATCACGTCGAAGTAGCCGGTCGTCGCATCAAGCGAGGAGACGGCATCGCCGACGCGGATGACGACGCGGTCGGCGAGCTCCAGGCGCTCGAGGTAGCCGCGGGCGCGCTCGGCGTTGTCCGGGCTGCCGTCGGTGTAAACGACCTGGCCCCCGCGGCCGACGGCCCGGGCGAAGAACGCCGTCGAGTATCCGATCGCGCTTCCCATCTCGAAGACGCGGTGGGCGCCGATCGATCGGGCGAGGATCTCGAGCAGCGTCGCCACGGCGGGGCCGACGATCGGCACGTCGTGTTCTTTCGCGTAGGCCTCCATCTCGGCGATCACCTCGGGCCGCGCCGGGATGAGGTCCCGGACGTACTGGTCGAGATCGGGAGGCACGATCGGCGTCACGGGCCGATTCTATCTTCGGCTCGTATAATCGCGCGCGGACCATGACCGCCCTGGATGCGCTCCTTTCGCGATTCCCGGCCGCCGAGCTCGACGAGCTGGTCGCGACGCGCCGGGACCTGCACCGCCATCCCGAGCTCGCCTTCGAGGAGCGCCGCACGGCCGGACTCGCCGCGGCGCGCCTGAAACGGCTCGGCCTGTCACCCCGCGAGGGCGTCGGGCGGACGGGCGTCGTGGGCGATCTCGGCTCCGGCGGCCCGCGCCTGATGCTGCGCGCCGACATGGATGCGCTTCCGCTCCTCGAGGCGAGCGCCGAGCCGTACGCCTCGGAAATCGAGGGCCGCATGCACGCCTGCGGCCACGACGGCCACGTCGCGATGGGCCTGGCGGTCGCGCGCCGCCTCGCCGCGAATCCCCCGTCCGCGCCGATGCGCTTTCTTTTCCAGCCGGCCGAGGAGGGCCAGGGCGGCGCCCAGGCCTGCGCCGACGACGGCGTCCTCGAGGGGGTCGGCGCGGCGTTCGGGATCCACCTCTGGAGCCCGTTTCCGGTCGGAAAAATCGGCGTCAACCGCGGAGCGCTGATGGCGGCCGTGGATCAGTTCGAGATCGACGTCGAGGGCCGGGGCGGGCACGGAGCCGCGCCCCACGAGACGGAAGACCCGATTCTCGCCGCCGCGCGCATCGTGGAAGCCCTGCAGTCGGTCGTCTCGCGAGAGATCTCGCCCCTCGATTCGGCGGTCGTCACGATCGGCTCGATCCATGGCGGCACGGCCTTCAACATCATCCCCGGATCGGTCCGGCTGACCGGGACGGCACGCTCCTTCACCGAGGCGGCCGGAAGAGCGCTCCCGGAGAAGATCCGCCGGATCGTCGGTGGGACTGCCTCCGCGTGCGGCGTCCGGGCGGCGGTCCGCTACGACCGCATCAATTCGGCGACGGTCAACGACGCGAAAATGGCCGACCTCGTCATCGAGACCGCGTCCCGGATCCTGGGCGAGCCGAACGTCGAGACCGACACCCGGACGCTCGGCGGCGAAGACATGTCGGTCTTCCTCAACCGCGTTCCCGGCTGCTTCTTCTTCGTCGGCTGCGCCCGCGATGGAACGCCGCGACCGCACCACTCCCCGCGGTTCGACATCGACGAGCGCGCCCTCGCCGTCGGCACGGTCGTGATGGAGGCCGTGATCCGCGAAGCGGCGAGAAGGATGTCGTGAAATCGGCCGCCCGGCGACCGCTCAGAGTCCGGGCTGGTAGTGATACGGCGCTCCCGGCCCGTACCACTTCCCGTTCGTCAGGTTGTAGTACGCCCCGATCTGCGTGTACGGGATGCGGAAGAACCGGACCGCTCGCAGAAGCGTGTCTCCCCACCAGGTGGAGTCGCTCACGCCGACGGCCTTCAGGATCTCCTCGAAGTTGAGCCCGATTTCCAGGCCGATCTCCTGGTACCTCCCCGGCAGCGGCGGGTCGTAGCCGTAACCCTTGGTGAAGTAGGCAAACGAGAAGAGAAAGAACCGTTCGATCCCGGGCTTTGCGTGGAAGCGCGGAGCGAGGCCCGCGAGCTGCAGGTTCAGGTCGTACATCTCGTTCGAGTAGTCGGAGCCGAGCGAGGCGGTGCCATCGCTGATGGGGACCGTCGTCGCAACCTTGCCGAGCGAGAACCAGATCAGGTCGTCGAGGCCGTATCGCTTGACGACGACGGCCGCGAGCGAACCGAGGGTGTCGGCCGTCAGGTCCTGCGCGGAAAAGCCATACGGGCTGATGCCGTCGCCGATCTCGACGATGACGCCGGCCAGCACGGTCGAGGCGAGGGAGAGCCCGAACGACTGATCCTTCGACAGCCCGTTCAGCCGATACGCATCGTAGAGAAGGCCCGCGACGTTGGCCGAGACCGTGAAGTGCGACGCCTTGTCGGCACCCCCCGAGTACGTCCAGGTCTGGAAGAAACCCTCGTCGGTGAAGTGAAACGACTGCGCGCCGTAGCGGAGCGGCGCCTGGGCGGCGTTGATGATTCCGATGAGCTCCGCCGAAGCGGTCCAGAGGGCCACGGGCGTCGTGAAGACCTTCGCCGGCGGGGGCCGCGTGCCGGAGACGCACTGGAAGATGACGCACCGCCGCGCCGGCGCGGAGGCCGGGTCCGCTTCCGCCGCGGCCGGAAGGTCTCCGATCCCGCGTTCGAACCATCGCTCCTCGTCGGCCGCGCCCGCGCCCCACGGATACGAGTGCTCGAGATCGACGAGGCCGCCGCGGGTGTCGAGCTCCCCGGTGCTCGCCGGGCGCGCGGGCGCCGGAGCAAACAGGGAGAAGCCCTCCGCCGACGCGCGCGCGCCGCACGCGATCATCGCCGCGGCGAGCGCCCCGCACAGCACGGCCCCCTCGGGGCGCACCCGGATTCGATTTCGTTTTCGACTCATCCGCTTTGAAGGGAGGACTCGGCATTATCCGCAAAAAACGCCGCGACTCCAAAACCGCGTGCGCGCCCTTTCCGGCCGACCCATAATCCGCGCGTGCCCTCCTCCATGATCGCCGCCCTCGCCGTCTATCTGGCGGCGGTCCTGGCGATCGGCTTCGCCTGGCGGCGGCGGGCCGGACGCGACGAGGCGTCGTTCTTCGTCGCGGACCGGTCGTTGAACACGTTCTGGGGATTCCTGGGTCTCGCGTCGCTGACGACCGGCGGCTCGACCACGATCGCGTTGGCCGCGCTCGTCTACACCCATGGCCTGTCCGGCCTGTGGCTCGATCTCTCGGGCGCGCTCGGACTGCTCGCGCTCGGCCTCTTCCTCGCGCGCCGCGTCCGAAGGGAGGGCGCCGTGACGCTGCCGGAAATCCTCGGGCGGTATTACGGCGCACCCGCGCGCCGGGCCGCGGCGCTGCTCGTCCTCGTCTCCGAGATCGTCTGGTTCGCGCTCCTGACGGAGGCCACGCAGGTCGTCCTGACCGCGGCCTTCGGGCTCGATCCGACGCGCGCGATCGTCATCTCGACGGCCGTCTTCGTCGCCTATACGTCGCTCGGCGGCCAGTTCGCGGTCGTCCGGACCGATCTCCTGCAGTACGGCCTGATGATCGTAGGGATCCCCGGAGTCGGGCTGTACTGCGCCTTGTCGGGAGCGCACGGCCTGGCCGGGCTTCCCTCCGGGGCGTGGAGCTTTCCCACCTCCGCGACCTTCACCGCAGGCGACGCCGCCGCGATGCTCGTCCTGATCGGCCTGCCGCACATGGTCGGCAGCGACGTCTATCTGAAGCTCCTTTCGTGCCGCGACGAGGACACGGCGCGCCGGGCCGCGCTGCTCGCGGCCGGCTCCAAGGTGCTCTTCGGCTTCTCCGTCGCCGCGATCGCTCTCGCGGCGCGAAAGGCCCTGCCTCCGGTCCCGGCCTCGAGCGCACTCCCGGCGGCCGTGCTCGGTTTCGCTCCGCCGGTTCTCTCGGCGTTCGTCCTGGTGGCGCTCGTCGCGACCATGCAGACCTCCGCGGACATCGTGCTGCTGTCCGCCACCGCGGTCGCCGCGCGCGACCTCGCCCCGCCCCTGCGGCACGGCCGCGCGCTGCCGCTGACGGTCTCGCGCCTGCTGCCGATCGCCTTCGGCGCCCTCGGCCTCGCCACCGCGCTCGCCCTCAACCGGGACGTGCTCGCGACGCTGCGCCTCGGCTACTCGATCTTCGCCGCGGGACTGATCCTCCCGACCCTGAGCGCGCTCGCCCCGCCGCGCTGGCGCGTGCCGCCGCGCGGAGCCATCGCGGCGATGGTGGTGGGCGGCGCGACGGCCGTCGCCGGACGATTTTTTCCGGCGCTCTCGGGTGGGAGGGATCCGGTCCTGATCGGGACCGCGGCGAACGCGGCGGTGCTGCTGGGGAGCTTTCTCTCGAGTCGAATGGCGGGAGGAAAGGTCGGGGTTCCCTGACGAGTCGCCACCCGGCGAAGCATCGTAGGGGCGGGGGCTCGTCCCCGCCCGCGGGCGGCCGCAAGGGCCGCCCCTACGAGGTCAGACCGAAGCAGGACTTCGGTGACCGCACACTAAACGCTAGGGCTTGCCCCCCGTCATGGGCGGCTCGCCCAGGCATTCGTAGGCGGGCTCTTCGGCCGTGCGGATGACCGCGAAGTCCCAGAGGGTCTTGTCGCCCTCGGTCGGCCGCAGCGGCTGATAGACGACCACGTGCGCCGGGCAGCCCGCGCGCTCGAAGTCCACGACGGCCACGCCGTTCTGCTTGACGCCGAGCCTCACGTCTCGCGCGTCGGGGAACCGCTTCTTCACGAGCTCGATCGGATCGAGGACCCAGGCCTCCGCCTTCTTCTGGTGCTCGGAGATCTTCGCGAGGTCGGCGGAGAAGGTGGGCTGCCGCACGAGGCCCCAGTAGGCGAGCTCGTCGGACGCGCCCTCGCTCCATTCGGGCTCGACGCTCTCGGAGAGAACCCGGAACTTCTTCTCACCGAAGACATAGTTGGTCACGAGCGTGAAGCTGCGGTAGCGCGGCGGGAGCTCCTTGTTGATGAAGGTGTCCACGGCGATGCGACGCGTGATCCCGTCCGGCGAAAACTCGACGTCCACGCCGGCGCGGGGCGCCATGACGGAATAGGTCGTCTCGAGCCGGCCGCGCTCGAGGCGATAGGCGCGGCTCTCCGCGAGATGGGGCTCTCCCGCGTGGACGATCTGGAGTGCGATCTGCGGCCGGTCGTCGAAGGCGAAGAGCACGCTGCGAAAGGCATAGAGCTGATCGCACTTGGCGGGATCGTCGGTCTGCGAGCACCGGAGAGGGAGGTGGCCGACCAGAAGCGGATTCCACTCCGCCCCCTTTCCCTTCTGGAAGACCGCGAAGATCGGATTCTCGAACGGAAGTTTCGAGATCGATACGAACCCGATCGTGGGGATGTCGGGCGGCAGGCTCCTGACGGTGCCGATGCCCTCGACGAGCGCCTCCGCCACTCCGTCCCGGTCGAGGTCCACCTCTTCGACCCGCGTGATCTTCGAGAAGCTGACGAACGGGTTCTCGAATCGCGGCAGGCGCTTCTCGGCGAGGGCCCCCTTGTGCAGCGACGAGGGGACGCGCTCGGGCGGAACGGGCGTCGGGATCGGGGTCGGAGCGGGCGCCCGTTTCGCCGCGGCGGCTTTCACCGCCGGGGTGACGACCGGCACGCCTCCCGCCGCGGCGGCGGCCGCCGCGAGCCAGACACCGCCCAGTCGAAGGGCTCTCCGAACGCCGCAGGTGGTGACGATGCCCGGAATTTACCAGACTCCGCGGCCGAGGGGCGCCTGCGCTACCCTATTCGCCGCCATGCGCGTCTTCGACGGCCACGTCCACGTCCAGCCGTGGGAGCAGATGCACGCGCCGGCCCGCGCCCTCATGGCCTCGGGACGCCCGGATCTGCCGGAGATCCAGAGAGCGCTCTCGGACCCGGAGGAGCTGCTTCGCCTGCTCGACCGGGAGGGCGTCGAGCGCGCAGCGCTCATCAACTACGTGGCGCCCGAGGTCATGGGATTCACGGCCGCGGCCAACGACTGGATCGCGAACTACGTTCGTGGGCGCGAAGACCGTCTCTTCCCGGTCGGCTCCGTGCATCCGCGCCATACCGCCGACCCGGCCGGCGAGGCGAGACGCCTCTTCGACGGCCTCGGCATCCGGATGATCAAGATTCATCCGCCCCACCAGCTGTTCGCGGCCAACGCGTACCGCGACGGACTCGAAGGCCTCGGAGCCGTGTACGCCGAGGCCGAGCGCGCCGGCCGTCCCGTCATGATCCACACCGGGACCTCGATCTTTCCGGGCGCCCGCAACCGTTTCGCCGATCCGATGGCGGTGGACGACGTCGCGGTCGACTATCCGAAGCTGAAGCTCGTCCTCGCGCACGCGGGCCGGCCCCTCTACATGGACACCGCCGTCTTTCTCGTGCGCCGCCACCCGAACCTCCATCTCGACCTCTCGGGCATCCCGCCGAAGAAGCTGCTCGACTACCTGCCGCGCCTCGAGGAGCTTTCCCCGCGCTGCCTCTGGGGAACGGACTACCCGAGCCCGGGGGTCGCCTCCATGCGCCGCAACGTCGAAGACTTCCTCGCGCTGCCGCTGACGGAAGCCGCGCGGCGCCGCATCCTCTGGGACAACGCTTCCGCCCTGTTCGGATAAGCTCCCGGCATGGACGGTCGGATCCTCGTCGTCGGCGCCGGCACGATGGGCCGCGGGATCGCCGGCGTCTGCGCGATGTCGGGCTACGACACGTGGGTCTTCGACGCCGACCCGTCCGCGCAGCGAGCCGTCCGGGCCGCGATCGAGTCCTCCTGGAGCCGCGCGATCGACAGGGGCAAGCTCACGACGGCGGCCGCCGACGCGGCCCGCCACCGCCTGCGCATCGCCGAGCGCCTGCGCGACGCCGCCAACGCGGACTTCGTCATCGAGGCCGTCCCGGAGGCGCTCGACTTGAAGCGCATGGTGTTCTCGGAGCTCGACGACGTGTGCCCCGACCGCACGATCTTCGCCTCGAACACATCCTCGCTCCCGATCACTCGCATCGCCCACGCGACGGGCCGGCGGGACCGCGTCATCGGCCTCCACTTCTTCAACCCGGTCGCCGCGATGCCGCTCGTCGAGGTCGTGCGGGGCCGGGAGACCTCGCCCGAGACCGAGGAGCGGGCGCTCGCGCTCGTGCGGTCTCTCGGCAAGGAAGCCGTCCGGGTCCTCGACTCCCCGGGCTTTGCGACCTCGCGGCTCGGCGTCGCTCTGGGGCTCGAAGCCATGCGCATGGTCGAGGAGGGTGTCGCCAGCGCGTCGGACATCGACCGGGCGCTCGAGCTCGGTTACGGACACCGGATGGGGCCGTTGAAGACGAGCGACCTCGTCGGGCTCGACGTGCGCCTGTCGATCGCCGAGACGCTCGCCTCGGAGCTTTCGTCCGACCGCTTCGAGCCGCCCGCGATCCTGAAGACCCTGGTCGGCGAGGGCCGGACCGGAAAGAAGGCCGGCGAAGGGTTCTACACGTGGGACGGCGATCACGCCGCCGGCGAGGGCGCGCGGGCCTCGGAGCTCGCGCGCAGGCGATGAGACGGAATCGAGAGGGCGCGGCGGCCGATTCCCGGCACGGAGGCTTCGGTCTCGGCGTGGCCCTGGTGGCGTTCGGCGTCTATGCGCTGCTGCAGCGCTCGTTCCACGTTCACGGGCCCGCGCCCATCCTGCTCGTCATCGGCGCCGCTCTCTTCGCCGTCGCGGCGATGCGCCGGTTCCAGGGGCCTCTCGTGCCCGCGGGAGTCCTGCTCGGCCTCGGAACCGCCTTCCTGGTGCGCGACGCGATCGAGCCCTGGATGCCGGGGTGGGCCACGATCCTTCTGGGCATCGGTGCGGGGCTGCTGCTCGCCGGAGCGCTCGATCGCCGCGAGGCCCGGCGGACCCCGTCCATGGCCGGAGCGGCGCTCGTGGCGATCGCCCTCTGCGCCGCCCTGGCGGTCAACCTCCACATCTCGATCGGGCTCTGGGACCGCCTGTGGCAGCTCTGGCCGTTCGCCCTCGTCGCCGCCGGCGCCCTCCTCGTGCTGCAGGCCTTCGCCGGGCGGCGCGCGAGCTGAGAGCGCCTACAGATCCAGGATCTTCGGGGCGGCCTTCGCCGCCCCGGCCGAGACCGGCAAGGCGAGGCGCTGGGACAGGAGCCGCGCCGTCACGAAGAGAACGACGAGCGCCGCGGCGATCTCGAGCGAGAAGAACCCGGTGGCGAGCCGGTGATAGCGCGCGAGAAGAAGACGCGACGGATCGGCCGCCGGCAGGTTGTCGATCAGGCCCGGCGCCTCGGCGCGGATCCGGTCGATCGGGGGGATGAGGAGCTGGCGGATCACGAGCGCGGCAAAGAACCCGAGCACCGGCAGGCGCGTCAGGAGCGCGCGCGACCCGCGTGCGGCGCCACGGGTCAGGAGCCACGACGTCACGAAGAGAACCAGGAAGCTCGCCTCCGCCAGGCCGCACATCTGCGAAAGGATCGGGCTCTGGAGAGCTCCCGCCATGTCCCGCGTGGGAAGGACGTGGAAGACGGCGGGGGCGACGATCGCCCCGAAGACGATCGGAGGGGCCAGCGCGAAGCCGAGGGCGGCCAGGTGGAGCGCGAGGACGAGGGGCTCGAGACGGGCGTCGAGCTTCACGGCACCCTGCTAAGGCGCGTACTCGGCGGTGACGCGAGGCGTCAGCCCCGCGGCATGGCCGCGGTCGAGCAGCAGCTGGACGGCGCGGCGGCCCGCTTCGCCGTAGTCCCGGGTCCACGAATTGACGTACATGCCGACGAACCGGTCGGCCTTGTCCCGGTCGAGGCCGCGGGCGTAGCGCATGGCGTGATCGAGGGCGGCCCCGCGGTGCGCCAGGCCGTACTCGATCGAGCGGGACAGGGCCCGGGAAATGCGGCCGATCCGCTCCGCCCCGAGATCCCGGCGCACGACGTTGCCGCCGAGGGGCAGGGGCAGACCGGTCTCGTCCTTCCACCAGCGGCCGAGATCCACGACGGCGGAGAGACCCTCGTCGCCGAACGTGAGCTGCCCCTCGTGGATGAGCAGGCCCGCCCGGACCTCGCCCGTCCGCACGGCATCCTGGATGCGGTCGAAGGGCATCACCGTCGTCGCGGCGCCCGGAGCCCAGAGCTTCAGCGCGAGGGCCGCCGTCGTCCAGTCGCCCGGCGAAGCGACCGTCACGGCGCCCGAGGCGATCTCCTCGCGTGGCATCGGCTCCTTCGAGACGACGACGGGACCGTAGCCGTCGCCGAAGGACGCGCCGTGCGGCAAGAGCAGGTAGCGTTCCGCGAGGCGCGCGTAGGCATGGAACGAAACGGCCGTCACCGCGAGCTCGCCGGTCATCGCGCGCCGATTGAGCGACTCGATGTCGGAGAGCTCGTGGACGAAGGCGAGGCCTTCGGTGTCCACCCGCCCTTCCGCGAGCGCATAGAACATGAAGGCGTCGTCCGAGTCGGGGCTGTGCGCGACGGTGATCGTTTCGGCGGAGGTCACCGGGCGATTCTATGACCTCGCCGACGCTCGCCCGAGCGCGTGCGACTTGACTTGCGTCGGACGGAACGCCACAATGAAGTCAAGAGCGAACTCGCAGGAAACCCTTGAACCGAAACGAGAATTACTTCTAGAATGAAAACGCCGGATGGGTGGCAGCCCATCCGGCGAAGAAACAGAACGTATGACCCATCAATCGTTCGGCAGCGGCAGACTGAAGGCGATACGCCCTTTCACGGGGGCGGAAAAACTAGCATCTCGCCCGAGGGCTGTCAATGGACTGTCGGGAGGGAGGTGACGTAATGGCCACGAAGAAGAAGGCTGCGAAGAAGGCGAAGAAGGCGACCAAGAAGAAGAAGTAAGTCAAGCACTTACAACTTCCCACACGGTTTCTCGGGGGCCTGCGGGCCCCCTTTTTTTGTCCCCAAACGGGGACGGAAAGGACCGGGGGTCGAAACGATTTCCGCAGGCATCTATATCTATGTTGATATAGTTCCGCGGTGTCGCTCCCTCACCTGCTCCTCGGGCTCCTCCTCGACGCTCCGCGAACGGGATACGACCTGGCGTCCCGGATCCACACGGAGCTCGACCCGTTCTGGAGCGCCGGGTTCTCCCAGATCTACCCCGAGCTCTCCCGCCTCCGGCGGCGCGGCTGGGTCCTCCTTCGGGTCCTGGGCCCCCGCCACGGACCCCGCCGCAACCTCTACCGCGTGACCGCGGCCGGCCGCCGCGAGCTCGCCCGCTGGCTCGGCGAGCCCCCTCCGCCTCCCCGCTCGAACGACGGCTTTCTCGTCCGGCTGGCGCTCTACGACGGGCTTCCGGCCGGCGATCGAGGCCGCGCGCTTCGAGCCGCCGAAGGGGTCCTCGCCGAGGAAGCGCGGCGCGTCGGAGCGCTCCCGATGCCGGGTGGATACCCGAGCCTCGCTCGGCGAGCGGCGATCGAGCGGCTCCAGAGTCTGCGCCGGTTCCTGCGCGCCACGCAGGCGCCCGCGCCACGGCCGCGTCCCCGACGCCCTTCCACCAGGGCCACCCGCCGGCGTTGACCGGCCTGCCCCGGCGGCGAAGACACCGCTCTCACGCGGACGTATGATCGGGGGAACGGGTGCAACCCGGGAGGCGCTCATGAGCGACGAAACCCGCGGCGGATTCACGCGCCGCGACCTGGTCCGAGGCAGCCTCGTCGGCGCGATCGCGGCGAGCGTGGGCGTCAAGGCCGAGGCGGCGACGACCGGCGAGATCGGGCCCGGTCCGGCGGCCCTCGAGCTCGACGTCAACGGGGTCAAGCATCACCTGACCGTCGAGCCCCGGGTCACCCTGTCGGACGCCCTGCGGGATCGGATCGGGCTCACCGGCACCAAAGTGGTCTGCGGCCGCGGCGCATGCGGCGCGTGCACGGTTCTTCTCGACGGCAAGACGGTCTGTTCCTGCCTGGTCCTCGCCCACGAGGCCGCCGGAAAACCCATCACCACGATCGAGGGTCTGGCCGCCGACGGCCGCCTGACGCCTCTCCAGGAAGCGTTCATCGCCGCCGACGCCCTCCAGTGCGGCTACTGCACCTCGGGAATGATCCTCTCCTGCAAGGTTCTGCTCGACCGGAATCCGAAGCCGACGCGCCAGGCGATCCGCGAAGCGGTGGCCGGGAACCTGTGCCGCTGCGGGACCTACAACCACGTCTTCGACGCCGTCGAGCGGGCCGCGGGTCTCCGGACGGCGGCGGCCGACGCGGCTCCGGTCCTGGTCGGCTCGCGGCTTTCGGCCTCCGGCTCACGCTACGAGGACGACCCGCGCGTCGGCCGCGCGATCCGGGAAACCCTGGAGCAGGAGGATCTGGCATGAAGGAAAGAATCCGCGTCGGGTTCGAAGGCGATTTCCAGTTCAAGGAGATCGAGATCGCCGACGGCGACCCGGCTCCCTGGGATCCGTCCCGGAAGTTCTCGATCGTCGGCACGCGCGTACCCCGCCTCGACGGCAAGGCCAAGGCCACCGGGGAGGCGCGCTACTCCCTCGACGTGCGGCTGCCGGGCATGCTCTACGGACGAATCCTGAGGTGCCCGCTCGCGGCCGCGACCGTCACGTCGGTGGACGTCGCGCCCGCGCTCAAGATGCCGGGCGTCCGGGCGGCGCTCGCCATTGCGCAGCCGGGCGAAAAGATGCGATTCGCCGGGCAGGAGGTTGCGGCGGTGGCCGCGGAGACCTCCGAACAGGCCGCCGACGCCCTGGCGGCGATCCGCGTGGCGTATTCCCCGCTGCCGTTCGTCGTGGGCATCGAGGCGGCGCGCCAGGCCGACGCGCCGCTCGTCTTCGAAGGCAAGGCCGAAACGAAGTCGTCGGCCGGCGAGGTCGAGTCGCGCGCCAGGAGCCTCGCCCGCAACGGCAACGTCCTCGGCCCGCGTTCGACGGTCCGCGGCGACGTCGAGGCCGGCTTCCGGAAGGCGGACGCCGTCGTCGAGGCGACCTATGCAACGCAGGTCCAGCTCCACTCGGCGCTGGAGACCCACGGCCTCGTCGCGAAGTGGGAGGGGGACGACCTCACGGTCTGGGCCTCGACCCAGGGCATCTTCGTGATGCGGGACGAGCTGGCCGAGTCTCTGAAGATCCCGGTGTCGAAGGTGCGGGTCCTCACCGAGTACATGGGCGGCGGGTTCGGCGCGAAGTTCGGCCCGAGGGTCGAGGGCGTGGCGGCGGCCCGCCTCGCGAAACAGGCCGGCGCGCCCGTGAAGCTCTTCCTCGACCGCAAGGAAGAGCAGCTGGCGAGCGGCAACCGGCCGTCCTCCCTGCAGACGGTCAAGGCCGGCGCCACGAAGGACGGCAAGCTCACGGCGCTCCAGCTGACGGTGTACGGCACCGGCGGCACCAACGGCGGCACCGGGACCTCCGGGCCGATCAAGAACATCTATGCCTGCGACAACCTGAAGGTGGACGAGTACGACGTCTTCAGCAACGCCGGGCCCTCGACGGCGATGCGGGCGCCGGGGCATCCCCAGGGCGCCTTCGCGCTCGAGGCGACGATGGACGAGCTCGCGCGGTCGATCGGCATGGACTCCCTCGAATTCCGGATGAAGAACGACCCCTCCGCCGTGCGCCGGGAGCAGTTTCGCGTCGGCGCCGAGAAAATCGGCTGGAAGACCCGCGACGCGCGCCGCCGGACCTCCGATCCGTGGGTGGTTCGGGGAATCGGCGTCGGCGCCTCCGTCTGGTACAACACCGGCGACGCGGGGCCCCGCGCGACCGTCACGATTCATCACGACGGCTCCGCCGAGGTCGAGCACGGCATCCAGGACCTCGGAACCGGCTCGCGGACGATGATCGCGATCGTCGCCGCCGAGGAGCTGGGGCTCCCCCTCGAGCGGGTCTCGGTCTCGATCGGCGATTCGCGCATGCCCTTCGGGCCGGACTCGGGAGGGTCCTCGACGACGCCCTCGAGCGCTCCGACGATCCGGCGGGCGGCCTACCAGGCCCGGCTCGCGCTCGCGAAGGCCGTCGCGCGCGAATGGAAGGTCGCCCCGGAATCGGTGACGATCGCCGAAGGCCGCGTCTTTGCTCCGGGCGATCCGAAGCACGACGTGACCTGGGACGAAGCCTGCAAGCTCCTGCCGAGCCAGGGCGTCGCGACGACCTCCGATCGCGCCGACAACCATGAGGACGCCTGGAAGCGCTTCACGACCGGCGCGCAGTTCGCCGAGGTCGAAGTGGACAAGGCGACGGGGAAGGTTCGAGTCGAGCGCGTCGTCGCCGTCCACGACTGCGGCGTCCCCATCAACGCCCTCGCAACCGAGAGCCAGATCCAGGGCGGCGTCATCCAGGGCGTCTCCTACGCCCTCTTCGAGGACCGGATCCAGGATCGCGGGACCGGGCGCGTCGTCAATCCCAACGTCGAGTCCTACAAGATCGCCGGCGCCCTCGACGTGCCCGAGATCGACGTCACGCTGGTGTCGGTCTGGGACGGGGTCAACAACACGAACTCGGTCGGAATCGGCGAGCCCTCGACCGTGCCGACGGCCGCGGCCATCGCCAACGCCGTCTCGCACGCCCTGGGGGTGCGCATAAGGCAGATCCCGATCACGCCGGCGGTGGTTCTCGAAGCCCTCCGCGCGGCGGGAGGATCGGAGACGCAGGGAGGCCGGTCATGAAGACGTTCGCGCTCCTTCACCCGCGCACGCTCGCCGAGGCCGCGCGCCTCTCTGCGCCTGCGGACGCCGAGATCAAGGCCGGCGGCGTGGACCTGGTCGACCGCATGAAGGAAGGCATCGACAGTCCGAAGACGGTGGTCTCGATCATGGAGATCGCGGGGCACGACGAGATCCAGCCCGGTCCGCCGACGCGCATCGGCGCCCTCGCCACGCTCGCGAAGATCGCCGACGACCCGGGGCTGCGCCGGGCCTATCCCGCCCTCGCCGATGCCGCGGGCGGCGCGGCGACGCCGCAGATCCGCCACATGGCGACTCTCGGCGGCAACCTCTGCCAGAGACCGCGCTGCTGGTACTACCGGCTCGAAGAATTCGACTGCCGCAAGAACGGCGGCAACGACTGCTTCGCCCGCGACGGCGAGAACCGCTTCCACGCGATCTTCGACACGCAGCTCCAGTGCGTCTGCATTCACCCGTCGGCCGCGGGCACGGCACTGGCCGCCTACGGCGCCGCGCTCGACGTGATCGGGCCGAAGGGGCGGCGGGTCCTGGCGATCGAGGACTTCTTCGCGCGTCCCGTCCACGACGCCCTGCGCGAGAACACTCTCGAAGACGGCGAGATCGTCGAGGCGGTGACGCTCGCCGCGCAGCCGCCGAACGCGCGCTCGGTCTACCGCAAGCTCAAGGAAAAGGAGTCCTTCGACTGGCCGCTCGTCGAGACCTGTGTGCGCCTCTCGCTCGACGGAGGCGTGGTGCGCGCGCCGCGCGTCGTCTTCGGCTCGGTCGCCCCGACGCCTTATCGGTCGAAGGCGGCGGAAGCCGTTCTCGAGGGCGGCCGCCCGGGTGACGACCTGGCCGCGCGCGCGGCGCAGGCGGCGATCGGCGATGCGAAGCCGCTGACGCAGAACGCCTACAAGGTGACGCTGGCGAGGGTCGAGCTCGAGCGGGCGCTCCGGCAAGTCTGGGCGTAAGCCGGCGGCTCGGGTCTCCGCATGAACGACGACCGCTACGGACCGATGCGGCGGTTCGCCCGGTCGTCCTCGGCACCCGGCGAGGCCGACTCGCTGCTCTGCCGGCACCTGCGCTCGAAGACGTGGTTCGCCCCCGACGCCTTCGGCCAGGGCGACCCGCGCCAGTCCCCTTCGACCGCCCAGTACTGGTGCCTCAGGACGATGCGTTCCGACGGGCCCGACGGCGACCTCGCGCTGCCCGAAGCCTGCACGGACGAGCGGGCATGCTTCGAGGCGGCGGTTCGGAAGGGCGGCGAGTCGTAGGGCTCCGACCGGTTACCGCCCCCGTGGCGTGGGTCTGTCGCCCGTCATCCCGAGCGGGGCGAGGAATCCCTTCGAAGTCTCGGTGCGGCTGAGAAAGGGTTCCCTCGGTCCTCACGGCCCTCGGGATGACGTGGCTGCGAGGCGCCGTCACCTGTCATCCCGAGCGGAGCGAGGGATCCCTTCGAAGTCTCGGTGCGGCTGAGAAAGGGTTCCCTCGGTCCTCACGGCCCTCGGGATGACGTGGCTGCGAGGCGCCGTCACCCGTCATCCCGAGCGGGGCGAGGAATTCCTTCGGAGGCTCGGTACGGCTAAGAAGGGGTTTCCTCGGTCCTCACGGCCCTCGGGATGACGTGGCCTGCGAGGCGCCGTCACCTGTCATCCCGAGCGGAGCGAGGGATCTCTTTGAAGTCTCGGTGCGGCTGAGAAAGGGTTCCCTCGGTCCTCACGGCCCTCGGGATGACGTGGCTGCGAGGCGCCGTCACCTGTCATCCCGAGCGGAGCGAGGGATCCCTTTGAAGTCTCGGTGCGGCTGAGAAAGGGTTCCCTCGGTCCTCACGGCCCTCGGGATGACGTGGCTGCGAGGCGCCGTCACCTGTCATCCCGAGCGGAGCGAGGGATCCCTTTGAAGTCTCGGTGCGGCTGAGAAAGGGTTCCCTCGGTCCTCACGGCCCTCGGGATGACGTGGCTGCGAGGCGCCGTCACCTGTCATCCCGAGCGGAGCGAGGGATCCCTTCGAAGTCTCGGTACGGCTGAGAAAGGGTTCCCTCGGTCCTCACGGCCCTCGGGATGACGTGGCTGCGAGGCGCCGTCACCTGTCATCCCGAGCGGAGCGAGGGATCCCTTTGAAGTCTCGGTGCGGCTGAGAAAGGGTTCCCTCGGTCCTCACGGCCCTCGGGATGACGTGGCCCGCGCGAGGCGCCGTCACTTCTTCTTCAGATCCATCAACACCTGGCGCGCGACGGCCTTCAACGTGTCGAAGACGCCCGCACCCGTCGTGGCGACGGCCTCGAACGTCGGTTCGCGCTTGATGTTCAGGCGCCGGTAGAGCTCATCGGCCGCCATGGCCGTCGGCAGGTCGCGCTTGTTGAACTGCAGAACGTACGGCATCGTCGCGATGTCGTAGCCCTGGTCCTTCAGGTTCTTGTCGAGGTTGCGGATGGATTCGACGTTCGCCTCGAGCCGCGCCTCCTGCGAGTCGGCCACGAAGACGACGCCGTCCACGCCCTTCAGGATCAGCTTGCGCGAGGCGTCGTAGAAGACCTGTCCCGGCACCGTGTACAGGTGAAAGCGCGTCTTGAAGCCCTTGACCGTCCCGAGGTCGAGCGGCAGGAAGTCGAAGAAGAGCGTGCGATCCGTCTCCGTCGCGAGCGAGATCAGCTTTCCCTTGGCGGAGGGGTTCGTGCGGTCGTAGATGTACTGCAGGTTCGTCGTCTTTCCGCACAGACCGGGACCGTAATAGACGATCTTGCAGTTGATCTCGCGCGCCGCGTAGTTGATGAACGTCATCGGGACACCGTCACCGTCCGGCCGGCCGCGCTCAGAACCCTACTCCGAAAACAGACGATCGATGTCTTCGTCCGTGATCTCGGCAAACGGCGAATCGAAGTCCGGCGTCAGGACCTGCTTCTCCTTCTCGGCCTTGCGAGCGATCTCCTCGAAGATCTTCTCGAGCTCCGCCATGGCCCGCCGGACGCGAAGACGCACGAGCCCGAGGGAGGTCCGTTCATCGAAGATCACGACGAGGATGACGCGCTGGGCGACGATCGAGATGTGAATGTTGTCCCGTTCGCCCTCGTGGAAGAGGATCGAAAACTCGCGCTCGCCGATCAGGCGCGCCAGGCCGTCGGTGGCGGCGACATTCCCCGCCGTCAGCGACGCGAGCGAGGTCGTGTCGAGGGTCGTCAGGTCGCCGACCGCGGCGATCTGCTGGCCGTTCTTATCGACGAGGAAGACCACGTTCGCGTTGGCGTCCGAAGCCAGCCGCTGAAGCGAATCCTTGATCTTTCGAAACTCGTCGTCGTAAAGGACGAGATCGGGGAGCGTCATGAATTAACTGATTCTCCTGCTATGACTTATTCTAACAGCTTTCCCGCCGACCGCACCTCACAGCTCCCTCCGGTTCTCGAGCGAGCGGGCCATCGTGACTTCATCGGCGTACTCGATGTCTCCGCCGACCGGCAGGCCGAACGCGATTCGCGTGATGCGCACGCCGCTCGCCTTCAGTCGCCGCGCGAGGTAGAGCGCCGTCGCCTCGCCCTCCACGTTGGGATTGGTGGCGATGACGACCTCCTGCACGTCGGGTGTGACGCGGCCCACAAGGCCCGCGACGTCGATCTCGTCGGGGCCGATGCCCTTCAGCGGCGACAGGGCGCCCCAGAGAACGTGGTAGCGGCCCTTGAACTCGCGCGTCTTCTCGATCGCGACCAGATTGCCGGGCTCTTCGACGACGCAAAGGATGGCCGGATCGCGGCGCGGGTCCGTGCAGATCTCGCACGGATCCTCCTCCGTGAGCGTGTTGCACACCGAGCAGCGCCGCACGGCCGCGCGCGCCTCGCGGATCGCCGAGGCCAGACGCTCGGCCTCTTCGTCGGAGGAACGCAGCAGGTAGTACGCCAGCCGCGCCGCGCTCTTGGCTCCGATTCCCGGGAGCCGCTGGAACTCGGCCGTCAGCCGCTCGAGGGACCTGGGCGTGCCGGCCAACGCTAGGAGGCTGCCGAAAAATGGATGCGGGCGTCGTGGTCGGCACTTTGCACCCGGCGCCCGATCCGCTGACCGTTGTTTGCGTTCTGCATCTCTCTCCAGCGGTCGCCGGCAAAGTGCCGACCACCCTCCGGGTTTCGGCGGCGCGTGGCCGTCTGCGTCGTCATCGCTCCTCGACGATGTTCCCACATCGCCGTCGTCGCGCTTCCTCGCATCCGACCCCGCGGCGCTCGAAACGCCGCCTCACACCCTTTTTCGGCACCCTGCTACCGCATCCCCGGCATCATTCCGCCGAGCATCGAGGCCGTCTTCTTCTGCACCGCCTCGTCCACGCGCCGGGACGCCTCGCGCGAAGCGGCGAGGATCAGGTCCTGGAGCGTCTCGACGTCCTCGGGGTCGACGGCCGTCTTGTCGATCTCGACCGCGAGCACCTCCTTGGTGCCGGACATCGCGATCTTGACCATGCCTCCGCCCGAGGTCGCTTCGATCCGCATCGCGGCGAGCTCGTCCTGGAGCTTCGACTGCATGGCCTGGGCCTGCTGCATCATTTTCTCGATGTTCATGCGCGGGTCCGCTACTCCTCTTCCTTGACCTCGGTCAGCTCGCCGTGAAAGAGCTCCATCGCGGAACGCACCATCGGGTCCGACTCGGCGCGGGAGCTCGCTCGCTCGCGCGCGATCGTCGCCCGGGGCACCTCGCGCGCCGCCTTGCCCAGGTCGCCGTCGGCCGGAGGGCCGGTCTTCAGGAGAATCCGCATCGGCCGGCCGAACGCCTCGCGCGCGACTTCGGTGAGGAGCTTCTTCGCCGCATGGTCCTCGAGGGCCTCCTTCGCGGCCGCCTTGTCGATGCCGAATCGCAGCACCAGGTCGTCGCGCTCGACCGTGATGGATTCGGCGAGGCTCGCCTGGGCGGCCGTGACCCGGCGCCGGGAATCGAGCAGGCCATGGAATCGCTCGAGCGGGTCGCCGCCCGGGTTCCCCGCCGACGCCGTCGGCTCCCCGGCTTCGGGCTCGGGCTCGACCGCCACGAGCGAGACGATGCGCGGCCCGGAGTCGGCCGTCCGCGGCGGGACCGGCGCCGCAACGGGACCGTTCGGCCGGGCCGGCGTCGCCGGAAGCCCCGAGAGCGCCTGTTCGATTCCTCGCAGCCGCGGCAGCTCCGCGAGCTTCAGGATCAACATCTGGACGGCGAGTCCCGGGTCATCCACCCGGCGCGAGAGATCGCCCGCCTCGAGCGCCAGCGCCACCGATCGCAGCAGGTTCTCGTACGGCATGGCCTGCGCGAGCGCCGTCAGGCGCTGACGATCGTCCTCCGGGACGTCCGCCGTGGCGCCCGCGGAGATCAGCAGGAGACGGCGCAGAAACGCCGCGAAATCCTTCAGGACGTGCCGCGGATCCGCACCGCTTTCCATCAGCCGGCTCCAGGAAGCGATCGCCGCGGCCCGATCGCCGGCCGCGATGGCGGAGTACATGCCTTCGAGGAGACCCCGATCCACGAGCGCCAGGATCTCGGCGCAGCGCGCCTCGTCGACCGCCCCTCCCGACAGCGTCGCCGCCTGGTCGAGCAACGAGAGCGCATCCCGCAGGCTCCCCTCCGCGGCTCCGGCGATGAGCGCCAGGGCGCCCGCGGTCGCGGGAATCTTCTCCGCCTTCGCGACCTTCGAGAGCTGCGCCGTCATCTCCTTGACGGTGAGGGCTCGAAACGCGAAGCGCTGACAGCGGGAGACGATCGTCGGCGGGATCTTGTGGAGCTCGGTCGACGCGAGGATGAACCGCGTGTGCGGCGGAGGTTCCTCGAGCGTCTTCAGGAGCGCGTTGAACGCCTCGTTGGTGAGCATGTGGACTTCGTCGATGATGGCGATGCGGAAGCGGTCCCGCTGCGGCGCGTAGCGGACGGTCTCGATGAGCTCGCGGGCGTGCTCGATCTTGCGGTTCGACGCACCGTCCATCTCCAGCACGTCGAGCGAGTCGCCGCGCTCCAGGATCTCCCGGCACGAGGCGCACTCTCCGCACGGACGGATCGTCGGGCCCTTCTCGCAGTTGAGCGCACGGGCCAGCATGCGGGCCGTCGAGGTCTTCCCCACGCCTCGCGGGCCCGTCAGGAGGTAGGCCGGGGCAATGCGCCCGGCCTCGATGGCATTGGAAAGCGTGCGCGCCACGGCCTCCTGGCCGACCAGGTCCTCGAACGTGCGAGGCCGCCATTTCCGGGGAAGCGCGGTGTGCATGACGGGAAGCTATCAAGCTTTCGACCGGTCCGCTTTCGGCGGACCGATCCGACCGGCGGCCGAAGATGAGTTCAGGTTGACCTGCGGCGCACGGGGGCGCCTCCTGATCGCTGCTTCCTTCCGGACCTGACGAGGTTCGGAGACTTCCGTCGCACAGGGCCCGAACTCATCTTCGGCCGCCGGGAGGGGAATTCTAGCGCAGGAGGCGAGGTGCGGGAGGCGCCTACTCTTTCTTGGGGCACCGCGCGCGAACGAAGGTCACGACCGCGTCGACCAGGTTCTTCGGGATGTCGCGAGGCTTCAACATCCGCAGCGTCCGACCCGTGGCCTGATAGCTCTTGAGGAAGACGACGCACGGCGGGCAGTGGGACAGATGCGTCTCGAACTCGCGCCGCTCCGCCTCGGGCATCGAGCCGTCTTCGTACTCGACGAGGTACTCGAGAATCAGCCGCTGGCAGGTCATCGCGTCGTGCGTCACGGCGCCGCCCTCTGTTCGCTCGCCGGAGGGGCCGCGACCGTGACCTCGAGCAGCCGCTGGCGGACGTACAGGCGCGCCCGGTGAAGCCGCGACTTCAGGGCGGCCAGCGATATCTCGAGGACCTCGGCGACGTCGGCCGGCTTCATCTCCTCGACGTCCACCATCCAGATCGCGTCCCGATAGGTCGGCGGCAGCTCGGAGATGAACCCCTCGGCCCGCTCGGCCAGGTCCCGGGCGATGGCTTCGTCTTCGGCGCCGTCCGCCAGCGCGGCGAGCTCGGGCGAGGCGGCGTGGCCGTCCTCCCGGAACCGGGGGAGGTAATCGTCGAGGGAAACGGTGACGGCGGGCTTGCGGCGCCGGGCGCGCGAGTAGGCGGCGTTCAACGCGACTCGATAGAACCAGGAGAAGAATTTCTTCGACTCGTCGAAGGTCTCGATCTTGCGATAGAGCGTCAGGAAGGCGTCCTGGGTCGCCTCTTCCGCGTCCTCCGAGTTGCGGAGAACGCCGTACGCGAGCGAATAGACCCGTGCGTGATAACGATCGACCATTTCGCGAAACCCCTGCTCGTCGCCCCGCTTGATGCGGCGCACCAGCTCGAGATCCGAGGCGTCCTGATCTTCGTGTGCCGCCATGATGATGTATGCCTTGTGGCGATCTCCGGATTCCGAAAGCCCCGATTCGGCTACGTTTATTTCAACCTTGGCGGAGAGGGGGGGATTCGAACCCCCGGTACGTTTTGCGTACACACGCTTTCCAAGCGTGCTCCTTAAGCCACTCGGACACCTCTCCGGGGGCGGGGAATCCTATCAGGGGCCCCCGATTTCGGCGACAGCACCATGCGAGTAAACGCCGCGCTGCGCGCGCCGTTGCCTACTGCCGGGGGTCTGCCTTCGGTGTCCGGCGTGTAGGGGCGGCCCTTGCGGCCGCCCGCGGGCGCGGACAAGCCCGCCCACGATCACTTCGTGACGACCTGACGGAACGCCGGCGACAAGCGCCCAGCGGGTCGAAGCGGCGCGCGTTACCCGCGTCACATTCGTAACCTCCGAACCGGGTTTACACTGGATGGAGGTGTCTGCATGACGGAAAAGAGCGAAAAGACCGACTTCCTCTTTCTCGCCGGACATCCCGCCCTCGATTTCCTGAACACGCGGCCGATCGTCAAGGGGCAGCCCGCGGAGCTCTTGCCGAGTCTCGAGGAGTTTCTGCGCTGGTTGACACGGGCGGGTCGGATCGACGGCCGCAGCGCCGCGGATTCTTTCAAGCGCTGGGATGGATCCCCCGAGGGACCTCGCGTCGTCGAGCGCGCCCGAACCTTTCGGGAAACGCTGCGCCACATGACGGAGGGTCTCGTCCGCGCACGCGGCGTCTCGACCGAGGGCGTGGCCGCGATCAACTTCATCCTCGCCGAGAACGACGGGAACCTGCGGCTCGAGCGCCAGGGCGGCGGGTTTCGGGTCCGATTCGCCGCGCGGCCGACGAGTCCCATCACGCTGCTCGGAAGCCTCGCCGAGGCCGCGTCGGACCTTCTCTCGAACGCGACCCTGTCGCTCGTCCGCCGGTGCGGCAATCCCGACTGCGTCCTGTTCTTCTACGACTCGACCCGCAACCATCGGCGGCAGTGGTGCTCCATGGGAACCTGCGGAAACCTGATGAAGGTTCGCGCCTTCCGGCGGCGACACCGCAGGGCGCGCGCCGCGAACTGAGCCCGCTGCTCACCGGATCTGTGCGCGCGGTCACCCGGGCCGGCGCGGGGAACGTGGCAAACTCGGACAGAATCCGCATGTCGAAGGCGCCGGAGAATCCCTCGCGCGACCCCGGGGATCGGAGAACGGCCACGTTCGAGGTCGTGTCGGACTCACTCGAGAGCGCCGACCGTTTCGACGGGGAGGCCACATCGGTCACGCCGCGGCGCCGCTCGACCGATCCCGGTCCCGAAGCCAACATCATCCTGATCGCTCATCCCAAGGGGCTCGGCCTCGGCACGCGCTACCGGTTCCAGCCGGGCTCGACCGTCGTGCTCGGCCGCGCGAAGAGCGCCGACGTCAGCCTCCCGGAAGTCTCGGCCATCTCGCGCAAGCACGCCTCGCTGACCTACCGGCTCGAGTCGGTCATCCTCGAGGATCTCGGCTCGACCAACGGAACCTTCGTCAACGACGTGCGGATCGAGCAGCCGGCGCTGCTCAAGAGCGGCGACCGATTCCAGATCGGCTCCGTGCACTTCAAGTTCCTGCAGGAGCGCGACGTCGAGAACGCGTACTTCCAGGCCATCCACGACATGATGGTCCGCGACGGGTTGACCCAGATCTCGAACAAGCGCAAGTTCGAGGACGAGGCCGTCCGCGAGGTCGCCCGCGCGCGGCGCTACGCCCGGCCGCTCTCGCTGCTTCTCTTCGACGTCGATCGCTTCAAGTCGATCAACGACGAGCGCGGGCATCTCTGCGGCGACTTCGTGCTCAAGGAGGTCGTTCGGCTCGTGTCCGACTTCTTCCGCAAGGAACAGGTCTTCGCCCGCGTGGGCGGAGACGAGTTCGCCGTGCTCACGCCCGAGGCGAAGATCGACGGCGCGAAGACTCTCGGCGAGCGCCTCCGCAGCCGCGTCGCCAACCACGACTTCGACTACGGCGGTGCTTCCTTCCGCGTGACCTGCTCTTTCGGAATCGCCGAGCTCTCGCCCGAGATGAAGTCGCCCGAGGAGCTCTACGAGGCCGCCGACCGTGCCCTCTACGTCGCCAAGCGCGAGGGGCGCGACCGGGTCGAGGCGTTCGCGAAGCCCGCGATCCGTTCCGTGAGCTAGGACCGTCGCCTCTCCGTCGCCTCCGTCGCCTCCGCTTCGTTCGGGGTCTGCGCGCCCCGTGGGCGCGCACCGGCCGGCGGCTCGCGCAAAGGCGCTCGACCGCCGGCCTGACCCCTCACTGCGCTCCGGCTCCCGCGGCGTGAGCCTCCAACTTCGCTGCGCTCGGGTGACTTCTCACGCCGCGAACTACACCGACGATGCCCGCTCGAGAAGTCACACGTCTACCCCGCGCTGGGGAGTGAGGGGGTGAGGCGCGACGCGACGGGGGCGAGTGCGCCGTAACAGGAGTCCGGCTTTGCTCTGTCTTTGTAGGGGCGGCCCTTGCGGCCGCCCGCGGGCGGGGCAAGCCCCGCCCCTACGACCCTTCGGGGTGTATCGATTTTCGTTACGGAACCCTAGGGTGCGCCGGCGGCGAACTCCGCGCCCAGGCGGCGCAGGGTCTCGAAGCTGTAGATCCCGTCGTTGTGGCCGTCGGCCCAGTCGATCTGAAGGGCATACGACCCGACGCTTCGATGGGTCACCGCTTCGAAGGAGCGCGGCGTCAGCGGCCGCTCCGGGCCGCGGTAGACGTTGCCGAGGAGGTCGTTCTCACCTTTGCATCCCGCGCAGGGGCACGCCCGGCGAAGCTTCTCGAGCGGGAAGTAGTCTTCGCGGCCGTCGTCCCAGACGATCGCGAGCTCCCGGCCCACGAGAAGCACCTGGCGCGGAACGAGAATCGCCACCTACTTGAGCCCCTCCGCGACGTAGAGATCCGACAACCGGCGGATGTAGGTATACACGTAATACCTGCCGTCGGGTGTCGGCAGCGGCGAGGTCACCTCCGTGACGCCGCTCGCATCGGCCGGAAGGAGCTCCTTCCAGAGCTCCCGCTTCCCCGTTGCGACGTCGAGCCGGCTCACCCGGGCCGGCAGCTCGGCCCTCCGGAACACCCAGACCGCCTTGCCGTCGGCGGTCCAGCCGCTCGGCTGATCCGCCGCTTCGAGCCCGGGCACCGGCGCTGGCTCGCCTCCCTCGAGCGGATAGAGGTACCAGCGCTGATCGGGGCCGCGAACGATCGCCCGCCGGCCGTCCGGAGACACGGCGCGAGAAAACATCCGGTATCCCTCGGGGCTGATCGCGCGAGGCTTGCCGTCGAGGCTCCGGCGATAGAGACGCGGCCCGTGGCCGGCCTCGCTCGCCGTCATCACCAGGCCCTTCCCGTCCGGCATCCAGGTCATGTTCTGGACGTCGATGCCCTCGCGCGGCAGCGTCTTCGGATCTCCCGGGCCGATCGGGTAGATGAAGATGCGAGGCTCGGAGGACGAGATCCCGAGCACGCCCGCGGCCGATTTTCCGTCCGGGGACAGGGAGTTGGCGCTGCCCTCGCCGAGCCGAATCGCCGGAGTTCCGTCGGTCTCGCGTATGTACGCGGAATAGCCGACCCCTCCGCCCTCTCCCGATTCCGTGAAGAGGAGCAGGCGGCCGTCCGGCGACAGGTCTTGGGCGAGAGACCAGTCGAGCCAGGTCAGCTCGACCTCCTTGTCCTGTCCCGGCCCGCGGCCCAGGTTTCCCAGACGCTCGACGTCCTGCGTGATGAGCACGCGGCCGTCGCGCGCGACGTCCTGAAGGGTCAGGTTGCCCGTGATCCGATAGAGCGCCCGTTCTCGGCCGCTCGGGCTCACCGCATAGAGCGCGCGGTTGCCTCCGACCCGAGCCGCGGTGTACCAGACCTCGTCGCCGGACCGGCTCCAGGCCAGCCCGTGGCCGGATGCGAACGGCTTCGTCAGGGTCCTCTTCTTGCCGGAGGCGTCGATCAGGCCGATCGTTCCTCCGTCGTCCGAGCGTGCCGGATGATCCAGGAACGCGACCTGGTCTCCTCTCGGGGACACGCGGACGCTCTCGAGCCAGCCCGCCGTACGGAAGAGGACTCTCCCGATCGGATACTCGAGCTGCTGCGCGCCACCGACCTCGCGGATGATCGCCAGCTGCTTGCCGTCGGGCGACCAATCCGCCCACATGACGTCGTTGAGCACTTCCCGAGGGGAGCCTCCGCCCGCCATGGAGAGCCGCGCCAGAATGCCGCCACGGATGAAGGGGTCGATGGCGCGGCGATTGAGGGAGAGCGCGAGCTCTCCCTTGGTCGACACCGCCAGCACCTCGGTCCCGGAGAGCCCGAAGGGGCGCGACTCCGGGCTCTCGGGCCGGCTGATGTACACCTCCATCGGCCGGCCCTCCCAGCTCGCGGAGTAGAAGACCGTCAGGCCGTCCGGAGCAAAGCGCGCGCTGGCGATCGTTCCGCGACGGAACGTGAGCTGCTTGAAAGTCGGAGGCTCGACCTGCCAGAGGCGCCGTCCGCCGAAGATGCCAGTGGCGCCCGCCGCGAGGATTGCCAGCAGGAGAAGCCAGATCGGGAGCCCGCGCTTCGCACGCGCCGCCGCCGCCGGCTGCTCGCCGGACTGCGACCCGGAGACGGTCGCTTCGGAGAGATGGTCCCGCACATCCGCGAGGTCGCGGGCGAGGTCCTTGGTGGTGCCGAAGCGGTCCTCCGGATCCTTCGACAGACAGCGTTCGACGATCCACCGCACGGGCGCCGGGATGCGCGCATTCAGCTGCGAGACCGGCTCCGGCTCCTCGCGGATGATCGCCGTCAGCGTCTCGGCCGTCGTGCCGCGTTCGAAGGCCCGCTTCCCCGTGGCCATCTCGTAGAGGATCGAACCAAACGAAAACTGGTCGGACCGATAGTCCACCGCTCGCCCCGAGGCCTGCTCCGGCGACATGTAGCCGACCGTCCCCATGACCATGCCGGGCCGCGTCGCGTCGCCGGCGGCCGTCCTGAGGCCCGAGACCTCCTGGTCCTCCGGCGTCACGAGCTTCGCGAGGCCGAAGTCGAGGATCTTCGCGAAGCCGTGTTTCGACACCATCACGTTGGCGGGCTTGAGGTCCCGGTGCACGATCCCCGCCGCATGCGCGGCGGCGAGCCCGTCGGCGACCTGCGTGGCGAGCTCCAGGAGCTTGCGCGTCGGCACCGGGCCCGACGCCGTCAGGTCCTTGAGCGTCCCGCCCTCGACGAGCTCCATCGCGATGTAGACGGTCCCGTCCGAGGCGCCGATGTCGTAGATGGTCAGGATGTTCGGATGCGACAGGGCCGACGCCGCGCGGGCTTCCCGTTCGAAGCGCGTCCGGCGCTCGGCGTCCGCCGAGAGCTCGGATGGAAGCACCTTGACCGCGACGTCGCGCTTCAACCGCTCGTCGCGCGCCTTGTAGACCTCCCCCATCCCTCCCGCGCCCAGTGGCGCGAGGATCTCGTAGGGGCCGAGCTTCGTTCCGGCGGACAGCGTCATGAAGGTCCCGGGATTCTCGGCAAGGATCCGGATTACTTCATGCCATCGACGAGCTGCAGGTAGGACAGCACGCGCAGGTAGCTGTACGCGTACGTCCGGCCGTCCGGCGTGACGACGAAGCGGCTGATCGAGTTCAGGCCGGCCGCGTCGGCGACCATCAGCTCCTTCCAGAGCTCCAGCTTCCCGCTCGCCATGTCGTAGCGATCGATCCGCATCGGGATGGTCTGGTCTTCCTGCAGGTAGAGGAACTTTCCGTCGGCCGAGAAGCGCGCGGGCCGATGGTTGTCCGACAGCCCGTTCAGCGCCTGCGGCTCTCCTCCGGCCAGGGGGTAGAGATAGATGCGCCGGTCGGGACCCCGGACGACGATGGCTTTGCCGTCGGGAGTGATGGTGCCGCGGAACATCGAATAGCCCTCGGGCGTCAGCGCACGCGATTTCTCGCCCGTGATGTTCCGCAGGTACAGTCGTGTTCCCTGCCCCGACTGGCTCGCGGTATACACGATCTGCTTTCCACCGGGCAGAAAGTCGGCGCTGATGGGGTCGATGCCCTCGTAGGACAGCGCTCGGGGCTCCCCCACGCTCGTGGGCAGGAGCACGATCTTCGGCTTCTCTTCGGCCGTGATCGAGATGGCCCAGGCGCCGTTGGGCGAGAAGGCCTCGGTCGATCCGGTGCCGAGGCGCACTGCCGGCGAACCGTCCGTCTTGCGGAGGTACGCCGAATAACCGGGTCCGCCCCCTTCCCCGGACTCCGTGACGAGGATCCTCTGCCCGTCCGGAGAGATGTCGGTGACGAGCGAGTAGTCGAGCCAGGAGAGCTCCCGATCCTTGTCGTCACCGGGGCCGCGCTCGAGGATGCCGAGGCGTGCGCTCTCGTTGGTCATGAGGACGTGCCCGTCCCCCGAGATGTCGCGGATGGTGCTGATTCCGGGCACGCGGCCGACGAGTCGCGACTTGCCGCCCGGCGTGACCGCGTGGACGGCGCGGTTGAAGCCGCCCTCGGCCGCCGTGTACCAGATCTCGCGCCCGTCCGTCGTCCAGGCAAGGCCCTGGACCGTGGCGTAGAGGGGCGTGATCTCCGTCTTCTTTCCGGCGAGGTCCACGATGGAAATGCGTCCGCCGTCGTCGCTCGGGAAGGGATGATCGACGAACGCGACGACGTTGCCCTTCGGCGAAACCCGGATCTGGCCGACCCAGCCCGTGGTCTCGAAGAGGACCTTGCCGATCGGGTACTCGAGGCGGTTCTTGATGCCGACGTCGCGGACGATCGCGAGCGACTGGCCGTCGGGGCCCCAGTCGGCGAACTGGACGTCGTCGAGGATGTCGCGCGGCGCGCCGCCCGCAATCGAGATGCGGGCCAGGCGTCCCGACCGGACGAACGGGTGGATTGGGTGACGATTCAGCGACACCGCCATCTCGCCCGCCCTGGAAATCGACAGGACCTCCGCGGCGCCGAGGCCGAACGGCCGCGACTCCGGGCTCTCGGGACGGTGGATGAAGATCTCGAAGGGCTTGCCCTCCCAGCCGGCCGAATACACGATCGTCTGGCCGTCGGGCGCGAAGAGCGACGAGCCCACCTCGCCGCGGGAGAAGGTGATCTGGCGGAAGGACGGCGGCTGGACGAATCCCGCCTTCTTGCCGGCGGAGAAGACGAACGGGCCCGCGACGAGCGCGCCGAGAACGGCCGCCAGAGCGAGGAGGGCCCAGGGACGCCGCGAGGTTTGGAGCGGGAGCCTGTGCACCGCGGTCGCCGTCGGAGACGACACAGTCGACAGCGCCTCGAGGTCGAAGGCCACGTCGCGCGCCGACTCGAAGCGCTCCTCCGGGTTCTTCTCGAGGCAGTGCCGGAGGATGCGTTCGAGGCCCGGCGGCATGTCCTTGTTCGTCTGCGAGAGGTCCGGCGGCTCCTTCGTCAGGATGGCCGTGATCGTGTCAGCCGCGGTGTCGCCGCGAAACGCGCGCTGGCCCGACAACATCTCGTAGAGGATCGTCCCGAAGGAAAAGAGGTCGGACCGCCTGTCGGCGGGTTTGCCGCGCACCTGCTCGGGCGCCATGTAGCCCATCGTCCCGAGGACGACGCCCGGCTGCGTGCCCGAGATGGTCTGGAGGTCCGTCTGAGACCCCTCCGATTTCTCCGACTTCAGTTTGGCGAGCCCGAAGTCGAGGATCTTGACCCGGCCGTCCCGCGTCAGGAAGACGTTCTCCGGCTTGAGGTCGCGATGCACGATTCCCTTCTCGTGCGCGGCGGCGAGCCCCCTCGCCATCTGGATCGCGTAGTCGATCGCCTTGCGTGCAGGGATCGCGCCCGGCCCGAGCCGGCTGCGGAGCGTCTCCCCTTCGAGAAGCTCCGTCACGATGTACGGCGAGCCGTCGTGCGAGCCGAAGTCGTAGACCGCCGTGATGTTGGGATGGTTGAGGACACCGGCCGCGCGCGCCTCCTGCTCGAAGCGCTTCAGCCGATCGGCGTCCTGCGCGAACGACGGCGGAAGGACCTTGATCGCGACCTCGCGTCCGAGCCGCGGATCGAGGGCTCTGTAGACCTCGCCCATCCCCCCGGCGCCGAGCGGCGAGAGCACCTCATACGGGCCGAGCCGCGTGCCTTCGGTGAGCGCCATCGATTTGCCGGGCGGAGCATAACTCAGCCGCCCGAGGCGAATCCGAACGGGCCGCCGACGGTCAGGGACCGTAGAGCGGAAGACCGAAAGTCTTGACGAGGAAGACCGCCATCTGCCCGCGGATGTTCGGATCGTCCGGGCAATAGTTGCCGCCTCCGCAGCCGGCGGTGACGCCCTCCGCGGCGAGCTGCTCGACCCAGTTCGCGAACTGGGACGGACAGGCAACGTCGCCGAACGTCCCCATGCAGGCGGGAGGCATGTACGCGGCGCCGTGCTCCGCCTTCAGGAGGAACACGGCCATCTGAGCGCGGGTCACCGGCTGGCTCGGGCAGTAGTCCCCTCCGCCGCAACCCGCCGTGATCCCTTCGACCGCGAACTCCTCGATCCAGTCGGCGAACTGGGAGGGACAGGGGACGTCGAGAAACGTCCCGGCGCACGCGGGCGGCACGAAGCCCGCGCCGTACTTTCCCTTCAGAAGGAAGACCGCCATCTGGGCGCGTGTGACCGTTCCGGTCGGGCAATACAGCCCGCCGCCGCAGCCGCCCGTGGCGCCGCTGTGGAAGAGATCCTCGATGTAGGCATAGAACGGATACGTCGTCGGCACGTCGGCGAAGCTGTTTCCGACGTGGATCGTCCGCGCCCACGTCGTCGTCGAGCCGTTCAGGGTCTCGGTGAGCACCGCGTCCCAGTGCGCCACGGGCCGGGCGCCCGTGATCGTGATCCGGTAGCAGTCGCCGGTCGCGTCGTGGCAGTCAACGGTCGCGCCGCCCGGAATCGATCCATAGCTCGCCGCCGAATCCGCGATCGCATAGGTCGGCCCGGCGGGCCCGGTCAGGCTGACCGCGGTTCCGGAGACGCCCTGCGCTCCCGCGAGCGTGTTCTGCCAGGCGGGCGACACCTCGACCGTTTCGCCGGGCTCGAGGACGCCGTTGACGTTGGAGGTCGTGCCCGAGACGGCGTGCGCGTCCACCGTCGCGTTCTGGGCCGCCAGAGTGGAGAGCGTGAGTCGCCCGATCTTGTTGGCGTCGGTCTCGGTGAACCAGAGGTTGCCGTCCGGTCCGGCCACCAGCGCGACCGGGGCGGCGTTCGACGTGGGAAGCAAAAATTCGGTCACGACGCCCTTGGGCGTGATCCGGCCGATCCTGTTCCTGTTCGCCTCGGCGAACCAGAGGTTGCCGTCGGGCCCCGGAGCGATGCCGAGGAGGTTGGCGTCGGCGGTCGGTATCGGATATTCCGTCACCGTGCCGCTCGTCGTGATCTTGCCGATCTGGTTGGCACCGGTGTCCGTGAACCAGAGGTCCCCCGCGGGTCCGGCCGTGATCCCCTGCGGCTGGCTGCCCGGGATCCCCGTCGGAAATTCGTGGACGGCGCCGGACGTCGTGATGCGGCCGATCGCCGCGCCTCCGAATTCCCCGTACCAGAGGTTCCCGTCCGATCCCGCGGCAATCTGGAGGGGAAATCCCGACACCGGAAACTCCGTCACCGTGCCTCCCGTGGTGATGCGGCCGATGTTCCCGGCGCTGGCCTCGCAGAACCACAGGTTGCCGTCGGAGCCGGCGGCGATGCCGACGAGGCCCGCGTCGGGGGAGGTCACCGGATAGTCGCCGAAGGAGCCCGAGGTCGACATGTGGCCGATCTTGTAGATGGATTGCTCCGTGAACCAGAGGTTTCCGTCCGAGCCGACGACGACGAACTGCGGATTGCCCGCGGCGGGGAACTCGGTGACCGTGCCGTCCGTCGTGATCCGGCCGATCTTTCCGACGAAGAACTCCGTGAACCAGAGATTGCCGTCCGGGCCCACGGTGATGCCGCCCGGATCGCTGCCCGGCGTCGTCACCGGAAACTCCGAGATCGTCTGCGCCGGCGCCGGAAGCGCGAGCGCCGCGAGGACCGTGAGAGCGGCGGCGAGGCGTGCGGCGAGGCGGTCGATGCGCATGACGGGTCTCCTCGAATTCGGCGTGTGGCGGATCCTACCGCAGCCGCGCGGTCCTCAGCGCGATCGGGCGACCGTCAATGCACTCCCTCGACGAGGAAGAGCGTGGACAGGTTTCGGTAGTAGGAGTACACGTACGCGCCGTTCGGAGCGATGCGCAGGCCGAAGAGGGCGTTGATCCCGGTCGCGTCGGCGGGGACGAGGTCGCGAAAGTGCGTCGAGGCGCCGGTCGCCGGATCCACGAGGTCGACCTTCATCGGGATCGCCGTCGTCGACCCGCGAATGACGTAGAGCCGGCCGTCGGGACTCCACCCGTCGATGCGATCCCTCGGGCCGATGCTCGGTGACGGGTCGTGGGGGCCCGAGCCCGGGATCCGGATCGGCTCCCCGCCATCGATGGCGCACACGGAGTAGGTCTGGTCCGGGCCGAAGGCGACGAAGCGCTTGCCGTCGTCGCTGGCGAGGCTCCCGCGATAGCCCTCCGCGCCGATCGGTTTCATCGAGCCGCCCGCGCTATCGAGGAGGTACGTCCGGCTGAGCTTGTCGCCCTCCGAGGCGACGATCAGGGCGTGCCGGCTGTCGGCCATCCAGCGTGCGGCGCGGACGCGCAGGCCGCCGCGATCGACCTTCACCGTTTCCCCCGCTCCCGTCGGATAGACGACCAGGTCGGCCGCGCCGGGCGGACCGACGAGCGCGAGGACTTTCTTCCCGTCTGGCGAGATCGACTGCGCGTTGCCCTCGCCGAGCCGCACGGCTGGCGAGCCGTCGAGGGGTCGGACGTAGATCGAGTATCCCCTCCCGCCGCCCTCGCCCGTTTCCGTGAAGAGAGCGGTGCGGCCATCCCCGGAGATGTCGGCGGAAAGGCTCCAGTCGAGCCACTTCAGGTCTCGTTCCCGGTCGGCACCCGCCGCCCGGCCGACGATCCCGACCTCGGGGGAGTCGTGCGCGAGCAGGACGCGCCCGTCCCGGGCGACGTCGTGCAACGTGAGAACGCCTCCGACGCGCGCCAGGATTCGATCCTTGCCGGAAAGCGTCACGGCATGGAGCGCGCGGTTCGACCCGACCTCCGCCGCCGTGTACCAGATGTCGGAACCGTCGGGCGACCAGGCCAGGCCGATCTCCGTGGCGTACGCCGGAGAGAGCGTCGTCTTCTTCCGGCTCGCGACATCGAGCACCGCGACCGCGCCGCCGTCGTCGCTGATCTGGGGGTGGTCGAGGAAGGCGATCCGGTCGCCCTTCGGCGAGAACCGTGGATTTCCGATCCACCCGTTCGTCTCGTACAGGACCTTGCCGATCGGGAATTCGAGCCGCCAATGGTTTTTCACGGAGCGGACCACGGCGATGTCCTTGCCGTCGGGCGTCCAGTCGGCGAAATCGACGCCCTCGAGCATCTCGCGCGGCGCCCCGCCGGCCGCCCCGACGCGGGCGAGTGTGCCGGCGCGCGAGAAGGCGGTGTCGAAGTCCGCGTGCAGCAGAACGGCGATCTCGCCGGTCGAAGAAACGGCGGCGACGTCCGCGTTGGGCACGCCGAACGGTGTGGCCTCGGGGCTCTCGGGCCGCGTGACGTAGACCTCGGCGGGCTTTCCGTCCCAGGCCCCGCTCGTCAGCACCGACTTCCCGTCGGAACCGAAGCACGCGCTCCAGATCGCGCCGCGGCGAAACGTGAGCTGCTTGAAGGACGGCGGCCCCGAGACAGCCTTCGATTTCCCGGCGAAGTAGCCGGCCGCGAGCGCGACGAGGACCGAGGCCGCCGCGAAGGCGAGCGGCATCCGGGGCATCCGCGAGGCCTTCTCCGCGGCCGTGGCCGCCGGCGCCGAACCGGACAGTCCCGACAGCGCCTCGAGATCGAAGGCGAGGTCGTGCGCGGAGTGGAAGCGCTCCTCCGGATTCTTCTCGAGACAGTGCCGGACGATCCGCTCGAGACCGGGCTGGACACTGCGATTGGTCGCGGAGAGATCCGGGGGCTCCTCCTTCAGGATCGCGGACATCGTCTCGGCCGCCGAGTCGCGGTGAAACGCCCGCTGGCCGGACAACATCTCGTAGAGGACGGCGCCGAAGGCGAAGATGTCCGACCGCGCGTCGGCCGGCTTACCCTTGACCTGCTCGGGCGACATGTAGCCGAGGGTGCCCATCACGACGCCCGGCTCGGTCGCGGGCGAGACCGTCGGCAGGTTCGTCGCCGCGCCGGCGGCCGACTCGTTCTGCGTCAGCTTCGCCAGCCCGAAGTCCAGGATCTTGACGCGGCCGTCGTTGGTGAGGAACAGGTTCTCCGGCTTCAGGTCGCGATGCACGATTCCCTTCTCGTGCGCCGCGGCGAGGCCGCGCGCCATCTGGATGGCGTAGTCGGTCGCCTTGCGCACCGGGACGGCGCCGCCGGAAAGCCGCGCTCGAAGCGTCTCCCCTTCGAGCAACTCCGTGACGATGTAAGGAGCGCCGTCGACGGACCCGAAGTCGTGCACCGCCGTGATGTTCGGGTGATTTAAAGCGCCCGCCGCCTGCGCCTCCTGCTCAAAGCGACGCAGCCGCTCCGCGTCCGCGGCAAACGAGGTCGGAAGGACCTTGATCGCGACGTCGCGCTTCAAGCGCTCGTCCCGCGCCCGGTACACCTCCCCCATCCCTCCCGCGCCGATCGGCGACAGGATCTCGTAGGGACCGAGCTTCGTTCCGGCGGAGAGGGTCATCCGGTTGGGGGATTCTAAGTCAGCGCCTGGACTATCCTTGGCTCGCTTTCGGAGGCATCCAAAATGTTCTCGAGACCGTTGCGACTCGCCGCGGCCGCCGCCCTCGCCGTTTTCGCCGCGTTCCCCGCGCTCGCTCAGACGCCGGGAGACATCACCGTGGCCTGGTGCTACTCCGACGACGGGCAGGCCGTCGGGAAGACGCCGAGGACGTTCTGGACCTCGGGCGGCGACGTGCTGCTGCTCGACGAGAGGTCGCCGGCGTCCGAGCGCGTGCTCGAGCGGGTCGCGGCTGCGACCGGCGCGCGCAAGCCGGCCATTGACCGTGCGGCATCCCTCGCGAGCCTCGGCACGCTCCTCGACGCGGCGGAGGTTCCCGAGACGCTGCCCTGGCCCGACTCCTTCGATCGCGCCGGGCGTCTCGCGGTCTACGTCCTGTCCGACGACGTCTTCGTGCTCGACCTCGCCTCGTCGCGCTTCGAGCGAGTGACGAAGACCGTTGAGAAGGAGTCGGCGGCGCGGCTGTCGCCGGACGGCCGCCGGGTCGCCTTCGTGCGCGGCAACGACCTCTACGTCTACGACCTCGCGTCGAAAACGGAATCGAGGCTGACCTCCGACGGGAGCGCCTCCGTCTTAAACGGCGCGCTCTCCTGGGTCTACTGGGAGGAGATCTTCGATCACGAGGAGGCCGGCTACTGGTGGTCGGACGACTCGCAGGCGATCGCGTTTCTGCGCACCGACGAAACGGGCGTCGACCAGGTGACGTTTCCGAAGTTCTCGCCCGCCGTGCCCGAGATCCTGACGCAGCGGTATCCCAAGGCCGGTGACGCGAACCCGTCGGTCCGGCTCGGGATCGCGGACCTCGCGGCCGGCAAAACGTCCTGGATGAGCCTCGAGCCTTTCGAGTACATCCTCGGCGTCCGCTGGCTGCCCGACAGCCGCGCGGTCGCGGTGCAGACGACGGACCGCCCGCAGACCCGCCTCGACCTCTGGCGGGTCGAGCGCGACGGCGGCCGCACGCGCCTTCTGCTCACGGACACCGACGAGGCCTGGGTCAATCAGAAGGAGCTGCGGTTTCTGAAGGACGGCCGTTTCCTCGTCTCCTCGGAGCGGGACGGCCACACGCACCTCTATCTCTACGACGCCGACGGCCGTCTCCGGAACGCGGTCACGCACGGCGCCTGGTCCGTGCGCGGTCCGTCCGCCTTCTACGGCGCGCCGCTCGGCTCGACGTGGGTGGACGAGGCCGGCGGCTGGGTCTACTTCACCGCGCTCGAGAAGAACCCGATCGAGCGCCACCTCTACCGGATCCGTCTGGACGGCACGGGCATGGAGCGGATCACGCGCGAAGACGGCACGCACGTCGTCGCGATGAGCCCGGACCGACGCTTCTATCTCGACGAACACTCGAGCCACGACACGCCGCCCGCGCTGACGCTGCGCGACGCGAGCGGAAAGCCGATCGCCGTCCTCGCCTCGGCCCGGACCGCCCCGCTGGCGGGGTTCGGCTTCGCGAAGGCCGAGCTCTTCACGATTCCCGCACCGGACGGCTTCGCGCTTCCCGCCCGCATCCTGAAGCCGCGCGGCTTCGATCCGTCGAAGAAGTATCCCGCGATCGTGTACATCTACGGCGGCCCCGGAGCCCCGACCGTCAACGATTCCTGGGACTACTCGTTCGCCGGCAACGCCCTCTTCGACCAGGTCCTCGCGTCACGCGGCTACGTCGTCTTCTCGGTCGATCCCCGCAGCGCCACCGGCTGGAGCAAGACGCTCGAGAACGCGATCGTGCGGAAGATGATGACCGACGGCGAGCTCTCCGACATCGTCGCCGGCGTGCGGTGGCTGAAGACCCAGCCGTTCGTCGATGCGGAGCGCGTCGGCGTCTGGGGCTGGTCGGGCGGCGGCACCGATACGCTCCTCGTCATGACGCGCTCGCAGGAGTTCAAGGCCGGCATCGCGGTGGCCCCCGTCACCGACTGGCACTTCTACGACACGAAGTTCACCGAGACCTACATGAAGACGCCGGCGGACAACCCGGAGGGCTACGCGCACTTCTCGCTGATTCCGCGCGCGAAGGACCTGCACGGCCGGCTGATGCTCGCCTTCGGCTCGGGCGACGACAACGTGCATCCCCAGAACGAGTGGGCGTTCATCGACGAGCTCGTTGCGGCGGACAAGCCATTCGACCTGATGGTCTACCCGATGCGCAAGCACACGATCGAGGACCGGCCCGCGCGCATCCACCTCTTCGAAAAGATGCTCGAGTTCTGGAAGCTGTACCTGTAGGCATCGCTGGCGCCGGGTCCTTCAGGCCGTCATGCCGAGCGCAGCGTGGCATCCCGAGCTCGACGAGCCTCGCCTGATCGAAAGGCGGGATCCCTCGCCGCGGAGCCTGCCCTGAGCGCAGTCGAAGGGCTCCTGGGGATGACCCGCGCCGACGCGCGAGTCACCGCACGCCGTCGACGACGTAGAGGCTCGACAGCGTCCGGCCGTAGGAGTAGGCGTAGCTCCCGCCGTCGGGAGAGACGCGAATGCCGAAGAGCCCGACGACCCCGGTCGGATCGGCCGGCACGATGTCCTTCCACGGCTCCTCGTGCCCCGTGGCCATCTCGACGAGGACGATGTGCGCCGGAAGCGTGCCGCCTCCGCGCAGGACGTAGACCCAGCCCTGGCGGGCCGCGACGCCGATGATCGAGTCGGTCGGACCGATGCCGGGGAGCGGAACGGGTTCGCCGCCGTCGACCTGGTAGACGACGCGGCGCCCGTCGTCGAGCCGGACGGTGAAACGCCGGTCATCGATGATGCGGGGAGCAAAGCTCGTTCCTTCCGGCGTGACCGGCCTCGGCTGGCGCCCCTCTCCATCCACGAGAAAGACACGGCTCCGGTGCCCGGGCTCGCGCGCGACCATCAGGAAGCGCCGCCCGTCCGGAAACCATGCCGCCGCGCCCACACCCAGGCCCGAGAGCGGATAGGCCTTCGATTCGCCCGGTCCGGTCGGATAGGAGACGAGCTGCCGGTCCCCCTGGGGATGCAGCGACGCGAAGACCTGCTTGCCGTCCGGCGAGATGGCCAGAGCGTTCCCCTCCCCGAGCCGCACGGCCGCCGTCCCATCCGTCGGGCGCAGGTACACCGAGTACCCGGCTCCGCCGCCTTCTCCCGATTCGGTGAAGAGGATGGTCCGGCCGTCGCGCGACAGGTCGGCCAGCAGGCTCCAGTCGAACCAGGACAGGTCCCGCTCGCGCGTCTCGCCCGGCGGCTGCGCGATGGCGCCCACGCGATTCAGGTCGTGCGACACGAGCACGCGGCCGTCGCGCGAGACGTCGGCGAGCGTCAGCGCACCGGTGCCGCGAAAGAGGACTCGCCGCTTTCCCGAGAGCGTCGCCGCCTGCAGGTACCGGTTGCCACCGACTTCCGCGGCCGCGAACCAGATCTCCGAGCCGTCCGGGGACCAGGCAAGCCCGTTCGCGGAGGCATACAACGGCGTCAGGGGCGTCTTCTTGCCCGCCAGATCGATGACGGCCACCAACCCGCCGTCGTCGTTGGGCGTCGGGTGATCCACGAATGCGATCCAATCGCCGCGCGGCGAAAAGCGCGGATTGCCGATCCAGCCCGCCGTCTCGTAGAGGATTTTTCCGGCCGGATACTCCAGCCGGTACTTTCCCGCCAGCTTCCGGATGATCGCGATGTCCTTGCCATCCGGCGGAAAGTCGGCGAATTCCACGCCCTCGAGGACCTCGCGAGGAGCGCCGCCGCCCGTGGCCGCCACGCGGGCGAGGGTTCCGCTGCGCACGAACGGGCCGGCGCGGGCCGCGTGCAACGCGACGGCGACCTCTCCCGAGGGAGACACGGCGAGCACGTCCGCATCCACGAGCCCGAAGGGCCTCGCCTCGGGACTGTCCGCCCGGCCGACGAAGATCTCGGTCCTTCCCGCGTCCCACGCCGCGGAGTAGAGGACGGTCTTCCCGTCCGATCCGAAGCGGGCCGTCCAGAGCGAGCCGCGCCGGAACGTGAGCTGGTGAAAGAGCGGCGACGGCGGCGGCGCCTGGCGCGCGCGGAGCCAGTAGCCGGTGATTCCGGCCGCCACGATCGCGAGCACAGCGGCCGCGAGGGGCAGGGCGGCGCGCCGGCGCGCGACTCCCGCCGTCGAAGCCGTCTGGGGCGCCGAGAGGCCGGAGAGGGCCTCCAGGTCGAAAGCGACGTCGCGCGCGGAGTAGAACCGCTCCTCCGGATTCTTCTCCAGGCAGTGCCGCACGATCCGCTCGAGCCCCGGCTGCACCGTCCTGTTCGTGGCGGATAAGTCCGGCGGCTCCTCCCTCAGGATCGCCGACATCGTCTCCGCCGCCGAGTCCCGGTGGAACGCCCGCTGCCCAGACAGCATCTCGTACAGGATCGCCCCGAACGCAAAGAGGTCCGATCGCTGGTCCGCGGCCTTCCCCTTCACCTGCTCGGGCGACATGTAGCCGAGCGTTCCCATCACGACGCCCGGCTCCGTCCCCGTGGCCGTCGGCAGGTTCGTCTGCGGTCCGCTCGCCTCGATCTGCGTCAGCTTCGCGAGGCCGAAGTCGAGGATCTTCACGCGGCCGTCGTTGGTCAGAAACAGGTTCTCGGGCTTTAAATCCCGGTGGATGATCCCCTTCTCGTGCGCCGCGGCGAGGCCCTTGGCGATCTGCACCGCGTAGTCCGTCGCCTTGCGCACCGCAATGACACCGCCCGAGAGCCGCGCCCGCAGCGTCTCCCCCTCGAGCAGCTCGGTGACGATGTACGGCGCACCGTCGTGCGACCCGAGGTCGTAGACCGCCGTGATGTTCGGGTGGTTCAGTCCCCCCGCGGCCTGCGCCTCCTGCTCGAAACGCCGCAGGCGATCGGCATCCTGCGAGTACGTCGCGGGCAGGACCTTCACGGCGACGTCGCGCTTGAGCCTCTCGTCGCGCGCCCGGTAGACCTCGCCCATGCCGCCCGAGCCGATCGGCGCGACGATCTCGTACGGTCCGAGATGGGCTCCCGCCGCGAGGGTCACTGGAGGTCGACCACCTTGTACAGCGTCGAGAGGATGCGCGTGAAGTTTCCGACGATGACCCGGCCGTCGGGCACGACACGAGCGGACCCGACCGCGACGATACCGGCGGCGTCGCTCACGGCGAGGTCCCGGACGTGCGTGCGGCGTCCCGTGGCGACGTCGATCAGGTCGAGCCGGCACGCCTGTCCGGCTTGGGAAGAGACGTAGAGACTCCTGCCGTCGGCCGTCCAGCCCGACGGTATGTCGCCGGATTCCGACCCGTGGAGGTCGACCGCCGCGCCGCCGTCCGCCGGATAAAGATGAATCTTCAGGTCGGGCCCGATCGCGGCTACGAAGCGGCCGTCGGGCGAAACGAAGATCCGGGACTGCTCGAGCCCCTCGGCGCTGACGGGTTTGGCCGGACCCCCGTCGATGGACTGCACGTAGAGGCGCGACGCGCGGCCCGGTGCGGCGGCGACGAAGGCGAACCGCTTGCCGTCCGGAAAGAAGGCCCCGTAAGGAGTGTTGCCGAAGGAGTCCTTCGGGAAGGTCCTCGGCTGGCCGGCCTTGACCGGCACGAGGACGAACTGCTCGCTCGCCGGCAATCGGGTCAGGGCCCAGGCCGAGTCCGGCGTGAGGGCGACGCCGACGCCGTCCCCCAGGCGCAGCGCCGGCGACCCGTCGGTGCCGCGCAGGTAGACCGATCCGTTCACACCCCCGCCCTCGCCCGACTCATCGAAGAGAAAGAGCTTCCCGTCCGACGAGAGCGCGCGATCGCTCTGCCAGTCGAACCAGCCGAGATCCCGCGTCGAGTTCTCGCCGGCAACGAGGGCAAAGGCGCCGGAACGATAGTCGTCTTCCGTCACGAGCGCGTTCGTCCCGGACAGGTCCAGGAGCGCCGGAGTCCCCTGCATCGTTCGGACGAGCCGGAGCTTCCCCGCGGTCGTCACCGCCCAGATCTCCCGCTCGATTCCCTGGCGGGCAGCCGTGAACCAGACTTCCCCGCCGCCGGACCATGCCAGCCCCTGGACCGTGGACCAGCCGGCCGCGAGCTCCGTCTTCTTTCCGGCGCGGTCGACGATCTGGACCGACCCGTCGTCGCCGGCCCCCGGGTGGTGAAGAAACGCGATCGTGCTTCCGTCCGGCGAGAAGCGGGGTCCCTGGATCCAGCCGGCCGTCTCGAAGAGGACCTTTCCGATCGGGAACTCGAGCCGATCCTTGCCCTCGACGCGGTGCACGACGGCGAGCTCGGAGCCGCCGGGCGCCCACGCCGCGTAAGTGACCGACTGGAGGATCTCCTTGGGCGAGCCTCCCGTCAGCGGCGCCCGGGCGAGCGTCCCGACGAACCCGAACCCGGTCGGCGCCGGCGTCGCGTCGAGCTGGATCGCGAACTCGCCCGACGACGAGAGACCGAGCAGCGCGGCCGGCGGCAGCGTCAGCGCCGCCGATTCCGGCGATCCGGGGCGGAGCGAAAAGACGCGCGGGGCCGCGCCCTCCCACGCCGCGGAGTAGTAGACGGTCTGGCCGTCGGGACCGAAGCGCGCGTCGAGCACGTTGCCGCGCTGGAAGGTCAGCCGCTGAAAGTGCGGCTGCGCCACGCCGGTCGTCCGCCGTCCGAGAAGCAGACCCACCGCCGCGGCGAGCAGGATCCCGACGATCGCGAGCGGCAGCGCGAGCGACCGGCGGCGCGCCGGCTCGACGACGGAGGTTCCGCCCGAGGCCGACGTGGTGACCTCGCCGAGGTGCTCGCGGACGCTCTTCAGGTCGCGCGCGAGGTCGCGCGTCGAAGCGTAGCGCTCGTCGGGCTCCTTGGCGAGGCACCGCTCGACGATCCAGCGCAGCGGCGCCGGGGCGCGCGGATTGAGCTGGATCACCGGCTCCGGCTCGTCCTGGATGATCGCCGCGAGCGTCTGCGCCCCGGTTCCCTTCTGGAACGCGCGCTTGCCCGTCGCCATCTCATACAGGATCGAGCCGAAGGAAAACTGGTCGGATCGGAAGTCCACCGGCCGTCCGCTCGCCTGCTCGGGCGACATATAGCCGACCGTGCCCATGACCGTGCCCGGCTGCGTCTCCTGCGGCGCGATCGTGGGCGCGCCCGAAACGTCTCCCGCCGGCGCGACGAAGGTCTTCGCGAGACCGAAGTCGAGCAGCTTCGCGAAGCCGTCCTTCGAGACCACGATGTTCTCGGGCTTCAGATCCCGATGCACGATCCCGGCGCCGTGCGCCTTGGCGAGCGCCTCCGCCGTCTGCACCCCGACGTCGAGCAGCTTCTTCGTCGAAAGCGGCCCGGACGCCAGCATCTCGCGCAGGCTGAGGCCGTCCACCAGCTCCATCGCGATGTAGGACGCCCCGTCGAAGGAGCCGATCTCGTGGATCGTGACGATGTTCGGGTGGTTCAGCGCGGAGGCCGAGCGCGCTTCCTGCTCGAAGCGCTTGAGCCGGTCGGCATCCTGCGAAAAGGACGCGGGGAGCACCTTGATCGCGACCTCGCGGCCGAGCCGAGGATCCCTCGCCCGGTAGACCTCGCCCATTCCTCCGGCGCCGAGCGGCGACAGGATCTCGTAAGGCCCGAGCTTGGAACCGGCGGCGAGGATCAACGCGCCGCGATTCTAGTCGAAACTCTTACTCGTAACGGAGGGCTTCGATCGGATCGAGGCGGGACGCCTTGACGGCCGGATAGAGGCCGAAGAACACGCCGACCGACATCGAGACGAGCAGGCCGACGAAGATCGCCCAGAACGGAGTCTCCGCCGGAAGCGCCGAGAACACCGCCTTGATCGCCGCGGGCACGGCGATCCCGACGATGACGCCGATGATGCCGCCGAGCAGCGCGAGCGTCGTCGCCTCGGTCAAAAACTGCAGGACGATGTCGCGCCGGAACGCGCCGACCGCCTTCCGCACGCCGATTTCGCGCGTCCGCTCCGTGACGGAGACGAGCATGATGTTCATGACGCCGACACCGCCGATCAGAAGCGAGATGAACGCGATGAACACCATCGCGCCCGTGATCCCCCGCGTGATCCCCTGGAAGCTCTCGATCATCTGGTCCGGCGTCATGATGTAGAAGTCGTCGTCGGCGTTGAACGGCACTCCCCGGCGCAGCCGCAGCAGCGCCCGGCCCTTCTCGATCACGGCCGAGACCTGGTCCGGCCGGTAGGGAACGGTCGCGATGTGGATCGTGTCGCCGTGGCTCGCCTTGATCTGCGGGAACTGCCGGTCGAAGGCGCTGAACGGAATGATGAACCACTGGTTGTTCGACCCGCCGAAGAAGCCGCCCTTGTCGTCCATGACGCCGACGACCGTGTACTTCCAGCCGTTCATCTCGACCGTCTTGTCGAGGGGGCTCTCTCGGGGAAACAGGGCCTTCATGATGTCCGAGCCGATGACGCACACCGGCGTGGCATGCTCGATGTCCGCATCCGTGATGAAGCGCCCCAGCTGAACGAAGTGGTTGTTCGCGAGGGTGTAGTCCGGGTAGGCGCCGACGACCTCGGGAGCGTTCGACTCCTTGTCCCGATACTTGAGCATCGGCGTCGTGCCGTCGAACAGGTACCGCTCGGGGGAGACGCCGCGAATCTCGGGGATCTTCGCCTTGAGGGCCAGGGCATCATCGAGCGTGAGGTCCTTGCGGTTGCGCTCGGCCTGCGAGCGGTGGCCCGGGCCGAACCGCATCGAGAACTTCTGGAACTGGACCAGGGTCGCGCCGTAGTCCTGGAACTGCCGGATCATGTTGTTGTTGAAGCCGTTGACGATCGATACCATCGCGATGACGGTCGCCACCCCCACGACGATCCCGAGAATCGTCAGCCCCGCGCGCAGCTTGTGGGCCCGCACGGCGAGCATCGCGAACCGGACGTTTTCTCCGAAGCCGCGGCGAAGGTGGGAGATCAGCGAGGACATCGCGCCCTACTCGTAGCGCAGCGCCTCGACCGGCGGCAGCTTGCTCGCCTGGCTCGAGGGAATCCAGCCGGCGAGAAGACCCGTCACGGTCGCCACGCCGATGCCGAGGACGACGAAGGAGAGCCGGACCTCGGCGGGAAAAACCTGCTTGACGGCGAGCGCGATCAGCGCGCCGAAGATCACGCCGATCACGCCGCCGACCGACGAGAGCATCGCCGCCTCCAGGAGGAACTGCCGGCGGATGTCCTTCTTGCGCGCGCCGAGCGCCCGGCGGACGCCGATCTCCTTCGTGCGCTCGACGACCGACACGAACATGATGTTGGCGATCACGATCGCTCCGACGACGAGCGAGATCCCGGAGATGAAGAACATCAGCAGGAAGGCGCCGGCCGAGATGTTCCGCCAGAGCGACTGGAGCAGGTCTGCGGTGACGAGGCCGAAGGGATCGTCGGCGTTGTAGCCGGTCTTGCGCAGGGAGCGCAGGATCGTGCGCACTTCGTCGGTCGTGGCCGCGACGGCCTCGACGCCGCCCTTGGGCTTGATGAAGATCCCGATGTCGTCATCCGGGGCGATGTGCTTGTGGTACAGCGTCAGCGGGACGTACACCACGTTGTCCTGGCTCTGCCCCATGACCGAGCCCTGCTTCTTGAGTGTTCCGATGATCCGGACCGGATAGCCGTCGATCTTCATGGTCCGGCCGATCGGATCCAGGTTCGGGAAGAGCTCGTCCTGAACATCCCAGCCGATCACCGCGACCGGGGCGGACTCGTTGTACTCGGTTTCGGTGAAATAGCGGCCGTTGTTGATGTCGAAACTCATGGCCGCGCTCATGTTCGGCGTGTGGCCCTGGATTTCGACCTCGGGCAGCTCGTGCGAGCCGTACTTGAGTCCGCGGCGGCGCTCGCCGCGGGCCCCGACTTCCTGGCACCGGCGGCACTCTCGCCGAACGACCTCCATGTCGGTCAGGGTCAGGTCCCGGCGCTTGCGCGCCATCAGCCACTCCTCGCGGCTCGTGATGATCCCGTACTTGTCGAAGATGACGATGTCGGGGTTGAGGCCGATGACCTTGTCCTTGACGTAGGTGTTCAGTCCCGAGATCACCGAGACGACCCCGACGACCGTGGCCACGCCGATGATCACGCCGAGCAGGGTCAGGAACGCCCGCAGCTTGTGCCGCGTCAGCGCGGCGGACGAGACGCGGAAGAGCTCGGAGGTCGTCATGCCTTCTTCGATCCGGCGCCCTTGTCGCCGCCGCCTTCCTTCTCCACGAGGACGCGGTCGCCTTCCTTGACCTGACGCAGCACCTTGAAGGGTCCCGTGACGATGTCCTGTCCGACGGCGGGGCCCTTCGTGAGCTGGATCATCAGCTCGCCGGCGATCCCGGTCTCGACCTTGTCGAACTCGAGCTTGCCGTTCTTGACGACGTAGACGCCCTCCTCGGTCTCGGGCCGGGAGCTCGCCGAAGGCTTCTTGTCCTTCGAGGGAACGTCGCGGACGACGAGGGCCTGAATCGGGATCGCCGACGCGCCGTCCGCGTGGCCCGTCACGATGTCGGCCGTGACCGAGAAGCCGGGGCGAATCGTGTCGGGCGGCTCGTCGAGCCGGATCTTGACCTTGAAGTTGATCGCCTCCGAGTTGGCGACGAGGGTCTCCAGGTCCGGATCGTTCTTCGGAATCGGCGAGGAGCCCACCTCCGTCACCGTCCCCGAGAACTTGCGGTTCGGGTAGGCGTCGATCGAGAGGGAGGCCTTCTGTCCGATCTTCACCTGCGGCACGGAGGTCTCGTCGACCATCATGACGGCCTCGACTTCCGCCATGTCGGAGACGGTCATGAGCTCGGTGCCGGCGTTGTTCATCGTGCCGACGACGGTGACTTCGCCTTCCTTGATCGGAAGCGAGGTCACGATTCCGTTGAGCGGCGAGGTGACGGTCGTCTTCGACAGGGAGTCGCGGCTGGCGACGAGGTCGGCCGAGGTCGAGTTCATGCGCTGTTCGGTCGCCGCGAGGGTCGCCTCGGCGGCATCCAGGCTCGACTTGGCCTTCTGGTAATCCGCCTCGGCGAGAATCTTGGCGGCGAAGTTCTGCTTGGCCCGCTCGTAGTCGGCGCGGGCCTGCTCGGCATTGGCGCGGGCGGCGTCGAGGTCGTGCCGCATGGCCGCCAGGCTCGCCTCGCGGCCCTGGGCCTGGGCGGCGAGCTGGACCCGGTCGATCTGCAGGAGCAGCTGGCCCTTCTTGACGTGGTCGCCCTCCTTGACGGCCAGATTGACGATCTGGCCCATGACGAGGGCGGACATGTCCACCTTGTTCCTGGCCTGGATCTTCCCGTTGGCCGTGACCTTGGAGACCAGGTCGAGCTTGTCTACCTTGGCGGTCGTGACGCGGGGAAGGTCCTTGTCCCGGCTGCGGATGAAGGCGGTCAGAGCCCCCACGACGATGACGGCCGCCCCGAGGCCCACGATGACTTTGGTCTTCTTCGACATACCGAGAACCTCCGGCCGTAACGCAGCCTTCCAGCGTATCTTTTCTACGGACCGGGGGGCCGAAAGTTCCGGGAAGACCCCGGAGGTCGTTGAAAACGGGGACGGTTTTGGTTAGCCTCACGCCCCCTGCGCCCATAGCTCAATTGGATAGAGCGTCTGACTACGGATCAGGAGGTTGGGGGTTCGACTCCCTCTGGGCGCACCACTTACGACCGCGACGATGAGCTTCTCCCCCGCCGACGCGCAATTCATGGCCGAGGCCCTGGCCTTCGCCCGCATCGCCTATGCCGAACAGGAGGTCCCGATCGGAGCCGTGGTCGTCCGGGAGGGACGGCTGGTCGGCCGGGGGCGCAACCGGCGCGAACGGCTGGCCGACCCCACCCACCACGCCGAGATCGAGGCCATCCGGGAGGCGGCCGCGGATTCGGGCACCTGGCGGCTGGACGGCGCGACCCTCTACGCGACCGTGGAGCCGTGTCCGATGTGCGCCGGGGCGGCCGTCAACGCCCGCGTCGCCCGAGTCGTCTTCGGCTGCGCCGATCCGAAGGCCGGGTACTGCGGCAGCCTCGGCGATATCCCGCGCGACGCGCGCCTGAACCATCGGTGCGAGGTCGAGGGAGGATTGCTCGGCGAAGAGTCGGCCGAACTACTCCGACAGTTCTTCCGGGCGAAACGGGGGGGCTGACCGCCCGTTCGCTTCGCCCTCCGGTCGCTCGGACCACCGCATTTTCATGCGGTACCGCGGTCCCGACCGGCCGCCCTAACATCGAGGACCGAAGGAGACCCTTCGATGAGCACACGGCGCCGGCCGCCCCTCGTTCTGCTGCTCGCCTTCGTCGCGTCGGGCACCGCCCACGCCCGCCCCCGACCCGACACCTACGGCACCTTCCTCGAGTCATTCATCCACGTCCCCGCGGTGGCGTTTCAGGCGCTCAATCCGAGCGACGGCCCCTATACGACCGGCACGGGCGGAATCGCCGGGTTCGTCACGCGCTATGGCGCGGGCGACTCGTCCCTCGCGGCCCCTCTTACGCTCCCGTCGGGCGCCTTGATCACGTCGATCGAGTTCGACTTCTGCGACCTCAACCAGTTCTCCAACAGGTCATACCTCGTGCTCGCCGTGTCCAACTTCGAAGGCTACGTGGTGGCGACCACGCCGTTTCTCTACTCCGAGTACGGCGGCTGTTCGAACGCGTACGCGGACGTGTCGGCCCTGGGAATCACCGTGGACAACTATCGCAACGGCTATCACCTCGTCTTCTACAACAACATCGGAGACGGCAGCGAGTCGATCGCCGGAGTCGTCCTGGGCTATCGGTTGGAGGTCAGCCCGCCCCCCGCCGTCGCCCGGTTCAACGACGTGCCGGCGGGCCACCCGTACTTTCAGTTCATCGAGGCGCTGGCGGCCGCCGGGATCACGGGTGGCTGCGGCGGGGGCAACTACTGCCCCGACGCGCCCGTGACCCGCGGACAGATGGCGGTGTTTCTCGCCAAGGCCCTCGGGCTCTTCTTCCAGTGACGAACGGCCGGCCCGGCGCGGTGGGCCCGCCTATCGTGGCGGGCGCCCGCGCGACAGCGCGGCGTCGACGCTCCACACCCCGGCGCCGTGCGCGGCCAGGAAGAGAAAGATGAAGCAGTAGAGAACCGCCAGCTCCCCATGGTTCTGAACCGGAAGCAACCCATGGGGCTGGTGCGCCTGGAAGTAGGCCACCGCCATTTCTCCTGAGCCGATGAACGCCGCCGGGCGGGTCCAGAGCCCGATCAGGATCAGCAGGCCTCCGAAGAATTCGATGGCGCCGCCGAACCAGGGTTCCGTGAACATCGCCGCCGCCGAGCCGTTCGGGGGCATCCCGCCGAACCAGGCCCACAGCTTCTGGCCTCCGTGCAGGAGAAACAGAAACCCCGCGACGACCCGCAGGAGGAAGTGAGTGACCGCTCGAGCTCGATCCATTTCGGGGCCTCCTCGTTTGGTTCACCGTGCTGCAAGGAACTCGCCAGGCCGATCGAGAGTATCGCCTCCCGCCCCGGCGGCATGGAGACGAAAAACGAGGCTTTTTTCAGGGCGGGACCGGTCATAGGCTGGCGGTGGGCGTGCGAGAGGCATCAGGGTGACTCTCGACCCCTCGGGAGGTGGACCGAAGTCTGGCTCGAGGCCTACGGCTGGGTCCCGGTGGATCCCGCCGACGTACGCAAAGTCGTCCTGGAAGAGCCTCCGGGAAATCGCGCGCTCGACGACGAGATCGTGAAAAGGGCGCGGCAACGGCTGTTCGGCACGTGGGAGATGAACTGGATCGCCTACAACTGCGGCCACGACGTGGCGCTGCCGGGATCGAAGGGGGCACCCGTCAACTACTTCATGTACCCGCAGGCCGAGACGGCGCGCGGGCGAATCGATCCCTTCGACGCGGACAAGTTCCGGTACGAGATCGCGTCGCGCGAAGTCGCGTAGATCGACCGGTTTTTCCTGCTCGAAAAGGGGCGCCAGCCCGGCGGCCGGCGCCCTCGAAACGAATCTAGGTCACCGAGCAGCAGCAGGAGGAGACGACCTCGCCCGTGAGGGTGCAGATCATCTTTCCGTCCTGCACCACGCAGCAGCACGAATCGACGACGACGCCGGTCTTCTCGCAGACGAGGCTCGACGCGCTCGAGGCGAGAGCCGACGCGGCCAGAATGAACGCAATCGAAAGAAGCACGAAAAGTCTTTTCATGAGAGGACTCCTGTGAAATTCGTTGATCGTTCCGGGCACGCCGGGTTCGATCAATTCCTCATCGGACGGACGAAGCCCGCGGACAGGAAATTCGCTCCCGGGCCGAAAGGCAGCGTCCTGAGCCCCGCCCGAAGCCACCCTCCGAGGAGCAGCAGGGGCGTCGGGGGGGCCACCGACACGAACTGGCGTGGCGTGTCGGCGCTCGAGTCCCTGCAGAACACGATCGGGCATTTTTCGCAGTCGATCGAGCAACAAGCCCGCGAAAGAGCGATCGCGGATCCAACCGACATCGAGCCGACCGCGACGAGGGCGAGAATCGCGACTCGGATCCTCCAAACCATGCCTCATTATGAACCTCGAACCCCTGGCCGGACATTGGGCGTCCGCGCGGTCTTCACGCGTGGGCACCTGACGATCGAGTCCGGAATCGGCCAGGATTCGCGCTCCCGACCGACCGGAGAGGTGCTGGAGTGGTTGATCAGGCCGGTCTCGAGCCGACCACCAACGGCAGACCCCCGGCAGCAGGCGACGCCGCCGAAGGCCGGCGGCAACTCGCATCGCGCCCCAGCCGCGCTCGATGTCGCCGCTTCACGCGAACTGACAACCGCCCACGAATCGGCTAGGATTCGCGCTCCCGACCGACCGGAGAGGTGCTGGAGTGGTTGATCAGGCCGGTCTCGAGCCGACCACCAACGGCAGACTCCCGGCAGTAGGCGACGCCGGCCGAAGGCCGGCGGCAACTCGCATCGCGCCCCAGCCGCGCTCGATGTCGCCGCTTCCTCGAACTGACAACCGCGCACGAATCGGCTAGGATTCGCGCTCCCGACCGACCGGAGAGGTGCTGGAGCGGTTGATCAGGCCGGTCTCGAAAACCGGTGAGCCCGAAAGGGTTCCGTGGGTTCGAATCCCACCCTCTCCGCCAAATTCCCGAGCGAAATCACATTCTTTTCTGAGTCGCGGGCTTGTTGCTGAGAGTGCCCACTGGACCTTGAGTGGCTCGATCTCTCAGATTCCTACTGCATAGCGCATGGGTGATTGCGTTCGGCCTGCGGTGCTACCTCGGGCCGTTTCGAACCGCTTGATGCCGGCCACATGTTGGCCTGGATATGGGTAGGCGCTCAAAACGCCCAATGGCCCGGCGCACCATCTGGGCCTGGTCGGCGGGCTCATATCGCCTGAGGACTCCGGACCATCGGCCATATTACCGGGCGTCTTACGCCTGTCGAGAGTGCGGCGCAGGACTCTTAGATAATGAAGTCGGAGGTCGCTCTTATGCGTTATTTTTCGGCAATGATACTCGGTTTCACGCTATCTGCCTCAACGCCTTCGCTGGCGCAGCAGCCACCTACGTCGCAGTCGCTTGAAGACCTTAAAGACGCGATCAACACTCACGAGGAGCAGCTCCGCCGATCACTTTCGGACCTAACGAGAAGGTCACGAATTTTAAGACTAGCGTCTAAGGCGGTGGCTGAAATAGGGAGTGGCGGGGCTTCTATCAGCGTGGCTCAGGAAGGCCTCGCAGCCGCGGACCGTGTCGCTCATGAGGGCGAAGCTCTCGGCGAACCTGTGGATACTGTGCTGACGAATCTTGCGCAGCAGCTAGGTCAGAATGTGCTTTCCTCCGCTGCACCCGCTCTTCGCACTCGACTTTTTGGAGAGCTGGTACCACTGCAGCGAAATGTGGTCGCCCTCGCGATGGCCGTTGATCGCCAAGCAAAAGAACTGATCTCAATCCAACGGAGCCTAGACGCTCTCACTTCGGAGATGCGGACCGCCATCACGGTTTCCATCGACAGCTCGACAACTTCGCTGGAGCTCGCTGTTCGGTGATGGCGGTCCGCCTGGACCTACTGCGATTTCAGCACGACTGAGTCCATCAATACCATTCCCGTTGCATCGGTCCGAATCCCTACAAGCTCGCCGTTCGAAAAGTAGGCGGCATTCCATGGGGATCCGATCTCGATCGATCTCGGATCGCCTGAAGGGGGGTAAAGAGTCGCCACCGCGGCGGGCTTCCCGTCGGCAAGTAGGGCATTACGAACCACAATGACACGCTCGTCCGGAAAGGCCTTTAGAGTGGTTATCCTGGGACCTACTTTAGCCAGTTCAGCCGCTGCTGGGAGATTGCGCCTGGATTTCAGCATCAGGTTAACGCTGCGGCTCCCGATTTGGACACTGAAGAACGAAACCGAGTTGGACATTCCGTCATAGGCGCAGAGGGAGTTGGGGCCTGCCGTAGTTAGCCGTATCGTCAGCTGATCGTTCGCAGCTAAGGACCTGGGGGACACTGGCTCGGTCAAGGGCACTTCGTCGCTGTCGGTACCGTCGGCATTGACAACTCGGAGGTAATTCGCGCCGGTCCGCCCTGTTTCATCCGGACGAAATGCAACCACAACCAGCTGATTCGGAGAAACCCACATCGGCTCACGAATGGCGTCCGGAGCCGTCGTCACTCGAGTCAGGTGCCAGACCTCCTTGGCCGCCCGCGGATCGCGATCCAGCCAGGCGATGCCATTTCTGCTGCCGCCGGTCGGCGGAATCCAGCCGATCACGACCGCAAGCCTTTGACCATCTGGTGACAGGGCGGCGGAGTAAATCTGACCGAGGTCGCTCGTCGCACGCTGCGAAGCCGCTACCCACTGGGACGCCGCTAACTGGGTGACGACGCCAGAGCGGTCGATGATAGCGGCCCGAAGCTCGCGCACGTCGGTGGACTGCGGCGCCGGGAAGATCACGACGCTGGAATCCCCCAACGCCTCGGCGCGAATGACCGTACCGCGGAGGACGTCGACGGCGCTCGTGCTAGCCGGCTGTGACACGTCACGACTGATTAGTTGGAGCTCCTGAGCGAAGGCCTCGGCTACTCCGATCGCCAGAAGGCTCAACGAGATGTAGGCGATTCTACGTACAAGATTCATTAGACGTCTCCTGATCGGCTAGTCATCGGGGAGGCAAGCATCAGCCCACGCTTGATCGCCCCGGCGAGGATGGCAGTCGGGCTCCTCTGTACAGCAGGGATACCAGTACTGGCAGCAATTCATGCCGCTTCCCGGTTGGTTGACGCAGAAATCGAAGGGGCACTCCTCATAGCTAACGCAGCACCACACCGACTGATCCGACTGATCGGAGTTTTGGTCGAAGCACTGATACGGCGCACATGCATCAATTGCACTCGATGGTTTCACGAGCACCAAGGCGAGGCCGAAGATAAGCAGGGTTGTCCGTATTTTGTGAGCCACGCGCACACCTCTCAAATGTTCGGTTGAACATCAGTTGCGCCGAATGCAGCTGGCGCGGCGGCGCACGTTCCCTCTGGAGGAGATGACCGCTGCCATGCAGCCAGATCGAGTCGACCACGCACGCCCAGCCTAGCACTACGGAAACCCTGGGTCACATGCGCTACTGGGGGTCTCCCGTCACCGACTCAGATCATCTGTGGCCCCAAGAAGGCCAGAAACTCCTTTTTTTCCTGAGTCTTGCGGATTCCGCGTGTGGGCTTCTACCATCTAATGGTTTCGAATCGCAACCTTTCCGCCAAATCCCGGCGGAAGCGAAGATTCGCCGGGATTCGAACGGGCGGGTTCTAGCCAACCACTCGAGGACGGCCTTTGGCACCAGCCGTCGCCAGCCGAAAACCGGCGCTTGTCCCACCCTCTCCGCCAGACAAGTCCGACGCCATAACATCAACCCAAGGAATTCGTAATAATCGGCAAGCCGATGGAAAACGCGATCGTTCTGACGGACGTCTCGAAGTCGTTCGGCAAGTTCCGGGCGGTGGACAACCTCTCGCTCGCCGTGCCGAAAGGCGCGATGTTCGGATTGCTCGGGCCCAACGGCGCGGGCAAGACGACGAGCATCCGGATGATCATGAACATCACGGCCCCGGACTCGGGCGAGATCCGGATCCTCGGCGAGCCGATGAACCGCGAGATGCAAAACCGCATCGGCTATCTCCCCGAGGAGCGCGGGCTCTACCGCAAGATGAAGGTCATCGACCACCTCTACTTCCTGGCGGCCATAAAGGAAGTCGGGCGCGAGGAGGCGAAACGCCGCATCACGGGCTGGCTCGACAAGATGGAGCTGGGGCCCTGGCTCAACAAGAAGGTCGACGAGCTTTCCAAGGGCATGCAGCAGAAGATCCAGTTCATCGCGACGATCGTGCACGATCCGGAGATCCTGATCCTCGACGAGCCGTTTTCCGGTCTCGATCCGTTGAACGTGGCACTGATGAGGGAGTACTTCCTCGACTTTCGTTCGCGGGGCAAGACGATCATCTTCTGCACCCACGTCCTCGAGCAGGCCGAGAAGCTCTGCGACGAAATCACGCTGATGGCGCGCTCGAAGAAGATCCTGGAGGGCTCGCTCAAGGAGCTCAAGCGCCGCTATTCGCAGGACCTCCTGCGCATCTCGATGGACGCGTCGCTCGAGGAGGTCCGCACGCTGCCCGGCGTTTCCTCCGCCAAGGCGCTGGACGGGACCTTCGTCGTCGGTCTCGTTCCGGGAACCGATCGGCGCGAGTTCCTGCGCCGGACCCTCGACCGCTTCCGCATCGACTCGTTCTCTCAGAAGGAGCCGGAGCTCGAAGAGATCTACATCGACGCGGTCCGGAGCGCCGGCATCGAAGACCGGACCATCGCGTGAGGCGCCCATGAACTGGAGAAAGACCTTCGCCGTCGTTCGCCGGGAATACGTGGAGCGAGTCCGAACGAAGTCGTTCTGGATCGCGACGCTGTTGATCCCGATCCTGTTTCTCGGATACGTCGCGATCCAGATCTCGATCTCGCGCAAGACCGGGGGCGAGCGGCAGATCGTGGTCGTGGACGAGACCGGAAAGCTCTTCGCGCCGCTCGTCCGAGAGCTGGCCGACACCGAGGCCAAACAGAAGAAAGACGCCTCGAGCTCCAAGGGCCCCCACTGGACGCTCGTCCAGCGGCCCGCGGGCGATCTCGCGGCGACCAAGGAGGAGCTGCGCAAGCAGGTCCTCGCAAAGAAGATCAACGGCTACCTCATTCTCGAGCGGCAAAAGCTGGAGAAGGAAGAAGTCGAGTACTACTCGACGACGGTCTCGGATTTCATCGCCCTCAATCAGCTCCAGTCCGCGATCGGGCGCATCTGGATGCGTCAGAAGATGGCGGCGCGCGGGCTGCCGACCGACCTCGCGAAGGAGCTCGAGACCCGGATCGACCTGAAGCCCTTCAAAGTCACGGAGAAGGGAACCTCCGAGGAGAAGGGGGCGGGAATCATCGCCGCCCTCGTCCTGCTGATCCTGATGTATTCGACGTTCTTCATGTACGGCTACCAGGTGATGCGCGGAACGATCGAGGAGAAGTCGAGCCGCATCGTCGAGATCATCGTCGCCTCCGTGCGGCCGGTCGAGCTGATGGCGGGCAAGATCATCGGCATCGGTCTCGTGGGGCTGACGCAGTACTTCGTCTGGTCCCTGGTCGCCATGAACCTTTCGCTGCCTGGAATCGCGGCTCTCGTCGGCGGGGGCGACCTCGGGGTACCGCGCATCCCCATCTCCATGCTCGGCTACTTCATCCTCTTCTTCATCCTCGGGTACTTCCTCTACGCCAGCGTCTACACGATGATCGCCGCGCCCTTCAACACCGACCAGGAAGCCCAGCAGCTCGCGATGATTCCGATGATCATGATCGTCGGCGGGATCGCGGTCTACCCCGCGGTGATGAACAATCCTCTCGGCGGCGCGGCGCTGTTCTTCTCGCTGTTTCCCTTCACGGCATCTCTGATCATGTTTCTGCGGACGGCCGTATCGGAGCCGCCGGCATGGCAGATCTTTCTGTGCATCGCGATCATGCTCACGACGACGGCCGGCCTCGCGTGGTTCGCCGGCCGCATCTACCGCGTCGGGATCCTCATGTACGGCAAGAAGCCGACGATCCCCGAAATCCTCCGGTGGGCCCGGTACTCTCCGGGCAAGGCGCCTCAGCCCGCGATCAAGCCCTCCTAGGCGCCGGACGCCGGGTTCGGCGCTCCGCGTCGCCCGCGATCCAGCCGGCGCGGGCCCCTCGGCCGTGTGAAATCGACGTAAAGCCCGGCCGCCCATTTGAGCCGGCCTCTCGGATTGCGATATAGAAGGCCCCAACGGCAGGAGGAAGTCATGCATGCTCGAAGGTTCAAGGCCCTTATGCAGGTGGGTCTCCTCGGCGTTCTTTCGGTTCTGGTCGGTTGCGTCACGGCGGAGGTCAAGTCCGCTCAGCAGGCGGTCGAGGCCGCCCGCGCGGCGGGCAAGGACAAGCAGTGCCCGAACGATTTCGCGGCGGCACAACAACAGGTCCAGCAGGCCGCCTCACTCTGCCAGCAGTGCAAGACCCAGGAGGCCAACGCTCTGGCGGCCGAAGCGATGGCGAAGCTGAACGCTCTCTGCCCGGCCAAGCCGACTCCGCCGCCTGCTCCGGCGCCGACTCCGGCCCCGCCGCCCTCGGCGCCCGCTCCGACGGTTTCGCTCTCGGCGGCGTCCACGTCGATCGAACAGGGCGCGTGCACGAACCTGACCTGGTCCACCACGAACGCGAGTAGCGTGACGATCGAGCCGGGCATCGGCTCCGTCGGAGCCGACGGCTCGCGGCAGGTTTGTCCGACGAGCACGACGCGTTACACGATCAGCGCCAGCGGCGCGGGCGGCTTCCGCTCGGATAGCGCGACGGTCGAAGTGACGTCGAAACCGACGCCGACCGACAAGCTGACGATCCACGTCAACTTCGATACGAACAAGTCCGACATCCGCGGCTCCGACCTCGCGGACCTCAAGAAGGCCGAGGCGTTCGTCAAGAAATACTCGAGCTGCAAGATCGAAGTCGACGGCTACACGGATTCGACCGGAGGCGACAAGATCAACCAGCCGCTCTCCGAGCGGCGCGCCGACGCCGTTCAGAAGTGGCTCGTCGACCATGGGGCGACGGCGGCCGACCACGTCACGACGAAGGGTCTCGGAGCGTCCAATCCCGTCGCGAGCAACAAGACGGCCAAGGGACGTTTCCAGAATCGGCGGGCCGAAATCCTCGTTTTCTGCCAGTAGCACAGAGGCGATTCGCGGAAATGGGCCGGCGTCCCTCGGGATGCCGGCCTTTTCGTTTGCCGAGAAGCTGGTTCGGATCGACGCCAAGACGGGATCTGGGAGGCGAGCCCGCTTCGCGTCGAGGGCGGGGACCAGGTTCTGCTTCATTTTCGAACCCCTGGTGCCTGCGTCTCTAAGGCGCGACCCTGGTGGCGGTGCCTTCTGTGATGGTTACATAACGGCCGTTCGGGTCGAGATATTCATACTTGACCGTGAACTGAGAGGCCGATTTGACGACGACGGTCGTTCTTCCTTTGAATGCGTTGCCAAGCCATTTGTCTTCGAGCATCCACGTCCAGGTGTTTCCGTCAACCGTCGCTGTGCCGCCACCCATCAGTCCGGCACTGCTCGCGTAAAACTGCGTGTAGAGCTTCGCATGGCTGTCGTAGGCGACGATCCCGTGAGTCGTCGGGTAATTGTCCCCTTCGCCGCGCCACTCGAGAAAGAATCCCCCCGGACCCAATGTATATGTCACGGTTCCGACACTCTTCCCGGCCGGCATATATGGGTTGGCCTTAACCTCGCCTTCCGTCTTCCACGTGCCAACGAAGTACTCCAACTTCTTGTGCTCGGGGCCGGGCTTCGGGGGCTCTGGTGGAGCTTGTGCCAGTGAGAGTGCCGTGAATCCGAAGATCAGAATGAGGGCGACCGGCGTTTGGAGGCTCATTTCTTCTCCTTTGAAAGCGCGTTCATGACAGCTGTCCCGGGCGGGACGCGTCCTTAAGGACTTGCTAAGATTCGCCGAAATCTGATGGCCACCAGCAGTGAGGTATTTCATTTCGACGAATTCACGCTCGACGTGCGAGAGCGGCGGCTCCTGCGCGGCGCGGAAGTCGTCCGCGTGTCACCGAAGGCCTACGATGTGCTGGTTGCGTTGGTGCAGCAGCGGGGCCGCCTGGTCACGAAGGACGAATTGCTGAAGCGGATCTGGCCCGAGTCATTCGTCGAAGAAGGCGGTCTCACGGTTCACATGTCGGCGCTGCGCAAGGCGCTTGGCGAGGACGCCCACCGGCCGATCTATATCGAAACGGTGGCGCGGTCCGGGTACCGCTTCATCGCGGCAGTCAGGTTTGATTCGGAGGACGAGAAGCCATTCGCATCGAGCGCCGTGGCGCGACCCGTCGAACTTTACGAGCTTGTCGGCCGCGGCCGGTCTCACCTGTTGTCAGGCTCGTTTTTCGAACTGCCGGGCGCCGTGGACGCCTTTCGTTCTGCGATCGAGATCGATCCGACCTATGCGCCGGCGCACGCCGGACTGGCGCGCGCACGGTGCCTGCTGGCAGCGTCTCACGCGGTGCCGCACCAGGAAGCGTTTGCAGAGGCGAAGGCGTCTGCCTTACGCGCGCTGGCGATGGACAGCGGCTCGGCGGACGCGCAGGTAGCCCTTGGCACGGTCCTTTTTCTCAGCGAGTGGGACTGGACAGCGGCGGAGTACAGCCTCCGCCGCGCGCTCGAGATCAATCCGGATCACACCGAGGCACTCCTGCAGTATGGGTCGCTCCAGGAAGCGCTCGGGCGGCTCGACGATGGGCTGCGTTCGAAGCAACAGGCGCTCGCGCGCGATCCGCGATCGCCCGGCGTTCTGGTGCAGATCGCCATCTCGTATTGGAATCAGCGGAAGTACGACGACACGCTCGTCTGGGCTCGGCGGGCGCTGGAGGTCGACCCGAAGCATGCGCTGGCGTGCCAATTCACTAACCACGTCTATATGAAGATCGGGGACATCAATGGATTCGCGGCCTGGACCATCCGCATGGCCATCGCGTGGGGTCTTCCCGAAGAGAGGGTGGCGGTGCTGAAGCAGGTCGTCGCGGAAATGCAGCACGTGTACGCGACTGCCGGCCTCTCCGCGGTGAGGAGATTCGTGGTGGATCTGATCACGAACCCGCAACTGGACTTCGACATCCTGCTGAAGATGGCATTCTTCCGCGCCGTTCTGTATGGGGACGCAGGCCGGCTCGATGAAGCGTTCGACTACCTCGATCAGGCCATTGCGATCCGCGATCCAGCACTCGTGCACCTGGCGGTCGCACCGGATTGGGACGGCCTGCGCGATGATCCGCGATTTGACGATCGCCTGAAAAGAATGGGCCTGCCACGCGAGTTCTGACCGCGTTCACGACGCTAATTCCCAGGACGCAGCGATCGCCGACAAAGCCGGCTGGAAGTGGTAGCCCCTACGGGAATCGAACCCGTATTTCGGCCTTGAGAGGGCCGCGTCCTAACCGTTAGACGAAGGGGCCGAACGGGGGCGCGAAAGTTAGCACAGGCCGACGGCGGCCGGCAAACGGGAGGATTTGCGCTCCGCGCCGCTCGGTGCACCGTAGGGGCGACCACGATCTGCTGGCCCTGTCAGTTGCTTGCCGCGTCCTGTGGACGCGACCCTCTCGAGCTGCCTCTAAGCGCCGCTTCGCGGCGGTATGCTCCGCTGCCGTGAAGGGGTTCGCGCTGCTGCCTCTGGCCATTCTCGCGGGTGCCCCGAACACTCGATCTCCGGAAGAGCTGCGCAAGGCCCTCCAGACGGCTGTCGCCGCCCGACAGCCGGAGATCCTGAACGAGTTTCGGGGCCTGCTCGCGATGCCGAATCTGGCGTCGAACACACAGGCCATCCGGCGAAACGCCGAATCGGTCGCGAGACTGCTCGAAAGCCGAGGCGTGCGCACCGAGCTCCTGGGGCACCCCGGCGCCCCGCCGGTCGTTTACGGGGACCTCCCGGCGCGCGGGGCCACGAGAACCGTCGTCTTCTATGCGCACTACGACGGCCAGCCCGTCGACGCGGCGGCGTGGAAGAGCGAGCCCTTTTCTCCGGTGCTTCGCGACGGGCCCCTCGAAGCCGGAGGCCGCGACATCCCCTGGGACCCGCTCCCGCCGTCGCTTCCGCCGGAAACGCGCCTCTACGCCCGTTCCTCGGGCGACGACAAGGCGGCCATCGTCGGATTCGTAGCCGCTCTGGACGCGCTCAAAGCGATAGGCGTGAGCCCTTCCATCAACCTCGAGTTCTTCCTCGAGGGCGAGGAAGAAGCCGGCTCACCGCACCTGGCGCAGGTGCTCCACGACGACGCGGCGAAGCTCAAAGCCGACGCGTGGATCTTTTGCGACGGCCCCATACACCAGAGCCGCCGCATGCTCGTTTTCTTCGGCGCGCGCGGCGTCACGAACGTCGAGATGACCGTCTACGGCCCTCGGCGCGCTCTCCACTCGGGTCACTACGGCAACTGGGCGCCGAACCCGATTGCGCTTCTTGCCGATCTTCTGGCCAGCATGCGCGATCCAAACGGCCGGATCCTCATCCCCGGCTTCTCGGACGACGTGCGCCCGCTGTCCGATGCGGAACGCCGGGCACTCGCCGAAATACCCGCCGTCGACGAGGAGCTCCGACGCGAGTTGGGAATCGGGCGCACCGAGTCGCGCCGGCCCTTATCCGAGGCCATTCTGGCGCCCTCCCTGAACTTCCGGGGCATCGAAGGGGGCCATGTCGGCGAGCAGGCCGCCAACGCGATTCCCACGCTCGCGCGAGCCTCGATCGATTTTCGCCTCGTTCCGGACGAGACGGTCGAGGGCGTCCGAAAACGGGTCGAGGATTTCGTTGAGGCGAAGGGCTTCTTCATCGTGCGCGACGAGCCCGATTCGGCGGCTCATCTCGCGCACGAGAAGCTCATCCGCATGAACTGGGGCGCGGGTTATCCCCCCGCGCGGACCCCGCTCGATTCGCCGTTCGCCGCCGCCGTCGTGAAGATCGCCGAGCAGGCCTCCGGCGCACCCGTCGTTCGCCTGCCCAGTCTCGGAGCGAGCCTTCCCATGTACCTCTTCCGCGAAACACTGGGCGCACCGGTTGTCGGCGTCCCCATCGCCAACCATGACGACAATCAGCACGCCGCCAACGAAAACATGCGACTCCAAAACCTTTGGGACGGAATCGCCGTCTACGCCGAGCTTTTCGCGTTGCTCGGGCGAGAGTGGAGATGAAGCGTCCGCCGCGCGAGCCGCTGCGACTCCTGAGCTACCTCGCGCCGAGCATTCCCGGAGGCCTCTTCGAGCTCCTCGCGGAGGCGATCGCGGAGGAACGGGGCGCGACGTGGCCGTGGACTTCGAGACGAGCGTCTCCGGGCCCGTTGCCCGAAACCGATCCCTTTGCCTCCGGCCGCGCCGACGCGGCCTTCGTATGCGGCCCTTCGTACGCACTGCTGCGCTCGGCCGGGGCGCCGGTGGAAATCGTGCCGGCCGCCGCGGTCTTCGACGATCCGCGCAACCAGGGACGCCCCGTCTATTTCTCGGATGTCGTGGTCCGCCGCGATCATTCGGCCCGCAGCCTGGCGGACCTGCGCGGAGCGGTGTGGACCTACAACGACCGGCAGTCCCTCTCGGGTTGGCATCGCATGCTGTCCCGGCTCGGGGTCCTCGGCCTCGGCACGCCCGAGCAGTTCTTCTCGGGCCTCGTCGCCTCGGGGGCGCACGTGAGATCGATCGAGCTGGTGTCCCGCGGCGAGGCAGACCTCTCCGCGGTCGACTCGAATGTGCTTCTCCTGGAGCGCCGCCGCGACCCCGGCCTCGACCTCCGGCTTCGCGTGCTGGAATCGTGGGGCCCTTCGGCGGTCCAACCCCTTCTCGTCCGGTCCGGGCTCGATCCGGTGCTCAAGGCCACGATCGCCGGCACCCTTCTCGAGCTCCATCGCGACATGAGGATGGCGTCCCGGCTGGCCGCCTTCGGCGTATTGCGCTTCGCGAGCGTCCACGAGGCCACGTACCTCCGGCTGGAGATGCCGGCGGGGACCGGCGCGTGACCCATTGAAGTCCAGAGCAGGGTTGTCATCGCTTTCACATCACGCGGTATGCTTCGCGTCGAAGCGATAATGAGCGCATGAAGCACTCGCCGCCCCACCGTTTGCCTCCTTCGGCCGCCGCCAAGGCCCGTGTCAAGGCCTTTCGTCGAGGCGAACCGCCCGTCGTGCAGGATCCGGAGGAGGCTCGAGGCCTCACCTTCGTATCCCCGGCCGAACGTCAAGCGGCATTTGCCATCGCGGCACGGAAGCGGGCGGCCGAAAAGAAGCGCCGGAAAAACTAGTCTCCCCACGTCGTAATCCGGCGTGTTCTAAGAGTCGTCGAAGCAGCCGCGGGTTGAATCCGCACTCGAACGGCCTTGACTTCCCGGGCACCTCTCTTGCAATACTTGGCCCTCGTTTGAACAAGGCAACCGTTGCGGGTGGCGGCGCAGCCCGCCGGAGAGGGGCCCCGGTCTCGGGGCGGGAGGTTTTCATGCTCGAAGAAGCCAGACTGTCTCGGACACCGGCGCGCCGGGCGATCCGCGGCCCGCGCGTCGTCGGGACGGCATTGCTCGCGATGGCGGCGCTCGCCGGCCTCGCCCTCGGACAGGTGATCACCGAATTCACGATTCCGACCATGAACAGCCAGCCGCAGGGCATCGTGGGGGGGCCCGACGGCAACCTCTGGATCTGCGAGTTGGATGGCAATCAGATCGCCCGCTTGACGACCGACGGCGTCTTCACCGAGTTCCCCGTGCCGACGGCCGGTTCCGTGCCGACCGCGATCGCCGCCGGTCCGGATGGCAATCTCTGGTTCGTCGAACAGAACGGCAACAAGGTCGGACGCATCACGACGGACGGAACGATCACCGAGTTTCCGATTCCGACGATCCACGCTCATCCGAACGGGATCGTGACCGGTCCGGATGGGAACATCTGGTTCGCGGAACCGGATGCCAACAAGGTCGGCAGGATCACGTCGGACGGCGTGATCACGGAGTTCCCCGTCCTGACCGGGAACAGCGCCCCCAGCAGCGCCGCTGCCGGGGCCGACGGGAACGTCTGGTTCGTCGAGTTCAACGCCGGCAACGTCGTGCGGGTGACCAAGACCGGCGCCGTGACGGAGTTCCCGATCCCGACGGCGAGCTCCGATCCCTATCAAATCAGCCCCGGCCATGACGGCAACGTCTGGTTCTCGGAGGGCGGCTTCGCGGAAGGCGGCGTCCTCAAGATCGGCCGGTGCACGCCGGACGGGGTGATCACGGAGTTCTCGGACGGCCTGACGGGAACGGCCGACTACTTCGTTCCCGCCGCGGACGGCAACCTCTGGTTCACCGAGTACTACAACGGGACGGTCGGACGCATCACTTCGGACGGGACCATCACGGAATTTCCCCTCGGAGGCAATTTCGTTCCCTTCGGTATCGCCTCCGGATCCGATGGTGCAGTGTGGTTCGTCGAGCGGTTTCGCAACAAGGTCGCCCGGATCACCACCGCCCCGGCGACCCCCGCCGGGCTGGACGTGGACGCCCGAATCGTCACGGGCTCCTCGTCGAACCACAACGGCATCCTCGAGTCCGGTGAGACGGTCCAGGTCGCTCCCCACTGGACGAACACGCTCGTCACCGATCAGGCGCTCACCGGCGCCGCCTCGGGCCTGACGGGTCCCGCCGGTCCCACCTACACGATCGACGACTCCTCCGCCGACTACGGAACGGTCCCCGCCGAGAGCTCCGCCGACTGCAACGGAGCGACGGGAGACTGCGACCTCATGACGGTCTCGGGCGCTCGCCCCGCGGCGCACTGGGACGCGACGTTCACCGAGACCATCAGCCCCGGCGCGATCCCCCGGACGTGGACCCTGCACGTGGGCGAGAGCTTCCCCGACGTGCCGACGTCGAACCAGTTCTACGCGCAAATCGAGAACCTGTTCCACAACGGCATCACGGGCGGCTGCACGGGGGGCGGCTACTGCCCCGACGGCTCGGTCACGCGCGCCCAGATGGCCGTGTTCCTCATGAAGTCGAAGCGCGGCGCGCAGAACCAGCCGCCGGCATCGACCGGGACGGTGTTCGCCGACGTCCCCTCGAGCAATCCCTTCTCGCCGTGGATCGAGCAGCTCGCCGGCTTCCGGATCACCGGCGGCTGCGGCGGCGGCGACTACTGCCCGAACAACCCGGTCACGCGCGCCCAGATGGCGGTCTTCCTCCTGAAGGCGAAGCACGGCTCCGCATACACGCCGCCCGCGTGCACGGGCGTCTTCGGCGACGTCGCGTGCCCGAGTCAGTACGCGGACTGGATCGAGGAGCTCGCGGGCGAGGGCATCACCGGAGGGTGCGGCGGCGGCGACTACTGCCCCGACAACCCGAACACCCGGGGACAAATGGCGGTATTCCTGGTGAAGACCTTCGGGCTCGAGATCTACGGCTCCAAGCTCCCGCCTGCTCCCTGATCGGCGGAGCGGTGCGAGAAACCGCCCTCAGTGCACGAGCACCGTCGCCAGGGCGAGCAGCAGTCCCATGCTGCAGCAGTCGGTCGCCGTGGTCAGGAAGATGCTGGACGCCGTGGCGGGGTCGGCGCCGAGCCTCTGGAGAACCAGGGGAACGAGGGTCCCGGCGATGCCGCTGATCGCGCAGGAGGCGGTCATCGCGACCCAGACGACGAGGCCGAGCATGACGGGGCTCGGCGCGTGCTGGGAGTGGGCGTAGAACCACATCCCGGCGCCCGCGACCAGGCCGACGAGAAGGCCGTTCATGACCCCGACCCAGGCCTCCTTCAGGACGAGACGCCGCGTGCTGGCGCGCCGCAGGTCCCCGAGGGTGATGCCGCGCAGCGTCACGGCGAGGGCCTGGCAGCCGGAATTGCCCGACTGGCCCGCCAGAACCGGCAGGAAAACCGCGAGGACGACGATGCGGTCGATCGTTCCCTGGAAGAAGCCGACGACGCCGGCCGCGATGAACGCCGTCAGCAGATTCAACTGGAGCCAGGGATGGCGAAGCCGGAAGCTGCGCCACCAGGGAGTTCCGACGCGCTCCTCCTTCTCGACGCCGACCATGCTGCCGGCCTGCGCGCTGATTTCGTAGGCCTGGCGCTCGAAGAGCGCCTGCCCCCGGACGACGCCGATGAGCCTGCCCGATTCGGAAATCACCGGGTATGCGGGAAAGTGCCGCGTGACGACCATCCGCATCGCGTCCACGAGAGGCATCTCCGGCTTCAGCGCGAACGGGTCGCGAAGCATGATCTCTTCGAGCCGCTGCTCCGGCCGCGCGAAGAGAAGCTCGCGAAAGGCGAGCACGCCGACCAGGCGTTCCTCGCCGTCCGTGACGAAGATGTAGGTGATGAGGGCGCGATGCACGAGATCCCTGAGCCGCTCGACGGCTTCGCGGACCGTCGTGTCCTGCCGGAAGACTCCGGCGGGTCTCTCCATCAGCCGTCCGACGGAGGTCTCCGGATAGGTCAGATCGACGCGCCATTGCTCTCCGCGGCCGTCCGGAGCGGCGGCGATGATCCGGTCCCGGCGATCCGCCGGAAGGCGCTCGAGCAGGTCCGAGGCCTCGGCGGGATTGAGCAGCGCGAGCGCGCGCGCCGACGTTTCGTCGGTCTCGCGCAGCAACCGCGCGGCGCCCTCGGGGGGAGCCAGGGCATGCAGCTCCTCGCTCAGGGCGACGGTGCGCGGAGCGTCGATCAGGACTTGCAGACCGCCCGCCGAGTCCATGCGGTACCTCCCGATGAATGGTTCTTTGGGGCGGCATCATAGTCGCGCGAGCGGGTCCGGACACCTGCGGATCCGGATGGAGAAGTCCTTTTCCGAGGACGGACGCCTCCTAGGCGGGTTTGCTCCGGTCGGTGGCCTTCTCCGCTTCGGCTCCGCGCACCAGATCCCCGAGGACCCCGACGGTGACCCCGTCGTACTGGAAGAGGAAGGGGTGCCCGGCCGGGCACTCCTGAATGCCGGTCGTGCCAGGATCCGCATCGTAGGGCAGCTCGATCGTGGTTCGTCGTGCGCACCGGGGACACCGCACCGGCCAAATGCTCGGGAAGTCCTGGGTCATCGTGGTCTCCTTCCGGCTCGAATTCACCTTCATTGAAAAAACGGACCTCGCGGCGCGTTCGTTTCCCCAACCTCCGATGCCGTCTCGGGGCGCAAAACGGTCGGGAATGGCGGCCGGGCGAGCCGCGTTCGAGCGGACGTCGACAAAGGAGTCCGCGAATGAACCGCCTCGCCCCGCTCGCGGTGGTGCTCACGCTCGGTCTCGCCCCCCTTCCGACCCCGACGCCCGCTCCGGCCCCCTCGATGATCGACCTGCGCTTCCTGCGCATGAAGATCTCGGCGGGCGACCTCTACAGCGCCGAATCGATCCTCCAGACGCATCGCGCGGAGAGCGGCGAGGATGGGGAGTACCTGCTCGGGCTCGCCTGGCTCGCCCGCGGCGCCGCCCTGCTCGGCGACTGGCCCGCCGCCTCACGCTACGCCGGCGAGGCGAAGGAGCTGGCGACGGCGCGGCTGGGGACGCCGCCGGACTGGCCGAATCAAAGCGAGGCTCAGTACGCGCTCGGCGCGGCGATCGAGGTCGAGGCCGAGGCCCTCGTCGCGGCGGGGAAGACGGAAGAGGCGATCCGGTACCTCGACGAGACCGAAAAGACCGAGGCGAAGGCCCCCTACAATCTCCGCGCCCGCATCTGGAAGCGCCGCAATCAGATCGAGCTCGTGGGGCGGAAGGCGCCGTCGTTCCGCGTGGACGACCACGTCGGCGCCGATTTCGCGGGGCTCGAGGCGCTGAAGGGCAAGCCCATCGTGTTCTTCTTCTGGTGGGAATCGTGCGGGGACTGCAAGGGCGAGGCGGCGGCGTTTCGCCGGATCTCGGCGAAGTACGCGCCCCACGGCGTCGTCTTCGTCGCTCCCACGCGGTTCTATGGCGACGACCACGCGGAGGAGAAAACGAAGATCGAAAAAGCCTGGAAGGAGATCTACGCCGTCTCCGACGCGATTCCGGTGCCGATCAGCGACGAGGCGATGGTCCGCTACGGCGTCTCGGCGACTCCCACCTTCGTCTTCGTCGATCGGAACGGGACCGTCTCGGCGTACCTGCCGTATCGGATGACGGACGAGCGGCTTTCGGAAGCGATCGAGAAACTGATGCGGTAGTCTCGATTCGCATGCGCGACGCGGAAGTCCTGAGAAAGAAGGCCGAGACCCTCCGCGCTCTGCACCGCCCCGGCCATCCCCTGGTTCTCGCCAACGTCTGGGACTGCGCGAGCGCACGCATCGTCGAAGAGTCGGGCGCGCCCGCGATCGCCACGACGAGCGCGGGGATCGCGTTCGCCCAGGGGTGCGCCGACGGTCAAAGAATCTCGCGCGGCCGCATGCTCGAGGCGGTTTCGCGCATCGTCGAGGTCGTCCGGGTCCCCGTGACGGCGGACATGGAAGCGGGCTATGCGCTCTCGCCCGACGCGATGCCCGAGCTGGTGAGCGCACTTCTCGACACCGGCGCGGTCGGGCTCAACCTCGAAGATCACGTCGGGCGCCGCGAGGACCCTCTCGTGGATCTGTCGGCGCAGGTCGCGAAGCTGCGGGCCGTGAGGGAAGCCGCCGACCGCGCGGGCGTGCCCGTCGTCGTGAACGCGCGAACGGATGCTTTCCTGCGCGGGATCGGAGCCCCGGCGGAGATGCTGGCCGAGACGCTCGAACGAGGTGCCGCCTATCGGGACGCGGGCGCGGACTGCGTCTTCGTGCCGGCCGTGTCCGATCCGGCCATCGTCGCCGAGATCGTGCGCCATCTCGGCTGTCCGATCAACGTGCTCGCGGGGGCCGGCAGCCGCCCGATCGGCGAGCTCGCGCGGCTCGGCGTCGCACGCGTCTCCCTGGGGTCCGGTCCCGCGCGGGCGGCCCTGAGCGGCCTCAAGCGCCTGGCCGAGGAGCTTGCGACGCACGGAACGTACTCGCCCCTCGAAGGGATCCTCCCCCACGCCAGTGTGAACGAGCTGATGGATACGACAGGTCGGCGCTAAAGGCTTTACTTTCAGAGACTTGGCCAAGCGGAAGCCCGGCGTCCGCTCCGGGAAGCGCCACTTTCGCGCAAAGGCGCCTTCATAAAAGCGGCACCGAAGCGTCGGTTCTTGAATAGAATTGCGCCCCGCGCCCATTTCGGGCTCCCACAACAGGATTCAAATTTTGTAGGAGGAGAGATGACCATTCGACCCCGTTCGGCATTCGTGCTTCTTGCGGCTTGTCTCATGCTGGCGTTCGCGGGTGTCGCGGCCGCCCAGCAATACTCGGTCGTGGCCGTCATGCCCGACGGCACGGTCGTCCTCAAGGGACCCACGGGCGTGAAGTCCTACGCGGTCCCGGCCGGGACGATGTTCACCGCCGATGGACAGGCGAACGTCTCCGTCGCCGACCTCAAGCCGGGCATGAAGGTCAGCGGCATGGAAGCGGGTCTCTCCAGCTGGAGGTCCACCGACGTCATGGTCCACCAGGAGTTGAACGCCAAGGTCATGGCCGTGGCCGGCAACTCGCTGCTCATCCGGGGCTCCAAGGGCGTCGAGAAGTACGAGTGGAAAGACGCGAGCGACATCACCATCGTCAAGGACGGCAAGGTCGTAGACGCCTCGTCGATCCACGTCGGCGATCGGATCACCGGCATGATCGTCCAGAAGGCCATGCCGGGCATGGCGCACGCCCCGGTCGCGGTGGCCGAGAAGTCGGCTCCGGCACCCGCCCCGATGAAGAGGGCGGCGCCGGCACCCGCGCCGACCGCCGCTCCGGCTGAGGCCCCGGCTCCGGCTCCGGCCGAAGCTCCGGCTCCGGCTCCGGCGAAGAAGCTCCCGAAGACCGCGAGCCAGGTTCCGCTGGCCGGTCTCGCCGGACTGCTGGCTCTTGCGGCCGGCGCGGGCCTGACCTCGATCCGCAAGTCGCGCTCCGCAAAGTAGCCGCGCACGCATCGGTTCTCCTCGTTGCGCCCGCCTTGCCGGCGGGCGCAACTGTTTTGGACGGTCTGAAGTAGTCTTCCGTAGCGATGCCTCGCACGAAGATCGTCTGCACGATCGGTCCGTCCTCGGCTTCGCGCGAGACGCTCGCGCGGCTCGTCGAAGCAGGCATGGACGTCGCCCGGCTGAACTTTTCGCACGGCGCGCATGACGAGCATGAGACCGTCATCGCCGCGGTGCGCGAACTCGCGCGAAGCCGCGGACGGCCCATCGCGATCCTGCAGGATCTCGCGGGTTTGAAGATCCGTATCGGCGACATGGCCGGGGGTCCGGTACGGCTCTCCCCCGGCTCCACGATCACGCTCACCACGCGCTCCGTGCCCGGCGACGCGCGGGAAGTCTCGGTCAGCTACCCGGACCTTCCACGCAGCGTGCGGCCGGGCGACCGGCTGCTTCTTTCCGACGGCGAGATCGAGCTCCAGGCCGAGGAAGTCGGCCTGGCGGACGTCCGCTGCCGTGTCGTGTCCGGCGCCATGCTCTCCTCGCACAAGGGCATCAGCCTGCCGATGGGTTCGGTCGCGGCCGCCGGTCTGACGCCGAAGGATCGCGCGGACCTCGCCTTCGGCATCGCGCAGGGCGTGGACTATGTCGCCCTCTCCTTCGTGCAGTCGGCGGAGGACGTGCGCCTGGCCCGATGCTTCGTCGCCGAGCGGGGCGCCTCGATCCCGCTCATCGCGAAGATCGAGAAGCACGAGGCCCTGTCGGCCATCGACGCCATCCTCGCGGAGGCCGACGGCCTCATGGTCGCGCGCGGCGACCTCGGGGTCGAGACGCCGCTCGAGCACGTTCCGCTGCTCCAGAAGATGCTCATCGAAAAGGCCAATCGCGCCGGCAAGCCCGTGATCACCGCCACCCAGATGCTCCTGTCGATGGTGGACAGCCCTCGGCCGACGCGCGCGGAGGTGGGAGACGTCGCCAACGCGATCCTCGACGGCACCGACGCCGTCATGCTCTCGGAGGAGACGGCCTCCGGAAAGTATCCGGCGGAAACGGTGGCGACGATGCGCCGCATCGCCGAGGATACGGAAGCGGCATTTCCGTTCGAACAGTGGATGAGGCGCTTCGAGGACCGCAACCTTCAGACCCTGCCCGAGGCGGTCGCGGGAGCCGCGTGCGAGCTGGCCGAGCACATCGGCGCGAGGGTCATCGTCGCCTGGACGGAATCGGGAGCCACGGCGCGTCTGGTCGCCAAGCACCGGCCGCGGAGCCCGATCCTCGCGCTCTCGACGGTCCCGGCGGCCGCGCGGCGTCTCGCGCTCGTGTGGGGAGTGATCCCGGTGCTGACCGAGGCCGGAGCGAGCACCGACGCGATGCTCGAGGCCGCTCCGCGAATCGCGGTCGCATGCGACCTCCTGCGTCCGGGTGAGAGGGCGGTCATCACGGCGGGGATCCCGATGGGGGTCGCGGGCAGCACGAACCTCATCAAGGCCGCCGTCGCGCCGTGAGAGGTTCCCGGCCGGCGCGCCGTCGCCGCAGCAAGACTCACAACCTCGTCTACGCCGCCATCTTCTTCGTCCTCGGCGTGATCGGCGTGCTCGTCCCGATCATGCCTCAGGTTCCCTTCTTCATCATGAGCGCGCTGTTCCTGTCGCTCGTCTTCCCGAGGGTCCGCCGCGCGCTGCGCCGCTGGCGCCGCAGGTACCCGAAGCTCGACGACGCGTACCGGAAATGGCGCGCGAAGGCGAGGCGGAAACGGCACACCGAGATCCGGCGCCGCCGCGACGGATCACGCGAGGCCCGCGCCTCATGAAAGGCCCCATGTCGAAGATTCTCGACCTCCTCCGCCCCCGCCATCGCCCGCTGGTCATGCCCCATCTCGCGGACGAAAGCCGCTGGTACACCGAGCACACGGCGCTGCTCATCAGCACGTTCAAGTGGGCCTTCCTCGGCGCCATCGCCGGGCTCTGCGTGGGGCTCGGCACGCGGGCGTTCCTCTGGGCGCTGCAGGCCTCGGGGGACGCGGTGGGACGGATCCAGCTCGGACCCCTCCCGTACTACGCGCTTCTGCCCCTCGCCCTGCCCGCCTGCGTCTGGCTCATCCGGACCTTCGCGCCCACGGCGAAGGGACACGGCACCGAGGCCGTGATCGCGGCCGTCCACCAGCGTTCCGGAAGGATCAACTGGAAGGTCGCGCCGATCAAGCTGTTCGCGACCGTGCTCACGCTCGCCTTCGGCGGCTCCGTGGGCAAGGAAGGTCCGTGCGCCCAGATCGGCGCCTCGATCGCGAGCCTCTTCGCCGACATCCTGCGGCTGAACGACGAGGACCGCCGCCGCCTCGTGATCTGCGGCATCGGCGGCGGATTCGCCGCGGTCTTCGGCACTCCCGTCTCGGGAGCCCTCTTCGGCATCGAGGTGCTCTACCTCGGCCGCATCGAATACTCGGTGCTCTTCCCCTGCCTGGTCTCGGGGATCGTCGCCCATCTCGTCTGCGGCGTGCGGGCCCCGGTCCCGACCATCCCGGCGACGCTCGCCTCCTTCCGGCAGTCCGAAGTCGTCCTGCTGGCGATCGCGTTCGGCGTCGCCTTCGGGCTCGTCGCCCTGCTCCTGATCGAGGCGATGCGCGCAGCCGAGAAGGGGCTCCGGCGGTTCGAGCACCACCCGTACCTCGTGGCCTGCGGCGGAGGCGTGTTCCTCGCTCTCTTCTACGCGCTCGTCGGCACGAGCTACGCCGGCCTCGGCACCGAGACGATCGAGGCCGCGCTCTCGGGCGCCGCCACGATCGGTCTGCTCGCGTTCCTCTGGAAGATCGTCGCTTCCACGGCGACGCTCGAGACCGGCGGCAGCGGCGGCATCGTGACGGTCCTCTTCTTCATCGGATCGACGACCGGCGCGGCGCTCGCGCGGCTCTTCCACCTCCCCATCGGAGCGTTCGCGGCCTTCGGGTTCGTCGCCGTCGTGGCCGCCGCCGCCAACACGCCGATTGCCGCGGCCGTGATGGGCATGGAGCTGCTTCCGGGAGACGTCGGCGTGTACGCCGCCCTCGCGGCCGGCACCGCCTTTCTCATCGTCGGGCACCGCAGCGTCTACGCGAGCCAGAAAATCGGGCTGTCGAAATCCGCGGGGCTCGACGTCCGCATGGACCTTCCGATCGGAGAGCTGACGCGCTCGGGTGTGCGGATCCGCGAGGGAAGCCTGACGGAGTGGGTGCTGCGACGGTCGCGCCCGACCTCGGCCGAAAAGAGCGAGCCGCCTCCAAAGTAACGCCACCAACGCGGTGAAGCCAGCCGTCCTCGCCTTTCACGGCGTGCTCGTCCGACAGCTCGCGGCGTGAGAAGTCACCCGACCGGAGGGAGGGTGGAGGCTCACGCCGCGGGAGCCGCAGCGCAGCGAGGGGCCAGGTGAGCGGTCGAGCCCGCATCCGGGCGAGCCGCTCACCGGTGCGCCCGCAGGGCGCAGGCCCCGAACGAAGCGAAGGCGACGGACGATACAGACCCGGTCACATTCGAGAGGGGCCCCTCACCCCAACCCTCTCCCGCCGGGAGAGGGTGTAAGAGAGCTAGACAAGACGCGCTCTTCCACAAGCTCGCGGCGTGAGAAGTCACCCGACCGGAGGGAGGGTGGAGGCTCACGCCGCGGGAGCCGCAGCGCAGCGAGGGGCCAGGTGAGCGGTCGAGCCCGCATCCGGGCGAGCCGCTCACCGGTGCGCCCGCAGGGCGCAGGCCCCGAACGAAGCGAAGGCGACGGTCAGGTGGAGGCTCACGCCGCGGGAGCCGCAGCGCAGCGAGGGCCAGGTGAGCGGCCGAGCCCGCACCCGGGCGAGCCGCTCACCGGTGCGCCCGCAGGGCACAGGCCCCGAACGAAGCGAAGGCGACGTTAGTCCATCTGCCGGCGAAGAACCGTCGGAATGTCGAAGTCGTCGCGCGAAGCCGAGGCGTTGGGCCCGAAGCCGCCGGAGTCGTCGCCCCGCAGAAACGGCGGCCGCAGCGTCTTGTTGGCGAGCGTGACCGGCTTTGGCTCCTCCTCGATCTCGGCGAGGTCGCGCTCGAGCCGGTCGAAGCCCGTGGCGATGACCGTGACCTTCACGCTGCCGGCCATCCTCTCGTCGTGAACGCAGCCGAACAGGATCTCGGCTTCGGGGTCGGCCGCCTGCTGGATGATCTGGGCCGCCTCGGTCACCTCGAAGAGCGTCAGATCCGCGCCGCCCGTGATGTTGATCAGAACGCCTCGCGCACCCTCGATCGACGCGTCCTCGAGCAGGGGCGAGGAGATCGCGGCCTGGGCCGCGTGAATCGCCCGGTTTTCGCCATCGGCCACGGCCGTGCCCATGAGCGCCCGGCCCATGTCCGACATGATCTTGCGGACGTCGGCGAAGTCGAGGTTGATCTCTCCCGGACAGTTGATGAGGTCCGATATGCCCTGGATCGCCTGGCGCAGCACGTCGTCGGCGATCTTGAACGAGTCCTGGAGCGGCGTGTTGCGCTCGACGAACGCGAGCAGGCGCTGGTTCGGGATCGTGATCAGCGTATCCACGTGGTCGCGCAGCTCGCGCGAGGCGCGCTCGGCCTGGCGCATCCGCTTCTTGCCTTCGAACTCGAACGGCTTGGTCACGACCGCGACGGCCAGCGCTCCCGCTTCCGCCGCGAGCTTGGCGATGATGGGACCGGCCCCCGAGCCCGTGCCGCCGCCGAGCCCCATCGCGAGAAAGATCATGTCGGCTCCGGCGACCGCGGCCGCGAGCTTCTCCTGGTCCTCGAGAGCCGCGTTGCGGCCGACGTCGGGATCGGCTCCGGCGCCGAGCCCCTTGGTGAGGCGCGACCCGATCTGGAGCTTGTTCGGGGCCGCGCACTTGCGCAGCGCCTGGAGGTCGGTGTTGCAGGCGAAGTACTCGACGCCCTTCACGCCCGCGGAGATCATGCGGTTGACGGCGTTGGACCCGCCGCCTCCGACTCCGATCACCCGGATCGTGGCCGGCGAGGCGTCGCCTCCGTCCAGCTCGATCGAAAGCTTCGAGCTCTCGTCATCCAGGAACTCGATCATGGAATCTTCCCTCCCTCGCCGCTTTTTCTTGGAAGTCATCAGAAGAAGTCCCGGATGAAACGAGACACCGAAGTGGCCGCGTGAAAGAACGCCCGCGCCCGCCGGCGGGCCGGCTTGTAGCGGTGACCGTACAACAGAAGCCCCGTCGCTGTCGCCCACTCCGGCCGGGAGACGACGTCGACCAGTCCGCCGACGCCCGACGGAACGCCCCGGCGCACCGGGCCGTCGAAGATTCCCTCGGCGATCTCGATGACGCCCTCGAGCTCCGAGCCTCCGCCCGTCAGCACCACACCCGAGCGCACTTCCTTGTCGAGACCGAGCCGCTGGATGTCCTCGTGGATCAGGCCGAGCAGTTCCTCCGCGCGCGGCTGGAGAATGTCGGCGAGCGTCGTGCGCGGGCAGAGCTTCGGAGCCCGGCCGCCGACCATCGGCACTTCGACCATCTCGTCCTCGGATACCGCCGATCGCAGGGCGCAGCCGTACTTCTTCTTGATGCGCTCGGCGTCGGTGATCGGAGCGCGGAGCACGACGGCCAGATCGTTGGTGAAGTGGTCGCCGCCGATGGGGATGACCGCGGTGTGGGCGATGGTCCCCTTCTGGTACACGGCCACCTCGGTCGTCCCCCCGCCGATGTCCACGAGACAGATGCCGAGCTCCTTCTCGTCCGGAGTCAGGACGGCCTCGGCGGCCGCGAACTGCTCGAGAACGAGCTGGACGACCTCGATGCCGGCCTTGTTCATGCACGTCACGATGTTCTGCGTGACCGCCACCGGAGCCGTGACGACATGCACGTCCACTTCCAGCCGGCTTCCGATCATTCCCAGCGGATCGGCCACACCGTCCTGGCCATCCACGGCGAAGTCCCGCGGGATGACGTGCACAACCTCATGATCCTGAGGGATTTGCACGCCGCGGGCCGCGTCGATGACCCGGGCCACGTCCTCCTTGGTGATCTCTCGATCCTTGCCGGCGACCGCCACGACCCCCCGGCTGTTGAAGGAGCGCACGTGAGAGCCCGAGATCCCCGCCCAGGAGCGGGAGATCTGGACGCCTGCCATGATCTCGGCCTCTTCGGCCGCGCGCTTGATCGCCTCGATCGTGGCGTCGACGTTGATGATGTTGCCCTTGCGGGTGCCCCGGTTGGCCGACGAGCCCTTGCCGATCACGTCGAGCGAGCCGCCCGCGTTCTGCTCCCCGATGAGGACGCAGATCTTGGACGAGCCGATGTCGCAGGCGACGAGGAAGTTCTCCGGCTTGGCCATCAGAAAGCCCGACCGCTCATCAGAGACGATTCCCTGCGCCGTACGCGCCGACGAGAATGATGCGATCGGCAAAACGAAGATCGATGGCCCGCGCCTCCCACCCGCGACTCTCAACGAACGCGCGTGCGTCGAGCAGCGCGCGGATCTTCGCCGGCGCATCCGCCCGGAGCACGCGGACCGGCTTGCGAAAGATCGCATCCATCATACCGAATCCTCCGTCGGGGAGCGAGGCGATTTCCGAGAGCGCCGCGACGTAGTCGGGACGCGCGCGGCGGAGATCCTCGATGAGACCGACGGCCTCGGGCAGACACCGGCGTTCTCCCGACACGATCACGTACTCCGCGCGATCGCGCCGGGGATCGTAGGAGGCGATCAGATTGCCGTCGGCGCCGACCCACCAGAATCCGTGTTCGTCCCGAAAGAGCGCCACGGCCCGGCGCTCCGCGATCCGCACCGCGAGTCCGTCCGGGAAGCGCTTGGAGAGCGTGACGCTCTCGATCCATGGATGGCCGGAGAGTCGGCTCGCGATCGGGGCGAGATCGAGGGCCAGGAGATTCCGTCCGCTCCACCCGGAAGCGACGGACAGGACTTCCTCGGTCCGCACGCGGGTGTTGCCCGTGATCTCGAACCGGCGCAGCGCGAAACGCGGCCCCGAGAGAAAGCGAAGAAGCCCGATGCCTCCCCCGACCACGGCGAAGCCGAGAAGGACGAAGCGCAGAAGCGCCGGTCGCCGGCCGCGCCGAGGAACGACGCCGCCCCGCCTCAGGAACGGCGCGTCCGGACTATCTTTCCTGGCCACGCTTCAGGTACTCCTCTCCGAACCTCACGACGTCCCCGGCGCCGAGCGTCAGGAGCAGGTCTCCGGGGAGGAGAGTCCGCTCGAGCGTGTCGACAACCCTTTTCTTTTCATGGGTATAGATGACACTGCCATGCCCCGCGCGGCGCGCCGCCTCGGCGACGATCTCGCCCGTCACGCCGGGAATCGGCTGCTCCCGGGACGGATATACGTCGAGGACGATGTTGACGTCGGCGCCCGTCAGGGCACGGCCGAATTCCTCCGTGAAGTCCCGCGTCCTCGAAAACAGGTGCGGCTGAAAGAGCGCCACCAGGCGGCGATCGGGATAGACCTGCCGCGCCGCCGAGAGCGTCGCTCGGATCTCGGTCGGATGGTGGGCGTAGTCGTCGACGACGAGGACCCCCGCGCGCTCTCCCTTCAACTCGAAGCGGCGGACGACGCCGGTGAACGCTCCGAGTGCGCGCGCGATCGTCTCGAAGGGAATCAGGAGCTCGCGGCCGGCCGCGATCGCGGCGAGCGCGTTGGCCACGTTGTGGCGTCCGGGCAGGCGGAGCCGGACCGCGCCGAGTCGGCCCTGTTCCGCGTCCCACACGTCGAAGCTCGTCGCCGTGGCCTCGAGCCGGACGTCGCGCGCGCCGAGCCGCGCCTCCGGGGATTCGCCGTAGGTGACGACGCGGCGCTTGATCCGCGGCAGGATCTCCCGCACCCCCGCATCGTCCGCGCAGGCCACGACCGCGCCGAAGAAGGGAACCCGGTTGGCGAAGGCGGCGAAGGCGTCGTGGATCTCGCCGAGGTCGCGATAGGTATCGAGGTGATCGGCCTCGACGTTCGTGATGACCGCGACGACCGGGGTCAGCTCGAGAAACGAGCGGTCGTACTCGTCGGCCTCGGCCACGAGATAGTCGCCCTTCCCGAGGCGCGCGTTGGTCCCGAGAATCCGGACCTGGCCGCCGACGACGATGGTCGGGTCGAAACCGGCCTCGGTCAGGACCATGCCCGTCAGCGAGGTCGTCGTCGTCTTCCCATGCGTTCCCGCGACCGCCACGCCCTGCTTCAGCCGCATGATCTCGCCCAGCATCTCGGCGCGCCGGATGACGGGGATCCCCCGGCGGCGGGCCGCCGCCACCTCCGGGTTCGACTCCGCCACGGCGGACGAAATCACGACGAGGTCGGCGTGCTCGACGTGCGCCGGATCGTGGCCGATCGAGATCTTGACGCCCATCCGCTCCAGCCGCTCGGTGGTCTCCGAGCAGGCGAGATCGCAGCCCGAGATCTCGAGGGGTGTGGCCTGGATCAGGATTTCCGCGATGCCGCTCATGCCGACCCCGCCCGCGCCGACGAAGTGGAGGCGGCGCAGCCGCAGGAACCTCACCGCGCCATCTCCGCTTCGAACAGAAGCCGGGCGAGCTCGCGCGCGGCATCCGGCTTCGCCAGTCCCTTCGCCTTCTGGCCCATCGCCACGAGCTTTGCGCGGTCGCTCAACTGCGCCGTCACGCCGCCGGCGACGTTCTCGGCCGTCAGGTCCTTTTCCTCCATGACCGCCGCGGCCCCCGCGCGATAGAGGGCCCGCGCGTTGGCGGCCTGATGCCCGGCCGCGGCGGCGGCGAAGGGGACGAGGATCGACGGGCGCCCGGCGGCCGCGAGCTCCGCGACCGTCATCGCCCCCGCGCGGCAGAGCACGAGGTCGGCCCACGCCATCTGCTCGTGGAGCTTCTGCAGAAACGGGACCAGCGTCCAGTTCGCCGGAATCCGCGTGTAGCGCTGACGCGTCGCGACCAGATCCTTGTCGCCGGTCTGATGCACGACCTCGATGCCCGACTTCTCGAGCAGCACGGCCGCACGAGCCATCGCGCGATTGATGACGCGGGAGCCCTGGCTTCCCCCGAAGACGAGTAGCCGCCGGGTCTTCGCGTCCGGGTCGAGCGCCGGGATCTCGAAGAACTCGCGCCGGACCGGGGTCCCGGTCACGATTCCCGGCCGCTTCAGGCCCGCGTTGGCGGCCGAGAGGCCCAGGGCCGTCCGCGTGGCGAACCGGTTGAGGAAGCGGTTGGCGACGCCCGGGCTCGCGTTCGACTCGTGAAGGAGCGTCGGGATCCCGAGCGAGCGCGCCGCCAGCACCACCGGGACCGACACGTACCCGCCGACTCCCACCACCGCCCGCGCGCGAAGGCGCTTGAGCAGCGCCCGCGACTCGAGAAACCCCCGTGGCAGGCGCGCCAGCGCCTGGACCTGCTTGGTCAGGGTCTTTCCGGCGAACCCCGAGGCGTCCACGAGCTCGAGCCGGTATCCCGCCGCGGCGACGATCTTCGTCTCGAGGCCCTGCGCCGTCCCCACGAAGACGACCGACGCGCCGGCCTTGTGCGCCCGAATCTCGTCGGCGAGCGCGATGCCCGGGATGATGTGCCCACCCGTCCCGCCCGCGGCGATCACGTAGGAACCGAGCTCGCTCATGTCCGGATCGTAAACCGGGCCGCGCTCATCCGCGCTCCGCGACTTCGTGCTGCGAGATGTTCAGGATCAGGCCGCCCGCGATCCATGACGCGATCAGCGAGGAACCTCCATAAGACACGAACGGCAGCGGAATGCCCTTGGTGGGAACCAGCGCCAGGACGACCGAGAGGTTGATCGCCGCCTGGACGACGATCATGGCCGTCGCGCCCGCGGCCAGAAACGCCGCGAAGGCGTCGGGCGCGCGGCGCGCGGCGCGCAACCCTCTCCAGGCGACGATGCCGAAACCGACCACGATCCCGAGCGCGCCGATGAATCCGAGCTCCTCGCCGACGATGGCGAAGATGAAGTCGGTGTGGGGAAATGGAAGGAAGAACAGCTTCTGGCGGCTTCCGCCGAGACCGTTGCCGAACCAGCCGCCGGCGCCGACCGCGATCAGGGACTGGATCGCCTGGAATCCCCGCCCGAGCGGGTCCGCCTCGGGGTGCAGGAACGCGAGGATGCGCGCCCGCCGGTAGCTGGCGGTGAACAGGAGAGCGGCGAGAAGCGGAAGCATCGCGGCCCCCCCGACCAGAAACCAGCGAGCCCGCGCGCCGGCGAGCCAGAGCAGAACGGCGCACAGCATCACGTAGCAGACCGCCGTCCCCAGGTCGGGCTGGAGCACGACGACCGCGGCCGCCACGCCCGAAAACACGACGGCGGGAATCAGCGCCCGCTCGGGATCGCCCGCCTTCTCGGTCTTTCGCGCGAGCTGGTGGGCGAGCAGCAGCACGAGAGCCACCTTCAAGAGCTCCGCCGGCTGGAGCATCGTCACGCCCAGGGGAATCCAGCGGCGCGCCCCGTTGATGGGCGGCCGGAACAGCGTGAACACGGCGAGGGCCAGCGTCGCTCCGTATGCGCCGTACACGACCCACGGCTTCCCGAAGCGGCGGTAGTCCGTGCGGTACACGACGAAGGCCGCGATCCCGCCGAGGATCAGGGACAGGATCTGTTTGACGAGATAGCGGTATGGATTCCCGGACGTCTCCCCCGACGACACCGCCGAGGCGCTGTAGATCATCACGCAACCGAAGAGCGAGAGGACGACCAGCGTGATGAAGAGGACCTTGTCCGAGGCGAGCTTACGAGCCATGGTGACTCCCCGCGGCCTGGCGAGCGAGGGCCGCGAAATGGCGGCCTCGCTCCTCGAAGTTTCGGTACTGGTCGAACGAGGCGCACGCCGGCGACAGGAGAACCGTGTCGCCCGGCCGCGCCAGCCGGGCCGCGCGCGCGACCGCCTCCCCCATCGTGCCGCACCGCTCGACCGGGGCCGCTCCGTCGAGCGCTCGTTCGATGGCATCGGCGGCTTCCCCGATCGTCAGGACCGCGCGGGCGGCGCCGCGAACGAGCGGCTTGAGCGCCGCGAAGTCCCCGTGCTTGTCGCGGCCCCCGAGGATCAGCAGCACCGTGCCGGGAGGCTGGCCCTCGAGCGACTTCGCCGTGGCATCGACGTTGGTGCCCTTCGAGTCGTCCACCCAGCGAACCCCGCGCGACTCGGCGACGAGCTGGCTTCGGTGCGGCAGCCCGTCGAATCGCGTCAACGCGTCGACGATCGCGGAAGGCGGCGCCGCCAGGCAGTCCGCGGCCGCGAGCGCCGCGAGCGCGTTCTCGAGGTTGTGCGCCCCCGGGAGCGCGAGCTCCTTCGCGGCCACGACCGGGCGACGCCGGCCGGAGACGTCGCTCACGAGCTCGCCGTTTTCGAGCCAGGCGGCGGCCGCCGCCCGGGCCGGCCTCCCCCGGCGGGAGAACGGGACGCGGCGTCCCCGCGAAACGACGGTCCGCGAGACGGCGTCGTCGGCGTTGATGACCGCGAAATCGCCGGCCTCCTGCCGGGCAAACAGCCGCGCCTTCGCCGCGGCGTAGGCCTCGAAGCTCGGATGGCGATCGAGATGGTCCGGCGTGACGTTCGTCAGCACCCCGACGTGCGGACGGAACCGATCGACCGTCTCGAGCTGGAACGAAGAGACCTCGCAGACGAAGTCTCGCGGGCCCTTCTCGGCCAGGAATCCGGAGAGGGGCGCGCCGATGTTTCCCGCGAGAACGACGCGCCGTCCCGCGCGCTTCAGGATCTCCGCGATCCAGGTCGTCGTGGTGGACTTGCCGTTCGTGCCCGTGACGGCGATCCAGCGGTGCTGCCCCGGGGCCTCCGATTCCGCGATGCGCCACGCGATCTCGAGCTCGGACAGGACGGGGATTCCCCGGCCGCGCGCTTCGCGCACCGGCGGCGCATCGAGCGGCACGCCCGGAGAGACGGCCAGCCATGCGGCGCCGGCCAGAAACCCGGGCGGCGGCCCGCCGAAGTGGAACCCGACGCCGGCCTCGCGCAGCGACTCGAGCCCGTCGAACTCCGCCTCGGGCCTCGCGTCGCCGACCGACACCGAGACGCCCCGGGCGACGAGCGCCTCCGCGAGGCTGCGCCCGCTCCTCGCCAACCCGAGGATCGCCACCGACTCCGGCAGTTCCCCGGCCCCCGGCCTTCCGCGTCCGGACGTTCGGTTCATCGCAGCTTCAACGTCGAGAGCCCCAGGACCGCGAAGAGGATCGAGAGGATCCAGAAGCGGATGATCACGCGGGATTCGGCCCAGCCCTTCAGCTCGAAGTGGTGATGGAGGGGCGCCATCTTGAAGACGCGCCGGCCCGTCGACTTGAACGAGGCCACCTGGATGATGACGGAGAGCGCCTCGAGCACGAAGAGCCCTCCGACGATCGCGAGCAGCGCCTCCTGCTTGATCATCACCGCCACGGAGGCGATCGCCGCTCCGAGCGGCAGAGCGCCGACGTCGCCCATGAAGATGTCGGCCGGATGGCAGTTGAACCAGAGAAATCCGAGGCACGCGCCGACGAGCGCGCCGCAGAAAACGGCGAGCTCGCCCGACTGGGGAATGAACGGGATCTGCAGGTATCGCGCCGTGACGGCGTTGCCGGTCACGTAGGCCAGCACGGCATACGTCCCGGCGGCAATCCCGACGGCACCCGCCGCGAGGCCGTCGAGGCCGTCGGTGAGGTTGACGGCATTCGACGATCCGACGATCACGACCGCAACGAACGGAATGTAGAGAACTCCGAGGTCGATGATCAGCTTCTTCAGAAAGGGGAACGTCACGACGGAGGAAAACGCCCCGTGGCCCGCCCACTGCTCGATCGCGAAGGCGACGGCGAGCGCCATCACGAACTGGGGCACGAGCTTTCCGCGCCCCGTCAGTCCCAGGCTGCGCCGCTTCGAGACCTTCACCCAATCGTCCGCGAAGCCGACGGCTCCCACTCCGACCAGCGCCGCGAGCGCGATCCAGACGAAGCGATTCGACAGGTCCATCCAGAGCACGGTCGCCGACCCGACGGCGAGCAGGATGAGGAGGCCTCCCATCGTCGGCGTTCCGGCCTTGGCCAGATGCGTCTTCGGCCCCTCCTCGCGGATGGACTGGCCGATCTGCTGCCGGCGCAGCCAGCGGATCATCGCCGGGCCGAGCACGAGCGCCACGATCAGGGCCGTGACCGCGGACATGGCGGTCCGGAAGGTGATGTACCGGAACACGTTGAAGAGGGCGAAACGCTGAGCCAGCGGATAGAGCAGCCGGTACAGCACGGGTCAGTCCCCTTCCGCCAGCGCGGCGACGGCGCGCTCGAGACCGACGCCGCGCGAGGCCTTGAAGAGCACGGCGTCGCCGGCGCGAAGCACGTCCGCCAGCCGCCCGGCGGCCTCTTCGGGCGAGTCCACGGTCGAAATCGCGTCCGCCGGCATCCCGGCCGCGACGGCGCCGTCCGCCAGGAAACGCGCGCGCGGGCCGACCGCGACGAGCAAGTCCACGAGGCCGGCCGCCGCGCGGCCCGCTTCGCGGTGCCAGCGCTCCTCCTCGGCCCCGAGCTCGAGCATGTCGCCGACGACCGCAATGCGTCTTCGCGCGGGAAGGGACGACAGCGTCTCGAGGGCGGCGCGCATCGATGCGGGGTTGGCGTTGTAGGCGTCGTCGTAGAGCAGGGCCCCCGAGGCGTGCCGCAGGATCACGCCGCGGTGCGCGGCCGGCCGCAGGTCCGCCGACGCGGCGGCGCATTCCGCGGGCGGCACGCCGACGGCATATCCGATCGCCGCGGCGGCCAGGAAGTTGGAGACCTGGTGCGGTCCCGCCACCGGCAGCCGCACGGCGGCTTCGCCCTCCGGAGTCGCGAGGACGAACCGGCTCCCGTCCGGTTCGGGCACGACCTCGCGCGCGGTGACGTCGGCCCCGGCGCCGCGCCCGAATCGGACGACGCGTCCGCGATGCTTCGCCGCGATCGCGGCGACCCGCGGATCGTCGGCATTCGCCACGAACGTGCCGCCGGGACGAAGGCCTTCGAGGATCTCGGCCTTGGCGTCGGCGATCGCATCCACCGACGGGAAGAACTCGAGGTGCGCGGCGGCCACGAGAAGAATCGCCGCCACGTCGGGCTCGAACGCGCGCGAGAGCGTCGAGAGGTTTCCCGGCTCCGACAGGCCCATCTCGCCGACCATCCACGCCGGAGAATGCGGCAGGTTCATCACCGCCATCGGAAAGCCGATCTGACTGTTCTGGTTGCCCGGGGTCTTCTCGACGTCGAAGCGCCGGGCGAGGATGGCCGCCGTGAAGTCCTTCGTCGTGGTCTTTCCGGCCGAGCCGGTGATCGCCGCGAGTCGGAAGCCGGTCTTCTTCTTCGTCTCGGCGCCCAGACGAAGCAGCGCGGCCGCGGGCTGCGGCGCGATGACCGAGGGAAATCCGGCCGGCAGCGTCGCCGGGCGCCGCTCGCCGAGGAGGGCCCCGGCGCCGCGCGCGGCCGCGTCGCGGGCGAAGTCGTGGCCGTCCACGCGAGCCCCGCGGATCGCGACGAAGAGGTCTCCCGGGCGAACCTGACGCGAGTCCACCGCCACGCCCGAGAGCGAGGCGGCGCCGTCGGGTCGGGCGTCCGCGGCCGCCGCGACGTCTTCGAGCGTGAACCTCACGGTCTCCCCGCGAGCTCGGCCGCGACCTTCCGGTCGTCGAAGGGAACGGACGCCGTTCCGAGCACCTGCGTCGTCTCGTGGCCCTTTCCGGCGATGACGAGAACCGTCCCGGAATTGGCCAGCTCGACGGCCCGTCGGATCGCCTCGCGCCGGTCGGCGATCTTGAGGTACTTGGTCGCACCGGACGCCACGAGCCCGGCCTCGACTTCGAGCAGGATCGCGGCGGGATCCTCCGTGCGGGGATTGTCCGACGTCGCGATCGCGATGTCCGCGAGCCTCCCGGCGATTTCGCCCATCGGCGCCCGCTTCCCGCGGTCGCGGTCGCCGCCGCAGCCGAAGACGAGCACGATCTTCTTGTCCGTCAGCTCCCGCACCGCCTGGAGAAGCCGCTCGAGCGCGTCGGGCGTATGGGCATAGTCCACGAGGATGCGGTAGGGCTGGCCCGCGTCGACCGACTCCAGACGTCCGGGCACGCTGGCGACCTCGCGGATGGCCGCGGCGATTTCGGCGGGGGGAATCCGGAGGCAGAGTCCGGCGGTGGCCGCGGCGGTCAGGTTGGCGAGCTGGAAGCGGCCGAGCAGCGGCGAGGTCACCGGGAGGCGGCCCCCCGGATAGACGAGATCGAACGCGATGCCCGAGAGATCGCACCGCGACGCCTCCGCGCGAAATTCCGCCTCGCCGCCGGACGCCGAAAAGCTCGCGAGCGGCGGCGCGGCCTCGGTCAGGAGCCGCCGGCCGTACGGGTCGTCCGCGTTCACGACGCCGCACGCTCCGTCCTTGCGCAGGTCGAAGAGGCGTCTCTTGGCCCGGTAGTAGGACTCCATGTCGCCGTGGAAGTCGAGATGATCGCGCGTCAGGTTGGTGAAGACGACGACGTCGAAGCGGCAGCCCTCGACGCGGTCGAGCGCGAGCGCGTGCGAGGAGACCTCCATCGCGGCCGCGCGCGCGCCGTCGGCGGCGATCTCGGACAGCAGCTCCTGCACGACGGTCGCGTCCGGGGTCGTTCGGTCCGCCTCGAGGAACCGGCGCGGCGTGCGATACCCGATCGTGCCGAGGAATCCCGCGCGGCCGTAGCGGCGCCGCAGGATGGCTTCGAGCAGCACGGTCGTGGACGTCTTCCCGTTGGTGCCGGTCACTCCGGCGAGGACGAGCTTTTCGGCGGGGTCGCCGGCGAGCCGCGCCGCCATGCGGGCCAGGGCGCGCCGGGGCTCGGGCACCGGAATCCAGGCAACGCCGGCGCCGTCGGGTGCGGGCCGGTCGGCGACGACGGCGATCGCGCCGCGGCGGATCGCCTCGGGCGCATGGGCGAGTCCGTCGGACTTCGTTCCCCGGATCGCCACGAAGACGTCGCCCGGTTGCACCGCGCGCGAATCGCTCGTGACCCTTCGGACCTCGATCTCCCGAGCCGCGGGACCGATTTCGGCGCCCGGGAGAACGGCGGCGAGCTCCATCAGCGTCACGGAGCCGATCGAGGCGGTGCCGTCTCCTCGGCGCGGTGAAGGCCCGTCGGGGACGACGCCGCCGCGCTGTCGGCGAGGAAGAGCGTGTGGACGGAGCCCGGCCGGACGGGCGAGCCGGCCGGCGGGTCCTGGGCGACGACGAAGCCCGTCCCCTGCAGCCGGGCCAGGACGCCGAGCCGCTCGAAGACCGCCAGGGCCTGTCGGGCCGACATCCCGAGCACACTCGGCGTCCGCTCGTCCGGATCGACGGGCGGGTCTCCCGAAATGTGCCGCGACGCGGGGACGATGCCGCCGGAATGCCGGGAAGCGGGCGGCGGGACCGCCTCGGCGAGCACGGCCGCGGGCACCTGCTGCTCGCGCGGAGCCACCCGCAGGATCCCCAGCGCCTGTGACATCACGCGCGAGAACAGCGGAGCCGCCACGTCGGCCGCATAGTACTTTCCCTGCGGCTCCTCGAGGACGACCACGGCGACGCAGCGCGGCGCGTCGGCGGGTGCGAAGCCGGCGAAGTTCGGAACGTGGTGTCCGGCGAGGTATCCGCCGAAGACGGCTTTCTGCGCCGTGCCCGTCTTGCCCGCGACCGCGAAGCCCGGGATCGCGGCCTTGGTGCCCGTGCCGCGCTCGACGACGCCGATGAGGATCCGGGAGATCGAACGAGCGGTGCTCTCGGAGACGACGCGGACGGGCTCGGCGACCGTGACCGCGCGCACGGCGCCGCCCGGTTCCACGATCTTCGTCACCAGGTGCGGCTGGACCAGCCGTCCGCCGTTGGCGATGACCGCCGTGATCCGCGCCAGCTGAAGCGCGTTCAGCGAGACTTCCTGCCCCATCGAAATCTCGGCGTTCGAGAGAGCCGACCAGCGGGGAAGCGGCCGGAAGATGCCGGTGTTCTCCCCGGGAAGGTCGACCCCGGTCGGCAGGCCCACGCCGAAAGACCGGGCGCCGTCGTAGAGGCGCCGCGCCCCCAGGCGCAGCCCCACGCGGATGATGCCGATGTTCGAGGAGTGCTCGAAGATTCCGCCGAGCGTCAGGGCGCCGTAGCGGTGATGATCGGCCTCCTGGATCGTCGTGTTCGCGACGCGGATCGTGCCGTCGCCCGTATCGATCGTCTCGTCGAGCGAGACGAGGCCCTCGTCGAGAGCCAGCGAGCCCGTGACGATCTTGAAGGTCGAGCCCGGCTCGTAGCAATCGGCGACCACGCGGTTCCGGCGGGTGTCCGGCGGATACCGGGCGAACTCGTTCGGGTCGAAGTCCGGAGCGGATGCCATCGCCAGGATCTCGCCGTTCCAGGGATCGAGCACCACGACGCTGCCCGACTTGGCGTGGTGCTCGACCATCGCGGCATCGAGCTCGCGCTCGGCGGCAAACTGCACGCCCGAGTCGAGAGACAGCACGAGGGACGCGCCCTCCTGCGCCGGGCGGCTGCTGGCGGTTTCGGCTTCCCCGTAGCGGCTGCGGCGCGCGTCGGTCAGCGCGACGATCTCGCCGGGCGTTCCCCGGATGGTCCGGTCGTACAGATGCTCGAGGCCGGCGAGACCCGAGTCGTCCGTGCCGACGAAGCCGAGGACCGTGGAGGCGAGGTGGCCCTTGGGGTAGAAGCGCTTCGGCTCGGGGACGATGTGGATGCCGGCGAGCTTGAGCGCGAGCACGCGCTCGCCCGCATCGGCGTCGATCTGGCGGCGAACCCACACGAAACCGTGCTCGGACTTGAGCCGCTCCTGCACCTCGGCCGGACTCATGCCGACCAAAGGCGCGAGGGCCTGCGACGCGGCGCGCGGGTTCTCGACGTCGTCCGGGATCGCGTAGACCGACGAGGCCTCGACCGACACCGCGAGCTCCCGGCCGTCGCGGTCGAGGATCGACCCCCGGGAGCCCTTGATCTCGATGCGGCGCTCCTGCTGGCGCTGGGCCCGAGCCCGGTAGCGCGAGCCCTCGGCGATCTGGACCTGGACGAGACGGGCGACCACGACCGCGGCCCAGACGACGAGCCCGAGGGTGAAGAGACGCGCTCGCCCGCGGCGGACGGCGTTCAACGCGGCGCCCCTTCCGGCGCTTCGACGTACTGGACCTGGCCCGGGTGAGGCGGCCGGAGGCCCTTCTGCTGGGCGAGCGCCGAGACGCGGTCCGGCGACGATGCCCGCCCGAGCTCGGCACGCAGCCGCCGGTTGTCCTCGTTCAATTCCTCCATCGTCTTCTGGCGGGCCTCGCGCAGGTAACCCACGCGCACGGTCTCGATGTGCATCGCGGCATACCCGAGCAGCGCGCAGGCGACGGGCAGCCCCGCGAGCAGGAACGTCGCGAGCTCGCGGCCGCGGCGCCGGTCGCGCTCGCGCGTCAGGTGCAGGTTCTCGACCCGCTTGGCCTGGGCGTACAGGGTCGTCATCGCTGCGGCGTGCTCATGGGCGTTTCATCTCAGACTGCCGCCGCCTCCGCCTCGACCCGTTCGGCCACACGCAGGCGCGCGCTGCGGGAGCGCGGATTGCGCGCGATCTCCGCCTCCGAGGGACGGATGGGCCGGCGGGTCAGGACCTCGAGCGCCTTGCGGGCGCCGCACACGCATGCCGGGAGCCGGGGCGGACAGAGGCAGACGCCCGACTCGCGCCGGAACGCTTCCTTGACCATCCGGTCCTCCAGCGAGTGATACGAGATGACGGCGAGGCGTCCGCCCGAATTGAGCCGGGCGGCTGCGGCCGCGAGAAACCGGGCGAGCGCCAGGAGCTCTTCGTTGACCTCGATCCGAAGCGCCTGGAAGACCCGGGTGGCCGGATCGATCTTCTCCCGGCCTCCCTTCTCCACCGCGACGACCTTCGCGAGGTGCCGGGTGGTCGTGATGGGGCCCCGAGCCCGTTCCGCCACGATGCCGCGCGCGATCTTTGCCGCCATTCGCTCCTCCCCAAATTCACGGAAAATCCGTGTCAATTCCCCCACCGAAGCCGTGGCCACGACGTCGGCCGCGCTGCGGCCGTGTTTACCCATGCGCATGTCGAGCGGTCCGTCCCGGCGGAACGAGAACCCGCGCTCGGCTCGGTCGATCTGCATCGAGGAAACCCCGAGATCGGCGAGGATTCCGTCGGCCGGCGATTCGCCCTCGAGCGCGCGGTCGAGATCGCCGAAGTTGCCTTCGCGAAGCTCGACCCGATCGCCGAAACGATGGAGGCGCGCCCTCGCGATCTCGAGGGCCTCGGGGTCGCGGTCGAGCCCGAGCAGCCGTACGCGGGGACCGCGCTCGAGGAGGGCCTCGGCGTGGCCGCCGGCCCCGACCGTCGCGTCCACGAAGAAGCCGCCGCGCCCGGGCTCGAGCAGGCGAACGACCTCATCGACGAGGACGGGAACGTGCGGCGCGGCTTCAATCGCTGTGTCTCCTTCGGATCGTGATCACAGGAGCAGCTTCGACAGCTCGTCGTAGTCTTCGGGCCCGAACTCCTCGGTCGCGAGCTTCTTGACGAGACCTCCCCGGTCGGACACGACGAGGTGATCGATGTTTCCGGTGACTACGACGTCGGCCGGAAGCTTCGCGGCATCGCGGAGGATCTGTGGCACGAGCACGCGGCCCTGCGCGTCGATCGCCGCGTCCTGGCCGTAGAAGTTGACGCGCTCGAGAAACTTCGTTTTCGCGCGATGAATCGCGGGCTGCTCGGCGAGCTTTTCCTCGAGGGCCCTCCAGATCGGGAGCGGGTAGAGGAGAAAGTTGCGTCCGTGAAGCGACGTGACGAACAGATCGCGTCCGAACGCCTCTTCGATCTGCTGACGGAAGAGATTCGGCACCTTGAGCCGGCCCTTCTCGTCGAGACGGGCCGGTGCACTTCCGCGAAAGCGATCCATCCTTCAGTTGTCGTCCCGTTATGAGTCTCGGGACCACTTTCTCCCACTTTTAGCCAGTTTTGGCCACTGAGGCGGATGTTAGGAGTGCCGTGGTTTATTAGTCAAGGAAAGAAGTTTGCCTAAAAAAATTAGGAGCGCTAAACGGGCGTAAGGACGACCCGAAGGACAGGACGGCAGCCTGCACCATCCGTTGTGCTTCGGCGATGCGGCATGCGGCGCATCTCGCGCTCCGGAGCCCGGAGAAGGATCAGCTCCAGTCGGGAGTCTTCCCCTCGTGCCATTCGCGCGTGAGCTCGAGCCATAGTGCGAGACCGCGATACTCGCCGAAGCGCGCGTACCGCCGGGCAATCGAGCGGTCCACGGTCTTCGCCGGACCGGGATGAAGCTTCCGGAACTGCTTTCTCACCCACGAGTCGAGCGCGAGGTAATCGTGCCGTCCCAGGATCCGCAGCAGTCCCTCGGCCGCGTACGGTCCGAAGCCGTGCTCGGCGAGGATGGCGTCGCGCACCACGGAAGCCGCCGTCTCTTGGCTTTCCCACCGAGCCAGATCGAGTCGTCCGGAATCGACGCGGCGGGCAAAGCGCGACAGCGCATCGGCCCGGTAGCCGCAGCGGACCCTCTCGCGAAGCCTCCGCGGGGAGAGGCTCGCGATCGCGCCCGGCGCTGGAAAGGCGAGGCCTCCGTCTCCGGCCACGGCGACCAGGCGACCGACCATGCCGCGCGTCGCCGCCCAGGAGCAGTTGGTCGTCAGCAGCATCTTGACGGCGTCCTCGAAGACGGTCGGCGCCCGAAGCATCCGCCCGCCGCCCCGGGACAGGGCGCGGCGCAGTTCCGGCTCGTCTCCGAGCATCCCGCGAAAACCCGAGAGATCGAGGTCGAGGGAGAGGATCCGCCGCGCCGCCGCCGCGAGCCCCGCCGGGCCGCGGGCCGGGCAAGCGATCTCGAGCGCTCCGTCCTTCGCGCGAAGGGTGACGGGCGACGGCCCGTCGAGGACCACCGCGAGGACTCCCGCATCGCGGTCGTAGGAGAAGGGAGGCAGATCGAACCAGCCATGCGATCGCACGACCGCGTCGAAGGAGAACCCGCGAGGCAGAGGGACCGCGAGGCGCAACGGACCGACTATGCTGCTGGCTTCTTCTCGTCGAGCTTGGCGAGCTCGGGCACGTAGATCTTCACGAAGGCGTCCCGCCTCAGCTTGTCGAGGTACTCGGAGAAGCGCTTCTCGTACAGGTCGTCGGCGATGCGCTTGCGGAGGTCTTCCTTGACCTCGGAAAACGGCTTGTAGCCCGGGGGCTTGCGATCGGTGACGTGGAACAGATGGATCGAATCGGAGAGCAGGGCCGGCGCAGGGTATTCCTCCGGAGGCGTCACGAAGATGGCGGCGTCGAGAGCCTCGACGAGCTCTCCCTTCGAGACGACGCCGAGGTCTCCGCCCTTGTCCTTCGTCGTCCCCTCGGAGATCTCCCTGGCGAGGTCACCGAACCCGGTGCCCGACTTCACCCTCTCCCGGATCTCCTCGATTCGCGTGACGGACTGCTGCCGAGCCTCGCCGTCGCTCGGGGAGAATTTCAGGACGATCTCGGCGACGTGCGCGGATTCCGGCACCGCGTAGAACTGGTCCTTCTTGCGCTCGTACTCGAGACGCAGCTGATCGTCGGTCAGCTGCAGCTGCGACGCCACGTCGCGGCCCACGACCTTCTGCAGCGTGATCGTCTGCCGCATCTGTCGCTTCAGCTCGTCGCGGGTCATGCCGGACTGGGCGAGCGCCGCGTCGAACTCGGCGTCGGTGGTCAGGTTGTACTGCGCCTTCACGCGGGCGACCGCGGCCTCGACCTCGTCGTCCGTCGCTGACACCGCCATCTCCTTGGCGCGCTCCTCGAGCAGCTTTTCGCGAATCAGGTCCTCGAGAACGGTGCGTTCGAGCTCCGTCGGGTCGGTCGGATGGTTCGGCGCCCGCGCCGCGATCGCGAGACGCTTGTCGAACTCGGACTGCGTGATCAGCCGGTCGTTGACGCGCACCACGATCTGCTCGACGAGCTCCGCCGCGGGAACCACGGAGGCGGCGACCAGAAGCGCGGCCGCGAGGGATATGGGTCGGCGCATGACGGCCATTATTAACACCTTTGGCCCTCCCGAATTCCAGTGCCTCAGGCGGCCCTCCGTTCGAGGGTCGGCAGCAGCGCGATCAAACCGGCCAGCAGCTCGTCCCCTCCGGAGGGCGCCGGCAGCGTCAGCACGCGCGCCGGAGAGAGGCTCGATCCCGGAGTCCGGCTCACGAACTCGAGCACGCGGTCGGCGTCGACGGACGCGTCCTCGGAAAAGCGGAGATGGACCTTCCCGGCCTGCCGCGTGATCGCGGTGACGCCGAGTCCCTCGGCCCGCGCGCGCAGCCGGGCGTACTCGACCAGCCGGCGCACCTCGGCCGGAGGCTCGCCGAAACGGTCGGCGATCTCCCGAGCGGTCTCCGCCAGCGCGGCGTCGTCCCCGGCGCGCGCGATCTTCTTGTAGATCATCATCCGCCAGTTCTCGTCCTCGACGTAGGCGTGCGGAATCGCGAGGTCGAGGCCGAGCGAGAGCGTGACCGCGCGCTCGGGCAGCGGCTGCTCTCCGCGGATCTCGCGGATCGCTTCCTCGAGCAGCGAAAGGTACGTCTCGAAGCCCACGGCCGCGATGTGGCCCGACTGTTCGCCGCCGAGCATGTTGCCCGACCCCCGGATCTCGAGGTCCCGGGCCGCGATGCGGAACCCCGCCCCGAGGTCGCAGAACTCGCGGATCGACGCCAGGCGCTGTCGCGCCACCTCGGACAGCGCCGCCGTCTCCGGGACGAGCAGGTAGGCGTAGGCCGGCTTGTCGCTCCGGCCCACGCGGCCGCGCAGCTGGTAGAGCTGGGCGAGGCCGAACGTCTCGGCGCGGTCGATGAGGATGGTGTTCGCCGACGGAATGTCGAGGCCGTTCTCGACGATCGCGGTGGCGAGAAGCACGTCGGCCTCCCGCGAGAAGAACCGCCGCATCGCCTTCTCGAGCTCTCCCTCCGCCATCTGGCCGTGCGCGACGGTGATGCGCACCGACGGGAGCAGCTCGACGAGCATCTCGCGTATCCGTCCGATCGACTCGATCCGGTTGTGCACGAAGAACACCTGGCCGCCGCGGGCGATCTCTCCCTCGATCGCCTCGCGGATGATCTCGGGCTTGGACGGGACGACCTGGGTCTCGATGGCCAGGCGGTCCCGGGGCGGGGTCTCGATGATCGAGAGGTCGCGCAGGCCGGACAGCGAGAGGTGCAGCGAGCGCGGGATCGGCGTGGCCGACATCGAGAGCACGTCGATCGACGCCTTCCACTCCTTGAGCCGCTCCTTCTGCGCCACGCCGAACCGCTGCTCCTCGTCCACGATCAGGAGGCCGAGGTCGCGGAACGCGAGGTCGCGTCCGAGCATGCGGTGCGTGGCGATCAGGATGTCCACCGACCCGTCGGCGACCTGCGTGACGATCTTCTGCTGCTCGTTGCGGGACCGGAAGCGCGACAACAGATCGATGACGACCGGAAACGCCGCGAACCGCCGCCGGAAGGTCCGGAAGTGCTGATCGGCGAGAATCGTCGTCGGGGCGAGCACCGCCACCTGCTTGCCGTCGAGCACGGCCTTGAACGCGGCGCGCATGGCGACTTCGGTCTTCCCGTATCCCACGTCGCCGCACAGGAGCCGGTCCATGGGCTTCTCCGACTGCATGTCGCGCTTGACGTCCGCGATCGCCTGGGCCTGATCGGGGGTCTCGACGTACTCGAAGGCGTCCTCGAACTCCTTCTGCCACGGCGAATCCTTCGAAAACGCGAATCCGTCGGCGAGGCTGCGCCGGGCGTACAGCTTCAGGAGCTGGTCGGTCATGTCACGCATCGCCTTGCGCACCGAGGCCTTGCGCCGCGCCCAGCCCGCCCCCCCGAGCCGGTCGAGCGCCGGCTCGACGCCCTCGACGCCCGAATACTTCTGAACCAGGTCGAGGCGCTCGACCGGCAGCAGCAGCATCTTGCCCTCGGCGTATTCGATCTCCATGAACTCGCGCGGCTCGCCGTCGACCGGGACGCGCTTCAAGCCCTTGAAGCGGCCGATGCCGTAGTCGGCGTGGACGATCGCGTCGCCGAGCTTCAGGTCTCGCAGGTCGGAGAGGAAGGCCTCCGACGGCCGCCGCGCCGCGGCCGAGCGGCGTTCCTCGCCGAAGATCTCTTCCTCCGAATACACCGCCAGGCGCGGATCCCTCAGGCGGAACCCGGCCGAGATCTCGGCCGGGATCGAGACGACGGCACCCGGTCCTCGCTCGGACGAGACGTGGAAACCGTACTCGAGGGCGAGGCGCTTGAGCTTTTCGGCGCCTCCGGTCGGCCGCGACGCCACGAACACTTCTTCGCCGGAATCGAGCGCCTTCGTAAGGTCCGCGGCCGCCTCGGCGGCGCGCCCCGCATGGCCAGCGATCGCTTCGGCGGGCAGCCGCAGCTCCCGGCCGCCGCCCGCGCCGAGGCCGAGGCGGTCGAATCGCAGGCCGATGCCGTCGAGTCGGCCGCGGATTCGATCCGGCGCGTGCATCAACTCTTCCGGGGAGAAGGCGTCGCGGTCGGGGTCCCGGTCCGACGCGAGGCGCTCCGCGAAGGCTTCGAGCTCCTCCTCGATCGCGGCGGGCTCGACGAGCGCGACCAGGCCGCCCTTCGCGTAATCGAGCCAGCCGGCCGGGAGCGACGTGACGGCCGGGGCGAACACGATGCGCTCGGCCTCCGAAGGCGGACGCCCGATGCGCTCGGTCAGCAGCCGCCGGGCCTCATCCGACTCCTCCGCGGCGGCGAACGGAGGCAGGACGACCTCGTCGAGCCTCTCGCGCGAGCGCTGCGTGTCGGGGTCGAAGAGCCGCAGCGAGGAAATCGTGTCGCCGTCGAGCTCCACCCGCACGGCGAGGTCCCGGTCCGGCGGAAAGACGTCGAAGAGCCCTCCGCGCACGGCCAGATCGCCCGTCTCGACGACGAGGTCTCCGCGCCGGTAGCCGAGCCGCGTCAGGCGCTCGACGAGCTTCGAGAGCGAAACCTCGGCGCCGCGCGCGAGCCGGATCACGATCCGCTCGAAGTCTTCCGGCGCGGGCAGCCGCACGAAGAGGGATCGCGCCGGCAGCACCGCCGCGACCGGCCCGGCGCCGGACCGCAGGGCGGCCAGGAGCGCAAATTCGTCGCGGCGGGACTTCAGCGACGCGGGGATGCGCTGGTAGGGCGTCAGCGTCGGCGCGGGCGCCTGGAAGGCTCGCGCGGAGCCCGCCGCGTCGAGATCGCGGAGGAAGCGCTCGGCATCCTTCTCGTTCGGAACGATCGCGACGAACGGCTGTCGGAGGTCCTCCGCGAGCGCGGCGGAGAAAATCGCCGGCAGCGCACCGACGCCACCCGAAACGACGAGGCGGTCTTCTCCCCTCCGGACACTCGCGAGGAGGTCCGCATAGGAGGGCAATCCGCGTACGAGATCCCTGAGCAACGAACTCAATGCCATCGGCCGTCGGGGAACCCGTCGGCCGCCGGAGGCCGCACTCTATCGGTTCGAAGCCCGGGGAAAGGCAGATTTTTCGCGAAGGCGGGAAACGGCCTGGGCCACGGCTTCGATCGCGAAGTCCACTTCCTCGGCCGTGTTGCCCCGGCCGAGACCGAACCGGATCGACGCGTGCGCCAGATCGGACGGGACGCCGATCGCCGTCAGCACGTGCGACGGCTCGAGCGACGCCGACGTGCAGGCCGAGCCGCTCGAGACCGCGAGATCCTTCAGGCCGGCGAGCAGCGCCTCGCCGTCCACCCCGGCGAAGGAGAGGTTGAGGTTCCCCGGCAGCCGGCGCTCCTCGACGCCGGGGCCGAGGCGGCCGTCGGGTTCGATCGCCGGCAGGGCGGCGCCGTTGACGCCGATGCCGCCCAGGCGCGAGACCAGACCCTCGTGGAGCCGGCGCCGCAGGAGCCGGAGGCGGCGGGCCTCCTCCTCCCTCTCGCCGACCGCGACCTCGGCGGCCTTGCCGAGGCCGACGATTCCCGGAACGTTCAGCGTGCCGGAACGCACGCCATGCTCCTGGCCGCCCCCGAAGAGGAGCGGCTCGAGGCGCACTCGCGGCTGTCGCGCGCGGACGTACAGCGCGCCGACGCCCTTGGGGCCGTAGATCTTGTGCGCCGAAACGGATGCGAGGTCCACGTTCATGGCGGCGACGTCGAACGGGACCTTGCCGAAGCCCTGCACGGCGTCGGTGTGAAACAGGACGCCCCGCTCGCGGCAGAGCTCGCCGATCCGCGCGATCGGATGAATGGTTCCGATCTCGTTGTTGGCGAGCATCAGGGAGACGAGAATCGTCCGATCCGTTATTGCCTCGCGCACGCGCTCGATCGGGAGCTCTCCGGTTTTCGACTCCGGCGCGAGGTATGTCACGGCGAAGCCTTCGCGCTCGAGCCGGCGGCCGGCGTCGAGGACCGCCGGATGCTCCGTCGAGGCGGTGATCACGTGCGCGCCGGGCTCCCGGCGCAGGCGCGCCGCGCCGAGGACGGCGAGGTTGTCGGATTCGGTCGCGCCGCTCGTGAAGACGATCTCCTTCGGCGACGCGTTCATGGCCCGCGCCACCTGTTCGCGCGCCGCGTCCACGGCCGCCTCGGCCTCCCACCCGAAGACGTGGCCGCGCGAGGACGGGTTGCCGAAGGCCTTCGTGAAGTAGGGGACCATCGCCTCGAAGACGCGCGGATCCACCGGCGTCGTGGCGTTGTGGTCGAGATAGATCGGAAGCCGCATTCCGACTCAATTATGGTCCGGGGCGGCGCCCCGGTTCGCTCGGGTCAGCGGGCCGTGCGCACCCGGATCACTGCAGGTGGAACGCCTTCGTCATGAACACCGCCATCTGGCCCCGCGTATTGGGGTTGCCCGGGCAATAGTTCCCTCCGCCGCAGCCTCCCGTAACCCCTTCGGCGGCGAGCTGTTCGATCCAGTTCGCAAACGTGGAGGGACAGGGAACGTCCGGGAAGATGCCCATGCACGTCGGCGGAAGGTACGACGATCCGTGCTCCCCCTTCAGGAGAAACACGGCCATCTGGTCGCGGCGAACGGGCGTCTGAGGACAGAAGTTTTCTCCGCCGCACCCGCCCGTGATGCCCTCGGCCGCCATCTCCTCGATCCAATCGGCGAACGTCGAGGGACAGGGGACATCCGCGAAGGTCCCCGTACAGGGAGGCGGCGTGAAGCACAGCCCATGTTTGCCCTTGAGGATGAAGACCGCCATCTGCTGCCGAAGAGTGTCGTCGTTGACGCCGTACAGACCTCCGCCGATGCCCGCCGTGATCGCGTTCGACACCAGGGTCGTGACGAAGGAATAAAACTGCTGGCTGCTCGGCACGTCGAGAAAATCAGCCACGAACGCCTTGACGAGGGTCCCGGTGGTGCCGTCGGTGTTCGTGACGACGAGATCGTTGGCCGTTCCGGGAGCCAGGGCCGGAGTCAAAACCGACATCGAGGAGTAGGAGAAAACCGAAACCCCCGTGGCGGGAACGCCTCCGAGCGTGACGTTCGCTCCCGAGAGGAAGTTCGTGCCCGAGATGTCCAGGGTTGTCCCGCCCGCCGGCGGCCCGGAGCGGATGTTGACCGAGAACGGCAGCCGCTGGGAGAACTCGGACGTGTTCCCGGACGGATCCGTCGCCGTCACCGAGATCTTCGAGCCAGCCGCCACCGCCGGCAGCGTCGATACCGCAAAGGGAGCGTTGCCGGAACCGTCGGTGGTCACCTGCGAGGAGCCCAGATACGTCTCGCCCTCCAGGAAATCTCTCGGGAAGTTGGAGCAGGCCGCGTTGGAATAGAAGTCGAGGTCGAAGGTCGTGCCCGGAGTCGAGTTCAGAAGACCGGCCACCGTCGTGTTGCCGGCGCCGTACGTGATCGAAGAGATGACGGGAAAGTTCTGAAGATCGTTCGCGCCCGTGTCCGCGTCGCCGAGATCGTTCGCGACCGGATGGCTCGACCCGGTGGAAAGCGAGATTCCGAGCGGCGCATTGTCGTGGATGGAGTTGCCCCGGATCGTGTTGCGCGTCCCGCTCAGGACGACGAGGCCGGATCCACCGTTGTACGCGATCAGGTTCCCGCCCGGTCCTCCGGCCGTCGACGATCCGATGATGCTGGGCGAGGCCGGCGTCGGCGACGACATGACGCGCAGGCCGAGGAGCGTGTTGGGCAGAGGCAGCGTGTGCGAGGCATCGACGCCGACGAAGTTGCCCTGGACGACCATGCCGTCCGCGGAGAGGTCCAGGCCGATCGGGTTGCCGGAGACGAGGTTGCCCTCGCCGGCGCCCGTTCCCCCGACCACGAGGTTCGGTCCGCCCTGATCGATCCCGCCGACGGCGTTGCCGAGCGCCACGGTTCCCGTCACGTCGGTGCCGATCCGGTTCCCCTGAATCGTGACGTCGGGGTGGTGGTTGATCAGGATTCCGTACATCGGGTTGCCCGAGATGAGGTTGCCGGCGCCTGGCCCTCCGATCAACAGCGGAGCGTCGAACGTGCCCGAAACGCAGACGATACCGCTGCCGTTGTTGGGGAGCGCCAAGGTTCCCGTCACGTCTGTGCCGATCTTGTTGTTCTGGATCGTTCCGCCGCCGGAGTTCATGTTGATGCCGTGGCCGTCGTTTCCGGAGATGAGGTTGCCGTCGGCGGCGGAGGGTCCGCCGATCGTGAGGATCGCGGCCGCCACCTCGATCCCTTCTCCGTTCGGTACCGCCACGGTCCCCGTGGCGTCCGTGCCGATGTAGCAGGCCTGGACCGTGACCGGAACCGGCGCGCCTGCACTGACCGCCGTGAGGCAGTCGCCGATGGCCAGGCCCTTGATCGTCGCTCCACCGACGCCGTTCACGCTGAAGCCGCTGAAAATGCCGCCGCAGGTGATCTGGATCAGCGGCGAGCCGGCGTAGCCCGGCTGCGTGGTCCCGTCGATCGTCACGCCTCCGGTCGCGACGCTGAGAAAGGGGAGGCCGCTCGCGAGCGCGATGGTCTGGACGCCCGAGGCAGGAATGTCGAAGGAGATCGTGTGCGGCCCCGGTCCGCCGGCGTTGGCGTCCGTGATCGCCTGACGGAGCGAGCCCACGCCGGAGTCGTTGGCATTGGTCACCGTGAAGGTGGCCGCGGTGGCGAAGTGGAACCAGAAAATGAGAAGTAGCGAAGAAAAAATGAAGGCACAACGCGAGCGGATCATGGCGGCGCCTCCCTCCCTGCCGCAAGCTCCTGCATTCGCACGCGGATCAGTCAGGCAGGCTGAAGGTCTTGACCAGGAATACGGCCATTTGCTGGCGCAGCGCCGGGCCCCCCGGGCAATAGTCGCCGCCGCCGCAGCCTCCGGTGATCCCGCGCCCTGCGAGGTCGTAGATCCACGTCGCAAACGAATTGGAGCAGGGGACATCGTCAAATGTCGGGTTCATGCAGGCGGGCGGCGTGTACGTCGACCCGAGAAGCGCCTTCAGCAGGAAGACCGCCATCTGCTGCCGGTTGACCGGCGCGGTGGGGCAGAAGTCGCCGCCGCCGCAGCCGCCGGTAATCTGCAGGCCGGCCAGCGCCTCGACCCACGGATCGAACGGGCTGCCCTGGCACGGAACGTCCAGGAACACCGTGCCCGTGCAGGGCGGCGGCGTGTAGCAGAGGCCGAGCTTGCCTCGCAGCAGGAAGACCGCCATCTGCTGCCGCGTGACCGAAGCCGTCGGGCAATAGTCGGCACCGCCGCAGCCCACGGTCAGGCCGTTGGCGACGAGGCCGCCGATGAACGGACTGAACGTTCCGTTGATGTCCACGTCCGAGAATTGCGCGACGTAACCGCGCGGCAGCGTGCCGGTCAGTCCCGATCCGGTCGTCATCGTGATGTCGTTGATCGATCCCGGCGGGAGCGCCGGCGCGAACACCGTCGCGCTCGAATTGCTGTTGAACGTGTAGCCGGTGGCGGCCACGCCGCCGACCGTCACGGCCGCGTCGTTCTCGAGGAGCATCCCGCTGAGGAAGAGCTCCCGCCCTCCCGCGGGTTGGCCGACGAGCGGCGTCGAGGTGACGACGATGCGCTGTGAAAACTCCGACGTGTTGCCCGACGGGTCCGTCGCGGTCGAGGAGATCCGCGCCTCCGGCTCGATCACCACCCCGGGCAGCGTGACGTCGATCGCCGCAATGCCCGAACCGTCCGTCGTCACCTGCGAAGCGCCGAGCCACTGCTCCCCCTGGACGTAGTCGTGCGGAAAGCGCGCGCAGGCCGGGTTGGAGTAGAAGTCCAGATCGAACGTCGTCGAGGTGTGCGAGTTCAGCGTCCCCGTGACGTGCAGGTCGCTTCCCACCTGAGTCACCGTCGCGATGATCGGGAAGTTCTGCCCGCCGTTGACCGGGTACCCGTTGGCGTCTCCGGGATCGTCCGGAAGCGGCTGTGCCGAGCCGCCGGAGAGCGTGATCCCGAGCGCCGCGTTGTCGTGGATCGCGTTGCCCCGGATCGTGTTTCGGGTGCCGGCGGCGACGGCAATGCCTTGGCCACCGTTGAAGGCGATGAGGTTGCCGCCTGGTCCTCCCGGGCTCGAAGTGCCGACCAGGTTCGGCGAGGCGCCGGTCGACTGGATCTGGATGCCGTGGCCGCCGTTGGGAAGCGCCGCCGTGTGGGAGTCGTCCAAGCCGACCACGTTTCCCTGGATGAGCGCGCCGTCGGCGCTGATGCTCATGCCCATCATCGCGTTGCTGGAGACGAGGTTTCCCTCGCCCGCGGTCCCGCCGATCACGAGGCCGGCCCCGGGCGAGCTCGCCACGATTCCCGAGCCGCCGTTCGCAATCGGCGCCGTGCCGTTGACGTCGGTGCCGATGAGGTTGTTCTGAATCGTCACGTCGACGGCGAAGAATCCGACGTCGATGCCGTCGTTCGTGTTGCCCGAGATCAGGTTCTCCCCGCCCGGGCCCCCGATCAGGACCCCCGAGCCGTTTCCGCCCGCGATGGTGAGCCCGGTTCCGTTCGGCAGAGCGACGGTACCGGTGACGTCCGTGCCGATGTAGTTGTTCTGGATCGTGCCGCCCGTCATGGAACCGATGAAGATTCCCCATTGGGAGTTGCCCGAGATGATGTTGCGATCCGCGGCCGTCGGACCGCCGATCAGGAAGGTCGTGCCTGCCAGCGATATCCCCTGGACATTCGGCGTCGCGGCCGTTCCTGCGGCGTCGACTCCGAGGTGGCAGGCCTGAACGGTGAGCGGGGAGTTGCCACCGGGGCTGATTCCCAACCCACAGCCTCCGATGGAGAGTCCCTTGACGGTCCCACCACCCGAGCTGAAGATCTGGAACACGATCAAGCCCGGGTCAGTGCACGTGACGGCGACCAGGGGCGTCCCCGCGTAGCCGGGCTGCGTCGTCGCGTCGATCGTCACGCCGCCGCTCGAAATAGTGAGCGCGGGAAGTGCGCTCAGGAGGGTGATCGTCTGGACTCCCGAGCCGGGGATGTCGAACGCGATCGTATGCGGGCCTGCGCCGGCACCATTGGCGTCGGTGATCGCCTGGCGCAAGGAGCCGGCGCCCGAGTCGTTCGTGTTGATTACCGTGAAAGTGGCGGCCGTCACCAGACCCGGAACCGTCACTGACAGAACGACGCCCAGAAGCGCTTCGCGGATGTGGGACATCGCGGCCTCCCCGTTCGGCGAATCCTATACTCGGGAATACAATGATGGACGTGTCGAGCCTTCCCCTGCCCGCGACGAACCGTTTCGAGTTCTCCTCACCTGCGCCGAGAGTACGCCTGGTTCACGCCTTCGACCGGCCCTACGAGAACGTCGTGGCGACGGCCCGGACCTGCTACTCCTCGAAGGGCATCGTCACGGAGGATCAGGCCTCCGCCCGGCCCGACCGGCGCGACGCGATCGCCCGGTCGATCTACGAGGCCGGTCATCACACGACCTTCCAGCACGCCCACTTCCAGTTCTCTCTCGAGAACGTCTCCCGGCAGTTCCTGTGGTCCTTCCTTCACTCGCACCCGTTTTACAACTCGGAGCAGGTTTCGCAGCGGTACGTGGAAGTCAGCCGGGGAAACTACGCCATCCCGCCTCTCGGCCCGGCCGAGCGCGAGATCTACGAGAGGATCGCCCGCCGCCAGCAGGAGGCCTACGTCCGGCTGACGGAGGTGCTGACGCCTCTCGCCGCCGAGCGCTACTTCGGGCTCTTCCCGGGACGCACGCGCGGCGACGGCCGGTCGCGCTTCGCGGGCTCCGTCAAGAAGAGGGCGCAGGAGATCGCGCGGTACGTCCTGCCGGTCGCGACGTTCTCGTACCTGTACCACACGGTTTCGGGAATCACGCTCTTTCGCTACTGGCGGCTGTGCGAGTCCTACGACGCCCCGGCCGAGCAGCGCGAGATCGTGGGACAGATGGTCGCGGAAGTCCTGCGCCACGACCCGCTGTATGCGTCGGTCCTTCAGGATCCGATTCCTCTCGAGGAGACCCCGGAGTACGCCGCGTTCCAGGCGCTTCCGCGCATCCGCCCCGGGGCCCGGACGTTCCGCGAGGAGTTCGACCGGGAGCTCGGCGGACGCGTCTCGCGCCTCGTCGACTGGAAGGCGAACAACGAGGAAGTCCTCGCGAGCGCCGTCCGGGAGATCCTCGGTGCACCGCGCGCGGCTCTCTCCGACGACGACGCGATCCGCCTCGTCCTCGATCCGTCGAAGAACCGCTCGCTCGGCGAGACGCTGACGCTGACGACCCACGGCAAGCTCTCTCGCGCGCTGTTCCACCCCTCGTACACGTTCCGCAAGAAGCTCTCGCACACGGCCGACAGCCAGGACCAGCGCCACCGCATGACGCCCGCGTCCCGGCCGGCGCTTCCGGCGTACCTCTCCGACGAGCCGGACTACATCATCCCCATGCTCGTCGCCGACGCGCCCGAGGCCGACGACCTCTACCGCCGCACGATGGAGGAGACGTGGTCGGCGATCGGGGAGCTGCGCGGCCGCGGAGTCTCCGACGAGTTCGCGGCCTATCTCCTGCCGAATTCCGTGGCTCTTCGCTTCACGGAGTCCGCCGACCTGCTCAACCTCCATCACAAGTTCGCGATGCGCCTCTGCTACAACGCGCAGGAGGAGATCTGGCGGGCTTCTCGCGACGAGGCCCTCCAGATCCGCGAGGTGAACCCGCGCATCGGCCCGTGGCTCCTGCCGCCATGCACGCTGCGCCACCTCGCCGGCGTCCGCCCCGTCTGCCCCGAAGGCGAGCGCTTCTGCGGCGTCGTCGTCTGGAAGCAGGATCCGAAGGACTACGCGAGGAGTCTCTGATCGCCCCGATGAGGTATTGACCATGCTCGAGCCGAAGGGCCGGACCCACGGACGCCGCGGTCTGGATCGTCTGGAGGCGTCGAAGCCTCTTTCACGAGCCCTCTGCCTCCGAATCGTCCTGCTCGAAATCGTTCCCCCCGTCTGGAGGCGGCTGCGCCTGGTGGAGACTCTGACGCTGCGACAGCTCGACGTGATCCTGCGGTGCGTCATGGGCTGGGCCGGAGACGAGGCGCACCGCTTTCGGGTCGGCAATTCTCTCTACGGAAAGACCTCCGACGGGATCCTGCTGCGGGACTCGAGGTGGGTGAGCCTCGCCGACGTCCACGCCTCCGGAGCGGCCTCGTTTCGCTACGAGCTCGTCTCGGAGGGAACCTGGGAGCACGAGATCGTCATCGAATCGGTATCGGACGGGACCCCGGCGAACCAGCGGCCCGAGTGCCTCGCCGGCGAGGGCTCGTGGCCCCCGGAGACCTGCGGCGGTCCCGACGCCTACGTGGACCGCGTCGACTTCCTCGCCCCCGATGCGACGGAAGCCCCGCTCGATCTCGCCGCGATCAATCGCGCGCTCGCGCGGCTGCGGTAGGCGCCTAGACCGCGCCTTCCCGCGCGAGCTCGGCCCCGGGAGAGTTCTCGTTCTCGACGGAAAGGGGCGGGCCGAGCACTCCCTCCCAGCGCGCGACGACGACCGAGGCGACGCAGTTGCCCATCACGTTGATCGAGGTCCGCGCCATGTCCATGAGCTCGTCCACCGCGAGGATCATGGCGACGCCGGCCTCGCCCGGCAGGCCGAACGCGGCGCAGCCCGCCGCGATGATCACGAGCGAGGCGCGGGGCACGCCCGCCACGCCCTTGGAGGTCATCAGGAAGGTCAGCATCATCAAAAGCTCGGTCGAGAGGGAGAGGTGGATCCCGGCCGCCTGCGCGATCGTCAGCGACGCGAGCGAGATGTAGAGCGTCGAGCCGTCCAGGTTGAAGGAGTAGCCCGCCGGGATGACGAAGCCGGCCACGGACTCGGGCACGCCGTACTCGACCATCTTCTCGAGCGCCCGCGGCAGGGCCGCCTCCGAGGACGCCGTCGAGAACGCGAGCAGGAACGGCTCGCGAATCTTCCGGAAAAAGAGCCGGATGTCGGCCCGGGCGATCGCGAGGGCCGGCGCGAGCACGAGAAGCGCGAAGAGAACGAGCGCCCCGTAGAGCGATGCCACCAGCTTCGCGTACGAGCCGAGCACCGCCAGCCCGTGGTGCGACACGGATCCCGCCATGGCGCCGAAGACTCCGAGGGGCGTCAGCGCCATGATGTAGTCGGTGAGCTGGAACATCACCGCCACGACGGAGTCCATGAGCTTGAGAAACGGCTCGGACCTCCTGCCGATGTGGGCGGCCGCGACGCCAACGAGCGTCGCGAAGATGACGACCTGCAGCACGTCCTGCCTCGCCATCGCGTCGACGACGTTAGACGGGAAGAGGTGCAGCAGCGTTTCGACCAGCGTCTGCGGCCTGGCGAGAGTCTCTCCCGTCGGCGGGAGGCTCAGGCCGTCTCCCGGACGGACGACGTGCGCGAGCGTCAGCCCGAGGGCCAGCGCGGCCGTCGTCGCGACCTCGAAGTAGACGAGCGCCTTGATCCCCATCCGCCCGACGGCCTTGATGTCGCCGGTCTTCCCGATCCCGACGACGATCGTCGAAAAGATGAGCGGGACGATCAGGAGCTTGATGAGGCTGATGAAGGCCTTGGACAGGAAACGGAACGTCGCGTAGGCGGCGGGATGGGATTCCGCCGGAAAGAGGAAGCCGGCGGCGATGCCGAGGACGAGCGCATAGAAGATGAGCGCCGTCGACGAAAGCCATCGCGGACGATTCGACTTCCTCGTGCGCACCGCGGTCATCGGCGCGGAAGTCTAACCCGAGGCCGCCGCGCGGGCGAGGGATCTCGGCCCGAGGTCCTACGCGCTCGAGATCCTTCTCGCGGCGCTCGACAAGACGGCGTCGGCGAAGGGCCTCGTTCTCATCGCGCGCTCAGCGAGGCCGGCACGCTGATCCGCGGTCCGGCGGCGCGGCGGACCACGGCGACCTGGTTGACCCGTGCGATCAGAGCCTCCAGCCGCTCGAGGGCCTCGAACACGACGCCCGTGCCGTCGACGTTCCGGCACGTGAAGCACACGGCGGCGCCGGGAGCGTCGATCTCGAACCGGCGCAGCCCCGGAGTGCCGGCCTGGAATTGCCGGTAGGTCTCGAGCCACTCCGGGCGAAGCGAGCCTTCGATTCCGACTCTGTAGCGGGTGTCGCTACCGGAGGTCTCTCCCTTGAGGCGCGAGAGGTCCAGTTTCACGTCGGAGGCCGCGGCGTTCGAATGTTCATCCATCGGTCGATTGATCCCCGATCCATTCCGAACCGCAATTCGGAGGCCAGAGTTCGATTCGCTTCAGATTCAGGCACTTGCTCCAGGCCACCCCTCCGCCCGACCTGTCCGAGCGTTACTTCCGGTAACACCTCTCCCTGTCCATGAGGACAGGAACCGCGCCGGAAGCCGTCTCGAGGGATTGCCGCGCGACGGACGCCCGGATCCTCTCGGCTCGCTTTTCCGAACGGCGGCGCTTCGTTTTTCGCTTCGCTCGAGCGCGGCGTCTTCATGCGGGCCGGACCGCTCACCTGTCCCTCGCCTCTTTTTCGCGCCGCGCGCGGCCCGCTCGACCTGCCCGAACGGACGGCTAACGTTCCGGTTCGATCGGCGCGACAATGGGGGGTGCCTCCCAAGAAAGGAATTCGACCGATGCGTCTGACCGCGCGGTTTCTGACCGCCTCGCTCTTTCTGTCTCTGGCGGCGACGACGGCGGCCTTCGCCACCGTGCGCTGCGTGAAGCCGTCGCCCGCCGGGAGCGGCTGCTGGGCTCCGGGCACCGCGTACACGGACCTCCAGACCGCTCTCGCCGCCGCGACCTCGGGCGACGAGATCTGGGTCGCCGCGGGAACGTACAGGCCGGATCCCTCCGACCGCACGAAGAGCTTTCTGATGAAGAACGGCGTCGGGATCTATGGCGGCTTCGCCGGCGGTGAAACGATGCGCAGCCAGCGCGATCCCTCCGTCAACGTGACGACCCTCTCGGGAGACATCGGTACGGTGGGCTTCGCGGGAGACAACAGCTACCACGTCGTCATGACAGACAGCACGGTCACGTCCTCCGGCGCCCTCGATGGCTTCACGATCACGGGCGGACAGGCCGACGGGGGCAGCTCGAACAACAATGGCGGCGGGATCTGGATCAACAGCGGAAGCCCGTCCCTGACAGGGCTGATCGTCACGGCCAACTTCGCATTGAGCCAGGGTGGCGGCATGCGAGTCACCACGGGATCGCCGACGATCCTCAACTCCTCGTTCCTCTCGAACTCCGTGAGCTTCGGCGGAGCCGGCGCGGCTCTCTACTCGGGCGGCGGCAGCTCCGTCTACCTGCAGAACGGCATCGTCCGCTCGAACATCATCTCCGGCAGCTCCACGGGCGGCGCGATCGAGACCGGCGGCGGCACGACGCTCGTCAACTGCGTGATCGCCCAGAACAGTCCGAACGGAATGCAGACCGTCTCGGGCGGCAACAGCAACGTCATCAAGGACAGCACGTTCACCGGCAACAACCCGGGATACGGCCTGGCGCTTTACAACACCTCCGGCAACTCGATCTCGAACTCGATCTTCTGGGGCGACGGCGCGGGCGAGATCTTCAACGACGGCCTGTCCTCGTTCTCCGCCGAGTACTCCGACTTCGAGAACGGCGGCGTCGCCGGCACCGGCAACATCAGCGGCGATCCGCTGTTTCTCGGCGCCCCTTCGGACCTTCGCCTCGGGCCCGGCTCTCCGGCCGTGGACGCGGGAAAGAACCTCGACGTGCCGGGCGGCGTGACGCTCGATCTCGCGGGGCTGCCGCGATTCTTCGACGACCCGACCGTTCCCGACACCGGCGCCGGCATTCCGCCGATCGTGGACATGGGCGCCTACGAGCGCATACCCATCACGGTCACGGCTCCCGGAAGCCTGACGGTCTGCTCGGGCGACCAGGCCGTGTTCTCGGTGAGCGCGACGGGCCAGCCGACGCTGACCTACCGCTGGCGAAAGGACGGCTCGCCGCTCTCGAACGGCGGCGAGGTCTCGGGCGCGACCACCGATACGCTGACGATCAATCCGGCCGGCTCGGGCGATCCGGGGACCTACGACGTCGTCGTCACCGATGGCTTCGGTCAGCAGCTGGCGTCCGCGCCGGCCACCCTGGCGGTCCACACGCGGCCGACGGCCGCGGGCTCGGGCGATGCGACGGTCTGCGCCGGCGATCCGGCTCCCCTCACCGGCTCGGGAGGCGTGGCCTGCGCGTGGGCTCCCGCGAGCGGCCTCGACGACGCGTCGAGCTGCTCGCCCATCGCGACGCCGACGATCACGACGGTGTACACCCTGACCGTGACCGCGGCGAACGGCTGCACGTCGTCCAACAATTCGACCGTCACGGTCACCGTCAACCCGGTGCCCGACCTGCCCGTCATCTCGGCGCCCGCAACGGTTCCGGTCGGCGCCTCGGGCGCCTCCGCGAGCGTCACGAACCACCCCGGCTCGACATGGAACTGGACCCTCTCCGGCGGAACGATCACCGCGGGACAGACCTCGCGGCAGATCGTCTTCGACGCGGGATCCCCCGGCACGACGATGGTCTGCACGGTCGTCGAGACCAACGCCGGCTGCTCTTCGCCGACGGCGGCGAAGAACATCCAGGTCGATTTTCTCGACGTCCCGCCGTCGAACACCTTCCACGACTACGTCGACACCGTCGCCCGCAACGGCATCACCTCCGGCTGCGGCGGCGGCAACTATTGCGGCACGTCTCCGGTCACCCGCGCGCAGATGGCGGTCTTCCTCCTGAAAGCCGAGCACACGTCCGCATTCGTGCCGCCCTCGTGCTCGGGAGTCTTCGCGGACGTCCCGTGCCCGGGCGGCTTTGCCGTCGACTGGATCGAGCAGCTCGCCCTCGAGGGCATCACCGGCGGCTGCGGCGGCGGCGACTTCTGTCCCAACAACGCCGTCCGCCGCGACCAGATGGCGGTCTTTCTGCTCAAGACGCTGGAGGGCTCGGGTTATACGCCGCCTCCCGCGACGGGGACGGTGTTCGCCGACGTTCCCGCGAGCGCCTTCGCCGCCGACTGGATCGAGGACCTCTACGCGAAGAACGTGACCGGCGGCTGTCTGACCAACCCGCTGCGCTACTGCCCGGGCAACACCAACAACCGGCAGCAGATGGCGGTGTTCATCACGAAGACATTCGGTCTGCACTAGAGCCTCGCGGACCGCGCACGCTCCGCATCCGGCGAATCGGGCATAATCGCCCGATTCGTTCGGAGGGGAGATTGTCCATGCGCACGCGCACGCTGTCGGTTCTGTGTTTCGCGATCGCCTGCGCCGCGGCTTCCGCGGAGACGCTTCGCCAGAAGGTCGATCCGTGGGTCCTCGACACCGCCGCCCGAGGGGACACGGAGTTTCTCGTCCTCCTGCGCGATCAGGCGGACCTGCGTGGCGCGAGCGCCCTCCCGACCCGGACCGAGAAGAGCGCCTTCGTCGCGGACGCCCTCGCCGCCACGGCCGCGCGGACGCAGTCTCCCCTTCTCGCCTTCCTGAGCGCGCGGGGCGCGGCGCACCGCTCCTATTGGGTCGCGAACTTGATCTGGGTCCGGGGCGGTCTCGATCTCGTCCGCGATCTCGCGGCGCGCGACGACGTCTTCCACATTTACGCCAATCCCCGCGCCCGCATGAGCCTGCTTCCGCCGCCCGGGTCTTCGGGGCCGGCCGCGCCGGACACGATCGAATGGGGCGTCGCCCAGGTCCATGCGCCCGACGTCTGGGCCCTCGGCTACAAGGGCGCGGGCGTCGTGGTCGCGGGAGCCGATACCGGCTATCAGTGGGACCACCCGGCTCTAAAGCCCCACTATCGCGGCTGGACCGGTTCCGCGAATCACAACTACAACTGGCACGACGCGATCCACGACTCCACGGGAAATCCCTGCGGGAACGACTCGCCCGCTCCCTGCGACGACTTCGGCCACGGGACGCACACGATGGGAACCATGGTGGGCGACGACGGCGGCTCGAACCAGATCGGGGTCGCGCCGGCGGCGAAGTGGATCGGCTGCCGCAACATGGACGACGGCGCCGGCACGCCCGCCCGCTACACCGAGTGCTTCCAGTGGTTCATCGCGCCCACGGATCTGTCCGGCCAGAATCCCGATCCCTCCAGGGCCCCGGACGTGATCAACGACTCGTGGACCTGCCCCGCGAGCGAGGGCTGCACGGATCCGACCATCCTCCAGTCCGTGGTCGAGAGCGTGAAGGCGGCGGGAATCGAGGTCGTCGCCTCGGCCGGCAACAGCGGCTCGGCCTGCAGCACGGTCACCGATCCCCCGGCGATCTACGCGGCCGCGTTCTCCGTCGGCGCGACCGACGATTCCGACGACATCGCGGGATTCTCGAGCCGCGGACCCGTGACCTCGGACGGCAGCGGCCGCCTGAAGCCCGAGATCTCCGCTCCCGGCGTCAACGTGCGCTCGAGCTATCCGATCAACGGCTACGCAAACCTCGACGGGACGAGCATGGCGGGACCCCACGTCGTCGGCGTCTCGGCCCTCGTGATGTCCGCAATTCCGAGCCTCATCGGCGATCCCGATGGGGTCCAGGCGCTTCTGACGTCGTCGGCCCTCGCCCTCACGAGCGCCCAGGAGTGCGGCGGGGTTCCGGGCGATCAGATTCCGAACAACACCTTCGGCTTCGGAAGGGTGGACGCGCTCGGAGCCGTGACCGCGGACCTTTCGCTCGCCGCGGCGGGCTCTCCCGATCCGACGCTCGTCGGCGTCCCAGTCACCTACACCTTCACGATCACGAGCTCTGGCCCCGGCACCGCCCCGGACGCCGTCGTGTCCGGGGGCCTGACGCTCTCCGCGGCGATCGAATCGGCGACGCCCAGCCAGGGCAGCTGCACGCTGCTCGCGCACGGCGCCAGCTGCGACCTCGGGCCGATGGGAAGCGGCGCCGCGGCCACGGTCACCCTCGTCGCGACGCCGACGGCCGTCGGAACGCTGACGTGCAACGCGCTCGTGACGGGCAACGGTCACGACCCGAACTCCGGCAACGACTCGGCCCAGGTCCAGACCGCGGTGACGGACTGTCCATTCCCGGCGCCCGCCATCTCGGTCGCCGCCTCGGTTCCCCCGGCGACGGGAAGCCTCGCCGCGGGATCGACGTCGGGGCCCGGCCACACCGACACCTGGACGCTGACGGGCGGCTCGCTCGACGCGGGCCAGGGGACGAGCTCGATCTCGTTCACCTCGGGTGATCCCGGCACGACGATCCGCTTCCAGCTCGTCGACGCGCTCGGGGCCTGCGAGGTCGCGGCGCCGGACGCGCTCGTCTCCGTGGACTTCCTCGACGTTCCGCCGGCGAATCCGTTCCACGACTTCGTGAACACCGTCTCGCGCGACGGGATCACGGCCGGATGCGGAGGCGGCGGCTTCTGCCCCGGCGCTGCCGTCACGCGCGCGCAGATGGCCGTCTTCCTGCTCAAGAGCCAGCTCGGCGCGGATCACGTTCCTCCTCCCGCCACGGGCACCGTCTTCGCCGACGTTCCGCAGGGATCGTTCGCCGCCGACTGGATCGAGGAGCTCTTCTCGCTCGGCGTCACGGGCGGATGCGGCGGCGGAGACTACTGTCCCGGCTCGCCGGTCACGCGCGCACAGATGGCGGTCTTCCTCCTGAAGACGCACCTCGGCTCGGACTACGCGCCGCCGGCCGCGACCGGCATCTTCGGGGACGTGCCCGTCGGCGCGTTCGCCGCCGACTGGATCGAAGACCTCTACGGGCGCGGCATCACCGGCGGCTGCAGCGCGAACCCGCTGCTCTACTGCCCCGACAACCCGAACACGCGCGGCCAGATGGCAGTGTTTCTCACGAAGACCTTCGCGCTTCCCTGACGCCTCCCGAGGAGTACGATGCGGTCATGATTCGCATCCCACGGAGGTCGTCATGTTCTCTCGACCGTCTCGCCGGAGCCTCTCGGTCTCGACCCTGACCAGCCTCGGCGTCGTTCTCCTCGGTGCGGCGTCGCTCGCGACCGCGCAATCTCCTCCCGTTGCCGCCGGCGCCGCGCCCCACTGCGTCCCCGACGCGCACACGCTCTGCCTGAACCAGCAACGTTTCGCCGTGACGGCGGCTTTCCAGCTCACGCCGAGCGGGCCGTCCTCCGACGCCAACGCCGTCAGCCTGACCGATCAGACGGGATACTTCTGGTTCTTCGACCCCTCGAACGTCGAGATCATCGTGAAGGTCCTCGACGCCTGCGGACCGCCCTTCAACTCGTACTGGTTCTTCGCCTCCGGCCTGACCAACGTGGGCGTCACGATCAGCGTCAAGGACCTCGCCTCGGACACGGTCAAGTTGTATTCGAACGACGTCGGCACGCCCTTCGCGCCCATCCAGGACACCTCCGCGTTCCAGACCTGCTTCTAGCCGCCGAGCCGGGTTCCGCTGTGCGTCGGGTCACACGCGATCGGAGGTGTCTCGGCTAGCGTAGCGGTCTTCGGAGGCTTGACCCGTGCCGACCGGAATCGCCTCGCTGCTGCTGGCATTCGCGCTCCAGGCGCCCGCGACGCCGGTGACCGTCGTCGTGGACCCGGGCGCGGGCCGCCGCGCGATCAGCCCGCTCATCTACGGCGTCAACTTCGGCGACTCCGCCCAGGCCGCCGCCCTGCACTGGCCCTCGCGGCGCTGGGGCGGCAACGGCACGACGCGCTACTCCTGGCAGGACGACATCGCGAACCACGCGAGCGACTGGTTCTTCTACGACATCGAATCCCAGCCCGATCCCGGGACGCTGCCGGACGGCTCGACCGCCGACCTCTTCATCGACGAGAACCGCGCGGACGGAAGCGAGACGATCCTCACGGTGCCGCTCATCGGCTGGACGCCGGCGGATCGGGTGAGGCGCTGGGGGTTCTCGGTCGCGAAGTACGGGGCGCAGCAGCAGACCGAGTGCACGGCGACCGGGTTTCCGGACTGGTGCCAGCCCGACGCCGGCAACGGGAATCATCCCGACGGCTCGCCCATCACCGGAAACGATCCCCACGACACGTCGCGCGAGATCGGCCCGGACTTCGTCACGGGATGGATGCAGCACGTCGCCGGACGCGTCGGGACCGCGGGCGCGGGTGGCGTGCGGCTCTTCGCGCTCGACAACGAGCCCGACCTCTGGAACTCGACCCATCGCGACGTCCACCCGGCGCCCCTCTCCTACGACGAGATCTGGCAGCGGACCGTGGACTACGCCTCCGCCATCAAGGCGCAGGATCCGGCGGCGCTCGTCCTCGGACCGGTGCCCTGGGGCTGGTGCGCGTACTTCTGGTCCGCCCTCGACGGCTGCGGCGACGGCGGCCCGGACCTCCAGGCGCACGGCGGCGTGCACTATCTCGAGTGGTACCTGCAGCAGGCCCACGACTACGAGCAGGCGAACGGTCTGCGCCTGGTGGATTACCTCGACATCCACTACTACCCGCAGGCCTCGGGCGTGGCGCTGACCGACGACGAGGGCGTCGCCGCGCTCCGGCTGCGGTCCCTCAAGAGCCTCTACGACCCGTCGTACGTGGACGAATCCTGGATCGGCGATTGCTGCGGCGCCGCCGTCGAGCTCATCCCGCGGATGAAATCGTGGATCGCCGATCGCTACCCCGGCACCGAGCTCGCGATCACCGAGTACAACTGGGGCGGAGATTCCGGCATCTCGTCGGCGCTCGCGCAGGCGGAAGCGCTCGCGATCTTCGGCCGCGAAGGCGTCGACCTCGCCACGCGCTGGGTCGCGCCCGCGCCGGGAAGCCGCGTCGAAGACGCGTTCCGCCTCTATCTCGATTACGACGGACAGGGCGCGAGTATCTCGGGCGACAGCGTCTCGGCGACGAGCTCCGACGTGGACGACGTCGGCGCCTACGCCGTCGCGGGCACGGGCACGCGGCTGTATCTGCTCCTCTTCAACAAGGCGACGTCCCCGCTCGACGCGTCGGTCGGCGCGCCGGCGGCGCTGAACTGGCGCGCCCGGCTCTGGCGCTTCGACGGCTCCGATGCGCTCGGGCCCGCCGGGACGGTCGCGCCTTCCGGAGGCTCGCTGACGCTGACTCTTCCGGCGCGCTCGGCGACGCTCGCCGCGACGCTCCTCGACTTCTCCGACGTCCCCGTCGGGCACGCTTTCTATTCCTTCGTGATGACCGCCGCGGACGACGGAGTGTCGGCCGGCTGCGGGTCCGGCAACTTCTGCCCGGACGCGCCGGTCACGCGGGCCCAGATGGCGGTGTTTCTCCTCAAGGCGAGCCAGGGCGAGCACTACGCGCCTCGGTCGGCGACCGGGACCGTCTTCGCCGACGTGCCGGCGACGGCCTTCGCCGCCGACTGGATCGAGGACCTCGCCTCGCGCGGCGTGACGGGGGGCTGCGGCGGCGGCAACTACTGTCCCGACGCGCCCGTGACCCGCGCGCAGATGGCGGTCTTCCTCCTGAAGACGCACCTCGGCTCGGATTACGCGCCGCCGGCCGCCACCGGCATCTTCGGCGACGTGCCCGCCGGCGCGTTCGCCGCCGACTGGATCGAGGACCTCTACGGGCGCGGCATCACCGGCGGCTGCAGCGCGAACCCGCTGCTCTACTGCCCCGACAACCCGAACACGCGGGGCCAGATGGCGGTCTTTCTCGCCAAGACCTTTTCCCTTCAATAGTTAGCGGCGAGCGCTTCACGATGGGGCCTGTCCGTTGCACCAGTCCGGTGCATTGACCTCGCGGACAGGGCGGCGCATACTGCCGCCTCCGTTCCAATCGAGGGAGTCGTTCTGCAGCAGACCGCCGAACATGCGGGCGCGCGCGTGTCCACCGGCTTCCGACCCGAGCGCCGCCGTGCGGCCTCGCTGGCGGCCGCCCTCTTCGTGCTGGCCGCCGCCGCCCTCGCCACGAACTACAAGCAGCCGGGCTTTTCCGAGAGCGCGGTCTTCACGGGATTGACGAATCCGACCGTCGTGCGCTTTCTGCCCGACGGCCGTGTGCTCGTCGCCGAGAAGAGCGGCCTGCTCAAGGTCTTTCCCGACCTGACGACCAACTCCTCCACGGTGGTCGCGGACCTGCGCACGGAGGTCCACAACTTCTGGGACCGCGGCCTGCTCGGCCTCGCGATCGATCCCGATTTCGCGACGAACCACTTCGTCTACGTCCTCTACGCGTACGACGCTCCGATCGGCGGCACGCCGCCCACGTGGGGCACCGCCGGCGCAACCTCCGACGGCTGCCCCACGCCGCCCGGCGCGACGACCGACGGCTGCGTCATCAGCGCGCGCCTTTCGCGGCTGACCGCCGTGGGCTCCAGCTGGACGTCGACCGAGACTCCCCTCATCAATGACTGGTGCCAGCAGTTCCCGAGCCACTCGATCGGCTCGCTCGACTTCGGCGCCGACGGATACCTCTATGTCTCCGGCGGAGACGGAGGCAACTTCAACAACGCCGACTGGGGTCAGTTCGGCGGCACGTCCGGATCTCCGCCGCCGACCGTCGCCAACCCCTGCGGCGATCCGCCCTTCCCGGCCGGGACTCCGCAGACCAAGCCCACCGCCGAGGGCGGCGCGCTACGCAGTCAGAGCCCGCGCCGCGCCCCGGGAGAGCCGCGAGTCCTGAACGGCTCGATCCTGCGCCTCGACCCCGCGACCGGCGGCGCGGCTCCGGGCAACCCGATGGGCTCCTCGGGAGACCTCAACGAGCAGCGGATCATCGGGTACGGATTCCGTAATCCCTTCCGGATGATCGTGCGGCCCGGCACCAACGAGGTGTGGGTCGCCGACGTCGGCTGGAACACCTGGGAAGAGCTCGACAAGATCCCGGATCTCTCCTCCGCGCGCAACTTCGGTTGGCCGTGTTTCGAAGGCAATGCCACGCAATACACGGGTCTCACGATCTGTCCCCCTCAAGCCCAGACGACGGCGCCTGTGCTGACTTACAACCACAGCGCGTCCGTGGTGACGGGCGACGGCTGCACGACCGGCAGCTCCTCGGTCGCCGGCATGGCGTTCTACCAGGGAGGCAGCAACTACCCGTCGAACTATCCCAACGCGCTCTTCTTCTCGGACTACTCCCGCAAGTGCATGTGGGTCATGTATGCGGACGGATCCGGAAATCCCGACCCGACCAACGTCGCGGCCTTCGCCAACACGGCCGCCGGGCCCGTCGACCTCCGCATCGGACCGGACGGAAATCTCTTCTACGTGGACTTCGATGGCGGACGCGTCATGGAAGTCCGCTACGGCCTTTCGGCGATCGCAACGGCCTCGCCGACCTCCGGAACGGCGCCGCTGACGGTGCAGTTCGACGGAACCGGCTCGCTGCCCGCGCAGCCCGGCGACACGCTGTCCTACGCCTGGGACCTCGATGGAGACGGCGACTTCGATGATGCCTCCGGCGCGCAGCCGTCCTTCACGTACGCGGCGCCCGGGACCTACACGGCGAAACTGAAGGTGACCGACCAGCGCGGAGCGTCCTCGGAGAGCGCCGCGATCTCGATCGAGGCCGGCAACACCGCCCCGACGGCCTTCGTGGACACGCCGGCGGCAAGCCTGACCTGGAAGGTCGCCGACGTGATCTCCTTCAGCGGCCACGCGACGGATCCCCAGGATGGAACCCTTCCGCCGGCGTCGCTCTCGTGGAAAGTCATCATCCACCACTGCCCGTCCACCTGCCACACGCACCTCTATCAGACCTTCGATGGCGTGGCCGGCGGCTCGTTTCCCGCGCCCGACCACGAGTACCCGTCCTACCTCGAAGTCCAGCTCACCGCGACCGACGCGCAGGGCCTGACCGGAACGGCGAGCGTCGATCTCTACCCCCAGACCACTTCGCTCAACTTCCTCACGAGCCCTCCGGGACTCTCGCTGACCGTCGGCACGTCGCCGCCGCAGACGGCGCCCTTCACGCAGACGGTCATCGTGGGTTCCGTCAACGCGGTCCAGGCCACGTCGCCGCAGGGCGCGTACCCGAACGTGTGGGACTTCGTGTCGTGGTCCGATGGGGGCGCGCAGAACCACAACATCACCGCTCCCGCCGAGGCCTCGAGCTACACCGCCGCCTATGCGACGCATGCGGATCTCTCGATCGCCGCCTCCGCCGCGCCCGAGCCCGTGGGCGCCGGCGCGGCGCTCGTCGACACGTTCTCCGTCGCCAACGCGGGGCCCTCCCAGGCGAACAATGTCTCGGTTGCCGTGACCCTGCCGTCCGGCGCGGCCTTCGTCTCGGCGGGTGGATCGGGCTGGAGCTGCAGCGGCTCCGGACCCGTGACCTGCGGACTGGCGTCCCTCGGGATCGGCCCGGCCGCGCCCCTGGTCGTCAACCTCACCGCCCCGGCCGAGGCGGGCGTCATCACCGGCTCGGCCTCGGTCTCGTCGGCGACCGCCGACCTCGTCACCGTCAACAACTCGGCGTCGTCGACCTCCACCGTCTTCGCGCGCGCCGACCTGTCCATCGGCCAGTCCGGAGCGCCCGCCGCGATCTGCGCCGGCTCGGCAATCACCTACGCGCTCGCCGTGTCGAACGCGGGGCCCTCGACGGCGACCTCCGTCTCCGTTTCGGACGCGCTGCCCGCCGGAGCCGCGTTCGTCTCGGCCTCGGGCGCAGGCTGGATCTGCAGCGGCGCGGCGACGGTGACGTGCACGCGGCCGTCCCTTCCGACCGGGGCGGCGCCGCCGATCACGGTCTCGATCACGGCGCCCACCTCGGCGGGAACGGCCGTCAACGCCGTCTCGGTGTCCTCGGCCGTGAACGACCCCGCCGCCGGCAACAACACCGCGAGCGCCTCGAGCACCGTCAACGCCGTCCCGACCGCGCCCGCGTCGGGCAACAACGGTCCCGTGTGCGCGGGCGGCACGCTCCAGCTGACGTCCGCCACGGTCGCGGGCGGGACGTACGCGTGGACGGGACCCAATGGCTTCACGTCCTCCCTGCAGAATCCGTCGATCGCCAACGCGACCCCGGCGGCATCCGGCGTTTACAGCGTCACGGTCACGGTCAACGCCTGCACCTCGCCGGTGTCGACGACGACCGCGGTCGTGAGGACGCCGCCGACGGCCGCGGCATCGGGCGGCGCTCAGATCTGCGCCGGCGCTTCGACACCCCTCTCCGGCTCGGGCGGCGTCTCCTGCTCGTGGGCGCCCGCAACGGGGCTCTCGGATGCGTCGAGCTGCTCGCCGATCGCTTCGCCCTCGGCGACGACGACCTACACGCTGACCGTGACCGATGCCAGCGGCTGCTCTTCTTCCGACGCCCCGTCGGTGACGGTCACCGTCAACCCGATCCCGGCCGCGCCCGCCGCGGGCAACAGCGGCCCGGTGTGCGCCGGCGGAACCCTCGCGCTGACGGCCTCGGCGGTTCCCGGCGCGACGTACGCGTGGACCGGACCCAACGGCTTCGTCTCGTCGCTTCAGAACCCCACGATTCCGAACGCGACCCCGGCGGCGTCGGGCATGTACGGCGTCGTCGCGACGGTCAACGGCTGCGCGTCACCGGCAGCGACGACGGCCGCGACGGTGTATCCCGCTCCGTCCGCCGCCGTTTCGGGCTCGGCTGTCATATGCCTCGGCGGCTCCACGGTGATCTCGGCCGCGCTGGAGGGCACGGGCCCGTGGAGCGTGTCCTGGTCGGACGGTCTGGCCCAGAGCGTCGGCGCCTCGCCCGCGACGCGCACCGTGTCTCCGACCGAGACCCGGACCTACACCGTCACGAGCGTGACGGACGCGCATTGCACGGGCGCCGGCACCGGCGAGGCGGTCGTCACCGTGGGGCAGCCGGTCGATCCCCCCGTGGTGACGGCGCCGCCGTGGGTGCCGATCGGCGCGTCGGGCGTCGTCGCGAGCGTCCCGGCCCACGACGGCTCCGCCTACGCGTGGACCCTGACGGGAGGAACGCTCACCGGAGGCCAGGGCTCGCCGGCCGTGACCCTGACCGCGGGAGACCCCGGCACGACGATGCGACTCGGAGTGGCCGAGACCAACACGACGTGCGTGTCGCCGGTCTCGACGGCGCGGATTCAGGTGGACTTCCTCGACGCGCCCCCGGCATACCTCTTCCACGACTTCATCGACACGATCGCCCGCAACGGCGTCACGGTCGGCTGCGGCCTCGGCGACTTCTGCCCCGACGCGCCCAATACGCGCGCCCAGATGGCCGTCTTTCTCCTGAAATCGAAGTACGGGGCGGACCACGTTCCGCCTCCGGCGACGGGCTCCGTTTTCCTCGACGTGCCGGCGTCCGATCCGTTCGCCGCGTGGATCGAAGAGCTCGCGAGCCTGCAGATCACGGGCGGCTGCGGCGGCGGCAACTACTGTCCGGGCGCTCCGGTCACCCGCTCCCAGATGGCGGTCTTCCTCCTGAAGGCTCTCGAGGATGCGACGTACGTCCCGCCGCCCGCGACCGGGACGATCTTCGGCGACGTTCCACTCGGCTCCTTCGCCGCCGCGTGGATCGAGGACCTCTACGGCCGCGGCATCACCGGCGGCTGCCAGTCTTCGCCGCCCCTCTATTGCCCCGCGCAGCCCGTCACCCGCGGGCAGATGGCCGTCTTCCTCACCAAGACGTTCGGCCTGCCGTAGAAATCCCGCATGCGCTGCCGGATCTCCAGGAACCCCCTCTCCGGGAGAGAGTTGGGGTGAGGGGCGCTCAGAATCCTTTCGCCCGGTACACCTCTTTCCCGTCGAGAAGCGTCCACAGCACTTTCGTCTCGTGGATCTGCCAGGGCGGGATCTCGAAGAGGTCGTGGTCGAGCACGATCAGGTCGGCGGCCTTGCCGACCTCGATCGAGCCGGTCTCCTTCTCCGTGAAGTCGAGGTACGCGCCGCGGATCGTGTAGCCGCCGATCGCCGTCGGCAGGTCGATGCGCTCTCTGGGAAGCCACGCCGGGCCCGGGCCCCTCGAGGGCTCGCGGTGCGTGATCGCCACCTCGATCCCGTCGAGCGGGTTCATGGAGGACACGCTCCAGTCGCTTCCGAAGACCGTGACGCCTCCCGCCGCCGCGACGCTCGCGATCGGGTAGATCCACTGCGAACGCTCGGGCCCGAGCTCGGGCTCGGTCATCTCCGTGATGTACGTGTCGCCGTTCGCCCAGAAGGGCTGGAAGTTGGCGAGGACGCCGAGGCGCCGGAACCGCGGGATGTCGGAGGGATCCACGAGCTCCAGGTGAGCGATGTGATGCCGCGCGTCGCGGACGCCGTTCGCCTTCTGCGCGGCTTCGATCGCGTCGAGGGCGTCCCGGACTGCGCGGTCGCCGATCGCGTGGACGTGGATCTGGAAGCCCTCCTTGTCGAGGGCCGTGGCGAGCGCGCGGAAGGCCGCCGGCTCGAGGTTCGTCTTGCCTCGATCCGTCCCGAATCCGATGTAAGGCTCGAGGACGGCTGCGGTCCGGGTCTCGATGACGCCGTCGGCGAAGATCTTCGCGCCGTCGGCGTGGAAGCGTTTACCGCGATACCGGGCGCGCAGCTCCTTCAGGCGCGGCAGGTCGGCCACGCCCTTGTCGGTGTCGACCGTGATCGAAGCCGAGACGCGCGCGGTCAGCGCCCCGGCCGCGTCGAGCGCGGCATACGCCTCGAGATCCGCCTTCGACGCGCTCGCCTCTTCGAGCGACGTCAGGCCGAAGCCATTGGCGATCTGCAGGCCCTTGCGCAGGCCCTCCTCGTGGTCCTTCGCCGTGCGCCGCGGCAGGTGGCTCGCCACGAGATCCACCGCCTCCTCGCGCAGCGTCCCCGTCGGTTCGCCCGAGGCGTCGCGCTCGATGCGGCCGTGCGGCGGGTCGGGCGTCGAGCGCGTGACGCCGGCCATCGAGAGCGCCTTCGAGTTCGCCCAGGCCGAGTGCCCGTCGCTCGCGTCGAGCAGCGCCGGCCGATCGGGCACGACGCCGTCGAGCGCCGTCTTCGATGGATTCCCGTTCGGAAAGAGCGGCAGCTCCCATCCTCCGCCGCGGATCCACGCGGCCGCCGGATGCGATGAGGCATAGGCGCGGATCGCCGCGAGAACGGCCTCGGCGCTCTCCAGGCCGTGGAGGTCGCACTCGAGGGCCTCCATCCCGCCGGACACCGGGTGGACGTGGGAATCGTGAAAGGCCGGCAGCAGCATTTTTCCCGCGAGATCCACGACCCGCGTCGAGGGCCCGATCCAGGCCGCCGCCGCGGCGTCCGTCCCGACGAACACGATCCGCCCGCGCGAGACGGCGACCGCTTCGGCCCAGCTCCGGGCGGCGTCCACGGTGTAGACGGCGCCATGGCGGAAGACCAGATCGGCCGGAGCCGGAGAGGCGGCGGGCGAAGCCGGCGGAAGGACCCCGAGGAGCAGCGCGGCGAAGAGGTGACGCATCAGTCCCCCTTCGACTTCGACTTCGACCTCTCGTAGTCCTCGATCCGCTTCTTGAAGTCGCCCGCGAGGTCGTTCGGGATCGGAATCGAGAGGTCGTACTGGGCGATCTTCCAGCCCGCCGGGGTCGCGACGAGAACGCCCGAGCCGCGGCAGAGTCCGAGGTTCGGCGTGTCCAGGGCCTCGTCGAACCAGGCGACGGTGTGATCGGGCGCGAACGTCACCCGTCGTGACACGGCCTTGAAGGTCCAGGCCTTTCCTTTCGCGAAGTACGGATGCGCATACTTCCGAAACTCGTCGCGCGACCAGCGCTCCGTCGCATCGGTGCCGAGGAACACGGCGTCGGGCGTGAAGTACGCGAAGTACTTTTCTTCTTCCGCGGCGGCGGCGGCCGCATGCCAGGAGTCGAGGACGGACGCGACGGCGCCGGTCGCGAAGATGCCGTCGGAAGACTGAGCATTCACCCATCCGGCCAGGACCCAGACCATCAGGGCGGCGCAGTACCGAAGGGGCATGAGCGGCTTGGTCATCGGCGCACCTCGAGCGCCGCGATCATATCGGGACGGCCGCGATCAACGGGACGCCGCGGCGGTGCCGCCGGTCTTTCCGCATCGACCCGCGGCGGCGGCCGCATCCTCGGAGCTCCGTTCGCGAATCGGCGGGAGCCTGCCGTCGGCCCGGAGTCCCTGGAAGATCGCGGCCGAGCGCGAATAGAGGCGACACGCGGCGTCGAGAGAGGTCGCCCCGCCGGGCCCGGGCCGGCGCCCGGTCGCGAGCTTCTCCTGCGCCCGCCCGCTCGCCAGGTACAGCTCCGCGAGCGCCCCTTCCGCCCACACGTTGCTCGGATCCGCCGCGACGATGGGCTCGTACAGCCCCTGCGCCCTCTCGAATTTCGCGAGAGCCGCCGCGGGGTTCCCCTCTCGTGCGAGTGTGATCCCGATGTTGTGGAGGGACATCGCGACCCCGAGTCGTCCGTCCACGCTCTTCGCGTCGGCCGCCGCCATGGCCTCGAAGAGAGCGAGTGCGCGCCGATACTGGTCGCGGGCGGCGGCGTAGTCCGACCGGCTCTCGAGGAAGCTGCCCAGCGCGATGCGCAGGTAGGCGAGGTCGCGCCGGAAGGGCGTGCTCGAAGGAACCTCCGCGAAGAGGGCCTCCTGCAGCGACGCGGCCTCGTCGTAGGCCTTTCGCGCTCCCTCGGAATCGCCGCGCGCCCGGAGCGCTTCACCCACGAGGTAGAGGTTCTGGCCGAGACTGCGGCGAGCGGCCCGATCGCCCGGGCTCTTCTGGAGCAGTCCGCGCAGGATCCCGGCCTGGTTGCGCAGCGCGTCGGAGGCCTCGTCCGGGCGCCGCGCCGCGGTCAGGTAGAACGCGTAGAACTGGAGGGCCTGGGCCAGGTCGCGGGCCCGGCCGGCGTCGCCCGGCGCGCGCGCGGCGAGCCCGCGGCGCAGCGGAAGGGCCCGCTCCGCCATCGACACGGCCATGTGCGCGTCTCCGGCGACGAGCCGGATTCCGCCCCCGATCAGGTAGGCCGTCGCCATCGTCCCCTGCTCGGCGTCCGTCGCCGTCCCCGACGCCACGGTCGGCTCGAGCAGCGCGATGGCCTTGTCGTAGCTCCGCAGGGCTCCCGGAACGTCTCCGAGGTTGGCCATGTACGAATTGCCCTGCACGTCGCCGACCTTGATGTACGCCTCAGCGAGCTCCCGCCGCAGCGTCCGGTCGCCGGCGGACTCCCTGGCGAGATCGTCGAGGTACTCGAGCGCCCGGCGAACGATCAGCGCGCGCGCGGGGGTCGAGCCGGGCAGGTCGCGGATGGCGTCGTGGAACTCGAAGAGGAAGGAGTTCGCCAGACGCCGGACGTCGTCGAAACGGCGCCGGGCCCGCGCCTCGGCCGTACGCGCGCGCGCGGCCTCGCGCAGCGTCGCGACGACGCCGCCCGCGAGGGCGATCGCGACGAGAGCGGCCGCGGCGAGCCCCACGCGATGCCGGCGGGCGAACTTTCCCGCGCGATAGGCGAACGTTCCCCGTCGGGCCGCGACGGGCTCGCCCGTGCGGCGGCGCCGCAGATCCTCGGCGAGCTCGCCCGCCGAGGCGTACCGGCGCTCAGGCTCCTTGCGCATCGCCTTGAGGACGATCGCATCGAGATCACCCCGGAGCTCCCGCGACCGGGCCGCCACGCTCGGCTTCTCGGGGTCGCGCTCGCACACGACCCGGAGCAGATCCGCCGGATCGGCGCCGGTCACGTGGTACGGCTTGCGTCCGGCCAACAGCTCGTAGAGCACGACGCCGAGCGCGTAGATGTCGCTCGAGGTCGTGATCCGCCCTCCCCGGATCTGTTCCGGGCTCGCGTAGTCGGGTGTCATCAGCCGGAAGAGCGTCCCGGTCTCCCCGCCGGCCATCGCGCCGCCCTCGGGATTCAGGAGCTTCGCGATGCCGAAGTCGAGAAGCTTCGGGACCCCGTCGGCCGCCACGAGAATGTTGCCGGGCTTGAGGTCCCGGTGCACGACGAGATTCTGATGGGCGTACTGGACCGCCGCGCACACCTCGCCGAAGAGGCGCAGGCGCTCGTCGACGGGAAGCCCGGCCGTCGCAGTACTCGATCAGCGGCCGGCCCTCGATGTATTCCATGACGAGGTAGGGCTCGCCGTGTTCCGTCGCGCCGGCGTCGAGAAGGCGCGCGATGTTGGGATGCTCGAGCGAGGCCGCGATCTGCCGCTCGCTGCGAAATCGCTCGCGCACGAAGTCGCTTGCCATGCCGGTCCGGATGAGCTTGATCGCGACCCTCTTCTCGAACTGGTCGTCGGCGCGCCGGGCGAGGTAGACCATTCCCATGCCGCCCTGGCCGAGCTCGGAGATCAATTCGTAGGCGCCGACGCGCTCCCCGACACGGCTCGGAGCCGGAGAATCCTCGAAGAGCGATCCGACCCGGGCCGCCGCCGGCGTCTCGACGAACGTCCAGTCCGTGTCGGCGGCCGCCGCCAGCGACTCGACCTCCCGGTAGAGGTCCTCGTCTCCCGCGCAGCGTCCGGACAGGAACGCGGGCCTCGCCGCGGAGGGGACGTCGAGCGCCTCGTCGAGCAGCTGCTTTATCTGCTGCCAGCGCTCCGGCGTCATGGTCGAGCTCATCGGCCGTCGCCTTCGCCCTACGCGCCGATCTCGCGGCGCAGCCACGCCTTGGCCGTCCGCCAGTCGCGCTTGACCGTAGCCTCCGAGATCCCGGCGACCTCGGCGGTCTCTTCTACGGTCAGGCCCGCGAAGAACCGCAGCTCGACGACCCTCGCCTGCTGCGGATCGAGCGTCTCGAGACTCGAAAGCGCGGAGTCCAGGGCAAGCAGCTCGGGTGCGCGGTCGGCCGAGTCCTCCACGCCGGTCACGACCCTCCACGCCGCGGCGTCGCGCTTGGCGGCCTGGCGCTTGCGGGCGTGATCGACGAGGATGCGCCGCATCATCTGGGCCGCGATGCCGAAGAAGTGGGCCCGGTTCTGCCAGACGACGTCGCGCTGGCGGGTCAGCCGCAGATACGCCTCGTGGACGAGCGCGGTCGGCTGCAGGGTGTGGTCCGGGCGCTCCTGCCTCAGATAGGACGCCGCCAGCCGGCGCAGCTCGCCGTAGACCAGGGGCAGCAGGCGGTCGAGGGCCTTCCGGTCTCCCTCCCTCCACTCCTGGAGCAGCGCGGTCACGTCGGGTTCGGAGGGAGGCGCCATGGGGTGTCCCCTCGGGTCCTTTTGGACCGGAATTAGACCACAGAGGCCCCGCGGAATCGCGGCGCATGAGCCCCTTTTCGCACTCCCCGCGCGTGATACCGAGAGCAGGACCAGGGAGGTCTAAATGAGCATCGGCGAACGGGATCACGCGGGTTCCCCGGGCGGAGTCCCGCGGAGGCGGACGGTCATACGAATCGGTGGCTTTCGTCCTCCTGCTGGCCGTCGGCGCCTCGCGGGTGCTCTTCGGGGCGACGCTCACCGTCACGACGACGAACGACAGCGGAGCGGGGTCGCTGCGACAGGCGATCCTCGACGCCAATAGCGGCGCGGGGAGCGACACGATCGAGTTCAACATCCCGGGCGGCGGCCCGTACGTCATCACGCCCCTCGCGCCGGGGCTTCCGGCGATGCTCGGGCCAACGATCGTGGACGGAACGACACAGCCCGGCTACGCCGGCACGCCGATCATCGAGATCGCCAACTTCGCCGGTTCCGGCTTGAAGCTCCAGGGAGGCTCGAGCACCGTTCGCGGGATCCTCGTTCGCGGTCTGAACACGGGCATCGCCGTCGAGAGCAGCAACAACAACGTCGAGGGCTGCTACGTCGGCACCGACCTGACGGGCACCGCCGCCTCGGGCAATGGAACGGGGATCATCGTCCAGTCCGGCACGACCGGCAACATGATCGGCGGCTCCGCGGCGGCGCAGAGGAACCTCATCAGCGGAAACGTGACGGGGATTGGCCTCGTCAACAACACGGGCGTCGTCATCCAGGGCAACTTCATCGGCACGACCGCCGACGGAACCGCCGCCCTGGGCAACAGCCAGGGCGTCCTCGCGACGGCCACCACCGATCTCGTCGTCGGCGGATCGGGCGCGGGCGAGGGAAACGTGGTCGCGGGGAGCGCTCTGGAGGGCATCTACCTCACGGGCGGCAGCGGCGCCCACATTCAGGGAAACCGCATCGGGACGAACGCCGCCGGCACCGAGGCGCTCGGGAACGACGTCGGCATCCAGGCGACGAATCAGCCGGGCTCGTCATCGGCGGCAACTTCAACGCGAGCGAAGGGAACGTGATCTCCGGAAATACCCACCAGGCCGTTTTGATCGCGAGCGTCGGCGCGGTCGTGAAGGGCAATACGATCGGACTGGACTTCACGGGCCAGCAGCTCCTCCGCAACGGAACCGGCATCGAGCTCGACGCCAGCGCGACCGACTGCGTCATCGGCAGCATCACCAACGGCGAAGGCAACGCGATCGCCTGGAATGACGTCGGGGTCTACAACTACGGAATGCGCAACGCGATCCGCGGTAACCCGATCTTCTTCAACGGCTCGATCGGAATCGACAACGACCCGGCCGGCGTGACCCTGAACGACCCCGGCGATGCGGATACGGGCGCGAACGAGCTACAGAACTTCCCGTTCATCTCCTCGATCGACTACGGATCCACGTCGCTCACCGTGCACGGCATTCTGAAGTCCACTCCCAACGTGACCTTCGATCTCGACTTCTACGAGAGCCCGTCCTGCACGCCACATCCTCGGGACCTGCTCCAGAGCGCGTACTACATCGGCTCGGCGCAGGTCACGACGAACGGCTCCGGCGACGCTCTCTTCGACATCCCCCTGAGCGACGCCAACGCCGCGACGATGCCGCCCGTCTCCGTCACCGCGACGGACCCTTCCGGGAACACGTCCGAGTTCTCACAGAACGTGATCTACGGTTCGTCTCCGCGATCGGGTCCGGCCGCCGGAGGAGTGACGGTGACGCTGACCGGGACGCATTTCGTCGCGGGCGCGACGGTGACCTTCGGCGGGGTCCCGGGAACGAACGTCACGTTCACGAACGAGACGAGCATGAAGGCCGACGCACCCGCGCTGGCCGCGGCGACCGTCAACGACATCCAGGTCAACAACACCGACGGCACGAGCGGCCTCCTGAAGAAGGCGTGGATCGTCGACTTCCTCGACGTCCCGGGCGCTCAGCAGTTCTACTCGTGGGTCACGACGCTCGTCTCGAACGCGATCACCGTCGGCATCGGCGGCGGCGACTACGGGGTGCTGGACCCCACGCTCCGGCAGCAGATGGCCGTCTTCCTGCTGAAGGGCCGCCATGGCCTCTGCTACACGCCGCCGCCGTGCACGGGCGCCTTCGGCGACGTCCCCTGTCCCTCGACGTTCGCGAACTGGATCGAGGCGCTCGCGGCCGAGGGCATCACCGGCGGCTGCGGCAGCGGCAACTACTGCCCGACGAATCCCGTCCGGCGCGACCAGATGGCCGTGTTCCTGCTGAAGGCCGAGCACGGTCCGGCGTACGTCCCGCCCGTGTGCCACGGCGCTTTCGGCGACGTGCCTTGCCCTTCGCAGTTCGCCAACTGGATCGAGCAGCTCAGCGCCGAGGGCATCACCGGCGGCTGCGGCGGCGGCAACTACTGCCCGGCCAACCCCAACACGCGCGGGCAGATGGCGGTGTTCCTGGTGAAGACGTTCGGACTGGAGTAAACGAGCCCCCCGGGGAGGAGGTGCCGGCCTGCTTCCTCCCCGGGCCTCGAACACGCGCCGGGGGCGCCGAATCCCTGTGGCGCCACGGATCCGCTCGGATCAGCTGGCTTCGAGGGCCTGAGCCGGAGCGGCCGAGAGCTCGCCCCGCGTGGCCTCGTGCTCCTTCAGGTACGCCTCGGCCTTCATCATGCGCTGCGTGCGCATCAGGACACGCGTCAGGTACGGAATCTGCGACGGGCGGATCTGGCGCATCCAGTCGAGCCAGCTCTTCTCGCCCGCCGTGTTGAGGATCGAGCGCCGCCAGGTCTCGGCGTAGAGCTCGAAGAAGCGCCGTGCGCCGAGCCTCGGCTCCCAGAGGACGTGGTGCATGTCGTACTTGAACCAGGGCTGGCCCTCGAGGGCCGGCGCGAGCTTCTGGTAGAGCTCGGTGCCGGGCAGGGGCGTGAGGATCGTGTAACCGGCGCGCTGGAATCCGTGGGTGGCCACGAAGTCCCAGAGCTCTCGAAACTGCGCTTCGTCCCAATCCGGATCCACGAGAAAGTTCCCCGTCACGCCGTATCCGAACGACCGCGCAATCCGCGCGGCCTCGATCGAAGCCGCCACCCCGGCGTCCTTCGTGACGCTCGCCAGACCCGCGTCGGAGGCGGCCTCGAGGCCGAAGAAGATGTCGAAGTCCTTCGCAATCGGCCGCCAGGCCTCGAGTAGATCCGCGTGGCGGACGACGAGATCCGTGCGCGTCTGGACGAGCAGCCACCGTTTCCGCACTCCGCGTCGAATGAGCGCCTCGGCGAGAGCGCGGCTCCGCTCCGGGTGGTTCCAGAAGAGGTCGTCCGCGATGAAGACGGCATCGCCCGCTGCCGCGAGGTCGTCGACGACCGCGCCGAGCGACCGCTCGCGAAAGGACCGGCCGTAGAGCTGCCACACGGAGCAGAAGCTGCACCGGAACGGGCAGCCCCGCGCCGTCTCCACGAGCCAGACGGGCTTGAAGAGGAGGCAGTGGTACTTCGAGCGATACCGCTCCGCGAGGTCGCGCGCCGGCGCCGGAACCTCGTCGAGGCCCGTGCGCTCCTCGAGTGGTCGTGTCGCCGCCCAGCCATCGCGCCCATTGACGAGCAGGGCGGGAACTTCGGTCGGCGGGCGCCCGGCGGCCAGAGCGTCCGCCAGCGCCGGCACGACCTCTTCCCCGTCGTCCACGCAGATCGCGTCGATCTCCGGAACCTGCAGCGGTCCCGGAAACGCGGCGGCGGCATGGCCCCCGGCGAGGATGAACGCCTCGGGACACAGACGCCGCACTCTCCGCGCGGTCTCGATCACGCGGTCGTATTCGAGCGCGTGCATGCAGGAGATCCCGACCATGCGCGGACGCGTCCGCCGCGTCCACGCCGCGACGCTTCCGCCGAACCGCAGATCCAGGAGGCTCGGCTCGTGGCCGCGCGCCCGAAGCGCCGCGCCGACGTACTCCAGGCCGAGCGGCTCGACGCGGAAGAAGGGCCCCAGCCCGAAGCGCTCGTTACCCGGATCGGGCCGGATCAGCAGGACGTTCATCGTGTGCACTGCGAATTGTAGACTTGGTTTCCGGCATGGGCGAAATCGAGGAGCTCCGCGTCCCATCGGTAGGCGCTCCCTCCCCGCGCGGCCGCAAGAAGTGGGTCAGTCACGGCCTCTCGAACCGCATCGTCTACGGCGGCCTGCACTACGGCGCGCGCTGGCTGCCGATGGCGGCGCTGAACACCATCAACCTCGTGGGCAACGGCCTCGCGGTGACGTTCCTGAAGCGGACGAAGGCCGGAATGCGCGACAACTTCCGCCGCGCCCTCGGCGTCGGCGAGGCCAGGGCCGGGGAGCTCGCGCGCGGCCAGTTCTTCGAGTACGGCCGCCACACGATCGACATCTGGCGTCTGCGCAGCGAGGCCTTCGTCCCCCGCATCACGACCTTCGAGGCGGACGCCCTCGTCCTCGAGCGGAGCCGGAGAGGAGGAAGGGGCTTTCTCCTCGTGACCGGCCACGTCGGAAACTGGGAGATGGGAGCGGTGACGCTTCGGCAGCATGATCTCGTTCCGGCCGTCGTCGGTCAGGCGGAGCTCGATCCGAACGTGCAAGACATGCGCCAGCAGCTTCGCGAGCGCCTCGGCGTCGAGTCGATCGACATCGGCACGTCGATGGCGACGGCGTTCAAGGTCCGCTCCGCGGTGGACCGCGGCCGCGCCGTCGCGCTCCTCGTGGATCGCGCCTACCCGGAGGACCGCGTCGTCGTCCCGTTCTTCGGCCGTCCCACGCCCTTTCTTCGCTCGCCGGCGCTGCTCGCCCGATTCTGCGGCTGCGAGATCCTGCCGGGATTCTTTCTGCGCAACGCGGACGGCTCCTACTTCAACGTCTGGGGCGAGCCCCTGCGCGCGGACACGGGCCGCTCCGCCGACGAGGACGCGGTCCGGATCATGACGCGGATCGCGTCGGACCTCGAGGGCGTCGTCCGGCGCTTCCCGACGCAGTGGTTCAACTTCTACCGGTTCTGGGCCGACTGACCGAGCCGCGCGTCGCGCGCGTGGTGGCATTCCGCGCGCTTCCAAAGGTCGAAAAAAGGAAGAGTGCATGAGCGACCAGGAACCATCGTTTCTGGACGTTCGCCGGGGGCCTGACGAATCTCGAGGTCACGACGACCGTGACGGATACCCACTCGGGAACCGTCCGGACCTACCACAACGCCCAGGGAGCGAAGTTTGCTCCGATCCAGGACACGAGCGCCTTCGCGACCTGCCCCTGACGGTCCGAGGCGTCAAGGCACCGGAGCCGCCGCCGGCCGCTCCCATTTGCCGTACACGTAGTTCCCGCAGCAGCGCGCGCAGATCGGCAGCGGCTCCTTCGCGAGCTTTTCGCGGAAGCGCTCGGCCTTCTCGCCGGTCCAGATCTCGCGAAACGGGCTCCGTCGCACATTGCCGATGAAGTAGTCGGGGAAGTCTCCGCAGAACGTGACTTCGCCGTCGGGCTCGACCTGCGCGAAGTACCACGCCACGGGACAGAGGTTGTGGCCGAAGGTCCGGCCGAAATCGGAGAAATACGCGGGAACTTTCTCGGCGGGAACGTCGGGAACGAACGACGTCCAGGGCCGTCCGAGCGTCGAGTCGAGGAACCGCCGGCGCTTGAGCCCCTTCAGGAGCCGCACGAGCTCGGCCATCTGGCGCCCTCTCGTCGCCACGAGCGATCCGCCGTCGAAGTCGAACCCCTTCCACGAGGTCGCGGCGATTCCGAACTCCTCCCGCATCACGCGCTCGTAGTCCGCGCCGACGCGGGCCGGGACGAACCACCGCAGCCCGACGTTGATCGTGTCGAGCGGGAGGTCGCGCAGGGCCTCGATGGCCGGGGCGATCGCGTCGAGATTGAGCTCCGTCACCGGCAGGATCGCCATCTGAAAAGGCACGGCCCGCTTCAGCTTCTTCTGCCAGTGAGCGACCGCCCGGACTCCCGCCGCGGCCTTCTCGTAGCTGTCGGAGCGGCCGCGGATCCGGTTGTGGACGTCGGGAGGGCCATCGATCGAGACGGCGATCGAGTCGATGCCGGCCTCGACGAGCTCGCGCGCGAGCGGCTCGAGGCGGCCGCCGTTGGTGATGACCGTGCACGTCAGGCCCCGCGCCTTGACCTCGCGGATGAGGGGAAGGATGTCGGGATAGAGGAACGGCTCTCCGCCGAAGAGGCTGATGATCGGATCGAACGGCGCGATCTCATCGAGGAGCTTCACGTAGTCCGCGAGCGCGAGCTGCCGTTTCGCGCCGACGAGCTCCTGGATGCGGGCGCGCTCGAGCGCCCCGTCGGTGGCGTCCGCGCCCGACTGCGTCCGGAAGATCCCGGTGTCGCCCCACTGGCCGCACATCTTGCAGCGCAGGTTGCAGAGGTTCGTCACGCGCAGCTGGACGAACGTCGGCATCGGCAGGTTCCCGGGGCTCGGAGCGGCGAGATGCTCCATCACGGCCCGGCGCCCCCGCTTCATGCGGCCGAGGTGGCGGCGGGCGAACCCGGCGAGGCGCAGCCCGCGGCGAAAGCTCATGCCGCCGCTACCGGCTGTACAGGTCGATGACGGTGGAGATCGCGCGCCGGCACACGGCGCAGAAGGGAACCTGGTCCCGCGAGAACATGATGCAGTCTTCCTGGGGCCGGTAGTAGCCCTTCGCCTCGTAGAGCGCGCCCTCGAAGGCGCCGACCTGTCCCGAATGGGCGTCGGTCCCGAGCAGCTTCGTCTCGAAGGCCTGCTCCGATCGGAAGAGCGCGTCCATCTCGTCCTCCGGGCGGTTCTCGGCCCGGATCCTGCGGCGCTTCTCCTGCGCCTCGCGCGACGCCTTCTCGAACTCCTCCTGTTTCCACGGCGTCGGGATCGGCGTGCCCGGCGCGACCAGGTCCTTCCACTTCAGGTTCTTCGGATCGAGCAGCGCGGTCGCGTTCGGCTCCCAGGGTTCGACGCGGACGGCCGGCGCGGGGCCATACGCCACCGCGGACGTGAAGTACTCGTCGGCGAGCCCCGCGAAGTGGTGGCCGAACTCGTGCACGAAGACGTAGGGCGCCCAGAGGCTGTCGGCCGCGACGGTCCCGAACAGCCCGAAGATTCCGCCGCCGCCGTAGGTCCGGGAGTTCGTCAGGATCTCGACGAACTCGTACGGCGCGAACGACGCGACGTCGCGGAACGACCGGTTCTCGAACGTCAGGATGTAGCGCTCCGAGCCGAACGCGTCGTAGGTCGCGCCGACGCGCGAACGGCGGTGCACGCCGGTCGACGGCCGCGAGATCCCCGACTCCTCGGAGGGCGGACAGAGCGCCCAAACGTTGAAGTCCGAGCGGCGCTCCTTGAAGGGCGAGACCGCGAAGAGCATGTCGGCGAGACGGCGCGCGTCCTTCTCGAACTTCCCGCGCTCGGCCGCCGTATAGCCGTCGCCGAGAATGAGGAAGTCGACCTTGTCCGCCGGATCGCCCATCTTCTGGATCTCGAGCAGCGGGCCGGGGGACGCCGGCTTCGCCGCGTCGATGAAAATGTCCCTCGGGTCGAGCACGAGGCTCCAGATCTCGCGGAAGGCATTGGACGCGCCGCGCTTCTTCAGGACGATCTGGACCGGGGCTTCGGGCATCGGAAAGCGCAGCGACTCCGAGAACGTGCGGCGCTCGGTCTTCGCCTCGTCCGTCGTCTCCCATTCGCCGTAGATCGAGGCGAAGCCGCGCGAGTACACCGGGCGGTTCGTCGCGCGGTCGATGACCTCGAAGAAGTACTTCCCGAGGTTCGTGCCGTCGAGAGGCTTGCGGGGATTTCCCGGCCAGGGCAGAGGCTCGACCACGACCCGATCCAGGCTGAACACCTCGTCCGCCGCGTTGCCGGTGTGGAAGTAGTCGACCCGCATGGTGGGCGGAGCGGCGGCTCCGAAGGCCGTGGCGGAGACGGCGGCCAGGGCGAATCCAAGGATTGACCCGATAGGCTTTTTGGGCATGAACCCATATCCTAACCCTCCCGTATCATCGGAATCGGGCCAGTAAGGAGGAACCGTCCATGATCTACGAGAACATCCTGGGCACGATCGGCAACACGCCCGTCGTCAGGATCAACCACCTCGCGCCGCAGGGCACGACGATCTACGTCAAGTGCGAGGCGTTCAATCCCCTGTCGTCGGTCAAGGACCGGCTCGCGATCGCGATCATCGAGGACGCGGAGCGCCGGGGCGAGCTGAAGCCGGGCCAGACGGTCATCGAGGCGACTTCCGGCAACACGGGTATCGCGCTCGCGATGGTCTGCGCCGTGAAGGGATACCCGTTCGTCGCCGTCATGTCCGATACTTTCTCGATCGAGCGCCGCAAGCTGATGCGCGCCCTCGGCGCCAAAGTCGTGCTCTACCCCGCGGCCGAGCGCGCCACCGGGATGGTCAAGAAGGCCGAGGAGGTCGCGAAGAAGAACGGCTGGTTCCTCGCGCGCCAGTTCGAGAACCCCGCCAACCCGGCGTACCACCGTCAGACGACCGGCCCCGAGATCCTTCGCGACTTCGCCGGGAAGCGGCTGGACTACTGGGTGACGGGCTATGGCACGGGTGGCACCCTGACCGGAGCCGGCGAAATGATCAAGAAGGCTCGCCCCGAAACCAAGGTCGTCGTCACGGAACCGGAAAGCGCGGCGCTTCTCTCCGGAAAGGAGTGGGCGCCGCACAAGGTTCAGGGCTGGACGCCCAACTTCATCCCGGCCGTCCTCGACCGCAACGTCTACGACGAGATCGTCACCGTCACCGACGTCGAGGCCCGCGATGCGGCCCGCGAGCTCGCGACGAAGGAGGGCATCTTCTGCGGGATCTCGTCGGGCGGCACGTTCGCGGCGGCCCGGAAGGTGGCGGCGAAGGCTCCGAGAGGCGCGGTGCTCCTGGCGATGCTTCCCGACACGGGCGAGCGCTATCTCTCGACCTTCCTCTTCGAGGGCATCAACGAAGGCACCGACGAAGTCGCCGGGTTCTGATTGCCGCGGGCGCCGGGCCGCTCAGCGCAGCCGCTTGACGTCCCGGAGCGTGCCCGGCCTGCCGTCGTACTGATCGGCGCGGACGTGCCCCTCGTCGTCCACCGACAGGGCGGCCTGCGGGTAGATGCGCCCGTCGCCCGTCCCCATGCCGGGAACGTTGACGACGAAGACCGTGAACGGATGGTTCAGCGAGTCGCGGCCCTCGGCCGTCTCCTCGTACTTGAGGGCGCGCGCGGTGACGACGTAGTAGCGCAGCCCGTCGCCCTGCGGCTCGACCACGACGAGATCGACCGGGTATTCGAATCCGCCGAGGCGGATCTTTCCGCGACCCCCACCGCGAATGGCGTTCAGGAGAGCCTGCTGCCCGCCCTTCGCGAGGACCTCCTTGAGCGGCTGGGCCTGCTCCATCGTCATCGGGTTGGTGACGACGAGGTCGAAGCCCATGCTTCGGGTGCCGGCGTTGGTCTCCACCTTCGCCGTCGCGGAGAACTCGGCGGGTCGCGGTCCGGCGGCGAGAGCCGCCGACGCCGCGAGGACCAGGCCGATCGTGCCGAGGTTCGTCTTCATGCCGCGAAGGATAAGCCTACGGCAGGGAGAACGTCTTGACCAGGAACACCGCCATCTGGCCCCGATTGACCGGATTCGTGGGGCAATAGAGCGGGGGCGCGGTCTGGCAGCCGCCGGTGATGCCCTCGGCGTGGAGCTGCTCGATCCAGTCCGCAAACGGACCCGGGCAGGTCACGTCCTCGAAGACCCCCGTGCAGGTCGGCGGCGCGTACGACGAGCCGTGCTCGGTCTTCAGGAGGAACACGGCCATCTGCTGCCGCGTCACCGGATCGGCCGGACAGTAGTTCCCGCCGCCGCAGCCGGCCGTGATGCCCTCGGCCGAGAGCTGCTCGATCCAGTTCGCGAAGGTGCTCGGGCACGGCACGTCGCTGAAGACGCCCGTGCACAGCGGCGGCGCGTAGGAGGAGCCGTGCTCGGCCTTCAGCAGGAATACCGCCATCTGCTCCCGTGTGACCGCGCTCGACGGGCAGTAGTTCCCGCCCCCGCAGCCGGCCGTGATCCCGGCCCGGAAGATTTTCTCGACGTCGTCGTGGAAGAGGCTGCCCGCGGGCACGTCGGTGAAGTCGGCGAACCACGCCGCGGGCAGCGTCGCCGAGAGCGTGCTCGGATCGGCCACGACGACGTCGTACAGCGCTCCGGGGTCGAGCATCGGCGTCGCCGCGTCCACCTCGGAACCGCTGACGACGTCGATCATCGACGCGGACACTCCGCCGAACCGCACGGCGGCGGGGGCCTGGAAGTTCCCGCCGAGGATCACGACGGGTGTATTGCCGGCCGCCGGACCCGAGGCCGGGCTCATCCCCGTGGCCTGCGGCGGCGGCGTCGCGAAGCATGCCGCGAACTCCGACGTGTCGTTCGCGGGATCGGTCGCCGTCGCCGTGATCCACGGCCCGAGCGCCGGGCCCGAGATCATCGCGTCGAAGGTCGTGTTGCCTCCTCCGTCGGTCATCGCGGCCACGGCGCCGAGCGGCCTCTGCCCGGGCCCATACCCGGAGACGTCGCAGGAGAGCGCGGCGAAGAGCTCGATGCGGAACGACAGCGACGCGAGACTGTTGAGCGAGCCCTGGATTTCGGTGGACGTCGGCGACAGGGCGACGGACGAGAGGACCGGGAAGTTCTGCAGGAGGTTCGGGCCGACGTCGGGGTCGCCCGGATCGTTCGGCGTCACGCCGACCGGCGCCAGGTCGATCCCGAGTCCGCCGTTGTACGAGATCGTGTTGCCGAGGATCCCGTTGCCGGCGCCGGACTCGACGAACACGCCCCGCCCGCCGTTGAACGAGATCACGTTCTTCGTGCCGGGGGCCGTGCCGCCGATGGTGTTGTTGCTCGAGCCGCCCTGGACGTCCACCCCGTTGCCCGCGTTCGGGATCGGGGCGGAGGCGGTGGCATTGACCCCGATGAAGTTGCCCTGCAGGAGGTTCCCGGTCGTCGACGCGTCGAGCAGCAGGACGCCGTTGTCGCCGTTGCCGGAGACGATGTTGCGGTCGGTCCCGCCGCCGCCGACCGTATTGTCGTGGGCGCCGTCGTTGATCTGGATGCCCTCGAGCGTATTGGCGAGCGCCGCGGTGACGGCGGCGTTGACGCCGACGAGGTTGCCCTTCACGACGTTCCCCGTCGTGCCGGTTCGCAGGCGCACGCCGTTGGTCGCGTTTCCCGAGACGACGTTGCCGGGCCCGATCGTGTTGCCGTTCGAGGTTGCTCCCGACACGATGATTCCGTTGGCCAGGTTCCCGATCGCGGCCGTGCCGGCCGGATTCGTTCCGACGAAGTTCCCGGCGACCGTGTTGCCCGACGCTCCGCTGATCAGCAGGATGCCCGACAGCGCGTTGCCGGAGGCCACGTTGCCGGGGCCGATCGTGACGCCGTCGACGCCCCCGAGGTCGATTCCCTGGCCGCCGTTTCCGAGGGCGGCGGTGCCCGCGGCATTGATCCCGACCCAGCAATGCTTGACCACGGTCCCGGAAACGCCGCTGCTGAGGGAGATTCCGTCGCCGAAGTTTCCCGAGACGAGCGTGTCGCCCGGGAGGTCCGAGCCCACGACGTTGTCGGTCCCGGCCGAGATGTCGACGCCGACGGCCCCGTTCGGCAGCGCGGCGGTCCCCGCGGCATTGGTCCCGATGCGGTCGCCGGCGATCGTGTTGCCGTCCGCGCTTCCCGTCGTGATCTCCACGCCGTGCTGGCCGTTGCCGGAGATGACGTTGATGCGCTGCGAGACGTCGGTGCGCCCGATGACGTTGTCCGCCGAGTTGGAGATCAGGATGCCGTCCCCGCCGTTGCCGAGCGCCGCCGTTCCCGAAGCGTTCGTGCCCACGTAGCAGCCGCGGACGACGTTGCCTCCGCCGGTCTCGATGAAGATCCCGTTGCCTCCGAAAATCGGGAAACTCGGAACGAATCGGTTGATCACGAGGCTCGCGACGACGCTCGAGCCCGCCGTGATGTGGAGCCCGCTCACACCGGTGCCCGCGGCCGCGCCGTTGAGCTCGATGAGCGGACTGCCGGCGAAGCCGGGCTGCGTCGTGCCGTCGATCGTGACCGGGTCGGTGATCGCCGGCAGCGCCGACGCGAGCGCGATCGTCGTCGAGCCCGAGCCGATCGAAAACCGGATCGTGTCCGCCCCGGGGGAGCCATTGGCGGCATTGATCGCCTCGCGAAGCGTGCAGTTGGCGGCGTTGCAGACGCCGTCGTCCGTGTCGGCGGCGGAATTCACCGTGAAAATCGCCGCCGAGGTCCACGCGGCGGGCACCAGCAGGAGGGCAGCGAGAGCGAGGGAGCGGCCCATGGGAGGGGCAGTCTAAACCGGGGGTGCGGTCCGGGCACCTGTCCCGCGGACCAGTTTGCGCAGCCGACTCAGCGGCGCGCGACGCGCGGCTGGCCGGCCGCCTCGGAAGCCGGAGCCGACTCGGCGGGCGTGAGGCCCTCCTCGAGCCACGCGTGCTCGCCCTCGAGCACGCGAATCGCCGAGGCGTACTTGACGACGTCGTCGTTCGAGCCGACCGCGCGGAAATGCTCCCCGATCCGCCGCCGGACGGTCCGGCAGAAGACGTCCGCGAGCTCCGAGGCCCGCGCGGCCTCCGCCGCTCCGGAGCGCCGCATTCCGTCCGCGCGCGAGAGCGTCGCGGCCATCGCGAAGAGATCGGCGCCGACGTCCACGAGGCGGAAGAGCAGGGCCTGCCGCTTCTCGAGCTTCGGCCCATGGCGGAGCATCTGGTGAAACAGAGAGCGCGCGAGCTTGCGCGTCGTCCGCTCGACGTAGCGGACGTGGCCGGCGAGCGGGCCGAAGGACGAGAAGCGCGGCCAGCGCCCCCAGCCGAGCCAGCGCGACGGATACCACCAGGCGTAGTGCGCGGCCATGCGCGGCAGGGCGGAGAGGCGCCGGCCGAGGGGAGCCTTCGGGTCCGCGAAGGCGCCCGCGACGGCGAGGTGGCGGTCCACGGCCTCGCGCGCGATGAAGAGGCGCATGATCTCCGAGGAGCCCTCGAAGATGAGGTTGATCCGGAAGTCGCGCATCATGCGCTCGACCGGCACGGGCGCCTCGCCGCGGGCGCGGAGCGAATCGGCGGTCTCGTAGCCCCGGCCGCCCCGGATCTGCATCGTCCGGTCGACGATCTTCCAGCCCTCCTCGGAGTTCCACATCTTCGCGACCGCCGCCTCGAGACGGATGTCGCGGTCTCCCATGTCGGCCATCGCGGAGGCGAGGTCGGTGACCGCCTCCATCGCGAAGGTCGTCGCGGCCATCTCGGCCAGGAGCTGAGCGATCGCGTCGTGGCGCCCGATCGGCTCGCCCCACTGGACGCGCTCGGCCGCCCACTCGCGCGAGATCTCGAGGCAGCGCTTGCCGAAGGCGGCGCAGGAGGCCGGCAGCGTGAGCCGTCCGGTGTTCAGCGTGATGAGGGCGAGCTTCAGCCCCTTGCCCTCGCCCCAGAGGAGGTTCTCCTTCGGCACCTTCACGTCGTGGAACCGGATGACGCCGTTCTCGATCGCCTTCAGCCCCATGAAGTGGCAGCGGATCACGACTTCGACGCCCGGCCAGCCCTTCTCGACGATGAAGGCCGAGATCCTCTTCGTCTCCGGGTGGCGCGCCATGACGACGAAGAGGCCGGCCACCGTTCCGTTGGTGCACCAGAGCTTCTCGCCGTTCAAAACGTAGTCGCCCTCGGGCGTGCGCGCGAACGTCGTCGAGAGGTTCGCCGGGTCGGACCCGACGTGGGGCTCGGTCAGCGCGAAGGCGGAGATCTCTCCCTTCGCCAGGCGCGGCAGGTACTTCTTCTTCTGCTCCGGCGTGCCGAAGAGCTTCAGGGGCTGCGGCACGCCGATCGACTGGTGCGCCGAGAGCAGCACGACGAGGTTGCCGTCGCGGCTCGTGATGAGTTTCATCGCCTCGCCGTACTCGCGCTGGCTCAGGCCGAGGCCACCGTACTCCTTCGGGATCTTCATGCCGAAGGCGCCGAGCTCCGCCAGCCGCTGCACGACCCGGTCCGGCACCTTTCCCTCCCGGTCGATCGCGTCCGGGTCCACCTCGCCGACGAGGAACCGCTCGAGCTTGCGCATGAAATCGCGGAACTCCGGGCGCTCCGGAGGCGGCGGCGGATACGGATGGACGAGGTCGAGTCTCAGGCGGCCGAGATAGATCTGCTTCAGGAAGGACGGGGCCTTCCACTCCGTCTCGCGGGCTTCCTCGGCGACCCGGCGAGCCTCGGAGGCGCTGACGGGCTTGGCGGGTAAATCGGCCATGAAGCCAAGGACTTTATCGCAGGAAACGGAGCCGCGAGGCCCCGTCTATAGTGGCGCGGTCGTGACCAACAAGTACCTGTCCTACGACGCCGAGCGCGCCCCGAAGGTGCGGCAGATGTTCTCGCGCCTGGCCTGGAGGTACGACTTCGTCAACGACGTCATGAGCTTCGGCCTGCACCGGCTGTGGAAGCGTCAGACGGTCGACCGGGCGCTCGGAGGCGGGAGGCGGCCGGCGGACGTCCGCGTGCTCGACCTCTGCTGCGGCAGCGGCGATCTGTGTTTTCTGGCGGAGGAGAAGGGCGCGCGAACCGTCGTCGGCGCGGACTTCACGCTGCCGATGCTGGCCGTCGCCCGGCGGCGGCGCGCGCGGGACGGCCGCCGCAGCCGATTCGTCCAGGCCGATGCCCTGAGCCTCCCGTTTCCCGACGCGGCTTTCGACGCGATCACCATCTCCTACGGCCTGCGCAACGTCGCCGATCTCGACGCGGCGCTGCGGGAGATGCGCCGCGTCCTCGCGCCGGGCGGCCGGGCCGTCGTTCTCGACTTCGGCAAGCCGGACGGCCGGGTCGCCGCCGCGCTCTACGGCGCCTTCCTCCACACGATGATGCCGGCCGTCGGCTGGCTCTTCCACGGCGACCCGCAGACCTATCTCTACATCCCCGAATCACTCGAGCGCTTCCCCGCCCAGCGCGGCGTCGAGCGGATGATGCAGGCGGCGGGGTTCTCGAACGTGCGCTACGAGAACCGGCTGCTCGGCACGATGGGGATCCACGTCGGGGAGGGCTGACCTCCTTCTTCGCGGCGCTCTCCCGCCAATCTGTTCCGATGTAGACTCCGCGGCTCTTTATGGCACACCAGTACATCTACACGATGGTCAATCTCCGCAAGGTCGTCCCGCCGCAGCGGGAGATCCTGAAGGGGATCTACCTCTCGTTTCTGCCGGGGGCGAAGATCGGGGTCCTCGGGTTAAACGGCGCCGGAAAGTCCACGCTCCTGAAGATCATGGCGGGAGTCGAGAAGGACTTTGCGGGCGAGGCCTTCCCCGCCGACGGAACGCGCGTCGGGTTCCTGCCTCAGGATCCCCGGCTCGACGCGACGAAGAACGTCCTCGGCAACGTCGAGGAGGGCGTCGCGAAGACCCGCGGATTGCTCAAGCGGTTCGAGGAGCTGAACGAGAAGCTGGCCGAGGAGCTCTCCGAGGCCGAGAGCGACAAGATCATGGCCGAGTACCAGAAGGTGCAGGACGCGATCGAAGCGTCCAACGCCTGGGAGCTCGACCGGCAGCTCGAGCTCGCCATGGACGCCCTGCGTCTTCCGCCGCCCGACGCCGACGTGACGAAGATCTCGGGCGGCGAGAAGCGCCGCGTCGCGCTCTGCAAGATCCTCCTCGAGAAGCCGGACCTGCTCCTGCTCGACGAGCCCACCAACCACCTCGACGCCGAGTCGGTGGCGTGGCTCGAGCGGCACCTCGCGGAATACCCGGGAACCGTCGTCGCCGTCACGCACGACCGGTACTTCCTCGACAACGTCGCCGGCTGGATCCTGGAGCTCGACCGCGGGGCCGGGATCCCGTGGAAGGGAAACTACTCGAGCTGGCTCGAGCAGAAGGAGCAGCGTCTCGAGCTCGAGGAGAAGGCCGAGACCGCCAAGCGCCGCACGCTCCAGCGCGAGCTCGAGTGGATCAAGATGTCGCCGCGCGCCCGCCACGCGAAGAGCCGCGCGCGCATCGACCGGTACGAGGCGCTTCTCGAAGACTCGGGCCCCGAGAGCCGCGGCGAGACGGCGGAGCTCTTCATCCCCGCCGGACCGCGGCTCGGCGACGTCGTCGTCCGCGCCGAGGGCGTGCGGAAGGCGTACGGCGATCGCCTCCTGATGGAGGACCTGTCGTTCGATCTGCCGCGGGGCGGCATCGTCGGCATCATCGGAGCCAACGGGGCCGGCAAGACGACGCTCTTCAAGATGATCGTCGGCAAGGAGAGGCCCGACGCCGGCAAGCTCGTCGTCGGCGACACGGTCGTGCCGTCCTACGTGGACCAGGACCGCGACAAGCCGGATCCGTCGAAGACGGTGCACGACGAGATCTCCGGCGGCCTCGACAAGATCATCCTCGGCAAGCGCGAGATCCCGTCCCGCGCCTACGTCGCGATGTTCAATTTCAAGGGCCCCGACCAGCAGAAGCGCATCGGCGACCTGTCGGGCGGCGAGATGAACCGCCTGCACCTGGCGCGCACGCTCAAGAAGTGCGGGAACGTGCTCCTGCTCGACGAGCCCACCAACGACCTCGACGTCGACACGCTGCGGGCGCTCGAGCAGGCCCTCCTCGATTTCGGCGGCTGCGCGGTGGTCATCAGCCACGACCGCTGGTTCCTCGACCGGATCGCCACGCACATCCTCGCGTTCGAGGGCGAGAGCCAGACGGTCTGGTTCGAGGGCAACTACCAGGAGTACGAGGCCGACCGGAAGCGCCGCCTCGGCCTCGAGGCGGACACGCCGCACCGGATCAAGTACAAGCGCTTAGCCGTAGGCTGAAGCGCTTGTATCCCGAGCGCAGCGAGGGATCCCTTTGACGCCGGCGCGGTGAGCTGTCATCCCGAGCGCAGCGAGGGATCCCTTTGACGCCGGCGCGGTGAGCTGTCATCCCGAGCGCAGCGAGGGATCCCTTTGACGCCGGCGCGGTGAGCTGTCATCCCGAGCGCAGCGAGGGATCCCTTTGACGCCGGCGCGGCGAGCTGTCATCCCGAGCGCAGCGAGGGATCCCTTTGACGCCGGCGCGGTGAGCTGTCATCCCGAGCGCAGCGAGGGATCCTTTGACAAGGTGCGGGCTCTGAAAGGGATCCCTCGGGCCTTCGGCCCTCGGGATGACGCGCGATGGCCCTAACGGGCTTCGCGCGTCACTTGCGCCCGACCAGGGCGACGCCGATCCCGACGACCGCGAGGATCCCCAGCGCGTGCACGAGCCGGAAACCGCGGCGGCGACGCGGGCGCGCACGCTCCATCCAGTCGTCCGCAAACGAGGATCCCTTTTCGGTCAGGCTCTCGAGCAGGTCCGCGCCGTGCTTGCGCAGATCGGCGTAAAGATCCGATCCGCGGTCGGAGAGCTCCTCCTTCAGGTCCTCGAGCTCGGGTCGGCTCTTCTTGAAGCCCTTCGCGAGGCTCTCCTTCGCCTCGGCATAGAAGCGGTCGGTGTCGAACTTGCCGCCGCGCCGCAGGCTCTCGATGGCGATCGGAAGGGCCACCTTCGTGACCAGGGGAACCACGATGGGGCCGAGTGCGTCGGCGGTCGCGCGGGAGATGCTCTTGGCCATTCGATCCTCCTCGGATGTCGACAGTCTACCGTCCTTCCGACTACAGTCGAAGGCGCGTGTGGGCTCTTCTCGCGGTTTTCCTGCGGCTCACGGCGTCCGCTCCGCAGGCGATCGTCCTCGGCGTCGCCCAGGACGGCGGAGTCCCGCACGCCGGCTGCCGGCAGGAGCTCTGCGTCTCGGCGCGGCGGGACCCGAGCCTCCGCCGGCGGGTCGCCTCCCTCGGGCTCGTCGATCCGGCCGCGGGAAAGCGCTTCCTCATCGACGCGACGCCCGACTTCGCGGATCAGATGGACCAGCTCGGCGGTCTTCCCGATGCCATCCTCCTCACGCATGCGCACATCGGCCACTACCTCGGCCTCGCACAGCTCGGCCGTGAGGTTCTGAACGCAAGAAAGGTGCCGGTGTACGCCACCCCCCGCATGGCGCGATTCCTGCGTGCGAATCGTCCCTGGAGCCGACTGGTGGAGGCGGGCAACATCGAGATTCGAGAGGTCGCACCGGGGGAGGAGTTCGCGCTGACGCCGCGTCTCTTCGCGACCGCCATCCCCGTGCCGCATCGCGACGAGGATTCCGATACCGTGGCGTACCTCGTTCGCGGCCCCTCCCGGAAGGTGCTCTGGCTGCCGGACATCGACAAGTGGGAGAAGTGGGACCGCCGGCTCGCCGACTTCCTCGCCGACTCCTCCCTGACGGCATTCGTGGACGGGACCTTCTTTTCCGCCGACGAGATTCCCGGGCGCTCGATCTCCGACATCCCGCATCCCCTCGTTCCGGAAACGATGGCGCTGCTCGAGTCTGTTCCGTCGGCCCGAGGCCGTGTGATCTTCGTCCACCTGAATCACACCAACCGCCTGCTGTGGGATGCCGACGCGATCCGCGCCCTCGAGGCGAAAGGATTCTCGATCGCCCGCCGGGGCCAGACGATCCCGCTTTCCGGGACGCCGGAGTAAGATCGTTTCGTCATGGCCGCGCCGGATCCCGAGCCTCCTCCCGTTCTCCCGTGGCGCGGCGCCACGGCGCACCACAGGACCGGCTGGCCGACGGGGTACTGGCGCATCGCCATCGGCCGCGGCCTGCGCCTGCGGTGTCCGGTCTGCGGCAAGGGAAAGCTCTTCCAGACGTATTTCCGAATGTTCCCGAGCTGTGCGTGCTGCGGCGTCGGATTCGCGCGCGAGCACGGGCAGTGGGTGGGCTCGCTCGACATCCACACCTTCGTGGTGGCGTTCGGACTGATGATCGCCTCCGCGTTCTCTCCCGACTGGCCTCTCCCGGTCACGCTCGCGGTGTGGGGCGCCGCCGCCATACTCGTCCCGCTCGTGACCTTCCGGTTTGCGCGGGGCCTCTGGACGGCGATCGTTCACCTGAGCGGCGGCGTCTATTGAGCGCGCATCCGCCCGCGATTCTGCCGCGCGGTCGCCGGGAATGCGCCGACGCGACGCGGGGGTTATCCCCGCTTTGGAAAATCTCATGACGAAAAGGAAGTCTCCCCGGATGAAACAGAATCCCAAGCCTCCGGCCCCGCCCGCCTCCGAGCGCCGCGACAGCGCCGAACGCCGCGCCGACGACCGCCGCGCGCACGCCCGCTTCGAGCCGGCGCGCACCGAGCGCACCGATCGCCGGCAGGGCGAGCGCCGCCGCCCTTGATCGCCGCCGCGCCCGGGGCCCGGTCTCGCCCGGTCCTGAACTAGACTCTCGCGACGTATGGCCCTGACGCGACGACTCTGGATGACGGCCTCGGGCGCCGCCGCGGCGGCCGTCATCGCGCCGGCGGCCGCTCCCGCCTCCGCGCCGACGCCGCCTCCGCTGCCGCCCCCGCTGCCCGCCGACGCATTTCGCGACCGCCAGGCGCGCTTGCGCGCGGGGGCGAAGGCCGCCGGCCTGACCGCGCTCTTCGTCACGCCCTCCACCAACCTGGCCTGGGCCGCCAACCTCGCGATCGGCCGCAGCGAACGACTGACGGCCCTCGTTCTGGTCGTGGACGGCCCCGCCGTTCTCGTGACGCCGTCTTTCGAGGCCGACAATCATCGGCGCGACGCCGTCGTCGACGACATCGTGCCGTGGAAAGAGGACGAAGACCCGATCGCGGCGGTGGTCCGCATCGCTCCGCGCGGAGCCGTCGGCATCGAAGGAACGACGGCGTACGACACGGTCGTCCGCCTGACGGCCGCCGGCCCTCTCGAGCCCCGCGACGCCAGCGAAGCGTTCGACGCGCTGCGGCGGATCAAGAGCGCCGAGGAACAGTCCTTCATCCGTGAAGCGGCGCGGCGCACGAACCTCGCGATCGAGGCCACGCACCGGACCCTCGCGACCGGCAGGACCGAGGGGGAAATCTCGGCGGCTTTGGAAGACGCGTTCCAGGCCCTGGGCGTGCGCGGCGGCGGCCTCGTGCAGTTCGGCCCCTCGGCGGCCTTTCCGCACGGCGCGCCCGGCGAACGCCGTCTCGCCCGGGGCGACGTCGTTCTCATCGACGCCGGCTGCAAGGTGCACGGCTACAACTCCGACGTCACGCGGACCGTGTCGTTCGGGCCGCCCTCCGACGAGCTGCGCCGCGTCTATGCCGCGGTCGATCGCGCACAGCGGGCCGGCATCGAGGCGCTGCGCTCGGGGGCGAGCGGCGAGGCCGTGGATCACGCCGCCCGCAGGGTGATCGAGGAAGCGGGCTGGGGAGACGAATTCACCCATCGGCTCGGACACGGGCTCGGCATGGACGGGCACGAGTCGCCGTATCTGGTCCGAGGCAACGGCGCGGCACTCTCGCCGGGCAACACGGTGACGGTCGAGCCCGGAATCTACCTGCCCGGCAAGTTCGGAGTGCGCATCGAAGACGATTACGCGGTTCGCGAATCGGCGCCGGCCGGCGCGCTCTCGGCCCGGCCCGCCGAGCTCGTCGTGCTGAAGGCCCGCTGAGGAGATCGACCGATGCTCAACGCGGCTCTCGCGGTGCTTCTCGCCTTGCAGTCGGCCTCCGGTTCCCCGAACGTGGCGTCTCCCCCGCCCTCCTCGTCGAACCCCGGCGGCGCCGTCAACCCGCCGTCGCCCGGCTACGCGCCGCCGGCTTCCGAATACGTCCCGGCGCCCGGAGAGGCGCCGGCTCCGGCCGAGGCGCCTGCCTCCTCCGAGCCCGCCCCCGTTCCGACGAGGCCGCCGGCGCGCGCCGCGACCCCGACGCCGGCGCCTCGCGCCGTTCCGACCCCCGGACCGCGACCCTCCGGCAACAGCCTGTTCGTCGTGAACAAGACCGACGACTCCGTTTCGATCCTCGACGCGTCGACCGGACGGCCGCGCTTCACCGTTCCGGTCGATCCCGGGCCTCACGAGGTCGAGACGTTCGCGGATGGGCGCCTGGCCGCGGTCTCGAGCTACGGACGCAGGGGCGCGCCCGGACGGACCGTCTCGCTCGTGGACGTCGGCTCGGGCAAGGTCCTCTCGAAGATCGACATCGGCGAAGGATCGCGTCCGCACGGCCTGAAGGCGCTCCGGGACGGCCGGCTGCTCGTGACCGCCGAGGGCGTCCGTGAGCTCGCCGTGGTCGATCCCCGCGAGGGGAAGGTCGTCGCGCGGTACCCGACCGGACACGACATCTCGCACCTCGTGGACGCTTCGCCGGACGGCAGGCGCGCCTTCGTGACGTCTCTATCGGCCGGCGTCGTGACGGTCATCGACCTCCGAACGGGCAAGGTGATCAAGGACATTCCGACGGGCAAGGGCGCCGAGGGGCTCGACGTCACGCCCGACGGACGCGAGGTTTGGGTCGCCAACCGCGCCGCCAACACGATCAGCGTCATCGACGTCAAGACGCTCGCGCCCGTCTTCACGATTCCGGCCTCGGAGTTTCCGATCCGGGTCAAGATCACGCCCGACGGCCGCCGCGCCGTCGTCACCTTCACCGGATCCGGCGACGTCCGCGTCTACGACACCGCGACGCGCGCCGAGAAGGCGAGGGTTGGGATCGGACGGGATGCCGTCTCGAACACGGAGTCGCGGGTCTTCCACAACCGCTTCGGCAAAAGCCCGGCGCCGGTGGGATTGCTGATCTCGCCCGATGGCCGCCGTGCATTCGTCTCCGCCGCATACGCGGACGTCGTCGCCGTCATCGATCTCGACAAGATGCGCGTGGAGGACGCGTGGACCGCGGGGCGGGAGCCGGACGGCCTCGCCCTGAGCATCGGAGTCCAGCCCACGCCGGTGCCGGCCGGCCCGAGACGGCATTTCGCTCCGACTCCGCCGCGCATGGCGACGCCCCGCCCGCGCGGATAGCTGGTTCTCCGGTTCCACGAGCCTCGGCCGGAGGTAGAGTCTCTCCATTCCGAACGCTCCCGGCGCGCGCCTCGACTCCGTGGACGTCCTGCGCGGCGCCGCCATCGCCGGCATGATCGTCGTCAACGACCCGGGGACGTGGTCCTCGGTCTACCCGCCGCTGCTCCACGCCGAATGGGACGGATGGACGTATACCGACACGATCTTTCCGTTCTTCCTGTTTCTCGTGGGCGTCTCGATGGCGCTCTCGCTCGGCCGCCGGCGGGCCGAGGGGACACCGCCTCGTTCGATCCTCCGGCACCTCGCGTGGCGCGCGGCGGCCCTCGTCGCCCTCGGACTCGCGCTCAACCTCGCGGGGTTTCTCGCCCTCCACCGCGACCACTTCCGGTATCCCGGCATCCTGCAGCGCATCGGCCTCTGCGTCCTCGTCGCGGGCGCGATCGAGCTGGCCGGCGGAGTCCGGGGGTCGGCGGCTGCCGCCGCGATCCTCCTCGCCGGCTATGCGCTCCTCCTCGGCAAGGGCCCGCTCGACCCCGAGGCCAACGTGGCCGCTCGCCTCGACCGGTTCCTCCTGGACGGCCATCTCTGGAAACCGGGATGGGACCCGGAGGGCCTCCTCTCGACGCTTCCCGCGATCGCGACGACGCTGCTGGGCTCGATCGCCGGAGAACGGCTCCGGACGCGCGGCGGGTCGGGCCGCTCGCTCTCCGGAATCGCCACCTTCGGCCTCCTCGCATGCGCCGCGGGTCTGCTCTGGGCGCGCGTCGTTCCCATCAACAAGAGCCTCTGGACCCCGCCCTACGCGCTCCTGATGTCGGGACTGGCCGCAATGAGCCTCGCGGCGTGCGCGGGGATCGTGGACGTCCTCGGATGGAAGCGCTGGGCGGCTCCGCTGGTCTGGCTCGGGCGCAATGCGATCGCCGCCTTCACCCTCTCGGTCCTCGGCGCGATCGTGCTGATCGCCGTGCAGGTGACCGGACCGGACGGAAAGCCGCGCTCGCTGTGGACCGCGATCTACCGCGGCGTCTTCGACCGGTTCGGCGATCCGCGCCTGGGTTCGCTGCTCTTCGCGCTGGCGTATCTCGCCGCCTGGACGCTCTTCTTCGGCGAGCTCTACCGCCGCCGGGTGTTCATCAAGATCTAGTGTCTTGTACCTGAAGTTCTGCGTCGCGTGGCCTTCGTTGGGGCGGCCCTTGAGGCCGCCCGCGGGCGGGGACGAGCCCCCCGGCGAGCCTTCGGCGCGTCGCGAGGTTCGTGACAGAACACGAGGAGCGGGTCCGCCCGCCTCACTCCGGCTGGAAGATCGAGAAGACCGCGCCCTGCGGGTCCTGGACGACCGCGAAGCGGCCCACTCCCGGAAGCTCCTTCGGCTCGACGAGGAGCTTTCCGCCGAGCGACTTCGCCTTCGAGGCCGTCGCGGCGGTGTCGACGACCTGGAAGTACGCGGTCCAGTTCGGCGGCATCGCTCCCATCTCCGGGCTGATCGGATAGACGCCGCCCATCGACCGGCCATCGCGTTGGATCTCGGTGTACGGCATTCCGTCGCCCTTCGGCTCGAGCCAGGTCCAGCCGAAGATGCCTCCATAAAACTTCCGGGCCGAGTCGACGTCCCGCGTCGCGAGCTCGAGCCAGCACGGGGCACCGGCCTCGCCGAACCGCCCCACTCCCGGATGGGTGCCCGGCTGCCAGACCGCCAGCGTCGCGCCCGACGAGTCCTGGAGGATCGCCATCCGCCCGTAATCCATGACGTCGAACGGCTCGGCGCAGACCTTCCCGCCGAGCGCCTTCGCCTTCCTCGCCGCCTCATCCGCGCTGGCGACGGTCACGTAGCAGAGCCAGAAGGACGGCACGCCCTGCGTCTGCTGCTCGCGCATCATCGGGTAAAGTGCCCCGACGTCGTCGCCCCCGAGCTGGAGACGCGTATAGATGTCCTCGGGACCCGGCCCCATGGGACCGTCCGTGAAGCTCCAGCCGAAGAGCGTCGTATAGAAGGTCTTGGCGCCCTGCGGGTCGGTCGTCGCCAGCTCGACCCACGAAAAAGCACCGGGCTCGTGGCGGGTCACCTTCGTCATGGCAGCCTCCTCCCGTCTCGCGCCGCGGACGGATCCGTCTACAGTATTCGAAGTCCCGCCGTTCGGGCTCCTCCCGTGCGGTCTCCGTTAAGATCTCGCACATGACGATCCGGAAGCGTTCCGAGCGGGAGATCGACCGCATCCTCGCCCGATACCGCGTGCCTCCGGGTGAGACGTTTCGCCTCGATCGCGTCGACCCCGCGGACACCGCCGGCATGTCCGACGAGAGCAAGGACGCCAGGAACATGCTCCGCAACGGCATCGAGGTTCTCTCGGACCTGCAGGGCAGGCTCTATGCCCAGGACCGCTGGGGCGTCCTCATCGTCCTCCAGGCCATGGACGCCGCGGGCAAAGACGGCACGATCAAGCACGTGATGTCGGGCATCAATCCCCAGGGCGTCCAGGTCTTCTCCTTCAAGGCACCGTCGTCGGAGGAGATCGACCACGATTTCCTGTGGCGCTCCATGCGCTGCGTTCCGGAGCGCGGGCGCATCGGGATCTTCAACCGGTCGTACTACGAAGAGGTCCTGGTCGTGCGGGTGCATCCGGAGATCCTCGCGACTCAGAAGCTGCCCGCCCGGCTCGTCACGAAGCGGATCTGGGAGGAGCGCTACGAGGACATCAACGCCTTCGAGCGCTACCTGACGCGCAACGGGATCGTGGTTCTCAAGTTCTTCCTCTGCGTCTCGAAGAAGGAGCAGAAGCGGCGCTTTCTCGCGAGGCTCGACGACCCCGAGAAGAACTGGAAATTCTCGATGGCCGATGCGAAGGAGCGCGGGTTCTGGAACGACTACATGACGGCGTACGAGGACGCGATCCGCGCGACGAGCACGCCCTGGGCGCCGTGGCACGTCGTGCCCGCCGACCACAAGTGGTTCACGCGTCTCGTCGTGGGCGCCACGATCATCCGCACGCTCCAGGGTCTGGATCTGCAGTATCCGAAGGTCGGCAAGACTCGGCGCAAGGAGCTCGCGGCCGTTCGAAAGGCTCTCGTCTAGGCGTGGACGGGACCGCTGCAGGAACGTGCGGCGGTGCTAGGATCCGGGCGATTCGAAAGGGGGCGTCCGTGAAGAGAGCGCTGGGTTTCGTTTTTCTTTTCTGCGGGGCCGCGGGCGCGGCGCTCGCGCAGGACTGCCCTTGCCCCGTCCCCGAGCCGCCTCCGCCGGTCTGGTTCGGAAAGGCCGAGCTGGCCTTCCTCTCGACCTCGGGCAACACCGATACGACCTCGGTCGGCGGTGGTTTCGAGCTCAACTACAACCCGAAACCGTGGCTCTTCACGCTGAAGGGCACCGCCCTCCACGCCGCGACGGACGGGGTCACCACGGCCGAGAACTTCACCGCTTCGATGCAGGCCTCGCGCGACCTCACGGACCGAGTCGACGTCTTCGCGCGCGCGGGCTGGCTGCGCAACCAATTCTCGGGCATCAACAACATCTACAACTTCGACGGGGGCGCCGGGTTCAAGCTCCTGAAGTCGGACACTCAGTTCCTGCGCGTGGAAGGCGGCTTCGGCTACACGACCGAGCAGGACATCGTGCTCGGCCTGATCGCCCCGTACCGCAATTACGCCAACGTGCGGGCCGGCCTCGGCTACAAGTGGCAGATCACCAAGACCGCGTCGTTCTCGAACGACTTCTCCTACCTGCTCGACCTCTCCGACTCCCAGAACTGGTTCATGACCGACAAGGCCGCCGTCGCGGTCGCCATATCGAAGATCTTCGCCCTGCAGGCGTCGTGGACGCTGCTCTACCGCAACGAGCCGCCGATCAAGGACGCCACGACCATCCCCCTGACGCGTTACGACAAGACGGACACGGCGACGGCGGTCGGCCTCGTCGCCAAGTTCTAGGAAGACTCGGAGGGCCGGTTCAGCCCTTCCGGTAGACCTCGGCGCCGGCTCGGCGGAACTCGTCCGCCTTCTCGGCCAGGCCCTTCTCGAGAGCCTTCTCTTCCGCGACGCCGAGGGCGGCGGCGTAGTCCCGCACGTCCTGCGTGATCTTCATCGAGCAGAAATGAGGACCGCACATCGAGCAGAAGTGCGCGAGCTTCGCGCCCTCGGCCGGCAGGGTCGCGTCGTGATACTCCCGCGCCGTCTCGGGATCGAGCGCGAGGTGGAACTGATCCTCCCACCGAAATTCGAAGCGCGCCTTCGATAGCGCGTCGTCCCAATCCCTCGCTCCGGGGTGCCCCTTGGCGAGGTCCGCGGCGTGCGCCGCGATCTTGTACGCGATGACGCCGTCCCGGACGTCCTTGCGGTCCGGCAAGCCCAGGTGCTCCTTCGGCGTCACGTAGCACAGCATCGCGGTCCCGTACCAGCCGATCATCGCGGCCCCGATGGCGGAGGTGATGTGGTCGTAGCCGGGAGCGATGTCGGTCGTCAGCGGGCCGAGCGTGTAGAAGGGCGCCTCGTGGCAGAGCGCGAGCTGCTTTTCCATGTTCTCGCGGATCAGGTGCATCGGCACGTGGCCGGGGCCCTCGATCATGACCTGGCAGTCGTGCGCCCACGCCTTCGTCGTCAGCTCGCCCAGCGTCTCGAGCTCCGCGAACTGGGCCTCGTCGTTGGCATCGGCCGTCGAGCCGGGCCGCAGCCCGTCGCCCAGAGAGAACGAGACGTCGTAGGCCCTCAGGATCTCGCAGATCTCCTCGAACCGGGTGTAGAGGAAGCTCTCGACGTGGTGCGCGAGGCACCACTTGGCCATGATCGAGCCGCCCCGCGACACGATTCCGGTCACGCGGCGCGCCGTCAGCGGAACGTACGCCAGGCGCACGCCGGCGTGGATCGTGAAATAGTCGACGCCCTGCTCGGCCTGCTCGATGAGGGTGTCGCGGAAGACCTCCCAGGTCAGGTCCTCGGCCTTGCCGCCGACCCTTTCGAGCGCCTGGTAGATCGGTACCGTCCCGATGGGGACCGGCGAGTTCCGGAGGATCCATTCCCGCGTCTCGTGAATGTTCCGTCCCGTCGAGAGGTCCATGACCGTGTCGGCGCCCCAGCGGATCGCCCACGTCATCTTCTCGACCTCCTCTTCGATGGAGGACCCGACCGCGGAGTTGCCGATGTTCGCGTTGATCTTCACGAGGAAACGGCGCCCGATGATCATCGGCTCGGACTCGGGATGGTTGATGTTGGCGGGAATGATCGCGCGGCCGCGGGCGACTTCGTCGCGCACGAGGTCGACCGGCAAATTCTCCCGGATCGCGATGAACTCCATCTCGGGCGTCGCGACGCCCTGGCGCGCCCAGGACATCTGCGTGACGGCTCCGCGCCCCCGCAGGACTTCGCGCGGACGCGACAGGGCGAGCCCGGGCGCGCTCGTGCGGCGAGGCGCGGAGCGGTCGTACTCGCCCCTCGCGAGAATCCACGGGCGCCGCAGCTCCGGCAGCCCGCGGTCCAGGTCGATCTCGGCGCGCGGATCGGTGTAGGGGCCCGACGTGTCGTAGACCCGCAGGGGGGAATGGATCTCCGCTTCGCCGCGCGCGCCGCGCGACGGCGTGAGCGCGATCTCACGAAACGGCACGCGCAGACCCGCGGGTCCCTCCGCGTAGACCTTCCTCGATCCCGGGAGCGGCTCCCTGCGGGCGACGGCGTTCGAAGGAAGCGCCTCGCTTCGGTGACTCATCCCGACCTCCCTACGGCGGCATTACCCGCATCAGGTTCGCGGGGTCTCCGCGCGCGATTTCGCGCCGGACTCTCAGCCTTTGGCGCCTGCGAGCGCCAAGTGGGCTCCCCCGTTTCCAGTGTGGAGTCTACACCCCGGGGACCCGGTCATGATTTGTCCGGTGACTGCGTAAGAATGCGGCTGGTCGATGTCGAAACAGCCCTTTCTTCCCTTCGACGAACCCGAGGCGCCGTCTTCGCCGGAAGCGTCGCCGACGCCTACGAGCGAGGCCTCGCCGCTGATCGCGGCGCTCGCTCGTGCATGCTCGAGCGCGGCTCTCGCGGAGAAGGTCCTCGTCGCGCCGACGCTCTTCGTCGGCCACACGCTCGTCGAACGCCTCGCGCGCGAAGGCCATCGCTGGATCAACCTGCGCGTCGAGACGATCTGGACGCTCGCCCTCCGCCTCGTCGACGCCGACCTCGTTCGCGGCGGGCTCCGCCTGCTCTCCCGCGCCCAGGCGCTGGCGCTCGTCGAGCAGGCCTGCGGCGAATTCCTGACGGCGGACGGCTACTTCGCGGCGCTGCGCGACCGGCCCGGATTCCACCGAGCCCTGCAGCGCACCTTCGAGGAGCTCCGGGGAGCCGGAATCCCCGCCGCCGACCTCCCGGCCGAGGCCTTCGCCGACCGGCGCAAGCGCGAAGAGCTGCGCGGCATCCTCGCTCGATACGAGGCGGCGCTTTCCGCCTCCCGCGGGGTGGATCGCGCGGACGTCGTCCGCCGGGCGCTCGAGGCCGCGCGGGCGGGCCGGCGGCTTCCGGGAGAGATCCTTTACCTCGCGCCCCGCGACCTGGAGCTCTCGGCGGTCGACCGCGCGCTCCTCGAGCGGCTCTCCGACGGCCGGCTCGAGACGCTCGAGACCGAGCCGGCGGACGCGTGGTCCACGAGGGCTTCGCGCGCCGCGCTGTTCCGCGCGACCGGCGAGGAGAATGAGATCCGAGAGGTGTTTCGCCGCGTGCTCGCGGAACGGATCCCCTTCGACGACGTCGAGATCGTCGCGACGGACTCCCGCCTCTACGCGGCGCTCGCCTACGAGCTCGCGCGCGAGCACGGCGTGCCCTGCACGTTCTCGGCGGGCATCGGCGTCGCCTTCACGCGTCCCGGCCAATCCGCCCTGGCGTTCCTGGGCTGGATCGCCGACGGTTTCGGCGCGGACTCGCTGCGCCATGCGCTCTCCTCCGCGGCGCTGACGCTCGCGCGGCTGCCGGGCGGCGGTCCGGACGCCGCCGGCGCGCGCGCGGCCGGCCGCATCCTGCGCGAGGCGCGCATCGGCTGGGGCGCGGCGCGGCACCGGGCGGCGCTCGATCGGCTCGTCGCGGAGCTCTCGAAGGCGGACGAGGGTGGGCGGGAGGACGACGACGCGAGCGAAGAGGAGCGGTTCGAGCACACGAGGCGCCGGGAGCGCCGGCTGTCCGTGGCCCGGCGGACTCGCGACTTCGTCGGCCGTGCGCTCGAGCTCGCCGAATGCGCGACCGGAGCCTCGTGCGATCTGCGCGCGCTCGCGTCCGCGACGCGAACGTTCGTGACCGAGTTCGCGCGCATCGCCGACCCGCTCGACGGCTCCGCGCTCGCGGGACTCCAGACGCTCCTCGAGGAGCTCGAGCTGCTTTCTCCCGCCGCCCTCTCGCCGGCCGAGGCGGCGATGCGCCTGGCCGACGCGGTGCGCGGCCTCTCGGTCGAGTCGGACCGCGCGCGCCCCGGCCGCATTCACGTCACCGACGCCGGGGGCGGGGGGTATTCCGGCCGGCGTCACGCGTTCCTCGTCGGACTGGACGAGGCGCGCCACCCGGGTGCGGATCTCGAGGACCCGGTCCTCCTCGACGAAGAGCGCCGGAAGATCAACCGGGCGCTCGCACCCGCCGAGCTCTCCCTGTTCCGCGACCGCCCGCGCGACGCCGGGCGCGCGCTCGAGGCCTGCGTGGCGCGGTTCGCCGGCGCGGTGACGGCGAGCTACTCGAGCTGGAAGCTGCAGAGCCTCGACCAGCAGAGCGACCAGTTCCCGTCCCCGTTCTTCCTCGAGCTCTACCGGGCGGCGAGCGGGAACCCGCGCGCCGACTACACGGAGCTCGCCGACGCGCTGCCGGCCGCGGCGGGATTCGCACCCGGCCCGCACGCCGCTCTGGACGAGACCGAGTGGTGGCTTTCGGCGCTGACGCGGACACGGGGCGCCTCGGGCGGCGCCGCGGCGGAGGCCGTCGCGGCGTTGTACCCGCACCTTCGGGACGGACGCCGCGCGGAGGAGGCACGCGCGTCGGACGCCTTCACCGTCTACGACGGATGGGTGCGCGGGGGGACCCCGGAGCTCGATCCGCGCGCCGGCGGCGCCCCGCAGTCCGCCTCCCGGCTGCAGCTGCTCGCGGCCTGTCCGTTCCGCTACTTCGTCCGCTACGTTCTCGGCGTCGAATCGCCCGAAACGCCGGAGCGCGATCGCACGCGCTGGCTCGATCCGCTCATGGCGGGCTCGCTGCTGCACGACGCGTTCCGCCTGTTCTTCGAGCGGATCACCGCGAAAGGCGAGAAGCCGGCCGTCGCGCGCCACGCCGCGCTCATCGAGGAGATCGCCGAGGAACAGATCCGCGCCTGGCGCGAGCGGATTCCCCCGCGCAGCGAGATCGCGTTCTCCGAGCGGCGCGAGGAGATCCTGTTCGCCTGCCGCACGTTCCTCCAGCTCGAGGAGGAGCATTGCCGCGGCGTCACGCCCCGCTTTTTCGAGGTGCCGTTCGGCCTGCCCCGTGCCGAGCTGCGCGGTCCGATCGCGAGTCGCGAGGCCGTGTCGATCGACGCCGGAGGCGGCCGCTCCTTCGCGCTGCGAGGCTCGATCGACCGGGTGGACGAGAGGCCGGACGGCGCCTTCGAGGTCTGGGACTACAAGACGGGCGCCGCATTTCGCTTCTCCGAGGCGCGCGGCCTCGACGGAGGACGCCGGATCCAGTACGCGCTCTACGCCCTCGCTCTCGAGGCGCTGCTCGCGCGCGCGGGACTCCCGGCGCGTGTCGCGCATTCGGGCTACTTCTTCCCCGGGCGGCGCGGCGAGGGCCAGCGCTTCCGGATGCCGCTCGACCTCGAGAAGACGCGCGACACGCTCAACCGCCTCATGGATCTCCTCGCCGCCGGCGCATTCCCGCACGCGCTCGCGGCCGGAGACTGCGGCTTCTGCGAGTACGAGTCGGTCTGCGGGGGCGCGGGCCTCGCCTCGGAACGCGCGAAGGCCAAGCTCGCGTCCCCTCCGCTCGACGCGCTCCGGGCCTTCCGGGAAATGCATGACGAAGACTGACCGTCCGCGCCCCCTGCCCGACGACGCCGCGCGCGCCGCGATCCGCAAAGACCTCGGCACGACGCTCCTCGTCGAGGCCGCCGCGGGAACGGGAAAGACCGAGAGCCTCGTCGAGCGCATGGTGGCGCTGATCCGGCAAGGCGAGACGACGATCGACCGCCTCTCCGCGGTGACGTTCACGATCAAGGCCGCGGCGGAGCTCTCGCAGCGCTTCCAGGCGGGGCTCGAAAGGGCCGCGCGCGAGGCGGCGGGCGAAGAGCGGCTTCGCATCGAGGAGGCTCTCGCGCGGCTCGACGCCGCGTTCGTCGGGACGATCCACGCGTTCTGCGCGCGCCTGCTCCGCGAGCGGCCGGTCGAGGCGGGAGTCGACCCGGGCTTCGAGGAAATGGAGCAGCCGGAGGACGAGGTCGCGCGGGGCGAGGCCTGGGCGCGCTACGCCGAGAAGCTGTTCTCGAGCGAGAGCCCGCTGCTTTCGCGGCTCTCGGCGCTCGGCCTGCAGCTCGAGCCGCTGCGCCGCACGTTCGATGCGATGTGCGAGAACGAGGACGTCCTGCCGTCGGTGCCGGGCGAAACGCCGCCGCCCGACTTCGCCGCGGCGCGGAGGGCGATCGCGCAGTTCCTCCGGCGCGCGGAGGAGGCCCTTCCTTCGGAGCCGCCGACCGGCGGCTGGACCGACTACCAGGAAGCGGTGCGGCGTGCGCTCCGGCTCGACGCGCTCCGGTCGAGCGAGGAGGCCGCGGCATTCATCGAAGTCATCGACGCGCTCGACCGCGCCCGCAAGAAGGCCCGGGAGGCCGGACCGCTCGGGCCGGCGTACGAGACCCTGTGTCGCGACGTCATCGAGCCGTCGCTGCGGGCATGGCGCGAGCACCGCTACCCGGTGGTCCTCGCCGTCGTCGTGCCCGCGGTGCGCGACTACGCGGCGTGGCGCCGGCGCCACGGGCGGCTGAACTTCCAGGACCTCCTTCTGCTCGCCCGCGACCTGCTGCGAGATCACCCGCACGTGCGGGTCGACTTCCAGAAGCGCTTTCTGCCGGTGCTCGTGGACGAGTTCCAGGACACCGACCCGATCCAGGCGGAGATCCTTTTCTACCTGACCGGGCGCGACGTGAAGGAGCGCGACTGGCGCGCCGCCGTCCCGCTGCCGGGGTCGTTCTTCGCCGTCGGAGACCCGAAGCAGTCGATCTACCGATTCCGGCGCGCGGACATCCTGACCTACGGCCTCGTGCGGGATCGCATCGCGAAGTCCGGACGCGTGCTCCGGCTCTCGACGAACTTCCGCTCGACGGGCCGCCTGTGCGCCTGGGTGAACGGGGTGTTCGGCCGCGACGGATTCTTCCCCAGCGAGGCGACGCCGCAGCAGGCCGCCGACGTGCCGCTCGAGCCTCACCGCGAGGAGGGCGGCCCCGCGGTCTTCCGTCTCGAGGTCCGCACGGCGACCGGAGGCGTCGCGGGGGTCGTCGACCAGGACTCGGCGCGCATCGCGTGCGCGATCGCCTCGGCCGTCGGCAGCGGCACACGCCGCCCGGGAGACTTCCTCGTCCTCTTTCGCAACCGCAAATACATGTCCGACTACGCGCGCAAGCTCGAGGGCGAGGGCATCCCGAGCGAGCTCGCGGGAGGCGGAGCGTTCGCGGACTCGGAGGAGCTCGCGGCGCTGCTTCCGCTTCTCGCCGCGCTCGCCGACCCCGACGATCCCGTCGCCTGGCTCGCCGTGCTGCGCGGGCCGCTGTTCGGCGTCGACGACGAGGCGCTCTATCGCTTCGTGCGCGCCGGCGGCCGCTTCGCCCATCGCGTGGATCCTCACGGGGGAACCGACCCTCGCATCGCGGGCGCGATCGCGCTCGCCCGCGAGGCCGACGCCTGGGTGGCGTCGCTGCCGCCCGCCGCCGCGATCTCCCGCATCGCCGGGCGCCTCGGCTGGATCGCGTACGCCGCGGCGCGCGAGCTCGGCGACAGCCGCGCGGGGAACCTGCTGAAGGCGCTCTCGGCCGCGCGCCGGTTCTCCGCGGATGGCCTCGACTTCGCGGACGCGGTCGCGGAACTGACGCGCATGACCGAGGGCGGGTATATCGAAGAGATGAGCGTCGATCCGGGCCGCCGCGACGCCGTACGGCTGCTCACCGTCCACGGCGCAAAGGGACTGCAGGCGCCGATCGTCTTTCTCGCCGACCCGCGGCCCGACGCCCGGCACACGCCCCAATTCTGGATCGACCGCGACGTGGACCCGGCAGAGAGCCACTGGCAGGTCTGCCGCGAGACTCGCGAGTTCCGCACGATCGCGCTCGCGCAGCCGCCGGGCTGGGAGGAGATGGCCGAGCGGGAGAAGGCGTTCGACGACGCGGAGAAGATCCGGCTGCTCTACGTCGCGGCGACGCGCGCCCGCGAGGCTCTCATCGTCAGCACCTGGAGGCAGGGAAAGGGTGCGCCGAAGGGCATCTGGTCGCCCTTCGATCCGCGGCTGACCGAGGATCTCCAGGAGGGGCCGGCCCTCGCACTTCCGCGGACCGGGCCGCCGGACTTCGCGGACGGCCTCGCGGACTTCCGCGTCGAGCATGCCTCGCGCCTCGCGGCGAGCGCAAAGGCGAGCCATGCCGTCCAGTCGGTCACCCGCCTCGCCCACGCCGCCGGAGAGAAGCCGGAGTGGGAATCCACGGGCCGCGGGCTCTCCTGGGGCCGCGTGCTCCACGCCGTCCTGGAGGCCGCGATGCGCGACGACGCCGCAGATCTGGACGCCATCGCCGCCAATGCGCTCGCCGCCGAGGAGCGGCCGCGCTCGGATCTCCCGGAGCTGCTGTGGGTCGTCGAGTCCGTCCGAGGCTCGGGGCTATGGAAACGCGCCCGGGGGGCGAAGCGCCGGCTCGTGGAGGTTCCCTTCGCGCTCCGGGTCGACCCCGCCGCGATCGGCCTCGCGGGCGCCCCCGCGGACACCCTGCTGCACGGCGCGATCGATCTCGTCTTCGAGGAGGACGACGGCTGGGTGCTCGTGGACTACAAGTCGGACGCCGTCACGACCCGGAACCGTGATGCCCTCGTCGCGTTCTACCGGCCGCAGATCGAACTGTACCGGCGCTACTGGGAGGAGCTGACGGAAACGCGCACGACGGCGGGAATATTCTTCGCGCAGACCGGGGAGGCCGTATGGATGGACTCGGGCGCGTCCTCGAAATCTTCACACGCCCCGTGAGAGGCTGACGCGATGGACAACGGGCGCTACGACCTCGCCGTCATCGGCACGGGGCCGGCCGGGCAGAAGGGCGCGATCGCCGCGGCGAAGCTCGGGAAGCGCGTGGCCGTGGTCGACAAGAAGGAAATGGTCGGCGGCGTCTGCCTGCACACGGGGACGATCCCGTCGAAGACGCTGCGCGAGGCGATTCTCTACCTCTCGGGATTCCGCGAGCGGACCTTCTACGGCCGCGACTACGCCGTCTCGAAGGACATCACGGTGGCCGACCTCGCCTTCCGCGTCCAGAAAGTCCTGGCCCGCGAGATCGAGGTCATCCGCGCGCAACTCAATCGCAATCGCGTCGCGACCATCTCGGGCAGCGCGCGATTCCGGGATCCACACACGCTCGAGGTCACGTCGATCGACGGGACGACGGCCGTCTCCGCCGACCACGTGTTGATCGCCTGCGGAACGCGGCCGGCGCACAGCGATACAGTCCCGCTCGACGGCAAGCGGATCATCGACTCGGACCAGCTGCTTCAGGCCGAGACGCTTCCGCGCGACGTCATCGTCGTCGGAGCCGGCGTGATCGGCCTCGAGTACGCCTCGATGTTCACGGCGCTGAACATCAAGGCGACCGTGATCGAGGCGCGTCCGACGATCCTCGATTTCGTGGACCGCGAGATGATCGATTCGCTGGTGTTCTTCATGCGCCAGCGCGGCGGGGCCTTCCGGCTCGGCGAGAAGGTGCTCTCGGTCGGCTACGACGACAAGAACCGCGTCGTCGCGCGGCTCGAGAGCGGCAAGGAAGTCCATGGCGACACGCTCCTCTACACCGTCGGCCGCCGGACCAACGCCGACCTGCTGAACCTGGATGCCGCGGGCCTGACGGCCGATGAGCGGGGTCGGATTGCCGTCAACGAGTTCTTCCAGACGGCCGTGCCGCACATCTACGCGGCGGGCGACGTCATCGGATTTCCGGCGCTGGCGTCGACGTCGATGGAGCAGGGGCGCCTGGCGAGCTGCCACATGTTCGGCGCGTACTGCGAGAGCCGCCCGAACGCCATGCCCTACGGGATCTACACGATTCCGGAGATCTCGATGGTCGGCAAGACGGAACAGGAGCTGACGCAGCAGAAGGTGCCGTACGAGATCGGCGTCTCGAAGTTCGAGGAGCTCGCAAAGGGCCAGATGCTCGGGGTCGAAACGGGCCTTCTGAAGATTCTCTTCGACCGGAACACGCGTCAGCTTCTCGGCGTCCACATCTTCGGCGAGCGCGCCACCGAGATCATCCACATCGGCCAGGCGGTGCTCGCCTTCGGCGGATCGATCGACTACTTCCGCGATGCCGTCTTCAACTATCCGACGATGGCCGAGGCGTACAAGGTCGCCGGCCTCGACGGCCTGAACCGGCTCTGAGCCCTCCCCCTCACCCCCACCCTCTCCCTCTCCCCCCGCCCTCTCCCCCCGCCGGGGTAGAGGGAGTAGGCCTCGAAGAGCGGCACTGTCGGTGGAGCTCGCGGCGTGAGAAGTCACCTGAGCGAAGCGAAGGTGGAGGCTCGCGCCGCGGGAGCCGCAGCGCAGCGAGGAGTCAGCCGGGCGGTCGAGCCCGCATCCGGGCGAGCCGCCCGGCGGTGCGCGCCGTCGAGGCGCGCAGACTCCGAACGAAGCGAAGGCGACGGTTAGGGTGGAGGCTCACGCCGCGGGAGCCGGAGCGCAGTGAGGGGTCAGGTGAGCGGTCGAGCCCGCATCCGGGCGAGCCGCTCACCGGTGCGCGCCCGCAGGGCGCGCAGACCCCGAACGCAGCGAAGGCGACGGCTAGGGTGGAGGCTCGCGCCGCGGGAGCCGCAGCGCAGCGAGGAGTCAGCCGGGCGGTCGAGCCCGCATCCGGGCGAGCCGCCCGGCGGTGCGCGCTGTCGAGGCGCGCAGACTCCGAACGAAGCGAAGGCGACGGGTCCTCCCCCTCACCCCCACCCTCTCCCTCCGCCGGGGGGAGAGGGAGTAGGACTCGAAGAGCGGCCCTGTCGGTGAAGCTCGCGGCGTGAGAAGTCACCTGAGCGAAGCGAAGGTGGAGGCTCACGCCGCGGGAGCCGCAGCGCAGCGAGGAGTCAGCCGGGCGGTCGAGCCCGCATCCGGGCGAGCCGCCCGGCGGTGCGCGCTGTCGAGGCGCGCAGACTCCGAACGAAGCGAAGGCGACGGGTCCTCCCCCTCACCCCCACCCTCTCCCCCGCCGGGGGAGAGTACTCGAAGAGCGGCCCTGTCGGTGAAGCTCGCGGCGTGAGAAGTCACCTGAGCGAAGCGAAGGTGGAGGCACGCCGCGGGAGCCGCGAGGAGCAGCGGGCGGTCGAGCCCGCATCCGGGCGAGCCGCCCGGCGGTGCGCGCTGTCGAGGCGCGCAGACTCCGAACGAAGCGAAGGCGACGGTTAGGGTGGAGGCTCACGCCGCGGGAGCCGCAGCGTAGTGAGGAGTCAGGCCGGCGGTCGAGCCCCTTTGGGCGAGCCGCCGGCCGGTGCGCGCCGTCGAGGCGCGCAGACTCCGAACGAAGCGAAGGCGACGGTCAAGGTGGAGGCTCACGCCGCGGGAGCCGCAGCGTAGTGAGGAGTCAGGCCGGCGGTCGAGCCCCTTTGGGCGAGCCGCCGGCCGGTGCGCGCCGTCGAGGCGCGCAGACTCCGAACGAAGCGAAGGCGACGGTCAAGGTGGAGGCTCACGCCGCGGGAGCCGCAGCGTAGTGAGGAGTCAGGCCGGCGGTCGAGCCCCTTTGGGCGAGCCGCCGGCCGGTGCGCGCCGTCGAGGCGCGCAGACTCCGAACGAAGCGAAGGCGACGGTTAAAACGTGCGATTCAGGTACAGATACGCCGAACTGTTGTTGCTTCCCGAGCGCCCGTACCCGATGAAGAACGGCCCGATGAGCGTGTCGGCGACGACGAAGACGCTGCCGGCCGGCTTCAGGCTCGAGAACGTGACCGGAGCCTGGAAAGACCAGGCATCGCCTCCCTCGGCCGAGACGCCGATGGAGAGATTCTTGACGATGATGCCTCCGGTCGACGAAAGCCGGTAGTAGAGCAGCGCCGCCCCCAGCGCGTACGTGTTTCCGTAGAGCTGCCCGATCGGCCGGCCGGAAAGGCGAAAGAGACCCCCGAGCTGGAACTCGTCGTAGAAGGGAATCTGCGTGCCGAGGCCCGAGCCGCCCTCGACCTTGATGAGGCCGGTCCACCGGCCGACCGTCTGGACGCCGATGGCTCCCGCGCTCAGCCGATCGTAGGACGTGGAGCCTCCCAGGCTCTCGCGGTTGGCGATGAAGTCGATGTCGGAAAAGTAGCCCGAGTGCGGCAGGTTCACGTTGTCGATCTGGTCGACCTCCATCCGGGCGGTCAGCCCCCCTTCGTCCCAGTCGAGATCCGGGAAGCTGGGGTCGCCCACCTTGCGGCGGCCCTGGCCCCACGCGCGGCCGTAGCCGACGCGGAGCTCCCCCCAGGTCCCGAAGTCGTAGCCGGCGTCCATGCCCACGACGGTGCGCGACACCTGGTACGTACCGACGGCGACCTGGTTCAGGTCGTAGACCTGGGCCAGTTCCTGCTTCCAGCCCGCGTAGGGCGAGAGGAAGAGATGACTGTGATACGTGAGCGGCTGGAAGAACCGGGTCTTCAGGTCGATCGGGTTCCCGACCGTCGCGATCGTCTTCCACTCGCCGCCGAGCCCGTTCAGCTCCGTCGCGTCCACGAGCGCGGTCACTCCGAAACCCGTGGTGAGTTGAAAGTCCGTGCCGAGATTGATGCCGAGCTTGAGATACGTCGGTCCCCAGGATTTCGGCGTCGCCGTGATCTTCAGGATGCGGCGCGGTCCGTCCTCGACGATCGCGTAGCTGACGATCTCGAAGTAGCCGAGAGAATAGAGGCGCTTGAGATCGTGCCCCAGCGTCGCCGTGTCGAGGATGCGGCCCGCCTTCGTGTGCACCAGGTATTCGAGCCGCCTCTGGTCGATTCCCGGCACGGGATCGACCACGACCTGGTCGATGTAGGGCAGCGGAGGCAACGTCGCGTCGTGGTGCTGCTTCCACGGGCCGTACACGCTCTCGGGCACGGACCACTGCTCGAGCTTGCTCTTGTCGGCTTCGGCGGCCTTGTACCCGAGCGGGATCATCTTCAGGCCCTTCATGAAGTCCGCGGAGCTGTAGCCGTCGAGGTCGGGCGTGATGACGAGGGTCGCGAGCTTTGCCGAGGCCATCGTGTTTTGCTGGAGCGGCAGGTCGATGAGGCGTCCGATCATCGCGCCCACGTTCTCGGGCTTGGCCGCCATCTCGGCGCCCGATGAGCCCACGTTGACGGCGATGACGATGTCGGCGCCCATCGCGAGCACCGTCTGGACCGGCAGGTTCTCCGACTCGCCGCCGTCGATCAGCAGATGCCCGTCGATCTCGACCGGCGTAAATCCCGCGGGGATGGCCATGCTCGCCCGGAGGACGCGGGCGAGGTTTCCGCTCGACATGACGTACGGCTTCCCCGTCTGGATGTCGGTCGCGACGGCGCGGAACGGGATGCGCAGCTGTTCGAAGTTCGTGACCGAGGAGCACGGCAGCGTCGCGTTCTCGAGCACGAAACCGAGTTTGCTGCCCGCGATCAGGCCCGGCGGCAGAAGGAGCCCGCCCTTCTTGAGGTTCAGGCCGAACTCGAACGGGATCAGGCGCTCGAAGTCGTCTTCCTTCTGCCGGAAGGACTGGTCCTTGCGTTCGGGGGCGTCCCGGAAGAGCGTGTCCCAGGGGATCGAGCCGATGAGCTTCTCCATCTGGTCGGGCGTGTAGCCGCAGGAGTAGAGACCGCCGATGATCGAGCCCATGCTCGTGCCCGCGACGTAGTCGATGGGGATGTGGAGCTGCTCGAGGTAGCGGATGACCCCGATGTGGGCCGTTCCCCGCGCGCCGCCGCCTCCGAGGGCGAGGCCGATCTTCGGCCGGCGGGCCGGAGCCTCGGGCGACTGAGCGAATCCCGGGGGAGCGAGACCGGCCAGACACACTGCGAACGCCACGGAAAAGAGTCGTCGCGCGGAGCGCATGAAGGCAGCTTATCGAAAGCCGCGCCGTGCGGTCGAGCACTGGCGATTTTCGGCCGATCGGCGACAATGGAACCCATGACCGAGTCCGCGGCTGCTCCGCCTGCGAGCGCCCGGCCGTCGAGGTCGTCCGGCGTCTCGCCCTCGGGAACCCGCGCGGACCGGGGCGTGGTCCTGCTCGGGACCCTGGCCCTGTACGTGGCCGCCTACTGCGCGTGGTCTCTGACCTCGACCTTGCCGGCGGCGGTGCGATCGTTCCGCAGCGACCTCGCGTTCCTGCCGGTCGGACTGGCCGTGGTCCTGCTCGCGGTGCGCGCATCCCGCGCCCCGAAGCTCGACGCCGACACCCGCCGCGCCTGGCGTTTCCTCACGGCGGCGTTCGGTCTCTTCTGGCTCGGCGACGTCCTGTGGTTCGCGGCGTCGTGGGTCTGGCCGGATTCGACGGGCGGTTCGAACGGCCTCGCCTACGTTGCCGGACAGTCCGCCTACGTCGCGTACTACGCCCCCCTGCTGCTCGGCCTGCTCTCCTTTCCCCGATTCCTCCGCCACCGCGGCGAGGCCATGCAGTTCTGGCTCGACGTCGCGACCGTTTTCCTGGGCGGATCGATGCTGCTCTGGTCCGTGCTGATCGCCCCGCTTTCCCACCTGGACCGCACCAGCGTCGCCAGCCTCGCGCTCTCGATCGGATACCCGATGGGCGACCTGGTCCTGCTCTTCGGCATGGCCGTCGTCGCCGTGCGCCGGAAGCGGGAAGCCGCGCGATACGTCCTCCTGCCGCTGACCATCGCGCTCATGGCCACGCTGCTGAACGACTCGATCTTCAGCGTCCTCTCGCTCTCCGGCCTCTACGAGAGCGGTACGACGGTGGACATGATCTCGATGATCGCGTGGCTGCTGTTCGGAGCGAGCGCCGTCGCGCAGTGGTCCGTGGCTCCCCGCGAGACCGCCGAGGAGACGTCGGCGGCCGGACCGGGCTCGATGAGCGTCGTCCCATACCTGGCGGTCGTCGTCGGATACGGATCCCTCTTTCTGGCGGCTCTGGACCGGCGCACGCCGACCCTGGGAGGAATCGTCGTCGGCGCCATCGCCCTGACGGCGACGGTCCTCCTGCGGCAGGCGATGGCCGTCCGCGAGAACGTGCGCCTGTCCGCCGAGGGCGCCGCCCGGCAGAGCGAGGAGAGATTCCGCACGCTCGTCCAGAACTCGTCGGACCTGATCGCGGTCGTGGACCTCGACACGACGATCCGGTACCAGAGCCCGTCGGTCGAACGCGTGCTCGGCTACCGGCCCGAGGAGCTCGACGGCCAGCGGCTCGTCGACCTCGTTCATCCGGACGACGTGCCGCGCGTCATCGCGCTCGTCAACGAGACTGCCGCCCGCGCCGGCTCCTCCGCCCCGGCGGAATGGCGCGTCCGCCGCCGCGACGGGCAGGGATTCTTCGCCGAGGTCATCGGGACGAATCTCCTCGCGGATCCGACGATCCAGGGGCTCGTCCTCACGATCCGCGACATCCAGGAGCGCAAGCGCCTCGAGGAACAGCTCACGCACCAGGCGTTCCACGACCCGCTGACGCAGCTCGCCAACCGGGCGCTCCTGTCGAATCGCGTCGAGCATGCCCGCGCCCGAAGCCTGCGGGACGGAAGGCCTTGCGCGGTCCTGCTGCTCGACCTCGACGACTTCAAGGCGATCAACGACAGCCTCGGACACGTTGCGGGCGACCAGGTGCTGGCCGAGATCGGCCGGCGGCTCGAGACGTGCATTCGGGCGGGCGACACGGCCGCGCGCCTCGGCGGCGACGAATTCGCGCTGCTGCTCGAGGGCACCGACGACCCGTCGAGCGCGCGGGAGGTCGCTCATCGGATCACCGCGGCGCTGAGGCCGCCGGTCCGCCTCGATCAACGCGAGGTCTTCCTGACCTGCAGCATGGGCCTGGCGATCAGCACGCCGGAGGAGGGCGAGGGCGAGCTGCTTGGAAACGCGGACGTGGCGCTCTACCTCGCCAAGGGGAAGGGCAAGGGAATCTGCGAGACCTTCGAGCCCGGGATGCGCATGGCCGTCGTGCGCCGCATCGCCCTCGAGTCCGACCTGCGCAAGGCGCTGGAGCGCCGCGAGCTCGTCCTCTACTACCAGCCCATCATCGATCTGCCGACGGGCCGCCCGGTGGGGGCGGAGGCGCTGCTGCGGTGGCAGCATCCCGACCGGGGCCTCATTCCCCCGCTCGACTTCATTCCGCTCGCCGAAGAGAGCGGCCTGATCGTGCCGATCGGCTACTGGGTCCTCGAGGAAGCGTGCCGCGGCGCGAGCCGCTGGCCACGCCACGGCTCGCCGCTCCACGTCAGCGTCAACCTGTCGGCGCGGCAGCTCCAGGAACCGGACTTCGTGGACCGCGTGCGCGAAGCGTTGCGCTCGGCGCGCCTCGAGCCTTCGCGCCTCGTCCTGGAGATCACCGAGAGCCTCATCATGCTCGAGACACGCACGATCATCCCCCGCCTGCGGGCCCTGAAGACGCTCGGACTGCGCCTGGCGATCGACGACTTCGGCACCGGCTACTCCTCGCTCGCCTATCTCCAGAACCTCCCCGTGGACATCCTGAAGATCGATCAGTCGTTCATCCGCGGACGCGCGTCGGCCGGCTCGCGCGGCCTCTCCCCGCTCGCGCGCGGGATCGTCGACCTCGGCAAGGCCATGCACCTCGTGATGGTCGGCGAGGGCATCGAACGGATCGAGGAGGCCGATGCCCTGCGCACCTCGGGGTGCGAGCTCGGCCAGGGATTCCACTTCAGCCGGCCGGTCCCCGAAAAGGACTTCCACCGGTTCCTCGAGGCAGGAGGGCGCTCATGACGACGGCCGCAGAGGCCTGGATCGCGGACGTGACGCTGCAGTTCCGGAAGTACAAGACCATGGCGGACGCGGCGCTCTCCCAGGTCGAGGATCGCGAGTTCTTCCGGACCCTCGATCCGGAGTCCAACAGCATCGCCCTCCTCGTCAAACATCTGGCGGGAAACCTGCGCTCGCGCTGGACCGACTTCCGGACCACCGACGGCGAGAAGCCCGATCGCCACCGCGACGCGGAATTCGAGCAGGACGCCGCGGACACGCGCGAGAGCCTGCGGGTGCGATGGGAGCAGGGCTGGGCCGCTCTGTTTGCCGCCCTGGCTCCGATCTCGGAGAAAGACCTCCTGGCCGAGGTGCCGATCCGGGGCGAGCCGCATACCGTGATGCAGGCGGTGCACCGCCAGCTCACGCACTACGCGTACCACGTCGGTCAGATCGTGTTCCTGGCGAAGCACTTCGCCGGAGACCGCTGGAAGTCGCTGTCGATCCCGAAGGGGCGCTCGAAGGAGCTCGAGGTCCGAAAGGACGGAAGCCGCTACCGGCCCGGAGGCTGAGCCGCCGCCGCCGCGAGGGCTTCGTCGAGGTTCGCCGCGAAGTTCTCGCGCCCGAAGAGATCGAGGCCGCCCGAACGCTCGAGGGCCGCTCGCGGCTGCTCCTGGATGCCCGCGATCAGGAAGCGGATCCCCTGATGCCGCAGCGACCGCGACAGCTCGTCGAGGACCCGGATGCCGGAGGCGTCGATGACGGGGACGTTGCGCATGCGAAGGATGAAGACGCGGGGCTTCTTCGCCACGAAGTGGAGCACGTCCTTGATCTTGTCGGCGGCGCCGAAGAAGAACGGCCCGTTGACCTCGTAGACCTCGACGCCCGCGGGAATCTCCCGCCGCGCGACGCCATCCGCATCGCCGAGCATCGTGCCGTCGGGCGCGTCGGTCAGCTCCTTCGTCACGGCTGCCACGTTGGTCACGTCCGCCATCCGCTTGATGAAGAGGAAGGCGGCGAGGACGATGCCGACCTGGACGGCCACGGTCAGGTCCACGAGCACGGTCAGCAGGAACGTCGTCAGCAGCACGGCGACGTCGCTCTTCGGGGTCTTCAGGAGGCTCGCGAACGAGCGCCACTCGCTCATGTGATACGCGACGATCGTCAGCACCGCCGCCAGAGTGGCCATCGGGATGAAGCGAGCCCATTTTCCGAAGAGCACCAGAACGAGGAAGACCGTGACCGCGTGGATCATGCCGGCGACGGGCGTGCGCCCCCCGTTCTTGATGTTGGTCGCGGTGCGGGCAATGGCGCCGGTGGCGGGAATTCCGCCGACCAGCGCCGACGCCACGTTGGCGATGCCCTGTCCGACGAGCTCGACGTTGGACTTGTGGCGGCTGCCGATCATGCCGTCGGCCACGACGGCCGAGAGCAGCGATTCGATCGCCGCCAGAAGCGCGACCGTCAGCGCCGGCGAGAACAGCTCCCGGACACGGTCGGCGGTGAGCGCGGGCAGCCGCGGCATCGAAATGGACGCGTGGATCTCGCCAAACCTCGATCCGATCGTCTCGGTCGGGATCGCGAATGCGGCCGCGGCGGCGGAGGCGAGCAGGATGACGACGATCGGGCCGGGAATCCGGCGCGAGATCCTCGGCCAGATCACCAGGGCGAGAAGCGACGCCGCGGCGACGCCGATCGCGGCGGGCGACGCGGTCGGGAACGCCGCGAAGAGCGCTCTCCACTTGTCCACGAACGGCCCCGGAGGCGTTCCCATCCGCAGGCCCAGCAGGTCCTTGACCTGCGACGTGAAGATGATCACCGCGATTCCGCTCGTGAAGCCCGTGACGACGGGATACGGGATGAACTTGATGGCCCCGCCGAAGCGCGCGAAGCCCATGACGACGAGGATCACGCCCGCCATGAGCGTGCAGAGCGTCAGTCCGTCGAGCCCGTACTTCGCGACGATCCCGTAGACGATGACGACGAATGCTCCGGTCGGACCGCCGATCTGGACGCGGCTGCCTCCGAGAAGCGAGATCAGGAAGCCGGCGACGGCCGCGGTGACGAGCCCCCGCTCCGGCGGTACTCCCGAGGCGATCGCGAAGGCGAGGGCCAGAGGAATGGCGACGACGCCGACGACGAGGCCCGCCTGAAGGTCGGCCGCGAGCTGGGCGGCCGTGTACCCTCGGAGCGCGATGAACGTCTTGGGGAGCCAGTTGGTCCGATGCAGCCCCGCGATCATACCCATCCCGGGGACGGGCGGCCCGCGGCCTCAGTCGTTGACGGGCTGGATGTTGACGAGGATGTCGTTGTTCAGTGTGATCTTCACGCGGTCGCCGTCCTGGTAGCGCTGATACTGCTGCCGTGTGACTTCCAGGCGGTAGCGGGAGGTCGCCTGGCCCTCCCTCGCCTCGAACACGATGTAGTAGAGGCCCGTGCCGCTGTTCCGATAAGCGGCGGATCCGGAGCCGGAAGAATCGTGCTCGTGGCTCTCGACCATGCAGTCCAGCACCCGGGTCCCGAGACCCGGATCCGTCCGCCTGGATCCGCTCGCGCAGGCGGAGGCGACGAGGAGGGCGAAGAGGACCGAGGCGATGCGCGTCGTGGTCGTCATTTCCCACTCAACCGCGTGCGACCCGGCTCGAATTCCGACCGAATCCCTTAGAATCCCGCGCACGATGAATTCCCCGCCCCGAGCACGGGTCGCCCTCATCGGCCTCGGCCCGATCGGCATCGAGGTCGGCAAGGCCCTCGCCGGGCGTGACTCGCTCGCGATGCTCGGCGCGGCGGACCCGGCCCCCGAGAAGGCCGGTCGACCGCTCTCGGAGCTCCTCGGCGGCGCATTCCCGGGCGCGAGGGTCCGCCCGAGCGCCGCATCGCTCTACGGCGAGACCGCGGCCTCCCGCGGAAAGACCGACGTCGTCCTGCTCTGCACGGGCTCCCGGTTGCACACGGTCCTGCCCCAGATCGAGGAGGCGATCGACGCCGGATTTCACGTCGTTTCCACCTGCGAGGAGCTCGCGTATCCCGAGCTCAGGCATCTTCCGATGGCCCGGAAGATCGACGGTCTGGCGAAGCAGAAGGGCGTCGCCGTGCTTGGAACGGGCGTGAATCCCGGGCTCGTGATGGACCGTCTCGTGCTCGCGGTCGCGGCGGCATGCGTCCGGGTCGATTCCGTCCGAGTCACGCGGGTCGTGGACGCCGCCAAGCGGCGGGGGCCGCTCCGCGCGAAGGTGGGGGCCGGTCTGACGCCCGAGGAGTTCGCCGCCGGCGTGGCCGAAAAGAAGCTCGGCCACGTGGGCCTCTCGGAATCGGCGGCGATCATCGCTCTCGGGCTCGGTCTTCCAATCGACGAGATCACCGAGACCATCAAGCCGGTCGTCGCCGACAGGGAAACCGAAGGCGTCGCGGCGGGGCGCGTCCTCGGCCTCCACCAGGTCGCCCTGGTCCAGGCCGGCGACGAGGTCAGGGTCTCGCTCGACCTCACGATGGCCGTCGGCGCCGAGTCGCCGTCCGATCGCATCGACGTCGAAGGCGATCCGCCCGTGCACGTCGTGGTGGCCGGCGGGTTCCATGGCGATCGTTCGACGATCGGGACGGTCGTCAACGCGGTGCCGTTCATCGTCGGCGCGGCGCCCGGGCTGAAGAGCGTCGTCACCCTCCCCCTCTTCGGCCTGCAGCCACTGCTCTGAGCGTCTCGACAAACCGCGGCGGCCGGACCGGATCCGGCTACGCTGGCGGGGTGAGTACGCTCGTCCACTGGTTTCGCCGCGACCTGCGCGTCGAAGACAACACGGCGCTCTCGCGCGCCGCGCGCGACGCCGACCGGGTCGTGCCCGTTTTCGTCTTCGATGAGCGATTCGCCAGCGATCCGCGGATCGGTCCGGCGAGGGGACGCTTCCTGCGTGAGAGCCTCGAGGATCTCGAGGCGAACCTGCGCCGCGCCGGCGGACGGCTTCTCGTGCGGCGAGGCCCGGCGAGCGAGGTCCTCCCGCGACTCCTCGCCGAGACCGGAGCCGAGGGCGTCTACGCCAACGCGGAGATCGGACCGGATCCCGAGCGGCGCGACCGCGAGACGGCCGCGGCGATCGAGGCGGCCGGCGGCCGGCTTCGCCTCTTCTCGGACGAGCTGCTCGTCCCGGCCGACGCCATCGCCAACGATGCCGGCGATCCGTACACGGTTTTCACGCCCTTCTCGAAAAAGTGGATCGCGGCCGAAAAGGACGGCCCCCTTCCGGCTCCGACCGACCTCGCCACCCCCGAATTGCCGGCAGTTGCCCTGGCGGCCGCCGGCGCCGGGCAAGACCTCGATTCCTCTCCGTCCTCGCCCCGCGGAGGCGAGACAGAGGCGCACCGAACCCTGCGGCGATTCTTCGCCGGCCCGGCGCTTCGATACGCCGAAGATCGCGACCGGCCGGATCGGGAGGGGACCTCGCGCCTTTCTCCCCACCTGCACTTCGGAACGATCTCCGCGCGGACGATCCGCGCGAGCGCCGAAGCGAGCCGAGGGGATGCTCCGGCGCGTGCCCGGGACGGATCGCGCCGCTTACTGAGGGAGCTGTGCTGGCGCGAGTTCTTCCATCACGTCCTGTTCCACTTTCCGCGGGTGCTGGAGTCAAGTTTCCGGCCCGAGTTCGATCGCATGCCCTGGAAGACCGACCCGGCCGCGCTCGATGCATGGAAGCGGGGTGTCACCGGGTATCCCCTCGTCGACGCCGCGATGCGTCAGCTCTCGACGACGCACTGGATGCACAACCGCGCCCGCATGGTGGCCGCGTCCTTTCTGACCAAGGATCTCCACCGGCACTGGCGGGAGGGCGAGGCGTGGTTCGCGCACGAGCTGACCGACGCCGACGCCGCCAACAACAACGGCGGCTGGCAGTGGGCCGCGGGCAGCGGCACCGACGCGGCGCCCTACTTCCGCATCTTCAACCCGGTTCTCCAGTCGAGGAAATTCGATCCCCGGGGCGTCTACATCCGGCGCTACGTCCCGGAGCTCGCGCGGGTTCCCGCCGAGAAGATCCACGAACCATGGACCATGACCCCCGAGGAGCAGCGAGCGGCCCGCTGCCGGATCGGAAAGGACTATCCCGCCCCGATCGTGGATCATGCTCAAGAGCGGGAAGTCGCGCTGGCAATGCTCGCCGAGCGGCACGTCAACATCAGTTCGCGACGCAAATAGTCTCCCGACCGAAGGGAGGGAGGAGGTCTGCGTCGCGGGAGCCGGAGCGAGCGCAGGGATCAGCCGGGCGGCGAGCCGCATTTGGCGAGCAGCCCGGCGGCAGATCCCGAGCGAGCGGAAGGCTCCGGTAAAAAAAAGGCGGCCCCGACTTATTTGTGTCGGGGCCGGGAAGGAAGGTATCGCGTGCTGGCTTAATAAACCGGCCCCGGCGCGTGATTATTTCAACCTCCAAGCCTCTGATAAGGCGAGACTTAACCGCGCAGAATCTCGAAGCCCTCGGCGCCGACGGACTCGTCCGGAATGACCTCGACGCAGATCCGGAGGCGCTCCTCGGCGTCGGCCACCAGAGCGGGCTCTTCCGCCAGCCTCTCCGCCAGACCCGGACGAACCCGCACCCGAACGACTTCCCCATCGCCGTAGAGGGCCGGCGGTTTCAGGAGAGCGCGCCGCAGATCGAGGGCCGCCGTCGAGTCCGTCTTCACCCGTCCGCTCCCCGCGCAGTCCGGGCACGCATGGGTGAGAACTCGCTCGAGGTTGCCGCGGGAGCGCTGCCGCGTGATCTCGATCAACCCGAACTCGGAAATCGGAAGCATCCGCGTCCGAGCCCGATCCCGCGAGAGCTCGGCCTCGAAAAGCTCGAAGAGCTCGCGCCGGTGCTCGGGATCCTCCATGTCGATGAAATCGACGACGATGAGCCCGCCCAGGTCCCTCAGACGAATCTGCCGCGCCACCTCCGGCACGGCCTCGCGGTTCGTGGCGAAGACCGTGTCCTCGAGCCCCTTCTTGCCGACGAAGCGGCCGGTATTGACGTCGATCGCGACGAGGGCCTCGGTCTGGTGGATCACGATCGAGCTGCCGGAGGGAAGGGTGACGCGATTCCTCAGGGCGCTCTCGATCTCGGCCTCGACGCCGGCCGACTCGAAAAGCGGCTCCGGCTCCTCCCAGAGCTCGAGCCTCTTCGTCAGATCGGGCGCGACGGCCTCGAGGAACTCCTGCACGCGCGCATGCGCGACCGGGTCGTCGACGCGGATGGCGGCGACGTCGTCGGCGGCGAGGTCGCGGACGCTGCGCAGGGCGAGGTCGAGCTCGCGGTGCAAGAGGGCCGGAGGCCCGGAGCTCTCGCGTCTGCGGACGATGCGCGCGGCGAGCTCCGCGAGGTAGCGGCGGTCCGGCTCGAGATCCCGAGCCGCCCGCCCGAGCGCCGCGGTCCGAGCGATGAATCCGCCGCCGCCGAACGTCTCGAGGATGGCGCGCAGACGCTCGCGTTCGGTTTCGTCGGCGACCCGCCGGGACACGCCGACCTCGCGGGCGCCGGGCAGGAAGACGAGCGTCCGTCCGGCGAGCGAGATCCCGGTCGTCACCCGCGGTCCCTTCCCGCCGAACGGATCCTTGGTGACCTGGACGACGATCTCCTGGCCTTCCCGCACGAGGTCGTCGATCCGCGGCGGCTCCGCCTCGGAGGCCGGGGGCGATGACGGGCCGTCTCCATCCCCGAACTCGAAGTCGGCGGCCGCGGGCTCCGAGGCGTCCTCGACGTAGAGAAAGGCGTCGCGGTCGAGCCCGATCGAGACGAACGCGGCCTGCATTCCGGGCAGCACGCGGTGCACGCGCCCGAGGTACACGTTGCCGACCAGGCCCTGGCGGCCGCGCCGCTCGTGCAGGACCTCGACGACGCGCCCGTCCTCGATCAACGCGACGCGCGTCTCCGGGGGTGTCGCGTTGACGAGGAGCTCTTTCCTCACGCGTTGGCGAACCGTCGGAACTGGACCCCGAGGATGAGTCCAATCGAGAGAAACGTCGTCGCGACCGACGAGCCTCCGTACGACACGAACGGCAGCGGGATTCCCGTCGTCGGCGCGAGCCCGATCATCATCGAGGCGTTGATCACGACGGAGAAGAACATCATGGCGGTCAGGCCGAGCACCAGAAAGACTCCTCCCCGGTCGCGCGCGGTCTGGGCCAGCTTCAGGGCTCGCAGCAGCAGCCCGGCAAACAGGCCGAGGACGAGGATGACCCCGAGAAAGCCCCACTCCTCGGCGATCACGGCCAGGATGAAATCGGTGTGCTGGACGGGCAGAAACCGCAGCTGGGATTGCGTGCCGCCTCGAAAACCCTTGCCCGAGAACCCGCCCGAGCCGACCGCGATCTTCGACTGGCGGACCTGGTAGCCCGAGCCGAGAACGTCGCTGTCCGGGTTCAGGAACGTCCCGATGCGCGCCTTCTGATAGTCCTTGAGCAGGAACCATCCGCCTCCCGCCACGACCGCGACGACGAGCACGATGGCGACCCAGCCCTTGGCGGGCAGCCCGCCGAAGAAGAGTCCCACGAAAATGAGCGGCAGGAAGGTCAGGGCGAGCCCCATGTCGGGCTGCAGGAAAACGAGTATCACCGGGAGGCCCACGATCGCGCCGAGCTTGACGAGGGTGGACGCATGCAGGCGCGCGTCGTCCTCGTTCTCGAAGAGGTACGCCACCAGCAGGGCCGTCGCGATCTTCGCGAGCTCGGCCGGCTGGAACTGAAACTGGCCGAACCGGATCCAGGATCGGACGTTGGCGATGCGCGCGCCGAAGGCGATCAGGTACACCAGAGGCAGGAGCGTCGCGCAGTAGATGACGAAGGAGAACTTCAACAGCATCCGGTAGTCGAACAGGATCGCCGCCGTCATCGCGCCGAGCCCGATCGCGACCCAGACCGCCTGGCGCGCCGCCAGCCCCTGGAAGCGCGTTCCGGTCGTGGCAGACGCCACGAACAGCACGCCGAGCGCCGCCAGTGCGAGAGCGCAGAAAAGGACGACCAGGTCGATCCGCCGTCCGCTCGGGAGCGCTCGCGCGATCACGGGTTCTCCCGGCGCGAGGCCCGCGCGAGGCCGGCCGCGGGCGGTGCGGAGGCCCGAAGGCCCGGCCCGGGCGCCGCTTTGGAAACGATGCCGAAGCGGGCCTCGACGAGCGCCTTGGCCAGAGGCGCCGCCGCGAGATTGCCGTGCCCGCCGTTCTCGACGAACACGACGACGACGATCTTCGGATCGTCGACCGGAGCGAACCCGATGAACCAGGCGTGAGAGTCGAGCTTCGCCTTGTCGGCGCCGGCCTTGATCGTCGTGTCGTGCCCGACGACCTGCGCGGTCCCCGTTTTGCCGCCCATCTCGACGCCCTCGACCCGGGACCCGTAGGCCGTGCCGCCGGCCTCGTTGACGACCGCCCACATCCCGTTCTTGACGATGGCGAGCTTGTCGGCAGCGAGCGTGGGGCCCTGGCGGTACTCGGCCTTGTATCGCAGCTGCGCGCCCGTCTTCGGATCCTGCGAGGAATAGAAGAGGTGGGGCGTCGGCAGCCGCCCGTCTTCGAGGAGGCCCGAGAGCGCGCGAGCGAGCTGCATCGACGTCACGAGGACGGGACCCTGGCCGATCGCGACCGAGATCGTCTCGCTCGGGTACCACCGGGCTCCCCGCTTCTCGCGCGCCCACTTCTCCGACGGAACGAGCCCGGCCTTCTCGAACGAGAGGTCCACTCCGGTCGGCGACCCGAACCCGAAGCCCGTCAGGATCTCGTTGATCCGGTCGACACCGAGCTTCATGCCGAGGTTGTAGAAGTAGACGTCGCACGACTCCTTGATGGCGTCGCGCAGGTTGACGAGCCCGTGGCCCCCTTTCTTGTGGCAGTGGAACTCGCGGCCGTAGAAGGTCGCGTGGCCCGGGCAGAAGATCTTCGCCTCCGGATCCACGAGCCCGCGCGCGAGTGCGCCGTAGGCGATGAAGGGCTTCACGACCGAACCGGGCGAATACATGTTCTGGATCGCCCGGTTCTGAAGAGGCCGGTCGGGATTCTCGAGGAGGCCGCTCCACTCGGAGGCCGTCACGCGGCGCGTGAACCAGTTCGGATCGTAGGAGGGCGACGAAACGAGCGCCAGGATCTCGCCCGTCCGCGGGTCGATTGCCACCACCGACCCGACCCGAGCCTGGAAATATTCTTCGGCGATGTCCTGCAGCTTCGAGTCGAGCGTGAGAAAGAGGTTCTGTCCCGGGATGGCTTCCAGGCGCGCCTCCTCGGCGACCTCGCGACCGTGCGAGTCGACGATGACGCGGCGCTGGCCGCTCGCCCCGGCGAGCAGCCGCTCGTAGGCGCTCTCGATGCCCTTCTGGCCGATCCAATCGCCGACGCCGTAGAGGTTGCCGGCGTTCTTGATCTGCTCCGGCGTGGCCTCCGCGAGGTAGCCGAGCGCGTGGGCGGCCGACCCGCCATGTTTGTAGAGGCGCCGCTGAGAGACGGTGACCGCGAACTCGGGATGCTCCGCGGCACGGGCCTCCACCGCGGCGACCTCCTCGATGCCGAGGTTCTCCGCGATCGGGATCGGAACGAACTCCGGGTCGCGGCGTCCGCGCTCGACGCGAGAGCGCACCTGGTCGCGGTTCAAGCCGAGGAGGTTCACGATGAAATCGACCGAGGCGTCGAGGTCCTTCGCCTCCCGCCGATAGAGGTGGAGCGTGTAGGCGGGCTCGTTTTCGACGAGCGTCGCGCCGTTGCGGTCGAGGACGTAGCCGCGCGGAGCCGTGATCTTGACGGCTCGGATGCGATTGTTCTCGGAGAGCGAGAAGAAGTATTCGCCGCGGACGATCTGCACGATCCAGTACGCGACGGCCAGAAGCGACAGGATCGTCCCGACCGCCACGCGGGCGATCTCGATCCGCCGGGACACGGCCTGGCGATCTTCGCGGATTCTCAGCACGTCACCGCAGCCTCCGCAGCCTGCGCCGCTGCCACCATTCCCGCCAGGGGAAGTTCCGGGCCGACTCGAGCGCGCCGCCGGCGATGCCCGTCGCCGCCGCCCTCCAGAGAGCGCCGCGCGTCAGGACCACGATCGGCGACTGCGCGAGCAGGGCGGCGAGAAGCGCCACGATCGCCTCGTTGGCGATCGATGCGACGAAGAGCACGGCGCCGACGGCGAACGCACCCCCGAACACGACGCGCATCGAGACGACCGTCAGCGCATATCCGAGCGCCGCCTTCGCGAACGCGTTCATGCCGATGAGGGGCTGCGAGAGCGCGTCCTCGATCGACCCCGCGACGGCTCCCGTCAGCACCGCCCGGACGAAATCGCCGCTGCGCGCCACGGCCGCCGTCGCGAGCAGGAACCAGTCGACCGGAAGGAAAGAGCGGTAGGGCGAGCGTCCGACGAACAACTCCAGCACCGCCGCAGCGGCCACCAGCAGAGCGATGCGGCTGACCTTCATCGCGGCGCGCTCCGTCCGGTCTCCGTCCCTTCCTTCGTCGCCGGCGAAGGCGCGAGCAGCAGCACGTCCGTCAGGCGGGAGAAGTCCGCCGAAGGAGTGACGCGGACCTCGAGAAAGAGCTTGCTCCCCCGTGAGACCGATTCCACGCGGCCGATCGGGACGCCCCTCGGATAGATGCCGTCGATCCCGGCCGATTCGATCAGGTCGCCCCGGGCGACCGAGGACGTCGTCGCGATGTTGTTGAGCACGAGCGCGCCGTGGCCGTCGCCGCGCACGACGCCGAGCTCTCCGGTCCGTGCGATGCGGGCGCCGGCGGCGGCGGCCGCGTCGAGCAGCAGCTGGGCGCGCGAGACGCCGCGGCCCACGGTCACGACGCGGCCCACGAGGCCCGCCGGCACCGCCAGCGGCGAGCCCGGCGCGACGCCGTCGGACGAGCCCGCTCCGATCAGGACGCTGTGGGCTCCGGCGCGCTGCTCCAGAAGCAGGATCGGCACGCTGCCGATCACGCCCGGAAGGGCCGAGCCCGCCCCGAGCAGCCGCCGGTCCTCGGCGCCCTGGAGCGCTTCCGCGCGGAGGCGAAAGAGCTCCCGGTCCCGTGCATCGAGATCGCGCCGCAGGCGCTCGTTCTCCTCGCGGGCCGAGAAGAGCTCGAGGGTCCGCCCGACCGCCCCGGAGATGCCGTGGGAGACCGCGCCGACGGACGCCGCGACCGGCGCCGCCAGGGTCAGGAACCAGGACTGCAGCACGGTCCCGCGTCCGCCCCGCGCCGGGGCCTGTGCGGAAAGGAGCAGGACGCAGGCCACGAGGACGGTCGCGAGGACGGCCCCGCCCCGTCGAGGGTTGACGGCGGCGATCTCGACGCGGGCGCTGGAGGGTCTCATGGATCGGGATACCGGGTTCGGGTCACGTGATCGATATCTTCCTCAACAGGTCCATGTCCGTCAGCATCGCTCCCGTGCCGAGGGCGACCGAAGCCAGCGGATCCTCGGCATAGGAGATAGGGAGACCCGTCTCCTCGGAGAGACGGCGGTCGAGGTTGCGCAGGAGCGAGCCGCCCCCGGTGATGATGATGCCCTTGTCCATGATGTCCGCGGAGAGCTCGGGAGGCGTGCGCTCGAGCGCGACGCGCACCGTCTCGACGATCGCCGCGACGACCTCGGACAGGGCCTCGCGGACCTCCTCGTCGGACAGCGCCAGCGTCTTCGGCACACCCTCGACGAGGTCGCGGCCCTTGACCTCCATCGTCAGCGGCTCGTCCAGGGGATGCGCCGATCCGATCTCGATCTTGATCTGCTCGGCCGTCCGCTCGCCGATCAGCAGGTTGTACTTGCGCTTGAGGTACTGGATGAGGGCTTCGTCCATCTCATTGGAGGCGGTGCGGACGGAACGGCTGTAGACGATCCCGGCGAGCGAGATGACGGCGACGTCGGTCGTCCCCCCGCCGATGTCGACGATCATGTTGCCGGTCGGCTCGGTGATCGGAAGGCCCGACCCGATCGCGGCGGCCATCGCCTGTTCGATGATGAAGACCTCGGATGCTCCCGCCCGGAGCGCCGAGTCCTGCACCGCGCGCTTTTCGACCTGCGTGATGCCCGACGGGACCGAAATCACGATGCGCGGCCGCACGAACAGCGACCGTCCGTGCGCCTTCTTGATGAAGTGATCGAGCATCTTCTCGGTCACCTCGAAGTCGGCGATGACGCCGTCCTTCATGGGGCGGATCGCAACGATGTTGCCGGGCGTCCGGCCGAGCATTTCCTTGGCATCGGTGCCGACCGCCTCGACGCGGTTCGTGACCGTGTTCACGGCCACGATCGATGGCTCGCGCACGATGATGCCCTTGCCTCGGGCGAACACCAGGGTGTTGGCGGTCCCGAGGTCGATCGCCAGATCGTTCGAGAAGATCGAGAAAACGGATTTCCAGGCCAAACCGGACCTCCTCAGCCTTGTCGAATCGTCACAAGGATTCCACGAACACTCTCACACGCCGCACGGTTTCGTTGCCCGAGGCGTCGACCGACTTGACGACCAGGACCGTCGCGCCGTCGCGCTCGATCGTAATCGTCTTCTTGAAGGATCCGTCCGTCTCCACGTCCGCGGGCTCGGCGTTGACGGTCACGACGGCGCCGGGCTCGGTCTTGCCGTAGACGAGAAACAGGTTTCCCATCTGCTGCGGCGGATAGACCGTCAGCTCGGGCGGAGTCGAATCCCCCCCTCCCGTCTTGATGGGCTCGGTGACCATCTTGAAACGCCGAACCGGGCTCCAGTCCGAGGTCAGCCCGCCCTCCTCGATCGAGGCGACGCGCCAGAAGTACGCTCCCTCCTTCGACACCTTGACGCGGGCCGTCGTCTGCACCCGGTCGTCGAGGTCCACCTCGGTCGCGTCGGGCACGAACAGCCGCGACCGCGAGATCTGGAGCCGATACCGGCCGGCCTGCGGCACCTTGGACCACTTGAGCTCGACCTGGTCGCCCGTCTTCAGGTCGTAGATCCGGTTGTCGGCGGGCAGGATCGGCTCGGGCGTGTCGGGCAGCTCCACCTTCGCGGTGAACGTCCCGGTCTGCACCCCCGCCGCGACCTTCTCCCGGCCCTCGAGGGTCACGGTTTCCTTGGCCGTCGAGACCGTCGTCCGGCCGCGGAAGCTCGTGACCTCGGTCTTGTCGCCCGGCGCCACGTCGACGGACACGCGCGAATCGCGGCTGATCGCCGCCGTGGCGGCGTCGGTGGACACCGTCGAGCTCGAGCCCGACGTGTACACGTTGACCGCGCCGGAGATCATCTTGATCTGGCTTCCGCTGACCTCCGAGGAGGCCGGCCGCCGGCATTCGAAGAGCGAGCCGGGCCGGATCGTGTACAGCGTGCCGTCATAAAACATGATCTCCGCCGACCCGTTCTTCCCCGCCTTCACGAAGTCGCCGTCGAACAGCGGCTCGCGCTGCCGGGCCGGCTCGAACGTGGAGCGGCCCGCGCGCTGGAGCGAGACGTCGCCCTCGACGAAGATGATCGAGGCATCGCCCTGTTCGCCCGCGCCCGAGCCCCCGAGAGCGCGGCGCGAATAGGACTGCGACTCGATGGCGAGGCGCGCAGCCTCGTCCCACCGGGAGGCTGTGAAGGACTCGCGGGCGTCGCGCAGGAAGTCCCGGGCCTGGGCCGTGTTCGAGCCGGGACGCGCCTCTCCGCTCGAGCGCGTCGCCCGCGCCAGCAGGGAGTCGGCCGTCGCGATCTCGGAACGGGCGCGCTCCTGCGGAGACTGGCGGCCGTGCTGATAGACGAAGTACCCGACGCCTCCGGCGATCAGAAGAAGAACAATGACCAGGGCCCATTGGCGGATCTTCTGGATCGGAATGACGAACCAGTCGAGATCCGTCCCCGCCGGCTGGCCGGACTTCCGCTTGCGCATAAACTCCCGAAACTGCGGGACTTACCCCTCTCGCTTATAGCACAACTGCACGCATCCCGCTGTGATCCGTGGCCTTCGGCGCGCCGCGCGCGGAGGTTCCGGCGGCCTGCGTCCGAGTCGATCCGCCTGCTATAGTCGCGCGTTCTCGAACGTTTCGCCCGGAGGATTTCTCGATGCTCAAGACGATGCGCAACAGTTTCCACCAGTTGAAGTGGACGCTGTTTCTGGTGATCGCCGTCTTCATTCTGGGGTTCGTCTTCTGGTCGGGGTCGGGCTCGGACCAGGACAAGGGCAGCCAGATCGTCGCCCGGGTGGGCAACGAGCGCATCACCGCCGTCGAGTTCGACCGGCAGTACCGCGCCCAGGTGGAACGCTACCGCCAGATGTATCAGGGCAACTTCTCTCCCGAGCTCGAGCGCGCCCTCGACCTGCCGCGCAACGTCCTCGACGCGATGATCGAACGGATGCTCCGCCTCGAGGCCGCCAGGCGGCTCGACCTTCACGTCTCCGACCAGGAGCTCGCCCAGAAGATCCTGGCGCTCCCGTACTTCCAGGAAAACGGCCAGTTCATCGGCCGCGAGAAGTACGAGAAGATGCTCCGCTCGAACGGCATCCTGCCCGACCGCTTCGAGGAGGAGCTGCGCGAGGACCTGCTCCTCGACAAGTACTCCAACATGGTCAAGGCCTCGGTCGTCGTGCCCGAGCAGGAGATCGCGCGCGAGTTCGCGGCGCGCAACGACAAGGCCACCATCGAGTACATCGTCGTGCCGGCGGCGCGCCTCGTCTCCAACGCGCAGCCGACCGACGCCGACCTCCAGGCCTATCTCGACCAGCACAAGGACCGCTACCGCGCCCCGGTCCAGCGCAAGATCAAGTACCTGCTCATCGACCGGGCGCGCGTGCGCTCGAAGATCCAGCCGACCGACGCCGAGATCAAGGCCGTTTACGAGCAGCGCAAGGACACGTTCACGGTCCCCGAGCAGGTCAACGCCTCCCACATCCTGATCGCCGTCAAACCGGACGCCGGCGCCGCGGCGGACGCGGCCGCCCGCGCGAAGGCCGAGACCATCGCGGCCCGCGCGAAGCAGCCCGGCGCCGATTTCGCCAGACTCGCCAACGAGAACACCGACGACCCGAGCGGGAAGACGACCGGCGGAAAGCTGCCGCCCTTCTCGCACGGCCAGATGGTTCCCGAGTTCGAGTCGGCCGCCTTCAGCATGGCGCCCGGAGAGATCCGGGGGCCGATCAAGACGCAGTTCGGATACCACATCATCAAGGTCGAATCGAAGACGCCGGCGCGCACCCGGTCACTCGAGGAGGCCCGCCCCTCGATCGTGGCCGAGCTCACGGAGAAGCAGTCCGCGGCCGAGCTCGATCGCCGGGCGAAGGAGCTCTCCGAGAAGCTCGCCGGAATGCGCTCGGCCTCGGACGACGACCTGCGCAAGCTCCAGAACGACGTGGTCACGTACAACACGACCGAGTGGGCCGCGCGCGGCGACGCGATCCCGGGCATCGGCACCAACCAGAAGTTCGCGGACGAGGCGTGGAGCACCCCGCTGATGAAGGTCTCCGCCACCCCCGTCACGACGGGACGCGGAATTGTCTTCGTCCGCCCTTCCGAGGAGCGGGCGGCCGGAGTGCCGCCCTTCGCCGAGATCAAGGCGAAGCTCGACGCCGACTGGAAAGCCGAGCGCCGCGAGAAGGACGCCCTCGCACAGCTCGAGCCCGCCGCGAAAGAGCTCGCCTCGGGAACGACGCTGGCCGCGCTGGCGGGCCGCTACGGAAGCGACGTCAAGACGACGACCGAATTCGGCCCGTCGGGGCCGATCCCCGATCTCGGCACGGCGCCGGAGCTCGCGGCCGCCGTCTTCCGCACGAACGCGGGCCAGGCCGGCCCGCCGGTCGCGGTGCCGAGCGGATTCGTTCTTTTTCGCGTCCTGACCCGCACCGAGGCGAACAAGACGACGTTCGAGGCCCAGAAGGATCAGCTGCGCGATTCGATCCGGACGCGCGAGGCGGACCGGCTGAGCCGGGCGTATCTCCAGCAGGTCCGGACGACGCGCCGGGTCGAGGTCAACGAGCCGCTGCTCGCGTCGTTCCTGCGCGATACGGGCAGCAACCGGCGCAGCTAGCCTCGCCCCGCGCGAACGCGAGCATCGCCGCATGATCGGACGCTTGACGGGTCGCCTCGCGGCCAAGGCGCCCGACCAGGTCCTCCTCGACGTCGGCGGCGTCGGGTATCTCGTCCACATCCCCCTCTCGACCTTCTACGAGCTGCCCGAGGCGGAGAGCCCGGCGTCGCTCTGGATCCACACGCACGTGCGCGAGGACGCGCTCGCCCTCTACGGTTTTCTGACCGAGCGCGAGCGCACGCTCTTCCTGATGCTTCTCGGCGTGACGGGAATCGGGCCGCGCGTCGCGCTGACGGTCCTGTCGGGAATTCCTCCGATCGAGCTCGTCGAGGCGCTGCGCGGCCAGGACGTGCGGCGCCTGGTCGCGATTCCGGGCGTCGGAAAGAAGACGGCCGAGCGGATGGTCCTCGAGCTCGCCGAAAAGGTGGCCAGCCTTCCGGGCGAGGCCCCGTCCCGGCCTCCCGCGGCGGCCGCGGCGGACGACGTCATCTCGGCGCTCGTGAACCTCGGCTACCGCAGGAGCGAGGCCGAGCGCGCCGTGGAGGCGGCCGCGCGCGCCGGCGGCAGCCGGGAATTCGGCGAGTTTCTGAAAGAGGCGCTCCGGCGATTGACGTCGGGGTGATTCGGGAGGCCGGCCTTCCGCATTCCGGTCTTCCCCCGTCCGCCTGCATCACCGGCGTTAGACTGAGGCCGCTTGACTGAGACCCGCGAGATCCTGGCCGGCACCGCTCTCGAGGACGACGCCGCCGTCGAGCCGAAGCTGCGCCCCCAGCACCTGGGCGAATACATCGGCCAGACGAAGGTTCGCGAAAACCTCTCGGTCTTTCTCTCGGCGGCTCGGGGCCGCGGCGAGCCCCTCGACCACGTTCTGCTGACGGGACCGCCCGGTCTCGGCAAGACCACGCTCGCGCACATCGTGGCGCGGGAGATGGGCGCGGGCCTGCGGCTGACGGCCGGACCGATGATCGCCCGCGCGGGCGATCTGGCCGGCATCCTGACGAACCTCCAGCCCCACGACGTCCTCTTCGTGGACGAGATCCACCGCCTCTCGCCCTCGGTCGAGGAGATTCTCTACCCGGCGATGGAGGATTTCCGCCTCGACGTGCTCATCGGCGAGGGGCCCATGGCGCGGACGATGAAGGTGGACCTGCCGCCGTTCACGCTCATCGGAGCGACGACCCGTCCGGGGCTGCTTTCCCAGCCGCTCCACGGCCGTTTCGGAATCACGCTGCGGCTCGATTTCTACGACGTCGACGCCCTCGCCCAGATCATCGCGCGCTCGGCGCGCATCCTCTCGATCCGCATCACGCCCGAGGCCGCCCTCGAGATCGGCTCGCGCAGCCGCGGGACGCCGCGGATCGCCAACCGGCTGCTGCGCCGTCTCCGGGACTTCGCCGAGGTCGGCGGCAAGGACGAGATCGATCTGGAGACCGCGCGCCGCGCCCTCGCGCGCCTCGAGGTCGACGAACACGGGTTCGACGAGCTCGACCGCCGCATCCTGTCCACGATCATCGAGAAGTTCGGGGGCGGCCCGGTCGGCGTCGGCGCCATCGCGGCCTCGCTCGGCGAGGATCGCGGAACGCTCGAAGACCTCTACGAGCCGTATCTTCTCCAGGCGGGATTTCTCCAGCGCACGCCGCGCGGCCGCGTGGCGTCGCCCGCCGCCTATCGGCACCTGGGCCTCCTGGCGCCCAAACGAGACGGCGAGCTGTTCTAACTCCGAGGATGAAACGCGGCCTCCTCGTCTACAACCCGACCGCCGGGCAGCGCGATCGCCGCGGCGACATGAGCGCGCTGATCGACCGCCAGCGGCGGCGGGGCCTCGAGCTCGTCAACGCCCCGACGAGCGGTCCGGGCGACGCCACCTCCATCGTCCGAACGTTTCTCGCGCGGGGCCTCGACGTCGTCGCGGTCTGCGGAGGCGACGGCACGATTTCGGAGGCCGTCTGCGGCCTCGAGGGTTCGGCGGTGCCGCTCGCGGTTCTGCCGGGAGGAACGTCGAACGTGCTCGCGATCGAGCTCGGGATTCCGACGGACCTCTCCCGGGCCGAGTCGCTCCTCGTGGACGGCGTCCCCCACGCGCTTCGGCTCGCGCACGCCGACGGCCGGCCCTTCCTGCTCTGGGCGGGGGCCGGCCTCGACGCGCGGATCATGGGAAACATGCGCTTTGCCTGGAAACGGTTCTTCGGCCGTCTCGGAATTCTGCCGACGGCGCTCTCCCAGTTCCTGCGGTACGACTTTCCGCGCCTCGAGGTCACGATCGACGGCGCGATCCACACCGCCACCTTCGCCGTGGCCTGCCGCGCGAGGCATTACGCCGGGCGGTGGGTGATCGCGCCGGACGCGCGACTCGACGCCGACCAATTCGACGTCCTGCTCTTCTCGCACCGCAGCCGGCGCAAGCTCGCGGCCCTCTTTCAGCTCATGGCCGCCGGACGGGCGGAACACCTGGAGCGAGGCCTCGCGCGGATCGTGCGGGGGCGCGACGTCGCGATCCGCTCGCTCGATGGCGCCGTCGAAGTCCAGGTGGACGGGGACTGCGTCCTCTCGACGCCGATCGCCTGCCGCGTCGGCACGGAGACCGTCCACGTTCTCGTTCCGAAACGCTCCCCGTCGGCCGCAACGGCCGGTAGAGCGGGGAGCGCCTGAGCGCCCGGCCGACTACTTCCTGCCGGACTGAACGGTCCGTTCGACCTCCGCGACCTCGCGCGGCGCACCGCACGAGAGGCAGTCGAAGCCGTCCTTCGTAACGAGCACCGTGTCCTCGATCCGCACGCCGATGTTCCACCACTTCGGATCGACACCCACCGTGTTGGCCGGAATGTAGATGCCGGGCTCGATGGTGAAGACCATGCCGGGCTCGAGCACCCGCGACTTGCCCCCGGGCACGCCGTAGCCGCCGGCGTCGTGGACGTCCAGGCCGACCCAGTGGGAGACCCCGTGGAGCGTGAAACGGCGATGCCCGCGGCTCTTGATGAGCGTCGCCGCGTCTCCGGAGAGCAGGCCGAGCTTGATCAGCCCCTCGGTCTGGACGAGCGCGCACTTGTTCTCGACCTCGTCGTGCGGCAGGCCCGGCTTGACGAGCGCCATGGCCTGCTTCTGGGCATCGAGCACGATGTCGTAGATGGCCTTCTGCTCGGGCGAGAATCGGCCGTTGACCGGATACGTCCGCGTGATGTCGGTGGCGTACATGCCGTACTCGGCGCCCGAGTCGTCGAGAAGGACCTCGCCGTCCTTCATCTGACGGCTGCTCTGATCGTAGTGGAGGATGCACGAGTTGGGTCCCGAGCCCACGATCGACGGATACGCCATGCGCCGCGCGCCATTGGCGTCGCAATACCCATCGAGCGCCGCCTGGACCTCGAACTCCCACTTGCCGGGAGCAGCCGCCTGCATGGCGCGGATGTGGCCCTGGGCGGACATCTCCGCGGCGCGCCGCATGAAGCGCAGCTCCTCGGCGTCCTTGACGAGACGCATTTCGTGGATGATTCCGCGAGCGTCCACGACCGCCGCCGGCCCCATGTCGTGCGACCGCATGCCCGCGACGAGCTTCTGGAGGCTCGCCTCCCACTCCTTGTCGTGCCCGTCGGAGAGGTAGAGGTGCTCGACGCCGAGGAGGTAGCCGGACGGCGTGTAGGTCGCCATGTCGAAGTGCGAGAGCTTGTCGTCGAAGTCCGAGAGCGGGAACGCCGCGTCCGCCCGGTATTCGGCCACCGCCTCGTTCGGACCCACGCGCACTCCCGCCCACGCCTCGCGGCGCAGGTCGCGGGGGCGCAGGAACAGGACGTACTTCTTGCCGTCCGCGGCGTCGGGCCGCAGCACCGCGGTGACGTCGTCTTCGAGGATGCCGGTCAGGTAGTAGAAGTCGTTGTCCTGCCGGTAGAGGTACTCCACGTCGTTGGTCATCGTGCGCATCGGGGCCGAGCGCAGAATCGCCACCGAGTGCGGCGGAAGCTGCGCCATGAACTTCTCGCGCCGCGCCTGAAAGGCCGCCGGGTCCGGGGTCAGCGGAGCGAAGTCGAGGGCGGCGGAAACGCTCGCGGCGGCGAGCAGGGCGAGGACGGGCAGGATCCGGGTTCGCAGGACTCTCACGCAACCTCCATTCGTTCGGGTGAAACGACTCAACGCTTGGCGATGAACGACCAGGGCGAGGGCCCGGCCGGAGGCCGCACCCGATCGGGACGGATCACGGCCGCGATGCGCTCGCGGTGCGTCTTCAGGAGGCGCCGGACGGGAACGCCGTCGGCCGCCTCCTCCAGGATGTCGGCGCCCGCCTCGTCCACCTTCGCGAGAAACGCCTCCCAGACGGCCTCGCCGACGGGCATCCCGCGGAACTCGACGTTCGGAATCCGCACGAGCTCCCGCTGGAGGAACCCGAGCTTCTCCCTGAGGTCGTCCTCCTCGCGCAGCGCCTCGTCCTCGTAGGGCGTGTGGGGCTTCGGGATGAAGGCGTTGACCGACGGCACGACCTCGGCGACCCGGCCGAGGCGCCGCCCCTCGTCCACGGCGATCGCGTGGACGCGCTCGACCATCCGCACGATGTCCTCGACGTCGGCGTCGGTCTCCGACGGCAGGCCGACCTGAAGGTAGAGCTTCAGGCGCGTGAAGCCGCGGCCGAAGACGAGCCGGATCTTCTCGAAGAGCATCTCGTCGGAGACCTTCTTGTTGATGAACCGGCGCAGGCGCTCGTTCCCGGCCTCGGGCGCGATCGCGAGCGCGCGCTCGCCCTGGCGGGCGAGCACTTCCAGGATCCGGTCCTCGATGGCGTCGATCTTGATGGAGGAAAGCGCGATGTGGTACCCGAGCGCGGCCAGGCCCTCGAGGATCACGCCGATCTCGGGGTGATCGCAGACCGCCGTGGCGATCAGTCCCGTCCGGTCGGTCTTCGAGCGCGCTTCGCGCGCCACCGCGAGGATCGACGACGCCGGGTACTGCTTGACGGGCGCCATCGCGTACGCCGCCCAGCAGAAGCGGCACATCTCGGTGCAGCCCCGGGAGATCTCGATCAGGAGCTTGTCGGCGAGCTCGGTGCGCGGGGTGAGGATCGTCGTGTGCGGAACCTCGAACTCGGGTGAGATCTCCCTGCGCGACATCGGCTGCTGGATCACGACGCGCGCGTTCTCGGCGGTCTCCGCCCGCGCGCCCTGGACGGCCGGGACGAAGAACCCGGGAAGGGCCGCGGCCGCGGCGAGGAACGCGTCGCGATCGAGACCCGACTGGAGCAGTTCCGCGATGCGGGGAACGAGGCGTTCGCCGTCGCCGAGCGCGAAGAGATCCACGAACGGCGAAAGCGCGGCCGGGTTCATCCGGGCGATGTCTCCGCCCACCAGCAGAAGCGGATGCCGCTCGTCGCGCTCCGCGCGCCGGCGGGGAATGCCCGCCGCCCGCAGCGTCCTCAGGATGTGGACGATGTCCATCTCCCACGACAGCGACCACGCGAGCAGGCCGAACTCCGACAGCGGCGTGCCCGTCTCGAACGTCGCGGCCGGCTCGCCGTCCTCGGAGAAGAACCGCTCGCAGGACAGGTCCGGCACCCGGTTGAAGAGCCGATAGACCCACTGGAAGCCGAGGTTCGACATCCCGACTTCGTAGGAGTTGGGGAATCCGAGGGCGAGCCGGTAGGCGCCGAAACGGTTCGGCTCCTCCGTAAAGCGCTCGAGAGCGGACCGCTCCCGGTTTGTCGGACTGGGGGGCATGACGAACCGTCGATTATATGGGCCGCGGCATGCCGGGGTCCCGGGCCAGGAAAACCCAGTCCCCCACGTTTCCGCCCGTCGGGCCGGTCACGAAGAGGCCTCCGGCGGCGGCAAAGAAGGCGCGCGAGTCGTGACGCCGGAGCGCGGCGACCGGATCGGCGCCGCGCGAACGGGCGCGCTCGAGGGTCGAGCCGTCCACGGAGGCGCCGGCGGCGCCGGAGCTTCCGTCCAGGCCGTCCGACCCGGCAGCGAGAAGCTCGAGGTCCGTTCCCGCAATCCCCGGAACGGCCGCCAGGGCGAGCTCGAGGCAGCGTCCCCCGCGGCCGTGCCGGCGGTCGAGCGTGACGGTGGTCTCACCTCCGGCGAGAAGGACCGTTCCCACGGACAGACGCTTCCCCTGTGAGACGAGCCGCCTGCCCGCCGCGCTCGCCTCCCCCGAGAGACGCCGCTTCACGCGGAGAACGGAGAGGCCGAGCCGCCGCGCCTCTTTCTCCGCGGCGTCGAGCCCGCGGCCGTTGTCGCCGACGATCCGGACGATGTCGCCTCGCCGTCCGCGGACCGTCGGGCCGGAACCGACCGCGGCGGCCCGTCCGCCGGGAACGTCGGAGAGGACCAGCGTCACGAGACGGGCCTTCGTCGCCCTCCCGAGACGGCCGCCCTTGACGGCGGAGAGGGACGCGCGAAGGCGGTTGATCTCGAGGATCGATGCGCCGCCCTCGGCGAGCGTCCGAACCGCCCGCCGCTTCGCCGAGAGCGTCACCCCCGGGCGCGGGAGCGCGAGAAGCGAGGAGGCGCCCCCGGAGACGAGACAGACGATCACGTCGTCTGCGCCGAAGCCTCGAAAAAAGGCGAGCGCGCGCCGCGCGGCCGCGAGGCTCTCCCGGCCCGGCTCCGGGTGCGGCGCGACCATGACGTCGCGCCGATGGAGCCCCCGCGACGGGTGCCCGCGAGGCAGAACCACCAGAACGCGGGACGCGCCGATCGAGCGCGCCGCGCACGCCATCGGGGCGGCGGCCTTGCCCACCGCGAAGATTCCCACCGAGGACGCCGCGGCCAGGGCCCGCGCCACGTCCCGCCGCGCGAGAGCCCGCCCCACCGCCGCTTCCGGATCGGCGCCCGAGAGGGCGGCACGATAGAGGCGCGTCAGAAGCGGGGCCGTCATCGGTCAAACGACGCGGCCGGCCGCCCTGCTGTGTGAGAATAGGTCCGCCGCCGCGAACGTTGAGAGAGGGCGGCCTTCTGATGAGCGCTTCCACCTCGACCCCGCTTTCCCGCCCGGACGATCACTCGCCCGGCGAGCATTACTGGTCGAAAGCGTCGAAGGACCTGCGCCACCGGTTGAACCGCGCGATCCCGCACGAGCTCCTGAAGGAGCTCCATCACAAGAGTCCGCTCCGGCACGTGGCCATCGCCGTGCGTCAGTTTCTCATGCTGATCGCGGCCTCCTGGGCGGCCTGGCGCTTCCCGCAGCCCTGGATCTGGATCCCGGCCGCGGTCGTTTCGGGCTGGACGGTCTTCAACTTCACGGTGCTCCTGCACGATGCCCTGCACCACGCGGTCTTCAACGGCCCCCATCCTCGGGGCGACCGGTTTCTCTCGCTGCTCTACGCGGTCCCGTCGGGCATCTCGGCGACCCAGTTCACGCGCTGGCACCTGACGCACCACGCCGAGCTCGGCGACGCCGAGGCCGATCCGAAACGCCACTACCTGTCGCCGAAGATCAACCGTCCCTGGTACAAGCTCCTCTACTTCACGCCGGCGCTCTTTCCGATTTACTTCCGGGCCGCGGCGCGGGAGACGGCAACCTATCCGACGGAGGTCCGCCGCCGCATCGGGTGGGAGCGAGGCGGGACGATCCTCTTCCACGTCGCCGTGATGTCCGCGATCTATCTCGCGGCAGGCCTCGCCGTTCTTGGACGCGTGTATCTCGTCCCGGTCTTTCTCGTCTTCCCGGTTGCCTTCGCGCTGAACCGGCTCGGGCAGCACTACGCGATCGACCCGACCGATCCGGCGAAGTGGGGCTCGGTCCTGAAGCCGTCGCGATTCTGGGATTTCTGGTACCTGTCTTCGGCGTATCACCTCGAGCACCACTACTTCCCGGGGGTGCCGCTCTACAAGCTGCGCCGCCTGCGACGAGCGCTCCAGCCCTTCTTCGACGAGATCGGCTGGACGTCGACGACCTACGGCCGGCTCCTGTGGGGCTGGATCGTCGAGAACAAGGCGCCCCACACCGACTGGCACCTCGCCGGCTGATTCCCTCCGCCAAGCCGCGGTCGAGAAGTCGAGAACTAGAGACCCAGCTCCGACAGCCCCGGGTGGTCGTCGGGACGGCGGCCGAGAGGCCACCGATACTTCCGATCGGCCTCGCGGATCGGCAGGTCGTTGATGCTCGAGAACCGGCGGCGCATCAGCCCTCGCTCGTCGAACTCCCAGTTCTCGTTGCCGTAGGAGCGGAACCAGCTGCCCGAGTCGTCGCGCCACTCGTACGCATATCGGACGGCGATCCGATTCTCCCGGAACGCCCAGAGCTCCTTGATCAATCGGTAGTCGAGCTCCCGGTTCCACTTGCGGATCAGGAACTCGACGATCTCCCTGCGCCCGTTCACGAACTCCGAGCGGTTTCGCCAGACGCTGTCGGGCGTATAGGCGAGGGCCACCCGCTCGGGATCGCGGGAGTTCCAGGCGTCCTCGGCCAGGCGGATCTTCTTCCGGGCGCTCTCGGGGTCGAAGGGCGGCAGCGGCGGCCGGGCGTCTTCCATCGAGGCATAAGCTTATGCCGGGGGCCGGCGCCGGCGAGGCCTGGACGAAGAAGCCGCGCTTCCGTATTCCCCGGATCGAACGACGATGGACGACGCCGAAGACATCAACGAGTTGATTCGCGAGCTGAATGCCGACCGCCCGGGGTCGGGCGCGATCGCGGGCGAACCGACGGATTCCGTCCGGCTCGACCGCTGGCTCGAGGATCTCGTCCGGAAGGCGGGAAGCGACCTGATCCTCGTCGCGGGCGCCGCGCCCTCGCTGCGCATCGACGGCCGAATCACGCCGATGGACGCACCGCCGCTCTCGGGCGAAGAGATCGAGGAGTCGGTCCTCCCGGCGCTCGCGTCGCACGCGCGCTCGCAGTACCGGGAGCACGGCATCACGGACGCCTCGCACCACGTGCGCGGCCTGGGCCGGTTTCGCGTCAACCTGCACCGCGAGCGCGGCCGCCCGGCCGCCACCGTCCGCGCGCTGCCGACGCAGCCGCCGCGCCTGTCCACCCTCGGCCTGCCGGGCGGCGTCGAGGCGCTGACGCGGCTTCCCCGCGGCCTGGTCCTCGTCGGCGGACCGACGGGATCCGGGAAGACGACGACGCTCGCGGCCCTCGTCGAGGAGATCAACCGCCGGGACGCCCGCCACATCGTCACGATCGAGGATCCGGTCGAGTACGAGCATCCCCATCGCTCGAGCCTCGTCGAGCAGGTCGAGATCGGTCTCGACGCTCCGGACTTTCCCACCGCACTGCGCGCCGCCATGCGGCAGGCTCCGGACGTCATCGTCGTCGGCGAGATGCGGGATCCCGAGACGATGCGGATCGCGCTCGCGGCCTCGGAGACGGGGCACCTCGTGTTCTCCACCGTCCACACGACCGACGTGGGTTCGACCATCTCGCGCATCGCGGACTCCTTCCCCGCCGAGCGGCAGAACACGATCCGCCAGGAGCTCTCGATGTCGCTGGCGGCGGTGCTGACGCAGACGCTCCTGCCGCGCAAAGGGGGCGGGCGCGCCGCGGCGGCCGAGCTTCTCTTCGTCGGATATGGCGCCCGGCAGCACATCCGCAAGAACGCGCTTCAGCATCTCCACCAGGAGATCGCGATCACGCGCAAGCAGGGCTCGATCACCCTCGAGGAGTCCCTCGCGAAGCTCGCCCGCGACGGCGCCGTCGAGCTCGACGAGGCCCGCAGCCGCGCGGCCCACCCGGAAGAGTTCGAGAACTACTACCGCGGCGGGGCCTGACTCGTCGCCTCCGCTGCGTTCGGAATCTGCGCGCCCGAGCGGCGCGCACCGCCGGACGGCTCGCCCGGATGCGGGCTCGACCGCCCGGCTGACTCCTCACTGCGCTCCGGCTCCCGCGGCGTGAGCCTCCTCCCTCGCTCCGCTCGGGAGACTTCTCACGCCGCGAGCAATACCACGGGCGTCGCGGAAAGGGATTCGGTCGCGACCGGCGCGAGGGAAAGGGCTGGGGAGCTGCGCGACGGAAACTCCGGTCCAGGCGACTCGCTACACCTCTCTGCGGAACAAGACCTTTGTCAGCACGCCGCAGACGATCGTGAAGGTCGCGAGGAAGATCCAGTCCGCGTACACGGCTGGCGGCCGGGCGCCTCGGAGCAGGAGGTTCCGAAGCGCGCTCACGCCGTAGGTCAGCGGGTCGGCCGCCGAGAGCCTCGCGAGCCAGGGTGGGTAGGACTCGACCGGGTAGAGGGCCCCCGACGGGAAGAACAGAAGAACGTTGATGATGCCGAACATGCCGCGCAGCAGGCTCGCGCTCCGCGCCCGGGCGAAGAGCAGGAACCACAGCGCGGCGATCGCGGTCGAAGTCAGGAAGATCGTTCCGGCGGCGGCCGCAATGCTTCCCCCTCCCGCCATGGACAGCGGCGTGATGACGAGAATCGCGGCGAGGACGAGACCTCCCGCAATCGACGCGACGACGGCCCCTGCCAGCACGTTGCCGGCGACGAGCGTTCCCGTCGTGATCGGAGTGACGAGGTAGCCCTCGTGATATCCGAACATGCGGTCCTCGAGGACCTGCAGACCGCCGGAGACCATCGATCCCATGAAGATCGCCAGGCACACCACCGCGGGGCCGAGGTAAGTCAGGTAGTCGAGATAAGGATAGGCGTCCAGGTGCACGGGTGCCGCGGCCGGTGCGACGTTCGGCGGGGCCGAGACTTCCTCCCAGATCTGCCGCAGGGCGGTGTCGAGCGCGTCGGCGGAGAAACGGTCCGTGTTGTCGCCGATGAAGGAGGGAGCCGGTCCCGCCGGCGAGAGCCCGAAGGGCAGCACCCAGACGCCGCGGTATCGCCCCTTGCGGAGTCCCTCCAGCGCGGCCGCCCGGTCGGGCACGTCGGTCGCCGCCACGAGCCGTCTCCCGGTTTGGAGGGCGAGGACTCCCCGGCGGCACTCGGCGGAATAGGCGTTGCCGGCCTCGTCGACGACGGCGAGCGGAACGAGCTCGAGCTGGCGGTTCATCGCGTTGCCGAGGATCACGAGATAGACGATCGGAAAGATCATCGTGGACACGACGAGCACGGGCTGCCGCCACAGCGTCAGGAATGCGCGCTGACCGATCGCCGCGATGCCGAGCAGCGCCAGCAGGAGCCCGCGGGCCGGCTTCGATCGGCGACTCATGGGGCGGGGGGCGCCTCGCGCAGCGCCCGGCCCGTATACGAGAAGAAGACATCCTCGAGGGTCGCCAGCGCGATCGTCAGGTGGATGATGTGGTACCCCTCGATCTCGAGCAGGCGCGCCACGCGCCGCCCCGTCGCCTCTCCCGGCCTGGCCGCGAACGAGACGCGGGTCGGGGAAGCGAATCGAATTTCGGTGGCGCCCTCTTCCGCGATGCCCTTGCGGTCCTCGTCGCTGATCGCGCGGTCCGTCTCGAGGTCGACGCGCTCCCCGGTCGCCAGCTGCCGCTTCAAGGCGATGGGCGAATCCTCACAGAGAAGCCTGCCCTGGTCGAGGATCGCGACGCGGTCGCACAGAACGTCGGCCTCCTCCATGGCGTGCGTGGTCAGGATGATGGCGAGCTCCGGATCGTGCCCGCGAAGCTCGCCGAACATGTCCCAGATCGCCCGGCGGCTCTGAGGGTCGAGTCCGGTGGTCGGCTCATCGAGGAAGAGGACGCTCGGGCGATGCAGGACACCGCGGGCGATCTCGAGCCGCCGCCGCATTCCGCCCGAGAGATGCCGGGCGATCTGGCCGCGGCGCTCCCAGAGTCCCACCTGTCTCAAGCGATGCTCGATCCTCTCGCGCAGGTTTCGCCCCGAGAGGCCGTACATCTTGCCCTGCACCGAGAGATTTTCGCGGACCGTCAGGTTTTCGTCGGTCGTCTGGGCCTGCGAGACGGTCCCGATGGAGCGCCGCACGGCGGACTTCCGGCGGACGACGTCGTATCCCTCGATCCGCGCGGACCCCGAGGAGGGCGGCAGAAGAGTCGTCAACATCCGGATCAGCGTCGTCTTTCCGGCACCGTTGGGGCCGAGGAGACCGTAGATTTCGCCCGGTTTGACCGAAAAGGAAACCTCGTCGTCCGCGACGAAGTCGCCGAATCGCTTGCTCAGTCGCTCGACCTCGATGGGCCGGGGCGAGCTCACGCTCTGGGAGGTCCGCTGCCGGCTTCGACGACGAAGGTCTGGCCGGACACGACCGTCCCGCCATTGAGGGGTTGGAGACGAACGGAAAAAGTCTGCAGGTCGCGGCTCTGCAGGCCCCAGTTCTTGCGCGTCGCGAACTCCGAGCGAGGCTTGATGGAGACGATCTTCGCCTGGAACCGGTCGTCGGGACGCGCCTGCGGCCAGACGGTCACGCTGCGGCCGACCGCGAAGGAGGAGAGCCGCTCCTCGGGGACCTCGACGCGCAGGTAGGGCGCCGCGATCTGGAGCGTCACGATCGCCTGCCCCGGCTCGACCCACTCGCCCCTGCGGTGGTGGCGCGTGAGCACGGTGCCGCTCTGGGGCGAGTTGAGGACGCCCTCCTTCTCGAACCGGCGGACCTTGTCCAGGCGCACGCCGAGCGATTCCTGCTCGGCCAGGAGCTGGCCCTTCTCGGATTCGCGGGCGCGGATGTCGGCCGCGAGGGCCTCGCGTTGATGCTGCAGGCTCTCGAGGGTCGCCGTCGGCGCGACTCCCTCCTTGACGAGCTTGCCCATCCGGCGCTCGTCGGCCTCGACCGCGGCGAGCTGGGCGCGAAGCTTTTCGATCTCCTGCAGGCGCATCTCGTCGCGGGCCTTGACCTGCGAGACCTGCCGCTCGATGTCCGAGCCGTCCTCGGACAGCCCGGGCTCCTCGATCCGCGCCACCTCCTGGCCCACGGCGATGGTTTCGCCCTCGTCGGGAACCCGGGTCGTGAGCCGGCCCTGCCGGGAAAACGAGAGCTCGAGGCTCTGCTCCTCGGCGACCGCGAGAAGGCGCACAGGCTGCCCCGAATCGTTCTCCCGCCGTACAAGTTCGCCGTATCCCCAGGCTCCCGCGACGGCGATGCCTACGGCAAGGATGATCCAGAGGACCCGTTTCACCATCCCCAAGATTAAACCCGAAATCGCGTCCGGGTGCTCGAGATCTCGCGCCGGGGCCCCCTCTGCCGCCGCTTCGCGGGGGCGAAGACCCGGGTGATAAGGTTCCGCCCCGCTGGCCGCCCGGCCGGCGGAAGACGGAGACGAAACACCGCTATGGCGAATGCAGTTCCCATTACGGTCGCGCGCGGCGACGGCATCGGCCCCGAGATCATGGCCGCCACGCTCCGCATCCTGGAGGCGGCCGGGGCGCGCCTCGCGATCGAAGAGATCGACATCGGCGAAAAGGTCTACCTCGCCGGCAACACCGCCGGCATCGCGCCGCAGGCCTGGGAGTCGTTGCGCCGCACGAAGGTGTTCCTGAAGGCGCCGATCACGACGCCCCAGGGAGGCGGCTTCAAGAGCCTGAACGTCACGACCCGCAAGACCCTCGGCCTCTATGCCAACGTCCGTCCCTGCGTCTCCTACGACCCCTTCGTCGCGACGAAGCACCCGCGCATGGACGTCGTCATCGTCAGGGAGAACGAGGAGGATCTTTATGCGGGCATCGAGTACCGCCTGACGCCCGACGTCTACGAGTGTCTCAAGCTGATCACGCGCCCCGGGTCGGAGAAGATCGTCCGGTACGCCTTCGAGTACGCACGCCGCAACAAGCGCCGCAAGGTGACGTGCTTCACGAAGGACAACATCATGAAGATGACCGACGGCCTGTTCCACAGGGTCTTCGAAGAGATCGGCGCGGGCTACCCGGACGTCGAAAGGGAGCACTGGATCGTGGACATCGGCGCGGCCAAGCTCGCCGACACACCCGAGGTCTTCGACGTCATCGTGATGCCGAACCTCTACGGCGACATCCTCTCCGACGTCGCGGCACAGATCGCGGGATCCGTGGGCCTGGCGGGATCGGCCAACATCGGCGAGGGATGCGCGATGTTCGAGGCGATCCACGGCTCCGCGCCCCGGCGCGCGGGCCAGAACCTCGCCAACCCTTCGGGGCTCCTTCTCGGAGGCGTCATGATGCTCGTCCACATCGGACAGCCCGACGTCGCCGCGCGCGTCCACAACGCGTGGCTGTCGACGATCGAAGACGGCGTCCATACCTACGACATCTTCAAGGACGGAGTGAGTCGCGAGAAGGTCGGCACGAAGGAGTTTGCCGACGCCGTCGCCGCGAGGCTCGGGCGGGTTCCTCAGACGCTCAAGCCGGTGGCCTATGCGGCGGCGCGGCCGTCGGAAACCGCCGCCGCCGCACCGTCCCCGCCGGCTCCCCGGCCCAGACAGGAGACCGTCGGCGTGGACGTCTACGTCGGCTGGACGAGCCCCGACAGCGACGCCCTCGCCGCGAAGCTCGCACCGCTGGCGGCGCCGGGTTTCGAGCTGAAGCTCCTGACCTCGCGCGGGATCAAGGTCTGGCCCGGCGGCCAGCCGGAAACGGCCCGCGTCGACGAGTGTCGCTGCCGGTTCCTCGGCCCGGGAGGGCGGCCCGTGACGCAGGCCGCGATCGTCGCGCTGCTCTCGCGCATCACGGAGGCGGGGCTCGGTTTCGTGAAGACGGAGAACCTGAGCGACTTCGACGGTGAGCGGGGTTACTCGCTCGGACAGGGGGAGTAAGACATGGCGGAGAACACGCTCGTCGGCGTCCTCATGGGATCCAAGTCGGACTGGGAGACGATGCGCCACGTATCGGAGACGCTCGAGAAGTTCGGCGTGCCGAGCGAGAACCGCGTGCTCTCGGCGCATCGCACGCCGAAGGAGACGGCCGAGTACGTGACCTCCGCCGCCGGCCGCGGCATCGAGGTGCTCGTCGCCGGCGCGGGCGGCGCCGCGCATCTGGCCGGCGTAGCCGCCGCGCATACCACGCTGCCGGTGCTCGGCGTGCCGATGGAAAGCGCGTCGCTCAAGGGCCTGGATTCGCTGCTTTCGACGGCCCAGATGCCGGGCGGCATTCCGGTGGCAACCTTCGCGATCGGAAAGCCCGGCGCCGTCAACGCGGCGCTCTTCGCGGTCGCAATCCTCGCGGGAAAGCGGCCGGAGCTTTCCCGGAAGCTCGCCGACTTCCGCGCCGAGCAGGCGGCGAAGATCCTGCAGGAGAAGCTGCCGTAACTTCTTTCTCCGTGCCGGCCGGTGTTTCGATCGGGCTCGCCGGACTCCTGCTCGGAACGGCCGCGGCATCGGGTCTGCGGCTCTATGCGACGATCGCGATCCTCGGCTTTCTCGGGCGGGCGGGAATCGTCGAGCTGCCGGGGGATCTCCACGTCCTCGCTCATGGCGGCGTCATCGCCGCGGCGGCATCGCTCTACCTCGTCGAGTTTCTGGTGGACAAGATTCCCTTCGTCGACTCGGCGTGGGACGCGGTCCACACCTTTCTCCGCCCGCCCGCCGCCGGGCTTCTCGCCTGGGCGGCGCTCGCCGACGTCCCCGCGCCCTGGCGCATCGCCGCCGCACTCGTCTGCGGAGGGGTTGCCTTCTCGACGCACGGCCTGAAGGCGGGCGCCCGCGCCGTCCTCAACACGAGCCCCGAGCCGGTGACCAACGCCGTCGCGTCCTTCTCGGAGGACGGCCTCGTGGTGCTCCTGATCTTTCTCGCGGTCCGCCACCCGGTCGCCGCGTCGCTGCTCGCCCTCGCCCTGGTCGTTCTCGGCCTGGCGCTCGCGGCATGGATCGCGAGGATCCTGCGCCGTCTCCTTCGCCGCCGAGCTCCGGCCTCCGTCTGAACGCCCCCGGCTCGAGTGTTCTAAAATGGGCGCTTCGGCGCCGTCCGGCGCGGGAGGCAAGATGGATCTCCAGGAGTACTCGGAGGAAGAACTGCTCGAAGCAGGCCGGGAAGCGGTCAAACGCGAGCAGTGGCCGCGGGCCAAGGAGTTCCTCGACGAGTACGTCCGCCGATTTACGGGGCGCCACGAGAGCGTCCCGGCCTCGGGGCTGGCGAGCTACGCCCTCTGCATTTCCCACCTGAAGGAGCAACGCCGGGGCCTCCAACTCGGCAAGCAGGCCCAGCACGCGGATCCTCGCAATCCCCACATCTACTGGTGCCTCGCCCAGATCCACCTGCTGTCGAAGTCGCGCAAGGACGCCCTCGAGGTGGTCGAGCGCGGACTGCGCGCGGCGCCCGACAGCTTCCTGCTGCTCCGCCTGCGCAAGAAACTCGGGATGCGCCAGCCGCCGCCGCTTCCGTTTCTGGACCGGAGGCACGCGCTCAACGTCCGACTCGGCCGCATCATCCACCGGCTCAAGGGCTCGGCCGCCGTGCTTCTGCCCGTCTAGGCACGATCTCGCGCCGCCGAAACCGCTCGGCGCGGCGCACGTTCATGGTGGGTTCATCGGAGAAACGGGACTCTGTCCCGCGAAAGGGGATGCCATGATGCTCTCGAAACGTTCATGGAGCCTGGTCGTGCTTCTCGTTCTCGCTCTCGTCCTTCCCTCCTCGGTCGCACAGGCCGCCAAGGCCAAGAAGGTGGATCTCAATACCGCATCCCAGGCGGATCTCGAGGCGCTGCCGGGCGTCGGGACGGCGACGGCGAAGAAGATCATCGATGGCCGTCCGTACTCCTCCGTCGCCGACCTCTCCAGGGCGGGCGTCCCGGCGAGCACGATCGACAAGATCTCCTCGCGGGTGACCGTGTCGAAGTCGAAGGCGAAATCGAAGACGACCTCCAAGTCCGCCGGGTCATCCGAGGCCGCCGAAAAACCGACGAAGGCCGAGAAGTCGTCTTCTTCCAAGGCACCGAAGTCGACGACGAGCTCGTCGGCGTCGGAGCCGAGCGCGACGGCCTCGAAATCCTCGTCCCGGTCTTCGTCCAAGTCCGCCGAGGCTCCGTCGGGACCGGTCGACCTGAACTCGGCATCGGAGAAGGACCTCGAGGCGCTGCCGGGAGTGGGTCCTGCCACCGCGAAGAAGATCGTCGCCGGCCGCCCGTATTCCTCGGTCTCGGATCTCTCGAAGGCCGGCGTGCCGTCCTCGACCATCTCGAAGATCTCTCCGCTGGTCGTCGCGGGCGGAGCCGGGGCGGCGTCCCGGGCCGCGTCCGCTCCGGCGGCTTCGGCACCCGTCTCGTCGGCGAAATCCTCCCCCGCTTCCAGCCCGGCAACCCAGAAGGTGGCCCCCCGGGCTCCCGAGTCGGCGACGGGAGCGACCGCGGGTCCGCCCCCGGCGCGCGGAATGGTCTGGGTCAATACCGCGACCAAGGTCTACCACTACGAGGGAGACCACTGGTACGGCAACACCAAGGAAGGCAAATACATGACGGAGCAGGACGCCATCAAGGCCGGCTATCGCGCCTCGAAGGAAGGAGCTCCGAAGCAGTAAGAGATCATCGCGGGGGGCCGCGCTCTCTTCGGGCGCGGCCCCGACGTTTGCCTGGCGACCGCGCCCGGTCTGCCTACTTCGCCGGGGCGATCGACGTCACCGGGTGGATCTCCCAGCTCGTGCCGCGCGGGTCCTGCTGCTCCTCGTCCGGCTCCCAGTAGAGCCAGCCGGTCACCCGGACCCTGGTGCCGACGAGCTTGCGCAGGGCGCTCGGCGACAGCGACGCCGCCTTCTTCTGCCACGCCGGCGTCACCTCGACGATCATCCACTTGCGCGTGTCGGTCTCGCCCTTGTCCGCGGCGAGGCTCAGGTGGAAGTCGCCGTCCTCTTCGTGCTCGGCCTGAATGACCCAGGCCTCGATCGACGCGCCCCGGGACTGCGAGAACCCGGAGGACGTGCTCTTCGCCAGCAGCGCATCGAGGGTCGCGGCTCCGTCGATGTCGCCGGACGAGGGAGCCGTGGCCCGACCCTTGAGCTTCTTCGCTTCGGCCGTCTCACCCTTGTCGGCCGCAAACACCACTCCGGCGACGAGACCCGCACCGAGAACCAGAGAAAGAACCGCGAGGACCCGCAAAGACCGTTTCTGCATGATTCGCCTCCGTTCTGACGTGCGAAACACACCAAAACAATCGAATCCCGTGCCAACCGGTCCGGGGGTGGCCGTCGCCGTCGATCGGACCTAGGGGTTGATCTCCCGGATCTGCATCAGCCGCGTCGGCTGTCCCATGTAGTTGTTGACTTCGATCTTGCCCGTCTTGTCGTCGATCGAAGCCATGCCCTGCAGGATGATCTTGCCTTCGCCCTCGCCGCTCTTCGGCAGATGCATCTCGATGATGCCGAGGTCGTACTTCTGCTCGGCTCCCGGCGCGACGGACCCCCCGAAGGAGATCGGCCGGTTCGAGGCGAGCACGACCTGCCTCGTCCCGTCGGGAAGCGTCGTCTCCCGCGAGTAGAAGAGGGCATAGGCGAGCGTGCCTCGAGAATAGATGTACCCGACCTGCGGGAGCTGGCTCATGTCCGCGACGAGCTGAGCGTTGCCCTCGGTCTTGAGGACGTTGATCAGCGCCGAGCGCTCGGCATCGGTCGACCAGCGGTAGATTCCGATCGTGACGGTCGTTCCCCCCTGGCCCCCGAGCATGTTGAGGGCCCAGGCCTGGTATACGGCGATCGGTTTCGGTCCGTCGACGGCCAGGGTTCCGCCCTTGGGCGCCGTGGACGACGGGGTCGAAGAACAGCCGGCAAAGACGACGAGAAGCCCGAGGATGGAAGGGAGTGCGATGCGGCGCTGGATTGTGTGCAACATGGGTGACTCCTTATAGATTCTTGGGCCGGCCTTGGGTCGGCCAGCCGAACGAACTCTACATGAGTCCGCCTTGGTCGCGGGAGAGATCCCGTCTAGACTGCGCGAACGGATGCGCACCCGGCCCCTGCTCGCCGCCGCCCTGATCGCGCTCGCGGCGGCGTTCGAGAGCGGGTGCCGGTCGGTCGCCCTCCAGCCCTACCAGTTGCCGCCGGTGGCTCTCGACCGATTCATGGGCGACTGGTACGTGATCGCCAACATCCCGACCCCCTTCGTCAAGGACGCATTCGACGCCGTTCAGAACTACGTCCTCAACGCGGACGGCTCGATCTCCACGACGTTCACCTATCGCGAAGGCGGCTTCGACGGAAAGACGAAAACGCTCAAGCCCAAGGCCTACGTGAACGACGACCCGTCGCATGCGTCGTGGGGACTGCAGCTCGGCCCGATCCTCGCCGAGTACCTGATCGCCTACGTCAGCCCGGACTATTCCGAGGCGATCATCGCGCGGAGCAATCGAGATTTCGTCTACATCCTGGCGCGGACGCCGGCCATCCCCGCGGCGGACTACGATCGCCTGGTCGCGAAGATCGCCGCATGGGGCTACGACACGGAGAAGCTCGAGAAAGTCCCGCAGCGATGGTGAGCCCGTCGCCCAAATCTTCGACCTGACGCTTTCCTCAACGCCGATCCGAGGGGGCCGTGCCATGATCCCCCCGTAATGCGATCGCCGCGCGCGCCCGAGAACCGCAGTGCCCGCTGAGTCCGCGCGCCCCCGCTCGCCTCGGGCCTGGCTCTCCCGCTGGCCCGAGGCCGTGGTCCGTCATCCCTGGCTCGTCATCCTGTTCTGGCTTCTCGCCGCGATCTTCCTCATTCCCCTCGCGCGGCACGTCGAGGACCGGCTGGAGGTCGCCGCGCGCATGCCCTCGGAGCAGGCGCAGAGGGTGCACGACGATCTGCAGCGGCGCTTTCGCTCGCCGTTTACGGATCGGGTACTCCTCGTGGTCGAAGGAGTGCCGCTGCCGAGCACGCCCGAGGGACGCGAGGCCCTCGAGACCATCGTCCGAGACGTCAAGAAGATTCCCGGCGTGGCGGGCACGCTGTCGTCGCTCGACACGCGAGATTCGATCTTCGCGGGCCGTGGCGGAGGGTTTCTCGTCATCGTCGGCCTGGACGCCGGCGGACGGCCGGTCGAAGAGCTGCTGCCGGGCCTGAGGGCCGCGACGGCCGCGCTGACGGCGAAGCTGTCGCCCTCGTTTCCGAAACTCTGGCTGGGGTGGACCGGCGAGGTGCCGCTGAACTTCGACCTGCGCATCGCGAGCGCCGCCGACGCACGCTCCGCCGAGCTGCGCGTCCTTCCGCTGACGCTCGTCCTCCTCCTGCTCGCCTTCGGCGGCGCGGTCGCCGCCGTGCTTCCTCTGGGGATCGGCGTCCTTTCGATCACGCTCGCCCTCGGCGTGGCCGCCTGGCTCTCGCGCTTCTTCACGATCTCGATCCTGATCCAGACGATCGCCTCGATGATCGGCCTGGGGCTCGGGATCGACTATGCCCTTCTGACGGTCAGCCGGTTCCGGGAGGCTCTCGCCAAGCGCGGCGAAGGACGGGCCGCGGCCGAGGAAGCGGCGCGGCACGCGGGCTGGACGATCCTGCTGTCCGCCTTTCCCGTTTCGATCGGGTTCGCGGCCCTTCTGATGATCCCGCTGTCCGAGCAACGCTCCGTCGGCCTGGCGGGGCTGCTCGTCACCCTCTCGGCGTTGCTGCTTTCGGTGACGCTCCTTCCGGTTCTCCTCTCGCTGCTCGGCCGCCGGATCGACTCGCTGCGCATCCGCCGGCCGAGCCCGACCCGTGCGGCCGAGGGCTCGCAGGCGTGGCGCCGCTGGGGCCGCCGCGTGACCAATCGTCCGGTGCTCGCGCTCGTGCTCGCGAGCGCCCCGCTGCTGCTGCTCGCGGCACAGTCGCGCCGGCTCGCGACCGCGATGCCGCTCGGCGACTGGCTGCCGAAGGGCTCCGAGTCCGTCCGCGCCTATCACGCCCTCGACACGATGGGCCGCTCCAACCTGATCCACTCGCTGCGCGTGGTGCTCGACCTGCCGCCCGGAGTGAAGCTCGACAGCGAGGAGGGCTGGAACGCGGCGGTGCGCCTGTTCCAGAAGCTGCGGGCCGATCCCCGCTTCGAGCGCATCCAGTGTCTTCCCGCGATCTTCGACCGCCCGGACGGCCTGCGCTTCCTGCCGCTCCTGTCCCCGGCGGTGCGCCGCACGCTCGAGGCGAGCGACGGAGGCGCGACCCTCTTCGAATCGATTCCCGCGGCCCGCCTCTCGCCGCGCGAGCAGGTCATGCTCGCCCGGGAGATCCGCAAGTGGGACGTCGTTTCCATCACCGGGCTGCCCGGCGCGAAGATGAGCGTCGGCGGACGCCCGGCCTTCGACGCCGACTACGAGGACGTGGTCGCACGGTACTTCCATCGCGTCGTGCTTCTCGTCGTGCTCGGCACGTTTCTCGCCCTCTTCGCCGGCTTCCGCTCACTGCTCGTCGCGGTGAAGGCCGTGCTGCTGAACCTGTTGTCGGTCGGAGCGGCGTTCGGCGCCCTGGTGCTCGTCTTCCAGGAGGGCTACGGCGCTCGCTGGTTCGGGCTCGACGGGCCGACCGGCAGCGTCTTTCCGATCATCCCGGTCCTCGTCTTCTGCATCGTGTTCGGACTCTCGATGGACTACGAGGTCATCCTCGTCGCCCGCGTGGCGGAAGCGCGTCGCGGCGGCTTCGGAGAGTCGGACGCGATCGCGGAGGGGCTCGCGCGCACGGCGACCGTGATCACCAGCGCCGCCGCGATCATGATCGCCGTCTTCGCGGGATTCACGCTCGGCAGCTTCCTGCCGATCAAGATGCTCGGCTTCGCCCTGTCGGTTGCGGTGCTCGTGGACGCGATCGCCGTGCGGATGGTCATCGGGCCGGCTCTGCTGCGCCTGGCGGGGCGCTGGAACTGGTGGCCGGGCGGGCTCCGATAGCCGACCGCGCCGGCGACCCGGAGGGGAGCGGGCTCGGGCTCTTCGTCGCCGCGGCGCTCGGCCTGGCCGCGCGGCTCCTCTTCAGCCGGGTGAATCCGGTCAACTACGACGGCTACTGGCACGTCTTCATCGCGCGGAACCTCGCGCGGGAATCCGCCGCCCTCGCCCACCCGCCGCTCTTCCCGTTTCTCCTGCGCCAGGCGGACGCGATCCGTCACTCGCGGTTTTCGTACCTTTCGATCTCGCTCGCGGCCGGGACCGCCGCGGTCGTTCTCTTCGGTCTCGTCCTCCGGAAGGTGTGCCGGAACCGGGCGGTCCCGCTGATCGGCGCCCTCGCTCTCGCCCTCTCGCCGACCGCGATCGCGCTCTCCGGCGTCGCCGAGGCATACATGCTCTGCCTCGCGTGGCTCCTCGCCGCGCTTCTCGCGTACGTCGAGCTCGTGGCGCCGGAGCCGCCGGCCCCGTCCCGCATGCGGCGCGCCGCGTTTGCCGCCTTCGGAACCCTCGCGCTTCTGTCGCACTACGCGGCCGGATTGTTCCTCGCGGCCTGCGCGTTGGCCCCGGCCGTGATCGCCGCCGTCGAGCCCCGGTATCGCGCGGCCTGGAAGCGCGCGCTGCCCCGAAGGATCGCCGCCGACGCGGCGACGTTTCTTCTGCCCGCCTCCGTCGGCGCATTCCTGATTCTCGGGCGCGCCCGTCCCTGGCTTCACCGTTTGAGCCACGTCGCCGGCTTCTACTTCGATCCGGCCCGGGAAACCGTGCGGGGATTCCTCGGCCGCGCGGTGGCCGACACGTTCCATCTCTTCTCGCCGCTGAAAATCGAGAGCGGAGCCCTCGCGATCGCGGTGCTCTGCGTCTTCGTCGCCGCCGTCGTCGCCGTCGCGGTGGCGGACGACCGCTGGCGGGACCCGGCCGTTCCGGGCGCCACACCCGCCGTCATCCTCGTCCTGCTGCTCGGTCTCGGCGCCGTCGCGGGAGCCGCCGGCCTTTACCCCTTCGGCGGCGCCATGCGCCACCAGTTTCTCCTGATGGTCTTCGGCCTCATGGCGGCCGTGGTGGCGTACGATCGTGTTCTTCCGGCGCGTTCCGCCGCCGCACGCCGAACGTTCCTCGGGGCCGCCGTCGCGCTGATCCTCGTCAATGCGTGGGGCCACGGCGAGAGGCGCTGGCGGCCGCGGCCCGAGCCGTTCGCGGCCGACCGGGACCGGTTCGACCGCGATTTCCCGGGGGCCGACGAGGTGCACGTCGACCAGTTCAATCTCGTCGGATTCTTCGCGCAGCATCACGACTGGGACTGGGAATTCCTGGGCAGCGTTCCGGGCCACCCGACGATCGAACGCTATCGTCTCTCCCGGAACGGCCGAAGCCTCGCGCTCGTGGCCCATCGCGGCCTCTGGAACGCGGACCCTCTCGAAGCCGGCACGTATCGCGAGCTGTCCGAGGCGCCTCCGCAAGCGGCCTCGGGATCGCTCGTCCTCTATGACGTCCTCCAGGCTCCGCCCGGCGCATCCGCCCCGGACGCCGCGCTGCTTCGGGAGCGGGTCCCGGTCCTCGCGCGACAGGCCGGCCTCGAGACCGTCCGGCTGGACGTCGCCGGATCGGACGTCTTCGCACAGTTCCGGCGCGCCGGCACGACCGCCTCGCCATGACCCGCCGAATGCCTCTCGAATGGCAAGGATCTTGCGGCGTCAATGCCGGGAGAACGTCATGAAGAAAAAGGTCGATCTATCGTTTCCGGAATTCGGGTTCGTGGTCGCGACGCGCGCCGCTCTGGGCGCCGGAATCGGCTTGCTCGCCACGGGAAGGCTCGACCGGCGCAGCCGCCAGCGTGTCGGGGCCGCCCTCGTGACCGTCGGAGCGCTGACGACGATTCCGGCGGCCTTCCTGCTGTTCGGCCGCGAGCACGGCCCCGCGGCGGCGGGAACGAGGCCGGCCGGGACGGACCGCCCTGCCTAGCGGGTTCCCTCCCGAAGGGCGCGGCCCCTCGACTCCCTCTTCCAGACGAGGTCCCAGGCCTCGCGCCTCTGGGCGAAGCCCACGACCGCGCCGCCCTCATCGCGCAGGAACACATAACGGTAGCGCGGCTTACCCGGCACGAAGAGCACGTCGGGCGCTTCGGCCCGCAGCGTCTCGGACGGGCGACCCGACTGCTGCCCCTCGAGTCCGTCGCCCTGCGTCCGAATCTCGTAGGAGATGGCCGGGGTCAGGGCGTAGCGTCCGACGTACTCGTTCCGCAGCGCGGCCGAGAGCGCGACGGGCGGAGGATCGGTCCGCAGCGCGAGAACCTGCGCGGCGATGAGGCGCCAGCCCCGCGAGGTCCTCCTCCACGTCTCGGTCGTCCGATACTGGCAGTGAAGCGCGTGGCCGTGGTAGCTCTCGTTCTCGTCCGCGACGTACGTGTCCACCGCCGCGTCGCCGAGCACGGCGGCGTCGAAGTCGAGGACGCGGATCTCTCCGGACACGCCGTCCGGCAGCGGCCGCGTCCCGTCGACCATTTCCTTCTTGGACATGACGGCCCCGGATTCGTCGACGTAGCGGACGGCTTCGTCGAGATACTCGTCCCAGACTCCGGCCGATCCCGCCGTGATCGCATCGACCAGCTCCCGGCTCTGGCGGCGTATGATTTCGGCGTCGCTTCCGACGGCGGGCTTCGGAGCCGGAACGCTCACGCTGCCGGCGAGCAAGATCGCGGAGAGAGAGATGCCGAGCTTCATGAATGCCTCCCGAAGGTTCATACGAGATCGCGGCCCGAACGGCCCTCGACGACTTCGCCTCCTCGGGGCGCTCGGCCTCGCCGCCGCCGCGGCCGGTCTGGCCGGAGCGGGAAGCCCGTCGGCGGCGCCGGGCGCGGCGCCGGCCGCTTCCATCGAACGGGGTCGTTACCTGACGCACGACGTCGCCATGTGCGTCCAGTGCCACTCTCCGCGCGACGAATCGGGACGGCTCATCGAAGGCCGCGAGTTCGAGGGCGCCCCGATGCCCCTGAAGTCCCCGTACCCGGCGGCGCTCGTTCGCCTTCCACGCGCCGAACCTGCGCGAGCTCGCGCGATCGTCCGAGGACTCGGTCGTTCGGCTTCTGCGCACGGGGATCGGCCGGGACGGGAAGTCTCCGCAGCTTCCCATGCCGCCCTTCCGGATGACCCAGGAAGACGCTCGAATCGATCGTCCGGTATCTGCGCTCGCTCGACTGAACGCGTGGAGGCGCGCTGGCCGCGCCCCCCGCTTGACCTGGCCGCCCGGCGTCCTTAAGCTGCGGCGCAGAGTCTCCCGATCGTTCCGTCCGCCCGAAGGGCCAGGAGTTCCGCCATGAGCTTCCGCCGCGCCGGTCTGCCCCTCGCGATCCTCCTTCTCTCTCCCCTCGCTCTCAACGCCCAGTCTTCGAATCTTCGAGACCTGCTGACGAACTTCCTCCGGCAGGGCATCACGCTGGCCCCGCCGCCTGCCGGTTTTCCGAGCCACGAGGCGCACTTCATCGGCGATGACTCGCCGCAGTTCCAGGCCGTGCAGCAGTTGAACGGGCTGATCGCCAATCAGCTCTCCTCCTTTCCCCTGGCGTCTTCGGCCGGCGGGTTCACGTACACGTTCGACCCGACGCTCGGCGTTTTTGTGCGCAGCTCCGAGAGCTTCGGCCCGGTCTATGCCGAGCGCGCCGACACCCTCGGCAAGGGCAGGATCAACATGGGGATCAACTTCAGCCACTCGACCTTCGACGACATCAACGGCCTCTCGCTTCGCGACGGCGGCCTGAAGCTCGTCTTCACCCACCAGGACGTCAACCACGACAATTCGAACGAGGAGCCCTTCTTCGAGGGCGACGTGATCCAGGCGACCATCGATGCGAAGATCGATACCGACATCACCGCCTTCGTGATGAGCTTCGGCGTGACCGACCGACTCGACTTCGGCCTCGCGGTTCCCATCGTCAAGGTCTCGATCGATGCGATCACCAATGCCGAGATCGACCGCCTCGCGACCGGGACGACCGCGCCCGGCATCCACCGCTTCCAGAACGGCGGCGACACGGAGACGTTCGAACAGTCCGGAAGCGCCTCCGGGGTCGGCGACGTGGTCCTCCGCGCGAAGTACCGGCTGAGCCCGGGCACGAACTGGGGGCTCGCCCTCGGCTTCGACACACGCCTGCCCACCGGCGACGCGGAGAACCTGCTCGGAACCGGCGCGACCCAGCTGAAGCCCTACGTGATCGGGTCCGCCCACTTCGGCGCTTTCTCGCCCCACATCAACGTCGGCTACGTCTGGTCGGTGCATCCCCAGGACGGGAAGCACATTCCGGACGAGCTCTCCTACACGGGAGGATTCGACTGGGCCCTGAACCCGCGGCTGACCTTCGTCATGGACGTGCTCGGTCGGACCTTCATCAACACGCAGGTCGTCCAGGTCGTCAACACGAGATTCGAGGCGAACACCAATCCCGATCCGACGGGCGCGCCGGACCTGGTCTTCGCGACCCTTCCCACACTCGTCACGCAAAAAGGCAACATCAACACGGTCCTCGGCTCGGTCGGCTTCAAGGTCAATCCCGTGGGAGAGCTCCTGATCACGATCAACGGGCTCTTCTCGATCAACAAGCAGGGATTGACCGACAACTTCACTCCGCTCATCGGCCTCGACTACAGCTTCTGAGACGGCGGCCCGAGCCGCGGATTTCAGTCGAGCTGCGCGATGACCCAGGCGTCGCCCTGCTTGCGCAGGTGCATCACGCGCTCCGCGCTCAGACGCTGCTCGCTGCCCGCCCGCGGAATCGCGACGCGGGTTTCGTAGCCGTGAACGTCGGCCGTCGTCCCTCCCGACTCGAGCTGGATGCGCCGAATCTCGAAGACCACCTTCTGAGAAGCGAAGCTCCGAAACGCCGATTCGATCCGAGACCGATCCACCGACGGATACACGCGCGCGTAGAGGTCGGCGTCGAGCGTGTTCTGCGCCTTCTCGTAGAGCGCGACGACGTCGCGGATCCGGTCCTGCTCCGAGGGGGCCGCCTTCGTCGCCGGGGGCGCAGGCGGAGGGACGGCGGCGGCGCGCTCCGGGATCGGGACGGCGGTCGGCTCGACATGCGCGGCGGCGGCGGGGCGGACGGTCGGGACGGCCGCCGGCGTGGGAACGGCCGCCCTCTGTGCCGTCGCGAGGGCCTCGGCGAAGAATCGCGAGGCCACATCGAAGGCGTCGGCCGCCGCCCCGGTCTGATTGCGCGCCACGAGCACGCCCGCGTCCGTCTCCATCGCACGGCCGCGGTCGTAGGCCTCGGCGGCGAGCGCCGGCGCACGGGCCCGCTCGGCCGTCTGGCGGGCGTTCGTCGCTCTCGCGCGAGCCTTCTCCAGGACCTGCCGCAGCCGTGGATCGGGCGTGGCGGGCGCGGGCGCGCTCGTGGCCGCCGGCGTCGGAACCGGCTCGGCCGTGGGTTCGGCAGGGGCTGTCGCCGCGGCCGCCGGCACCGGTGACGCGACGAGGACCGCCGGCGCGGGCAGCGCCGTCGGACGCGGCTGGGGCGCCGGCGGAGTCACGGCGCGCGGTCGGGTCAGAACCAACGTCCCCGCCGCCGCGGCGAGGAGAACGGCGACCACCCAGAGCACGGTCGTTCGCGGGGGTTTCGAGCGGACGGACGCGGGCGCCGCCGAGGGTATCGGAGCTCTCGAAGGCGCCGCGGCAGCCGGCGGTGGAGCGGCGAAGGTCTCGTCCGGATCCTCGATCGGCGCACCGGCTTTCCGAGCGACCATTCGGACCACGTTGGCCCGCACCGGAGACGGAGGGCCCGGCACGGACGTCCAGTCGCTCGGGCGGGGAGTGGTCTCGGTGAACTGCATGTCCAGCCGATCCTGCAGGCTGGGCGTGAAGCTTTCGGGCACCGGCGTCGCATCGCGAACCCGGGCGAGAATCGATCGCGTGTCTTCCGGATCGCGCGGCTCCCGGAAGCGGCCATGCAGGCCGAGGATCGCCTGATCGAATTCCTCCGCCGTCTCGTACCGGTGACCGCGTTCCTTCTCGAGCGCCTTCAGGACGACGGTCCGCAGCTCCGGAGGCACCTTGTTCTCGGGATCCGTTTCGGAGAACGGCAGCGGAGGGTTGAAGACGTGCGATCGCATCAGCTCGGCCGGCGTCTCCCCCGGACACGGCCGCCGGCCCGTGAGCAGCTCGTAGAGAACGACGCCGAGGCCGTAGAGATCGCTTCTCCCGTCGAGGCTTTCCCCCGGCTTGAGGGCTCCGAACTGCTCCGGAGATGCGTACTTGAGCTTGCCGAGGAAGGTGCCGCTCGCCGTCAATTCGGAGGCGGGCCGGTCCGTCGTGGTCTTGGCGATTCCGAGATCGATCAGCTTGATCAGCGTTCGATCGTCCGGATCGCTCGTCAACATGAGGTTATCCGGCGAGATGTCGCGGTGGACGACGCCCTTGCGGTGGAGGTAGGCGAGGGCCAGGAGAGCCTGGTGCGCGATCTCCAGGGTCAGCGAGGGGTGCGGAGGACCCTGCGCCCGCAGCAGGTCGGCGAGATTGACGCCCTCGATGAACTCCATCACGAGGTAGGCGGTGCCGTCCTCGCCGACCGCGAAATCGTGGACCGTGCAGATGTTCGGGTGTTTGAGGCGGGTCGCGGTCTTGGCCTCGTCGACGAATCGGCGCTTCAGGTCCGCATCGGCGACGACGTGCGCGCGCATGACCTTGATGGCGCGCACCTCGTCCAGAAGGCGATGGCGCACACGGTAGATCGTCCCCATGCCGCCTTCGCGCAACTTCTTGAGGATCTCGTACTTACCCTCGAGGAGGGTCTCGGGCTGTGGCAAGTCGTTCGGCCTCCGCCGGCGAAAAGGGCGATTGTAGTCCCGCCCGCACCGAATCCGGCGGGGGACGCTCCGTGGAGCCCGAACCCACGACCGGATCGAACGTACTGGAGCTCGAGGAGACCCCATGATCCGATGCGGACTGCGAATCCTCGGGTTGACGCTCTTCCTCTCCGGCGTGGCGGCGGGTCAATCGCCGCCTGCCCCGGCCGGCGTTCAGATCGCGTTCGACTTCCAGGCCGCCCGCGCCACCCTCGACGCCCTCGCCGGACATTCCTCCATGGAGGCGGCGGCGGCCGCGAGGCTCCCCGGAAACGTCCGCATGGTCGATCATCAGCACGAGTTCGACCCCGCGGCCACGGAATCGAGGCTGGTCGAGTCGCTCCGCCAGGCCGGGCTCGGCCAGCCGATCGAGCCCGACACGTTCATGCTCGGACGGCGCGCGAAGCCTCGCCTCGAGGCGACCCGGGCCATGCTCGCGCGCATCGAGGCCGATCCCCGTGCGCTCGCCGACGAGATCCGGCGCCGAATCGGCCGCTACACGCCGCCGGAAATGAATCTCGCCGTTCAGGTCTACTTCATCGTCGGCGGAACGTCGGACGGCTTCGCGGAGGGCGGCGCCTTCTGCCTGGCTCTGGATTACTTCAACGACGACGACGAGGGGCCGCCGACGATCATGTCGCACGAGCTCTTCCATACGGCGTTCACGGCGGGACGCGCCTCCCGGAAGGCGGCTCCCCCGACGGCGCCATCGAAAGACGCCGAGAGGGTTCTGCCGCTTCTCGAGAACACGATGAACGAGGGCATCGCCTCCCGCGTGGGCGACCCCACGAAGGTGACCGGCGGCAAGGCCTGGGTCGAGTGGTTCCGCGGCAAGTTCCACAGGAACTTCGAGCGCATGGACTCCAACTTCGTCCTCTTCGATACGATCCTCGCTCGCGAGTATCACGACCCGAAAGCCCCGATCGACGACCTCTACCGCATCGGTTTCAGCGGTTCCTACGACAGCGCCTTCTACTTCGTGGGTTACGAGATGGCGAGAGTCATCGAGGACCAGGACGGCCCCGAAGCCCTCGTCCGGATCGCCTGGGCCGGACCCGTCGAGTTCTTTTCCCGCTACGTCGCCATCTCGGGAGCGCATCCGGACCGCGTCGCTCATCGCTTCGACGCCGAGACCGAGGACATCGTTCGAGGAATGACGGCGCACGATCCGGGCAAGCCAACCCAGCCCTAGTTCACCGCCTTGCCGAGATATTGCACCGCGGTCTCGCGATACCCGGCGGCTTCGGCGGGGCTGGCGTCGCTCGCGAGCACGGTGACCGTCACGTGCGCCGTGGGGGCGACCTGAAGCTCGAGCACCGGCCCCCGGCGTTCGACCCCGAAGTCGTCGAGGTTCACGTCGAACTCTGCCACGATCTTGACGAAGTTGCCGGGACGCATCCGGCTGAAGGGACCGCCGGAGGGAACGTAGGTGATCCGGGCCTTGAACGGGAGGGGGCGGCGCATGCCGTTCAACTCGAGGCTGCCGGATCCGGCGACCTCCACGGCGGAATTGGGCCGGAGGACGTTCTCGGACGCGGACCGGATGCCGTCGAGCGTGAAGACGGCCTTCGGATGCTTCGCGGCGCCGAGCGCCTTCGCGACCTGGCGATCGCGCATCCCGACTCCCGTGCGAATCGAGGACAGGAGGACCTCGATCCGCGCGGTCGCGGGTCGGCCCCGCAACTGGCTCGGATCGGCGGTCACCTCGCCGGTCACCCGGTTGGTGGTGCCGACGATTTCCTCGATGGGAGCGCTGGTCCGAAACTCGACCGTGTCCCGGCCCCACGCGTCCTCGATCCGAAACGTTCGAGCGGGCGATTCCGAAGGCGCTCCTCGAAGGACCGCCGGAAGCAGCGCCAGGATTCCGACCGCAAGGATTCGCTTCATCGTTGTTCCTTCCTGGGAGTCTCCGGGCGGGACGCCCGCCGCGGAGGCTCGTGCCGGAGATCCGTCAGGAACGAATCGTCGGTGAGACTTTCGAGAAATGCGACGAGGTCGCAGCGATCCGAATCGGAGAGGACGAAGCCCGCGACGAGGGGGCTCTGGCCGGGCGCGTGCGAACCGCCGGCCTCGTAGTACCGGATCACCTCGTCGAGCGTCGCGAATCGTCCGTCGTGCATGTACGGGCCGGTGACCGAGACGTTGCGCAGGGTCGGCGCCCGAAATCGCCCGCCGAGACCCGTGTCGTGCGTGACCGGCTCTTCGCCGGCCAGGCCCTCGAACCTCACGGGGCCCGAAAACGCGAAGCCGGAATGGCACCGCGAGCACGCCAGCCTCTTCGAGAAGAAGAGCGCCATCCCCCGCCGGGCGCTCGCCGGCATCGCCTCCCGGTCGTCCCTCCAGACGTAGCGGTCGTACGGCGAGTCGCCCGAGATCAGCGTGCGCTCGAAGTTCGCGATCGCCTTTCGGACGTGCTCCTCGTCGAGCGGCTCGCCCGGAAACGCCGCCGTGAAGAGCTCGACGATCTCCGGGTCCTGCACCAGCGCGGCGGCGAGATCCCGCTCGTGCCCGAGGGCGCCGAGCTCGATCGGGTGCTCGCCGTACATCGGACCGCGAGCCTGATCCTCGAGGCTGCGCCGGCCGGCCTCGACCCACGTGAAGCTCGCGTTGTAGGCGGCGTTGGCCAGGCTCTGGCTGCCGCGCGGGTGGCGCTCCCCCGTCGAGCCGACCGCCCGCGGGAGGCCGTCCGTGAAGGCGAGCTCCGGGCGATGACACGAAGCGCAGGCCTCCGTTCCGTTGCCCGACAGCCGCGTGTCGTAGAAGAGCCGCCGGCCGAGCTCGACCTTGGCGTCGCTCATCGGATTGTCCTCGGGAACGCACGGCTCGGGAAATCCCGGCGGCAGATGCCAGACATACCCGGCGGCCGCCGGCGATTCTCGCGCGAGCGCCCCCGAGCCTGCACCCGACGCCAGGACGAGGAGCGCGACGAAGCCCCGCCGCCCCCGCTTCGCCACCCGGTTCTACCAGCCGGCATGCGACGGCATCATCAGAGAGCTCGTCTGTGTCGCGAGCTGATGCCGTTCCGCCGCCCACTTCGAGAAGCTCTCGACCGCGCTCGAGTCCAGGCTTCCCGGCGAGGCCTTCCGCTTCTCGACCCACTTCTCGATGGCCGCGTCGAGCTCGTCGGCGCGCGGGCGATCGTGCTGGAAGAGGATCATGTAGGCCTGCTTGACCTCATCGAGCTGATCGAGCTCGAGGCACGCCTCCGCCCGGTATTCGATGGCCGGCGTGTACCCCGGCTCGAGCTCGAGGGACTTGTTGTAGGCGGCGAGCGCATCCGTGTACTTGCCGGTCTTGCGATAGGCATACCCGAGACTTCCCCACGCCTGGAACAGCTTCGGGTTTTTCTTCGTGGCGGTGATGAACTTGTCCACGGCGTCGGAATACTTGTCGAGGCTCTTCTTCGTCAGTTTTTCCTTCTTCGCGGCATCCGTCTCCGCCGCAGCCTCCTTGACGAGCTTGTCGGCTTTCTCGGTGTCGCCGAGACCGTCGTTGAACGCCCGCGCCGCCTGCTGCTCCGGCGTCAGTCTCTGAGTCGGAAGATTCATGGGACTCGTGCCGGATCGCGCGAACAGCGAGGAGGGCAGAGCGAGCGCGACGATCGCGAGCACGGAACCGGGGAGACGCTTGGTCATGAGGACCTCCTTCCGACACGATAGTCAGAAAGGGCCGCGCGCCCCGTCAGGGTTCTGTCAGGACTGCAGCCGGTAGCCGCTCTTGCGAACCGTCACGATGTGACGAGGCCGCGCGGGATCCGCTTCGAGCTTGCGCCGGATCTCGGCGATGTGGGTGTCGACCGTGCGGCTGACGGCCTCCTCGGCATAGCCCCAGACGCTCCTCAGCAACTCCAGGCGCGACACGACGCGATTTCGGTGGCGGCAGAGGTGGAGCAGCAGGTCGAACTCCTTCGGCGCGAGCGCCACGGTTTTTCCGTTGCGGGTCGCGATTCGCGAGGCGGGCTGCAGCACGACCTCGCCAAAGCGTTCCTCGTCGAGCGCGCCGGGCCGAGCCCGTGCGGCGCAGCAGCGCCTCGACCCGCGCGAGCAGCTCGAGCAGGCCGAACGGTTTCGTCACGTAGTCGTCCGCTCCCAGCTTCAGCCCTCGCACCTTGTCCTCCTCCTCGCCCCGGGCGGTCAGGATGAGGACGGGAAGGCGCGGATCCGTCCTTCGGAGCGTCGTGAGGACTTCGAATCCGCCGATTCCCGGGAGCATCAGGTCGAGAATCACGGCGTCGGCCGCCTCCTCGCGCGCCAGGCGCAGGCCCTCCCGGCCGTCGAGCGCGACGCGCACGCCGTGGCCCTCGACCTCGAGATTGTTCTTCAGGGCGTACGCGAGGTCTTCGTTGTCCTCGATGACCAGGATCCGACTCATGCTCCGGCTCCGGCCCCGGGCAGCTCGACCACGAACCGGGTTCCGGCGGCCGGCGGGTCGGGCGCCTCGATGAAGCATCGCCCGCGCATGCGGGACACGAGATCCCGCACCACGGCGAGTCCGATCCCGGCCCCGGCCGCGGTGGAACGGCGCTCGCGCGGAAGGCGCTCGAAACGCTCGAAGACGCGCTCCCGGTCGGCCGGCGCGATGCCCGGCCCCTGGTCATCGACGACGATGCGGGCGCCCCCGCCCTCGTCTTCGATTCCGACCGCGATGGAGACCCGCTGCCCCGCGGGACCGTACTTGACGGCGTTGTCGAGGACATTCAACAGCACCTGCCGGACGGCCTGCGGATCGGCGAAGACCCGGGCGTCCGGCGCGAGTCGCATTTCGAGCTCGACCCGGCGCGCATCGGCGATGGGCGAGAAGCTCTCGACTACCTCGCGCACGAGCGGCGCCAGCGGGAAAACCTCCGGCGCTACCATGAGGGCTCCCCGCATCGTGCGGGAGAACAGCAGCACGTTCTCGACGAGCTGCGAGAGCCTCCGCGCCTCGCGGTCGATGACCCGGAGCGACCGTTCCGCTTCCTCCTCGGATCTCGTCCGCGACAGTAGAAGCGTCTCGGCGAAGATCCGGATCTGCGTCAGCGGGGTCCGCAGCTCGTGCGAAACGCTCGAGATGAATTCCTCCCGGAGGCGAAGAAGAGAGTTCTCGCGGCGAAGCTGGACGATGGCGAGCCCCGTAAATCCCGCCGAGAGACCCAGAAGAACGAGGAGACCCGGAAGCGGCGAGCGCGGCAGACCTCCCCTCACGAGCTGCGGCGCCGCCGATGGATCGAGAGCGAGCTCGAGGGAGAATCCGGCGAGCATCCTCTCGTAGGCGTCTCCGAACGGCTCGGTGACCCGAACCGCGTCCTTCGGATCCGGTCCCGTCGCGTAGCGGACGACTCCTCCCTGGTCGCGGACCGCGAGGTGGATCGGCGCATTCGTCAGCGGCTGGCCGCCCTTCGCGAGCAGCGCGGGGAGCAGCGGGCCCTTGTCGAGGGCCGCCCGAAACGAATTGTCGATGCGATCGAGCCGCATCTCGAATCCTCGGATCGATTCGCCGCCCTTGCCGGAAACCGGCGCGGCCAGAAGGACGAACGAGTAGGGTTTTCCATCGACCATCGCATGGACGACCCGGAAGCGCCGCTTTCCCGGAGGCGCGGCCAGCTCCTTCGCGACGAGCGCGGCGATCGCGGGACTCGCGGGCCGGCCGCCGACGGTGACCGCGGTTCCCTCCTGGACGATCAGGGGCCCCATGAGACCACCGGCGCCCGAAGCCGGCGCCTGGTCGAGATGCAGGAGCGGCTGGTAAATCCCTTCGTAGCCCACTTCGACCGCGGCCCGGCGGATGAACTCGTCGGCCGCGAGCGTCGCGTCGTCCTGAAGAACGCTCTGCGTGGCCTGACGGTGATTGCGCACGGCCGCAAGGACCTCCGCCGCCAGGACGACCGCAAACGCGAGACTGCCGCAGAGCAATCCCACGACGGCGGCCTGCCTCCATTTTTTCGGAAAGCCCATCCGGAGCAGCTTAGCCCCTCCGCGAGGCCGCCGGCCCGATCCTGACACGTTCCTGACGTTCGCTGGTCGACGCCGTCCGACGATCACCAGGCCGCGGGCGCCGGCAGCCAACCCTCCTTCTCGAGCACGCCGCGGAAGTCCGGATCGTCGAGAGAGACGGCCGGGAAATACTCGCCCCGGAGATCGCGGACCCACCAGTTCCCCGTGCGGCGGCGCTCCTCGGGCGTCGTGAAGCGGTACTCGTACAGGAGCGCGCGCACGAACCTCGGAGGCTTCTCCGGAAACGGGTTCTCCGCGATCAGCGAGAGCGTTTTCTCGTCGTTCTGCAGCAGCTTCGCCGCGAAGTTGACGAACCAGGGCTCCCGGTACCAGGGCGTAAACCCGCAGAACCACATGAGCCAGTCGAGCCTCAGGTGGTACGGCGCGATTTGCGGCGGCCGCCTCGCCGGATTCCCGGGCTTGGCCTTGAACTCGTACTCGCGCCAGGCCGTCCCGGGGCCGATCACCTCGTCGGACGTTCCCTCCACGATGACCTCGTACCTCGGTCGCGTGATCGACCCGAAGGCGCCGTAGGTGTTGACGAGATGGATCGGATCGTAGGAGGCGTTCATCGCCTGTCGCGGAGAGACGAGGTTCACGATCGGGCGCACGCTCAGGACGGCCACCACGACGGCGAGAACGCCGACCGCCCAGCGATGGAATCGCGGCGACCGAAGCCCCGACGGAACGGAGACCGGCAGCATCCTCGCCAGGGATCGATCGTCCAGGCAGGACGTCGCCAGCACGATCGTCAGCAGGCCGAGAAACGAGAAGTTGCCGCTGGCCATCAGCCAGAGATGGAAGAAGATCGTCACGATCCCGGCGGCGGCGGCGATCGGCGGCGGCGCGAAGTATCCGAACGGGACCACGAGCTCGGTGAAGTGATTGAACCGGACGCCGAAGCGGTGCACCGACCGCGGGAGCCAGTGGAAGTACCACGACAGCGGATTCGGCATCGGCTGGGTCTCGTAGTGGTAGTAGAGACAGGTCAGGTCCCTCCAGCACGAGTCCCCGCGGATCTTGATGAGACCCGCCCCGAACATGACGCGAAAGAGCATCCAGCGAATCAGGTAGATCACGACCACCGGCGGCTCCATGCGAGCGCTGCCGAGAAAGATCGCGAGGAATCCCGCCTCGAGCAGCATCGTCTCCCAGCCGAAGCCGTAGAAGGTCTGGCCGACGTTCACGAAGGAGAGGTAGAGAACCCACATTGCTCCCCACGTGAGCGCCGACAGAAGTCCGCCGCGCTTCTCCGACAGGCCCGTCAGTGCGAAGGCCGCGAGCGCGACGCCGAGCCAGGAGGCGGCCGTGAACGCCTCGTCTCGAGGAGCCAGAAAGAAGAGGCTGGGCGAGGCCAGGAAGCGGACGACCGACACGAATCGGGGAACGGGCAGGAGCCCGTGCTCGCCGAGAAGCGGAACGAATTGATTCGCGGCGACGAGAAACGCGACGAGGTAGACGATCGCGAGGCCGCGCTGAAAGACGAGACGGGTGCGCCAGTAACCCGCGGGGTACGAGATCCATCTCCGGGGAACGTCTCCGTCCGAAGGCACTCCCCGATGTTAGCCGGACCGCGCCCCGACACTCCCCGCGACCTGGATCGGAGACGAGCAGACGACCCGGGCGTTAGCGGGGACTGAAGAAGGCCCGGGTCCCTTCACGGGAGATTGCCCTCGCCTTGGCGCCGCTTTAGTGCCCCCCTCTTAACGTCGCGCCGTTTCGCAACCCCGTTCCGGGGACGCGCAGCGAAGGAGGACGGCATGACTCGTCGGGCTCTGGCACTCACGCTCAGAACACTGGTGATGCTCGGTGGAATCGGCGCTCTCTCGGCGGGGCGGTTGCTGGCCCAGGAGGGGAACGTTCCGGGCGGCATCCCGCATCTCGATCACGTTTTCCTCATCATGATGGAGAACCATGCCTACGACCAGATCGTCGGGAACCCGAGCTCGCCCTTCACGAACAGCTATATGAAGTCGGTCAACGCCTCCACGAACTACTACGCGGTCGCGCACCCGAGCCTCACCAATTACCTCGAGGTCACGGGAGGCTCGAACTTTGGAATCCTGAACGACAACAGCCCCGACTGGCACAACGGCGCCTGCACGCCGAACATCGTCTCCGGCACGACGGCCTTCGACACCTCCTCCTTCGGACCGAGCTGCCCGATCGCGGGAACCGGAAGAGACGCGGCAACACCCGTCGTCGACACGACGAACGAGATCACGCCTCCTTCCGTCCCCTCCGTGACCGAGATCGACGGCGTCATGTCGATTCCGGTGGCCTCCGGCATCGTCGGCAAAACCATCGCCGACCAGCTCCACGAGAGAGGCCTGACCTGGAGGAGCTATCAGGAAAGCCTCCCGCCGACGGGGGCCGACAAGGTGAACAACAGCGACGGCTTCTTCTCGGACGTCAACCCGATCGCCGCATCGCTGCCGTCGGAGTCGCAGACGCTGGTCAACCTCTATGCGGTCAAGCACAACCCCTTCGTCTACTTCAAGAGCGTCCAGGAGGGCGGCGCGAACGGCAACGGCCTTTCGAATGTCGAGGGCTTCCCCGGCCTCTATGCCGATCTCGCCTCGGGACAGGTTCCCTCGTTCTCGTTCATCGTTCCCAACCAGTGCAACGACCAGCACGGGCGAGGCAACGGGGGCCCGCTGTGCGATTTCGACACCACCGACAACGGCACGCTGGTGGGCTTGAACCCGGCGTTGATCTATCAGGGAGATCTGACCATCAAGACGATCGTGCAGGCGATCCACGCCTCGCCCGCCTGGGGCTGGGGCCACAACGCGATCGTGCTGGTCTGGGATGAGAACGACTACAGCGCCACCCCGATCACGAACAAGGTGCTGCTGACCGTGGACACCAACTACGGGGTGAGCGGCGTCCAGAGCGACGTCTTTTACACGCACTTCTCGCTGCTCAGGACCCTCGACGCCGGCTTCGGCCTGCCGTGTCTGAATCACGCGTGTGACGCGAGCGCCGGGGTGATGTCGGACCTCTTTGCCGCGGCCTCCCCGGCGGAGGTCGTCCCTGCCCCGCCGGCCCGGTTCACGGCCACCGTGACCTGGACCTCGCCGAACGGGCAGTCGGGGTCCGGCAATCTGACGTACCTCTCGACGGAGACCCGGGGATTCTGGTTCTTTTCGCCGGACAACATCGACCTCGTCTACAAGGTCGTGGACGGCCGCGCGGTCAACGGAAAGTTCTGGGTCTTCTACGGGTCGCTGACGGCGGAGGCGTTCACCCTGACCGTCACGGACACGCTCACCGGGGCGACGAAGACGTACACCAACACCGCTGGTCAGTCGACGAACGGAACCGACACCAGCGCGTTCTGACGATGGTTCGTGCGGCGGCCGGTCCGAGCCGGCCGCCGCACTCCACGTTCCGACACCATCGAGGATTAGCGGCCCGTTAAGCCCGAATAGCGGCCGGCGCTCCCCCGTTACCCTCTCGGAGGGTTTTCATGCGCCACACCGGAACGCGCGTCGCGGTCTTCCTTCGAGCCGCTCTCCTCGTACCGGCGGCGATCGTGCTGCTTGCCGGCCGTGCAGCCGCCGCCACGGCCGTCGTCGACATCGGGCAGAACGGAACGAACTTCGTGGACCAGACGAGCGGAAGCAGCACGACGACCATCCACGTCGGCGACATGGTCCAGTGGAACTGGGCGTCCGGCCCGCACTCGACCACCTCGGGCGCGTGCACGACGGACGGCTACTACGGCACTTGCATGCCGGACGGCGGATGGGACTCGGGACAGAACGCGCAGGGCCACATGTTTTCCCGCACGTTTGCGCAGGCCGGAACCTTCACTTACTACTGCAGCGTTCACCTGGCCATGATGCGGGGCACGGTCGCGGTGCTCGCGGGCAGTCCCCCGGTCGCGGGCTTCCGTGTCTCCCCGACCGGGCCCGTCGCCGGCTCCCCGGTCCGCTTCATCGACACCTCGACGGTCTCCCCGACGTCGTGGGCCTGGAGCTTCGGAGACCCCGCGTCGGGCTCCGACAATGCGTCGACGCTCCAGAGCCCGACCCATATCTTTCAGACCGCCGGGACTTACACCGTCATGGTGTCGGCCACGAACGCTTCCGGAACCGCATCGTCGACGAGGACCGTCGTGATCTCGACGGGGAGCGCGACGAGCTGCGCCGTGGACGCGGAGACGCTCTGCCTGAACAACGGACGCTTCCAGCTCACGGCCGTGTGGCAGAAACAGGACGGGAGCTCGGGTCCGGGAATGGCCGTGTCGTTGACGCCCGACAGCGGGTACTTCTGGTTCTTCGACCGCACCAACATCGAGATGGTGACGAAGGTCCTGAACGCCTGCGCCCTGGACGGCAACTACTGGGTCTTCACTGCGGGCCTGACCAACGTCCAGGTGGCCCTGACCGTGCTCGACACGAGCAACGGCATCTCCGAGCAGTACGTCAATGCGCTCGGCGCGGCTTTCCAGCCCATCCAGGACACGTCCGCCTTCGCGACCTGTCCATAGAGGCGAGCCGGGATCGGGCCGGTGGCGCCGTCCTGCGTCCCTCGCACCGGCAAATCTGTCAGGATGAGCGGCGGCCGATCGGAGAGGCTTCATGAAATCCACGCTTCTGGCGCTCACGATGCTGGTTCTCGCCGCCTCGAATGCGGCAGGTCGCGGAAAGACCCTGCCGAGCGATCCGCTGACCGGCCTGCCGCTGATTCCGGCGACCGATGCGGGCAAGGGCCTCGGCAACGAACCGGTGCAGATGCCACCGGGCCGGGTCTGCGCGTCGGCGATGCAGGGCAACTTCTATCCCCTTCACGGAATCACGATGGACGCGGCATCGGCCTGGTGCGCCTCGCACCTGGGCGGATTCAAGAAGGTTGCGGGTAGCGCCAGTCCGTACGCCTTCTTCTCGAACTCCGATCGCACGATCCTCGTCATCGTGACAGGACACCGCGGCTCGACCGAAGCGGACTCCGTCGCGTACGAGCGCTATCAGCCCGGCCTCTCCGAAAAGACCGTCGGGGCCATGGCGAACGGCAAGATCGTCTGCAAGTGAAGGGCTGACGGTTCGCAGGTCGGCCGACGTCCGTCCGTCGCGCCCGGTCGGTTCGGTATCATTCTCGCTCCCCATGCCAGCCGAACCCGGCGTGTGTTACCGATTCGGAGCCTTCCGATTCGAGGTCGGCGAAAGGCGCCTTCGGCGCGACGGGCGCATCGTGCCTCTGACTCCGAAGGTCTTCGACACGCTCGTGCTCCTGCTCGAGAACGCGGGGCACCTCGTGACCAAAGAGCGGCTCCTGTGCGAAATCTGGCCGGGGCTGGTCGTCGAGGAGACCAACCTCACCAAGAACATCTGGTCGCTGCGCAAGGCGCTGGGCGAAAAACCCGGCGAGCCCGAATACATCGAAACCGTTCCGAAGGTCGGCTATCGGTGGATCGGTCCGGCCGAGCGCACCGTCGCCGAGAGCGAGCCGAGGATCCTCGAACCGACTCCCCCGACGCCGACGGCCGAGGCTCTGCCGTCGGCCGCCGGGGAAGCCGTGGAAGGCAGCGATCCGGCCGCGAACGCCTCACCGCTTCCCGCGCGAGGACCCGGACGCCAGCAGGTTCGGGCGGGGCTCGCCATCGTCGCCGGCGCCGCAGTCGTGGCGCTCGTCGCCTGGGCGTTGTCGCGTCGAAGCGGGGTTCCGGCGACTCACGCCGCACCGGCGCGCGCGCGCCGTTCGATCGCCGTCCTCGGCTTTCGCGACCTCGCGCCCCGCGATGGGACCGCCTGGCTCTCGACGGCCGCCACGGAGATGATCGGCGCCGAGCTCGGGGCCGGCGAGTCATTTCGAATCATCGCCGCCGACGACGTGGCGCGAGAGCACGTGACCCTCCCGGCCGGCACGATGTCGGCGGACTCGCTCGGCCGTCTGCGCCGGCACATCGGATCGGACCTCGTGGTCAGCGGCTCGTACCTCACGGTCGCGGCGCCGGCGAGCGGCCGCCTGCGCTTCGACGTCGTCGTGCAGGATGCCGCGAACGGCGAGGTCCTCGCGACCGCGTCGCAGACCGGGTCGGAGTCCGACGTGCTCGACCTGATCGCCTCCCTCGGCGGCAAGCTTCGAAACCGTCTCGGGCTTCCGGCGACGAGCGGCGCGCAGTCCGATTCCGTCGCCGCGACGCTGCCGCGCAATCCCGAGGCGGCCCGCCTCTACGCCGAGGGCCTCGACCGTCTGCGCCGCCTCGACGCGAAAACCGCGAAGGACGACCTCGAGTCCGCCGCCGAGAAGGAGCCGAACAACCCTCTGGTCCACCTCGCACTCTCGCGGGCCTGGTCCGCCCTCGGCTACGACGACAACGCACGCGCCGAAGCTCGGAGGGCCTTGGAGGCCGACGCCGCACTCTCCCGCGAGGATCGACTCCTCGTCGAAAGCCGCCTCGCCGAGGCCGAGAAGAACTGGGATCGCGCGGTCGAGATCGATCGAACCCTGGTCGTTCTCTTTCCGGACGACCTCGACTACGCGCTGAAGCTCGCGTCGGACCAGACGGCGGCGGGTAAGGCGAGGGACGCGCTCGAGACGATCTCGCGGCTGCGTCGCCTGCCCGCTCCCGCCCGCGACGACCCGCGCATCGATCTGGCCGAGGGGGCGGCGGCGGCGGCCCTGTCCGACTCCGCGCGCAGCCTTGCCGCCGCGCACAGGGCAGGCGAAAAGGCGGCGGCGGACGGACGGACGGGGTTGCTCGCGCGCGCCCGGATCCAGGAGGCGGGAGCCTTCGAGGGCCTCGGCATGGCGGATCGCGGCCGCGAGGCCCGCCGCGAAGCAGCTCGCCTCTACGAATCCGACGGCGACGCGAACGGTCTCGCCATCACGCGCATCGGGATCGGAAACGAGAGGCTCGGCGCCGGAGACCTCGACGGCGCCGCGGCCCTCTACTCCCGGGCGCTGGAGGGCTACGAGAGCATCGGCAACAAGGCCGGAATCGCCACCGCCTATTCCGACCTCTGCCTGGTCGAATGGCTTCAGGGAAAGACCGACGCCGCGCGCGCTCATGCCGAGCGCGTCATCGCCCTGCGGCGGGAGACGAACGACCGGTCCGGGACGGCGTGGGCGCTCAACGTCCTCGGAAACTTCCTGGTCGAGGAGGGCGACTTCGCGGGGGCCTCTCACATGCACGAGGAGGCCCTCTCGATCAGCCGCGACATCGGGGACCGTTCGTACGAGGCTTACAGCCTCGACAGCATCGCCGACGCCTACCGGGCTCAGGGCCGGCTGGGCGACGCCGAGAAGGCCTATCGCCAATCGCTCGACGTCTCCGAAAAGACCAACGATCCGGACTCGATCGGCGGACGCCATGAGGATCTCGGAAACATCGAGCTCGACCGCGGAAACCTGGCGCAGGCCGAGAGCCAGTACGGGAAGGCGCTCGCGCTGCAATCGAAGGCGGGAGACGCCGTCGGGGCTGCGGACACGCAGATCCAGATCGCGCAACTGCGGTGCGCCCAGGGCCGCAACGCCGATGCGATCGCGCTCGCCTCCCAGTCGGTCGCGGAGTTCGAGAAGCAGCATCAGTTGGGAAACCTCGCCATCTCCCACGCGACCCGAGCACGCGCGGAGCTCGAGCTCGGGCGATTCGAGCGGGCCCGCGACGACGTCCGCAAGGCGCGTACTTTGGTCGCGGACAGCGGCCAGAACGCCGCCGTCCTCCCCGTCCTCCTGACGGCCGCGAGACTGGACGCGGCCGCCGGGGATCTCGAGTCGGCGCGTGTCCTCGTGGCGGAGGCGCGGCGCCGCGCCGAGCGCGTGCAGTGGCTCGCGTATGCGTTGGAAGCGCGACTCGTCGAGGCGGAGATCGAGTTGAAGGGCCCGAGCCGCGCGGAGGCCCTCGCGGCGCTGTCCGCCGTCGCCCGGGAGGCTCGAGCAGCCGGATACGGCCTGACGGCCCGGGAGGCCGAACGAGCCGCTCGAGGTGAGCCGGCCACGTAGACCGCCCATTCCGAGCCCGACTCCCTCTCGTTTCCAGAAATTCAGAAGAAAAATCGGACCCCGCCGGCAAGGACCGGCGGCCCCGTCGGTCGCGACACTGCGCCCGTCCGCGAGCCCCTCGTCCGCGGACGCGAAGGAGGCTCTCCGATGAGATTTTCACGACATCCGATCGCATGGCTTTCGATCGCGGGCGCCGTCGGTGTGCTCGCTTCGGGCTGCGGAAGAGCGGCCGATCGAGCGGCCTCCGCGCCGTCCGATCCTCCGCCTCGCGCGGCCACCCCCGAGGCCCGGGCCTGTTCCCTCCTGACGGCCGAGGAGGTCGGCGCCATCTTCGGAAAGAAAGTCCGCGCGTCCGGCTCGGCAGGCACGTGCGAGTACGGCCTCGCTCCGAATCAGGCGAGCCCTCTCGAACAGCTCCTGGTGAAGCTCGAGGTTTCGAAAGAGGACACGAGCGAGGCGGAGATCAAGTCCCGCTACGCCGGACTCGGCAAAGACCTGCACCGAGCCGTCCACCCGGAGAAGCGAGGCATGGCGGACACGATCGCGGTCGGCGAGGAGGTTCCCGCCGTCGGCGACTGGGCCTTCGCGGTCAACGTGGCCGCCGTCAACCTCGGGATGGGCTTCTCGTCCCGCGGGAGGATCCTCGAGGCGCAGCAGGGTCCCGTCCATCTGATGGTCGGCGCGACGATCGCGCCCGATCCGGGCACCAAAGCGCTGGATGCCAGCCTCGCGGCCGTCGCGAAGACGGCCTTTTCGCGCCTCACCAGCGGCGGCGGAACAAAAAAGTCAGGGAAATGAAAGGCCGCCGCCCATGACGCCCCGGCCGCGAACGCCGAGACTCCGATCATGGACAGAGACGCCGCCTCCAGCCCGCCCGACGCCTGCGGACGGTGCGGATGCCCGCTCGTCGGCAACGAGATCTACTGCAGCGCGTGCGGCCGGAGGCTCGCGCCCGCGGACCGGAAGGCTCGCACCCGGCTCGCGATCGGAGCGGCGGCCCTCGCGGCCATGGCGCTGGCCGGAGCGTGGGAAACCCGATCCTGCCGCGAGCCTCCTTCCCGAGCGATCACGCCCGCGACGACCCCCATTCGGATTCGTGGATGACCCCGTAGCTCTCGAACGCCAGAAAAGGGAGAAACCCATGCGAACCATCCTTCGGACGATTCTCACGCTCATCGGAGCGGCCCTGCTCTCGTCGAGCCTGGCCGCGCAAACCTTGCCCGTCGCGGCGATCGGCGCGTCCGCGGCGAGCCCGATGCGCCCGGCCGCGCAGCCCAAGACCTACGGTACGACGCAGCCGAGCTACTACGTCATCGACGCCTCGGAGCTGTCCCCGCTCGCGAGCGCCAATCAATACGGCGCGATCAACAATGCGCAGCTTCGATATCTGACGAACCTCGCCGGCCTCGGCTTCATGGGACCGGTGCACCTTCCGGCCGGAGCACACGTCTCGTCGATCGAGATCGACTACTTCGACAACTCGGCGAGCGGCGAGATCCAGGCCTCCTTCGCCGTCTGCGACTCCAACGGCCAAACCTGCGCCTTCGCGCTCGGCAATCCCGGCTGCGATGACGCTCCGGTCACGGTCTGCTCCGGCAATCCTCAGGCGCCGGGCTACTTCAGCCGTGCCGAGGACCTGAGCGACGACGGGATCACGATCGACGATCTGCTTCATCGATACTTCGTCTTCGCCGGCAACACGACCAACGACGGCTCGACCGCGATCAGCCAGATTCGCATCGCTTACTTCCTCCAGGTCAGCCCGCCGCCGGCTACGGCGACGTTCAACGACGTCCCGACGAGCGATCCGGCGTTCCAGTTCATCGAAGCGGTCGCGGCCGCGGGCGTCACCTCGGGCTGCGGGGGCGGGAACTACTGCCCGGACAGCTTCATCACCCGGCGCCAGATGGCCGTCTTCCTCGCCAAGGCGCTGGGGCTCCAGTGGAACTGACGGGCAGGATCTCGACATGCCGCGAAACCGAGGAGGTCATTCCATGAAACGCACCGCTTGCGTCGCCGCGATCGCGCTCGGACTGATCGTCTCGGCGGTCCGGGCTCAGGCTCCGCTCCACGACTCGCCTGCGACCTACGGAACCATGCAGACCGACGTCACGATCGACGCTGCAGAACTATCGCCCCTCGGGAGCACGACGCAATACGCGGCGATCGACGAGGGACGCGTCCGCTACCTGACCAACGTCTCCGGGCTCGGGTTCATGGCGCCGCTTCACCTTCCCGCCGGCGCCCGTCTCGCGTCGATCCTCGTCTTCGGAACGGACGTCTCCGCTACCGGCGAGTATCAAGTCGCCCTCGAGATCTGCAGCGCATCGGGCCAGACGTGCACGACCGCCTTTGGACAGCTCGGCTGCGAGGACGCGCCGGTCACGGTCTGCTCGGGCAACGCGTTCGACGGCGGCGCCTCGCAGGCCTATGCCGGCCTCTACGAAAACGACATCGTCATCGACAACGTTCATAGCCGCTACATGCTGGTCGCCGGCAACACGACGAACGACGGCACGACCGGAATCAGCCAGATCGCGGTCGGCTACGACCTCCAGGTCAGCCCGCCGCCGGCGACGGCGACGTTCCAGGACGTTCCGACCTCCGATCCCGCATTCCAGTTCATCGAGGCGATCGCCGCATCCGGGATCACGGCGGGCTGCGGAGGCGGCAATTACTGCCCCGACCAGCCCATCACGCGCCGTCAGATGGCGGTGTTCCTCGCCAAGGCGCTCGGGCTCCAGTGGCACTGAGCGAGTTTGCCATGCGACCGAGCCTCTTTCACGACAACCGATCACGGTGGGGACCGATCTTGCGAGCGGTCGTCGAACTTCTCGTGCTCGGACTTGTTTCAGCCGAGTGCGCGGCGCAGTCCCTCGCAGCGCCGGTGTCTCCGTCTCGAACCGCGCCCGATTATCCGGCGACCGAGGTCCGCTACGACGCCATCGACGCCTCGGAGCTCTCACCCCTGAGCGCGGCGACCCAGTACAGCGCGATCCAGAACGGCCAGCTTCGATACCTCACCAATGTCGCCGGCCAGGGATTCATGGCGCCGTTGCACCTGCCCGCCGGCGCCCGGATGACTTACCTGAGCCTGTCGGGGTTCGACAACACGTTCGAAGGAGAGATCCAGGCCTCGTTGGGCATCTGCGATCCCCTCGGACAGTCCTGCACGTTTCCGGCCGGCAACCCTCCGTGCACCGACAGCCCGGTCACGGTCTGCTCGGGCATCTTGCACCAGCCCGGCTTCGGATCGGCCGACACGGACCTGACCGGGGCCGACATCACGATCGACAACGTGGGCCATCGGTATTTCCTCTTCGCGGGCAACACGACGAACGATGGCTTGACCGCGATCAGCGAGATCACGCTCGGCTTCACGCTGCAGGTCAGCCCGGCTCCCCCGAGCGCCACATTCACCGACGTTCCGACGACCGACGCGGCATTTCAGTTCATCGAGGCCGTCGCCGCCGCCGGGATCACGGCGGGCTGCGGAGGCGGCAACTACTGTCCGGATCAGCCCATCACGCGCCGTCAGATGGCCGTGTTCCTGGCCAAGGCCCTCGGCCTTCAGTGGAACTGAGAAGCGGCTCTTTCGGACACAGGAGGAAAATCATGCGTCGATTCATTCGGCTCTCTTCCGGCCCGAGGACCGCCGTTCTGGCGATTCTTCTCCTGGCGGCGTTTGCGCCGGCGGGCCGCGCGCAGATCGGGACCGCGTTCACGTACCAGGGACAACTGCAGAACGGCGGCACGCCGCAGAACGGTCCCTGCGACTTTCGCTTCAAGCTCTACGACGCAGCGGCCAGCGGCACGCAGATCGGCTCGACCCAGACCCTGTCGAGCACGGCCGTGACCAGCGGGCTCTTCACCGTCTCGATCGACTTCGGAGCGGCGGCCTTCACGGGCTCCCCGCGCTGGCTCGAGACGGCGGTCGCGTGCCCGAGCGGCGGCAGCCTGACGACGCTCTCGCCGCGCCAGTCGTTGAAGCCCGCTCCCGCGGCGATTTTCGCGTCCAGCGTCGCGGCACCGCTGACACTCTCCGGCGGCGGATCGGCGACCGTAGGGGCGACGAACACGGACGGCGGAAGCGGCGTGTACGGTCAGACGCAGGGATCGTCCGGGTTCGCGGGGGCCGCCGGCGTCTGGGGCGACAGCCATTCCTTCTTCGGGGTCTGGGGCACGAGCAACACGAACGCCGGAGTCTGGGGAGAGAGCCAGGGCGCCGACGGCGTCCACGGACATACGACCGTCGGAACGGCGTCGGGCGTCGCCGGCTTCAACACCGCCAGCGGAAGCGGCGTCTACGGCAACAGCGTCTCGGGCGCCGGAGTCTGGGGCGACAGCGCGGGCTTCGACGGAGTCCATGGGCACACGGCTTCAGGATCCGCCTCGGGCGTCGCCGGCTTCAACGACGGCAACGGGGCGGGCACGTTCGGCGCCAGCGGCAACGGAGACGGCGCCTACGGGACCAGCGGCGGAGGAACCGGCGTCCATGGCAACAGCAATCTCGGTTGGGGCGTTTACGGGCACAGCCAGGCCGCAGACGGTGTCCACGGCGACACGCCGGACAACGGCAACTCCGGCGTGGCGGGGATCAACACCGCCAACGGTTTCGGCGTCTACGGATCGACCAACAACGGAACCGGGGTGGCGGGATTCGCTGCCCAGGGCGATGGCGTCTTCGGAAGCGCGTCGGGCGACGGCCAGGGCGGCGGGACGGGCAACGGTGTTCACGGCGCCGGAACTTCGCAGTGCTCCGACGAGTTCTGCTCAACCGGAACGGACGCCGTCATGGCGGACGGCGTGCTCAACGTGAGCAACTCCGCAGAGATTCACACCGACCTCTGGGTTTTTGGCGACAAGCACTTTGCGGCGCCCGATCCCACCGACCCTTCGAAGCAGATTACCTACAGCGCACTCGAAGGCCCCGAGGCCGGCACGTTCTTCCGAGGAACCTCACACCTGGTCGGAGGCTACGCGGAGGTGGAGGTCCCCGAAAGCTTCCGCTTGATCTCGGCGGATCGAGGTCTCACGGCAATCGCGACACCGGCGGGGAGCCCGGCGATCATCGTGTGCATGTCGAAGTCGCTGGACAAGATCGTTTTCCAGGGCTCGGCCGACGTGGACTTCGACTACATGGTCAACGGCATTCGGAAGGGTTACGAGGACTACAAGGATCTCAGGAACAACTTCCTCTTCGTTCCCCGCCGGTCTTCCGACACCTGGCTGGCGAAGCTCCCGCCGGAAGCCGTCCGGCGTCTCAAGGCGAACAAGATTCTCAACGACGACGGCACGGTCAACGCCGAGACCGCGCACCGGCTGGGCTGGGACCGGCGGCCCGGCTGGAACGAGCCGGAGCGCCACCTCCCCAACCAGAAGTGAGGAGGCGGCCGTGAAGCCTCTCGCTCGAATCCTCGCGGTGGTCGCCTTCGCCGCGACACCGCCGCTCTTCGCCCAATCCGGCGGCCCGTACACCATGACGTCGTCGGTCATTGCCGGCGGGGGCACGACGTTTCAAGCCGCCGGCTCCTACTCGCTCGGCGAGACGACCGGCCAGTCCGACGCCGGCACGCTGACCGGCGGCGCCTACACGCTCCACGGCGGATTCTGGACTCCGCCCTCGTGCGGCCTCGCCTCCCCGTCGATCACCGCTCCGATCTCGGTCGTCGTCGGCGCGACCGGCGTATCCGCGAGCGTCCCCGACACGAGCGGCGCCGTGTATGCGTGGACTCTGACCGACGGCGCCATCACGTCCGGCCAGGGAACGCACCAGATCCAGTTCAACGCCGGTCCGCCCGGAACGACGATGGTCCTCTCCGTCACCGCGACGCTCGGGGCCTGTGCCGCGGCGGCCGCTCCGACGGCCGTGCAAGTGGATTTTCTCGACGTGCCTCCCGCCGACGCGTTTCATTCCTACGTCGACACCCTCGCTCGAGACGGCGTTACAAGGGGCTGCGGAGGCGGCAACTACTGCCGCAACAGCGACGTCACACGCGCCCAGATGGCGGTGTTCCTGCTCAAGAGCGAGCACGGCGCGAGCTACACGCCGCCGCCGTGCACCGGCGTCTTTCCCGACGTCGAATGCACGCCTGCGCCGGCCTTCGCCGTCGACTGGATCGAGCAGCTCCACGGGGAGGGCATCACCGGCGGATGCGGCGGCGGGGATTACTGCCCCGACGGCCCGGTGACGCGCGCGCAGATGGCGGTCTTTCTCCTGAAGACCGAGCATGGCTCGAGCTACGCGCCCCCGGCATGCACCGGCGTGTTCGCAGACGTCGAGTGTTCGCCGACGCCCGCCTTCGCCGTCGACTGGATCGAGCAGCTCTACCACGAAGGCGTGACGGGCGGATGCGCCACGGGTCCGCTGCGCTACTGCCCGTCGAGCGCGGTCACGCGCGGACAGATGGCCGTGTTCCTGGTCAAGACGTTTTCGCTGCCATGAGCCTTCCGGTCATCGCAAGCAGATTCAAACCTACGCTCGAAAGGAGCCGGTCAATGCAACGGAAATGGATCGTCGCGCTTGGAAGTCTCGCTGTCGGGCTGATCTCCGCTGGTGCGGTCGGGCAGGAAGTCTCGGGACTCGAGAAGGCCGAGACGTTCGGGAGCTCGTTTTCGTATCAGCGGGTGGGCTTCAGCAGCTTTTCCCCGATGGATTCGACGATGACCTACTCGGACCTGAACTTCTCCTCGCCCGTGTTCTCGCGCTACCCGACCAACGCCAGCGGCTCGGGGATCTTCGTCGCCGTGCCGCAGCTCCCGTCGGGTGCTCTCGTCAGCGGCGTCGAGTTCGACTGGTGCGATACGAGCGCGGCCTCCGACCTGCAGTTCCAGGTGCTGTCCTCCGGCTACACCGGCGAGTCGATCGACGTCCTGGGCTCGACCGCGAGCTCCGGCTCACTCGGCTGCAGCTTCACGACCGTCACCCTCGGCGCCCCGTTCACGATCAGCAACGACGGGACGCAGTTCATCCTCCAGGCCACGGCCCCGACTCACGACGGCACGACGTCGATCTCGGGCGCCGTCGTCCGCTACGTGCTCCAGGTCAGCCCGGCGCCCGCCACGCCGTCGTTCAACGACGTCCCCACCAACGACCAGGGATACCAGTACATCCAGGCCCTGCTGGCGTCCGGCATCACCGGAGGGTGCGGCGGAAATCCGCCCTTCCCGCCGCCGGTCTACTGCCCCGACAGCTTCGTGACCCGGCGCCAGATGGCGATCTTCATCGCGAAGGCGCTCGGCTTGCAGTGGAACTGAGCGCGGACGAGCGTTCGACGCGTTGCGGCCGGCCCTCGGGCCGGCCGGGCCTTCAGGCGGCCTCGCCCTTTTCGAACTCGGAAAGCTCCGCCATCGACGCCATCGCCGTCCTCAGGCTGTGTCCCGAGATGCTGTCCGTGATCCGGCGGACGAAAGGGATCGCACCGAGGCGGGGCCCGAACCGGCGGGCTGCCCAGATGCCGAGCGGAACGAGGGCGAGCCCGAGCAGCAGGTTCGCCGCGAGGTAGGCGGTCCCAAACAGGACGTAGGCGTCGAGATCGAAGAGCCCCTTCATCGTCACGATGAGCAGCGGGACCCACACGGCCACGGCCGTCAGCAGAATCCACTGGATGTATCGGATCCGCAGGATGCGCAGCGCCGAGAGATCCTTCTGCAGTATCGTGACCGGCTTTCCGTAGTCGATCCCGAAGGCGAGCACCGCCTGACGCACCAGGGCGATGAGCAGGCCGATCGCGATCGCGTCGACGGCGGCCGCCGGGAGCGCGAAGCGCGGCTGCGTCCAGTGTTCGGCGACGAAGTTGCCGAGGACCACGACCACGGCGAGCTGGATCAGCGCTTCCGCGGCGAGAAGAGCGCCGAGGCCCCGCATCGCCGACCGCGCCCGATTCAGCCTCGGAGCGGCCAGGAGCCGTTCGTTGACTCGCAGGATCGCATCGAGCTTGCGGTCGTGCTCGATCCACTTATCCCTCAGCTCATCGAGATCCGTCATGGCGTTCTCCTTTTCGCTCGGGCTCCGTCGGCCGGAGCTCTCGCTTCAACCGTTCCTTGACCCGGCCGATCCGGGTGGCGACGTTGGTTTCGGTGATCCCCAGGACCTGCGCGATTTCTCCCTGGCTGTGCCCCTCCAGGTAGAGGAGCACGAGCGCCTTGTGGAGCGGGTCGAGGCGGCCGATGAACTCCGAGAGGATCCGGATCTCGTCGGGTGGACGCTCCGGCTCGCGGGCGGTCTCGAGAAGGTGGTCGCCGTCGGCGATGACGACTCGCCGTCTCGTCGCATCGCGGCGATAGAAGGAGATCGCGACGTTGAGCGCCACCCGGTACATCCAGGTCGAGAACCGCCGGCCCTCGTCGAAGGACGGAAAGGACCGCCAGAGAGCGACCACGATCTCCTGGGCGAGATCATCGCGGTCGTCCCGGTTGCGGCAATAGGAGTTGCAGATCCGGTAGAGGATTCCCTTGTGCTCCTCGATTCGGGCCTGAAATCGCTCTGCCAGACCTGATGCCGACATCGCCTTCGTGTTCCTCCATCCGTCCGGGCAGGATTTCCCGTTCAGTCCGTGATTCGCGGCGGGGCAGGGAAAAATCACGGCCCGAAGCGCTTTAATCTTTCCACGACGGGGGCGCCCGGTTCTGGACCCCGAACCTCCTGATCTTCCGCCGGGAACATCGCGCGCCGGGGTGCGTACTGGTCGAGCAGGCGACCGGGCCGTCCCGGATCCGCGAAGGAGGACCAGGTGCGCAACCTGTGGCAGGACATCCGATACGGAATGCGGGTGCTCGTCCGAAACCCCGGATTCACGGCCGTGGCGGTGATCACGCTGGCGCTCGGGATCGGCGCGAACACGGCGCTCTTCTCGGTGGTCAGCGGCGTGCTGCTCCACCCCCTGCCCTTCCCGGCGCCGGACCAGCTCCACTCCGTCTACACGCGCACGGAGCGGTTCGCGAAGGCCTCCGTCACCTACCTGAACTTCCTCGACTGGCAGCGGGCCAACGCGACGTTCTCGGCCCTCGGCGCCTATCGCTCGGACGACTTCAACCTGACCGGCTCGGGCGAGGCGGAGCGGCTGCGCGCCTGCATGGTGTCCGCCGAGTTCTTCCCGGTGCTTGGGGTCCGGCCGATCCTCGGCCGGACTTTCGCGGCGCAGGAGGATCGGCCCGGGGCCGGGCCCGTTGCGGTCCTCGGCGACGGGCTCTGGAAACGTAAGTTCGGGGGCGCGCCGGACGTCGCCGGGAGGACGATCACGCTCAACGGCAAGCCCTACACGATCGTGGGCGTGGCGCCGGAACGCCTGACCGTTTCGGACGACGCGGACGTCTACGTCCCGATCGGCCAGTGGACCGACGAAACGTTCCGGGACCGGCGGGTCGGCATGGGTATGCGGGTGGTCGGCCGCCTCAAGCCGGGAGTCACGACGGCGCAGGCCCAGGCGGACATGGACCGCATCGCGAGGGACCTCGAGAAGGCCTACCCTGACGCGGACAAGGGATCGGCGATCAACGTCGTGCCGCTGAAGAAGGACGTCGTGGGCGACGTCGAGGGAATCCTGCTGGTGCTTCTCGGCGCCGTCAGCTTCGTGCTCCTGATCGCGTGCGCCAACGTCGCCAATCTGCTGCTCGCGCGCGCGACCGGACGCAGCCGGGAGTTCGCCGTGCGCGCGGCCCTCGGCGCCAATGCCTTTCGCATCGTGCGGCAGCTTCTGACCGAAAGCGTCCTGCTCGCGCTGGTCGGCGGGTTCCTGGGTGCGATCCTGGCGAAGTGGGGCACGCGGGCAATCCTGGCCGCGCTGCCCGACGCCCTGCCGCGCTCGGAGGAGATCGGCCTCGACGCCGGTGTCCTGCTCTTCACACTGGGGATCTCCGCGCTGACCGGGATCCTTTTCGGCCTGGCGCCCGCCCTCCGGCTGCTGCGGCCCGACCTGCAGGAGACGCTGAAGGCCGGCGGCCGGGGATCGAGCGGCGCGCGGCGGCGCACGCAGAGCGTGTTCGTGGCCGCCGAGATCGGCATGGCGCTGGTGCTCCTGGTCGGGGCCGGCCTGATGATCCGCAGCCTCCGGGCGCTCTGGTCGATCGATCCTGGCTTCGACCCGCGGCACGCGCTGTCGTTCTCCATCTCGCTGACTCCCGGTCCGGACCGGACCGCGGCCGATCTGCGCGCGAAGTATCGGGCGGCGCTGCGCGCGGTCGAAGGCGTCCGGGGCGTGACGCACGCTTCGCTCATCGGAGGGTCGCTGCCGATGTCCGGAGATTCCGAGGTGCCGTTCTGGCGCGACGACCGGCCGAAGCCGGAGAACCTGAGTGAAATGCCGCAGAGCCTCTTCTATCTGGTCACACCGGGATACCTCCCCGCGATGCGGATCCCCCTGCGTGCCGGACGGTTCTTGACGGACCGGGACGACGAGCGCGCGCCGGACGTGGCCGTGATCGACGAGGCGTTCGCGCGCAAGCATTTCCCGGGCGAGAACCCGGTGGGAAAGCGCATCCACGTGGCCCTCCTCGGCATGAACCCCGAGATCGTCGGCGTCGCGGGGCACGTCGAGCACTGGGGACTCGGCGACGCCCAGCACCAGAGCCTGCAGGCCGAGATCTACGTGCCGCTGTTTCAGCTGCCGGACAAATTCTGGAGCCTCATCGCGAACGGCGTCGGGTTCGTCGCGCGGACGGAGGGGCCGCCGCTCGATGCGGCGACGGGAATCCGCCAGGCCGCCTCGCGCTTCGACGCGACCGCCGCGATGTACCAGTTCCGCCCGCTGGAAGAGGTCGTCGCGAGCTCGATCGCGCGGCAGCGGATGGCCATGATTCTCCTCAGCATCCTCTCGGCCCTGGCGCTCGCGCTTTCGGCGATCGGCGTCTACGGCGTGATCGCGTATCTCGCGGCGCAGCGGACGCGCGAGATCGGGGTGAGGATGGCCCTCGGCGCCACCCGGGGCGACGTCCTGCAGCTCGTCCTCGGCCAGGGAATGCGGATCGCGCTCGCCGGCATCGGCGCCGGGATCCTCGCGGCGTTCTGGCTGACGCGGCTGCTGGCGAAGATGATCTACGGCGTCGGCGCGACGGATCCGGTCACGTTCGGGGGCGTCGCCCTGCTGCTGACGGCCGTCGCGCTCTTCGCCTGCTACGTCCCGGCGCGGCGGGCGATGCGCGTCGATCCGATGTCGGCCCTGCGCTGCGAGTGACACGGCGCGCGAATCGCGGATTCACTCGCGCTGGACGAACTCGCGGGAACGGCGAAGCGCGTAGATCGCGGTGGCCCAGAGAATGGTCCCCGTCGCGAGGCCGACGCAGGCCGCCATGGCCTCCTTCCTCGCGAACATTCCGATGAGGAGATCGCCGGCGACGATCGCGATGCCCGTCGCGCGGTAAGCATTGAAGCGAAACAGGCTCGCCATGGGTAGGAAATGAATGCCGACGACGAGACTGATCCCCGCCGCCAGCAGGTCGGTCCGGTGGAAGACGTTCGTCAGGAGAACGATGAGGCCGCATCCGACGCCTTCCAGGGTCATGACGAGCCCGAAGCGCCGGCGCCGGCTCGCCCAGAAGTCGTCCCGCCCGGCAGGGTGCGCCGCCATCAGCGCCTTCCCGGTTCGAATGGTCCGGATCGCGGCCGCAAGAAGGACGAGAGCACCGAGGGAGAAGACGATCCAACCGATGGCGGCCGTCGTGTTGCCGTCGGACAATCCGAGCACGAGCCACACGGAGCCGAAGGTCGCCGTGACGAACGCCGCGATGCCGAGGCCAAAGACGGCGGTCGCCCGCTGAGACGGCCCCATCTCGCCTCCGGAAGGGCTCTTCACGGCCGGGGGACCCGCATCCTCGGGAAGATCGCGCCCGTGCCGCGGCGGTATTCGTCGTATGCCGCGCCGAACTCGCCCACCATCGCGCGCTCCTCGATACGGCTCTTGATCCTGAAGCCGGCGTAGAGAAGGACGACGGCCAGCAGCCCGCGAAGCTCTCGCCGCTCCAGCGCGGTCCCGAGCATCGCGAGAGTCATGCCCGAGTAGATCGGGTGCCGGACCCAGCGATACGGCCCGGTGCGAATCAGCTGGTGCCCGACCTTTACGGTGACCGAGCTGCTCCAGTTCCCGCCGATGGAGACGCGCGCCCATATCGCGAACGCGATTCCGGCGAGGGTGATGACGACGCCCGGAATTTCGATCGCGAGCGTTGCGGGAAAGACGACGATGCGGAGCCATCCGAGGGCGATGCGGTCGGTGAACATCCCGAAGAACGCCGCGATCGTGAGAACGGTGTAGGAGAGACGGGACCAGGCGCCCTCGCGCTCCTTCGTTTCTTTCGTCCGAATCGCCCAGACGATCCAGACCGCCAGAAAGGCGCCCCAGAGGATCTCGCAAATCTGCATTCCACTCATCGCCGACGAGTATCCCCCTGGCTATGCCGGCCGCCCGCCGCCGAGTCGCGCCGCGCGGGCCGCGCCGGAAGACGCGAGCGCGAGCAGGACGGCTGCGGCCGGCAGCCAAACGATCGCGCCGAGAAAGCGGGACCAGAGGCCGGCCGCCAGCGCCGCCCCGCCGGCATACGCCGCGAAGGTCCGGAGGTGCGAAGGGAGCGACCCCGGGACGGCCCGGGTTCCCGCGCCGAACCGGGCGGCCCCCGTGACGACCCGGGAGACGATTCGGACGAGGACGGTGGTGAAGACGATCGTGCTGATGCCGCGCGAGTCGGCGGTCAGCGCCGCGACGGCCTGGATTCCCATGCCCGCGGCGGAGAGCGTGATGACGGCGTAGAGGCGAGGCCCGCGGAGAGGGACGGGGCCCGTGCTCCACAGCGCGGCGCAGACGGCGAGGATCGCGAGCTCGAGCCGCAGCAGCCGGTGGAAGGTTCGGGTGCGCGCCGCCTCCCCTCGCCACTCGGCTTCGAGGACCGCGCCGATTGCGACGCCGAGGGAGAAGGCCGCGAGAGCACAGAAAGCGCGCGTCGCGGCCGTCCAATCGCCGCGGCCGACCGCCACGGCCAGGAGTACGGTGTTCCCGGTCATCGCCGACGTGAAGAGATTTCGGAGCGCGAGAAAGCTGAGCGCATCGGTCGACCCCGCCGCCAGCGACAGCCATACGAGGCCGGAGCCACCGACGCCCGCCGGAATCTTCGCCGCATCGCTTCCATCAGTCATCGCGTCGCGGGAGGCGAGCCCAGGACCGCCTCGAGTCGGGCGCCGTCTACGGCTTCGCCGCGCCCGCGGCCTTCGGGTCTGCGGCCTTCTCGACGGGAGGCGCGTTCTTGACGTACTTGTCGAACCAGCGCAGCTCCTCGTACGCGAGCTGCTCGTTGGACTCCATCGCCGCGTACCAGTGCGGCTCGTGCGGCAGCATCACCAGGCGCGCCGTGCCGCCGTTGCCGCGGATCGCCTCGTAGAGCTTCACGGCCTGGAGGGGAGTCGTGCCCGGGTTCGCGTCGTCGGTGCCGTGCATGATCAGCAGGGGAAGCTTGATCTTGTCGGCGAAGAAGAACGGCGAGACCTGGAGATACACGCCTTGACCCTTCCACACCGAGCGGCGCTCGTTCTGGAATCCGAACGGCGTGAGCGTCTTGTTGTAGGAGCCGCTGGTCGCGACGCCGGCGCGGAACAGGTCGGTGTGGGCGATCAGGTTCGCCGTCATCAGCGCGCCGTGGCTGTGGCCGGTGACGCCAATGCGGTTGCGATCGACGACCCCCGTCCCCACGGCGGTGTCGACGGCCGCGCGCGCGTCCTCGACGAGCTGGTCGAGGTACGTGTCGTAGGCCTGCTTCGGATCGCCGACGATCGGGAATGCGGCGTCGTCGATGATGGCGTACCCGGAAAGAAGGAGCAGGCGGTAGTTGGAGAGGCGCATGAACTCCCGCTCCGAGCCGCTGATCTGTCCCGCAGTCGACGCGCTCGCGTAGTCGAGAGGATACGCATAAAGGATCGCCGGGATGCGCGTGCCCTCCTGGTATCCGGGCGGTGTGAGCAGGGTGAACGAGAGATGGGTCCCGTCTTTACGCGCGTACTTGACCAGACGCTGCTTGATCCCTCGGACCTGAGGCGTGGGATCCGGGATGTGGGTCACGGCTCGCGCCGCCGAGGTCATCGCCGCCTCGCCGGCCTTCGGCGACGCCACCGCCTTGCCGAGCGTTCGCAGCATCGCGTTCGGAGGATCCGAGGGCGACTGGTGCCACGTCAGAAACGTACGGTCGGTCGGGCTGGTGAACGCCAGAAACGATTCGTAGGCGGTCCGGTCGCTGCGAAACAGACGCTCGGACTTTCGCGACGCCAGATCGAAGCGGTCGAGGAACGGGCGGTCGCCTTCGGTGGACGCGCCCTCGCCGTCCAGGAAGATGGCCCCACCGTCCTGGCGTATCACCCACCGGCCGTTCGGAAGGGCCTTGTAGACCGGGCGGCCCGGATCCTGGTAGCGCTCGTCGCTCGAGATGTCCCAGAGCAGGACGGGCTTCGACTCCGGACGCTCGACGTCCACGAGGAACGTGCGCGACCAGTGCTTATTCTCGTCGTACTCGCGCAGCAAGGCCTCGCCGCGGCGCTCGCCCCATTCGAAACCGTTGAACCGCTGCTCGACCTGCGTGATCTCGGCGGGCTTACCCGCAAACGGCGAGGCCAGCGTCATGACCTTGTCGCGCTTCGGCACGGTGACGTTCCAGTCGCCACCATCGAGCGCCTCGGCCCAGACGAGCGTCGCCGGTTCGGTCGGACGCCACTCGAAATCGCGCGGCCCGGTCGGCACCCCCGCGATGGGCACGCGGTCCGCCAGCGGCAGCTTCGCGAGAGTCTGAATCCTGTGCCCGCTCCGATCCCAGATCTCGACGTCATGGGCGAAATTCGGGTACGTCGTGACGTACGAATACGGCTTGTGAATCGTCTCGACGAGCAGGTTCTGGCCGTCGGGCGAGGGCTCGACGCCGGTGATGATCGCCGGAGCGCCGATCGGCTGGATCGCGCCTGAGCCGGCATCCACGAGCGCGAGCTGACTCGAGGCGTAGTAGTCGAAGAGGTCTTCGTCGTGCTTGCCCGTGAGCGTGTCGCGCGTCTCGTACGTGCTGCTCTCGCCCTTCTCGCCCGTGGTCTCCTGGATGCTGGGGCCGTCGGCCTCGACCTCCGCCACCGGCGGCGCTCCGGCGTTCGAGGGCACGAGCTTCACCAGCAGGGCCTTCTGATCGGGCATCCACTGGAGCGAGTTTCCCAACATCGGATTCAGCCGCGCATTGCCCAGGCGCCGGATCGCGCCCGTCGCGGCGTCGCCGATCCAGAGCTCGACCGCGTCCTTCGAGGTGTTCCGGAACGCGAATCGCCTTCCATCGGCGGACCACTGCATTCCGTCCACGCAGCCGCCCGCGGGCAGGGTCACGGGGACCTCGTGGCTGGTGGCCACGTCCACGAGCGTCAGCGTCTGCGCGCACGGCGCGATGCCATAGCCTCCCGGCGTGTCGTGCTTCCGCCGCGTCCGAGGCTCAACGCGCACGCCCGCGAGTCTCAGGAACGGCTCGGCAACCTGCGCGATGGGCGGATAGCGAACCCACGACACGAGAAGAATCCGGTCGCGAGTCGGGCTGACGGACGGGCTCGGCGTCCAGGGCGCGTGGAGCACGTCGAGAACGTTCTGCGGCGGCTTGTCGTAGCCCGATCCCGCCGGTCCCGCCGCGGCCACGCATGCAAGGAGTGCCCCGAAGATCGTGATGAGCGAAGTACGCAAACGCATGACGAAAGCGTAGCACCGATACGCGGTCGCCCCGGGAGACTAGGGCTTGCTGCCCGGAGGAGTATCCTGCGCCGCCACGATCTGCCACTTTCCGCCTTTGCGGACCCAGGTGTCCGTCCAGAGGGCGGAGCCCTTGCTCCCGTCGACCGTTTCCCATTCGTCCGCTCCCTGGGCGACCGCGGCGTCGTCCCCGTAGACCCGCACGGTAATCTCGCGGACGACGAACGACCGGAACTTGCCCTTGCTGTCGGCGATGTCCTCGAGACCCTGCGCCTTCCCGTACCGAACGCCCTTCGACGACACTCCCACGAAGTCGTCGGCAATGAAGTCCCGGGCGGCGCCCGGCACGCCGGTCACGAAACATTGCGCCCACTCCCGCTCCATCCGTTCGATCTGCGCCGCCGGCGCGGCCGCTCGCGGGTCTTCCGACGCGAACGCGACCCCGACCATGCCGAAGAGAACAGCGGCGAGAATCCCCTCGATCCGACCGCGCGAGACTCGACTCCGTCTCACGGATGCCTCCTTCGCAGCCCTTGGGCTCTTCAGCGTACGACGAAAAGAACCGCCGCGGCGCGGGTTGCCCGAGACCACGCGTCTCTTCCGCGCCAGCGGTCGACTCTTCGACGGGTCGAGCGCAGCCGGCCCTGCACCGAAAGGGCGGCGGAGCTCACGATTTCCGTCCAAAAAAATGCCGAGCCCATTGACGGCTCGGCCTGTGAGATGGAAGCGGAGAGGATCAGGCGACGGGTGGCGATTTGACCTGGAGGTTGTTGATGACACGGACGACCCCGGAGACCTTGCCCGCTTCCTGCTGCGCGTCGGCAGAGACCTCGGCGTTCGGAACCTCCCCGGCGAGCGTCACCACACCGTTGGTGACGTTGATGTCGATGTTGACGATGTTCGAGAAGCGCTCGCCCGTCAGCTTCGCCGAGACGGCCGCGTGAATGGAGGTGTCGTCGATCTGGCGGCCCGCGGTCTGGGTCGTCGAGCAGCCCGCAACCAGGAGAGCGAGGCTCAGACCGGCGACGACCGTCAGGAGTCTTCGATTAAGACGATGCATGGTTTTCCTCTGAACTTTCGGAGCGGATCCTTCGAACCGGCACATCCGGGTCGAGAGACACGCCATGGAGACCGATTGGAGCCAATCAGACGGCGACGCGGTTTCCCCTCACGAGGTGCATCACGATGGCGATGATCGCCAGCACGACCAACACGTGGATGAAGGATGCCGTGACGTGAAACGCGAACAGACCCAGGGCCCAGAGAACCAGGAGAACGATTCCGATCGTCAACAACATGGGACCTCCTTTTAATCTCCGCGCGTTCCTCGGGACTCGACGTTGTCGGACGCGTCGTGTCCGTTGGATCGCCGGATCCTCATGCTGTCGCTCGCCGCCTCGCCGGTCCAATCGTTTGTTTCGCTCGAGTTCGGACCCGCGAGCGCTTGACCGTCACGCCTGCAGCGCGCGTGAGGAGGAGGCGGTCGTTCTCTATGCCGAATCGGCGAGAGCCTCGGCCGCCTGATGTTTGCGGAGGTGGCGATAGGTCACGGTCAGGACGGCGGCGGCCGGGATCGCGAGAAAGATCCCGGTGAGCCCTCCGAGCTCCGCGCCGCAAAGAATGGCAAGGATGACGGCGAGAGGATGCAGGTGAACGCCTCTGCCGACGATCTTCGGATACACGACGTAATCCTGCACGGCTCGGAGCACGACGAGAAAAAGCACGACCGACAGGACCTGCTCGTACGAGTGAAATGCGGCGAAGCTCGCGGCCAGTATGCCCACCGTCAGCGGACCCGCGAGGGGAACGAATTCGAGCAGACCGGCCGCAACCCCGAGAACGATCGCGTACGGGACGCCGATCGCGACGAACCCGATCGTGCAGACGACTCCGATGAGGAGGCACGCCGTGACCTGTGCCCGAACGTACGACGCCAGCGTTTCGTTGAGCTCACTCAGAAAACGGACCCCGCGCGATCGCAGGCGCCCCCGGGGAAGAATCCGCAGCGCGAAATCCCGCCCGAGCCGGGCGTCCTTGAGAAGGAAGAATGCCAGAATCGGCACGAGCATCAGCCAGGGCAGGAACGCCAGCCAGTTCCCGATTCGCGGAAGCAGGTCTCCCGTCACGTACGATTCGCCTGCGATCGCTCCCTGGCTCATCGCCCGATCGATGACTCCGCGCACATCTCCGGGAAGCACCTGGAGCTGATAGCCCGCTTGCCAGACGCGCCACTGGTCCTGTGCCCGCGCGAGGTAGCCTGGGGTTTCCCTGGCGAGCTCTGCGATTTCACGATTCAGGACCGGAAGAAGCAGAACGACGGCCAGCGCCAGGGATCCGAAGATCGTCAGATAGATCATGCCGATTGCCAGCGGCAGCGAAAGCACGAAGCGGCGCCCCGCGACGGGGATCGGCCGGCGCAGCATCCGAACCAGAGGCGCGACCAGATAGGCAAAAAGGACGGCCAGCACCAGAAGGAAGAGAATGCCTCTCAGGCGATACAAGGCCCAAAGCCCGGCCGCTGCCCCGAGCAGGACGAGGATCACCTGAAGTGTCGCCCTTGCGACCGAATGCGAAGCGGTGGCTTCCTCGTTCTGCTCCGAGACATCGACCGAGCGGAAATTCCCGACGGGTACGTGCTTCAGGGTTTTTCTCCGTCCGGCTTCTTGTCATTCTCGACCGGCTTTTCGTTTCCGGACTGCGCCTTGGGCCTGGAGCCCTGCTCGGCCGGCCGGCCCGCCTCGGGTCTGGGCGGCGGCGCCTGCCCGTGCGCGGTCGGCGCCTCGGCGGGCTGGCCGTGCGATTTCTCGGGCGGCTTTTCTTTCACGGCCCTGGGCTTCGGCTTCGAGGCGTGATCGGCCTGCTGACCCGCCTCGGGCTTGGGCCGGGGCGCCTGCGGGCGCGCCGCCAGGGACTCAGCCGGCTGGCCGGGCGGCGGCTCGTGCGCCTTCGAAGCCGTCGCACTCGCGGACTGGCGATCGACCGGCGCGTTGACGTGCTTCTGTTCCTTTGAAATCTCGACGGTGCGGGACACGGCCTGCGGTCGGCCGGCCACGGCGGCCTTCACCTCGCGCGGCGGCGCCACGACGGAAAGATGCGCACTGCCGGCCGACACGGCCCGTGGCGCCGTCCCGGCGGTCTGGATGCTTCTCGTCTCGATCCTGGACCCGGTCGCACGCTGGATGGTCTCCATCGGAAGGGCCGTATTCCGGACGATCCCACCCGACACCGCAAAGCCAGTAACCGGCCTGGTCTGCCGGAATATCTCCGCGCTCTGCTGCGCCGGAATGCGCACGCTCGTCACGTTCATGCCAACGAAGCGATTCGTGGGCACGAAGACGTACTGCGCTCGGCTCACGACGATGGGGCTGCCGGAGTAACCCGAAGCACCGAAGACGACGGTTGGCGGAAGGGGCGCCCAGCCGACGTAGTTGTTGCTGTAGCTCCACGTCACCCACGCCGGCGCCCAGACGGTTCCGGGCACCCAGGACCAACCATAACCGGGAATCGAGGCCCAGGTCCCGTAGTGGTACGGGTTGCCCCCCCAGGGATCGTTGGAAACCCAGGTCCATCCGTACTCCGTGGAAATCCACTGGCCGTTGCTGTACGGCTGCCAGTCCGCGGCGACGTTTCCGGGCAGCCAGCACTGGCCGTACTGACAGTCGACCCACCGGCCATACGGAGACAGCTCGTCGTAAAACCCCCCGATCGTCACATTCACGTTGACCTGCGCCCGCGCCGCCTGAGCGGCAAGGCCGAGCATCGCCGCGATGACGATCGAGGCTCGTACTGCGAATTTCTTCATCTTCGTTCTCCCTTGCGGTTGGACTCCGTGAGCGAACTCCCGAGTCAACCGAACCGAGCATGTGGCCCCGGCTCAGGCAAATCCAATCGTTTGTTTCGTCGGGATCGAGACCCCGGAGTGACGGAACGGATCGAGCCGGGTCGCGCGCGTGCGCGGTGATGACGTCAGCTGGAGCGGCGAGCGAGATCGGATTTGAGGCGCGCGAGTTTGGACGCGAGGAGGGCGACCGGGTCGCCGTCGAGCGGCTCTGAGTACGGCAGAGCCGGAGCCGGCCGTTGGGATCCCCCGTCAACCTCCGGGCGGTCGATGGTCCAGTGGCGAAGAATCCGACCCGTGATCGCGTGAACGGCTTGGCTGCTCATGAAGGTGCCTGCTTACTGCGGAGACCGCTTGAAAAACTCCTGGGGTCAGTCATCACAGGATGGCTGACCCCGAGGGAACACTTCATTTCATTTTTTCCGGAATTGCCTCAGAGCGTCTTCGGCGCCGGATTGAGGACTTCGCCGGCCTTGTGTCCGGCCGCAGATCCGGCGACTCCCCCAAGGGCGGCTCCGGCAATTGCGCCGACGGGACCACCCAGGGCCGCACCCACGACGGCGCCGGTCGCCGCGCCGCCCGCGGCTCCCACCCCGGTGCCAACCGGATGAGAACCCGGATCCGCCGTCAGTTCGCGTTTCTCTTCAAACATGATGAACCTTTTTCTGTCCATGACCACCGACGAGCAATCCGGCAATCACGGAAGACACCGCGCCGGCCTGATGCCGCCCGGTTCGACCGAGTGCAGCATGTCCGGCCGCTCTGAGGCACGTCCAATAGTCTGTTTCGATCACTCTGGAATGTTCGAGCGATCGATCGCGGAGGATTGGAAGGTCTTGACGAGGGTTTTCGCGATGGCCTCGCGAACGCGCTGAAGCAGTTTCCGATACTCGACGAGGTCCGCCTCTTCCGCGACCCTCAGGCTTCGACGCCGGAGCGTATCCGGAGACGCGTCTTCTCGATGACGGATTCGGGCGTCCTGGAGAGATGGCTGGCGAGGCCCGCGATTTTTAGCAGCGCGATGAGCCATTTCGTGGGATCCCACTGGTACCAGCGCACGCCGTTGCGATAGTCGGAGGGGAACTTGTGGTGGAAATTGTGGTACCCCTCGCCGTTCGTGACGATGGAGAGCAGCGCGTTGTCGCGCGCGGAGCTGGCCTCCGTATAGGGCCGGGTGCCGTAGAGGTGCGCCACGGAATTGACGAGGAACGTCGTGTGGTGGATCACCACGATCCTCAGAAATCCGCCCCAGAGAAGCCCTCCGACGGGGCGCCCGAAGAAGGCGCCGATCAGAGTCGGTATCCCCAGACCCGCGATGAGGCCGATGGCGCCGTTGAAACGGTATTGCCAGCGAACCAGGCGGTTCGCCTGAAGGTCGGGGACGTTGTCGTATCGGCGCTCGGGCGGCTCCGCGTAAAAGAGCCAGAGAATGTGCGCCCAGAGGCCGCCTCGCTGAATGTTGTACGGATCCCAGTCCCGGTCCACGTATCGGTGATGCTCGCGATGGTCCGAAGACCATTTCAGGGCGGAATTCTGGAGGGCCATCGCCCCGAAGAAGAGATAGAAGGCCTGAACGGCCGGGTGGCAGACGTAGGTCTTGTGCGCGAAGCAGCGGTGGTAGCCCGCCGTCACGGAAAAGCTCACGAGGCCGAAGAGCGCGAGAAAGAGCGCGGGCTCCCACCAGCGGACCCCGTAGGCGATGGCATAGGCCGCGGTGCCCACGACGCCAATGACCGGAGTCAGAGAAAGGAAGACGATGTTGACCCAGTTTCTCCGGCGCTCCCGCATGGAATTGCCGAGCTCGGCGGGCCTGTCGACAGAGTTCTGCCGAGCGAATCCTCGGACTTGTCTATTGGTGGTCGTCACGTGAGCCCCATGCTGGCCTCGCACTGGAATCCGGCGGGCACCTCGATCATGGGGCGCCGGTCCGAGCGGGTCCAATCGTTTAATTCGATGGTTTCGAGACCTCCGAGCGATCGAGGGCATCGTCCAGAGGCCCGCTGATTCTAGCAGACCCGCGACTTCGGGCTTCGGGCCCACGACCTCCGGAGGTCGGCTACGGATTGGAGGGCTTGCCTCGAGCGGCTCCTTCACCACCCTGACTCGGATCGGAACCCCCTCCCCGTGTCCATTCGCCCGAGTCCTCGCCCTCCTTGAATGGAGGCGGCGTCTTCAGTCCTTGAGGCGCCGGATTCTCCTTGAACCCCTGAGCATCCCGGTGGTTCGGCTGCTTCGCTTCCTCACTCGACCCCTCGAAATTGCGCGTTTCGTCCATGGGTCCTCCGATTTGCCGAAAGCTCTGCACGCTGCCCCAGGGGGCAAGACTCGTCCCCGGCGGGTTCGCCAGAATTCGGGTCCGGGGTCGCCTCGTCACGAGACGCCTGCCGCAGCCTGGACTGCCGGGAGCAGCGTGGCCAGACCGAAGGCACTCTCGTGTTGCAGGGAATTGATGAAGAAGGTTGGCACCTGGACGACGCCGCTCCGAACGCCGCCCTTCCTCAACACGCGAACCCTCGCCAGGTGCACGTGTCCCCGCATGTCCTGTCGAAACTGACGGGCATCCAGTCCGACGGCTTCGGCGTGCTTCGCCAACTGAGCCTGCGTCGAAGCGCCCTGGTTCTCGAACATCCGGTCGTGGATCTCCCAGAACTTACCCTGGGCCCCCGCGGACTCGGCGGCCTCGGCGAGGCCCTCGGACTTTTCGTCGAGCGGGTCTTGAGAAAAGCTGCGGAAGACGTATCGGAGGCGAGAGCCCATTGCGGTCTGAATCTTCTTGACCGCCCGATATGATTTCGCACAGTCCGGACATGTGAAGTCCCCATAGCCGACGAGGGTGACCTTCGCGAGCGGGGATCCCCGGACGTGGTCCCTCGGAGACACCGGAGCCTCAAGTGCGCGACCCTTTTTCTTCATCATTCGTACCCTTCACCGGGGTCGGGAAACCGATCCAACACCGCGCCGGTCTTGGGATCCCGGGAAAAGAGCATGGCCGCCTGGCTGCCCCGGGTCCAATCGTTTGTTCCGATAGAATCGAGAACAATCAACGATGAGAGGGGTTTTCATTGGAGCTTCGCCATCTTCGCTACTTCGTCGCGGTTGCGGAAGAGCTCCATTTCGGCCGTGCCGCGAACCGCCTGCATACCTCGCAGTCGTCCCTGAGCCAGCAGATCCGTAATCTGGAAAAAGAGCTCAAGGTCGACCTGCTCAGGCGCGTCAAGCGGCACGTCGAGCTCACTCCGGCCGGCAAGCGGTTTCTCCAGGAGGCGCGCGAGATCCTCACCGCGGCCGAGCGCGCGGCCGGGTTGGCGAGAGAGACGGCGCGCGAGGAATCCCGGAAAATAGTGATCGGCATTTCCCCGGAAACGGACTGGGCGTTTCTCGGCAGGACCCTGCGGCTCTTCCGTGAGCAAGCCACCTCGGTCGAGGTCATGTTCCAGAACCTCACGCCCGAGGACCAGATCGCCGCACTGCGGGGCGGCCGCATCGACATCGGATTCGTGGGACTGCCGATCGAAGCGGAGGGCGTCGTCAGCGAGGTGACCGGACGCGAGGATCTCGTGGTCGCGATCTCCGAACAGCATCCCATGGCGCGGCGGCCCCGCATCGGGCTGCGGAATTTGTCCAAGGAGGCCTACACGCTCTGGCCCCGGCACCTGTCGCCGGGCAGCTACGACCAGTTGCTGACGATTTTCCAGCGAGCCGGATTCGGGCCGCCGATCACGATGGAAGGCGGCCTTCCCTCGACCGAAACCGTGCTGGGGATGGTCGCCGCGGGTCTGACGATTGCCCTCGTCGACCCGGCGATCCAGGAGCGCGCGACGCCGGGGGTCGTCTTCCGGCCCATCGAGGACCAGGGAGTGTTCACCGAATCCGGAGTGGTCTACCGCCAGGACGATCCCTCTCCCCTCCTGGCCTCGTTTCTCCGCGAGGTCAGACTCACTCCTCGCCGGCAGCCGCACACCGAGGCCGGCGCCCCGAAGACGACGACCCGCCGCGCGAGCCGGCCGGCCGGTCGGCCCGGGACCCGGCGGATCCGCCGCGGCGCCAAAAAAAAAGCCGGGAGATGATCCCGGCGCGGACGCGTCGCGATGGACTGGAAAGAGAATTACTTCGGAGTCGGCGCGGGAGTCGGGGAATCCACGGTGGTGGTCGTCGTCGACGTCGTCGTCTGAGGCGTCCCCGAAGGCGCCGGAGCCTCTCGGGTGCTCGTCGTTTCCGTGGTGGTCGATGTTTCCTTCTTCTGGCAACCGAGCGATAGGCCGACGATTCCCACCGCGAGCAGCGAGCCGAGCGTAAGAAATTTCTTCATGATGCGGCTCGTCAGGCCTTGGCCGGATACGCAACGATCGTCGTGACCTTGTTTCCCGTGTCGGACTTCGTGAACGTGACCTTGACGCGCTCGCCGATGCTGACGGACTTCTTCAGAGCGTCCATGTCGGTGAGATCAAAGCTGTAGTCCTTTTTCTTGGGTCCCGTCACCTTGATCGACTTGCCCTCTTCGTATTCCTTGATGGTTCCGACGACCGTTTCCGTGGTCGTCTTCGTGCTCGCCGTCGGGCCGCTCTCCTTCGTCACCGACTCCGAATGCATTTTCGGAGCATCGGCTGCCGTAACGGCGTTGGCCGTAGCCTCGGAGACCGCGACGACCGATTCCTTGCCGTCGGTTCCCTTCGTGTACTTGACCGTCGCCATCTGGCCGACGACGATGGTTCCGTCCACCTTGGCGTCACCGCTGAGGTCGAACGAGTAGGACTTGTCTCCCGGGCCCGAGAGCTTGATCGACTTGCCGGCCTCGTACTCCTTGACGGTTCCCAAAACGGACTGAGTCTCGGTCTTCAGGGTCGCCCCGGGAAGCGTCTGCAGCGTCTTGGTCTCGACCGCCTGCTTTTCCGGTGCCTGAGCGATTGTCTGTGATGCGGCCAGCAGGCAGAGGCCGATGGCCGTTCCAGTGATTCTCTTCATGATGCTCAACCTTTCAAAGAGCGGACCGAAATAGGCCCGCACACATTCCCGATTGCCATCGGGAACTCCAACAGCCTGAGGTGGTTGACGGAGAAGCCATCATTCGGCCTCCCCGGCCGCCGGTCCAATCGTTAGTTACGACGAGACCGGACGCTGAAACAGTCGAAGGCAGCGAAGCCGTGCCATCAGCGGTTCGGCCTCCACGTCCTCGCGGGCACCGGGGACAGTCGCCACTGCAGGCAGCCCGATTCCCTCGTGAGAGAGGACAGAAGGCTCGAGGCGAAACGAAACAGCGTCTGTACCCACGGGTGGAGGGGCCGAACCTCGGCGACGTCCGTGCAGTACTCGCACTTCGCGGTCCCATCTTCCGCAACGAGGGTTTCGTTGGACCGACCGCAGTTCCGGCAGTTCCAGCTTCGCCGAAGGGACTTCAAAGTGCGCCGACCCGGCTCGAGAGCGACTTCAACTTCGACGCGAGAAGATTGAGGCGCCGGGAATCCGCGAGCCCCCAGTCGGCCCCGTCGGACGCGCCGATGGTCGCTTTTCCTTTGAACGCCAGCACGTTCGTCGTCCAGTGCCGAAGAACCCTTCCCGCCAACGGTCGAACCCGCGGCATGCTGGCCAGGGCCGCACAATTCTCACAATTGCTGACTTCGCCGCGGATATCCAGCGATCGTCCGCAGCTCACACAATTCGACGGTCGACATTTGGTACTCATGGTCCCCACTTTCTCGCCGAGACCGGCGTCGGGGCTACTCGATTGTTTGGGAGTCAGTCCGTTCGGAGGAGTCGGAAGCGCCACGCTATCACACGCCGACCCACGGGTGTTTCGACGGCCCCGGTCCTTCGAAGGCGAAGATGCGGAGCGCGCCCACGATGACGACGGCGATGACAGAAGAGACCACCCAATTGAGCCGCTCCGGGCGCTATGGATGAGCGGACGTCAATCGGGACGAAGCCGATGCGACGCGAACGCGCCGGTGGCCCCCCGCGGCAATCGGGCTGTCGAGGCTTGCGGCCCGCTGTTCCGCGTACCACTTCTTCGCGCCGAGAAGCCTGACTTTCGTGGCGGCGGGCTGCAGCTCGAGTCCGACGCTGAGGCCGCCGGACTCGATCAGGAAAGCGCCGTCATGGGTGCACTTGTCGCGGAGGTAGCGTCCCTGGATGTGAAAGCTGCCGCCGCGGGCATCGAGATCCCGGACGCGGGTGAGTGACGCGCCTAGGGAGACGGTCCCCGTCGCGGACAGATCATCGAGGTCTACGAGGCCTCGAGTCCAGGCGGGCAGGTCGGCCGCCAGCAGCGCGAGCAGCGGCCGCCCATCGCGGGTCTCCGCTTCGATTCGCGCGGTGGCGGTCGAGCCGATCTTCCCCGACCGAATCTCGAACCGGCCCCACCAGCGCCGCGAATCGTCCGAACCGGAGGCGCGGACGTCCGAGAAAGCGACCCGGCTGCCCGAAATCTCGATGGGACCGCTCATGAGGTTCCATGCGGGAATGACGAGGCGCACGTCCGCGTCTCCCCGGAGCCCGAGCTTCTCGAGACGCACCGACCCGTCGTGAACCGTGAGGCGGAGCTCGCCCTTCGCGATTCCCTGCTCGACGGCAACGCGGAACGCGGCCTTGCCCGCTCCCCCTTCGAGGCGCGTGCCGGCCGAGGAGACGAGGTGCTCCAGTGACTCGAGCCGGTCGAACCCGGCGTCGAGCGCCACGCTCCCCGAGGCTTTCTGCCAGACCTCGCTGCCGTGCACCCTCGGAGGCTCGAACGGCTCGAAAGTCGCGCCGATGCTCCCGGAGATGGACAGGCCGGCGGTTTCCCGTCCGATGCGCAACTCGCCAGCCTCGATGCCGAAGCGGGCCGGGCCGATCCAGACCAGAAGGCCCGGCCGCAGGAAGAAGGCCCCGTCGAGGTGCGCCGTGCCCCGGTAGCGGCAGGCGTCGAACCAGACGTCGTCGAAGTGTTCGATGCGAATGTCCCGAACCTCGATGCACCACGGATTGCCGGCGGCCTTCGCCCCTTGCACCTCCGGTGTTCGTAGCGGTGGATCGGTGAAGCCCGGGATCGGCGGCAGGACGGAGGCGTCCGCATTCTTCGCCTCCCCGGCGTCGAGCTTGTTGCGGATGAAGAAGGACAGGCCCGTACCGCGGACGCGTTCGGCTCGAAACGTTCTCCGCACGAGCGCCAGCACCGAGTACTCGATGCGCGCGTCGGCCAGCCGGACGATCCACTGGACGTTGTGGTCGTTGCCTCGAATCCGGAGGTTCCGGATCGCGAGTCGGCCGGGCCAGAACGAGGTCGCACTGTCGTAGTCGAGGGACAGCGATTCGGGGTTCGTATTGATCAACACCCGGAGCGTGGGGCCGGAGAGAAGCCAGCGGACCGCCCCGACGTAGGTGACCAGCGACAAGACGGGGGCGAGGACGAGCAAAAGGAGCAGCCGACGCGGATGTCGGATTCGCCGCGAGAGCTTTTTCCGAAGACGTCCCTCCAAGCGCGCCAGAGAGGGCAAGAAGTCGAAGGGCATCGGTGACGACGGCGGAGTGCCGCGCTAGTCGGCCCCGATCCCCGCGCCAACGAGCCCCACGTTGGGCTGGCTCGCCGACTGGAACCGCTCGGCCACGTCGGCCCAGTTCCAAACGTTCCACACCGCGTCGAAGAACTCGGCCTTGCGGTTCTGATACTGCAAATAGAAGGCGTGCTCCCACGCGTCGAGCACGAGCAAGGGAGTGCCGGCCTGCGCCACGTTCGACTGATGATCGTAGATCTGGGTGACGAGAAGCTTCTTGCCGAGGGGCTCCCAGACGAGCGCGGCCCAGCCCGAGCCCATGATGCTCGCCGCCACGGCGTTCATCTGCTTCTGGAGCTTCTCGAAGCTCCCGAACTCCTGCTGGACCACGGCCGCCAGCTCGCCCTGCGGCCGTCCGCCCGCCCTCGGCGCCATGTTGTTCCAGAACAGCGAATGGAGGACGTGGCCCGACAGGTTGAACGCAAGAGCTCTCTCGAGAGCGGCGATGTCATCGAAGTGCCCCTCGTCGCGCGCCTCGGCGAGCCGTTCGAGAGCGGCGTTCGCTCCGTTCACGTAGCCGGCGTGATGCGTGTCGTGGTGGAGCTCCATGATCTTTCCGGAGATGTGAGGCTCCAGGGCGCTGTAGTCGTATCGAAGCTCGGGAAGCGTGTAGATCGCCATTCGGAGTCTCCCGGAATTGCGGCGGGCGTTCGATCGGCACCGTGCGACGCCACGATGCCGTCTCGCGAGACATCTCGTCCCTCGCGATCGTGGCCAGCATGTCTGACGGGCAGGGCTCCGTCCAATAGCTGTTTCCGCTCGATTCCACACTCGGTACCGATCATCTCGGCGGACCCGTCGCGTCTCGTAGCCTCACGCGGCCGCGCCCTATCGCGATGCCGTCAGAGCCAGACGACGCCGACCGTCATGCGGGACTTTCCAGGTCTCTGGAGCCGGAAGAACACGGAGGCCTCGTGTTGCGTCCCGCAGGAATGGCAATCCACCTCGACGATCCTCCCGGATTCGGCATGCGGGTCTATGACCGTTTCGTGCCTCACGCTGCAATCGGGACAGGTCCATCTCATGTCCTGTCTCGGCTGCGCGTCGACCCTCCGAGGCAGCCCGGACCAGCTGCTGATGAAGTCGCCGCACCGCACCCGCAGGCTTCGCGTCGACTTCACTCGATTCTCCGCTTCCCCGGGTACTTGAAGCGGCTCGCGATCCTTCTCTTGGTCTTTGGGGACCCTTTCGGCAGACATTCGCACTCTCCACACTTTCGGCGACCCTATGCGGCCCGCAGCCCGAGGATGTGCGACGCACCGAGGCGCCGTCCAATCGTTCTTTCCGCACGATTCCGGACGCGCGAGCGATCGTCCAGGCTGCGACAACGAGCTCCGATCGCGGGCGTCATGGCGACGGGGCCGCGTTGTCAGCGCGTCGCCATGAGCATCAAGCCGAAGGAGGACATCGAATCTGAAGTGCATCCGGCCCGGACCAGATGCTGTTCATCGTCGCGGGCAGTCGGCTTACCCCTCGACCGCGCGCCCGGCTGGCGCGATGTTCCCGCCGCCACGCCGGCGCCTTCGTGTCGCTCAGGCCACCGTGCCGAACAGCGCTCCGATGCCGGCGGTCAGAGCCATGGCGAGGGCGCCCCAGAACGTGACGCGAAGGGCGCCCTTGAAGACACCGGCTCCGCCCACGCGCGCCGCCACGCCGCCGAGGAGTGCGAGGAACAGAAGAGAAGTCCCCGAGACGAGGGGGATCAGGCCGGCGGCCGGGGCCATGACGGTGACCAGCAGAGGCATGGACGCCCCAACCGCAAAGCTGGCGGCCGACGCCAGCGCCGCTTGAATGGGACGCGCGCGGAAGGTGTCGGAGATGCCGAGCTCGTCGCGGGCATGCGCTCCGAGCGCGTCGTGGGCCATCAGCTGATCGGCGACCTGCTTCGCGAGCGCCGGGTCGAGGCCGCGCGAGACGTAAATGGCCGCCAATTCCATGTGCTCGCCTTTGCGGTCCGCCTTCAGCTCCGCCCGCTCCAGCTCGAGCGCGGCCTGCTCGCTATCGGCCTGCGAGTGAACCGACACGTATTCGCCGGCAGCCATGGACATCGCTCCCGCGACGAGGCCGGCGACCCCGGCGACCAGAACGTTGCCGTGGCTCGCGTGCGCGGCGGCGACGCCGAGCACGAGGCTGGCCGTGGAGACGATGCCGTCGTTAGCGCCCAGAACCGCCGCGCGCAGCCACCCGATGCGCCCGGTAAGGTGTCCCTCCGCGTGGCCGGCGGGGACCCTGGACGCTCGTCTGAGCGAGCCCATCCTCATCCGCGGCGCGCTCCGTCTATTCGCAGAATCGCCGCCGGGCGACCGCCGCGATCTGAGGGTCCGTCATCTTGTCGGCCGTTTCGACGCCGACGACGCTCTTGCCGAGCCCGGCGTCGCGCAGACGCTTTTCGACTTCGTGTCCGGCTTCGCCGGGACCGAGGATCAAAATGGATCTGGCATCGCGGATCGCCTCGATGACCTTGTCGTAGTACAGACGAAGATGCCCATCGAAGCGCCGGTCCCGGGCGTCTTCCGCGCCGCCCTCGGCGGCCGAGAAGCGAGGGTGCTTCTCGAGGCCCGACAGAATGCGGGTCAGGTCTTCGGTCTCACCGGCAACGGCCGCGATCACGGCCTGCCGGTGATCGATCCACAACGCGACGTCTCGTTGCATCGACATTCCCCGTCGGTCAGCCGGGCCGGCGTCACGTCCTCCCGGTGGGGAGCCGTTCCTGGATTCTGCGGCCGAGATCCTCGACCTGCTCGCGAACCTTGCGAATCCCTGTCCCGATCCGCTCCTGAGCCACCCCCGCCGCTCGTTGGCGGGCGCCCTCGGACTCGAGGTTCTCGTTACCCGTCAATATGCCCGCGGCTTGCTGAACGCGGCCCTTGATGTTTTTCATCTTTCCTTCGGTCCTGTTTCGGTTCATGGGTTTCCTCCCCCGCTCAAGAACACGTGGCGTTGGCGCTTCTCCGGGCGAGGATCCGCTGCCTGCCTTCCCCGCGCCCGACCGCTGGGTCAGGCCCGTCTGCCGCGGTACCAGTATCCGCCGCCGCCGAGAAGAAACAGTACGAGCAAAACGATCAGTATGGTCCCCATGTCATGTCCCTTCTAGTTCGAAAATCTGTATCCACGATGCGATCATGCGCGCTCCGACAGCTCGGCTTCCAATCGTTTGTTCTGCTCGAATTGAGACGTGCAATCGCAAAGTGGACTCAGCTCTCGCCGGGCGGAAAGGGCTGATCGCTGCTTCGTATGAAGTCGAGCGAAACAAACGATTGGACTGGGCACGTCTCGGCGGCGAACGATGACTCATCATCCGGTTCAACAACCCGGTACCCATCCAAAAGCCGCGAGTCCCGCATGGGGGGCGTTAGCGGCCCTTCCTTGCCTCGTCGCAGAGCCACTTTTGCCACACTCGTTCGACTCAACTCGAGCGAAACAAACGATTGGACCGTGCCCTGCTGCGAGCGGCAAGATCATTGCTCGCGACAAACGGGCTTCGCGTATGCTCGGGGAGGCAGACATGGATGACAAGAAGCTGCTCATGGTGGAATCGCCTTCGGAGAATCTCGACCCGATTACGAAAGAGCCGGGCTCCCATCCGGTCAGTACGGCCATGGGGTCCGCAGGAGGAGTCGCCGCCGGCGTGGTCGTTGGGGCGGCCGTGGGCGGGCCGATCGGGGCCATCGTGGGAAGCGCGATCGGCGCCGTCGTGGGCGGCGCGGCCGGCCACACGGTCGGCGAGGCGGTCAACCCCACGATCGAAGGTGAATACTGGAGCAAGACATTCAAAGATCGGCCTTACTACAGGCCGGGCAGGGAGTACTCGGACTACGAGCCCGCCTATCGTCTCGGATGGGAATCGGCGAAGCGCCCGGAGTACGCCGGCAAGGAGTTCGACGAGGTCGAGCCGGAGCTCGAGGGCAACTGGAAGAGCGACCGGGGCCCCGGAGATCCGTGGACCGACGCCCGAGAGGCCACCCGGGACGCATGGCTGAGGGTTCGCACCCCCTGAATCACGCCCCGGACCTTCGGTTTCGACTTCACGACGATCTCGTCGACAGGAGGCTGTCTTTGAAACGCAGGACCCGAACACTCTCGAACCTCACCGCCGACCGAGCCGCGCATGCGCTCGATGTCCTGATCGCCGATGGAAAGATCGCGGCGAGGGACGTGACCAACGCGTTGAAGCGCCGCGAGCAATTGATCCGCGACCTCCGACGGCGGCTCGCCGCCCTCGAACACGGCGCGGCTTCCGCCGTGGAAGGAACCGGGAAGACGGCCGCTCGAAAGGTCACGCGAAAGGCGAAGCGACGGCTGTCCGTCGCCCGTCGCGCTGCGCTGACGCTGCACGGGCGCTATCTCGGACACATCCGGACGCTCCCGAAGACAGCGAAGGCGAGAATCAAGGCGATTCGCGAGGCGAAGGGCGTTCACGCCGCGATCGAGGCCGCGAGAAAGATGGCGACGCCCGTTCGACAGGAAGCCACTTCGAATCGGGGCGGGATGCAAGTCCCACGGCTCGACTACGCGGGTCCGCAGCAGCGAAAGTTGGTCGCGTATCAGCGGAGGGAGCGGCCCAAGCCGGACAAGCACGGCGGTTCCGGTGCCGGCCGACAGCAGGGAGGCTCGAGCGCGGGCCGCGAGCGCGGCTGACCGCGCCGTCGAGATCCCCGCTTCCCGCTTTCCCAGGAACGCGGCAATCAGTCGCGCCCGCGATTCCTTCGCTGCCTTACCCGGCCGGCGAAGCGTCGTCAATGACAGGCCCTCCCCCTCGGCGACCGCGGAGGCGACGTCGGCGGCGGTCCAACCCGGCGTCAGGGGCCTCTCGCCGGAGACGATCAGCACCGACTCAGCGAACCTTCGTTCTCCACGGATCGAATCTCGGTAGGTCGGAATGTCTTCGTAGGTCTGCTTCTCGCGACTCGCCATGAGTCGGCCATAGGCTCGTCGCGCCGACACGGGGTCGGAGGCCAGCCTGCCGAGCACGACTTGGACAGCCAGCCATACTGGAACGTTCTGCCGCCGGTAATGCCGGTCGCTCGACCATCGGTACAGATCCGGCCGAGCGGCGATCCTGGCTGCGACCGGATTCCGGTGGATGTACCGAACCAGCGCCATCAGGTGAATCTCGTCCTGTACCAGGAACGCCTTGTACCGCCCCTGAAATAGATGTCCCGCGCGTCGGTGCCGACGGTTGAACCTCTGGGCATAAGCGGACTGCAGCGTCCTCATGATGTGGGACAAGGCGACCGGGCCGCGCTCGACAGCGAGGTGAACGTGGTTGCCCATGAGGCAGTACGCGATCACTCGAAACTGGAGACGTTCGCTGCACTCGGCAAGCCAGGCGAGATAGGCCTCACGATCTTCGTCGTCCCGAAAGATCGCCTTTCGCTCATTCCCTCGCGCGATGACGTGGTAGATCCCGCGCGGCACCTCGATCCTCAATGGGCGCGGCACGACAACTCCTCATCCTCTGCCTTGGATAGGAATTGTCGCGAGCGGGCCTATGAGCGGTGAATGGAATACAGGAATGCACGATTGACCGCGCGCCCCCGATTGACCCCGCGCCCCCGACCGGGCCAGACTCCCGAGGCCGACGCGGCGGTGGCCCCTAGCGGGGGATCGGGCGGAGCCCCAGGCGCGTCCGCGCGTCGCCCGTGCGGCGGGAACGGACGGCCTCCGCGTGCGACTTGACGACCAGGATCTCGAGCGCGAGGCGCCAGCGCGCCTCCTCCGCCTCCGGGCACTCGTAGCGCACGACCCGCCCTTCCAGCCGGAAGCGGGAGGGGGCGGGCTCCCCGGCGCCGGTGAGGGCGAGGAACCGGCGCAATTCTTCCGCGCTGAACTCGCGATCGAAGATGACGGCGCACGCCAGACGGCCGCCGGCCAGGCGATCCACCCTCTCCCGCACGGCTTCCGGGGGTCGGGACGACTCTGCCATCGTCACTCCTCGCGCGCCGTGATGACCGTCTGCTCACCGGAAATCGAGCCGCTCGAAGCGCTCGTCTCCGACGCCGCCGATGCCGACGAGCCGGGGCGCACCCGGCTCTGATAGTCCACGGACAGGCGCTCGCTCCGGGAGGCGGTGTCGGTGGCGCGGTCCGCCGTCGTTCGCAACGCCTCGCCGCGTTCCACCCACCAGGCGGCGGCCTCGCGCTGGCTCCAGAGCGGGCCCTTCCAGCCCTCCTCGAGCTCGAGGAGGAGGGCGCCGGCGGTCGAGGGTCTCGCGTCGCGGTCCTTCGAGAGACATCGCCGGAGGAGATCCTCGAGGAAGCCATCCACCGGCCGGCCGAGCCGCTGCGAGACGAGCGGCGCCCGGGTGTGAAGGTGATGCCCGATGATTTCCGCGCCGGTCTTGCCCGGGAAGACGTCCTCGGCCGTCAGCAGGTTGTACGCGACGGCGCCGACCGCGTACACGTCCGTGCGTGCGTCGATGGTCTCGGGGGCCTTGATCGCCTCGGGCGCCATGAAGCGCGGCGTGCCGACGACGACCTGGGTTCCGGTCAGCTGCGCGTCGTCCTTCGAGATCACGTCCTTGACGAGCCCAAAGTCCAGGACCTTCACGACGTCGGAGGTCTCGCCGCGGCGGCACAGCATCACGTTGGCGGGCTTGATGTCGCGGTGGATGAGGCCGATCGCGTGCGCCTCGGCGAGCGACGCGCAGATCTGCTTGAGCAGGTGAACGACGCGCGCCTCCGGCTGCGGACCGTCCTTGGCGATCAGCCGGTCGAGGGGTATGCCCGGCAGATACTCCATCGCGTAGTAGAAGACGCCGTCCGGCGTGCGGCCGAAGTCGTAGATCGCGACCGTGTTCGGGTGCGTGAGCTGGCTCGTCAGCTGCACCTCCCGCTCGAAGCGCGTGAGCGCTTCGTCCGTGCCCTCGCGCGAAGTGCGCAGGAGCTTGATCGCGGTCGGCCGGCGCAGGAGGGCGTGCCGGGCGCGATAGACGGATCCCATGCCGCCCTCGCCGATCTTCTCCTCGAGCGTGTACTGGCCGAGCTGGTGCGTGCGCCGCACCTCCTTCTCGAGCTTGCGCACGCGGCTCGTCGCCAGCACGACGCCGAGCGCGCCGAGCGCGAGGCCGGCGATGAGGATCCAGAAGGCGCGGCGAATGACGGAGAGGTCGGCATAGGCCTCGCGCTGGCCGATCTCGGAGATCAAGCCGATCCCGAAGTCCGGCAGCCACGTCCACGCGCCCACGACCGGCACGCCGAGATAGCTGCGGTAGCCGTCCACGTTGCTCCCCGCGTGCCCGGCCGAGGCCGAGGCGGCGGCGACGGTCAGCGGCAGTCCGCGCCGCAGCCCTCCCGAGGCGGCCGCGCCTGCCGGGCTCGGCCCCGGATCCCGCACCTCGAGAAACGCCGTCGTCTTCCCCCTGGCCTCCGCCGGGAGGAGGCCCAGCTTCGACACGTCGTCGGGAAAGCGGCTCTCGGAGAGCATCACGCCGGAGCCGTCGACGGCGTACGTCTCCCCCGTCTCGCCCGAGCGCGCGACGTTGAGGATGCGCGCGAGCTGCTCGGAGGGAACGCGCAGCACGAGAGCTGCCGCGGCCGCGGCCGCGGCGCCCTTCGGGTCCGGTACCGCCGCGAGGATGAATGCCTGCGGTTGGGCGCTGAACGGCTGCCGGGTCGTCGGCGGCACGAACGTGACGGCGCCCGCGAGAACGTGGCCCACCGCCTCGACGAGCGTTCCGCCGGCGCGTTCGCCGACCCGCTCGTCCGCCGCGCACGCGAGGATCAGGCCTCCCGGGTCGAGCACCGACCAGCCGGGGTCCTGGTTTTCGTCCAGTAGCGGCGTCATGATCTGATGAAGCTTCGCCTGCGCGGCCGACGAGCGCAGCGCCGCGGCGTCGCCCGGCTGCCGGCGCGAGACGTCGAGGAGCTCCGCCGCCGCCTCCGAGACGCGCTGATCCGACGCGATGACGCCGGCGAAGCGGCCCTGGTCCCGGATCCAGAACTGAAGCGCCGTCCGATCGGCCCGCATCGCGGCCTCGATCGAGTCGGCCACGCGCGCCCGGATCCGCGCCTCGATGGCCGCGTGCGTCCACCAGCCGACCGCCACGACGGCCGGGATCGCGAACAGGGGTCGCGACCAGCCCGGGACCCGGAGCCGCCGGCCGAAGACCTTCATTCGGGCGGGGATTCTACATTCGTCCGCGGACGAACGCCGACATCTTCGCGCACGCAGTACCGGGGCGGCGGGGCCGGTCGGTCCCGGGGGAGCTCAGCTGCGGTAGTCGGCGTTCAGGGACACGTAATCGTGGCCGAGATCGCTCGCCAGGACGCGGGCCGTGGCGGATCCCGCGCCGAGGTCGACGACGATCGGAACGCGCTCGCGCGCGAAGACGCGGGCCGCGTCGCGCTCCCGATAATTCCCCGGCTCGCCGGCCGAGACCAGGAGAAGCCGGCCCACCGAGAGGGACGTCCGGCGCGGCGAGAAGCGCGCGCCGCTTCGCCCCACCGCCGCGAGAATGCGCCCCCAGTTCGGATCCCCGCCGTGGAGCGCGGTCTTCACGAGCGGCGAGGTCGCGACCGCGTGGGCGGCGAGCTTCGCCTCTCGGGTCGTCGCCGCGCCGCTCACGGTGACCTCCATGACGCGCGTCGCACCCTCGCCGTCCCTCACGATCTTCCACGCGAGCTCCTCGCAAACGGAAGCCAGGGCCCGTTCGAAGTCGGCCCCTTCGGCGCCGCCGGCCAGAACGGGATTGGAGAGACTGCCGGACGCCATCAGGAGGACCGTGTCGTTGGTCGACGTGTCCCCGTCGACCGAGATCGCGTTGAAGCTCCGGTCGGCCGCCCGCCGAAGGGCCGCCTGCAGGTACCCGGGCGTCACGGCGGCGTCGGTCATCACGAAGGCGAGCATGGTCGCCATGCGGGGGTGGATCATGCCGGCGCCCTTGGCGAAGCCGACGACGCGCCCCCGCCGCGGCCCCGCGCGAAACGTCGCCGCCGCAACCTTCGGCCCGGCGTCGGTCGTGAGGATGGCCTGCGAGGCGGCGTCGAGCCCGCCCGAGGCCAGGCGCGCGATCGCGTCGGGCAGCGCGGCTCGAACGCGCGCGTCCGGGAGCACGACGCCGATCACTCCCGTCGACGCCAGGAAAATCTCGTTTTCCGGGCACGAGAGGAGCTCGGCGGCGCGGCGGCGCACGCGAGCCGCCGCCATCCACCCGGAGCGACCCGTGATGGCGTTGGCGCAGCCCGAGTTGATGACCGCGGCCCGGACCCGTCCGCCGCTGCGGCGCAGCGCGGCGCGAGACAGGGAGACCGGAGCCGCCGGGAATCGGTTCCGCGTGAACAGCGCCGCCGCCGTCGCGCCCTGCTCCGCCACGATGAGGGCGAGATCCGGACGTTTGCGGCGCACGCCCGACCGCACTCCCGACGCCAGGAAGCCCTTCGGCAGCTTCATGACCGCCTCCGCGCGGCGTCGAGGGCCCGCCGGGCGGCGCGCGCCGCCCGAGCCACGCGAACCGGCGAGGTCCCTCCGATGGCCTGCCGCTTCGCGAGCGCACGCCCGACGTCGAGCACATCCAGGTCCGCGAGGGTCACCTCACGCGAGGGTCCGAGCGCCCGCAGCGTCGTCCCCGTCGTCTCGGCCTTCGCCAGCCGCCGACCGACGACCTCGTGGGCCTTGCGAAAGGGCATCCCGCGGGCGGCGAGCCGGTCGGCGAGATCGGTGACCAGCAATCGCTCGTCGGAGGCCGCCGCCCCCATCCGCCCGCGATCGACCGACAGGCCGGCGACGAGCGCCGCCAGGGCGGGCAGCACGGCCAAGAGTGTCGCCCTCAGTCGGAAAACCGGATCCTTGTCGAGCTGAAGGTCCTTGTCGTAGGCGAGCGGCAGGCCCTTCAGGAGCGCCAGGAACCCGGCCACGTCGCCGGCCGCGCGCGCCGCGTGGCCGCGCACGAGCTCGAGCAGGTCCGGATTTTTCTTGTGCGGCATCCGGGAGGATCCGGTCGAGAGCCGGTCGGGAAGTTGCACGAAGCCGACCTCGTCGGAGGAGAAGAAGACGAGGTCCTCGGCCAGGCGCGAGAGGTGCGACAGCACCATCGCGCCCGCCCAGAGATAGTCCGCCGCCCCGTCGCGATCGGAGACGGCGTCGAGCGAATTCGCCGTCGGTCCGCGGAAGCCGAGCCGGAGGGCGAGCATCCGCCGGTCGATCGCGAGCGGGGTCCCCGAGAGGGCGCCCGAGCCGAGCGGGCACTCGTCGGCGCGCTCCCACGCGGTCTCGAGGCGCGAGACGTCCCGACGCAGCATCTCGACGTACGCCAGGCACCAATGGCCGAACGTCACCGGCTCGGCGCGCCGGCTGTGCGTGTAGCCCGGCATCGCGGTGCCGGCCTCTTCCACCGCGCGCTCGGCCAGGGCGACGCCGACCGCGAGAGCGCCCGCGCGGGCCTCCGCGTACGCGGCGCGGAGCCACAGGCGCAGGTCGACGGCGACCTGGTCGTTGCGCGATCTTCCCGTGTGGAGCTTTCCCGCGAGGGCCCCGACCCGGCGGCGCAGCTGTGCTTCGACGTAGGAATGCACGTCCTCGTGTCCGGAGCGAGGAGCCTCGCGACGGCCGATCCGGCGCAGCGCGGCGATCAGGCGGCGCGACTCGGCCGGCCGCAGGGCCCGAGCCCGCGACAGAGCCTGCGCCCAGGCGATCGAGCCCTCGACGTCCTCCGCGAGCAGGGCCCGGTCGGTCGCGAGCGAGTCGTTCACCCGGGACAGGAGCGGCGAAGCCCCTTCCCGGAACCGCCCACCCCACATGTCGCTGCGGGCCGTCACCGGCTTCTCACGGCCGCGGGCTCCGCCGGTTCCACAGCGCGGGTCGAGAGCCGGCGCCGGCCCCGGCTCTGGAGGCCGAAGAGGCGAATGAATCCCTCGGCATCCTGCGCGGTGTAGCCGGACATGTCGAAGGAGGCGAGCCCCGCGTCGTAGAGCGAATTCGCCGCGCGGCGTCCGCAGACGGTCGCCGAGCCCCGGTAGAGCTTCAGGGTGACGCTGCCGGTGACGCCCTCCATGACGCTCGCGAAGAAGGCGTCGAGGCCCTCCCGCAGCGGCGTGAACCACTGGCCGAAGTACACGAGCTCGGCGTACCGAATCGCGAGCCGTTCCTTTTCGTGCGCCGTGTCCCGGTCGAGGGTCAGGGCCTCGAGCGCCCGGAGCGCCGTCACCAGGATCGTTCCGCCCGGAGTCTCGTACACGCCGCGCGACTTGATGCCGACGAGGCGGTTCTCGACGATGTCCGCCCGTCCGACGCCGTGGCGGCCGCCGATCTCGTTGAGCCTCTCGATGAGACGAGCCGGCGACAGCCGCTGCCCGTCGACGGCTTCCGGCAGGCCGCGGGAGAACGTGATCGCGACGCGCTCGGGCTCGTCGGGAGCGAGCTGCGGGTCCACCGTCAGCTTGAAGAGGGACGGTTCCGGCTCCCAATCCGGGTCCTCGAGCCCTCCCCCCTCGTGGGAGAGATGCCAGAGGTTCCGGTCGCGCGAATACGGGTCCTTCTTCGTCGCCGCGACCGCAATTCCGCGGGCGGCCGCGTAGGCCATGGCGTCTTCGCGCGACGTGATGTCCCACTCCCGCCACGGGGCGATGACCGCGAGCTCCGGAGCGAGCGTCTGGTAGGCGAGCTCGAAGCGCACCTGGTCGTTGCCCTTTCCGGTGCAGCCGTGGGCGAGCGCGTCGCAGCCGGTCTCGAGCGCGATCTCGACCTGCTTGCGGGCGATGAGCGGGCGTGCGGAGGCCGTGCCGAGCAGGTACTCGCGCTCGTAGACGGCGCCCGATCGCAGCACCGGGAAGAGGTAGTCGCGCGCCAGCTCCTCGCGCACGTCGAGCAGGTGGAAGTCGGCGGCCCCGGTGCGGCGCGCCTTCTCGGCCAGACCCGAGGTCTCCTCGTTCTGACCGACGTCGGCGGCGACGGCGACGACCTCGCAGCCATAGGTCTCCCGAAGCCAGGGAATGATGATCGACGTATCGAGTCCGCCCGAGTAGGCGAGCGCGACCCTCCGAATGGTCCTCTTCATGGGGTCTTCGGCTCCTTCAAAATGCGGTCGAGAGACTCCAGGAACGCCGACAGGGCGGCGCGGGGCACGACGTACGGCGGCAGCAGGCGGATCACCGAGCGGCGGGCGCTGCCGACCACGAAACCGTTCTCGAGGAGACGCCGCACGACCGGCCCCGCCTCGCGGTCGAGCTCGATGCCCCACATCAGGCCACGCCCGCGCACGTCTACGATCGCCCGGTTGGCCCGTCGGCGGCGCTCGAGCTGGCCGGCGAACCAGTTTCCGAGGCGGCCGATGCGCGCGAGGAGATCGGCTTCCTCGATCTCGTCGAGCAGCGCGAGTCCCAAGCGGCAGGCCAGGGGATTTCCGCCGAAGGTCGACCCGTGCTGGCCCGGCGCGACACGACCCTCGAAGGCCGGCCCGAGGAGGGTCGCCCCGAGGGGCAGCCCGCCGCCGAGCGGCTTGGCGAGCGTGACGATGTCCGGCGAAACGCCCACCGCCTCGAACGCGAAGAGCGTCCCGGTGCGGCCGAGTCCGCACTGGACCTCGTCGAAGATCAGGGTCGCGCCGAATTGATCGGCCAGCCGCCGCGCCTGCCGGAGATAGCCCGCCTCCAGGGGGATCACGCCGCCCTCTCCCATGATCGGCTCGAGGATGACGGCCGACGTCTTCTCCGAGACCGCCGCGGCGAGGGCCGCGGGATCGTTGGGCGCGACGAAACGCGCCCCCGGCACGAGAGGAGCGAAGGGGGTGCGGTAGTCCGCGTGGCCGGTGACCGAGAGAGCGCCGAGGGTGCGGCCGTGGAAGCTCTCCTCGAGGGCGACGACTTCCGTCCGGCCGGGATTCCTCAGCCGCGCAAACTTCAGCGCGGCCTCGTTGGCCTCGGTGCCGCTGTTGCTGAAGAACACGCGGCAGAGGCCCGACGCGCGGACGAGCCGCTCGGCGAGCCGGCCCGGCGCGGGGTGGTAATAGAGGTTCGAGACGTGCCACACGTTGCCCGCTTCCTCGCGGAGGGCTCGAACGAGGCGCGGGTGGCGATGACCGAGCGCGTTGACCGCAATCCCGGCGAGCAGGTCCCAGTACTCCCTGCCGTCCGTGTCGAACAGGCGAGCGCCGCGGCCGAGGCGAGGATGGAACGGGGCTCGCGCGTAGGTCGGGGCGACGAAGGCGATGTCCCGTGCCTCGACCGCGGCCGTAACCTCAGGCGGCGACAAGCGACGTCCCTCCCGCACCGCCGGCGAGCGCGGCTTCCTGCCGGCCGGGCCCGGCGATCACGACTTCCCGGACTCCTCCGCTCACGGCCGCCAGACAGGCCGAGAGCTTCGGGCGCATGCCGCCGGAGACCGCGGAGCTCTCCAGGAGCCGCCCGGCGGCGGACGGATCGAGGCGGGTCACGACGCGTCCGGATTCGTCCGCTGATTCCTTCGACGTCCGTCAGAAAGACCAGGCGGCGGCAGCCGAGCGACGCCGCGACCGCCGCCGCGGCCTCGTCGGCGTTCACGTTCAGGGGAATCCCGTCCGGCCCGGACGCGATCGGCGCGAGCACGGGCAGCCGGCCCGCCGCGAGGCTCTCTTCGACCCGAAGGGTATCGACCGAGCGCATGCGTCCCACGAAGCCGAGATCCACCGTTCCGACGGGCGGGTGAAAATCGGCGCGGAGAGGCCGGTCGTCGGCGCCGCAGAGCCCCTCGGCGAGGACGCCGTGCCGGGCGAGCTCGTCCACCAGTCCTCGGTTGACGTCGTCGAGCGTCGAGACGACGACCGGCAGGGTCTCGCGGTCGGTGATGCGAAGCCCCTCATGGGTCCGCTTCGCGATCCCTCGCGCCGCCAGAGCGGCGTCGATGCGCCGGCCTCCCCCGTGCACGAGAATCAGTCTCGCCCGCTCGAAGCATCGCCCGGCGATCGCGGCGACCACGGCCGCACGCGACCGATCGTCCTCGAGAAGACTCCCGCCGAGCTTGACGACCATCTCGACGCTTGTCACGACAGCCCCATCGCTTCGTCGTAACCGAACATCCGGTTCAGGTTCTGCACCGCCTGGGAGGCGGCGCCCTTGAGCAGGTTGTCGATGACCGACACGACGACGGCGCGCCGGCCGCCCGGCAGGAGCGCGAAGCCGATCGCGGCGCGTGCCGTGCCGACCACGGCGTTGAGCTCGGGCAGGAGGCCTGCCGGACAGACGTCGATCAGAGCGCAGTCCGCGTAGGCGGCGGCGAACGCCTCCGCGATCTCATCCGGGGTCACCGCGCGGCGGAAGACCACGTGGAGAGTGGAGAGAATTCCCCGGACGGCCGGCAGCAGGTGAGGCACGAACACGAACGGGGCCTCGGCCGGCAGGCCCATCTGCTGACGCATCTCCGGCTCGTGTCGATGCGTGCCGGCGCTGTAGGCCCTGAGGTTTCCGTAGAGCTCGGCGAACGAGTAGGCGAGCTCCGTCCTCTTGCCCGCGCCGGAGACGCCGCTCTTGGAGTCGCAGATCACCGCCGCGCCGGGGTCGAGCAGGGCCGCCAGCGGCTTCAGGCCGAGGAGGACCGAGGTCGGATAGCAGCCCGGGTTGGCCACGAGCCTCGCCGTCGCCAGCGATTCCCCGCTCCACTCCGTCAATCCGTAGATCGCCTCCGCCAGGAGCTCCGGCCGCGGATGGGCGAAGCCGTACCAGCCGGGGTAGTCCTCCGCGCGAGTGAGGCGGAAGGAGCCCGAGAGATCCACGATGCGCAAGCCCGGCGCCCAGTCGAGCAGGAGGGGCGCCATCTCCGCCGAGGCCTCGTGAGGCGTCGCGAGGAAGACCGCGTCGGGATTGCCCTCGAGCAGCGCGTCCACGTCGAGCGGCTGCACCGGCGGGCCATCGCGCCCGGCCAGGGAGCGATGCAGCGACGCGAAGGGCCGGGCGGCGCCCCCGCTGCCGGAGAAGAGGGCCGACAGGGCCACGCCCGGATGCCGCGCCAGGAGCGCAACGAGCTCGGCGCCGGCATAGCCGGTCGCTCCGACGACGGAAACACGAAGAGGCTCTGAGGGTGTCATGCGGCGCTCGAGAGGATGAGGAAGGCGCCGGCCGTCAGGCGCGGCCGCGGGCAGGCCGGGCGGCGCGGCGGCGGACGGAAAAGCGGGCGGGGTCACCCGTGACGCGGTCCCGAAGAAGCCGGCCCAGGCGGCGGGCGATCTTCGCGGCCTCGGCCCCCGTGCGCGCGGCCAGAAAGATCGTGTCGTCGCCGGCGATCGTGCCGACGACGCCGTCGATCCCCGCGGCATCCATCGCGAGAGCGACCGGTTGAGCGCCCGCCGGGGCCGTGCGTAGAACCACCAGCGTTCCGGCGACCTCGGCCGAAAGGACATGATCGCGAACCAGCCGCTCGGCCTTCGTCGTGCGGCGCTCGGAGATCGAGCCGGCCCGGGGAAGCGGGGTCTCGGGAGCGGCCTCGGGGGCGCGGTATCCGTCCGCCCCCTTGACGAGACCGAGCTCGCGCACGTCCCGCGACAGGGTCGGCTGCGCTGCCCCGAGGCCCCGCCCCTCGAGCAGGCGCCCGAGCTCCCCCTGGGAACGCACGAGCCGCTCGGCGATGAGCTTGCGGATCTCCTCCCGGCGCCTCAGCGTCCGTCCGGAATTATCATTCATGCAAGCGCATATTCATTCAGTCGGGAGCCGCCGTCAAGGGAAAAGAAAGAGGGGAAAGGGGGTCAATCGTGTATTCCTGCAATTTTCGCATGCAGGTCCACGCGCAGGGCCTCGACGCGGCTCGCCAACTCCGGATCCCGAGCCATCGCATCCTCCAGCCGCCGCACGCCGCGATTGAACGTCGACTCCTCTCGACCAAGACATCTCGCCATAGCCGCCGTCGAGATCCCCGCCTCCCGCTTTCCCAGTAACGCGGCGATCAGTCGCACCCGCGACTCCTTCGCTGCCTTCCCCGGCTGGCGAAGCCTCGCCAAGGATAGGCCTTCCCCCTCGGCAACCGAGCCAGCGACGCTCTCGGCAGTCCAACACGGCGCCAGAGGCCTCTCGCCTGAGACGATCAGCACCGACTCGGCGAACCGCCGCTGTCCACGGATCGCGTCTTTGTAGGTGGGAATGTCCTCGTAACTCTGCTTCTCGCGACTCGCCATGAGCCGGCCATAGACGCGTCGCGCCGATACAGGATCAGGGGCCAGGCGGCCGAGCACGATTCCGGCGGCCAGCCAGGTTGGAACGTCCCTGCGCCTGTAGTGCCGGTCGCTCGACCACCGATACGCGTCCGGGCGAACGACGATCCCGGCCGCGACCGGATTCATGTGGATGTACCGAACCAGCGCCATCAGGTGGATCTCGTCCTGCACCAGAAAGGCCTTGTATCGACCCTGGAAGAGATGCCCAACGCGTCGATGTCTCCGGTTGAACTTCTGCGCATAGGCGGACTGCAGGGTCCGCATGATGTGGGAAAGAGTCACCGGGCCGCGTTCGAGAGCGAGGTGAACATGGTTGCCCATGAGGCAGTACGCGATCACACGGAATCGGAAACGTTCGCTGCATTCAGCAAGGCGAACGAGATAGGCCTCACGATCCTCGTCGTCCCGAAAGATCGACTTTCGCTCGTTACCCCGAGCGATCACATGATAGATCCCTCGCGGCACCTCGATCCTCAGCGGGCGCGGCACGGCCGACTCCTCATCTCTTCCTTGGAATTGTCGCGAGCGGCCCTTGACCGTCGCCGGAATACAGGAATGCACGATTGACCCCTCGACTCCGATTGACCCCTCGACTCCGACTCCGGTCACGCCCTTCGCGAGTGACGCCGCGGCGCGAGACGGTCGGCGCGCATCGAGCGGCCATGCTGCTCGATGAGGAACTCCGCGAGGAGGTCCGCGTCGCGGAGGCGCGGAGAGGTGCGTCTCGCCACCAGCGCGAGCGTCCGCGAGGGCGCCGATGACGAGAAGGGGCGAGCCACGAGCCGCGTGCCATGGAGAATGCCGGCGTCCAGGGTGATCCTCGGGAGCAGCGTCACGCCCAGTCCGCCTTCGACCATCTGGATCAGCGTCGTCAGGCTCGTCGCCTCGACGCGGGATCCCCAGGCGCCGCGGCGCGGACCGCACGCGGCGATGGCATGGTCGCGAAGGCAATGCCCCTCCTCCAGCAACAGCAGGTCGCTCGTATCGATCTTCCGGAGCGGGACGGCCTTCGCCCGGACCGTTGGATCTCCTTCCCGCGCGACGAACGAGAACTCGTCCTTGAACAGCTCGCGCACGTACAGGTCGCCGGTTTCGAACGGGAGCGCGATCAGCGCGATGTCGAGGCGGCTCGTGCGCAGACGGTCGAGCAGGCGCCCCGTGAGATCCTCGCGCAGGTACAGCTCCAGCTCTCCGTACGCGTGCCGTAGGGCGGGAAGTATGCGCGGCAGCAGATAGGGCGCGATCGTGGGAATGGCGCCGAGACGCAGCGGCCCGGACAACGGCAATGTCGCGGAGCGAGCCGCCTCCGTCAGGTCCGTCGCCGCAGCCAGAAGCTCGCGCCCTCGCGCGACGGCGTCCTCCCCCACCGTGGTGAGCCGAACGTGGTGCCTGTCGCGCTCGACGAGCTGAACGCCCAATACCGTCTCGAGCTCCTTGATCCCGGAGGACAGAGTGGACTGCGTGACGAACTGCGCTTCGGCCGCGGCCCGGAAGTTCAGGTGTTCGGCGAGCTCGACCAGGTAGGCGAGCTGGCGCAGGGTCGGGAGTGGGAGCATCGATCGTCCTCTTGCTTTTGATCGAGAAACTCGATCATTGTAATCGAGATTAGTCGTTGGACCGATCAAGACTCTTCCGACCAGAATGGGCACCGAATGGAATAACCGCGCCAGAGAGGAGAAGCTCCGATGCCCGACAAGGAACGCACCCAGAGCGCCAGCGAGAGTGAGAGCCCCGTAATTCCCGCCCCGACTCCCAAGCGGGGACGGCCGAGGACGAACAAGGACTGGTGGCCGAACCAGCTCGACCTCTCGGTGCTCCACACCCACTCGCACCTGTCCAATCCGATGGAAGACGACTTTGACTACGCCGAAAAGTTCGCGTCCCTCGACGTCGACTCGCTGAAGCGCGACCTGATCGAGCTGATGACGAAGTCGCAGGACTGGTGGCCGGCCGACTACGGCCACTACGGCCCGCTCTTCATCCGCATGACGTGGCATGCCGCCGGCACGTACCGGATCGCCGACGGACGCGGCGGCGGCGGCGAAGGCCAGCAGCGCTTCGCTCCGCTGAACAGCTGGCCCGACAACGCGAACCTCGACAAGGCGCGGCGGCTGCTCTGGCCGCTCAAGAAGAAGTACGGCCAGAAGATCTCGTGGGCCGATCTGCTCGTCCTGGCCGGCAACGCGGCCATGGAATCGATGGGGTTCAAGACGTTCGGCTTCGGCTTCGGACGCCCCGACGTCTGGGAGCCCGAGGACCTCTTCTGGGGCCCCGAGGACGCGTGGTTGGGCGACGAGCGCTACAGCGGCGACCGGGAGCTCGCCAGACCCCTTGGCGCCGTGCAGATGGGCCTGATATACGTGAATCCCGAGGGGCCCGGCGGGAAGCCGGATCCCCTGGCGGCCGCGCGCGACATCCGTGAGACCTTCGCCCGCATGGCGATGAACGACGAGGAGACGGTCGCGCTCATCGTCGGCGGCCACTCGTTCGGCAAGACGCACGGTGCGGCCCCGGCCCCCGCGAACGTCGGGCCGGAACCGGAGGCCGCGGGTCTCGAGTCGCAGGGCCTCGGCTGGAAGAACAAATACGGCAGCGGCAAGGGCGCCGACGCGATCACGAGCGGCCTCGAGGGCGCCTGGACCAACAGCCCGACGAAGTGGGACAACGGGTTCCTGGAGAACCTCTTCAAGTACGAGTGGGAGCTGACGGAGAGCCCCGCCGGCGCAAAGCAGTGGAAGCCGAAGAACCCCGAGGCGCAGGGCACCGTGCCCGACGCGCACGACCCGAAGAAGCGGCACGCGCCGATGATGCTGACCACGGACCTGTCTCTGAAGATGGATCCGATCTACGCGCCGATCGCGAAGCGCTTCTACGAGAACCCGAAGGAGCTCGCCGACGCGTTCGCCCGCGCCTGGTTCAAGCTGCTCCACCGCGACATGGGTCCCCGTGCGCGCTACCTCGGGCCGTGGGTCCCGGAGCCGCAGCTGTGGCAGGATCCCGTCCCGCCGGTCGATCACGAGCTCATCGCCGAGCCGGACGTCGCCGCTCTCAAGCGCAAGATTCTCGACTCGGGCGTCTCCGTTCCGGACCTGGTGTCCACGGCCTGGAACGCGGCCGCGAGCTTCCGCGGTACGGACAAGCGCGGCGGCGCAAACGGAGGACGGATCCGCCTCGCCCCTCAGAAGGACTGGGAGTCGAACGAGCCGGCCCGGCTGGCGAAGGTGCTGAAGGCCCTCGAGCAGGTCCAGGCAGACTTCCACAAGTCGCAGTCCGGCGGCAAGAAGAAGGTCTCGCTCGCCGACCTGGTCGTCCTCGGAGGATGCGCCGCCGTCGAGGAGGCAGCCCGGAAGGCCGGCCACAACGTCACCGTTCCGTTCACGCCCGGCCGCACGGACGCCTCGCAGCAGCAGACCGACGTGGACGCCTTCGAGGTGCTCGAGCCGGCCGGCGACGGGTTCCGCAACTACTTCCGGGCGGGCGACCCGCTGTCGCCGGAGACCCGGCTGCTGGATCGGTCGAACCTCCTGAAGCTGACCGCGCCGGAGATGACGGTCCTCGTCGGCGGCATGCGCGCCCTGAACGCGAACCACGGGCAATCGAAACACGGCGTGTTCACCGACCGCCCCGGGACGCTGTCGAACGACTTCTTCGTAAACCTCCTCGACGTCAGCACCGCGTGGCGGCCATCGGCTTCGGGCGAGAACGTCTACGAGGGAAGCGATCGCGTGACCGGCAAGGCCAGGTGGACCGCCACGGCCGCCGACCTCGTCTTCGGCGCGCACTCGCAGCTTCGCGCGCTGGCCGAGGTCTATGCCAGCGACGACGGCAAGGAGAAGTTCGTGCGGGATTTCGTGGCCGCCTGGAACAAGGTCATGAACCGCGATCGGTACGACCTCCTCGCCCTGCGCCGGGGCGCTCGCCGGCGGGCCGCCGCCTGACTTGGACGACCGCCGGGAGATTCCTCCCGGCGGTCATCAACATGGGTGGGGGATTTACCGCCGGCCGGCGTCAGGGTCCTTTCGCGGCCGCCGCGACGAGATCGAGAAGGCTCTGCCAGGAGGCCGGATCGCTGTGCATCGCGAAGACGGTCGTAACGCTCAGCTTCTCGCGCCGGACTGCATCGGCCACTTCCCACGCGTACTCCGGAGGGCCGCCCCGCCCCGACTGATACAGGTCGCTCGCGTACAGAATGCCCGGCCCGGGAAGAAACGCCATCATCATGCGCTCGCCGGTCTCGCCGCGGAACGGATAGAGCTCGATGCGGTTCGGCCCGTCGCCCACGACCGTCCGTCCGGTGACCGCGCGCAGCACCGGCGCACGGGGCGCTTCCGCCAGCGCGTCCGGATGCGAGCGATGCGGGCTCTCGAGGGCGCGCCGGATCTGGGGAACGTTCAAGTCCAGAAGGTAGACCGGAATGCCTCTCGCGACGTACTCCCGGATTCCGCCGAAATGCGGCCAGGAATCCGACGTCGTGACGACGGCCTTGACCGAAAGACCCGGAAAGCGCCGCTTCGCCTCGTCGATCACGCGCGCCGAATAGCCGTTCGAGATCGGCGCTTCGAGAACGACGACGCCATCCGTCTGCCTCACGAGCGCGACGGCCCACGAACCCGGGATCATCACGACGCCGGGAGCCAACTCGACCGCCGGCCGCGACGGATCCCCGAGCGGCCGCTCGTCCAGCGCAGCGGCACCGCGGGGAGCACGCGCCTGTGGATCCGCGTCCCCGACGGCGAAGGCCCCGGCGGGCGACGCAAAGCCGGGCTCGAGCTTCGCGATCGTCAGGGATCGCCACGGATGGCCGCCGCGCTCCACGTCCCACTGCAACGGAAAGAAGAGCCCTCCGGGCCGCAGGTCCCAGTAGGACCAGGCAATGCGCGTGGTCACGTCTCCCCAGACCTGCCAGTACAGGTCGTCCGGAAACGCGCGCGTCGTCTCGACGGCCGTCGGAAAGCCCGTCTGCGTGTTGAGGAGAAGGCGCCTCCCGTCTTCCCCTTCGCCGAACGAGACCACGTGCTGGGAGACGCCCTGATACACGACGTCCGCCTCGCGGCGCAGGCCGCCGGCAGCCAGCGCGGCGAGCGCGGCGAGAAGGACCTGCTGAGGCGAGAGCGCCATCCACTCGCGGGCCTCGAGAACCGTTCCCCGCCCCGATGGAAGAACGCGCTCGCCGAGACGGCGCACCGCCATACCGCCGTCGACGATCGTCCGGATCGCGTACGTGTCGTCCGCCGCGGAGGCCTCGACCGTCTCCGACCAGCGCCCGTTCACCGTGTCCCAGAGCTCCGTGACGCGCTCGATCTGCGGAATCCAGGGCCCCTCGGGGCGCTCCGACTGCTCGAGGAGGTTGCGGTAGCCGATCGACTCGAGCTTCAGCGTCGCGAGACCTCGAAGCGCCGCCTCACCGCCCATGCGCTGGACCGCCGTTTCCACCCACCGCCGCGCCTCGGGGTCAGGAGCCGGAATCGAGCCCGAGAAAACGAGGGCCAGGAATCCGATCCGAATCCACATGGTCTGCGTCTGGCTACGTAGTTCTTCTGGCGAAGGTTTTCGGCCAGGTGCGATCAACTTGAGCTCACAGAGGCGCCGCGCATCGAACCCGTGCGACCTGGAGACAGAGTCGCACGCGCCCGGCGAAAGGAACGACTCCCGGAGTCCGTCGAGTCGGCTGGGGTAGTCCTGAGTAGTCTGAGCTCCGCCCGAGCTTCGCGCGACCTCAGGTGGACATACGGACTTTGCGCCAGCGACCAGCGTCCGACCAGGATTGCCCAGGCTCCGTCGGCCGCGAGCAACCTCGAGAAACACCCCGGAGGAGAGCCTCCCGAAGCAGCAAACGTGGACCTACGCCCGTTTCCCGCTCCAACTCCCATTCGCGCCGCTCCATCGAGCGATGTAGGATCGAAGCCCAGGCGGAAGGGGTCCCTTCTTGGGCCAGTTCCAGGTCGTTCGGGTGGCATTGGGTGCTGCGCTCTCCGTCTGTCCGGCAGATCCGCTTCCGCTCGGGGCCGTCCGAGTGCTCGTCTCGAACGGGCGTCGTCCGCGTGGCCGGCCGAGCCAGGGCTTCATGGAGCCGTCACATTCTGAGATGAGAGCCGGAGCGCCGGTTGAGATGATCGATCGCGCGGGGCCCGGTAATGGTTAACTTGGAAATGCCGCCTATTGATCGGCAGTGGAGACGGCCATGAGCAACGCAAAGAGCACCAACGTGAACACGAGCGGCACAACAGCGAACGGCGTACGAATCGAACACGACGTCTATGAGATGCCGCCCAAGGAAGGCATCAGTATCGCCCACTTTCTCACCGTCGCCGACATCAGCCGATCGGCTCACTGGTACGAGAAAGTCTTCGGCGCCCGCATTCTGAGCATGGGTGACGGCAACGCACCCGCGTACCTTCGGCTTGCGAATATCTGGATGATTCTCAATGTCGGAGGCGGTCCAACTCCCGATAAGCCGACCGTAACGCTCAGCGTCCCCGACCCAAACAAGATCAACAGCTTCATGAATATGCGCGTGGCGGATATTCAAGCCTGCTACGAATTATGGAAAGGTCGAGGAGCCGAGTTCATCACGTCGCCCATACCCAAGTACGGCGAGATTCGATGCTACATGCGCGATCCGGACGGCTACATCATCGAGGTCGGACAGAGCACCGACCTCACGTACGGCTGACGTTAGGTTCCATGGGAGCTCGCGGCGCCCTCACTGAGCCGACCGCACGAGTGCAGCGGCGAGCGCGACCACCGCAAAGCCCATGAGGAGCACTCTCGCGACGATCACGCTGTCCCATCGCGCTTGCAGGGCTCGCGCGTCGGTCGGGATGGAGCCCTCGCGCGCATGGCGGGTGAGCTCAGCGTTCACCGGCGCCGCTACCCTTCGATAGATGACGATCCAAAGGACCTGCGCGGCGACCGCGCTCAGCACCCAGGGCAATGAAGCCCTCGAGAACGCGATGCTCGCGAGTGCGCCGCCGATGCCGACGGCGCCGAAAATTGGCATTCGGCGGTCCGCTACCTCGTGAAGACGCCCCATCGTCTCGACTCGAGCCGCGTCGCTTACGAGAGTCAGTGCGGTGCGCCCAACGACACAAAAGAAGACGTCCGTTCCGTACACCGCTGCGGCACCCAAAAGCGCGAACGCGAGTGAGATCCGCTGACCGATCACGATAATCCCGCCACGGTGATCGCAATGACGCGGGGAAGCAGTTTCTGCAGATCTTCGGCCCCACTCGCACGCGTTCCAAGCCTGGTGCAGGCCGCCTTGCTCAGGTGCCAGTCGGGGCGAATCCCACGGGTCACGGCTCGCAAGCGCTGGCGAACGTCCTCGATCGTGGTGGCAGCGGTGAACATGGCGCAAGTACTCGAGTCGGCTTTGCGCCGACATCTCGAATCTGAAGTCATGCAAAAGCCGCGCTAGATCTCGCGGGCCGGATTTCGAGGTCATGGGTGGCATATCCAGAGTGCATGCCGTTCGGCGCATCCGTTGGCGGCGCTTGCGATACAAAAGATGCTGGGTTGGTTCGGCGGGTACGGATTCTCGGGGACCATGGCTTATTTCACTGGCACGGCGCATATTCCGGCGGTGTTCGCATTCCTGGCCATCGCGGCCGAGTTCTTTGGCGGACTAGGATGTCTGGCTTCCTCACCCGAATCGCAGCCTTCGGCATCTCCGTCAACATGGTCGTCGCGATCGCAACGGTGCACAGCCCCTTCGGCTTCTTCATGAACTGGACCGGCGCTCAGAAAGGCGAGGGATTCGAATATCACCTGCTGGTGCTGGCCATGACCGCGTTCCTCATGATCCGCGGCGCCAGCGCGTTTTCGCTCGATCGCGCGATCACGAGAGCCTCGACAGCTGAGCCATCACGCGCCACTCACTCGTGAACAGTAAGATCCCAGTCGACGCGCCGCGCCTCTGGCTGGTATTGGCGAGGAGCCATCACGCCTTGAGCCACATCGCCGAGCGCAGCATCAAGAACTCCGGGTTGGGCCTCACGGATTTCGCCGCCCTGGAAGCGCTCTTGCACAAGGGGCCACTCACGATTACCGAAATTCAGGGCAAAGTTCCGCTCGCGCTCGGCTCGATGACCGCTGTGGTCGATCGATTGGAAAAGAAAGGACTCATCCTCCGAACGCCGTCACGCGAAGACAGGCGGGCCAAGGTCCTGAAGTTGAGCCCGAAAGGGAGAGCTGTAGTGGAGGCCGCGTTTCGCCGCCACGCCGCGGATCTCGAAACGGTGATGGCCGTCCTGGACGAGCGTGAGAAACGGCAACTTCACGACCTTCTGAAAAAAGTCGGGCTCTTCGCAGCCGCGGTCAGGGCCGGCGCCCGCCGCCGCATTACAACGTAATGAGGTGTCAGCCATGACGAGCGACCGAACGATTCTCATCACCGGAGTGACCGGCTAATCCAGACACGGAGTGTTACCGACTTGGCGCCGTTTCGGCTGACCCGCGCGTTCCGATGATGTAGTCCCAGAGCGGCGAGCTGACGCCGAAGTCCCGCGTCGAGTCGGCGTAGTGGTGGCGGAAGTGACGGCGCTTGAGCGTCCGCAGGAGCGGCGACCGGCCGCTGGAGTGATGGTACGCGTAGTGAAGCGTATCGTAGACGAGGTAGCCCGAGATGAGTCCGGCGAAGGCGGCAGGCGTCGCCGCGGCGAAGAGCAGCCGGAAGACACCGTAGAAGAAGGCGGCCAGGGGAATGCTCACCGACGGCGCCAACACGAGGCGCGTCGAGTCGTTCGGGTAATCGTGATGCACCCCGTGCGCGAGGAAATAGAACTTGTGGCGCGCCGTCGGCAGGTTCGGCACGACCGGCTGGTCCCTGCGGAGAGAGCCGACGATCCGGCGGGTGTCCTTCTCGATGAAGCGAGTCGCATGGAAGATGCCGCGGTGGACGGCATACTCGACGAATGTCCACAGAAATAGCCCGACGACGTAGAACGCCGCCACGCGCGAGGGAACGTCCGTTCGGACTGCCGCCGCGAGGCTCACAGCAAGGACCGGGACGAAGATCACGTGGGGCAACCAGGGCTTTATGTGGGAGAGTCGTTCCCTGAAGTCGCTGGCGAACATCCGGCAGGACTCGTCGGCGTTGCTGACGTACCGCACCTCTGGCCCCGTCGTAGCCGCGACTCCCACGCGAGGGGCGGGCCCGGACATCGTTTCGAGCGGTGCATCGATCATTGCAGGCTCCGATTCTCTCCGATTCGGGGCGCGAACTATAGTCCGTCTTCGTCAGGGCCGACCGTCGGTCAGGCGCTCGTGAGCCTTGCGCTCGGAGCGAGTCAGGGCGTCGAGCGGCAACACTTTGGTCGCCTCGCCCACTTCAACATCGAATCCCGCGGACGCGCATATCGGTGCACGCATCGAAATCGCTCCACCTGAAAGAAAAACGGGCCACGTCTCTCGACGTAACCCCTTGATTTGATTGGTTGCGGGGGAAGGATTTGAACCTTCGACCTTTGGGTTATGAGAACACCTCAAAAGTCGCCTCAAGTAGACAAGAAGCTACAAAACGCGACTCGATCAGCCTTTCGAGTCGTCAGCTCTCGCTTCCTGTAGCCGCCAGATCGCTCCACTTTCGCCCCACCTGGGAACCGAAGGACGGGAGGTACGGCCGAGACGGTGGCAGTCATGGGAGCCATGGCAATCCGAATCCTCAACTCGGCACGAGCAACGTATTTCCAGTCCTGCCCCCAGGCGAGTGACGAAGGTGCCAAGGTCTGCCGCCCGACCGAAACATGGGTAGAGTCGCACGAGCAATCACGCGCGCCTCATCTCTCTTCGGCTTGCCGCGATGACAACGCTGCCCAACGGCCAGAAGGCGTCGTCTCTCAGAAGTTCTCGAGAAGGACGATGTGGGAGATCGTCTTGTTGCGGTTGACGATCAGGGACTGGCCGTCTCGTGTCCAGCCGGCGCGGAAGATCGTGTGGAATCCTGGTGGGAGAAGGGCCGCAAGGCGCCGCTCGCCTGTCTTGGCGTCGAAGATCCACAGGGAGCTGTTGTCGTGGGGCTCCTCTCGCATCGCGGAGAAGGAGCGGCCGTCCGGACTCCACACCGGCAGCGTCAAGACCAGGTCTCCGGCGGGAACCCTCAGTAAGACTTTGCCACTGTCGGCGTCAACGACCTGGAGTTCCCCCGCTTTCCAGAAGACGATCCGGTTGTCCACGGGAGACCAGTCACCGCGGAACCCTCCCTCGCGCGTGATCGGCACGGCTTGGCCGCCCGTGCTCGGCACTTTCCAGAGCTGAGGCTCGCCGCCGCGGAGCGAACCGAAAGCGACCCATCGGCCGTCGTTCGACCAGATCGGCCAGAAGTCCTGCGCCGGGCCGTCGGTCAACTCCACGGCGTTGGACCCGTCCACATTGGCCGTCCAGATCTTGGAGGCCCCGGTCTGATGCGATGCGTAGGCCACACGCGAGCCGTCGGGCGAGAGGGAGGAGTGCGTCAAAACGTTGCCGCTCAAGAACGTGACTTGACGGGAGGAAGCGTTGCCGTCCAGTGGCATCGTCCAGAGGTTGCGGCTCCCCGAAGCGGTGCTGTTGAAAAGGACGGTCGTACCGTCCCGGGAGACCTGAGCCCAGAAGGGGTCACCGGAGCTGTCGAGAAGCCGAACGGCGTTGCGGCCGTTCGACTCCGGGTCCGGACCGAGCGGAATCCTCCACACTTCGTGCTGATCGGTCTCGGTCGTGGCGATCAGCCGCTTGCCATTCGCCGCTACGACCGGATGGACGAAACGCGTACCGACGGCAAGCGTCAACCGGCGCAGTGGCTCGCCCTCGTCCGTGGCGACGAGCAGGTCAGCGCTCGAGCCCAGAGCGTGAGGCCACCGCGAGATGACGAGGCTCTTGCCGTCGGGCAGCCACGCCTGCGAGAACACACCTCCTAGGGGATAGTGCGTGACCGAACGCTCCCGCGCGCTCTCGACGTCCAGGATGTGAAGATTGCGGGCTTCGAAGAAATCACCCTGGTTGAAAGCGATCCGGCGTCCGTCAGGAGACCAGGAGATCGGTCCGATTCCCGCGCCTTCGTAGAGTTTCCTTCCGCGCGTTCCGTCTGCGCCGTCGATCTCGATCGAGCCTCGGCCGACCCACATGAGGAAGTCCGGGCCGACCGAACGTACGCATGCGAGCCGTCTTCCGTCCGTGGCCGGCGACGGATACCTTGCCCCGTCCACGACCTTGCGGGGCGTCCCGCCGAGAGCCGGAATGCGCCAGATGATTGGACGTTCCGATTCCAGGGTCGTGTAGTAGAGCGACTCTCCGTCCGGCGCGTACACGAGGTCCGTCTCGGCGGCGGCGTCACGCGTGATCCGGAAGGATTCACCTCCCGAAACCTGGCGAACCCAGATGTCGGGCGAACCGCCCTTCTCGGAAACGAAGGCGAACTGGCGCCCGTCGGGCGAGATCGCGCCGGAATATTCGCCTTCGTTGGAGTTCGTCAACTGGGTGATGGTCGCCTCGGCGCCGGTCGGGACGGGCGGGGCTCGCTTCGCGCGGAATGCTACGAACAGGAGCAGGACGAGAAACAGGGCAGAGAGGAACCAGCCTGTCACCAGCGTGCGGCGGCGCCACAGCGAAGGCGCCTCGAGCGCCGGCGAAGCGGAGGATGTGGATTCCACGACGCGGTCCCGCAGGTTCACCAGGTCCCGCGCGAGGTCCTCGGTCGAGGCGTAGCGCTCGCGCGGGTCCTTGGCGAGACAGCGCTCGGCGACCCATCGAAGGGGGGCCGGGATATCCGGCCGCGCCGAGCCGAGGGATGCCGGCTCCTCCCGGACGATCGCCGCCAGCGTCTCGACGGCCGTCGCGCGCGCGAAGGCGCGCCGCCCCGTCGCCATCTCGTAGAGGATCGCCCCGAGGGAGAACTGGTCGGAGCGGAAGTCGAGCGGCCTACCGCCCGCCTGCTCCGGCGACATATACCCGACGGTGCCGACGATCACCCCGGGGGTAGTCCCCGTCATCGTCGGAAGCTGCGAGCCTTCGTCGCTACCCGACCCGGTCGAGCTCAACTTCGCCAAGCCGAAGTCTAGGATCTTGACGAGGCCGTCCCTCTTGACCATCACGTTCTCGGGCTTCAGGTCCCGATGGACGATCCCCGCCTCGTGCGCCCGGGCCAGGCCCTCCGCGATCTGCGGGGCGATCTGGAGCATCTTCTTGATGGGCAAAGGACCGCTCGCCAGCGACTCTCTCAGCGTAGTCCCCTCCACCAACTCCATGGCGATGTAGGAAACCCCGCTCTCCGACCCGATGTCGTGAATCGTGACAATGTTTGGGTGGTTCAGAGCCGAGGCGGAGCGCGCCTCCTTCTCGAAGCGCTTGAGCCGTTCCTGGTCCGAAGCCAGCGACTCCGGCAGCACCTTGATTGCCACCTCGCGCGAAAGACGCGTGTCCTTCGCCCGGTACACCTCCCCCATCCCGCCCGCGCCCAGAGGCGAGAGGATCTCGTAGGGGCCGAGCCGGGTTCCGGCAGCGAGCGTCATCGCATAACCGCCACGAGGATTCTACGAGAGACGCTCGATGCGCTCACCGGCACACAGACCCGGAGCCGCCGTCCATTTCTGCACAGCCGGCGGACGCTGATTCACTCCCCTCCTCTCACCAGGATTCATTTCTGGGAGAGAACAGCGTCTCTAAATCGCTCCACCAGAGAGAGAAAGGGGCTACGCCTCTCGACTCAACCCTTGATTTGCTTGGTTGCAGGGGCCGCCAGAAACAGAACCCCCGGGAGTCACCAACGACGCCAGCGCCCGGGTTCGGGTCCTGAACTTCACAAGACATTCACATCCAGTGTTAAGGGCCTTGTCCGATCGAATGGAGCGAATCGTGCATAAGGGTTATTGGGTTCGCGCCCTTATCGAAAGAGGTGCGGTTGATCCATTGCCCTGTTCTGGGGGCGTCGTTGGTGGGTGGCATGCGGCCCTGTGTTCGGGAGGACATCCCTGACGTCGCGCTGCAGAAAGCTGAGAGCATTCTGCCAAGCCTCGACAAGGTCACCTCGACCGGAGCACCCCCCGGCCCGAAGGCGTCCGTGCGGGTCTTCGTGCGAAGCACCCTGATGGCGATTCTGGGGAACGACATTGCGATCAACGCGTACCGCGAAGGGAAGCTTCCGCTCCCGGACGGCGCGATCATTGCTCGGATCTCGTGGGCCTACGTGCCCTCCGACGAGAACAACAAGGTCTTCGGGCGCACCCAGTCGTTCGTAGCCGGGCCGCCGCCGGATTGGTATCCGCAGTTCATGGTCAAGGACTCCAAGAAATACGCCGCCACGGTCGGCTGGGGATACGCGCAGTTCGACAAGGACGGAAAACGGGTTCCTGAAGCGAAGCTCAAGACGTGCTACCCCTGTCACGAGCCGATCAAGGCTCGTGACTATCTCTTCACGCGCTATACCCCTTAGGGCTGACCGGAGTTTCCATGTCCAATGATCGGATGAGAGGTGGCCCCGTCACAACCAGGGCGCGAACTCCTCCTCATCAGCCAGGGCAGGACGCCTTCAAGGTGATCCTGTCGGAGGAGATCGACTGGAAGCCGTTCCCGGCGTTCCCGCCTTCGGTGCGCCTGGCCGTCGTCGTCGGCCAACCGTCGGAGGCGGCGCCCTTCGTCATACGGGTCAAGGTGCCTCGCGGCGTCGCGCTCATGCCGCACATGCATCCCGAGGATCGCGTCTACACCGTCATCGCGGGCGTCTTCTACATCGGCCTGGGTGACCGATTCGATCCGGAGAAGTTGGAGGCGTATCCGCCCGGCAGCGTCATCGTTCTGCCCGGCAACACGTCCCATTTCCACTGGGCCAAGTCGGGCGACTACGTCACGCAAGTAACGGCCGTCGGGCCGCTCGGCATCGAGTACCTGAACCCGGACGACGATCCCCGGAACGCGAAGTAACGGCCACCGTGGCAGAGGAACGTTGATGATCACCGTGACGATCAACGGCAGGACCTACTCCATCGATGCGCCTCCGGACCTGCCCTTCTTGTTGGTCTTGCAATGACACCTAAGGAGACCACGCACATGACCGCCCCCGTCACGTCGAATACGCTTGGTGTCAACGTCTTTACCGCCCCGGGAAAGGCGATCGTCGGCGAGCGGCCAAAGCCCTTCGGCGAAGCGCTCGGCTTTGACCCGATCACGTCGACTCTAATCTTCGGGGAGTACGACGCGGTGCTGGTGGACGCAATGGGGACAGTGGCTGAGGCTGAGGCGCTTGCAAATTGGATTGCTCTGCACAACCGCAACCTCGAGACCATCTACATAACGCACGCCCATTTCGACCACTTCTACGGTCTCAGCATTCTGCTCGACCGTTTCCCGGGCGCTCGGGCGATCGCAACTCCCAAGACACTGAACGCCATGCAGACATCTTTTACGCCCCCAGTGGAGCGGCTAGCTCGCCGGATGTTTCCTGGGCAAGTGGCCACCAAGTTGGTTGCGCCTGCGCCTTACGAGCATGACACGTTCGCTCTCGGAGGCCACGAACTGCGCATCATCGAGCAGGGTCGCACCGATAGTCCTGATTCGACGTCCCTATACGTTCCATCGATCGTCCTGATCGTCGCTGGCGACGTCGTGTACAACCAGTGCCGCATGTACGTCGGCGACACCACCCCCGAGAGCCGAAAGAATTGGATCGCAGCGCTCGACCGGTTAGCGGCGCTGAACCCGGAGATTGTTGTCGCCGGTCACAAGAAACCTGGCGCGCCCGACTCTCCCTCTGCGATCCAGGACACCAAGCGTTACCTGCAAGACTTCGATCGTGTCCAGAACACCGCGAAGTCCGACCAGGACCTGTTCGATCAGATGACGGCGCTGTACCCGGATTGGGTAGCCAATCAGTCGTGGTTGATGTTTGGATTCCCGGGGGGATGACTCACCTCACACGCGGTCGCCCGTTCTTGCCCACCTTGGAGGGAGGCGCGTCCGATGAGCGAGCTCAAATTCAGGGTAAGAGAGTTGGATTTCAGAGAGGAGAACGAAATGACAACAAGAGGAAAAGTCTTGGTGCTCGTCTCGAGCGGTCGCGGTTTGCCCTTGAAGGATGGCAAGGTTTACAAGGGTGCTGGCTACTACCTCAACGAGCTGACGGTTCCCGTTCGCGAGTTGATGAAGGAGGGTTATGAAATCACCTTCGCCAACCCCAAAGGCAACACGCCCCAACTGGATGTCCATTCAGCTGTACCTGACTTCTTCGGTGGAGACGAGGCCCGGCTTCAGGACTATCTGAAGTTCCGCGACACCCTGACGGGGCTCGCAAATCCAAGTCGAATTTCGGACGTCATCGCATCAGGCCTGGATCAATATGACGCTGTTTTCGTCCCGGGCGGTCATGGCCCGATGATCGATCTTCTCGACGATCCCGACTGTGGCACCGTGATGAGACACTTTCATGACACATCCAAGCCCACGGCAGTGCTCTGCCATGGCCCGATTTCACTTCTTTCGGCTTCTCCGAACTCGAAGGAGGTCGTCGCCGCGCTGGCGGCGGGCGATACAGCTGGAGCGCGGGGCAAGGCTCAGGGTTGGATCTATTCCGGATACAAGATGACCATCTTTTCGACAGCGGAAGAGCAGCAGCGGGAGCCGCTCGAGATCGGTGGAAAGGTGCTCTTCTACCCGGACTTTGCCTTGACTACGGCAGGCGGTGACGTCAGCGTGCTCGGTCCATGGAAGAGCTACGTCCTTCAAGATCGCGAATTGATTTCGGGTCAGAACCCGTTCTCTGATCAAGCGCTTCTGAAACTTCTTTTACCCGCACTCGAGAAGAGGTAGCCGGTTTCAGCGGCATGAGAATCGGGGACGCCCAGAACGAGCTCATTGAGAGGGGGATGCTCGCCCAAGCCCATGCACAAGGAAAGGGACATCCAATGAGGTCTCCAACCCGTTATCGCACCGCACACATTGATGGGGTGTCGATTTTCTACAGAGAGGCCGGCCCGACAGACGCGCCGACACTTCTCTTGCTGCACGGCCTCCCGTCATCCTCGCGAATGTTCGAGCCGCTCTTCACTCGTCTGTCCGAGCGCTATCATCTGGTCGCTCCTGATTACCCTGGCTTCGGACATAGCGGCTGGCCCGACCCCACAACATTCGCATACACGTTCGATCACATCGCTGAGACCATGACTCACTTCACCGAAGCACTGGGCCTCTCGCGTTACACGTTATATATGCAGGATTACGGTGGCCCCGTGGGCTTCCGCATGATCTTGGCGCATCCGGAACGGGCCGAAGCGGTCATCGTCCAGGACGCCGTCGCGCACAACGACGGTCTGGGAGCACATTGGAAGACGCGGCGGGCGTTCTGGGCCGATCGCGCTGCCAACGAGAGCGCGTTGCGCACCAATCTCTTGTCGCTCGAGGCGGCGCGTGCGCGACACGTCGGCGATGATCCCGATGTGGAGCGTCACGATCCCGACCTCTGGACCGACGAGTTCTACTTCCTGAACCGGCCGAGCCAGGCCGAGATCCAGAGCGATCTTTTCTACGACTACCGAACTAATGTCGAGGCCTACCCGAAGTGGCAGGCCTGGATGCGGGAAACGCAACCGCGGCTGCTGGTGATCTGGGGCAAATACGAGTCGTCGTTTGACGCGAGCGAACCGGAGAGCTATCGCAGGGACGTTCCCAACGCCGAAGTCCACGTTGTTGACGGTGGCCACTTCGCGCTCGACACGGCCGCCGATGAGATTGCTGACTTGGCGAAGGGCTTCATGGAGTCGTCACATCCTGAGCTGAGAGCCGGAGCGCCGGGTGAGATGATCGATCGTGCGGGGCCCGGTCGTGGTCAGGCTGGAAATACTGTTTATTGATCGGAATTGGAGTTGACCATGAGCGACGCACAAGTCACCAACGTAAAGACGAGCGGCGAAAGAACGAACGGCGTACAAATCGAACACAAGATCTATGAGATGCCCCCCAAAGAAGGCATCAGCATCGCCCATTTTCTCACCGTAGCCGATATCAGCCGATCGGCTCACTGGTACGAGAAAGTCTTCGGCGCCCGCATTCTGAGCATGGGTGACGGCAACGCACCCGCGTACCTTCGGCTTGCGAATATCTGGATGATTCTCAATGTCGGAGGCGGTCCAACTCCCGATAAGCCGACCGTAACGCTCAGCGTCCCCGACCCAAATAAGATCAACAGCTTCATGAATATGCGCGTGGCGGATATTCAAGCCTGCTACGAATTATGGAAAGGTCGAGGAGCCGAGTTCATCACGTCGCCCATCCCCAAGTACGGCGAGATTCGCTGCTACATGCGCGATCCGGACGGCTATATCATCGAGGTTGGACAGAGCACTGACCTCACGTACGGCTGACGCCGGGTTCGGATGGGATGCGTGCCGCTGCAATTGCAAGAACGTCGGTAGCCTGGTTCGAGAAGGCAGCCGCCGCCTGGAACGTCCTCTCCGTGATAAGACCTATGGCTGCAGCCGCGCGTCGTTCTTCACGCGCCCGCTCCTTCAGCGGCAATCAGTGCCCAATACATCAGGAGTGCGTGCGAGAGGGTCTCCTGTGCGGTCAGCGGGTTCCGTCGCAGACGAGGCGTTCGCACCGACTTTCGCCCGACCCAAAAAGAGGGGCCACGCCTCGCGACGTAACCCCTTGATCTGATTGGTTGCGGGGGCAGGATTTGAACCTGCGACCTTCGGGTTATGGGGGCGCGCGAATCGTCTACAGGAAGCGAAAGGAGTCGACAGGGAGCGACCCGCGGAGCCCGTCGAGTCGGCTGGAGTAGTCCCGAGTAGCCTGGGTTCCGCCCGACTTTCGCGCGACCCGGGGGTTCGACGGACGAACTGCTTACCCGCCGGAGACGAGCTTCTGGAACCTCGGGTTCTTGCGCAGCGGGTCGAAGTTGGGGTCGATCTGGAGCCAGCCGGGTGAAAGATAACCGGGAACCTTGAGGAGACGTTCGAGACCTTCGAGCGCTCTGTCTTGCGCTCCCACGAGAATGTAAATGCGCATCAGCAAGCTCTCGCAGATCGGGGCCCAGGTCGCATCCTTCGTCGCTGGCGTGAGCGCAACACCGCGGAGGCCCTCCCGAACCGCATCGTCCCGCCGACCCAGATACGCCAGTGCGAGACCCAAGAGCGTGTGCGGCGTGGAGACGTCGGGGGCCGCACGGACCTGCTGTTCAAATTCCTTCGTGGCCGCCTCCGCATGAGCCCGAACTTTGCCTTCATCGCCCCTTCGTTCGTAGCCCATCGCCATGGCCAGGTTCCACCAGCCCTTGTCGTCGTCAAAGGCGGTTGGGGTGAGGCGGAGAAAGAGGTCGAGCTCGGGCGGCTCCATGACCCATACCACGTCGTAGACCGCGAGGACTCTCACGAGGGCCGTCAGGTCGAGATCTCTTGGAGGATTTCTTAGAACGGCCCGGGCACCAGCCAGGTCACCCATCCCAAGAAAGGTTCTGATCTTGTCTGCGGTCACCCATGGATCGGCGGGATCGAGCAACAACGCTCTACTGAACGCCTCTCGCGCCTCCGTATATCGTCGATGCCAGAGGTACACGAATCCGAGAGCGCTCGCGGGACCTGGCAGCCGGGGGTCCACGCTCTGGGCCCTCTTGAAGTACTCCACCGCTTGCTCCCATCGGCCCAAATCGTCTTCGGCGCTTCCGGTCAGCGTCAGCAACTCTGCATTTCCCGGAGCAATGCTCAAGCCCCGTGTGAAAAGTTCGAGTGCACGCCTATTGTCCCAAACGACCAGCTTCTGATATCGACCGAGAGCGACGTAGGTCAGCGCATCGTCCGGTGCGAGTGCGGCAGCCTTCTGGGCCGCGACGCTGGCTCGCTCCTTGATCTCGGACCTCGAGTCGTCGAGATAGATTGCCGAGCAGGTCTCGGACAGCCTGGCCCACGCCGCCGCAAAGTTCGGGTCGAGCGCAACGGCCTGCTCGTAGAGGCCCAGCGCTTTGCGAAGGCCCTCGGTGGAATAGACACTCTTCCGACTCTCCTCACCTTTCAGGAAGGCCTCGTACGCGGCAAGATTCTGCGTAGGCTTCTCGGCGAGACGCTTTGCCGTTCCCCCCAGCGCCACGCCCAGGGCTTCTGCAACACGGGAGGCGATGTCCGCCTGGACCTGGAAGACATCGGTCAGCGCCGCGTCGAACGCCTGCCCCCACTTTGACGTCGGAGCGCCGGTCTGAAGCACTTCGACGAGCTCCGGCGTCACGAGCACACGACTGGTCCCGGCACCCTTCTGCCATCGCACCGTCGCGGTCAGCAAGTAAGCCACCCCAAGCTCGTTGGCAATTTCCCGAGGCTTCTTCGTCGTCTTCTTGTAGGTCGTCGAACTCTCGCGCGCGATGACCTCGATGCCTGGCAGGGACGTCAGCTTGCTGCGGATCTCATCGGCAATCCCGTCGGCGAAGTAGTCGTCTTCCGGCGAGCCGAGGTTCTCGAAGGGCAGCACCGCGATGCGCTTGACGCTGCGCGAGGGCGCAGGAGCAGGAGCCTTCACCCGCCCCCAAGTGAAAAGACCAGCCGCCGCAAGGACGACGAGGACCACGGAGGCCACCGCAGCCTTCGACCAACCCTTTCTCTTTGGAGTGGCGACTGCGACGCTCACCGAGGACTGCGACGTCGCCTCCGACAGGGCAAATGCGATATCCCTTGCCGTCTGGAATCGATTGTCCCGGTCTTTCTCCAGGCAGTGCCGGACGACGTGATCTAACCCTGATGAGACACCGGAGCCCGCCAGCTCCGCCGGATCGTCCCGCATGATCGCGGACATCGTGTCGGCAGCGGTGTCCCTCTTGAACGCCCGCTGCCCTGACAACATCTCGTAGAGAATCGCGCCAAACGAGAAGATGTCCGAACGGTGGTCGAGCGGCAGCCCGCGCACCTGCTCCGGCGACATGTACCCGACCGTGCCCATAACCGTCCCGGGCTCTGTGTGACCAGACGCTGTCGGGGCACTCGTTTCCTCGCCGGGCGCGAGCTTCTCCTGCCGCTTCGCCAGCCCGAAGTCCAGAATCTTCACGTGCCCGTCCCGGCTGACGAATAGGTTGTCGGGCTTTAAGTCCCGATGGACGACGCGCTTATCGTGCGCGGCGGCCAGCCCTTTCAAGATCTGAGCGGCATAGTCGACGGCCTGCTTCGTCGGCATCCGCCCGCACGCCAGCTTCGCGGATAGCGTCTCGCCTTCGAGCAGCTCCGTGACGGCGTAGACGGTTCCATCGTGCGTACCGAAGTCGAAAATCGAGAGGATATTCGGGTGCGACAACGCCGCCACTGCGAGTGCCTCGCGCTCGAACCTCGCCAGCGCATCGGGATCGGCGGCGAGCGAGAGTGGCAACACCTTGATCGCCACGTCGCGCTTCAACTTCGAGTCCCGCGCCCGGTAAACCTCTCCCATTCCGCCTACGCCAATCGGCGAAAGGATCTCGTAAGGACCGAGGCGAGTACCGGCTGAGAGCGCGATCAGTTCACCGCTGTGCGGATTCTACGAGTTCGATCGACTCGCTCACCGACGCACCGACTTTCGCCCGACCTGAAGAAAAACGGGCCACGTCTCTCGACGTAACCCCTTGATTTGATTGGTTGCGGGGGAAGGATTTGAACCTTCGACCTTTGGGTTATGAGGGCCCGCCAATCGTCTACAGGAAGCGAAAGGAGCCTACAGGGAGCGACTCGCGGAGCCCGTCGAGTCGGCTGGAGTAGGCCCCTGTAGGCTGGGTTCCGCCCGACTTTCGCGCGACCTGGGGGTCGACGGATGAACTGCTTACCCGCCCGCGACGAGCTTCTGGAACCTCGGGTTCTTGCGCAGCGCGTCAAAGTTGGGGTCGATCTTGAGCCAGCCGGGCGAGAGGTAGCCGGGAGTCCTCAGGAGCGACTCCAGCTGGTCGATCGCCTTTTCCGGCTCATTGACCAGGGTGTAGATACGCGCGAGCTGGTGTTGGATGTAATAGCCGTCGATCGCATCCTTGGTCACGGGTTGGAGCGCGACGGCGCGCTCGCCCTCCTGGATCGCTTCCTCCTTCCGACCTGCGTACGCGAGCGCGACCGCCACGAGGGCGCGAATCTGCGGGGTCAGGGTAACCGCAGTTCCAAGCGGTTCCACGCCGGGCTTCAGCGCCTCCTCGGCATAGAAGCGCATCTTCGACGCGTCTCCCTCGAACGCATACGCCTGGGCGAGGCTGAAGCCCCAGGGGAATTGTTCGTCTTCGAAGGCGCTCGGCGTCAGGTGCAGGAGGAGTTCGCGCTGTGGCTCGTCGAGGACCCAGACGAGGTCGTTGTAGCTTGCCACATGGACCACGAGGGTCGTCGGCTCGACTTCTCCCGGCGCGGCCTCGAGAACGGACCGTGCCCGTGCGAGGTCTCCCTCGCCAAGGAACGTCATCGCCTTCTGCTCCAACAGATCCAGATTGTCGGGTGCGAGCGCGAGGCCTTCGTCGAAAACGCGGCGCGCCTCCGGGTAGCGGCGTAAGACGAACAGCGCGTAGGCCAGTTTGAGCTTGACCGGGACCGACCCGGGGTCGAGTCGCTCGGACTGCCTGAGGTCTCCGATGGACGATTCCCACTGCCCGAGGTTCTGCTCGACTGCGCCGATCGCGAAGAAAGCCTCCGCGTTGCCGGGACTCAGGCGCCGCGCCCTGGCGTACCACTCCAAAGCCCCGTGGAAGTCGCCGAGGATCAAGGCCCGGTAGGCGCCGAGTGCGAGGTAGCCCTCGGGGCGGTCGGGCGCCAGCGCGATCGCCTTTTCTGCCGCCTCCCTGGCTCGCGTTGGGAGGTCGGACAAAGGAATGCCGAAGGCGTACAGATTCGCATTGCCGCGGGCGATTCTGGCCCAGGCCAGGGCAAAACCGGGGTCGAGCGCGACCGCCCGCTCGTAGAGCCGCAGCGCCCGCCGCTGGCCTGCAGGGTCGATGCCCGAGCTGTTGAAGACCTCCTCGCCCTTGAGGAAGGCATCGTAGGCGGCGAGGTTCTGCGTCGGCTTCTCGGAAATTCGCCTCTGCTCGCCGGCTCCGAGGGCGACGCCGAGCGCCTGCGCCACCTGCGAGGCGATCTCCGATTGCACCTCGAAGACGTCCGTCAGCGACGCGTCGAACGGCTGCTGCCACTTCGAGACGGCGGCCCCGGACTTCTCGACCTCGACGAGCTCGGGACTGACTTGAACCCGCCTCACCTGACCACTCGTCTCCCAGCGAACGGTCGCCGTCAACAGGTAGCGTGAGTCCAGCTCCCTGGCGATCTGCTGCGATGTCTTCGTCGTCTTCTTATAGGGAATGGAGCTGCTCCGTGCGATGACCTCCACGCCCGGAATCGAGGTGAGCTTCCCCCGCACCGCGTCTGAGATCCCGTCGGCGAAGTAGTCGTCCTGAGCAGATCCCAGGTTGTCGAAGGGCAGCACCGCCACCCGCTTCAGGCCTCCGGCCTCCACCGAAGCCGTTTGCGCCCGTCGCAAGAACAGAACACCCGCGACCGCTAGAACTCCGATGGCTGCAGCGCCGATCAGGACCCTTCTTCTCACTTTTCGTGTCGTCGCGGGCCATGCACGATTCGCGACGGCTTGCGAGAGCAGCTCCGAGAGACTGAACGCGACGTCCCTGGCCGTCTGGAACCGATTGTCCCGGTCCTTCTCCAGGCAATGCCGGACAATGTGGTCCAGGGCCGGTGAGATGTTTCTCCCCGACTCCGATAACGCCGGCGGCTCCTCCTTCAAGATCGCCGCGATCGTCTCGCTCGCCGTAGGCCGGCTGAATGGCTTCTTTCCGGACAGCAGCTCGTACAGAACCGTTCCAAACGAGAAGATGTCCGTCCGGTGATCGACAGGAAGCCCCTTCACCTGCTCCGGTGACATGTAGCCAAGAGTCCCCATCACCGTCCCGGGCTCCGTGTAGCCGGAGACGGTCGGTGCGTTCGTTTCCTCCCTCGGCACAAGGGTGTCGACCCTCTTCGCCAGGCCGAAGTCGAGGATCTTCACGTGGCCGTCTTTCGACACGAAGAGGTTCTCTGGCTTCAGGTCGCGGTGGACGATCCCCTTCTCATGGGCTGCGGAGAGGCCTTTGGTGACCTGCAGCGCGTAGTCCACGGCCTGCCTCTGGCCGATCGTGCCGCTGTCGAGCTTCGCGCGCAGCGTTTCGCCTTCCAGGAGCTCCATGACGGCGTAGGCGATGCCGTCCTGATTGCCAAAGTCGAAAATCGAGAGGATATTCGGATGGGAAAGCGCCGCAACCGCTTTCGCTTCCCTCTCGAACCGGGCCAGCGCGTCCGTGTCCGTGGAGAGCGACTGCGGCAGAACCTTCACAGCGACGTCTCTATCCAGCTTCCGATCCCGCGCCCGGTACACCTCGCCCATCCCGCCCGCGCCGAGAGGCGCGAGAATCTCGTAGGGTCCGAGCCGCGAGCCGACTGAGAGTGTCATCCGGTCATCGCAGCGCGGATTCTATGAGATCAATCGACGTGCATGCCGGCGCACAGGGAATCGCCCGACCTGAAGAGGAAAAGGGGTCGCGCCTCGCGACGTAAGCCCTCGTATCAGAGGCGAGCGCCTCGGGAAGAACCTTGATTGCAACCTCGCGCGCGACGCGCGTGTCCCGCGCCCGGTACACCTTCCCCATCCCGCCCGCACCGAGTGGCGACTAGGATCTCGTAGGGTCCGAGCCGCGTACAGGCTGAAAGAGTTGTCCGATCACCGCTGCGCGGATTCTGCGAGGTCTGGCGTTGAAGAAGGAGTACGCGCCTCAGGATTGCTTCGCCCTCGCGGGCAGGCTTTCCGTTCCGTCTGACGCCCCGTCCGAGCCCTCGAAAATGATGATGACGCGCAGCCCCTCCTGCTTGACCCACTCCTGCAAGTGGCAGAGCTCGGCCTGGAGACGGCGAAGCTCCTCTCATACTGCTTGGCCTTGAGCCTTCTGGAGCGGTCCGGTTTCTGCTTGCCCATCGGCCACATCCCTTCTCCGAGCCTTCGCCGATGATTTCCCAGAGATCAATTTCTCGTTGCGCGGGCCGCCGCCTGCCGCCTCGGTAGCGAGCAGTGTGGCACAAGCCTCGACAGCTACTCGGACCGTCATGTCGACGTTCTCCCACCGAGAACCGCCCGACTTTTGCCCGACCTGAAGAGGACAGGGGTCAGGCACACTGGCCTAACCCCTTGATTTGATTGGTTGCGGGGGAAGGATTTACCGCCGGCCTACGGCCGGCGTTGGCGCGCGCCTCGCGGCTGCGCCGCGAGCGGCGCCCGAACCTCTCCCCGGCGCTGCGCGCCCCCCGGTTCAAATCCCTCTCCGAGTGCGGCCGTCAACAAACAAAATCGCCGGGCCCGCGCCCGGCGATGAAGATACTTGGTTGCGGGGGAAGGATTTGAACCTTCGACCTTTGGGTTATGAGCCCAACGAGCTACCAGGCTGCTCCACCCCGCGGCAGAGGGCGCACCTTATCGGAGACGATCCGCCCCGTCAAGCCACGCGCCGCGCTCACTTCGCCGCCGGCTTCAGGCCCTCGAGCCGCTGCTTGTTGATCTCGAGAACGACCCCGGCGTTGCGGTCGGCCACCTCGCTGATCCGGTACTCCGCCGCCGTCCCGAGCACCTGCGCCACTTCCGACGGGGTCAGCTTGTAGTCGTCGGACAGCCACTGCGCCATGTTCGCGGTGGCGGAGCGGAACGCTCCGTCGAGCGACCCGTCGAGGCCCATGGCCATGATGTGCGTCGCGTTTTCCATCCGCGGACCGCCCCGGTGGGGGCCGGGGATGACGTCAACCGTGAACTCGACGTCCATCGACGTCTCGAGCGCGTCGCCGGTGAGCTCGCCGTCGCCCTGGGCCGCGTGCGCGTCGCCCACGTAGAGGAGAGCGCCGGGGACGTTGACAGGCAGGTAGACGGTCGTGCCTTCGACGATCTCGTTGAAGTCCATGTTCCCTCCGAACCGGCCGGAGTCTCCGGTCCCCGGCGGGGCGCCGGCCGGTCCCGGCGCGACCGCGACGCAGCCGAGCATCGGGCGGATCGGCACCGAGTACCGCGCCAGGTGCTCCGCCGGCTTTTCCGGGCTCGCGACGCCCCGCTGCGCGTCCAGGTGCCAGCGAACATCCTTGCCGCTGTCCTTCATCTTGACGGCCAGGTCGGAGTCGAGGCCTCGCTCGACGATCCCGTCGTCGCTGATCGCCCAGTCGCGGTTGATGCGGAGCTTCGTGATGCGCACGACCAGAGTGTCGCCGGGCGCCGCGCCTTCGATCGCGAACGGTCCCGTCTGCGGATTCCCACCGTGGACGCGCTTCTTCCCCGTCGCGTCGTTTCCCCCCGCGTCGACCGTGGTGGTGTGGATCGTGTCGCCGGCCGCGACGGTCAGCACGGGCTCGTTCGCCGGCGAGAACTGCCGATGGAACGCCGTCGGTGTGAAGTCGTGGCGCTGCGGCGGCCCCGTGTGGGTCCGGGGAACTCGCGCGGCCGTGAACGGGCGCGTGTCGGGATGCGTCGGGTCTTCCGCGTCGACGAAGACGACCGCCCCTTTCAGGGCCCCGGCCTCGAGCGTGCCCGTCAGATCCTCCGAGCCGCCCTGCTCGTCCTTCGCGAAAAAGCGGATCGAGTCGCCCGATACCGTTCCCTCGAGCTTGTCTCCGCTGAAGTCGCCGGTGAGCTTTTCCCCCTGCTGCTCGAGGTTCATGCTCCAATAGGAATGGACGCCATAGAAATCCGTCGTGACGGTCCAGCGGCCGGCGACGGACGGAGCCGGCGACGACGCCTGCGCCAGCAGGAGTCCCGGGAAGAGACCCAGCAGAAATACGCACACCCTTCGCATTCGTCCTCCTCGGTGAAAGGGACGTCGTCCGCCCGGAACAGGTTCCACGTTTCTCGAGAGGAAGCGCTACTTGGCCGCCGCGGGCGCCCCCGCGAGCGCGTTTTCCTTCGTGATCATGAGGGTCGGCAGCACGATCTTGTGGGGGACCTTCTCGCCCTTGAAGATGCGTTCCGCAATGTCCACGGCCTCGCGGCCGCCGGTGGGATAGACGAACGTCACGGACAGCTTTCCATCGGCGACAGCCTGCCGGCCGCCGTCCAGTCCGGGCAGCCCGTCGATGCCGACGAACTTCATCTCGCCATCCCTCCCCTTCTCCTTCGCCGCGAGGTAGGCGCCGATCGCCATCGGGTCGTTGTGGGCGTAGACGAGGTCGATGTGATCGTGGGCGGCGAGCGCCGACTCCATCTGGGTCATCGCCTCCTCGCGCAGCCAGTTCGCGACGGGGTCGTGGACGATCTTGAGGTCGGGATACGCCGCGATCGCCTCGCGGAACCCCTCGCTGCGGTCGCGGGCCGGCGGCGAACCGGGAAGGCCCTTGATCTCGACGATGTCCCCCTTGCCCTGGAGAAGCTTCGCGACGTACTCGCCCGCCGCCTTTCCGATCTGGCGGTTGTCGGCGCCGATGAACGTCGTGTACGTGTCGCCCTCGATCGCGCGGTCCAGGATGACGACCGGGATCCCCGACTCGAAGGCCTTCTTGACGATCGGCGTCAGCGGCTTCGCCTCGTTCGGCGAGATCATGAGGAGGTCGATCTTCTGGCGCAGGAAGTTTTCGACGTCGGCGACCTGCTTGGCGTTGTCCTGCTGCGCGTCGGCGTAGGCGACCTCGACGTCCGGATAGTCCTTCGCGCGGGCCGCGACTTCCGCGTTCATCGCCACGCGCCAGGGCTCGCCCAGGTTGCACTGGGAGAAGCCGATCAGGTGCTTTCCCGACTTCGACCTGCCGCAGCCGGAAACGCAGAGAACGGCGGCAAGGAGGGCGGCCGCAAGGGCCGCCCCTGCAGACCGGGAAACCAGAAGCCACGATCCGCGTTCCCTTCCGTAGCGGCGGGGCCTGCCCCCGCCCGGAACCTCACCGGCGCCTTCGCTGGAGCCAGACCGCGCCGACGATGATGACGCCCTTGAGAATGAGCTGCAGATTCGCATCCACATTGTTCAACCCCATGATGTTGTTGATGATGCCGATGATCAGCACGCCGACGAGGGTACCGCCGACCGTGCCCGTCCCGCCCATGAGACTCGTGCCGCCGATGACGACGGCGGCGATCGCGTCGAGCTCGTACGCGACGCCGTCGTTGGGATTGCCCTGCTCGAGCTGCGCGCAGTGGACGATCCCCGCGAGCGCCGCGAGCGCGCCGCCGATGACGTACACCGACGCCTTGTGCCACCCCACGCGGACGCCGGAGAGCCGCGCCGCCGTCTCGTTGTCGCCGATCGCGTACAGGTAACGCCCGGCGCGGGTGCGCGAGAGGTACACGTGCATTCCGGCGACGGTCGCGAGAAAGAGCACCGCCGGAACGGGCACGTACGGCACGAGCACGCCGGCGATCGCGCGCACCGACTCGGGCGCCCCGCCCGGCCCGAAGCCGAGCGGGATCGCGGTGCCGCCGCTCAGGTAGCGGGCGATGCCGCGGGCGGCGCTCATCATCGCGAGCGTGGCGATGAAGGGCTGGAGCTTCCACCGGGCGACGACAAAGCCGTTCGCGGCCCCGCAGAGCGCTCCGACCGCGAGGACGGCGACGACGGTCGCCGCCAGCGAGAAGCCGCTCCGCATCAGAAACGAGGCCGTCAGCGTCGCCGCCAGCGCGAGGACCGAGCCCACGGACAGGTCGATGCCGCCGGACACGATGACGGCCGTCATGCCGACCGCGAGGATCCCCTTCTCGGCGACCTGCCGGAGGATGTCGGTCAGGTTGCCGATGCCGAGAAAGACCGGCCGGCCGCCTCGGACGGGCGAGAACACGATCGAGAGGATGACCACGGCGGCGAGGCCGAGGACGCTCGTCAGGCGCGTCAGGCGGCTGAGCTTCGGCGGCGGCGGAGCGGAGGGAGCGCCGGGCCTCGCCGGAGCCGGATCGTCCGGGCGCGACGCGTTTCCCCGCGAGCCCGTGCCGGCGCCCGACGCCGCGGCCAGGATCCTCTCCTCCGTCGCCTCCTCGCGCGAGAACGCGGCCGCGACGCGGCCCTCGCGGAAGACCGCGATGCGGTGGCACTGCGTCAGGACCTCGGACATCTCGGAGGAGCAGAGCAGGATCCCGAATCCCTCGGCCGAAAGACGCGCCAGGAGCGCATAGATCTCGGCGCGCGCGGCGAGGTCGACGCCCCGCGTCGGCTCGTCGAGAAGCAGGACCTTCGGCGCCGCGAAGAGGCACCGCGCGAGCAGCGCCTTCTGCTGGTTCCCGCCGGAGAGCGTCGCGATCGGGGCCGCCGGCGACGACGCGCGCACGCCCGTGTCCTGCATCAGCCGGCGGCCCTCCCGCCGGGCGGCGGCCGTCCGCACGAGGCCGAGGCGCCCGCTGACCTTCTCGAGGGCGCCGAGAACGATGTTCTCGCCGACGCCGAGATCGGGAAAGATCGCCTGCGCCTTTCGCTCCTCCGGAAGCAGGGTGAGGCCCGCTCGCCGCGCGAGAGCCGGATCGCGAAGCGGGACCTCGCGCCCCTCGACGACGACGCGTCCGGTCACGGCTCCCGGGCTCGCGCCGGCAAGCGCGAGAAGGAAGTCCGTCCGGCCGGCGCCGATCAGCCCCGCGAGCCCCACGATCTCGCCGCGCCGCACCGACAGCGAGACGTCGCGCACGCGGAAGCCGCCCGGACGATCCGGATCGGCGACGGAAAGGCTCTCGACGCGCAGGACCTCCGCCGCTCCGGGCGGGACGGGCGCGAGGGTCGCCGGAGGGATCTCGCGGCCGACCATCAGGCGGACCATCTCGACCTCGTCGAGGCCCTCGGCGCTTCGCGTCGCGATCCGCCGGCCGTCGCGCAGAACCGTCACGCGCTGCGCGAGGCGGCGCACCTCGTCGAGCCGGTGCGAGATGTAGACGACGGCGACACCCCGCTCGGTCAGGCGGCGGACGAGGCGCTCGAGCCGCGCCGCCTCCTCGTTGTCGAGGGCCGCCGTCGGCTCGTCCATGATGATCAGCCGCGCGTCGAGGGAGAGCGCCCGCGCGATGGCGACGAGCTGCCTCTGGCCGGGCTCCAGCCGTTCCACCGGCTCGGCCGGAGGCACGTGCGTCTCGCCGATCGCCGCGAGCTCGCCGGCGGAGCGGGAAAGCAGCGCGCGCGCGTCGAGCAGTCCGAAGCGGCCCTTCGGCTCGCGGCCGAGAAAGATGTTCTCGGCGGCCGAGAGCGGTGAGACGAGCTGGAGCTCCTGCGGAATCGCCGCGATCCCTCCCTCGATTGCCTCGCGCGGATCGGCGAAGCGGCGGACCGCCCCGTCCAGCCGCACTTCCCCCCCGTAGTCCGACAGCTCGCCCGTCAGGATTTTGACGAGCGTCGATTTCCCGGCGCCGTTCTCACCGATGAGCGCGTGGACCTCGCCCGCGACGACGTCGAAGTCCACGCCGTCGAGCGCCCGCACGCCGGGAAAGTCCATCGAGACGCCGCGGGCTTCGAGAAGAGGGGTCATGGGAGACCCGCTGGCTCGTCATCCCGAGGAGCTCCGCGACGAGGGATCCCTTTCTGAGTCACGGCCGTCGGCACCATAGCGATCCCCGCCGGCCTGTCATCCGGAGGAGCTCCGCGACGAGGGATCCCTTTCTGAGCCACGGCCGTCGGCACCATAGCGATCCCCGCCGGCCTGTCATCCCGAGGAGCACCGCGACGAGGGATCCCTTTCTGAGCCACGGCCGTCGGTACCAGAGGGATCCCCGCCGGCCTGTCATCCCGAGGAGCTCCGCGACGAGGGATCCCTTTCTGAGCCACGGCCGTCGGTACCAGAGGGATCCCCGCCGGCCTGTCATCCCGAGGAGCTCCGCGACGAGGGATCCCTTTCCGAGCCACGGCCGTCGGTACCAGAGGGATCCCTCGCGGCGCTCGGGATGACACTCGGGGCGACGGGGCCCTCACCCTCTCCCCCGCCGGAGGCGCGCCATGAGGGCGGCGCCCGGTCCCCTGCCGAAGTGGTCGTGCAGCGCGAGCCAGTCGCCGTAGAGCGCGTCGTAGGCGGCGCGGGCATTCGCGTCCGGCCCGATGCGTCCCGGCTTCAGATGGGCCATGGCCTTCGCGGCATCGACGAAGGAGCCGTGGCCTCCGCGCGCGACGCCCGCGGCGACGGCTCCGAGCATGGCGGCGCCGAGGGCGGAGGCGTTGGCGGAGGCCGCGAGCGCGATCGGCCGGCCCGTGACGTCGGCGTAGATCTGGACGAGCAGCGGGCTTCGCCCGGCGAGCCCTCCGACGGCGACGAGCTCGTGCACGGGGATCCGTTCGGCCTCGAACGCGTCGAGGATGCGGCGCGTGGAGAACGCGGTCGCCTCGATCAGGGCCCGATAGATCTCGGCCGCGGTCGTCGAGAGCGTCAGTCCGACCAGGAGGCCGGAGAGGTTCGCGTCCACGAGAACCGACCGATTGCCGTTCCACCAGTCGAGGGCGAGCAGTCCGCGCGCTCCGGGTGGAACGGACGCGGCATCGCGCTCGAGCGCGGCGAAGTCGCCGCCGGCCGCGAGGCTGGCGAACCAGCCGAAGAGATCGCCGACGGCCGGCTGTCCGGCCTCGTAGCCGTAGAAGCCCTCGACGATGCCGTCCTTCACGACGCCGCCGATGCCCTCGACGGGCGCGTGCCGGTCGGCGAGCAGCATGTGGCAGGTCGAGGTCCCGATGACGAGCACCATGCGCCCGGCCTCGACCACCGTGGCGGCGGGGACCGCGCTGTGCGCGTCGATGATCGCGGCCGCTACGGCCGTCCCCGGCTCGAGACCCAGCCGCGACGCCATCGCCGGAGTCAGGCCGCCGACCCTCCGCCCCGGCGGGACGATCTCGCCTCCGAGCTTCTCGCCCAGATTCCCGAAGCGCGGATCGAGCGCCGCGAAGAATTCCGGAGAGGGAAAGCCCCGCTCCCGGCTCCAGAAGCCCTTGTAGCCCGCGCCGCAGGCGTTGCGAACGCGCACGCCGGAGAGCTCGCCGACGATCCAGTCGCCGCCCTCGACGATCGACGCCGCCGCGGCGTAGACCTCCGGATCCTCCTCGAGGATCTGCAGCGCCTTGGCAGCGAGCCACTCGGACGACGTCCGGCCGCCGTAGTCGGCGAGGAACTCCTCCCTCCGCGAGGATGCGGCCGCATTGATGCGGTCCGCGTGCGGCTGCGCGGCGTGGTGCTTCCAGAGTTTGACCCACGCGTGCGGCCGGGCGGCGAACCGCGGATCGAGGCAGAGCGGGCGGCCCGCCGCGTCGACCGGCAGCACGGTGCACGACGTGAAGTCCACGCCGATCCCGACGACAGCGGTCTTCGGGACGCCGGCCGCCTCGAGCGCCTCGGGCACGGCCTTCTCGATCGCGTCGATCCAGTCCTGCGGGTGCTGGAGCGCCCAGTCGGCCGGCAGCCGGTCGCGCGAACCCGGGAGCGCCGCGTCCATGACCCCGTGGCGATACTCGGCGACCGCCGACCCGCGCTCGCGGCCCGTGCGCGTTTCGACGACCAGGGCGCGGACCGACGCGGTCCCGAAATCGAGACCCAGCGCGCAGGGCGCCTCCGACTCCGTCACGCCCGGTACTTTTCCGCCTGGTGGCGATCGAGCGTCTGCTCGGGGTCGCCGCAGAGGTTGACCTCGATGCCGAGGGCGCGCGCCATCGACGCCTTGCGCACGAGGGCGTGGTTGGCGGAGGCGGCGTCCGGCGCATAGGCCACCTGGATGTGGTTGGCCTTGTGCTTGGCCATCATCTGATCGCGCGTGATGCCATAGAGCACGGCGTGCATGATCGGCCACTGCGGCGTCGTGGCCTGCCAGCGGCGCTCGGTCTCGGCGTCCGAGAGCTTGACGACGCCGCCGCGGCCGATGTCCATGTGGAGGCCGCGATCCTCGACGTAGACGCGCGAGAAGACGATCTCGCCCGGCTTCGAAATGCCCTTCAGCGTCGAGCCGCCCTTCGGAAAGTACATGGGCGGCTGCCGTTCGCCGCGGGCCCCGCCATAGCCGCCGATGAAGTGCGAGGCCGGAGCCGCGCCCGAGATCTCGAAGACCCAGACGAACCCGTCGACGCCGCTCTCGGCGACCGTGGCTCCCCAGCGCACGTCGTGAAGCGTCGTCGAGGGATCGATGGAAAGATCGGTCCACACGCGATTCGTCAGGAGCGCGTCGACCCCCGCGCACTCGTCCACCTCGTTGAAGTGCGGCACGGCGAGTCCGTCGAAGAGCGGTTTCCCGTCCGCGCCGGCGACCGGAGGACGATCGGGATTGTTGAGCAGGCCCTCGGCGAGGTCCGAGGCGACGCACGTGTCCTTCAATCCCTGCTGGTACTGGATGCCGATCGCGGCGCAGCCGAAGTCGGACGCCATCCTCGCGGCGGCGTCGTACATCTTGAGGCCTTCGAGCACCTGCCACTCGGTCAGCTCGCTCGCCTCGTCACGGCCGAGCACGAAGGTCATGCCGCGGCGCCTCAGCCACTCGTAGTGGCGGCGCGCCGACTCCTCCGGGACCTCGCGCATCGCGGCGTAGAGGGCCGACTGCGACAGGCGCTCCTTGAAGAGCCCCATCCCATGCAGGAGCTCGTCCGGGACGATCGCGTTGTACATCCCCATGCACCCCTCGTCGAAGACCCCGAGGATCGCCTGGTCGCGCCGGAGCGTCTCGGCGAGGGCCGTCCCGCGCGCCCGATCCTCCGCGAACGACGGCCCGAAGGTGCCGTCGACGAGGGACTGCGCGTGGCTCGTGTCGTGGGCGATGCGCCCCTCGCCGAGCCATTGCCGCAGGCCCGCGCGCGCGAAGCCGTCCTCGAAGTCCTCGCTCCAGATCGAGCTGTACGGGATTCCCGCCTTGGTGAGCGACGCGTTGACGTTCAGCATCCCGACGAGGCCCGGCCACTCGCCGCTCCAGTTGGCGAGCGTCAGGATCGGGCCGCGGTGCTTCGTCAGCCCGGCGAGGACGTGGCTCGTGTACTCCCACACGGCCTCGGCGACGACCAGCGGCGCCTCGGGATCGATCTTCCGGAAGATCTGGATGCCGCGCGCCTGCCCGTCGATGAAGCCGTGCTTCTTGACGGGGTCGTACTCGTGGCCGCGCACGATCCTCGCCCCGAGCTCGCCGAACGCCTTCCCGACCGCTTTCTCGAGCGTCTGCTGCGCCGGCCAGCAGCGCTGGTTGGCCGTGATCCGCGAGTCGCCGCTCGCGACGAGGATGACTTCCCGGGCTCCAGGTTTCTGAGTGCTCATGCCGTGCGCTCGTCTCCCCGACCTACGCGAGGTCGAAATACATGTCGTAGGGAACGCCGGCCCCGGCCTCGGAGAACGGCGCGAAGCCGCCGTGAGGCTGGCCTCCCACGGTGAAATCGAGTCCTCTGCCCGAGGACCGCGCGATCCAATCCGAGAGACTCGCGCCGGATGGCACGAGGCTCGGCGCTTCGTTGCGGACGAGCACGACCGGACCGTACGTCACCGCGACGCGCTTCGGGTGCCGGGGATCGACCGGCGACAGCGCGAGCCGCATCGGGAGCCGCACCGTGACCCGATCGCCGGCGCTCCAGGTGCGCCGGACGACGGCCCAGCCGCCGGGACCCGCCGCGGCCGGGGCCGCCTTGCCGTTGACGGCGACCTCGACGTTCTCGGTCCACGACGGAACGCGGAGCTTCACGTCGAACGCGGCGCTCCGGGCCGGCCGGACCGTGAGCGTCGTCGTGTCCGACTCGGGAAACGCCGTCTCCTGCTCGACGACCACTTCCGTGCCGCCCTGGTTCCAGGCCGCTCGCGAGGGCACGAAGAGATTCACGGCCAGACCGCCGGCGTCTCGGAAGTAGACGACGTTGTGGTAGTCGGCGACGACCTGCGGATACGTTCCCGAGCAGCAGGGCCACGTCCCGTCCAGGTGATAGATCTTGCGGCCGCCGCCCATCCGGTAGTCGGAGTAGTAGAACGTGTCGCCCTTTGCGCCCATCGGCAGCGCGCCGAGAATTCCGTTGTAGAGCAGGCGCTCGATCCAGTCGCCGTAGCGCGCCTGCCCGGTGAACCGGAGCAGGTACCGCGACAGCTTGAAGCCGGCCCAGCATCCGCAGGGCGTCTCGAACGTGGCGTAGGTCGTCTCGAGGCGCCGGCCGAGCTCCCCGTCCGCAGCGACGAGCTCCTCGTCGGGCCCGAATCCACCCGTCGCGTAGCACTGCGTCCGCTGGAGCCAGTCGTGCTGGTTGACGATCGCGTCGAGGTAGGGCTTCTCGCCCGAGACGGCGTACGCCATCGCGCACGACGACATCGTGTTGACGTGGCTGTAGGCGTGGTGGCCGTGCCGGGAGACCGCCGTCGGCGCCGCGCCCGAGAACGCGTTCCAGTAATCGGTGAAGCGCCACACGTCCGCGAAGCGCCGGTACTTTTCGTCGCCCGTCAGGACGTAGGCGCGGTACAGGTTTTCCGAGAGCGTGTACCACTCGGTGTCGGAGTCGACCTTGCGGCTGCGGTCGAGGTTCTCGATCGCCCAGTCGGTGATCTTCGAGAGGTGCGCCAGAGAATCCTGGCGCCCGGCGTAGACCGCCATGTCCACGAGTCCGCCGACCGTCTTGTCGTAGATGTAATGCGGCTGCCAGGGCCGCCGGGAGTAGAAGAACCAGCCGTCCGGTTCGATGGTCGACGCCCACTCGGACATCAGGTGGACGGCCTTGCCGCGCAGGTCCGCGTCGCCCGTCGCCTTCGCCATGCGCGCCATTCCCGAGAGCCACTGGCCGAACGTGTGGAACGTATCGCCGTTCGACCACCACGTCCGCCGCGACGGATCGCCGCCGTACCAGCCGCCGAGGTTCGTTCCCCGGGCGCGCTGGCCGGCGCGGATCCGGAATCCCAGCAAGGCATCGTCGTCGGGGATCGCGAAGTAGTAGTCGCGCGCGGCCGAGAACTGCGAGCGCAGCGGCCCGTCGAGGAGAGTCACGCCCTCGTAGTCGAAGGCATCGAGGCGCGACGACCCGCCGGAGGATGACGCACCCGGCGAGGACCGGAGCCCGAGTCTCCCCGCCAGCGGCGCGAGCACCGCCCCGGCGACCGCCTGCTTCACGAAGCTCCTCCGGCTCGTCGCTGCGCTCATCGGGAACTCCTCGGAAAATCCGGGGAGATTCTATGCCGGAGGGCGATCCCTCGGGCCGTCGCGGCGTTCGGGCGCGGTCAGCGGGAGCGCGGGGTCGGTGCGGCGGCGGGGACGGCCGAAGCCAGCCCCGGGATCGGGGTCGCATTGGGCTTCGTGAGGCTGCCCTCCGGATAGAGCAGCACGATGTCGTCGGGCATGACGAGATGCAGCTCCTCGCGCGCGACTCTCTCGGCCGGGAATTCGTGCCGGTTGGCCGCCTCGATCGCGGCTTTGAGCTCCGCGTTCTCCTGGCGGCGCTCGGCGATCTGGCGATCGAGCGCCGCGACCTCGGTGCGCGCGCGCCGGAGCTCGAGCACGCGCCGGTCCGAAAGAAGCAGGATCCCCATCAAAACCGACGACACCGCCAGCGAGACGAAGAAAGCCATGAGCGGCCGGGGGCCTCGGGGAGCGTCCGGGTCCTCCCTGGACGATTTCACGAGGGAAACGCCCCTCGCCCCGCATAGGAGCCGGCGGACTCGAGCTCTTCCTCGATCGCGAGCAGCCGGTTGTACTTGGCCAGACGCTCGCCGCGGCAGGCCGAGCCCGTCTTGATCAGCCCCGCGTTGACCGCCACGGCGAGGTCCGCGATCGTGTCGTCGGACGTTTCGCCCGACCGGTGCGAAACGATCGTGCGGTAGCCGGCGGTCTGCGCCATGCGGACCGCGTCGAGCGTCTCGGTCAGCGTCCCGATCTGGTTGAGCTTCACGAGAAGCGCGTTGCCGATGCGATCGCGAATCCCCCGGGCGAGAATCGACGGGTTGGTGACGAAGATGTCGTCGCCGACGATCAGCATCTTCCTGCCGAGCTCGCGGGTCAGGGACTGCCAGCCGGTCCAGTCGCCCTCGGCGAGCCCGTCCTCGATCGAGAGAATCGGATACGCCGCCGCGAGCTCCACCCAGAAGCGGATCATCCCGTCCGTCGTGAGCGTCTTCTTCTCTCCCTCCAGCCGGTACTTGCCGCCTTCGTAGAATTCCGAGGCTGCCGGATCGAGCGCGATCGCGACGTCGCGCCCCGGCTCGTGGCCGGCCGCTTCGATGGCGGAGAGCAGCAGCTCGATCGCCTCCTTCGAGGAGGCGATGTCGGGAGCGAATCCGCCCTCGTCGCCGACGCCGGTCGAGAGACCCTTCTTCCTGAGGACCCCCTTCAGCGCGTGGAACACCTCGGTCCCCGCCCGCAGGGCCTCGGCAAACGTCGGGAATCCGACCGGGCAGACCATGAACTCCTGGGGATCCAGCCGGTTGTCGGCGTGGGCGCCGCCGTTGATGACGTTCATCATCGGAACGGGCAGCGTCCCCGCTCCCGCTCCCCCGACGTAGCGGTAGACCGGCAGTCCGGACGCCTCGGCCGCGGCGCGGGCCACCGCGAGCGAGACGCCGAGCATCGCGTTGGCGCCGAGGCGCCCCTTGTTCGGCGTGCCGTCGAGCGCGATCAGGACGCGGTCGATGAGGGCCTGGTCGCGCGCATCCGCGCCGGAGAGCTCCTCGGCGATCTCGCCGTTGACATGCGCCACTGCCTTCAGGACGCCCTTGCCGCCGTAGCGCTTCTTGTCCCCGTCGCGCAGCTCGATCGCCTCGCGCGTCCCGGTCGAGGCGCCCGAGGGCACGCCGGCCCTGCCGGAGGCGCCTCCCGAAAGCAGGGCCTCGACCTCGAGCGTCGGGTTGCCCCGCGAATCGAGAATCTCGCGTCCGTGGATCGCCTCGATGGCGAAACTCATGAAGTCCTCGAATCCAGAATCCCCGAAGCGTCCTCGAAAATCAACCGGAGAGTCGCCTTCGCCGCCCTGCGAGCAGGGTGCTGAAGAACGGTGTGAGGCGGCGTTACGAGCGCCGCGGGGCCAGATGCGAGGAAGCGCGACGACGGCGATGTGAGGATATCGTCGCGCCAGGGCGCGCGAACAGGGTCGAGCGATGACGCTCGCGCAGATGGCCCCGCGCCGCCGTAACCCGAAGGGTGGCCGGCACTTTGCCCGCAACGTGACTAACGACCCTCGGGTTGGGCGTCTGCAAAGTGCCGGCCACGACGCCCGCATCCGTTCTTCAGCACCCTGCTAGCATCCCTGCGTGAAGTCGGCGGTCATCGCGGGCGGCCTCGTCCTGATCGCCGCCGCGCGCTGTACCGTCCTGGAGACCCCGCCCGAGATCGTCCGGTTCAGGATCCGGGCTCCCGACCTGGCGCATCCGCTCTCCGAGTCCTATCCGGCCCCCGGATCGCCCGAGGACCCCGTCAAGAAGGGAGTCTTCGAGCGCATCAACGAGGATCGGAAGGCTCATAGGCTTCGTCCCGTGGCCTGGGACGAATCCGCGTCGCGGGTCGCCGACGCCTTCACGGCGGCCCAGGTCCGCGAGAGCACCCGAGGCCACTACCTGCTCGACGGCCTGCCGCCCTACGCGCGGACCGGGCTCGCGGGAATCTTCGGGATGGGCGCCGAGAACTCGGTCTCGTGGAGGACGACGGGGGCCCTCTTCCACGAGCCCGCGCTCGAGCTCGCCCTGGAAGGCGAGGCCGCCATGATGGCGGAGAAGCCCCCCGACGACGGGCACCGCCGCACGATCCTCGATCCGGGCGTCACCCACGTCGGCGTGGGCTGGGCTCAGGGAGGCGGCGAGTTCCGCATGGCGGAGGAATTCATGACGCGCCGCCTCGCCGAGCTGACGATCTCGAAGTCGGCCGACGATCCGCTCACGGTGCTCTTCCGGGGAAAGACCGTCGCGGGTCAGCGCCTCGAATTCGTCACGCTCGCCCTCGAGACGCCGCGCCCTTTGACCCGGGCGCAGGCCAATGCGCGCACGCGATACACCTATCCCGAACCTCGCCTCGCCTTCGTGCCGGAGGGATTCAAGTCCCTGCTGATCGCGGGCGCGACCGCCCAGGACGTCGTGCGTTTCGGTCCGACCGGCGACTTCTCCTTCCGCTTCACGCCCTCCCAGGCCGGCCTGTGGACGATCCTCTTCCACACCACCGACGGCCGGAATGCCTCCAGGCCCGGGGGCGTCGCCGTCCTCTGGGTGCAGAAGGCGTCGTGATCACGATCCTGGTCGTATCCGGTCCGGCGGAGATCGCCGGAGCATTCGCGCGACACGCGTCGGTCGAGGTGCTGCACGCGCGGGACGCGGAGGACGCACTCGAGAAGCTCGCCCGGAACCGGCGCATCGATGCCGTGCTCCTTCTGGGCGCCGCGGAGTCGGCAGCGCGGGCCGCGGCGGCGATCTTCGAGGAGGACCCGGCGCCGCCGCCGCTCTATGCCCCGGAATCTTCGGGAGCCATCCCGAAGGTGCACCCGATCGGCGGCGCCGACCCGGTGGTCCTGATCGAGGACCTCGCGGCGCGCCTTCAGCCGGGCTCCTGAGCGACTCGGGACGCGGCGCCCGAAAAGAAAAGGGCGGCCAAAAAGGCCGCCCGCATGGCTCGCACGGGCCTTCCGGCCCGCGCCTCCTCCCTACGCCCCCGCGGAAGTCTTCCTCGCGAGAACGTATCCCACCGCAGCAAGAAGTCCGACCAGGGCGATCAGCCCCTTGACGGACAGCGCCGGAACCGCCGCCAGACGCCCGAGTTGGCGGTCTCGCCCGGGCCGGTGCCCGGCGGGAAGAACTGACCGGTCCCGGGCACGTTCGAGTTGTAGACCTGCATCGACGTGGTGTCTCCAATGACGATTGTCAAAGGTTTCCGGTGATCGTCACGGTCGCCGTCGGAGCCGACAGTCGGACCTGGGGCTTCGCGGCAAACACCGGCCCGGCCGCCAGGGCGAGACCCACAACCACGAGCATCAGACGCTTCATGAAGTTCCCCCCGCCTTTCAGAATTCGTCGGTCAAACGGAATCGGTTCGGTTTTGGCGAGCGCTACCGGTGTCGCGGACACCTGTCAAGGTGGACAGGTCGAAAAATCCGTCTGCACGGGCGGACAGGTCCGCGGGGGCAACGCCGGGAGCGGCTCGGCAGGTCCCGAAAACCGTGCTACCTTGCGTCTTTTTGGGGGTTTTCACCATGGGGGGATGCGGCAGCGGAGGCGGGTGCGGGATCGGGAACGCTTACAACCCCGGCCAGTACGTCGGCATCCGCATCAACGAACACGAGGACGGCCGCAGCGTCCTCTGCGACACGATGGGAATCGAGGTCGCCCGCAAACAGAGGGTGATCGTCGAAGGCGATCAGGGGCTCGAATATGCGGAGGTGACGAACCTCCGGCCGATGATCCTGAAGCAGTGCCAGCTGCGCGATTCGAAGCGCCTCGTGCGGATCGCCGGGGACGCGGATCTGACCTCCTACAAGGCGAAAGTCGGCCGCGAGGAGAGGTTCATCGCCGATGCCCGGATTCTCGCTTCCGAGAAGCGCATGACGATGAAGCTCGTTCGGGCCGAGGAGACTTTCGACGGCCGAAAGGTCACTCTTTATTACACTTCCGAGGCTCGGATCGACTACCGGAAGCTCGTCTCCGACCTCGCCATGGCCCACCCCGTCCGCATCGAGATGCGCCAGGTCGGCCCGCGCGACGAGACCAAGATGCGGGGCGGAATCGGTCCGTGCGGACTGACGCTCTGCTGTTCGACTTTTCTGAAGTCGTTCCACCCCGTAACCATCAAAATGGCGAAAAATCAGAACCTCTCACTCAACCCTTCGAAGATTTCGGGGATGTGCGGCCGGCTGATGTGCTGCCTCGCCTATGAGGACGAGGGGGCCTCCGCCAGCCCACGGAGGGCTCCGCAGAATAATCCGGTTCCAACCCCTGTTTAGGCTGTCAAGACGTCCCACCCTTTACCGGGACAAAGAGAGACAGCCGTGGTCAATCGCAATTCGTCCGGCGGTGCCTTCCGAAACGACGACGAGGTCCCCGCCAACCGCAAGCTGATCCGCCCGAACCTGGCCGAGCTGGCCGACCGATATCCGACCCGCTCCTTCGCCCAGCGCAAGCAAGTCCCCCCCGAGCAGACGAACGCCGAGAGCTACTACTACCTCAAGCAGATGGCGGCCAAGACGCCGATGGTCGTCGTGCTCACCGACGGGGAGAGGATCCAGGGCTGGATCGAGTGGTACGACAAAGCTTGCCTGAAGGTAAATCGCGAGGGCGGTCCGAACCTGCTCGTGCCCAAGGCCTCGATCAAGTACATGTACAAGGCCTCCGAGGGGTCGCCGGACGAGTCGAGCGGGAACCGGTAAGCGGTCTCGCCGCCGGTCCGCCCCCCGGTCGCATCTCGCCTCCGCCCCCCTTTCGTGTCGAGACCGTCGTGACCGAGCCCTAACGGGCGCCCCGGCCCGACAGGACGGCCGGAACGGTCTTCAGCAGGATCTTCAAGTCGAGCAGCGGCGACCAGGTATCGATGTACTTCAGGTCGAGAGCCATCCACCGGTCGAAGTCGAGCTCGCTGCGCCCGGAGACCTGCCAGAGGCACGTCAGTCCCGGCTTCATGCTCAGCCGCCGCCTCTGCCACGGCTCGTACCGCGACACCTCCTCCGGCAGAGGCGGACGCGGGCCCACGAGGCTCATGTCGCCGACGATGACGTTCCAGAGCTGAGGCAGCTCGTCGATCGAGAGCCGCCGCAGCAGGTGTCCCGGCATGGTCAGCCGCGGATCCCGCTTCGCCTTGAAGACGGGCCCCGTCATCTCGTTCAAGTGCGAGATTTCGGCGAGCCGCTCCTCGGCGCCCGTCTCCATCGTCCGGAACTTCAGCAGCGTGAACTGGCGGCCGTTCAACCCGCAGCGAACCTGTCGAAAGAGGATCGGCCCCCCCGAGGAGAGACGGATCGCGGCCGCCGCGAGGACCTGGATCGGGAGCGTGATCACGAAGAGCGCCAGGGACAGGACGAGGTCGATCCCGCGCTTGGCCGCGAGCTCGATCGGGTTCGACGGCGTCGTCGTGAAGGTCAGGAGCGGAATCCCGTCGAGCTCCTCGAGCACGGGCCGGGCGAGGACGTGCGGGAAGATGTCGAGCGAGACGTGCGCCCGCACCCCGTGGCGCTCGGCGGCGAGCAGGGCCTGTTCGTATTCGCCGAGCTTGCCCTTCTCGATCACGAAGATGACCTCGTCGATCACCTCCGTGACCAGGACCGATTCGATGTCCGTGATGCGTCCCAGGCAGGGCCAGTTTCCCTTCCGGGCGATCTCGCTCCCGTTGTCGTCGTCGAGATAACCGACGACGCGAAAGCCCCAGTGCGGATGCCCCTCCAGGAAGTCGCCGAACTGCGCGGCCCGCGGACCCGTTCCGACGATGAGAGCGGTGCGGAAGTTGAAGCCGCGCGCACGAACCCCGTGCGAGAGCAGGCGGACCGCCACCTTTTCCATCGTGAGAAGGAGGAAATTCAGGAAGCCGAAGAGCACCAGGAACCAGCGGCTCACGAAATCGAAACGCAGACCGAAGATGAGCAGGACGAGAATTGCCGTCCCCCCGAAGGCCACGCGGGCCGTGCCCCACATCTCTTCGCCGAGCGGAAGCGTCCGGTGGCTTCGGTAGAAGCCCGCGACGGACAGGAGCAGGCCCCACAGCGGAAGGATGAAGAAGAGCAGCAGCAGGTACTGATCGAGTGGAACCAGGGGCAGCGGAAAGACTCCCGGAAGCGTCTTCCGCAGGATGCCCTGCCGCAGCCACCAGGCGACGGGAAGCGACAACGCCGTCAAGGCGAGGTCCGTCAGGAGCACCCCGAGGGCGATCGCGCGCGCTTTCTGTTTCAGCATGAGGCGTTTCCGGCGGCCAGGAACCCGCCGGCTCCCGCGATGTTATGGGATCGCACCCGGGGCTTCAAGAACCGCCTCGTAACGGTCCACGACGTCGTCCCAACGGTAACGCTCCTGTACTCGCTTCCTGGCTCGCTCATTCCATACGGAATGCGACGCCGGTTCATCCAGGATCCCTTGCAGAAGGCGGGCCAGCGAGGCCTCCTCGCGGACGTCGAAGGGAAGCCCGGCGCCGCCGGCGACCTCCTCGTTCTCGGGTGTGGCGTTGTAGCAGACGACCCGTCCGTAGCCGAGGGCCTCGACGAGGGCCGGGTGGGTTCCCCCGACCTCCGTCGCCTGCACGTAGGCGGCGGCATGAGCGAGCAGCTCCCGGTAGCCGTCGCCGTAAATCGCGCCCGGAAAGAGGACGCGAGGATCGGCGGCCGCTCGCACGCGCGCGATGTAGCCGGCCGCATAGGGCGCGTCGCCGACGACCACGAGCGGCGCGTTCCCGCGGACGGCGCGATAGGCCCGGACGACTTCGAGGGCGTTGTTCTCGGGCTCGAGCCGGGAGACGTAGAGGACGTAGCGCTCCGGAGCCAGGCCGAGCCGATCGAGCGCCGCCCGGCCCAGCGGCTGCGGCAGATCTCCGCCGTACGGGATGAAGACCGAGTCGATCCCGTACCGGCTCCGGTAATAGTCCTGGATGACGCGCGCATCCGAGACCACGACGTCGGGGATCATCGTCGAGAGGCGCTCGGAGATCCGATACGCGAGCTTGCCCGCCGCGCTCCACTTGCGGCGCTGCCGCTCGAGACCGTCGACGTTCAGGACGACCCGCGTGCGGCCCGTCAGCCGCGGCACGAAGGCGAAAGCCGCGTTGATCGCGTTGCAGACGAGGACGGCGTCGAATCGCTCGGCCGCCGCATCCACCGCGGACAGCGCACCATGCACGACGGTGTCGAGGTACTTGGTGGGAATGGTCGGAAGCACGCGGATCTTCGCGCCGCGGTGGCTCGAGAGCCCGGGCTCGGCGTAGCGCGAGCGCGTGTAGACGGTGACGTCGTGGCCTCGCGAGGAAAGACGAGCCGAGAGCTCCTCGGCCAGAGTCTCGAAGCCGCCGTACCGGGCGGGAATCCCGCGCGTGCCGAGGATGCCGATGCGCACGCGCGGACGGTATCGCAGTGCGGAGGCGGCCCAAGGGCCGTCACGCGAAACCTAGGGCTGTAGGGGCAGGGCTTGCCCCGCCCTTCCGGCTTCTCGCACCCTCGCCTGGATCTCCCGCCGCTTCGCCCACAGCCGCTTCCGATTTCTCCAGAGCCACCCGAAGGCCGGCAGGGAGGAATGCTCGACCGTCAGGCAGGCGCCGAGCACGACGAGATCGCGCGAGAGCGTCGGAATCGCGGTTCGGACGAGCTCGCCGCCCGTCTGGTTGTTGATTCGCAGGAGGAATCGGTTCTTGACCGAATGCATGTTGGCGAGCGCGGTCATCTGACGCCGCCTCTCGGGGACGTTTCGTCTCCGGTGGGCGGCGACGGCGGAGGGCACGTAGAGGCAGCGCCAGCCCAGGTTTCGCAGGCGCCACGCGAGGTCGGCATCTTCGCGATAGAGAAAGAAGTCCGCGTCGAAGCACCCCGTGGCGATCCGCGCGCTTTCGAGGGCCGCCCGGCGGTAGAAGCCCGCGGCCCCCGAGGCTCCGGCGATCTCCTCCTCCCGGACGAAACGGCCTTCCGCGGCCTCGCCCGCGCCCCGGTCGAAATGACGGCCGGATGCGGTGAAGCGGATCCCCGCCGAATCGAGCACCGGGCTCCGCGAGAGCTCCGGCCCCTCGGCGCGGTAGAGGCGTCCCGAGGCGGAGCCGACGTCCGCGGCGTCGGCGGCATCGAGCCGGCGCGCGAGGGTCGCGGCGAAGCCGGGCTCGAGACGGCAGTCCGGATTGAGAGCGAGCACGTAGCGCCCCGTCGTGGCGTCGATCCCGGCGTTCATTGCGGCCGCGTACCCGACGTTCTCCGAGAGGCCGAGGAGCCGGACCGCGCCGCCGAAGGCCCGCGGAGCCTCGCGCGATCCGTCCGACGAGGCATTGTCGACGAGGAGGGTCTCGCAGGCGATCCCGGTCTGCCGGACCGCCGACGCGAGCGAGATTGGCAGGTCCGCACCGCTGTCCCGGGAGACGACGACGATCGAAACGTCGCGGGTCATCAGGAGCCGGGCTCGAACCCCGCCGCGACGGCGAGCACGCGGAGGTACGCCCGCGCCGCCACGCCTCGGGAGCGCGGCACGTCGCGGCGAAACGGCAGCACCGCGAGCCTCAGGATCATGCCGGACGCGAGCAGAACGCGATAGGCGGCGCGGGCGAGCGGGCCGTACCGCGCATGGCGGTAGCGCTGAGCGTTGCGATAGAAGAGCGGGAGGAAACGGTCGTAGCCGAGCCGCGACGCGGACGCGCCGCCGCGATGGCGGAACCGGGCCTCGGGCAGGTAGAGGATCGAGCCCTCCGCCGCCAGATGCGCGCACAGCTCCACGTCCTCGTACCAGGCGGGGACGTAACGCTCGTCGAACCCTCCGACGCGCTCGAAGACGTCGCGCCGCACCGCGAGCGCGGCCGCGGCCGCCTGCTCGACGCGAAACGCCGCGTCCCGGCCCTCGTCCGCGTAGCGGCTGCGGCGGCGGCCCGGATGGTTCGGGGAGAGGTGATCGATCAGCAGCAGCTCGGTCGCGTCGGCGCCGAGAGACGGCAGCCGGCGCAGCTGGAAGGTGGCCTGGTCTTCGCGGCCGGGCGGCGAGAGCCGGAGCGGTCCCGGCGGGGGGGCATCGCCGTCCATTTCGACGAGCCTCGGCGCGACCGCGACGATGCCGGAATCCGCGTCGAGGGCGCGCGCGATTCCCGTGAAGGGCTCTCCTTCGGCGCGCGCGTCGGGATTGAGAAAGAGCAGCGCGTCTCCCGCGGCGGCGGCGGCGGCCTGATTCGCCGCGGGACCGAAGCCGCGATTCTCCCGATTCGCGAGGAGAACGGCATCCGGCCACGCGCGCCGGAGATCCTCCGCGGCGAGACCTCCGCCGTTGTCGACGACGACGAGCGACGCCTTCACCCCGCCGCGAGGAATGCGCGCCCGCGCCGCGGCCAGAGACGCCACGGCCTCGGCCACGTCCGCGTCGTCCCTCCACGCCACCACGATCGCCGTCACCTCGCGGATCATCGGCCGGGGCCGGAGGCCGGACCGGGCCACTCGGAGAGCCGGCCCGTCTCGTCGCCCGACCGCCACGCCATCCACGGCAGCCGCGGCCACACGAGCAGCGGCAGCGCGATCCCTCCCAGGCCGACCGCGCGGGCATGGGCGATGTCCGCGCGCAGCAGCGACGGCAGGTGGCGCCGCAGGAGCGCGGGCGCGAAGTTGCGGAACAGCGTGCGCCAGCGGTTGCGGGCCGTCCAGAACGCGCGGCGCAGCGGCGTCCGGCGGCCGGTGCGGGAGCCCTCGTGGCGCGCCACCGCGCGCGGATCGCAGACGAAGCGCCAGCCCGAGCGGCGAAGGCGCAGAGACAGGTCGACGTCCTCGTAGTAGGCGAAGAACGCCCCGTCGAAGACCGCGCCGCCCCGCGCCACGGCCTCGAGCGCCTCCCGCCGGTAGAGCGTCGCCGTCGCCGACACTCCGGACACTTCGAAGGGCTCGCGCGGCGCCTGCGACGCGTCCGCGCCCGAAAGCACCGGGACCGCCTCGCCGCGCGCGTTCCACGCGAGACCGGCGGAATCGACCTGCCGGCCGTCGTCCGAGAGGATCAGGCCCTGGGCCGCGGCGAGCCGGCCGTCGAGCTCGAGCCGCGCGGCGAGCCGCGCGACGTAGTCCGGCTCCAGCACCGCGTCGTTGTTGAGGAGCAGGACGAAGAGCGAGCGCGTCCGCGCGATCCCCTCGTTCGCGCCGCCGGCAAACCCGAGGTTCCTGCTGAAGCCGATCACGCGCGCGGACGGCGCTTCGCGCGCGATCCGGTCCCTCTCCTCGGTGCGCGACGCGTTGTCCACGACGACGAGCGACAGGACGGCGCCGGTCTGCCGCTCGAGCGACGCCAGGGCCCGGAAGAGCGCGCCTCCGCCGTCGCGGTTGACCACGATGGCGTCCACGTCCGGAAGATGCGGGGAACCGTTCAAACGGTTGACTCGATCGGCGCGCGCGATATGAAATCGCTGCCGGATGCTACCACGCGAGTTCCTGCGCGAGAACGCGGAGCGCCTTCTCTCCGAGATGCCCGAACGCTACTCGGGCACCGGCCTCGAGGACTACGCGCGGCTCGACCGCGAGCGGCGCGAAGCCGTGACGAAGCTCGAGGAGAAGCGGCGGCGGCGCAACGAGCTCACGGCCGTCAAGGGCAGACCGGCGCCCGAGGCGCTCGCGGAGATGAAGACCCTCAAGGAGGAGATCCACGCGCTCGAGAAGCGCACCGAGGAGGCCGACGGATTCCTCGCGGCGGTGGAGCAGAGCGTCCCGAACGCTCCGGAGTCGACGGTGCCGCGCGGCCGGGACGAATCGGCGAATCGCGTCGAGCGCACCTGGGGCACGCCGCGCAAATTCGACTTCGCTCCGCAGGCGCACTGGGACCTCGGACCGGCGCTCGGAATCCTCGACTTCGAGCGCGGCGCGAAGGTCGCCGGCGCGCGGTTCACGGTTCTGCGTGGAGCGGCCGCGAGGCTGTCCCGCGCGCTCATCCAGCTCTTCCTCGACGTCCACGTCGAAGAGCAGGGCTACACCGAGGTCCTGCCGCCGTTTCTCGTCAACGCCGACTCGCTCTTCGGCACCGGCCAGCTGCCGAAGTTCGAAGCCGACCTCTTCAAGACGACCGCGGGCTACTACCTGATCCCGACCGCCGAGGTTCCGGTCACGAACCTGCACCGCGACGAGGTTCTCGCCGCGGACGCGCTCCCGCTTCTCTACACTGCCTGGACCCCCTGCTTCCGCTCCGAGGCCGGAGCGGCCGGACGCGACACGCGCGGCATGATCCGGCAGCACCAGTTCGACAAGGTCGAAGTCGTCATGCTCGTGCGCCCCGAGGAGTCGGCGGCCGCGCTCGAGACGCTCACGGCGCACAACGAGGAGATCCTCCGCCGCCTCGAGCTGCCCTATCGCGTCGTCTCGCTCTGCACGGGAGATCTCGGATTCTCTTCGGCGAAGACCTACGACCTCGAGGTCTGGCTGCCGGGCCTGAACGCCTACAAGGAGATCTCCTCCTGCTCGAACTGCGAAGCCTTCCAGGCGCGCCGCGCGTCCATCCGCTTCCGGCGCGCCGAGGGAGAGAAGCCGGAGCCCGTCCATACCCTGAATGGGTCGGGCCTGCCGGTCGGACGGACCATCGTCGCGATCCTCGAGAACTTCCAGCGAGCCGACGGCTCGGTCGCGATTCCGGCGGCGCTGCAGCCCTACATGCACGGCCAGACCGAGATCCGCCGGGCCGGTTGACGGCCGTTGCCCCAGCCCCACGTCTTCGACGCGGTCCTCGCGGCGGCACGCCGGCTGCCGGGATACCCGCGCCTGCGCGTCCTCGACCTCTCCGCCGGCCGCGGCGAGATCGCGGCGGCTCTCGCCCGCGACGGCTGCACGGTGCGCGGCACGCACTTCCGCGCGGACGACTACAAGCTGAAGGGCGCCACCTCGCCGCTGCCCGCCTCCCAGGTTCCGATCGATCCGGACGTCGACCTGATGCGGCCGCTGCCGTACCCGAGCGGTACCTTCGATCTCGTCGTCCTCTGCGAGGTCGCGGAGCACCTGCCCACCGAGATCCCCGTCGTCGCCGAGATCGGCCGCGTCCTTGCGCCCGGCGGCTTCCTGATTCTCTCGTCGCCGAACGTCGCGCGCCTGCATTCGCGCTGGCACTTCTTCTTCTCGGGGACCCACAAGCTGATCCGCCGCCGCACGGGCTGGGACCTCGGCGCCGACAGCCTCTACGCGTACCACATCAACCCGATCGACTTCCCGCTCCTCCACACGCTGCTCTTCCAGGCGGGCCTCTCGATCGAGCGGCTCGACGTCACCCTCTTCAAGTGGAGACACGCGTGGCTCTTCCTCTTCTATCCGTTCGTCCGGCTCGCGGCGAGGATCGAGACCTCGCGCCACCGCTCGGGAGAGACGCATGCCCGCGGCGAGGACGACCTCTTCCGCTGGATGGTGCACCCGGCGATGCTCGGGAGCGAGCAGCTCCTGTTGACCGCGCGCAAACGGCCTTCCGATCCGCGACAGGCTTCGTAGGGGCGGCCCTTGCGGCCGCCCGCGGGCGGGGGCAACCCCCGCACCGACGGCAAGCGCCCGATCGGGATTTCGCGACTGGACGCTAGAGAGATGCAGGCGCCGGAGGGACGAGCGCTCCCGCCGAGACGATCATCTTCATCGCCTGCTCGGGAGTCATGTCGAGGTAGGTCACCTTCTCCTGCGGAACGACCAGGAGAAACCCCGTCGTCGGATTGACCGCGCTCGGAATGAAGAGGCTGCAGACCTTCCGGCCGGTCTTCGCCGACGTCTCACCGTCGGCCGTCGACGTGACGAAGCCGAGTCCCCAGGTTCCGGGCGACGGAAACTCGACGATCGCCACCCTCCCGAAGGAGCCGATCCGCGACGGACCGAGCAGGAGCTCGGCAATCTGGCGCAACGTGACATAAATCTTGTTGATGAGCGGGACGCGGTGCATCAGCCGGTCCCACAGCGCGAAGAGCCGCTTACCGGCGAAGTTCGCCGCGACGAAGCCGAGAACGAGCAGCAGGACATTCAGGAGAACGAAGCCGAGGCCCACGACGGAGATTCCGCGCGCCCGCAGCTGCGCCCCGAGAATGTTGTCGAAGAAGTTGAAGAGGCTCCAGACGACCCACAGCGTCAGCGCCGTCGGAGCGAGAACGACGATCCCGGCCACCCAGTAGCGGCGCAGGCGGACGCCGACGGTCGCCGACATGACGCCATGGTAACTCGCCCGCGGGAAGACGCGATCGTGCCCGTACAATGGACGCGATGCGTTCGATCGCGCGATGCGCTCTCAGCGTTCTCCTTCTCGCCGCCGGCGCGCCCCCGGGGGTCCGAGCCCAGGGCGCCGGATGGGAGACCTTCGGGCCCGCCCTTTTCCAGGTCAACGCCCTGTCCACGCCGGCGCAGAATCTGACCGTCTACGCCGCGAGCGCCGACCCGACGTCGGGAGCGAGCGGCATCTTCGGAAGCACCGACGGCGGCGGTACGTGGAACGGCCTGGTCAGCGCCCCGGCCAACGAGATCTACGCCGATATCCTCGCCGACGGCGTCGACGCCGGAGCTCTCTACGCCGGCGCGCCCGACACGGGCGACGGGACCACGAAAATCTACCGTTCGATCAATTCCGGCGGCACGTGGGTCCTCGGCCAGACGATCCCGGCGTACTGCGTTCCGTCCTTCGTCCAGCTGACGACCGGGGACGTGCTCGTGTCCTGCGGGACGCTCCTCTACCGCCTGGCGTCGGGCGGCACCTGGGGACCGCTCTCGAACCCGTTCACCGAGGCGACGCGCCTGACCGCAGGGCCGAGCGGCGTCGTCCTGGCCTTCGGACCGACCCACATCTTCAAGAGCACGAACCGCGGCGATTCCTGGACCGCGTCGGGCAGCGCCCCCGGGGCCTGCCCCGGCTTGAACGCGCTGCGCGTCCACCCGGGCAACGCGAGCTCGCTCGTCGCCGGAACGGGTGTGACCGGCGCACAGGGGTTCCAGTGCGGCGGCATATACCGGAGCGCCAACGGCGGAACGACCTGGAGCGCGACGGGTCTGTCCGGCGTCTACGCGACGGACGTCGCCATCAACCCCGGGTCGCCGAGCCAGATGTTCGCGAGCGCCGGTTACGCCCCGGGGATCCTTCCCGTGGGCGGCGTGTTCCAGAGCCTCGACGGCGGCGCCACCTGGTCCGATCTCGCGCTTCCCCAGCCCGGCGCCGGGAGCATCGCCCTGTCCCACGACGCGAACCTGATCTACGCCGCGACGTCGCTCGGCGTCTATCAGCGCAACGTGGAGATCGCGATCCCGACCGCGCCGCGCGGCCGCCCCGTGCTGCCGCCCGGCAGCCCGCCCCCTCGCGTCGTCGACCGGCCTTAGCGGGAGAAGTGGCGGAGAGGACGGGATTTACCGCCGGGCTGCCGCACGGCGCTCCCTACTGCCGAGGGCCTGCCCTTTGTGGCCGGGTCGGTGGACGGCTCGAACCCGTGAAGAGCTCGACGCGCGGGGCTACCGTTCCCTCTCGAGCTTCAATCCACTAACATTCGACATCCTGACCACTCGCGGAGAGGTGGGTGAGTGGCTTAAACCAGCGGTTTGCTAAACCGCCGTAGGGGCTTAAACCTCTACCACGGGTTCAAATCCCGTCCTCTCCGCCATTCGCAGCGCTCGCGATAGCATCCGGCGCGGTGCGCAAGGTCCTCCTGGTTCTCATCATCGTCGTCCTCGCCGCGGGCGGCTGGTGGGCGCACGAGAACACGCTGAGCCGCCTGCGGGCCCGCTACACCCCCTGGATGGAGAGGCTCGGCCGATGGCGAGACGCCTGCGAAGGCGCGCGCCGCGCCCTCCGAAGCCGCGAATCGACGAGCGCGGATCCCGCGGGAATCGCGGCGCTGCGGGCGTGGGCCTGGCAGGACCTCGATCGGATCGCCTACGTGGATTACCGGGTCGAAAAGCCCGTACACGACATCGGCAGCGGCATCGACGACACCACCGGTCGCGTGACGTTCACCGTCGGCGGTTTCCGAGCCGATGGCGCGCGTGTCGAACGGGCGGCGAGCGCAACCGTCGCTCGCTACGACGAGTCGCTCGCGGGAGCGGGCCGGCCCGGCCGCCATGGCGCTTCCGCGGAACTCCTGCAGCCGCTCTGGAACCGCGTCGAAACGACGCCCCGCTTCCACGACGGCACCGCCGAGGCGGGCCTCGGGGCGCCGCGCCGCGATCCGCCGCTGAAGCTCGTCAACCACCTGATCTCGGACATCTGGCCGGGCTCCGGCGTCGCCGTCCTCGACTACGACCGGGACGGGCACGAGGACCTCTTCGTCGCCGACGGCGTGCGCTCGATCCTCTACCGCAACGACGGACGCGGCCGCTTCACCGACGTGACCGAGAAAGCAGGCCTCGCGAAGTCGGCCGACGACGGCATCGCGGCGACCGGCGTCGCCGCGGGCGACGTGGACGGCGACGGCTTTCCCGATCTCTTCGTGACGAACGCGTTCGGACCGGCCCGCCTGTTCCACAATCGGGGAGACGGGACGTTCGAAGAGACGACGGCATCGTCGGGAATCGCGGTCGGCCCCAACGCCCGTTCGGCCGCGTTCGCCGACGTGGACGGCGACGGCGACCTCGACCTCTTCGTCTGCGTCACCGGCGACTACTACAACCAGATGCCCGATCCGCCCTTCGACGCCAAGGACGGGCGCGAGAACGTCCTCTACCTGAACGACGGCCACGGCCATTTCACCGATGCGACGAAGGCGTGGGGCCTCTCGGGCACCACCCGCTGGACGCTCTCCTCCCTCTTCCAGGACTACGACCAGGACGGCCGCGTCGACCTGATGGCGACCAACGATTTCGGTCTGAAGAACCTCTATCGCAACGTGGACCGGCGCCGCTTCCAGGACGTCGCGAAGAAGACCGGCACGGAGGCACGCGCCTACGGCATGTCGGGCGCCTGGGCGGACTTCGACGGCGACGGACGGCCGGACCTCTACACGACCGGCACCGACACCCAGTGGTACTTCGTCCACGAGTACCCGTCGCTTCCGATCGGAATCGCCGGCCGCCTCTTTCTGCCTTACGCCGTGAAGTGGTGTGAGCAGATGGCGAGCGGCGACACGCTGCTCCTCCAGAGGGCCGACCACACCTTCGAGGACGCGACCGCCCGCTCGGGCGCCGCGCACGCGGGCTGGAACTGGAGCGCGATCGCCGCGGACCTCGACGACGACGGCTGGCCCGACATCTACGCGACCAACGGCATGTGGGGCGACGGACGGGATCGCGACGTCGAGCTCGAGTTCTGGTGGCAGACCCTCGCCTACTGGGACGATTACGTCGCGGGCACCAGGACGTTCGACCGCCGGGGCGCCGGCATCGCCGGCATCGAGCGCGATCGCTACTTCCACAACCGCGGCGGCGCGGCGGCCGGCGCGCCCCTCTTCGAAGACCGGGCGTTTCTCGACGGCCTCGACCTCGAGTCAAACGGCCGCGCGGCCGTCGCCTTCGACGCCAACGGCGACGGAGCCCTGGACGTGTACATCCGCTCGATCGGGGCGCCCGAAGCCATCTTCTTCGGCTCGCGCCGCCCGGACGAGCACTACCTGCGCGTCAAGCTTCGGGGAACGCCGGGCCGCGACAACTCCGACGGCATCGGTGTCGAGATCACGGCCGTCCTCCCGGGTGGGCGGGCGATCGCGACGCAGAACGCGAATCCGAGCGGATACCTCTCGACCGGCAGCCCCATCGTGCATCTCGGGCTCGGCAAGGCGACCCGGCTCGATCGCCTGACGCTGCTCTGGCCGTCCGGCCGCGTGCAGGATCTCGGCCCGATCGAGCGCGTGGATCGCACGATCGTCGTCGACGAGGACCGCGGCGTGCGGGATTTCGAAGCCGGGCGGCGTTAAACTCGCGGATTCATGCCGGAAACGAGCACCGCCGAGAGCGCTTCCTACGACGTCGTCATCGTCGGCGGCGCGATCTCGGGCGCCTCCACCGCGATCGTCCTGAAGCGCGGCAACCCGAAGCTGCGGATCCTCGTCGTGGAGAAGACGGAGGCCTTCGACTGGAAGGTCGGCGAGTCCACCGTGGAGGTCTCGGCCTACTTCCTGACGCGCGTCCTCAAGCAGTGGACTTACCTAACGCGCGAGCAGCTCCCGAAGCAGGCCTTCCGCTACTGGTTCGTCAACGAAGAGGTCACGTGCCTGCGCGAGGCCTCCGAGACCGGGCCCACGCAGCTCGCCCGCACGCCGTCCTTCCAGCTCGATCGTGCGAAGCTCGACGAGCACCTCCTCTCGGTGGCGCGCGAGGAGGGCAGCGAGGTCTGGCGGCCGGCGAAGGTCGCCGCCTGGACGCTCGGCGAGGGCGCCGGTGAAAACACGCTGACGGTCGAGAGGGCCGACGGGACCACCGCCGCCGTCTCGTGCCGCTGGCTCGTGGACGCGACCGGCCGCCAGGCGATGCTCGCCCGAAAGCGCGGCGGCGTCACGCCGATCGAGTCGCACCCGATCTCGGCGATCTGGGTTCGCTATGACGGCGTCCGGGACCTGGACGGCGTGGATCTCGCCGGAAGCGACCCGGGGGACTCCTGGCAGCGGTCGGTGATCGCACCGCGCCGTCTCGCGACCAATCACTTCACCGGCTGGGGATACTGGATCTGGTTCATTCCCCTGCACGACGGGCAGGTCAGCGTCGGCCTCGTCTGGGACAGGCGCCTCGTCGATCCCCAGGGCCGCACTCCGCTCGAGAAACTCACGCGGTTTCTCGACGGCAACCCTCTCTGCCGCGAGCTGCTCGGACCGGCGACGCCGATCGAGGGCGACTGCCGCTACTACGCCCATCTCCCCTACTTCGTGGATCGCTATGTCGGCCCGGGCTGGACGTGCGTAGGCGACGCCGGAGGCTTCCTCGATCCTTTCTACTCGCCCGGCCTCGACCAGATGGCGTTCTCGGTGTGGTCGCGGACCCGGCTGATCCTCGAGGACTTCGCCGGTGCGGCGCCCGAGGCGATGGCGCAGAAGTACGCCGACCACAACCGGCGCTACGGCCGCTACTTCCGGTACTTCTACGACTCGATCTACAAGGACAAGTACTACGTCATGGGCGACTACGACACCATGACGACGGCGTTTCTCCTCGACACCGCGCTCTACTACTTTGCGGCGATCATGCCGCTGTACCGCTGGTCGAACGAGCGCCTCGGCGTGCCGCCCTTCTTCCAGGACGGCGCCGAGGTCGGCTACTACCCGATCCGCTTCTACAACCGGCGCCTGAGCGCGATCGCCCGGCGCAAGATGGCGCTCGGCGTCTACGGCAACCACAACGCCGGACGCCGCCCGAAGTTCGTCGGGTTCTCGGTGCGGAGCGCGATGTGGGTGATGCTCTTCCACGGCCTCGCGCGCTGGGCGAAGGCCGAGCTCGCGAACGCCTGGACCTACGTCGTGCGGCCGCGGCCGATCGGCCGCCGCGCGCCGCCCGCCTCCGACCACGTCGCCGAGCCAAGCGGCGTCGAGGCGCGTTAGAAGGCTCGCCCCGAATCGGCCTTTCCCCCCACGCCCGGCCTCGCGTATCGTCCGGGCGATGCCGACGGCGCTCGTCACCGGCGCGACCTCGGGGATCGGGCTGGAGCTCGCCACGCTCCTCGCCCGCGACCGGCACGACCTCGCGCTCGTCGCCCGCACCCGCGACCGCCTGGAATCCGTGGCCCGCGGCCTGGCCGAGGAGTTCGGCGTGCGGGCCATGGCGCTCCCCTTTGACCTCGCCCGGCCGGAGGCGCCCGCCGAGATCGTCCGCGAGCTGTCGCGGCAGGGCTCGAATGTCGACGTCCTGGTCAACAACGCCGGGTTCGGGGTCCATGGGCTGTTCGCCTCGACGCCGGCCGACAAGGACCGTGACGTGCTGCAGGTCAACGTCGTGGCGCTGACGGAGCTGACGAAGCGCCTGCTGCCCGGCATGCTCGAGCGGCGGCGCGGGCGGATCCTCAACCTCGCCTCGACGGCGGCTTTTCAGCCGGGACCGCTGATGGCCGTGTACTACGCGAGCAAGGCGTACGTCCTCTCGTTCTCCGAGGCGCTTTCGAACGAGCTGTCCGGGACCGGGGTGACCGTCACCGCCCTGTGCCCCGGTCCGACGATCACCGAGTTTCAGAAGCGGGCGGGCATCGAAGGGACGGCCCTCTTCACCGGACCCCTCGTGATGGAGCCCTCGGAAGTCGCGCGGGCCGGGTACCGCGGCATGCGCCGCGGACAGCGTCTCGTGATTCCGGGTTTCGGGAACAACGTCCTGGTCCAGGCGCTGCGCGTCACGCCCCGCCGCGTCGCGACGGCGGTCGCGCGGAGGATCCAGGAGAAGCGGACCTCGCGATGACTCCCGCCATGGATCCCCGATTCGGGCGGGAACGGCGGCAGCGGTTGGTGACCCGGGCGATCCTCGCCGTGGGTTTCACGGCCGCGGTCGCGGTCTGGTTCGCCGCGAGCGCGCGGCCGGGCAACCCCCTCGGCTACGACCCGCTCGAGAACAAGCGGTACATCCACGATCTCGAGGTGTACGGCGGGACCGCCAACGTCCTGGCCACCGAGTTCCGGGAGTGGGTCGCCGGTCTCTGGTACGGAAAGAATCTCGCCTACACGATCGCCGCGCTGACGCTGATCACGGTGGGATTCGTGCGCTTTCTCGCGATCCCGCCCGTCGACGACGATTCGGACGACGGCGAACCACCCGCCGGTCCGCCGCCGACTCGCCCGGCGGCTTAGCCGGGCGGCCGGCGGCGCCGGCAGTCGAGCGGCGGCGCTCGCCGCTCCGATCGAAAGGTCAGGCGGCCTTCGGGGCCGACATCTTCCGAACGAGCCAGGTCAGAATGACGGCCCCGAGGACGGCGACCAGAATCGTGTAGATCATGCCGCCCTCGCCCGCAAAACCGAGCAACCGCATCAGGAAACCGCCGATGAGCGCGCCGATGAGCCCGATGATGATGTCCATGAGGGCGCCCTTGCCCCCGCTTCCCATGAGCTTCCCGGTCAGCCAACCCGCGATGAGACCCACGATGAGCCACCAGATGATCCCCATGAGTCACCTCCTCGCTGCAGACATCCTCGACATCAGGAGCGCGAGCGCTCCGGCCCCGATGGTCTTTACGAGAGTGGGGTGTTGGGCGTAGAAGTCGGCCGCCTTGTCCATGATGGAGGGGTCCTTCCTGGCGGCATGCTCCGCGAGAACCTGGACCTGCTGCGGGGTGACCTGCTGCGCCTGCTGCGGGGTAACGCTGCCGCCCCCGAGCATGCCGGTCACCGCGCCGAGTCCGCCGGCCGAACCGAGCGCCGCCAGCGCGCCGGGCCCGAGAGCCGCGACGAGCTGGTTGAGCATGCCCGCCTTCTGCTCCGGGCTCGAGTTCTGGAAGAGACCCGCGAGCATCTGCTGGAACGGCGGAGTCTGATCCGACTGGAACGTGTGCGAGAGCGCGTTCGAGAGCGATCCCTGAGGGAGGGCCTGGGCGGCGCGGTCGTACATGCCGTGCAGGTCTGCTTCGGAGACGTTGCCGCTCGACATCTGCCTGGCGAGATTTCCCAGTTCATCCATGAGTCCCATGGCCGTCCTCCTTGACCGGGCAAGGCTATCAGCCCCGCTCCGGGGCGGGGGCGTCTTTCTCGACGGGGTCGAGGGTCTTAGACTGTCAGGGTCGGAGGGATGGCCGAGTGGTTTAAGGCGGCGGTCTTGAAAACCGCTGTGCCGGAAACGGTACCGAGAGTTCGAATCTCTCTCCCTCCGCCACTTCGATCGTCCAACGCCTCGCGATAGAGTCTGGACCGTTGCCCCCCTCTCGAGGACTCCGGCTGCTACAGCTCTCGGCGTTTGCGTCCGTCTGCCTCGCCGTGCATCTTGGAGCCCGTTCCCAGGACGCGGCCGTCGCGCCAGCACCGGCCGCATTGCGGGACATCGTCGCGAGCGGCCGGCTCGCGGATCTGCGCTGGCCGGATTTTTCCGACTACAAGGCCCTCGTGGACGGCTTCTATGCGCCGGCCGGTTACGCACCGGCCTGGGTCCGGGAAGGCCGGCCGTCCGCGTCGGCGCTCGCCCTGGTTCAGGCCTTCCGGGACGTCGGGAAGAAGGGACTCGAGCCCGAGGACTACGACGCGTCCCGATGGGAGGCTCGCCTCCAGGCCTTGAAGGGTCCGAACGCCGAACCCGCGCGCTTCGACGTGGCGCTCACGGTCTGCGCGATGCGTCTCGTGTCCGATCTGCACATCGGCCGGATCAACCCGCAGCACTTCCAGTTCGGGCTGAGCGTCCAGGAGAAGAAATACGACCTGCCGCGCTTTCTGCGCGAGCGCCTGGTCCCGGCCGCGGACGTCCCCGCCGTGCTCGACGGCGTCGAGCCTCCGTTCGGCGGCTATCGACGGAGCGAGGCGGCGCTGGCCCGCTACACGGAGATGTCGCGCGGCGCCGCCGTCGAGGGACTACCGGTCCCGGCGAAGGCCATCCGGCCGGGTGAGGCGTACGCCGGCGCGGCGGCGCTCCAACGCCGCCTCGTCCTGCTGGGCGACCTCGCGGCCGATGCGGCGCCGGCGGCGAGTCCCGACGTCTACGGGGGCGCGCTCGTCGAAGGGGTCAAGCACTTCCAGCGCCGCCACGGCCTCGACGACGACGGCCGGCTCGGACCCGGCACCGTCAAGCAGCTGAACGTCCCGCTCGCGGATCGCGTCCGGCAGCTGCAGCTCGCGCTCGAGCGCTGGCGCTGGCTCCCGGCGGAATTTTCGGCGCCCCCGATCGTCGTGAACATCCCCGACTTCCGGCTGCGCGCGACCGACGCGAAGGGCGGCGTCGTGATGGACATGCGCGTCGTCGTCGGCAAGGCGGCGCCGACGCAGACCCCGGTCTTTTCGAAGGACATGACCTACGTCGTGTTCCGCCCGTACTGGAACGTACCGCCGAGCATCCGCGCAGGCGAGATCGTGCCCGCCATCCGCCGCGACCGCAACTACATCGCCCAGAAGAACTACGAGGTCACGACCAACGACGGCAAGGTCGTGACCGACGGCCCGATCTCGGACGACGTCCTCGCGCAGCTGAAAGCCGGCCGGCTCGCCGTGAGACAGAAGCCCGGCCCGGCCAACGCTCTCGGGCTCGTCAAGCTGATCTTCCCGAACGAGTACAACGTGTACCTGCACAGCACGCCGTCGCAAGCCCTGTTTGCGAAGAGCCGGAGGGACTTCAGCCACGGCTGCATTCGCGTCGAGAAGCCGGCCGAGCTCGTCGCCTGGGTGCTGCGCGACAAGCCCGACTGGTCGCTCGAGCGCGTCCAGGCGGCGATGCAGACCGGACCGGACAACGTGACCGTCAAGCTCGACCGCCCGGTGCCGGTCTTCATCGTCTATGCGACGGCCCTCGCCTACCCGAACGGCGAGGTGCACTTCTACGACGACATCTACGGCCACGACGCCGAGCTCGTGCAGGCGCTGGCGAAGGGTTACCCGTACCCGTAACGAAGCGGGCTCTCCCGAGGGGGACTACCAGCGCCGGACGCGCCCGACGTCCACGTGCACGAAGTCGGAAGCAGCGTAGTACCCGACTCCGCCGCGGCCCAGACGCAGCGCAGCATCGCGAAGCTCCGCGGTGGGCACGCCCGGCACACGGATGTCGATCGCCATCGCCTCCATGTGCATGCTGTGCCGCGCGACGCCGTGACCGCTCCGCCGCAGGGACTCGTTCGTGGCCGGCGTGCGATAGCCGCAGATCACGTCGATCTCGGCGTCGGGCCGCCCGAGGGAAGCCAGCAGGTCGCGCAGCAGATCCAGAAGGCGCGGGTCGTACGCGTGAACGTCGTCCTTGCGCCAGTCGCGCAGGACTCGATTGACCCGGGTGAGCGCGGCGGGATCGTAGCCTTCCGCGTTCCGGTACACGACGTCGAGACGCTCCCCGGTGTGGAGGTGGTGGAATCGCAGGCGATACGGCTCTCCGGCTGCGGGCCTTGCGTCCGAGACCGCGGGAGTCGGCGCGATGAGCACGCCGATGAGGCCAACGAGCGCCAGGTAACGCCGAGATGCGTTCGAATGCAGTAATCGCAAGGAATCACCCCTGACTGGAGAATCGACGCCCGAGTTCCGAGCGCGCGTTAGTCGAGCCGGCGAGGGTACCACGAGCCTCCGCTCCGGGCGAGTCGTCAGGTCCACCCGCGATACCCGAGGAGGCGGGGGAAATGGACCCGCCAAAAAGGACGGCTTGAAAACTCAACTCGCCGGCGGCTCGAATCCCTGGCGAGCGGTAGGATCTCAAAGGGGGTACCCGATGAAGCTCAACGTCAAAGCATTCGCGTTCACATGTGCGCTCGTCTGGGGGTTCGGGGTGTTCGCTCTGGCCTGGTGGGTGATCGTGCTGGATGGCAGGGGGGGCAGCGTTCCGCTGCTCGGGCTCATGTATCGTGGATTCACGTTCACCCCGATGGGCAGCGTCGTCGGCCTGCTCTGGGCGCTTCCGGACGGATTCGCCCTCGGCGCCCTGGTGGCGTGGATCTACAACCGGCTCTCCGGAGCCACCGCATAGCCCATCCTCCGCTCGCATCTTGATCGAGCTGCTGCCGCCCGTCTGGCTGATTCGAGTCGCCGTGGCGGCCGTGTGGCTGTACGAGGGGCTCTGGTGCAAGCTGCTCGGCCGGGAGCCGCATCAGCTCCGGGTCGTCGAGGCGGTGCCCCGCTTCGATCCGCACGCGGGGAGGCTGTTCCTCAAGCTGCTCGGGACCGTCGAGGTGGGGCTGGCACTCTGGGCTCTCAGCGGTGGCGCGCCGATCGCGGCCGCGACCGTCCAGACTCTCCTGCTCGTGGCGCTCAACGCCGGGGGCCTGCTCTGGGCCCGGCAGGTCATTCATGATCCGGGCGGGATGGTCGTAAAGAACTTCGCCTTCCTCGTCCTGGTCTGGGTCTCGGCAGGTCTTCCGCATTGGAAGTGACGACGGCTGCGGCGGAGACGGCGTGGGCGGCGGGCCGCCTGGACGCGCGGGCCGGCCCGAGCAAGCTCCTGTTCGGCCGCATGCACGAGGACGTCGCGATCGAGCACGCCGCCTTTCGCCCCGGAGGACGCGTCTTCTGCATCGCGTCGGGGGGCTGTACGGCGATGGAGTTGTCGCGTCGACACGAGGTCGTTGCGTCCGACATCAACCCCGTCCAGATCGCCTACGCGAAACGGCGGTTCCTCGGGGATGCCGGCTCTCGTGGCGACGCGGAGCGGATGATGGCCTTCGGCCGAGGATTTGCGCCCCTGCTGGGTTGGTCGCCAGTGCGGATCCGCGAGTTTCTCGACCTCGCGGATCCGGAGGAGCAGCTGGCCTACTGGCGCCTGCACCTGGATACCCGGCGATTCCGTGCGGCGCTGCGCGCGGCTCTTTCGCCGGCCGTCCTGGGCATTTTCTACGCGAAGGGCCTTCTCTGTTCCCTTCCGCCGAGCTTCGGACGGGTCCTGCGCTTGCGCATGGCGCGATGCTTCGCCCGCCACTCCAACCGCGACAATCCCTACGCGCGCTCGTTGCTGCTGGGCGAGCTGTCGACTCGCCCGGCACCGGCCGAAGCAAAGCAGATTCGCCTCGTCCAGGCCGACGCCGCGACCTGCCTCGAACGTGAAAAGCCTGAGAGCTTCGCCGGGTTCACGCTTTCGAACATCCTGGACGGATCGAGCGAGGCGTACCGGCAGCGGCTGGCGGCAGCCGTTCGACGGGCGGCGGCACCGGGTGCGATCGTGGTCCTCCGCAGCTTCGCCGAACCCCGGGTTGCATCGCCGACGAACCGTGCCGCCGAGGACCGGGCGATGCTCTGGGGAATCGTCGACGTCAAACCTGCTGGAGCGCTGTGAAGCGCGCGCGGCTTGGACCGGGCGAGCGCGCGGGGATCCCCACGTCGATCGTCACCGGAATGACGATTCGCGCTTCGCCCGGACAGGTATGGGACAGGCTGACGTTCTACGAGCAGATCCCCTTTCCGCCACCGATCCACCTGCGCCTGCTGTTGCCGGCGCCGGTGCGTTCCGAGGGCCGCTGGGCGGCCGTCGGCGACGAGACCCGGTGCGTCTACGACCGCGGACACCTGCTCAAGCGAGTGACTCGCGTCGACCCGAGGCGGCACTATGGCTTCGACGTCGTCGAACAAGAGCTCGCCATCGGCAGAGGTATCCGGCTCACGGGCGGGAGCTATACCCTTCTCGAGCTTTCGGACGGCTCGACACGAATCGGGCTCGAAACCCAGTACGTCAGCTCCGTGCGTCCTCGCATGCTGTGGAAGAGAGTGGAAGCGGCCGTCTGCCACGCGTTTCATCGGCACATCCTGGGCGCCATGCGCCGCGAACTGGAGTCGCAGAAATCCGAGATACGCCTGGTTCGTGAGGCGGCTCCGGCCGACCTGCCCGGCAGGAACGAGAAAGCGCCGACGAGAGCGCCGGGACGATCGTCACCTTCGTAAAGCTGAGCTGGACGGCGATCCCCGCGAGGCGCAAGCCCGGTATGGGCAGGCGCCGCGCTTCGACTACGATCTGCAGATAGGCCGGGACGGAATGGAATCGCCTCGGCGGCAACTCCCCGGCGGTTCGATTTCTTTACGCACGTGTTTGCCAGCCGCAACCCTTCGTCCGCTTCGCGTGTTCGAGGCACCATGAGGACCGCCGCTTACGCCATCTTCGAGACCGCCATCGGCGCCTGCGGCGTTGCCTGGGGCGATCGGGGAATCCGCCGGGTCTGGCTGCCCGAACCGGACGCCGACGCGTTGCGCCGGAGGATCCTGCGGACCCTCCCGGGCGCGAGCGAGTCGGCTCCCCCGCCGGAGGTCGCTTCCGCCATCGACGGGATCCGGCGCCTCCTCTCGGGAATCCCGGCGGACCTCTCCGGCGTCGCACTCGACCTGACGGGCGTCCCCGTCTTCCACCGGAGCGTCTACGCCATCGCGCGGGAAATCGCCCCCGGCCGGACCCTCTCCTACGGCGAGATCGCCAAACGCCTCGGCGATCTCGCGCAGGCTCGTGCCGTTGGCCAGGCCCTCGGCGCGAACCCGTTTCCGCTGGTCGTGCCCTGCCACCGCGTCCTCGCGGCGAACGGGAAGACCGGCGGCTTCTCCGCCCCGGGCGGCGTGTCGACGAAACTGCGGCTTCTCGAGATCGAGGGCGCGCGGGCCCCGGCGATTCCGACGCTCTTCGACTGAAGCGCCGGGCGGGCCCGGCTCGTCCCGCGAAAGCTCAGCTCAGGACTTCAGCTTGTCCTTCAGAAAGGAAACCGTCCGCGGCCAGGCCTGCTCGGTCGCCTTCATGTTCGCGCCGTCGCGGCCCGTCTGATCGCGGAGGAAGCCGTGCCCGGCCCCCGGATAGGTGTGCGCCTCGAAGCTCTTACCGAGCTTCTTCATCTGGGCCTCGGCCGCCGGAACCGTCGCGTCCACGCGCTCGTCGTCGCCGCCGTAGTGGCCGAGCACGGGCGCCTGGATCGCGTCGATGACCGCGGGATCCGGCGACACGCCGTAGAAGACGACGGCCGCGGCGAGCGACGGCTGCGCGCCGGCATAGGCGAAGCTCTGGCCTCCGCCCCAGCAGAAGCCGACCGTCGCGATCCTGCCGTTGCCGGCCGGGATCTTGAGGGCCCAATCGCGCACCGCGTTCAGGCGGCGGACGGCCTCGGCCGGAGTGATCTTCCGGACGAGCGCGACGACGTCGTCGCGGCTTCCGACGGAATCCGTCCCGCCGCCGTTGGGGCCGAAGCCCGAGACCATGTCCGGTGCGACCGCGATGAAGCCCTCTTTGGCGAGCTGGTCGGCGACCCCGCGCAGCCAGTCGGTCAGGCCGAAGACCTCCTGGATCACGATGACGACGCCGGCCTTGTCCTTTCGCTCAGGATACGAGATCCAGGTCTTCAGCGCCGGACCGCCGGCCATCGGGACGTCGACGTACTCGCCATGGCGCGGCGAGGAGTTGAGGGCCTCCCTGGCCTGCTCGGCCGCGGGCGGCAGCGACGGGTTGCGGGGCGCCGCGGACGGCGTGGCGGCTCGGGTCAGCAGGAACGTCGACAGCAATGCGGCGTGAATCATGGAACCCCCCGTCGGAGACGCGATTCTATCCTCCGCGCGGCGCCGCCTCTTCCATGAAGAGACGCCCCTTCTGCTCCGAACCGGCGGCGAGAAGCGCCGCGAGAATCAGGATCGTGGCCGTCTCGAAGGACGCGAGGGCCCACCCGTATCCGATCCGGTCGCGCAGCGCGTACTCGATCGAGTTGACGGGCGACGCGAAGAGAATCCCGAGCTGGTAGGCGAGTCCGGGCACGAGGCCGCGGGTCTGGTCCGGCGCGAGCTCGTTCAAGTGCGCCGGGATGATCCCCCAGGCGCCCTGGACTCCGATCTGCATGACGAACGCCGCCGCGGCGAGCACGAAGAGCGTCCGTCCGAACGCCCAGAAGGGCATCACCGCGAGCGAGAGGGCGAGCGCCGCGAGCATCGCGTAGCGGCGGCCGATCCGTTCCGAGAAGTGGCCGAACACGATCGCGCCGAGGACCGCGCCGACGTTGTACAGCATCGCCACCTCGGCGACCGTCTTCGGCGCGATCGCGTGCTCGAGCTTGAGAAAGTCGGGGTAGAGGTCCTGCGTTCCGTGCGAGAGGAACATCATCATCGTCATCAGGGCGACGAGGTACACGAGGCGCGGGGCGAAGCCTCGGACGCTGCGAAGAATCGCCGAGAACGTCGGCGCGCGGTGCTGCTTCCACGCCTCCGACTCGGGCACGTGCCAGCGGATGTAGAACGCGAGCAGCGCGGGCAACCCGCCGATCCAGAACATCGCCCGCCATCCCCACGAGGGCAGCACGAATCGCGCGGCCACGGCCGCGAGCAGGTACCCGATCGAATACCCGCTCTGCAGGATTCCGGACAGGATCCCGCGCCACTTCGGCGGCGCGCTCTCCATCGCGAGCGACGCGCCGACGCCCCACTCTCCGCCCATCCCGATCCCGAAGAGCGCCCGGAGAACCAGAAAGGACGCGTAGCTCGGCGCGAACCCGCAGAGGATCTCGATCGTCGAGAAGAAGAGGACATTCGCCATCAGCGGAATCCGGCGGCCGTAGCGGTCGGCCAGGAGACCGAAGAGGATCGCGCCGACGGGCCGCATCGCGAGGGTCGCGGTCAGCGTCCAGACGATCTCCCTCTTCGAAACCCCGAAGTGCTGAGCCAGAGTGTCGACGAGAAACACCACGACGAAGAAGTCGAGGGCGTCCATCGTCCAGCCGAGAAAGCCGGCCGTCACCGCATGGACGCGGTGGCGCCTCGTCGGGCCCGTCCCCAATTCGATTGTCATCCCGAGGAGCGTAGCGACGAGCGATCCCTTTGAAGCGGAGGCATCTCAAAGAAAGGGATCCCTCGCTGCGCTCGGGATGACATCGCCTTCGTTCGGTATGGGGTCGTATCGGCTCGGCGATCCCGCACTACGGGCCGGTCTCCCGGCGCCGGTATTCCTCCAGGCTCTTGCGGTCGCTCACGTCGCGGCAGACCGCGAGGGCCGCGAGGATCCTGCCGAAGTCGTCGAAGAGGGGCACGAGCACCGTGTCGCAGACGCCGGGAGCCCCGTCCTTGCGCACGAAACGCGTCTCTCCCGCCCAGCGCCCGTCCCGGCGCATCGTGGCGAGCAGATCCATCGCCGTCGCCGCCTCGTCTTTCGGGCGCAGGGGGTCGGGCGTCCGGCCCTGCATCTCCGCCTTCGAGTAGCCGAACATCCGCTCGGCGCCCGGATTCCAGTCCACGATGCGCGCCTCGAGGTCGAGCGTCAGCACGGCGTCGCTGATGTGGTCGAAGGCCCGCGCGTGGCGCCGGATCGTGTCCTCCATCAGGCGGATCCGGGTCACGTCGTGGAAGCTCCACACGCGCCCGACGGTCTTTCCCCCGACCTTCTGGGGCGCCGAGTAGCGCTCGAACATCCGCCCGTCCTTGAAGTCGAGCCAGTCGTAGCTGCGCGCTTCCGGCTCGGCGTAGAGCTCCTGGACCTTACGGACGAAGCGCTCGGGATCGCGAAGCTGATCGAGGACGAAGGCGAGGGCCCGCTTGTCGTCGCGCGACTCCATGATCTCCGTCGGGAGCCGCCACATCTCGGCGAACTTTCGGTTGTAGCTGACGATCGCTCCCTCGTTGTCCACGACGAGCACGCCGTCGGCGGTCGACTCCAGGGTCGCCTTCAGCAGCGACAGCGTCTGTTCGACGCCCTCCTCGGCCTGGCGCCGCTCGGTGACGTCGCGGAAGCTCCACACGCGTCCGACGGTCTTTCCGTCCACCACCTGCGGGAGGGAGTCCCTCTCGATGAGCCGGCCATCCTTCAGCTCGATGACGTCATGGCTGCCCGATGCCGGCTGCGCGTAGACCGACATCACCTTCTTGACGAAGGACGCCGGGTCGGCGAGCTTGTCGAGCACCGAGGCCAGCGCCTGGGTCTCGTCGCGAGTCTGCGCGACCGCCTCCGGAATGCCCCACAGATCCACGAAGCGCCGATTGAAGTTGACCATCCGGCCCGCGGCGTCGACGACCAGGATCGCATCGGCGGTCGAATCGATCGTGGCGTTCAAGAGCGCGATCGAGCGCCGCAGGTCGGCCTCGGCCCTCTCGCGCTCGGTGACGTCGAAAGCGACGCCGACCACGCCCCGGATCGTCCCGTCCGCGTCGCGGAGGGGCTCGACGTGCGACTGGAAGCTGCGCCCCTGCCAGGACGTCGCATAGGTCATGGATTCGCCTTCGAGCGCACGGCGGTGCGCCGCGATCGGGCCGAACCCGGGGTCGGTGGTCTTGAAGTACTCGAAGAGGTCGACGCCGAGCAGGTGCCGGTCCTCCTCGGCCAGGAGCTTTCGCCCGGCTCCCGCGGCCTCGGTGAACCGCAGGTCCGTGTCCACCGTCCAGAAGATCGCCGGCATCTGCGAGAGCACCATGCGCAGCGCGAGCTTCGTTTCGCGGAGCGCCTCTTCGGCCCCCTCGTCCGTGCAGGGCTTCGCGTCTTCCGGGCTCAAGGTCGTACGAGCTTATCGCTCATGGCTTCTTCGACGCGCCGGCCACCGGGCCGCCGATCGCCGAAAGGAGATCCGGCCGGGACCCGACCCGCTCGAGGTGCGGATAGCGCTCTCCGCCGTGGTAGTCGACCTTCACGGTCTGGAACATCTCGACGTTCTCGACCAAAAGCTCGATCGGCGCGGGGTCGTTCTTCGCCGTCTTGAGCGCGTCGCGCAGGACCTTCTCCGAGTACTTCCGTCCATTGACCGCCACCAGCCGCATGCCCGGCCCCACGCCGGCAGCGGCGGCCGGCAGGCCCGGCACGACGTCGCGGATCGTTCCCTCCTCGGCGCCGTCCTCGCCGTCCTCGCCCTGCACCATGATTCCGAGCGAAAACCAGAAGTCGTAGACCTTGGACTCCTCTTCGCCCGCCCTCGTCAGCTCGGGCATGACGTCGGTGTAGACCAGCTTCCAGCCTCCGTTCTCGATGCCGCCGAGCGGCGCTCGCGGCGCGACGTCGCGGATGCGCGCCTGGAAGAATCCGGCCCAGTCGTAGGGGACGACCGCATTCAGCGACGCAACGACGTCGTCGAACGTGTACGGCTTGACGGCGGGAGCGCCGCCCGGCGCGCCGTGGAAGGCCTTCGCGAAATCGTCGAGCGACTTCCTGCCTCCCGATTTCTGGCGGATGATCGTGTCGGCCTCGAGCCAGATCAGCTCGCTCTCCGGGTAGTAGTCCACCCCGCGACGCCAGTCGGCCCAGTCGGGCCGCGCCCAATAGAGAAGCTGCGCCGCCGTGGCCGTGTCCTCGAGCGGGCGCCAGGAGCGGCCCGCCTGCGCGTCCATCTGCGCCGCGTACAGAGCGAGGTTCTCGCGGTAGAGCTCCGGCGATCGCAGGCCGCTCCGGGCGCCGAGGACGTCGCCCCAGTACTCGGTGAGCCCCTCGTACACCCACAGCAGGCGGCTGTCGACCGGCGCCTGGTAGTCCTCCGACACTCCCGAGACCAGGCCCGCCGGCCGCCGGTACTTGCCGTTCCAGGAGTGGACGTACTCGTGCGAAAGCAGAGTGCCGAGCACTTCCTTGGCACTCTCGTCGATGAGCGAGCGCTCGGCGCCGCGGTTGTCGCTCGCCTCATGGTGCTCGAGGCCGTTCGACGGGAGGTGGTCCGAGAGCGAGAGCAGGAAGTGGTAGTCGCGATAGTGCCGCGCGCCGAAGAGGGCTCCGGCCTCGGCGACGAGGCGCTGGTAGTGCGCGACGTCCCCGGGAGAGATCGCCACCGCGGCCGCGCTGTCGCCGGCGATGTGAAGCCAGTGGCCGGGCGTCTGGCCCGGCGTGAGGTCCACCGTCTTCATGTGCGCTCCGGCGAGGACTGGCGCGTCGATCAGCATCACGAGCGAAACGGGCTCGAAGGTGATCGTGTCGCCGGATTCGCCGGCGACGGGCAGCGCCGTGCCGTACTTCCAGCCGGCTGGCAGTCGCAGCGACGGGTCGAAGGTCGTCGCGTTGTCTCCCGGTCCCTGCGGATAGAGGAGCAGCGGCCACCAGTTGACGACCGCGATCTCGGCCGTCGCCGACGTCCAGGACTGGAGCGGCGCGACGTAGTCGAACGCGACCTCGAGAGGCTCGCCGCCGTCCGGCACGTCGCAGGTGAAGCTGTACATCTCCGTAGGCACCCGCTTCCACGACACGGCGCGGCCGCCCTTCGTGATCTTCAGGCCGACCAGGTCGGTGATCGGACCCGTCGGGCCGTGCTCGCCGGGAATCCACTTCGGGTAGACGAGCGTCAGGGACCCCGGCGTCGCCGGGATCGCCTCGGCGACGTGGAAGATGCGCCGCGGCGCCTCGCGCGCATCCACGGCCAACCGGATCGGACCCGGCGCGGCGCCGCGCGCAATTCCCGCCGCCAGGACGAGGCCGAGTGCCGCGATGACCCGAACCCGACTCCGACACGCTCGAATCCCTCTCACGAATCCTCCCGCCGGCCCGGGGCCGGACTGTTTATCGCCGCAGATCTTCTCGAGAGCTGGTACGAGGCCAAGGAGAGTCGGCCTAGTCTTTCTTCGGGGCCGCCGCGGCGGCGAGTTGCTCGCGGATCGGCTTCGACAGCGGAATCAGGCCGCTCCCTTTCTGCTGAGAAGCCCTGTCATATGCCTCGAAGTAGGCGCGCGGGCCTCCGGCGAGCGCGGCGCGATAGGCATCGATTCCGAGAGCCTGGACGATCCCGTCCCCCAGAAACGCGCCGGCGGGCCCGGCGACCGTCGAGGTGAACTCGGGCTTCTGGATGTCGGCCACGACGGCCATGCGCGCATCGAGATCGCCTCCGGCCGTGAGAAGGCGATCCGCGTAGCGGTTCAGCTCGTCGATGTTCTCGCGCATGGGTTGCCTGAGCCAGACGGAGAGCGGAAAAAAGTTCTCGTCGACGCTGTAGATCGCGACGGGCCCGGCCTCGGCGACCCGCCGCATCAGCGGCTCGAGAGCGCCGAGCGACGCGTCCCGGTGCTGCCAGGCTTCGCTCTCCGCCCGGTACTGCGCCCAGGCGCGCTGGTAGGCCTCTCCCGCCATGAGGCGCGAGAGGCGCTTGACCTGGTCCGCCGCGGACGAACCCTGGGTGTCCGAGAGCACGCGGGCGAGGTCGATGACGACGGTCCAATTCGCGCCATCGGGCGACGGAACGGCCAGGTGGTCCGCGCGGCTCGGCAGCCCGAACGTCAGGAGAATCGGCGTGCGGACCGCCACGACGGGTTGTCCGGGCAGCAGCGCACGGGCGCGATCCGAGGCCTGGCGCGTGAGCTCGTCGGCGTGCCCGGCGATCATCGCCACCAGGTCCTTCCATTTCGCGCGATCCTCGCGGATCTGTCGGAAATCGAAGAGCGTAATCCGCGACGTCTCGTCGAACGCCGCGGCGAGATCGTGCTCGAAGACCTCAGCAGGATGCCGGGAGTCCCGGATCTCCGCCTGGATCGCGGGAAGGGCCTCCAGCGCCTTCGCCGCGTCGGCGTCGAACCGCGGAGCCGACAGAAGGTCGAGGATCCCCCGCGCGGCGGCCGCATCGAGGGTCACGGCGACGGTGTCTTTTCCGGCCGGCGGCGTGTCGTACGGCGCTCCGGCCGGGGCGCCCGGAGCCGCCGCCCCCACCGTGGCGGCGCCCGCGGCGAGAAACGCGGCGGCGAGAACCGCGTTCCTCATTCCACGATCGCCGCGAACGCGCGGTCCGTGTCGGTGAAGGCCTCGAACAGCGCGTCGGGCCGCTCGGCCGCGAGCCGCTCCGGGCTCGTGATCCCGGTCGCGACCGCGACCGACCGGACCCCGAGGGCGCGTCCGCACGCGACGTCGTGAATCGAGTCTCCGACGACGACGACCGACTTGCCCTCGAATCGGCGCCCCGTCTGCGCGAGCGCCCGCTCGACCGCGATGGGAGGCAGCTGATAGCGGTCGGCGGAGTCGCTCCCGAAGGCGCCGAAGGGAAAGTAGCGGTTGAAGTCGGGCGGCGCGAGTTTCAGCCGGGCACCCCGTTCGAGGTTGCCGGTGAGAAGGCCCAGCGTGACCCGCGGATCGGCCGCGAGCCGCTCGAGAAGAGGAACGATCCCGGGCTTCGGCACGACCGTGCCGGGAACGATCTGCCGCTCGAGCTCCTCGAGGTACAGCTCGAGGGCGCGCGCGAGCCCCTGCTCGAACCGGTCGCGCCCGATGCTCTCGAGAACGAGCTCACGAACGATCTGCGGGTCGGTCTTTCCCGAAAAGTCGAACTTGCCCCGGTCCTCGTGATCCGGCGTGTAGGCCCAGTCGAAGGAGGTCTTCAGCGAGCGCAGGATCGCGTCGCGCGCGACGCGTCCGGCCGACAGAAGCGTGCCGTCGATGTCGAAGAGGACCAGGCGATGCCCGTTGGACGTTTCCGCCATCAGCGAGGATCATAATTCCCTTCGGGGCCGGCCCTCGCCGCGCTTCCCTTCGGCGCTCGGCCCGGGCGCCGGCGCGGCGTTCTCCCGCCGCGCTGCTTGAAAGCGGGCGCCGTGCCAGGCCAGGATCTCCGGGATCGCGCGCTTCCAGTACGTCCAGTCGTGGCCGCCGGGCTCGAGGACGACCGTCGTCGGGATGCCGCGCTCGTTCAGGAGCATCCCGTATTGGGCGGCGACGTGATCGAGGCCGTAGACGTCCTGCATTCCGGCCCGCAGCTCGACCTCGAAGGGCGGCGCGTCGAAGCACAGCCCCCACAGAAGGAGCCACGCGTCGTTGGCCTCGAGCGAGTTGTCGTCCCTCGACTGTCCGAAGACGCGCTTGAGCGTGTAGCGGGCGACGAAGCTGTAGCGCGGAAGCTCGTCCCATCCGAACGGGATGATCGCTCCGGAGAGCGCCGAGACCGACCCGTAGAAACGAGGATGCTTCAACGCCGTCTTGACGGCGCCGTATCCGCCCATCGAGATCCCCGTGATGCCGCGCGCGCGCGGGCCCGGAAGGACGCGGTAGCGCGCCTCGATCGTCCTCGGGAGATCTCCGACGAGATATTCCTCGAAGCGGCGGCGGCCGTCGTGCGAGTCCGAGAACCACGTCCCCGGTCCGTCGGGCGCGACGATCAGGAACTCGGGCAGGCTCCCCTCCCGCATTCGGCGGATGGCTTCGGCGGCGATCCCGTGGCGCTCGAGCGTCCGGCCGTCGCCATAGCCGTCGTGAAGGAAGTAGAGGACCGGGTACCGGCGCTCCGGCGACGACTCGTACGACGGCGGCGTGACGACCAGGACCTCGTTTTCCGAGGGCAGAGTCGGCGTCGAGACTCGTTCGATCCGCACGTTCTCGACGGGCGCCGACGCGCAGCCTCCCGGCAGCGCGGCGAGAAGACCGACGGCCAGCACCCGCGTCGCCGCACGCCTCATCGCCGCGATGATATCCGCCGTCTCCGCACTGCGAGACCGCGGGCGCCGGCCTTACACTGTCGGAAGATGCCCGAGTTCAGCCGGATGCCCCGCGACCTCGAGGCGGCGCTATCCGGCGATGGATTCCGCCGGCGCCGGCGGCTCGTCGTGCCGTTTCTGACCGCCGACCCCGAGGGATTTCCGCGCGTCGCCCTCCTGACGCTCGGCGACCTGCGCGCCGCGTCGGCCTCCCGGCTGGCGGTGGCCGTGATGGCGAACAGCCGGACGGCATTCAACCTGGTCCGCAGAGAGACCGCCACGATCCTCTACCTCCAGCGTCGGATCACGGCGTCGATCCAGGCCCGCGCCGGTCGCGGCCGCGTCTCGAGCACCGATCCCGCACGGCGGCTCTTTCCCCTGACCGTCGAGCGCGTCCGGATCGACCGGCCGGCCGGGTCAGAGGGCGACGTCTCGCTCCTGACCGGCCCCCGCTTCACCGGTCCGGATGCGGATCATCTCTTCTCCAATGAGCTCTTCGACGAGCTCGGAAAGGTGTCGCGCGCGTGAGATTCCAGGATCGGACGGTGCTCGTGACCGGCGCCGGGCGGGGCATCGGCCGCTCGATCGCCCTGCGCTTCGCGGAGGAGGGCGCCCGGGTCGCCCTGGTCGCCCGGACGGAATCGCAGCTCGAGGAAACCGCCCGCCTCGTCGATGCGGCGGGAGGCCGGAGTCTCGTCCTCGCCGTCGACATCACCGAGCCCGGCGTCGCCGAGCGATGCGTCGGCCGGACCGGACGCGAGCTCGGGCCCGTCGACGTGCTCGTCAACAACGCGGGCATCTTTCTTTGGCGGCCGTTCCTCACGCTGGCGCCCGAGGACTGGGATCGCGTCATCGCGACCAACCTGACCGCCGCGGCGGCATTCTGCCGGGCGGTCCTGCCCGGAATGGTCGAGCGGCGCCGCGGCCGGATCGTCAACGTCGCTTCGATCCATGGGATGCGCGGAGACGCCAACGTCGCGGCCCAGAGCGCGGCCAAGTTCGGACTGATCGGGCTGACCCAGAGCCTCGCCCGCGAATTTCGCTCGCACAACGTCGCCGTCAACGCCGTCAGTCCCGGCACCGTCGAGAACAAGAAGGACGAGGGCGACGCCCTTCACGCCGAGCCGCTCGCCGAGAAGCTCTGGCCGAAGGACGTCGCCCGCGCCGTGCTGTTTCTCGCCTCCGACGACGCCGCCGGAATCACCGGCGCCGTCCTCGAGGTCCTCGGCGGAACGCACCTGGTCATCGCGCCGTAGTGTTGGGGCGGGCGGCCGCAAGGGCCGCCCCTACGGTCGACGAACGGAACCACGCGCCCCGTCGCTCGTAATACTCTTTCAGCGGGCTCCCGCCCGGGGCCCCGGTTCGTTTGCTCGACGGAGGAGGTTTCGGGATGCTCGCACGCAAGGCTTGCCTGGCCGTTCTGGCCCTATGCTCCACGCCCCTGATCGCCCAGACGAGCGGGGCCGCCCCGCCGACGGCCGAGCAGATCGTCGCGAATTACATCAAGACGATCGGCGGCATCGACAAGATCGAGGCGGTCACGACCCTCCGGCGGACCGGCAAGTTTCACGGCGGCGGGGGCTTCGAGGCCACCATCCTCGAGGAGAACAAGCGCCCGGATCTCGTGCGCCAGGAATTCACGTTCGGAGGGATGACGGGCGTGACGGCGTGGGACGGAAAGACCGGCTGGAAGATCGAGCCCTGGCAGGGCAAGAAGGACCCGGCGCCGCTCGGCGAAGAGGAGATGAAGGGGATCGTCGAGGATTCGGTCTTCGACGGACAGCTCGTCCATTACAAGGAGAAGGGCAACACGGTCGAGTACGCCGGCACCGAGCCGGTCGAGGGCACCGACACCTACAAGCTGAGGGTGACGTTGAAGAACGGCGACGTCGAGAACTACTTCATGGACGAGGATTACTTCGTCCCGATCAAGATCGAGATCAAGCGCATGATCCGGGGCGCCGAGCAGGAGACCGAGATCTCCCTCGGCGACTACAAGGCGGTCAACGGCTGGTATCTGCCCCACGCGGTCGAGCAGGGACGCAAGGGCAGCCAGAACCGCGCGACGGTCGTGTACGACAAGATCGAGGCGAACACGCCGATGGACGACTCGATCTTCCGGATGCCGGCCGCGGCGCCGGCGGGCAAGTGAGGGCGGCCATGAGAACGAACCGGACCGACCGCCCTCTCCTCTCCGCTGCCCTCCTTCTCGGCTTTGCGCTTTCGGTCTGCGCTCAGCCGGCCGCGACGACCGGGCCCGTCAGGGTCGACTCCGAAACGATCTCCGGCCTCGGCGCGCGCAACATCGGATCGGCGACGATGAGCGGCCGTGTGGCGGCCGTCGACGCCGTCCACGAGGGATCGCGGCTGACCGTCTACATCGGCTCGGCTTCCGGCGGCGTCTGGAAGTCCGTCAACGGCGGCACGACGTACAAGCCCGTCTTCGACAAGCAGCCCGTCCAGTCGATCGGCGCCATCACGATCGACCCGAAGAACCCGAAGACCGTCTGGGTCGGGACTGGCGAATCCTGGACGCGCAACAGCGTGTCCATCGGCGACGGCATCTACAAGTCCGTGGACGGCGGCGACAACTGGACGAACGTCGGCCTCGGCGCGACCGAGCGCATCGTCAAGATCCTCGTCGACCCGACGCACACGGACACCGTCTACGCCTGCGCGCCCGGCAAGCTCTGGTCCGACAGCGACGACCGCGGCGTCTACAAGACGACCGACGGCGGCAAGACCTGGACGAAGATCCTGAAGGGCGGAAACCCCTCGACCGGATGCTCCATGATCTCGATGGATCCACAGAACCCCCAAACGATCTTCGCGGGGATGTGGGATTTCCGGCGCAAGGGCTGGACGTTCCGCTCGGGCGGTGAGAACGCCGAGGCGCCGAGCGCGAGCGCGTTTCTCAAGTCGACCGACGGGGGCGCGACGTGGACCGATCTCGACGAGAAGAGCGCGAAAGGGCTACCCCCGAAGCCCTGGGGGCGCGTCGCCGTGACGGTCGCCCCATCGAAGCCGAACGTCGTCTATGCCTTCATCGAAGCCGTCATCCCGAAGAACGGCCTCTTCCGCTCCGAGGACGGCGGCGCGAGCTGGCAGGCGATGGACCGCAGCCAGCTCATGGTGTGGCGCCCGTTCTACTTCGCCAATCTCATCGTGGACCCGAAGGACGAAAACAAGCTCTACAAGCCCGACCTGTCCCTCATCGCTTCGACCGACGGCGGCAAGAGCTTCTCCGACGTCGGCGGCGGCGCGCACGGCGACTTCCACGACCTCTGGATCGATCCCGCCGATACCGATCACCTGATCGCGGGCGACGACGGCGGCGTCTGGTACTCCTACGACGGAGCGAACACCTGGTGGAAGGCGGACAACCTGCCGATCTCGCAGTTCTACCACGTGAGCGTGGACATGGACCGGCCGTACCACGTGTACGGCGGCCTGCAGGACAACAGCTCCTGGGTCGGCGACTCCGCGTATCCCGGCGGCATCGCGAATGCGCAGTGGGAAAACATGTACGGCGGCGACGGCTTCTGGATGTTCGCCGACACGGCCGATCCGACGTACATCTACGCCGAGGCCCAGGGCGGCACCATCGGCCGCGTCAACCGCAAGACCCACGAGACGCGCGACATCCAGCCGCTGCCGGGCTACAAGGAAGGAAAGCTCCGCTTCAACTGGAACACGCCGATCCACATGAGCCCGACGCAGAAGGGCACGGTGTACATCGGCGCCCAATTCCTGTTCCGGTCGCGCGACCACGGGCAGACCTGGGACCGCATCTCACCGGACCTGACGACCAACGACCCCGAGAAGCAGAAGCAGGAGCAGTCGGGCGGAGTGACGATCGACAACTCCGCGGCCGAGATGCACGAGACCATTTACGCGATCTCCGAATCGCCGAAGGATCCGAACGTCGTCTGGGCGGGCACCGACGACGGAAACCTGCAGCTCACCCGCGACGGCGGCAAGACGTGGAAGAACGTCGTCGGAAACGTGACGGGTCTGCCGAAGTTCGCGTGGGTGACGTCGGTCGAGGCGGGCCACTTCGATCCCGGCACGGCCTACGTCACCTTCGATCTCCACACGGTCGGCGACATGAAGGCGTACGTCTACCGCACGACCGACTTCGGCAAGTCCTGGACCGCCCTGGCGCCGCCGGACGGATCCATGAAGGGCTATGCGCACGTGGTCAAGGAAGACCTCGTCAACAGGGATCTCCTCTTCGTGGGCACGGAGCTCGGCCTCTGGGTCAGCCTCGATGGCGGCCGGCAATGGGCGCAGTACAAGGGCGGCGAGATGCCGAACGTCGCCGTGCGCGACCTCGCGATCCACCCTCGCGACCACGCGCTGATCGTCGCCACGCACGGGCGCGGCATCTGGATCGTGGACGACATCACGCCGCTGCGGTCCCTGACCCCTGCGATGCTCGCGAAGGACGCCGGGTTCGTGCCCGAGGACGACGTGGTCCAGCGGATCTTCGCGTTCGGCGGCTGGGGCAACGGCGACGCCTCGTTCGAGGGACCGAACCCGCCGAACGACGCCCAGATCGTCTACTACCAGAAGAAGCGCCACATCTTCGGAGACCTGACCATCGAAGTCTTCGGACCCGATGGGAAGAAGCTCGCCGACGTGCCGTCGAGCAAGCGCCGCGGCCTCTCCCGAGCCAAATGGTCGATGCGCCTCAAACCCCCGCGCATTCCGGCCGCGGCCATCGCCTCCGGCGGCAATCTGGGACCGCGCGTCCTCCCGGGGACCTACACCGTCCGCATGACGAAGGACAAGAGCGTCTACGAGACGAAGCTCCACGTCGTGTCCGATCCTCGCTCGAAACACACGCCCGAGGACCGCAAGGCGCAGTTCGACCTCGCCATGAAGCTCTACGGAATGCTCGCCGACATGACCTTCGACGTCGACCGCATCAACGGCGTCCGCGGCGGATTGCTCGAGCGCGCGGGAAAGCTTCCCGAGGGCGACGCCCTCGCCGCGACGCTCCGCGCGGATGCAGACCAGGTGGACGCCCTGCGCAAGAAGATCGTCGCCACGACCGAGGGCGGCGCCATCACCGGCGAGGAGCGCCTGCGCGAATATCTCCTCAGCCTCTACGACAGCGTCGTCTTCTACGAGGGCCGCCCCTCCCAGATTCAGTTCCAGCGCACCGACTCGTTGAACCGCGAGCTCTCCGACGTCATGACCGGGTTCGACGCCTGGACCGTCAAGAACCTCGGCGGCATCAACGAGTCGCTCAAGGCGAAATCGCTGCCCGCGATCGAGCTCCTCAACCGCGCGGAGTGGGAGAAGCAGGGAGCGGAGGGCGGCGGGGCAAGCGGAACCGCAGCGGCGGCATCGGAGAAAGCTCGCTTCGAGCGGGATTGAGGGTTACGGACCGGCCGTAGCCCGCAGCGCCGTTCCCTTCGGCCCCACCGCCCAGCCGGCGCCGCCCGATGCGAATCCGGCGGCGTTCATGGGCTTGTCGCCGGTTTTCGTCCAGGTGCGGCCGGCATCGCGGCTGACGGCTTCGCCGGCGAGGCCGACGGCGACGAGCTCGTCCTTCTCGCCGGGGACGGGAACGACGGCGGAATAGAAGCCGGTGGCGGAGAGCGGCGCGGCGACCCAGGTCGCGCCGCCGTCCTCGGTCCGGATGCCGTTCAGCCCGGCGAAGGCGGGCACCTTGTAGTCGCCGCCGGCGGCAAAGCCCCGATTCGCGTCGAGAAAGACGACCGAGAACAAGCCCGACGAGGCGTTGCCGTTCGGCGCCGCCGTGCGGGCGACGGTCCAGGTCCGGCCGCGGTCGCGCGTGTGAAAGACGCGCGCGATCGAGGCTCCGCCGGTCACGAACCAGGCGTCGTTGCCGCCCTTCAGCGCGAACAGGCATGTCCCGCTCGCGGCAAAGGCGCCCTCGCCCTCGAGGGCAGGCGGCATTACCATGCCGGGCTCGTTGCCCCAGGTCGCGCCGCCGTCGTGGGTCGCGCGAACACGGAACTTTCCGTTGACGGGATCGCCCATCACGAGGCCGTCCTTCGCATCGAAAAACGCGATGGCGTCGTAGAAGCCGTCCTTGTCGGGGTTCGTATCGACGAGCGTCCAGCTCGCGCCGGCGCCTCCATTCGCCGAGCGGTAGATCCGTGCCGCGTCTCCGGTGCCCGCGCTCATGAGGACGACGACATCGGCGCCGAGCGCCTCGACGTCGCGAAAGTCGAGCGCTTCGCCTCCGGCGGGCGGCGCAAGCTTCTGCCAGTGCTCGCCGTCCTTCGTGCGCAGGATCGTTCCGCCGGAGCCGCTCGCCCAGGCGTGGGTCGCGTCGAGAACGGAGAGACCGCGCAGCTCGGACGAAGAGCCGGTCGTCTGCGGATGCCAGGAGGACGTCAGAGCCAGGATCAGAGCCAGGGTGAGAGGCATCTTCATTTCTCCCAGAAGAGGCGCACCGCCACGACCACGAGAAACCCGGCGAAGAGGCGGCGCAGCGTCAGATCCGAGACGGGCTGGACGAGCTTGGCGCCGATGAATGCGCCGAAGAACAGGCCGACCGCTATGAGCGCGGAGTAGCCGATGTTCAGCTGTCCGTTCTTCCAGTAGACCCACGCGGAGAGCGCGCCGACGGGAAGAAGCAGCGCGCCGAGAGACGTGCCCACCGCCGTGTGCTGCGAGAGGCCGAAGATCAGCACGAGGGCGGGAACGATGATGAGGCCTCCGCCGATGCCGAACATTCCGGCGGTGACGCCCGCGAGGCCGCCGATCAAGAGCAATCCTGCCGACTGCATTCGCCCCCCTCTCGACTCTCCGCTATCCCTATCCCCCGGCCGGTATCGCGAGTCCCGTCTCGTGCCTTTCCGAGCCGGCCCGGATCTCGAGCGCCGCGTCCGGAGCGTTGGTGGTGATCGAGCCGACGCCCGAACCGAGCAGGCTTCGAATCTCGGCGGGATCGTCCACGGTCCACGGATGGACCGGGAGGTTCGCGGCCGCCGCCTGAGAGAGAAGCGCCGGCGAGACGAGGTCGTGCTTCGGGCCGATCGCGTCGACGGGAGGAAAGAGCGGCGCCGGCTGCGCCGGGCTCGGCAGGGCGACGGGATGATCGAACAGGAAGCTCGTCGCGATCGCCGGAGACGCCTCGCGCATCCGCTTCAGAAACTCGGCGTCGAACGACGCGACGAGACACCGGTCGCCGACGCCGTACGCCTCGGCGAGCTTCGCGACGCGGCGCGCCATGGTGCCGTGCTGCATGGCGTTTCCGGTCTTGACCTCGACGACGTAGCGCAGCACCCGTCCGTAGCGATGGAAGACCTGCTCGAGCCGGGGAATCCGGTACTCGCCGAAATCGGACGACGGGATCGAGAGCTTCTCGAGCTCGCGCCAGGTGAAGCTGCGCACGGGAATGCGCTGCGTGCCGAGGACGACGTCTTCGTCGTGGAAGAGGACGGCTTCGCCGTCGCGCGTCTGGCGCACGTCGAACTCGACCGCGTCGACGCCGAAGCTCTCGGCGAAGTCGAGGCTCTCGATCGTGTTCTCTCGCGCGCGCCGCGGCGCGCCGCGGTGGCCGACGATCCAGGTGGCGTGGGGCTGGCGCCAGTCGCTCATGAGCGCCGCATTATGTCCGAGGAACGGCCCCGACCTCCTGGAGGATCCGATCCAGCGCCGCCTCGGGATCCGGCGCGGCCGTCACCGGGCGCCCGATCACGAGGAGGTCCGCTCCCGCCGCGACCGCGGCCGCCGGGGTCGCGATGCGCTTCTGGTCCTGTGCGTCGGCGCCCGTCGGGCGAATTCCCGGAACGACCGTAAGGAAGTCGGGCCCGCAGGCGCCGCGGATCGCCGAGAGGTCCGCCGCCGAGCAGACGACGCCGTCGAGGCCGCAGTCCTTCGCGAGCAGTGCGAGCCGGCGCGCGATCCCCTCGGGATGTCCCGCCATCGGCAGGTCCGCGAGCGCCTTCGCGTCGATCGACGTCAGGAGCGTGACGGCGATCAGGCGTTCGAGGCCCGCCCCGTCGGCGGCCTGACGCGCCGCCTCGAGCATCGCGCGTCCGCCGGAGGCGTGCACGTTCATCATCGCGGCGCCGCTGCGCGAGGCGGAGGCGACGGCGCCGGCGACCGTCGCCGGGATGTCGTGAAACTTCAGATCGAGGAAGACCTTCGCCTTCGAGGCCGACGCGACCTCGCCGACGAGCGACGGGCCCTCCGCGACGAACGCCTCGAGCCCGACCTTCACCCATCCGACGCGGCCGGCCAGGCGCCGGGCCATCTCGACGGCCGGCGCGCGCGCCGGATAGTCGAGCGCGATGCAGACGCGATCCGACGCGCTCGACCCGCTCACCCTTCCGCTCCCGCCTCGCCGCCGATCCGGCCGCCCCCGCGCTGTGCGCGGCCGACGAGATCGCTCACCGAGACTCGCCGCGCCTCGCACCAGGCGGCGAGCTCGCCGACGAGGCGTCCCGAGACGCCGGGATCCTTGAAGTTCGCCGTCCCGACCTGCACCGCCGACGCGCCGGCGGCGAGAAACTCCAGGACGTCGGTGAGCGAGGCGATGCCGCCAATTCCCATGATCGGGACGTCGGGCAGCGCCTTCGCGACCTGGTAGACCATTCTCACCGCGAGCGGGCGGATCGCCGGGCCGGACAGCCCGCCCGTCCCGAACGAGATGCGGGGCTTCGCGGTCTCGGGATCGATCGCCATGCCGACGAACGTGTTGACGAGCGAGAGAACGTCGGCGCCGGCCTCGCGCGCCGCTCGCGCCGACTCGACGAGGTCGGGCGCGTTCGGCGACAGCTTGACGATGAGCGGCCGCTCGGTCGCCGCGCGCACCCTCGCCACGAGCGAGCGCGTCAGCGGCGGCGAATTGCCGAAGAGCATCCCGCCCTGCCGCACGTTCGGACACGAGATGTTCAGCTCGACGGCCGCGATCCCCTCCGCGTCCTCGAGCGCGCGCACGACGGTGACGTAGTCCTCCTCGAGGTCCCCCCAGACGTTGGCGATCACGGTCGCGCCGAGCTCGCGCAGCCTCGGAAGCTTTTCCGTCAGGAACGCCTCGACGCCCACGTTCTGCAGCCCGATCGCGTTCAGCATTCCGGCCGGCGTCTCGCAGATGCGCGGCGGAGCGTTGCCGGCGTGGGGCTTCAGGGACAGGCCCTTCGTGCAGAGGCCGCCGATCGCGGAGAGGTCCACGAAGTCGGTGAATTCGAGGCCGTACCCGAACGTGCCTGAGGCCGTCGTGATCGGGTTCTCGAGCGCGAGGGGACCGAGCGTGACGGCGAGGGCGGTCATGAGGCCTCTCGAACCGCTCCTCGGCGGCTAAAGGGATCCCTCGCTGCGCTCGGGATGACAGAAAGGCGTTGCAGCGGAATTGTCATCCCGAGGAGTGCAGCGACGAGGGATCCCTTTCGGGTCCGGGTGAGCCTCGAAACGCCGGCGATCCTCACCACCGTATCTTCTCCGGGCTCAGGATCGGTCCCTCGCTGCAGGACACGATGAACGGCTTCTCGGTTCCCGGGATGACGCAGCCGAGGCAGGCTCCGAAACCGCAGCCCATCTCCGCCTCGGTCGAGAACTCGGAGGCAAGGCCCGCCGGTCCGACGACCTTCGCGAGCGCCGCGAACATCGGCATCGGACCGCAGGCGTAGAGCCGCGCGTAGCGCGCCCCGGCGGCAAGGCGCCGCGCGAGCGCCTGGGTGACGAAGCCCCTCTCGCCGAGGGAGCCGTCGTCGGTCGCGAGAATCGTCTCTCCGGGAACGCGCCCCTCGAACCGCTCGCGGAACGAGAGCTCTCTTTCGTTGCGGCCGCCGAGGTAGAGGTCGCACGCGAGCCTCGCCCGCCCGATCGCCCGCAGCAGCGCCGGGAACGGAGCCGCCCCGATGCCGCCCGCGACGATGGCCACGCGCTCTCCGGACGGCACGTCCTCGACACGGAAGCCGTTGCCGAGCGGGCCGAGGAGGCGCACATCCGATTCCTCGGGCATCTCCTCGAGCGCCGCCGTCCCCGGCCCGATGGTCTTGATCAGGAACTCGACGCTGCCCTCCTCCGGATCGGCGTCCGCCACGGAGTAGGCGCGGCGCAGGTACGGCCGCGTGCGATCCGGAACCTCGACCATGGCGAACTGTCCCGGCGCGACGGTTCGCGCCAGATCCGGGCAGAAGAAGGTGACGGAAAAAAGGCCGGGAGAGAAGGTCAGGCGTCGGGTGAGCGTCGCTCGGTGATCGGCTTTCACCGAGGGCTCATTCTATGCGAGACGGCGAGAGCCTCAGGCTTCGGCGACCGCAAGTCCTCCGCGCGCGCCGTTCGCGCGCCGAGCCTTCTCGAAACATTTCTCGCAGACCAGGCGTCCGTCGACCGGCTCCGCCGCCGGCCGCGCATAGGAACCGCAGCCGTGGCACCGGCGCAGCGCCCGATGCTGGGCGTTGACGTTCGGTTCCGCCGGAGCTTCCCGTTTGATCATCCCGATTCTCCTTTCGACGAGGCAGGGCTCGATACAGCACGACCCGTACCCGTTTCGCAAACACTCATTCGGCGCTACTTACGCGCACCCTGCGCGTGGGAAGTGTCGCCGAAACGACCGAATCAGTCCTCTGTCGAGGTCAGAAATCTAGAACCGCACCAACCGTTCGAGCGCCTTCCGGACGTGTGACGCCTGCGGAAGGATGAAGTCCTCGACGCGCGGCTGGTAAGCGACGAAGGTGTCCGTCGCCGCCACGCGCTCGACCGGCGCATCGAGATACGAAAAAAGCTCGGAAGAGATTCGGGCGGCGATCTCGGCGCCGTAGCCCCATGATACCGGATCCTCGTAAACGACGATCGCGCGCGAGGTCTTTTTGACCGACTCCGCGATGGCCTCCCAGTCGTAGGGGTTGAGCGAGCGCAGGTCCAGGATCTCGACCGTCCTGCCGGTCTCTTCGGTGAACGCCCTGGCCGCCTGCCAGGAGCGATACACGGTGGCTCCGTAGGTGACGATGGTGGCGTCGGCGCCCTCCTGGACCCTCGAGGCCTTGCCGAAGGGGACCATGTAATCCGGCCCCGGGTACACGCCCTTGTTGTGCGTCTGCCGGTAGAGATGCTTGTGCTCGAGAAAGAGCACCGGATCGTCGCAGCGGATCGCCGTCCTCAACAGGCCGTTCGCGTCGAGCGCGTTCGACGGCATCACGACGCGCAACCCGGGGATGTGCGTCATCAGCACCGCGCCGGACTGCGAGTGATAGACCGCTCCTCCGCCGATGTAGCCTCCGATCGCCACGCGGACGACGACCGGGCACGAGAACGCGTTGCCGGAGCGCCAGCGCAGGTTCGAGAGCTCGTTGTGAATCTGCATGTACGCCGGCCAGATGTAGTCGTAGAACTGGATCTCGATCACGGGCTTCAGTCCGCGCACCGCCATCCCGATCGCGCGCCCGACGATGTTCGCCTCGGCGAGCGGCGAGTTGAAGACGCGATCGGCGCCGTAGAGCCGCTGGAGTCCCGCCGTCACCTTGAAGACGCCCCCCTTGCCCTTGCACTCGGCGAGCACGGCCTCGCGCGAGGCGTCGGCGACATCCTCGCCGAAGGCCACGATCCGCGGATCGCGCTTCATCTCGTCGCGCAGGCAGGCGTTCAGCAGGTCGACCATCGTCGTCGCGGGCGCGCCCTCGGCCGGAGCGGCCGCCGTCGAGAAGGCCGCGCTCGTCGGATCCACGTCCGGCGAGTAGACGAACTCGTAGGCAGACTCGGGCTCCGGCAGCGCGGCCGCGAGCGCGCGGTCGGCCGCCTCGTTGATCTCGGCGTCGACCTCGGCGTGAAGCCTGTCGAGATCCGGCTGGGCGAGAATTCCCTGCTCGAGCAGGAGCGTCGAGAGCCGCCGCAGCGGATCCCTCTCCTGTTCCCGTTCGCGCTCGGCCTTCGGCCGGTACATCGCCTCGTCGTCCGAGAGCGAGTGGCTGTAGGGCCGGATCACGCGCGCGTGCACGAGCGCCGGTCCCATCCTGGATCGGCAGTACTCGGCGGCGTAGCGCAGGGCGTCGTAGGACTCGAGGAAGTCCGTTCCGTCGGCCTCGGCCACGAAGAGATTCGGAAAGGACCGGACGAGCTTCGAAATCGAGCCGCCCGGGGTGTTGACCTCGACGGGTACCGAGATCGCGTAGCCGTTGTCCTCGATGAGGAAGAGGACCGGCAGCTTCAGGTTCGACGCCGAGGAGATGGCCTCCCAGAACTCGCCTTCGGAAGTCTGCCCTTCGCCGCCCGAAACGTAGACGATCTCGTCGCGCTGGAAGCCGCCCCGATCGGCGAGCTCCGCGACGCGGCTCATCCGCCAGCCCGCCTCGGCCGCGCCGACCGCGTGCAGGAACTGGGTGCCGGTACAGGACGACTTCGAGATGATGTTCAGCCGCTTGTGTCCCCAGTGGGCCGGCATCTGGCGGCCGGCCGAGGCCGGATCGTCCTTCGCGCCGACCGACTGGAGAAACATCTCGTAGGGGGTTACGCCGAGCTGGAGGATCAGTGCGCGATCCCGGTAGTAGCACTCGAACCAGTCGTAGCCCGGACGGAGCACCATCCCCGCGGCCGTCGTGATGGCCTCGTGGCCTACGCTGTTGATTTGAAAGTAGATCTTGTTCTGTCGCTTGAGCTGTATTTCCTTGTCGTCGAACTTACGCGACAGGTAGATGTTGCGGTAAGCCGAGACGAGGCCGCCGCGGTCGAGGCCGTGGTAGCTGTCCGTGCGGACTTCCGTCGCCATCGCGCCGCCGAATATACCAAAGGGGTCCGGGAACGCTCGGTGAGCGGCCTCCCGAGCGGCGCCTAGAACAGGCGGATCAAGCCCCAGACCTCCAGGGCCGCGAGGCCCAGGGTGACGAGCAGGAACAGGACCGCTTTCGGGTCCGGCCGTGAATTCAGATGCACCTCTTCCATGCTCCGGTTTCCCGGGTAGCAGAACCCATGCCACCCACGAGAGTTACGTGCCCAGGGGGTCAAACGTTTTGCGTCCGAGCCTTGTTATGCTGCGTGGCCCATGTCGGCGACCCTGGGAACCCCCGCTTTTCCGGCACTTCGCGAGCGGCCGGCCCCGCCGGACCTAGCCTCGATCGATCCGCGCCTCGATCTCGAGGCCGAGATCGTCCGGCTCAAGCGACAAAAAAACGCAGTCCTGCTGGCGCACTATTACCAAGAAGAGGCGATCCAGGACCTGGCCGACTTCGTCGGCGACTCCCTCGACCTCTCGCGCCGCGCCCAGGCGAGCGACGCCCGGATCATCGCCTTCGCCGGCGTCCGGTTCATGGCCGAGACGGCCAAGATCCTGAATCCGACCCGGAAGGTCGTCCTTCCGGACTACGAGGCCGGCTGCTCGCTGGAGGACTCCTGCCCCCCCGACGCGTTCCGCGCCTGGCGCGCCGAGCACCCAGGCGCCGCGTCTTTGACCTACATCAACTGCTCGGCCGCCGTGAAGGCGCTGTCGGACGTCATCGTCACCTCGTCGAACGCCGAGAAGATCGTCCGATCGATCCCGCCCGACCAGGAGATCCTGTTCGCCCCGGACCGCCACCTCGGCGCCTTTCTCTCGAAGAAGCTCGGCCGCGCGATGACGCTCTGGCCGGGCACCTGCATCGTGCACGAGCAGTTCTCCGAGCGCGAGATCGTGCGGCTGAAGACCCGGCATCCGGGCGCGCTGCTCGTGGCGCATCCGGAGTGCCCCGAGGCGATCCTGCGCCACGCCGATCACGTGGGCTCGACGCGCTCGATCCTGAGCTACGCCACGACGGCGCCGGGGAAGACGTTCCTCATCGCGACCGAGGAAGGGATCATCCACCAGATGAAGAAGCTCGCGCCCGACCGCGAGTACATTCCCGTGCCGCCGGACAACGGGTGCCAGTGCAACGAGTGCCCGTTCATGAAGCTGAACACGCTCGAAAAGCTCTACCTCTGCCTTCGCGACGAGCGGCCGGAGATCCTGCTTCCGGAGGACCTCCGCCGCGCCGCCGAGACGCCTCTGCTTCGGATGCTCGAGCTGTCGTAGCCGGTGATCGAGCCGAGCGCAGAAGCCCTCGACGCGCTCCTGCGAGCCTTCCTCGCCGAGGACGTGGGCCGGCGGGACGTCACGACCGAGTCCACCGTCCCGGCCGACGCCCGAACGCGCGGGGAGCTCGTGGCGAAGTCGGCCTGCGTCGTCTCCGGCCTGCCGGTCGCGCGCCGGGTGTTTGCTCTTCTGGACCCCGACCTCGGCTGGGAGGAGTCCGTCGCGGCGGGATCGCGCGTCGCCGCTCCGGCTCCCCTCGCGTTTCTCTCGGGCCGAGCCCGCGCGATCCTGACGGCCGAGCGGGTCGCGCTCAATCTCCTCCAGCGGATGTGCGGGATCGCGACGGCGACCCGGGCATTCGTGGACGCCGTGGCCGGAACGTCGTGCCGCATCCTCGACACGCGCAAGACCGTCCCCGGCCTGCGCCCCTTCGACCGGCAGGCCGTGCGTGACGGCGGCGGCGTCAATAACCGGTACGATCTGTCGGAAATGGTCCTCGTCAAGGACAACCACCGGCGGCTCGCCGGGGGCGTCGCGCTGGCGGTGGCGGCGGCACGGGCCGGGGCCCCGGGCGTCGAGGTGGAGGTCGAGGTCGAATCGGAAGAGGAGCTCCGGGAGGCGCTCGACGCCGGAGCCGATCGGATCCTGATCGACAACCAGCCGCCCGAGACCGTGGCGAGCTGGTGCGCGATCGCCCGCCGGACGTCGAGGCCGCCCTTCCTCGAGGCGTCCGGCAACATGCGCCTCGAGACGGTACGCGCCTACGCGCTCGCGGGGGTCGACGCGGTGTCGGTCGGCGCCCTGACGCACTCGGTCGCCGCCGCGGACGTCTCGCTCGAGCTCTTCACGGCATGAGCCCGGATCCCACCGACGTCCTCGTCCTCGGCACGGGCGTCGCCGGCTGCGCGGCGGCGCTCTCCGCGGCGCGCGCGGGCGCCTCGGTAACGATCGTCACGCGCGCGGAAGAGGCCCGGGAATCCAACACCTTCTATGCACAGGGAGGCATCGTCTCGCGCCCGCCGGGCGACACGCCGGAGCGGCTGGCCGCCGACATCGAACGGGCCGGCGACGGTCTCTGTTTCCCCGAAGCGGTCTCGCTCATCGCCCGGGAAGGGCCCGACCTCGTGCAGTCGCTGCTCGTGGACGAGCTCGGCGTTCCGTTCGATCGAGACGGCGCCGGGTTCCACTGGACGCTCGAGGGCGCGCACTCGATTCCGCGCGTCCTCCACGTCAAGGACGCCACCGGAGCGCCGATCGAGCGGGCGCTCATCGCGGCGTGCCGCAACGAGAAGAACATCCGCTGGCGGCTCGAGACGACCGCCGTCGACCTGCTGACCCTCTCCCACGACTCGACCGATCCCGCGGACCGGTATCGCGCGCCGGCCGTGATCGGGGCGTACCTGTTGTCGCGCAACGGCGGAAACGGAGTGGCGCCCCAGCTCGCCCGCGAGACGATCCTCGCGACGGGCGGCCTCGGCCAGGTGTATCTCCACACGACGAACCCTTCCGGAGCGCGCGGCGACGGGTTCGCGATGGCCCGGCGCGCCGGGGCGCGCCTGCTGAACCTCGAATACGTCCAGTTTCACCCGACCGCGCTCGTCCATCCCAAGGGGCGCCTGCTCCTGACCGAGGCCCTCCGCGGCGAGGGCGCCCGGATCACCGACATCTCCGGGCGGCCGTTTCTGCAGGAGTTCCACCCGGACGCGGAGCTCGCGCCGCGCGACGTCGTGGCGCGCGCGATCCACCGGCGGCTCCTCGAACGCGACGAGCCGCACGTCCTGCTCGACATCTCCCACAAGAAGGCGGACTGGATCCGGAGCCGTTTCCCCGAGCTCGTCGAGCGCTGCCGCGAATACGGGTTCGACCTGACCGCGGGCCCCGTCCCGGTGGTTCCCGCCGCGCACTACTCGTGCGGCGGCGTGGCGGTCGACGGCGACGGCCGCACCGGCCTCGGGCATCTGCGCGCGGTCGGCGAGGTCTCGTGCACCGGCGTCCACGGCGCCAACCGGCTGGCTTCGACGTCGCTGCTCGAGGGGCTGCTCTGGGGCTGGCGGGCGGGCCGCGCCGCGGCGCGCGAGGCCGAGCGCCTCCGGTCGCGCCCGCTCTCCCGCGTCCGGCCCTGGGAACCGGAGCACGAGCCCGTGGACCCGGCCCTGATCGCCCAGGATTGGATGGTCGTTCGCCACACGATGTGGAACTACGTCGGGTTGGTGCGCTCCGAGCGGCGGCTCGACCGGGCCCGCCGGATCCTCGGAGAGCTGCGGGAAGAGATCGAGAACTTCTACCGCCGGGGAACGATGTCGGACGCCCTGGTCGGCCTGCGCAACGGCGTGCAGACGGCGCTCGCGATCCATCGGGCGGCCTCGGACAATCGGGTTTCGAAGGGGTGCCATTACCGGGTGGACGGATAGAGATAAACGTGACCCCTCTCCCGGCGGGACCCCGTCCACCAGAGGCAGACCCTCAGCAGTAGGGTGCGCCGTGCGAAGCACGGCGTTTTCGGGGGTAGGGGTGAGGGGGGGGTCGGCGTGAGGAGGGGTCTCCACCGACGCTATATAGTCCCGCCTCTATGAGCGTTCTGTACCTGGCATTCGAGACCCACGAGCGCGGCAACCGCCTGGTGAAGCTGCAGAAGAGCGGCGCCCATATCGTCGTCTCCGAGCCGCGCTGGCCCGGGTTCTTCGAGCTCGCCAAGCGGGAAAAGCCCTACGCGATCGCAATCGACTTCTCGCAGGCCCCCTCGCATGCCCTGGAAACCGCCGACTACATGTCCAAGGCCCGGGAAACCAAGGATGCCGCGTTGTTCCTGCTGCGCGTTCCGCACGACCGCCTCGAAGCGGTCAGGAAGCGGCTGCCGCAGGCGACAACGATCACGGAAAACGAGCTCTCCGCGCGCCTGGCGCAGATGGAGCAGGAGGCCGAGGCCCGGGCCCGGCAGAAGAAGGAAGCCGCGGCCGCGGCCAAGAAGGCGGCGCGCGCGGCGGCGCGGGCCAATGCGGGCGACAAGGGCAAACCCGTTCCCGCGGGAAAGCCGAAGCCCCCGGCGGCCGTGAAAGTCAAACCGGCCCCCGCCGCCCGGGCGAAGGCGGCCGCGGCGCCGAAGAAACCGGGCAAGCCCTCCGCCGCCTCGGCCCGCAAGCCGCAGCCGAAGAAGAAGAAGTAGGCAAGGAGAAGAGGATGGCCACCGGATTTTCGAAGGAAGAGCTGCAGAACTACGCCCGCGGCCGGCGTTCCGAGTACGAGGGAGTGCTTCGGGAGATCGTCGAGATTCCATCGGTCTCGGTCGAGCCCGAGCGCAAGCCCGACGTGCGCCGCGCCGCCGAATACGCCGTCTCGCTCCTCCAGTCCTTCGGCGCGCAGGCGAAGCTCTACGAGACCGCCGGCCACCCGATCGTCCACGGCCGCTTCGACCGGGATCCGAAATTCCCCACGGTCACGGTTTACAACCACCTCGACGTCCAGCCGGCCGAAGGCCCCGACTGGAAGACGTCGCCCTTCGCGTTCTCTCGGGCGGGCGATCGCTACTTCGGCCGCGGCACGACCGACGACAAGGGCCCCGCCATCACGGCGCTCTTCGGAGCGCGCTACGCGCACGAGCACGGAGCCAGGGTCAACATCCGCTTTCTCTGGGAGCTCGAGGAGGAGATCGGCAGCCCTCACTTCGAGACCGCGATTCGCGCCCACGCGAAGGACCTCACGACCGATACCGTCGTCGTTTCCGACACCGTCTGGGTCTCGCGGGCGCGTCCCGCGGCGCCGGCGGGCCTGCGCGGCCTCCAGGGGTTCCGCTTCGAGCTTCAGACGGGCGAGACCGATCAGCACTCCGGGACCGCCGGCGGCGCCGCGCGCAACCCCGTGACCGAGCTCTGCACCCTCATCGCCGAGTGCGTGGACGGCAAGACCGGCCGCGTCAAGATTCCGGGCTTCTACAAGGGCGTCGTCGCCCCCACGAAGAAGGAGCTCGAGGACCTCCGGAAGTGCGGATTCACGGTCAAGGACTTCAAGAAGGACCACCTCTTCCGTTCGCTGCGCGTCAATGATGCGCTCGAGGTGATGAAGCGCATCTGGACGATGCCGACGTTCGAGGTCCACGGCATCGCCGGCGGCTACCAGGGTCCGGGAGTCAAGACGATCATTCCTCCGAAGGCCACCGCCATCGTGTCGTGCCGGCTCGTTCCCGACATGGACCCGAAGAGGATCGTCCGGCTCGTCAAGGCCTTCGTGAGAAAGAAGAACCGGGACGTCGTCGTGTCGGCCGAGCACGAGCTGCCGGCCTACCAGGGCAAGACGACAGGACCCTACGCGGATGCGATCCGCGGCGCGATGAAGTTCGCCTTCGGCAAGGAGCCCGTGTTCGTCCGCGAGGGCGGCTCGATCGGCGCCGTGCTCTCGATGGAGCGCGTCCTGAAGAGTCCCGTCTACTTCCTCGGCCTGTCGCTGCCCGAGCACGGCTACCACGCCCCCAACGAGAACTTCGACTGGCCGCAGGCCGAAGGCGGCATGGCGGCATTCGCCGATTACTTCCGCCGGCTCGGCGAGATGGGCAAGTAGGGCGCCGGAAGGTCCGGACACGGAAGGCCGGTCACAGGGGGAACGAACGATGAAGACTCCGGCCCGAGCTCTGCGCTCGGCCAGCCTCGCCGCGGCCTTGACCCTCCTCGCCGGAGCCGCACCGGCGGCCGACCCGAGGCCCGCCGACTCCGTGAATGCGCGGCTCGAGCGCATCTTCGCGAAGAAGGAGTTCGAGGCGAAGAGGTTCGGCCCGTACGCCTGGACCGAGGACGGCAAAGCCTATACGACGCTCGAGGCATCGCCCGCGGGCGCGGACGCGAAGGACCTCGTCCGCTACGACACGGCAACCGGAGCGCGGCGCGTGCTCGTGACGGCCGCCGCCCTGACGCCCCCCGGAGGAAAGCCTCCGGAGATCGAGAACTACTCCTGGTCGAAAGACGGCAAGCGTCTTCTCGTCTTCGCCAACGCGAAGAAGGTCTGGCGGCGCAAGACGCGCGGCGACTACTGGGTTCTCGACGTCGCGACCGCGAAGCTGCAGAAGCTCGGGGGAAGCGCCCCCGAGGCCACGCTCATGTTCGCCAAGTTCTCTCCCGATGGAACGCGGGTCGCCTACGTGCGCGCCAACGATCTCTGGGTCGAGGACCTCGCCTCCTCGGCGATCACCCGGCTGACGAGCGACGGCTCCCCCACGGTCGTCAACGGAACGTCCGACTGGGTCTATGAAGAGGAGTTCGACGTCCGCGACGGCTTTCGCTGGAGCCCGGACGGAAAGAGCATCGCGTACTGGCGCTTCGACACGAGCGGCGTCGGCGAATATTCGCTGATCGACGACACCGACACGACCTATCCGGTCGTGACGAAGTACGGCTATCCCACGGTCGGGACGTCGAACTCGGCCGTGCGGATCGACGTCGTGCCGGCCTCGGGCGGAGCCGCGAGGGGCCTGGCGGTTCCGGGCCACCCGCGGGACCATTACATCCCCCGCATGGAGTGGGTCTCGGATACCGGCGAGATCGTGCTTCAGCAGATGAACCGGCTCCAGAACTCGAACGACGTCTACCTCGCCGACCCGAAGACGGGCCAGGTCCGCCGGATGCTGCACGACGAGGACAAGGCATGGGTCGACGTCGTGAACGCGTGGCAGTGGCTGCCCGGCGGGGAGCTGCTCTGGGTCAGCGAGCAGCATGGCTGGCGCCACGCGTACGCCGCTCCGCGCGACGCCACGCCGATGCGGTTGCTGACTCCCGGCGATTTCGACGTCGTCTCGGTCGCGGGCGTGGACGACAAGAGCGGACTTCTCTATTTCATCGCCTCGCCGGAAGACGCGACGCGACGCTATCTCTATCGGGCGCGCCTCGACGGAAAGGGAACGCCCGTTCGGGTCACCCCCGCGAACGCGCCGGGCGAGCACGAGTACGATCTCTCGCCCGACGGCCAGTACGCCATCCACACGTACTCGACCATCGACAAGCCTCCGGTCGTCGATCTCGTGCGCCTGCCCTCGCACCAGGTCGTGCGCACGCTCGAAGACAATCAGACGCTGGCGGCCGCGGCGGCGCCGCTCATGAAGCCCGCGACGGAGTTCTTCCAGGTGGACATCGGCGACGGCGTCCGCCTCGACGGCTGGATGATCAAGCCGAAGAACTTCGATCCTTCGAAAAAGTACCCGCTGCTCATGTACGTCTACGGCGAGCCCGCCGGCGCCGAGGTCATCGACCGCTGGTGGGGAGATCGCATGCTCTTCCACCGCGCGCTCGCGGATGCGGGCTACGTCGTCGCCTGCGTGGACAACCGGGGAACGCCGGCGCCGAAGGGACGCGCGTGGCGCAAGATCGTCTACGGCTCGGTCGGCGTGCTCGCCTCGAAAGAACAGGCGGCCGCGGTCCGGAAGCTCCTTTCGGAGCGGCCCTACCTCGATCCCGCGCGCGTCGCGTCGTGGGGCTGGAGCGGGGGCGGCTCGATGACGCTCAATCTCCTGTTTCGCTCGCCGGAGCTCTACAAGGTGGGAATGTCCGTGGCGCCCGTTCCCGACCAGACGCTCTACGACACGATCTACCAGGAGAGGTACATGGGCCTGCCGCGCGACAACGCCGAGGGTTACCGCAACGGCTCACCGATCACGTTCGCCGAGGGACTCGAGGGAAAGCTCCTTCTCGTCCACGGCTCGGGCGACGATAACGTCCACTTCCAGGGCTCGGAACGGCTCGTCAACCGGCTCATCGCGCTCGGCAAGCCGTTCGAGTTCATGGACTATCCGAACCGCACCCACGCGATCAAGGAAGGCGAGGGCACGTCCGTCCACCTCCACGAGCTGCTGGCGCGATTCCTGATGCAGAACCTGCCGCCCGGACCGGCGACCGCGAGCACGGCACGAACGAGCTCCCCTCCGAGTCCTTGAACGTCGCCGAGGTGCCCCAGGGGACGACACGGTCCTGCGCCCCCGGCGCCGCGGGTGATCGCGCCGCGTCCGGCTAGCGGCGTCGCTTCGGAAGGAGGCGATAGCCGCCGAGAGTCTTCTCGATCTTGCGGCGCGCATCGTCGCCGACCGGAGCGAGCGGCAGGCGCAGCGTCTCGCCGCACTTCTTCATGAGCGACAGGGCGCACTTGACCGGCCCCGGGTTCGACTCGAGCGTGTTCATCTCCATCAGCGGCTGATAGCGGCGCTGGAGCTCCAGCGCCTCTTCGCGCCGGTCCTCGAGAGCGGCGCGCACGAGCGCCGACATCTCGCGCGGGATCTCGTTCGAGACGACGGAGATCACGCCCCGCGCGCCGAGCGCGACCATCGCGAGCGCCGTCGCGTCCTGGCCCGCATAGACCGCGAACTCCTTCGGGACCGAGGCCATGAGGCGGGCGATCTTCGTGAAGTTCGTCGAGGCCTCCTTCAGGCCGGCGACGCGCGGGATTTCGGCCAGGGCGAGGATGGTCTCGACGTCGAGATCGAGCGATGTGCGGCCGGGCTCGTTGCCCACGAGGATCGGCAGGTCCGTCGCGTCGGCGATCGCCGAGAAGTGGCGCACCAGTCCCTCGGGGCTCGGCCGGTTGTACATCGGCGTGATCGAGAGAATGCCGTCCGCCTTGGCCGCCGCCGCGTCGCGCGCCCAGAAGACCGCCCGCGCCGTGTGGTTTCCGCCGGCCCCCGCGATCACCGGGGTGCGGCCGTTCGCGGCGCGCACGACGGCGGCGGTGACCGCCTGGCGTTCGTCGCGGGAGAGCGTCGCCGACTCGCCGGTCGTGCCGCACGGCAGAAGGAAGTCCGCGCCTTCCGTGATCTGCCAGTCCACGAGCGCCTCGAGCGCTCCGAAATCGATGCGGCCCTTGTCGTCGAAGGGCGTCACCAGCGCCGTTCCGCAGCCCGCCCAGGGAACGCCGTTGCCGTTGCTTTTCACCCGCCCTCCTCGATGACGGTCCGTTCGAGCAACCGTATAATCGAACCGCTCTCCGATCGAGCAGGAAAACGTCTTGAGCGCACCGACCGCCGGCCCCCTGTGTCCGCGCTGCCGCCGAAAGCTGGCCGCCTGGAAGCTCGACCATTGCGTCTACTGCGGAGAATCCTTTCCGGCGGACCTGAAGGACGGCCACGAGGCTCCCTCGGGGCTGCAGTGGATCGAGCGGCCGGCCCTGCCGAGCGACCTGTCCAAGAAGCTCGAGCTGATGAAGGTCGTCCCGCTGGATGCCCGGCGCAAGTCCCGCTCGCTCGTGGCCGTGATCGGAGTCCTGTCCGTTCCCATCTTCGCCGCCGTCTTCTATCTGCTCTATACGGCCATTCGCCGCTTCTCGCCGGGCGCCGGGTGGCTCGTCCTCCTCGGCGGCGCCGGCTTTCTCGGATACCTCGCCTGGGTCTTCGCGCGCGCCGCGAAGAAGTGACCGGGGGTCTCGCGCGCGGTCATCCCGACTGCAGTGACGCGCAAGGGATCGTTTTCCTGACCGGAGGCGCCGGGAACCCGGTCGCACCCCGACGTCTCGTGAAAGGGATCCCTCGCTCCGCTCGGGATGACAAACGGGCAGCCGGGCCTCGGCCGCAAAACGGGTACTGGGCTTCGACCGAAAAACGGGTAGCCGGGCTTCGAGCGACGCCTGCCGCTGCACGGCCCTCCTGTCATCCCGAGGAGCGCAGCGACGAGGGGTCCCTTTGATGCCCCGATGCGACTCCGACGGCTTCAATCGAAAAGGTTTCGCCTCGGCTCCTCCGGGATCTCGATCCCGAGCTCCCGGGCGAGCGCGCGAATCGTCAGCGGCGCGCAGCCCTCCGCCCGGTTGTTGACGAGGACGAAGGCATCCGCGCCGGCCTCGGCCACGTGCCGGATCAGACGGACGAGATCCCGCCGCATGTCCTCGCGGGGAGCGAGGATCCGGTCGTAGGGCCGAAAGCGGCGGACGGCCTCCTCGTAGGGAAGGCCCGGCGGGACCAGGATCCGCGTCACCGAGAAGTCCGCCGGAAGCGGCTGCGCCGCCTCCCACTGCTCGAGCAGGCCGGGCGTGCGCGTCCACCAGTTGAAGACGTGGGCGGCGCCGCGGCGGCGAAGAACGTCGAAGTAGTCTCGGGTGAAGTAGGCCGGCGTGCGGATCTCCACGGCATAGGAGTGCGCGGACGGCAGCTGGCCGAGGAATGCGTCGAGCCTCGCCAGGAACTCCGCGCGGCGTTCGGACGTGGGCTGCCACTCCGTCGGAAACTCGAACACGAACGGCCCGGTGTGCCCGGAGAACGCCTTCTCGTAGGGCGGCAGCACCTCCTCGCAAAACGCCCGGACATCGAGGTATTTGGGATTCGGGGCGTCGCCGCGCCCGGCATGCCGGGGCAGCTCCGGAAAGCGCGGCATCGTGATCTCCTCCCACACCTTCGACACGACCGGAAACCCCGGCGGAAGCCGCGCCGCATAACGCGAAAGCTGCGCCTCGTCCGGCGGGCGGTAGAACGGAAAGTCGAACTCGACGGTCCGAAAAGGCGGATGCCGGACGTACTCGCGCAGGCAGTCGACCTTGAACGTCGCCTCGCGGTACCGGTCGTGGTAGACGATGCCCTTCCAGCCCTCGTAGGCGAAGCTCGCCGTGCCGAAGTAGAGCTCGGCCACGTCGGAAGTCTCTCACGCATAGAATCGAGACGATGATTCCCCTGCGCGGAGCGGCGGAGATCGCGAACCGGCTCGAGCTCGCCGGCGCCGGAAGCGTTCTCCTCGTCGAGGCGCCGCCGGAGCTCGAGGCCGCGATCGCCTCGTGCGCGGCGCCGCATCAGGAGATCCGCACGCAGGAGGCGCGAAGCCTGCGCTCGGTCAAGGACCGCTACGACCTGATCCTGCTCTGGCAGGAGAGCCGGGTGGGCGCCCGGTCGGTGCTCGACACCGCGGTCAAGCGCGTCGCGGCGGGCGGACGTCTCTGGGTCGCGACGGCCCTACGAAAGGTCTCCGGTCCGAAGACCCCGGCGATCCATCGCCTCGAGCTCGGGGACCTCGAGAAGGCCTTCGCGAAGAGCGGCCTCGTACGCGATCGCGAGGCGCGCCTGTCGGCCTGGCACGTGGCGTACCGCTTCGCCGCGGCTCCCGATCACTCCACGTAGGGGAAGAAACGCCCGCTGACCCGGAAGAATCGGCCGCTCGGAGGCTCGACCGTGAGCTGGCAGCGCGAGACTTCCAGCGTCGTCGAAAAGGACACGCCCGGCGCGGCCAGGCTGATGGGGTAGCGGGTTCCGACCTTGAGGGGCGTGTCGAAGTCGAAGCGCACCCCGGTCGGCGAGACTTCCAGGACCTGGCGGGCCTTCTCCCACCGGATCTTCAGCTCGTATTGCTCCGCCTTGAGCTTCTTCGAGGCTCTGCCGGCGGGTGGATCCGTCTTCCTCTCTGCCATTGGACTCGGGGAGGAGAGCCTACTCTCTTTCGCCTCGGGTTCCAAAGATCGGGCCGGAGGCTCTAGGAGCGGCCCAGGGACAGGGCCAGCCGGATGGCCGCGGGAAGACCCTTCTTCTCGCGGACCGCGCGCACGCGCGCTTTCTCGGCCGGCTTGAGACGCCGAACGAGGCCCATGTACTGTCCCTGCTTCTGGCGAAGTGCGCGGACCTTCGGCGACATGCGGCGTCGAACGCGCCGCGCCGCGCGCGCGGCCGTCGGGATCGCCTCGGCGGCCATTCGCGCGCCGACTCGCTCGAGCTCTCCGAGTCGGCGCTTCAGGGCGGCGATCTCCCGCTCACGATCGTTCAGGACCTCGCGAATGTGTTTTTCGGCGATCTTGCGGCGCGCAACCAGGGTCTGCAGGACGTAGTGCGCTTCTCTCGAATCGAGCTTCATCACGAATTCACCTCCGGCGGCGGGCGAGTCTACAACACCCGTCAGGCCAAAACGTCGCGGCGGACGAAAACCGCGAACGCGGCGGCGAGAGCGGCGGTGGCCCAGACCGCCAGGACCGCGGCGCCAAAACCCACGGTCAGTCCCGTGATCGGAGGCGGCGATCCGGAGTAGTAGTCGGGCAGAGGAAGGTTCGTCACGAACAGAAACTTCTGCGCCTCCCACGAGGGGGCCAGGCGCGGCAGGATCGTTCCGGCGATCAGGGCCGCGAGCATCGTTCCCATCGCGGCGGCGGTCGAGCGGAGGAGCACGCTCGTCAGGAGCGCGATCGCGCCCACGCAGAGGGCCGCGAACCAGGCGAGTCCATACGCGAGCAGCGTGTCCTGCCACAGGACGATCGAACGCACGGCCGCCGGATCCAGCCGCTCGCCCGCGACGCGGAATCCCGTCAGCGCGGGCGCGCCCCAGCCTCCGTATCCGTACGCGATGCCCCCGAAGAGGTACGCGACGATCCCGCCGAAGAGCACGGTCAGGGTGATCGCGAGACAGAGCGCCGCGAGCTTCGAGGCGAGCACGTTCGCGCGGCCCACGGGCCGCGTCAGCAGCAGCTTGATCGTGCCCTGCGCGAACTCGCCCGAGACGACGTCCGACGCGAACACGATTGCGAGCAGCGGCAACAGCAGGTAGCTCGCCGCGTTGGCGAAGCCCCGCGCGAACAGCGGGCCCGAGACGGCGTCGGGGTCGATGTCGCGGTCGAGGTGATAGCGCAGCCGGTCGAGCTCGAAGCGCGCCCACCGGCGCCACGTCGGCGGCGTCCGGTTGTCGCGGAGCATGTTCTGCATGCGCGCCATGCGCTCCTGCGTCTCGACGTGCCAGTCCTTGTTGTGAAAGCGCTCGCGCCCTCGGGCCTGGGCGAAGACGATCAGGCCGATCAGCGCGACGAGGATGAGCACGACCACCTGGAAGCGCCGCTGCCGCGCGAATTTCAGGATCTCGTTCTCGACGAGCCCGGAAAACCTCATACGGTCTCTCCTCCCGTGACCTCGAGGAAGACCTCTTCGAGCGAGGCGAGCGAACGCTCGACGCCGAGAACCTCCACTCCCGCCGCCTCGAGCGCGCCCCGCGCCTCCGCCTCCCGCTCCCGCGGAATCACGAGGCGCAGACGGTCGGACGCGACCCGGTCCACCAGCTCGCTCACCGGACCGGCCGCGAGCGTGCGCCCGCGATGGATGATCGCGACGCGGTCGCACGTCTGCTCCACTTCGGAGAGCAGGTGGCTGGACACGAACACGGCGATCCCGCGCTCGGACGCGAGCCGGCGCACGAGCTGGCGAATCTCGCGGATCCCCGCGGGGTCCAGGCCGTTGGCGGGCTCGTCGAGGATGAGGATGTCCGGGTTGCCCAGAAGCGCCTGGGCGATCCCGAGGCGCTGACGCATACCGAGCGAGTACGTCGAGACGCGGTCGTCGAGCCGCTCCGAGAGGGAGACCAGGCGCGACAGCTCCTCGATGCGCCCCGCCGCTCCCTCGGGAAGCATCCGCGAGAAGTGAACGAGATTCTCCCGTCCGCTGAGGTAGCGGTACAGGTCCGGCGCTTCGACGATGCAGCCCACGTGCTCCATCGCTCTCCGGAAATCGTGCGCCAGGTCGAGGCCGCGGATCCGCACGCGGCCGCGGTCCGGCCGCGCGAGACCGACGAGCATCCGGATCGTGGTCGTCTTCCCGGCGCCGTTCGGTCCCAGGAAACCGAAGACTTCGCCGGCTCGGACGTCGAACGAAACGTCGGAGACGGCCTCGCGGTCGCCGAAACGCTTGGTCAGATGCTCGGCCGAAAGAACCACGTCCGCTCCCGGAGCGGCGGACGGAAGGACCTCTGCGCTCACGGAATCAACGTATCATCCCCGATCGCATGGCCCGCGGACGGTCGCGCTTGGCACTGTGGACGGCGCCGCTCTTCGTCGGATGCGCGGCGGCGCTGGTGTTCGCCGTGAGTTTCGTGCTCGCTCTCCGAGGCGGCGTGGGCAAGCCGCTCGGTCCGCCTCCGCCCCCCCCGCCGACGCCGGCTCGAGCCTCGGATCGGGACGGGATCTTCCGCATTCTCGTGGTCGGCGACTCCCTGGCGAAGGGGACGGGAGACGAGACCGGGAAGGGGTTCGCCGTCGACGTCCTCGAGGCCTTTCGCCGGAACGGCCGCGCGGAGATCACGAACCTCGCCGTCAACGGCATGGAATCGCCGGAAGTCCTCTCGCTCGTCGAGAGCGCGAACGTGCGCGCGATCGCGGCGCGATCGGATCTGATCCTGGTGTCGGCCGGAGGCAACGATCTCTCCCACGGAGCCCGGGCCGGCACGGCGCCGACCGACGTCGCGGATTCGGTTTCCGCTTCCCGGGAACGCTTCGCGAAGAGCCTGCGCGGAATCCTCGGCACGTTGAGGGAATCCAATCCTTCCGCGCGCATCGCCGTACTCGGGCTCTACGATCCCTTCAGCGACGAGAAGACGGCGGGGCGCCTCGGCTCGTCCGTCGTCCTGCAGTGGAACGCCCTCATGCAGGAGACCGCCCTCGGCTTTCCGAACGTCGGGGTGATTCCGACCTTCGACCTCTTCGAGGGCCGCCCCGACCGGTTATCGGCCGATCACTATCACCCGAACGCGGCGGCCTACGAGGAGATCGCGAAGCGGATCCTGCAGATCGTCTCGCCGCGGCCTACCAGAACCGTCGAATCCGGTTGATTCCCCGGCCCACGCCGAGAAGCAGCGATGCGTAGGACGCGATGCGTCCGGTCCGCGCCGCGAGAGAGTTGCGGCCGAAGAGCTTCCAGCCCGCCGTCGCGGCCGCCGCCAGGCCCGAGGCCGCCCAGCCCGCGAACCGCCAGCGCTTTCGAAACGCCGCCGCATCGTCGCGGACCTCGGAGAGCGCCTCGGCGAGATCCTCCCGCTCACGAGCGGCGCGCTGCCGCAGCGCCTCGAGCCGTTCGCCGTGCCCGTTCACTCCGAGCCTCGGCGCAGCCGTTCCTCGAGGTCCGCCACGTCCGCCTCATCGCCGGCCGGCCAGGAACCGCCCTGCTCGCCGCCCTCGTCGTCCGGCTCCGAAAGCGGCGCGAGCGCGGCGTCGATCGCCTTCCAGTCCTGCCCGAGCTCGCCCGTCGAGGACGGAAACTCGAACGGGCGGACCTGCGAGAGGGACCGGAATGCCATCCACCCGGCCGCGGCGGCGCCGGCTCCGTAGAGCACGACGGCGAGGAGGATGCCGAGAACCAGGCTGTTCGTCACCTTCACCAGAACGGCCGCGAGCAGGGCCGCCGCGAGCAGAAGCGCGCCGACGATCAGCGCGAGGGCCACCGCGACCGCCACGAGGCCCTTGGCCGCGAGCACGATCTTGCCGGTCGCTTCCTCGCGGAAGATCGCCAGGCGCGTCGCGACCAGGCCCCGCAGGATGGAGAGAATTTCCGCGAGGCGATCCCGCCAGTCGCGTTGTGCTTCTTCGCCGGGCAGCTCCGCCCTCTCGACGCTCATGGGTAGAGAGAGTTTACAGGGTTCGTGCCAGCCCTACCCCGGCGGAATGACCACGCCGTCCCTCCGGGCGACGCGGCCGGGCTCGAGCGGGGCGATCCGGATCCCCTCCGCGCGAAAGCGCTCGTGGATGCGCCGGGCGATCGCCGCCGCTCCGGGCGTGTCTCCGTGCAGGCAGAGCGTGTCCGCGCGCACGGGAACCCGCGACCCGTCGTCGGCGACCACGACGTGATCGCGGGCGAGCAGGACCGCCTGCTCGGCGGCCTCGTCGGGATCGGTGATCAGCGCCCGAGGCTCCCCCCGCGGAACGAGTGAGCCATCCGGGCGGTAACGGCGGTCGGCGACGGCCTCCTCGGCGACCGCGAGCCCGGCCTCGCGCGCCGCCTCGATCAACATCGAACCCGCCGCCCCGATGAGGACGAGGCTCGGCCGGAACCGGCGCACGCCCTCGACGATGGCTTTCGCGACGTCCGGAAACTCGGCGCCCGCGTGGTAGAGCGCGCCGTGGGGCTTGACGTGCGTGAGCGTGCCGCCGCGAGATCGAACGAACCCGTCGAGCGCGGCGATCTGATAGAGGACCAGGTTCTCGACGGCGTCCGCGGAGGCCTCGACGGACTTGCGGCCGAAATGCTCGCGGTCCGGGAAGCCCGGATGGGCGCCGACGCGCACGCCGCGCGAGAGCGCGAGCGATACGGTTCCGTCCATGACCGAAGGGTCGCCCGCATGCATGCCGCACGCGACGTTGGCCGACGTCACGAACGGCAACAGGGCCGCGTCGTCCATTCCCTCGCCGACGTCCGCGTTCAGGTCGATGCTCAAGGGATGCCTATCGTACTCCCGGCCGGCCAGGGGGCGGTGGCGTCCCGAACGACCGGCTTGGCGGGCGCTCTCGCGATTTCCTCGACGCCCGGATGAACCTCCGGCCACCAGCGCGAAAGCTCCCGCGGGTCGGAGAGGACGTCGGCGGCCTCCTGGACCGTGCCGGACACCCTCCGGCGTGAAACGAACCGGTGCGCGGGCGCGTCCAATGGCATCAGGAGAGCTCGGTACGGAAGAGTCCCATGCGCAGGACGTCGAGGGCGCGGCCGCGGCGGTAGACCTCCTCGCGGAGGATGCCCTCGCGCCGGAATCCGACGCGCTCGTACGCCTTGATCGCCGCCGCGTTGTCGGCATGGACGTCGAGACGGATCTTCCGGAGGTCCATCTCCTCGAAGGCGAAGCGGCAGAGCGCCGACACGGCCTCCGCGCCGAGACCGCGTCCGCGGCAGTCCTTTTCGCCGACGAAGATGCCGAGCGTGGCCGTCCGGTTGTCGCGGTCGATCGCGAGGAGGCCGCAGTTGCCGATGTGCCGGTCCCCGTCGACGAGACAGATGGCGAAGTTCAGCTCCGAAGTGTCCTGGCCCCGGCTGGCGCGCTCGACCCAGTCGGCCTCGCGCGAAAGCGACAGCGGGTACCGATGGGCGAGGGTTGCCGTGAGCTCCTCGTCGTTGATCCACGTATGGCACAGCGGGAGATCGTCCCGTTCGATCGACCGCAAGTAGATCCGTCGGGCTCGAATCACGTACAACCCCTTCCCCTGCAACAATATCCGAAGGGCCGCCGCTTTTCGAGGAAAGGCTCTCGCTGCGGACCCGGGACGGGCGTCCCCGATAGAGGAACTTCGTCTCTCCACCTGCGTAACTCCACTCGAAGGAAGGCTGCGAGGGGAAACCCATGAGCGGCGCGATCCGACGGTTCTTCGCCCGGGAGGATGGCATGTCCAAGTTGTTCAAGACGCTGCTGCTTCTGCTCGTCCTCGTGGCGGCCGCGGCCGGCCTCTACGCCCTGACCCGCAGCGGCAAGGGCGACGGCGACCTGAAGCTCGTCACGGTCGAGAAGGGCTCGATCACCGAGAAGGCCCTGGCGGTCGGCCAGATCCAGCCCCGGCAGAAGTTCTCGATCAAGTCGAAGATCTCGGGAATCGTCAAGCGCTGCATGGTCAACGTCGGCGACCGCGTCAGGGCCGGCGACCCCCTGCTCGAGATCGCGCCGGACCCGACGCCTCAGGAGCTGACCGACGTGGATCGCCAGCTCGACTCGACGAATGCGTCGCTCGACCGCGCGAAGGCCGACTACGACCGCGCCCAGCAGCTCGCGAAGGACGGCGTGCTGCCGAAATCCGACCTCGACGTCAAGCGCGAGGCCTACGAGCTCGCCAAGGTCGCGGTCGACCGGGCCGCGCAGAACCGCGACCTCACGCGCAACGGCCGCATCACGACCGAGACGATCAACATGGAGTCGATCATCCGGGCGCCCGCGGCCGGCACGGTCCTCTCGCGCTCCGTCAACCCCGGGGACCCGGTCGTTCCGCTGACCTCGTACCAGCCGGGCACCGAGCTCGCCGCGATCGCCGACATGAGCGACCTGATCTTCAAGGGCACCGTGGACGAGATCGACGTCGGCAAGCTTCACTCGGGCATGACCGCCCGCATCAAGGTCGGCGCCCTGCCGACGGACATCGTGACGGGCAAGGTCTCGCGGATCGCCCCGCAGGCCCAGCAGAAAGAGGGCGCCACGCTCTTCGACGTCGAGATCGAGCTCGAGCCGACCTCGAACATCACGCTGCGCGCCGGATACTCGGCCAACGCCGACCTGATCATCCGCGAGGTCAAGGACGTCCCGACGATCCCGGAGCGCGTCGTCATCTTCGAAGACGGCGGAAAGAAAACCTTCGTCGAGCTGCCCGCGGCGAACGCGAAGGAGCCCCCGAAGAAGGTCGCCGTCAAGCTCGGCGTCTCCGACGGCCTGACGACGCAGGTCACGGACGGCCTCGCCGTCGGCACGAAGGTCGTCGAGCGGCCGCCGAAGAAGCTGACCTCCGCGGTCGACTGAGGCCCGAGAGGCTCCGTCCATGCTCTCCTTTCGCGACGCGATCCGCCAGATGTGGCGCGATGTGCGCAGCCAGAAGCTCCGCACCTTTCTGACCGTGTTCGGAATCATCTGGGGCACCGTCTCCGTGACCCTGCTGCTCGCCTTCGGCAAGGGCATGCAGCGCCAGATGGTCGTCAACGCCGCGGGCATCGGCGACGGCATCTGCATCGCGTGGCCGGGCCTGACGTCGATCCCGTTCGAGGGCCTCGGAAAGGGACGCAAGATCCGCGTCAACGAAGACGACGTCGAGGCCATCCGGCGGCAGGCGGTGGGACTGCGCGCCGTCTCGAGCGAGTACTCGAACACCATGAAGATGAACTACGGCACGAAGACCGTCGCCGTGGACATCTCCGGGGTCGCGCCCGAGTTCGGCGGCATGCGGAACATCAACCCGCGCGCGGGAAGCCGATTCATCAACCCGACCGACATGGACGAGCAGCGGCGCGTCCTCTTCATCGGCTGGAAGCTCGCCGAGCAGGTCTTCGGAAAGACCGATCCCGTCGGAAAGACCGTGATGCTGAAGGGCTCGCCGTTCCTGATCATCGGAGTGCTCGAGGAGAAAATCCAGCAGTCGAGCTACAGCGGCCGCGACAACGGAAAGGGATTCATCCCGGGCACGACCTATCGCGCCCTGACCGGCGAGAAGTGGGTGGACAACCTGATCTACCAGCCGGTCGTGATGAAGGACAGCAAGGCCGTCACCGACGGCGTGCGCCGCGTGCTCGCGGGCCGGCAGCGCTTCGACCCGGACGACAAGGAAGCGTTTTCGGTCTGGGATACGACCGAGGAGTTCGCGTTTCTCGGCACGTTCTTTCTGTCCTTCCGGCTGTTTCTCGGCATCATCGGCTCGTTCACGCTGATCGTCGGCGGGATCGGAGTGTCGAACATCATGAACGTCGTCGTGGAGGAGCGCACCAAGGAGATCGGCATCAAGATGGCGCTCGGCGCGAAGACGCCCTGGATCCTGCGCCAGTTCCTGATGGAGACGCTGCTCATCACGGCGATGGGTGGACTGATCGGCTTCGGCATCTCGATGACCGTCTGCGCCATCTTCCCGAAGTTCGGCGTCACGCAGTACGTGGGCGACCCGGACGTCTCGATCGGCGTCGCGCTTCTGACGGCGACGGTCCTGGGCCTGACCGGCCTCGTCGCCGGCTACTTCCCGGCGCGCGACGCCTCGCGGCTCGATCCCGTCGTCGCCATGAAACTCTAGAGATGGAACCGTGAGAAAGACCCTCTCGCTCGTCCTGCAGCTCTTCCTGCGTTCCGCCCGGCTCCAGAAGAAGCGCGCCACGCTGACGATCGCCGCGCTCGCCTGGGGCACGGTCACGATCCTGCTCCTGCTCGCCTTCGGCGAGGGGCTCAAGCGCCAGATGACCGCGAACGAGCAGGCGATGGGCAACAACCTCGCGATCCTGTGGCCGGGCGAGACGACCATGCCTTACAAGGGGCTGCCGCCCGGGCACGCCGTACGGCCTCGGATCGAGGACGTGGACTTCGCCCGCGAGCGCATGCCCGAGCTCGATGCGATCTGGGCGGAGCTGACCTCGTCGCGGACCGCCATGGCCTACGGGAAGAAGACGGTCAACGGCCGGGTCATCGGGACGATCGCCGACTACGGCAATGCCCGCAAGCACTATCCGAGGCCGGGCGGTCGATTCCTCAACCCGGACGACGAGAACGAGAAGCGCCGCGTCGTTTTCCTCGGCACCGAGATGGCCCATGACCTGTTCGGCGAAGAGGAGCCGCTCGGCAAGACGCTGCTCATCAACAATTCGCCGTTCACGGTCATCGGCGTCATGCAGCGCAAGCGCCAGTCTTCGACCTACGGCGGCCCGGACGCGCAGCACGCCGTCATCCCCCAGTCCACGTTCAAGGCGGTGCTCGGGGACGACAAGGTCAACGTCGTGGTCTTCCGCGTCCGGAAGTCCGGCGACATGGACTTCGCCTTGAGGCACCTCTCCCAGATTCTCGGCCCGCGGCTCGGGTTCGACCCCGAGGACTCGCACGCCTTCGGCGTCTGGAACACGGTCGAGGGCCAGAAGATGAGCGAGAAGATCCTGATCGGCCTCGAGATGTTCTTCGGCATAATCGGCGCGCTCACCCTGATCATCGGCGGCGTCGGCGTGGCGAACATCATGTACGCCGTCGTCAAGGAACGCACCAAGGAGATCGGCGTGAAAATGGCCCTCGGCGCCCGCAGCGCGTGGATCACGGGGCCGTTCATTCTCGAGGGCCTCGTCTATACGTTTCTCGGCGGACTCTTCGGCGCGCTCATCGCCATCGTCATCGTGACCGGGCTCGGATTCGTCAAGCTCGAGGGCAACGACGCGCTGGAGTTCATGGGCCACCCCACGCTGTCCTGGCCGATTGGCCTCGCGACGATCGGCATTCTCGGAATCTGCGGCCTCGCCGCGGGTTACTTCCCGGCGCGCCGCGCCGCGGCCATCGACCCCGCTTCCACGCTGAGGTACGAATGAAGCGCACACCGACCGGAGAGCCGACGACGACCGCCATCATCGAGATGCAGGGCATCAGGAAGATCTACGACACGGGCAAGGTCAAGGTCGAGGCCCTGAAGGGGATCGACCTGGCGGTCGAACGCGGCGACTTCGTCGCGATCGTCGGGCCTTCGGGCTCGGGGAAGTCCACCCTGATGAACCTGATCGGCTGTCTCGACACGCCGTCGGAGGGGCGTTACCGCCTCGGCGGAGAGGACGTCTCGAAGTTCACGCGCGACGAGCTCGCCGACGTACGCAACCGCCGCGTCGGCTTCGTTTTCCAGGGCTTCAACTTGCTGCCCCAGATCTCGGCCTTCGAGAACGTCGAGCTTCCGCTGCTCTTCGGCGGCGTGGCGCCGAAAAAGCGCAGGGAGCGCGTCGAAGAGCTCCTCACGCGCGTGGGTCTCGGCGATCGCATGGACCACAAACCGACCGAGCTCTCCGGCGGACAGATGCAGCGCGTCGCCATTGCGCGCGCGCTCGCGATGCAGCCGGACGTCGTTCTCGCCGACGAGCCCACGGGAAACCTCGATACCTCCGCCGGCGGCGACATCATGGGCCTCTTCACCGACCTCTGGAAGCAGGGCTCGACGCTCGTCGTGATCACCCACGACATGTCGCTCGCCCGCCGGGCGGGCCGGGTCGTCGAAATCCGCGACGGCCGGATCGTCCGAGACGGCGAAGCCGCCGCCTGAAGGCCCCGAGCGGGGTCCGAGCGGGGTCAACGCTGAATTCCTGAACGCGCCAACACCGCGAGCGCCGCGTTTTCATGTCCGCGCCGACGCTTCAGCGGGGTCAACGCTGAATTCCTGAATCCGGCGACTGCTCGCCGCATGCGAGCGAGGTCTCCGCGCAAACCGGGATCTTGTCCGAACTGCATTTCGACACGCCGGACGTCCTTGACGATCGTCGTCTCATGCCTGGAAAAGAGGCGAGCCGCGTGACACAGCGGGATCCGCGCGATCTCGCGGCCCGTGTAAGCCGTCACTCCGCGGATCCGTGACGAAGCGCTCTGCAGGCAGTTCCGATTCAACCCGAAGACTTCCGTGGCGAGCCGACCGAGATCCTCGACGGTGATGGGAACACGAACCTGCGCATCCGGGAATCGCCGAGACATGCGAACGACGAACTCGCCGTCACCCTTGATCACGCCGGAGCGGACGTCGAGATCTTCGTAGCGTGGTCCTTCCTTTCCCTGTAAGAACGCCTCGTATGCCGGAATTGCCTGCCGGCGAGTTCTTCCGAAGCGGCGCAGCGCGAAGTCGCTGTCGAGCCACGCAGGTCCCGCACCTCGTCGATAGGCGAGAGCGCTGGACCATCTGAAGGATTCCGCCGTCGTGGCGAGCTTGGCTTTCACAGGATTGAGGTGGATGTATCGAACGAGGCAGGCGAGGTAGGCGTCCGCCTCCACGAGAAATGCCTTGTAGCGGCCCTGGAAGAGGTGCCCGATTCGCTGATGACGCCGGTTGAAGTCCTGGGCGTACGAGCCGTGAAGGGCGAGCATGATTCGCGAGAGCGGCACACGCCCCGTTCGAAGGGCGAGATGGATGTGATTGGGCATCAAACAGTACGCGTGAACCAAGAATTCGAGCCGCTCGGAATAGACGCCGAGTCGATCGAGGTACTTCTGCCGATCGTGGGCGTCCCGAAAGATGGCGCGCCTTTCGTTACCCCGCGCAATCACGTGGTAAACGCCCCCCTCGAACTCGATCCGTCGCGGTCTCGACACGATCGTCCCTATGTATGGATTGTCGCGACTGAGGCCTGAGGCGCCGGGTCGGATCGATTCGAGGGCCATCTCGTCGGAGTAAAATTCAGGAATTCAGCGTTGACCCCGAATTTCGCGGCGCTTCGCCAACGCAGCTGCCGGTTCGGCCGCCCGAGACGATTCAGGATTTTCAGCGTTGACCCCGCCCCGTCCCGTCCCGGCGGCGGAGGGGGGGTCACTTCTTCAAGAATCCCTCCGTCTCCTCCACCCCCTCCTTCGCGAGGTACGCGATCGTGGGGTCGGGATCGCCTTCGAGCTCTTTCAGAAGCGCGAGATCCGCCTCGTGGTGCATCGCGCCGAGGCGCTTGACGGCGTCCTCGCGGATCGAGCGGTTCCGGTCCTTCGTGAATGCCCGCAGCCGATCGGCGAGCTTCGGGTCGTCGGACGACGCGGCGGCCCAGCCGTCGATCGCGGCCGCGCGAAGCTCCTGCACGTACTTCGGGTCGGTGTATCCGTCGAAGACCGGCGCGAGGGTCGGGTCGTCGAGCTTGCCCAGTCCCTGAAGCGCGGCGATGCGGATCCCGTCCCACCAGCGCGAGTCGCGCGAGAGCTGGCGGACCAGGAAGTCCTTCGTCCCCGCGCCGCCGATTCGGCCGAGCGAGATCTCCGCGGCGCCGACGACGTCCTCGGCCCGGTCCGTCTCGATCGCCTTGCGCAGCGCCGCGGTGGAGCTCGACAGGCCGCAGTCGCCGAGTCCCAGCGCGACGGCCCGCCGAACCCGCGGATTCGGATCGCCGGCGAGCGATTTCTGGAGAGATCGCGCGGCGTCGGCGCCCCCCGCGCGGCCGAGGTCGAGCGCGGCCTCCTGCTTCAACCCCCAGTGTGTCGCCGGGTCGGCGAGCGTGCGCGCGAGCGCCGCGACGGCCCGCGGATCGCGCCCGAAGTCGTCCGCGAGTTGCCTCGCCGCCCGCAGGCGGTTCGCGAGGTCCGCGTGATCGAGCTCGTCCCGCACCTCGGAGATCGCACGGTCGTACTTGACCTCGCAGACGAGCCAGCCGCCCTTGTCGAACGTCACGCGGCGCGGCCGGCTCTCCGCCGGCAGCGACACCGTCGTCGACCACCCGTTCAGCTCCACGCGATGCGTCGCCGCCGTTCCCGCGGCGTCGACCACCTCGACGTCCACGGGCAGCGTGAACTCGTTCTCGAACGGAAGGTCCGACTGAATCTGCTTGACCGTCAGGTCGACCTGCTTCCGCTCGGGCGCCCAGCGGTAGGACACGTCGAAGCGCGGGTGGCCGCCCCCTCCCACGACCCAGTCCTTGAAGAACCACGAGAAGTTGCGCCCGGCGGCGAGCTCGATCGCCTCGGAAAGGTCAGCCGACTCGACGCTCGAGAACTGGTGGCTCGCGAGGTATCCGGAAATCATCCGGTAGAAATCGTCGTCACCGAGAAAGTGACGGATCATGTGGAGCACCAGGGAGCCCTTCACGTAGGTCGTCTCGGTCTGGTACATCGCCGTCGGCTCCGTGTACCGCAGGTACTCCATCGGCCGCACGGTCCCGGACTCCCGGACGTAGTCCACGTACTTGTTGAGATACCACCAGCGCTGATAGGTCAGATCGTCCTCGCCGTGCGCATGGCCGTTCCAGATCGTGTGCCAGAACGTCGCGAAGGACTCGTTCAGCCAGATCGAGCCGATCGAGCGGCAGGTGACGAGGTCGCCGAACCAGTGATGGGCGAGCTCGTGCGAGATCGTGTCTTCGACCGTGAAGACCGGCCAGGCCTCGCCGTAGCCGGGCGCCGAGTCCGGCGGATCGTCCGGCAGATGCAGGTGCGATTCGCCGACGCCCGTCATCGTCGTGGTCTCCATTGCGCCGACGGCGAAGTCCCGGAGCGTGACCTGGTCGTACTTGACCCACGGATAGGGATAGCTCATGCGCTCCGAAAAGAACTCGACCATCTTCGGCGTCTCTCCGAACGTGAACCGGGCCGCCTTCTCCGAGCCCGGCGCCGTCCAGACCGAGAGCGGGATGGACCGGGCCCCGACCTTGGCATCGGACAGAGGGACCTTCACGAAGCGTCCGACGTCCACCGTCATGAGGTAGTTCGGGATCGGCTTTTCCTCGACCCAGCGAAACGTGCGCGTTCCGTCGGCGTTCTCCCTCGGCGGATCGAGGACGCCGTTCGAGACCGCGGTGAAACCCCTCGGCACCGTCACGACGAATTCCACGGCGAAGCGGTCGTTCGTATCGTTGTAGACCGGCAGCCATCCATTGTGCAGGCCGCCCTCCCCGTAGTTCCAGGCCTGCGCCTCCCGGCCGCCCGACGCGGGAAAGAAATAGAGACCGACTCGCGGGTGGCAGCCGTACGAAACCTTGACGGTCGCCGACTGGCCCGCGCGAACCGGCTCGCCGAGCGTCACGTTCAGCTTCCAGGCCTTCGGGTCCACCGTGAACGCGAGACTGCGGCCGTCGCGCTCGATCTTCTTCACGTCGAGGAGCGCGGCGTCGAGCGAAAGCTCCGTGAGCGGCTCGCGCAGCGATTGAAAGGTGATCGTCGCCGTTCCGGCGATCGTCTCCTTCGCCATGTCGAAGGTGAGCTCCGCGACGTACTTCTCGATGTGGAAGGCCCGGTCGCGCACCGGCCGGTCCGGACCCTCGGGCAGACGGTGGCCCGGAAGGACCTGGGCCGGCGAGGGAAGGACGCAGAGCGAGAACGCCAGGACGCCGAGAGCCCGTTTCATGTCGCCTCCGAAAAGCGGGGCGATTCTATCGTCGGCGCGGGCCGCCCCGGGTCGGATAAGATTCCCGGCGACGCGAATCCGCATCATGCTTCTCGCGACTTCTCGCCGACTCCTCGCGGCCGCCTGCCTGCTCGCCCCCGCGGCGCTCCCGGCCGCCGACTATGCGCTCGATCCGGCTCACTCGAACGTGCAGTTTTCCGTCCCGCTCATGGCCGTCTCGAAAGTGACGGGCAAGTTCATGCGCTACGACGTCAGGCTCTCGGCGGGCAAGGCGCGCGACCTGTCGCAGGCGAAGGTGACGGCCGTGATCGAGACGGCGAGCGTCGCCACGGGCAGCGACAACTGGGATTCGAAGCTTCGGACACCGGCCTTCTTCGACGCCGCGAAGTATCCCGAGATCCGCTTCGAGAGCAAACGCGTCCGCAGGGTGAAGGGACGCTGGGAAGCCTCGGGGCCCCTGTCGATCCACGGCGTCTCCCGCGAGATCACGCTCCCCTTCGAGATTCGCGGGAAGTTCGACGACCCCCGGGTCGACGGCCGCATCGGCATCGAGGCGACGTTTTCCTTCGACCGCCGCGAATACGGCATGGCCTGGACCGACAACCCCGAGGCGAAGGTCGTCGGCAACAAGGTCACGGTGGACATCACGCTGCTCGCCACGAAGGTCGCGGCGAAGAGGAAGTAGTCACGTCAGTTTGGCAACGGCCGGCGTAAGAAGAAGACGCCACGCTCTCTCGAAAGCTCGCGGCGTGAGAAGTCACCCGACCGGAGGGAGGGTGGAGGCTCACGCCGCGGGAGCCGCAGCGCAGTGAGGGGCCAGGTGAGCGGTCGAGCCCGCATCCGGGCGAGCCGCTCACCGGTGCGCCCGAAGGGCGCAGGCCCCGAACGAAGCGAAGGCGACGGTCAGGGTGGAAGCTCACGCCGCGGGAGCCGGAGCGAAGTGAGGGATCAGGCCGGCGGTCGAGCGCCTTTGCGCGAGCCGCCGGCCGGTGCGCGCCCTCGAGGGCGCGCAGATCCCGAACGGAGCGGAGGCGACGTTCCTAGTGCTGAAACGCGTAGGAAACCTTCAGGAAGAACTGCCGCCCCGTCGGCAGGAGCGTGTCGTTCACTTCGTCGAGCGCGCGGGCGTCGCCGTAGCCGACGAAGAGGACGCTCTGCCAGTTGAGCTTGTACGAGAAAAGGGCGGATCCGGCGAAGCTTCCCTCTTTCGCCGCGACGGGCTGGATCCAGAGCGCGGGATCGCGCCGGGTCTCCTGGTACTGGCCGATCAGCCGGATCAGCATCTTCGCGTTGAAGACGTAGACTGCCTTCAGGCGTGCGACGTCGGCCGTGAAGAGGTTTCCGGACAGAATCGAGAGATGCTCGTCGATCCATTGCCGCTCGAGGCGCATGTCGAGGCCGAGATGCTCGGTCGGACGCACGAGCGCGGTCACGAGCACGTCGCCGCCGGTCCCGACGCGCACGTTATCCACGTCCGGCTGGCGGCCGTAGTTGCCCGACACGCCGATGCTCGGAAGAAATCCCGAGGGCGAGGCCGTCACCGTCCAGACCAGGCGGTCGTAGTCGAGCTCCTGGCCGTTGATCCGGACGGCCTCGAAGTTGTAGTCGAACTCGGCGCGCGTTCCGCCGACCGCCTGGAACGAGATTCCCGGAAACGCCCGGCGCGAAACGAGACCGCCGTCGCGGTCGGTCGCGTAGTTGCCGCCCGTGAGAAACCGCACGCGCGAGAAGAATCCCGTCGGATAGATGCGATACCCCGCTCCCCAGGTCTCCTGGCTGTAGCCGACCTGCGGCACGAATCCGTCGTCCGCGCGGAAGCCGTCGGAGAAATCGTCGTACTGCGCGAGCCAGTCCCAGTGATACGTCGTGTGCGCCCAGTTGGCCGTCATGCCGAAGCCCGAGATCTTCTGTCCATTCCACGACGGATACAGATCGGGCCGGTCCGGTAGGCGCGAGAAGCTGTAGAGGTACTGGCCGGTGACGAGATCGGCGTCGTTTGGCCGCCACTGGAAGTCCGGCCCGGCGAGGTAGTTGTACGCCCCGCCGTCGATGACGCGCGCCGTCGCCGTCGCTCCGACGAACGAATTGCCGAGATCGTGGCGCAGCCGCCCGATTCCGACCACGGAGGAGAAATCCTGCGGCGCCGTCCCCGAGAAGATCGGCCCGGGGATCACGACCGTGCCGCCGCCGCGATCGTCGGCGACGAGCACCGTGTACGAGGTCGATCCCTCGCGGGACGTCAGCCTCCCTCCCCAGAGCGGGTCGGTGATCGTGCGCGTGTAGATGGCCTGGATGGGCGTCTGCAGAAGATCCACCTGCTCGAGGAAGAAGGGGCGCTTCTCCGGGTAGAAGAGCGCGAAGCGCTGGTTGACGCCGATCTGGACGACGTCCGACTCGACCTGCGAGAAGTCGGGGTTGATCGTCGCATCGACGACCGTGCCCGCGTCGGGAAGCCACTTCAGGTCGAGGCCGAGCTCCCCTTTCGTTACGGTATCGGGAGGACCCGGCGGCGAGCCCGGCGGGACCGTCGGATAGACGGCCTCCGAGAAACCCGCCGCGTAGGGCGCGAGGACGTAGTGCATGCCCTGCGGCAATCCTTCGATTCCCTGCACGGTCGCGGACCAGCAGAGAAAGCAGCTCGAGCCGCGAGGCATCTTGACGCTGTAAAACTGGTAGTTGAACTCGCGCGGCCAGACCCGGTAGACCATCAGCGCCCAGTCCTGCGGGTCCTTGTTCGGATAGCGCAGCGACGAGAGCGGAATGCGGACCTCGGCCGTCCACGACTTCGTGCCGATCCGCCCCGCCGATTCCCAGAACCAGTCGGGTGAGGTGTCTTCGCCGAAGGGCGACTCGTTCAGCATCGAGTCGGTCTGGATCCCGTTGGGGCTGATCCAGAAGTCCACGGCGGAACGCCGCGCGTTGTCCACGTCGAGCAGGACGCCGACGTAGTCCTGCTGGTCGGTCACGCCGTCGCGGTCCACGTACGGCGCGCGGATCTTGGAGGTGTCGGGCTCCTCGCACCAGAAGGATGCGTAGAAGTACTTGTCGTCGATCCCCACGCGTGCGATCGTCTTGACCGGCGGCACCGTGTTGTCGCCCGGCTGAAACTCGTAGAACGTCTCGATCACGGTCGCGTCCTTCCAGCCCGGATCCGACAGGTCGCCATCCACGGTGATCGGAGTCGTGATGCGGTTCAGATGAAGGGTCGGGGGGACGGGAAGAGGGACGGGATCCTCCGCCAGAAGCCGCGGCGCGCACAGCACGGCCAGGGCGGCGACGCGAAGACTCATTGGTGGGAGTTTACGAGGCCAGGGACGGAATGTTGCTTCCCGTTGTCATCCCGAGCGCCTTCCCGTTGTCATCCCGAGCGCAGCGAGGGATCCCGTTCAAAGCCGCAGCACGTCTCGAAAGGGATCCCTCGTCGCTTCGCTCCTCGGGATGACGGCCTTCGGTCCGAGCTCACCGGAAATCGTGGCTCGGCATCCGCTCGAACTCCGGGATCGTCCAGAAACGCTCGGCGCGGACGGACATCGAGCCATCCTGGCGCTGGAGGCGGCCTTCCACGACGAGCGCGCCCGATCCGACGACGATCGCGCGCTGCCGCCTGAAGAGATCCGGCCGGACGATCGCTTGGAGCATCCCGGTCTCGTCCTCGAGCGTCAGGAAGACGAAGCCCTTCGCGGTGCCGGGGCGCTGCCGCACGATGACCGCGCCGGCCGCCGTCACGCGATCGCCGTCGGCACGCCGCGCGAGCTCCGCCGCGGACGCCACGCCCCGGCGCGCGAGGCCCTCGCGCAGGTGCGCGAGCATGTGGGGCCCCGCCGTCATCTCGGCCGTCTGGTAGTCGGCGCGGGTCTCCTCGATCGGCGACATCTCGGGCAGAGGCGACGGATCATCGGTCGCCTCCTTCTCGAAGAGCGGCCCGCTCTTGCGGGCGACCTTGGCGACCTGCCAGAGCGCTTCCCGCCGCGTCTTTCCAAAACTCGACAGGGCGCCCGCGTGCGCGAGCAGGTCGAGGTCTCCCGGACGCAGCGCCGCCCGCCGCGCGAGATCGTCGACCGAGGCGAAGGGCCGCTGTGCCTGAGCGCGCTCGATCGACGCGCCGGCGTCCTCGCGGAGCTCCTTGACGAAGCGCAGCCCCAGACGCACCGCTCCCTCCTCCCAGCGGCAGGCCCATCCCGAGCGCGACGCGTCGATCGCGCGCACGCGCGTGCCGTGATGCTGGGCATCCTTCACGAGCGTCGCCGGGTGGTAGAAGCCCATGGGCCACGCGTTCAACAGCGACGCGAGGAAGGCCGCCGGATGGTGGGCCTTCAAATACGCGCTCGCGTACGCGATCAACGCGAAGCTCGCGGCGTGCGACTCGGGAAAGCCGTAGAGCGCGAACGACGTGATGGACTTGACGATCTGGTCGCGCGCCGCGGGGCCGATGCCGCGCGCCGCCATGCCGTCGCGCAGACGCTTTTCGATCGAGTCCATCCGCTCGGCCGAGCGCTTGAATCCCATCGCCCGCCGCAGCTCCTCGGCTTCGCCGCCCGTGAACCCGGCCGCCTCCATCGCCATCTTGAGGATCTGCTCCTGGAAGAGTGGCACGCCGAGCGTGCGCTTCAGGATCGGCTCGAGGCAGGGGTCGGGATATTCGACCGGCGCTCTTCCCTGCCGCCGCTCGAAGAACGGCCGGACCATTCCGCCGACGATCGGCCCCGGCCGGATGATCGCGACCTGCACGACGATGTCGTAGAAGCACCTCGGAGCGTTTCGGGGCAGCGACGCCATCTGCGCGCGGCTCTCGACCTGAAAGAGGCCGACGGTGTCGGCGGCGTTCAGCATCCGGTAGACCGCCGGATCGTCCTGGGGCAGGTGCGCGAGATCCACGTCGACCCTCTCGTGCGTGCGGATCATCGGGATGCACTCTTCGATCGCCGCGAGCATGCCGAGGCCGAGAAGATCGACCTTCACGATGCCGAGGTCCGCGCAATCGTCCTTGTCCCACTGCACGACGACGCGGTCCGGCATGGACGCCGGCTCGAGCGGCACGACCTCGTCGAGCCGTCCCGCCGCGACGACGATGCCGCCCGAGTGCTGGCCGAGGTGGCGCGGCAGGTTCTGGATCTGAAGGAAGAGGCGCAGGAAGTGGCGGGCGCGCCGTTCCTCCGGGTCGAGGCCCGCCGCGGCGAGCTCGCCCTTCAACTCCTCGGGCGGGTCGCGGATCTCGCCGAAGTTCCAGCCTCCGAGCTGCTTCGAGAGCGCGTCCACCTGCTCGGGCGAGTAGCCGAGGGCCTTGGCGACCTCGCGGGCCGAGGAGCGATCTCGATAGGTGATGACGTTGGCGGTCATGCCGGCGCCGTGCGGGCCGTACTTTCGATAGACGTGCTGGATGACGCGCTCGCGCTGATCCCCCGAAGGGAGGTCGAGGTCGATGTCGGGCCACTCGCCGCGCTCCTCGGAGAGGAAACGCTCGAAGAGCAGCTCCATCTTCACCGGGTCGATTGCCGTGATCGAGAGCGCGTAGCAGACGGCGCTGTTGGCGGCCGAGCCGCGCCCCTGGACGAGGATGCGGTTCTCGAGACAGAAGCGCACGACGTCGTGGACGATCAGGAAGTAGCCGGCGAGGTCGAGCTTCTCGATCATCGCGAGCTCCTTCTGGATCTGCGCCTGCGCCTTCGCCGTCAGCGGCCGGAAGCGCGAGCGGGCGCCGTTCCACGTCAGCCGGCGCAGATACGAGGACGGCGTCTCGCCCGGCGGGAGCGGGAACTCCGGGAAGCGGTAGCCGAGGTCCGCGAGCGTGAAGTCGAGGCGCTCGGCCAGCTCCGCGGCGGCGTCGACGGCCCCGGGCAGATCCGCGAAGAGCGCGCGCATGGCGCCGGCGTCCCGGAAGTGGCGCTCCCGCTGCGCCGCGAGCAGGCGTCCGGCGGCGTCGAGAGGAACGTGGTTGCGGATCGCGGTCAGGACGTCGTGGAGCTCCTTGTCCTTCGTCCGCGCGTATCGCACGCCGTTGGACGCGAGAAGCGGCAGGCGCAAGCGCCGCGCGAGGTCCGCGAGCGCCTGGTTGCGGCGCTCCTCCTCCCGCCGCCGGTGGCGCTGGAGCTCGACGTGGAGGCGGCCCGGAAAGATCGCCCCGAGCCTCTGGAGGAGGCTCTGCGCCGCATCGAGCCCGCCCTCCTCCAACGCGCGCGCGATGGGCCCTTCCGCACCGCCCGTCAGCACGTGCAGTCCCTCGGCATGCGCGGCGACCTGCTCGAGCGTCACCGACGTTTCGCCCTTGGGCTTTCCGAGCGCGCCCGCCGTGATGAGACGGCAGAGGTTCCTGTAGCCGGCGCGCGTCTCGACGAGGAGAGTGAGGCGCGGGGGGACGGCCGTCGCCTTTGTCATCCCGAGCGAAGCGAGGGATCCCTTTCGAGTCACGATCCGGCTTGGAAAGGGATCCCTCGTCGCTAACGCTCCTCGGGATGACAGTGGGCCTTCGGCAGGCTCTCGGGATGACAATGCGCCCTCGCCCTCCAGCGTCACCTCCGCCCCGACGATCGCCCGGATCCCCGCCGCCTTCGCCGCCTTGTAGAAGCGCGGCGCGCCGTAGACGCCGTTGGTGTCGACGAGCGCTACGGCGGGAATCTCCCGCCGCGCCGCTTCCTCGACGAGGTCCTCGGGCAGCGAAGAGCCGTCGAGGAACGAGAACGCCGATGCCGCGTGGAGCTCGGCGTACGCCGGTTTCGGCCTTCGCGAGGCGGCCGACCCGCGGCGGGAAAACGCCGCGTCGGTGACCGGGCCGAGCGGAGCGAGGGCCGGCCGCCGAAGAAGATGAGTCTCGCGCTGCCGAAGCTTCTCCTTGCGCGCCCCGGCCGAAACGATCAGAGCGAGCGGATCGCCGCCGCCGTGGCGGTCGCCGCACGAAGCGTTGCCGACGGCGCTTCCCACGCCGAGGTTGCGGGAGGGAGGCATCTCCGGCGCGCTGCCCGACGGGCGAGTGCGTTTCTCGGCCATGGAACGCCGACTTTAGGCGGTAAAAAAGCGTAAGTCAAGAAAGCGGCGCAAGCGAGCGGCCACTCGACCACCGGAAGCAGACCCCCCGGCAGTAGGATGCCTCACATGGCGCTCACTCCTCGAGAGCGCAGCAGCGCTGCCGGCGCAGCAACGAAGCCGCCGGATCGCTCTTCGCATCCCTCGTCTCGAAAGACCCGTTTTGACCGCGACCCCTGATCGCGGCCCCAAAAAGGAGGAGATGATGAGAAAGCGTACGCGGAGATTCTCGATGGCTTGTGCCTTCGCCGCCGGCGTATTCGCCGCCGCGCCCGCGGCGGCTCAGTCCCCGGCGCCCGAGCAAGCCCGACCCGAGGCGCCCCCGGCAAACCCATACCAGCCGCCGCCATGCCAGGGAACGATCTTTACGGATGTGACCTGCTCCACGACCTTCGACCCGTGGATCGAGCAGTTCGCGGCGGATCAAATCACGAGCGGATGCGGAGGCGGGGCGTACTGCCCGAGCGCCAGCGTGACCCGGGCTCAGATGGCGGTCTTCGTCGAAAAGGCGATGCGAGGGACGGGATTTTGGAGTCCGGGTAATCTCGGATCCGGCAACACCGGACTCGGTCAGGACGCTCTGGTCGGCAATGCTACCAGCAGTCAAGCCAACACGGCGGTGGGCGACCACGCTCTCGCCACGCAGTCTTACGACGCGGGATCCCCTTTATTCACGTCCAACACGGCCGTGGGCTGGTATGCGCTGTATAGCAACCAGCCGACATCGCCTGACAATGGAAAAGACAATACGGCGGTTGGCGAAAGCGCGCTCACCTCGAATACGACGGGAGCGTTCAACACCGCGCTCGGCGCGAGCAGCCAGCTCCTCACCACGACCGGTTTCGAAAACACGGCGGTCGGCTCCGTCTCCCTCTCGGGGAATACGACGGGATCGGATAACACGGCCATCGGAGGATCGAGCCTGGAGTTCGCCACAGCCTCGAACAACACCGGCGTCGGTGCAGTCAGCCTGCACGGCGACACGACGGGTTTCGATAACACGGCGATCGGGTGGAAGGCGGGCGCCCGCGGCGGAGACATGATCACCGGCTACGCCGGCAGCACCGTCACCTTTGTGAGTAACTCCACCGGCTCCTACAATACCTTCGTCGGCATCGCCGGCTCGACGACCGACGTTGACAATTGCACGGCCGTCGGTATGGACGCCTACTGCGACGCCACCAACCAGGTGCGCCTCGGCAACGTCTTCGTCAACTCGATCGGCGGCAAGGTGGCCTGGAGCGCCCTGTCGGACCAGCGCTCCAAGTCCGACATCCGGAACCTCGATCTCGGCCTTCCCCTGATCCTCGCACTTCGCCCCGTCGCCTACAGGTACAAGTCGGGAAACGGCCGCATCGACATGGGATTCGTGGGGCAGGACGTGGAGGCGCTGCTCGGCGACTCCTACAACGTTCTCGACGTCGGCGGGGATGCGCAACGAACGCTGTCACTGCGTTACAGCGAACTCATCGCCCCCCTCGTCAAGGCCGTCCAGGAACAAGAGGCCGAAATCGCTTCCCGCGACTCGCGCATCGCCGAGCTCGAGAAGCAGGTGAACGGGCAGCAGGCTCGCCTCGACCTGCTCGAACGGCACATCGAGACGCTGATCGGCCGCGACGCGGCGGCGCCTCCGACGAATCCCGAGCCGCCGACGACGAGGACTCTCAGCGGGCCGGCTTTCCGGGGTGCGGCGTCCAGCGCCCGACGGCGTTGAACACCAGGGGATTGAGAGTGATCGAGATGAGCGCCCCCGCCACGATCAGGCTCTGGGTCTCGGCGCCGAGCAGCCCCAGGGCGACGCCCAGGGTCGCCAGGATGAACGAGAACTCCCCGATCTGCGCGAGCGCCGCCGAGACGGTCAGGGCGGTCCGCATCGAGCCGCGCAGAGCCCGAACGATTCCGAGCGCCGCGATCGACTTGCCGATCACGATGATGCCGATGACGGCGAGAACCCGGAGCGGCTCGCGGATCAGGACGGCGGGGTCGAAGAGCATCCCGACCGAGACGAAGAAGAGCGCGCCGAAGGCGTCCTGGAGCGGAAGCATCTCGGTCGACGCGCGGTGGCTCAGATCGGATTCGTGGATCACCATTCCGGCGAAGAACGCGCCGAGCGCCAGCGACACGCCGAAGAGCTCGGCCGACCCGAACGCCACTCCCAGAGACAGCGCGATGACCGCCAGCGTGAAGAGCTCGCGGGAGCCGGTCGACTCGACGCGCTTGAGGAGCCACGGAAACACCCGGCCTCCGACGACGAGGATCAGGCCGACGAACGCGACCACCTTTCCGAGGATCACGCCGACCGCCACCCAGAGGTTCGCCGGAAGTGCGCCGCCGGGATGCGCGTGGCCCGTGCCGCCGAGTGCCGGCAGGAGAACGAGGCACAACACCATGACGAGATCCTCGACGACGAGCCAGCCGATCGCGATCCGGCCATCGTCCGTGTTCACCAGGCCGCGATCCTCGAGCGCCCGCAGCAGGACGACCGTGCTCGCCACCGAAAGCGCCAGCCCGAACATCACGCCGGCCTCGAGCGGCCAGCCCCAGAGGTGAGAGACGCCCGCGCCCAGACACGTCGCGACGGCGATCTGTCCGATGGCGCCGGGAATCGCGATCCGGCGCACCGACCACAGGTCGCCGATCGAAAAGTGCATCCCCACGCCGAACATGAGCAGGACGACGCCGATCTCGGCCAGTTGCGGGGCCAGCTTCGCGTCGGCGACGAACCCGGCGGTGAACGGCCCCACGGCGATGCCGGCGAGGAGATAGCCGACGAGCGGCGGCAGCCCGATCCGGAAGGCGAGAAACCCGGCGATGGAGGCGAGGGTCAGGCCGACGGCGACCGTCGCGATGAGCGAGACGTCGTGGGGCACGGTCTTTAGAGCCGTCCGGCCGCCGGTCTCATTCCACACCGATGCGGCGGCTGCGCCGCTCGAGGAGCACCGTGTCGCGCCACACGCCGCGGTGACGGCCGACCCTCTCGCGTCGGCCGACGACCCGGAAGCCGCACCGCTCATGAACCGCGATCGATGCCGCGTTTTCCGGAAAGACTCCCGCCTGGAGCGTCCAGATGCCCGCTTCCTCCGAGGCGCGGACCAGCGCTTCGAGCAGCCGCCGGCCGAGGCCGCGGCCGCGAGCGGCGGCGCCGACGTAGACGCTGACCTCCGCGACGCCCCCGTAGACGCACCGTTCCGACACGCGCGAGAGGGCCGCCCACCCGAGAACGCGGCCGCCCTCGCGGACGACGAGGCGGCAGTCGGGCCGATGCCCCTGATCCCATCGCTCCCAGGAGGGAACCTCCGCCTCGAAGGTCGCGTTCCCCGTGGCGATGCCCTCGCCGTAGATCCGGCGGACGTCGTCCCAGTCGGCCTCCGTCATCGCGGCGATGGCGTCGAGGGCCGTGCTCAAGGCGCTCAGACGTCCATGTATTCCGGGACGTACCCGGAAAGGAGGCTCCCCTTCGGAAGGATCACCCGGCCCGAGTCCGCCGCCGACTCGCCGGCGTCGCCCGTCTTGACCCAGTGCCAGGCGTGCAGGAGGTTTGCCGTCGGGTAGTAACGGGTCTCCGCCTGGATGAGGACCGTTCCCGCGAGGATCTCGGCCTTGACGTCCTCCCACTTCCCGGCGCCGACGACGGCGACGCGCGCGATGTGGTCCGAGTACTTCGAAAGGAACTTGATCTCGTCCCAGCGCGCCTTCCATTCGGCGCCCGTCATCGCGGACAGGTCCGCCAGGATCCCCAACGTCCGCTTTCCGCGGCCGCGAATCGCGGACTCGACCTGCGGCAGGAAGGCCTCGACCTCTTCGGCCGTGACGCGACCCGTCACCTTGAACCCGAAAGCCTTGTCGCCGCTCTCCTTGAGACGCTCGATCATCGTTCGAATCGTCCTTTCCCGGGAAGATCCCGTGAGGCCGCGAGTATTTCACGGCGCCCCGAGCTCAGGGTCGCCCGAGATGAGCCTCGCCCCCTTCCGGTCCGTAGAATACGACCCAGACGACGAGGTCGTCCGTGAACTCCTCGAACCGATGCACCGCGCGAGCCGGTACGAAGAGCACGTCGCCCGGGCCGAAACGCTCGACGCGCTCGCCGTTGCGGAAGTTCCCCCGCCCCTGCACCACGACATAGACCTCGTCGCGCGTATGCGGCTTCTGGGGGTCGGACCCTCGCGGCGCGTAGATCTCGACGTCGAGCGTTCCGTGTTCGAGCACCGTCGCCCATCGCTCCCCCGCCGGCCCCGGCAGTTTCGCGAGCGCCTCCTCGACGCCGACCCGGTTCTTCACGTCCGCCTCCCTACATGTCCTCGAGCGCCCGCCCCTTCGTCTCTCTCACGTACCGCGCGACCAGAACGAACGACAGCGCGGCGGCCGCGGTGTAGAGGCCGTACGCGAAGCCGAGGCCCACTCGCGCAAATGCCGGGAACGTCAGCGTCACGAGCCAGTTCGCGACCCACTGCGCCGACGCCGCCAGGGCCAGCGCCGCTCCGCGGATCCGGTTGTTGAACATCTCGCCGAGCAGGACCCACACGATCGGCCCCCACGAGAAGCCGAACGCGAACACGTACAGGTTCGCCGCGACGAGCGCCGCCGTCCCGCTCGCGCCGGTCAGCTCCGGCGATCCGTGCGCATCGAGCGGAGCGTGGGCGAAGAGCCAGGCCATCGTGCCAAGCGTGGCCGCCATGCCGACCGAGCCCACGAGCAGGAGGGGCCTCCGGCCGAACCGGTCCACGAAGGCGATCGCGATCAGCGTCGTGACGATGTTGATCACACCCGTGATCGTGCTGATCCGCATCGAGTCGGTCTCGGTGAAACCGACCGAGTGCCAGAGCGTCGTGCTGTAGTAGAAGATGACGTTGATTCCCACGAATTGCTGGAAGACGGACAGGCCGATGCCGACCCAGACGATCGGCAGGAGACCGCCGCCCGCGGTCCGCAGATCCTTCAGGCGCGGCCGGCCCCCGCCCGACACGGTCTTCTGGATGTCGCGGATTCGCGCGGGGACGTCGGGCTCGCCGATCCGCGTCAGGATCGCCGCCGCGTCCGCCGGCCGTCCGGCCGCGACGAGGTGCCTCGGTGACTCCGGCACGAGGAAGGCCCCGAGGCCGTAGACGATCGCGGGGAGGACCTCGACCCAGAACATCCAGCGCCACGCCGGAACGCCGAACCAGAACGGCGCCTCGGGAGAGCCGGCCGTGTGCGCGATGAGGTCGTTGACTCCGAGCGCCAGGAAGATGCCGACGACGATCGCGAGCTGCTGAAGGGAGCCCAGCCGTCCCCGCATCCGCGCCGGCGCGACCTCGGCGATGTAGGCCGGAGCGATCACGCTCGCGGCGCCGACGGCGATGCCGCCGAGGAAGCGCCACGCCGAGAAGGCCCAGAGCGTCTGCGCGATGCCCGAGCCGATCGAGCTGGCGGCGAAGAGCAGCGCGGTCAGCTTCATCGCCTGGACGCGCCCCGATCGGTCGGCGACCCGGCCGGCGATCAGCGCGCCGACGGCCGAGCCGAGCAGCGCGGCGGCGACCGCGAACCCGAGGCGCCCGGGATCGGCCCGGAAGTGCCGCTCGAGGGCGCCCACGGTGCCGTTGATGACCGCGGTGTCGTAGCCGAAGAGAAACCCGCCGACCGCGGCGACGGCCGAGATGAAGAGCGCGTAACCGGATCCGGAGCGGCCCCGGGTCGCCATCGGCTCACTTCCCTTCCAGAAACATCTCGGCGATGCGCCGGGTCTGTCCGGTGAAGGATTCGTCGCTGTTCACGATCATGGCGGCCGCCAGGCGCGCATCCGGGTAGATCAGCAGGTACGCCGTGCCGCCCTGGGCGCCGCCCGAGTGCGCGATCCGCCGGCGTCCCTTCGCGTCGTGGCCGACGTCCCAGCCGATCCCGTACTCCGTCTCCTTGCCGTCGTTCGTCTTCTGCGAGGTCCAGAGGAGCCGGAGCGTGTCGGGCCGGAGCAGCCGGCCCTCGAGCAGGGCGTTGGCGAACGTGACGAGGTCCTCCGCGGTCGAGAGGAAGCCGCCGCCCGCCCACTTGTAGCTGTTGTCCACGAAGCCGGCGTTGACGATCGCCCCGGCCGCGTCGCGCGTGTAGAAATGGGCGCGGCCCGGCACGATCGCCGCGGCGGCGTCGGGCGAGGTGTGAAGGAGGCCGGCGGGCTCGAACACGTTCCTCTGCATGAACTCGAGGAAGGGCACGCCGCTCGCGGCTTCCATGACCGCCGAGATCAGGTTCCAGCCGTACGAGGAGTAGGAGAAACGCGTGCCGGGCTCGAAGAGCAGCGCGTCCTTCTTGAAGACGGCGAGACCCGCGCGGACCGTCGGATAATGGTCGCGGATCTCGAACTCGCCGTCCTCGTAGTGCCGGATGCCGGCGAGATGGCCGGCGAGCTCGCGCGTCGTGATCGGCCAGGCCTTCTTCGGAAAATCCGGGACGTAGCGCTGGACCGGGGCATCGAGGTCGATCTTTCCCTTCTCGACGAGCAGCCCGAGGCCCGCCGACGTCAGCGGCTTCGACACGCTTCCGATCCGCAGGCGCGTCGTGGTCGTCATCGGCGCCTGCAGCTCGACATCGGCGCAGCCGATCGCCTCGCTCCACACGATCCGGCCGTCCCGCGACACCGCGACCGAAACGCCGGGGGCGAGCGTGCGGGCCATCTCGTGATCGATCAGGGACCGGGCGCGCGCGATCGCGCCTTCGTCGGACGCGGCCCGCGCGGAATGGGCGAAGACGAGGACGGCCGCCGCGGCGGAGGCGAGGCGGCGCAGAGTCCGGCGGCTCATTGCGCTCGAATCATCGAGATCGCCTCGAAGAACTTCGAGACCTCGATCATGTCGCGGCCCTGGAAAACGATCACGTTGCCGGCCGGCCGCTCGACGCCGGGCAGCATCGCGACGACCTCCGCGTTGACGATGTCGTTGAACCGGATCCGAAGCTGGACGGGCCGGGCGACCCGGTAGGGAGAAATCTCGTGCCGGCGCTCGACACCGCGGCGGACTCCCTCGCGGATCATCTTCTGCGCGACCTCGGGATGGACCATCGACGCCGAGTAGAAGCCGGTCGCCTCCTTGACGGCCGCGGTCTCGATCGGCCCGAGGAGCCTCTTCGCGTCCGCACAGATCGTCTGGTCGCCCGAGAGAAACACGACCGGCACGCCGAAGTCGCCCGCGATCGCGGCGTTGAAGCCGGCCTCGGGAACCGGCACGCCGTCGAGCTCGACCTCGATCGTTCCGCTGAAGGAGTGGGAGAGGATCGCGTTTCCCCGCCCCTCGGCGGCGTGGTAGCCGACGAAGACGACCGCACCGAAGGTGGCGTCGATGCCCTGCATCATCCCGAGCGGCCGGGGCCACGCCCGAATCAGCCGGACCCGCTTGTCGAGGAGCTCGACGTCGATGTTCTGCGCATCCCCGTGCGAGTCGCCGACCACGACTTCCGTCGCGCCGGCCTCGAATGCGCCCTCGACCGCGGCGTTGACCTCCTTCGTCATGAGCTCGCGGAACTTCTCGTACTCGCGGCCCTTCGCGTTCGCCTGCACCGACCACGTGCTCACGCCGCCGACGCCTTCCATGTCGGCGGAGATGAGGACCTTGAGCGGGCCTCCGGCGGACTGCGCCGCAAGGCCTCCCGCAGAAAGCAGAACGGCCGCCAGCACCGACCATCTCGCGCGAGCTCGAACGGCACTCATGCCTTCCCCTTTCTCAGCTCCTCCAGGACACCGCGACCCACACGACGAGAAGCGCGACACAGATGGCGATGGTCAGGTGGACGCTCACGAACGCGCCCGCCGTCGCCGCGAGGTACCCCGGAACGCCGAGCCAGTATCTCCGGCTGATCTCCTGGACGCGGCGCTCCGAGTACCCGGGCTTGAGGAGCGTTCGTCCCGCGATCGCGGTCCGCCAGAGCAGCTGGAACGCCACGCCGCAGAACACGAAGGTCCCGGCATAGGCGGCCGCGGCGATCCTCGCCCCGGGCTTCTCGAAGTACTCGGCGAGAACCGCCGTCGGAAACGGCACGACCGTGACGACCAGGAGCAGCAGGCCGTTGGCATACAGAAACGGAGCGTTGACGCGGTGCACGAGCTCGAAGACCCGGTGATGATTCGTCCACATGACGAGGATCGTGAAGAAGCTCGTCACCAGCGCCACATAGGAGGGCCACTCGGCCAGGAGGGCCCGGCCGAGCGCGCCGTCCGGGCCGCCGTCCGGCAAATGGGGCACCTTCAGCTCGAGCACGAGCAGCGTGATCGCGATGGCGAAGACGCCGTCGGAGAAGGCTTCGACCCGTCCCGTCTCCTTCGCCTCGGCGCGGGCGCTCACGAGAGATCGTCAGGACGGGTGAGTGAAGCGGCGGCCCGGTGCGGGACACGCGCGCTCCGCCGAAGAGGCCACGACCGCCGGGTTCCACCCGACGACACGACGATTCATGCTTCCCCTCGTAAACGTTCCGCCGATCATATGTTGGAAGGCGGTCACGTCCGCGACGCGGGATCGATCGCGACGTCCACCGGGACCGCGGCGAGCAGCCGCGTGAACGCTTCCGGCGCGATCTCGACGAGAAAGCCGCGGCGTCCGCCGTTGACGAGGACACGCGGGAGCTCGAGGATCGACCGCTCGACGTGGACCAGGAGCGGCTTCCGGATGCCGAACGGACTGACGCCTCCCGGCACGTAGCCCGTGTGCTTCTCGACGAGGGACGCGCTCGCCGGGGCCACCTCTCGGGCCCCGATCTGCCGGGCGAGCTGCTTCGTCGAGACTTCGCGGTCTCCGTGCATCAGGATGATCAGGGGCTCGGGCGCGCCGTCTCGCCGGGCCTCCATCACCAGGGTCTTCACGACCTCGTGCTCCGGCACGTTCAGCGCCTCGGCGGAGTGCCGCGTGCCGCCCCGCTCGACCCAGGCGTAGAAGCGCGGCGTGAACGGCACGCCCCCGGCCCGGAGCGCGCGGACCGCGGAAGTGGCCGGCACCGGCTCGGGCCTCACCATCCTCGCTATGGCAACGATTGGTATAGCGCCAGGACGGCTCCCGCCCGGTCCCGGATGACGGCGAAGTGGGCCCGGTGGCCCAGAGTCTTCGGTCCGGCGACGACCGACCCGCCTCGCGCCCGGCACTCGCGCAGGCTCGCGTCGAGGCTCTCGACCACGACGTACACGAGCCACTGCGCCGGAAGATCGGCGTTCTCGCCCCTGGCGTGACAGACGCCGGCCACCGACCTGCCCGAGACGGGCTCGTTCATGCTGTAGTCGCTGTACTCGCCCATCTCGACGGACGCCGCCTTCCACCCGGTGACCGCGGCGTAGAAGTCGCGCACGTGGGAAGCGTCGGAGACGGTGAGATCGACCCACGAAATCGAGCCCACGGGGGGCCGGGAATCGTCGCTCATGATTCCTCCACGCTCTCGGCGAGCATCTCCCAGATTCGGCCGACCCACTCCCGGTGCTCCGGTTTCATGAGCACCGACCGGAGGCAGGTCACGGTCTCGCGGTCCCCCGCGATGCCGGCGGTCTCGAGGTCGAAGAACGCCGACGGCAGCTCGGCGACCGCCAGGTGGAGTCCCCGGCGCGCCGCGGCGTCGAAAACGGTGCGCGCCCGGGCCGAGCACTCGCTCGCGCGCGGCGCGCGCACGAGCCAGACGACGATGTCGAGCTCCGGAGGAAACGCCGGAAGGAACCGCCGATCGGCGGCGAGCCGGCGATGCAGGTCCCGCGCCGCCTCGAGCGAGGCGTCGAGACGGCGGGCGAAAGCGCCGCCTCGCTCCAGGGGAAACACGCGCAGCGTCGCCCAGAGCGCCGCGGCGCTCGCGCCCGGACGCGAGCACTCGAGGCTGATCTCGCCGAGGTGGAGCTCGCTCGAGCTGAAATACGTGTACGGCGAGTCGTGCTTGTAGAGCCGCCCGACGGCGGGATCCCGAAACAGCACGCAGCCGCAGCCGTACGGCTGCAGGCCGTGCTTGTGCGGGTCCACGACGATCGAGTCCGCCTTGCGGATCCGGTCGAATGCTCGCCGCGCGCCGTCGTCGAGACCTTCGGCAAGACCGAAATAGCCGCCGTAGGCCGCGTCCACGTGGAGCCGGAAGCCGTGCTTCGCCTTCAGCTCCAGGATCGCCGGGAGCGGATCGACCGACCCCGTCGCGGTCGTGCCGAGCGTGGCCACGACCGTTCCGATGCCGCCGCGCTCGAGCCGCCGGGCGAGGCTCTCGGCGTCCAGGCGCCCGAACCGGTCGACGGGAACGTCCTCGAACGGAAGGCCCAGGACCGCGGAGATGCGGCGGTGGGTGTAGTGCGCCTGCGACGACGCGACGACGGCCCGGCCGGGAGCGAGCTGTCCGGCGACCCAGAGTGCCTCGAGATTGGCCATCGTGCCGCCGCCGCAGAGGTGCCCGAGGTGGTCGCCGCCCCACCCGAAGTGCTTCGCGAGCGCCGCCACCGCTTCCTTCTCCATCGCCGAGCTCGCCCGTCCGCCGTCCAGCGCGTGGTTGTTCGGGTTGATCCACATCGCGAGCGCGTACGCGAGGCGGGCGACCGGGTGCGGGGGTTTCAACATCTGTCCCGCATAGAGCGGGTGGAAGTACGGGTAGTTGTCGGTCAGCCGCGAGGCCGTCTCCAGGAGGACGGCGCGCATCGCGCCCTCGGGGAGTCCGACGAGCGGGTCGGAGGATTCCGGCAGATCGGCGAAACCGCGTTCCAGCCGTTCGAGCGCCGCGGCGAGGTCTTCGAGGCTCCCGCGGTCGAACTCGAAGCCGCCCTCCCGAGTCATCGCGGATGGAAGCGGCAGAAGAAGCAGAAGCCCTGCAGGAGAAGCCCGAGAAGGACGACGCCGAAGAGCACGGGCTTCGAGAAGACCGAGCGGCTCTTGACGAGCGGCGCGCCGCAGACCGTGCAGGTCTGCGCCGTGTCGAGATCGTTCCCGGCGCCGCAGTTCCAGCAGGCGAGGGGAGCGAGCACTCAGAACTCCCGGCGGCCCGCCGCCTGGCCGGGCCCGACGCGGCCCGCGGCGATGTCGGCCCGGTAATAGTTCTCTCCCCGGATCGGAGAGCCCGCGAGCCGCCGCAGCATCGCGATCTGCCCGACGTGCGCGAGGGCATCCGCGACGGGACCCTGGAACAGCTTTTCGGCGGAGTCCGCCAGCGGAGCGCTCGAGGCGAGATAGGCGTCGAACCGGCCGAGCGCCTCGAAGAACCGCGCCGCCCCCGCCTCGAAGTCGAGCGCCGGCGAGTCCTTCCACGCCTGTTCGCCTCGGGCGATCGAGAGCGCCCAGTCGAAGAGATCTCCGACGTGCGCGACGATCTCGCCCGGCGAGCGCGTTCCCTCGCCCGCGCGAAACGCCTCGAAGCCCGAGGGCGCGCCCCGGAGAACCTTCGCGCCGCGATAGGCCAGGGTCGCGACCGTGTGGCGAAGAAACTCCCGCCCCGGGTCCGCCGTGCTCGTCATGGGAGGAATACTACCCGCGAGCCTTCCGCATGACGAAGTTGTTGCAGTAGCCGCGAGCGCTCCAGAAACGGCCCTCCGAGCGCTTCTGATGGACGGCCGCATCGAAGGCGGCGATGGGCAGAAGCCGTCCCCGCCTCGCGAAGAAGCCCTCGTAGCCGCGGTCGGCGAAAAAGGCGAGAACCGCCGCCAGCCCCTCCTCTCCCGCATGGCGCGTCTCGGACTCGACGACGACGAGCGGGGAGTCTCGCTCGATCATTCCGGCGGCGCCGCGCAGAACCGAGAGCTCGTGGCCCTCCACGTCGATCTTGACCGCCGCGATGCGCCGGCGCTCGCCGCGAAAGAAGTCGTCCAGCGCGACGACCGGTATCGGGACGTCGCGGCCGGGCGAGCGCGCGGCCACGGACTCCTCGACGGACGCGCCGGGGGACGGGCCGCGGCCCCCGGGGATGCGAAGATTCCGCGAACCGGCCTGGTCGGAGATTCCGACCGCCTCGACCGCGACGTTGACGAGTCCCGCGGCCCGGCATGCGCGCTTCAGGTAGTCCGCGAGATCCGGCTGCGGCTCGAACGCCACGACTCGGCCGTCCGGACCGGCCGCTCGCGAGAGGGACGGCAGGAAGCTCCCCTTGTTCGCCCCGACGTCCACGGCGGCGTCTCCGGGACGGATCGCCCCGACGAGCGCAGCGATCTCGGCTCGCTGGTCGCGCCAGCGCGCACGCAGAGACCGATAGGTAAAGCGCGCAAGGAGGGCGAGCTCCACGCTCACGCCGCGAACGCGCCGCCGCGCCGCTCAGCCCGCATCGAGGTCCCGCTCCATGCGCACGATCGAAAGCCGCCGGCCGTCCGGCATCGGCACCTCCAGGCGCTCGCCCTCTCGAAACCCCCGCGCCGCATAGAGCGGGACGCCGGGGAGCGTCGCGGCGAGCTCCAGGCGCCGGAATCCGGCCGCCCGCGCCGCCTCGACGCAGGCCTCGAGAATCCGCGATCCGATTCCCCGCCGCGCGAAGTCGGGATGGACGAAAAAGGCGCGGATCTTCGCGGCCTCGGTCGCGGGATCGAGCAGCGGCTCCTCCCCCGACTTCATCTGATCGCCGCCGTAGAGCGTCCGGCGGCGGCTCCAGCCTCCGCAGCCCGCGATGCGCCCGTCGTCCTCCTCCGCCACGAAGTACGTTCCGTCGGCGATCAGCCGACTGTCGGGACCGAAGACGTGGACGATCGCGCTCTCGGTCTCATCCTCGGTGTAGTAGCCGCGCGAGAGCTCGCGCGCCGACGCCGGGATCAGCTCCCGGAGCGCCGGGACGTCCCGCGGCGTCGCCCGCCGGATCACCGTCATCGCTCATCCGTCAGCGCACGTTCGCCGCGGAGAAGTGGGGGTTCTCGATGACGCCGAAGGCGTCGCCGAAAGGGTCCTGAACCGACGCCACCCTGATCCCTCCGCCGACGTCCTGAGGCGGAGAACCGGCCGAGGCGCCGAGCTCGAGCAGGCGCGCGTACGCCCCCGCGGCATCGGCCACTCCCCAGTACGGGACGACGCCGCCCCCGGCCCGCGTGCCCGCCAGGTCCGGGTCGAGGCCGAGCTCGAAGGCGCCGACCCGAAAGCCGACGTAGAAGGGCTCGGCAAAATGGGGCTCGATCTCGAGGACGCGCGCGTACCAGTCCTTCGCCTTCGCGAGGTCCGGCGCCTTGTAGACGACCGTGCGCAGTCCGAGGATCATCGCGGCCTCCTCATGCGGCCGGAATCCGCGCCTTGTTCCTCGAAAGCCACGCGTCGAGGGTCTCGAGCGAAGGGTTCACGGACCGCGAAAACGCGAGACTGCGGGCGCCGCAGTAATCGTCCTGAAAATCGCACTTGAACTGGAACATGTTGCCGAGGTCCTCGGCGCCGGGGAAGCCGAAGTGCCGGTAGGCCTCCGGCGTCACGGCGTCGTACACGACCTCCCGGCCGAGGGCCCTGCCGAAGGCGGCCGCGATCTGGGCGCCGGTCGGATGCTCGCCGGCCACGCCCACGGTCTTGCCGATGAGGTCGCCGCCCTTCCGGAAGATTCCGTAGGCGCAGCGGCCGATGTCCTCGACGGCCATGGACGGCAGCTTCTTGTCCGCCATCGGCAGCGTGATCGCGAGACGTCCATCGGGTCTCTTTTTCGGTCCCATGCCGAAGTGGATGAAGTTGTCCCAGTAGAACGAGGTCCGCATGCAGGTCGTCGGCGCCCCCGAGGCGCCGAAGATGCCGTCCGCCTCGCCCTTGCCGTCGAAGTGCGGCACCTTGTACTTGCCCATCAGGGTCGGCATGCGCTCGTCCGACAGGGGAACCCACTTCCGCGTGTCCTCGAGCGTGGACCAGATCGTGTGCGCGACACCCTGCCCCCTCGCCGCCTCCGCCATGTTCCGGGCCTGGGCGAGCTCGCGGTCCACCGAGAAGTGCTCCCAGTAGTTGGTCACGCAGTACGCACCGTGCGCGCCGGCGAAGGCCTTCCGGACCGAGGCCGCGTCGTCCAGATCGCAGGCGACGACCTCGGCGCCGCGGCGGGCGAGCTCACGCGCCGCCTCCGAGTCGGGCTTGCGCGTCAAGGCCCGAGCCGCGAATCCCCCGTTCGGGTCGTCGAGAATCGCCCGCGCGAGGCCTCCGCCCTGGGCTCCCGTCGCGCCGACGACCGCGATGATCTTCCGCTGCGCCATCGGTCCCTCCCTTTTCGAGGCCCGCATCTTGTCACCGATCCGGCTCCGGGTCTCCGGCGGTGCGCGATCGCTCTAGGTCTCTCGGGCGCGGGCCTTCAGGTTGCGGACCGCATCCCGAACGATCTGCTCGAGCACCTTGCCGTTCACGTCGGAAAGACGTCGGATGTAGAGGCAGCCCTTCCCGGTGGAATGTTTTCCGAGACGCGCCGCGAGCTCACCGTCGATCGGCCCGCGTCCCAGCAGGTAAAGGGTCAGATCCTTCTTCCGTGGCGAAAAGCCCGCCACGAACCAGTCGAGCTCGCGGCCGCTCTCGTAGCGGAGGTGCTGGTCGCCGAAGCCGACGATGCTCGAGCCCCACATCTTCGGCTCCGCTTTCGTCACCCGTCGAAGCATCTTCACGAGCGCCTCGCAGTCGCTGCGCCGATCGGCGTCGAGCGACCCGAGGAACCTCGCGACGCTTCCCTTCGTCGCCTTCGTCTTCAGCTCGGCGTTGGCCACGCTCGTTCCCTTCGGCTACTTGCGCGCGTAGTCCTGGGCGCCGAGGAAGTGCAGCGACACGTACGGCTCGTCGCCGACGACCCAGCTGTCGTGGGGAACGGGCGGAACGTAGAACAGGTTTCCCGCCGTCAGCTCGATGACGCGTCCGTCCTCGAACTCGACGGTGGCGACGCCCGAGACCACCATCCCCGCGTGCTCGACCGTGCAGCGCTCGGCCCCGACGATCGGCCCCACGTGCTCGGACCATTTCCAGCCCGGCTCGTACGAGGCCCGGCCGATCGTCTGCGGGCCGAGGCGCACCAGATCGAGACGGCCGCGGTTGAACCGGCGCGTCTCGTCGGGCCGCTCGAAGCGCTTGAAGATCACGTCGTCCATGCGGCTCCTCTGGTCGTTACGCCGGCCGCGAGCGGCCGCATCGCCTCAGCGAACCTCAACGATCGCCTCCACCTCGACCGCCACGCCGTACGGCAGCGCCGCGACGCCGACGGCCATGCGGGTGTGCCTTCCGGCGTCGCCGAAGACCTGCACGAAGAGATCGGACGCGCCATTGACGACCTGGGAGTGGGCGTGAAAGTCGGGCATCGAATTGACGTATCCCGCCACGCGCACGCAGCGGCGCGTGCGGTCGAGATCGCCGTCCAGCGCGGACCGCAGATGCGCGATCAGATTCAGCGCGCACAGCCGGGCCGCCTGCTGTCCTTCTTCCACCTCGAATTCGCGGCCGAGCTTGCCGAGGAAGCGGCGCTCCCCGTTCCATTGGGAGAGCTGACCGGTGAGGTAGACCAGATCGCCGGAGCGCACGAAGGGAACGTAGTTCGCGCCCGGCGCGCTCGGCGTCGGAAGCTCGATCGAAAGCTCCTTCAGCCGCGATTCGATCCGCCCGCTCACCGGCGCATCATACCGAGGCTGCGCGGCGTCCCGCCGAAGGGCGATCAAGTCCTCCCCCTCACCCCAACCCTCTCCCCCCGTAAACGCCGACCTTCGGTCAGCGTTCCCTACTGCCGAGGGTCTGCCTTTGGTGGTCGGGTCGGGGGGCGAGGGGGTAGGAGTGGCTCGACACGCCCAAGTCTCAAATCAGCTCGCGGCGTGAGAAGTCACCCGAGCGAAGCGAGGGTGGAGGCTCACGCCGCGGGAGCCGCAGCGCAGTGAGGGGCCAGGTGAGCGGTCGAGCCCGCATCCGGGCGAGCCGCTCACCGGTGCGCCCAAAGGGCGCAGGCCCCGAACGAAGCGAAGGCGACGGCTAGGGTGGAGGCTCACGCCGCGGGAGCCGCAGCGCAGTGAGGGGCCAGGTGAGCGGTCGAGCCCGCATCCGGGCGAGCCCCTCACCGGTGCGCCCAAAGGGCGCAGGTCCCGAACGAAGCGAAGGCGACGGCAGGGTGGAGGCTCACGCCGCGGGAGCCGCAGCGCAGCGAGGGGTCAGGCGTCCGGTCGAGCCCGCATCCGGGCGAGCCGGACGCCGGTGCGCGCCCGAAGGACGCGCAGACCCGGAGCGGAGCGGAGGCGACGTGCACCGACTCCCCAACTCGGTCTTGCTTTCCTCGAGCGGCCGCGCGCCGCGCGCCCGAAGCCGTTCGACGAGCGCGCCGAATCGCGAGAGCTGTTTCGGCGAATTCTTCGCCGTGCGCGAGATCTCCAGACGCTTCGAGCCGTCCGGCAGCGTCCAGGACTCGACCTTGTAGGAGCCGCCGCCGCGAACCGGGGCGGGCCACCGCGCCATCTGCGAGACGCAGCTCTTCGACGCCGCGCGGAGAAAAGGCGGCGGCTCGGCGGCGGAAGCCACGCAGCTGTAGGAATAGACGCGGGAGGCCCCGTCGACCCCGAACCCGACGTCGACCTCCGCCTTCCCGTCGAATCCGCCGCCGGCCGGGCACGTCCATTCCGCGATCGGATGATCGAGCCGGTACTTCAGGCGAATCTCCGATTCCCCGTTCGTCTCCGACCGCCGCCGGAGGATGACCTCGGAATCCGGCGGCGCGCCCGCCGGAGGAGGCGCGTCGTAGTAGCGGACCTCGTATCGAACGGGGGCGGCCGAGGGCGCGCCGAGGAACGCGAGCGCCTCCTCGCCGGTCGCGGGGCCGCCCGCGGCCGGATCCCACCGCACGGCGTACTCCGCCTTCTCGGGTTCGGAAGCCGCGGGCCTCCCGGGAAAACCGGCAACGGCCGCCGCAGGAGCGACGAAGAGAAGCAGCGGGAGACAGTGATTCGGGATCATGCGCCGTCTCGCGGCGCCGGCGCGCCGTCGAAGAAGTCGACGACGCCCGTCTCGAGCGAGTACTCGGCCCCGACCACGAGCAGGCCTCCCGCAGCAACCCTCCGCTCCAGGATCTCCGACCCGGCGCGCAGGTGCTCGGCGGAAGCGCGGATGTTGGCCCGGACCGCCTCGCCGACGAGATCGGCGGATGCGGCGCCGCCTCGTTGCATCAGCGGAGCGACGGACGGCCGGATGCGCTCCACGATCGAGCGCAGGTTCGGACCGGCCGAGATCGCCGGGCGACCGATCGCTTCGACGGTCGCCAGCACCGCGCCGCACTGCGAGTGGCCGAGCACCACCACGAGCGGCGTTCCGAAGCGCTCCGCCGCGAATTCGACGCTCCCGACCTGGGACGGCGCCACGATGTTGCCGGCCACCCGGATCACGAACAGGTCACCGAAGCCCTGATCGAAGACGAGCTCGGCGGGCACGCGCGAGTCGGAACAACCGAGGATGATGGCGAACGGCTCCTGTCCCGCCCCGAGCTGCGGACGACGGTCGCTTTCGAGACGCCCGGTCGGGCTCCGCAGGCTCGCGACGAACCGGACGTTGCCGTTGCGCAGCCGCTCGAAAGCCTCGACGGCGGACATCATCTCGAGCGAGAGACTATCGCCCCGGACTTCGCGGACGCCACTGAAAGGCCGGCAGCGAGATCACCCCGGCCCTTCCGAAGCGTATGCCCTCGCGTTTCAGGATCGCCCGCTGGAGTTGCTCGACTCCCGAGCCGCCGCCGCGCGGGCTGATCCCGCCCTGCGCGTTGACGACGCGCTGCCATGCGACGCCGCTCTCGGCCGAGAGCGCGGCCAGGGCGTATCCGACGAGGCGAGCACGGCCCGGGAGTCCGGCCAGCATGGCCACCTGCCCGTACGTCGCGACGCGCCCCTTCGGAATCCGGCTCACGACCGCGTAGATCTTCTCGTATCGCGTCCGGCCGGCCTCGCCACCGCGAGGCTTCACGGCAGCGCGTATTCGAAGAGGTAGGCGTGCGCTCCGCCCTCGATCTGGATCGAGAGCGATCCCGAGAGGCCCGCGAGCTCGTCCGTTCCCGAATCGGGCACGACGGCGATCGAAAGCCTCCCCTCTCCGCGGTTCATCGTCGCGGTGTGCTGCAGGGCGAAGGTCCCGGAACGCCCGTCGAGCGTCCCCGTGAACCGCTCGAAGGCGACGTAGCCGGCCGAGTTCTTGACGGCCGTGCCCACCGAAAGCATCTCGCCCCGGCTCTCTCCTTCGAGGCCGCCGTGGTATCGCTTGTCGAGCGTGAAGCGGGCAATCGGCGAGTCCTCCTCGGACTTCGACGGCGTCATGCGGACTTCGAAGGGTCCCTTCGCGATGTTTGGCACCGATGATCCTCCTTCGTCCGGGTGTCAGCTCATCGGACGGATCGAGACGCGGACCGACGAACCCTCGCGCAGGCGCGCGGACTTTTCCATCTCGGCGGTCACGAGCACGAAGAACCGCCGCGCCCGGGAGACGACCGCGCTCTCGAAGGGTTTCCCGTTCACGGTGCCGCGGACCCGGTAGCCGCGCCGTCCGGGCCGGAGCGCGACCGGCGCGACGCTCCACCGTGATCCCGGATCGAAAGGAACCTCGAACGCCAGGCCCTTGTGGCCCGAGAGGACGACCGCGGAGAAACGCTTACTTCGCATCGAGCACCCTTCGGCGCCACAGGATACCCGCGATGGCCGCGGCCGCCGCGGGGATCCAGATCCACGTCAGCTCCGAGGCGAACACCTGCGCTCCCCGCAGCGAGAAGAAGGGCCGGACGCCGATCGGAGAAACCTCGATCATGCGCCATGGCAGGAAGTAACGGCGATTGGAAAGCGGAGAGAAGAAGGCGACGCCGAGGCCGCCCGTCGTCATCGCGTCCAGAACGCCGTGAGAGGCCGCCGCGAGGAACACCACCGCGAAGGCGGCCTTTCGCGACACGCGCAGGCGCCTGGCGAGGGCCGCCGCGGCGAAACCGGCGAGGAACGCGAAGACGAGGGAGTGCGTGAAGCCGCGGTGTCCGAGTGGCGAGCCGTAGGGAACGCCCGCCCAGTAGCCGAACGAGTCCACGTCCGGCAGAACGCTCGCCGCGCACGCCGCGACCGCCAGCCTCGCCGGGATCCGCTTCGCGCCGGCCGCGGCGGCCAGGGCCAGCGGCACGGCCGGATGCGAAAGGACCGATGGCATGCGGCAGGCGCCGGTCCGCGGATCTCAGCGGGCCTTGAAGTACTGCACCGCGCGCTCGTGCTTTTCTGCGGCCGCGCGGGTCTTGAACGTGCCGAGATTCCTGCGCTTGCCGGTCTTCGCGTCCTTCTTGCGCGAGTAGAGCCGATACTGTCCCGACGAGAGTTTTCGGATCATGGATATCCCTTCATCTCCGGATGCGAACCATCCACCCGGATACCGTGCAACGGACGTGCCGTCCGCGATCAGGCGCCCGCCGGCCTCCATCGGTTGCCTCCACGAAATCGACCATGGTCAGCCTCTGACGAATCCGTTCACCGGGCGAGTTCGCTCCCGGCACGCGCCGTCTGTCCGAACGTCACCCAGAACCCGTTCGGATCGCGGACGATGAATTCGCGCGCACCGTACGTGTCGTGCAGGCCGAATCTCGACGCGATCCTTCAATGAGTGAAACAACGCGTCCGCGTCGGCGGTGTGCACGTAGAGGTCGACCTCGCGCCGCGGGGCGCTCGAAGGCGAGCCGCCCGCGCTGAACATCACGCGGCCCTCGCCGAACGCCGGGTGGGCCCAGACGCCTCGCCATCGTTCTCTGCCGCGTCGAGGACCGTGAATCCGAGCGACCGGTACCACTCGACGGCCGCGGCGACGTCGGGCACGTGGATCATCGGCGTCACGCGCCGGGGCGCATTCACTCGTCCGGCCTTTAGTGCCAGAGGCCGAGGACCACGCCGAACAGGACGAACTGCACGGTATGGTACCCGCCGTCGATCAGCCAGAGCACGTTGCTGCGCCCGGCGAACTGGTAGTTGATGCCGAAGCTCGCGGCGACGAAGCACGCCCCGACCACCAGGCCGCGCGTCACCGCCGCTCCCAGGGCCGGCGCCGGCCCGAGCCCGTACGCGAAGGCGAAAGCGGCGATGAGCGAGAAGAGAAAGCTGACTCCGAACACCCTCGCCGGATGGCGTCCCTCCTCCGTCTTCGGTCCTCCACCGTTGGCTCGATTCCAGGCGTTGCCGAAGAGATGGCGGCCGTACCAGGGTCCGCCGAGCAGAAAGCTGCACGCCGCCGCCACGATCACCGCGAAGACGTTGACCCGTTCCATCAGGGGTTCCTCCTTCTCTCGTTCGCTCCGGCTCGCGAGGCGAGCCGGTACCTGGTCATCACGACGCCGGTCGTCGTCGTCGCGGTGTCCTCGAGCTCGAAGTCCGACGCCGGGCCCCCGTCCGGAAAGAGCCGCTGCCCCGATCCGAGAAGCAGCGGATGGATCGAGAGCGCGAGCTCGTCCACGAGCCCGGCCGCCAGGAGCGACCGCACGAGCTCTCCGCTCCCGAGGATGACGAGATCTTCGGCGGATTCCCTCTTCAGGCGGCCGACGGAAACCGCCGCATCGCCCGGCAGCAGCGTCGAGTTCTCCCACGGAAGCGGCTCTCGAAGCGTGGTCGAGGCGACGTACTTGCGGGATCGGTTGAGGACGTCCGTGAAGGGGTTGTCCTTCCGGCCGGGCCAGACCGAATGGAAGTCTTCGTACGTGCGGCGCCCGAAGAGAAGAGCCGGCATCGCCGCCATGCCTTCGGCCGCGGCGCCCGCCATGACCGGATCGAAATAGCGCGTCGCCCAGCCACCATGAGCGAAGCCGCCGCGGCGGTCCTCGTCGGGCCGGCCAGGCGCCTGCATGACCCCGTCGAGCGAGAGACTCAGTTTGACGACGATCTGGCCCACGCGTGTTTCTCCTCTTTATATCGCTCCGGCGCGTAGCGGGCCGCGAGCCGACCGGTCGCGGCGTCCGGATCGATGGCTTCGACCAGCACGCCCTCCCGCCCGTAGGGCAGGTGCGCCTGGCAGGCTCCCGAAGGATCGATCAGGCTCGTCGCGGATTCGGGAGAGCGCAGCGCGTAATTGACGCTCGCGAAGTAGATCGTGTTCTCGAGGGCGCGGCACATCATCGCCTTCTCGTAGTACGGCGAAGCCGGATCGCCCCAGCGGGTCGGGACGACGCCCTCCGAGTCGCTGCCCGTCCGCTGCGGATGAAAGACGATTCGCGCGCCGCGCGCGGCCGCCCACCGGACCGTCTCGGGATAGCGCCAGCCTTCGTGGCAGATCGCGATGCCGAAGCGGACGCCGCGGACCTCGAAGATCTGCCGCGAGTCGCCGGGCACGTAGCACGACTCCTCGGAAGGATCGAGCTGGTTCTTCGTCTGGAGCCCCTGCACGTCTCCCGCGGAGTCGAGGACGAACGCGGCGATCTGCCGCCCCCGATCCGTGATCCGCTCCATCCCCAGGACCACGGCGATCGAGCGCTCGCGCGCCCAATCCCGGACGGCGCGGAGAGCCCGCTCCTGGCCGGCCGGGTCGTACTCGGGCACCGGGGAGTCCTGTCCGCGAAGCCCGGGAAGATAGGCCTCCGGGAAGCAGACGATCTCCGCGCCGCGCGACGCGGCGTCGGACAGCAGAACGCGGGTTTTCTCCAGGCCGTCGTCGAGCGACGTGGCCGGCCGCGGCGATGCGAGACCGACGACCAGGCGGGGCATCGAGATGCTCGCGGCCTCGCGTCAACCGCGGTCGAAGACCGGAAGGAATCGCCGCCAGGGGCCGACGGCGTCCGAATATTGCCGCGCCATGACGCGGGCGATCTGACGAAGATGGCTGAGGTCGTGCGCCACCCACGTCGCAAAGTGCTGACGCAGGGTGACCGCGCCGAGCTCGGGGTGAAGGCCGCGCCGCGCGAGGTCCGCGTCGGTCAGGCCGAGCTCGGCGAGACGAAGCAGGCTCGACTCCCGAAGCCGGCCGAAGGTTGCGAGGAGCTCCTCGAGGCTCGACTCGCGCGAGGCGGAGAACATCGCTTCCCGATCGAACGACGGGAACGCGAGCTCGTCGCCGTGGCGGAGCACGTGCTCGACGCGCGGAATCCAGTCGGTGCGCTCGCCGTGAATGAGATGGCCGACGACGTCGAACGGGCTCCAGGTTCCCGGGCCCTCGGCCGACTGGACCCATCCGCCCGGCAGGCCCTCGAGGAACGCGCGGAGCACCGCCGGAGTGCGCCGCAGAATGGGAAGGCCGTCCTCGAATCGAAACTCCACGTGAGAATTCCCGTTCGGCCGATTACCGGGTTGCGCCCGGAAGCGGGACGTCGGTGTTGAACACGTCGACCTGAACCCGCCACTTTCCGTCGCTCGCCTTTTCCCAGACCGTGACGTACTTGGCCTGGTCTTCGACGGTCTTGCCCGTCGGATCCTTGAAGCTCATCCGGTAGGCGCCGGTCGTGTATCCGAGGTCGCCCGATCGCGCGACGCGGACGGAGGAGGGCGACCACTCGATCGCGAGCCCCGGGAGCGCGAAGTAGCCGGCGAAAACCTGGCGGATGGCATCCCGGCCGGTCGCGCGGGGAGCGTTGGAGGCCAGCACGGAGCCCGACTCCGCGCAGAGGGCGACGGCTTCGTCGAGATCGTGCGCCTGGAACACTCTCAGCAGTCCTGGTCGGCGGCACGAAGCCCGGCCTCGGGCGCCGAGAGCTTCGGCTCGACCGCTCTCGACGCGCCCGACACGAGGAGAAAGGCCGCCAGCGCGGCGCCGATTCGAAACTTCATGGGGACCTCCTGGCGCGATGATTTCACAGGGCGGCCGCCGTCGCGCCTCACGCGCCCGCGCTCTCGTGGACCTGCGGAACGAATCCGGCGCGCATCGCGTCGACGATCGAGCGAGGCGTCAGGACGTCCACGCGCCGGGCCGGAGAAACCGCGGCCGGGAGGCCATATCCCTCGAAGCTCCAGGGGAGGAGACGGCCGCTCCACCAGAGATGCGCGCGTTGCGCCTGCGCGACGATGACCCCGGCCGGAAGCGTCGAAAGAACGGCATCCTCGAGCCTCTTCGTCCCGGCGTCCGTCCACCGCTCTTCGTGGAGCACGCGATCGATGTCCTCCGCGCCCGGCAGCCGGTTCGCCGTCAGGCCGCGGCCCGCCGCCCAGGCCGCCCGAAATTCGTCGTAGCGCTTTCGCCGGCACTCGGCGCATGGCCGGTGGCCCGCGGCCAGGGAAGTCGCCTCGTCGAGGAAAAAGAGCTCGCTGTAGCGGCCCGGAGCGAAGACTTCGCGATGGCGATCCTTGAAGCTCAGGACGCAGGTGATCCATCGCTTCAGGCGCCACGGCGCCACGATGCGCTTCTCCGGATCGTGCAGGACGCCGCGGTTTCCCATCCACGCGCCGCGGGCCTCGACGGCGTGCAGCCGGCCCCGCGGATCGACCCGGTTCTGGAGGGGCATCAGCCGCCGGAGGAGCGCAGGAGCGCCCGGGCAATCGTGACGGGGTGCGTCACGACCGTGACCACGCGCCCGAGCCCCGTCGCGGGCTCGTGGAAGAGGCCGAGCTGGCGGAGCACTTCTCCCCGGTCGTAGTAGATGCGCTCGCCCGCGAGGCGGTCGCCCTCGTCGAACTCGAAGATGCCGCAGAGGGCGAACTCGACGCGCCGTCCCGTCGCCGGCAGGCCGCGCCAGGGGCCCTCGTGCGTTCCCCGGATCCTGGCCTCGACAACGACGCTTCCCGCGGCCTCGTGCCAGCGGGTCACCTCGATCGAGAGGTCCGGCAGCGCGCCGAGCAGCTCCGCGTAGTACGAGCGCACGCCGTCGCGGCCCTCGCGGCGGTCGCCCCAGGGCTCGTCCTCGTAGCGCGCGCTCGCGCCAAAGGTCGCCATCACCGCGTCGAGGTCGTGGCGGTTCTCGCTGCGGATGTGCTCCTCCACGGTCGCCCGGCGCGCGGCGGCACGTCCGCCCTCGGGCGTCGCCGCCGCCTCTTCCCGCGTCAACGCGAGGCCTGCGCCGGTCGATACCGGAGGAGCAGGCATCCCGGGGAGAGCGGCCGCGCCTCGAGCAGCTCGAGAGGCGTTCGAGCCGAAGGCTCGTCGAAGAGCCGCCGCCCGTATCCGAGCACCGACGGCACGAGACCCAGCCGGTACTCGTCGAAGAGGCCGCGATCCATCAGGGAGCGCGACAGGGCTCCGCTTCCGAAGACGAAGGCATCGCCCCCCGGCCGGCGCTTCATCTCGGCGACCGCCTCCGCGGCGTCGCCGCCGACGAGCGTGCTGCTCGACCAGTCCGCCTGCTTCAAGCTTCGCGAGAAGACGACCTTCGGCAGGCGGTTCATGAGCTCGGCGACCTCTCCCTCGGCCGAGCGCCAGTAGGCGGCCATGCCCTCCCAGGTGACTCGTCCGAAGACCAGCCGCTCGGCCGTCCGCAGCTGATCGATCGAGAAGCGCTCGAGCTCCGGTCCCCACGCCGGCTCGTGCCACTCGAGGTCCCAGCTCCGGCGGCCCTCGAATCGGCCGTCGAGCGTCAGCAGGTTCCACATGATCAGCCGGCTCATGATGGGTCCTCCTGGTCGGCGGGAGCGCGCATCGGCTCGACCGAGCCGCGATTCGTCTCGAAAGAACGACCCTTCGTCCTCTCCCCGAAACCCGACGCGCGGCGCGCCGTAGGTTCTCTCCAGCGGGAGGATACCTCCGAAAATGAAGACGCGCCGTCGGCGAACCCTTCTCCCGGTGTGTGCCCTGGTGGGAGCCTGGTCCAGTCTCGCGGCGCTCGGCCTCGGACGGCCCGACTCGAACGCCCCGTCTCCGCTCTCGGTTCCGGCCGACTCTCCGCTCTGGGAGCTCGAGGGACAGGCCGCGGCCACCGATCACCTCGGCCGTCGATGCCTCGCTCTCGACGGAGGCGCGGCGATCCTGAAGGACTTCGAGATGCGCGACGGGGTCATCGACGTGGACGTCGCCACTCCGGGCCGGCGCGGATTCTTCGGTTTTCAGTTCCGGATCACCGACGACGGCGCAACCGCCGAGGAGGTCTATCTGCGTCCGCACAAGTCCGGCGCGCCGGATGCTCTCCAGTACACGCCGATCCTGAACACCGGACGCAACTGGCAGATCTTCAACGGCCCGGGCTTCACGGGCGCCGTCGACATTCCGAAGGACGCGTGGTTCCACCTCCGCCTCGAGGTGGCCGGGGCGCAGGCGAAGCTCTTCGTCGGCGACATGGGAGCGCCCGCGCTCGTCATGAGCGACCTGAAGACCGGCGTCGAAAAGGGCCAGTTGGCTCTCTACACGCTCCTCGGCCCGGCCTACTACTCGAACTTCGAGATCCGGAAGACGCCCGACGCTGCCTGGGAGAGACGGCTTCCCGCGATGCCTCCCCGCACGCTCACGAAGTGGAGCCTGTCGCCTTCCTACGACGCGCTCGAGCGCGACCTCGAGCGCCCGCTTTCCGCCTCCGAGATCGCCGCCATAAGCTGGCAGGACGTCGAGGCCGAGCCGCCCGGCTTCGTCGTTCTCTATCGCTATCGCGAGGCCCCGCACCCGCGGGTCACGTTCCAGGGCGACTTTTCCAGGCGCCTCGAGCCCCAGCCCGGGATGAAGGTTCTCTACGCGCGAACCACGATCGAATCCGGGCGCGACGAGGTCCGGAAGCTCGAGCTCGGCTACAGCGACGACGTCAGCGTGTTCCTCAACGGGCGCATCCTCTATCGCGGCCGCAGCGCCCAGGGGTTCCGCGATCCGGGGTTTCTCGGCATCGTCAACCCCGAAAACGACGCTGTCTATCTGCCGCTGAGGAAAGGCGCCAACGAGCTCGTCCTCGCCGTGAGCGAGCTCGGCGGAGGGTGGGGATTCATCTGCCGCCTCGCCGACCCGGCGCCCTGAGCCCGCGCCTCAAGCATCTGTTTCGCGTCACGATCCGGGAGCTCGAACGCTTGCGCCCGCCGTGCGAACCGAGTCTCCGAATCGGCTTCTCCACGCGACTCGCTCCGTCGGGACGTTACATGCTCCGTGCCGGCGGCCGCGCCCGCCCTCGCACCGCCCAGTAGATCGCGCCGCCGGCTCCGCCGAGCACGAACCCGACAGGACCGGTGATGAAAATGCCGAGCAGCGGTCCCTGGTTCGCGTCGGGCGTGAAGACCATCGGGCCGCAAAAGCCGGCGAGGAACGCGATGCCGCCGGTCACGAAGGCGCCGAGAAGAATGGAGCGGACGAGACCGCCGACGCCGCGCGACACGCTACTCGCCTCCGAACACGAGGAAGTACCCGTTCGGGTCGCGCACCTCGAACTCCCAGTCGCTGTAGGGCTGGAGACGAAGGGTCATCGCGACGATCGTCCGGTCGCGGAGGCCCTCATAGAGCTCCCGGACGCCCCGCATCCGAATGTAGGCATCCCAGAGGCCCGCCGGCCGGCGCGAGCGCAGATTCGGCTTCTCGTAGCCCGGCATGGAGAGCAGCATGATCTCCGCGCCGCCCGCTGCACGCTCGCGAACACGTGCGGCTCCTCTTTCGGAAACGCTCCGGCGGTGACGAATCCGAGACGCTCCTCGTACCAGCGAGCGGTCGCCGCGACGTCCGGCGCCAGGAACGTCGGGACCGAGGACCGCATCTCCACGCCGGCGCGGTCCGGCGCCGTCACTTCTTGCGCTCCATCAGCTCCAGCCGGTTCCCGAACGGATCCGAAACGTAGACACGCTCGAATCCCGGCATCCATCCATCCTCGACGACCTCGACGCCGGAAGCGCGAAGGCGATCCGCGAGCTCCGCGAGGCCTTCGACGAGAAACGCCGGATGCGCCTTGCGCGCCGCCCGAAACTCCGCCTCGACGCCGAGGTGAACCTTGACGGCCTCTCCTTCGAACCAGACCCCGCCGCGCCGCGCGAGCTCTTCGGGCTTGGGGGCCTCGGGAATTCCGAGAAGGCCGGTGTAGAAGGCGCGCGCCTCGTCCTCTTCCCCGCGCGGCATGGCCAGCTGCACGTGCTCGATGCGGAGAATCCTCATCGCTCGCGCTTCGAGAGCCTCGTGAACTGCCAGATGCCATCGATCGCCTCCGGAGGCAACGGACGGCCGAGCTGCCGCGCGATCATGACGATCTGGCCGCGGTGGTGTCCTTCGTGGGCGACGAAGTACGCCAGCACGTGCCCGACGTCGAGCGGCAGGTTGCGCCACACGTAGGCCTTCGTCGGAGGAATCGCGCCGCCTCGCTCGAGCGCCAGGTCGAGCAGCTCGGCCATCGCGCGTTCGCTTCGCCGCAGCGCCCGGACCAGCGCGGCCCGGCTCACCAGCCGCTGGTCCACCAGCGGCGGTCGCGCGATTCCGTGCGGCACGCCCAGCGTCTTGATCCACCGCGAGCGCGCGTTGTGGAGGTGCGCCGCCAGGACCTGGATCGACTTCCGGGGATAGCCCGGGATCGCCGCGCTCCAGACCGATTCCGGGATCCGCTCGACGAGGAACTCCGTGGCCCGGGCATTCGTCGCCCATGCGCGCCGGATGCTGTCGTCGAGCCCCGAAGGCGCGGTCATGCGGGTGCGGCCTCCTCGCTGCCCCATTCAATACCAGACCCCCTCGCTTTTTTCATGGTTCACCCCTCGCACCCGCGAGGCTGGTGCGAGGCGCAGGTCGCAGGGCGCCATGGCTCGCCGTCAAGGTTGGCTCGAGACCGCGAGGTCGCCCGCATCCACCTCCAGCACCTTTCGGCGTGCGGACGCTCCGGCCCGGATGCGCACGGCCGCCTTCGGGCATCGGAACCGGGCCGCGACCAGGGATATCAATTCCCGATTCGCCCTGCCGTCGACGGGAGGCGACTTCAACCTCGCCACCCACGTGCCGTCCGGCCCCGGTTCGAGCGACGAGGTTCTCGCGCCCGTCTTCACCATGACGTCCAGCCTCACGGGCGGCGGTCCGGACCGAGCCGCGCCTTCAATCCAGCAGCTCGACCGCATCGCCGCGGGCCAGCGTCCCCTCGACGAGGACGGCGCCGTACACGCCCGCGCACGCGCCATGCTTCCGGGCGACCCTGCGCAACAGTTCCGGATCGTGTTCGCCGGTTTCGGGGTCGAGCGACAGGATCTTGCAGCGCGGATCGCGCTCCAGGACCATCACCACCGCCTTCGGACCGAGCCGCAACCGGCGGCCGACCCACGCGTCCTCGGCGAAGCCGCCGAGCGACGCCAGGTCGAGGTAGAGGTTCGCTCGAAAACGGCGCTCGTCGAGAGGAGCGCCGAGCTCGCCTTCGAGGTCGCGGATGGTCTGCCGGCTGATGAGGGACACCGGCCGGCAGTCGGTCAACGCGCGGTCCGATCGCACGAGGGTGACGTGATGCTCGCCGCGCAAGCCGTCCCGGAGCATTTCGATCAACGCCGGATCGTCCACGGCCAGGACCTCGCCGGAAGGAGTCTCGACGTCGAGGAGCAGGTCGCCCGGCTCGGGGTTCGCGGGCGTGACACCGGGCGCGATGTGCATCGCCTCGGCCAGGTTCGGCGGCCTCGCGGCCCGGTCGGCATGACGAAAGCGCGGGCGATAGCGCAGCATGCGCGGCTGCGCCGTGGCGTTCAGGTAAGGAAAGCCCTTGCGCGCCGCCGAATCTCGGAAAGCGAAACAGCGGTCGCCGAAGACGCCGGAGAATCCCAGGAACATTTCGGTCATCGACTCGCCGCTCATGCTCTTGATCGGAAAACGCCGCAGACTCTCGACCGATCCGACGGCCGTCACGGATTCTTCTCCTCTCCGATCGCCGCGCGACTCGAACCGGACCTCGTCATGCGCCTGCGCCGAGCCGGTAGGCCACCCAGAAGCCTGCGGCGACGAGGCCGACCAGGCCCATGACGCCCGCCGCGAGAATGGGCGCGAGGCGGCGGTCGAGGTCCGGCACTCCGTCGTCGCGCCCCCTGCGGAGAAAAACGAAACCGGCGGCGCCCGCCAGGAGCCCGCCGGCGACGACGTCGAGGACGTAATGCTGCTTCGTGAACAGGGTGGAGACTCCGACGAGCGCGGCACAGAGCGTTCCGGCGGCTCCGACGCCCCGGTGCACGCGATAGCAGGCCATCGCCGAGACGAAGGAATGTGCGACATGCAGAGACGGAAAGCAGTTGAACGGCGGGTCCGCCTCGTAGAGAAACCGCAGGCCCCAGGCGGCGAATCCTGACCCGATGACGTGCGCGGGCCGAGGGGCCACCGTCGGGTAGAGCAGGAAGCCGGTGAATGCGGTGAGCCACACGGTCAGATACGCGAGCAGGGTCCGTCGAATCTGCTGCGGCTGCCGCACCACGAACAGCGGCACCAGGATCAGGAACAGATAGAGCGGCCCATAAACGAGCGCCCATGCGGACCACAAGGGCACGGCACGGTCGAACGCCAATTCCGGCGCGTGCAGCGTCCGTCCGGGCATCAGCTCGGCGATGACGATGTAGGCCGGCGCCAGCAGAAAGAGAAAGAGCATGAGAACCGCGGTGGAGAGGGCCAGAGGATACGGCCGGGTCAGCGAACCGGCGACCAGACTCCAGGGGACGCGCCCGCGATCCGCGCGCTCCGGCGGTTCGTGAAGAGACTCCGTCTCCATCACCACCGGCCTAACCCTCGCCAGAAGCCGTCGCCGAGGAAGGCCGCCGCCACACCGGATGCGATTGCGGTCACCACGATGACGATTCGCGTCCCCCACTCGCCGGCGCCGATCGTCGAACCGAACTGCCAGCCGGCAAACGCACCGGCGAGGGCGCCGCAGACGAACCGGATTCGCCGCTCTCCCCGCATCACCGGAAAACCCTCGTCGTCATTCACGTCGTGGTTCACCCGCCTGGAACCTCCGAGCTCGCCAACGGGCGAAGGCGTCGAGCAGCCATCAACGTCTACGGCATGCCGGGCGGCGCCTCGCCGGCGCCCCGAAGACGGATCGAGCGTTCACTCCGGTTTCCCGGGTTCGGAATGCCCGGCGCCTCGAGGCGTGGCGAAATCATGAAACACACGGAACAGATTGCCGTCCGGATCTGCCGCCGTGAACTCGTACAGGCCCCAGGGCTTCGATTCCGGCGCCGTCATCGACCCGGCATTTCGTGAGCTCCAGTCCCGATGCAGCTCGTCCACTTCCTCCTTGCTTTCGAGATTCAACCAGATCAACGCGCGCCCCGCGTTGCCGTATCGCCGCCGATACTGCGGGTCCGCGAGGAACATCCGACAGCCGCCTCGAGAGACGCCGGCGAGCCCGAGCTCCTCGCTGCCCCAGTCCACGGCAAATCCCAGGCTGTCCCGGTAGTACGCCGTCGCCGTGGCGATGTCCCGCACGGGGATCTCGGGAACCGGGACGGGAAACGCTTTCATCCGCGCCGCCTCAGGCGGCACTCGGCGAGCGCCACGCGGCGGCCGCCAGGCATGCCGTGATGAGTGTCGAGAAGACGATGGGGATGATGAAGAAATACATCCAACTCAGGACGGCGACGCCGGCGAAGCAGAGCGAGAGCGTCCATGCCGTGACGCGCACGAGCCGAAGGGTCGGTGCGGGCAGGCTGCCGAGCTGCCACGCGAGGACGGCGGCGAGGGCAAGGAACGCGCTGACGAAAAGGCCGAACCCAACGTAGAAGTCCCAGTAGGTTCTGCTGGATCCGAAGACGTCGAACCGGGTCGTCCGCATGGGACCGAGATCCACTCGCCATGCGGGATCGGACCAGGGACAGCCGGACGAATGGCCGACGTCGAACAGGACGATCAGAACGGCGGCGATTAGATAGAGCAGGCGCGTCATCGAAACTCCCTGCACGGCTCCGGACGATCCGGCAACACCTCGACGAGATCCACGTCGTAGCCATTGCAGCGCGTGAAACCGGGCCGATACTCGTCCCGCGACACTCCGGGCAGAACATGACCGACGCCGCGCCCCTCACGTCGAACGGGGGGCGCGTGAGACGAACGCGTCCGCCGCTCGCGCGGGTCCCGGCACGGCGAGCTCATGGCCTGGCGGCTTGCGCGCGCCTTGTGCGCGGCGAGGTTCGGCGGCCAGCCGGACGCGCCGCCGCTCCCTCCGATTTCCCACCCGATGTGCGAACACGTGGAAGGCGACGAGCAGGGCCGCGGCGAACGCTCCGAAGATCCAGGACTCGAGCACAGCCGGCTCCATTCAACGGTCCCCCGGGTTTCGGTAGAACGCTCGGAATCCGACAAAGAATGACGCCAGAGACACTCCCAGGGCAACACCGGAGAGAAAGTCGAGATCGAACCGCCGCAGGATCGCCGAGACGGCGCAAGAGGCCATCCCGATCAGAATGGCAGGCTGTCCCTTCTTTCGGCCGAAGGAATTCGTCAATCTACCTTTCTCCGATCGCGACCGTCATCACCGGAGTAGCGATCGACGTCTCGCGGCAAACGACGCGCGGATCGCACGCGGCGGGGTCGACGATCTTCACCCATCCGGTCACTTTCGCCGTGCCGGAGCGCAGGTCCGTCAGCGGAACCTTCCTGGACCACACGATCTTCTGACCCGGCAGGATCGCAAACTTCTCGTCGCAGCTCGGATGCGCGGCGCGAACGAAGTGGCCCGCATCGTACGCGCCTCCGACGATCACGCTCACGCCCCACGACGGCGAGAAGCACCCGTCGAACCGCGCCGACCCGTCGTTCGTCAGGGCGAAGGCCGCGGTCACGGAGGCGTCGCCCGCCGCGAGCCCCCTCTCGAGCGACATGGCGAGGCTCAGGCCCTGTCCAAAGCTCGAACCCGGCCGCGGCACGGCCGGGGCGGCCGCGGAGCGACACGACAGAGCCCCGATCGCGCCGAGCACGAGCCCGCCGAGCCAGGTCCGCGCCCCTCCGCTCGATGCGCGAGTCCGGCGCACGCGCGCGTCAGGCGCCATTCGCGATCACCCTCACCATCGTCTGTACCGGTGTCTCGAGGGAGGTATCCAGGAAGACCTCCCGGGGAAACGTGGCCCCCGTGAATTTCGCGTATAGCGAGGCGACGCGGTCGGGCCCGGCGTTCCAGCCGCCGCGCGACGAGTCCCGGGCGATCGACACCTCGAGCTTCGGATGGAGGACGCGCAGACGCCATGCGATGTGGTTCCGCGCGAAGAACGCACGGTACTCTCGGAAGGACTCCGGCGGGCTCTCGTGAACGGTGGCATCGATGACGACCGGTTTCGAACGCGCGAGCGCCCGCCGCACCGACGCGAACACGTCATCGTGGACGACGCGGCGCCGGCGCCGGTGTTCGGGCGAGCCCAACGTTCCACGATCCCGGCCGAATCGCCGCTCCCAGACCTCATCCTCCGAGATCCGCACCCAGCCCTCCCTCGCCGCCAGAAGCCCGGCCACCGTGCTCTTCCCGCTCCCGCACGTGCCGGTGAGGATCAGGACCCGGCCTTCCGGATCCCTTTCGCTCCTCGCGCGCATCTCAGGCGGCCCCTCGTGGCGCGGATGAGAAGAACCTCTTGACGCTGCCCGACGAGAGATACCAGAGAAGCAGCGCGACGATCGGCACGCCGACCACGGCGCGCGGCTCGACGCCCGAGGCCGCATTCAGGAGATCGCCGGCAAGATTGACGAGCAGAAGACCAATTCCGAGCAGGTAGCCCCAGCGTCTGCCTGTCAGAAAGCCGAGGGCCGAGAATGCGCATGCCAGGCCGACGGCGGCGAGGAGAAGCGGTGCCCAGGGTCCCATGCGCCCGAAGGCTTCGCGGCCCCGCGGGTTGAGACGCCACATCGGCTCCAGGAATCCGCCCGGCGTCAGGAGGGAGACGGCCGACAACCCGCTCGCCAGCGCACCGAAAACGAAGAAGCAACCGAGAGCGGTGACACCCGCGGGCCGAGGAGGCTCGAGCGATGCGCTCATCGGCCGCCGACAAGATGCCCCACGAAGCCGCCGAGCGGGCCCACCCTCGAAGTCTAACGCGAGCGGACCGGGCACGATCCCCGTCGACACGCGACCCGGCGCTCTCGCTCACGCGACCAGGTATTCCGGCAACTGAAGATCGTCCTTCAGGGAGCGCGCCAGCCAGCGCTTCGCGAGGAACGGGACCGAAAGGGCGCTGAAGGAGAGGTTGCGCAGCCTGAGCGCGAGCCCGGTCGGCGGCATGAAGAAGCCGCGGAACCGCACGGCCGACTTTTGCTTGGCGGTCACGAACTCGCGCAGCCGGGCGTCATACGCCGCAAAGGCTCGCGCGAGATCGCCGCCGGCTCGGTGAAGCTCTCCGGCGAGCACGTAGGCCTCGACCATCGCCAGCCCGGTGCCTTCCCCGGCGAGGAGCGACGGGCAGGCGGCCGCGTCGCCGACCAGGCCCACGCGTCCGGCGGACCAGCGCGGAAGGTGGACCTGGCTGACGCGATCGAAGTAGACGTCGTCGGCCTCATCCATCCGGTCCAGAATCTCCGGCACCTCCCATCGCATGTCGCCGAACGCGCGGCGGAGCGCGTCCTTCCGCCGATCTCGCGGAGGATCCGCGCCGATGAGCTCCGCCCGGCACAGGAGCAACACCAGGGTCTCGTCGTTTCGCAGCGCCACCCTCGCGACGTGACGCCTGGGCACGGTGTGCGAGACATAGGTCAGTTCGTCGCGATGGGGATAGCCCGGGATTCGAAAGGCGGCCACATAGCATCCCAGGAACGCTTCGAACCGGGCTTCCGGGCCGAATGCGAGCTCGCGAACCCGAGAGTGCAGCCCGTCCGCTCCGACGACCAGATCGAAGCGTTCCTGCCGGCCGTCGGAGAGAGCGGCAATGACTCCGTCCCCATCCGTCTCGATCGCCGAGATCGAGACGCCGAAGTGCGTCCGTATGCCGTCGCAGGCGTCGAAGAGGGCTTCCGCCAGGTCGGCCCGCGCGAGGCTTATGAAGCGACCGTGAAGGCGCTCCCGCATCGGCCTCACGTCCAGTTCCGCATCCTCGCGGCCGTCGGCATCGACCATGCTCATCCGCTGCATCAGGTAACAGCGTTCGCGCAGACCAGCGATGAGCCCCATGCGCTCCGCGAGGTCATAGCCAAGTCCCCAGAAGTCGATCAGATACCCTCCGGTGCGCAGAGCCGGGGCCTTCTCGAACAGCACGGGCTCGTGGCCGGACCGTCGCAGCCAGTACGCCAGCGTCGGGCCCGCGACTCCGATTCCGTTGATGGCGACTTTCATCTTCGGTCCTGTGGTCGCCGGAGACGTTGGTCACGCCGCCTGCTGAGCGAATCCAACGCACGCGCGTGCGACGTCTCGGCTCCCGTCTCGAGGTGCCTCTGCTCCCCCACACGATAAGCCTCCGCGACCCAAGAAGCGAACGTCGGATCGATGTCTTCCGGCCGTGAGAGCCGAAAGTGGTGAACATGATTGCGCCGGGAGATGGTATCGACTCGAAGAAAACGCGGGTCTGTGTTGACTGCGGAAAGCACGAGATGACCGCGCAGACCGGTCCGCTGAACCGAGACGGCCATGAACGACATCCGGACATGAAACGCGATTCGAGACTTCTCGGACAGAACTTGCACGGGGCCGCACGCCTCGACGGCCGACCGAAGGCGCCTGAACAGCGACGTGACGCCTTCCGGCTTGCCGGCGAAGTGGTCGCGAAGGGGGCGGCGCGAGCCGCAGAAGTGTCGCTGATTGCGGTTGGCGAAGCGCCGGCCGCATCCTGGACAGCGCCACAATGGGCGCGACCGCGGCGATCGGATCGTGGCCGTCATCATCGGGCTGCGGGTGCTGCAGGATCGGCAGCCTCGAGGCGGACCTTGAGGCGCTCGAGGTCGGCTTGCATGGCTCTCCGCATGGCGAAGGTCATCAGGGGGGCCAGGAGCCGGGACACACCTCGTGGCTCTCCACGGTTTCTCAGAACCATGCGCGTGGCGGAGTCTCCGATCGACTCCCACGAGTAGGTCGTCTCCATCGGAAACGGCCCTTCGGTGGCTCGCATGACGAGCCGATGGCCGGAGTCCAGTTCGACGATCTCGTAGGTATAGGTCAGGCGCCTTCCGAGGAAGTGGGCAGAAAAATCGATGTGCGAACCGATGACCAGGGGCGGTTCGGTCTTCCATTCGACGGACTTGATGTTGGCGTACCAGGCCGTCGCGTTGGCCGGGTTGGCGGCGTACGCCGCTACGACGTCACGCGGTCTCGCGATGGTCATCTCACAACGGACGTCAACTTCCATCAGCGACGCGCCCCAATCGGGGCCTCCATCTCGGCATCCGCTTCGTCCCCGCATCCGAGGCGGCGAGGAATTCGGCCGCGAAGACGACAAGGAGGATCGGCTGCATGGTCGATCAGGGCTTCAGGTTGTAGTCATCCGCCATGGCGCCGGCGCCGGCCTCGTACTTGCGGGCGCGGACCAGTTCGGCGATCTGGCGGACGTGGCCGAGATCGTGCAAAGCCCATTCGTTCAACATCTGCGACAGGGTGATCTCCCCGTACTCCCTGTGCAGGGCAATCCGTTCGCCCGCTCCGGCAGGGAGATCGCGGAGAACTTCTATGTTGTTCTCGCGTTGCTTTTCGAAATCGGCGAAGGCGTCCCTGGGGTCGGCATCACGGTACAGATCGAGATACATCTGCGCCTCGTCTGGCTCGAATTCGGGACGGCTCTCCGCCATCAAACGATCCAGTCGCATCCGATAGCAGTGACCTTCGGAATGCGAGAGGTGGGCCAGGACTTCGGCCACGGAGAAGCGGTCGGGTTTCGGCTTCCACCGGGCGTCCTCTTCGGTCAGCTCGATCATCAGGCCTCGCAGGATCCCGGGCGTCGCTTGCAGCAGGTCCAGGCAAGGCAGTCCTTTGCACGTCATGACCTCATCCTCCGTTGGTCGCGACGCCGTATTCAGGAGGCTGAGGCCGCCGTTCGCAGCCGGGATCCACGAGCCTGCTCATTGGCCTCGCGGCGGCTGCCAGAGCTCGACCTTGTTTCCCTCTGGATCGATGACCCAGGCAAACTTGCCATACTCGGATTCGTCAACCTTATCGAGCACATTGCATCCTTCTTCCTTCAAGGCCTTGACCAGGGCGTGAAGGTCCTCGACCCGGTAGTTGACCATGAAGGACGCAGAGCTCGGAGCAAAGTGATCGCTCTCTTGCGGGTCGATCAACCAGGCGGTTGTGCCTGCCGCCGGCTTGCCCTCGGCATCGGTCCACTCGAAGGCAGCTCCGCCCCAGGCCTGGACGTCGATTCCCAGGTGTCGCTTGTACCAGGCCTGCAGTGAGGGAGCGTCTTTGGCCTTGAAGAAGATGCCGCCGATGCCAGTGACTCGCGTCATGGGACCTCCTCATGCGTGATGGTGAGAGAGTAATGCCTCTTCGGCGGCCTCACGGGCGGCGGGTCAGCGGCGAGCGAACACACGAAGCCGACGGGCGAGTCCCGCTGCGCGGACCTTGACCCACCAGACTGTCCGGGCAGCGGCTTCGACGGATGGCTACCTCCTCGGCTCATACCGCATCGCCACCGCCCCGGAGGCAAACTCCAGCCGGCTCACGAGCTTCAGGTCGACATGCTTCGATAGCCCCGCGAACAACGTCGGCCCATGGCCCGCCAGCCTGGGCTGCACCACGAACTCGTACTCATCGATCAATCCCAGCTCTGCCAACGCCATCGGGAGCCTCACGCCGCCCACGATAAGTCCCTTGCCCGACTCCCGCTTGAGCTCTCGAACGGCCTTCCCCGGATCCCCGCGCACGAGCTCCGCGTTCCAATCGACCCGCTCCAGGGTGCTCGATACGACGTATTTCTTTGCCGCATCGATCGACCGGGCGAAGGGTTCCATCCAGGAAGGCCTCGCTCCCGTCTGCGCCGGCGACCGCCACGCGGCCTCCATCATTTCGTAAGTCACCCGGCCCAGCAGGAGGGCATCGGCCCGGTCGAGGTTCTCGGCCGCGTGACGATGCACGTCTTCGTCCGCGACCATCGCTCGATGATCGCAGCACCCGTCCAATGTGACGTTGATGGAATACCGTAGGGGTCGCACGACGTAAGAGTACCAATCGCCATGGGGCGGCCCAACGGGTGGCGCGTCGGCGGCGAGCGAAGAGCCGAGGGCGATGCGCGAGTCCGCGGCACCCGCGTGTCGGGCGGCCTGGCGCTCACCGTGATTCATACCCGAACATTTCTATCCTTGCGCCGCGCGCGCTACGTCACCACGCTGTACTCGAGGGGGATACCGGCGCGTAGCGTCTGGCTCACCACACAGCACTGCTGCGCCGTCCGCAGAAGCCGATCGATCTCTGAGCTGCCCGCCCCGAGCACACCGACTCGCGTCCGGACTCGCATCTTGAGAAAGCCGACAGGAACGGCGGGCATGCCGAGGGAGCCGCGGCGATCGACGTCCCCCTCCACTTCCACGGCGAGTGTCGTGAGTTCCAGCCCCATCAAGTTCGCGACCATGCGGATCGTGAGCTCGAAGCAACAGGCGAGGGCGGCGCAGAGGACGTCTCCTGGAGTCGGCCCATCGTGAGGGCCGCCATGTCCCGCGTGCGTCGCGACGATCAGACCATCCGAAGCTCCCTGCGGAATGACCACGGCGTGGAAGGGATCGGCAAGGTCGTGCGGAGCGGACCGCGCGCGATCGACCACGAGCGCCGTGGACGGCTCCGCCTTGTATCGCGCCCGCAAGGGCGCTTGTGCTTCCCTGACGCTGGGCATACGTCCCTCCTTCCAATCGCGACGAACACGACTCCAACGACGAAGAGGGTCTTTCCGATCGATTTCTTCATACGCCCCCGGAAACGCCGCCTAACGGGCGGCGCGTCATCGGCGACCGAAGAGCCGAAGGCGACGAGCGAGTCCGCTGCACGCGCATGTCCGGCGACGCCCCTACGACACCGGACTGATGGTGGCTGCCGGAAAGCCTTGCGCCCGTGCGAGCTTCTTCCCCGCCACTGGACGTACGCTGCGTTGTCGATGACAAGCCGACCGTTCTCGACCAGCCATGACCGTGGCTGAGCGACTTTGAGCAGCGTCCGGGCCTCGCCCGAGTGTGACAGGTGGATCAAGAGGCCGCCACCCAGGGCGACGACCGACTCCACGCGCAGAGCGCCGGCTGCGGCCCCGAGAATTGGCACGCCCCAGACGACAGCGTTGATGGCTCGCCGCCTCATGCCTTGAAGGGACGCGGCGATTCGACCCGCCTGACTCAGCGACGTGGCGACGGGAAGCAGCAACAGCACAGCGAGTACCAGGAAACCGCTCGTCGAGGTCAGTGCCGCCGCGGCGACCGAGGCCAGACTGCCGGCGATCAGGCCGGCGCGCAAGAGCGGTGATCGGACGACCAGAGACATGAACGCCTACGTGTCGCCTGACGGGTCGCCCATCCGCGGCGAGCGAGGAGCCGAAGGCGATGAGCGAGCCCGCCGCACGGGCGTGTTAGGCGTGCCCGGTTCTCCGCGGTCTTCGCTTCTTCGACTCCGACTTGATGACCAGGCGGGTCGAGCGGGCGCGCGGGAAGGTCACCCCGGCGTGCTTGATCGCAGCTTTGATTAGTGCACGGATATCCCCGTGATCGAGGTCTGATGCGGCCTTGAGAGCAACGCTGCGCACTTTGCCGCCAGAGCCCTCGAGAAGACCTTTAGGGTCGGGCAGGGTCTTGTCGAAGTACAGCCGGACCCAGCGCGGAAAGATCGCCATGGCAACGATGGCCTCGTATCCGCGATCTGACATACCGAACGCCACCACGAGAGAGTGGGAGTAGTCGTAAACGAGCTGATAGGAGCCGGGAAAAGCGCGGCGGAGTTTGGGCAGACATCGCTTCACCAGCGCGACGATCTCGGGAGGGAACCGCGACAGGAACGCGGACAACTGTGCGTGGGGGCTGGGCGGGCGAGCCTTCACGACTTGACGCTACCCCAGGACAAGGTGGCCACGCCTAACGGGTTGCGCATCAGCGGCGAGCGAGGAGCCGCTGCGCGCGCGTGCTCGGCGACCCACGCATCACGGCTCCCACAGGGCTCCGAGTTTGCCGAGGACTTCATCTCTCCCATCGGCAGGCAGCCGGGAAGCGAATTCAGCCTTTCGCGCGCGCCAATCCAGACCCTTCACCCGATCGGCCAAAACCACTCCGCTGACAGGCAAAACCTGCGGCACTCCCACTTCGAAAGGATATCCCTTACCGGGTGCCGGGTCAGCGGCGAGCGCCTTCCCGGGCTGAGGAAGCACCGGCGATTCATCACTCCATTCCGCGACCGTAATGCTGACTTCATACGAAGGCGATGAGCGAGTCCGCTGCACCCGCATGTGAGGCGGCCTACTTGCGAGCGTCACGCTGGGTGCGGCGACTGACGTACCCGCTTATCGCCTGTCTCGCGACAGCTACGACGCATGCCAGGCCGAATGCGGGGATTAGCCACCATCCCACACTGCCGCGATCGACGAACCAGAAGGAAGCGAGCCACACGAGGAGGCCGACCACCACCACGACCGTCTTCGTGACTCGTGCGCCTACCACAACATTGTCTCTTGGACGCCTAACGGCGAGCGGGTCAGGGGCGAGCGAGGAGGCGACGCCGACGAACGAGTCCGCGGCACGCGCGTGTTAAGCCGCGCGCCATCCATGATGACGCGGCCGGTCGCGACGCGGTCACCAGGCACACCCGAATCACTTGAGCTCGACGATCAGAACGTACGTATCCGAGGAACCGACGTTCTCGCCAATATGCGAGTGAGCCTTGCCCCACGCGACCTCTCCAGTACGGACATCACGAATGGCCTCCCCGCCGTCCGCGAAAACAAACTTCCGCTTGAACGTGCCGAGCGCACACAATACGTAATCGGGATGATGATGAGGTGATGTTCGCTGGCCGGGAGAGTCCCGATATTCCAGAACTCTGACGCGGTCGTTTTCGAGGATCACCTTGTACTTGTCACCATCGGTGATTACGGGATCGCGGGATGCGTCACGCAATTGACTTAGTTCCGTGTCGGTGAGGTTGCTCACGGGTGCTCCTTGCAGACAATTACAGACGCCAGTGATGAACAGCCGCCTGACGGGTGGCCCGTCAGCGGCGGGCGAAGAGCCGAAGGCGATGAGCGAGGCCCCTGCACGCGCATGTCAGGCGCTCGACCCTGGATGCAGCGCTCGAACGAGCCGCATGAGGGCGATCAGGGTGGCGCACCACCCTCCAAGCACAAGTGCAAGACGTATGTAATTCGCCGCGGTCCACTGCTTCGCGGCGAGAGCCACGCGCTCCGACGCTACGGTCAGCGGCGCTTCGAACATTACGCGGAGTCGGGGATAGTGGTATGTAAACGTGATCACGTCACAGAGAACGAGGGCCGCCAGCGCGCCGATCAGAGGCCATCGGCGGTCGGGGCCAGGCCAGTTGGCGACAACAGCCACGAGCAACAGAACCTGTGTTGTGGGGGACAGAACGCGAAAGAGATTCGCCGGCGTTGCGTTTGCCATGAACAATCGCCCGTGCTCGAGAGCGGCCGGCCCGCCTTTGAGGTTGGGCGCGAGCACGACGGTGTCGTAGAGCGACGCGCCAAATAAACCGCTGAAACCGAGGGACGCGAGACTGGTGGCAACTAACTGTAGCGTGACCATTCTCTCAACCCTGATACGGTCGCGTGTAAGCGCCTCGTGTGGCGAAAATGGAGGCTGCCGATTCGACCGCCGCTCTCGACCTCCTGGGCGCGGCCTAACGGATAGCGCATCAGCGGCGAGCGAAGAGCCGAAGGCGATAGGCGAACCCGCTGCACGCGCGTGTTAGGCCCCTTCATCATCGTCGATTCTTGAGAACATCATCACCAGACCGGCAGCCCATTCTCCGAAGACAACGATACCAAAGAGTGTGACAAAACCGATCGCTATGACGCGCGCTTTACGAAGAGCACGAGTACGAGCAGAGCGATTGCCCAAACAGACTTCCGGCGCCACCAAATAGCAGGTGGACAACCAAGGTCACCTTGCCACGGGTTCTGGGCCCATTCCATGACGCCAGGAGGTCGAGAGCCTCCTCCGAGGTGGTGCCGGGCCCGATGGGATGGGCGCCACTCTCAGGCACTCGGACCCTCCGAGCGGCCTGACGGGCGGCGGGTCAGCGGCGAGCGAGGAGGCGAAGCCGACGAGCGATTCCGCTGCACGCGCAGGTTAGGCGGCCTCATGTTCGGCCGGGGACGCCGTGAGCATTCATGACGTCGGATAGACCGGCTTGATTGCCACATCACGCCTCGCTGTCTCTACCTGGTGAACGTCAGCGTGGTTCGTGCGGCGCAGGTGTGATCGACCGGCCTGGTCGGATTGTCGAGGAAGGCGGCCATGATCGAGAGAGCGCACGTGGACTTGCCGAGCACAGAGTGGCCCGTGAATGGGAACGCCACCACCTGAGAGTTCTTGAGGTCCGGGATGATCAGATCAACCCACTCGGGCGCTGTGGCGGCATCGAAGGTGCCTTCGAGGATCAGCACCGGCACGTCGCTCACGGTCGGAGCGGTCACCGACGGGGCTGCCTTTCCGACGTTCCAGATCGGGCACTCGGTGAAGAGTCGCCCCTGTTTGGGCTGCACCCGCAGCACCCGCTCCGGAAAGCCGGGAAGGGCCGCCTTCGCCTTCGCCAGCGTGGCCGCTTCGGTCGTGAAATTGGCCGACTCCGCGCAGAACACGGTGAGGGCCAGACCGCTGCCGGCCAGGCCGATGAACTCCGACGGGCCTCGCGACTCGAGGTATGCGGCGGCGACCGCGCTCGGATCGCCTCGCGCGATGTCGGCGATCATCCTGGGAACGCGGGAGGCATCGCCGCGCTCGCTGGCCATGATCACCGTATAGGCCAGGGCAAACCCGTCGACGTTCACCGGCACCATTGAGCCGGATGCGTCCTTGACTTGCACGATCGCGGGCGTCGCGTCGAGGCGGTTCACCGTGGCCGTGAAGTCCGCTTCCAGGTTCGGGTAGGCCGCGGCGCAGGCCGGTTGGGCAGCACACGCAGCGAAGATCGCCTTGAACGAACTGGCCGGAGCCGACCACCACTTCTCGACGATGTTGTTCGTGGGCGGTGACACCGAGTCGAGAATCACGCTGCGGATGCCCTGTGGGTGATCTCGCAGGACGGTCAACGCGAGCCTCGATCCGTAGGAGACCCCGTAGACGTTCCAGCTATCGATGCCCAGCGCCACCCGGAGGTCGGCGATGTCGGCGGCGTTCTCCGTAGTGTTGTAGGCCGCGAGGTCGACGCCCGTCGCGGCCAGCCGGTCGCGGCACGCCCGCATCGCCGCGCTGTCCCTGGCTGTGGTCGATTCCGCCGCAAAGGGAACGCTGACCGAGTCGTACAAGAACTGCTCCCATTCGGGGCATGCGAGGAGGGGGTCGGCGCGGTGCGTGCCGCGCTGGTCGACGAAGATGACCTCGCGGTCGGCGTTGAGGCCGTGCTTGACCATGAACGCGACTTCGAATGACCCGGCACCACCGGGCCCGCCCGAGAGGTACACGATCGGATCGGATCTTGGCTTGGACGAGACAGCGGGTGCGCGCATCACGAAGATGCGAATCCGGCGCCCGTCCGGCTTGGCCCGGTTCTCGAGCACGGTGAGGTAGCCGCACTGAACACCCGACGGGAAATCGAGGTCGGGGAAACCAGCGATGTTTGGTTGGGGACACGGCGTCGTCTGGAAGGACGCTCCACCGGTAGGCCCGCTCGGCGGACGGCTCGGGGGCGTTCTCGTGCATGCGACCACCGAGCACATCGCAGCGAGCGCGAAGTAGATGTTCGCTGGTCTCATCATGCCTGGACCTCATCCGCCGTGAGTTCGTCCACTTGCTGGCGCCGGGCAAGCGTCGAGATCGGCCAACCACGCTTTCGGCCGCCTAAGGGCCAGAGCATCAGCGGCAAGTGAAGAGCCGAAGGCGATGAACGAGTCCGCTGCACGCGCGTGTTAGGCGCGGGCAACAGACACAAGAGGGGAGCGCTCGGGATGTTCGATGGACTCCACCGAGAGATCGACATCGAGCTCGGGCCAGTAGAGGTGATCGGCCTGAGGCCATTCAACCCTGAGGATCTTGGCGACTGGCGCGCTCTCGAACCAGGGGAAGTCCTTGAACGACAGGAACAACTCCCAGTCGCCAGGGAGAAGCCAGAAGCCCTGCCTCGTCCAGAACTTCGCATCCGGCTCTCCTCGCGTGAGAAGAAGAAGACTCGAATGGCGCCCTCCCGGAAGACCTTAGGACTCAGGGTGTTCCCGCGCCTAACCGGGCGGCGCGCCAGCGGCGAGCGAGGAGGCGAAGCCGACGAGCGAGTCCGCTGCACGCGCCGGACAGGACCTCATCGCTTCGTGCCGACGACGAGGACATAGCCAAGACGATCGCTTGAGAACACGCGCTCCGATCGCAAGACTCTCCATGCGCCGCGCAATCCCCACCGGCGGATAATGTTCAGGACCAGTATGAGCTGTCCAGTCAAACCAAGCTGTTTCCTGGACTCCTGCATCCAGCGCGACATAACCTCGGACTTGTCGATGGCGGCGATCTGCACCAGGCCGGCACTCTCAAACAGTCGCCGCCAGCCTTCGAACGTTTCCGGTTTCTCGCCCTCAATCTCTGCGAGGGTGCGTTTCAGACTCATCCGGAGGCTCCTTCCTTCCAGTACAGATCGTGCATGCCGACGCATCCCCCCGGACGGACTACCCGGGCCATTTCGCCGAGTACACGCGGCTTGTCGAGGAAACACAGCGTGCATTCACAGATAGCCGCATCGAACTCGGCATCGTTGAACGGTAGGTCTGCAGCATCCGCGTTCTTGAATGTCACCTCCACTCCTCTCATACTCGCCTTCGCTTCTGCCCGCCGAATCATCTCGGTCGGAACGGTCGACTCCAAGAACGCGAGCGCCGAATGTCTCGGCCAGGAAGCACGCGGTCTCCCCTGTCCCGCAGGCAACGTCCAGCACTGAGGCGCCCTCGCTGAATGCTGCATAGCTTGGCGAGCTGCTCGGTTGTTTCCAGACCGCCGGGGTGAAGGCTCTCCAGCGCCAGCATCCCAGTTTCGACCAATCCCTCCAGCGAAGATCGATCAACAACTGGCCCCTGTGTCATCGCTGCACCAAAATGGCCCAGAACCGCGAAGATGCGAGGTGCTTCAAAGAGGCGAAGCCGACGAGTGAGTCCACTGCACGCGCCTGTTAGGCGCCACCCCGCGAACGCTTTCGCGATGCCGCCAATGCTGCCCGCAGTAAGGGTCTCAAGCCCTTGCGGCCGAGATCCTCTGCGGAGGCCAAGGGAACGTGACGATGCACCTTACCTTCCCCCTCCATGAGGCATTGCGGGTCCGGAAGCGACGCGCCGCCGACCAGGCCCAGCTTCACGCCGCGCTTGCTGAGGATCAGCGTACAGATCATGTCTCGATAGCCCGTACCGTAACCATACCCAATCACACGTGCCTTGACATCCACGACCTCGCACGCACCCGGGAGGACCGAAAAGACAACCCGCCGAGCCGCATAGACGGTCTCCTGCACACCTGATGGATACTGTTCAAGCAAATCTGAAAGCGCAGGCTCTCCGGTTACGAAGTCGACCATCTAAGGCCTCCAATACTTGGTGGCGCCTAACGGGCGGCGCGTCAGCTGCGAGTGAGGAGGTGAAGCCGACGAACGAGTCCATGCGCGTGTTAGGCGCGGGCAACGGATACTAGCGGGAAGCGCTCGGGATTTTCGATGGACTCGACAGAGAGATCGATATCGAGCTCGGGCTAGTAGAGGTGATCGGTCTGAGGCCACTCAACCTTGAGGATCTTCGCGACTGGCGCGCTCTCGAACCAGGGGAAGTGCTTGAACGACAGGAACAACTCTCTATCGCCAAGGAGCAGCGAGAAGCGCTGTCTCGAGATGTTCGCAACTTCAACACGAGAAGTGCGCTCGCCACGCTCTTCGGATTTCATCCTGTAGTACCTCTATGACTTCACGAATTCTAGCAATCTCGTGCTCTGGCAGGCCGTAATTCGCCTGTAGCTCGATCTGCGGCTCTATCCAGAACTTCGCTTCCACCTGAGCCGATTGGACTGGACATGCATCCGGCTTTACTCTCGCGAGAAGAAGAACACTCGAATGCCGCACTACAGAAGAACGTAAAACTAATTGTGCTCCGCGCCTAACGGCCAGAGCATCAGCGGCAAGTGACGAGCCGAAGGCGATGAGCGAGTCCGCTGCACGCGCGTGTTAGGCGGCTCAACCACCGGCAAACACCCCGTAAAGCAGGAGAGCGCCGAATGCGAATGACCCTACGGCGTACAACCTGAGGTGTCGACCGAGCAGCGGTCGCACCCGCTCTCCCAACCGATGGTGCCACTGCCACGGAACGCACAGCAACACCGCAGAGCTAACGACGACGGCCCACCCGACGAGCCAAAACAACCTGGCTTGCCACATGATCGGCGAGCGTACGACAAGTGCTGCCCCGACTAGCAAGCGAACAGCCTGCTCCGCGTAGTGCGTGCGCGCTGAGCTCGCAAACGCTGTCAAGAATCGCTCGGCAATCGCCGGATTCGCAAAGGCCACGCCGGGGAATGCGATGAGGGAGAGGCCAAACGCGACAACCACGACTGCCGCCGCGACGCTCATGCGCTCATGGGAGTGCTAAAGAGCCGCCTAACGGGCGGCGCGTCAGCGGCGAGCGAGGAAGCGAAAGCGAAGAGCGAGTCCGCTGCACGCGCGTGTCAGGCGGCGACGACGAAGCCCCCATCGGCCTTCCCTGAAGCCCTGTCGATCGTTCCATCTTGGCACCGGCGCTCTAGTGGTGGTGGGTGCCGTACTCCGCGAGTGTTCCGTCCGACCAGCTACGCACCGGCACGAAGAAAATGGTGAACGGCATGAGGTCACTGGGGGCTGACAATACGGGCGAGCCGGGAAGGTCTGCCCCCCATTCCGAGCCGGGGCCCCGGGGGGCCCAGAACATCACGTGCGGATGCCAGGCGCCTCCGGCGCCATCACCCAGATATCCCTGCTTCGATAGCATGAAGCACATGGCGCCGGCTTCCGGGGCCGTGATCTGCTTCGCGGCGATCGCGGCCCTGGTCCGGTCGACCATCTCGGCCCTTGAGACGCCGGACAGCACCCACTGTGTGCGCTGGAGATAGTAAGGAAGATACCAACGCGCCGCCACCGCGTTGACACACTCGGGAGCACGGTTCTTCGGGTTCCAGAATTCCGGGTTGGAGATATCGTTCTCCCAGGACCTGCCCACGTAGCAGACGAAGCCGTTCGTGCCTTTTACCGCGGTCTCATAGCCATGAGCACCGAGCACCAGGATCTCGGCCTTGTCCGAGACCGAGGCCGGGGCTGCGCTACGCGAGAGGGCGATCTCAGCCGCCGAATCCACCATTCGATATTGTTCGACCGGCGCCATGGCCGGATAGGAGGGTGCTGCGGGTGCGGGATCGGCATATGACGGGCCGGCCCAAAGGGTCAGCACCGCCAGAGGCCATAGCCTCCTTACGAGACCTGGTGCGCTTCCCGCGCGCGGGCCACGCGGTTTCCGCATTAAGACATCCATTCTCGGCCTAGCCGGCTTGCTGTTGCTCCGCATCGCGTTACACATGGCTCACTCTCGCCGTTGGGCTCAATGATTGATTGGAGGATTTGTCGTTATGCGTGGCTCATTTCCGAGGGTATCTTACGCCGCCCAACGGGCGGCGAGTCAGCGGCGAGCCAAGAGCCGGAGGCGATGTGCTAGTCCGCTGCACCCGCATGTTAGGCGGCGGCGAGTGTGTGACCGTTGGAGCGGTGGTAGATTGCCCGATGCCGACCCGACTTCTGCGGTTCATTAGAGGACGGAGGAATGCATGGGACGGATCTTGCGCCTCACCATTTGGCCTCTTGCCCTGTTGGCTCTGCTGCTGGTTTTTGAGACACGAGCCGCGGGCGCGCCCCCGGACAGTGCGCCCAAGGCCGATTGCGCTTTCAGCAATCCCGGTTACTCCGGATGGTGCAGACAGACCGTCCCGATGGCCGCGGGAAAGACGCCGAAGCAGGCGTGCGAGGTAGCGCTGAGCTGTCTGAATGGTAACGCATGCGCCTCTAACTATTGCAACGCGGAAAACCTCCGTGGCGGCTGGAGACTCGAGGAGGCGAAGGCTTCTCAGCCCCAGCCGACTCCCCGACGCTGAAGCGTCACTTCGGCCGCCTGACGGGCAGCGCGTCAGCGGCGAACGAGGAGCCGACGGCGATGAGCGAGTCCGCGGCACGCGCGTGTTAGGCGACCCCACCCGACCCGCCCCCGGGTGTGGGCTCAGGTCGCAGGCCGGACCATATGAACCCGCAGCCCACTACGCACATCGGCAGGGCCAGAATTAGGACAGCTCCCACCGCTGAAACGACCTCGAACCGACTGCCAGGGAGAGCGCAGACGGCAATCACTAGCGACGCCAGGACCAGAAGGGGGCCGGCGATCCGCGGCAGCAAGAGCCCGAAGAACACCAAGGGCAGGAACGAAGCGGCCGCCCAGACAAACGTGACTTCGAATGGATTCGCACTGTTGCTCAGCGTGAAAGCCGCTTTGCCCACGTTACGACAGGACGCTGCCCCAACAACCAATCCCAGCACGAAGGAGCCGAGCCACGCGCCCCACTTCTGCGGCGACGAGGTGTTCGGGACCCACGAGAAGAGCCTCCGTAGGCCACGACACCCACGACCGAAGCTGTGACCACATGCTCATTTCGGGTCGCCTAACGGGCAGCGTACAAGCGGCGAGCGATGAGCCGAAGGCGAAGAGCGAGGCCGCTGCACGCGCATGTTAGGCGGCCGCACATTCTGGGACGCTGGACCGCGCAGAACTCTCCCGCGCGAGGCCCGCAGCTTCCGCCACGATGCGGCGTCTCGCATCCTGACTGGGTCGAGGTTTTCGCCACCTTCGCTCATCCGCGTGCTCAGGTTTGGGACACCTCGATCATCTCACCGGTTCCTATCCTGAGATGGAGCTTCGATTTCGGGCGCCGAACTGCTGCCCGCACGTCGGTTGTCTCCGAGAAGGGACGAGCGCCCTCGAGGATGACCGCCGTCGAAAACGAAGCCGCGGTTGGGCTCCCCCTTGCATGCCGCCTCCATGCGTACTATACTGAACCTAATGGTTCAGTATATGCGAGCCCGCCTCGATGCCTCGTTCGCCGCGCTCTCGGATGCGACCCGACGCGGCGTTCTGGAGCAGCTGGGACGTTCCGACGCTTCGATCACGGAGCTTGCCGAGAAGTTCCACATGACCCTCACGGGCATCAAGAAGCACGTCGGAGTCCTGGAGCAGTCCGGGCTCGTCACCACGGAGAAGCTCGGGCGCGTGCGGACCTGCAAGCTTGGCCCGCGCCGATTGGAGGAAGAGACGGCATGGCTCGAGAGGTACCGCCAGCTCTGGGATGCACGTTTCGACGAGTTGGAGAGGGTTGTCGAGGAATTGAAACGAAAGGAGAGGGTCGATGGACGCAAGAAGAGAGAGTGAGGCCGCACCGATGAAGAACCGCACGACTGTGGAACGGAAGTCCGAGCGTGAGCTCGTCGTCACGCGAACTTTCAACGGCCCGGCACGCCTTGTGTTCGAGGCGTGGACCAAGCCCGAGCTGTTCAGGCAGTGGTGGGTGCCGAAGTCGATGGGAATGTCCCTGCTTTCCTGCGAAATGGACGTTCGTGTCGGGGGCAGGTACCGTTTGGAGTTCGCACACGGGGACTCGCAGGCGGCGTTCTTCGGCACGTACAAGGAAGTCACACCGCACTCGCGCCTCGTTTGGACCAATGAGGAAAGTGACGAGGGTTCCGTCACGACGGTGACCTTCGCGGAAAAAGGCGGCAAGACGCTGCTGGTCATGCACGAGCTTTATCCCTCGAAGGAAGCTCTCGACGCCGCCGGCACCGGGGCGGCGGATGCGATGGGAGAGACGTTCGAGCAACTGGACGAGCTTCTCGTCGCCCTGGGCGCGAGCGTGGGACGGTCATGAACTCGTCGATCTCGCGGTCGGCCGCGTGGCTTATTGGTCTCGACATCGATCCGTCGTGGCACAGCACCAGCGAGTGGGCAATCGGTCCTCACGGCTGACCTCGGCGCGCTGCTCGCCCCGGAAGGCCTGGCTCACATTCTGGCCGGGGCTACGTGAAACTAGTGAACCGTAACAGTTAAAACGATAGTATGATCGTGCCCATGAGCGGCACGATTACCTTGTCGAAAGGCGAGCGGTTGGAGCTGACGCAGCGAGCGACGAGTCAGGCCGGTCGAGCGGACGATGCGCGTCGCGCGCGGCTGATTCTGAGGCTCGAGGCCGGGGACACCTGGGCAGAGATCCGCGACAAGCTCGCCTGCAACGACGCGTTTATCGACCGCTGGAGTAAGCGTTTCGTGGCCGAGCGGCTGGCGGGCCTGTTCTCGCGCCACGCCGGGCAAGGCGCAAAGATCCTGACGCCGCAGCTGGAAGCTCGGATCCTCGAGTGGACCGTCAAGCGCAAGCCCGCGGACGGTTCGACGCACTGGAGCACCCGCAAGCTTGGCGAGCGGCTTTCGGTGTCTCACATGATGATCGCCCGGGTGTGGCGCAGGCACAGCCTCAAGCCGCACCGGCTGGATCGGTACATGGCTTCCGATGACCCCGACTTCGAGACAAAGGCCGCCGACATCCTTGCGCTCTATCTGCACCCGCCGCAGCATGCCGCGGTGTTCTGTGTCGATGAGAAAACCGCCATCCAGGCACTCGATCGGCTCGATCCCGTGTTGCCTCTCTCGCCAGGGCGCGCCGAACGGCATGGCTTCGAGTACTACCGGCACGGCACGCTCTCGTTGTACGCGGCTTTCAACACTCGAACCGGGGAAGTCCTCGGCAAGACGGCTGCCCGCCACACCTCGGCTGAGTTCGTCGCCTTCTTGACCGATATCGTCGTCAACCAGCCCCGAGGCAAAGAAATCCACGTGATCGCCGACAACCTCTCCGCGCACAAAACCGGCCAGGTCGCCGACTTCCTCCAACGTCACCGTAACGTCCACATGCACTTCACTCCGACCTACTCCTCCTGGCTCAATCAGGTGGAACTCTGGTTCGTCAAGATCGAGCGGGACGTCATCACCCGTGGCGTCTTCACTTCCGTCCCAGACCTGAAGCGAAAACTCATGCGCTACATCCGTCACTACAACCAGGCACCCAAAACCGTGAAGTGGAAGTACTTCGATCCTTCCAGACGAATCACTCCCACATCAGACGTTACAGTCCACTAGTACCTCCAATTGTTCCGGAGTCGCCTAACGGGTGGCGCGTCAGCGGCGAGCGAAGAGCCGAGGCCATGAGCGAGTCCGCTGCACGCGCGTGTTAGGCGACCCATGCATCACGGCTCCAACAGGGCTCCGAGTTTGCCGAGGACTTCATCTCTAGCATCGGCAGGCAGCCGGCCAGCAAATTCAGCCTTTCGCGCGCGCCAATCCAGACTCTTCACCTGATCTGCCAAAACCACTCCACCAATCGGCAGACCTTGCGGCACGACGACTTCAAACGGGTAGCCCTTCACGTGGCTCGTGATCGGACAGAACAGGCCGAGGCCAACTTTTCCGTTGTACGACTTGGGCGAAACGACAATGGCCGGCCGGCGTCCAGCCAGCTCGTGCCCCGCTTGGGGATTCAAGCTGATCCAAACCAGGTCGCCACGCTCGGGCACGTACGCCATCGCTTGCCTACCAGGACTCTCGGCCAACGGGCTTACCGAAGTCCGCCTCAGCATGCCGGTTCCGCGTCGTCACCTTGGAAACGAGCGCTCGCAACTGCCACCGCGGCCGAACCGCTGAAAATCGCAGCGTCCCTTTCTCCAGCGACACCTCGACCTCCGTGGCAAGCTTCAGGCCTGCACCCTCCGCGAATGGCTTTGGGATTCTCACCGCGAGACTGTTTCCCCACTTCTGCACCCTCGTCCTCATGACGCCTCCGTATCTACAATGAGTCTACCACTCGGGAACGAGGCCCACAAAAGGTTCTGAGGGGTTGCCTAACGGGCAGCGGGTCAGCGGCGAGCGAAGAGCCGAAGGCGATGAGCGAGTCCGCAGCACGCGCGTGTTAGGCGCGGGCGACGGACACCAACGGGAAGCGCTCGGGATGTTCGATGGACTCCACCGAGAGATCGACATCAAGCTCTGGCCAGTAGAGGTGATCAGCCTGCGGCCACTCGACCTCGAGAATCTTCGTGACTGGCACGCTCTCGAACCAAGGGAAGTCCTTGAACGACAGGAACAACTCCCTGTCGCCAAGGAGGAGCCAGAAGCCCTGCGTCGAGATGTTCGCAACTTCAACCTGAGAACTGCGTGCGCCAAGCTCTTCGGATTTCATCCTGACGTCTCTCTATGACTTCACGAATTCTAGCAATCTCATGCTCTGGCAGGCCGTAATTCGCCCGGAGCTCGATCTGCGGCTTTATCCAGAACTTCGCTTCCCCATGGTGTTCCCGCGCCTAACGGGTTGCGCGTCAGTGGCGAGTGAGAAGGCGAAGCCGACGAGCGAGTCCGCTGCACCCGCATGTTAGGCCGTCCGGCCTTTGCGGTATTGCCACCACCAGCCACCAATTGTGACGACGCCCAGAACCGTCGCCGCCAGTAGCCCAAAGCCTATCCGCCAGACGAGAGCAATGAGGAGCACCCTGAGCGCCGCGTATCACGGCGGCCTAGCGGTTGGCGGCTCAGCGGCGACGGCGGCCAAGCCGACGGCGTCCGCTGCAGCCGCGGGTTGGGCCGGGCCTTCCTCAGAACGACTCCACGAGATTCTCGCTCCACTCGCCGCGCCGCCAACGTGGCTGAGCTGCCGGGAACCCAGTGCGACAAGACGAGCACTGCTCTGGACAGTCGATAACGGCATGGGGATCGCCATTGATAAGAAGGGCCGCCTTCACACCATCGGCCGACCACGCGACCTCGACGACCGAACCCGTCACCTCGTGAAGGCTGCTGGTGAACTGCACCCAGGATTGGTGACTCCTGCCGGGCGCGGTCGTACGCGTAGAAATAGCCGGCATCGCCATCGTCCTCGAGTTCGGCACTGAAGTGGGACGATGGCGACTCGCTCGGTATACTAGGTCCGTGCGCCGGGACGGAAGCTCTGACTCATGCGTTCAGGTCCCAATTCACCTTGCCCCGGCCTAACGCTTGAAATCAGCGGCGCGCGCAGCGCCTCCGCTGGATTGAGATGTTCGGCTGCGCCGTTGCCTACATGACAATCAATCAGTACAGCACCGCCGGCGTTCGATGCACATATCGATCGTCCGTCAACTGCTTCACCATGAAGTCCGCCACGTCGGCACGTGATATTGATGCCAGAAGTGTTCCTCCCCTGACATCCTCACCGCTTTGATATCTCCCCGTGTACGGCCCGTTCGTTAATCGCGGGGGACGTACGATCACCCAATCCAAGGTGCTCTGCTTGATAAGGTCTTCTTCTTTCGCGTGGTCCGTCAGCACGTTGCGCAACAGGAGCGGCATCACGATGTACCTATCCACGAGGCCCAGCTGCTTGCCGCTGCTACCGACGCCGAGCATCGACAAGTGAACGAACCGGCGTACTCCTGCGTGATCCATTGCTCGAACAATGTTCTGCACGCCATCGATCAAGGTCGGGTGGGAACTCAAGGAATTGCCAGAGCCCAGCGCACTAGCGACGGCATCCTGACCCCTGACGGCACGCTCCACCAACTCGTACTCCGTCACGTCGCCGATCGCCAGAGTGAGGTTGGCATGCTTGATTGCGAACTTTTCGGGGTGCCGAACGAATGCGACAACCGTATGCCCGCGGTCAAGCGCGCGCAGTACTACCTCATTCCCGGTCGCACCCGATGCGCCGAACACGAGCACATTCACAGATTTCACTCCATCGTTGGTTGCGCAGCCCTACGGCTTTCGGCTCAGCGGCGACGGCGGCGAAGCCGACGGCGTCCCGACATGCCGGATGGACGAGTCGCTCCAGTCCAGTGTGAGCTTGAAGTTCTCTCGTGCGAAGTCGATAGCATCGAGTGCGTAGGCTTTCGCGATCTGGAGGACCTCGCCTTTGGGTTCGAATGAGCTCTCCACGTGACGTCCTTTCAGCCTATGGTGCGCATTTGGTGGGGCCTAACGGGTGGCGCGTCAGCGGCGAGCGAAGAGCCGAAGGCGATGAGCGAGTCCGCTGCACCCGCGTGTTAGGCGGGCTATCGATAGACGTCGTTACGGTCTGCGACTCGTACGACGAGCACCTGCAGCTCGGCATCAGCGATCGTGTACACAACCCGATACCGGCCGACCCGGACCCGATAGCGATCGCCCGCCCCCGCCAGCTTGTCGCACCCGGCAGGGCGTGGCTCCTTGGCCAGCGCCAAGATGCTCGCGACGATGCCCTGCCGGTCTTTCTTTTGGTCAACGGCCTCGATCTCCTTGGCCGCGGACGGCTTGATCAGGACCCTATAACTTGCCACGACGTTTGAGAGCCTTTACGAACTGCTCAAAGTCGAGATTCGGCTCTCGCGTGCGGGACTCGATCGCCTCCAGATCCTCGGCATCCTCAGCCAAGGTCAACTTGACCGCGTCGTTCACCATGTCCGAGATCGACTTGTCCAATGCCGCCGCCTTGAGCCGCAAGGCCCGATGGATGTCGGGTTCGAAATACACCGTCGCTCGTTTAGCGCTAGTCATGCTGTTATTCTAGCGCTTTGACGTTATGACGTCAAGGCCCAGGGGCCGCCTAACGGGTGGCGCGTCAGCGGCGGGCGAAGAGCCGAAGGCGATGAGCGAGTCCGCTGCACGCGCGTGTTAGGCGGCACCCCGCCGGCCGCCGTGAAGCGCGGACGACACCGCACGAGGGTTCCGCTCCGCCACCCGGAGAAGAGCAAGAGCCGGCCCTTCTGGAACACGCCGCCCCTGCTCCCAGTTCCTCAGCGTCGCTACACTCACACCGATCATCAGCGCAAATTCGGTCTGCGACTGTCCGAGCCGAGCGCGCACTGCCTTGACGTCCGCTGGCCGAAACGTCGTTACCCGAGATGCCCTCAACGTCCCCCGTCGAATTCGACCAGCCTGCCGAACACTCGTTAGCAGCTCCTTGAACGCCGCTTCCTTCATTCCAGCTCCTCCCGAACAAGCCTTGAAAGTGCCTTGACCTGCCCTGCGGTCAGATCACCCTGCTCGTTCTTCGCATAGGCATACAACATGTACGCCACTTCGTTCCTGGCATCCCAGTGATAGATCACCCGAAGGCCGCCTCGCTTACCGCGGCCCGTCGCACCCCAGCGGAGCTTGCGGAGGCAGCGCGAGCCAGGAATGACTGGCCCCTGTTCGGGCCGAAGAGCCAGAGCCAGCTGTAGAGCCCGATATGACTCGTCATCCAGATACGCGCCGAGCCGAGAAGTGAAGATCGGCGTCTCGACAAAGCGCGTGCCGAACTATACGCCAATGGCGCATCTACCGCAAGCTGAGGCTGGGGCGGCACCGCGGCTTCGTGCGGCCTAACGGGCAGCGCGTCAGCGGCGAGCGAGGAGCCGAAGGCGACGAGCGAGTCCGCTGCACGCGCGTGTTAGGCAGCACCCTGATTTACCGCCGAGGATCGAAAAGCCCAGAGGCAGAGGCCGCCTGCAACCACGACCGCGACCCAGGACACCCACACCGGGATTGATGTGGCGCCAACCTGAACTGGTAACTCACGCACCGCCCGAATCCCTTGCCCCAACGTGATGAGCCCGAACGCGAGTCCCGAGACCGTCTGATAGCCGCTACGTTTCATCTACGACCTCCCTATGCCAAGTGCTGCCTAACGGGCAGCGCGTCAGCGGCGAGCGAGGAGCCGAAGGCGACGAACGAGTCCGCTGCACCCGCATGTTAGGCGGCCTTGTCGCTCTGATCAGTTACGCGCTCTTCCAACAGTTCTAGGATCGCGTCCAGCCTCCGGGAAGTTCTGGCATCAGTGAGACCGGCTACGATCGTGAGAAACGCGATTAGAGGAATCAGCCCTAAATCAAGATGCCGGGCATCCAGCCAGCGAGACCAGAGCCACCAAACCGCGGCGATGCCGATTCCGACCACCGCTGATCGCCACGTCCACCGCCCTGCGGCTAGGTCACGAAGCTCCGCACGCCGCTTCACCCGCCGTGCTTTCAAGACCGCATCGACGGCCAGCACATCTAGCTGAGTCTCCATACGATGGCTCCTTTCACGACCAGAGGATTCCCTTCTTAGGGCGGCCTAACGGGTGGCGGGTCAGCGGCGAGCGAAGAGCCGAAGGCGATGAGCGAGTCCGCTGCACCCGCGTGTTGGGCGCGCTCATCTTGTCACCCGGAGCCAGACGAGGGCGAGCGCCAATGGGACGATGATTAGCAGAGCGACATTCTGGACGCCGCGCCCGTACCGCCGAACAAGTAAGAGTGCCATGCCGGCGAGGACGAGGTAGACCAAGGCGGAGATTACGCCGGCAAGCACGAATAGCCCGGCCCTTCCGATCTCCCGCGGTTGACCGTCCGAGCTTCCGATCATCGTCACGCCACCTATGAAGCGACCGGTCGATTCCCAGAGCGAGATGCCGACAGGCACGGCAACCGCGACAAGGCAGGCGCAGATCAGCAGCAGCGCTCCGGGCCGAATGCCGCTCATTTGACCAGCGCGCCTAACGAGCTGTGCATCAGCGGCGAGCGAGGAGGCGAAGCCGACGAGCGAGTCCGCTGCATGCGCGTGTTAGGCCTCACCCAACTTTCGAGCCCACGATCAGTGGCTGAAAGAACCTGTCGTCGAACCGACGAACGTCTCGAAACCCCGCCTCAGTCATGAGCTCGACAAGTCGCGCCACTGGCACCGCGTAGTACTTGGATCTCATTATGTGGACGGCACATTTGGACTGACCATCGTCTTCGACAAAGTACATGGACAGATCGTAAATCGACCCGTGAAACTCCCACACTTGAAACACCAGAAACCGGCGCCCGCCGTCGGTTCGCAGACCGTAAGGAACGACCTCCGCTCCGGCGCCCTTCGAGGAATCGTAATCGCGCACCGAGATCAGAACGCCTCCACCCGAAGTGGTGCAACGGTACATCTCCTCGAAGGCCTCGCGGATCTCCTCATCGGAAAGCAGATGGGGAATCGAATTGTCGCACGCGATGACCAAGTCGAAGGGCTCCCGATAGCTTGACGAAAGGGTCCTCAAGTCCGCGACGCCGAATGCGATGCTCAAGCCGCGCTCTTCTGCCTCCTGCTTAGCGCGCTGCACCGGCCGAGGCGAAATATCCGACGCCGACACGGAGTACCCAAGCTGCGACAAGCCAATCGCCTGTGTGCCGATTCCGCACGTGGCGTCAAGGATGCTCCTCACCTGAGTTCCCCAGACCTCCCGGACCACGGCGTCGATCTGAACCGCTTGACGCTGGATGCTCGCTTCCCAATCAGGATAGATCAGGTGGTAAAAGGGACACAGTTGATCGTAGAAGTCAACGACAGACATAGCTTGTGAGGCCTAACGGGTGGCGGGTCAGCGGCGAGCGAAGAGCCGAAGGCGATGAGCGAGTCCGCTGCACCCGCGTGTTAGGCGGCGCCCGCTCTTCCGCTTGACAATATGTCAGAACTGACATACGCTCGCCGGGGCAATGGAAAAACCCCTCGCATGGCGAAAGGGCGAGATCAAGACTCCTCCGTTTTCCGCCGCGGCGCGAGTCGAAGCCGGATATCTCCTGAGGAGACTTCAGCAGGGCGAGCGATTGAGTCTTCCGCAGTCTCGCCCGATGGCTACGATCGGGACCCGTTGCCACGAACTTCGGATTCGGGATCGCGACCACACCTGGCGAATCGTCTACCGGGTCGAGCGCAACGCCATATTGATTCTCGAGATCTTCGACAAGAAGACAGCCACCACGCCCAGGCTCGTTATTGACGACTGCCGACGGCGACTGAAGCACTACGACGAACACGTGAGGTGAACGATGAAAGCCGCGAAAAGGAAGAAACTCGAGTCCGCCGGCTGGCAGATTGGTACGGCCGATCAGCTCCTGGGGCTCTCCAAGCAGGAAGCCGAGCTCGTCGAACTCAGGCTGGTGCTCGCCCGCGGCCTTCGCCTGAGGCGAGAAGCCCGACATCTGACCCAGGCTCGCCTTGCCAAGCTCATTGGCTCCAGCCAATCTCGTGTGGCGAAGATGGAGGCTGCCGATTCGACTGTCGCTCTCGACCTGCTCCTGCGCTCCTTGGTAGCCACCGGAGCCACGAGGCGCGAGCTCGCAAGGATCATTCAGCGACCGACGTCCCCTAGCGCGGCCTAACGGGTGGCGCGTCAGCGGCGAGCGAAGAGCCGAAGGCGATGAGCGAGTCCGCTGCACGCGCGTGTTAGGCGGCCGGCTACACTCTGACCAATTCGCTCGATGAGCTCGGCTCGGGGATGGGAAGACCATCCTGACGCATGCCCTCGATGTGAAAGTCGATAGCCTCGCGAATCAGCTGAAGGACCTCTTCCTTCGTTTCGCCCACAGCAACGCAACCCGGTAGGTCCGGAACGTACGCTCCGAAGCTGCCCTGCCCCTTTTCGACAATCACTACGAATTCCATGTTGGGCTCCCCTACGACTTCAAACCAGCCTGCTTGAGAATGCTTTTCAGCGTGCCGGGAGGCACATCCAGGCTAGGCTTCCCAGCAACGGTCACCAGGCCCGACTTCACGGCATGCTTGAACTGCCGGTGACTGCCGGTCGTTCTCACCTGCCGCCACCCATCCTCCTCGATCATTTTGATGACCTCTCGTACCTTCACGTCCGCCTGCGATTTTACGTCCGCGCGCTAACCTTCTCGAATCACGAGGTTCTGCTCCTTCCGGACGCCTAACGGGCAGCGCATCAGCGGCGAGCGAAGAGCCGAAGGCGATGAGCGAGTCCGCTGCATGCGCGTGTTAGGCGGCGGCCTCATCCCAGCCTCCCGAGCAGATGAGCCATAAGCATGATCACGGCACACCCGACGGTGACGAAAGAGCCCAGAAACGCGCCACGGAAGAAGCCGCGCTCCGGATTACGGATGCCGAGCCACAGCCCGCCGGCTACGACGACAAGCCAAACCGCCCCCGCTCCCACGACACCGGCGGGCGTGACGAAGATCTCGAAAGGCCATCCGGCCCCATCACCGACCGCGACCGGAGCCACTAGAAGGATCACCAGGGGAATGGACATCCCGACCATGGCTGTCACGAGGAAGCCGGCCGTGGTCTTCACGCCGCGCTTCAAAACAGCACTTCTCACGCAATGCCCCTTCCGCCGCCTAACGGGTGGCGCGTCAGCGGCGCGCGAAGAGCCGAAGGCGATGAGCGAGTCCGCTGCACGCGCGTGTTAGGCGGCCAAACCAGACGGCCTCCACAGCTTTGCCAGAACCCAGCAGGACAGGGTGGACGCGACTACGCAGATCGCCGCCATGGTGGCTGGCGTACCGAGCGGAACCCACGCGTCCCACGGTGGCACCCGAGCGTCGCCTCTCACGGCGACGACCACGATCCAGGGCGAGATGAACAACAGGGCCATCATCGCGGTGTCCAATGTTGCCGCTGACAGCAGCCGCCGGGCGTTGCGCCGGGAGAGCACTAGCACACAAGCCAACAAGCAGGCGAGGAATGTGGAGACAACGGTGGCCCGATACGCGTGCCGAAGTACCGGCTCCAAGTATACAGTGGGTTGCGAGCCGATTTTCAAACCCATATTGCGCATCTCATAGATCGTCTGTCGATAGTACGTGACCGGAAGAGCGAGCGGCCACGCCGCGCAGATTACGGCTAGGATGACCGTGCGAGCCTCACGCATGCGACTTCTGGCCGCCTAACGGGTAGCGGGTCAGCGGCGAGCGAAGAGCCGAAGGCGATGAGCGAGTCCGCTGCACCCGCATGTTAGGCGGCGCACAACCACGCTGCCAGATCGCCGACCTCACAGACTGGGTCATGCCCACCAGCTCACTTCCTCGGGTGCCACCACTGCTCCAAACACAAGGACATCGCAACCCTCGAGTTCGCCAATTTCGTTGCCGACTTTGCTTCGACCGCCACTCTGAAAAAGCCCTGGGCAGGAAGGCGGGACTCGGGGGACCTCATTCCGTCCCCAACGCCCGCCTAACCGGTAGCGGGTCAGCGGCGAGCGATGAGTCGAAGGCGAAGAGCGAGTCCGCTGCACCCGCCTGTTAGGCTGCCGCACAACCGACACGCCTGAACCGCGATGAGCTTCCGAGCGACAGGACCAGAGCTTCCTCCACGATGCGACCGGCACCTTGACCGGACCGAGGCTTCCGCCACGCTCGCTCATTTGGATGCTGAGCTCTAGGACCCCAGAATCATCTCACCGGTTCCGCGACCAACCGGGATCAGGCCGATTTCGCCACGCTGCTGCCGCGGCTCTCGGCTGCCTAACGGGAGGCGGGTCAGCGGCGAGCGAAGAGCCGAAGGCGATGAGCGAGTCCGCTGCACCCGCGTGTTAGGCGGCACGCCGATGCAGACGCTCACGCGGTTCCTCGGAGTATCCGGACAAGCATCTCCGTACAGCGAAGGTTCGCGGAGCCAAGGAAGATGGCCCCGTCGGCGAGCAGGCGAAATTCCTCAGCGCGATCTCCCTCTCGCACCTGACGAGCTAGCAGATGGCGCCAGCGTGTCACCATTCCCCTGGAGCTCGCGCCCAAGAGCCGTGGAGGCCGAATCACGGGCAGCCTAACGGGCCGACGACTCCCCAGGTCCGACGTGATGATCATCGTGTATTCATCAGCCACCGCAGCAACCAGAAAGAGCTGAAGACGGGCTGTGTAATAGACCAGATGCTCTAAAGTGATCCGCAACCCGATCCAGTCTTGTGATCGCTCCCGAACCGCCGCGGGCTTGCGCAGCACGACACGGGCGTCGCGACACGCAGACACGAGTAGACCGAAATCTACGTTGCAATGGAAGAATGAGTCTTTAAGGCTATCACGCAGGCCCGGTCCTTCCTCACACACGATTCCAGACAATGGACCATCATGCCGACTCGCCAATACGTCTGCGATCCCCCGGAGATGCGGCTTACGCGACATTCAAGCTCTCAAATGCGAGGCGCAGCCGCTTCGTGCCGCCTAACGGGTGGCGGCTCAGCGCCGGGCGCATGCCCGTCCGCTGCAGCCGCGGGTTAGGCGGCCCCTCCGAGAAGCTATGGCTTCGTAGGTTGGTCACGCCACGTCCCGCCGTCCTCGGGAACTCGGAACACTCGAGCCATGCACTTTCCGCCATGCACGCGGATTCGTGCCTCGACATAGTCGTTTCCCTTGCCGAGATACGGAGTTTCACCATATCGGAACCTCAACGCGAAATCGCCTCGGGGCTCGAACTTATCTGAGTCGTACCAAACAGACAGTGTACTGAGCTGCGGGAACGGAAGGTCGTTGAAGAGCGGTGACGCGCACGGAATCTGGTGGCTACCCGCCGTGACCCGGAGCTGAGTCAGGTACGCGGCGCCGTCACGCATAGTCGTCCGTGCATCCAGAGTGAGGGTCAAGCGCGAGGATGTTGGGTGCGCTTGAAGAGTGACCCTCTCCCACCACACGCCGACCTCTTCGCGGGTACTGACGACAGCCTGCTGCTGGGCAGCGATGAGCGCGGAAACGAGGAGTTGGCTTATGAACATGCGCCTCTTCTGCCTAGCCGCCTAACGGGTAGCGGGTCAGCGGCGAGCGATGAGCCGAAGGCGAAGAGCGAGTCCGCTGCACCCGCCTGTTAGGCAGACGTAGATTCGCTGCTGCTAGACCGCGATGAAGACCCAACCGCCCCGCTCGCAGCTCACGCCACAGTGCAACCGGCACGTTGACAGGACCGAGGCTTGCGCCACGCTCGCTCATCTGCCTGCTAGCTTTTGGCCATTCTGATCATCTCACCGGTGCCGGAACTCCGTTGGAGCCAGGCTGGAACCAGCGGACTGCCCAGCGGTCTTCGGCTGCCTAACGGGCAGCGCGTCAGCGGCGAGTGAGGAGCCGAAGGCGACGAACGAGTCCGCTGCACGCGCGTGTTAGGCGGCCTCTCCCAACCGACCACTACCGTGCTGGGACCATCTGCCGCGCTTGCTCAAGAACCGCCGCCGACCAGCTCCCGTTGAGCTTAATCCAGAGCTCGCCTTTCGCCTCACCACGAGTCTTGCTCGTAACCGCGATCCCGGCACTGTCGCCCAGCTTTACCCATTGCTCCTTTGATACGTCAGGAGGTCGATCCTCGCCTCCCTTCGACAGAACCGGAAGCGCCGCAAGAGACATGAGTGCAGCTACACCTACGTTACGCCGTGACAACATTGAAGCCCCCTTTCTGAACTTGCGGATCGTGAGACGTCGGGCCGCCTAACGGGTGGCGCGTCAGCGGCGAGTGAGGAGGCGAAGCCGACGAGCGAGTCCGCTGCACGCGCGTGTTAGGCGCGCTCATCCCGTCACCCGAAGCCAGACGAGGGCGATCGCCAATGGCACGATGATTAGCATCGCGACGTTCTGGACGCCGCGCCCAAACCGCCGAAGAAGCAAGAGTGCCAGGCCGGCGGGGACGAGGTAAACCAAGGCGGAGATCACGCCGGCAAGCAAGAATAGCCCAGCTCGTCCAATCTCCCGCGGATGACCGCCCGAGCTTCCGATCATCGTGACGCCACCTATGAAGCGATCGTTTGATTCCCAGAGCGAGATGCCGACGGGCACGGCAACCGCGACGAGGCAGGCGCAGATCAGCAGCAGCGCTCCGGGTCGAATGCCACTCATTTGATTAGCGCGCCTAACGGGCGGCGCGTCAGCGGCGAGCGAAGAGCCGAAGGCGATGAGCGAGTCCGCTGCACGCGCATGTTAGGCGGCCCGTCGTCGTCACGTAGACAGGTCTCACGAGGGGTCACCGTGATCCGTCCTTCTTGGCACGATTGGATACTCTTGCTTGATGTTCCTTCGTTCTAAACTTCACTATCCTGGTGATCAGGGCATACGGAATAGGTTCATCGAGAGGAAATCTCAGGTTGCCCTTCTCTCCTCGATACGGGGCTATCGCCTTCCTTAGTCTCTCGTCACCTCTCACCGGCGGATAAAGACCTATGTGCTTCTTGAAGGCGGCAAAATAGATCAAATCGCCGTTCAGCGTAAAAGCGGGCACTTTGTAACTGATCCGTTCAGTAGCCGCGGGTGCAGCTTTCCGGATCGTGACTCTGATCTTCTCCAAGATCAACTGGACACCATGGGGGAACGTCGCGATGTACTCGTCGATGTCCTTCGGTGCCGATCGCTCAGTCACCGTGCGTCCCCTGTCGAATCCCTGTCGCTCCCAGGCCCGCCTAACGGGTGGCGCGTCAGCGGCGAGCGAAGAGCCGAAGGCGATGAGCGAGTCCGCTGCACGCGCGTGTTAGGCGGCTGCACCGTGCCTCGCCTGTCGCCATTGGCGACCATAGATTGAGACTGCGATCTGCGGGACCATGAACCAGAACAGGACGTTACCGACGCAGCCCCAGAGCGTCCAGGCGCTGACGTAGTCTCGCCCCGCACTGTCAAAGAAAGCGACGAAGAACGGAACACCGACGATCCGCGCAGGGCCCTCGGGAGTCGCCATCGGATAGGCCATCCAATAGGTCAGCGGCCATGAGGCTATTCCCAAGATCAGGCCGACCGCAACCGTGCCAATCCGGACCGCGAGCCAGCGCGACGGCCTCGCCTCGCGCGCCACTTTCGCGATCGAGCGAAGAGCGAAGACACCGGCGATTATGCCCACTACCCCAAACAGCCCGAGCGACACGATCGTGGTCATTCAGACGCCTAACGGGCAGCGCGTCAGCTGCGAGTGAGGAGGCGAAGCCGACGAACGAGTCCGCTGCACGCGCGTGTTAGGCGGCACCCTTACCACACGAGCAGCAACATGGCACCGAGGAGCAAGACGCTCGGAAGCGCCAGTCGAATCCATCTTCGCGTCGACCTTCCCCGCCTGAGTTCCAAGATGTTAAGGACGAGCGCAACTGAAGCGAATGATGGAAAAGCCCAAAACACCACTCGAGACGCCATTGCCGAACTGTGTGGAGTCGCACCGAGAGCCATCGCACAACCGACTGCCACCAGTGCGAGAAGGCTGAGGATGAGACCAGGGCTAATGCCCATGTCTAATCCTTTCATGCCGAGTGCCGCCTAACGGGTAGCGGGTCAGCGGCGAGCGATGAGCCGAAGGCGAAGAGCGAGTCCGCTGCACCCGCCTGTTAGGCTGCCGCATCACCGACAGTTCTAGACCGCGATGCTCGCCCCGAAGCCGAACTCGCAGCTTCCGCCACGATGCGACGTTGAGCATCTTGACCGTACCGAGGCTTTCGCCACGCTCGCTCATCTGCCTGTCGACTTCTAGGACACTCTGATCATCTCACCGGTTCCGACTCCACTGGAACCAGGCTGGATCCGGCATGCTGCTCCCGTGCTCCTCGGCTGCCTAACGGGCAGCGCGTCAGCGGCGAGCGAAGAGCCGAAGGCGATGAGCGAGTCCGCTGCACGCGCGTGTTAGGCCGCCTATTCATTCGTGCGCTTTCCATTCTGGGGCGGTGGCTCGAGATGCAGGAGGCTCTTGTCACGCGAATGGTGCTCTCGCCAACGTCGGATAACCAATGCGGCCACAACTGCGATAACGCCTACGAATGCCCACCAGACAATTACGTAGCCGCTGGCCATTTTAGCCAGCGCTAGAGACATGGCGACGATGACCAAGAAGCCGGCAAAGCCGGACGGACTCATATTCAGCAGAGGCGTTGGGTGGCGTTCGTCCCTGGGCATTTCAGCAGCTCAGGCGGCCTAACGGGCAGCGCGTCAGCGGCGAGCGAAGAGCCGAAGGCGATGAGCGAGTCCGCTGCACGCGCGTGTTAGGCGGCGAGTGACTAGGCACGCCGCCTCCGAAAAGCTTCCGCGCCGCAAAACACAACCGCCATGACGACCGAAGAGAATGCCCAGTCCACCAGTGCCGAAGTGGTCGGCGCCCAGCCGTGCCAGATAAACACAACCTTGGTAACCAACAGTGCGGTGAACGTGACTAGAACGAGTTGCCAATAAGGCGCCCGTCGGCCACTATTGGTCACGACATCACACTCCCACGAGCTCGATCGCCGCCTAACGGGCAGCGCATCAGCGGCGAGCGAAGAGCCGAAGGCGATGAGCGAGTCCGCTGCATGCGCGTGTTAGGCAACGCCGCCACGGTGGCGCCACGCCTCCAGTTTTCGTAAGCCATCCACTTGAAATTGATGACTCCGGTCGAATCCCTCCAAGAGCTCACGCATCGAGTAGGGGTGGATGCGCGAGCCTTTCAGGGAGGACGACATTGCCGCAACTGCGCTGAAGCGCGGCTGCGCGTTGATGCCAAACGACGACGCCTTCGCATAAAGCGACAACAGATAGTCGAACGAGTCGTTGAAGTCTCGCGTCAAGTTTTCCAGAGACAGAGTCGCTGCTCCTAGGGTCAAGCAGGAGTCCACGTTTTCCGCAGTCATCCGGTCGACGTATCGCTTGACCAGGGGTAGGAGACCGCGTGGCAGGCAATAAGCCTTAGCGACGAAGTTCCGCATTTCGTCACGAAGACGGTCATCGGCCGCCACGTACGCCTCAACAGCCACCTCAAATAGATCCCTGAGCCTTTCTGCCGCGTCGCCCTTCGGCTCCGCACGGGGGCCTATCCGAAGGCGCTCCTTGCGATACTTTGCCTCAATCGCCTCAAGTTCAGGCCGAACCTCTCGCCACCGCTCCTCTGGAGTCTTCACCACATCATTCCTTTGCGTTGCCTAACGGCCAGCGCATCAGCGGCGAGCGAAGAGCCGAAGGCGATGAGCGAGTCCGCTGCATGCGCGTGTTAGGCCACCTTGCCAACCCGAGGTTCATAGCTCTCCCCGAAAGCGACGCTGGGCGCTTCGAGCGCTTAGAAAAGCGCCAACTGCATAGAGCATGGCCCATACCAAGTCGCTTCTGACGTTCTGCCGAGTGAGTGCCGGGCTAAAAAGCCTTCTACTGTTCATCAGAAATGGTATCGCGTCGCACACCAGCAGAATTGCTGCAATCGCCAACACTACGGAGAGCGCCAGCATGCTGATCGCGACCAGCCGGCCGGAGAACTCGGGGTATGGATTCATACGGCGAGGCATCGCTCCTGGCGGCCTAACGGGTGGCGCGTCAGCGGCGAGTGAGGAGGCGAAGCCGACGAACGAGTCCGCTGCACGCGCGTGTTAGGCCACGCCCACATCAGTGAAAACTATAAGTCACGGTGTTCGTCATCCAGACCGTTACGGCCTCACCGTTCAAGGTGGCAGGGCTGAAGCGCCATTGCTGGGCGGCCTTGACCGCCTCTTGGTCCATGGCGTGCGACAAGCTCTTCGTCACCACAACCTGTGCAACATCTCCCGCTTTCGTAATGAGGAGCTTCAGTAAGATCGCGCCCGAGACTCGATCGGATGGTGGCGGCACTCCCGGGTTGACCCGGCGAGTAATCACGGGCAGGACGACGGCAGCAGCGTCTTCATTCCAGGCGCCGCTCGAATCTTGGTAGGCCAGAATCTGACTCCGCAGAGCTACTGGCGCAGAAGGTTGCGAGGCGCTGCTGCAACTCAGGCCGGTCAGCGCGACTAACGCCCCGATGACCACCGCGTGGCCTAACGGGTGGCGCGTCAGCGGCGAGTGAGGAGGCGAAGCCGACGAACGAGTCCGCTGCACGCGCGTGTTAGGCGGCCGCGTCATTTCACCCTCGTGAAGCCTTCCAAATCGGGATGGAATTCCAGCGTCAGCCTCCCCCACTCTCTTATCGCGTAGAGGTCGACATCCGAGGGTTGCACGGTAGACAGGCTCGAACGCCGTTCGACCCGGTCTAGAAAGCTGATCGCCGCCCGGAGATGTACCACCGACTCGCCGTCGCGCCCGCGCCCCAGATCCCAGCGGCCCTGAAGTGTTCGCGACTGGCCATCACTGTCCACCAACGTCTGCGTGAATGTGCCATCCGGGCGGAGCTGGAGAGTCTCGCGGCCAAGTTCGTGCTCGACCTTCCACGAGCCTACTAGGTTCTGACGGGTCGGGTGAGCCGGAAGGCCGCAACCGTTACCCAGGGCAAGGAGCAAAAGCAGGACAACAGCACTTCGGCCGCCTAACGGGCTGCGCATCAGCGGCGAGCGAGGAGGCGAAGCCGACGAGCGAGTCCGCTGCATGCGCGTGTTAGGCCGCGCCATGCTCGTCCGCCGCGCCTCGGACTCCCTTGGCAGATGCAGCACGATTCCACACCTGGAGACCGATGACCGGAAAGAATCCGACGAACACCTCCGCAGCGAACGACCCAACAAGGCCGCTATCCATTGAACCGATCAGAAGGACCAGACCGGTGATCGCGACGCTGCCGAGCAACATGGCAGTCAGCAGAAACACACTCCATGGACGAGCCACCAGGGTGAGCAGCCCGGAAACGGCAGCGACCAACGCTCCCGCCGCAGCAAATTTCTGAAGTACGAAATCACTTGCGTGCAATGAGCCGAGTAGGTAAACGGCACAGACGACACCTGACATGACGAGATGTCGGAGACCGCGCGGGCTACTTAACATGGCCTGCGCGGCCTAACGGCCAGCGCATCAGCGGCGAGCGAAGAGCCGAAGGCGATGAGCGAGTCCGCTGCATGCGCGTGTTAGGCCACCTTGCCAACCCGAGGTTCATAGCTCTCCCCGGAAGCGACGCTGGGCGCTTCGAGCGCTTAGAAAAGCGCCAACTGCATAGAGCATGGCCCATACCAAGTCGCTTCTGACGTTCTGCCGAGTGAGTGCCGGGCTAAAAAGCCTTCTACTGTTCATCAGAAATGGTATCGCGTCGCACACCAGCAGAATTGCTGCAATCGCCAACACTACGGAGAGCGCCAGCATGCTGATCGCGACCAGCCGGCCGGAGAACTCGGGGTATGGATTCATACGGCGAGGCATCGCTCCTGGCGGCCTAACGGGTAGCGGGTCAGCGGCGAGCGATGAGGCGAAGCCGAAGAGCGAGTCCGCTGCACCCGCATGTTAGGCGGCGCACAACCACGCTGCCAGATCGCCGACCTCACAGACTCCATCATGCCCAACAGCTCACTTCCTCGCGTACCGCCACTGCTCTAAACAGAGACACCGCAACCCTCGAGTTCGCCAATTTCGTTGCCGACCCTGCTTCCCCGCCAAGCTGAAAAAGCCCTGGGCAGGAAGGCGAAACTCGGGGGACCTCATTCCGTCCCCAACGCCCGCCTAACGGGTAGCGGGTCAGCGGCGAGCGAAGAGCCGAAGGCGATGAGCGAGTCCGCTGCACCCGCATGTTAGGCGGCGCACAACCACGCTGCCAGATCGCCGACCTCACTGACTCGATCATGCCCAAAAGCTCACTTCATCAGGTGCCACGACTGCTCCACGCACAGCGACACCGCAACCCTCGAGTTCGCCAATTTCGTTGCCGACTCTTTTTCCCCGCCACCCTGAAAAGCCCTGGGCAGGAAGGCGGAACTCGGGGTACCCCATTCCGTCCCCAACGCCCGCCTAACGGGTAGCGGGTCAGCGGCGAGCGATGAGGCGAAGCCGAAGAGCGAGTCCGCTGCACCCGCCTGTTAGGCTGCCGCACACCACAACGGCCTAGACCGCCGAGTTCGCCCGATAGCCGAGAACGCAGCTCTCGCCACCATGCGACCGGCACGTTGACTGGACCGAGGCTTACGCCACGCTCGCTCATCTGCCTGCTGCGTTTAGTTCACCAAGATCATCTCACCGACGCCGGAGCACCGATGGACAAAGGGCGAGGCCGGAACCCTGCTCACGCGCCCATCGGCTGCCTAACGGGCAGCGCATCAGCGGCGAGCGAAGAGCCGAAGGCGATGAGCGAGTCCGCTGCATGCGCGTGTTAGGCCGCCTCGGACTCAGGTTATCCATGACGTCCTGAAGCGACTAGCCGCCCATCCATTTCCGGAACGCGTAACGTCGAGTTGCCAGCCATGACCCATTGATTCCGACGACGAGATCGCTCCCAGTATGCTGCCGTCAACTATCGCGTGGTCGGGATTCACCCACTCGATCTTCGAGATCGAGACAAACGTGTTCCCGACCTTCAGCTTGCCCTTGGATCCGGGTCGCATTTCACAGGGCACATCGCCAATGGCGGCGACGAGACTGGGAGGCGGATCCGCCTGCAGGATCGTGAGATATGCGACGCATGGCCGCACTTTCGCGTTCTCAACCGGGTACTCGGGTTGCGGGTAAAGAGCTCGCAGCGCGACCCCGCACACCTGCTCCTCTGCTGCAGTCAACGCTGCCACGCGATGCGGCTCGCTCGAGACGCATGCCGCGGCAACGAGTAGGGACAGGAGCCGAAGGCGGCCTAACGGGCAGCGCGTCAGCGGCGAGTGAGGAGGCGAAGCCGACGAACGAGTCCGCTGCACGCGCGTGTTAGGCGGCACCCTTACCACACGAGCAGCAACATGGCACCGAGGAGCAAGACGCTCGGAAGCGCCAGTCGAATCCATCTTCGCGTCGACCTTCCCCGCCTGAGTTCCAAGATGTTAAGGACGAGCGCAACTGAAGCGAATGATGGAAAAGCCCAAAACATCACTCGAGACGCCATTGCCGAACTGTGTGGAGTCGCACCGAGAGCCATCGCACAACCGACTGCCACCAGTGCGAGAAGGCTGAGGATGAGACCAGGGCTAATGCCCATGTCTAATCCTTTCATGCCGAGTGCCGCCTAACGGGTGGCGCGTCAGCGGCGAGCGAAGAGCCGAAGGCGATGAGCGAGTCCGCTGCACGCGCGTGTTAGGCGGGCGCGCCGCTGGCTGGCGGCCGCCGCTGAAATAACCACCAGACAAGCTTGGGAGAGAGAATTGCGACCAACAACGCCTGCCACACGATAAAGAAGCTGGTGACTAGCAAGAGGAAGAGTAGCGTCAATGGGTAGCCGACAAGTTTCAAGGGACCAGGCCAGAACCGGCCGGGATAAACGCCCCAGAAACCTTTGAGCATCATGGGTAGGATCTCTCGAAAAGGCTGGACGACCATGACTTCATGCAGTCTCGTCCTGACGAGGCCGGCTGAAGCCAACGCCGCATAGGCCGAAATCGTACCAATGGCTAAAGGTGACACGGCTCTACGACACCTTCCGCCCGCCTAACGGGCAGCGCATCAGCGGCGAGCGAAGAGCCGAAGGCGATGAGCGAGTCCGCTGCATGCGCGTGTTAGGCGGCGGCCTCATCCCAGCCTCCCGAGCAGATGAGCCATAAGCATGATCACGGCACACCCGACGGTGACGAAAGAGCCCAGAAACGCGCCACGGAAGAAGCCGCGCTCCGGATTACGGATGCCGAGCCACAGCCCGCCGGCTACGACGACAAGCCAAACCGCCCCCGCTCCCACGACACCGGCGGGCGTGACGAAGATCTCGAAAGGCCATCCGGCCCCATCACCGACCGCGACCGGAGCCACTAGAAGGATCACCAGGGGAATGGACATCCCGACCATGGCTGTCACGAGGAAGCCGGCCGTGGTCTTCACGCCGCGCTTCAAAACAGCACTTCTCACGCAATGCCCCTTCCGCCGCCTAACGGGCTGCGCATCAGCGGCGAGCGAGGAGGCGAAGCCGACGAGCGAGTCCGCTGCATGCGCGTGTTAGGCCGCGCCATGCTCGTCCGCCGCGCCTCGGACTCCCTTGGCAGATGCAGCACGATTCCACACCTGGAGACCGATGACCGGAAAGAATCCGACGAACACCTCCGCAGCGAACGACCCAACAAGGCCGCTATCCATTGAACCGATCAGAAGGACCAGACCGGTGATCGCGACGCTGCCGAGCAACATGGCAGTCAGCAGAAACACACTCCATGGACGAGCCACCAGGGTGAGCAGCCCGGAAACGGCAGCGACCAACGCTCCCGCCGCAGCAAATTTCTGAAGTACGAAGTCACTTGCGTGCAATGAGCCGAGTAGGTAAACGGCACAGACGACACCTGACATGACGAGATGTCGGAGACCGCGCGGGCTACTTAACATGGCCTGCGCGGCCTAACGGGTAGCGGGTCAGCGGCGAGCGATGAGGCGAAGCCGAAGAGCGAGTCCGCTGCACCCGCATGTTAGGCGGCGCACAACCACGCTGCCAGATCGCCGACCTCACAGACTCCATCATGCCCAACAGCTCACTTCCTCGCGTACCGCCACTGCTCTAAACAGAGACACCGCAACCCTCGAGTTCGCCAATTTCGTTGCCGACCCTGCTTCCCCGCCAAGCTGAAAAAGCCCTGGGCAGGAAGGCGAAACTCGGGGACCTCATTCCGTCCCCAACGCCCGCCTAACGGGTAGCGGGTCAGCGGCGAGCGATGAGCCGAAGGCGAAGAGCGAGTCCGCTGCACCCGCCTGTTAGGCAGACGTAGATTCGCTGCTGCTAGACCGCGATGAAGACCCAACCGCCCCGCTCGCAGCTCACGCCACAGTGCAACCGGCACGTTGACAGGACCGAGGCTTGCGCCACGCTCGCTCATCTGCCTGCTAGCTTTTGGCCATTCTGATCATCTCACCGGTGCCGGAACTCCGTTGGAGCCAGGCTGGAACCAGCGGACTGCCCAGCGTTCTTCGGCTGCCTAACGGGTAGCGGGTCAGCGGCGAGCGAAGAGCCGAAGGCGATGAGCGAGTCCGCTGCACCCGCATGTTAGGCGGCGCACAACCACGCTGCCAGATCGCCGACCTCACTGACTCGATCATGCCCAAAAGCTCACTTCATCAGGTGCCACGACTGCTCCACGCACAGCGACACCGCAACCCTCGAGTTCGCCAATTTCGTTGCCGACTCTTTTCCCCGCCACCCTGAAAAGCCCTGGGCAGGAAGGCGGAACTCGGGGTACCCCATTCCGTCCCCAACGCCCGCCTAACGGGCAGCGCGTCAGCGGCGAGTGAGGAGCCGAAGGCGACGAACGAGTCCGCTGCACGCGCGTGTTAGGCGGCCTCTCCCAACCGACCACTACCGTGCTGGGACCATCTGCCGCGCTTGCTCAAGAACCGCCGCCGACCAGCTCCCGTTGAGCTTAATCCAGAGCTCGCCTTTCGCCTCACCACGAGTCTTGCTCGTAACCGCGATCCCGGCACTGTCGCCCAGCTTTACCCATTGCTCCTTTGATACGTCAGGAGGTCGATCCTCGCCTCCCTTCGACAGAACCGGAAGCGCCGCAAGAGACATGAGTGCAGCTACACCTACGTTACGCCGTGACAACATTGAAGCCCCCTTTCTGAACTTGCGGATCGTGAGACGTCGGGCCGCCTAACGGGCGGCGCGTCAGCGGCGAGCGAAGAGCCGAAGGCGATGAGCGAGTCCGCTGCACGCGCATGTTAGGCGGCCCGTCGTCGTCACGTAGACAGGTCTCACGAGGGGTCACCGTGATCCGTCCTTCTTGGCACGATTGGATACTCTTGCTTGATGTTCCTTCGTTCCTACGAACTTCACTATCCTGAGTGATCAGGGCATACGCGAATAGGTTCATCGAGAGCGAAATCTCAGGTTGCACCTTCTCTCCCGATCCGGGGCTATCGCCTTCCTTAGTCTCTCGTCAGCTCTCACCGGCGGATAGCCTATGTGCTTCGAAGGCGGCAGGCCGATCAAATCGCCGTTCAGCGTAACAGCGCGCACGTCGTAACTGATCCGTTCAGTAGCCGCGGATCGCAGCTTTCCGATCGTGACTCTGATCTTCTCCAAGATCCACTGGACACCACGCGGCACGTCGCGATGTACTGCAGTCGATGTCCTTCGGTGCCGATCGCTCAGTCACCGTGCGTCCCCTGTCGAATCCCTGTCGCTCCCAGGCCGGCCTAACAGCTGCATAGGCTGTAACCTAGACCGCCTAAGTCCGAATGTCGATCGCTGCAACGATTGTCCTCTATTCATCTACGTCATCGACCCCTGTGGCGTCGGGAAGTTCCTCACCGGCAGCGAGTTGACGTTCGGGAGGGATGAGAGTCGTAAGGAAGTTAGGCTGCGAAGCGAGCTGTCTAACTCCCGAACGGGCCCACAGAGCGTCGGCAGGGCTTCGCACGCCCCGGCCGCCGCGGTTCAAAACGTGCGTGTAGATCATCGTGGTCTTCACGTCCTTGTGGCCGAGAAGCTCCTGGATGGTGCGGATATCGTACCCCTCTTCGAGAAGGTGAGTCGCGAAGGAGTGGCGGAACGTGTGGCAGCTGACCCGGCGCGAGATGCCCGCGTCGAGCACGGCGCGGCGCAGCGCGCGCTGGACGACGGTCTCGTGCAAGTGGTGACGGCGCTCGGGTTGCTCGGCGCCGGGTGAACCGGGCGGCGGCTCCTTGCCGCGGGGATCGCGGCTGCGATGCTCGCCGGGAAAGGCGTACTGCCAGCCCCACTCGCGCTCGGCGCCGGGGAACTTGCGGACGATCGCGTCGGGCAGGTGGACGGCGCCGAACCCGTCCGCGAGATCGCGCTCGTGCATCCGCTTGATGCGCGCGAGCCAGGACGGCATCTCGGCGCGCACGACGAGGGGAAATGGAACGACCCGGTCCTCCCCGCCCTTGGTGTCGCGCACGACGATGCGGTTGTTTCCGAACTCGAGATCCTTGACGCGCAGGCGCAGGCCCTCGAGCAGGCGCATTCCGGTTCCGTAGAGAAGGACCGAGACGAGCCGCGGCGTTCCCTCCATGTTCCGAATCACGCGCCGGACCTCGGCGCGGGTCAGGACGGCCGGCAGGCGTCCGGGGCGCTTGGCGCGGATGACGCTGTCGAGATCGGGCAGCGGCTTCTCGAGGACGTGGCGATAGAGAAAGAGCAGGGCGCTCAGCGCCTGGGTCTGGGTGGACGCTCCCACGGGACCCTCGACGGCGAGATGCGTGACGAAGGCGTTGATCTCCGTCTCGCCCATCTCGGCGGGATGACGCTTCTTGTGGAAGAGGATGTATCGCCGGATCCAGCCGACGTAGGCCTCTTCCGTGCGCAGGCTGTAGTGCCGCGCGCGGATCGCGTGGCGGACGCGATCGAGAAGCCGAGGCTGTCCCGGCGGCGCCGGCGCGCTCATTCTGAGTATGAATTGTCGCGAGCAGGCGCGTCTAGGGCTTCGGCAGGCTCGCCCACGGTTTGATCGCGAGGGCGTTCATGACGAGCTCGACCGAGAGGGCCGCCAGGATGATGCCCATGACGCGCACGAGGATGGAGGCGCCCTGGCGTCCGATGACCTTCAGGATGGCCTCGGACATGCGCAGCAGCAGGTAGTTGAGAAGCAGGACGACGAGCAGAACGATGGCGGTCTCCGTCTGCTCGAGGACGGTATAGACGTCGTTGTCGGTGAGGACGATGACGGCCATGATCGTGCCGGGCCCGGCGATCGAAGGAACGGCGAGGGGGAAGACGGCGATGTCCCGGCCGGGATCGCTCTCGGCCGAGCTTTCGGCGGAGCCGAAGAGCATCTGCAGGGCGAAGATAAAGAGAATGAGTCCGCCGGCGAGCTTGAGCGAGAGCAGGTGGATGCCCATGGCGTCCAGGATGATCTGACCGGCGACGACGGCGCCGACGAGGATGATCGCGGCATAGACGCTCGCCCGGCGTGCCACGCGGTTGCGCTCGGCGCGGGTCAGGGAAGCGGTCAGGCCCGCGAAGAGCGCGAGGTTGCCGATCGGATCGACGGTCGTCCAGATCAGCATGAAGTCCCGGAACAGTTTTTCGAGCATCGGACGTTGAACGAAACTCTATACCCGCGCCCGCGGACGGTTTTCCCGGGCAGTTGGGCCAACGGTGCCCCAGCTCATTCGGATGACGCGAACCAAACGTCTTCTGGAGCGGCTGAAGGCCGTTCAGCTCAGCTGGGATGACGAGCCCATCGGGTGGCGTGTCAACGGCGAGCGAGGAGGCGAAGCCGACGAACGCGTCCACTGCACGCGCGTGTTAGAACACGGCGACTGATCGCGATTCACCCAATGATGCGTTCGTACTCTGCGTGGGTACCGATCCAGAACCACACGATCCCATCTCCGGCATCGACTCCGAGGGCTCGGTACGACCGCCCCACACGAACCTACCAGAACTTCCCAAGACGCTTGAAATGGAGAGACGGGTGGTACGGATTCGACTGGAGCAGGCCGTAATTCTTGCGCGCCAACTCTTGAACGCCGGCCGGCAGCTTGTCCAGGCTGGCCCAGAACCGAGACGATGCGAGGTGCCTCAAATCCCCTTGGTCTCGCCCCGCCCGTGCTCGACCAGAGCCTCCGATGCAAGGCGATCTAGCTTGCCCGCCTTCACATCGGATTCCATCTGCCGGTCCCAAGCGTCGGCGTCGTAGTTCGCAAACCAGTCACGAAACACCGCAAGCTCCTCAGGCGACAGCTTCTCGACCTCGCGCTCGAGAGTCTCAACTTTGCTCATAGCCAAAATGATACCAAGCAACCGATCCTCCTTCCGGCCAAAGGGTTCCCGGTTACTTCCGTGGACTGACATCGAGTTGGACTGTGGTCTTACCGTTTCGTTCTCGCCAGCGGCCTTTCCCGATTGCAATCGCTTCCGCATCGTGATGTGCCCGATGAGCTCAAGTCCGCTCACGATGGTAATGCCACTGCTCTCGGAAGAATTCTTGCGAGGACCCTAGTCGTACATGCCGTCGGCGAACCACACGCCGGCCGCGCGGTCGCGGTAGATGCGATAGAGGCCGCCGTCGGAGAGCTCGACGTCCCAGTAGTCGCGGTCGGCCGGCGCTTCGCCCCACCATCCGTCCTCGAGCGACCAGGGTCCGGCGCAGACGCGGACGGCGCCGGAGATCGGCGGCGCGGCGTCGGGAGAAACGGATTTGATGGCGATGGGACGCCCCTCAGCCCTGCCCCCTCTCCCGGAGGGAGAGGGGTATCGGTCTTCCGTATGCACCTCGAGCTCGACCGGCGGGCGCAGCACGCGCACGGCGAGAAGTCCGCGCCCCTCGCGCGGCGCCGGGCGCAACCGGGGCGGCGCCGGCGGAGCGAAGCCCGAGAGCGTGAAGCGCTCGGGCCGGTGGCCGTCGATCGAGCGGGGAGAGCCGATGCGGTCGGCGCCGAGAAGCGACGCGAGGCGGGCGATCGTCGTGGCGAGGCGGTCGGGCGAGAGCGCGGCGGGGCCGAAGAGAGAAAGCTGCGCGCGGCGCGGCGAGTCGGGATGCGCGGTGAAGGAGAAGCCGGCGACGGGAGCGCCGGGCGGCCGCGCCTCGAGCTCGAGGCGGACGAGGGTCAGGAGGGTCTTGACGTCGCGGCTCGGGGCGGGCAGCGCGATCGAGCGGGCGTCGCGGCCGTCGGGGTCGAGCGTGAGCGCCGCCTCGAGGCGCGTACAGGCGAGGGCCTGGGATTCGAGGCGGGACACGAGGCGCTCGAGCGCGGCGTGCGCGAGAAAGAGGAAGGGCTCGAGAGAGGCGAGCGGCCACTCGAGCTCCATGCCCTCGGTGAAGCAGGGCGGCGGGACGCGCGGCTCGAGGGGACGCGGGTCGATGCCGCGGGCGGCGGCGTGGAGCTCTCGTCCGCTTTCGCCGAGGCGGCTCGCGACTTCTCCCTCGGGCAGTTTCGCGAGGTCGCCGATCGTGTGAAGCCCCCAGCGGTCGAGGGTCGCGGCGATCTCGAGGGCGGGCGAGAGCCGCGAAAGCGGCAGCGGAGCGAGAAAGCGCGGCTCCTCGCCTTCCGGAACGACGGTGGGCGAGTCGGGAAGGCCGGCGGCGATGCGCGCCGCGAGCTTGGATGCCGCGATTCCGACTCGCGCCGGCAGGTGCGCCTTCTCCGCCGCGACGAGGAGAGCGCGAGATAGAGCGAGGGCGCCCCCCTCACCCCTGCCCTCTCCCGCCGGGAGAGGGAACCCTTTACTCCCTCTCCCCCCGGCGGGGGGAGAGGGTGAGGGGGGGTGAAGCATCGGATGCCCATCCAGCTCCAGGTACACGACGCCCTCACCCGCGTCCTCGACCCTCGGCGAGAACGCCTCGGCCACTTCGAGCAGGGCCTCTTCGGCGGCGCGCTCGCCGGCGCGGTCGCGGCCGCGGGCGAGAAGCTTCGGGAGGATCGCGCGCGCCTGGGGCAGCGTCATGCCGGGCTCGATTCCGGCACGCCGCGCCTTGCGGGTCGCGGCGACGATGCGGGCGGCGCTGCCGTTGCCTTCGCAGACGGCGACGGCCTCGTCTTTGAGCTCGGGCTCGCTGCGCAGCCTCGCCGCCAGCGGAAAGAGCGGCACGTAGAGGCAGGCGAGCATCGGACGCGGCGCCTGTCATCCCGAGGAGCGGGCAGCGGGGGAACGCCGCGTCGGAATCGGGGCCGGCGTAACCGGGCCCGATTCCGAATACAAATCCAGCGACGAGGGATCTCTTTCGTCGCCATGCCGCGGCGTAAAGCCCATGTCATCCCGAGGAGCGCAGCGACGAGGGATCCCTTTCGTCGCCATGCCCCGGCGTAAAGCCCATGTCATCCCGAGGAGCGCAGCGACGAGGGATCCCTTTCGTCGCCATGCCGCCGCTCGAAAGGGATCCCTCGGGCCTGCGGCCCTCGGGATGACAAAAGATTCTGGAGTGGTCCAGGGGAGGCCATCGACTCCACTCCCAGCGCCATCTCCGCAAACGTGTCGCCCCGCGTCAGCCGCGCGGCCATTCCGTCGAGCAGCCGCGGAGCCCGCCCGCTCCCCTTCCACGACGCGCGCGCCGCACCGGCCGAGACCGCGGCGTCGGCGGCGATGCCGCTGACGCGGTAGGGCGCGAGCAGCAGAAGCGCGGCGCCGCGCGAGCGAGCCGCGCGCTCGAGGCGCAGCCACGCGGCGTCGGGAACGAACCGCCCGCGCACGGGCGCCAGTCCCAGGTCCACGACGACGAGCGGGAATCCTGCCGAGAGCAGCATCTCGGCGCTCGCAACCGCGCCCTTCAGCTTTTCCGGACGGACCCAGAGCAGACGCGAGAGCTCCACACCCGCGGCCTCGGCCGCCTGAGGATCGAGATGTCCTCCGAGATCCACGAGAGCGGCCGCCTCGCCGCACGAGGTCGCCGCGGCGAGCGCGGAGATCCCGATCGAGAATCGTCCGCAGGATCGACGCCCGGAAAGCTCGACGAGGCCGCCGCGCGGAAGTCCTCCCGAGAGGAGCCGGTCGAGCGCGGGCACCTGCGTCGGCAGCCGGTCGCGGGACGCCGCCGGCGAGGCCAGCTCGGAGGCGCGCGAGAGCTTCGCGCCGAGGCCCGAGAGCAGCCCGAGGGCCGCGGGCTTGCGGATGATTCCGCGCCCTTCGAGAATCGCTTCGAGGGCCGACGTCTGCATGGGAGAAGGAACATAGGCGTAAATAAGGCGTAAGTCAATTATCCGCTAACCCCTTGTCCAAGCGGTGGATCCCGGCGCCCCGCCGTTATCATCTGACCAATGTCTTTCCCGGCCCGCTGACCCCTGCATGAGCCTTCTTCTGAAGGGGTTGATCGTGGGTTTCTGCCTCGCGGCGCCCGTGGGGCCGATTGCGGCTCTGTGCGTGCAGCGGACGATCTCGAAGAGCTGGCTGTCGGGCCTGGTGTCGGGCCTCGGCGCGGCGGTGGCGGACGCCTTCTACGGCGCCGTCGCGGCCTTCGGCGCGACGATCATCTCGGAGTTCCTGATCGCCGAGCGCTCCTGGATGCAGCGGATCGGGGGCGTGATCCTCGTCTTCATGGGCCTTCGCCTCTTCCTGACGAAGGCCATCGAGGAGAAAAGCGAGACGAACGGCAAGGGTCTGGCCGGCGACTTTCTCTCGACGTTTCTCCTGACGCTGACCAACCCGATGACCTTCGTCGCCTTCGCGGCGGTTTTCACGACGATGGGAATCGGCGCCGTGCGGGGGCAGCCGATCCTGACGGCGGAGCTCGTCGGCGGAGTCCTCCTCGGCTCGGAGCTGTGGTGGCTGGTCCTCTGCGGCGGGGCGCATGCGCTGCGCAAGCACTTCGACTTCCGCAAGCTGACGACGATGAACCGCGCGACGGGGATCTTCGTCATCGGCGTCGGCGTGGTGTACATGGTTCTCGGGTCATCGGAGAAAATCCACGAGCCTGGCGTCAAGCCGACTCCGGCTCCCACGGTTCTGCTCCTGCCGTCGCGGTACGGTTTGTCGCCCGAGCCGCCGCAGCGTCAGAGCGCGTAGCTACGGCCGGTCCGGCTTCCCCGGCAATTTGACTCCGGCAAGCGCCGCGCGGGCCTTCCGCAGCGCGCGTTCGAGCGACGCGTCCACGCCGAGCGAGACGGCTTCCTCGAAAGAGGCCCAGCGCATGGGGCGGGTCGGATCCTCGGAGGCCGCGGGGTCGAGCTCCGCGGTCGTGACGAAGAGATAACGCACGTCGAAATGTGAGTGGGCCGCGTCGGCGCCGCGGGCGGGGATCGCGTGGACGTCCACGTCGAGGATCGTGCGGCGAAGCGGCGCCTCGAGGCGCGCAATGCCGGTCTCCTCGACGGCCTCGCGGCGGGCGGCGACGAAGACGGAGGCGTCCGCATCCTCGACGTGTCCTCCCGGCTGGAGCCAGCGCGAGAGCTTGCGGTGGAGCACGAGGAGAAACGCTGACGCGTCCGGCCGGGCGACGACGGCGCTGCCGGTGACGTGGCCCTCGGGAGTGGAGCGGGAAAACGGATCCGCGGGCCCGTCCACGAACCGGCGCATCCGCGCGAGCGACTCGGCTTCCTGGGAATCCGCCGGTACGTAACGCGCCAGCGCGCCGGAGAGCCCCGATCGATCCATCCCGGCGATCCTACGACGGCGCGCCGTCCCTCCGGACCCCGGGGCGGGACCCCGGGGCGGGGTCAAGGACCCCGGGGCGGGGTCAACGCTGAATTCCTGAATTGCATTTCTTTCGCGGAGTCAGGAATTCAGCGTTGACCCCGCCAATCGGCCTGAATTGAGCAGGGGCATCCACGCCATCGCGGCGGGGCGATTCAGGAATTCAGCGTTGACCCCGATCGGCCCAATTCAGCGTTGACCCCGATCGGCCCGCCCCGATCGGCCCGATCGGCGTTGCCGCGCGCCCCTAAGGGGCGTGCAGATCCCGAGCGAGCGGAGGCGACGTTCTTAGTAGATATACCGCCGTCCAGTCGTCCTGGAGACCCGGCGCCGCGGCCGCGCGGACGGCCTCGAACAGCGCGGTCGGATCGGCGGCGGCGGCGAGGAGTTTCTCGAAGCGCTCGTAACCGAGCGGGTCCCCGGCCGCGTCGGGCGCCTCGGGCAGGCCGTCGGTCAGCAACACGACCTTCTCGTCGGGGGCGATCACTCCTCGAATCTCCTCGTAGGCGGTCTCCGGACGGACGCCGAGAGGAAATCGCGGTCCCGGAACCGAAAGGGCGTGCGCCGCGCCGCCCGTGACACGATACGGATCCGGCAAGCCCGCGTTGGCGAGGGCGAAGACGCCGGAGTCCGGTTCGTAGCGCAGGTAGGCCAGGGCGACGAACTCGCGCGGCTCGAGCCGGGGCGCGATCCGGCGGTTCGCCTCGCGCAGCGTCTCCGCGACCGAGCGGTCGGCCGCCAGAAACGGCATAGCCGCCTTGACCGTCGCCATGATGAGGCTCGCGCCCATGCCTTTCCCCGCGACGTCGGCGACGACGACGCCGAGCGCGCCGTCGGGCAGACGGAAGAAGTCGTAGAAGTCGCCGGCGACGAAGCGCGCGGCGAGATTCGAGGCGAGAACGCGAAAGCCTTCACCCTGAAGCTCCGGCGGCGGCAGGATGCGCTGCTGGATCGCGCGCGCGATCTCGAGCTCCTTCTCGGCGAACTCGGCTTCCTTCAGGCGCTCGACGGACTTGCGCAGACGACCCTGGAGCAGGCCGTAGCTGTAGAAGAGCAGGCCGACCACCAGCGAGATCGCGCCGACGATGGGCAGGTAGCCCGCCAGATCCCCGAACGTCACCTGGAAACGAATCAGGCCGGTCGAGACGCCGATCCAGTTTGCGAGAATCCAGGAGACGCTTCCCGCCACGAAGTAGAGGAGTGCATGTGCCAGGCGCGGCGCCCGCGCGCGCGCGAGCGGATCGTGGAGCAGGTGCGCGCCGCCCGCGCAGAAGACGTATCCCAGAACGCCCATGAGCGCGCCGTACGCGGCCGCACGCCACTGAAAGCGCCCCGACTCCTGCAGGGTGACGAGAAAGACGATCCCGATGCCGAGACCGGCGGAGATCAGCGCGCCGCGCAGATGTTCTGCCAGCCACGGGTCCCGGGCCGGGCGGATGGCGTCGGGCACGGAGGAATCCTATGCCCCCTCACCCCAACCCTCTCCCCCCGCCGGGGGGAGAGGGGGTGAGAGAGGCTCGTCGCGCGGCGCTGTCGGTGAAGTTCGCGGCGTGAGTAGTCACCCGAGCGGCGCGAGGGTGGAGGCTCACGCCGCGGGAGCCGGAGCGAAGTGAGGGGCCAGCCGGGCGGTCGAGCGCCTTTGCGCGAGCCGCCCGGCGGTGCGCCGCGCGGCGCTACGCGCCGCGTAGGCGACGGTTACGAATCGGTGGACGTCTCGTCCACCTCGTCGCGGACCTTGTGGACGAGCGCCTCGACGGATTTCTCGTCGAGGCCCTCGGGGCCGACGCCGCGCTTGGCGAAATCCACCCACTCGCCGTCCACCTTGACCTGAACGGTGAGAAGACGCGCGCGCCCATAGGAGCAGATCCGGATCGAGAGATTCGGCAGGGCGTAGACGGCCCGCCGGTTGCCGGAGGCGTCGGGAGGTGCGACGTCGGTTGCTGAGTACCCCATCTCGCGGAAAGCCGTGCCGATACGGTCGAAAGCGGCGTCCAGGCTCAACATGGGCAACCTCGCTCGATTGGATTCGGATTGTATTGCAGGGTCGTAGGCGCAAGGGGCGCCCCTCATCCCAGCCCTCTCCCACCGGGAGAGGGAGTATCCAGGGCGACCGCGCCTCTCAAAACCCTCTCCCCCCGCCGGGGAGAGGGGGATTTCCTACCGCCGTCCCCCGAAGTCGCTCGACAGCATCAGGAACTGCCCCCGCTCCTCGCGTTCCTCGTGCTCCTCGGCGGCGGCAGCCAGCGCGGCCCGGCCCCGGTCTCGCCACCAGGCCTTGGCGTCGGCGTTCGTCCAGGCCGGTTCGACGACGCAGGCCTCGAGAATCCCGTCGAGCTCCTCGGCGGAGCTCGGGCGCTCGTCGCGCTCGAACGACAGGCAGCGGCGCAGGGCCTCCTCGAGCGCGGGAGGCACGGGGCACTTCGCGGCTTTCGAGAGCGGCGCCGGAGGACCCTGGCGCTCGAGCTTGAAGACCTCGATCGCGGTGCGGCCCGGGAAGGGAGACCGGCCCGTCAGGAGGAAGTAGCCGACGGCGCCGACGCCGAAGAGGTCGGCGCGCGCGTCGACCTTCGACGGGTCGCTCATGCCCTCGGGCGCCATGTAGAGCGGCGTGCCGAGGAGCGATCCGTCCTGCGACAGCGCGGCGTCCTGGCCCGACGCTCCGCCGCCGGCGTGGTCCACGTCGCCCATCTCCTTGACGAGGCCGAAGTCGAGGACCTTCACGAAGTCGGGAATGCCTCCGTAGAGGCAGAGCATGAGGTTCTGCGGCTTGATGTCGCGGTGGATCAGTCCGGCCGCGTGGGCCTCGGTCAGGGCGCCGCAGGCCTGGCGCAGCAGATGCACGACGCGCGCGGCCGGAAGCGGGCCGTCGAAGGCGACGAGCTGCGACAGGTTGATCCCGCGCAGAAGCTCCATCGCGTAGTAGAAGACGCCGTCGGCGGTGCGCCCGTAGTCGTAGATCGCGATCGTGCTCGGGTGCGTCAGCCCCGCGGTCAGCTGCACCTCGCGCTCGAAGCGCGCGAGCGCGCGTTCGCCTTCGACGCCGGGCGCGAGGAGCTTGACCGCCGTCGGCCGGCGCAGCAGCGCGTGGCGCGCCTCCCAGACAACGCCCATCGCGCCCTTGCCGAGCTTCGTGATCAGCCGGTACGGCCCGACCCTCTCGGCCTGACGCCGCAGGCGCGAGATCGTGCGCAGCGACGTCAGCGTCACGAGGCCGATGAGCGAGGCGAGCATCCCGAGGAGGGCCGCCTCGATCCCGCCGCGCCGGGGCGGCTCGTAGAACCCGGGAAGCGCGAAAACGTCGAGGGCCCAGCGCCGCTCGCCGCGCCGGTCTCCGAGCAGCACGGCGTACGCGAGCTGGAATCCCGGGCGCCGCGGCAACTTCGCCGCATCGGCCGGACGCGCGGCGAGCGCCGGTGCATCGGGCGATTCGGGATCGTGGAGCACGAGGCCGAGGCCCGAGGCGTCCACTTCGGATGCGGCCTGGTCCACGAGCGGCGCCACGCGCAGGATCGCGACCGTGAAACCGGCGAGCTGCTTCAGGCGCTCGTCCTCCGACCCCGGATCTCCTCCGCGGTAGACGGGAGCGTAGGCGGCGACGGCGGGCGGACCCTTGCGCGCGTCGCTCTCGACCAGATCGAAGGGAAGCGAGACCGCGATCTCGCCGGTGTCGCGCGCCGCGCCGGCCGTCGCCCAGCGGGTCGGGCTCGAGGCGATGTCGAAACCGAGCGCCCGCGCGCTCGGCGGCTCCATGTAATGGATCGGGACGTAGAACGCGCGCCGCCCCACGGGCGCGGGCTTGCCGTCCGCGCCGATCTCCCAGAAGTGAAAATCCTTGATGAACAGCTCCGTCTCGACCTCGCTCTCGTACCGGCGCCGTTCGGCTTCGGGCACGAGCGGGAGCCACTCGAAGGAGTAGACCTCGCGATTGCGGGCGAGCATCGGGTACGCGAGGATGCGGAACTGGACCCGCGTCACGCCCTTGTCGGCGGCCTCGACGAAGCTCTGGAGCATGTAGAGGTTTTCGAGCGACGACGCGACCTTCTGGCTGACCCGCGCCTCCAGGTCCTTGGCCTTCTGGGCGAACGCGAGATGCGCCGTCGCGCGCGCGCGGGCGAAGACGTACGCGCCGAGCCCGAGCGAAAGCGCGACGAAGAAGCTGCCGATCAGCAGGTCGGTCGCGCGAATCGACGAACGCCACAGGAAGAAGGCCGAGCGAAGGCGGCGAACCGTGAAGCGGCTGGTGTCGCCCCCGGAGCCGCTGCGGCCGGTGCCCCCGCTCGTCACGGGGGCAGCTTAGAACGTTTTGACGGGGGAATCCGCTGCCAGCAGGGCGTCGCGCCGCGAGTGTGCGGTAATAGAGGTCCGGTGTTGCTTTGTCTTCGTAGGGGCGGCCCTTGCGGCCGCCCGCGGGCGGGGGCAAGCCCGCCCCGACGACCCTTCGCCATACAGGGACTTTCGACCGGATTGACAGCGTGCGGATCGGGCGCCGGATGCAAAGTGCCGGACACGACGCCCGCATCCATTTTTCAGCACCTTGCTACGCCGCCGCCCCGATCCTCTCCCGTCCCCGGGCCGCCGCGAGCAGAGCCGCCGCCGCCCCTATATAGATGAGGGCGTACATCGGCTGCGGATGCTCCGACAACGCCGAGGTGATGTCGGCCGCGGCGAGATTCGACAGGCCCATGTACCAGACCACGAGGTACAGGCCGGTGAAGAGCTTGCCGCCGCCCGACAGCGAGCCCAGGCCGACGGAGATCGCCGCGATGGCGGAAAGGCCGCCGAGACACGCGAGGACGCGCGCGGGCGATGCGAGCAGGCTCCGGACGGTGAGCGGCGCTCCCAGTGCGAGCACGACGAGGCCCACCGCGGCCGTCTTCCAGAGGACCGCCGAACGCGGCACGCCGGGCTGCGAGAACACCAGGGCGCTCGTGCCGGCGAGCTTCTCGCGGGCGGCCGCCTCGGAGATCAGCGGCACGAGCAGGACGAGAAACGCGCCCTGCGCGAAGTTGCCGGGCAGCAGACCGGCGAGCATCGCCGAGACGGCGAGCGGCCACTTGATCCAGGACGCGCTTTCCCAGACGAGCCGGGCCTCGGCGAGGATCGAGGACCGCGCCGACGGATGGACGGACACCGGCGTCAGGCTCACCGCGCCGCGCGGCGAGAAGTCCGCCTCCACGACCGCGCCGGCGCGCCGAGCCCGGAACGCCTGCGCGCGCCGAGCCAGCCATCCCGCCTTTCGCGCGCTGCGGCCGGCGCGAGCCGGATCGAACCGGTCGAAGACGAGGACCGCGAACCCGAGGGGCAGCAGCGCGATTACGAGATTGAGCGCCCGCAGGCTGACGAACCGCGGCGTCACGGCGACGCCCTTCCACGGCACGCGCTCGATCGGCTTCTCGCGCGTGATGTGCCCGGAGGAGATGCCCGTCGCGTCGGCGGGCACGGTATTCCGCACGAGCCACTCGTCGGTGGCCACGCCGGCCGGATCGAAGATCGGAGCCGACATGGTCCGCGTCGTCCCGGGCCGGTCCACGTCCACGCCCGCGAGGTCGAGCGGCAGCTTCACGAGGCCGAAGAGGAACACGAAGAACCACAGGACGAGGCCGCCCCGGCCGCGCAGACCCGGCGTGACGTCGAAGAGCACCGCGAGGGAGGCGCAGGCCGCGATCGCGGGAATCGTCAGGAGGAGGTACGGAAGCGCAAACGAGATCGGCGTGAAGGCGCCGGTGCCGTACCAGACGAACGCGGCGAGCCCGGCGCCGAGCGCGAGGAGGTCGAGCAGGAAGAGATACGCGAGGTGGCCCGCGAACTTGCCTCCGAGGTAGGCGGCCTTCGACAGCGGTGTCGCGGCGAGGATGGCTCCGATGCCGCGCTCGCGGTCCCGGCGCACCGAGCCCGCGACGAGGTAGAAGCCGCTCAACGCGAGGATCACGCCCGAGAGAATCGCCAGCGCGAACCCGACGTAGGCCGCGCTGTAGACCGGCGCCTGCACGCGGCCGTCCGGCAGATCCCACGTCAGCGACGCCGAGTGGCCGTGCGGATCGGGGATCCAGAAGAAGGCCGCGGCGAAGAAGGCGAGCAGCGCGATGGGCGTGGCCGCCGAGCGCATGCGCATGCGGAGCTCGGCGCCGGCCTGCGCGGCGAGCGGGGAGAACGCGGCCGCTCTCATGCCGCGGCTTCGAGATTTGTCAGCAGGTACGCGTCCTCGAGGTCCGGCTCGACCGCGACCGACCCGGGCAGCGCGGCGCCGCTGCCGTTCGAGACGTAGCGCACGTGCACGCCGTCGGCGCGCCGGATCAGGTTCGAGACGTGCACCGCGCGCTGGGCGTCGGACAGGCGCTCCGAAGCGACGACGGCCCGGAAGACGCGGCCGGAGGCCCGGCGGAGCAGCGCCTCCGGCGTCGCGTGGGCGACGAGGCGCCCGCGGCGCATCACGGCGATCTCGGAGGCGACCGCCTCGACGTCGGAGACGATGTGGGTCGAGAGGATGACGACCCGGCGCTGCGCGATCTCCGAGAGGAGGTTGCGGAATCGCACGCGCTCCTCCGGATCGAGGCCGACGGTGGGCTCGTCCACGATCACGAGCTTCGGATCGCCGAGCAGCGCCTGCGCGATCCCGACCCGCTGCCGCATTCCGCCCGAGTAGCCGCCGAGGCGGCGGTCGGCCGCGCCGTGGAGGTTGACGAGCTCGAGCAGCTCCTTCACGCGGCGTCCGAGGTCCGCGCCGGAGAGGCCCTTCAGCCGGCCGAGATAGAGAAGAAACTCGCGCGCCGTCAGCTTCTCGTACACGCCGAAGTTCTGCGGCAGGTAGCCGAGCTCGCGGCGCAGGGGCAGCGGATCGCGCGCCGCGTCGCGGCCGTTCCACAGGAAGGTGCCGGACGTGGGCCTCGTCACCGTCGCGAGGATCGACATGAGGGTCGTCTTCCCGGCGCCGTTCGGGCCGAGGAGGCCCAGGACCCCCTCGCCGACCTCGAGAGAGAAGTCCGACAGGCCCACCGTCCCGCCGGGGTATCGCTTGCCCAGGGATTGAATCGAGAGCATGGCGCGTTTCCCTCGGAGACACCCTACGGAACGGCGAGGCGAAGAGTTCCCGAAGACGGGTTTCCGGGGCGAGCGCCCGCCCGAACATTCAAGGGCCTGACCGCGTATAAAGGACACGTGGCGCGACCTTTTTCGGCTTTGGGGGGCTTTCTCGTGAAGAAAAAGAAGTGGATCGGCATCTTGGTGGTGGTCCTGGCCCTGGGCGGCGTCGCCTTCATGAAGGCCAAGGCCAAGGACAAGGGGGACCCCAAGGGCGAGAACACCCCGTTCCGGCTGGGGAAGGTCCAGGCCGAGGACCTCCAGGTCTCCGTCCGCGAGGTCGGCGTCGTCGATCCGGTCACGAAGGTGGACGTCAAGTCCGCCGTCTCGGGCCGCGTCATCTCTCTGAAGGTCCGCGAGGGCGCCGTCGTCAAGCAGGGCGACGTCCTCGCCGAGATCGAGCCCGACGTCAACCAGGCGCAGTCGCTCTCCGACGTCCAGGCGAGCGTGAAGGACGCCGAGCTCAAGCTCCAGGACTCCGAGCGAGACTTCACGATGCAGAAGGCGCTCTTCGACCAGGGCCTCCTCGGCCGCGATGCCTACCGCTCCTCGGAGATCAAGCGCGACCAGGCGAAGGAGACCCTGCGCGCGGCGCAGATGCGCTATCAGATCGTCGAGGACCGCGGCATCCCGATCTCGGGAAACGCCTCTTCGCAGAACGCCCGCGTGACCTCGCCCATGACCGGCGTCGTCATCAAGAAGGGCGTCGAGCTCGGCGAGACGGTCACCTCCGGCGTCTCCTCCTTCAACGCCGGCACGGTCATCTTCACGGTCGCGGACCTGAAGTCGCTCATCATCCGCGTCAACCTGAACGAGGTGGACATCGCGAAGGTCCACGTCGGGCAGCCCGTGCGCGTCACGCTCGACGCGTATCCGCAGAAGATCTTCACCGGCAAGGTCACGTTCGTCGCGCCGGCGGCGGAGCTCGTCGAGAAGATCAAGGTCTTCCGGATCGAGGTGACGCTCGACGAGCTCGAGGACGCTTTCAAGACCGGCATGAGCGCCAACGTCGAGATCCTCGGCGCAAAGCGCGACAAGGCGATCTCGATCCCGCTCGAAGCCCTGCAGAAGCGCGACGGCCAGACGGTCGCATACCGTCTCAGGGCAAACCTCGATCCGAAGAAGCTCGCCGCCGCCAAGGACGGCCTCTCCGGGCGCAACAAGTTCATGTGGCTGTCGGACCACTGGAAGGACTACTTCGACGTCGTTCCGGTCTCGGCCGGCATCGCGACGCTCGAGCGCGTCGAGATCATGAAGGGCCTGAAGTCGGGCGAGCAGGTCTCGCTCGAGGACCCGACCAAGAAGCGCGTCGAGAAGGACGACGAGGACAACTGACATGCATCGCTCGCACGGCGAGTCGATGCATGTCATCCCGAGCGCAGCGAGGGATCCCTTTCTGAGCCGCACCGGGACTCCAAAGGGATCCCTCGTCGCGCCGCTCCTCGGGATGACAGATCGAAAAAAGCTCCTCGGGATGACGGATCGAAAGATGCCCCTCGGGATGACGGATCGAGAGAGGTCCCTCGGGATGACGGATCGAAAGATGGTTCGAGCAAGACGTGCATCGGCGATTCCGACGGCTGCGCCCCCGCATGTCATCCCGAGCGCAGCGAGGGATCCCTTTCCAAGCCGCACCGAGACTCCAAAGGGATCCCTCGTCGCGCCGCTCCTCGGGATGACGACTCGGGATGACAGATCGAGAAAAGCTCCTCGGGATGACGGGTCGACAGAGGCTCCTCGGGATGACGGATCGAAAGATGGTTCGAGCAAGACGTGCATCGGCGATTCCGACGGCCGCGCCCCCGCATGTCATCCCGAGCGCAGCGAGGGATCCCTTTCCAAGCCGCACCGAGACTCCAAAGGGATCCCTCGTCGCGCCGCTCCTCGGGATGACAGATCGAGAGAAGCCCCTCGGGATGACAGATCGAGAAAAGCTCCTCGGGATGACGGATCGATAGATGCTCCTCGGGATGACGGATCGACAGATGCTCCTCGGGATGACGGGTCGAAAGAGGCTCCTCGGGATGACGGATCGAAAGATGGTTCGAGCAAGACGCGCATCGGCGATTCCGACGGCTGCGCCCCCGCATGTCATCCCGAGCGCAGCGAGGGATCCCTTTCCAAGCCGCACCGAGACTCCAAAGGGATCCCTCGTCGCGCCAGATCGAGCTCCTCGGGATGACAGATCGAGAGAAGCTCCTCGGGATGACAGATCGAGAGAGGTCCCTCGGGATGACGGATCGACAGATGCTCCTCGGGATGACGGGTCGACAGAGGCTCCTCGGGATGACGGATCGAAAGATGGTTCGAGCAAGACGCGCATCGGCGATTCCGACGGCTGCGCCCCCGCATGTCATCCCGAGCGCAGCGAGGGATCCCTTTCCAAGCCGCACCGAGACTCCAAAGGGATCCCTCGTCGCGCCGCTCCTCGGGATGACAGATCGAGAGAAGCCCCTCGGGATGACAGATCGAGAAAAGCTCCTCGGGATGACAGATCGAGAGAAGCCCCTCGGGATGACATGGATCGACGAGAGAAGCTCCTCGGGATGACGGGTCGACAGAGGCTCCTCGGGATGACGGGTCGACAGAGGCTCCTCGGGATGACGGATCGAAAGATGGTTCGAGCAAGACGCGCATCGGCGATTCCGACGGCTGCGGGAAGGACGGGTCTATGAATCCCATCATTCACACCTCCGCCCTCACGAAGACCTACGGCTCCAACGGGGCCGCGGTCCACGCCCTGCGCGGAGTCGACCTGACGATTCACCGGGGCGAATTCGTCGCCCTGATCGGGCCCTCCGGCTCGGGCAAGTCCACCCTGATGGCCATTCTCGGCTGCCTCGACAAGCCCTCCACCGGGACCTATGCGCTCGACGGCGAACGGGTCGAAGGACTGTCGGGCCGCGAGCTCGCCGAGATCCGCAACGAAAAGATCGGCTTCGTGTTCCAGCAATACAACCTGCTTCCCAAGGCATCGGTCGTGCGCAACGTCGAGCTGCCGATGCTCTACGCCGGCGTCTCGCGCAAGGAGCGGCGAGCCCGGGCGGTCGAGATGCTGGAGAAGGTCGGCATTCCGGACAAGGCGAAGGTCCTGCCGGCGGCGCTCTCGGGCGGCCAGCGCCAGCGCGTTGCGGTCGCGCGCGCCCTCGCCAACCATCCGGCGCTGCTTCTGGCCGACGAGCCGACGGGCGCCCTCGATTCGAAGACCGGGCACGAAGTCCTCGAGCTCTTCGCCGAGCTTCACCGGCAGGGCAACACGATCATCATCGTCACCCACGACCTCTCGATCGCCGGGATGGCGCAGAGGCAGGTCGAGATCCACGACGGCCTCATCAAAGTGGAGGCCGCCGCCTAGCGCCGTAGGGGCGGGGCTCGTCCCCGCCCGGGCGGCCGCAAGGGCCGCCCCTACGGCATGGCGGAACGCCATGGCATTCAATGGGAAATTCCGCGAGCGCCTGCGCAACTCCTGGGTCGAGATGCGGGAGAACCTCACGCGCTCGGTCCTGCAGTCGCTCGGCGTCATCCTCGGCGTCTCGGCCGTGCTCGGCGGGATGTCCATCACCGACAGCATGCGCAAGCGATCCATGGAGCTCTACGTGCGGATGGGCGGCCTCGACAAGTTGAACGTCCGCCAGTCGGCGGTGGTCAACGAGGGCGCTCCGACCGCGCTCCAGATGGCGAATCTCGGTCTGCGCTCGGCCGACGCCAAAGGCGGCGACGACCTGGACACCTCCTCGGTCGATGGAATCTCGCTGCGCCGCGACGCCCGGGCGCGCGTCCGCTCGCCGTACGCCGACCAGGAGCGCGACATCCGCGGGGCCGGCGGCGACTTCCTGGCGCTCGAAGGGTACTCGGTCGACGAGGGCCGCGCCTTCAGCGGCCACGACCTCGACACCGCGGCTCCCGTCGCGATCCTCGGCACGGAGGCGGTCGCGGTCTTCTTCCCCAACGGCGACGCGCTCGGCCGCACCCTCCGGATCGGCGACACGCCCGTCCAGGTCGTCGGCATCCTGAAGGAGCGCGTCTTCCGTTTCCGCAAGTCGAACCAGAACTGGTTCCGCTGGAGGAACCGCGTCATCATCGTGCCCAACTCGCTCGTCGCCCGGCGCTTCGAGGGCGACCAGTATCACCGCGTCGACCGCATGGCCTTCCGCATCCGGGACATCGACGCGATGGCCTCGTTCGCGAAGGGCCTGACCGGCCTCTTGAAGGCGAATCACCGCCAGCAGGAGGACTTCCGGATCGACAACGTGGGTGCGCGCGTGCGCAAGGAACAGTCGCAGGGGGGCGCCTACGACATCATCTTCATGCTTTCGGGATTTCTGTCGCTGATCGGCGGCGGCATCGTCAACGTCAACATCCAGATGGCGACGTTGAAGGAGCGCATCCGCGAGGTCGGCGTCAAGATGGCGATCGGCGCACCCGGGCTCGAGATCTTCAAGGAATTCATGACCGAGGCGCTCGTACTGACGGCCGCCGGCTCGCTCGTGGGCCTCGTCATCGGCGTCGGCTTCTCGTGGATCATCACGGCCGCGCTCGGCGTGCCCCTGCACATCAACGGAAAGAGTTTCGTTTCGGCCTACGTGCTCGCGGCCGTCTTCGGATTCGTGTTCGCGCTCTTTCCGGCGTGGAAGGCCTCGCGTCTTTCGCCGATGGAAGCCCTCCGCTATGAGTGAGTCGGCGCTTTCCCTGCCGGTCGCCCCGACGCGGACGGTCCGCCGCCTCTCGCTCGGCGCGAAACTGTCCCTCGGCTGGGAGATCGTCAAGGGCGGTTTCGTCGAGCTCTGGGCGCACAAGCTGCGCTCGACGCTGACCCTCACGCTCCTGATGCTCGGCGTCTTCGCGCTCGTCGTCATGACGTCGGTCATGGACGGCGTGATGGACAAGATCGCGACCGGCTTCTCGGGGATGAGCTGGGACGGCACGATCATGCTCGCGCCGGACCAGCCGGCGACGACCGAGGAGCAGAAGCGCTTCGCGATGAGCCCGGGGCTGCGGTGGGAGGACCTGCCCCGCCTGACGGCTCCGGATCCGAAGGTCATCGCGTTTCTTCCGCGCGCCACCAAGGAGTCCGCGGTCAAGGTCGCCGGCGGGACCGAGCGCTGCTACGTCAACGGCGTCTGGCCGGACTACGCGCGCTGGATGAACCGGCCGGTCGCGATGGGACGCGGGCTGACGGACGACGACGAGCGGCGCCGCTCGACGGTGGCAGTCGTCGGGGCGACGCTCGGCTCCAAGCTCTTCGGAGGCGCCGATCCCGTGGGCCGCGACATCACGGTCGAGGGCGTGCGGTTCCGCGTCGTCGGCGTGCAGGCCCCGAGCCAGATCTTCACCGAGGAGCTCTGGTACGACGCGAACGGCATCTCGATCCCGCTCCAGACCTACGTGGACCGGATCGATTCGGATCACAAGCTCTCGAACCTGGCGGTCAAGCTGGCCCACAAGCGGGACAACGCCGAGGTCTCGGCGCTCATGATCGGCCGAGCCAAGCAGGCCCACCACGGAATCGAGGACGTCAAGATCGTCGACCTCGAGGCCGAGGCCGCGCGCTCCTGGCAGCACTTCCTCGACCAGATCTACGGCTGGAAGGTCGTGCTCACGAGCCTCGCGGCCACCGTGCTCCTCGTCGGCGGCGTCGGCGTCCTCTCGGTGATGCTGATCTCGTTCTCGGACCGCCGCTACGAGATCGGCCTGCGCAAGGCGATGGGCGCCTCCGACGGCGAGATCCTGATCCAGTTCCTGCTCGAGGCCTGCGTGCTCGCGGCCGTCGGCGCCTCGCTCGGCACGTTTCTCGGCACCGCCGTCTGCGACGCGCTCTCGGCGAACTTCCCGTACGGCCTCGTCGTCAACCCGATGGGCCTGCTCATTGCCTGGGCGTCCGCTCTCGTCCTCGCCGTCGTCTTCGGGCTCTATCCCGCGATCAAAGCGTCGCGCCTCTCGCCGATGGAGGCCATGAGGTAGGCGCATCCAGGCACTCGCCCCGGCGCCTCGGGCGCCGGCTCCTCAAAACCCCTCGCCCGAGCACGGGAGAGGGGCTTGGGGTGAGGGGCCCGACGACCGGGCACCGCCTCTACGCCTCGCTCCCCTCTCCGAACAAACTCCTCCCCGCGAGCGCGGTCTTCGTCGCCCACCAGGCCAGCGCGGCGATCAAAGCGACGCCGATCATTCCGACGTAGAAGATCCAGTTCGAAGGGTCGCCGCTGCGTATGGTGGATGCGACGCAACCGAGGCTGGCCTCGGCCACGACCCCGGCGAGGACTCCGAAGCGGACGATCGTGAATACGAGCGCCGCCGTTGAAAGCAGCGCCGGCACCCATGGGAGCAGCCCGCTCTTCGGTTCGAAATACATGGCGGAAAACAGCAGCGTCACGATGAGCGCCGCCAGCCAGCCCGCGCGAACGAAGCGGCGCACGAGGATCAGAAAGAAGACGATTCCGAGAACGATGAAGACCGCCACGACCCCGGCGCTCGAGAGCCAGGCAATCGTCGTGCCCAGGGTCACCGGGGAGTCCGAGTTGAGCCCGAGCGGGAGGATTCCCGGAACACCGAGCTTCATGGGAATCAAGACTCGCACCGGTCCGCCCAGGAGGCTGGCGCACACTCCGACGACCGCGCCGATGAGCGCATCCCGCCCGACGAGAGGATCGCGCCATCTCCCCGACAACGCCCGCTGCCAGGAGATCAGCATCTCGGGCCAGCGGCGGCGCGCGAAGGGCTCGAGCGCAACGTAGAGGATCCAGAAGATGAGGCCCGTTCCGGCGGCGTTGCTGAACGCTTCGAGGAAGAGCCAGCCCTCGTAGGAGTTGCGGACGTGGTGACCGCCCAGGGCCCACATCGCCAGAGTGAGACCTCCGGTCCACGCCGCCAGCCGCAACGCGCCGCGACGGTCGCTGCGTCCCGAACGGAGGTTGCGGCGCACGAGGATCGCGCCCCCGAGAATGCACAGGAACAGGATGCCCTCGAAGATGAGCTCGCCGGCCGTCGAGGCGGCGCTCATTTCCGAGCCGCTCTCCGGCTCCGTCCAGGGGCCGAGCCATCGGAAGCTGATCGGGCGCCCCGAGTAGGAGGCCGCCTCGATGCGCATCGTCACGCCGGGCCGGTCGGGGTGCGGCCCCTCCCAGGCGGCGCGCTCGGTCGCGTAGCCCCGCGGCGACCACTCGGGCGGGACCGGGATGAACCGGGCGATGTCGAGCCCGGCTTCACGAAACAGGGGACTCCAGTCCGTCGGCCGGGACGGGGCCGCTCCGGCTTGAAAGTCGGGTGGAACGACCTCGAGCCGGACTAACCTTCCCCGCGGATCGACCCGCACCTCCGCCATCCCGGGCTCGGCGGGGGCCGGGTTGAGGGAAGTCACGGTGGGAGAAGGAAAGGGTCCGGTGGTGGCCAGCCGCGGAACCAGGGACGAGGGACCCCGCCGATAGACGAATGCCACGGCGTCCCGCGAGAGATCGCCGCCGAGTCCGCCGTGGGCGCGCGCCCACGCGAGAAACGAACGATCGGTATCGAACCAGCTCGCCGAATCGGCGGCCTTCCCGATCTCGACCGCCTGAAGAATGTCGCGGGCGCGCTCGCGCAACGCGTCCGGAGGCTTGTCGACATTGACGAACGCGCCGATCGTCGCTCGAGGAATGAAGACGATCGCCAGGGCGAGCGCCCCGGCGAGAGCGAGCAGGAGAAGACGGGCTCTGGCCGGCGAAAGGACTCCCTGTTCGCCCGCGGCGGCGACCATTTCGGGGGAGGGGGTTTCGCCGGCGGCCAGGGCGGCGGCCAGCGGATCCCCTCCCGGCAACGCCGCGGCGACCTGCGCCACCGACGAGGGCCGTCGTGCCGGGTCCTTCTCGAGACACCTCAGGATCACCCGCTCGACCACGGGATCGAATCCGGGGTCCTTTTCCGACGGCGCCGTCGGCGCCTCCTCGGTGTGCTGGCGCCTGAGGTCGTCGAGACTCGTCGCGTCGAACGCCTTCTTCCCCGTCGAGAGCTCGTAGAGGACCAGGCCCAGCGCGTAGATGTCGCTCCGGACCGACGCTCCCTTGCCGGCGAGCTGCTCCGGCGCCATGTACGCGGGCGTCCCGGAGACTTCTCCTTCGATGACGTCTCCGGCGGCGACGGCGAGGCCGAAGTCCGTGATTCGCGCGCGGCCGCGTCCGTCCACCATCACGTTCGACGGCTTCAGGTCCCGGTGCAGCACCCCGCGGTCGTGCGCCGCCGCGAGCCCCGCGCACAGCTCGCGCGCGATCTCGAGCGCCTTGTCGGCCGGAAGCCGCCCGATGCGCTTGAGCAACGACGCCAGGTCCTCCCCGTCCACGTACTCCATCGAGAGGTAGTGCTGGCCGTCGATCTCGCCGATGTCGTACACGCGGCAGACGTTCGGGTGCGAGACCTGGCGCGCGAGGCGAACCTCCGTGAAGAAGCGCTCGAGACGGTCCTTCTCCGAAGCGAAGGCGCGGGGAAGAAACTTCAGCGCCACCGGCTGGCCGAGCTTCAGGTCATCGGCGCGGTAGACCTCGCCCATCCCGCCTCGGCCGAGCAGGCCGATGATCCGGTAGCGCTCGGCGAGGATCGTTCCCGGCGTGAAGCCGCCGGCCTGGATGGAGTCGGAGGAGGCCAGACGCCCGACCCTCGAAGAAGACGGCGGCCGCTGCGCCTTCTGCGCCATCGACGGCGACGCGACGTTCGTCGGCACCTGCGACACCGACGACACCGTCTCTCCGCACGACGGGCAGAAGCGCGCCGAAGCCGCCACCTCGGCGGTACAGGCGGGGCAGCGCGTCGTGATCGGTCCCATGGGTCGGTCAGGCCTCCGCGAGAGCGACGGCGCGGACCGCCACGGCACGGCGATATCCCCAGATCGCCACGGCGAGCACGACCGCAGCGGCGATCGGCCCCGTCGCGAAGTACCAGGCGGACAACTCGGCCGTCCTCACGAAAAAGTAGAGCGCATCCGAAAGAACCGACGAGACGAGGGCCGCCAGGACCCCGAACCGAATCGCGATGAAGACGAGCAAGGCGACGCACACGACCTGCGCCACGAGATACGCCGTGTCGACCCCGATGTAGATGAGAGAGAAGAGGACCGTCACGACAACCGCCGCGATCCACTCCCGACGAAGCCATCGGCGCCCCAACACCAGGAAGAAAACGAGGCCGAGGACCGAGACGATGTCCGAAACCGGGAGGGCGAAGCCCAACCCGATCGCGTCGCGAGCGCTCGCCGAATAGAACGGGAGGATGGGGGCGGGGGCGGGGGGCGGGCCCGGCCAGAGCCGGACGATGAGATCCCGGAGGCCGTCGGTGAGGGCGGCTCCCGCGGCGCCGACGAGCAGGTCGCGACCGACGAGCGGATCCTTCAGGCGACCCCCGAGCAGGCGACTCCAGGAAATCAGCATGTCGGGCCAGTTCCGGCGCGCATAGGGCTCGATGGCGAGATAGAGGATCCACACGAACACACCGAAGCTGAAGGCATTCGACGAGCACCATTGGTGAAGACCAGTTCGAATTCCCATCTCGACGGAACGTGGTGCGCGCCGAAGACCCAGGCTCCGAGCTCGCAGAGAACGACGGCCACCGCGAGCCGTGTCGCGCCGCGGCGGTCACCCCGACCCGCCCGCAAATTTCCGCGGACGAGCCAGGCTCCGCCGAACAGGAGAACGAGGAGGATCCCGTCCCAGGCGACGAAGGCGATGCGATTCGCTTCGGTCAGCGGATCGAAAATGTCGCGAGCCGCCGGCGTCCACGGACCCACCCAGCGGAACGCGACGGGACGCCCCCGAAACGCCGCCGCTTCGACGCGCATCGTCAGGCCGGGCCTGTCGGGGTGGGGGCCTTCCCATGCGGCGCGCGTGTCCGCGTAGACGCCCGGAGTCCATTGCGGCTCGACCGATGCGAAGCGCGACATGTCGAGCTCCGCCGCGTGAAAGAGCGGCGCCCAGTCGAGCTTGGCCGCGGCTCCGGAAGTCTGGTCGAGTTCCTGCGGCTCGACCGACAGGAACTTCAGCCGGCCCTCGGCATCGAGCGTCATCCGTACGTCCCCCGACTGCATGGACGGAGCAGGGTCGAACTCCGTCACCCGCGGTCCCGGGAATGGCCCTCCGATGACCGAGCTCGGCACCAGCTGGGTCGGGCTCTGACGGTATCGAAAGTCGATGGCGTCGCGCCCGATCCCGTGACGCCAACGATCCGGAGACGAGTCATTCTCGCCGACCCAGCGGATGAAATCGACATTCGTGAAGAAGTCCGCGGCTCGGTCGGCGGGCCGATCGGGCATCCCGAGGTTCGACAGGATTTCACGCGCGCGTGCTTCGAGAACGTCGGGGGACTTCTGAGAATCCACGGCGGCCAGAAGCCGCGTCTTGCCGACGAGCGCGAACGAAAGGGCGAGTCCGATGACCACCACGGCGAGGAGAACGCGAGCGAGTGCCGGCTCGATCTGACGCTGGTCGCCTGCGGCGGCGACCATTTCGGGCGAAGGCGTTTCTCCGGCCGCGAGGGCCGCGGCAAGCGGATCCCCTCCTGGCAGCGCCGCCGCCACCTGCGCCACCGACGCCGGCCTCTGCGCCGGGTCCTTCTCCAGACACCTCAGGATCACCCGCTCCACCGCCGGATCGAACCCGGGCGCCACCGACGACGGCGCCGTCGGCGTCTCCTCCGTGTGTTTTCTTCTCAGCTCCTCGAGGCTCGCCGCGTCGAACGCCTTCTTGCCCGTCGACAACTCGTAGAGCACCAGCCCCAGGGCATAGATGTCGCTGCGCACCGACGCGCCCTTGCCCGCCAGCTGCTCCGGCGCCATGTACGCCGGCGTCCCCGACACCTCACCCTCCTGCACGTCCGACGCGGCCACCGCCAGCCCGAAGTCCGTGATCCGCGCCCTCCCCCGCCCGTCCACCATCACGTTCGACGGCTTCAGGTCCCGATGGAGCACGCCCTTGTCGTGCGCGGCCGCGAGCCCCGCGCACAGCTCCCGCGCGATCTCCAATGCCTTGTCCGGCGGCAGCCGCCCGATCCGCTTCAAGAGCGACGCGAGATCCTCCCCGTCGACGTACTCCATCGACAGGTACTGCTGGCCGTCGATCTCGCCGATGTCGTAGACGCGACAGACGTTCGGATGCGAGACCTGGCGCGCGAGACGGACCTCGGCGTAAAACCGCTCCAGACGCTCCTTCTCCTTCGCAAAGGCGCGCGGCAGAAATTTCAGCGCGACCGGCTGGCCGAGCTTCAGGTCATCGGCGCGGTAGACCTCGCCCATGCCGCCCCGGCCGAGGAGTCCGATGATCCGGTAGCGCTCCGCCAGCACGACTCCCGGCGTGAAGCCGGCGGCGTCGATCGAGTCCGAGGCCGCGAGCCGCCCCACCTTCGAGGAGGACGGCGGACGCCGCGCCGCCTGTTCGACCGACGGCGACGCGAGCCCGGTCGGAAGCTGCGACACCGACGATATCGCCTCGCCGCACGACGAACAGAAGCGCGCCGTCTCCGGAACGCCGGACCCGCATCGAGGGCAGGCAACCACGGCGCGCGAGCTCTATCGAGTCGTCATTTCGGCGTCGGGGCGGGCGTCGGGATCCGGATCATCGCCGGCGGGGTCCCGACCGGGTGCGCGGCGGGAGTCGCCGGAGGCTTCGGCACCATCTTCGCGACCTTGCCCGTCATCATCGAGGTCCACGCCTTTCCGTCGGCCGAGGTCTCCCAGTCGTAGGAATAGCCGTCGGGCTTCGCGTCGGAGATCGTGTACCGCGTCTGGACCGTCCTGTCGCCGACCTTCGATTCGCCGACCCACGTCCACGCGTCGTCCTTGAGCGTCCCCGTCGCCGTCTCGGCGCGGCCGACGCTGTCGAAGCTCCACCACCGGTAGACCTTCTTGTCGGCGTCGTAGCCCATGATCCCTTCCATCTGAACGACGACGCCGTTCGAGGTCCGCGTCTGCATCAGGCAGGCGAGAAAGAACTTTCCCGGCATCCACCGGCACATCTCCCGTCCCTGCGTGGGACCGCCCGCGCCGAGAGGACCCGGCTTGATCTCGCCTTCCGTCGTCCATGGTCCGGCAAAATAAGAAAGCTTGTCGGTCTCGGGAGGAGGCGTCGGCCCCGGCGGCTTTTCCTCCGGCCCCGCCGCCCACGCTCCCGATGCGATCCCGATGGCCGCCACCGCGGCCGCCCACCAGCGCCTGTGCATTCGTCTCCCTTCGCGGACCGCGCCGGGCTAGCTCTTCGTGAGCTTGCCCTCCGCCGCCGTCGTCCAGGTCTTCCCGTCCATCGAGGTTTCCCACTTGAAGGTCTGCGAGGTCGGCGACGCGAGGACGACGGTGTAACGCGAGTGCACCATCTTGCCCCCCATCTTGTCCGAGCCGGTCCAGGTCCACGTGTTGCCGCTGACCGTGCCGGTGGCCGAACCCATCATCCCCGTGCTGTCGAAGCCCATGTACTTGTAAATCTTCTCCTCGGAGCTCCACCCGAGAATCGACTCGCTCTTCATCTTCCCCATCGCGCCCGCGCCGCTCTCGCGGCAGACGAGCTGGAAAGCGCCGTCGAACCAGCTGCAGTCGCTCTCGCTCGTCATCTTCCCGCCCGGGCCCCACGGTCCCGGCTTCATCTCGGCCTCGCCCTTCCACTTGCCGGCGAAGACGTCGAGCTTCCTGGTCTCCGGTCCCGGCTTCGGGGCCTCGGACGGCTGCTGGGCCGCGAGGACGGCGGCGGCCGCGAAAACGACCGAAGCCGCGGCGAGGTTTCCGAATGAACGTTTCATGGCATCTCCTCCGGGGGGATTCTATTCAAGGCCGGCCCCGAAGACTCCGGCCGGAGTATCCTCCGGTTCATGAAACGCACGACCGCCTCGACCGCCGCCGCCGTTCTCCTCATGACCGCCCCGCTGCTTCTGGCCGCCGTCGAGGGCTCCGCCGGCGGGATCCGCTGGACGATGCCGGCCTCCTGGAAGGTCGGGCCGCCTCAGCCGATGCGTTCCGCGACCTACGAGATCCCGGCGGCGCCCGGAGCGGAAGGCGCGAGCTGCGGAGTCTTCTTCTTCGGAAAGGGACAGGGCGGAGGCGTGGAAGAGAACCTCGCGCGCTGGGCCGGGCAGATCTCGAACGCCTCGGCGCCGCCGAAGAAGTCCGACCGCACGGTCGCGGGGATGAAGGTCCACACGATCACGTCGACCGGAACGTACGAGGCCACGATGGGGATGAAGTCGGAGGGCAGGAAGACGGGCTGGACGCTCACGGGCGCGATCGTCGAGGCTCCGGACGGGCTCGTCTTCTTCAAGTGCGTCGGCCCGGCGGCGACGATGGCGAAGGCGCAGCCCGGCTTCGACGAGCTCCTGAAGTCGATCGTTCGGGCCGGCGCGGCGAAGGTATAGGTATGGGTATCGGTTTGCGTGGGTAGTGGGTAGGGGCGGGGCTTGCCCCGCCCGGGGCGGCCGCAAGGGCCGCCCCTACGAGAAACACCGGACTAGTACCCCTTCAAAAACTCCCGCACTCGCGGCTCCTGCGCCGCCCGAGACGCGATGCAGAGGTCGATCGTTTCGAGCGACTGGGCGAGGTTGCGCGGACCGCCCGGCAGTTTGGGCGCGCGATCCTGGAAAAACTCCGCGACCTCCCGGCGATGCTCCGCGTCGCAGAAACCGCCGCCGACGTACGGCATGAACCCCGAGATCTCGCGCGGAAGGCGGGCGACGATCGCGTCGTAGTTGGCCCTGGCGAAGTCCCACAGGATCTGGCGGCTCCCCGGCCACCTCGAGACGGCGAAGAGAATGCCGTAGGCCTCGCGCGGATCGATGTCGGAGGAAAGGAACAGCTTCAGGGCGTCCCGAACCAGCTCCGGATCGGAAAACGACCCGAGGGCGTCCAGGAGGCGCGTCTCGTCGCGCCGGTCCTTCTCGGTCTTCGCCGCCGCGAGGAAGCGCTCGAAGAGGGCGCGATCGCCGTGCCGCGCCGCGACCTCGAGGACCGATCCCGCCATGTCCGCCGGGACGGCGCCGTGATCCTCCAGCCAGCGCAGCGCGAGCCGCCGCGCCTCGGCCTGGAGGTCCGGCTCGTTTCCCTCCTCGGCCACGAACGAAACCAGGTCCGTCCGCATGAGCTGCGTCTCCTCGGACTCGCCGGGCTTTCCGACGAAACCGAGCGAGCGAGCGCGCTCTCCGAACATCTTCGACACGAAGCGCGCGTAGTGGGGAGCGAGGTCCTCGGGAACCAGGTTGTCGCGGATGTCCGCCGTGATGCGCAGGGTCGCGTCGACGGTCTCGCGTTCGCGCGCCGGGGCGAAGCGCGGCACGAGGGCAAGCGCATCGGACATCGGCACCGCGCCCGCCGCCGCCTCCGCGTTGACGTCGCGGATGACGCCCACGCGCTCGGCGAGCGTGAGCTCCGTGTCCGCGACCGCGAGCAGCTTTCCGAGCAGGTCGCCGCGGTAGAGCGCGCGGTAGTAGCCCTTTTCCCCGTCGTTGGCGAGCAGCCAGGACGGGCAGGCGGAGGTCGGCGACGCCGCGTCCCCGGCCGGCCCGGTCAGAAGCGTGCAGGCCCGGTCGGTCTTCCCGCCGGCTCCGCCTCTCGAGCAGACGGGGATCTGCCAGACCTCGGCGCTCGCGGCGCCCCGGGAGCCGAGCGGCAGGAGGCGCTTCTGCGACAGGGCCAGTCGGGACGACCCTCCCGCGCAGTCGAGCGCGACGTCCACGAGCGGCACGCCGGCCTGATCGAGAAACGTCGTGAAGGCCGCGGACACGCCGGGGTGGCTCGCGGCCTGGATCGCCCCGAGAAAGTCCTGCTCCGTGGCGCTTCCGTAGCGGTGCGCCTCGAGATACGCGTGCACGCCCGCCTGGAACTTCGCGGACCCGATCCACGACTCGAACATGGTCAGCACCGCCGCGCCCTTCTGGTAGCTGATGCCGTCGAAGGCGTTGGCAATGTCGTCGGCCGTGACGATCTCCTGGCGGATCTTGCGGGCCGTGACGAGCGTGTCGTTGTACATCACGTTCGAACGGTCCTTGACGCGCTCGACGCTCGTCTCCCATTCCGGCTTCCACTCGGCCAGGGTCCGGTCCGACATCCAGGTGGCGAAGGACTCGTTCAGCCAGACGTCGTCCCACCACTTCATCGTCACGAGGTCCCCGAACCACTGGTGCGCCATCTCGTGGGCGCTGTAGGAGGCCTGCCGGCGTTGAAAGGCCACGGTCTCCTCGGCGGGAGGCGCGATCAGCGCGCGCTCGGACCAGCTGATGAGGCCGGCGTTCTCCTCCGCGCCGAACGTCACGGCCTGCGGAACGGCGAGGTGATCGAGCTTCTCGTAGGGATAGGGAATCCCGAAGTAGGCCTCGAGCATCTCGAACAGCGGCTTGGTCGTCTGCGCGGCGTAGCGGCCCTGCGACGCCTTGCCCCGCGGCGTCACGATGCGGATCTTCGTCTTCTTCGAGCCGGCGGTGCCGGCGTCGAGGTAGTCGAACGGGCCGACGCCGAGCGCGACGAGATAGCTCGGCAGCGGCTCGGTCTTCTTGAACCGTACGACCCGTCCGCCATCGGCCGCGGCGGACTCCGACTGGATCGGCGTGTTCGAGACGGCGGTCGTCCCGCTCGGGATCCGCAGCGTCAGCTGCCAGGGCACCTTGTAGGCCGGCTCGTCGAAGCACGGGAAGGCGCGACGCGCGTCGGTCGCCTCGAACATGCTGAAGGCATACCAGTCCCCGCCGTCCTTCTCGCGGAAGAGTCCCTGCGTGGAGGTCTCGTCGAGCTTGCCGGTGTAGTCGATCCGGAGCGTCACCTTCCCGGGCCCGACCGGACGCTCGAACGAGAACCCGGCGAAGTTCTCGCCGCCCGGCACCGACTTGACCGCGACGACGTGATCACCGAGGGTCGCCGAGGCTTTCACGATGTCGAGGGCCGTGGCGTTCAACCAGAGGAAGGAGGTCTTCTTCGACAGATCGAGGTCGATCGAAACCGAGCCGTGAAAGGCCGGCTTGCCCGGGTCGATCGAAAGCTCGACGGCGTACTGGACGGGCGAGGCGCCGGCCGGAAGCTTGAGCTTCGGGGGTTCCGGGACGGCCGAGGGAAAGGCCAGGGCGGCCGAGGCGAGGAGGAGGCCGAAAACGGCCGGGAAAGCCCCGGAGGCACGGGGAAATCGACGCATGGGCGCTCCTTTTCGATACACGTTGACGCAAGAGATTATTCGTATCGCCCGCCCAAAGGTTGCGCCCGCGCCCGGCCCCCGTGGTCCGTGGCGATCCTCGATAGACTGCCGGCTCGGGGAGGGGTCCATGTCCAAGGTCATCCGCCGCGCGGGACTGGCCGCGCTCGGGCTCGTCGGCGTGCTCTACGGCCTGGCCGCGGCCGCGCCGCAAGGGGGGCAATCCGTGGTGACGTCCGCGACGATCGATCAACTCACGGCCGAGCTCGCCGCCCGGTACGGCGAGTCCGAGCGCCCGCGCATCGAGCGGGGCATCAAGCAGGCCGCCCAGTTCTGGCGGAGGCCGGACGGCGACGAGGCGTCGTTCTCGGAGGTCGTGCGCGCCCAGGTCAGCGCCGACTCGAACGCCCGCAACGCCCTCTTCTCGAGGATGGAGTTCGCCCTGGAATCCCTCGACGGCCACATGAACGAGATCGCGCGCGACTTCCGCCGGCAGTCGGACCTCGACCTCGGCGAGATCTACCCCTTCGACGAGATCCTGGCCGGCTACGATCCGTCGGCGCACGTCGTCGACGACTTCTTCGCGAACCGGCTGGCCTTCGCGGTCCTCCTGAACTTTCCGCTGACGACGCTCGAGCAGCGCCTGACCGACGGCGAGCGCTGGTCGCGCCGGCAGTGGGCCGAGGCGAGGCTGGCCGAGCGGTTCGGCAAGCGCGTGCCGGCCGACGTCAACCTCGCGATCGCCGAAGCGCAATCCGACGCCGCCCGCTACATCGCGCGCTACAACATCTGGACGCACCACCTCGTGGACGCGAAGGGACAGCGCCTCTTTCCGGCCAGTCAGCGCCTGCTCGTGCACTGGAACCTGCGCGACCAGATCAAGGCCGACTACTCCGAAGGCAAGACGGGCCTCGCGCGCCAGCGCGAGCTCGCGCTCGTCTGCGAACGCATCGTGACCCAGACGATCCCGGCCCTCGTCGTGGACAACCCGCACGTGGACTGGGATCCCTCGACCAACGCGGTCGCCTTCTCGAACGTCCGGGACTCCGACACGGCGGCCTCTCCGGACATGAAGGTCACGAACGCGCCCGAGCCCGACACGCGCTACGCGACGCTCCTCGAGACGTTCCACGCCGCGCGGGAGGCGGACCCCTACTCCCCGCTCGCGCCGACGCTGATCGCGCGGCGTTTCGACGAGAACCGCCAGATTCCCGAGGCGCAGGTCCGCTCGATGCTCGAGGCCGTCCTGTCCTCGCCGCTCGTGCCGCGGGTCGCCGCTCTGATCCAGTCCCGCCTCGGCCGGCCGCTCGAGCCCTTCGACGTCTGGTACAACGGCTTCCGCCCTCGCGGCGCGCATACCGAGGAAGAGCTCGACCGCATCGTCAAGAAACGCTACCCGACCGCGCAGGCCTACCAGGACGACATTCCGCATCTCCTCATGGGGCTCGGCTTCTCGAAGGAGAAGGCGGACTACCTCGCCGCCCACATCGTGGTGGACCCGGCGCGCGGATCCGGCCACGCGCTCGGAGCGCAGCGGCGGGGGGACAAGGCACACCTGCGCACGCGCGTCGAGGCCGACGGCATGAACTACAAGGGGTTCAACATCGCCGTTCACGAGATGGGCCACAACGTCGAGCAGACGTTCTCCCTGAACGAGGTGGATTCGACGCTGCTTTCCGGCGTGCCGAACACCGCGTTCACCGAGGCGCTGGCGTTCGTGTTCCAGGCGCACGACCTGGAGCTGCTGGGCCTCGCCAAACCCGACGCGAAGTCCGACGCCCTGAAGACGCTGAACGACTTCTGGGCGACGTACGAGATCGCCGGCGTGGCGCTCGTCGACATGGGCGTCTGGCACTGGATGTACGGCCATCCGGACGCGACGCCGGCAGAGCTGAAGGCGGCGACGCTCGGGATCTGCCGGGACCTCTGGAACCGCTACTACGCGCCGGTCTTCAAGACGAAGGACGTCGTCCTCACGCTCGGGATCTACTCCCACATGATCGACTCGCTTCTCTATCTTCCCGATTACCCGATCGGCCATCTGATCGCGTTCCAGATCGAGCAGCAGATCGAGAAGACGAAGGACCTCGGCGCCGAGTTCGAGCGGATGGCGAAGATCGGCAACGTCGCTCCCGACATCTGGATGAAGGAGGCGACGGGCAAGCCGGTCGGTCCGCAGGCGCTTCTCGGCGCGACGGAACGAGCGCTGGCGGTGGTGAAGTGAGCAACGACCGCGACGACACGGCGAAGCTGCCGGCACCGGCGGCCGGCGAGCCGAAGGCGCCGGCGGGGGCGTCGGCGAGCGTCGCCGCGGAGCTGGCGGCGCTCTCCCACGCAGGGCTCGTGCGCGCGAACAACGAGGACCATTTCCTCGCCGTCCGCTTCGAGCGAACGATGGACACCCTCGCCTCGAACCTGCCGGCGGGCGAGGTGCCCGGCCACTATGCCGAGACCGTGTACGGCCTGCTCGTGGCCGACGGCGTGGGCGGCTCGGCGGCCGGCGAGATCGCCAGCCGCACGGCCATTCACGCGCTCGTCGACCTCGTGCTCGAGACGCCGGACTGGATCATGCGCATCGACGACGCCCTCGCGGACGAAGTGCTCCAGCGCATGGAACGGCGCTTCAAGCAGGCTCGCGAAGTTCTGGTCGAGCGCGCGAAGATGGACCCGACGCTGAAGGGCATGGCCACGACGATGACGGTCGCCTGCAGTCTCGGGCCCGAGCTTCTCGTCGCGCACGTGGGCGACTCGCGCGCGTACCTGCGTCGCCGGGACGGCCGCCTCGAACGGCTGACGCGCGACCAGACGCTCGCCCAGTCGCTCGCCGACGCCGGTGCGATCACGCCGTCGGACGTCGCGCGGCACCCTTCGCGCCACGTCCTCACGAGCGCCCTCGCCACCCGCGGGGCGTTCGTCCAGGTGCAGCTCTCCCGCGCGCGCCTGGAGGACGGCGACCAGCTGCTGCTCTGCTCGGACGGCCTGACGGAGATGGTCGACGACGAGGCGATTTCGCGCGTTCTCGGCCGCGCCGTCACGTCGGGCGCCGCGTGCCGCGAGCTCCTCGAACTGGCCCTGGCGGCGGGGGGCAAGGACAACATCACGGTCGTACTCGGCCGGTACCACATCCCGGAGGCCGGTCCGGCCTGATCGTGCGGCCGGTGCGTCAGCGCAACGCCGCCTTCTTCGGGATCCCCTGCCGATCGGAGCGGCGCCGCTGAAGTAGCATGCGCCCAGGTTTCCTGACGAATGCGCTGCTCCTCGTGCTCGGTCGAGATGCCGGAAGCGAGCCGCTTCTGCCCGGCCTGCGGCGCACCCGCCGGATCGGCGTCTCAGCTGCCGACGGGCCTGGCGACGCCGTCGGCGGCGGAGGCGGCACGGCGGCGGGGCGCATCCGATAGCCCCGTCGGCCGCATCGCATCCTCGCCTTCGCTCGACGGGGGCGGCTTCGCCCCGGGCGCGATTCTCGGCGAGCGCTACCGCGTCATCGGCCTCATCGGCCGCGGCGGTATGGGCGAGGTCTACCGCGCCGACGACCTGAAACTCGGCCAGCCGGTCGCGCTCAAGTTCCTGCCCGAAAGACTCGCGTCGGAGCCCTCCTTCGTCGAGCGCTTCTACGCCGAGGTCCGTCATGCGCGCGGGGTCTCGCACCCGAACGTCTGCCGCGTCTACGACGTGGGCGAAATCGACGGCCGGCACTTCCTCTCGATGGAGTACGTCGACGGCGAGGACCTCGCCTCTCTCCTGCGGCGCATCGGACGTCTTCCGCAGGACAAGGCGATCGAGATCGCGCGCGAGATGTGCGCCGGGCTCTCCGCGGCTCACGACAAGGGCGTGCTGCACCGGGACCTGAAGCCGGGCAACGTCATGATCGATGGGCGCGGCCGCGCGAAGATCACGGACTTCGGCCTGGCCGTCGGTATCGACGACGACAAGGGCGGCGCCGAGGTCTCCGGCACTCCCGCGTACATGGCCCCCGAGCAGCTCGCCGGCAGGGGCGCGTCGGTGCAAAGCGACGTCTACGCGCTCGGCCTCGTGCTCTACGAGCTCTTCACCGGACGCAGAGCCTTCGAGGCGTCGACACTCGCCGAGTGGCGGCGCAAGCACGCCGAGCAACAGCCCACGTCTCCCTCGACGGTGACGCCGGGCTTCGATCCGGTCGTCGAGCGGGTCATCCTGCGCTGCCTCGAAAAAGATCCGAAGGCGCGGCCGAGCTCCGTCGCCAGGGTCGCCGCGGCGCTGCCCGGAGGCGACCCGCTGGCGGCCGCCATCGCCGCTGGAGAGACGCCCTCGCCCGAGATGGTCGCGGCGGCGGGCGGCGACGAGGGCATGAAGCCCGCGGTCGCCGGGACGCTCCTCGCGCTGATCCTCGCGGGAATGGCGCTCGCGGCGTATCTGTCGCCGCGGGCTTATCGCTTCGGCATCGTGCCGCTCGAGAAGCCGCCGGAGGCGCTGGTCGAGAGGTCCCATGACATCGCCCGCGAGTTCGGCTACGCGGAGAAACCCGCATCCACAGCATGGGGCTTCCAGGGAAACGGGGATTACCGCCGATGGGTCGAGCAGAACGACCAGTCCCGCGATCGCTGGAAGGGGATCGCGTCGGGCCGGCCGGCGGCGCTCTATTTCTGGTATCGGCAGAGCCCCACGACGCTGCTGCCGGATCAATACCGGGGGGACGACGTCGGCGAGGTCGCGGTCACCCAAACCGATCCGGCGCCGCTGACGGCGGGAATGATCGGAATCACGCTCGATCCGCTCGGCCGCCTGCTCCGGTTCGAGGCCGTGCCGCTCTCGCCGGCGGGCGCGACACCCGCGGCGCGGGCGCCCGACTGGGACGCCGCGTTTGCCGAGGCGGGCCTCGAGCGTTCGGACTTCACCCCCGCAGAGCCCGCGTTTCTTCCTCCCTTCTACGCCGACAGCCGGATGGCCTGGATCCAGGCGAAGCCGGAGAGCGCCGCCCGTCGCCTGCGCGTCGAAGCCGCGGGCCTCGCCGGGCGCCCGGTCTACTTCGAGCTCGCGGGCCCCTGGACGCTCCCGCCCCGGGCGAGCGGAGAGAAGGGCGCGTCGGGCCTGGACGAGCTCTTCATCCCGGTCCTGTTCACGATGCTCCTCGCGGGAGGCGTCCTGCTCGCTCGCCGCAACCTGCGTCTGGGCCGGAGCGATCGTCGGGGAGCGATGCGCCTGGCGATCTTCAACTTCGGCTGCTTCATGATCGACTGGGCCCTCGAATCGCGGCATTCGGCCGGCGTCAAAGAGTACGCGCTCTTCATCCAGGGCCTGGGGCGGGCGCTCTTCGTCGCCACCTTGAGCTGGCTGATCTACGTCGCCCTCGAGCCTCTCATCCGCCGGCGCTGGCCCGATTCGCTCATCGCCTGGACCCGCCTGCTTTCCGGCCGCTTCACCGATCCTCTCGTGGGACGGTCCTTGCTCGTCGGGGCGCTTCTGGGAGTCTTCACGGGCCTGATGTACGAAGTCCGTGAGCTCGCGCAGCGCGCCCTGGAAACGCCTCCGCCCATTCCGTCGTTTCCCTGGGATCTGACGCTTCTCGGGCCGCGCTTCGTCGCCGGCCACCTCGCCGCGGGGTGGGCGGTGACGATGCTCGTCGCGATCGGGCTCGCCCTGATCTTCTTTCTGCTCAGAGCGGTTCTTCGAAAAGAGTGGCTGGCCGCTCTCGCCTTCCTGCCCATCCTCGCCCGGGGCTATGGGGGCAGAGGGTGGGTCGGCTTCGGCGTCGGTCTGCTCATCTCCGCCGCCGTCATCTTCGTGTTCTTGCGCCTCGGCCTGCTCGTTCTGGTCTTCAGCAACTACTTCGCTCACTTCCTGGAGTTCCCGCTGACCACCGATGCGTCGGCCTGGTACGCCGGGACATCCCTGTTCCTGCTCCTCGTTCTCGCCTCGATCGCGATATATGGTTTCCGGATCGCGCTCGCCGGCCGGCCGATGTGGTCCGGGGCGGGCCTCGACGACTAGGAGGATTTCGATGCGGTCTCGGCGTTCGACGCTCGCATTCATGTTCGCCCTCGCCCTCGTTTCGGCCATGAGCCTGGCGCAGGAGGGCTTCCCGCTCTTCACGACCGATTTTCCGCCGGAGGAATTCGCCGCTCGCCGCGCCCGGGTCTACGAGGCGATCGGCGCCGACGCCTTCGCGGTCGTTCAGGGCGCGCCGGCCCCGGCGGGCTACACGCGCTTTCGCCAGACGAACGACTTCTACTACCTCTGCGGCGTCGAGGTTCCCCACGCGTACCTGCTCCTCGACGGGCGCGCGAAGAAAGCGACGCTCTTTCTCCCCCACCGCAGCGAGGGCCGCGAGCGCGGCGAGGGCAAGATGCTCTCGTCCGAGGACGCCGACGAGATCAAGCAGCTCTCGGGCATCGACGCCGTCGCCTCGACCGACGCGCTCGCGGAGCAGATGGAGGGACGCTCGCTGCGCGAGGGGCTGCGCGTGATGTACACGCCGCTCCAGCCGGCCGAGGAAGCGTCGATGAGCCGCGATCTGGCGCTGCGCTACACGGCGGATGCCGCGGCGGACCCCTTCGACGGCCGCGCGTCGCGCGAGGGCCGCTTCGTGCAGCTCGTCCAGGCGCGCTTTCCGTTCTTCGAGATCCGCGACCTCACGCCGACTCTCGACTCGCTGCGCCTGATCAAGAGCGAGCGGGAGCTCGCCGTGCTCCGCAAGACGACGAAGCTCGCCGGCCTCGGGATCCTCGAGGGCATGCGCTCGGTCCGGCCGGGTCAGTACGAGCACGAGCTCGACGGCGTGGCGAAGTTCATCTACTGGCGCAACGGCGCCCAGGGCGACGCCTACTTCTCCCTGATCGGCAGCGGCCACAACGCCTACTGGCCGCACTACAACGCCGGCAAGCGCCAGATGCAGGACGGCGACTTCCTTCTGATGGACTATGCGCCGGATTACGACTACTACGAGAGCGACGTCACGCGGATGTTTCCGGTCAACGGAAAGTTCTCGCCGTGGCAGAGGGAGCTCTACGGCTTCTATCTCGCCTGCTACCGCGCGATTCTGAAAGAGATAAAGCCCGGCCGGACCGCGCAGGAGATCATGCAGTCGGCGGGCAAGGACATGCAGGGCATTCTCGCCTCCTGGAAGTTCTCCAAGGACATCTACCGCAAGGGAGCCGAGAAGTTCGTCGAGAGCTACAACGCGTCGGCCTCGAAGGAGGAGACGGCGCACCTCGGCCACTGGGTCGGCATGGCGACGCACGACGACGGGCCGCACACGGGACCGCTCAAGCCCGGCATGGTGTTCACGATCGAGCCGGCGCTGACCGTCCCCGAGGAGAAGATCTACGTCCGTCTGGAAGACATGGTCTTCATCACGCCGACGGGCGCCGAGGTCGTCTCGACCGACGCCCCGTGGGATATCGACGCGATCGAGAAAGTCATGAAGGAAGAGGGGATGCTGAAGAAGTATCCGAGGGTGTACCCCGCGCCGTAGGCCCTCTCGAATCCATTCTCCCTCTCCCCGTGGGGGCGTGGCGGGCAGTCCCGACCGTGAAGATACGATTGGGACTCGATGAGCCGCGACACGGTCCGCGCCGTTTTCATGCCGGGCCCGAATCGCCCGGTGGAGATCCGCCGCGTGCCCGCCCCGTCGGCGCGTCCGGGCGGCGCGATCCTCGAGACGGTCGCGAGCGAGGTTTGCGGCACCGACGTGCACCTTCACCACGGGAGGCTTCCGGGCGTGCCCTACCCGATCGTTCCCGGGCACGTCAGCGTCGGACGGGTCGTCTCCTCGAACGGACCGCTTTCGGACGTCGAGGGGAATCCGATCGCGCCGGGGGCTCTCGTCACCTTCTACGACGTCTACGGAACGTGCGGCTCCTGCTGGCACTGCCTCGTCGCCCGCGCCGCGACCCGGTGTCCCCACCGGCGCGTCTACGGAATCACGGCGCCCGGCGCCGACAGCCTTCTCGGCGGCTGGACCGAGGCGATCGAGATCCTGCCCGGGGTTCGGCTCGTGCCGCTGCCCGAGGGGATCGAGGCGGAGGACTTCCTCGGCGGAGGCTGCGGCCTTCCCACCGGCTTCCACGCGGTCGAGCGGGCGGGCGTCACGCTGGGCGACACGGTCGTCGTCCAGGGCAGCGGGCCGGTCGGACTGAACGCGGCGATCTTCGCGCAACTCTCGGGAGCGCTGCGCGTCTTCGTCGTGGGCTCGCCGCGGGCGCGCCTGGAGGCCGCCCGCCGGCTCGGCGCCGAGGACGCGCTCGACATCGCGGAGGTGCGGAGCGCGGAGGAGCGCGTGCACTGGGTCCGCGACCGGACCTCCGGCCGGGGCGCCGACGTCGTCATCGAGGCGTCGGGCAATCCCCAGGCCGTGCCGGAGGGCCTCGAGATGCTCCGCGACGCCGGCCGCTACGTCGTCGTCGGCCAGTACACCGACGGAGGCGACGTGGCCATAAACCCGCACCGCCACGTCAACCGCCGGCACGCGTCGGTCTACGGCTGCTGGGGCTACGAGTTCTCGCACCTCCACCGCGCCCTCGCGATGATGCGCCGGCACAGGGACCGATTCCGCTGGCGCGATCTCGTCACGCGGGAATACCCGCTCGAGCGGGCCGGAGAGGCGCTCGCGGACATGGAGCGGCTGTCCGTCGTCAAGGCGCTGATTCGTCCCCGCGTCTAGCGTTCCTGTCCCGCTCGATCCACAGCGGATCCGGCACCTTCACGCCGTAGGCGTGGGACACGAACCGCAGCGCGACGATCACCGCCGCCGCGAGAACGCCGGCCGCGACGGGCGAGAGCCCGACGAAGTGGGCCCCGAGGTAGACCCACGCTCCGGCGAACGACGAGAGGGCGTAGAGCTCTCCCGGGCGGAAGACCAGAGGGATCTCGATCGAAACGACGTCGCGCAGGACGCCGCCGAACGTGCCCGTGATGACGCCGATGAGCGACGCGTCGAAGGGCGGCATGCCCTTGTCGATCGCGAACCCGACGCCCGTCAGCGTGAAGAGCGCGAGGCCCATCGCATCCACCAGCAGGGCCTGGCGGTGCCAGCGGCTGGCGTGCACGTGGAACGACCGGCTGTACACGAACGCGAGGCAGATCCCGGCGATGACGAGCAGGTACTCCTCGTGCGCCACCCAGAAAAACGGGCGCCGGTCGATCAGCAGGTCGCGCAGCGTACCTCCTCCGAACGCGGTGACGACGGCGAGGCAGTACGTGCCGACGACGTCCATGCGCTTGCGGGCGGCCGCGATCATCCCCGAGACGGCGGAGACGAGCACCGCCGAGGCCTCGAGGGCCGTGCCGATCGGGATCGGCCTCACCGGCGCGGGGAGACGGAGGGCGGCGGCGGCGCGAGGATCGGAAACCCGTTCGGGCCGATCGGCAGGGGCCTCGATCCGGGCGATCCCGGCGGGGCGAGAATCGGGTAGCCGTTCGGACCGATGCGCGTGGGTGGAACGGGCCCGGGGCGCGGAGGAGGAACGTAGCCGCCGCCCCCCCAGGAATAATCCGAGTATCCGTAGCCGGAATCGACGTACGTCGTGTCGGCTGGGGCAGCGGTCGGGGGCGGGACGGGCGCGGAGGCGAAGCCCGACCCGGGCAGGGGCGGTCCGACGTAGACGCTCTGGCCCGGCGCGAGCCGCTCCGCCGGGGGCGGCGGCTCGGTCAGGGAGACCACCCCTTCGACCTCGGTGGCGGCGAGGCTCATGTAGACCCCGTCGGGAAACCGGTGAAAGAGGTAAACCCGGCCCTTGCGGATGGGCGGATCGATTGCATAGATGCGAGAAACGCCGTGAACCTCGAGAGCGTAATACGTCGTAGAAGTCCCCAGGGAGGCGCACAGGAGTGCGGCAAGGAGCAGGCCCGCGGCTCTTTTCATGGTTTCTCCCCGGCTTTTGGGCCAGGCTCCCTATGGTATAGACTCATAGGTCTGGGCGGAACAGGGCCGACTTCGGCACTGGTGGTGGGTACCCGCCCGAACCAAGAAACCGGACATCGAGGGTCTGAGCGTATGTCAGTCCGAAAAGACTCGGGCTTGGGGTCCGATAGTGCCCGGGGCGGCTCGGCCCGAGCCTCCGTCGAAAACGCGGTCGAGGCCGCCAAGCGCTACCTCCTCTCGACCCAGGCCGCGGACGGGCACTGGGTCGGCGAGCTCGAGGGCGACACGATTCTCGAGTCCGAATACGTTTTGACCATGCACTTCCTCGGCCGAACCGCCGAGGAGAAAGTGCACAAGGCGGCCGAACACCTGAGGCGCAGGCAGTTGCCGGCGGGCGGCTGGGCGATCTACGAAGGCGGCCCCGCCGAAGTGAGCTCCTCGGTCAAAGCGTACTTCGTCCTGAAGCTGATGGGCGACGACCCGAACGCGCCCCACATGGTCCGGGCGCGCGAGACGATCCTGTCCCTCGGCGGGATCGAGGCCTGCAACTCCTTCACGCGGATTTATCTGGCGATCTTCGGCCAGGTCTCGTGGGACGACACTCCCGCCGTGCCGCCGGAGATCCTCCTGCTTCCGGACGGATTCGTCTTCAACATCTACAAGATGTCGTCCTGGTCGCGTGCCATCGTCGTTCCGCTTTCGATCATCTGGGCGGCCAAGCCCTCCTGTCCGGTCCCCGAGTTTGCCGCGATCCCGGAGCTGCGCGTCGGGCGCGCGCCGGCGCCGCACGTTCCCCGCACCCGCAAGGAGCGCTCCTGGCGCTGGTTCTTCACGCGGATCGACCACGTGTTCAAACGCATGGAGGCGTCGGGTCTATACCCGCTGCGCCAGAAGGCTCTCCAGGCCTGCGAGGCCTGGATCCACGAGCGGCTCGCCCTCTCCGACGGGCTCGGCGCGATCTTCCCGCCGATCGTCAACACGATCCTCGCGTTTCGATGCCTGGGTTACGCCCTCGACGACCCCCGCCTCGTCGCCCAGGTCCGCGAGCTCGAGAAGCTCGAGATGGAAGACGAGGAGACGCTCCACGTCCAGCCGTGCTTCTCGCCGGTCTGGGACACGGCGCTCGTCATCGAGGCCCTCTCGGACGCCGGCGTGCCGGCCGACGACCCCGTGCTGCTCAAGGCGGGCCGCTGGATCCTCGATCGCGAGGTCAAGGAGGTCGGCGACTGGAAGAAGGCCTGCCCCGCGGCCGAGCCGGGAGGCTGGTACTTCGAGTACGCCAACGAGTGGTATCCCGACACCGACGACACGGCCGAGGTGCTGACCGCGCTCTCGCGCGTGAAGTTCCCCGGCGAGTCCGAAGACCTCGCGCGGCAGGGCGCCGTGGCCCGCGGACAGGCCTGGATGCTCGCCATGCAGAACCGGGACGGGGGCTGGGGAGCCTTCGACAAGGACTGCGACGACGAGATCCTGACCTACGTCCCCTTCGCCGACCACAACGCGATGATCGACCCGAGCTGCGAGGACATCACGGGCCGCGCGCTCGAGGCGTTCCACGCGATCGGAGTGCCGGCCGGCCATACCGCCGTGCGCCGCGCCGCGGCCTTCCTCGACGCCAAGCAGCTCGCGGACGGGACCTGGTACGGGCGCTGGGGCTGCAACTATCTGTACGGCTCCTTCCTCGCGCTGCGCGGGCTCCTCCATGCCGGCGAGGACATGCGCCAGGCCCGCTTCCAGCAGACGGCCGACTGGATCCGCGTCTGCCAGAACTCCGACGGAGGCTGGGGCGAGCTCCCCCATTCCTACGACGATCCGATGACCAAGGGGCAGGGTCCGTCGACGCCGTCCCAGACGGCCTGGGCGCTCGTCGCGCTCTTCGCGACCGGCGACCGTGACTCCGAAGCCGTGCGCCGGGGAGTCGATTACCTGCTGACGAACCAGCAGTACGACGGGTCCTGGAAGGACGACCATTGGACGGCCACCGGGTTCCCGAAGGTCTTCTACCTGCGCTACCACCTCTATGCCACCGTTTTCCCGCTGCGGGCGCTCGCCCTCTACACGCGCGAGGCTCCGGCGGGTCAGAAGAACCGGGTCGAAGCGAGCGCCGATGCGCTCGTGCAGCGCCCCTCGCAGCATGGAGTGAACTGAATGCGATTCCCCGTCCACATGCTCACCGACAACGTGCAGCACCAGGTCAAGAACGCCATCCGCGGCAACAAGCGCTACCCGTTCGTCCTGATGCTCGAGCCCCTCTACACGTGCAACCTCGCGTGCATCGGCTGCGCGATCGAGCGCCACACCGGAAAGCTCAAGGACCGGCTGTCGCTCGAGAAGTGCATCGAGGCCGTCGACGTCACGCAGGCGCCGACGGTGTCGATCTGCGGCGGAGAGCCGACGATCTACCCGGAGCTGCCGCAGCTCGTCGACGAGATCATCAAGCGAAAGCGCCAGATCATCCTGTGCACCAACGGCCTGCTCCTCGACGAAAACCTCTACGGCAAGATCGCGCCGCACAAGCGGCTCACGATCAACGTCCACCTCGACGGGATGCGAGAGACGCACGACTACGTCTGCGCCCGCGACGGCGTTTTCGACAAGGCGATCGCGATGATCCAGGAGGGCGTCAAGCTCGGCCACCACATGATGGCCAACACGACGATCTTCAAGGAGACGTCGATGCAGGAGGTCGAGGAGCTCTGCAAGCTGCTGACGGACCTCGGCGTCGAGGGCATGCTCGTGTCGCCGGGCTACCAGTACGAGTCGGTCGACAGCGACATCTTCCTGTCGCGCTCGGAGATGCAGATGAAGTTCCTCAAGGTGCTCGACATCTCGAAGAAATACAAGCTGACGTCGACCCCGATGTTCCTCGAGTTCGCCGCCGGCCTCCGCGACTACAAGTGCTCGCCCTGGTCTACGGTCACCTACACGCCCAACGGCTGGAAGGGTCCCTGCTACCTGATCGGCAAGACCTGGTCGCCCAACTTCGAGGAGTTCTGGAACGGGACGGACTGGGAGTACTGGGAATCGCGCCAGGACCCCCTGTGCAAGAACTGCGCGATGCACTCGGGGTTCGAGGCGTCCGTCGTCCGCGAGCTGCCGAAACACCCCGGCGACATGGTGCGCATGATCGCCTGGAATCTGGCCGCGTAGCGCCCCGGTTATCTCTGTCATCCCGAGGCCGCAGGCCGAGGGATCCCTTTCTAAGACGACTTGTGACTCGAAAGGGATCCCTCCGCTTCGCTAGGCTCAGCGTCGGGATGACATATTGAGATGGACCTCGTCACCGGCGGCAGCGGGTTCGTCGGCTCCCACATCGTCCGGGCTCTGCTCGAGCGGGGCCGCGCCGTGCGCTGCCTCGTGCGTCCGCAGAGCCGCCGCGACAATCTCGCGGGGCTTTCGGTCGAGATCGTCGAGGGCGACCTCACGGATCCGTCCTCGCTCTCGAGGGCGCTGTCGGGCGTTCACACGCTCTACCACGCCGCCGCCGACTACCGGCTGTGGACGAGAGATCCGGGAGAGCTCTATCGCGCCAATGCCGGCGGCACGGACCACATCCTCGGCGCCGCCGCGCGAGAGGGAGTCTCCCGCGTGGTCTACACGAGCTCGGTCGCCGCACTCGGCCTGACTGCGGACGGCTCGCCGGCGAACGAAGAAACGCCGGTCGTGCGCGACCGCATCATCGGCCACTACAAGAAGTCGAAGTACGACGCCGAGAGGGTCGCGCTTTCGTGGGCCGGGCGCGGTCTGCCCGTCGTCATCGTGAACCCCTCGACGCCGGTCGGCGAGCGCGACATCAAGCCGACGCCCACGGGACAGATGATCGTGGACTTCCTGAACCGGCGGATGCCGGCCTACGTCGACACGGGGCTGAACCTGATCGACGTGCACGACGTCGCCGCCGGACACCTCGCGGCGGCCGAACGGGGACGCGCGGGCGAGCGATATATCCTCGGCCACCGCAACATGACGCTCAAGGAGATCCTGGACGCCCTGGCCGCGCTGACCGGACTGCCCTCGCCGCGCGCGCGCCTGCCCCACTGGATTCCGCTGGCGGCGGCCGCGGCGGCGACCGGCGTCGCGCGCGTGACGGGACGCCCGCCGCGCGTCTCGCTCGAGAGTGTCCGCATGTCCACCCACCGGATGTTCTTCGACGCCGCCAAGGCCGTGCGCGAGCTCGGCCTGCCGCAGACGCCCGTCGAGCAGGCCCTTTCGCGCGCGGTCGCATGGTTCCGCGAAAACGGTCATGCCGGACGCTGACGCGCGGCCGATCGCCGTCGTCACGGCCATCCCCGAGGAGCTCGAAGCGCTCCTGTCCCGAGCGAAGGAGGTCCGGCGCGACGCGGACCGCTGCCTGCTCGGACGCCTCGGCGGCGCCGCCGTCGTGCTCGCCGCGACCGGAGACGGCTCAGAACGGGCGGCGCGGGTCGTCGCGGCGCTCTGCGACGCGCACCGTCCAAGGGCGCTCGTCGGGATGGGAGTCGCCGGCGCGCTCACGCACGATCTCTCGCTCTTCGACGTCCTCGTCGCCCGGCGCGTTCTCGGCCCCGGGGGCGTGGCCCCGCCCCCGGACGATGAAATGTCCGCGCGGGCCCTCGCGATTCCGGGCGCACGCGAAGCCACGTTCGTCACCGCGCGCGGCCCCATCGTCACGCGCTCGGCGAAGGCGGCTCTCGCGGCGGCCGCCGGAAGCGAGGGCGCGCTCGCCGTCGACATGGAGTCCGCCGCCTGGGCCAGCGAGGCCGCCGCGCGAGGGATTCCCTACGCGATCCTTCGGGTCATCTCCGACGGCGCCGACGACGAGCTGCCCGGGTATCTTTCCCGTTGCATGGACGCCGAGGGAAGCATCCTCCGGTCGCGCGTCGTTCTCGCCGCGCTGGCGAGACCGGCCTCGATCCCGACGCTGATCGCCATGCGCGGACGCGTGCGGGAAGCGAGCGGGCGCCTGGCCGCGTTCGTCGAGCACTACCTCGCCACGGGTCTCTGATGCCCACCCTCGAAGACCTTCTCGAAAAGACCAGCCGGACCTTCGCGCTCTCGATCCCGGTGCTGCCCGAGCCGACCCGACGAGAAGTCATGCTCGCGTACCTGCTCTTCCGCATCGCCGACACGTTCGAGGACGCGTCGCACTGGGCGCCGGAGGAGCGCATCGCCGCGCTCGCGGACTTCCACGCGCTGCTCGGGGACTACGACCGCCAACGCGCCGAGGCGCTCGCCCGCGGCTGGGTGGCGCGCCAGGTCGCCCACCACGCCGGCTACCAGGAGCTGATGGCCGAGACGCCGTTCGTGCTCGACGCCTTCTTCGCGTTGTCGCCGCGCGCCGTCCCTCCGATCCGCGAGCACGTGTCGCGATCGGCCGACGGCATGGCCTCGATCGTCGCCCGCACGCGGGGCGGTGCGCTGACGCTCCACTCGCTGCGGGAGCTCCAGGACTACTGCTACCTCGTCGCCGGGATCGTGGGCGAGATGCTCTCGGAGCTCTTCGTCCTCGACCGGGAGAATCTCGCCCCGGTCGCGCCTTACCTCCGCGAGCGCGCCGCGACCTTCGGCGAGGCCCTCCAGCTCGTCAACATCCTCAAGGACTCGGCCGGCGACGCCGCAGAAGGCCGCCGCTACCTGCCCGAGGAGGTTCCGGTCGCAGAGGTCTTCGCCCTCGCGCGCCGCGATCTCGGCGTCGCGGGCGACTACATCCACGCCCTCCAGAAGGCGAAGGCGCCCCGCGGCATCGTCGAATTCACGGCGCTTCCGGTGCGCCTCGCGTGGGCCGCGCTCGAGAAGGTCGAGAAGCACGGGCCGGGATCCAAGGTCTCCCGGCCCGAGGTGTTCTTCATCGTCCAGAAGCTCAAGCGCGCGCTCGACCGCGACGAGCCGGCGGTCTGACTCTCGATCCCAAGAGTCAAGTCAGCTCGCTTTGGCGATCGCCGGCGGCTTCCAGGTGCCTTCGCCGGCCGGAAGCACCGACGGCGGTTCGGTCTTCGGCCAGTAGAGGCGCATGACCAGGTAGATCGGCCCGTCCGGCGCCGGCAGCCAGTTGCCCTCCTTCGCCTTTCCGGGCGAATCCTTCCGGATGTAGAGCGTCAGGGAACCGTCGGCGTTCTTCGTCATCTTCGGAAGCATCGGCGAGTTGATCAGGTAGCGGTCGATCGGATTCTTGATCAGCAGCTGCGTCTTCCCGTCGTACATCGTGACCGACCAGAAGGCATTGACCGGCGGGAGCTGGCCCTTCGGGAAGGTCAGCGTGTAGGCGTGCTTGCTGCCGTCGAGCGGCTCCCCTTCGGAGTCCGCCTTCGTCAGCGGGTACATGGCCTCGACCGCATCGTTGCCGTAGATTCCACCCTTGGCGGCAGCGGCACGCTTCAGCCAGTCGCCCTTGAAGAAGGCGCGATCGCCGAAGAGGGAGCCGATGTTCCAGCCGTTCACGTTCTTCGTCCCGTCCGTGAGGAACTTATCGACCTTGTCGTCCCCCTCCTTCATGGCCAGCAGGACCGCGGCCTTGTGCTCTGCGGAGAGGTCCTTGAAATCGAAGGTCTTTCCGGGGCCGACACCGATGCGGGCCAGCTTCGCCCGGATCTCCTTGTTCTCCTCGGACTCGGGCACGAAACGGAGCGCGGCGTCCAGGTACTGGTAGAAGTTGTCCTTGATTCCCGCCGTCGTCGCCGGGAGAAAGTCCGCCTTCGGCGGAGCGGCCGGGGCCGGCTGCTTCGCAAACGCGGAGAGCGGCTCGGCCCTGTAGCCCGACTGCACCTTCGCGACGTTCGGCATGTCTCCGGGGCTCAAGAGCTGCGTGCGGAAGATGGCGACCGAGAAGGGAGTCGTCGAGACGAAGACCTTCTTGACGCCGGCGGGCGCCTCGCCCTTCCAGTCCGGGCCGGTCACCATATAGCTGCCCGCGTCCGTCCCCGTGGCGCGGGTGCCGATGTAGCCGTAGTTGTAAGTGTTGCCGTCGGTCAGCTGCACCGAGTAGTAGCGGCTCCTCGGGACCGCCGGCACCGAGATCACCATCGGCTCCGCTCGCAGGTCCAGCCAGAGCATCGAGTACGGCGTGTCGCTGTTGGGCGTGACGACCGCCGTGTCCTCGTAGGTGAAGACGCGGTGCTCGTTGGAGATCTGGTTGAACGGCGCCTTGAACTGGCCCGAGTCCTTGTTCACCGAGTATTCGTTCATCACCGCGTAGTTCATGACGATCGGCAGACCGTAGATGAACCCCTCCTCCGCGATGGCCTTGGTCTCTTCGATGCCGGGCGCCGGGACGCCGGCCGCCTTGTCCGCCTTCGCGGCGGCGGCGACGGCATCGTCCTTCTTGCTACATGCGACGAACAGGAACGCCGAGGCGGCCATGGTGGCGACTGCACAAATGAGCGTGAACCGGAGCGATTTCATGAAGTGATCCCTTCGTTACTTCGGGCCCGGGAGGACCGCACCAAATTCGAACGATCCTCATCGGATCGGTTCGGTGTCGTCGGCAGAGCGGGTGACTCGCGCCGATTCTATCGCATGGTATTGAAGGCCGGAGGCAGGTAAGGGAGAAAGGGCGCCTCGGTCAGGCGGCTTTCGCGTCCTTTGTCGGCTTGCTCGAGGCTTTCTTCTTCGGCAGGACCTTGATCATCGCGCGGACGACCGACGGCACGAGCATCGGCCGCAGCAGGCGCGGGTCGTAGATCGCGAGCCTCCGGTTGTTCTCGGCGAGGCAAGTCTCGAGGAACGAGCGCAGCGAGAAGTCGCCGAAGATCGAGTGGGACTTGAGCGTGAATCCATCCTGATTCTCGACGCGCGGAGAGTCTCCGTTCTTCTCGTCCTTGTCGCCGCCGCCGGCCATCGCGAGCGCCCCCTTCAGGCGATCGAAGGCCTGGGCCACGATGTTCCATCCCCGCCACAGATCGAAACCGGGGCGCAGGAGCATCGGACGGCGGGCGCGCAGGTACGCGGCCCAGTTCACGATGAAGAGGATGTGACGCGCCTCCTCCTGCATGATCTGGTCGAACACGTCCGTCAGCGGCTTTGGGAAGATCTCCGCGTTGACGCCGAGGCGGAAGAGACCGAACGCGAAGAAGGAGTCGAGGCACTCGCCGTATCCGGTCCGCAGGAACGCGAGCGTCGGATCCGTGGGAACCTCCGGAGGAGGAAACGGAGCGACCGGAATGCCGTAGTGTTTCGTGAGCAGCTGCAGGACCTCGGCGTGGCGTCCCTCCTCGTAGCCCTGGAGGCTGATCGCCTCGGCGAGGAGAGGGTCCTTTTCGACGTCCCCGAGCGATTGCACCTTGACGGCCGTGGCCGCCTCGGTCCGCGTCGCCTCGTTCCACACCGGCATCGCCTTCAGGCGCGCCAGCCCCTCGTCGTCCAGATCCGGCCACTGGATCTCGAGCGGCTCGAAGGGATCGTGGGTGTCGATGAAGGTCCGGCAGAGCAGATTCTTGTGCTCCTCGGAGCCCAGAACGAGCGCCTTTGACATATAAAAAGGTAGAGTATCATGCGCGTTTCTCGCGAATGGGGAGACTGAGAGAAGCATGCCCATCCTGACCCGGGTCGACGGTCCGCAGGACCTCAAGGGACTCACGCACGAGCAGCTGGCGGAGCTCGCTCAGGAGTGCCGCGAGGTGATCATCCAGACGATCACCAAGACGGGCGGCCATCTTGCCTCCAATCTCGGCGTCGTCGAGCTGACCCTCGCCCTCCATCGCGCGTTCGACAGTCCGAAGGACAAGCTGGTCTGGGACACGTCCAACCAGTGCTACACCCACAAGCTCGTGACCGGGCGTCGCGACCAGTTCGCGTCCATCCGCACTCCCGGCGGACTCTCGGGATTCGCCGAGCCGACCGAGAGCGCGCACGACACGCTCGCCGCCGGGCATGCCGGCACCGGTCTCTCCTACGGCCTCGGGATGTCCATCGCGACTCAGGCCGATCCGGGTGATCCCTACGTCGTCGTCATCGTGGGCGACGGCTCGCTGACCTCCGGCCCGAGCTACGAGGCGCTCAACAACATCGTCCACCTGAAGCCGAAGCGCCTGATCATCATCTTCAACGACAACGGCTGGTCGATCTCGGAGAACGTCGGCTGGCTCGCCCACTGGCGCAATCGCTTCGAGCTCCACCCGACGTACCAGAAGTTCATCGCCGCGGGCCACAGCTTCTTCAAGCGGCTGCCCAAGGGCGACAAGGCGTGGGAGCTCGCGCGCAAGGTCAAGAGCTCGGTCGAGGGTCTCTTCTTCCCGAACCTGATCTGGGACGAGCTCGGATTCCACTACGTCGGCCCCGTCGACGGACACGACTACCGCGAGCTCGAAGAGGCGCTCGCCCGCGCCCGGGACGTCTCGAAGGACGGGACGCCGGTCGTCATCCACTGCCTGACGCACAAGGGCCGGGGCTACCAGCAGGCCGAGCAGAATCCTTCGAAGTTTCACCAGCCCGGAACGCCCACGGGCATGGGCGGGGCCGGCGTCCGGCTGACCTACTCGCAGGTCTTCGCGAAGACCCTCATCCAGATGATGGAGAAGGACCCGAAGATCGTGGCCATCTCGGCCGCGATGCTCGAGGGCACGGGCCTGATCGAGGTCAAGAAGAAGTTTCCCGAGCGCGTCTACGACGTCGGCATCGCCGAGGAGCACGCGGTCATCATGGCGGCCGGACTCGCCAAGGCCGGCTGGAAGCCCGTCGTCTCGATCTATTCGACGTTCCTGCAGAGGGCCTTCGACCAGATCATCCACGACGTCGCGCTCCAGAACTTCGGCGTGACGATCTGCATCGACCGGGCGGGCCTCGTCGGCGACGACGGCAAGACGCACCAGGGCATCTTCGACATCTCGTATACGCGCGTCGTGCCGAATGTGACGGTGGCCGCGCCCAAGGACGAGAACGAGCTGCAGCACCTGCTCGCGACGGCGATCCAGTCGGGCCGGCCGTACGCCCTGCGGTATCCCCGCGGCCTCGCCCTCGGGGTCGAGCTCGATCCGGCGCTGAAGACGATCCCGACCGGCCGCGGCGAGCTCCTGCGGGAGGGCCGCGACCTGACGCTCTTTGCCTACGGCTCGATGGTCGCGATCGCGCTCCAGGCAGCCGCCGAGCTCGAGAAGCTGGGCATCTCCTGCGGCGTCGCCAACGCCCGATTCGCCAAGCCCCTCGACATGGACCTGCTGCGGCGCATCGTCGAGACCACGCCCCGCATCCTGACCCTCGAAGAACACCTCGAGATCGGAGGCTTCGGCGCCGGCGTGCTCGAGGCGTTCCACGACGCGGGCCTCCCGGCCGAGCTCGTCAAGGTTCATGCGATCGCCGACCAGTTCATCGAGCACAGCCCCCAGGCACAGCAGCGCCACAATCTGAAGCTCGACGTCGAAGGGGTGGTCGAGAAGGTCCTCGCGGTCTACTCGGACCTCGGCCGCTCGGGGTCCAAACCGCCGGGACCGGAGGGCTCGCGCTCCGAGAAGAAGTTCGCGGAGACCGTGCACTGGTGATCGAGCAGGACTTCTCCGGGATCCAGGTCGACAAGCTCCTGGTGGCCGGTCTGCGGGGCTTCTGCGCGGGCGTCGTCCGCGCGATCGACGTCGTCGAGAAGGCGCTCGAGGTCGTGGATGGGCCGGTCTACGTCCGCAAGGAGATCATCCACAACCGCTACGTCGTGGACGAGCTGCGCGAGAAGGGCGCCCGTTTCGTCGAGGAAGTCGACGAGGTGCCCGACGACGCCGCCCTCATCTTCTCCGCCCACGGCATCGCCCCGGCGATCCGCGACATGGCGCAGAGAAAGAAGCTGCGGACGATCGACGCGACCTGCCCGCTCGTGACGAAGGTGCACCTCGAGGCGATCCACTACGCCCGCCAGGGCTACACGATCATCCTCGTCGGCCACCATGACCACGACGAGACCGTCGGGACGCTCGGCGAGGCTCCGGCCGCCATCCGCCTCGTCGAGACGAAGGAAGACGCCGAGACGGTCACCGTCCCGGATGCCGACCGCGTGGCGTACCTGACCCAGACGACGCTGTCGATCGACGACACGCGCGAGATCCTCACGATCCTCAAGCAGCGTTTCCCCAATCTGAAGGCTCCCTCGAAGCAGGACATCTGCTACGCGACGCAGAACCGCCAGGATGCCGTCAAGGCCATGGCGCCGCACGTGGACATGCTGCTCGTGCTCGGCGCGCCCAACTCGTCCAATTCACTCCGCATGTGCGAGGTCGCCCGCGCCAACGGCGTGGCGTCCCACCTGATCGAGCGAGCCCAGGACATCCGGCCCGAGTGGCTTCGGGGCGTCCGGGTGCTCGGCCTGACCGCCAGCGCCTCGGCGCCGGAGATCCTGGTCCAGGAGGTCGTGGCGTTTTCCCGCGAGCGCCTCGGCGTCCGGTCGGTGGAAGAGTTCGAAACGGTCAAGGAGGACGTCTCCTTTCCGTTGCCCCAGGAGCTCAAGGCGCTCCTTCCCGTCAGGGTTTCGTAGTCACTGGCAACCGCGACACAGTCTTCGGAGTCCCGCATGAATCCGCCGGGCGCGCCCGCCGCGACCGTCAGTAGAACGCACGAGCCGACGCCCCCGGGCCAGAGGGCCGGGCGGGGGCGGCGCCGCGGCCTGCGGGTCGTCCTGTTCGCGGCCGGGGTCGCGATCCTCGGCGGCATCGTTGCGGCGGTGGGCTGGGGCCCCGTGACGGCGAATCTCGCCCGCATCGGCGGCTGGTTCTTCGGCCTCTGCGCGCTGTACGCGGCGGCGCAGATCGCCTTCGCGCTCGGCTGGTGGGTGCTGACCGGACCGCGGCCCAGGCCCGTCTCCTTCGGAGAGCTCTTCGCCGCCTACCTCGGCGGCGATTCGATCAACTACTTCACGAGCGTCGGCGGAGAGCCCGTGAAGGCCGACCTGCTGAAGACGAGGCTCGGCTTTTCGCACGGTCTGGCCACGGTGACCGTCCACCGCCACGCGGACGTGCTCGCCCAGTGGATCTTCCTGACGGCCGGAGTCGGCATCGCCCTGTGGCGCTTCGACCTCCCGCCGGTGGCGCGCGCGGCCGCCGTCGCGAGCCTGGTCGTGCTCGGGCTCGCCGTCTTCGCGATGACGTGGGGACTGCGCCGCGGCGCCTTTCGCCCGATGATCGCCTGGCTCGGACGGTTCCGATTCCTCGCCCGCCGGCTCGGCCGCCTCGAGGAGGCCGCGGGCCGGCTCGACGAGCGGATCGGCGAGTTCTACTCCGAGAAGATGGGCCACTTCGGCGCCGCGGTGGCATGGTGCTTCGTCGGCTGGTGCGGGGGTCTCGTCGAGACGTGGATCGTGCTTCGGCTGCTCTCCCCCGCGCACGACTTTTCGACCGCGGTCGCCATCGAATCGCTCGCGATGGTCCTCAACAACATCCTGCTCTTCATTCCCGGGCGGATCGGCAGCGCCGAGGGCGTCCGCATCGGCGTCTACGCGCTCGTGGGGCTCACCACGGCGCAGGGCGCCGCCTATGCGCTCGTGCGGCGCGGCCGCGAGCTCGTCTGGCTCGTTCCGGGCTTCGTCGTGCTCCTCCGGCGCCACGTCCTCGGCATCGGGCACTGGCGTCTGACCGAGACGAAGCTTTCCGAAGGAACGACCCGATGACGGCGCCGAAGGCGATCCTGTTCGACTTCGGCGGCACGCTCGACGCGGACGGCGTGGCGTGGAAGGAACGCTTCCGTTCGATGGCCGGCGTTGACGGCCCCAGTGAGCCCTTCGACCGGGCCTTCTACGCGGCCGACGATGCGCTCGTGGGGACGATTCCGCGCGATCTTTCGTTTCGCGACACCGTCGAACGCCTGTCCCGCAACCTCGGCCGGGAGCTCGGCTGGGAAGAAAAACGAGCCGACTCGCTCGCCGACCTCTTCTTCCAGGCCTCGCGCTCGAAGGCGGAGGAGAGCCGTCAAATCCTCGGCCGCCTCGCCGCGCGATTCAGGCTCGGCATCGTGTCGAACTTCTATGGCAACCTCGAGAAGGTCTGCGGCGACATCGGAATCGCGCGCTACGTCCCCGTCATCGTGGATTCCGCCGTCGTCGGGTTCGAGAAGCCGGACCCCCGCATCTTCCGCGCGGCGCTCGATGCCCTCGAGACCTCGGCCGGGGAGGCCGTCTTCGTCGGCGACTCGCTGCCGCGCGACATGAAGGGCGCCCGGGACGTCGGCATGCCCCACATCTACGTCAGCGCCGCCGGGGACGCCGCCTCGTGCTGTCCTGAGGACGCCGTCATCGCGGGTGTCGATCGCCTGCTCGAGATGTACGCATGAGCGCGATCGTCTCGGGCGCCGTGATCGCCGCCGGCGAGGGGTCGCGCCTGAGAGAGCTCGGCGTGCCGAAGCCCCTGATCGAAGTCGGAGGCGTTCCGCTGATCGCGCACGTCCTCCGAAACTTCGAGACCGCCGGGATCGAGTCCGCCGCCGTGATCTTCAACGAGAGCGAGACGGACTGCGCGGCCTACGTGCGCGAGCACTTCGGCCAGCTCGTCTCGACGATCGTCGTCCGGACGACGCGCTCTTCGCTCGAGAGCTTTCGCGCGGTCGTCGCCGCCGCGCCCCCGGGGCGGCTCCTGGTTTCGACCGTGGACGCCTTCTGTCCGCCGCAGGAGTTCGAGCGCTTCGTACGCCGCGCCGAGGCGCTCCCGGCCGATGCGACGGTCCTCGCCGTGACGGGATACGTCCACGACGAAAAGCCGCTATGGGTCACGATACCCGCGGCGGGAGAACGCCGCGAGGGAGGCACGGGCGGACACCGTCCGGCCGAGCCTCCGGAAGAATCGACCCGATCGGGGCGCGTATCGGCCGTCGGCGGAGCCTCCGGCGACGCCGTGACGGCCGGCATCTACGTCTTCCCCGAGAAGATGCGCGGTCTCGGCATCCCGGCGGAGCTCGGACGGCTTCGCGACTTCCTCGCATGGCTCGCCAAATCGAACGAGCCGATCGAGGCGATCGGGATCCCGAAAGTCGTCGACGTGGATCGCGCCGAGGACCTCGCGGAAGCCGAGGATCTGGCGGCCGCCCCCGGAGGAAGACGATGACGTCGAAGACGCAGTGCTGGGGGATCTATCGCGAGCTCGCGCACTCGCCGGGCCGCGAGACCGACGACGCCGAGATCCTGCGCGCGACCGCCCGCGAGCTCGAGGGCCACGGCCTGACGGTCGCCCTGAAGTCGTCCGACGAGCTGCCCGAGGACGGCGACTTCGACGCGATCCCCGCATACCTCTTCGTCATGTGCGAGCGGATTCCCGTCGTCGAGAAGCTCGCGGCCTGGGAGCGCCGCGGCGCTCGGATCGTGAATCGGCCGGCGGGAATCCGCAACACCGACCGGGAGCGCACGATCGGCCTCTTCGGCGAGCACAAGGTGCCCTATCCGAAGAGCGTCCTCGTTCCGACCGCGGCGCCGGCGGCGTTCGAGGGTCCCTGCTGGATCAAGCGCGGCGACGTCCACGCGACCGAAGCCGGCGACGTCTCGTATGCGGGCGACGAGGCCGCCCTCGCCGCGAATCTCGCGCGCCTCGCCGAGCGGGGCATCGTGCGGGCCGTGGTCCAGGACCACGTGCCGGGAGACCTGATCAAGTTCTACGGCGTCGCCGGGGTCCTCGGCGAGACGGACCGCCCGTCGTGGTTCCAGTGGTTCTACCACCGCGACCAGACGCTCGCGAATCATCCGTTCTCGGAGGATGCGCTCGCGGCCGCGACCGCGCGGGCGGCGCACGCCCTCGGCCTCGAAGTCTACGGCGGCGACGCGATCGTCTCGCCGGGCGGCGCCATCTCGGTCATCGACCTGAACGCGTGGCCGAGCTTCGCGCTCTTTCGCCCGGTCGCCGCCACCCACATCGCGCGGCTCCTCGCCGCGCGCTTTTCCTCGACCGGAGTGACCCGATGACGGAAACGACGAAGAAGCGGATCGAAGTCGGCGAGCGCTCGAAGGAGATCGCCGCGCTCGAAGCCAGGCACATGGCGCCGGGCCTCCAGTCTTTCGCGCTCTACGCGGGCCTCGCGATGGCCCGCGGCCAGGGCAGCCGCATCTACGACGAGGACGGCAACGGCTACATCGACTTCATCGCCGGGATCGCGGTCGGCAGCGTCGGCCACTGCCACCCGCATTACGTGAAGGCGCTGCAGGAGCAGGCCTCGCGTCTGACCTTCGGCAGCTTCACCACCGAGGTGCGCGCGAAGTTCCTGAACCTCCTCGGCAGCGTGACGCCTCCCGGCCTCTCGCGCATTCAACTCTTCTCGGGCGGCGCCGAAGCCGTCGAGGCGGCCTTCCGCCTGGCCAAGTCGGTCACGAAGAAATTCGAGTTCGTGGGCTACTCGGGCGCCTTCCACGGAAAGACCGGCGGGGTCCTGCCGCTGCTCTGGGGAGACTTCAAGGACGGCCTCGGGCCCTTCGTGCCGGGCACCTACTCGGCGCCCTACGCCTACTGCTACCGCTGTCCGCTGAACCTGACCTACCCCGACTGCGGGATCGCGTGCGCCGAGAAGACGCGCGACGTCATCAGGAATCAGACCGGCGGAAGCATCGCGGCGATCATCGTCGAGCCGATGCAAGGCACGGCGGGCAACGTCATCCCGCCGCCCGGATTCCTCCCTGCGGTGCGCGCGATCGCCAGGGACCACGGAGCGCTCTTCATCGCCGACGAGATGATCACGGGGTTCGGACGCACCGGCAAGTTCTGGGGGGTCGACCACGACGGCGTCGTCCCCGACGTCATGACGTGCGGGAAGGGAATCGGCGGCGGGTTCCCGCTCGCGGCGGTCGTCTCGACCGACGAGCTGACGAAGGCCCGGCCCTTCGCGAATCCGTCGGGAAGCTCCTCGTCCTATGGAGGCAACCCGCTCGCCTCGGCCGCGGGTCTCGCGGCGCTCGAGATCATCGTGTCGGAGAATCTCGTCGAGAATTCGGGCCGGGTCGGCGCCGCGATGCTCGCCAGGCTCCAGGCGATGCAGGAGAAGCACCGCATCATCGGCGACGTGCGCGGCAAGGGCCTGCTGCTCGGCATCGAGCTCGTCAAGGACCGGCGCACCAAGGAGCTCGTCTCGAAGGACTTCACGAAGGCCCTCTTCCAGGAGTGCCTGCGGCGCGGGCTCGTCGCGATGGTCTACTCGCCGATCATCCGGATCAATCCCCCGTTGAACATCTCCGAGGAGACGGCGCTCGAGGGCCTCGAGATCCTCGACGAGGCGCTCGGGGCGGTGGCGAAAGAGTGGAAGCTGAACTAATCTCGCGCGCCTGGCGCCGTAGGGGCGACTCTCGGGCCGCCCGCGGGCGGGGCAAGCCCCGCCCCCACGAAACGAGGACATGAACCAGCAAAAACTCAGAGGCGCGCTCTTCGGGGCCGGCAACGTCGCCGTCAACGGCCACCTTCCGGGGTGGAAGGAGCGCGGCGACGTCGAGATCGTCGCCGCGGCCGACGGCCGCCCGGAGCGCATGGACGCCTTCGCGGCGATGTTCCCGGCGGCCCGCTGGTACGCGTCCGCCGAGGAGCTGCTCGCGGCCGAGCAGCTCGACTTCGTGGACATCTGCACGCCGCCGGGCTCCCACGCCGGGCTCGCAAGGGCCGCCCTCGAGCGCTCCCTCCACGTTCTCTGCGAGAAGCCCCTCGTCCTGTCGCCCGAGGAGCTGCGCGGATTGCCGGCGCTCGCCGCCGAGAAGGAGCGCACGCTCTTCACCGTCCATAACTGGAAGCACGCGCCGGTCCTGCGGCGGGTGGGCGAGCTGGTGCGGTCGGGCACGATCGGCGAGGTGCGGCACTGTCGCTGGGAAACGCTGCGCGACCAGCCCGCCGCCGCGGTGGGAGACGCGGGCAACTGGCGCGTGGACCCGGCCCAGTCGGGCGGCGGGATCCTGATCGATCACGGCTGGCACGCCCTCTACGTCATTCAGGCCTGGATGCCGACGACGCCGCGGACCGTCGCCGCCCGCCTCTCGACGCGCAAGCATCACGACTTTCCGATCGAAGACACCGCGGAGTTGATGCTCTTCCATCCCTCCGCGTCGGCCGAGGTGTTCCTGACCTGGGCGGCCGACGAGCGCGCCAACCGCATGGAGCTCTCCGGCACGCGCGGCAAGATCGCCCTCGACGGCGGACGGCTGACCCTTCTCGACGTCGACGGCGCGCAGACGATCGAGGAGTGGACCTTTCCGTCGCTGACGGAAGGCTCGCATCACCCGGACTGGTTCGGCGGCGTCATCGCCGAGTTCCTCGGCGAGGCGATGAGCCCGCGCGACCGCGGCCACAATCTGGCCGAGGCGGCGCTCTGCGCCAACGTCCTCGCGCTCGCGAAGGAGTCCGACCGCCGCGGCGGCGAGCCGATGTCCGCCGAGCGGGCGATGCGGCCCGGTTCGAGGCGATGACGGCGGGCCCGATCCTCGCCCTCATCGCTCCTCCGGCCGGCCCGAGCATCGCCCCGGAGACGACGCTTCTCGGCCTGCCCCTCGCGCGCCGCACCGTTCTGGCCGCCCGTCGCGCCGGGTTCTCCCGCGTCGAGGTCGTCGCGGCTCCCCCGGCGCTCGAGGCGGCCCTCGAGGGCTCGGGCGCCTCGCTCGTCGCCGCGGCCGCGCCCGACGCCGTGCGGCTCCCGTGGAACACGGTCGTCCACGTGAAGGACCTGCGCGCGCTCTCCGAGGGCTCGGCATCGGCGGGAGTCGCCGTCGCGACCCCGGCGGATCGGCGGCGCGCGGAAAGACACCTTCTCCGGGGATTGATCAAGGACGAGGAAGGGTTCATGTCGAGGCACTTCGACCGCTCGATCTCGCTCGCGGTCAGCCGCCGCCTCGCCGGCACCCGCGTCACGCCGAATGAGATGACCTTCATCGCCGTCGCCATCGGTCTGGCCGGTGCGCCGTTCTTCCTCTCGATGCGGCCGGGCATCCAGGTCGTCGGCGGCATTCTCTTTCTCCTCCACTCGATCCTCGACGGCTGCGACGGCGAGCTCGCGCGGCTGAAGTTCCAGGAGTCGCGCTACGGCGGCATCCTCGACTTCTGGGGCGACAACGTCGTCCACGCCGCGATCTTCGCGGCGATGGCCCTCGGCCTCTGGCGCGCGAAGGGGCATCCATGGATCCTCTGGTGCGGCGCCTCGGCCGTTTTCTTCACCGCCGCCTGCGCCGCCTTCGTCTATCGACGGACGATGACGGCGCCCAAGGAAGGGCCGCTGTACACGTCGGTCGCGATCGAGGCCCAGACGAGCCTCTCGCGCTTCGCGGACGCCGTCTCCCGGCGGGACTTCATCTACCTCATTCTGATAATGTCGATTTTCGGCGTCGCCGACTGGTTCGTCATCTCGTCGGCTGTCATCATCCCGGCCTACTTCCTCGCACTGCTCGTCGTCGCGTGGAACGACCGCCGCGTCGCAAGGAGCCCTCGATGAGTGACCGCACCTCGTTCTATCCGGAGCTCGCGAAGAAGATCGCCCCGGCCGAGGGCCGCCTGGCGGTCCTGCTGCCGGGCCTGGGAGCCGTCTCGACGACGCTGATCGCCGGAGTCCACCTCATCCGCAAGGGGCTCGCGAAGCCGTTCGGATCGGTGACGCAGATGCAGATGCTGCGCCTCGGCAAGCGGTCGGCCCCGCGGCACACGCTCGTCAAGGACCTCGTGCCCCTGACCGCGCTCGACGACCTCGTGTTCGGCGGATGGGACATCTTCACGGACAACGCGTACGAGTCCGCCCTCAACGCCGGCGTTCTCGGCAGGGAGATGCTCGGGCCCGTCCGCGCGGAGCTCGAATCGGTCCGGCCGATGTCCGCCGTCTTCGAGCGCGAATGGGTCAAGAATCTCGACGGCCCGAACGTGAAGAAGGCGCCGACGAAGATGCACCTGGCGGAGGCCTTGATCCAGGACATCGCGGACTTCCGAAAGGCATCCGGCGCCGCGCGCGCCGTGATGGTGTGGTGCGGCTCGACCGAGGTCTACGCGCAGCCCAAGCCCGTTCACCAGACGCTCGCGTCCTTCGAGCAGGGCCTGAAAGAGAGCTCCCCCGACATCCCGCCCTCGATGATCTACGCCTACGCCGCGATCGCGAGCGGGACGCCCTACGCCAATGGCGCACCGAACCTGTCCGTGGACGTCCCCGCTCTGACGGAGTTCGCCCGCGCCCGGGGAGTTCCCATCGCCGGGAAGGACTTCAAGACCGGCCAGACCCTGATGAAGACGATCATCGCCCCGGGCCTGAAGGCGCGGATGCTCGGGCTGCAGGGCTGGTTCTCGACGAACATCCTCGGCAATCGCGACGGCGAGGTCCTCGACGATCCCGGTTCCTTCCGCTCGAAGGAGGTCAGCAAGGCCTCGGTCCTCGACGCGATCCTCCAACCCGAGCTTTATCCCGAGCTGTACGGCGACTACTTCCACAAGGTCCGCATCGAGTACTACCCGCCGCGCGGCGACGCCAAGGAAGGCTGGGACAACATCGACATCGTCGGCTGGCTCGGCCAGCCGATGCAGATCAAGATCGACTTCCTCTGCCGCGACTCGATCCTCGCCGCGCCGGTCGTGCTCGACCTGCTCCTGTTCCTCGACCTGGCCGGCCGCGCGGGCCTCTCGGGGATCCAGGAGTGGCTGTCGTTCTACTTCAAGTCGCCGATGTCGAGGCCGGACCTGCGGCCCGAGCACGACCTGTTCGTGCAGCACCTGAAGCTTTCCAACACGCTCCGCATTCTCGTCGGCGAGGAGGTCCTCGACCACTCGGGCCTGGACTACTACGAGGGAGGCGCGTAGCTCAGCCGAGATCGAAAGCCGGATGCTCGCGGTCGAGCACGCCGGTCCGCACCGCGCCGCCGCAGTGCTCGACGACCATCGCCGAAAGGTCCGCCAGGGCGGCCTGGATCTCGGCGCGGCCGGCCGGGGGAAGGCCTTCGACCACGAGGAAGCCCCGCGCCGTCGCCTCGGTCAGCTTGGTGCGCTCGGCCTCCTTCCAGTTCCAGCGGCGGCACAGGGCGCCGGCGCGGTCGGCATAGATCACTTCCCCCGGCTTCGGGGGCCTCGCGCTCTCGGCCGGCTCGCCGAGCAGGCGCACGGAGAACTCTTCGTCGCCAGCGAATCGCAGCTCGACGTCGCCGTCGACCGCGGCGAGGTCCTCGCCTCCGACCGGAACGAGGTGACGCAGCGACACCGCGTTGTAGAGATCCACCAGCCGATTCACGTGCGGGAGACGCTGGCCCTTCGCGACCCGCCGCACGAGGTTCTCGATCGAGGACGGGTGGTCCTTGGGCTTGGCGCCGAATTTCCGATACGCCTCGCGCCAGGGAACAATAAGAGGGTGTTCGGCCGGGCGCGCCGCTCCCAGGCGGCGGACCGCCTCGTCCTCTTCCCGCCGCAGGACCTCCGTGAGCCCGGCGCTCTCGCCCGAATTGCGGACGCCATCGAACGCGGCCACTCCGATGAGCACGTCCGGAAAGCTCCGGAAGATCTCTTCCGACACTCGCAACATCGTCATGCGGCGCCGTCGTATCACAGGCCCACTTCGACGGCCGTATAGTCTCGCGATGGCGGTCCTTCTCTATCTCGCCGGCACGGCCTTGCTCGCCGCGGCGGCAGCCGCCGTAGGCCGCACGATCCCGAAGAGTGTGCTTGCGCTCTTCGTCTTCGCTCCGATCGTGGCGTTCTTTCCGGACATCGCCCGCGACGCGACGCGGCTGCCGACCGACCAGACGTATCTCCTCCCGGATGCCCAGCCTCTTCCTCCCGCGCCCCACAATCCATGGCTCAACGACCTGGCCACACAATTCCTGCCCTGGGCGCTGAAGACCCGCGAGTCGTGGCGAACCGGGGAGATTCCCCTGCGCGACTTCTGGAACGGCTGCGGCTCTCCGCTGGCCGCCGGGCCCGCGGCGCCTTTTTCGCCCTTCGCGCTTCTCGACGTTCTGCTTCCCCTGACCCGCGCCTTCGGTGTGGCCGCGGCGCTCAAGGCCTTCGCCGCACTCGCCGGTGCCTGGCTCTGGCTGAGAGAGCTGAAGGCCTCGAAAATCGCAGCTCTGTTCGGAGCCGTCTCCTTCACCCTCTCCTTCGCGATCGCCGCCTGGATCTTCTTTCCGATCGCAGCCGCGGTGGCAGCGTGGCCCTGGGTCTTCTTCGCCGTCGAGCGCCTGCGCGATCCGGAACGCCGGGGCCGGACTTTCGCGCTTCTCGTCGCCATCTTCGCGGTATGGCCCGTTCTCGGCCATCTCGAGAGCGTCGCCGCCGGCGTGGCGCTTCTTGGCGTCGTCCTCGCCGTCCGATGGATCTCGCGCGACCTCCCCGGGGCTCCTCGCCTCGCGGGCCGCGTGCTCCTCGCGGGCGCCGCTGGCGTGGGCCTTTCTGCCTTCGTGCTCGTCCCGTCGGCCCTGGCCATCCTTGCTTCGAATCGACGGGCGCTCGCCGGGGCCTTTCTGCCTCACGTTCCCTTCACCTGGGTCCCGCATGGCTATCTCTGGCCGGGCTGGCGAACGACGCTCTTTCCCAGGGCCTTCGGCGACCTCATCGACACACCGATGCTTTCCGTGGCGCGCGCCGCGTTTCCCGAGATGGCCCTCGGTTACATCGGGATCTCGGGCTGGGTCCTCGTGCTTCTCGTCGTGCGCCCCGGATCGCCGCGCGCCCGGATCACAGCGAGTCTCCTCGCGGCCGTCGTCCTGGCGCTCGCCGCCGGCCTCGGCGCATGGCCCTTCGCCGAGCTCACACCGAGACTCCCGGTTCTCTCGTGGATGCTGCCCGTCAGGGTTCTCGCGTGCGTGGCCTTCGCGGCGTCGACGCTGGCCGCCTTCGAGCTCGACCGCTGGCTCCGGGATCTCGATGGGCCGCGCCGCCGAAGCGCAGTGCTCGCCGCCCTCGCGTCGGCCGCCGTTCTCGCTCTGCTCGCCTGGGACACCCACCTGCGGTACTTCGCGGCTCTCGGGCCTCGCGAGAGTCTGCCTGCGGCGGAGGCCGGACTTCGGCTGACGCTCCTGACGCTCGGCGCCTTTACGCTCGTCGCCCTCGCGGGCCTGGCGCGCTCCCCCGCCATCCGGCGAGCCGTGCCGATCCTCCTCGTCCTCGTCACGGCGGCGGAGCTGACGCGGCAAGCCGCGAGGCTCTATCGCACGAGTCCCGCGGCCGCCGTCTATCCGCCGACTACGCTGACCCGCTTTCTCGAGGCGCGCCCGGGCCGCTGGCGCGTCGTCGGCGAGGGCTCGGAGCTCTTCCCCGAGCGCAACGTCTTCGCCGGCCTCGAGGACGTCCGCACGCACAACCCGGTGGAGCGGCGAGACTACGTCGAGTTCCTGGATGCCACTCTCGGATACCCCGCCGCGGACTACTTCAAGCGCGTTTCGCGCATCGACGCGCCGGCCCTGGCCTTCCTGAACGCGCGCTATCTGCTCTCGTTTCCGGGACGGGGAACCTCGGGTCCCTGGAAACCGATCTACTCGGGGCCCGACGGCTCCGTTCTCGAGAACCGGCACGCGCTTCCCAGGATCTTTGCGCCCGCGCGCGTGGTGGGAGTCGCCGGCGAGCCGCCCCACGGCCGGGTGGGCAACGGCCTCAACCCGTTCCGGGCCATTCTTCCCGAGATCGCGGCACTCGAAGATTTCGGCACGCGCGCCTTCGTCCTGGGACAGCCGGCGGGCGAGCGCACGAACGGGCCGGCCGAGGTTTCAGACTACGTCGAGTCCGGCCACCGCGCGACGTTTCGGACCCGAGCCGCGGCGATCACGGTTCTGGCCACGAGCCTGGTCCAGGACGGGGGATGGACCGCCCGCGACGCCGGCGATCGCCCGCTCGCCACGACGCTCGTCGACGGCCCTTTCCTCGCTGTGATCACCCCTCCCGGCGAATCCCGCGTCGTCCTCGACTACTCGCCGCCGGGCTGGCGGTGGGGCCTCCGCATCTCGATCACGACGGCGGTGGCGGTCCTGCTCCTCGCAGCGGTGCGGGCGCGGCGCGCCGCACGACTTTCACTTTCATAGAGCCCGCACCGTGCCGCCTCTCCGCAAGATCCTGCACATCGACATGGACGCCTTCTACGCGTCCGTCGAGCAGCGGGACGATCCGGCGCTGCGCGGAAAGCCCGTCGCCGTCGGCGGAAGCCCCGAGAGCCGGGGCGTGGTCGCGGCGGCGAGCTACGAGGCCCGCGTCTTCGGCGTGCGGTCGGCGATCCCGATGGCCCGGGCCGTGCGCCTCTGCCCCGAGCTCGTCATCCTGCGGCCCGACTTCCGCAAGTACGCGGCGGTGTCGGAACAGGTCTTCGCGCTCTTCCGCGCCGTCACGCCCCTGGTCGAACCGCTCTCGCTCGACGAGGCCTACCTCGACGTCACCGAGAACGCGTGGGGGGTGCCGCTCGGCGTCGAGGTCGCGCGGCGACTGAAGGCGCGCATCCGCGAAGAGACGGGCCTGACCGCCTCGGCCGGCGTCGCGCCCAACAAGTTCCTGGCGAAAATCGCCTCCGGGTGGAAGAAACCGGACGGCCTGACCGTCATCTCGCCCGAGCGCGTCGAACGATTCCTCCAGACGCTTCCCGTCGACGCCCTCTGGGGCGTGGGGCCGGTGACCGCGCGAAGGCTGCGCGAGGCCGGCATCGCGCGCCTGGTCGACGTTCGTGAAGCGCCCGAAGAGGTGCTCCAGAAGGCGGTCGGAAGCTGGTCCGAATCGCTGCGGCGGCTTTCCTTCGGCGTCGACGAGCGCGCCGTCAACCCGAACCAGGAGCGCAAGTCGATCGGCTGCGAAGAGACGTATGCGAAGGACCTCGTGGATCTGCCCCCGATCCGGGCGGAGGTCGAGCGGCTCGCGCGGCGCACCGCCTCGATCCTCGAGCGCAAGGAGCTCTTTGCGAGAACCCTCGTCCTGAAGCTGCGCTACGCCAGCTTTCGGACGATCACGCGCAGCCAGACTCGCGCGCCCGCGACGCGTTCGCCCGACGAGATCGTCGAGCGAGCCCTCGCATTGCTCGAGAAGACCGATGCCGGCCGCACGCCGGTCCGCCTGCTCGGCGTCTCGGTGCACGGCCTCGTCGCGACGCGGGAGGACGAGGACGCGCCGGCGGCGCCTCGGGACCAGCTCGACCTTCCCGTCGAGTAGGCACTCGGCGCGGCCCGGACGCCGCACCGGTCAAACGCGTCAGGGCCGGCGGTCACCTGCCGGTCGCGATCCCCTTGCGCACGGAGGCCAGAGGCGCCGCGTCGTCGAGCGCGACGCCGGCCTCCACCCCGCCGATGCCGAGCTGCCGGAACGTCGCGTCGAGATCGAACGCCGGAAACGGCTTGCGCATGCGCGCATAGAGCTCTTCGAGCACCGGGACGCCCGCCGCGCGGTCGCCCGCGGCCAGGGCCTTCTCGAGCGTCCACTCGACCGCGACGTTTCCGCCCGCGTGAACGATCCCGCGGAGGGCGTCGTCGAGCGACCGGCGTCCGCCCGTTCGCTGCCGGATCGCCAGATCCGCTTCGAAGCAATAGAGCGCGCCGCCCCAGTAGGTGGCTCCCCAGCTCCTCGCTCCGTCGAGCCCGGTTCCCTCGATCGCGTCCTGCCCTCGCGGCAGGCCCCAGACGAGCCACTTCCAGATGTCCTCCTCGGGGGCGAGGCGCGCGCGGGCGCGCACGATGGGCTCGACGTAGGTCGCGAGGCCCTCTTCGATCCACGCGGCGTCCGTCATGGACGGAAACGCGAGATGCACCATCTCGTGCACGAGCTCCCAGTTGGTCTTGAGGTCGCCGGGCGTGGCGGCATCGCCGACGGAGATCGCGATCCGCCCGACTCCGTGCACGCCCACCGTCCGGCCGCTCGAGATTCGGCCCGGACCGCCGCCGTGGATCGTCACGACCGCCTTCGTCACCGGAAACGTGCCGTAGTAGGCCGCGATCGCGCGCGCCGCGCCCTCGACCCAGGCGAGGAGCTGCTGTTCGGAGAGCTGAGACGGGCGCCCGTCGAAGAACACCTCGACGACCGCGCCCGGGACTTCGATGCGAGGGACCGGGGAAGGCGTCGCGACGAGGGCCGCGAGGGCCGCGGCCGGGAGTCCGATCAGGCCGATCCACGCCTTTCCATGGGAATGAACTGGCGCTCACCGGGACCGAGATACACCTGGCGCGGCCGCGCGATCTTTTCCTCCGGGTCCTCGAGGAGCTCTTCCCATTGGGCGAGCCATCCCGACGTGCGCGGGATCGCGAAGAGAACCGTGAAGGCGTCGGTCGGAATGCCGATCGCCTGGTAGATCAGGCCCGAGTAGAAGTCCACGTTCGGGTAGAGCTTGCGCTGGACGAAGTACTCGTCCTGAAGGGCGATCCGCTCGAGCTCGAGGGCGATGTCGAGGAGCGGGTTGCGTCCCGTCACCTCGAACACCTCCTCGGCCATGCGCTTGATGATCTTGGCGCGCGGGTCGAAGTTCTTGTAGACCCGGTGGCCGAAGCCCATCAGCCGCTTCTCGCCCTTGCCCGCCTTCACCTCCTTGATGAACTCGGGGACGCGCGCGATCGAGCCGATCTGCTCGAGCATCTTCAGGACTTCCTCGTTGGCCCCGCCGTGGAGCGGGCCGTAGAGCGCCGCCGCCGCTCCCGCGAGCGCCGAGTACGGATCGGTGTGCGCGGAGCCGATGCCCCGCATGACCGCCGTGCCGCAGTTCTGCTCGTGGTCGGCGTGGAGGATGAAGAGCACGTCCAGGGCCTTCACGAGCGCCGGGTTGGGCTTGTAGTTCTCGGCCGGCGTCTTGAAGAGCATCGTGAGGAAGTTCTCGCAGTAGCCGAGCTCGTTCGAGGGATAGACGTACGGCATCCCCATCGAGTGCTTGTAGGCGAACGCGGCGATCGTCGGCATCTTCGCGATCAGCCGATGCATCTGCTTCGTGCGGCTCTCGGCGCTGTGGACGTCCCGCGCCTCCGGGTAGAAGGTGGACATCGCCGCGACGGTCGCGATGACCATGCCCATCGGATGCGCGTCGTAGTTGAACGCGTCCATGAGCTTCTTCAACGACTCGTGGATCATCGTGTGGTACGTGATGCTCTTGATCCACTCCTCGTACTCCCTCCGGCTCGGCAGCTCGCCGTAGCGCAGGAGGTAGGCGACCTCGAGGTACGAGCACTTCTCGGCGAGGACCTCGATCGGATAGCCGCGGTAGCGCAGGATTCCCTTGTCACCATCGATGTAGGTGATCCGGCTCGTGCAGGATGCCGTGTTCAGGTATGCCGGGTCGTAGGACATCAGGCCGAAGTCGCCCGGCCCGGTCTTCATCTGCCGGAAGTCCATCGCGCGGACCGTCCCGTTGACGATCGGAAGCTCGTACGTCTTGCCCGTCCGGCGGTCGACGACGGAGAGCGCGTCCTTCTTCTCGGTCGGGCCCGTCGCCGACTCGTCCGTCTTCGTCGCTTCCAGCGTGCCCATGGGACCCCCCGTCGCCTATTCTCTAACGAAAACGGGTAGCGTACCCGTCCGTAACCTCCGACGCGCCGCCGGCGTCACTCTGCCGAGGAGCCATGTTGTTGCCCCGACGCGCCTGGATGGCCATCGCGACGTCCGCCGCCGCCGCGGCGGTTCTCGGCCTGTCCGCACACGCCCCGCCGGGCCCGCCCGCGCCCACGCTGTCCGAGGCCGACCGCGTCCGCGTGGCCGAGGCCTTCCGGCTCGCCGGCTCGATCGGCGACGCGATCTGGCCCGGCTGGTCCCGCGTTCCGTTCGCGCTCGTTCTCGTCACCCCCGAGACCGAGTTCTTCATCCGGCACCCGTCCCCGCCCGCGGACGCCCGCTCGATCGGCGAGGACGCGGCGCTCGGCTCCGAGATCTTCGCGCGCCCGCGCACCTTCCCCGTCAGTCTCCTCGCGACCTTTCCGGTCGACGGAGTCTCGACGGTGGTCGTGGGCCGGCCCGGCGATACCTCGGCGTCCAATCCCACGGACTGGGTCGTGACCCTGCTGCACGAGCACTTTCACCAGCTCCAGGAATCGTCGCCCGACTTCTACGACGCCGTCGCCGCACTCGGTCTTGCGCGCGGGGACACGACCGGCATGTGGATGCTGAACTTCCCGTTCCCCTACGCCGCGGCTCCGGTGGCGCAGGGCTATCGCTTTGCCGCGGTCGCGCTGCGGGATGCCCTCGGCGGAGGGTCCTGGCCGCGCTACCAGGAGGCGCGCGCCGCGTTCCGCGCGCGGCTGTCGAAGGACGACCTCGCCTACCTCGACTTCGAGCTCTGGAAGGAAGGCGTGGCTCGCTACACGCAGGTCCGCGTGGCCGAGTGGGCCGCGGCGCACGAGGCGCCGCCGGGCGCGTTCCAGGCGCTGGCCGGGTACGTGCCGTACGCCGCGGTCGCCCGCACGCTCGCCGCGGCGATACCCGACGAGCTGTCGCGGCTCGCGCTGCCCGAGGCGCAGCGGACGGTCGTGTACCCCTACGGCGCGGCCGAAGCGCTGCTGCTCGACCGCGAGCGGCCGTGCTGGAAAAAGGTCTACTTCTCCCGTCGGTTCACGCTCGCGCCCGGCTTCGACGCGAAGGATTGCGGAGGTCCGCCCGCCGGGAGAGGATAGCGTCGATGGCGAGCCTCCAGGACACGTACGCGCCGAACAATCGCTGCTTCGGATGCGGGCCCGCCAACGACCAGGGTCTGCGGATCAAGAGCTTCGTCGAAGGCGACGAGATCGTCGCCGAGTGGCGGCCGCAGCCTCACCACCAGGCCTTCGACGGGATCCTGAACGGCGGGATCTGCGGCGCTCTGCTCGACTGCCACAGCAACTGGACCGCCGCGTACCACCTGATGCGCCGGGCCGGCGCCGCGACGCCTCCGTGCACGGTCACCGCGGATTTCCACGTGACGCTTCGTCGCCCGACGCCGATGGACGTCCCGCTGAAGCTGCGCGCGCACGTCGTCGAGTCCACCGACGACCGCGCCGTCGTCGAAGCCTCGCTCGAGGCGAACGGGAAAACCACGGCGACCTGCCGCGGCACGTTCGTCGCGGTCCGGGAAGGCCACCCGGCCTACCACCGCTGGTGAGGGACGCGATCCGGCTCCGGCGGTTCGGCGCCGCTGCGGCCGGCTTCCCGCTCTTCTTCGCGCTGGCGTCGGTCGCGCCGGCCGCGGAGGTCACGAAGCAGACGGTCGTCTCGCGGCAGAAGGAGCGGGTCTACTACCTCTACGTTCCGTCCTCGGTCCCGCCGGATCGTCCCGTCCCGCTCCTGGTGATGTTTCACGGCTCGGGCGGAAGCGGGCGGACCTTCGTCGAGCGCTGGAAGGACCTCGCCGAGAAGGAAGGCATCGTGCTCGCCGGCCCGGATTCGACGGACGCGGTGCACTGGGCCTCGCCGCAGGACGGCCCGACCCTGCTGCGCGACGTCGTCGAGGCGGTCGCGGCCAGACATCCGATCGACCCGCGCCGCGTCTATCTGTTTGGACACTCCGCCGGCGCGGTCTTCACGCTCCAGATGGCGTGCCTCGAGTCGGAGTATTTCGCCGCGGCCGCCGTGCACGCCGGAGCCGTGGATCCGCGCTACTTCCCGCTCTTCGACTATGCCAGCCGAAAGATTCCGATCGCGATCTGGATCGGAACGCGCGACAGGTTCTTCTCGCTCTCCGAGGTCCGGGCCACCTCCGACGCGTTGAAGTCGCGCGGGTTCCCGGTCGAGCTCACGGAGATGCCCGATCAGACGCACGACTACCTCGGCCACGCGGCGGAATTGAACCCGAAGATCTGGGAATTCCTGTCGAAGTCGAGCCTGCCGGCAGAACCGAAGTTCCGCGTCTACGCCGACCCGAACTGAGGGGCGGCCGGCCCTCCCGCCTGTCCGACACTGTCCCTCTTCAGGACCGTTCGGCCAGTCGCGGCGGCCCCTCGGCGCCATCTAAGCTGCCGTCAGGTTCCAGACATCCGAGGTGTCCATGTTGAAGCGAAAAGCCGCGGCTCTCGCGTCGATCCTGTTTCCGGCGGCCCTCCACGTGGAGGCGGCCACGACGTTTCAGGCGGCCTACCTGACGCCGGCGTCGGGTCCGGCCGGCGGAGGCACGGCGGTGTCGATCGTCGGAAACCAGTTCCTCTCGGGCGCCACCGTCACGATCGGAGGCGTGTCGGTCTCGGCCTCCGTGACGAGCTCGACCCGCATCGGCGGAACGTCGCCGGCGCGCACGGGGGGCGCGGTCTATGACGTGGCCGTCTCGAACCCCGGCGGCCCCACGAGCACGCTTCCGCGCGCCTGGTTCGCCGACTTTCTCGACGTCGATGCCTCGAGTCCCTTCCATGCTCCGATCGAGCAGATGGTCCGCGACGGCATCACTTCGGGATGCGGCGGTGGAAACTACTGCCCGGCCTCGTCGATCACGCGCGCGCAGATGGCGGTCTTTCTCCTGCGCGCGGGACACGGCTCGGCGTACGTGCCCCCGCCGGCCTCCGGCACGATCTTCGCCGACGTCGGCGCCGCCGACTTCGCGGCGGACTGGATCGAGGAGCTCTACACCGAGGGAATCACGGGCGGATGCGCGACGAATCCCCGGCGCTACTGTCCGACGAGCTCGGTGACGCGAGGCCAGATGGCCGCCTTCCTCCTCAAGGTCTACCACGGCACGACCTATGCTCCGCCGCCGGCGCAGGGCGTCTTCAGCGACGTGCCGGTCTCGATGCCGCTCGCGCCGTGGATCGAGGAGCTCTCGCGGCTCTCGGTGACCGCCGGTTGCGGCGGAACGGCATACTGCCCGTCGAGCTCCGTGACGCGCGGCCAGATGTCGGTCTTCATGACGAAGACCTTCCATCGCCCGGACGCGATCCGGCTTCTCGAGCAGGCGACGTGGGGACCGAGCGACGACGACATCGGCAAGCTGCTCGGACAGGGAATCCTGCCCTGGCTCGCCGCGCAGTTCTCGACGCCCGACTCGTCCTACCCGGCTGCCCTCTTTCCGCTCTGGCCGCCGGAGACGCCGGACACCTGCGACGATGCCTGCCAGCGGGACAATTACTCGTCGTACCGCATCCAGAACCGCTTCTTCCTGAACGCGATGTACGGCCCGGACCAGCTTCGCCAGCGCGTCGCCTGGGCGCTCCACAAGCTGATCGTCATTTCGGAGGACACGCTGCCGTACCAATTCCAGATGGCGGCCTACCTGCGCATCCTCGATCAAAACGCCTTCGGCAACTACCGCGACATCCTCTACCAGGAGACCCTCAATCCCGCGATGGGCGAGTACCTCAACATGGACACCTCGACCCGGGACGACCCCAACGAGAACTACGCCCGGGAGGTAATGCAGCTCTTCTCGATCGGCACGGTCCTGCTGAACCAGGACGGCACGACGCAGAACGACGTCAACGGACCGAAGCCTTCCTACGATCAGGCCGTCATCGACGAGTTCAAGCGCGTGTACACCGGATGGTTCGTCGACGAGGTCGCCTGCCCGGCGCCGAACGGCGCAGATCAGTGCGACGACTGGGTCAACCCGATGTCGTACGACTCCGACCTCCACGACACCGACGCGAAGACGCTCTTCGACGGTTTCCCCGGAGGTCCGGTCGTGCTGGCCGCCGGCCAGACCGGAAGCCAGGACCTGAACCAGGCGATCGACGCGATCTTCAACCATCCGAACGTCGGGCCCTACGTCGCCCGCGAGCTCATCCACAGCCTCGTGACGTCGAACCCGTCGCCCGCGTACGTCGAGCGCGTCGCGGGCTTCTTCAACGACGACGGCACCGGCAACCGCGGCAGGCTCTGGCCCGTGGTCAAGGCGATCCTCCTCGACCCCGAGGCCCGCACGGCGCCGATCGACCCGGTCTACGGACACCTGCGCGAGCCCGCGCTCTACATCACCGACGTGATGCGCGCGTTCCACGCGAGGTCCTTCGACGGCTCGACGCAGTCCGACGGCAACCTCGAAGGCTTCGCCCGCGACATGGGCCAGAAGATCTGGAAGCCGCCGACGGTCTTCAGCTATTTCCCGCAGGCCTACGCGGCCCCACCGGCCTCGGCCGGAGTCCTCGGTCCGGAGTTCGGCATCATGAACTCGCAGACCTCGCTGAAGCGCGCGAACTTCGTCAACCAGTTCACGATCTGGGGCGGCGTCGAGGCCGACCCTGGCAACGACACGCCGAACGGTACCGCGCTCGACTACTCGGAGCTCGAGCTGCTCGCGTCGAGCCCCGCCAATCTCGTCGACCGGCTAAATCGGCTGCTCCTGCACGGCACGATGTCCGACGAGCTGCGCGCGTCGATCGTCTCCGCCGTCAACGCCGTGGACCCTTTGGATCCGCTCGGCCGCGCGGAGCAGGCGCTGTACCTGGTGGCCGTGTCCTCGCAGTACCAGGTGGAGAGGTAACCATGAAGAAAGACCTGTGGAAGCAGTCCCGGCGCGACTTCCTCGTGCGGACGACCTGCGCCGGCCTCTCGGCCGCGACCGCCCAGGCGAGCCTGACGAAGCTCGGCCTGATGAACCTCTACGCGAAGCCCTCCGCGCCGACCGACTACCGCGCCCTCGTCTGCGTCTTCCTCGACGGCGGCAACGACTCGAACAACATGGTGGTGCCGACCGATTCGCACTACTCGAGCCAGTATGCGGTAGCGCGCCCGGCCTCGTCGGGACTGCAGATCCCGCTCGGTAGCCTCGTCGGGATCAACGCTCCCGCGAGCCTCGGCGGGCGGACGTTCGGCCTGCATCCGAGCCTTCCGGAGATGGCGGCGCTCTACAACCAGAACAGGGTCGCGATCGTCTCGAATGTCGGCCCCCTCGTCGTCCCCGTCACCCAGAGCAACATCGACGACCTGCCGACGCCGTATTCGCTCTTCTCCCACTCCGACCAGATCGACTGCTGGCAGACCGGCCGCGCAGATCAGCGCATCGCGACCGGCTGGGGCGGCCGGACGACCGACGCGACCCTCGACTGCAACGGGGGCTCCGGGTTCCCGACCGTGACGACGATCGCGGGCGCCTCGACCTTCTGCGTCGGCGCCGGGCAGCGGCCGCTCGCGATCGACACGGGCTCCCTCGACCAGGTCCTGGTCCTGAACGGTTTCAACGGCTCGCCGCAGGACGTCGCGCGCAAGAGCTCCATGGACTTTGCCCGCACGATCGACCGGACCGCCACGCTGATCGCGGCCGCGAGCGACACGACGCAGCAGGCCGTCGACATCAGCGCCGCGCTGTCGTTCGATCCGACGCTCACGACGGTCTTTCCCGACACCGACCTCGGCTCGCAGCTCCAGCAGGTCGCCAAGGTCATGAAGCTGAACCTCACGTCGCCCGAGCTCTCGCTCAACCGCCAGATTTTCTACGTCGAGACCGGCGGCTACGACACCCACCAGGACCAGTCCTCGGATCAGGCCAGCCGCCTCGCCGAGTTCTCCCAGGCCATGGCCGCCTTCTACGCCGCGACCGCCGAGCTCGGGATCCCGGACCGCGTCGTGACCTTCACGCTGTCCGACTTCGGCCGCACGCTGCAGCCCTCCGGAGACAACGGCTCGGTCGGCACCGACCACGGCTGGGGCAGCCACCAGTTCGTCATGGGCGGCGCGGTCGCGGGCGGCAACTTCTACGGCATGCCGGGCGGAAACGGGCAGATTTTCCCCGACCTCGTCGTCGGCGGCGTGGACGACATCTCCTCGGACGACCGCGGCCGCTGGATCCCGGCGACCTCCGTCGAGCAGTACGCCGGGACGCTGGCGCGCTGGTTCGGCGTCTCGGCGCTCGACCTGCCCGTGGTCTTTCCGCTGATCGGCAACTTCACGCCGAACACGCTCGGCTTCCTCACGCCCGGCACGAGCTGCTGAGAGGAGCCGGTCGCCGTCGGGTGCGGGTGCGCGTCCGCGCTGTCTAGAACGTCGAGGTGTCGGCGATGCCGCCGAAATCGCCGGGGTCGTGCGCATAGACCTGTACCTGGCCCGTCTCGCCGTCGGTGACGGTGATCCGGTGCGAAAGCCCGGAAAGCCCGGCGGCGAAGACCCAGAAGTGGCCGTTGACGGCACGGCCGTCGAGCACCTTGATCAGCAGCTCGACGTTGGTCGGACCGAAAAACCAGAAATAGCCGGCGTGGCCTCCGCCGAGCGCCGCGCTCGACGCATCGATCCAGGCCTTCCCCGCGGCCGGCAGCCACTGGGCTCGAACCCGGAACCTTCCGCCGTTTAGCTCGAGGTCCGCGTGACGAAGACTCCGGCCGACGTCCCGGCGAAGACCGTCTCGGTCTGCCCCTCCGGGATCGCCAGCGTGAGGACCGCTCCGTTGCGGTTCTCGTCGAAAGCCTGTCGTTGCCACGTGGTACCGCCGTCGTCGCTCCGGTAGATCCCGTCCTCGCCGCCCGCGAATGCGGTTTCGCCGGCCGCGGCCGCCGCATGAATCGGCACGGAGGTTCCGTCGGCGCGGAAGGGTCCCGCCGCCGTCCACGAGCCCGGTCCCGCGCCGAGTGCGGAGGCAATGAACAGCCCGGCGAGGACCGTCCGCACGGGAGTATGACGAACGTGTCGGACCGGTTTCATGCCTTACACCTTCTGTTTCGCGGAGTGTAACCCGCCCATAATGAGCGCAGCCAACGGCTCGACATGAACCCCGACATCTTCGATGCGATTGGGCGACTCCGTGCCGACGGGATCCTCACCGATGCGCAGGCGCAGCCGCTCTCGCGCGCGGCGAAGGGCGACCTCGTATCGGTCGAGCTCGAGCTGAGGACCGTCCTCTACGCCGGCGTCCTGCTGCTGACCTCGGGCGTCGGGCTCTTCCTGAAGGAAAACCACGAGCGCATCGGGCCGGCCGCGATCGCGGCGCTCGTCGGCGCCGCCGCGCTCGCCTGCCTCGCGTACGCCGCGCGGCGGCTGCCGGGCTTCACCTGGGAAAGCTCCGGCGACACGATGGCCGGCCCCGACTACGTCCTGCTCCTCGGCGTGCTTCTCGCCGGCAGCGATCTCGCCTATCTCGAGGCGCAATGGGACCTGCTGGGACGAGACTGGCCGTACCACCTGTTGCTCTATTCGGCGGTCGCGCTCGTGCTGGCCTACCGGTTCGACTCGCGATCGGTCCTGTCGCTCGCGCTGACGTCCTTCGCCGCTTGGCGCGGCGTCTCCGTGTCCCTGGCCGGGACGCTCGGGCGCGGGCGCGGCGCGGGCCCCGAGATCCGCGCCAACGCGCTCTTCTGCGCCGCCCTCTTTCTCGCGGCGGGATTCGTTTCGCTCCGATCCCGACGCAAGACCCACTTCGAGCCCGTCTACGTCACGCTCGGCCTGCTGCTCTCCTTCGGCGGGCTGCTCTCGGGCGTGTTTCAGTACGACCGGGCGCGATGGATGGCGTGGGAAGCGCCGCTCCTCGCGGCTGCCGCGGCCGTCATCGCGCTCGCGTATCGCCGGCGGCGAGCCCTCGACTTTTCCATCGCGGTCCTGGCCGCGTACCTCGGCATGCTGCGCATCCTGTTCGACCTCCTGCGCGGCCGCGGCGGCCTCTTCATCGTCGCGGCGTCCGGCATCGCGGTCGTGGCCCTGCTCGTGAGGGCCCAGCGCCGCATGAAGGAGACCGGGTGATCGCGTCCCGCACCGACGCCGCGCGCCGGGCCGAGGTCCGCCATGCGGCGCGAGGATGGCATGCCGCCGGGGCGATCGATGGCGCGACACTCGCCCGCATCGAGGCCGCCTATCCCGACGACGGGCACCGAATGGCCCTCGCATGGAAAGCCCTCGTGTTCGTGATCGTCACGATCGCCGCCAACGCCCTCTTCTTCGGGATCGCCGCGTTTCTCCACGACGACTCCCGCGCGGCGCCCTTTCTCGTCTTCGCCGTCGTTCTCGCGGGGGTGACCGAGCGCCTCCTTCACGGGAGCCGCGTCGGGGACAACGGAAGCGCCGCCGCGACGTCGTTCTGGGCGGCCGCGTATGCCACCCTGGCCATTGGAATCGAGGCGAGCCGCGGCAGTCACGACTGGCCGACGACATCGCTTCTCGCGGCAGCCGCCGCGTTCGCGGCAGCGGGCTGGCGCTGGGGTTACGCCGCCGAGTGTGCGATCGGAGCGCTGTCGTTCTTCGCCTTCCTGGCCCGGTTCGGGACGGGCCGCCTGTCGTGGATCCTCTTCGGCCTGGCGCTCGCCGCGGCAACGTGGTCCCTTCGGACCCGCCGGTGGCTTCCCCCGCCGATGCGCGAAGCCGCGTCGGCCATCTTCGTCATCGGAATGTCGGCCGTCTATGGCGGACTCAATCGTTATTCGGTCGACCACGGCTCGATCGAGTCGATGGCGAGAGGCGGCGCGGTCGTGCCGGCGCCGACGGGCGCAATCGTCCCTATCTCGACCCTCGCGACGGCCGTGCTGCCGCTCGCGCTGCTCGCCTGGGGTCTTTACGGGCGCCGGATCCTCGCACTCGACCTCGGCCTCGTCTTCGCCGCGCTCTCCCTCGCGACCCTCCGCTTCTACGTCCACATCGCGCCGCTGTGGGCGATCCTGACCGTCAGCGGGATCCTCCTGGTGCTCGGTGCGCTCGAGATCGGACGCCGGCTGCGCCGGGCTCCCGACGGGGAATGGCGAGGCTTTACCGCTCGCCCGCTCCACTCAGGCCGTTCGAGCGGCATCGAGACCGTCGCCATCGTCGCGGCATTCGCGCCGGACGGCCGCGCCCCGGCTCCGGCGGAGCGCGGAGGCATGACGCCGGGCGGAGGCGGCTATGGGGGCGGCGGCGCGACCGGGTCGTTCTGAACCGGGAGATGTGGCCTTGTCTTCGCAGGGGCGGCCCTTGCGGCCGCCCGCGGGCGGGGACGAGCCCCGCCCCCTGCGACCATCCGTCGCGGACCCTAGCGGATTTCGATGTTCCCGTTCGAGTTGTCGAGCGTGAGCGGGCACTTTCCGTCGCCGACCTTGCCCGAGAGCGAGTCCGACGAGGTCGAGCCCGTCACGGTCAGCGGAAGCCGGCTCGAGACCTTGCCGAACGTCGTGTGGGCGTTGACGTCGTAGCCGGTGTTCTCCGGCAGCGCGACGCGGATCGGGGCGAACGAGCTCTTGATCGTCACGGGCGAGCACCTGGCGCCGCCGGAGAGGCCGCGCACGTCCACCGACCCGTTCTGGTTGTCCACCTCGACCCGGCCGCCGACGCCGTCGAGCTGGACCGGCGCGAACGAGGTCGTCACGTTGGCGCCGCCGCCGATCCCGGTCGCCCGGACCGCGCCGTTCGAGTTGTCCACGGTCAGATCTCCCCCGATCTTCGCCGCCTCGACGAGCCCGAAGCTCGTGCGGACCGACGCGGCTCCTCCGACCTCCGCCACGGACACGGCGCTGTTGTTGCCGACGGCCTTCACGCCCCTCTTCGCCTGCGTCACGGTGATCTTGCCGAACGAGTTGCGCACGTCGGCGGCGCCGCCGACTCCGGTCAGGGTCACCGATCCGTTGTCGTCGGAGACCGTCGCGTCGCCGGGGACACCGACGGCCTCGATCTCCGCGAAGCTCGTGCGCAGGTCGACCGAGGCCTTGACCTCCGTCACGCGAATGCTGCCGTTCGAGTTGCGCACCTCGACGGCGCCCCCCGCGCCGCGCACATCCACGCGCCCGAAAGAGTTCGTCACGCTCGCGGCGGCCCCGGCGTCCTCGACGAGGACGTCGCCATTCGACGAGTTGATCGTGACGGCGCCCTTGACGTGGCGCGCCTGGATCGCCCCGAAGCGGTTGCGGATCGACAGCGGGCCGTCGATCGCGGTCGCGGTCACCGCCCCGTTCGAGCCCGAGATCTCGACCTCGCCGGCGTTGCGGTCCACGGTGATCGTGCCGAAGGCGTTCTCCAGGCGCTGCCGCCCGGCGCCGTCGGTCAGGGAGAGTCGCCCGTTGGCGTTGACGAGAACCGCCGGGGCCTTCAGGCGGACGACGTCGAGGTCGCCGAACTTGTTGCGCGCCGTCAACGCCATCGTCTCGGGCATCGTGATGTCCAGGTCCACGGCGTAGGAGATGTGACCGCTCCCGATGAAGTGCCACTGCTTCTCGGGGTACTTCGTCCGGACGACGATCGCCGAGCCCGTGTCCTCGACGGTGACGGTAATTCCCTCGCCGAACTTCTGCGCGCCTTCGACGTCCGAGGAGGACACCGAGATCTTGGCCCGCACCTGGACGTCGGGCTGCGCGTGCGTCCCGATATGCAGCGCCCCCTGGCTGTGCTCGATCTCGAGGCGCTGTCCGGCCTTGAACGGGATCGTCCGGGAGAAGTCGCGGTCGTAATTGGAGGAGGGCTCACGCGAATCCTCCACCGCGGCCACCGGCGCCGCCGATCCGAGAAGGAATGCAAGGGCCGCGGCGGCGGCCGCCCACCGGGATGTCGAGCGTGTCATGACTTGACCTCTTTCATCAGGCTCTGCAGGGTGCGCTGCTTCTCCTGGTAAACGGCGAGCAGCTCTCGCCGCAGATGCGTATTGCCCCGGTTCTGGTCGATCGAGGACTTCAATTCGGCGATCGTCGAGTCGAGCACTTCGAGCTTCTCGCGATAGTTGACGACGACGGGCGACGTCGTATCGGCGAGCGCGGGCCCCGCCAGGCGCGACAGCTTCTCGATCGACGCCAGGTAGGTCTTCTCCGCCGCGTCGACTTCTTCGATCGCCTGATCGGTGAGCAGCGGATGTTTCGTCGTCTGCCAGTGCTCCGAAAGCGGGTCGCGGCCTCCGCTGTCGCGGAAGACCCATAGACCGGCCGCCGCGATGAGAAAGAGCGCCGCGATCGAGGCCGCCGGCACCCACCGCCACCGTGGCGCGGCGGCCGGGGCCGGGGCCTCGGGCTCGCGCGAGGAGTCTTCGGCGATCGCCTGCCGGATGCGCGGCAGAAGCTGCGGCGAGTCCCATTCGCGGTGGAGCTCCGGCGCGGCGCTCTCGATCTGCCGCCACTCGGAGAGCTCGCGCCCGCACGCCGGACATCCGGCCGCGTGGGCCTCGAACGCCGCCGCCAGGGCGGCATCTCCGCCCGCGAGGGCTCTCTCGAGGTCCCGGCAGGAGGCGCGGCGCTCCTTCACTTCGCCTCCGCCGCGGCCAGAGCGTTCCGCACCGAGAGCTCGCGCTGAAGGCGCCGCTTGGCCCGAAAGAGCAGCGTGCGGGACGTGTTTTCGTTGACCTCGAGGATCTGGCTCGCTTCGCGATGCGAGAGCCCTTCGACCTCGCAAAGAAGAAACGCCCTCCGCTCGCGGACGTCGAGGTGCGTCAGGGCCCGCTCGATCGCGAGGCGCAGGGGCGGATTGGCCGAGGCCGCGCGCGGAAGCGCTCCCTCCTCGGGCAGCGGATTCTGCGGATGGCGTTTGCCCCGGCGCAGGGCGTCATAGCAGACGTTCAGGAGGATGCGGTGGGCCCAGGTCGAGAGGCTCGAGCCTCCTCGAAACCGCGCCGCTCCGCGATGGATCTTCAGAAACGCCTCCTGGACCGCGTCCTCCGCGTCGGCCGTATTGCCGAGCAGGTTCAAGGCGATCGACTTCATCCGCGCGCCGTGCGTCTCGTACAGGTCGACGAGCGACGCCGAGTCCGCGGTCGAGTGGCCGGTGTCCGTCAGGTCGAACTCCTTTGGCTTCAATGCGATGCTCGATTCGACCAGGATCGGCTTCCTCCGGTTCGCTTCCGCGTTCCGTCTTCTTCGACGCCGACTCCGGCCGCTTCGTTTCGCCAATCTATCGCCGGCGTGCCTCGGGTATCGTCGTGCCATGAAGAAAACGACCCTTCTCCTGCTGTTCGCCCTCGGCTTCGGGCCCGGCGCCGCCCGTCCGGGAGCGGCCCAGGACGCCGTCTTCGTCGTGCGCCACGCCGAGAAAGTCTCCGAGCAGGACCTTCGGCTGACCGCCGCGGGCCGCGAGCGGGCCGAACGCCTCGCCCGGATGCTTCGCGACTCCGGCATCGCCGCGATCTACGCGACCGACACCGAGCGCGCGCGGGACACGGCCGCGCCTCTCGCCAAAGCGCTCGGTTTGACGATCGCGACGTACGACACCGGAGCGAGCATGAAAGGCGCGGTCGACGCGCGTCCGTTCGTCGCGGCGCTGCGCAAGAGCCATCCGACCGGTTCCGTCCTGATCGTCGGGCACTCGAACACGATTCCGGACCTGCTGAAAGCCCTCGGCTGCACGGAGACCATCACCGTCGCCGACGGCGAGTACGACAACCTGTTCGTGGTCGTGCCGAAACCGGACGGGACGGCGACGCTGGTGAGGCTGAGGTACTAACGCGCTGGAACAGAAGTCCTGCTTGGTTTTGTCTTTGTAGGGGCGGCCCTTGCGGCCGCCCGCGGGGCGGGGCAAGCCCCGCCCGGCGTTCAGCGACCCAAAACTACCACCCGATCGGCTTCCCCTTGTTCTGCTCGTCGAGCCACTTCTGCAGCGGGGCGAAGTAGTCGCGGATCGCGGTCGCGTCCATCTGACGCTGGCCCGTGATCGCTTCGAGGGCATCGGGCCAGGGCTTCGAGCAGCCCATCGCGAGCATGTCGGCGAGCTTCCTGCCCGCCTCCTTGTTGCCGTAGATCGAGCAGCGGTTGAGCGGACCGCTGCACCCGGCCGCCTTCGCGAGCGCGCGGTGGAACTGAAACTGGAGGATGTCGGCGAGGAAGTAGCGCGTGTAGGGCACGTTGGCCGGGACGTGGTACTTCGCGCCGGCGTCGAAACCGTCCTCGGGCCGCGCGACGGCGGGCGCGATGCCCTGGTACTTGCGGCGCAGATCCCACCAGGCCTGGTTGTACTGCGCCGGCGTGATCTCGCCCGAGAAGACCTTCCAGCGGTACTGATCGATCACGAGCCCGAACGGAAGGAACGCGACCTTCTCGAGCGCCTTGGCGAGGAGAAGGCCGATGTCCTTCGACGTGTCGGGCGCCTTGTCGAGGAGTCCGAGCTTCACGAGGTACTCCGGGGTGACCGAGAGCGCGATCGTGTCGCCGACCGCCTCGTGGAACCCGTCGTTGGCGCTGTCGCGGAAGAGGATCGGCTCCCGGTCGTAGGCGCGCTGGTAATAGTTGTGGCCGAGCTCGTGGTGGACCGTCGTGAAGTCTTCGGCCGTGATGTCGATGCACATCTTGATGCGCAGGTCGTCGACGTAATCGATGTCCCAGGCGCTCGCGTGGCAGACGACCTCGCGGTCCTTCGGCTTCGTGAACATCGAGCGCTCCCAGAAGGTCTTCGGAAGCGGGTCGAAGCCGAGCGAGGAGAAGAAGCCTTCGCCGTACCGGACCATCTGCAGGGGGTCCGTGTTCCGGGACTTCAGGATATGCGTCAGGTCGAAGCCCGGATCCGCATCCTTCGGAGCGACCAGCGGATAGACGTTGTCCCACGTCTGCGCCCACATGTTGCCCAGCAGATGCGCCGGGATCGGCCCCTTCTCCGGAACGGCGTCGCCGTACTTCTCCCGCAGCTTCCACCGGACGTACGCGTGGAGCGAGAGGTAAAGGGGACGCACCTGCTCCCAGAGGCGGTCGAGCTCGGCCGCGAACGCCTCGGGCGTCATGTCGTACTTCGACCGCCACATCGCGCCCGTGTCCCTGAAGCCGAGCTCCCGGGCTCCCTTGTTGGAGAGCTCGACGAAGCGCACGTAGTCCTTCTTCATCGGGCCGCCGACGGCGTGCCAGCCGGCCCAGACGTCGAGAAGCTCCCTCGCGTCGCGCGAGGTCGCCATGATCTTCGTGATGTCCTCGAGATCGAGGCAGCGGTCCTTCGTCGGGCAGTACTTTCCCTTGCCGTAGGCGCCCTCCATGGCGGTGCTGATCCGCGTCAGCTCCGCGCGCTCCGCCGGATCCGACGGGGCGGCCATCGTCAGCGAGAGCTTCAGGAGCTTGAGCTTGCGCGCCGTCTCCTCGGGCACCGGGACCTTGTCGAAGCGCACCGCGTCCTTCGCGTACTGGACGCTCGCGGCGATCGTCCGGTCGGCCGCCTGGGCCGCGAGGATCTCGGTGTCGTCGGTAATGTACGTGGACTTGACCCAGTCGGCGCGGCTCTGGGTGGTCCAGAGCCGGAGCAGCGTCTTCTCGGCCTCGTCGACGAACGCCTTGGCGTCGGCCGCGGTCGGCGAGCCGGCAGAAGCCTGGGCGCTCATCTCAGCGGCGCCCGCAGAGCCCATGAGCACCGCCAGAGCCAGTCCAACAGACCGCTTCATCATCCGATCCTCCCGGTTTCGGGGCCTGGTTTTCCAACACGGAGGGAATTTACATCAGCGCGTCTCCCCGGGAAACGTGTCCTCGCCCCGGCGCCGCCCGGGAGGTTCGCGGCTAGCCGATCCGAACGAAGTCGATGAAGCCGCGCTCGACGTCGGTCGCGATGAGCTTGACCCGGAGCCTGTCGCCCACCTCGAGCCCCTCGAAGCCGTGAACCAGCTTTCCCTCGGCGGGCGGCTCGAAGATCCGCACCCATGTTCCCTTCTCCGAGACGCCCGTCACGACGGCATCGAAGCGCTGGCCGATCTTCTTCTCGAGCAGCAGCGCGGCCGCGGACTTGCGGACCTGCCGCTCGACCTTGTTGGCGTCGTCCTCCTGCTCGGTGCAGTGCGCGGCCAGGGTCTCGAGCTCGCTCGCGGGATAGGGCGTCGGCGAACCATCGAGGGCGGCCTTGAGGAGCCGCTGCGTGATCAGGTCCGGAAAGCGGCGATTGGGCGCGGTCGAGTGCGTGTAGTCGCGGACCGCGAGGCCGAAATGGCCGACGGGATCCTGTCCGGGCCGCTCGACGACGTATTCCCCGGCGCCCATCAGCTTGACGATCACGAGCGAAAGGTCCGGAAAGCGCACGGGATCGGCCTTGAGGCGCTTCAGGAGGAACGCCTCGAGCGCGCGGGAGTCCGGTTCGGCCGGGAGCTTTTCTCCGTAGCCGGCGGCCACCGTCACGATCCGCTGCCAGCGCTCCGGCGAGCGCACGACGCGGCGCAGCGCCGCGAGCTTCCGATCGGCGAGGAACCGCGCGGTCACGCCGTTGGCGGCGATCATGAAGTCCTCGATGAGCTGCCGGGCCCGGTTCTTCGGCTGCACCGAGAGATCCACGATCGTCTCTCCGTCGAAGACGGCGCGCGGCTCGATCGTCTCGAGGTCGAGGGCTCCCTGGTCGTGGCGGCGGCGCCTCAGGATCTGCGCGATTCGATCCTGCAGCCGGAGCTGATCGGTCACGCCGGAGACGGCGCGCGCCCTTTCGGGGAACTCGCCGCCCTCGAGGCCGACGGAGACGCCGTCGTAGGCGAGCTTGGCCTTGTTGCGCACGGCCGCTCGATAGACGTCCGAGGCCGAGAGCGTGCCATCCTCCGCGACGGTCATCTCGACGACGATCGCGAGCCGGTCGCCGTCCTCGTTCAGCGACGTGTAGTCGGTCGAGAGCTTCTCCGGGAGCATCGAGAAGATCTCGGCCGCCGTATAGACCGAGGTCGTGTTGGTTTGGGCGTGGGCGTCGATCGCGGTGCCCTTCGCGACGACGGCGTCCACGTCGGCGACGGCGACGAAGGCCCTGACGGAGCCGTCCGGCAGAGACTCGGCCACCGTCAGCTGATCGAGGTCCCGGGAGTCGTCGTTGTCGATAGACGCCCAGATTCGATCCCTCAGGTCGCGCACTCCCGGGGCGGGAATCCGCGCGGGGCCATGGATCTGCGCCAGCTCCGCGAGAACGTCGCGAGAGAAGTCGGGTTCGAGGCCCTTCTCGACCATGGCCTGGCGCGCGATCCGCTTCAGGTCGGCGCGATCGTGGCGGCGGTCCGTCGGCACGGGGCGCAGTCTATGTCGAAGCGCTGAGCCAAACGCATCAGAGCCCGGGCGGACCGGGGCTTAAGATCACCGGCGGTGATTCCGAAACCTCCCTTCGCTCGCGACTTCTCGCTCGAACGGGAGATTGCCGAATTCGAGCGCCTCAAGCCCCGGCTGGACGCCCTGTGGAACGCGCTCTCGGCCCGGGGAGAGGAGGAGCCGTACACCTCGGTCGTGATCCCCTCGCTGACGCTCGACCAGTCGGAGCTGTCGAAGCTGGAGGCGGCCAGCTTCTACGAGGAACGGCTGCTGTTCCTGCTCATTCGTCTGCGCAATCCGCAGGCGAGGATGGTGTACGTCACGTCTCAGCCCGTCCATCCGCTCATTCTCGAGTACTACTTTCAACTGCTCGCCGGAATCCCGGCGAGCCATGCCCGTTCGCGCCTGACCCTGCTCTGCGCGTACGACGCATCGCCCCGTCCGCTGACGGAGAAGATTCTCGAGAGGCCGCGCCTGATCCAGCGCATCCGCTACGGGATTCCCGAGCCGGAGCGGGCGTTCATGACGGTGTTCAACTCCACGCCGCTCGAGCGCCGGCTCTCGGTGCTGCTCGGCATTCCGTTGAACGGAGTCGATCCCGCGCTTTCGTCCCTGGGGTCGAAATCGGGCAGCCGGAAGGTCTTTCGCGAGGCGGGCGTCGCGTGCCCGGAGGGGTTCGAGGACCTGCGCTCGGAAGACGACGTCGTCGGCGCCCTGGCCGAACTCCGCCGCCGCCGCCCGGCCATTCGCCGCGCGATCGTCAAGCTCGACGAGAGCTTCTCGGGAGAGGGTAATGCCGTGTATGGCTATCCGGACGCGCCGGGCGACGATCCCCTGCGCGAGGCCCTGTCGACCCTCTCCTTCTCGGTCTCCTCCGAGTCGCGTCCGCGCTTTCTCGCCCGGCTCGCCGAGATGGGGGGCATCGTCGAGGAATACCTGGAATACCCCGAGGCCGTCTCCCCGTCGGTGCAGCTGCGCATCGACCCTCACGGCGAGGTCGTGCTGCTCTCCACGCACGACCAGATTCTCGGCGGACCGACGCGGCAGATCTACCAGGGATGCCGCTTTCCCGCAGCCGATCCATACCGGGTCCGCATCCAGGAGGCGGCTCGGCGCGTCGGGGCCGTGCTCGCGGCCAGGGGCGTCGTGAGCCGCTTCGGCGTCGACTTCCTCGTCGGCCGCCAGCCCGGGGGAGAGTTCGACGTTTTCGCTCTCGAGATCAACCTGCGCATGGGAGGCACGACGCACCCGTATCTGGCTCTGCAGTTTCTGACCGGGGGCAAGCTCGACCCCGCCTCCGGAATCTTCCTTTCGCCGGGGGGCCACCCGAAGTTCTACCGGTCGACCGACAACCTCAAGTCCGACGCGTACCGCGGCCTCGGTCCCGAGGACCTCATCGACATCACGACGATGAACCGCCTTCACTACGGCCACGACACCGGCACCGGCGTGCTGTTCCACATGATCGGCGCACTATCCCAGTACGGGAAGCTCGGCCTCACGGCGATCGGCAACAGCCGCGAGGAGGCCGACGCGATCTATGCCGAAGCCCTGGCCGCTCTCGACCGCGAAGCGCAGCGATGACCGGCTAGACGGTCGCGGCCTCGACGATCGTGAAGGTCTTCTCCGTCGCGTCGAGCTCGGCCTCGACGCCGAGCGGAATCGTCGCTTTCTCCCGCGTGTGCCCGAAGACGAGGCCGGCCATCGCGGGCTTGCCGAGATCGCCGAGCAGGTCGTCGAGGACCTCCGACATCGAAAGCGACAGCTCGAAGCTCGAATTCGTCGAGGTCTCGCAGTCGGTGCACGTTCCCCACACCACGCCCGCCGCGTCGGCGAGCTTCCCGCCGAGCTTCAACTGGAGAATCATCCGGTCGATGCGGTAGGGCGCCTCGCCGACGTCCTCGAGCAGGAGGATCCGGCCCCGGGTGTCGATCTCGTACGGCGTCCCCATCGTCGTCGAGACGAGCGTCAGGTTCCCGCCGACCATCTGGCCGCGCGCCCGCCCGGGCACGATCGTGTGGCGGGGAAAGCGCGGCGCCAGGGGGTCGTCCTCCGGAGGGTTAGGAACGACTCCGAGCGGCTCGGTTCCGAAGAGGGCCTTCCGGAAGCCCTCGAGCGTCCACGGCGGCAGCGAGGACATCGCCACCGGCCCGTGAAACGTGACGAGGCGGGCGAGCTTTCCGAAGGCCAGATGCAATCCCGTGATGTCCGAGTAGCCCACGAAGATCTTGGGGTTCTCGCGGACGAGGGAATAGTCGATGCGGTCGAGGAGGCGCTCGGTGCCGTAGCCTCCGCCCAGGCAGAGGACGGCGGAGACCTCGGGATCCGCGAACATCGCGTGCAGATCGGAGAGGCGCTGTTCCTCGGTTCCGGCCAGGTAGCCGCGCCGCGCCCGGACGTTCGCGCCGAGCTTGACCCTGAGGCCGAGAGCGGCGAGGCGCGGGGCGACGTCCTCGATGCGCCAGAGGTCGAAGATGTACGAGGAGGGGGCGATCAGGCCCACGGTGTCGCCGGCCTTCAGCGCCTTCGGCTTCTGCATCGGTCCGGCCGGGGCCGGCGGCGCCGCCTTCGGCGAGGGCCGCGCGAGAAGCGATCCCCCGGCGGCCAGCCCCGCCGACGCCAGGAATCGCCGTCGCGTCGTCACGACGCGTTTCCCGCGACGGCTTGCCGCAGCGTGACGACGTCCACGAGCCCGGCGCACCCGTAGAGAGCCGGCAGAACTCTCTTCGCGGGATAACGGCGTCGCAGATCGGCGACGGCCTCGGTGCCGGCGCGGTATGCCGGCAGGTTCATGCGGCCGAAGAGCGGATGGCGCCCCCACGCGCCCGCGAACTTTCCCGCCCGCTCCTCGCTGACGAGAAAGTCACGGCGCAGCCTCGCGGCGATCTCGGCCTGCGGCATTCCCTCCTGCCACGTCAGGTACGAGGCCTGGTTCTTCGCGTCGTCCTGCAGATGCGCGAGCCAGAGACCGGCCTGCAGGTCCTCGTCCGGCACCTGCTCGACCTCGGTCAGGCCGAGCGCGATCAGGACCGCGTTGTTGCCGATGCCTTCCGCGAGCGTGCCCCAGCGGGTGTTCATCGCGAGGATCGTCGACTCGAAGCCCACCCGGCCGCGCACGGAGAGGCCCTGGATGAGCGCACTCGTCGTCACGTGGCCCGGCACGACCTCGTGGCCGACGAGCTGCTCGAACTCGGGGATCGAGATCTCGAGCGAGGCGTTGATCTCGTAGGTCGCCTCGTATTGCGGCGAGCCGTCGGCGTTGCGCGCCCGGCCGACGTAGCTCATGAAGCCGGAGAACCAGGCGTCCCGGATCGGAACGAAGGTCATGTTCGAGCGCGGAACGTCCCTCAGGTCCTCCGGCAGGTGGGGGGCCAGGTTCTTCGCCGCGGCGGAGTCGAAGAGCGCGACGAACGCGTTCGCGAGCGTGGGGATCGACTTCGCCGGGACCACGCGCTCGCGCCGCCAGGCATCGACCGCCGCGAGCATCTCGTCGTCCGTCTTCCCGGCGTGTCCCGCCCGCGCGAGAAGCTCCGCGAGCCGCCTCCGCTTCTCCCCGGGCCGCGAAGGCTCGGGCGGGCGCCCCGTCGCCGCGAGCACGCAGCGCTCGTACGGAACTGCGGGGCCGCGGCCGAGCCGCTCCATGGAGAGGTCCCACATCGCGGACAGGCACTGCGACAACCCGTCGAAGAACGCCGCCCGCAGCCCCGACAGCTCCCGCCCCTTCGCGGCGACCTCGTCGATCGCGCCCCGGACGTCCACCGACGCGAGATACGCATCGACCGCGGCCACGTCGGGCTCCCCGGCCGCGACGCCGCCCGAGGCCCGAAGGCGCGCCGCCGTCGAATGCGTGTACGCCTCCGGCATCGGCTCGTCGGAGAACCAGGAATCGACGATCGCCCGCCCCGTCCCCGACGGGTTCATCACGTCGCCGCCCCAGAGCGTGTCCAGGCCGAGCAGCGCCGTCGCGACCGATCGTTCGAGAGAGCCCAAGCGCGCGGGAATATAACGCACGGCTCGTACCCCTTCGGGGCTCTCCGTCCGCGGACGGTCCGTCCGGTCGCGAAGACTTAGCCGGCGACCCGGCTACGCCGGCCTCTCCTTCTTCATCGCGCCGAACCACTGGTAGAGGCAGAGGCCGATGAACCCGGCGCAGCTGACCATCTGCGACACGGGATCGTTGTCGAAGAACGGCAGCTTGACGAGGTCCTCGCGGTACCAGCCGAAGAGCCGGAGGGCCGCTCCGAAGACGCCCCCGAGCGCTCCGCCCGCCATCAGCCCGGAGGCGATGATGACGGCCCTCTCGCGCATGGTCTTGCCCGCCGCTCCGCCCACCCGCTCGGACCGGCGCGTGACGTAGTGCGCGAGAAATCCGCCGACGAGCGCGCCCGAGTTCAGCTCCAGCGGCAGGTACATGCCGAGCGCCACGATCAGCGCCGGGACGCCGAGCATCTCCATCATCACGGCGACGGCCGCGCCCGAGCCGAAGAGGACCCAGGGAACGGGCTGGCGGCTCATGAAGCCCTCGACGAGCGCCTTCATGATCGAGGCCTGCGGGGAGACCAGAACCGGACGCACGTCGCCGGGGGCGGCCTCGCCGAACTGGAAGGTCTTCGCCAGCGCGATGATCACGAGGCCGACGACGATCGAAGAGGCGAGCGCCCCGTAGAACTTGACGCGCTCCTGGGCGGCCGGGGTCGAGCCCAGCCAGTAGCCCGTCTTCAAGTCCGTGATCGTCTGGCCGGAGACCGAGAGGGCCGTGCAGACCATGCCGGCGATCGCCATCACGAAGAACATCCCGCTGCGCCCCGAGACGCCGAACTCCAGCAGCACGACCGAGGAGATGATGATCGTCAGCATCGTCATTCCGGACACCGGATTGCGCGCCGTCGTCGCGATCGCGTTGGCCGCGACCGACGTGAAGAAAAAAGAGAAGACGAGAGTCAGCGCGAGCCCGACGAGCACCACGATGGACCGCGGTTCGAGCTTCCCCAGGAAGACCGCGACCGCAAGCGTCGAAACGATCACCCCGATGAGAATCCGCACGATCGCGATGTCCCGGTCGGTGCGCTCGCGGCCCTCGCCCTCCCCGTGGCGGAACGCCCGGGCCGCGATCGAGAAGGATCCGGCCACGATCTTCAGCGACTTGACGATGCCGAAGATCCCCGCGGTCGCGATCGCGCCGACGCCCACGTAGCGCACGTACCAGCGGTAGATGAGGGCCGCGCTCATCTCGGCGATCGGCATGGGCGCCGGGTAGATCGGGGTGGGCACGTGGCGACCGACCATCCAGACCAGCGGCACGAGCACGAAGTTCGAGAGGACGCCTCCGGCGCACAGCAGCGTCGAGGCGCGCAGGCCCATGACGTAGCCGAGGCCCAGGATGAACGCGATCGCGTCCACGCGCAGCACGAGACGCGCCTTGTCGGCGGCCTCGCGCATCGCCGGGATGAACTGGAAGTCGACCGTTTCCTTCCACACCTGGAACGTCGTCACGAAGAAGTCGTACACGGCGGCGAGTCCCGTCGCCTCGAGCAGCAGCCGGGCCTGCGATCCCCCCTTCTCTCCCGTGACGAGGACCTCGGTGATCGCCGTCGCCTCGGGGTAGGGAAACTGCCCGTGCATCTCGCTGACGAAGTAGCGCCGCAGCGGAATGAGAAACAGGATGCCGAGGCACGCGCCCGCCAGGCAGATGAAGATCGTCTGCCAGGGTCTGGCGTCGAGTTTGAGGATGTAGAGGGCCGGCAGCGTGAAGATCGCTCCGGCCACGACCGAGCCGGAGACGCCGCCGATGCCCGTGATGATGACGTTCTCGAGAAGGGTCGAGCGCCGGGCGTAGACGCGCGCCAACCCGATCGCGAGAATCGAGATCGGGATCGCCGCTTCCATGACCTGTCCGACCTTGAGGCCCGAGTAGGCCGACGCCGCGGTGAACAGGGCGCAGAGAAAGAGGCCCCAGACGACCGAGCGCCCGGTGACCTCGGGAACGGACGCCGAAGCGGGAACGACGGGACGGTATGTCTCACCGGCGGCGAGCGGCCGATAGGCATTTTCGGGGAGCGACTTCGACTCCGGGGCGTCCATCGGTCCTCCCGCGGCGCAAACGTCGTATCGTTTCCGTGTCCCGGGACTCAGCGACGTCCGCGGAGTCTACCGGAGTCGGCGGCCGGAACAAGGAGGCGTCACGATGCCCGTCTCGGACTCGGCGCGCCGCGCCTGGGCGGTCCTCTTCGCACGCGGCGTCCTCGGACTGATCTTCTTCATGGCCGGCATCTACAAGGTCTTCACGCTCACCCCGGCCGGCCACGCGCACAAGTGGTTCGTGGACCCGTACGCCGATACGTTCCTGCCGGCCTGGTCGCTCTGGCTGACGGGGCTGACGATTCCGTTCGTGGAGCTTCTGGCCGGGGCGCTCGTCCTCGTGGGCTGGCGCGTGACCGAGGCCCTCGTCGCCCTCGGAGGAGTTCTTCTCGTCGTGACGTTCGGGCACTTGCTGAAGGAGCCCCTCTACGAATTCCACACGCACGTGATCCCCCGGCTCGCTCTCCTGCTCTTTCTCCTGATGGTTCCCCGGGACGCGGATCGCTTCTCGATGGACCGGTGGCTCTCACGGCCGCGCCATGCCTGATCCCGGACGCGTCCGACGCGTTTTCCTCATCGCCGCGGTCGCCGCCGCGAGTGTGCGCGCGCAGACGCAGAATCCGGTCGACATCGCAATCCGCGCGGCCGAGGCCCTGGCGAAGACCGCCGCCGCGAGCGGGCCGTCCGGGCCCGGCCCGACGCCGACGCCCCTTCCGTTCAAGGAGCCGAAGCCGCTCGAGGTCCAGCCGGATGGGTCCTCCGTGGATTCGATCGTCACGGCGCTCTATGCCGCGGTCAGCCACGGACCGGATGGCGAGCCCAACTGGAAGCGCCTGCGCGATCTCTTTCTACCGGGGGCGAGGATCGTGCCGCCGCGGGCCGCCGGCGCCGAGACGTTCGGCGTGCTCGACGCCGACGCCTTCGAGGGCCGCATCCGCCGGTACATCGCGGGGCGCCGGGAGCGCCGCGAAAGGCTGGGATTCACCGAACGCGAGATCGCCCGCCGCGAGAATCGCTTCGGCGACGTCTGCCTCGTGTTTTCGACCTACGAAACGCTCTGGGCGCCGCACGACCCGAAGCCGTTTGCCCGAGGCGTCCATTCGATCCAGCTCGTCTCGAACGGCCGCCGCTGGTGGATCGCGACGCTCGTCTGGGACACGGAGCGTCCCGACAATCCCGTTCCCCCGGAACTGCTGGCATCATGAAACACGATCCGCGTCCGTCCCGTAGGACAGGGAAGGAGAATCCATGAAGAAGATCGCCGTTCTCGCCGCCGTCGGGACGCTGTGCGCCGGCGCCTCGCCGCTGTTTTCCCAAACCGCTTCGCAGAACCCACCGACGTCCGGCGTGAACCCCCGCCTCGGCGTGACGCCGATCGTCGGCGTGAAGCTTCACGACCCGAACGCCGAGAAGGACGCCCAGCGCATGCCGACTCCCGGCGGACCCGAGGACCGGCGTCCCCGTGCGCCGCGCGCCGCCGCCCAGGAAGACGCCGACGGCGCTTCCGTGGATGCGATCCTCGCCGCGCTCTACGGCTCGGTCAGCCACGACTCGAGCGGGGAACCGAACTGGGAGCGGATGCGAAGCATCTTCATGCAGGTCGGGATGCTGATTCCTCCGAAGAATCCGAAGAGCGATCTCTTCACGGTCCTCGACGTGGACGGTTTCGAACAGCGCGTCAGGGAAGGCATGGCCGCCGCGAAGGCCAAGGGCGATCCGACGTCCTTTTTCGAGAAGGAGGTCGCGCGAAGGGCTGACTGCTTCGGCCACGTCTGCCAGGTCTTCTCGACCTACGAGTCGCGCCGCGCGCCGTCGGACGAGAAACCCTTCATCCGGGGCATCAACAGCATCCAGCTCGTCAACGACGGCCACCGCTGGTGGATCGCATCGGTCGCGTGGGACATCGAGCGGGCGGACAATCCGATTCCGTCGCAGTACCTGCCGAATACCGTTCCCTCGGAGTACCTGAAGAAGTGACCGTGTCGCCGCACTTCCCCCGTCATCCCGAGCCACCCCCCCCGTCATCCCGAGGCCACTCCCTCTGTCATCCCGAGGCCACTCCCTCTGTCATCCCGAACAACTCCCCCTGTCATCCCGAGGAGCGTAGCGACGAGGGATCCCTTTCATAGCCGCACGACGACTTCAAAGGGATCCCTCGCTGCGCTCGGGATGACAGGGGACGGCCGTTGGCATGACGACTCGTCCGGGCGCCGACGCCAGTCACGACACGCGCACTCTCCCCTGTCATCCCGAGGAGCAAAGCGACGAGGGATCCCTTTCATAGCCGCACTCTCCCCCTGTCATCCCGAGGAGCAAAGCGACGAGGGATCCCTTTCATAGCCGCACGACGACTTCAAAGGGATCCCCGCCCCGCGAGGGAGGACGGCGAGCTCTTACCCGAGGGCCTGCGCGAGATCCTCGACGAGGTCGTCGGGATGCTCGAGGCCGACGGAGACGCGCAGCAGGTTCGGAGGCGTCGGCGAGCCCGGCCCTTCGCTCGAGGCGCGGTGCTCGATCAGGCTCTCCGTTCCGCCGAGGCTCGTCGCGTTGACGAAGACCTTCACGCGCGAGGCCACGCGGACCGCCGCGTCGCGGCCGCCGCGTACGCGGAAGGACAGCATGCCTCCGAAGGCCGACATCTGGCGCCTCGCGATCGCGTGCCCGGCCTGTGAGGGCAGTCCGGGGTAGTGCACGGCCTCGACCTCCGGATGGGCCTCGAGAAAGCGCGCGATCGCGAGGGCATTGGACGACTGGCGTTCGACGCGGCAGGCGAGCGTGCGCAGACCGCGCAGGACGAGCCACGAGTTGAACGGTGAGGCTACGGCGCCCACGATCTTCCGAACGTGGGCCGCCCGCTGGGACAGCTCCCCGGCCTCGCGGAAGACCAGCACACCGCCCTGGACGTCGCTATGGCCGCCGAGGTACTTGGTCGTCGAGTGATGAACGGCGTCGGCGCCGAGCTCGAGCGGACGCTGCAGGACGGGCGTCGCGAACGTGGAATCCACGGCGAACCGGGCGCCGCCGGCATGCGCCAGGGCGGCGAGCGCGGCGAGGTCGCAGACCTGCATGAGCGGGTTCGAAGGCGACTCGGCCCAGACGACGCGCGTCGAGGGGCGAATCGCGGCGCGGACTTCGTCGAGGTTCGACATGTCCGCCGCCGTCGCCTCCATGCCCCAGCGCGGCAGGAATTCCGTCGCGAGGGCGCGTACGCCGTAGTAGACGTCCTTCGGATAAACGACGTGCGTGCCGGGAGGCTGCGCCTGAAGATACGCCGCGGCCGCCGCCATGCCGGAGCCGAACACGAGGGCCGTCTCACCGCCTTCGATCGCGGCGAGCGCCCGCTCGAGGCGCTCCTGCGTCGGATTCGCGTCGCGAACATAGAGGAAGCCGAGAGGCGTTTCGCCGGCCGGGCCGTGCTCGAAGGTCGTGGACAGATGGATCGGGGGCGCGACGGCGCCCGTCGCGGCGTCGGGCTCGCCGCCGGCGTGCACGGCCCGCGTCTCGAATCGCAGTGAAGCCATGGGGGTCTCCCTCGCGCTCGCGCCTTGCGGCGCGGATTTACGGCGACAGGCCCGGTTCGTATTCGTCCACGAACTCGAGGAAGCGGCTGACCTCGATCATGTCCTTGCCGCGAAACCGGATCGCGTGCGCATCCGTCCGCTCGACGATCGGCAGGTACGCGAGCACCTCGGCCGGACGGTAGTTCTTGAAGCGCAGGTCGAGGGTGACCGGCGCGGCGACCGTGAACGGCTTCCGGCTCTTGCGCTCGGCGAAGGCGCGCCGGGCGGCGTCGCGGATCGCATCGCACGCCGCCTCCGGGGTCATCGTGCGCGCCGAGTGAAAACCGTAGTTCCACTTCACGACGGCTCCCGTGAGCGGCCCGAGAAGCGCCTGCGCCTCTCTGACGATCGCGTCGTCGCCCGTGATCAGGACGACCGGCACGCCGAAGTGCCCGGCGATCGCCGCGTTCAACCCGGCCTCGGGCATCGAAACGCCGTTCAAGCGCAGGTCGGCCAGGTGGGCCGACGACATCGTGTGCGCACGCACGCCCTCGGGGTTCGTCGTCGAGGCGTGATAGCCGATGAAGAGCGCCGCGTCGAAACTCCCGTCGATGCCCTGCATCATGGCGAGCGGCCGCGGCCACGAGCGCACGATCTGGACGTCCTTCGGAAAGCGCTCGATCAGGAGGCTCTCTCCGTTGCCGTGCGAATCCGAGACCAGGAACTCCGCGGCCCCCGCGGCCCGCGCGCCCTCGATCGCGGCGAGGACCTCGTTGGTCATGAAGCCGCGGAAGCGCTCGTACTCGAATCCCGCCGGCGAGAGCTGGTCCCCCGTCACGACGCCCGCGATGCCTTCCATGTCGACGGAGATGTAGACCTTCGGGCGGGTCTGGGCGCCCCCCGGCCGTACGAGCGCGGCGGCGAGCAGGATGGGCAGGGCGATTCGTCGAAGCGTCATCGCGGTCCTCCGATGGTCAGCCGATGATCGGCGTCGGCGCGGTGTCCGGACGCTGGGCGGGGCGCTTCGGCGGCGGCATCCGGAAGCGAGCGTCGTCGATCGGCACGTTCAGCTCGATGCGGCTGAACTGGAGGGACTGCGCCGGAGCGCCGTCCTTCGTCGAGGCGCTGAAGGAGTGCGGAAGCATCAGGCTGCCCTCCCTGCGATAGTCGCCGACCTCCGAGCGGACCTCCATGGAGCGGCCGTCGACCTGCCGTGTCAGGACGCTCGCACTCTGGAGAAACGTCCTGGGATCGAGGTAGATGAAGCGGACCTCGCCCGACTTCAGCGTCACCTTCAGCTTCCAGTCGTCGGGCCGATAGTCGCGGTCGCGGGGGACGAGCTCGATCCGGCTGCCCTTCTGCGCGTAGTCCACGAGCGGGCCGTCGATGTCGGCCTGCTGCGCGGCTTCCTTGCGCTCCTCGTCGGACATGCTCCGGGGCTCGGCCTGGCCCGCGAAGGGAATCCACGTCCAGCCGTCGGTCCCGTCGAAGGCCTGGACCGCCGTCTGGCCATCGAGGGTGAACTCCCATCGGCTCTTGTTCGGGCGCTTCAACTCGAGGACGGACGGCAGGGTGTCGTCCCCGGTCTTCATCGTGCCCGTCAGCCGCATCGTCTGGACGGCCTTGATGTTCTCGATGCCCCCCCGCGCGGCGATGTTCTTCGCGATGAGCTCCTCGGCCGTCTGCGCGGGCGCGAGAGACGCCGCGCCCCAGAACGCCGCCGCCGCGATGACCCGGACGCGCATGAATCCTCCCCAAAACCGGCGACGACTCTACCCCAGCGCGACCGCTCCGGCCCGGGTGTATAAGAGCCCCACCCGACCGTCGGGCGCGGAAGGAGGACTCGCCGTGGACTATGAGCCGGCGCCCCGGGACACCTCGAACATCCGCCTTTCGCGCGAGCTCCTCGACCTGACGGAGCTTCTCGCCCGCAACACGCACGAGAACTGGGCCCGGCGGCGCATCGCCGACGGGTGGAGGTACGGGACCGAGCGCCGCGACGAGAAAAAAGAACATCCCTCCCTCGTGCCGTACGAAGAGCTGTCCGAGTCCGAAAAGGAATACGACCGGACGACCGCGATGGAAACGCTCAAGACGATCGTGGCGCTCGGGTATCGAATCGAAAAGTGATGACCGGCGAGCGGGAGGATTGCACCGATCTCCAGAAGACTTCGAGCGTCGAGGTCGTGAAAGACGACATGAGGGAAGCGCACCTCGAGGAGGACACTCCCGACTTCATTTGCCGGTTCCTCCGCGCGATCGAGGCCGAGCCGGCGCCCGAGTCGATGCTTCTGCTCTTCGACCGGCTCGACGGGGACGCCAACGAGATGCAGCGCCGCCACATCTGCAGGGCGAAGTGGGGAATCCCGTCGGCGACGGCGGCGCTGCTTCTTTCGATCGTCCAGCTCTCGTTCCATTCGAAGATGGGAGACCGACTCTCGGGAGCCCTGCTCGTGCTCGAGTTCGTCCTGGTCCTCGTCACGGCATGTTGCGTCGTACCCGAGCTCTCGGGCCGCGGTCATCACCAGTGGCTCCTCGCCAGGTATCGGGCCGAGCAGCTTCGCCTCTCGAAGTGGCGGCTCTTCATCGAGCCGGGCCTCGCGACCCGAAGCGCCGCCTCTCTTTCGGCGGACCTCGAGAGCGCCATCGTGAGGAACGATCTTCACGAGGCCGCGGAGCTCCAGGAGCGCGCGCGGCACGAGGAGGCCGCCGCCATTCCCCGCGCCGAGCCCGCCGGCTCCGGTCTTCGAGCGCTGCTCGACCATTACGTCGACAATCGGCTCGCCGCACAGATCGGCTACTTCCACCGGAAATCGCAGGAGGAAGGCGGATTCTTCACGAACCCGGCCCTGATGCCGGCCTTCTTTCTCGCGACGCTCGTCTTCGTCGCCCTGCACCTCATCCCGGAGCTCTACATCACCTTCACCACGGGGAGCGCTTCGAAGGACGACGGTCCCGGATTTGTCTTCGCCTTCATCGCGGCCCTGATCCCGGCCGGCCTCGCGGGCGCCCGGACGTGGCGGTCCACTCTCGAGGCGACGCGCAACTCGACCCGCGCCTGCGCCAAGGAGAACGCGCTCGCCGCCTATCGAAGGAGACTCCAGAATCCGGCGATCGGCCCGTTCGAGGCCTTCGGAATCCTGGCCTGCTGCGAGGGCCTGTTCGCCCAGGAGCAGGGAGAGTGGCTGCGCCTCATGCTCGAGGCGGAGTCGTACATGTAGCCATGGCGGACGTCTTCATCTCGTATGCGCACACGGATGCCGACATCGCGGCCGCGGTCGCGGCCGGCCTCGAGGCCCGCGGCTATTCGACGTGGCGCTACCAGGAGAAGAGCAAGCTCGGCGGCTCGTACCTGAAGCGCATCGGCACCGAGATCCGCGAGTGCCGGGCGGCGCTCTTCGTCGTTTCGGCGGCGTCGCTCGCGTCGACCCAGTGCGAGGCCGAGCTCGTGCGCGCCCACGAGCTCGGAAAATCCCTCCTGCCGCTGCGCCGGGGAATCACCCACGACGAGCTCGTCGGCGCGAGCGAGACCTGGGCCATGGCCCTGAAGGGCGCGGTCACGGCGGAGGTGACGCCCGAAACGGCCTCGGCCATGGCGGAGGAGGCGGCCTCGGTGCTCCACGAGCAGAAGATCGATCCCGGAGCGCCGGTCGAGAAGGCGTCGCCGCTGCGTCGCCTCTCTCGCGGCACGATCGGCGGCAGCGCGGCGGTGCCGCTCCGTGCGGTCGTCGCCGGCGTCGTGGGAGTGCTCGGGGTGCCGTACACGCTCCATCACCTGGGCCGGGCGCTCTCGCCGGGCGCCGACGCCGAGGGCTGGGTGCTGTCGCACTTCGGGGGCTTTCGCGTGGCCACGGTCCTCGTCAATGGCGCCGGCGTCCTGCAGAACGCCCTCCTTCTCTACGGCGCGTGGCTCCTCTATCGCCGGCAGGCGCGCGGCGCCCCGCTCCTGCGAGGCGTCTCGCTCAGCATGCTCGTCACGATCGGCGTGTGGCTGCTCGTCGCCCTCGCTTCCTTCTCCGGAACCTCGGTGCCGAACGGATCCGCGCTCTCGGGCGGCGCGATCACGGCCGCCCTGGTCGCCGGCATTCCGTCCGGGATCGTCTTCGCCCTTTTCCGCCGAGGTTAGACTCGGCCTCGTGATCCGGATCGAAGACCTCGCCACCCCGGCGGTTCTCGTGGACCTCGACGTCGTCGAAGCGAACGTCGCCCGGATGCAGGCCCGCGCGAGAGACGCCGGAATCCGGCTTCGGCCCCACGCGAAGACGCACAAGTCGCCGGAGATCGGCCGGCTCCAGCTCTCGGCGGGAGCGCATGGACTGACGCTCGCCAAGACTTCGGAGGCGGAGGTCTTCGCCGATCTCGGCTTCGACGATCTCTTCCTCGCGTACACGGTCGTCGGCGACGACAAGGCGCGACGCCTGCTCGCGCTCTCCGATCGGGTCCGCCTCGCCGTCGGCGTGGACAGCCTCGACGGGGCGCGAAGCCTCGGCGGCGCGTTCGCGCGCGCCGGACGGACGCTCTCGGTGCGGCTCGAGATCGATCCGGGCTTCCATCGCGCGGGAGTTCGCCCCGAGGACACCGTAGCGCTCGCGGCGGCCGTCGCCGGCGTCCCCGGCCTGGAGCTCTCCGGCGTCTTCACCCACGCGGGCCAGGGCTACGCCGGCCCGACTCCCGAGGACGTCGCGCGCATCGGCGCGGAGGAGGCGCGTCTGGCCGCCGAGACCGCGCAGGCGCTGCGCGAAGCCGGGCTGCCCGTGGACGAGGTCTCCGTCGGCTCGACGCCGACCGCCGCCGCGGCGATGACCGGGCGCGGCGTCACCGAGTGCCGTCCCGGAACCTACGTCTACAACGACCGCTCCCAGGTCGCGCTCGGAAGCGCCGGTCCCGGAGACTGCGCGTTGACCATCCTCGCGACCGTGGTGAGTGCGCCGGAGACCGGCCGCGCCGTCGTCGACGCGGGCTCGAAGACGCTCTCCTCCGACTCCCTGCGGCCCGAGCCCGACGGCTTCGGGCTCGTTACGGGCGGACGGACTCGCGTGGTCCGCGTTTCGGAGGAGCACGGCGTGCTCGCGGTCGCCCCGGGCGAGACGTTCCGCGTGGGGCAGCGGGTCCGCATTCTCCCCAACCACGCCTGCGCCGTCGTCAACCTCCACGACTCCCTCACGGCGATTCGCCAGGACCGGGTCGAGGGTCGAATCACGGTGGCGGCGCGGGGCCGCGTCCAATAAGCTTCCGGCCCTCTCGACACGACTCACCGTCCGAAAGGAGACACGATGCTTCGCCGACTCCGCATGCCGATTCTGCTCTTGGCCGCCGCAGCCGCGGCGCCGATCTTCGCCGCCGACACGTACGCGATCGACAAGAACCATTCCGACGTCAGCTTCACGATCCGCCACTTCGCCTCCAGGGTCCACGGGCGTTTCTCCGACTTCGACGGCACGATCCAGGCCGACAACGGCAAAGCCCAGGCGTCGTCGGTCGTCTTCACGATCAAGGCGGCATCGATCGACACCAACAACTCCCACCGCGACGACGACCTTCGCTCCGAGAACTTCTTCGACGTCGCCAAGTTCCCCGAGATCACCTTCAAGAGCACGAAGATCACGACGACCGGCAAGGACACCTACGCCGTCACCGGCACGTTTACGATGCACGGCGTCTCCAAGGAGATCACGCTGCCCGTCACCTACCTCGGTTCGATGAAGGACCCGAGGGGCAACGAGCATGCGAGCTTCGAGCTCAATACGAAGCTGAACCGCAAGGACTTCGGCATCGACTGGAACAAATCGCTCGACAACGGCGGCCTCATGCTCTCCGACGACGTGGAGGTCACGGTCGACCTCGAAACCGTCAAAAAGGGCCCCGAGACCCCGGCCGCGAAGTAGTCCGGGACGGCCGAAAACGGTAAAGTGTGCCCATGAGACCGCAAACCGCGCCTGCACGGGGATCCGACCGGCTGCGCCCTTCGGCCGTCATCGGCTTTCTCGGCGTGCACCTGGCCGCGCTCGGCGTCCTCTGGGTGGGCTTCTCGTGGAAGGGCGTGGCGCTGTGCCTCGCCTCCTATTACCTCCGCATGTTCGCCATCACCGCGGGCTTCCACCGCTACTTCAGCCATCGGACTTACGCCCTGCCGCGGGTGTCGCAGTTCCTTCTCGCCTTCCTCGGCCAGACGGCCGCGCAGAAGGGTGTGCTCTGGTGGGCTTCGAATCACCGCCATCATCACCGTTACTCCGACCGCCCCGAGGACGTGCACAGCCCGATCCAGCGCGGATTCTGGTGGAGCCACATGGGCTGGATCCTCGGATCGGATCACGCCAAATCGGACCACTCGCGCGTCCCCGACCTGGCGAAGTACCCCGAGCTGGTCTGGCTCGACCGCCATCAGTACGTGCCGACCGCCGCCTATGCCGTGGCGCTCGCGCTCGCCTTCGGGCCGATCGGCCTGTTCTACGGCTACTTCCTCTCGACCGTGCTCCTGTGGCACGGCACCTTTTCCATCAACAGCTTCATGCATCTGGTCGGCCGCCGCGTCTACGCGACGACCGACGATTCGCGCAACAGCTTCTTCTTCTCGCTCGTCACGATGGGCGAGGGCTGGCACAACAACCACCACTGGGCGCCCGGTTCGGCGGCCCAGGGATTCCGGTGGTGGGAAGTGGACGCGAGCTACTACGTGCTCTGGCTCGCCGAGAAGGTCGGCCTCGTGCGCGGGCTTCATCGGCCGCCCGAGCGCTGGCGCGAGGCCGCGACCGATGCGCTGCGAACGGGCCGCGCGTTTACCTCGGCGCGGCTCCACGAACAGGTGCTGAGCCTGTCGCGTCGGTGGGCGGAGCTCGGCGCCTCCGTGCGGCTGACGGCTCACGACGCTCTGCTCGAGCTCGAAGCGGCCCGCGCGAGGGCCGTCGCCCGACTCGACCGTCTTCACGAGGAAGCCGCGGCCGCGGGCGTCCGCGCCGGCAAGCGCCTCGAAGAGATCCACGCGGAGATCGAGAAGGCTCGGGCTCACCTGGCCGAGATCCTCGAGCGCCTGGTCGCCGCCGCCGAATCGCTCTCCATGCCGGAGCCCCTGCCGGGCTAGCGCCGACCATGAGCCGGATGGGACCCTCCACCGCCGAGCCGTGAAGCGTCTGGCGCAGTCCGCGCTCTTCCGCAGCCTCGATCGGATCCGGGGCGGACGTCTCGAGCTGCGGCTGCCCGACGGCACCCGCCGGGTCTTCGGCGACGGAGGTCCCGACCTCGCGGCATCGGTGGAAGTCCACGACCGCTCCCTCTTCCGCCGCGTGGTGCTCGGAGGCGACATCGCCTTCGGCGAAACCTACGCCGAGGGACTCTGGACCTCCCCCGACCTCCCCTCGGTCACCCGCCTCGCCGCGCGCAACGCCGCGGTCTTCGACCTGGGTGAGCGCCTTCCGGCCACTCTCGACCGGTGGATCGAGCGGCTGCGGCACCGCCTGCACCGCAATTCGCTCCGCGGAAGCCGCGGAAACATCCGCTACCACTACGACCTCGGCGAGGACTTCTACTCGCTCTTTCTCGATCCCTCGCTGACGTATTCCTGCGCGATCTTCGACCGCCCCGGCGTCTCGCTCGCCGATGCGCAGCGCGAGAAGTTCGATCGGATTGCCCGCGCCCTGGAGCTGTCTCCGGGAGACCGCCTGCTCGAGATCGGAACCGGCTGGGGGGCCTTTGCGATTCACGCGGCGAAGGAGTACGGCTGCCGGGTGACGACGACGACGATCAGCCGCTCGCAGCACGACTACGCCCGGCGGCGCTTCGAGGAGGAGGGGCTGACCTCGCGCGTCGAGCTGCTCTTCGAGGACTATCGCCGACTCTCGGGCCGCTACGACAAGGCGGTCTCGATCGAGATGTTCGAGGCGGTGGGCCTCCGGTACTACGACGACTACTTCGGCGCCGCGGATCGGCGGCTGGAGCCGGGCGGCTCGATGCTGCTGCAGACCATCTGGATGAACGAGCGCCGCTTCGAGCGATACCGCCGCCAGCCCGACTTCATCCGGCGGCACATCTTTCCCGGCAGCGAGCTCGCCTCCCTCGGCGAGATCCGACGCTCGCTCGCGCGGAGGACCGGCCTCTCGGTCGCCGGCGTCGAGGAGATCGGCCCGCACTACGTCAAGACGCTCGCGTGCTGGCGGGAGCGCCTCCTCCGCAACCGCGAGCGCGTCCGCGCGCTCGGGTTTCCGGAGAGCTTCCTTCGGATGTGGGAGTACTACCTCGCCTACTGCGAAGGCGGCTTCGCCGAGAAGCACATCGGCGACGCCCAGGTGCTCCTTCGCAAGGCCGGGGTCCGGGTGACCGGATCGACACCCGCCAGCGCCGGCCGGACCGCCTCGATTCCCGGGAGGCGATGATCGACGTTCGCCCTCTGTTCTCCCGCGTCCGCGACACGATCCACAGGCAGCTCACCCAGGGCCTTTCGCCCGAGAGGGTCGCCCTGACCGTGGCCGTCGGACTCTGCATCGCCGTCAACCCGATCATCGGAACGACCACGATCCTCTGCTTCGTCAGCGCCTGGGTCCTGCGCCTGAACCAGCCGATCATCCAGGCCATCAACTGGTCGTCCTACGCCCTCCAGCTGCTCCTGATCTTCCCCTTCATCCGTCTCGGAGAGTGGATGTTCCGGGCGAGCCCCGAAAAGCGTCCTCTCTCGCGGCTCCTCGACATGCTGCGCTCGAATTTCGTCGGCGCCGTCCTGGAGCTGAAGACGACGCTCTTCCATGCGTTCGTCGCATGGCTCGCTGCTTCGCCGCTGCTGCTCGCCGCCCTTTACTTCGGGACCCTCCCCATCCTGCGGCGCCTTTCGGCACGGCTCGCCGCATCCCCTCGCTCGAACGACCTCGGCGGCGTGGCTTGACCGGAGCGTCCTCGCCGCGGATCCCGTCCGCCGGCGACGCCTCTGCAGTAGGCTTTCCCGCCGTGGACCTCCCTTCGCCGCTCGAACGAGCCCCCGGGGGGCTGTGCGATGGCCTCGCGCTCTGGTTGAAGCGCGAGGACGGACACGAGCTCGGCGCGTTCAAGTGGCGCGGCGCGCTTCCGACGATTGCGGCGTACAAGGAGCGCGGCGCCGCGGCGGTCGTCACCGCGTCGACCGGCAACCACGGCGCCGCGGTGGCCTGGGCGAGCGGGCGTCTCGGATTGCGCGCCATGGTCTATGCGCCGGCGGGGGCATCGCTCGCAAAGCTCGCCCTGATCGACGGGTTCGGGGCGGAGGTTCGCCTGGCCGGAACCGACCTCGACTTCGCCAAGGACGAGGGCAGGCGCTTCGCCGAGGAGGCCCACATCCCGTTCTTCGAGGACGGCGTCGAGCCGACGCAGTACGCGGGCTACGGCGCGATCGCGGACGAGATTCTCGGCCAGCTCGCCGAGCCCCCGTCGGCCGTCGTCGTCCCCGTCGGCAACGGCGCGCTCATCGGGGGCATCGGGGAGACCCTGAAGCGCCGCTCCCCCGGCACGCTCGTCGTCGGCGTCGCGGCGAAAGACGCGCCCGTGATGGCGCTCTCGTGGGAAGCCGGCCGCGCCGTCGAGTGCGGCCGGATGGCGACCTTCGCCGACGGGCTCGCGGTCCGCGTCGCGATCTCGGAAGCCGTCGCGCGGCTCGCGCAGGTCGTGGACCGGATGCTCACGGTCTCCGACCGCGAGATGGCCCGCGCCATCGGCGCCTGCGCCCGCGCGGGCCTTCGCGTGGAGGGAGCGGCGGCGGCGGCGTTCGCGGGGCTCGAGCGGATGTCCGATCTCGAGGGTCCCGTCGTCGCGCTCGTCACCGGGCGCAACATCGACGAGGAGCTCTATCTTCGGGCGCTCGAGGAGCCCGAGAGTTTCCCCGACTGATCAGTCCTCGTAACCCTGGCGGTACAGAAGCCTGACCCCGGGAGGTCCCTCGATGCGGATCTGGTGGAACCCTCGCTTCGGCAGAGCGGGCGGCCGGAACACCAGGACGTAATGGCCCGTCAGCGCGCGCGAAGCCGTCTTCATCGCCCAGCGCGGAAAGTCGTACGTCGGAAGGTAGTAGCCGCCCGTCTCGAAGGCCAGCCGCTCGAGACCGGCCTCGAGGCTGTGATGCCCGCCGCTGATGTCCAGGGCGAAGACGGGAGCCTGGGCGCGGCCGAGCGCCGACACCGCGCGGTCGTAGTCGGGCGAATACCGCACCGTGCCGAACCCCTGTTCCGGCATCAGGAAGTCCACCTTGCCGATGCCCCAGCCGAAAAAGACGATCGCCTTCGACCCGGGCAGAGGGCGGAGCGCGTCGCCGAGGGCGATGAAGGCCTTCTCGATCGAAGTCGTCTTTTCGCGCTCGTGCAGGATCGCCGAGAGCGATGGGGCCTCGGGCGATGCGGCAGCGTTTTCGAGAGCGAGGGCGTTCTGCACGGCCGAGCGAAGCCGGGAGCGATCGCTCGTGAAGTCCTGACGGAGCCACAGGCTCGAGCCGAAGGTGACGACGGCGACCCGGTCGTCGGGGCGGAGCGTGTCGAGAAATTCGAGGGCCTGGCGGGACATGCGCACGTGGCCTTCCATCTTCTGAGCCTCGATGTGCCACTGGAAGAGAAGGACGAGGAGGCGCCCCGGGGAAACGGCGGCGGACTCTCCCAATTCGCCTTCGCCCGCGGCGGGCGCGGACCCGGGAGACGGGTGTGTCTCGCCGGCCTCTGCGGCCTCAGGCTTCGGCTCGTTCGAAACCCATTCGACGCTCTCGATCGGCTCGTCGTGGCCGTCGACGTAGAGGCGAAGGTCGCGAGGTCCGAGGCCGCGGACGGCCTCCCCCGAGCGGTCGGAGGCGTGGAGAGTGACCTCGACGACGGTGACGTGCACCTGCTCCTGGACCGGGGGCTGCTGCCCGAGCGCGGCCGTCCCCGCCGCGAGCGCCGCGGAAAGCGAGATCCCCAGAGCCCGGGTCCGCACGACGAGCCCAACGAGCACCGGCGGCGCGGGATTCCCGCAAACCTCAGCCGAAGGGGCCGAGGTCCACGGTGGCGAGGAACTTCGGCGCACGCCGGTGCCGGGTGGCCCGCTCGTACGCGTGCGCGATCCGGAGCAGCGTCGGCTCGCTCCAGCGCCGCCCGAAGATCGACATGCCGACGGGCAGGCCGAACTTTCGGCCGCAGGGAATCGAGACGTCGGGATATCCCGCGATCGCCGGAAAGGACGAGCTCCCGCCCGGACCATAGTCGCCGTTGACGAGATCGATCAGCGTCGCGGGCCCGCTCGTCGGAGCGACGAGGGCGTCGAGCTTGTGCTCGTCCATGGTCTTGTCGATCCCCTCCTGGCGCGTCGCGCGCAGGTCCTTCTCGAGCGCGTCGAGGTAGGCCTTATCTGTCAGCGGCCCCTTGGCCTCCGCCTTCTCGAAGATCTCCTGGCCGAAGTAGGGCATCTCGCGGTACCGGTTTTCCTCGTTGAAACGGATGAGGTCCTTCAGCGTCTTGTACTGCGTCTTCGCGCCGAGGCCGGCGAGGTAGGCGTTCAGGTCCGCCTTGAACTCGTAGAGGAGGACCTCGAACTCGCTCTCGTCGGTGTCGCCGAGGGTCGCGATGTCTGCCGGATCCACGATCACCGCGCCGAGCCTCTTGAGGTCGACGATCGCCGCATCGACCAGGGCGTCGGCCGCGGGGCTCTGTCCGAAGAGCTTCTTGCGCGGCACACCGATGCGGAGCCCCTCCAGGTCCTCCGGACCCCGCTCGAGCGCCTGCGCGTAGTTGATCGGCGGCTTGCCCGAGAGCGAGCGGGTCGCGGAGTCGGCCGGGTCGTAGCCGGCGAGAGCCGTCAGCAGGATCGCGGCGTCGAGGACGCTGCGCGCCATCGGTCCCGCCGTATCCTGGCTGTGGGAGATCGGGATGATCCCGCTCCGGGAAACCAGCCCGACCGTCGGCTTGACGCCGACCAGGCCGCAGTTGTTCGAGGGCGAGACGATCGATCCGTCCGTCTCGCTCCCGATGCCCACCGCGCAGAGATTCGCCGAGATCGCGGCGCCGGTGCCCGAGCTCGAGCCCGAGGGATTGCGATCGAGCGCATAGGGATTGCGGCACTGCCCTCCGCGCCCGCTCCACCCGCTCGAGGAGTGGGTCGAGCGGAAGTTCGCCCACTCGGAGAGATTGGTCTTGCCGAGGATCACCGCGCCCGCGTCGCGCAGGCGCCGGACCAGGAAGGCATCCGCCGAGGGAGTCGCGCCGAGCAGCGCGAGCGAGCCCGCGGTCGTGTTCATGCGGTCCGCCGTCCCGATGTTGTCTTTCAGGAGCACCGGGATTCCATGGAGCAGACCCCGCAGCTTTCCGGACTTGCGCTCCGCATCGAGACGGTCCGCGATCGCGAGGGCGTCGGGGTTGATCTCGAGCACCGCGCGGAGCTCCGGGCCCTTCTGATCGAGGGCCTCGATCCGCGCCGTGTATTTCTCGACCAGCGCGCGCGCCGTGTCCGCTCCCGTCGCCATCCGATTCTGGAGATCCCTGATCGCGACCTCGTCGAGCTCGAACGGCGGCACGGCCGGCCCGGGCGGAGGCGCGACCGATGCTTGGGCCGCGAGCGGTCCGGCGGCCGCCACGGCTCCTCCCAGGGCTCCGTAACGGATCAGGCTCCTCCGGCTCAGGCGTGCAGCCATGGGCTCTCCTTCTCGACTTTTGAGGGACTCATATCACGCGGGTTCACAGGAGATGCGCGATCGAGCTCGCGTAATACTCGAGCAGCGCCATCTCCTGCGGGACGGCGCGATAGAGCCCGCCCTCGGCGAGAACCAGCCGGCGCAGCGTGAGCATGCGCAGGCCGACGGCGATGGCGTAATCCTGATCCTCGCGCGGCACGTACACGTGCGCCCCGCGGGCCTCGAGCCGCTCCATGAGCGCGAGCACGGCCGCCTTCAGCTCGAGCTCGCTCAGTGCGGCGCCGGGTGAGCGGACGAAGACCGTCGCGACGAGCGACACCGGAACGACCGGGATGACCCGGGCGACCGCTTCCATCAGCTCGCGCGCGAGCTCCTCCAGCCGGTGCGAGCGCTCGCCGCGGTCGAGCGTCCGGAAATCGATGTCCCGCCGCCGGACGTGCTCGCGCAGCGAAATCGGCGAGCCGAAGTTGACGCACGCGTAGCCGAAGCGGTGCCACCGATTGCGGGACATGAGCCAGAGGTTTCGCAGGACGAAGCGGACCGTGTGGCCGAACGCGCTTCCTCGCGGCATCTCGGAGGCGAGCCCCCGCTCCGCGAGAAGGCTGCGGTCCTCGAACGTGCGGTCGTAGTTGATCCCCGTCGGAACGAACACGATGTCGCGCCCATGCTCGGGGTCGAACGCGCGGAGCATGTAGTCGAGAATCCCGAGCCTCGGCGGCCGAAGCCGCCCGTCCCTCGAGAGGCCCCCCTCGGGAAAGACCGCCTGCGTGACACCGGCCGCCGTCGCCATCCCGACGTATCGTTCGAGCACCTTGCGGTACAGCGGATCCTTCGAGTCGCGCCGGACGAAGTACGCGCCCATCGCACGAATCAGGGTCTGCAGCGGCCAGACCCGCGCCCATTCGCCGACGGCATAGGAGAGCGCGGCGTGCTCGGCGGCGAGATACGAGACGAGGACGTAATCCATGTTCGAGCGATGGTTGATGAGAAAGACCACCGTCGAATCCGCGGGGAGCGCCGCCAGCCCCGGCTCGTCCGAGTAGCCGAGGCGGACGCGATAGAGCGAGCGGGCGATGTTTCGCGCGAGCCAGTAGCCAAAACGGAAATACGCATACGCGTTGAACGCCGGGACGATCTCCCGGGCATACCGCTCCACCCGGCGCAGCGCGATCGCCCGGGGCATGTCCTTCTCCCGCGACTCGGCCTCGGCCGCCGCCTGCACCGGCGCGTCGTACAGCAGGCGGTCGATCAGGACCTCGCGCTTCGTCAGCTTGAAGGGCGGGATACGGATCTTCAGGCGCGTGTTCAGTTCCTCGAGGACGCGGTTCACCCGCCGGCGGAGGAACCATCGGACACCCGGCAGCAGCAGCCGGTCGAGGGCCGCCCATGCCGCGAGCAGCGCGAGCAGGACGGCGAGCCAGAGAGGAAGCGTCACGGCGCCGTGCATCGAGGTGGTCCGCTCAGCATAGGATAGGCGCCGTCGTTCCGGCCCGAACCATGATCCGCCGCCACGTCTTCGCCGCGGGCGCGACTGGCTACGTCGGCCGGGCCGTGGCCGCTCTGCTCGCCGACCGCTGTCATCTCGTGCGTGCGCTCGTGCGTGAAGGCTCCGAGAACCGCCTGCCCCGCGGCGCCGAAGCCGTCCGCGGCGATCCGCTCGACTTCGGGTCCTTCGCGGCAAACGTCGCGCCGGCCGACACCTTTCTTCAGCTGGTGGGCGTCGCCCACCCATCGCCTTCGAAGGCCGCGCTCTTTCGAAGCGTGGACCTCGCCTCGGCGAAGGCGTCGGCCGATGCCGCCCGCGCCGCCTCGGTCTCGCACTTCGTCTACGTCAGCGCGGCGCATCCGGCGCCGGCGATGCGGGCTTACTGGGAGGCGCGCGCGGAGGCCGAGGCGTACATCGCCGAGAGGCGGCTGAACGCGACGATCCTGCGCCCCTGGTACGTCCTCGGCCCCGGCCATCGCTGGCCGCACCTGCTGCGTCCCGGCTACTGGCTCGCCGAGCGCCTTCCGACGACGCGGGAGACCGCCCGGCGCCTGGGCCTCGTCACGCTCGCGCAGATGGCGGCGGCAATCGTCGATGCCATCGAGAACCCGGTCGCGGGTACTCGCATCGTGGAGGTGCCCGAGATCCGGTCGTCTCGCGTCTGACGGCCTCGCCGCGGCCGCTTTGGCCCGGCATAGGATTCGCGCGTGGAATGGATGCGCGACGCCCTGACGATCTCGACGGACCGATCCCTTCTCGATCGCCGGCTGATCCGGGATTTCCTCAGCCGCTCGTACTGGGCCGCGGGCATTCCCCAGGAAATCGTGGATCGCTCGATCGAGGGATCGCTGTGCTTCGGTGTCTACGACGGCGCCGCGCAGGTCGGCTTTGCCCGGGTCATTACCGACGGGGCCACCTTCGCCTACATCGCCGACGTCTTCGTCGTCGAATCGCGCCGCGGGAAGGCAGTCGCGACGTGGCTGATGGAGACGATCAGGGACCACCCGGACCTTCGGGGCATGCGACGCTGGCTGCTGATGACCCGCGACGCGCACGGGCTCTATCGGAAGGTCGGCTTCGCGCCGATGGCCGATCCGTCTCGGTGCATGGAGATCGTCGACCGCGAGATCTACCGGAAGGCGGCGCGGGAAGGTCGCGCCGATTGAACGCGCCGGCCGACTGGTGGAAGACGTTCTTCGCCGGTCTGGCGGTCGACTTCTGGCAGGCGGTCGTCCCGCCCGAGGCGACGGCCGAAGACGCGGCGTTTCTCTGGAAGCACCTCGCTCTCGGTCCGGACGCCCGCGTTCTCGATGTGCCCTGCGGCGACGGCCGCCTGACGCGGGCCCTCGCCGCCCGAGGCTGCGCAATGACCGGCGTCGACATTTCCGAAGACGCGATCTCGATCGCCCGTCGCGCCGCGGCCGATGCCGCCGGTTCGATCCGCTATCGCCTCGCCGAGATGCGCGATCTGCCGTGGCGGGAGAGTTCGACGCGGCATTCTGCTTCGGCAACAGCTTCGGATTCCTCGATGATGCGGGAAACGAGGACTTCCTCCAGGCGGTCTGGAGCGTCCTTCGCCCGGGGGGACGCTTCGCCCTCGACTACGGGCAGAGTGCCGAATCGGTCTTTCCCCGCATCGCGCCGCGGATGGAATCCGACGTCGCCGGATTCCATTTCGCCGAGGACACGCGTTACGAGCCCGCCTCGGGCCGGATCGAGAACGTGTTCACGTTTTCTCGCGGCGGCCGGACCGAGATGAAGCCGTCCTCGCAGAGGGTCTATGCGCTCTCGGAAATCCTGCGTCTTTTCCGCGACGCTCATTTCGCGGTCGAGGCCTTCTTCGGTTCGACCAGCGAGGACCCGTTCGCCCTGGCCTCGCCCCGGCTTCTTCTGGTCGCGAAGAAGCCCTAGTCGTCAGCTTTCGCGCCGGCTTCGGAGAAGCGACCACAGGCTGATCAGTGCCCAGGCGCTCTCGAGTGCGATCAGGCCGAAATTGCCGGCTCCGATCGCGAAGTACGCGAGGATGGACGAACCGGCGAAGTTCAGGCCGAGATAGGCGAGATCGGTCGGCCGGAGCCGCCCGGCCTGCTGCGCGGCAAACGCGGCCAGGATCATGGCGGCGCCGAGAAGCGAGATGGCCTGTCCGATCATGAAGCCTCCTCGCCGGAAACCGGGTAACACGCGAGCACGAGCCGGAACGCACGCCCGCGGCCCGGCCGGCCATTCTCGAGCCGATTCGGGCTGGTGTGGCGGGCGATCGCGGCCACGACGGCCTCGCGGACCGCGGAGGCGAATTCGGCCCGCTGCGCCGGGGTCTGAAACCGAAACTGGGACTTCAACGAAATCGTGGGAACCCGACCCTCACCGGCCGGCGCCCCGTCCGCGGCCCGCTCGAGGTCGCCGCGGACCTGCTCCGTCAGCGCCAGGAGATATTCGGCGGAAGCCGTGTCGCCGATGTCCCGCCAATCCGCCCGGACCGGTCCGAGGACCGCGGGCGAGAGCACGAAGCCGCGCGCCTCCGCGACGTAGCGTTGCTCGACCATGTTGCCCTTGCGATGCCGGCCGGCCGGGTGAAGGAACCCGGCCCGCTCGAGGGCTCGCACGTGGTAGTTCACCCGCTGCCGCGGCAGATCCAGCCGGCGCGCCAGATCCGAAGCCGAGGCGGGCTCCCTCGAAAGAGAGAGGATCCGGAGCCGGAGCGGATGCAGCAGGGTCTGCGCTCGCTCCGAACTCGAGACCGTTGCGAGGTCGGCCATGGGCCGACCTGCTTTCATCTCCATTGACAGTAATATTTGTCCAGACAATACTTGCTGTCAAGCATGAACTCTGAACCTGTTTCCGCCTTGGCGGGCGTATTCCGTGCGGGTGCGCGTCGCCCTCCGTCGGGGTGCGGTGCCGGCCCATAATCGTCTCCGGTCGAAGGAGGAAACTGAGCGAGTGGCAAGGTTGGGTTTGACGGGAGGCGGGCTTTCGTCGAGAGCCTCCAAGGCGGAAAGGCGCAGGCCATCCGCCCGGGCCGACGAGGATCCATCGAAGAAGAAAAGCCTTCCTCTCTCGGTCATTCTGAGGGACGCCGCCGAGCTTCTTCATGCTCGCAAGGGGCGCCTCGCTCTCGGCCTCGGGCTTCTCCTGCTTTCCAAGCTGGCCGGCCTCGTCCTGCCCGGTACGACCAAGTTCCTCCTCGACGACGTCATCGGAAAGGGCAGGCATCAGCTCCTTCCCCTGATCGTCCTCGCGGCGGGAGGCGCCACCCTCATCCAGGCGATTACCGGTTACGCACTCTCGCAGGTGCTCGGGAAGGCGGCCCAGCGCTCGATCACCGAGATGCGCCGGAGCGTCCAGCGCCACGTTGGACGGCTCCAGGTCGGATTCTTCGACCAGACGAAGACGGGCGTCCTGCTCTCGCGGGTCATGACCGATGCCGAAGGCATTCGCAACCTCGTCGGAACCGGGCTGGTCGAGCTCGTCGGCGGCTTTCTGACGGCGCTGCTCGCCCTCGGAATCCTCTTCTACTTCAGCGTCAAGCTCACGCTGATCGCGCTCGGCGTGCTGTCTCTCTTCGGGCTGGTCCTCCTGTTCGCCTTCAAGACCCTGCGGCCGCTGTTCCGCGAGCGGTCGAAGATCAATGCCGAGGTCTCCGGCCGTTTGACGGAGTCCTTCTCCGGAATTCGCGTGGTGAAGGCGTATCGGGCCGAGCGCCGCGAAGCGCTGGTCTTCACGCAGGGAGCGCACAAGCTCTTTCGCAACGTCGCGCAGACGATGACCGGCTTCTCCGCCGTTTCCTCGTTCTCGACTCTCCTTCTCGGGGTCGTCGGCGTCGCGATCATGTGGGTCGGAGCCCACGAGATCGAGGCCCACCGCATGACGATCGGCTCTTTCGTGTCCTTCACGCTCTACCTCGGACTGCTGGTCGGACCGGTCATCCAGATCGTCTCGATCGGCAGCCAGGTCACCGAGGCGTTCGCCGGCCTCGAGAGGATCCGCGAGCTTCGCAACGAGCTCGCCGAAGACGCCGGGGACGCCGCCCGGGAGCCGCTCGAACGCCTGGACGGGCGCGTCGAGTTTCGCGACGTGTCGTTCGAGTACGAGAAGGGCGTCCCCGTCCTCCGCGGGATCGCGTTCGAGGCCTTGCCCGGAACCGTCACGGCGCTCGTCGGGCCGTCGGGAGCGGGCAAGAGCACGATCATCGGCCTCGTCGCGGCGTTCTACCGCCCGACCAACGGGACCATCCTGGTGGATGGGCGAGATCTCTCGAAGGTCCGCCTCTCGGACTATCGCGCCCAGATCGGCGTCGTTTTTCAGGACAACTTTCTCTTCGACGGCAGCGTCTTCGAGAACATCGCCTACGCGCGTCCTGACGCGGCGCGCGCGGACGTGCTGCGGGCGGGCGCGATCGCTCGCTGCGACGAGTTCGTCGATAAGCTTCCCCTGGGGTACGACACGGTCGTGGGAGAGCGCGGCGTGAAGCTTTCGGGCGGCCAGCGCCAGCGAGTGGCGATCGCCCGAGCGATCCTGGCGGACCCGCGCATCCTGATTCTCGACGAGGCCACGTCGTCGCTCGACAGCGAGAGCGAGGCGTTCATCCAGGAAGGGTTGACGGAGCTGATGAAGGGACGAACGACGTTCGTCATCGCCCACCGGCTCTCCACCATCCGGCGCGCCGACGCGATCCTGGTCGTCGAGGAAGGCCGGATCATCGAGCGCGGGCGACACGAGGAATTGCTCGCCCGGCGAGGCCGCTATGCCGACCTGTACACCCGCCAGTACGGACTGGAGTCGAATCTGTTCCTGAACCCCGGCGAAGGCGTGCGGGTCGAAGAGGACGAGAAGGTCCCGGTCGCGGCGGCGGATGCCGGCGCCGTCGGGCGGCTTCCGCTCGTGGGAAGCTAGAAGACCGGCTCTTGGAATCCCCTCACGCTCGCCCTTTCCCCCCCGGCGGGGCGAGAGGGTGAAGAAGGGAAAGGTCTCCGCAATCTCACCCCCTCTCCCGGGCACGGGAGAGGGTCGGGGTGAGGGGCCGTGTTCCGATCGAGTCGACGTCTCTCGAAATGCCCCCTCTCAGACTCGCCTCTCCCCTCTTCCCGGGCGGCGGCCGCCTTAGAATCCGCCTCATGCGAATCACGCTGGCTCTCGCGATAGCGGTCTGTCTCGGCATGGCGGCGGCAAGAGCGGCGGGTGCGCCGCCGTCCGGCTCATACGACGAGCTCGTCGCTTTCTTCCATCGATGGCGGGCGTTCCAGAAGCCGAAGCTCGTCGACGGCGTTCCCGACTACACCGCCTCCGCCATGGCGGCGCAGGCCCGTGAGCTCGAGGCGTACCGCCAGCGCCTCGCGGCGATCGATCCGAGCGGCTGGCCGGTTCCCCGGCAGGTGGATTACTACGTCGTTCGGGCCGAGCTGTCCGGCCTCGACTTCGATCACCGGGTCCTGAAACCCTGGGCGAACAATCCCGCCTTCTACGTCACGGTCTTCGACGAGGAGAGCGATCAGCCCGCCCGCGAGGGTCCGTCCGCCGAGGGCGCGGTCGAGCTGTGGTCCTATCCCCTCCCGCTGTCGGCGAAGGATGCGGCGGCAATCGGCGAAGGACTCCGCACCATTCCCAGGCTCCTCCAGCAGGCGAAGCGAAATCTCACTGGCGACGGCCGCGATCTCTGGATCTACGGGGCGAAGGCGGTCCGTCAACAGGGAACGATCCTGGCGCAGCTCGAGAAGTCACTGACCGCATCCGAGGGCGGGCTGAAGTCGGATGCCGAAAACGCCCGGCGCGCGACCGAGGACTTCGCCGCGTGGCTCGACGCCCAGGCGGCGTCGAAGACGGGTCCATCCGGAGTCGGCATCGAGAACTTCGACTGGTACCTGAAGCACGTCCAGCTCGTGCCGTACACCTGGGCCGAGGAAGTCGCGTTGATGGAGCGGGAGCTCGCGCGTTCCCGGGCGCTGCTCGCGATGGAGGAGCTGCGCCACGCCGGTCTCCCCGAGCCCGCGCCGATCTCGAGCGCCGAGGAATACGACCGGCGGTTCAACGACGCCGTCACGGAGTACATGGCCTTTCTGAGCGACCGCGAGATTCTCACGATCACTCCCGACCTCGATCCGGCCTTGCGCGCCCGCATCGGAAAATACCGGCCGGGCCCGCGCGAGTTCTTCTCGGAGATCGACTACCGCGACCCGGAGGTCATGCGCACGCACGGGTACCACTGGTTCGACAAGGCGCAGATGGCGCATCGACCGAACCCGAGCCCGATCCGCCAGGGGGCGCTTCTGTACAACATCTTCAACACGCGCACGGAGGGCCACGCCACGGGATGGGAAGAGCTCATGATGCAGGCCGGGATGTTCGACGCCCGGCCGCGCACGCGGGAGCTCGTCTACATCCTCGTTGCGGAACGCGCCGCCCGGGCGCTCGGCGAGCTCTTCATGCAGGCCAACCGGATGACACTCGACGAGGCCGCCGCCTTCGCGTGCGCGAACACGCCGCGTGGCTGGCTCTCGCTCGACGGCGCGCTCGTCCGCTCCGAGCAGCACCTGTACCTGCAGCAGCCGGGCTACGGGCCGAGCTACCTGGTCGGGAAGATCGAGATCGAGAAGCTGCTCGCGGAGAAGAAGGCCGCGCAGGGCGACCGCTTCCGCATGAAGGCCTTCATGGACGACTTCAACGCCGCCGGCCTCGTCCCCGCCTCGCTCCTGCGCTGGGAGCTGACCGGCAAGAAGCCGGACGAAGTGAAACGGATGCTCGAGTGACGGCCCGTCGCGCGTGAGGCGGCCGCGATGTCGGCCGCCTGTGCCCTGGCGGCTGCACTGTCTTTTGGGGTCGCGTCCCGGCGCTGGGGGAGTGCGCGGGGGGCGCCCTCACACGCGCGTGCAGCGGACTCGCTCGCTGTGCCCTCGAGCTGAAACAGGGGGCCCTGGAAGTATCAACCGGCTCAGCTAGCCCCGTCCGGCCATGGGCCGAACGAAGTGGAAGGCGACGTCCGGCGTTCAGATTGCCGGATCGTCGCATTTGATCGAAGCGTTACACGCCACGGCAACTTACGGGCAGAGAGTACGTAATTGTCTCAGCGGGCGTTCGCGTCCGAACCCTGAGGTGACGCCAACCGCAGCCCGGACGGAGTGAGACGATGACGATTAGCCGCCGATCCTTTCTCAAAGCTGCAGCAGCCATCGGTGCTTCGTTCGCATGGGCCGGACCGGCTCGAGGTTCGCGTGTCCACTGGAATGAGCGGCGTGATCTCTATCCCCAGGGGGTCGCCTCGGGTGATCCCGATCCGCACAGCGTCATCCTGTGGACGAGGCGTCCGTTTGCCCAGGACACACGCCAGCTGCTGACCGTCGAGGTCGCCGAGGATGAGGCATTTCGCCGGGTCATTGCGCACGCACAGGCGCCGGTCTCGAGCGCCGCGGACTGGACCGCGCGCGTTCTGATTGGCGGACTCAAGCCGGCGCGCATTTACTGGTATCGGTTTACCGACACCGCCGGAAACGGCAGCCGGGTCGGCCGCACGATCACTGCACCGTTGCCAAACGATCCGCGCACGGTGAACTTCGCATTCGTGAGCTGTCAGGATGTCAACGAGGGCAAGCTCAACGCCTATCGCCGGATGATTTACGAAGATGAACGCGCTCCCGCCGCCCAACAGCTCGACTTCGTTCTGCACCTGGGCGATTTCATCTACGAGGTGGTCGAGTATCCCGACGAGGTGAAGACACGCTACGATCGCACGATCTATGAGGTGGCGCGCTTCCCGGACGGCGCAAAGGCCGGCAACTTCCACGTACCGCTGACCATCGATGGCTACCGGGCCATCTACAAGGGCTATCTCGCCGATCCCGACCTCCAGGATGCTCGCGCGCGCTGGCCGTTCGTCGCCATGTGGGACAACCACGAATTCTCGTGGCAAGGTTGGCAGAGCATCCAGCAGGCCGGCAAGGCGCGGCCGGGCCAGAGCATCAAGGTCGCCGCCAACCAGGCATGGTGGGAATATCTGCCATCGCGCTGCAAGAAGGTCAGCGGACCCTCGCTCGAAAGCTTCGATCCGCCCGCGGTGACGAATGTCGCAATCGAAAAGTGGGACGAGAACGGCCTCGGCGACGAGCCAAACAACCTGGCCGCGATCAACAGCCTGATCGGCTACCGCTCTTATCGCTACGGCAGACACCTCGACCTCATCATCACCGATCAGCATAGCTATCGCAGCGCCGACCCGTTCAGCGACCCGGCGGCCGGAGCTTTCGGGCCGGAGTTCCCGGGCATGTTTCCGGAGGACGTGGCGCAGGTGTTCGACGGCGGCCGTGCCTTCAACGGCGGGAATCCGCCGGCGGAAGTCAGCTTCAATGGCGCGCATGTTCCCAATTCGCAGCGCAACGCACCGCCGCAGACGATCCTCGGCGCCGAGCAGAAAGCCTGGTTCAAAGACCAGCTCCGCAATTCAACCGCGACGTGGAAAATCTGGGGCAATTCGGAAGGCGCACCCGACTCGCGCGCCGACCCGCAAAATCTGCCGTCGGGCCTGACCAAGGAAACGTGGCCAAAGACCACCTATGCCACGCTCTCCACCGGAGATTACGGCACGGCCTACAGAGAGCGCGCCGAGATCTACGACCTCGTGCGCGACGCAAAGATCACCGGCTTCGCGATCGTTTCCGGCGACCGCCACAGCTTCTGGGCGGGCTACGCGACCTCGGAACTGCCGCCAGGCAAGTTCGATCCCGTAGGCTTGAGCTTCGTCGGCGCCTCGCTATCGAGCCCAGGAACCATGGAAGCCTACGAGCACAGTTTTTCCAAGACCGATCCGCTGCGCCCGCTGTTCCTCGCCGATCGGCCGGACGGCGCGAAGCCCGAGTGGACGTTCAACATGCTGGTGAAGCACGGCGTCCGCTCATGCCTTGAATATGCCAGGAGCTTCGACCTCAAGCGCGCCCGGTCGCTGTCCAACCCGGATCTCGCTCCGCACCTCGAGTTCGTCGATCTCGGAGGACACGGTTATGCGAAGGTCCAATTGTCGGCCGATGAGATGCGCACGGAATATGTCTGCATCCCACGCCCCATTGCGCGCAGCGAAAGACCGGACGGGGGGCCCATCAGGTATCGGGTATTACACACTGCTGCACTGTGGAAGAGCGGAGAGCGCCCGCAGCTGAAGACATCGGTGCTCGAAGGCGACGTTGGACTGGCGATGTGACGGACCCTGGCAGGCATGGGTGGCGTGATGGAGCCGCCCAACATGCGCGCGCAGCGGACTCGCGGCAATGCCGCGACCGCTCGCGGCGTGAGAAGTCACCCGAGCGACGCGAGGGTGGAGGCTCACGCCGCGGGAGCCTGAGCGGAGTGAGGGGCCAGCCGGGCGGTCGAGCGCCTTTGCGCGAGCCGCCCGGCGGTGCGCCGCGCGGTGCGGCGCAGGCCCCGAACGACGCGGAGGCGACGGTTTAGTCTCTCCGTCCCCCGAACAAACGCAGCAGGAAAAGAAACAGGTTGATGAAATCGAGGTAGAGCGCCAGGGCGCCGACCACCGCGTACGAGCCCGTCCGGCCGTCCGGAAGCGCGACCGCCATTGCCTTCAGCCGCTGCGCGTCCCAGGCCGTCAGTCCGGTGAAGACGATGACACCGACGACCGAGATGACGAACTGCAGCGCCTCGGACTTCCAGAAGAAGCCCACGATCGACGCGAGAATGACGCCGATCAGGCCCATGAAGACGAACTGGCCGACGCCGGCGAGACTCCGCTTCGTCGTCGAGCCGTACAGCGCGAGCGCACCGAACATCCCGGCCGTCACCACGAACGTCGACACGATCGACGTGCCCGTGTAGAGCAGGAAGATCGAGGCGAGGGTCGCGCCGTTCAGCGCCGAATAGAGGAGAAACAGGCCCGCCGCCGTGCTCGACTCCATCTTCTGGACCCGCGCGGAGAGATAGAAGACGAGGCCGAGCTCCGCGATGATGAGCCCGAAGAACACGATCTTGTTGCCGAAGATCGCCTGCCGGAGAGCCGGGGAACCCGCGACGGCCAGCGAGACCACGGCCGTCAGAGCGAGACCCACGCACATCCACCCGTAAACCTTCCGAAGAAACGCCGTGACGCGCTCGGCCGAGACGGCGCCGGCGGCCCCGAGGGCGGGTGGGGAAGACACCGAAAACTGGTCCATGATTTCCTCCGAAGGCGGGATTCTATCCCGGCCGATCGAGCTAATGGATCCGGTAGCGTAGGCCGTCCAGCAGCCGGAGCGCCAGGGCATCGCCGGGATGCTCGGCCAGAGCGCCTTCGAGCTCGGCGATCGCTTCCGCCACCTCGCCTCGGGCCGCCCGGAGCCGGCCGAGGTTCAGGTACGGAAAGTGACGCGGCTCGTACCTGACCGCGCGCTTGGCCTTCTCGAACCAGGGGATGGCCTCGTCGGCGCGGTCCTGCTCCATCAGGTAGCACCCGATGTCGTTGTACGGGTTGCCGAAATCGGGGTCGGTCGCGATGGCCTTCCGGCACTCGAGGATGGCTTCGTCCAATCGTCCCGCGAAGGAGTAGGCCCACCCGCGGAAGGTATAAGCCTCGGCCGTCGGATGCGTCTCGAGGGACCGCGTGAAGAGGGCGATCGCCTCCTCGAGGTCGCCGGCGAGGAGGCGCTGCGTGCCTTCGTGCCAGAGCTCGAGGGCGCGGTCGGGATCCTGAGGCATGGCCGTCGCGATTATCTCTCCGGAGCTACAATTCATGACGTGAGCGACGAGCGCAAGTATCGCCATCGAGGCTACATGGATTCCGGCTCCGACTCCTCGGGTCGGCGTCCTTCGGGGCCGAGGCCGCCCCGCGAGGGACCGCGCGGTCGCGGAGCCGATCAGGACAAGGCGGTCGTCTTCCGCTGCAAGCACTGCGGCGAGCGCGTGCTCGATCTCGATTCGATCGGCGCCGCCGCCCTATGCCGCAAGTGCGGCGAGGCCCTGCACGCGTGCGCGCAGTGCTCCCACTTCGACACGTCGGCGCGATTCGAGTGCTCGAAGCCGATTCCCGCGCGCATCGCATCGAAGAAGGCCGCCAACGAGTGCACGTTCTACGCGCCGGCGAAGACCTTCGACCTGACCGGCAGTCGCGGCTCCGCCACGCCCGACGATGCCCGATCGGCATTCGACGCCCTCTTCAAGAAGTGAGCCCCTGCGGCGGGGAAACGCCGCATCGGAATCCGGGCCGGCGAAGCCGGGCCGGGTTCCGAAAAAGACCTGCGGCGGGGAAACCCTGCGGCGGGGAAACGCCGCATCGGAATCCGGGCCGGCCCTGCGGCGGGAAAACGCCGCATCGGAACCCGGGTCGGCGAAGCCGAGCCGGATTCCGAAAAAGACCTGCGGCGGGGAAACCTTGCGGCGGGAAAACGCCGCATCGGAATCCGGGCCGGCGAAGCCGGGCCGGATTCCGAAAGAGACGCGCCCGTCATCATGAGGCGCGTGACCGCCGAGGGCTCGCCAGCCTCCGCGCGCGGCGCAGAACCGTGCGCAGCATCGGCGCCGTGAGCACTCCCGTGAACGTGTTCTGCTGGCTCGGATGGTAGGTCGCGAGCAGCCAGTCCTCGCCGATCCGATACCGCGCGCCGTGCGAGAACCGCGGCTTCGGTCGAGGCAGCGTCGCGCCCTCATCCCCGAGAAGGCGAAGGCACTCGCCGAACGCGAGCGCTCCGAGCGCGACGAGGACGCGGGGCCTCGCCGCCGCGGCGAGATCCGCCGCGAGATAGTCGCGGCAGCTCTCGATCTCGGACGGGCGCGGCCGGTTCTCCGGAGGAGCGCAGCGGCAGACCGCGGTCAGGAGAGCTCCGTGCAGAGCCAGCCCATCGCGCCGTGAGACGGAGTCCGGCTGGTTCGCGAACCCGGCCGCGTGGAGAGCCGCGAACAGGAAATTTCCGGATTCGTCGCCCGTGAACATCCGCCCCGTGCGGTTCGCGCCGTTCGCGGCGGGTGCGAGACCGACCAGCAGGATCGGTGAACCCCGCTCGCCGAAGGCCGGAACGGGCCTCGACCAGTAGCGCTCGCCGGCGAATCTCCGCGGAGGGTTCCGTGCCGTCTCCTCGCGCCATGCCACGAGACGCGGGCACCGGCGGCAGCCGGTCAGGCTCACTTCTTGGCGGGAAGGCCTTTCGGAACGCCCATGGAGCGCCAGCGCTTCTTGTTGTCCTCCCACTCCTTCTCCGCGCGCTTGCGGTTCACGGCCGCCGCCTCCGCGCGCCGGTCGTCGTCGCTCGGCGCGGGGCCCGGTTCCGGGGTCTCGCCGGCCTCCCTGGTGTCCGCCATGCGGCCCATTCTAGCCATTACTCGACGATGAGGCTCCCGATCATCCCCGCGTGCTGCTCCGGATCGCCGCCGCAATCGCTCTGCGTGCAGGCGAAGGGATAGGTGCCCCGTTGGTAGGGCTGAGGCGTGAAGGACGGGATGACGAAGTCGTGGCCCGCGGAGATGTCGTCGGTCGGCGGCAGGCCGAGCTCGCTGATTCCCGAAAAGCCGTGCCGCGGGTTCGGCGTGCCGAGCGGGTCCACGTCGTGAAAGACGAGCATGTAGACGACGCCGACATGGAGAACCAGCGGCGGCGAGACCGGCCCGCCGGGTGAGAAGTCCCAGGCCCGGACGTTGACCACGATGCTCTGAATCGGAGGCGCCGTCGGCGTCGCCGGCGGGACAGGAGTCGAAGTGGCGGTCGGAGCGGCCGGCGCGCTCGGAGCGGCCGTCGGCGTCGAAGCCGGGCCCGTCACGGTGTCGCTGCCCTTGCATCCGCCGGAGAGCGCAACGGCGCCGCCGAGGAGCGCGATCGCGAGGCGCGAAGGCGTCATCGTGATTGGACGACCGAGCCATGCTCACCGTTGACACGGCCCGGGCGCCGCGCGGCCTACTGAACGACGACGGTCCCCTGCATCATCGTGCCGTGCACCAGGCAGAAGTACGGGAAGGTGCCGGCCGCCGGGAACGTGTGCTGGAACGTCATCCCCGAGCCGACGCCCGAATCCCAGAGTCCATCGGCGACACAGCCGAAGGGACAGGTTCCCGACGTCGTCGAGTGGGTACCCGAGCTCCAGACCCACTGGATCGCACCCCCGACGGGGATCGTGCTCGTCGAAGTTCCGCTGACGGGGTCGAAGAAGGAGGTCGTGCGCTGGCCGCTCGCGTCCGTTCCGACGAACACCGTCCGCGACACACTCGGCGTCGGCGTCGGGCCGCTCGGCGTCGGCGTCGGCGAAGGTCCGGTCATCGTGTCGTCGCAGCCGACGGCCGCCAGGAGAATGAGCGCCCGAATCGCGATTCGCGCGGCGCGCCGACGGAGTGCCATGCCGCGCATGCTAACGCTGCAGGCCCGCCCTTATAATCCCCGCCCACCGTGACGACCCCCCCGTCCCCGCTCGAAAACCTGCGCCGCGGCTCGGTCGACCTGATCGACGAAGAGGACCTCGCCCGAAAGCTCGCTCGCGGCCCGGTCACGGTCAAGGTGGGCTTCGACCCCTCGGCGCCGGACATCCACCTCGGCCACACGGTCATCCTCCGGAAGATGCGGCACTTTCAGGACGCGGGCCACCGGGTCGTCTTCGTGATCGGAGACTTCACGGGAATGATCGGCGATCCGTCGGGAAAGAAGACGACGCGCCCGCAGCTGACGCGCGAAGAGATCGAGGCGAACGCGAAGACCTACACGAACCAGGCCTTCAAGATCCTCGACGCGGGAAAGACCGTCATCGAGTTCAACAACCGCTGGCTCGGAGCCCTCGGCGCGGCCGGCTTCGTGCGCCTGGCGTCCCGCGTCACGGTCGCGCGCATCCTCGAGCGCGACGACTTCCAGAAGCGCTGGAAGGCGCAGCAGCCGATCGCCCTGCACGAGCTGCTCTATCCGCTCGCCCAGGGCTACGATTCGGTGGCGCTGAAGGCCGACGTCGAGCTCGGTGGAACCGACCAGCTCTTCAACCTCCTGGTCGGCCGCGACCTGATGCGCGCCGAGGGGCTCGAGCCGCAGGTCGTCATGACTCTGCCGCTGCTCGTCGGCACGGACGGCGTCGAGAAGATGTCGAAGTCGCTCGGCAACGCGATCGGCGTCCTCGACCCCCCGGGCGACATGTTCGGCAAGGTCATGTCGATTCCGGACGCGCTGCTCTGGAACTGGTACGAGCTGCTGACCGACGAGCCGATGTCCGACCTCGCGGCGAGGAAGAAGCGCGTCGAGGAGGGCGCGGAGAATCCACGCGATGCCAAGGCGCGGCTCGGCCGGTTGATCGTCGCGCAGTTCCACGGCGCCGACGCGGCGGAGCGTGCCGAGGAGGACTTTCGGCGCGCCTTCTCACGGGGAGAGGTCCCCGCCGACGTCGAGACGAGAGAGGTCCCGGCGCCGGACGGCGGACCCGCCGCGAGGACGCTCGTCGCGCTCGGTCTCGCGGCCTCGATGCGCGAGGCGCGCCGCAAGATCGCCGAGGGCGCGCTGAGCTTCTATGCCGACGGAACGCCCGGACCGCGGGACGTCCGCGATCCCGACGAAGGGCTCGCCGCCCTCGGCGCCGGCGTGCTGCGCCTGGGGCGCCGGTTCATCCGCGTGGCCTGGACGAAATAGGCACCGGCCCGGAACCCGAAGCATCGACGCGGGCCGCGGTGCTGGACGACTTGGCCCGCGGATGGCAGCGCCGGCAGATCCCGCGCATCTGGTGGCTGTGCGAGAGAAGCAGGAACCCGTGTCGCGCGGCCACCTCGTCCTGCAGGGCCTCGATGCGCGGCTCGAAGAACTCGATCACGCGGCCGCACTGGTCGCAGATCAGGTGGTCGTGATGGTCGCCGGCGTGGAGACGCTCGTACCGGTATCCCGCCTCGCCGATGCGCAGCTTGCCGACGACGCCGGCCTCGACGAGCAGCTCGAGGGTCCGGTAGATGGTGGCCCGCGAGATCTTCTTGTGCTTGGCGCGCAGGCGCACGAGCAGCTCGTCCGGCTCGACGTGCTCGTGCTTGCTGAAGACCTCGTCGAAGAGGGCCTGGCGCTCGGAGGTCAGCTTCAGGCCTCGCCGTTCCAGGTACTTGCGGAAGATCTGCAGCTCGCGGCGGTTCATGGGATTGCGACTCGGTCTCAATTGCGATAGTCTTCCCGATCCCGGCCAAAGTCAAGAGGGCCGGCAGGAAGGAACACGACGATGTGGCAGGGATTCACGATCGCGCTCCGGGAGGGAATCGAGGCCTTTCTCATCGTCGCCCTGACGCTCGCCTACCTGCAGCGCACCGGCCGGCCGCACCTCGCCCGCGCCGTGTACGCGGCCATCGGGGTTTCGATCCTGACCTGCGGCGCCGCGGGGTTTCTCTTTTCGAAGGCCGCCAATCAACCCGTGTGGGAGGCTATCCTCGCGCTCGTGGCCGCGGCGCTCGTCGGGAGCCTCCTCGTCTACATGAAGCGGGTCTCCAAGCGCCTGAAGTCCGACATCGAGCACCGCATCGAAGCCCGCGCCGGGTCCCAGAGCCCGCAGCGCGCGTTCTGGGGCGTCTTCGCGTTCGCCCTCCTCATGATCACGCGCGAGGGGATGGAAACCGCGCTTCTGATCGCCACGGCGTTTTTCCAGTTGAAGTCGGCGGCCGTCCTGACGGGTCTCGGCCTGGGCCTTCTCTCGGCGGTCGCGATCGGATTCCTCTGGACCCGTCTCGGCAAGGACGTGGACCTGAAGTCGATCCTGAACGTCTCCGCGGTCTTTCTTGCGATCTTCCTCGTCCAGCTCGTGCTCTATGGCGTTCACGAGTTCGCCGAGGCGCGGGTTCTCCCCTCCTCCCAGACGATCCACGACGCCACCGAGATCCTCGGGCCGGACGGGGCAATCGGGCACCTGCTCGCGTACTCGCTCGCGGTCATCCCGACCGCCTGGCTCGTGAGCGTGTGGTGGAAGCGCCGCCGCCACGGCTCTCCGGACGCGGCCTCCGCCCGGATCAACGCGGCATAGGCGCGGGCGTTGAGGCGGCGGGAGGCGCCGCCTTCCGGCCCGACCGCAGCATCGCCTCGATCACGTCCTCCGAGACGCCGGCCGCGCGCAGCTTCTGGATCTCCGGCGTCGTCAGCGAATAGACGACGCCCTCGCGCTCGACGCGTCCGAGCAGCTCGGCGTTCGAGGTTCCGCTCTCCTTCGCCGCGACGATCGCTTCGTACGGCTTCGCCGCGGCCGGAGGCGGCCCCGTGTAGGGCTGGTCGGGAACGAGCGTGCCGGGCCGGGGAGTCTTCCGGGGCGCCGGTTCGGGCACGATCCGCTTGAGAAAGCCCGCCGGATGCGATCCTCCGCGACCGCACGATCCGTCGGCCGGATGCGTGAAGTGAATCAGGTCGCCTCCGCGCGGAACGTGGACGTATTCGCCCGCGATCTCGATGCGATCGCCGACGGCGAGCTTCGGCGCCGCGCCGCCGCAGGAAAGGTCGTGAACGACCTTCACGCGCCCCTTCGTGTCGATCGAAAGCGAACGGTCGGCGCCGGCCGGCTGATCGGCCGAAGGACGGGCCGTCGAGAGCGTCACCTCGAACTCCAGGAACTTCCTCCGGTTCTTGTGGACGGTCTCGCGCGGCGCCGTGACGACGGTGCCCTCGCCGACGATCTGGACGCAGGGACTCTTGTGCGACGGCGCGGCCGACGCGTCCGTCGCGAAGACGAAGACGGAGCCAAACGCGAAGAGACTCGCGAAAGCCGCGGCCCCCGGGCGGCGAGAGCGGAGGAAAATCATGCGCCGCATTATGCGGGGGGACCGCAAACGACGGCGCTTCAGCGGGTTGTGTCCCCGCGTACCGGATGAGCGAGCGGGGCCCGCGCCCCATTTGCCCGCTTGACGCGCGCCGGCGCGCCGGCATATCTTGCGACTGAGACTGAATCTCAATCCAAACTGGAGGCCGCCGCGTGATCTCCCGCTCGAAGCCGCCGCGAGTCGTCGCCGCCTCGTGGCTCGTGCTCGTCGCGGCCGTCCTCGGACTCACCGCGGTCCTCGGCGCCGGCGGCACGGCCACCCGAAACACGCCCGTCGGCTCCGGATTCTTTGCGCCGGCCCGGCTCGTCCGGCTCGAGTCCTCCTCGGCGCGCCCGCGCGCCGGCAAGACCGATCCGCCGGAGGTCACGATCGGAGAGCGGCTCTTTCTCGAGACGCGGTTCGCCCGGTACTTCGCCGCCCACATGAACGGGATCAATCAGCCGCTCGTCGCGGGCGATCCCGCGCTCGCGGCGCTCCCCACCTCGGACGGCCCGCTGCCGGGGCCCTTCGCCGGCAAGTCGATGAACTGCCGCAACTGCCACCTCGTCGACGACACGGCGAATGCTCCGACGCGGACTTACGACGACTTCAGCCGCCAGAGCCTCGTTCCGCTGCGCGAAGACGGGCAGGAGCACACCCCCCGCAACTCGCCCACGCTCGTCAATGCGCTCCTTCCCCACTCCGGTCCGCTCTTCCTCCACTTCGACGGGGAGTTCACGACGCCCGAGGACCTCGTGGTCGGGACGCTGGCGGGGCGCAACTTCGGCTGGCTGCCGCTCGAAGCCCCGCAGGCGATCGCCCACATCGCGCGCGTCATCCGCGAAGACGACGGCACCGACGGCGGCTCCTACCGGAAGATCCTCGCCGGGACCGATCCCTCGATTCCCGCCGAGCTGCTCCTGCCGCCGTCGTATCGCATCGACGTGACGACGGCGAGCGACGCCGATGTCGTTGCCGCCGTCGCCCGGCTGATCACGGCGTACATGGCGTCCCTGACGTTCACGAACACCTCACCCTACGACGTCTTCCTCGCGAAGAACTCCCTCCCGGTCGGCCCCGACCCCGGCGAAACGGACCTCGCCTACAGCCGCCGCCTGCGCGGCGCCGTCAACGCGCTGACGAATCCCCGCTTCGTCGGCCCGGAGGACGGGTCTTTCGCCGAGCACGACCAGGACTTCGTCTTCGGCCCCGAGGAGCTGACGGGCCTGAAGATCTTCCTGCGCGAGCCGCTGCCGCAGACGGCCGACGGCGATCCGCGCTTCCTCTCGACGCGCACCGGCAACTGCGTGGCGTGCCATCCGGCGCCCGGGTTCACCGACCACTCGTTCCACAACATCGGCGCGACGCAGGACCTCTACGACTCGGAGAACGGCGAAGGCGCGTTCGCGCGCCTGCTCATTCCGGACCTCGACTATCGCAACGCCCGGTACGACGACTACCTGCCGCCGACGCCCCGGCACCCGTCGGCGAGCGGCGCGTTCAAGAACGGCTCCGCGGATCTCGGCGTCTGGAACGTCTTCGGCAATCCGGACATCCCGGCGCCCCAGTCGGCCTTGAACGCCCTCCTGAATCCCGACGTCCGCTCCCCGGCCGACGCGCTGCGCGGGCTCATCGGGTACTTCAAGACGCCCACGCTTCGCGACCTCGGCCAGTCCGGGCCCTATCTGCACACCGGGCGCATGCGCACGCTCGAAGAGGTCCTCGAGCTCTACGACACGATGTCGGACAAGCAGCGGGATGGCAGAGTGCGCAACGGATCCCCCGAGCTCGCCGGGATCTTCTTTGCCGAGGACCCGAGCGCGGACAAGGAGCCGGTGGCGGCGTTCCTGCGCTCCCTGAACGAGGATTACAACTGATGGCGCTGCTCGCCGCGGCCCTCCTCGCCGCGCGGCTCGAGTACGAGCCCGTGGTCTCGACGGTCGAGCGCCGCGTCGAGAGCATGGGGACGACGCTCGATCTCGTCGTTCGGATGAAGTACCGGGAGCAGGCGTTGACGGCCTCCGAGGAGGCGCTGGCGGAGCTCCAGCGGGTCGAGGCGCTCCTGACGACCTGGAAACCGGGCGGCGAGCTCGAGCGCGTCGACACGGCGCCGGCCGGAAAACCCGTCGCCGTCTCGGACGAGCTCGCCCGGCTGCTCGCGGACGTCTTCGCCTGGACGCCTCGAACCGACGGCGCCTTCGATCCCACGGTCTTGCCGCTCGTGCGGGCCTGGGGACTGCGCGCCGGGGGACGCATCCCGAGCGCCGACGAGCTCGCCGCCGCGCGCGCCGCGACGGGAATCGGCCGCTTCCGCATCGATGTGCCCGGCCGCGCCGTGACGCGCCTGACCGCCCGCGCCGGAATCGACGAGGGCGCCTGGGGCAAGGGCTATGGCCTCGATCGCGCCGCGCGGGTCCTGGCGAAGGCCGGGGTCCGCAGCGCGCTGCTCGATCTCGGTGGGCAGGTCTGCGCGGTCGGATACGACACCTCCGAGAAGCCCTGGCGCGTCCCGGTGGCGGACCCCCGCGACCGGCAGCGCACGGTCGCCGAGCTCGGCCTCGTGGACCGGTCCGCCTCGACCTCCGGCGACTCGGAGCGTTCCCGCGTCGTCGCCGGCCGGCGGATCGGTCACATCATCGATCCGAAGACGGGCGAGCCGGCGCCGGACGTCGGGTCCGTCACCGTGATCGCGCCGACCGGACTCGTCGCCGACGTTCTTTCGACCGCCTTCTTCGTGCTCGGTCCCGAACGGGGACTCGCCCTCTCGGATGAGCTCCGGCGCCGGGGCATCGAGCAGGAGGCCCTCTTTCTCGTCGTTTCGGGCGACCACCTCGAAGCGTCCGCCAGCCCCGGTGTTGCCTCCTTCGTCCTCACGGCGGACCCGAAAGCGGTGCGCGGCCTCATGACTCCCACACCCTGACAGGAGGAAGACCTCATGCGTCGTGTTCTGGGATTTCTCTTCGTTTTCGGTATCGCCCTGGCGTCGGCTGCTCCCGCCGCCGCGCAGGCTTCCCCGGCCGCGTCCCCTTCCACGCTGACTCCCGAGCAGCGGATCCAGGAGCTCGAGAGGCTTCTCGCCGATACGCGGGCCGAGCTCGACAAGCTCAAGGTGTCGTCCTCTTCGGCCGAGACCAGCGCCAGGCTCGACGAGCTCTCTCGCCGGATCGACATCCTCGCGCAGGAGATCCAGAACCTGAAGATGGGCGAGGCGGCGCCCGCCGCCGAGGCCGGCGCGGCGATCGGCGAGAAGTCGGTCGAGCGGTATGGCATCGGCCCTGCCGCAGCCAAGATCTATGGCATCAAGAAGGGCCTCTCGATCGGCGGCTACGGCGAGATCCTCTACAGCAACTTCGCGTCGAAGGACCAGAGCGGCGCCCCCTCGAGCGGCGAAGACGTCATCACGGACCTGCGAGCGGTCGTGTACATCGGCTACAAGTTCGACCAGCACTTCGTCCTGAACTCGGAGATCGAATACGAGAACGCCGTCGTGGCGTCCGACAAGGGCGGCGAGGCCGAGGTCGAGTTCGCCTACATCGACTATACGAACTCGCCGCTGTTCAACGCGCGCACGGGCCTGATCCTGATTCCCTCGGGCCTGATCAACCAGCTCCACGAGCCGACGGCATTTCTGGGAGCCCGCCGTCCGGACGTGGACGAGGTCATCATCCCGACGACGTGGCGCGAGATCGGTACCGGTTTCTACGGCACCTGCGGACCGGTCTCCTATCAGTTGTACGGCGTCAACGGTCTGAACGCGGCCGGTTACACCGCGGAGGGCGGAATCCACGAAGGATCCCAGGAAGGCTCCGAGGCCCTCGCGAAGAGCTGGGCCTTCGCCGGACGCGTCGACTTCACGGCCGTCCCCGGCCTTCTCGCCGGCGCGTCGGTCTTCTCGGGAGACTCGGGGCAGGGGCAATTCACGCCGTCGGGCGACAAGATCAGCGGCCTGACGACGCTCGTCGAGGCCCACGTCGACTGGCGCTGGCGGGGAATCTGGGTTCGCGGCATCTATGCCCATACGACCATCCAGCAGGCGGACCTCATCAACCAGCTGAACAACTTCGAGGGCGACGAATCGGTCGGCAGCACGCAGGAGGGCTGGTACGGACAGGCCGGATTCGACGTGCTGTCGCTCGTGTCCGGATCGAGGATGAACCTCATCCCGTTCGCGCGGTACGAGCAGTACGACACGCAGGCGGCGGTGCCGGTCGGCTACGCCCGCAACCCGGAAAACGACGTCCACGGCTGGACCCTGGGCGCCGTGTTTCAGCCGATCCCCCAGCTCATTCTCAAGGCCGACTGGCAACAGCGGCACAATGCCGCGCAGACCGGAGTCAACCTTTGGAACGTCGCGCTCGGATACGTGTTCTAGTTCTCGCGCGCTCGTTCGTGGCGGCGGCGGGATTGCTCGCCGCCGCCGCGGCCGCCGCGAAGGTCCTCCTGACCCCCGAGGAGGCTCTGAAGCTCGCTTTCCCCGGAGCGGCGATCGAGCATCGCACCGCGTACCTGACCGCGGCGCAGCAGAAGGCGGCCCAGAAACTCTCGGGCGACGAGGATCTGCCGTCCGCACTCGTGACCTACTACGCGGCGACCCGGGACGGCAAGCCGGCCGGCACGGCCTACTTCGATACGCACACGGTCCGCACGATGCCGGAGACGATCATGGTCGTCGTGGATCCGGCCGGTGCGATCGCCCGCATCGAGGTGCTGTCCTTCTCCGAGCCCGAGGAGTACATGCCCCGGCCTCACTGGTACGAGCAGTTCCAGGGCAAGCCGCTCGACGATGAGCTCTCCATGAAGCGCGGAATCCGCGGCGTGACGGGGGCGACGCTGACGGCGCGCGCCACGACCGACGCCGCGCGCCGCGTGCTCGCGCTCCACCGGGTCCTGCGGGGGGCCCCGAAGCCATGAAGCGCTGGGAGGCCTGGTGGAATCACGCGGCTCTCGTCGCGATCTCGCTGACGGGCCTCTCCTATGGAGCCTTCAAGTACTTCGTCCCGAGCCCCGATCCGGACTCGCGCGCGGGCCATCCCTGGCAGCCGGGCTTCCTGAAGGCCCATGTCCTCGTCGCGCCGCTGGCGGTCTTCGGCATCGGACTGCTGCTGCGCCGCCACGCGCTGGAGAAGCTGCGCCAGGGTGAGCCGGACGGAAAGAAGACCGGAACGGCGATGCTCGTCCTGTTCCTGCCCCTCGTTCTGACCGGCTACCTGATCCAGGTCTTCGTCGAGACGGGGACGGTTCGCGCCACCGGCTTCATTCACGCCGGCCTCGGGCTTCTCCTGGTCCTCGGCTACGCCTTCCACCCCAGGCGCCATCCCGAGCGCGAAAAGCGACACGGAAGACGGCGAAGGTCCCGTCACCCGGAGGCTCCCCCGGGCCGCCGACCTGTGAAAGAATTTCCCGCCTCGATGGAGGCGTCATGATCCGTGTGTCTCTCCGCCGGCTCGTCCGCTGCGTCCTGCCGCTTTCGGCGCTCGCCACCCTGCTCGACCCGTCGATCTGCGCGGCGCAGGGCTACACCGCGATCCACAGTCTCGAGGTTGCGGAGGGTAACAACCCCCGCGCGGGTCTGGTTCAGGACTCGGACAGCAAGCTCTACGGCACGGCCACGGCCGGCGGCGAGCACGGGGTCGGTTCCGTCTTCAAGCTCGATCCCGACGGAGGCAATTTCATCGTGCTCCACAGCTTCAACACGACCGACGGCTCCGGGCCGTACGCCTCCCTGATCCTCGCGGCCGACGGCTTTCTCTACGGCACGTGCCAGGACGGCGGCAACTCGAGCGCGGGCGTCATCTTCAAGATCGACACCAACGGCAACAATTTCTCGGTCATCCATCATTTCGACGGCGCCAACGAGGGCGGCACTCCCTTCGGACGGCTGCAGATCTCGGGCACGACGCTCTACGGCGTCGCGCGAAACAACGGCGCGAACGGCTTCGGCACGGTGTTCTCGATGGACACGTCCGGCAGCGACTACGCCGTGATCTACGGCTTCGGCAGCGGCGTCACCGACGGCTCGTTTCCGTACGCGGGCCTGCTCCTCGCCTCCGACGGCCGGCTCTACGGCACGACCGAGATGGGACACAACGGCTCGGGCCTCGGCACGGTGTTCGGCGTGAACACGGACGGCATGAGCTTCTCGACGCTCCACACGTTCACGGGCGGCACCGACGGCCAGGATCCGCAGGCCTCGCTCATCGAGGCGAGCGACTCGTTTCTCTACGGGACGACCGTGTTCGGCGGCAGCGGCGGGGGAACGGCCTTCCGCGTGCGCAAGGACAGCACGACCTACTCCGTCTTCCACACGTTCTCCTCGGCCGACGGCACGAACCCTCGATCCTCGCTGATCCAGGCCGCCGGCGGCCTGCTCTACGGAACCGCGCCGAGTGGCGGAGGGAACAGCGGCGGCACGGTCTATCGCATGACGCTCGCGGGGCAACTGACCGCATCGGCGCACGACTTCGCCAACGCGAGCGGCTCGGTGCCGTACGGCGGCGTCATTCAGGGGGGTGACTTCGCTCTCTATGGCACGGCCTCGACCGGCGGCGCCCACGGCGTCGGCGTCATCTACCGGATCACGATCCCGACGATCAACGCGATCTCGCCGACTTCCGGTCCCGCGTCGGGAGGCACGCCCATCACCCTCACGGGCGCGCTCTACCAGGACGGCGCGACCGTCACCCTGTCGGGCCAGTCCGCGACCGGCGTCAACGTCGTCGGCCCCATGCAGATCGACGCGACGACTCCGGCGCTGCCGGCGGGAAGCCTCAACGACGCGGCCGTCTTCAACCCGGACACGACCGCCGGCTTCCTGCAGAGCGCCTGGATGGCCGACTTCCTCGACGTGCCGCAGAGCGACGGATTCCACGACTACGTCGAAGCGATTTTCCGCGCCGGGATCACCGCCGGCTGCGGCGGCGGCAACTACTGCCGCAACGACTCGGTGCGCCGCGACCAGATGGCCGTCTTCCTGCTGAAGGCCGAGCACGGCTCGAACTACCTTCCGCCCTCCTGCTCCGGAGAGTTCACGGACGTGCCGTGCCCCGGGACCTTCACCAACTGGGTCGAGCAGCTTTCGGCCGAGGGCATCACCGGCGGCTGCGCCCCGGGACTCTACTGTCCTGCCAATCCGGTCACGCGCGCCCAGATGGCGGTCTTTCTTCTGAAGACGGAGCACGGCTCCGCCTACGTCCCGCCCGACTGCACCGGCATCTTCGGCGACGTGATGTGTCCGAGCCAGTTCGCCAACTGGATCGAAAAGCTCTATGCCGAGGGCATCACGGGCGGCTGCCAGACGGCCCCGCTCGAGTATTGCCCCACGAACCCGAACACGCGCGGCCAGATGGCGGTTTTCCTCACCAAGGCGTTTCTAACGGATTGATCCGCCGGAAGTGCCCCGCGGACCTCATGGGCCGCCCGATCAGCGAGCCGTCGTCGAGTCGCCTGCGTGGAGCAGGGGACGCACGATTTCTTCGAGCTGTGCCATGGTCAAGGGAGTACCGGCCCCCAGGCGGGCGCGCACGATCCCTTCCCGGTCGATGACGTAGGTCACGGGGAGTACCCGGACGGCTCCAAAGCCGTTGGTCGAGGCCTCGGCCGCGATGGCGACCGGACAGGTCATGGAGTGCATGGCCTTCTGAACGGCATCCCGCTCTCGCGGACGGTTCAAGGAGAGCGCGAGGAGCACCAGGCCGTTGGCGTGCTGTGCCTCGTAGAACGCTTCGAGGATCGGAGCCTCCTGGCGACACGGCTCGCACCAGGTTGCCCAGAAGTTCACGAGTACGACCTTGCCGCGCTGCTGCTTCAGGTCGAAGCTCGTGCCGTCGAGCTCCGGTACGACGAGCGCAGGCGCCGGCTGACCGGCGTCGACCGCGGCCGCCCGGGGAGGGGCGGCCGCCGCAAGAAGAAGCAGGAAGATCAAACCTCGCCACCGCCGGTGTGTCTCCATGGTCTGTCCTCCTAGAAGTTGTAACCGATCGAAAACTTGTAGTACTCCCTGGTGACGAGTTGATTCCCGTTCATGTTCTGGTAGACGGGGAAACCGACCTGCGCGAACACCTGGATGTCCGAGAGCGTGAACTGGACCGCGGGGGCGATAATCACCCGCGTAAAGCCGGTGTTGTCCGGGTCGGCCTCTTCGCCGCTGTCCCGCCAGCGCTGCGAGAACAGGACCGAAAGCACGGGGGCGATCGAGGTCTTGCTCGAGAGCTGGCCGGCATTGAAATAGAACCCGGTCGCCAGATCCACTTCGTCGCCCGGCCGGTAGTCGTTCCTCGATGCGATCGCGTTGTCCCAGAGCACCTGGGTAAACCAGACCCAGCTGTTGTCGCTGGTCAACTTCCCCTGGTGATACCCGCCGAGCAGCGTGTTCGTGCTTCCCGTCCCGATCTGGTTGTCGCGATCGGGACCGGGGACGGTGTAATCGCCCGTCGGCAGCTTGAAGCCGAACGTGATCCCGGTGCACATGTCGTCCGAGAATCCCGAATAGACGCCGGTCAGACGCAGGTCGCCGAGGCTGCTGTAGTGATATCCGGCCAGATCCCCGCCGTCGTCCGTCAGGAAGAACCGGTTCCAGTAGGGCACGTTCACCATGACGCCCCACTTGCGGTCGAACATGTACTGGAAATCGGCATTGTAGAAGTTCGTCTTGATCTGCTTGTCGTCATTGTCCGCAGCCGGCGCTTTCGACGTGCCGCTCCAGTTCTGGTTCTGGTTCATGTAGTCGTATTCGAAGGAAGCAAACCCCCCGAGCTTGACCGGATACATGAGTCCGGACCCGACCTCGAACACGCCGCAGCCGCAGGCGCAGGCGAGGATCTGACCGGGGCTCGCGAAGAGCAGGACGAGACACAGGATTCCGAGGCAGCTGGCGCTGCCCATCCGCCGCCAGAGGCGCGACTGACCTTTCACGATGCTTCTCCTTTTTTCGTCGTTGCCGATCCGGAAGAGGGCGGAATCAGCAGGAGCGGAGCGGCACCTTGTCGGGAGAGCGGAGAAAGGCCGATCGGAGATCGGGGCGGGCCCCGGCGGCGACGGCGCCCGACCTCCAGGGCAACGAGAGCACGATCGTGAACGGCGGAAGCATCGGCGTGTGCCCGAGGGGAGTCGGGACGAAGTCCGAGGCGTGGGAACAGCATCGGAATTCGAGGCCGGCGGGCCCGCCGGCCATCGGACAGCAGGCGGCGCCGTTGACGGCCGCCCCACGGTGGCACTCCATCGGGCAATGCACTGCAGGGACGTCCATGGAGGCCGCGCCCAGCCGCACCGCGGCCGGCGCGAGGACGCAGACGAGGGCGAGGACGGCCCGGCGGCGCATTTCGCGGAATCCATGACGAGGTTGCTTCATCGCTCCCCGAAATCAGAAGACGTAGGTCAGGCCCCCGGAGTAGGTTGGCTGAATGTCCTGGATGCCGTTCAAGTCCTTCACGACCGGAAATTGGGCCGCGGCGCGCACGACCAAACCGCGAGCGACATGGATCGCGACGCGGGGAGTGAGATAGAGCGACTGCCCGCCCGTGTTCGGGTCGATCAGGCCCGCCGCATCGACCTGATCGCGCCGGGCATCCAGAAAATTGACCTCGAACAGGCCGTCGATCCAGTCCGCGAGCTTGCGGTCGTAGACGACGTTGACCTGGAAGTTGTCGCCGTACTTGTAGCCGACGTCGTTGCGGCCCGTTCCCGTGTAGGCCACCGACGTGTACATCGAGTCTTCGCCGTCGAAGAGGTAGAGGAACGACAGACCGCCCGTCAGATTCGTCGCTCCGGTTCCCGGTTGCACGTGCTCGTCCAGCCGCTCGCCGTCCTCCGTCGCGTCGTTCTGCCCCCATGGCGTCTTGACGCCGACCATCGCCGACAGCCACGCACGGCGGCCGAGTCCCTGCGCAAAATTCGACGACCAGAGCCGGCCGTAGACGTAGAACGAGGGATCGCCGTTACCGGTGGTGTTCTCGATGCCATCCGTGGCGTTCTGGTGGGCCCAGACGTAGGGGACCTGCGCAACGAACGTCAACCGCTCCTGCCACGAATAGGACAGCGTGAGCGTGAGCGTGTTGCGGACCTGGGCCTCGAAATCGTCGGGAGGTCCTTCGCTCTGATCCGACCGGCTCCAGTCGAGCGCCATCTTGAATCCCGAGTGCGTGTAGAGCCCCTGGCCGAGCGCGCTGAACACCGGATCGCTGCAGCGGCACATCGAGCAGGCGAGGGTCTGGCCGGGCATCAGAATCGCGGCCGCGGCTGCAATGGCCGCCGCCGCGGAAAGAACCTTCCGCAGTCGCATGGAGACTCTCCTTTTCCTGGTGGATGAGCGAGACGAGGATCAGGAGAGCGCGAGGGGAACCGGGTCGGGAGGCTCGGACGGGCGGGAGACCTCGACGGCGCCCTCGCCCCGGTCGACGGGCGCTGCGGCGAGCGGCCGCAGGAGGAGCGCGGACGGGTTCGGCGGGAACATGCGGCAGACCGGCGCGGGCGGCACGCCGTTGCGGGACCCGGAACAGGAGGCGAGGGTTGCTCCGCCGTCGGCCCCGAGGAGGCAGCAGCTGGCGCCTGTGGCCGAGGCTCCGCGATGACATGCCATCTCGCAGCGCGCGACGCCGCCGCCGGCGAGCGCGGGCACGAAGGCCGCAGCCGCCGGAATGGCCGCGATCACGAGCGCGAGCGCGCAGAGCCGTCGCACGGAACCGATTGTATGCGGGCGGGAGCCGCCGCTCGCGGTTTAAGACGCCTCAAAGGCGTGGACCCGAGCCGAGCCCGCGCCAGGCCGTGCCTTCGTGCCCGAACCGAAAATGACCGGGATGGAGCATCTCGGCCAGAATTTCCAGGGTCTCGGCGAGGCGCGGACCCGGGCGATTGAAGTACTGATTGGCATCCGTCAGATAGACGCGGCCGGATCGCACCGCCGCAAGCTCGCCCCAGCCCGGAAGCGCGGTGAGAGCCCCGATCTCGCTCTCGACCCTTTCGAGAGAAAATCCGCACGGGAACACGACCAGCGCGTCCGGGTCGGCGGCGCGCACCGCGTCCCACTCGATCCACGCCGAGGGCCGCCCCGCCTCGCCGAAGACGTCGCGCCCGCCCGCCATCGCGACGAGCTCCGGCATCCAGTTGCCGGCCGTCATCAGCGGCGAGAGCCATTCGACCGTGGCGACGCTCGGCTTTTCCTCGATGCCGGAGGTGATCGCGGCGATCCGCGCCATGCGGTCACGCAGCTGCGCCGCGAGCCGGGTCCCGCGCGGCTTCGCGCCGAGCGCGGCGGCCACACGCTCGACGTCGTCGAAGACGCCCTCGAGGGATCCGGGATCCAGGGCGACGAGAGCAGGGCGCCGTTCCACCCATCCGGCGAGCGCTTCCTCGACGTCCTCGAGCGATACCGCGCAGACTTCACATTGGACCTGCGTCACGACGTGCGTCGGAGCGAGCGCGCGGAGCCGTGCCGCATCCACCCGATAAACCGAGAGTGCCTGCGCGAGCAGCGCGCTCACCGAGCGGTGAATCGCCCCCGAATCGCCGCGCGGGTCGACCCTGGGCGCGGTGCAAACCGGAAGTTCCTCGACCTCGGCCGGAAAGTCGCACTCGTGCGACCGGCCGACGAGCGCGTCGGCGAAACCGAGCGCGGCGACGATCTCCGTCGCCGAAGGGAGGAGCGAGACGATCCTCGGCGCGGTCACGCCGCGGGTCCGGCCGCAGGGGCGACGTCGGCGAAGACGAAGCCGTCGCGAGTCACCACGGCGCCCACGGCCACGTCGAGCGGCGCCCGGAACATCGGGCCCCCGGTGACGCACGTGTGGAATTCGCCGTTCTCGCCGCACGGATCGACGCCCGGGGGCAGGTCGGCGAGAAAGGCGGCGTCGAAGCGCCGGCCGGCGAAGGACTCCGGGAGGACCCGCGGGTCGACGCAGACGGCCGTCGCCTCCAGCCCGGCCCCGATCATGCGGGCCGCGAGCGCGGCGGTGTCGCTTCCCCAGAGCGGGAACTCCGGAACGATGCCCGAGCCCTCGAGCTGCCGTTCGCGATAGGCGCGCACGTCCGCCAGAAAGAGGTCGCCGAACACGATGCGCGTGATTCGATCCGCCCGAGCGGCGGCCATGGCCTCGCCCATCGCACGCTCGTAGTCCGCATTGACGCAGACGGGCGGAATCCAGACCTTCCGGCAGGGCAAACCGAGCGCCCGCGCCTGCCGGTCGAGGAGCTCCTCCCGCACGCCGTGCATCGAGACCCGCCCGAAGCCCGAGGTCAGCGTCGTCAGCAGGCCGACGATCTCGACGTCGCCTCGCTCGCGCGCGACGTGCAGCGCGAACGCGCTGTCCTTGCCCGTGCTCCAGGCGACGAGCGCGCGGGGCTTCACGGCGCCGCGTCTCTGGCTAGGCCCGGCTGTTCCAGAGCACGTCCGGCACGCCGCGGCGCTTGTTCTCGTGCCGCGCCATCACGAAGAGAGCGTCGGAGAGACGATTGAGATAGCGGACCGTCCAGGCCCCGACGGCCTCCTCGCGGGACAGCGCGACGACGAGGCGCTCGGCGCGGCGGCAGACGGTGCGGGCGACGTGCAGTTGCGCCGCACCGGCGCTGCCGCCCGGGAGGATGAAGTTCTCGAGCGGCGAGAGCTCCTCCGAGAGGCGGTCCATCAGCGTCTCGAGCGCGACGACGTGCCTCTCCTCGATCCCGGGAACCGGCATCCGCGCCTTGTCCGGCTCGAGGACACAGAGATCCGATCCGAGATGGAAGAGCTCGTTCTGGATCGCCGCGAGCGGCGCCCCGATCGTCTCGTTGAGCCCCGAGGCGAGCGCGATGCCGATGACGCTGTTCAGCTCGTCGACCGTGCCGTAGGCCTCGATGCGGAGCGAGTCCTTGCCGACGCGCTGTCCGCCGCCGAGGCCGGTCGTCCCGTCGTCGCCCGACCGCGTGTAGACCTTCGTGATGCGGGGCATGACGATCAGAACTTTACGTCCAAACCCGCGCTGACGAGCCGGCCCGCCGCCGGATAGCCGGCGGCCTCCTCGTATGCGTGGTTCGTCAGGTTGATTGCCCGAAGGTACGGCGCGAGGTTTGCGCTCGCCTGCCAGCGGGCGACGAGATCCACGCGGAGGTAGGACGGGTCGGTAATCGGGTCTCCCGAGCCGGGATCGGCGTCGGCGCGGGAGCCGACGTAGAGCAGGCGCGGCGAGAGGTTGAGCGTCGGGATCGGCATCCAGCTGACTCCGAGGGCGGCGCTGTTCTTCGGCCGCCGCAACAGCGGGTCCCCGGTCTGGACGTCTTCGGTCTTCAGGAACGTGTACGTCGCGTCCACCGCCAGCTCCGGGACGATCGTCTGCTGCCAGCCGATCTCGACGCCGGAGGTGCGGGCATGGCCGACGTTGACGTCCCGTTCCGAATTGAAGTCGTAGACGATCAGATCCTTCAGATCGTTCCAGAACAACGAGACTTCGGCTTTGCCGTTTCCGATGTAGCGCTCCCCGCCGACCTCCGCCGATACGGACTTCTCGGGCTGAAGGTCCGGGTTTCCGGAGAACGGATAGTAGAGCTCCCCGATCGAGGGCGCCCGGAAGCCGGTTCCGCCGGATGCCCGAAGCTTCCAGAGCCGGTCGGGCGAGAGCCACGCGATCGTGCCGCGCGGGCTCCACGCGTCGCCGTACGTCGTGTAGTGGTCGTAACGCAGGCCCGCCGTGACCGTGAACGCGCCGAGGATCGCGGTGTCCTGCGCGCCGAGCCCCCAGAGCGTCGTCCTCGCGTCATCAAGGTTGACGCCGAAGTTCGACGCGTCGTCCACCTTCCAGCGCTCCCAGGATCCGAAGGCCGTCAGCGTGTGGTTGCCGAGCCTCGCCGTGTCCGAGACGCTCGCCTGCAGCGTGCGCGCATCCGTCTGAGACTCGAAACCGCCCGCCGGGTCCCGGTACGCCGGCTCCGACTGCACGCCCGCGAGCAGCACGTCGAGGTGGTTGTCGTCGGAAAGCGCGAAGTTGCCGGGCACGGACACGCGCGACTCGTGCGTGAAGCCGCGCGCCGTCGACGGATAACCGAAGCCGCCGATCGCGCCGGGATTGCCGACCTCGCCGTCGACGAGCCCCCACTCGACGCCGATCCGGCCGGCGTCGCCGAGGCGAGCCTGGAGCGACGCCGAGCCGTTTCGCTGGCGCCAGTCGGAGTTCGGCCCGTTGCCGTCGTAGGCCTCGTAGCGATAGCTCCCCGCCGCCGAGAACGGTCCTTCGCCGGCCGAGACGAACGCGGATCCCTGACCCTGGCCCTGGTTCCCGGCCTCGCCCGTCGCCCGGCCCGACACGCCCTCGGACCCCGGCCGCGTGAAGATCTGGACGACGCCGCCGATCGCGTCCGAGCCGTAGAGAGCGGAGAAGGGCCCGCGAGCGATCTCGATCCGGTCGATGTTCTCGGTCGTGAGGCCGGACCAGTCGTAGCCGCCGAAGTAGGGCGAGTTCATGCGCACGCCGTCGACCAGGACGAGCGTCTGCGTCGAGTTTGTGCCGCGCGTGAAGAGCGACGTCAGCGAGCCGGGCGTTCCCTGCTGGACCACGTCGAGTCCCGGCACCGACCTCAGGACGTCCGAGACGGTGACGGATTCGTGCTGCTCGAGCTCCTGCCGCGTGATCACGGTGATCGCCGAACCGACCTCGTTCTCGTCCTCCGGAACCGATGTCGCCGTGACGACCACGTCCGCGGAGGCCGGGGGAACCTGCTGGGCCCGCGCCTCGGGCGGAGCCAGGAGAAACGGCAGCGCGACGCACGCCGCGGCCGCCAGTGTCCGCCGGCGCTCGCGCCGGGAGAGCCCGTCGAGCCCGAAGAGAACCGCCGTTCCCAGGAGATCGGCAAAGAACGTGTTCGAGAAGAACGGAATCGCCGCCGCATAGCAGAGCGCGAGGCCGGCCGCGGTCTTCGGGTACAGCGCACCGCCCATCCACTCGGCCAAATTCGAAAGGGCAAAGAAGAGAACCGACGCCGCGACCGACAGGCTCGTCAGGCGGAGCGGCCCCGACCTATCGCGCGCGAGACGCCCCGCGAGAACGATCAGGACGAAGGACCCGTAGATCGCGATCCGCATCGTCGAGAAGACGGCGCGCCCCGTTCCGAAGTCGATGACCAGGTCCGCGAGGGCCATCGCGGCGAGCGGAACGAGAAAGGCGGAGCGGCGCGGCAGACGAGCGCCCGAATACAGAGCGAGCGCTCCGAGAGCGACGAAGTTGGGAGGATGGGGGATCAGCCGGGACAGGGCGCCGAGGAAAACCAGCAGGACCGCGGTCGTCATTCGAACCTCCCGTTCGATCCGACGAAGGATCTCGGACGGTTCGAGAGGCGTCCCGCGCTCCGGGCATCGGAAGACGCGTCCTCTCTCGGTTCACCCCGTCCGAGAAAAACGAGTCGTCCGGCAGGTCTCCTGGCTTCCGGATCTTCCGCCGCGGGCTCCTTCCCGGGCGCGCGACCGGCCCAGCCGATCTCTCGCGTCCAGTGGTTTGCCGCCCGAGGCGTCCCCGGTGACAGTGGCGGGGGCCGCGCGGGATTTTCACCCGCTTCCCTTAGCCAAACGAGTCAAAGAGCGTCGAAGGCCCGGGACGATAGCGCCTTCGCGGCGGCGTTGCAACCTCCGCATAGAATGCGGCGCATGCGCGGTCCGGACTACACGCTCGACCTCGACCGGCGCCGCCGCGTGGGATTTCCCGAGGTCGTCCTCGCGCTGGGCAAATCGGCCGCCCAGGTCACCGAGATCTGCCGCCAGCTTTCCCGCGCCCACGACGTGCTCGTGACCCGCCTGCCGCCCGAGATGTGGGAGGAAGTCTCGCTCTCTCCCCTGCCGGGCCGGGCGGACTACGACCCGCTCTCCGGCACGCTGATCGTCTCGGTCGGAAAGCCCATGCCGCGGATCGAGGCAAACGTCGTCGTCGTCACTGCCGGGACCTCCGATACCCCCGTCGCCGAAGAGGTGCGCCGCACGCTCGAGTACCTCGGCGTCTCATCGAGCCTTGTGCCGGACGTGGGCGTGGCCGGCCTGCTGCGGCTGCTCTCCCGGCTCGAGGAGATCGAGCGCGCCGACGTCATCGTCGTCTGCGCCGGCATGGAGGGATCCCTTTTCTCGGTCCTCGGGGGACTCGTCGGCCGGCCCATCGTCGCCGTGCCGACCTCCCGCGGCTACGGCGCCGCGTTCCAGGGCCTCGCGTCGCTTCTCTCCGCCGTCAACTCGTGTGCCAACGGGGTCACGGCGGTCAACATCGATTCGGGTTACGCCGCCGCCATGGCGGCCTACCGCATCCTTTCAGGAGGACCTCGCCGATGGGATCGAAAGGAAAAGGCGCCCCGCACACCGCCGACGAATACGTCCACGCCGCGGCGGTCGGCGTCGACCGCAAGCGCAAGAAGGCGCTCCTCGGCCGTCCGACGACGCCGATAAAGGTCGGAAAGCGGACGACCGTCGCGCAGCTCCTCGACGCCTATCGCGAGGCTTCGTTCCAGGCCCGTGCGCTCGGCAAGGCCGCCCGCGTTTTCGAGGCGATGCTGCGCGACCGGCAGCGGCCGACCGTGATGCTCGGCATGGCGGGATCGCTCATCGCCGCGGGCATGCGGCAGGTGATCGTGGACCTGATCGAGCAGAACATGGTGGACGTCGTCGTCTCGACCGGCGCCATCATCTCGCAGGACTACTACCAGGTGCGGGGCGGCCGTCACTACCATGGCCATCCCGAGGCGGACGACCGGGAGCTTCGCGATCTCTACATCGACCGCCTCTACGACACCTTCATCGACGAGGAGAAGTACTGGGAAACGGACCTCGCCGTCTCGAAATTCGCCGACACGCTCGCCGGAAGGAGCCTTTCCTCGCGCGCGTTTCTCGCGCTGCTCGCGGAGGGCTGCAAGCGCGATGAGGGCTCGATCCTGGGAGCGTGCGCGCGCCGCGGCGTTCCGCTCTTCGTTCCGGCGTTGAACGACTCCTCGATCGGCATCGGCCTGACCGAGCACTACCACCGCGCGCGCAAGGCGGGAAAGAAGCCCTTCGAGATCTCGTCGATCCGCGACAACTACGAGCTGACGCAGATCGTCGTCCAGAGCCCGGCGACGGCGGCGGTGTACGTCTCGGGTGGCGTCCCGAAGAACTACATCAACGACTCGATCGTGATGTCCTACATCTTCGGCATCGACACCGGCGGCCACAAGTACGCCCTGCAGGTCACGACGGACGCTCCCCACTGGGGAGGCCTCGGCGGCTCGACCCTCTCGGAGGCCACGTCGTGGGGGAAGGTGTCCAAGAAGGCGACGCACGAGATGGCCTTCGTCGAGACCTCGGTCTCACTGCCGTTGATCTACGGCTACGCGCTCCAGAAGGGCGCGGCCCGGGGCCGCAAGCGTCTCCGGTACGAGTGGGACGGCGACATCCTGAAGCGCATCCGCCGGAGCTGAGCCGGAGAGCGGATCAGACGGCCCGGAGAGCCTGGTCGAGCCAGAGAGAGAGTTCTTCGCGCGGCAGAGCCGGACTGACGTAGCGGCCCTGCGCGAAGTCGCAACCGAACTCCGAGAGCATCTCCCAGGACTCGAGATCCTCCACGTCCTGGGCGACGATCGTGCGGCCCAGGCGGTGCCCCAGCTCGATCGCGCAGCGGACGATCGCGGCGTCCCTTTGATCCTTCGCCATCGCCCGCACGAGAGATCCGGCGATCTTGATCTCGTCGACCGGAAGGTATTTGAGCGAAGACAGGGAGGACTCGCCGCCTCCGAAGTCGTCGATCGCCAGATGCACGCCCGAGGACTTGAGTCGCGCGAGCGCGGCGATGGCGCCGTGGGGATCGCCCGCGACGCCCTGCTCCGAGATCTCGAGCTTGAGAAAGCCCGGGTCGAGTTTCGCGTTGCCGAGCAGACGCGACAGGCGCTCCGAGAGGAGCGGGTCTCGGAGGTTCCGGCCCGACACGTTGACGGCGACCTGGATTGCCCGGCCGCTCTCGTGCCAGCTGCGGCAATGCTGGACCGCCGTCTCGAGGGCCCATTCGCAGACCGGCTTGATCGTGCCCGTCCGCTCGGCCGCGGGAAGAAACTGGCCCGGCAGCAGGAGCCCGCGCCGCGGATGCCGCCAGCGCAGCAGCGCCTCGACCGCCGTCGCGCGGCCGCTCCGCATGTCCACCTGGGGCTGGTACTCGAGGTGCAGCTGGTCGCTCTCGATTCCCGCGCGCAGCTCCCGCATCAGGGTCACGCCGCTCTCGCCGAAGGTGTCGTCGCCGGCGGAATAGACGACGTAGCCCTCGCTCGACTGCTTCGCGGCGTACATCGCCACGTCGGCGCAGCGAAGCAGCGTGCCCCAGTCGTCTCCGTCGCGCGGACAGAGCGCGATCCCGATCGAGGCGGAGACGTCCAGGCTCTGTCCCTCGACCGTGAACGGAGGCCCGAGAGCCGCGAGGATTTTCTCGGCCATCAACGCCGCGTCGCCGGCGCCGCCCGCCTCCGGCAGCAGCACCGCGAACTCATCGCCGCCGAGCCGGGCGACCGTGTCGGCCGTCCGCAGCAGCCCGCGCAGGCGCTGGCCGAACTCTTTCAGGAGCAGGTCTCCGAACTGGTGTCCGAACGTGTCGTTGATCTCCTTGAAGCGGTCGAGGTCCATCACCAGGAGGGCCAGCGAGGCATCCTGCCGGCCGGCGCTGCGAATCGCCTGGTCGAGACGGTCGCGGAGAAGCACCCGGTTGGGAAGGTTCGTCAGGTGATCGTAGAGAGCCTGGTGCTCGAGGACCTCGAGATGCGCGGCCCGCTCGGTCACGTCGCGCAGCACCCCGATCCAGTGCGTCGGGGCCGGAGCGTTCTCCGGCATCGGCGCGAGCTCGAGCTCGACGACGCCCTCCGTTCCGTTCGGCCGGCGCATGCGGAGCCCTTCGCTGTGGAACCGCTGGTTGGCGTAAAGACTGCGGCGCACGCCCGTCGAGGATTCGAGGACGTTCTCGACGAGCGGCAGAGCCCTCAGCGTCTGGCCCTTCACCGCCGACGCGTCGAGCCCGGTGATGCGGCGGAACGCCTCGTTGACGAACGTGATGCGGGGCATGGGATTGCCGCGGGCCGGCGTCAGGATGAAGATGCCCTCGATCGCGTTGTCCACGGCCGTTTCCAGAAGCGACAGGGAATCCTGGACGCGCCGGCGCTCCGTGACGACGGCGGCGAGCGCGATCGTCGTGATCGTCACGACGCCGAGAAACGCCTGGAGCAGCAGGAGCGACTCGTTGCGGGATTTCTCGACGAAGGGGCCGAGATCCCCGAGCGTGCCGGCGATCGCGATCGCGGACAGCAGGAGTGTCGCGGCGGCCGCCTCTCTCGGCCCGAGGCGAAACGCCGCCCAGACGAGCAGCGGCAGGAACAGAAACTCGAGCGAATAGCTCTTGTTCTCCGCAGGAAGGAAGCCTCCGAACACGAGCCCCCCCACGGCCAGAAGCAGCAGCAGGAGCAGGACGGCCTCGAAGACTCGCGAACGCGTCCACCGCGGGGCCGGGCGGCTCTTCCAGAGCAGCAGCACCGGCGTCACGACGATCGCCCCGGTCGCATCCCCGAGCCACCAGGTCAACCAGACCGCAGCGTAGTCGGCGGGCCGCGCGAGGCCGGCGAGCTCGAGGCTCGCGACGCCGATCGTCGCGCTGACCATCGTCGCGCCGAGCGCCGCGAGACACGTGAACTTGAAGACGTCCCGGGCGCGGTCGAAGGCATGCCGGCCGTCGGCGAAACGGACCACGAGAAAGGCTCCGACCACCGCCTCGAGCGTGTTGCCGACCGCGATTCCGACCGAGGAGGCGAGGGTGCCCGTCGTCGTGAGGTTGACGAGAAACGCGCCGAGCAGGACCGCGGGCCAGGCGCGGTACCCGAGCACGAGGAGAGCGGCCAGGGCGATTCCGGTGGCGGGCCAGACCGGCGTCGCGCTCGCATTCAGGAACGCCAGCGTCAGGCCGAGCTTGCCCGCGACGAAGTAGACGATCGTCAGGGCGGCGAGCGTCGCGAGCGTCGGGGCGGGCCGTGGCTTCATGGGTCCGGGACTCCTCGCAGAGGGCTCTAGATTAGCGTGCCCCGGGGCGAGCGTCCGGCGAAAAAGAAAAACGCCCCGGTCGCCCGGGGCGTTTTTGATTCGACGAGTGTGACGGGCGATACGACGCTACAGCGCCTCGCCCCGGAGCGGGATCTCGATCTTCTCCTTCTCCTTGTCGGAGGTGTACAGCGTCACTTTCCCGTCAATGGCGCCCTTCTTGACCTTGTCGTTCGCCTTGACGACGACCGTGTAGGAGACGCCTTCCTGCGTCGGGACGACGTCGGTGACGAAGCCCGGGACGTTGACCTCCGCCTTGGTGACCTTGACCGGCGTTCCCGGCTTGTTGTTGGTCACGACGATGTTGCGGGTGATCGGATCCTTGCCGGGTGTGAAGTTGCCGAAGTTGACCGTGATCGGTGTGACCGACACGCGCGGCCGCACGATGCCCGAGACCGGGACCTCGAGGGTCGGCTGCTGCTGCACGCCGGTGTTGATTCGGATCGGAGCATTGAGGAGTCCCTCGGGGGCGTCACCCGTGACGGACACCGCGAGCTTGTACTGATCGCCGGGACGGCCCGCGATCTTGTCCTTGTCGCCGGCCGGCGTGATCTCCGCCTTGACGTAGGGCTGCGAGGATTCCGCAATAGAAGGCTTGAAGCCCTTTTCCTCCGAGATGAGGATCACGTCCTGCGACGCCGGATCGCCCTTGACGACCGCGAACCGAACGTAGGCCTGCGGCGCGACGTCGACGAAGGGCTTGACGATCGCCTTGACGAAGAGGTTCATCTGCGGGCGGTCGGGGTCGTTCGAGACGACGAGCACGGACTTCGAGATGGGCCCCGAGAAGCTCTTGGTGTCGATGCTCGCGTGAACCTTGCCTTCGGTTCCCGGCTTGATGACCTTGTCGAAGGAGGAAACCGTGCAGCCGCACGAGGGGCGCGCGTCGGTGATCACGAGGTCCGAGGCGCCGGCGTTGTGAATGATGAAGTCGGTCTGGATGACCTGCCCCTTGGGCACCGTCCCCATGTCCTTGGTCTCCTGACCGATCTCGATCTTCGGGGCGGCTACGGCCTTTCCGGGCGCGGCCTTGGCCGCCTGGGCCGGCGCGGCCGAGGCCGCCGGCTTGGTTTCGGCGGGCTTCTGGGCCAGCGCGACCGCTGCGGCGAACAGCGCCGCAACCGACAGCCGGCCGATTTTCAGGGCATGACGCATCTTCGGTTTCCTCCTGTCATTGCGAATCAAAGGGACTAAACCCTCGGAAATCCGGGCCTATTTCCGAAAACGCCTCCATTAGACCAAACTCCGGGCCGAAAGATGAGCAAAATCCGGCGGTTTCACCTCGTCCCCATCGGAGGCACCGCCATGGTCCCCCTGGCCGCGCTGCTGCTCGAGGCGGGCCACCGCGTCACCGGCAGCGACGGCCCGCTGTATCCGCCCATGTCCACCCTGATCGAGAGCCTCGGCGTTCGGGTCGACCGGGGCTTCGCCGCCGAGCACGTCCCGGCCGACTGCGACACGGTCATCGTCGGAAATGCGGCCCTCCGCGACAACGTCGAGGCGGCCGAGGCGGCGCGCCGCGGCCTGGCCGTGCTTTCTCTTCCCCAGGCGGTCCGCCAGCACCTGCTGCCCGGCAGGACCTCCGTCGTCATCACCGGAACGCACGGCAAGACCACGACCTCCGCCCTGACGGCCTGGCTGCTGCTCGACACCGGAAGAGATCCGGGATTTCTCGTCGGCGGCGAGATGAAGAATCTCGGCCGCGGATATCGGCACGGAAGCGGCCCGCACTTCGTGCTCGAGGGAGACGAGTACAACGCCGCCTTCTTCGACCGCGGTCCGAAATTTCTTCACTACGAGCCGAAGCATCTCTTCGTCGGCAACGTCGAGTACGACCACGCCGACCTCTATCCGGACCTCGCGGCGGTGATCGACGCGTTCCGCGCGGTCGTCCGCCTCGTGCCGTCCGGCGGGGCCGTCGTCCTGAACACCGATGATCCGCGCGTCGCGGCGCTCGCGGCGGAGGCCGCCGCTCCCGTCGTCCGGGTTTCGCTCGAGGACCCCGGGGCGGAGTTCTCCGCCCGCGAGATCACCTTCCGGCCGGACGGCACCGACTTCACGCTTCTCGAAGCGGGCCTTCCTGCCACGCGCCTGTCTTCGCCGCTCTCCGGTCTGCACAACGTGCGCAACGTCCTCGGCGCGATCGCGCTCGTCCGCGGGCTCGGCGTCTCGACCGGAGAGATCGCCCGGGCTCTCCCGCGGTTCGAGGGCGTGCGCCGCCGCCTCGACCTGCGCGGCGAGACGAACGGCATCGCGGTCGTCGACGACTTCGCCCATCACCCGACCGCCGTGCGCGGCACGATCCAGGCCGCGCGAGCGCGGTTTCCGGGGCGGCGGCTCTGGGCGCTCTTCGAGCCGCGCTCGAACACGGCCGGCCGAAAGATGTTCGAGGACGAGTATGCCGATGCGTTTTCCGGAGCCGACGCCCTCGTCGTCGCGCCCGTCTTCCACGCCCGGCGTCTGGCTCCCGACAATCAGATCGATCGAGCGGCGCTTGCCCGCCGCTTCGCCGAAGCCGGAGACAAACCCGCATTCGCCCCCTCGACGATCGCCGAGATTCCCGCGATCCTTCGGCGCGAAGCCCGTCCGGGCGACGTCCTGCTCCTGATGTCCTCGGGAGCGTTCGGCGGATTGCCCGAGACGCTGCTCGGAAGCCTGTGACGTCGGGGCGCTCTGCGGCGGTCCTCCTCGGGTCGGGCGTCTTTCTGCTCTACGTCGTCGGTGCGTTTCGCGCCGTGCCCGGACTGGGAACCGCCGCCAACGACCTGCGCATCGCCCGGGACTGGGCCGCCACCGGACGGCTCGACTCGCATCCGAGCGACGCTTCTCACCTCACCAAGCCGGGTTACGTCGCGCTGCTGCGGCTCCTGCTGCCCGGCCTCGGCGCGTCGGCCTCCGAGAACCGCCGATTCCTGGTCCTCGACGCCCTCCTGGTTTGCGCCGGAGCCGGTCTCCTGGCTTTCGCACTCTGGAGCACGATCGGCCGGGCGAGCGCCATTCTCTTTCTCCTCTTCATGGCCGCGTTCCTGCCGTTGCGGGACAGCTGCGACTATGTCGCGAGCGAGCCCATAGGGGCCGCGACGTGCATGGCGACGGTCGCCTGCGTCCTGCTCGGCCGGCAGCGAAGTCCGGCGTGGCTCGCCGCCGCCGGGGCGCTCGCGGGACTGTTGACCCCGATCCGGCCGAATCTGGGCATCTCGCTCGTCGCCATCACGATCGCGATCGCGATCTCCGAAGCGCGCGTGGGATCAGCGCGCGCCCTGGCGGCCGGCGCTCTGTCCTTCGCCGGCGCCCTGCTTCTCTGGGTCGGCCTGCTTCACTTCGCGGGCAATCGCTCGGTCTTTCCCCGTGACGGCGCGCGTACGCTCCTGTGGGGAACCGCCGATTACTACTGGCGATACGACATCGGCGCGTGGCCCGTCGGCGCCGACGCTGCCGAAACCGCTCGCCGGCAGCTGCGCCGCGTGGAAGACCGCTGGCGGGACTTCCTGCGTCCTTGGACCGAGAACCGCGAGCGCTCGCTCGAGTGGCGGTTGCTGCACGGACTGTTCTCGACCGAGGAGCTTCCATCGAGATGGGGCGGCGACGTCTATCCGATGATCGACCGCTTCGTCCGGTCCTGGTGGTGGCTCTTCGCCGCCACACTCGTGGCGCTGAGCCTGTGCGCCCTGGTCGCGCGAGGACGATTCGCGCTCGGTGGCGCGGGAATCGCGTTCATCGTCGTCGCCCAGTCCCTGCTCTTCGGCGCCGATCCGAGGCTCGCGCTGCCCTTTGTTCCGCTTCTGGCCGCTCTCGTCGCCGCGACGCTGCCGTCGCTGCGTTGGAGGCCGTGGGTCGCGGGCCTCGGCGGCGTCGTCCTTCTCGGCCTCGCGCTCGAGCTCCATCGCATTCCCGACATGGCGGGCTACGACTACGCGCTCGTCCGAGGACCGAACCGGACGATCGAGGAGTTCGTTCCGTCGGGACGCGTTCCCGCCTCCCCGCGGCGACTCCATTTCCGGCTGCTCCAGGAGCCGCCGTTTTCGGAGGGCTTCGTCGCCGCGATCGACGGCCGGCCCGCTCTCTCCCGCGAGGCCGGCGATCCGGCTCCGTTTCCCGCATTCTTCAGCGCCGATCTGACCGCCGATGAGGCGGCGCGGGCACGGCGGTCGGGGCTGCGGCTCACTCTGACGACGCGGCCCGAGACGAGTCCGAGCGAGTTCGTTTACTTCCCCGTTTCGCCCCCGGTGCTGGGCCTCCAGAGCGAGGTCGACGGGGGCGAGTGGATCCCGTCGGGCTTTTCCGGCGACACCCGCGGCGGCTGGCCGGTGTGGCTGACGAGCGAGTGACCCGCCGGGTGAAAACGCTGCGACGCGTCTCCGTCGGCGTCCTCGGAGCTCTCGGGCTCGTGGTCTATCTCTGGCCCGCACTCTCCGCGCCGGTCGTTCTCTGGTCCGACAGCGCGATCGACCTCGGCTGGGCGCGGCGCGGCGAGGGGATCTTCACGCCCGTCGTCTCGACGCACCATCCTCCGAAGCCCGGCTACATCCTCTTTCTGCGGGCGGCGCTCGCCGCGGGGCCGGACGGGAGCGCGGAGCGGCGCATCGTGGTCCTCCAGTCGCTGCTTCTCTGGGCGGGAATCGCCGCCGCCGCGCTCTTCGTCGGACGGCGGCGGGGGCCAGCCTGGGGGGCCGCGGTTTATCTGGCGCTCGTCCTCATGCTGCGGTGGCGCGATGCGTCGAGCGCCGTCATGTCCGAGGCGTTGACGGCGGCAATGTTTCTCCCTCTCGTCGCGCTTCTCCTCGATCCACCGGTGCGAAAGTCCCGGGCGGTCCTGCTCGGCGTCGCGATGTCCATCCTCTTCCTGGTGCGCCCCAACGCCGGAGCCGCCGCGCTGGCGCTCGGCGCCGCGAGCCTCGCGGTGCACGGCCGCGCCCGGCGGATCGGGCCTCTGCTTCTCGGATTCGCCCTGCTCTGCGCGCCGATCTGGGCCGTGACGCGGGTACCCGGAGATCCGTTCCGCGGCACCGCGCCCGCCTTCATCACCGGGAGCCGCGACTACGGCTGGACGGCGCAGGCGGAGCATCCCGGGCCAGAGCCGCCGCCGTTCGAACAGGTGCGGACGGCATGGGCGAACTGGAAGAGAACGCTCGGCGAACCCGGCGGAGACGTCGGCCGGCAGCTCGTCTGGCGGGCCGTCCATGGGCTCCTCGGAACCGAGTACTACGATGCGCGCTGGTCGCGCGTCTATGCGCGAATGACCTTCCTCTCCCGGACCATCCAGCCGCTCCTGACACTGGCGTGCCTGGCGACGCTGATCGCCGCACCGCTGGGAGGCCGACCCCGCACGGAAAAGCTGCTCGGACTGCTGCTTGCCGCGATGCTCGTCGCTCAGGGGCTCGTCCTCGGTGCGCTTCCGCGTCTGGCGCTGCCGCTGCTGCCGGCACTGATCCTCCTCGGAATCTCGGCGATGCCCGGCCTCGACACCGTCCCGCGGCGTCTCGCGGCCGTCCTTCTCTTCGTGCTGCTCGTCGCGGCTTGCGCGTGGCAGCGGCAGGCCCTCGACTGGGAGTGGGGCCGCGTCGAGGCTGCCGGCGTCCGCATCGTCCAGACGATTCCACGAGGGGCCCTACCGGCACGGGGACCCGCCGTGCTTCACGTTCGCATCGCGCCGCTCGTGATTCCGACCAACGCGGCCGTCGACGTCTCGTACGGCGGCGCGATTCTCGCCCCGACGAGCCCGACGGACTCCCGGCGTCCGTACCTGACGGTCCCGCTGCCGCAAGCCCTCCTCTCCGCAAACCGGAGCGGCCCGATCGAGATCGGCGTGGAGTCCCGGGGCGGTTTCGACGAGGAGCACTTCCTTCTCTTCCCGATCGTTCCGCGGCCCTGGGGCGCGGCGGCCCGCCGCGACGATTCCGCCGAAATCTCGCCGGCTACCGGGATCCGATCCGGCTCGCTCGACTGGTGGGCTCACCCGGGGACGGAATGAGCGGCGCCCTCGCCGCGAGCACGAGAGTGAAGGCCGGAAAGAGCGTCATCGCGATGCGCGCCAACGCCGAATCGACGGCGTAAGCAGGACCGAAAGTCGAGAGCGTGCACGCCGCGAGGTAGGCGGCAAGCTGCGCCGCGAAGACCGGGAGCAGCCAGTCGCCGGAGCCGGGCTTCGTCGCGATCAGGAAGACGGCGACGGCCAGAAGAGGCACGACCGACGGGAGGACGTCGGCGGAAACGGCGCGGGCGAGCGCGGCCGAAAGACGCGGAGGAATCTCGGCCCATCGGCCGGGCGCCAGCAGCGCGACGTCGAAGTCGCGCGAGGATCGGTGACCCCGTGCGAGCATCTCGAGCAGCCCGTGGAGCGCGACCGGGACGAGGAGCGCCGCGGCTCCCACGGCGGCCCGACGCGCGGCGCCGGCCGCCCTGAGCTTGAGCCCGATGGCCGCCGCCAGGAGTACGGCAAAGAGGCCGCCTTCCTCCTTGAGCGAGGCGGCGAAGAGCGCGGCAGCGGCCAGCCTCGGCGCATCCATCGCCGGGGCCGCGGCGACGAAGTCCGACGCCGCCGTCGCGGCGAGCACCGCGGCCAGAGCGAGCGGGATCTCGGCCGTGCCGACGTTGGCCGGCCCGTACAGAAAGAAGCACAGGGCCGAGAGCGCCGCGGCGAGGGCACCGGCGGCCCGAGAGACCCGGCGCTCGAGGAACCCCGACAGCGCCAGGAGCGTCGCGAGGGCGAACACCGGATAGAGAAGCGCCAGCGCCTGATCGTCCCACTGCCCGGCGGCCACACCGAGCGCGGCGAGCGAGAGCGGGAGGAGCAGAGGGTACTCGGGATGAGAGAACGCGAGAACCGGATCTCCGAAGAGACGCCCGGGCACCGACGAGGATTCGAAGACGATCTTCGCCTTGGCGCCCCAGATCGCGAGGAAGTCCGTCGCGAAGGGCCCGTCCGCAAGCGCAGTCAGGAGGAAGACGAGCCATGCGGCGGCGGCGATGCCCGCGAGAGCAAAAGCACGAAGGTCCCGTTTTCGACCGCCGGGATACCAGCCGGGCGCGGGGCGCCGGCGCGTCCCGGCGAGTGCGATGGCCGCGACCGCCGCCTCGGCGGCGAGAAGCCGGACGGCGGTCGGGCGCACCCGGGCGGCGAGCAGAAGCAGGAGGCACGCCGTCTGGATCAGCAGTCCCGTCGCGAAGCTCCACGCGAACCTCTCGCGAGCCGTCAGGCCGGCGGTGAAGACCCGCGCGACCGACCAGCCGGCGGCCGTCGCCGCCGCGAGACCGAGGACGACGCCGGCGAGCGCGCCCCAGAGGGGTGGCAGGCTCATCGCTGGCGAAGCCGCCCGTGAGCGATCGACGCGCCGTCTGCCTCGAGACCGGCCGCCGCGCCGTATTCCGCGACGAAGCGAGCCTCGTTCTGACGATCCCGCCCCACGACCCGCCGCGGGGCGAGCCGATAGACGGCCTGATCGAAATACAGATCCGGCGACGCGGGCACGAGCACCGCCACCGTCGCGGTCTCGGGAGTCCGGCGCCGGACGTCGTCGAGAAACGCGCCGTATTCCGGATCGAACCAGAAGCTCATCGCGTCGGAGCGATACGCGGGGTCGCCCGTGAGCGCCCGGCCGAGGCGCGAGAGACGAGCGCGCGTCTCGGGAACCGAGAGCGGCGAAACGAGAGAGACGGCGAGGACCAGCAGCGAGACGGCTGCCAGAGCGCGCCTAACTTCTCCCATCCTCCACCCGATTTCGCAGGATGCCGACGCCCTCGATTTCGACTTCGACCTCGTCGCCCGGGGAGAGCGGCCCCACGCCGGCGGGCGTTCCGGTCAGGATGAGGTCGCCCGGAAAGAGCGTCATCATGCGCGACACATACGCGAGCAGAAACGCCGGGGAGAAGACCATGTCGGAGACCTTCGCGGACTGCCGGCCGGCTCCGTTGACGCGGGTCGCGATCGAGGCCTTCGAGGGATCGTGCCCCGCGACGATCTCCGGCCCGATCGGACAGAACGTGTCGAAGGACTTCGAGCGCGCGAACTGCTTGTCCTTCGCCTGGAGGTCGCGGGCCGTCACGTCGTTGGCGCAGCAGACGCCGGCGAGGGCCTCGAGCCACTGCTCCTGTGGCCAGCGCTTGATCCGCCGGCCGATGACGAGGCAGAGCTCCCCTTCGTAGTCCACGCGCTCCGACTCGGGCGGGAGCCGGATCGCTCCGCCGGGCAGCACGAGCGCCGAGGGCGCCTTGAGAAAGAGCATCGGCTCGTCTTCCGGCGCGGTCCGCCCGAATTCCGCGGCATGCTCGCGATAGTTCCTCCCGACCGCGACGATCTTCGACGGCGGCGGCGGCGCGTCGGCCGATCCGAACGGGATCCGGCGGATCATGCCTTCCACGCCTCCGCGAGCAGATCGCCCGAATAGACCTCGCGCGCGTCTCCCGTCAGGCGCACACCGGCGATGATGTTGCCCTCGTCGCGAAACTCGACGACGAGATCGACGCCGCTCTTCGTCCCGCAGGTCACCGGCGAGGCGGCCATTCCCTGGCGGCCCGCCGCGATCGCCGCGGCCACCACTCCCGATCCACAGGAGAGCGTCTCGCCCTCGACCCCGCGCTCCCAGGAGCGGACGTGGATCCGGTTGTCGCCGGCCGACCGAACGAAGTTGACGTTGGCGCCTTCCGTGAGCGCCGGGTGGCGGCGCAGCGGCGGCCCGAGGCGCTCGATGGCGAGGTTCGAGAGATCGCCGCGCACGAAGACGACCAGGTGCGGCACACCCACCCTCATCGGAATCGCGGTCGGCGGAAGGCCCCGTCCGGAGATGGGGACGGGATCCTGCGGCGCCGGGACGGCCGGAAGCGACAGCGTCACGCTCTCCCCATCGATGCGGGCCTCGATCGCTCCCCATCCCGTCTCGAGGACCGCGGCGCTGCCCGACGCCAGGCCGTGCCGGACGGCATAGCGGGCGGCGCAGCGGGTGCCGTTGGCGCAGAAGGTCGCCGGGCCGCCGTCGGAGTTGAAGTAGTCCACGCGGACGCGGCCCTTCTCGCCGCTCGACAGGAAGAGCGCGCCGTCGGCGCCGACCGACAGCCCCCGGCGGCACACGAGCGCGAGCCTCGCCCGGTCCTCCTCGGACAGGCCGCGGCCGTCCGCGTCGAAGACGAGGAAGTCGTTGCCGCCGCCGGCCATCTTGAGGAAGCGCGTGGGAAGCGACATCGGAGCCGGAGTGTAACGGAAGGCCGCCCCCCTCGAGGGCCTCTCAGAAAGGCTCGGCGACGGCTTCCGGCGACGGCTTGCTACGATTGCCGGCCCGATCCACCGAAACGACCGCATAGCGGTAGCGCTGGCCGGGGCGCACCGTTTCGTCGGCATAGAAGGGATCGGTCACGGGCTCCTTCGTCAGCAGCGCCGGCGGCCCGCCCCCGGGATCGGCGCGAAAGACGAGATACCCCGCGAGGTCGGCGGCATCCACCGGCGTCCAGACGAGCCGGACGCGCTCCGCCTCCGAGAGAGCGTCGAGGCGAGACGGCGCGGGCGGTGGATAGATGTCCCGATAGATGACCGCGAGCTCCTCGGCGGGAAGACCCTCGATTTTCGGGTTCTTCGCGAGGATCGCGCGGACGGTGTAGAGCATCGGGGCGCCGTAGGGCGCACCCGCGTCCACGTAGGACAGACCCGCGATCGGCTTCGGATTGAGCGGCGCGTCGTATTCCTCCTGCGGGAGGATGCGGCGATAGACGTTGTAGCCGCCGACCTGGACCGGCCGGCCGAGCACGTCGCCTTCGGGCGGGAGCCATTCGAGGCAGACGCGACCCTCTTCGGGGTCCGCGGGCTGGAACGTCGGCGCTCCGGGCGCGACGTCGGGCGTCAGCGCGACGATGTTCGACAGAGGGCTGCGCTGCCCGCCTCGCCGCACCGAGATCACCGCATAGGCCAGGGGCTGCGGCTCCTTCGCCGATGCGAGCAGAGCCGACAGCGGGTCGCGATACACGACCGAGGCGCCGCGAGTGCTCTCCGCGATCGCGGTCAGCGAGAGCGAGGCGACTTTCTTCGCGGAGGCGTAGAACTGCTCCTCGGCGACCCGGACGTTCGTCGCGGCGCGGCGCTCTCCCGCGCCCGGCAGGTGCGCCGCCGTCGTCGTGGACCCGGTGGATCCTCCCGCCGCGGCCGCGCCCGGCGGCGGCCGGGGGGACGTCAGGGTCGGCGGCGCGTTGACGACCCGATAGACGTCGATCTCCGAGAGGTCCGTCAGGGGAGCCCCCGTCTGCAGCCGGTCGGGAAAGGCGAAGGTCAGGACCGCATCGTCGCCCTCCTGCTCGACCGAAAGGTTCGAGATCGCGTTCGGCCCCTTCGGCAGCGGCGGCTCGGGGTCGCCCTTCTTCCCGCAGGCGACGAGAGCCAGGGCGCAAAAACCCGTCATCCCGAGGAGCGAAGCGACGAGGGATCTCTTTCTGAGCGACATGGCGGTTAGGAAAGGGATCCCTCGCTGCGCTCGGGAAGACACGGGTGTCCTACAAAACGTATCGCGACAGGTCCTCGTCCTTGACGAGATCGGCGAGCGCGGCCTGCACGTCCAGGAGCTCGATGCGGATCGCCTTGCCCGCATTCTCCGGACCCGCGAACGAGATGTCCTCGAGCAGGCGCTCGAGGATCGTGTGCAGTCGCCGCGCGCCGATGTTCTCGAGAGCCCGGTTGACGCGCTCGGCGTCGCGGGCGATCTCGCCGATCGCCTCGTCCGAGAAGGTGAGATCCACGCCCTCGGAGGCGAGGAGGGCCCGATACTGCTTGAGCAGCGCGTTCTCCGGCTCCGTCAGGATGCGGACGAAATCGCCCTCCGACAGCGAGTCGAGCTCGACGCGGATCGGGAAGCGGCCCTGCAGCTCCGGGATGAGGTCCGAGGGTTTCGAGACGTGGAAGGCTCCCGCGGCGATGAAGAGCACGTGATCGGTCTTGACGAAACCGTACTTGGTATTGACCGACGTGCCCTCGACGATCGGAAGCAGGTCTCTCTGGACGCCCTCGCGCGAGACGTCCGGCCCGCGGCCGCCCGATTCACGGCCGGCGACCTTGTCGATCTCGTCGAGGAACACGATGCCCGACGACTGCGCGCGCTCGACCGCTTCCCGCGCGACCTGGCCCGGATCGATCAGGCGGCCCTCCTCCTCGGCCTGGAGGATCTGGCGCGCTTCGCCGACGGTCGTCTTGCGGCGCTTCTTCTTGCCGCCGAACAGGCCGGGCAGCATCTCCTTGACGTTGATGTCCATCTCCTCGACGCCCTGGTTCGTGACGATCTCGAAGGACGGAAACGTCTTGTCCGCGACCTCGACCTCGACGAGCCGATCGTCGAGCCGGCCGTCGCGCAGCTGCTGCCTCAGCCGGTTGCGCGTCTCCTCGCCCTCGGTGTCCGGGAGCGCGGGAAGCAGCATGTCGAGGAGCCTCTGCTCGGTGCGGCTCGAGGCCCGGTCCCGGATCTCCAGGGTCTTCTCTTCGCGGACCATCTGGACCGCGACCTCGGTCAGGTCGCGCACGATCGACTCGACGTCGCGCCCGACGTAGCCGACCTCGGTGAATTTCGAGGCCTCCACCTTCAGAAACGGCGCGTCCGCCAGCCGGGCCAGGCGGCGGGCGATCTCGGTCTTGCCGACCCCGGTCGGGCCGATCATCAGGATGTTCTTCGGCAGGATCTCCCGCGCCATCTCGGGCGAGAGCCTCTGCCGGCGCCAGCGGTTGCGCAGCGCGATCGCCACGGCCTTCTTCGCCCGCTTCTGGCCGATGACGAACTTGTCGAGCTCGACGACGATCTCGCGGGGCGTCCGGGCCGCCGGCGGGGGCGCCTCGGCCTCGGTGTCGCCGGGCATCATGAAGACCACTCAGACCTCTTCGAGCGTGATGTGATCGTTCGTGTAGATGTCGATCTGCGCCGCGATCAGCAGGGCCTCGCGGGCGATCTCCGCGGCGGTCATGTCGGGACGGTGCTTGATGAGGGCGCGCGCCGCGGCGAGGGCGTAGGAGCCGCCGGAGCCGATCGCGAGGACGCCTTCCTCGGGAGAAATCAGGTCTCCGGTCCCCGAGATCAGGAGAGACGTCGTCTTGTCGGCGACGATGAGGAGAGCCTCGAGCTGGCGCAGCATCTTGTCGGTGCGCCAGTCCTTGGCGAGCTCGATCGCCGAGCGTTCGAGGTTTCCGCGATGCTCCTCGAGCTTCATCTCGAACCGCGAGAAGAGGGCGAAGGCGTCGGCCGAAGATCCCGCGAAGCCCGCGAGCACCTCGCCGCCCTTCAGGCGCCGGATCTTCGCCGCGGTCTGCTTCATGATGGTCGTGCCGAGCGTGACCTGACCGTCCGACACCATGGCGATCCGATCCCGATGGCGGACGCAGAGGACGGTCGTCGAGCGCCACTTTTCCATCAGCGTGAGGATACCGCAGGCGTCGCGAGCACCTTCAGCGCCGCCTCGACGATCGCGTCCTCCTGTCCCTCGCTCGCGGGAGGCCGGTCGGCCACGAGGACGTCGGGCGCGACGCCGGAGCCCTCGTAGCTCTTGCCGTCGAGGCTCTCGATCGCGCGCGCCGTGTACCAGAGCGTCGAGCCGTCGGAGAGACGCTCGGCCGCGGCGCCGCCGCTCATCATCCCGGCGGTCGTCTCGCCGACGATGGGCCCGATCCGGTGCGTCCGGAACTTCAGGGCGAGCGCCTCGCCCGACGATGCCGTGCCCGAGTTGACGAGGAGGGCCACGGGAAGGCGCACGGACACCGGCGGCTCGAGGCGCTTTCCCTCGCGCGTGATCGTGTAGTAGTCGCCGGAGCTCCACCGCCCCTCGAGGTACGTCGTCAGGATGTCGGGGTCGTATCCGCCGCTGTTGCCGCGGACGTCGAGCAGCAGGCCCTCGATCTCGCCCCAGCCCTCGAGACCCGCCCGGGCGCGCTCGGTCTGCTTGCGATCGAGCAGCAGGTCCACGACCGCGAGCGCCGTCTCCGCGCTCATCCCCCAGAGGCGCGCGTAGCCGTAGCTCCTGCCGCCGCGTCGGATCACGCGAGCGCTCCTCCAGACGAGCGCGTCTCCCGGCTCCTCGACCGTGCGCGCGAGGCGGTCGGTCCGCGCCGGCGCGCCCGCACGCTGGGAGACGACTTGCGAGAACGTTCCCGGCGAGCCTTCGGAGACGAAGAAGAGATCGCGGAAGTCGACGGGCTCGCTCCCATACCGGCGGCCGTCGATCTCGAGGATGCGGTCGCCCGGCTTCAGACCGGCACGCTCCGCGGAGCTGCCCGGGAGAGTTCCCTTGACGGCGAAGCCGTCGCCGTCTCGTCCGATCCGGAGCCCCGTCGTGCCCCAGCCGCGCTCCGGGAGGCGGCCGGCCGGGACGCGGAAGGTATGGGAGTCGGACAGCGTCGCGAGGAGCCGGTCATAGACCGCATCCTTCTCGGCCGGCGTCGAGGCCTTTTCCAGCTCCGCCGAAGCGCGGGCGACGGCGGCGCTCCAATCGACGCCCTTCAACTTCGCGTCGTAGAAGCCCTCGCGGATGATCCGGTCGATCTCGGGGAGCACCGGCGAACCGGCCGGCGGCGCGGGCGAAAGCGCGAGCCAGCCCGAGAACAGGAGCGAGAACGCCGCGATCATTCTCAGGCCTTCGGGTGCGCGCCGCGATACACCTCGCGCAGCCTCGCCGCGTCGAGGTGGGTGTACTTCTGGGTGGTCGAGAGCGAGGCATGGCCGAGGAGCTCCTGGATGGCGCGCAGGTCGGCGCCGGCCTGAAGGAGATGCGTCGCGAACGTGTGGCGCAGGGCGTGCGGAGAGATTTCGGCCGGAAGCCCCGCCGCCCGGAGCCGGCGCTTCAGGAGGCGGGCCATGGAGCGCGTCGTCAGCCGCCCTCCTCGCGCGTTGACGAACAGCGGCTCGCCCGAGCCTCCGTCGCCATCCTCCTCTCCCGCGCCGCGGCGCAAGTGCCGGCGCGCGGGGAGATACCCTTCGAGCGCCTCGCCCGCCGCCTCGCCGAAGGGCACGATCCGCTCGCGGTTTCCCTTTCCCGTGACGCGCACCAGGCGCGAGGCGAAGTCCACGTCTTCCAGATCGAGCCCCGCCGCTTCCGAAACGCGCAAGCCCGTGGCGTAGAGGAGCTCGAAGAGCGCGCGCTCGCGCTCCGGTACGAAGGCGTCGACGTCGTCGGCCTCGAGAAGGCGCTCGGTATCGGGAAGCGTCATGGCCCGGGGAAGGCTCCTCGGCACGCGCGGCGAAGGAAGGCCCATGGCCGGATTCTTCGCCAGATGCCCCTCGCGGCAGGCCCAGCGGAAAAACGAGCGCAGCGTCGACAGGTGCCGGGCGAGCGAGCGGTTGGAGAGCCGCGCGCGGTGGAGCGATGCGAGGTAGGACCGCACGGCCAGGGTGTCGAGCTTGCCGAGCGGCGTCCTGCCCGCGTTTTCGTGTGCGAACTCCCGCTCCCAGAAGTCGGTGAACCGGTCGAGATCCGTGCGGTACGCGAGGACCGTCCGCGGCGAATAGCGCCGCTCGTCCGCCACGTACCGCTCGAAGCCGTCGATGGCGCGGGACAGCGAAATCACTGTCTACAGTGTAGCGGGATCGGCAACTCTCCCGGGAGCGCGCGCCAAACGACGTTCCCTCTCCGTCGGTCGATCCGCGCAGGGGACCGCATAAAATGTCCGCCCATGGAGCTGCGGCCGTTTCGATCGATTCGCTTCTCCCCGCGCGTCTTGAGGGAGCGGGGGCTCTCGGCGGTGTTCGCGCCTCCCTACGACCAGATTTCGCCGCTCGGTCAGGAGCGCCTCTACGCCCAGGCTCCCGAAAACATCGTTCGCGTCACCTATCGGAAAAGGGACGAGGCGGATCCCTATGCCGGAGCCGCCAAGACCCTCGCCGACTGGCTCGCCGGCGGCACGCTCGAAAAGGAGAAGCGTCCGGCTCTCTGGATCTACCGGCAGACGTTCTCGGACGGGGGCCGGACCATCGTGCGCGACGCCCTCGTCGGCCTCGTCCGGCTGGCCGAGTACGAGTCCGGAATCGTGCGCCCGCACGAGCGCACCCTCGCCAAACCGAAGCAGGACCGCCTGGCCCTTCTCGCGGCCACGAAGGCCGATCTCGAGCTCGTGTTCCTCCTCACGCGGGCTCCCCTCGCCAACGCTCTGTCCACGCGGCGCACGCCCGCGCTGTCCGCGACCGATCCGGACGGCGTGCGCCACGACGCGTTTCGCATCTCCGACTACGCCGCGCACGTCGAGCTGCAGGGCCTCGTCAAGAACGCCGAATCGATAATCGCCGACGGCCATCATCGCTACGAAACGGCGCTCACGTTCTCGAAGGATCCAGCGGCCGCCAAACTCCCCGGCGCCCGCTACAAGCTCTGCGCGATCGTGGACATGGCCTCCCCCGGCGTCGTCGTCCGGCCGATCCACCGGCTCCTCTCGGGCCTGCCCGCCTGGAATCCCGCGCGCGTGCTCGAGTCCGCGCGGGAGTATTTCGAGGCGATCCCCTTCACGAACGCGCGTGCGGCCTACGAGGCCCTCCAGACGCACTCGCGCATCCGTCCCGCCTTCGTGCTCCACGGACCGCCGTCCGCGCCGACGCTCCTGATCCTGCGCGAGAACCCGGCGCCCCTGCCGTGGCCCGCCGGCCGCTCGGAGGCCTGGAAGGGGCTGGACGTCTCGGCGCTCGAGGTCGCGTTTTTCGAGCGGCTCCTCTCGATCGGACCGGACGCCATCGCTCGCGGCGAAAACGTCTCGTTCACCTCGGACGTGGACTCCGCGATCGCCGCGGTCGAGAAGGCCGAGGCGCAGGCCGCCGTCCTCATGCGCCCGACGACGATCTCCGACGTCGAGGCCGTGGTCGGCGCCGGGGACCGGCTGCCGCAGAAGTCCACGCACTTCTTTCCGAAGATGTACTCGGGGATTTTCGGCGTCTCGCTCGAAGACGCCGTCTACTGACGACCCGGGCGGCTCGGGCTCAGGAGCCTCCGACATAGCCGAGGGAACGGAGCGTCTGGATCTCCTCCGGCGTCATCGGGTGCGTCTCGGCTCGCGTCTTGCGGATTCTCGCCACGAGCGGCCTCAGGACGTCGGCGGTCCGGTGGATGGCGGCCTCGTCCGGCAGACGGGAGGTCCAGACCGGGGCGTCGGCAAGAAACTCCGCCGGCGGCTCCCGATTCGATTCGACCACGATCGAGTCTCCCGCGAGGACGCCCATCTCGAGCGTGCCCGGAAGGGCGACGTTCTCGACGATCAGCGGCTCTCGCCGCTTCGCCGGCGGCGCGAGGAGATCCTCGCCCCGGGTCGCGGCGGGCGGCAGTCCCAGAAGGCGGAGGAGCGAGGCGACCAGATCCAGGTGCCCGACGAAGCGGGTCTCCTCGCGGCGGGGCTCCTCCGGCGACGCCGCGACGACCAGGGGGACATGGAAGAGGACCGGGTCGATGCGGATCCCATGCTGAAACCAGTAATCCTGCTCGCCCAGAAACTCGCCGTGGTCGGCCGTGAAAATCACGACCGTGTGGGAAAGCGACGGCGAGGCGTAGACCGTCTTCAGGAGGCGCTCGACCTCCGACAGCGCGTACGGGGCATACCCGCGATAGCGGGCGATGTAGTCGTTTCGGCCGCGACACTCGGGCAGGAACTGATAGCGAGGGATCGTGCCCTTCGCCGCGAAATCGCTCTCCGCCACGGGCAGCGGGGCGCCCGGATCCGCGGGGATCTCGAGAAAGGGCGGCGGCGGCCGATAGGGACCGTGGGGCTCGAGGTAGTGCACCCACAGGAACCACGGCCGCTTCTCCTTCGACAGCCGGCCGAGCCTTTCGAGCGCGGCATCGGTCGTCTCGGCGGCATTGCGGGTACCGGTCGGCCGGTTCGGCTCGCGGCCCGTCATTCGCGCGTCGAACACCTCGAAGCCGCGGTCGAATCCGAGGCCCTGGCCGACGAGATTCGGGTTGCTGACGACCGCGGCCGTGGCATACCCCGCTTTCTGCAGCCTCTCGGCGAGCATCGGTCCCGGAGGATTCAGCACCTTCGCTCCGTTGACGACGAGGCCGGACTCCGAGGGATAGAAGCCCGTGAAGAGCGCCATCATGCTCGGCTTGGTTTGAATGCCGGCCGAGAGCGCGCGCACGAAGTGCCGGCCGCGATGCCGGAGGGACTCGGGGATCGCCGCATCGCCGCCGGGCGCGCCGCCCCCGCCCGCGTCGTTGCGGAGCGTGTCCACGACCACGAGAAGGACGTTTCTTCGAGCGGCCGCCGGAGACGAGGCGCCGCGGCAGCCGGCCGCGAGCACGGCCGCCGCGAGAGGGAGCGCGAGCGCGCCAACGATCCCGCGCCCCTTCCGCCCCGGCCGCTTCATTCGGCGCCGAGCTTACTTCTTCGCCGGCGCGAATCCCCTCACGTCGTTCTTGACCAGGCTCTCGATCTGCTCCGGCGTCAGCTTCTTCCCGAAGGGCGGCATGTCGTCGTCCTTGCCCTCGGTGACCGACTTGATGAGCTCGGCGTCCGTGACTCCGGCCTGCCATTCGGCGTCGGTGAAGTTGCGGGCCTTCAGGTGGCGGCCCCGCGCCGTGTCGGCCTTGCCATCGTCGCCGTGGCACTTGGCGCAGTACTGCTTGAAGAGCTCCGACGGGTGCGTCTCGGTGGCATACGCCGTCACGCCGAGCGCGGCAACCGCGCCAAGGACCAGGCCCGCCAGGATTCGGACTCCGCTCATCCATTCCTCGCTTTCTCGAGATCCTTCAGGATCTGCTCCGGTTCCCAATCCCCGCCGTAGTAGATCGTCGAGAGCCTCCCCTGAGGATCCACGACCGCGACGGCCTGGGAGTGGACGATCTTGCCGTGCTCCGGGTAATACAGAACGCCGAAGAGCTCGGCGACCCGCGCCAGCGTCCGCGGGTCCCCGGTCAGAAACCTCCAGCGCTCCGGGTCCGCGCCGATCCTCCGCGCGTAGTCCGCGAGAACCGCCGGCGTGTCCGTCTCGGGATCGACCGTCACGGCGAGCAGGTGTCCGCTCTTCTCCTTGACGATCTCCGCGTTCAACTTCGCGAATTTCGTCATCGTCATCGGACACGCGGTCGCGTCGGGGCAGCGGGTGTAGGCGAAGGTCACCGCCAGCGGCTCGCCGCGAAACTGCGACAGCCGCACGGTCCTGCCGTTCTGATCCGTCAGGGCGAAGTCGGGAACGAGATCGCCGACCGCAATCGCCTTGTTCGGCTCGGGCCGAGCGGATCCGGAGGCCTCGATGACCGGCGCGGACGCGCGCTCCCGGCAGGCAGGAAAGGCCGGCAGGACGCCGCCGAGCGCCAGGGACACGATCACGGGCCACTTCGTACCCGACGCCCGGTGCCGGCGGGCGGAATTTAGGAAACTCAAAGGCGCTTCCTCGCCGCGATGTATTCGGAGAGGCGCGGCAGATCCACGTTGCCGCCCGAGAGCACGACGCCCACGCGCCGGCCCGAAAAATCCGCCTTCCTGTGCCGGACTGCTGCGGCGGCGGCGGCTCCCGACGGCTCGACGAGGACTTTCATGCGCTCGAGCATGAAGGTGAGCGTTTCGATCATCTCGTCGTCGGAGACGAGGAGAATGTCCCGCACGGTCTGCTGCACGATCGGGAAGGTGAGCTTTCCGGGAGACGTCACGCGGAGCCCGTCGGCGATTGTCGGATTCTCGGCGACTTCGATCCGGCGGCCGGCCGCGAGCGACTGTTTGGTGTCCGAGGCGGCCTCGGGCTCCGCGCCATAGATCGCGATCGACGGCTGGAGCTTCTTCGCCGCCGTCGCCCAGCCGCCGAGAAGGCCGCCGCCCGATACCGGGACGACGACGGCGTCCAAGCCGGGCACTTCCTCGAGGAGCTCCACCGCTCCCGTGGCCTGGCCCGCCATGATGAGCTCGTCGTCGAAGGGCGGTATCAGAACGGCTCCCCGTTCCCGGCAGATCTCCTCGGCCACGTCGTCGCGGCTCTGGGTCGCGCGGTCGTAGAGGACGACCTCGGCGCCGTAGCCGCGCGTGGCCTCGATCTTGGCCTTCGGGGCATCGGTCGGCATCACGACCGTCGCGCGGATTCCGAGCAGGCGCGACACGAGCGCGACGGCCTGCGCGTGGTTGCCCGACGAGAACGCGACGACCGCCGAAACCGGAGCCCGCTCGGTCTCGGCCTTGATCTTGTTGTAGGCGCCGCGAAACTTGAAGGCGCCGCCGCGCTGGAGGTTCTCGGCCTTGAAGAAAACCGTCGCGCCCGCCGCCTCGTCGAACTGATGCGACGTGAGAACGGGCGTGCGATGGGCCACGCCGTCGAGGCGGGCTCGGGCCTGCTGGATGAGGTCCCAGTCGAGCATGTGCAGCTTCTCCGTCTACGAAACGGCCGTGGCCGCCGGTTGTATTTCAGCCTTCCAGGCCCCGATCGCCGAGAGAGCCCGATCGACCATTCGCTGCCGGCGCACCTGCTTGTCCCGCACGGGCGAGTGCGAGGTGTCTTCGATCATTCCGAACGTCACGTTCATCGGCTCGAATTTTTCCTGCGGCGGCCGCTCGGAGCAATGCCGCGCGAGCGAGCCGATCGCCGTCGTATAGGGAATCGGCACGGGCTCGCGCCCCTCGAGCAGCTGCGAGAGGACGAGCCCGACCGCCAGTCCCGTGGCGGCGCTCTCGACGTAGCCCTCGACGCCGGTGATCTGGCCGGCGAAGAAGAGCCTCGGCTCGCGGCGCATGCGCCAGAACCGGTCGAGGTGCGCCGGGGAATGGATGTACGTGTTGCGATGGAGCATTCCGTAGCGCGCGAAGATCGCGTTCTCGAGACCCGGAATCATGCGGAACACGCGCTGCTGCTCGGGAATCTTCAGTTTCGTCTGGAACCCGACCAGGTTGTAGTGCTCCTTCGCGAGATCGTCCTGGCGCAGCTGGACCACCGCCCACGGGTTCTTTCCCGTCCGCGGATCCGGAAGCCCCATCGGCTTCATCGGACCGTGGCGCAGCGTCTCGCGCCCCCGCTCGGCCATGACCTCGATCGGCAGACATCCCTCGAAATAGATCCCCTTCTCGAAGTCCTTGACGGCGACGATCTCGCCCGAGAGCAGGGCGTCCAGGAAGCGCTCGTATTCCTCGCGGCCGAGCGGACAGTTCCAGTAGTCCTCGCCGCCGCCCTTCCCGTAGCGCGACAGGGCGTACATCTTCGAGAAGTCGAGCGAGGAGGCCTCGACGATCGGCGCCATCGAATCGTAGAAGTAGAGGTCTTCGGTGCCGAGAAGATCGCCGATCGCCCGGTCGAGGGCCGGCGAGGTCAGCGGACCCGTAGCGAGGACGACGAATCCGCCCGCCGGGATCTCCCGCACCTCTTCCCGGACGAGCTCGATCTCGGGACACGCCGCGAGCGCCTCGGTGACGAGCCCCGCGAAGACGTGCCGGTCCATCGCGAGGGCGTCCCCGGCCGGAACCGCCGCCGCCCTGGCCGACCGGATGACGAGCGAGTCGAGGGCCTCCATCTCGCGCTTGAGCAGGCCCACGGCATTGCGGGGGTTGTCGGAGCGGAAGGAGTTCGAGCAGACGAGCTCGGCGCAGCGGTCCGACTGGTGCGCCGAGGTGCGCACCTTCGGACGCATCTCGTGGAGGCGCACGCGGTGCCCCCGGCGCGCGAGCTGCCACGCGCACTCCGAGCCGGCGAGCCCGGCGCCGACGACCGTAACCGGAGAAGAAGAGGTCATGGAGCGGACGATTCTAACGGCAGGCCCCGGTCACGTCCGCCCGCGGCGGGAAAGCGGGACGACGAAGCGCAGGGCGGTCAGCCGCGGCGAGAACGCCGCGACCTTGTTGTCCACGAGGCCGGCGGAGAGGCCCGCCTTCTGGACGTCGAGCCAGAGATACGGAAACGCGAGCTCTCCGGCAAAGGGCTTCTTCGGAAAGACCACCCAGAGAGATCCGGCCGGCTCGAGGCCCGCCGCGAACTCGCGGAAGAACGCGGTGAGCGAACCCTCCCCCGGCACCTCGGACATCAGCCACGGGTGCCGGCCGGCCGGGAAGCGCGGGACGCGCTCGACGAGCGGACCGAAGGTCTCCCGGGCGGCGCGGACGAACTCGGGCGAGTCCCCGCGGGCATAGGCCGGAACGCCGGAGGGCAACGAGAACTTCTCCCAGGGGGACTTCATCGGTGCGCCGCGGGCGCGCGGACGCGCGTCAGGCCTTGGCGGCTCGACGCGCGCGCGGCTTCTTCGCCGCCGCGGCGGCGACGACGGGGGCGGGCGCCTCCGGCGGAATCTCGGGGATGGTTTCGACGATCGGCGGCAGCTCTCCCGGCGGCTTCTCGAAGCCGCAGCCGGCCTTGTCGCAGGCGAAGACGTTGCCGGACTTGCGCTCCCGGAAGAGCAGGTACGGATTGCCGCACTGCGGGCACGCCTCGGGGATCGGCCGAACCGAAAGGGAAAAGTCGCAGTTCGGATAGTTCACGCACCCGTAAAAGGGACGGAAGCGGCCGCGACGCTCGGCGATGACGCCGCCGTCCTTCGGACAGCGCACTCCCGTGTCCTTGATCGGCTTCGGAGGCTTGTACTTGCAGGCCGGGTAGTTGGAGCACGAGACGTAGGCGCCATAGCGGCCGTGGCGGCGCACGAGCTCGTGGCCGCAGCGCGGGCACGTCTGTCCCGTCGGTTCGTCGGGTCGGGCCTCGGCCTTGCCGCCCGCGACCGCCACGTTGACGACGTTGCGGCACTTCGGATACGCCGTGCACCCGAGGAAGGTCGAGCCCGTGCGGCTCTGGCGCAGCTTCATCGGCTCGCCGCACTCGTCGCACGTCGTCTTCTCGATCTCGGAAGCGTCGACGACGTCCTCCTCGGGATCGGGGATGTCGAGCGTGTACGTGCACCCCGGATAGCCGCTGCACGCGACGAAGAGGCCGTTCTTCCCCATCCGGAGCTTCAGCTTCTTGCCGCACTGCGGACACTTCTCGTCGATCAGGGGAACGACCGAGAGCTTCAGCTTCCGGGCCTGCGCGAGCGGGATGCCGGCCTTGCCCGAGACCATGCCGTCGAGGGCCCGGTCGCGGTCGCGGGTGAAGGTCTTGTCGAACTCCGAGAGCGCCTTCGTCCAGGTCAGCTTGCCCTCCTCGACCTCGTCCAGGGCTTCCTCCATCCGGGCGGTGTAGGAGGTTTCGAAGAAGTCGTCGAAGTACGGGATCAGCAGCTCGATGACGGTCCGGCCGAGGGCCGTCGGAATGAAGCGCCGGTCCTTGCGGTGGACGTAGCGCCGCTCTTCGATCTTGCGCAGGATCTCGGCGTACGTCGAGGGGCGGCCGATGCCGTTTTCCTCGAGGAACTTCACGAGCGAGGCCTCGTTGAAGCGCGGCGGCGGCTGCGTCTCCTTCTTCTCGGGCCGGACCTCGAGAAGCTCGAGCCGCTCGCCCCGGGTCAGCGGCGGCAGCCTCGGCGAATCCTTGTCGGTCTCCTCCTCGTCCTCCTCGGAGATTCCATAGGCCGCGAGGTAACCCGGGAACTTCAGCGTCGAGCCCGAAGCCCGGTAGAGCGCTTTACCGGCCGTGATCTCGGCCGACGTCGTGTCGTACACCGCGGGCGACATCTGCGAGGCGACGAAGCGTTGCCAGATCAGACGGTAGAGCTTCGCCTCGTCGGGCGCGACGTATTTCTCGACGTCCTCGGGAGGAAGATCGAGGTAGGTCGGGCGGATGGCTTCGTGCGCGTCCTGCGTGTCCCTCCGGCTCTTGAAGTAGCGGGCGGACTCGGGCATCGACTCGGTGCCGTACTGCTTTCCGATGAGCTCCCGCACCGAAGTCAGCGCGTCCTGGGAGACGCGCGTCGAATCCGTGCGCATGTAGGTGATCAGGCCGACCGTGCCGCGTCCGGGGATCTCGCGGCCCTCGTAGAGGCGCTGCGCGATCTGCATCGTCCGGCGGACCGCGAAGCCGAGCCTCCGGGCCGCCGCCTGCTGGAGCTGAGAGGTGATGAACGGCGGCGCCGGGTTCTTGCGGCGTTCCGAGGTTTCGACGGAGGTCACGGTCCAGGCCGCTCCCGCGACGTCGTCGCGCACCCGCATGGCCGCGGCCTCGTTCGGGAGGCGCGGATCCGAGCCGTCGAACTTGAGCTTCTCGCCGTCGAAGGACGACAGCCGGGCGGTGAAGCGCACGGGCGGCGCCGGCGAGGTGGCGGCCGGCGCCGGCTCGAGCGTCGCGTCCACGGACCAGTACTCGACCGGGACGAACGCCTCGATCTCGCTCTCGCGCTCGCAGATGATCCGGAGAGCGACCGTCTGCACGCGCCCGGCCGAGAGGCCCCGCCAGATCTTCTTCCAGAGAAGATCCGAGACCTCGTAGCCGACGAGCCGGTCGATGATGCGCCGCGCCTGCTGGGCGTCCACGAGACGCCCGTCGATCTCGCCGGCCGCTTCCATCGCCGCGAGCACCGCCTTCTTCGTGATCTCGTTGAAGCGGACGCGGCGAAAATTCGTCTTTCCCGCACCCGGCTTCAGGGCCTCCTGGAGGTGCCAGGAGATCGCCTCGCCCTCCCGGTCCGGGTCGGCCGCGAGGTAGACGTTGTCGGCGGCCTTGGCCGCCTTTTTGAGCTCGTTGATCGTCTTCTCTTTGCCCGCGAGCAGCTCGTAGGACGGCTTGTACTGATGCTCGCGATCGACCCCGAGACCCTTGCGCGGGAGGTCGCGGACGTGGCCGTAGGAGGCCAGAACCTTGAAATCCCGGCCGAGGAACTTCTCGAGGGTCTTCGCCTTGGCGGGCGACTCGACGATGACGAGAGACTTAGGCATTTCGCTTCAGGGCGAGGGACGGTCTCATAACGGCGGACAAAGCGCAAACCGGCCGGTCGCACCCTGCTTCAACACCGTCGTATTCCCGATCGGCCCTCAGCGCCGCACGGCGCCGTATCGGCCTCCGGCGGACGGCACGGCGAAACCCGCTCCCTCGAGCTCGAAAAGGCTCGCGAGAACCGTCGCGGCCGGCAAGTCGAGCGCCTGCGCGAGATCCTCGGCGGAAAGCCCTTCTTCGCGGCACAGCGCGTCGAAGATGCGCCGCGCGTCGGGGGAAATGTCGGCCGCCGCGCGCGCCGAGATCGAGGAGGAAAACGCCGGCGTGCCGATCGACGGAAAAAGCTCCGTGAGCACGTCCTCGGAGCCGCGACAGAGGATCGCCCCGTCGCGCAGCAGCTCGTGCGCCCCGACCGACGTCGGCGAGAACACCGATCCCGGCACGGCGAAGACGTCACGGCCGAAGTCGTTGGCCAGGCGCGCCGTGATCAAGGATCCCGATCGGCGCGACGCCTCGACGACCACGACCCCGGCCGAGAGCCCGGCGATGATGCGGTTGCGGATCGGAAAGTTCTGGGGCCGCGGCTCGGTTCCGGGCGGCGACTCCGAGAGAAGCAGATGCTCGGCGGCGAGCCGATCCTTGAGGCCCCGGTGCTCGCGCGGATAATCCACGTCGACGCCGCAGCCGAGAACCGCGATGGTGCCGCCCGGCCCCTCGAGGGCCGCCTCGTGGGCCGCGGCGTCCACGCCCCGCGCGAACCCCGAGACGACCGCGACGCCCGCGGCCGACAGCTCGCGGGAGAGCCTCCAGGCGACGTCGCGCCCATAGCGCGAAGCATCCCGCGACCCGACGATCGCCACCGCCGGCAGTCGAAGGCGTTCGACCCGCCCGATCGCGTAGAGCAGAAACGGGGGGTCGGCGATCTCCGCGAGCGCATCCGGATACTCGGAGTCGAAGGCCGTCAAAATCCGGATTCCCGTACGCTCGATCCCCGCGGCCCACCGCAGAGCCTCCGAATCATGCGGCCCGCGCAGCACGGCTCTCGCGAGATCCTGAGATTTGAATTCCTCCGCCAGCTCGTCCTCGGCCGAGGCCAGGAGCCGTTCGACGCCTCCGCGCGCGCGCAACACCGGCCAGAGCCGCTGGGGGGTGATCGCGCGCCCCCGGGCCCAGGAGAGAGCCGCACATCGCGAGACCAAACCCGAGCTCACCGGTTTAACGTACTCCTCATGGAGCGGGGATCGACAATTCCGGCGTTGCGAACCGACAGGAAACCTATAATACCGACCCGCCGCGTGGCGCGAGGCGAAGGAGTCGCTTGAAGCTCAACCGCACCGTCGTTCTCTCTCTATTGGTTGTCGCGGGAGCTTGCACGTCCTACTCCCACACGGAGAAGGCCTCGACACAGATCGCCTTCGGCACCGCCGTCGCGAAGAGGGGCCTCTGGCGCGAGGCCGCGTTCCGCTACGAGCAGGCCGTCCAGAAGGCGCCGGACAACGCACGGGCGCACAACAATCTCGCCGTGGCCCTCGAGGCGAGCGGGGACTTCGCTCGGGCGCTCACGGAATACAAGAAGGCCCTCGAGATCGAGCCCACCAACAACTACATCCGCCGCAACTACGCACGCTTCGCCGAGTTCTACACGGCCTACACGAAGACGACGGGAAAGGCTTCCGGTGCTCCGTAAGGCCGCCGGGCGCCTTTGCGCCGCCGCGATCGCGCTCGTCCTGGCCGCCTCGCCCGCGCTCGCCGGCGTGGACCAGGTCAAGCTGCGCCTGCCCCTGCGCCCGAAGTTGCCCCTGCGCGGCAACGAGCGGATCGCGCTCGCGCCGTTCATCCTGGTGACCGACCCGGAGAAGGCCAAGGACAAGCGGCTGGCCAACGTGGACGTGCAGGCCGAGTTTCACCGCTTCCTGAAGAAACAACTCGAGAAGAAGACGAAGTTCGACGTCATCGAGACGCCGCCGGACGTCAAGCTCCCGACCCAGAACCTGGTCGACCTCGCGCGCGCCCAGGAATTCTGGGCCGCCGTCGGAACCCAGACTTCGGCCGAGCTGATCGTCTCGGGAAGCCTCGAATTCAAGGTCGAGGACCGGTCGGGCTACAAGACCGAGGAATACCAGTCGCCCATCGACGGCCGGACCTACTATCGCCAGGTCTACGTCGAGCAGACCGGGTTCGTCTTCGACATCGTGTTCCTCGTCGTCGACGGGCACACCGGCGAGAAGCTTCTGCAGGACGAGTTCAAGGACTTCCGGCAGACCGGCAGCAAGCAGCGCGACGAGCTCCAGGGGCTCTTCGAGAACCTGTTCTCGCTCGAGAACCAGATCCTGAACACCTTCGTCCCGCGGGAACGCGAGGCGGAGCGCTACGTCTTCACCGACTGACGGACGCCGCGAACATCGCATGAAGAAGCTCGGGCTCGCCCTGTTTCTTGCCGCCGCCGGGGCCGCGACCGCCTCGGCCCAGATCACTCCCGTGATCAGCCCCTACTACGACTACTTCGGCAAGAACAAGATCATGTACGACACCTTCAAGTGGCAGATCTACCACTCCACCCATTTCGCGATCTACTTCTACGATCGCGATCAGGTGTCGCTCCAGAAGGTCGCCTCCTATGCCGAGAGCGCCTACGACGACATCTCGCGCGCCCTGAACTTCCAGATCCCGAAACCCGTCAACATCATCTATTACTCGACGCACTCGGAATTCGAGCAGACCAACACGCTGCAGGAGTTCATTCCCGAAGGCATCGGCGCGTTCGCGCTGCCCACGCGCAACCGGATGGTCCTTCCGGTCGATCTGCCCGACGAAAAGCTCGAGAAGCTCATCGCGCACGAGCTGACCCACGTGTTCCAGTTCGAGATCTTCTACGGCGGCAACTTCCTGAGGGCCTACACCTCGGGCTCGCCGCAGTGGCTGACGGAGGGCATGGCCTCCTACTTCGGCAACGACGAAGACACCAAGGACGAGATGGTCCTGCGCGACGCGGTTCTCAACGATCAGATTCCCGAGATTGCCGAGCGCCAGATCTACGGCTTCTTCGCCTACCGGTTCGGCCACGCCTTCTTCGAATTCATCCGAACGGAGTGGGGACCGGACGGCGTCCGCGACTTCGTCTTCGACTACCGCGGCCAGCTCGGCCCCAACCTGAACCGCGTGCTCGAGCGGACCTTCGGCATCTCGTCCGAGGAATTCGACATTCGCTTCCGCCGATATCTCCGCAAGCGGTTCCTGAAGATCCTGACCGACACCGGTGAGCCGATCGACTTCGGCGATCGCGTGCGCCTGACGGAAGAGAACACCTCGGTGGAAACGTCGGTCCGCGCCTTTCCCTCCGGCGATCTCGGCGCCGCGATCTCGACCCTGGGCCAGGACGCCAACGTCGTCGTCGTCTCCGCGCGCGAACGGAAGCTCTTCAAGAACCTGACCAAGGGATACAAGACCGACTACGAATACATCGTCGCGCAATGGCTCACGACGGGCCCGATCGGCGGGGTGGACCTCGCGGTTTCGCCCGATGGAAACTCGATCGCGGTCTTCGTCCGGCGCGAGCGCGGGCGAGAGCTGCTGCTCTTGAACGCTCTCGACGGCCGCATCCGGGACCTCATCCCGATGCCGGGCCTCGACCAGCAGTTGAACCCCGCCTTTTCCCCCGACGGCCGGACCGTCGCATTCCGGGCGATCCAGAACGGCAAGTCGGACATCTTCGCCTACAACCTCGATTCGAAGTCCACGGCGAACCTGACCAACGACGACGCCTACGACTATGCGCCCGCCTATTCCCCGGACGGCCAGTGGCTCTACTACTCGTCGGTCCAGGGCACGAACGCCAAGATCTTCCGCATCCGGCCGGGTGTCGCGGGCTCGCGGGAGCAGATCACGTACGGCGACTGGAACGACGAGGATGCGTCGATCGCGCCCGACGGCAAGACCCTCTACTACACGTCGGATCGAGTCAACGGGATCTTCAACATCTACTCGATCAACCTCGACAACGGAGAGACGAGCGTCTACACCAACGTCGTCGGCGGATGCTTCTCGCCCGTCGTCCTCATCGCCCGCGACGGCGCGGAGCGCCTCGTCTTCTCGGCGTACTACAAGCGCCGCTTCGCGCTCTACGTGACGGACGCGAAGAAACCATTCCACAGGCTGGCCGAGCTGAACCCGGCGCCCTCGCCGGCCGGACCGACGACGATTCCGCCATACCAGCCGCCCATCGAGGTCTCGATCGACCCGGAAAAGATCGACAAGAAGCCGGGCCACAAGCTGACCCTGGAGGACGCCTCCATCAACGTGGGCCTCTCGGCCGACCAGGTGTTCCTGTCGAACAGCTACATGGTCTTCGGCGACAACCTCGGCGACCGGAGGCTGATCGTTTCGCTGTCCTCGGTCTCCTCGTTCATCGACTACGAGGCCGCGTACATCGACCAGTCCGACCGGCTGCAGAAGGGCGTCCAGGCCTACTACCAGAGCTACTACTACACCGTCTTGAACGACAACAACGGCCAGCTCGAGCGCGTCAACAACCCGTTTCACTTCATCGGCGGAAATTTCTTCGGCAGCTACCCCTTGAACCGCTACTACCGACTCGAGGGCAGCGTCGGGTTCGTCTCGCGCAAGTACGATTCCTACCCGATCTGGGTCAACACCGACGCCGGAAGCGGCATCCTCGGCATCCCGACCGAGAACAACTTCCCGACCGTCGGCGCCAAACTCGTCGGCGACACGGCGGAATACCAGTCCTTCGGTCCCATTTCCGGGCGGAGGCTTTCGTTCGCTTTGAACTACGCGGTCTTCACCGGCGGAACGGAGCTTCCAGGCTCGAGCGGCCCAACGCTCTCCTTCGACATGATCGCGGACTTCCGCCATTACTTCAAGCTGACCGAGCGCTCGCTGATCGCCACCCGGTTCTACGGCTTCCGCTCGACCGGCAACCTGCCCGACGTGCTCGCCTTCGGAGGGCTCGACACCCTGCGGGCCTTCCCCTACTACAGCCTCATCGGCAACTCTGCCGCCTTCATGAACCTGGAGCTGCGGATTCCGCTCATCGACTTTCTCGCCACTCCGATCCTCGGAATCAGCGACATCCGGGCCAAGGGATTCGTCGACATCGGCGGCGCCGCCCTGAAGAATCAGCCGTTCCAGTTCTGGTCGGACTACACGCTCTGCGGCGGCGGCAACGGCGCGCCGGGATGCAACGGCTCGGCCGGCGGCGTGGCCGATTACGGGTTCGGCCTCTCGCTCGACTTTCTGGGTCTGCCGCTGCACTTCGACTTCGCGAGGCAGTGGAACTTCAAGCAGGCCCTGCCGCCGACCCAGTGCGCCGCCCTCGGCCTCGACACCAACTGCGGCAACTTCAAGTTCATCTTCTACATCGGCCCCGAGTTTTAGCAGGGTGCTGAAAAAAGGTGTGGGATGGCGTTACGAGCGCCGTGGGTTCAGATGCAAGGAAGCGCGACGACGGCGATGCCTTCGCATCGCCGAGGAGCGATGACGCCGCAGATGGCCCCGCGCCGCCGTAACCCAAAGGGCGGACGGCACTTTGCCCGGCGCCCGTTGGAAGCAATGAAGACTCGAGTCCGAAGTTCATGGATCGGGCGCCGCGTGCAAAGTGCCGGACGCGACGCCCGCATCCATTTTTCAGCACCCTGCTAAGAGGGTCGCGCTGGCGTCTCGATCGTCGCTCGCCGTTCGCGCGCTCGGGCCCTACGGCGGCTCGGCGCCCGGCTACCGGATGACGTGCTTCCTGCTCGACGGCGAGACCGCCCTCGACGCGGGCTCCCTGACCGAAGCGCTTCCGCTCCCGGCCCAGCGCCGGATCCGGCGCGTCGTGCTGACCCACGCGCATCTCGACCACGTCGCCTCTCTGCCGTTTCTGCTCGAGAACCTCTACGGACGACGGGAGCCTCTCGAGGTCCTCGCGCCTTCGCCGGTGCTCTCGGCCCTGCGCCGCCACATCTTCAACGGGATCGCGTGGCCGGACTTCACGCGCCTCCCCTCCCCGGCGCGTCCCACGCTCTCCTACCGGCCGGTCCGGGCCGGCAGGACGTTCCGCGCGGGCGGCATCTGGTTCACCGCGCTGCCCGTCGATCACGTCATCCCGGCCTACGGCTACGTCGTCGCCAAGCCGGGACGCGCCGTGCTCTTTTCGGGAGACACGAAACCGACCCTGCGCCTCTGGGAGCACGCACGCCGCGTCCGCGACCTTCGGGCGATCTTTCTCGAGGTCTCGTTTTCCGACACGCAGGCGGCCGTGGCCAGCGCCTCGTGCCATCTGACGCCTCGCGATCTGCCGGGCGAGCTCGCGAAGGCGCCCGAGCGAGTCCCCGTCTACCTGTACCACATGAAGCCGCCCTCGCTGGCCCGCATTCGGCGCGAGGTCGACGCGCTGTCGCAGCCGCGCCTGCGGCTGCTCGAATCCGAGCGGTCCTTCCGGTTCTAGCCGCGTCGCGCGGCGATCAGAGAAGGCGGCTCCAGGCGAGGACGTCGAGGCCGAGGGTTCCGGCGAGCCTCCCGCGCAGCGAGTCGTTGCGCAGCAGGTCCTCGCGCGCTCCCGCGAGCCGCGCCTCACGCTCGAGCCAGGTCTGCCCGCTCTCCTCGCGGACGCGGTACGAGAAGCGCTGCTCCCCCGTCTTCGACCGCCGGAGGATGACGATGCGCCGGTTCGCCGGGTCGAGCGTGACGTCTTCCTCGAATGCGGAACCCCCGCCTTCCTCCGGCGAAAGGTCGAGGCGGAACCCGGACGGGATCTCAAGCGCGGGCCCGACCTTCCCGAGGCCCTCGAGCAGTCGGCGGTATCCGGCCGGGCTGCCGATCGCCTCGTAGGCTCGGTCGGGCGAGCCATCCGTCTCGAGATAGGCCGTGAGGATCGCATCGGGCGAAGACGGATCGGGATCGCCGGCAATCGCGAGGGCGCGCGACAGGAGCGCCTCGTCGATGCCGAAGAGGGCCGAGAGCGCCCCCGCCCGCGCCCCGAGAAGCGGTGCGCGCAGACGCGAGTATCGATCGTCGACGCGAATCTCCCCGCGCGCAAACGACAAGATCCGTGGGCCGAGATGGCGTTGCAAGGACAGCTCTCCGAGAAACGGAGCGCCCTCGCGAAACGTGTCGTGCCAGAGGCGGTTGTAGAGCTCGGCCGGCGCCGGGGCGGATTCGATCGAGATCGAGCGGGGCCCTTCGGGCACGCCGCCTTCGAAGCTCACGTCGAATCCCGCCCTGGCCGTCGAGACCCGCAGCGTGACGGTCGGCGCCTCGACCACGGCCGCCCCGGCAGGCAGGATCACGGGAAGCGGGAAGCCGACGTCGACGATCACCTCGCCGTCCTTCGTCTCGACGACGAGCGCCGCGTGGTCGTTCGGTTTGCGGACTCGCCCGAGGACGCTCCGCGTCCGGTAGCCGAGATCCGTCAGCAGTGCATCGAACGCCGCGACCCGGGCGAAGCAGGTGCCGCCGGCGCCGAGCTCGAGATGATCCCGCCAGAAAACCTCCGGCCGGCGGGGCTTCGCCTCCGCATCCGCGATCTCGGCGTGACGCACGAGCTTCGAGGCGTTCTCGAACGGGACGCTCGCATTGAAACGGACAAAGAGCGCCTCGAGAAAGCCCGCTCCGGGCTCGGCCCGAGACAGGTCGAGCGCCTCGAGGATCTCGTCGGAGGAGATCACCGCGCCGAGAGCCGCGCCACCATGTCCCTGACCCGGAATCGAGCGTCTTCGCTGAACCAGAGGTCGAGAAACGGATCGTGGTCGCGCGCCTGGTCGAACCGCGCGATGGCCGCCGCCCGCGAGCGCAACTTGATCGCCGCGTAGGCCGCGGCTGACAGGCCCGAGAGCACGCGGACCCGCTCGACTGCGCGGTCGAGCAACTCTTCGGCCGGCACGACGAGATCCACGAGCCCGATCGACCTCGCCTCCTCGACACCGACGTTCTCGCCAGTCGCCGCGAGCCGCTCCATGTGCCGCGGTCCGACCACGTGTCGGAAGGGCTCCATGAGGCACTGCGGAACCGAAACCCCGAGGATCACCTCGGAGAGCCCGAATTTCCCCCTGCCCTCGGCGGCGATCCGCTCGTCCGCGGCCATCGCGACGATGAGGCCCCCGGCGATCGCGTGTCCCGCCAGGGCCGCAACGATCGGGGGGCCGAAGACGAACACCTGGCGGACGAGGTCGCTGTAGGCGGCGACGAACTCCTCCATCGCCGCCCGGTCGCGGTCCACGATGAGCTTGAGGTCCCAGCCCGCCGAGAACATCCCCGGCAGCGCCGAGGCGAGCACGACGCCGCGAACCTTCGTCTGCGCGGCGAGGGCCGCGGACAGCTCCGCGACGAGCTCCGGCGAGAACGCGTTGGCTTTCGGACGGTCGAGGGTCAGGATCGCGATCTCGTCCCGGAGGTCCGTGCGCACGAGCGTCAAGCGCTTCTCCTCTTCTCGCCGGCCGTGTCGGAAAACAGCATCCGCTGGAGCCGCCGGTCGGACGTCAACTCCGGATGAAAGGTCGCCGCCGCGACGTTTCCCTGGCGCACGAGAACGGGCTCGCCGTCATGCGTCGCGAGGACCTCGACTTCCGGACCCACCCGGCGGATCCGCGGCGCCCGGATGAAAACCGCCGGCAGAGGCGATCCGAGCGCCGGAGCGACGGCCTCCGCGACGAACGAATCGACCTGCCGCCCATAGGCGTTGCGCTCGATGGAGACGTCGATCAGGCCGAGGCCTCTCTGCGGCGGATTCGAGACGTCGCGGGCGAGCACGATCGCTCCGGCGCAGGTCCCGAGGATCGGCCGGCCGCTTCGCGCAAACTCGCGAAACGCGTCCTCCCAGGGCTCCGCCTCGAAGAACTTCCACAGCGTCGTGGACTCGCCCCCTGGAATGATCAGACCGCCGGCGCGCGCCAGGTCCGCCGGCCGCTTCGCCTCGATGCTCTCGACGCCGATCTCCGCGAGGGCCTTTCGATGCGCCTCGAAGTCGCCCTGGAGCGCGAGGACCGCCACTGCCCCTCCTCCGGCCGCCATCACCATCCGCGCGTCTGGAGCTGGGCTTCCTCGGGGAGGCTCGCCGCCTCGATTCCCTTCATCCCCGAGCCGAGCGACTCCTCCGCGGAAAGCAGGGCCTCGGCATCGCGCCAGTGCGTCGTCGCCTTGACGATCGCGCGCGCCCGGTTTTCCGGATCGTCCGACTTGAAGATCCCGGACCCGACGAAGATCGCCTCGGCGCCGAGCTGCATGCAGAGCGCCGCGTCGGCCGGAGTCGCGATTCCCCCGGCGGCGAAGTTCGGGACTGGCAGCTTGCCCTTTTCCGCGACCTCGACGACGAGCTCGTACGGCGCCTGCAGACGCTTGGCCGCGGCCATGAGCTCGTCCTTCGAGAGTTGCGTGAGCATCCGCATCTCGCGATGCACCTCTCTCAGGTGCCGGACGGCGTGAACGATGTCGCCGGTGCCCGCCTCCCCCTTCGTCCGGATCATCGCGGCGCCTTCGCCGATCCGCCGCAGCGCCTCGCCGAGGTTGCGGCAGCCGCAGACGAACGGCACCGAGAACTCGTGCTTGGAAACGTGGTTCTCCTCGTCGGCCGGGGTGAGGACCTCGGACTCGTCGATGAAGTCGACCTTCAGGGCCTCGAGCACCCGGGCCTCGGCGAGATGTCCGATCCGGCACTTGGCCATGACCGGGATCGACACCGCCCGCTGGATCTCGCGGATCTTCGAGACCGGCGACATCCGCGCCACTCCCCCATCGCGACGAATGTCGGCCGGAACGCGCTCGAGCGCCATGACCGCCGCGGCGCCGGCCGCCTCGGCGATCTTCGCCTGTTCGGCGTTGACGACGTCCATGATGACGCCGCCCTTGAGCATTTCGGCCAGACCGACCTTCAAGCGAAATCGTTCGTTCATCGGCATGGTTCGTCCCTTCCTTTCATGTCTCCCTACACGACCGGCGCGGCCAGCGCCGCGCTCGACCCTCTCTGCACCTGACGAATGGCCTCGCCGAGCAGCGCGATTCCATTCGGAATGTCTCTCCGTTCGACCCGCGACACGGAGAGGCGAACGTGGGGGCGATCCTCCCCTCTCGGGTCGAAGTCCTGGCCCGGCGAGACGCCGACCCCTCGCGCGGCCGCGGCCTCGGCGACGCGGCGGCCGGAGATCCCGCCCGGCAGATGAAGCCAGAAGAGAGGGTTGGATCCCTCGCCTCCCCACCAGCGGATTTCCGGGATCTCCGCCGAAAGCGTCTGCGCGGCCGACGCCGAGCGTTGAGCCACCTCCTCGGCGCGGCTGGCGCGAGCCTTGCGATCCGATCCGGCCCGCAGGAACGCCGCGACCGCCGCCTGGAGCGGCACGGGAGTCTGAAAGTCGGTCGCCTTCTTCATCCGGGCCAGGCGCTCGACGATTGGACGGGCAGCCGCGATCCAGCCGATCCGGAATCCGGGCACGAGATCCTTCGACAGCGTTCCGAGCCACACGGTGCGCTCCGATTCGCGCGCGGCGAGCGGCAGCCGCCCGGGCTCCGGTTCCTCGTAGCCGTCCTCGATCAGGAGCGCGCCGGCCGAGATGGCGGCATCGAGCGCGGCGGCCCGGCGCGCCTCGCTCGCCGTCACGCCGGTCGGGTTCTGCCGCTCGGGCATCAGGTAGACGAGCTTCGCGCCCTTCGACAGAAGGGGCGAGGAGTCGGGCCCCAATTCGTCCATCGGGAGAGCCAGCAGCTGGACCCCCGAAAGGCGAGCCAGCGTCAGCGCACCCGAGTAGGTCGGCGATTCGACCGCGACCACGTCCCCCGGATCGGCGAACGTCCGGAAGAGCAGGTCGAGTCCCTGCTGGGCCCCGCTGACGACCAGGATCTCTTCGGGAGGTCGGGTGATGCCGGACTCGGCGAGCCGCCGCGAGATCTCGTCACGAAGCTCTTCGAGGCCGAGTGGAGGAGCGTACTGCCACAGGTCTCGACGCCGGCTCCAGGCATACGCGAGGGTCCGCGTGAATTCCTCGAGGGGAAAGTAGCGCTCGTCCGGCGCCAGGCGCGAGAAGTCGGCGACCCACGGCGAGCGAGTGGAGAGGGGAGTCTCGTCCGCCAGCTCCGCCGCCCTTCGGGAGAGGAGATCCTCGAGCCGCGGAGGCGGTCGCAGACGCGGGCGGGCCCGCACGGTCGTGCCGCTGCCGACCCGCCCGGAAACCAGGCCCTCGTCCTGGAGCCGGCGATAGGCCGCCTGCACGGTTCCGCGGTTGATTCCGAGCGCGGCGGCGACCTCGCGGGTGGTCGGAAGCCGTGTGTTTTCGTCGACGGCTCCGGCCGCGATCCATCGCTCGATCGCGGTGTAGAGCTGATCGGCAATCGGAAGACCCGAGCCGCGAGCGATGTTGATCTGCTCGAGATCCAATTGGCCCGCCATCGAGCCAATTGTATTAGTCAGGACCTCAGGAAGGCAAGTGGACGACCGAGCTGTGATGCGATGTAGTTATTACAAGATAAATATGTGTATTAACAGATAGTTACGAAATTACTACTGCAGGCTCATGCTCCATGCTTACGGAGCTCGTCCTCGAGAGCCCTCGAAAACTGAAAGTCTCGCTCCGTTTCCGACAGGTTCTTTCGCCTGGCCAACTGTGCCCTGACTTTCTCCTCGAGCCCGTCGAGCTCCGAATAGCTGTCCGTGAGCTCTCGGACCACGGCCCTGCGAGCGGTCTCGTCGTCGGACTTCTGCTCGAGATTCCGGTTCTCCTTGAGGCCTTTCAGGACCACCCGGGACAAGTACAGGATCCTGTCCGCGGAGACCTTCACGACGGCCTCCCTGCCCGCAGGCCGTCTGAGAACGGGTGCCGGAAGAGCTGTTCGAGAACGTCGGCCGGCAGGGCTGCGACGTCCGCGCCCATCAGGGCCGCGTCGAGAACGTGGATGGGGTTGCGGGCCTCCGCGACCAGGATCTGGGTCTGGAACCCGTAATTGTCGTAGACGCGGATGATCTGCTCGACGAGGTCCATCCCGATCGATCCAGCGTCGTCGAGGGGTCCCACGGCGGGCGCGACGTAGCTCACGCTGGCCTTGGCGGCGATCAGGCCCTGGGCCATCGAGAAGCAGCCCGAAGCGCAGGTCGCGATCTGGTCCTGGGCAAAGAGGCGCGCCACGCGCATCCCCTCCGGCCGCAGGGGCAGACGGACGACGATGTCCTTGCCGAGCTTGGCGAGCTCGCGCCCCTCCTTGTACATGCCCTTCGGGTCGTCGGATTCGGTCTCGACGAGCACGGGTCCATCGGTCAACGACGCGAGCTCTCGGACGGCCTTGCGGTAGTCGATCCCGGCCTCTTCGGCCCCGCGCATCGACACCCAGGCGCCGTCGAGAAGCCCGAGTTCCTTGACCCGGCGGGCATCATCCGGATTGGCGCTGTCCAGAAAGAATCGCATGGAGCGCGGATTCTATAACCAGAGGGCGAGGGCGGCAGACCGACGGATGAAGCGGGGAAGCCGAAGGCCGGGGATCGGGCCTTATTCCTCGTCCTCGTCGGCCTCGTCGTCGAGGAAATCCGCCTCGGACTTCTTCGCGCCCGACTTCGCCGGGTCGGCGGGCTTCGAAGGAGCCGGGAGCGAAGCCTGCGTCTCTTCCTCGGCCTCGTCCGGCTCGGCGAGCTTGGCGACGCCGACGACCCGGTCGCCCTCCTCGAGCTGGATGACCCGCACGCCCTGGGCGGCGCGGCCGGTTTCCCGAATGTCCTTGACCTTGATCCGGATGAGCTGGCCGCGTTGCGTGATGAGGAGCAGCTGGTCCGCGTCCGTGACCGACTTGATCCCCGCGACGGGTCCGTTCTTCTCGGTCACCTTGACGTTGATGACGCCCGATCCGCCGCGGCCCTGGAACCGGTACTCCGCGACCTCGGAACGCTTGCCGTAGCCGTTCTCGGTGACCGAAAGCAGGTGCGCCTTCTCGTCCACGACGTCCATCTCGATGACTTCGTCGTTGTCCTTCCTGAGCGTGACGCCGATGACGCCGGTCGTGTCTCGGCCCATCGCCCGGACGTCCTTCTCGGAAAACCGGATTCCCATTCCCTGCCGCGTGCCGATGAAGATCTGATCCTCCCCGCCCGTGATCCGCACCGACAGCAACGAGTCGCCCTCCTCCAGGTTGATCGCGATGATGCCCCCGGAGCGCACGTTCGAGTACATCGAGAGGGGAGTCTTCTTCACGACGCCGTTCTTGGTTGCGAAAATCAGAAAGCGATCCTCGGGGAAGTCCTTGGTCGCGGCCATCGCCACCATCCGCTCGTTGGGGCCGAGCGAGAGCAGGTTGACGATCGCCTTGCCTCGAGTGGCGGGCCCGAGCTGGGGAAGGTCGTAGACCTTGATCCAGTGCATGCGGCCCGTCGAGGTGAAAGCGAGGACGTACGCATGCGTGGACGCCACGAACAGGTGCTCGACGAGGTCTTCTTCCTTCATCGTCGCCCCGATGCGGCCCTTGCCGCCGCGCCGCTGGGCGCGGTAGAGCGAAAGGGGAGAGCGCTTGATGTAGCCGCCGCGGGACACGGTGATGACCATGTCCTCCTCGACGATCAGATCCTCGATGTCGATGTCGGAGGCCTCGGCCACGATCTCCGTGCGCCGCTCGTCGCCGTACTGCTTCTTGATCTGCTGAAGCTCGTCGACGACGATCTCGAGCACGAGCCTCTCGGAAGCCAGGATCTCGCGCAGCTTCGCGATCAGCGCGAGGACCTCCTTGAACTCGGCGACGATCTTTTCGCGCTCGAGGCCCGTCAGGCGGTGCAGGCGCATGTCGAGGATCGCCTGGGCCTGGATCTCGTCGAGGTGGAGCGCCTGCGAGCCCTTCCCGCCTTCGTCTCCGAGCGAGGAGCCGATGAACTTCTCGAGCGCCGCCCGGGTCATCGAGACCTCGGCCGACAGGCGGGCCTTCGCCTCGGCGGGGTCCTTGGAGGACCGGATGATCTTGATCACGAGGTCGAGGTTCGCCAGCGCCAGGGCCAGGCCCCGCAGGAGGTGGGCGCGCTCCTCGGCCTTCTTCAGGTCGAACTGCGTCCGCCGGATGACGACGGTCTTGCGGTGATCGACGAAGTGGCGGAGCAGCTCGTGGAGGGGCAGCACGCGCGGCTGGTTGTCCACGATCGCGAGGAAGATGATTCCGAACGAGCTCTGCATCGGCGTCAGCGCGTAAAGCTTGTTGAGGACCACCTGGGCGTTCTCGCCGCGCTTCAACTCGACGACGATGCGCATGCCTTCCCGGTTGGATTCGTCGCGAAGGTCCCCTACCCCATCGATCTTCTTGTCGTTGACGAGCTCGGCGATGCGCTCGATCAGCTTCGCCTTGTTGACCTGGTACGGGATCTCGGTGACGACGATCGATTCCTTGTCGCCGCGCGCCGTCTTCTCGATCATCGCCCGGGCCCGCACCTGGACCGTCCCCCGGCCCGTCTTGTAGGCGTCCCGGATTCCCTCGGCGCCGTGGATGAAGGCTCCGGTGGGGAAGTCCGGCCCCGGCAGCCTCTTCATCAGCTGGCCGAGCGTGGCCTCGGGATGCTTGATGAGCTCGACCGTGGCGTCGATCACCTCCGAGAGGTTGTGCGGCGGGATGTTCGTCGCCATGCCGACCGCGATGCCGGTCGAGCCGTTGACGAGCAGGTTCGGGAACTTCGCCGGCAGGACCAGCGGCTCGACGAGCGAGCCGTCGTAGTTGGGCGTCCAGTCCACGGTTTCCTTGTCGATGTCCTCGCCGAGCAGCTCGCCCGAGAGACGCGTCAGCCGGACCTCGGTGTAGCGCATCGCGGCCGCGTTGTCGCCGTCGATCGAGCCGAAGTTGCCCTGGCCGTCCACGAGCGGGTAGCGCAGCGAGAACTCCTGCGCCATCCGGACGACCGAGTCGTAGACCGCGCTCTCGCCGTGCGGATGGTATTTGCCGAGGACGTCTCCGACGATGCGCGCGGACTTGCGGTACGGCTTGTTGTGCAGGTTGCCCTGCTCCCACATGCCGTAGAGACAGCGCCGGTGCACGGGCTTCAGGCCGTCCCGGACGTCCGGCAGCGCCCGCCCGATGATGACGGACATGGCGTAGTCGAGGTACGACCGGCGGACCTCGTCCTCGATCGTGACCGGGACTTTTTCCTCGGGAATCAGGAGGTTCGCCATCGGATCAGATGTCCAGGTTCCTCACGTTCAGCGCGTTTTCCTCGATGAACTCGCGCCGCGGCTCGACGGCATCTCCCATCAGGATCGAGAAGACTTCGTTGGCCTCGACGGCGTCCTCGACCGCCACCTGGAGCAGCCGCCGCGTCTCCGGGTTCATGGTCGTGTCCCAGAGCTGCTCGGGGTTCATCTCGCCGAGGCCCTTGTAGCGGTTGATGACGAGGCCCTTCTTGGCCGACTCGTACACGGCGTCCACGACCGCCGCCAGCGTCTCGTGCTTGGCGCTCTCCTCGCCGCGCGTCACGAGGTACGGGCCGTCGAGGAAGCCGCCGATCGCCTTGGCCGTTTCCCTGATCCGCTTGAACTCGAAGGAGGCCACGAACTCGGCGTCGATGCGGGCCGAGCGCGGCACGCCGTTGACCCGGCGCGAGATCTCGAGCCCCCAGCCCGAGTGCTCCTCGTCGGCCACGACCTCGGCCTTGTCCACGCCGAATGCGCGCACGGCCCTGGCGAGATCGTCGAGCTTTTTCTTCTCGGCAAAATCGGTTTTGGACGTCATGCCGCGGTCGAGCAGGGCGCGCAGCAGGGCTTCCGGGATGCCGCGCTGTCCGAGCTTGCCCGCGTGCGTGCGGTATTCCTCCATCTTCTCGAGGAGGCTCGCGAGCCTGGATCCGGAGACCGTGCCGCCCGACATCTCGGAGGAAAGCGAGCGGTCCTCGCCGAGGCGCCCGAGCAGGAACTTCGACATCTCCTTCTCGTCCTTGAGGTAGGTCTCCTTCTTGCCCTCGGCGATCTTGTAGAGCGGCGGCTGCGCGATGTAGAGGAACCCCTTGTCGATCAGGGCCGCCATGTGGCGGAAGAAGAACGTCAGCAGCAGCGTCCGGATGTGCGAGCCGTCCACGTCGGCGTCCGTCATGATCACGATCTTGTGGTAGCGGACCTTCTCGGCGTCGAAATCGGTCGAGATGCCGGCGCCGAGGGCCGTGATGAGGGTCCGGATCTCCGCGGAGGCGAGCATCTTGTCGAGGCGCGCCTTCTCGACGTTCAGGATCTTTCCGCGCAACGGGAGAATCGCCTGCGAGCGCCGGTCGCGGCCCATCTTGGCCGAGCCGCCGGCCGAGTCGCCTTCGACGATGAAGATCTCGGAAAACGCCGGGTCCTTCTCCTGGCAGTCCGCGAGCTTGCCCGGGAGCGCGCCCGAGTCGAGCGCACCCTTGCGGCGCACGAGCTCCCGGGCCTTGCGCGCGGCCTCGCGGGCGCGGGCCGACTCGACGATCTTCTCGACGATTTTTCGGCCGACCCTCGGGTTCTCCTCGAGGTACGAGCCGAGCTTGTCGTACACGACCTGCTGCACCCAGGTCTTGACCTCGGAGGAGACGAGCTTGTCTTTGGTCTGGGAGGAGAACTTCGGATCCTTGACCTTCACCGAGACGACCGCGGTCAGACCCTCGCGGCAGTCGTCTCCCGAGAGGGTCGTCTCCTTGAGCGCCTTGGTCAGGCCGTTGGCCTCGGCGTACTTCTGGACGGCGCGCGTCAGCGCGGTCTTGAAGCCCTCGACGTGCGTGCCGCCGTCGCGGTTGTTGATCGTGTTCGTGAAGGAGAACAGCGTCTCGGCATAGCCCTCGTTCCACTGGATCGCGACCTCGACGCGCTCCTTGTCGGCGTCGCGCTTCGGATCGCCCGTGGCGTTCCGGATGTCCTGGAAGAAGATGACCTTGTCGTGGACCGGCTGCTTGGCCTTGTTCAGGTGCTCGACGAACGAGCGGATCCCGCCCTCGTAGGCGAAATCGTGCTTCTTGTCGGTCCGCTCGTCGTGGATCGAGATCTTGACGCCGGGATTCAGGAACGACAGCTCGCGCAGCCTCTGCGAGAGGCTGTCGAAGTGAAACTCCGTCACCGAGAAGATCTTCGGGTCCGCCCAGAACGTCACGCGCGTCCCGGTCTTCTTGGAGGTCCCGACGTTCTTGATCGGTGCGACGGGCTTTCCCTGCTCGTAGGACTGCTGCCAGACCTTGCCGTCGCGCCGCACCTCGACGTCCAGCCGCTTCGAGAGCGCGTTGACGACCGAAACGCCGACGCCGTGCAGGCCGCCGGAGACCTTGTAGGAGTTGTCGTCGAACTTCCCGCCCGAGTGCAGGTCCGTCATGATGATCTCGAGCGTCTCGCGCTTGTGCTCCTTGTGCATGCCGACCGGGATGCCGCGGCCGTTGTCCTCGACGGTGACGGAATTGTCGGCGTGGATCGTGACGTCAACGTGGTCGGCGTATCCGACCTGGGCCTCGTCGATCGAGTTGTCGACGAGCTCGAAGACCATGTGGTGGAGGCCGGAGAGATCGTCCGTGTCCCCGATGTACATGCCGGGGCGCTTGCGAACGGCCTCCAGGCCCTTCAGGAGCTTGATCGAGTCGGTGTTGTAGGCGGTGCTCATCGGTCTCCTCGTCCGCCCTGGACGGCCCGCAGCGGCCGCGTGGCCAACGCCGTCCCGGCGCGCACCTCGACGACCGCGGCCGCCCGCCGGGCCCAGCGCGGCGCCGGTGCGGCCGTCGTCAGGATCACGCAGGCCTCCGGCGGCAGGGCCTCGAAGAATTCCTCGGCCGATGCCTCCGAGAGGCCGGCGTCGAAATCGTCGGCGCCGAAGAGGGGAGCCTCTCCGGCGGCCGCGACCGATCGCCACTCCGCCAGGCGCACGAGGGCCATCGTCCGCGCGATCTCGCCCGAGGACGCCTCGGACGAAAGCGGCCGGTCCCGGCGACTCCAGGCCAGGTCGTCGCGGTGCGGTCCCGCGAGCGAATATCCGCGGCGCCGCTCCAGGGCCGCGAGCCGGCGGCAGGCCGACCGGATCTCATCGGCGCCATCGTTCGGCGCCGAATACGCGGCGCGGATCCCGGCGTAGTCGCCGCCGGCGTTTCGGGCGAGGTCTTCGAATTCCCGCTGCCAGAGCTCGAGGGCGGCCAGGCGATGGCGGCGCACCGCGGCGCCCGACACGGCGAGCTCCTCGGTCCAGGCTTCGAGCTCGTCGTCGGAGCCGGAGCCCTTCGTCTTCCAGCGGACCAGGAGGGCATTGCGTTCGCGCAGGGCGGCGGCATAGCGGACCAGATCCGCCCCGGCCGCCGGACGGATTCCGACGACGAGCCGATCGAGAAATCGCCGCCGAGCGGAGGGGGAGCCCGAGAGAATCTCCCGATGCTCGGGCGCGAGGAACACCGCCGGGGCGAGCTCCGAGATCTCCCGGAACCCCGCCGGTTTGCCGGCGCGCAGGAACACGCGCCCCTGCTCTCTCGACCAGGCGACCGCGATGGGCTCGGGCCCTCGGCGTCCCGAAACGGTCGCGTGGATCTCGAACTGGTCGCCCGAGGCGGCCATCTCGCCCGGAAGCGCACCGCGGAAGGAGCGCTGCCCGCAGAGAAGAGCAACCGCCTCGAGCAGGTTGGTCTTGCCCTGCGCGTTCTCTCCCGTGACGAGCGTGACGCCGGTATCGAAGGAGACCGGGTCGGGGGAGAGGTTACGGAAGCCGCGGCTCGAGAGTTCGAAGAGGTGCAATCGGTTCCTTTGCGGGATCAGAGTCGCATCGGCATGACGACGTAGGTGTAGCGGGAAGCGCCCTCGATGCCGCTGCCGGGCTGACACTGGCACTGGGTGTTTTCATCCTTGAGCTCGAGCCGCACCTTCTCCGACTCGGCTTCCTCGAGAAAGTCGAGAAGGTACTGGGCGTTCAATCCGATCGAGAGCCCTTCGCCGGAAAACTCGACGTCGAGCGTCTCGGTGCCCTCGCCGAGCTCCTGGCTCGCCGACGCGATCGTCAGGAGCCCGTCTTCGAACGACAGCTTCACGCCGCGGGAGCGCTCGGACGAAAAGAGAGCGACGCGCCGGATCGCGGCCTGGGTGGCTGCCGTCGGAACCATCGCCACGCGGTCGTTCGATTTCGAGAGGATCTTCTCGTAGTCCGGAAAATTCACGTCGAGAAGCCTCGCGATCAGCTGCCGGTTGCCGACCGTGAACAGAAGGTGGTTTTCGGAATGGCGGATCTCGACCCTCGTATCCCCTCCCCCATCCATCTTGAGGATTTCCGCCAGGGCCTTCTTCGGGATCAGCACGTTCGGAAGGGTCGCCTTGGCGTCTTCTTTGGGAAAGTCGATCAGGGCGAGACGGTGCCCATCGGTCGCGACGAGCTCGAACTCCTTGCCCTTGTCCTTCAACAGGGCGCCCATGAGTTGGAACCGTGTCTCCTCGGCGGATACAGCGTATAAAACCTTACGAGTCAATCGTTTCCATAGATCAAGGGGAAACGAGACTCCCTTCTTGGCCTCCACTTTCGGGACCGTCGGAAAGTCCTCCGACGGCTGCGCGACCAGCCGGAAGCTCGATCTCTGGCACGTAACCCCCAAATAGTGGTTTTCCATGAGCTTCAGTGCCACGTCCGCTTCGGGAAGATTGCGGATGAGGTCGAACAGTTTGCGGGCCGGGACGGTCACGCTCCCCGGCCGGGAGACCTTCGCCTCGGTCTGGGAAAGGAGCGTGAGGTCGAGATCCGTCGACGTGAAGCTCAGGTGTCCGTCGGAGGCGCGAAGGAGGATGTTCGAAAGGATCGGGATCGTGTTCTTCCTCTCGACGACTCCCTGCATGAGCGTGAGCTCATTCAGGAAATCTCCCCTCTTGACCGTCAACTCCATGGGATTTTCCTACCTCCGAACAGAGAAAAAAGTCTATCACATTTAACCGTATTCGTAGGACCGTTCAAAAAAGCGAGATCTCGAAAAAAGCCAATGAAAATGGGGTCAAAACGCGCATCGGCTCTGTGGAGCGCGCGGCCGTTCATCCGCAGTTGCGTCCGGATCACGAGCGTGCTTCGCGGTGCGGAAAACGGCGCGGCGGAAATCTCGTCGCGGACCGAGCATCGGTCAGCGATACGGCTGCAGGAACCCCTCGATGACCCTGCGGAAATCGGAGTCGTCTTCGACCATCCGTTCGATCTTTTCGACCGAGTGCATGACCGTCGAGTGGTGCTTGTCGTTGAAGAGCCGCCCGATCTCCGGGTACGACAGGGGAGTCAGCTTCCGGCACAGGTACATGGCGACCTGGCGGGGGAAGGCGACGGGCTTGGCGTTCGATTTCGCCTTCATGTCCGAGACCCGCAGACCGTAGTGGGAGGCCACGGCCTTGAGGATGTCGGAAGGAGTGGCGCGGTGCTCCTCGTTTCCGACGATGTCCCGGAGGGTCTCCCGGGCGAGCTCGACCGTCAGGGGCCGTCCGGTCAGCGAGGAAAAGGCGATGGCCCGGTTCAACCGGCCCTCGAGCTCCCGCACGTTGGACTTGACGGTCCCGGCGATGAAGAGGGCGACGTCGTTGGGGACTTCGACTTTCTCGGCCGCGGCCTTTTTGCGGATGATCGCGACCTTCATCTCGAGGTCCGGCGGCTGGATGTCGGCGATCAGTCCCCACTCGAATCGCGACCGAAGGCGCTCCTCCAGAGTCGGAATTTCCTTCGGGAGCGCGTCGGATGTGACGACGATCTGCTTCTGCGCGTCATGGAGGGCGTTGAAGGTGTGGAAGAACTCCTCCTGGGTCGAATCCTTGCCGGCGATGAACTGAACGTCGTCCATGAGCAGCACGTCGAGCTCGCGGTAGCGGCGCTTGAATTCATGCATGCGTTCGAAGCGCAGCGCATTGATCAGATCGTTCAGGAACCGTTCGGCCGAGAGGTAGAGCACGCCGGCGTCGGGATTGCGCTGGAGGATCTCGTGCGCGATCGCATGCATCAGGTGCGTCTTGCCGAGGCCGACGCCTCCGTAGAGAAAGAGCGGGTTGTACGAGCGCGACGGAGATTCCGCCACGGCGCGCGCCGCGGCATGGGCGAACTGGTTCGAGGAGCCGACGACGAAGTTCTCGAAGGTAAACCGCGGGTTGCCGGAGCTGACGCGGCCCGGGGCCGCCGGATTAGGGCCCGGGGCCGAAGCGGCCTCTCCGGACGGAGCGCCCGGCGCCGATTCGAAGCGGATCGAGAGTTGCGGGAATCCCGCTTGCGACGCTTCGCGGGCGAGCAAATCCCCGTGCCGTGACTCGATCCAATCGGCGAAAACGCGCGAGGGCACCGAAACCGTCAGCACGCCCGCTCCCGAAGCCGGGTCGAAGCCGAGCTGACGCGTCGGCCCGAACCAGGTCTTCAGCTCTTTGGCGTCGAGCTTTCCTTCGAGCTGCTTGAGGATGGAGGTCCAGATCTCGGTCATGGCAAAATCTCGATTTCCACAAGATTTCCACAGCTGTGGAAGCTCCTGTGGAACCCGGGGGGCGGGAGTATATAGCGATCGGACCTCCGCAACCCACGGCGGACCGCTTCTTCCCTTGACTTCACGGCCGTCCGAACCTAGCATTCGCCCTCTTTATGAAGCGCACCTTTCAACCGAACAACCGGCGCCGCAAGCGCACCCATGGCTTCCTCGTCCGGATGCGGACGCGGTCGGGCCGCGCCATCATTTCGGCGCGCCGCCGCAAAGGGCGCAAAAGACTGACGGTGTGAACTCGGGCCCGGCCGTCTCCGAGGGTTTTTCCCGGGACGACCGCCTCCGCCAACGCAGGGAATTCGAAGAGTGCTACGCCTCCGGAGTGCGCGTTTCCGGTCGACACGTCCAGGTCTTTCTGCTGCCCGCCCCGGGCACGCCGACGAAAGCGCGTCTCGGCATCTCGGTGCCCAAGCGCGTGGGCAACGCGGTCGTACGCAATCGGGTGCGGCGCCGTCTGCGGGAGATCTTCCGGCGGACTCGCGCCGCCATCCTGCCGCCTCGCGCTCTGTCGCTCGTCGTCAACGTCCGGCCCTCGGCCGCCGGAGCGTCGTTTACGGATCTCTCGGAGGACTTCACGCTCGCGGTTCGTCGCGGCCTCCCGCGCCTTCCTCCGCCGTGACCGCCGGAGCGCGCTTCGCGATCGCTCTGGTCGACGCGTACAAGAGATTTCTGTCGCCGTTTCTGCCCCGCGCCTGCCGCTTCGAGCCGACCTGCTCGGTCTACGCCCGGGAAGCGATCGTTCGCTACGGCCTGGCTCGCGGTTCGCGGCTCGCCGCGGCGCGCCTCTTCCGATGCCACCCCTTCCATCGCGGGGGCCTGGACCCGGTGCCCTAGGTGGAAAAGAGGCTCCTGCTCGCGGCGGCCCTTTCGCTCGGCGTCCTGCTGTGCTGGGAGTGGCTGGGCCCGAAGCCGGCCCGCCGGCCGCTTTCTCCGCCCGCCGTTCCCACGGCGGCCGCCACCGCGGGCCCGGCTCCGCAGGCCTCGTCCTCCGCCTCCGCTGCGACATCGGAGCTGCCGACCGAGCCGCTTCCGGCTCCGGCGAGCGCGGAGGCCGAACGTTCGATCACGATGTCGAATGACCTCGTCCACGCCACCTTTTCCAATCGCGGAGCGGTCCTGACCTCGTTCGTGCTGACCGGTCACTTCGACGAGCAGAAGAAGCCGCTCGAGCTCGTCCGGTCGCTTCCGCCCGAGCTCCCGCGGCCCATGGGGCTCGATTTCGGAGCCGATGCGGCGACCACCGCGACGATCGCCCACGCTCTCTTCGTGGTCGAGCAGGCGTCCAGGGACGTCGTGCGCTTTCGCTATGCGGACGCCCACGTCGCGGTCGTCAAGGAGTTCCGGCTCGGAAAGGGATACCTCTTCGACGTGGACGTGCGCGTCACCGGGCCCGCGTACGGCGTCCTCATCGGACCGGGGCTGCGCAATCTCACCCCGGGCGAAGGCCGTTCGCGCTACGTCATGGCGGCCTCGGCGGTCTTCGCGACCCCCGACGGGATGAAGGTCGTCGGGGCCGACAAGGCCACGGGCAAGGACGTCTGGGCGCTGCCCCCCCGCTCGTTCGCCGGCGTCGAGGACAACTATTTCCTCCAGGCCCTCGTCCCGAGGAGCGCCTCGACGGGCCGCGCGATTTCTTTCGCGCTTCCCCATCCGGAGGGAAAGCCGACCCAGGAGATCGCGGCTGCGGTGTCCGGCCACGGCGCCTTCCAGGCGTCGGCCTACTTCGGTCCCAAGGACATCCCGATCCTCGAGAGCTATGGCCTCGGGCTCGAACGCACGGTCGACTTCGGCTGGTACGGAGTGCTCGCGCGGCCGCTTCTCTGGCTGATGCGCCAGACGCACGCGCTCGTCGGCAACTGGGGTCTCGCGATCCTCGCCGTCACGTTTCTGATCCGGGTGTTGCTCTTCCCGTTGACCGCGAAGAGCTACGTCTCGATGAAGAAGATGCAGAAGCTCGCGCCGAAAGTCAGCGCGATCCGCGACAAGTACAAGAAGTCGAAGAGCGATCCGGCGCAGCGCCAGAAGATGAATACGGAGATGATGGCGCTCTATCAGAGCGAGGGCGCCAACCCGATGAGCGGCTGTCTCCCGATGATCCTGCAGCTGCCGATCCTGTTCGCGTTCTACAAGGTGCTCGCGATCGCGATCGAGCTGCGCCACGCCCCCTTCTTCTTCTGGGTCAAGGACCTCTCCGCGATCGACACGACCTACGTGCTCGTGATCCTGATGATCATCTCGATGTACGTGCAGCAGGCGATGACGCCTTCGACGATGGACCCCGCGCAGAAGAAGATGTTCATGTTCATGCCGATCTTCATGGGGTTCGTCTTCAAGGACATGCCGGCGGGGCTCGTGCTCTACTGGCTCTTTTCGAACCTGCTGACGGTCGTGCAGCAGCTCTTGATGAACCGAATCGTGAAGGAGGACGATCCCACCCCGCCCCGCCGGGGCGCGAAGGCGCTCAAGCAGGCGCGGGCGTAGGGTCGAGACGAACCGATGCGATACGAAGCGAAGACGGAACAGGACGCGGTGGCCGGCGCCGCGAAGGCGCTGGGCAGGCCCGCCGCGGAGCTCAAGTACACGGTGATCCGGGACGAGAAGGCCTTCTGGGGCGGCCGCGTCGTCGAGATCGAGGTGCAGGAGCCGGGAAGCGCGAGCGTGCGCGCGGAGGTGGAGAGCCTCGAGGAGGAGACGACCTTCGCGTCGGCCCCGTCCCCGGAGGCTCGGCTCCGGCTTCGGCGCCCGCGCCGGCGCCCGCGGCGACCGAGGCCGATGCCGCGGCGGCGGTGGAAGCCACGCTGACGGAGCTTCTCTCGGCCGCGGGCCTTCTCGTCGAGACGCGCCGCCGCGAGGTCCAGGGCGAGGAGATGCTCTTCGAGCTCTCCGGCGACGACGTCGAGCCCCTGCTGGCGAACAAGGGAGAAGGGCTGACCGGCCTCGAGGTTCTCGTCGGCCGGATCGCGTCCAAGCGCGTCGGCCGGCCGGTCCATCCGAGGCTCGACGCGGAGGGCTTCCGCGCTCATCGCAAGGAAGCGCTCGAGGAACTGGCGCAGACCTCGGCCGAGGAAGTCCGGCGCACGCGTCGGCCGCAGCTCCTGCCGCCGCTCGCTCCCTGGGAGCGCCGCCTCGTGCACCTCGCGCTGGCGGAGGATCCGGAGCTCGAGACCGAGAGCGAAGGCGAGGGGTTCCTGAAACGCGTGGAGGTCCGTCTCAAGGGACGCTAGCCGCGGTGCGCACCGCGGATGCCTTCCTCGACACGATCGCGGCCCTGGCGACTCCCGCCGGCCGCTCGGCGCTCGCGGTCGTGCGGATCTCGGGTCCCGGCGTCTCGCGCATCCTCGCCGTCCTCGCTCCGGGACTGCCGAAGCCGGTACCGCCGCGTCGGCCGCTTCGCACGCTGCTCGTGGAAGACAGGCGGCGCGACGATCGACGAAGCCATCGTGACCTTCCTTCCGGCCGATTCGTCCCCGACGGGCGAGGATGTGGCCGAGCTCTCGATGCACGGAAGCCCGGTCGCGGTCGAGCGCCTGCTCGCCGCGGCGCTTTCCTGCGGCGCCCGCGCGGCGCGAGCGGGCGAGTTCACCGAGAGGGCGTTCCGGGCCGGGCGGATCGATCTCGTTCGCGCCGAGGCCGTGCGGGACCTGATCGAGTCGAGAACTCCGGAGGCCGCCCGCGCCTCGGCCCGGCGCCTCGCCGGCGGCTTGAGCGCGCGCCTCCAGGCCGTTCGCGAGGAGCTCCTTTCTGCGTCTTCGGCTCTCGAGGCTTCGATCGATTTTTCCGAAGACGTCGGCGAAGGCGTCGACTCGTCCGTTCGCGCGCGCCTGGAGGCGGCGATCGTCGAGCTCGACCGGCTCGCCTCGTCCGCGCGCACGGGACGGCTTCTGAATCACGGTTGCCGCGTCGCGATCCTCGGCCGCCCGAACGCCGGCAAGTCCACCCTCTTCAACGCCGCCCTCGGACGCGACCGCGCGATCGTCACGGAGGTGGCCGGCACGACCCGCGACACCCTGGAAGCCGAGATCGACGTCGGAGGCGTTCCGGTCACGCTCGTCGACACGGCGGGCCTGCGGAGGACCGGCGATCTCGTCGAGGCCAGGGGCGTCGAGCGGGCCCGCGCCGAGGCGGAGCGCGCGGACGCGGCGATCTACGTCTTCGACGGCTCCTCCGGCCTGGAGGACGACGACGCCGAAGCCCTCGCACTCCTCGCCGGCCGTCCCCTGATCCTCGCCGCCAACAAGTCCGACCGCCGGACCGGTTCCGCCTCGCCGCTGCCGCCCGAGGCCGTCCTTTTCTGCGGGCTGTCGGCTGAGGCCGGGCCGATGCTCCGAACGCTCCTCGAAGCGAGGATCGCCGGGGAGATCTCGACGGACGCTTCCTCCGAGATGCTCGGCTCCCTGCGCCAGGCGGATCTCGTCGCTCGCGCCCGTGCGGCCGCGGCCGAGGCGAAGGACGCGCTCGACCGCGGCGTTTCGCCGGAGTACGCCGCCACGCATTGCCACGGCGCTCTCGACGCGCTGTCCGACCTGGTCGGCGAGACGACGTCCGAGGACGTTCTCGCGCGCCTGTTTTCGACGTTTTGTATCGGAAAATAGGTCTCGCCATGCGCTTCGACGTTCTCGTCGTCGGCGGCGGACACGCCGGAATCGAGGCCGCGCACGCGGCGGCGCGGATGGGCCGGCGCACCGCTCTGCTGACGGGTTCGCGAGCCGCCATCGGCCGCATGTCCTGCAATCCCGCCATCGGCGGACTCGCCAAGGGCCAGCTCGTCCGCGAGATCGACGCTCTGGGCGGCGTCATGGGCGAGCTCGCGGATGCCGCGGGGATCCAGTTCCGCATCCTCAATCGGTCGCGCGGGCCGGCGGTCTGGGGGCCGCGCGCGCAATGCGACCGGGCGCTCTACGCGCTTCTCGCCCGCGAGCGGCTCGAACGCACGGAGGGTCTGACGACCCTCGAAGGGATGGCCGAGTCGCTCATCGACGAAGCGGGGCGGGTTTCGGGCGTCGTGACGGACACCGGCCAGCGAGTCGCCGCGGGCGCCGTCGTCGTCACGGCCGGTACGTTCTTGAACGGCCTCATGCACACGGGCGAGCGTCAGACGGAAGGCGGGAGGGTCGGCGAAGCGGCGGCGCGCGGCCTGTCGAGCTCGCTCGAAGCGGCGGGCCTGAAGCTCGGACGCTTCAAGACGGGCACGCCTCCGCGTCTTCATCGCGATTCGATCGACTACGCGGCCTGCTCGCCGCAGGAGGGCGACGATCCTCCGGTGCCGTTCTCGTTTCGCACGAAGAGGCTGCCGCGGCGTCAGGCGCTCTGCTGGCTGACCGAAACCAACGCCAGAGTCCACGCGCTCATCCGCGCGAACCTGCATCGAAGCCCGATGTACTCGGGCCGGATCCACGGGATCGGCCCGCGCTACTGCCCCTCGGTCGAGGACAAGGTCGTGCGGTTTTACGAGAAGGACCGGCACACGCTCTTCCTGGAGCCGGAGGGCTGGGATTCGGAGGAGATCTACGTCAACGGCCTCTCGACGTCCCTGCCGGAGGACGTGCAGCGGGAGATCCTCGCGGAGATTCCCGCGCTCGCGCAAGCGAAGATGATCCGCCCGGGGTATGCCGTCGAGTACGATTTCGTCTTCCCCGATCAGCTCTCGATCGCGCTCGAAGCCCTCGAGGCTCCCGGTCTCTTTCTCGCCGGGCAGATCAACGGGACCTCCGGATACGAGGAGGCGGCGGCCCAGGGAATCCTCGCCGGCATCAATGCGTCGCTCTCGGTCGCCGGAGACGAGCCCTTCGCGCTCGATCGATCCGAGGCCTACGCGGCGGTGCTCGTCGACGATCTGACGAAGAAGGGGCTCGACGAGCCATACCGTCTCTTCACCTCGCGCGCCGAGTACCGGCTGCTGCTCGGAGTCGACACGGTCCTGCCACGCCTGCTGCCGCACGGCCGCCGCCTCGGGCTGATCGCCGAGGACGAGTACACGGAGGCGATGCGCGGAGAAGAACGGCTTCGCAAGGCCGAGGCAGGCTTGCGGGAGAGAAGCTTTACTCCGAACAGTCCGACTCGCGAGGTTTTCCGGCAGCAGCTCGGAATCGAGTTGTCAGCCCCGTCGACAGCGTTTAAACTATTGCAAAGAAACGACTTATCGATAGATCAGCTCGACTCGCTGGCGCCCGAATTGTTCGCCGGGCTCGATCGCGAGGATCGAAGCGTCCTGGAGAGCCGCGTGCGCTACGAGGGCTACATCCTTCGCGAGAACGAGCGGCTCGAACGGTCGAAGCCCTTCGACGCATGTCGGATTCCGAGCGGCTTTCGATACGAGGGCCTTCCGGGGCTCTCGACGGAGGTCATCGAGCAGTGCTCGCGCCGCCGTCCTCGGACGGTGGGAGAAGCCTCCCGGATCCCTGGCGTGACTCCCGCGGCGATCGCGATAATCTCGGCCCATGTCGCTCGCGCCAGCGGAGCCCCTTCCGCCTGAGCGTTTCGAAGCGCTTCTGCGGGAATCGGGGTCGGAGAGCATCCGGCCGCTCATCGAAGGACGAGCCGAGATCCTGGCCGGCTACCTGTCGGAGCTCGATGCGTGGCGAAGGCGCGTCAACCTGACCGGAAACCTCACGGCGCGCGAGCTCGTCGACCACGCCCTCGAAGCCCTCATCCCGGAGTCCTTAATTGATGATAGCGAAAGACTTGTCGACATCGGCTCCGGAGCGGGATTTCCGGGGCTCGCTCTCGCGATTGCTCGGCCCGATCTCGACGTGAGCCTCGTCGAGCCTCGTGGCAAGCGCGCGGCATTTCTCAGGCACGTCATTCGGATACTACCCGTCTCGAACGCGATGGTCGTCGAGTCGCGAATCGAACAAGTCGGCGGGCAGACTTTCGGCGTGGCGACAACCCGGGCGGTCGGAGATCTGGCAGAGATCGTGGGCCGCTCGCCGTTTTTGAAGCCCGGAGGGCTGCTCCTCCTGTGGACGACCGAGGCGGAATCGAGGGCCGCCGAGCTGTCGGATTTTCGGCTCGAGCGCGTGATGCCAATCCCGGGGACCTCGAGACGCGCGGTGGCGGTCCTGCGGAAGGCCGGATAGTGGGTTCACGGTGTTCCACGTGGAACATCGACGATTTCGATTTACCGGCCGCGGGTTGACGAACATAATCCGGCCACCTCATGGCTCGAATCGTCGCGATCGCCAACCAGAAGGGCGGAGTCGGCAAGACGACGACCGCGATCAATCTGGCGGCCGCCCTGGCGGCATACGACCAGAAGGTTCTGCTCATCGATCTCGATCCCCAGGCCAACGCGACTTCGGGCCTGGGCTTTTCCAAGCGCGAGGAAAGCGGAACGGTGTACACCGCACTGCTGTCGGGAGAGGTCGCTCCCGTCGTCCGTGAAACCGCTTTTCCCAACCTTTGGATGGTTCCTTCGGGGCGCGATCTCGTGGGAGCCGAGATCGAGCTCGTCAATCACCCGGACCGCGAGGCTCGGCTCCGGTTTGCGCTCGGAGCGGTGCGCGGCGCCTATGACATCGTTCTGATCGATTGCCCGCCGTCGCTCTCGCTCCTGACGGTCAACGCTCTGACGGCCGCGGATTCGGTCCTGGTGCCGATACAGACCGAATATTTCGCCCTCGAGGGCCTTACGGAGCTCCTCGAAACGATCGAGCGCGTGCGCGATACCTTCAACCCGCTCCTCTCGATGGAAGGCATCGTTCTGACGATGTTCGACGAGCGCACGAACCTCGCCCGGCAGGTCGTCGACGACATTCGAAAGCACTTCGGCGACAAGGTGTTTGAGACGGTGATTCCGAGAAACGTCCGACTCGGGGAAGCGCCATCGTTCGGGAAGCCCGTTCTGGCTTACGACATCAAGTCCCGGGGCGCCGAGGCGTATCTCGCCCTCGGACGCGAGTTCCTGAAGCGACGGAGGTCGAAATGAGCATCCGTAAGCCGGCCCTCGGCCGAGGTCTCTCGGCCCTTCTTCCGGGCAAGGACGATGTTCCACGTGGAACCTATCCGAGAGAGGTCGAGATCGACCGGTTGACTCCTTCCCGGTTTCAACCCAGACGCGACTTCTCGGAGGCAGCCCTGGCGGATCTGGCCCGGTCGATCCGAGAGCAGGGAATCGTCCAGCCCATCGTCGTCGTCGCCCGGGGCGAGAAGTTCGAGATCGTTGCGGGGGAGCGCCGCTGGCGTGCGGCGGCAATCGCCGGCCTCGACCGGGTTCCGATCACGGTTCGCGAAAAGAGCTCCGATCGAGACCTTCTCGAGGCCGCGCTCGTCGAGAACCTCCAGCGCGAGGACTTGAATGTTCTCGAGGCCGCCGAAGCCTATGCGCGACTGCGCGAGGAGTTCGCGCTGACCCAGGAGAAGATCGCCGAGCGCGTCGGTAAGGACCGCGCGACAATAGCTAACACACTGAGAATATTGAAGTTATCGTCGCGGGTGAGAGACAGGATCCGCTCAGGCGAGCTTTCCGCTGGCCATGCCCGCGCGCTCGTTGCCCTCGCTGCAACGGATGACCAGGAGCAGCTTGCCGAGGAGATCGTGCGCCGCTCGCTGTCCGTCCGTCAGACCGAGAAGCGCGTCGCGAGGCTCTCGGCCGGCGACCGCGTCGTGTCGGAACGCCGCCGGGATCCCTTCACGCGCGATGCCGAGGAGAAGCTGACGAGGCAGCTCCAGACGAAAGTCCGCATCGCGCGCCGCCGTCGCGGAGGCCGGATCGAAATTGCCTTTGGATCCGAGGACGAATTGATCCGAATCTACGAGCGACTCGCGGGAAAATAGCGACTTTCCCAGGACACGATCGTTCTCTCGAACTTCCCAGGAGGAGATCCAATGAAGACTCGAAGCGACGGCGCGACTCTAAACGGCTTTCTCGACAAGGGAAGCCACTTGAAGGGCGAGCTGACCTTCGAAGAAACCTTCCGCATCGACGGGCGGTTCGAGGGAAGGATTCCTTCGGGCAGCGAGCTGATCCTGGGGGATTCCGCGGAAGTGGATGCCGAGATCCGCGTCGAGCGTCTCTCGATCAACGGCGCGTTGAAGGGATCGGTCCACGCCAGCGAGCGGGTCGAGATCCATCCGCGCGCGCGGGTCACGGCGGAGATTCACACGCCGGTCCTGCGCATCGAAGAGGGCGCCTTTTTCCAGGGCTCTTGCACGATGGGAGACGACGCTGCACCGAAGCTCGTCGAGGCTCCCGGATCGGTCGCGCGCAAATAATTCGAGACAAAAGAGTTAATTATTGAAGCCAAGGCCGCCTCAACTTCGTCCCCGGCGCTCGACTCCGAACTCCCGACTGTGCTATTGATCCGCGGTTTTCTCGGGGACTTTCTCCAATGATCGAAGCACCCAACGTCGCCGGTCTCTATGTGATTCTTGCCTTCGGGATCTCCTATTGGATCCTGAAGAGATACCTCTTCGTTCCGCTGTCGGAGATTCTCGACGCGCGCGAATCGGCCGAGCTCGAAGCCGAGAAGGCGTATGCGGCGAGCCTCGCGCAGCTCGAAAAGGCGGTCGAAGCCGGCGAAGAGAAGCTCTCGGAGGCGCGGCGCGAGGCTCTGAAGACCCGGGAATCGCTGCGCTCCGAAGGTTCGGCGCTGCTCGAGGGCAAGCTCTCCGAGACTCACCGGATCGCCCAGGACTCGGTCGATCGAGGAGCCCGGGAGATCGCTTCGCAATCGGCCGCCTCCGCCAGGGAGCTGCCCGAGCGAGCGCGCAGCATCGCGCGCGAGCTCGCCGAAAAGATCCTCGGACGAAAGCTCGCCGCGTGAGTTTTCCCGCCAGCCTGCCCGCCTTCTGCGGCGCTGCGATGTTCGTGTCGCAGGAGGGGCGCGAAGCGTCGAAGTTCCTGGGCCTGCCCCTCTGGATCTGGCAGGTCCTGAACCTCGGCCTCTTTCTCGCCGTCCTGCTCTACTTCATCGCCAAGCCCCTGGCGGAGACCTTCCGCAAGCGCCAGCTCGAGATCGAGCGGCGCCGCCAGGAGGCGGAGCGGCAGCGGGCTTCGGTCGATCGGCTGGCCATGGACATCCGGGAAAAGACGGCGAAGATCGAGCGAGAGATCGAGGAGATCCGCAGGCAGGGCCGTCTCGACGGGGAAGAGGCGCGCCGGGCCCTGGCGGCCCGCGCGGACGAGGAAGCCGGCCGCATTCGCCAGGACGCCGCCGACGAGATCGACCGGCGGGTCGCCGCGGCCCGCGAGGAGCTGCGCCGCGCGGCCGCCGACGCGGCCGGCAGCGCCGCCTCCGAGATCCTGTCTCGCGAGATCACTCCCGCCGACCGGGAGCGGCTGCTCGCCGACAGCGTCGCCCGCCTGAAGGGCAGCGGCCGATGAGCGCCTTCACGCGGCCGTACGCCCGCGCGTTTCTCGAAGCGGCTCCGCCCGGCTTCGACATCGGCCGTTTTCTCGAGGCGGGTGAGTCGATCGCGCAGGCCTTCGCGGCCAATCCGGCGCTGCGCGCCTTTCTGCTCGCCCCCAACGTTCCTCGCGAAGCCAAGAGCCGCACGATCGCCGCGCTGGCCGGCAAGGCGGGTCTCGACGAATACGGCACGCGGTTCCTGCAGGTCCTTCTGAGAAATCACCGCCTCCTCGAGGCGGGCCAGGTTTTTCGTGCGCTGCGCGAATTGAACGACGACCGGCAGAACATTCTCCGCGTCCGGGTCACGGTGCCCGCGAGCCTGAGCGACGCCGAGCGCCGCGCCGTGGAGGAAGCCATCGCCGCGCGGACGGGAAAGACCGTTCGAAGCGAAATCGACCTCGACCCGAAGCTGCTCGGCGGCTTCATCGCGCGGGCGGGATCGCAGGTCTTCGATGGCTCCGTGGCCGCCGCGATCCGGCGGTTCGAAGCCCAAGTCAAAGAGAGAACGGGGGCCTGAGATGGAAATCAAGGCGGACGAGATCACGGCAATCCTGAAGCAGCAGCTCGCCGGTTACGAGAAGGCGATCGACGTGGCCGAGGTCGGCACGGTGCTGTCGGTGGGCGACGGCATCGCCCGGATTTACGGACTCGACAAGGTCATGGCGGGCGAGCTCGTGGACTTCGGCCACGACATCTTCGGCCTGGCGCTGAACCTCGAACAGGACCAGGTCGGCGTCGTGCTCCTCGGCGAGTCGCAGCTGGTCAAGGAAGGGCAGGAGGTCCGCCGTACGCGGCGCATCATCCAGGTCCCCGTCGGGCCCGCGCTCGTCGGCCGCGTCGTGGACGCGCTCGGGCGCCCGATCGACGACAAGGGCCCGATCAAGGCGACCGAGTCCTACCCGACCGAGAGGATCGCGCCCGGCGTCATCGACCGCCAGGGCGTCAAGGAGCCGGTCCAGACGGGCCTGAAGGCGATCGACGCCATGATCCCGATCGGCCGCGGCCAGCGCGAGCTGATCATCGGAGACCGGCAGACGGGAAAGACGGCCATCGGCCTCGACACGATCATCAACCAGAAGGGCAAGGGCATCGTCTGCATCTACGTCGTCATCGGGCAGAAGAAGTCGACGGTCGCCCAGGTCGCCAAGACCCTCGAAGAAAACGGCGCCCTCGGCCACACGATCATCGTGTCGGCCACGGCGTCCGACCCGGCGCCGATGCTCTACCTCGCCCCGTACGCGGGTTGCGCGATGGGCGAGTGGTTCCTCTACAACAAGCAGCACGCCCTGGTGATTTACGACGACCTCTCCAAGCACGCCGCGGCGTACCGTGAGATCTCTCTGCTGCTGCGGCGGCCGCCGGGCCGCGAGGCCTACCCGGGCGACGTCTTCTACCTGCACTCGCGCCTGCTCGAGCGCGCGGCCAAGCTCTCGGACAAGGAGGGCGGAGGGTCGCTCACGGCCCTGCCGATCATCGAAACCCAGGCCGGCGACGTTTCGGCCTACATCCCGACCAACGTCATCTCGATCACGGACGGCCAGATCTACCTCGAGAACGACCTCTTCTATTCCGGCGTGCGCCCGGCGGTCAACGTCGGGATCTCGGTGTCGCGCGTCGGCGGCAACGCCCAGATCAAGGCCATGAAACAGGTCGCGGGCACGCTGCGCCTCGACCTGGCCCAGTACCGCAACCTCGCGGCCTTCGCCCAGTTCGGCTCGGACCTCGACAAGGCCTCGCAGGCGCAGCTCGCCCGCGGACAGCGGATGGTCGAGCTGCTGAAGCAGCCGCAGTTCGCGCCGATGGACGTCGAGCTGCAGGTCGCCTCGATCTACGCCGGCACCAAGGGGTATTTCGACTCGCTCAAGGTCGAGTCCGTTCTCGAGTTCGAGAAGGGCCTGCACGAATACCTGAAGTCGCAGGCGAAGGACGTTCTCTCGGCGATCGTCTCGACCGGAAAGCTCGAGAAGTCCACCGAAGAGGCGCTCGGCAAGGCGATCCAGGCGTTCAAGGCTCAATTTACGAAGGACAACCCGAAGGCGGCCGCGGCCTAGCCGACCCATGCCGTCCCTCATCGACATCCGCCGCCGGCTGCGCTCGGTCAAGAGCACGCAGCAGATCACCAAGGCCATGAAAATGGTCGCCGCGGCCAAGCTGCGCCGTGCGCAGGACCGCGTCGTCGGCGCCCGCCCGTACGCAAAGCTTCTCGGCGGCGTCCTCGCGTCGGTCACGGCGCACGCGGGCGAGGTCAGGGAGCCGCTTCTGGCCGCCCGGGAGGAGAAGCGGGTGGTCGTCGTCGTCGTCGCCGGCGACCGCGGCCTGGCCGGCGCCTTCAACACGAACGTCCACAAGGCCACGCTCCACCTGCTGGCCGCCCACCCGGAGTGGGAGGAGATCCGGATCCTTCCCGTCGGCAAGAAGGCCGTCGACTTCTGGAAACGCCGCAAGTACCCGCTCACAGAAAAGACCTATTCCGGCATCTTCGACAAGCTGAATTTCGGAAACGCCCGGGAGATCGCGACCGCCCTCGCCGACGCGTTCCTCGGGGAGCGAATCGACGCCGCCTACGTCGTCGTCAACGAGTTCCGCTCGATCCTCTCGCAGGTGGTCCAGACGTCGAAGGTCCTGCCCCTCTCGCCCGAGCCGGCGGCCGCCGCGGAAGCGGGCGATCCCGGGGTCGAGTACATCTTCGAGCCCGACGCGAAGAAGATCCTGGCCTTCCTCCTGCCGCGCTACCTGGAGTTCACGATCTACCGGGCCCTCGCGGAGTCGGCGGCGGCCGAGATGGGCGCGCGCATGACGGCGATGGGCGCGGCCACGAAAAACGCGGGCGAAATGATCGACAAGCTCACTCTGACCTACAACCGGGCCCGTCAGGCACGGATCACCAAGGAACTGATCGAAATCATTTCCGGCGCCGCGGCGCTGGAGTAAGCGAAGAGAGGCGGACCATGGCGGAACAGAGCAGCGGCAAGGTCGTCGCGATCATCGGGCCGGTTCTCGACATCGAGTTTCCTCCCGGCAAGCTCCCGGCGATCTACAACGCCGTCCAGATCCAGGACGAGGGGAAGGAGACCGGCGAGCCGATCGACGTCATCGTGGAGGTGGCCCAGCAACTCGGCGAGAGCGTCGTACGCTGCGTCTCGATGAAGCCGACCGACGGCATGGTCCGCGGGATGAAAGCCGTGGATCTCGGCGGGCCGATCTCGGTGCCGGTCGGCCGCGAGACCCTCGGCCGCATCCTGAACGTGATCGGCGATCCCGTGGACGGCCTCGGGCCGGTCAAGTCCAAGGAGCGCTGGCCGATCCACCGCGAGCCGCCGGCCTACGACGAACAGGCGACATCCGTCGAGATGTTCGAGACGGGCATCAAGGTGATCGATCTGCTCGAGCCCTACACGAAGGGCGGAAAGACCGGCCTCTTCGGCGGCGCCGGCGTCGGCAAGACCGTCATGATCCAGGAGCTCATCAACAACGTCGCCATGCATCACGGCGGCTTCTCGGTCTTCTCGGGGGTGGGCGAGCGCACCCGCGAGGGCAACGACCTCTACCACGAGATGACGGAGTCGGGCGTCATCACGCCGGGAGATCCCTCGAAGTCGAAATGTTCGCTGATCTACGGCCAGATGACCGAGCCGCCCGGCGCGCGCCTGCGCGTGGGGCTGACGGGCCTGACCGTCGCCGAATACTTCCGCGACACCGAGGGCAAGGACGTTCTGCTCTTCATCGACAACATCTTCCGGTTCACGCAGGCCGGTTCCGAGGTCTCGGCGCTTCTCGGCCGCATGCCCTCGGCCGTCGGCTACCAGCCCAACCTCGCCACCGAGATGGGCGAGCTCCAGGAGCGCATCACCTCGACGAAGAAGGGCTCGATCACCTCCGTGCAGGCGATCTACGTGCCGGCCGACGACCTGACCGACCCCGCCCCGGCGGCGGCGTTCGCCCACCTCGACGCCACGACCGTTCTCTCCCGCGCGATCTCGGAGATGGGCATCTACCCGGCCGTGGATCCGCTGGCGTCGACCTCGACGATTCTCTCGCCGCGCGTCGTCGGCGAAGAGCACTACAAGTGCGCCCGCGACGTGCAGGCGGTGCTTCAGAAGTACAAGGACCTCCAGGACATCATCGCGATCCTCGGCATCGACGAGCTCTCCGAGGAGGACAAGCTCGTCGTGGCCCGCGCCCGCAAGGTCCAGCGGTTTCTCTCGCAGCCCTTCTTCGTCGCCCAGCAGTTCACGGGGCTCGAGGGCCGCTACGTCAAGATCGCCGACACGATCAAGGGATTCCGCGAGATCGTGGACGGCAAGTGCGACGACATGCCCGAGCAGGCGTTCTACATGGTCGGAACGATCGAAGAGGCCCGCGAGAAGGCCGCGCAGCTCGCCAAGGCGGCCTAGCATGGCCTTGCAGCTTCTGGTCGTCACTCCCGAGCGCCGCGTCCTCGAGGCGGAGGCCGACGAAGTCGAGCTGCCGGGGGCGCAGGGCTACCTCGGGATCCTGCCCGGACATGCTCCGCTCATCACGCTGCTCGGAACGGGGATCCTGACCTCCCGCCGCGGCGGCAGCGCGACGGCCCTGGCGGTCTCTTCCGGCCTGGCCGAGGTCTCGGCCGATCGCGTGTCGGTGCTCGCCGATTCGGCCGAGGGCGCTTCGGAGATCGACGCGGCATCCGCCGAGCGCGAGCGCGCGAAGGCCGAGGAAGAGATGAAGACGGCCGGCGTCGATACCCTCGACGTCATCCGCACGCGGTTGGAGCTCGCCCAGGCGCGGATAACCGTCGCCTCCGCGAAGTGAGGGATCTGCGCGCCCTGTGGGCGCGCACCGGCCGGCGGCTCGCGCAAAGGCGCTCGACCGCCGGCCTGATCCCTCACTTCGCTCCGGCTCCCGCGGCGTGAGCCTCCTCCCTCGCTTCGCTCGGGAGACTTCTCACGCCGCGAACTCCAGCCGCTGTGCGGCTCGAAAGCAAAACTCCCTCGCCCCCCGCACCCGACCACCAAAGGCGAGCCCCGGCGGTAGGGAACGCGGCCGATAACCGTCTCTCCCCTCTGAGAGAATGCCGGCGTGGCCGGCTCCGACGCCCCCGTACCGCCTGAGGGTTCCGAGCCGCCGGAGACCCCCGCAACCAACGAGCGGCTGTTTCTCTCCGGCCCGCGTTCGAGGACCAAAGAGTTTCTGTCGGTCCTCGAGATCATGTGGGAATTCATCCGCGGGTTTCGGACGCTGCATTTCGTCGGTCCGTGCGTCACGGTCTTCGGATCGGCCCGCTTCAAGGAGAGCCATCCCTACTACGCGCTGACCGAGAAGGTTGGGGCCGGGCTCGCGAAGCTCGGTTTCACGGTCATGACCGGCGGGGGTCCGGGAGTCATGGAGGCCGCCTGCCGCGGCGCGAAGAACGCCGGAGGCTACACGGTCGGCTGCAACATCGCCCTGCCCGAGGAGCAGAAGCTCAATCCCTACGTGGATCGATCCGTCTCCTTCGAGCACTTCTTCGTCCGCAAGGTCATGCTCGTCAAGTACTCGTACGCGTTCGTCGTGATGCCGGGGGGCCTCGGGACGATGGACGAGCTCTTCGAGGCGCTGACGCTCATCCAGACGGCGAAGATCCAGAACTTTCCGGTCGTCCTGATGTCGACCGAGTACTACCGCCCGCTCATGGGCTTGCTCGTCAAGATGGTGGCCGCCGGGACGATCGCGAACACGGACCTCGACCTCCTCCTCCTGACCGATTCGGTCCAGGAGGCGATGGACCACGTCCAGAAGTACGCGGTGCGTTCCTTCGGTCTCGACAAGCCGCCGACGAGGATGGAGAAGATGCGCATCCTCGGCGAAGAGTGAGATCGCCTACGGCGCGCGGAATCCGGGCCCCCGAAGGGCCTGTCCGGGTGCCGCGCCGGTGATGCGGCCTCCGTCCACGACGAGCACTCCGTTGACCGCGACGTACGGATATCCCGCGCTGTAGCGGCGGGGCTCCTCGTAGGTGGCGAGTTCCTGCACCTTCGCCAGGTCGACGACCACGAGGTCGGCCGCGAAGCCGGCCTTGACGAGCCCCCGACCGGTCAGGCCGGCCGCCTCGGCCGGAAACGAGGTCATCTTGCGCACCGCTTCTTCGAGGGGCAGCAGCTTCTCGTCGCGGACGTAGTGCCCGAGGATGCGCGCGGTCGACGCCCACCCGCGCGGGTGGGACTTCTCCTGCGAGAAGATGCCGTCGGTCGCGCCGGCGCCGGAGTCCGTGCAGAACGCCACGAGCGGGCTCTTCAAAGCCAGGCGCACATCGTCCTCGTCCATCATGAAGATGATGCAGCCCGTGTTGGCGCGGTCGGCGATGACGAGATCGATCAGCGCGTCGCGGGGATCCTTCTTGTCTTCGGCGGCGATCTGGGCGATCGACTTGCCTTCGTACTTTTTGAGCGAGGGGTTCAGGACGGACGCGATCAGGACGCGATCCGGACCGCCGGCGCCGAGATACTGGTTGGACCACTCGTCGGAATCCTCGAGCATCTCCTTCTTCGCCTTCTCGCGCTGCGCCGGATCCGCCAGACGCTTCAGGAGCGCGTCGCGGCCTCCCTCGCGGATCCACGGCGGCAGGCAGGCATCGAGGCCGTTGGCGCCCGCCGTGTAGGGATACTGGTTCGCGGCCACGTCGATCCCCTCGGCGCGGGCCGCCTTGATGCGGTCGAGGATCGCGGGCATCCGGCCCCAGTTCCTCTTGTACGCGGTCTTCAGGTGCCAGATCTGCGTGCGGATCCCGGCCTCCTTCGCGATGCGAAAGACCTCGTCCATCGAGGCGTCGATTGCGTTGGCCTCCGAGCGCTGATGGGTGAAGTACGCGCCGCCGTAGCGGGCGGCGACCTTCGCCATCGCGATGAGCTCGTCGGTCGAGTTGTACATGTCCGGAACGTACTGGAGCGACGAGGAGACTCCGATGGCGCCGTCGCGCATCGCCTGGTCCACGACGTCGCACATGCGCTTCAACTCCTCGGGAGTCGCGCGCCGGTCGGCCTTTCCGATGACGAAGTCGCGGACGCTCCCCGCTCCCACGAACGTGGCGAGGTTGATCGCGCTGCCGCGGCGCTCGAAGGTCCTGAAGTACCCGTCGAGCGTCGTGAAGTCGGGCGTGAAGCCGTAGCGATCCCAGACCTCCTTGCCCTCGGCGAGCATCGCGGCATTCAGGGGCGCGATCGAAGATCCCTCTCCCGTCACTTCGGTCGTGATGCCCTGCGTGATCTTCGAGGCCGCGCGTTTGTCGACGAGCACGTTGTACTCGGACTGGCCGAGCAGGTCGATGAACCCGGGCGTCACGTACATGCCAGCGGCATCGATCGTGCGGCGCGCGGCGTGTCCGGACAGGGCGCCGACCGCGGCGATTCGTCCGTCGCGCACACCGACGTCTGCCACGAACCAGGGCGCGCTCGAGCCGTCCACGACGCGGCCTCGCGTGATCAGCAGATCGTAGGGCGGGTCGGAGGGCGAGAGCGCGACCAGGAACACGAGCGCCGCGAGAGCCGGAAGCAGTTTCTTCATGGGCGCAACTCTACCGCCCTTCGTTCACGCTGCGTTCATGGAGTCCCGACTAGCCTGCGAAGCATGCGGCCCCTTCGCCTCTTCGCCATCGCGCTCGCCGCGGCCGCGCTCTCGAGCACCCTTCTCGCGGCGTCTCCGGACAAGGAGAAGACGAAAACGCACGGGTTCTCCGTCGCCGGCGTCGTCGCGCGGACCAACGAGGCGGCGCACACGTTCGTCGTGCGGACCTCGGCCGGCAAGGAGACCACCCTCGTCCGCACCACGGCGACCCGATTGAACGGCAAGGCGCTGGCTTCGGGCGACCGCGTCGCCGTCCGCTATCTCGAGCGCGACGGCAAGAAGATCGCGACCTCGATCCGGGTCGACCCGACCGCTCTCGCGACGGCCACGGCGACGCCGACCGCCGTCGCTCCCGCGGCGCGCTAGCGCCGTTTCGCCCGCCGCTCCTGTAACCTTCGGGCGCAGGAATGCGCTCGTGAGCTCCATCTCCCGCCGCGAAGCGATCGGCGCAACCGCGCTCACCGCCGCCGCCCTGGCGGTCCTCGGCGTCGGGCTTCGCCTCGCGCTCGTCGCGGCATTTCCGACCGAGCCTCTCTCCGACTTTCGCGGCCTCGTCCTCTTCGGGCTGCGCCTGCGCGACGAGGGCCTGACGGTCCCGGGTTGGCACTGGGTCCAGTTCAGCCCGGGCCTGCCGCTCGTCCTGTCCGGCCTCTTCTGTCTCTTCCCGAGCGGCGTGTTGGGGACCGCCCGCGAGGCGACGGCCGTCGTCACGGGACTGGCGCCGCTGATGCCCTTTCTGATCTGGCGCGGCGTTGTCGTCTTCCGGTGGCGTTTGGTCGCCGCATTGTTCCTCGCGATCTGGCCGGGACAGGTGGTGTTTTCCGGCGTCGTCGCACAGGAGAACTGGGCACTGCTGCCGACCGTGGCGCTGGCGTGCCTGGCGGCGCGCCGTCTTCGCGATCCGGCGCGCGTGGGGTTCCCGATTGCCGCAGGCCTTCTCTACGTCCTCGCCGCCGCGATGCGTCAGGAGCTGTTTCTGGCGCTGCTCCCGCCGGCCATCGCGGCCGCGGGACTGCCTGGTGAGCGGGGGAGACGAGCGAGGCCTTTGCTACGGTTTTCGGCGGCGGCCGCGGTGCCGCTGGTCGCGCTGGCCACCCTCCGGGCCGCAGCGACGGGGCGCTTCGCCGTCACGACCGAGCACGGAGGGCTGACCCTTCTCGGCACGCTCGCTCCCGGTTCGGCCGAGGCCGGCTGGGTCGACCCGATGCTCTACGTCGCGGCGGTCGAGCCGAGGTATCTGACCGATCCGCTGGCCTTGCGGCGGGCGACATGGCGTCTGGCCCGACATGAGGCTCTACGCCGCTGGCGATTTCACGCATTTCGCGCCGCGGTTTCCGGGCTTCGGCTCTGGACCGAGAGCGAGGCCCGAGACTTCCTTTGGAGCAGCCTCGAAGAGCCGGGTGCTCAGCCGCCGGCGCGGGCCGCGGCCGCGGTTGCCGTCGCGCGCGCGGTGAGGCCCTGGCTCCGGGTCGAGCTGTGTCTGATCTCGGGCTTCTTCGTGGCCTCGGTGCTTCTCGCGCTGCGCCGGCGGGATCCGGCGATGCTCGTCGTCGCCGCGGCGGCGCTTCTGGGATCCTTCGCCCTGGTCGTCTTCTCGCCACTCGGGCGACTGATGGTTCCCGTGATCGGCCTGGAGCTGATGGTGCTGGCCCTCGCGGCGTCCCGCCTCGATGCCGAGGGCAGGACCCGGGACAAGGTTTTGTACTCATCGCTCGGACTGGCCTTCGCCGCACTTTTCTTTGCGGCGACGCCGGCTCTCATGCGGCTGGCGATCCGCAAAGACGAGGCGCCGCCGCGGGTCGAGCGCTTTCCGTTGCTGGTGGCCGGCGGCGGAGGCGTCTACGCCGAGTGCGCTGTGGAGGCCGGGCGTCTTTCGGTGCTCGCCGGCGACCGAGCCAGATTCGACGCCGCCCCGCCCGCCGGCGCGACCGGCCGCGTCCGCTGCCGGCTTCCCCATCTTTCGCCGGAGGCCGCGCTCTTCCTGGACCTCGATGCACCCACTCCGGTCCGGGTCGTCGTGGACGGTCGGACAACCGAGGCCCCGGGACTGTCGGCGTCGATCCCGGTCTGGCGGCGCTTTCCGGTCACGCCGGCCGGGGAGTCGAAACCCCGGGAGATTGCGCTCCAGGGCGAAGACCGCGCGGTCGGCTTCGGATTCGTGAGCCGTGCCCCGGGAGCTCGCCCGCTGCCGCGCGACCTGACGTTTCCATAGAAGACTCCTCTCAGCGCCCGTCCAGGGCGCGAAGCGCGGTCATGACCCGCGCGGACCAGGAGTTTTCCCTCGCGATCGCGCGCAGGTGCGCCCGAAAGTCCGGGTCGCGGCCCTGCTCGCGCGCCTCGTCGAGCGCGCGCGAGAACTCCTCGGGGGTCGCGGCGATCCGGACCTCGGGATGCGCCCGGCATTCCGACATCGGTGTCGTCACGACGGCCCGGGCACCCGCGAAGTATTCGTAGAGCTTCAAGGGCGAGGTCGCCTGGGTGATCGCGTTGATGCGGAAGGGAATCGTCGCGACGTCGAAGAGCGAGAGGTAGCCGGGCAGGCGGACGTAGTCGCGCGGCCCGATCCAGCGGACGTTCCTGCGCTCGAGCAGCGGCTGTCCCGGAAGGCTCTTGTCGTACTGCGGTCCGATCAGGACGAAGCGCCAGTCGGGCTTCGACGCCGCGACCTCTTCGAGGAGCGGGTAGTCGAACCACTCCGCGAGCGCGCCGTAGTAGCCCGCCACGGGCGCTCCCGGCGAGAGAAAGGAAAGCAGGTCCGGATCGCGCGGCGGGGCGGCGGGAGCGGCGAACCGCTCGTACTCGACGCCGTTCGGCAGGTAGATCGCGTCCGGGCGCGCGGCGAGGGCCTCGGCGTGGAGCCGCCGGGCGACGGTCGCGACGAGCGTCGCCTCCCGGAGCGCCCTCTCGTGGTTGCGGTCGAGGAGGGCGCGGTCCTGCGGGAAGACCGAGAGGTCGTCGATCCAGTCGTAGACCGTGCGCACGGGCTGCGGGTAGGCGGCGGCGAGGTGAAAGTTGTAGGGGAAGCTCCAGAGAAGAGGCGACGGGATCTCGTGGAGCAGCTCCGGGCCGCCGCTGAAGAGGAAGAGGTTCGGCTCGATCTCGCGGAACCCGTCGACCCGGTCGGCGGCGTTGCTGCTGTCGAAGATCGCGACGTATCCGAGGCGCGCGAAGACCCGCGCGAGATGGTGCGGCCGCTGAAAGAGATGAATGCCCCAGCCGACCGACGGCAGGAAGACGACCGCGCCCTTCGAGGATCGCACGCGTTCCCGCACGTGCGACAGCTGCGCGCGATGCTCCTCGAGAGTCGCGAACCGCCGGGCGCTCCGGGCCGGCGAGGACGAGGCGGCGGGAGCCGCGCTCCACTTCTCCTCGTATCGCCGCCGGTTCTCGGCATACAGGGCGAGGTATTCGTCGCGGCCCATCCGCCGGAAGGAGGCCATCTGCCAGTGGTGCACGAAGGCATCGCGCGCGCAGCGGATCGCATAGCCCTTCTCGCGCACGCGGCGGTTGTAGTCGTCGTCCTCGAAGAGACCGAGCCCGAAGCGCTCGTCGAGCGGCCCGACCTCGTCGTACACGCGGCGGGGCAGCGCGGCGCAGAAGAGAGCGAGCATGGGAATCTCGAAACTCTGCCGATCGTGCGTCCTCGCGTACTCCAGGGCCCAGGCGGGAGCGTCGTCCACGCTCGCATAGGAAACGTCCACCTTCGCGGCGTTGGCGATGGCGTTGGTCACCGGGCCGACGAGGCCGAGCTTCGGGTCGTTCGAGAGATGCCGCAGAAGCGCCGTCGCCCAGCCGCGCGTGACGACGGTGTCGTTGTTGAGGATGACGAAATAGTCGCCCGTGGCGGCGGCGAGTCCCGCGTTGCAGGCGGCGGCGAACCCCCGATTGTCGGGATGAAAGATCGGGCGGATGCGCGGGTCGCGGCGCGCCAGCTCCTCCAGGAGCTCGCGGGTCCCGTCGGTCGAGCCGTTGTCCACGACGACGATCTCGAAATTCGGCCACTCGGTGCGGGCGACCAGGCTCTCGAGGCAGAGGCTGTTGAAGTCGAGACCGTTCCAGGTCACGACGATGACCGAGAGCTTCGCGAAGGCTTCCGCGATCAGGTCCGACGCCCCGAGCGTTTCGGCGGCGGCCCAACCGCGCTCGTGGGACAGACGCGCGGCCAGCGCCTTCCAGTCCCGGTCCGCCGAGACGGCGAGAGTGGCTCCGAGCGAAAGGTCCCGGCGCAGCAAGTCGAGCGCCTCGAAGGTCTCCGGCGCGCCGGCACGCGGGGTCGAGAGGGACACCTCGAAGAATCCCGGAGAGGCCTCGTGCGTTTCGTACGGCGCTCCGCCGCTGCGCAGCTTCGGCGCGACGGCGAAGACGCGGTGGCCCTTCGAGGAAAGCTCCTTCGCGCGCGCCGCATGGGCGGGGCCGGAGGGCAGCAGGACGATCTCGCAGCGGTTCTCCGGCCTCGGCGAAACGGCGGCCGCGGCCGCGAGCGCGGGATCGGGCCCGACCCAATCCGACGGCGTCTTTCCCAGCATGGACGCGGCCCTCTTGCGGGCGGGCCGCGTCAAACGCGCGGCGGCACGCCGCGCCCGCCAGTAGAGATTCACCGTCTTCCACAGGCGCGAGGTCTGGATCCGATAGAGCTCCTCCCGGGCCTCGACGCGCTGGTTCTCGAGCAGCCGCGCCTCCTGCCGGTGCGACTCCGCGGCCGCCTCGAACCGCGCGGCGAGCTCCGCGTTCGAGCCCCTCAGGTTCGCCTCGATGCTCTCGGCCGCGCTCAAACGGGCCTCGAGCTCGCCCATTTGAAGGTCGTTGGCCCGTCGGTCCGCCCGCAGCGTCTCGACCTCGGCCGAGAGCTCGTGCGTGCGCTGCAGGTTCGCGGACAGCGCCTGCTCGAAGAGAGCGAGCATCCCGGGCGCCGGCGCCGCGGCCTGCGGCGGGTGTTCGATCAACCGCGCGAGGGCGTCGAGGTCCTCGGCCGCGCGCCAGCGTTCCTCGTTCACCGCGGCCCTCCAGACGCTCTGCCGGCCGTGCTCGCCGTGCGCGCGCGCGAGGCGGGCGCCGAGGCTCTCGGCCGAGAGGCCCACGAGCGGCTCGAGAAAATCCGAGAGCCCCGTCTTCGACAGCAGGGCGCCGACCTTCGGGTCATAGCCGATCGCGACGGTCGGCACGCCTCCGGCGAGCGCGAAGATCGCGGCGTGCAGGCGCATGGCGAGGACGAGATCGCAGCCCGCCAGAAACGAGGCCGTGTCCTGTGGCGCGAGCAGTCCCGAGAGAATCGCGGCCCGGTCGGCATGCGCGAGCCGGCGGCGCACGCGCGAGGCCAGGGCGAAGTCGTCGTCCTCGGTCCAGGGACTCTTCTCGAAAGGAACGAAGAGCAGCGTCCCGCCGGTCCGCTCGACGAGCGCGTCGAGAGCGGCGGCGACGGCCTCCTCCCAGGCCCCCGGCTCGACGCCCCGCCCCCAGGGCCGCAGCGCCACGCCGACGATCGGCGAGCGGGGCTCGAGCCCCATGCCGATGAGGACGTCTTCGGGCCGGATGCGCTCGGTCGACAGGAGAAAGGCGGGGTCCGCCGAGACGGAGACCGCATCGACCGGCACGCCGATCTCGGAGAGCAGGGCGCGCGATTCCTCGTCGCGCACCGACACGCGGGCCGCCCCTCCCGCCACCGCACGCACGATGCGCCGCGACTCTTCGGAGTCGAGCGGTCCGAATCCGAGGCCGTGCAGGCAGTAGGGCTTCCTCGCGGCCGCCGCGAGGATCGCGGGTCCCGCGTAGTACGTGATCCCGCCGTGGCGCGGAGTCAGCAGCGTGCCCGGATCGACGCCGGCGTAGTCCTGGAAGAGTCCGCCGCCGCCGATGACGACGAGGTCGCTTTGCCGGACCGCCTCGGCGATCGAGAGGGGATCCCGCCAGAAGACGGCCTCGACGCCGTGCCGCTGGCGCGTCGACCCGACGTCGCCCGAAACCACGACGATGCGCGTCGAGGGTTCCCGCTCGGCCAGGCCGGTCCGGAGCGCGGCCAGGATCGCTTCGTCGCCGGTATTGCCGAAGCCGTAGTAACCGGCGAAGAGAACCGTCCGCTCCATCGCGGGGCAGTCTCTCTCAGGCCGCTCCCGGGGACAACCGGCAGCGCCGCGCGGTTATGCTTCCGAGGCCATGAACGCGGGGACCTCGAACCTCCCGGCGGTGCTCGCGCGGCGATCGGCGGCGGCTCTCCCGCTCCTTCTCGCCCTCGCGGTCGCGGGCGCGTGCCGGAAGGATCCTTCCGACGCCTGGCGCGGGATGAACGTCATCTGGATCTCGTTCGATTCGGTGCGCGCGGACCACTGCTCCTTCGACGGGTACGCCCGAGCGACGACGCCGAACCTGGACGGAGTGGCCGCCCGCGGCGTCCGATTCGACCGGGTCGTGGCCCAGGCGCCCTACACGCTGCCGTCCTACGCCTCGATGCTGACTTCGCGGTACGTCGCGGAGCTCGCCGTCCGGGAAGAGCGCGACGAGAAGGACGCCTCGAAGGTGCTCACCACCGCGCCGAGTCCCTCCCCGTCGGACCGGCTTCTCTCGGAGGTCCTGCACGAGGCGGGCTACCGCACGGCGGCATTCGTCCAGAGCTGGGTCTCGCAACCCTTCGGATTCGACCAGGGCTGGGACCTCTTCCGCCATGCCCAGGAGTCTCTCTCGCAGAAGATGCCCCACGTTCTCGACTGGATCGAGAAGAACCGGGGCGGACCGTTCTTCGTGTTTCTCTACTCGACCGATCCGCACTACCCGTTCCTGCGGGCCCACGCTCCGGAGCACCTCTACGGGACCTATGCGAGCTCGTTCGACTTCACGCTGGATACGATCGAGGCCGTCCGCGCGGGCACGCTCCATCCGTCGCCCGACGACATCGCGCATGCGATGGCCATGTACGACGAGGGCATCCACTGGGCCGATGCGGATCTCGCGCCGCTCTTCGAATACCTCGAGCGCTCCGGTTTGTCGAAGAAGACGATCATCGTTTTCAACGCCGACCACGGCGAGGAATTCGACGAGCACGGCGTCATCAGCCACGGCCAGACCTATTACGACGGCGTCGTGCGCGTCCCGCTCGTGATCGCCGCGCCGGGGATGGCCCGGCCGGGGCGCGCTGCCGCGCCCCTCGTCCAGAACCTCGACATCGCGCCCACTCTCGCCGACATGGTGGGCGTCGAGCGGCCGAAAGCCTGGAGCGGGCACAGCCTCAAAGCGGAGCTCTCGGGCGACGCCGGGCCCGCGGAGCCGCCCCGGCCCGCGTACTGCGAGGGCGCCTGGACGTTCTGGATCGGGAGCGTGATGGAGGAGAACCGCAAGTTCATCCTCGTCACGCCCCAGGATCGGATGCTCTTCGATCTCTCGAAGGACCCGGGTGAGTCGTCGAATCTCGCCGCGGGCGAGCCCGACCGCGTGCGGACGCTCTACCACGCCCTCATGAAACATCTCGGCGGGCCCGGCCAGTGGCTCGCGACGCCTGGTGCGGGTCAGCCGCCGTCGTACGAGACGTGGATGAAGCAGGTCATGGGCCACTACGGCCTCGGCGATCAGAGCGAGGTCGTCAAGGAGCTGCGCTCGCTCGGGTACCTCCACTAGCACCGTCGCCGCCGCTTCCGTCGCCGTCGCTGCGTTCGGGGCCTGCGCCGCTGCGGCGCGGAGCGCCGCGCCGCGCACCGCCGGGCGGCTCGCGCAAAGGCGCTCGACCGCCCGGCTGGCCCCTCACTGCGCTCCGGCTCCCGCGGCGTGAGCCTCCACCCTCGCGCCGCTCGGGTGACTTCTCACGCCGCGAGCGTTTGGAAGATCGCGTTTTGTCGAGCCGTCTTACCCCCTCTCCCGGCGCGAGAGGGCTGGGGTGAGGGCCCCTCTCAATCGAGCGTAGAAGTTGCTTTTCGAGGCACGGTCGCCCTCGCTCCAACCCTCACGCCGGCCGCGGCAGAGTGACGCGGAAGACGGCGCCGCCGCCCTCGTGCTCGCGGACCTCGACCGAGCCGCCGTGGGCGGTCACGACCTGGTCCACGATCGCGAGCCCCAGCCCCGAGCCCTGCGGGTTTTTCGCGCGGGTCTGGTCGAGGCGGACGAACCGCTCGAAGATGCGGTGGCGGTCCTCCCGGGCGACGCCGGGGCCGCGGTCCGCGACGTCCACGTAGACCTGGCCATCCTCTCCGGCGACGCGCACCTCGACCATCGTGTCGGGGCTCGTGTAGATCACGGCGTTCGACACGAGATTCGAGATCAGGCGCAGCAATCCGGCCCGCTCTCCCGGAAGACGCGTGTCGCCGCTCCTCGAGAGCGCGCACACGACGCGGCGCCTCGAGCCGAGGGCCGCGGCGGTCGCGACCGCTTCCTCGGCGATGTCGGCCAGATCCAGATCCTCGATCCGGCGCGTCGGCGCGGCGTCGCCTCTCGCGAGGAGCAGGAGCCCGTCCACCTCGCGCGCCAGTCCCTTGGAGGCGTCGGCGATGGTCTGGAGCGACCGGCGGCGCTCTTCGTCGGTCGCCTCCGGCCGCAGCGCGTCCTGAGCCTCGCCGACGAGCACCGCCGTCGGCGTCTTGAGCTCGTGCGCGGCGTCGGCCACGAGGCGGCGCTGCGCCCGGAACGCCTTCTCGAGGCGGTCGAAGAGGGAATTGATGACGGCGGCGAGCCGGCGAAACTCCACTCCTCCCGACGAAGTCCGCACGCGCCGCGACAGGTCCTCGGCTTCGGCCTGCTCGGCCAGACGGGTCACCTCCTCGACGGGCCGCAGGGCGCGGCGCACGGCGGCGGCGAGGATCACGGCCGTGCCGAGAAAGCCGAGGATGACCATCCCCGCCAGCGCCTTGTCCACACGGTCGAGCGAGCGCAGCGTCGGACCGATCCATCGGAAGAGAACGAGCGTCGATCCCTTCGCCTTGCCCTGGAGGTGCGTGACGAGGAAGCGGCAGGTGCGCTTCTGTCCGCTGTACGGTTCGATCGCCGTGTACGGAACCTCGGGCCGGTCGCGGTACGGATCGAGCACGACCTGCTCGTGCGCGCGCAGGAGGTCGCCGGTCAGCGCCACGGGCACGTCGCCGTTGAAGAGGATCGCCGAATGATTGGCGAGCCGGAACTCGAACATGTTGGCTTCGAGGCCCGCCTTGAGGACCTGCTTTTCTTCTTCCGACAGCCCGACGAGCTCGTAGTCCGACCCGACCGCGACAGCGAGGGTATCGAGCTCGCCGTCGATCTCGTCGAAGGCGAGCTGGCGGATGAGGATTCGCGTTCCGAGGGCGAGAGCCGTGAGGAACAGTGCGGCGACGAGCGCCCCGGCCAGCGGGATGCGGGTTCGTGCCCGGTCGAGCGAGAGCCAGCTCATCGCAGCCGATAGCCCATGCCTCGGACCGTCTCGATGCGCGAGGGCTGCTTCGGCCGGTCGAGCTTGCGGCGGAGACGCCCGACGAGGACGTCGATCGTGTTCGACATGGGTTCCTCGCGCTCGCCCCAGGCCTGCTCGAGGATCTGCTCGCGGGACACGACCGCTCCCGGAGCGCGCATGAGGAGCTCGAGGATCGTGAACTCCCGCGACGTCAGCTCGAGCAGCTCGGTTCCGCGCCAGGCCGCGCGGCGCCCCGGGTCGAGCCTCAGCTCGCCCGCGACGAGCTCGCGGGGCGCCCGCGTCTCGTTGCGCCGCAGCAGGGCGCGTGCGCGCGCGCCGAGGACGTCGAGATCGAACGGCTTGCCGAGGTAGTCGTCGGCTCCCTCGGAGAGGCCCTCGATCTCGTCCTCGGCCTGGTCCATGGCGGTCAGCATGAGGATCGAGTGCCGGAAGCCGCGTGCGCGGGCCCGGCGGCAGACGTCGAGGCCGTCCCCGTCGGGCAGGCGCCGGTCGAGCACGAGCAGGTCGTAGTCGTGGAGCTCGAGCAGCTCCTCGGCATCGGCGATGCGCGGAGCCTCGTCGCAGGCGAGGCCGCCGCGGCTGAGCGCGCGCACCACGAGCGACCTCAGCCGGTCGTCGTCCTCGAGGACCAGGGCCCGCATTGCGCGGGCTAATCTACATCGGCGCTCCGAACCGCGAGCGGCGCGTCCGCCGCGGTCAGAGTCCGAAGGTCTTCACCAGGAACACCGCCATCTGTCCGCGGGTGACGGCGTTGCCCGGACAGTAGTCGCCGCCGCCGCATCCTCCCGAGATGCCCTCGGCGACGAGCTGGCCGATCCAGTTGGCGAACGTGCTCGGGCACGCGACGTCGGCGAACGGATTGGACGAGCACGCCGGGGGCGCGTACGCGGAGCCGTGCTCGCCTTTCAGGAGGAAGGCCGCCATCTGCTGGCGCGTCACGGGATCGTTCGGGCAGTAGTCGTTTCCGCCGCAGCCGGCCGTGATGCCTTCGGCCGAGAGCTCCTCGACCCACGGAGCGAAGGAGCTCGAGCACGGAACGTCGGCGAAGACGCCCTGGCAGGCCGGAGGCGCAAAGCTCGAACCGTGGACTGCCTTCAGGATGAAGACGGCCATCTGTCCGCGGGTGACGGGGTTCTGCGGGCAATAGCGAAGGGGATCCGTGCCGCAGCCGCTCGTGATGCCGTCGTTGTAGACGGTGTCGATGTAGGAAAGGAAGGGATCCGAGGGCAGGACGTCGGCGAAGACGACCGGGATGGTCAGGCAGGACGCGCCGTTGATGCCGGGCATCATCTGCTCCGAGATGCAGCGCGGGTGGAACACGAGCGAGATGTATTGCCAGCCGAGAAGGTGGCAGTAGCTCATGATCGTGCCGTTGCCGACGCCCGGGTTTTCGACCGGCCCGCTGTAGCAGCCGGACTCGCCGTTGTAGCAATGGTCGATCGGAGGCGAGTAGCAGTGCGTGTGCACCGAGCCGACGTTGTGCCCCATCTCGTGAGCCGACGCGTCCTGATCCCAGAGCTGCAGCGGGTACGTTCCGAAGACCTGCGTCAGGCCGTAGCCGCCGCCCCAGTCCGTGGCCGTGGCCTGGAAGTCCCCATGGCAGAGGACGCCGACCCAGGCGATGCCTCCCGACACCGGGTGGCCGCTCAGGTAATGGACGTAGGTTCTCGGATTGGTGGCCATGGGCCGGTTCGCATGCCACCAGTCGCCGAGCTGGTAGAGCTGCGTGAGCGTGTCGCCGCCGGTGTAGGGATCGGCGACGGTCCAGACGTGGATCTCCGCGACGACGAGATAGAGCGAAAGATCCCGGACATAGATCACGTTGACGGCGCCGAAGAGCGTCAGGACGTAGGTCGCGAGCGCGTTGGCATCGCTTCCGAAGTGCGCGTAGAGCTGGTGGTCCGTCTCGACGCGCACGGCCGCCTGCTTGAGCGTGACGTCGGGCAGCCGGGGCGCCGCGAAGGCCGGCGAAGCCGCCGCCGTCAGCGCCGCGGGGAGCGCCTCCGCGTCGCACTTCCAGGAAGCTTCCGTCGCCGCGGCATTCAGCGGCGAGTCCGCCTCGCGGACGACGAAGGACCGGCCCGACTCGTCCGGACCGACGTAGGAGTGCCCGGCGCTCGAATGGACCCAGGCGACGATCGAGTCTTTCGTCACGCCGAGATAGACCGACGAGTCGGGTTCGCCCTCGACGATCCCGGAGAAGTGCGAGACGTCGGGCAGCGGCATCCGCGTCTCGCCGCCGGCTCCCTGCATCGTGATCTGCGCGCCGGGCGCCGCGATCTCGAAGCGGTGAAGCCGCAGTTTCCCGGTCTTTCCCGATGCGACGGGAAACCCTTCGATCTCGACCACCCCCGTGCTGCGATCGCGCAAAGCGGAAAGCGCCGCGGCATCGAAATCGAGACCCTCCTGTCCGGGCGCCGCCAGGCGGACCGCCGCGGCGGGCGAGGCGGTCGAATGGTAGGGGCTCGGGATCGTCGCCGCGGACGCCGCGAAGGCGGCGGCCAGGGCCGCGAACCCGAAAAGGACGGTCGGCCGGATCTTCCGCATCATGGTTTTCCTCCCGAGTTCTCGCAGACGGCTTTCCCGATGGCCGGCTTCTTCGCAAGACAGGGGCCACGGGGAGGCCGGCTGGAAGCGTAGGCCGCACAGCGGGTTGTTCACCGTGATGTCGGTCACCCGACACGCCGTGTCACGGCGCGCGGCGCGGCGGTGACATTCCGGGACCAAGTCGGGATATCTTCGGCCGGCCTCGACGTCGCCCGAAAGGAACACTCTGCCGATGCTCCTCGCCCTCCTTCTCTCGACGACTCTCGCCGCTCCGGCGCCCACGCCGACTCCCGCATCCGGGTCCCGGTCTTCGCCGCCGAGCGCCCTCATCGGCCAGTGGGAGTCGGCCGTCCGCACGCCCGAGGGCGTGGGAAACATCCTCGAGTTCTATCCGGACGGGCGCGTGACGCAGATCTCGGCGTCCATGGCCGAGGCGGACTATCGCCTCGTCGGAGACCGACTCATCACGACCTGGAAGGACCTGGCCACGGGGAAGACCTCGCAGGTCGAGACGCAGGTCGAGTTCGAGGGCGACGCGAAGTTTCTCGAGAAGCCCGACGACAACACCGGCGACACCTGGTCCGAGCGCATCGGACCGGCCCCGCGAGGCGGCAATCCCCTGGTCGGAAAGTGGTGCTACATCTTTCTCGAGACGCTGCCGGCCTTCCGCGAGTTCGGAGCGACCCGCATGTACAACCGCCTTCCGGTCGTCGTCGTGCGCGGGACGTATTCCGTGGCGGGCGACGTCCTGACGGTGACCCTGCAGGGTCAGCCGCCCGGCCAGTATCCCTTCCGGTTCGACGGCGGCGCGCTCTTCATCAAGAGCCGCAGCGGGGCGGAGAAGGAATACAAGCGCCCCGAGACGTCCCTCCTCGAGGGCTACTGATCCCCGAAATCCCGGGCGACTCGGGCGGCGTGGCTTTGTCTCCGTAGGGGCGGCCCTTGCCCTGGATTGCCTTGTCTTCGTAGGGGCGGCCCTTGCGGCCGCCCGCGGGCGGGGGCAAGCCTCGCCTCTACGATTCTTCGGCTCTAGAGAGGGCAATGGGGTCAACGCTGAAAAGCTGAATTCAGGGAATTCAGCGTTGACCCCGGATCCTCTCTGAAAAGCTGAATTCAGGGAATTCAGCGTTGACCCCGGATCCTCTCTCGACGCTAATCTCGCTTCGGCGTGGGCGAGAGTGAAGGGGAACGATCGATTCGGCTCTCGTAGGGGCGGCCCTTGGGCCGCCCGGGCGGGGCAAGCCGCGCCCTATACGATGCTTCGGCTCTAGCGACTTTCGTTCCAGACCACTAGGGGAGGCCGAACGTCTTGACGAGAAAGACCGCCATCTGGCCGCGGGTGTTCGCGGCGTCCGGACAGTAGTCGCCGCCGCCGCACCCTCTCGTGATCCCCCGGCCCGCGAGGTCCTCGATCCAAGGATCGAAGGTTCCACCGGTGCACGGCACGTCCAGGAAGACGGCGCCGCTGCAATTCGGCGGCGCGTAGCTCGAGCCGAGCGATGCCTTCAGGAGAAAAACGGCCATCTGCGCGCGGGTGACCCGGGCGCCCGGACAGTACTGCAGCGGGCTCGTGTTGCAGCCGCCCGTCACGCGCAGCGTGTAGAGCTCCTCGATCCAGTCGGCGAAGAGCGAGGGGCACGCGACGTCCTGGAAAACGCCCGTGCACACCGGAGGAACGTGGGCGGCACCGAGCCTCGACTTCAGCAGGAAGACCGCCATCTGTGCGCGCGTGACGGCGTCATCGCGGCAGAAGCTGCCGCCGGTACAGCCGGCCGTGACGTGGTTGCGAAAGATCTTCTCGACGTACGCATGGAACGGGTCGGACTGCGGCACGTCGAGGAAATCGGCGAGCCAGCCGCCGTAGAGCGTTCCGGAGGTCGTGTCGGGATCGACGAGCGTCACGTCGTCGAGAGTCCCCGGCGAGAGGATGGGGGTCGTCGCGGCGGCGGACGCCGCGCCGGTGACGGCGACATCTGACGCGGGAAGGCCGCCGATCGCGACGGAGGCGCCGTCCACGAAGCCCGAACCCGTCAGCACGACCGGATTCGCGGCGGCCGCGTCGCCCGAGCCGGGAGCGATGCCCTCGACCGAGGGCCCGGCGGGACTGGAGGTGATCGTCAGGATCGCCTCCGTGCTCGTGCGCGACTGGCCATCCGGGTTCGTCACGGTGACGGTGCGGGGTCCGGGGGCGGCTCCGACCGTGTCGAGGTCGAGCGTGAGGGAGGTCGGGCCGGTCACCGTCGCCGAGTTGACCGTGACGCCGGAGCCCGAGACCGACGCCGAAAGCCGCTTCGCATAGTCCGGGCCCGGGTCGAAGAAGCCGGAGCCCGCGACCGAGCTTCCGGTCACGACGACCGAGACGGAAGCCTGGCCCGGCGCAATCGCCGCAGGCGTGGCGCTCGCGGGAATCGCCGGGGCGGGCGCCTTGAGCTCGGCCACGCGCACGCCCCAGGAGTCGGTGCTGCTGCAGTACTCCTGGATCGTCCACAGGGTCATGTCGTCGTCCGGGTCGAGGCTCGTGTACGAGTAGTCGCCCCACCGGCGCGGACCCCCCGGATCGGCCGCGGGGTTGTAGGCCGCCGTGCTCGACGTGAAGAGCGACGGCGACTGGAGGGTTCCGGCGGGATCGCCAGACAGGCGTCCCGACGTGACGGCGTTGGCGTGCTCGTTCGAGCCGGCCGCGCTCGATCCGATCGCGGCGTGCCCCTGGCCCGACACCATGATCGAGGGCATCCAGTAGAAACGGGGGTTCGCCGCGGAATCGAAGAGCGTGCCCGACTGGACGAGCGCCGGCGCGCCGCCCGTGACGTCGATCTCGTACCAGCGCGCGCCGTCGCGGTCTCCGGAGTCGCTTCCGGCGCCCGTCGAGTCAACCGCGATGTTGTGCGCCGTCCAGATGTGGCCGCCCCGAAGCTTCGCGTCGCCCAGGCGATCGTCGATCGCATCGAGCTGCCCGTCGGTGCCTCCCGTGTTGCCCAGGTGCGGCACGGAGAGGGGCAGCGCGGTCGTGGGAACGTCGAGGACGAGATTGCCCGAGATGCCCGCGGGCGGCCAGGCCCCCGGAGCGCTGTACGTGATTTGCCGGAGCACGAGCTCGCTCGTCACGGGAAGGACGTTGTTGACGCCGATCGCCCAGGACTCGGCCGCCGCGGCGTCGGCGAGGTTGTCGACGCCCTGCGGCGTGTAGGGCCCGGTTCCGTCGGGAGTGCCCGTGAGGTTTCGATATGCCACGACGCTCGAGGAGGCCGTGAGGTCCCCTCCGCCGCCCGAAACGACCTCGCTCTTGCGGACGACGTGGACCGACGTGCCCGTGAAAGCGCCCCTCTGTCCATCGAAGAGGTTTCCGCCGATGACGAGGGCGTTGGCGTCCACGCCGAGCGTTCCGACGTCGAAGAAGAGCCCCGCGTCGCCCGCCGGCGCATCGAGGTCGTGCTCGAAATAGGAGAACGTCCAGGTCGTCGCCAGCGAGATCGTGGCGCCTTCGGAGGCGGCGATCAGGACGCGGTTGTCGTCGAGGGAGATGCCGAAGGTCAGGGCCGTGACGATCCACACGCCGGAGAGCCGGTCGTAGCGCACGCGAAGCGAGAACGTCGGCGCGCCGTTTCGAATCGCGGCGAAGAAGACGTCCGAGCCGGCATCGAGGCCGCCGTCGAGCTGGCCGGTCGTCTTGTCGAAGGTGCGCAGGCGCCCGTTGATGCCGACCAGAAACTGCGTTGGGCCGACGGCACCCATCGTGTCCGGGGGAAACGAGCTCGAGTCCGCCAGGCTCGCGCCGAGAAAGCTGACCCCGAGCGACTGCGGCTCCCGCGGGGCCGGAAGAGCGACCGATCCGGATCCGGACGCGGCCGTGGAGCGCCCCGCGGCCACGGGCGAGCCCGCCGGCGAGGCGAGGGGGCGGCGGCGCGCAGCGAAGCGAGGCGGCGCCGGCCGGGGCCCCTGGAGCCTTTCCGCAGCGGTCTGGGCGACGGCGATTTCCGCTCCCGTTTCCCGATAGGGATGCGCCGGGCCTGCGAGCAGCGGGGCCGCCCCGGCGAGACTCAGGAGGACGACCGCGAAGGCACGAATCTTCTGGGACATGTCCTCTCCTGTTTCCGGCGGCGGTAGAGGGGTAGATTAGCAGCAGCGATCGGCGAAGGAGGAGCCAGGCATGCGGACGACTCTCGCGGCGGCAGCTCTCTGCGGCGTGGCGGCGGCGCTTCCGGCGGCCGATCCTCCGGTGCTCCACTACGTGCCGAAGCACGAGGAGCTCGTCTACACGTTCGGCGGTGCCGCCCCCGCGCGGCACATCGCCCCGGGCACGCGCATCGTGACCTGGACCGAGGACTGCTACGACGGCGCGGTCACGCGTCCGGACCAACTTCCGTCGAAGGTCGCGCCCATCGGCCACGACAACCCGCAGACGGGGCCGTTCTACGTGGACGGCGCCGAACCCGGCGACACGCTGGCGATCCACATCGAGAAACTCGAACCGGCGCGCGCCTACGGGATCTCGTCCTCGTTTCCGGGATTCGGCGCTCTGAACGGAACGGACCGCACCGCGATGCTCCTTCCGGATCTGCCCGAGACGGTCTGGTTCTACGAGGTGGATCGCGCGCGGGGCGTCGCGCGGACGCACTCGACCGACGGAAAGAAGACATGGGAGGTCCCGCTCGCCCCGTTTCTCGGCTGCCTCGGCGTCTCGCCGGGCAACGGCGAGGTCCGCTCGACGATCGTTCCGGACAGCTTCGGCGGAAACATGGACTGCCCGGAGGTGAAGGCCGGCAACACGGTCTACCTGGGGGTGCGCGTGCCGGGGGCCCTGGTCTCCTTCGGCGACGGCCACTTCGCGATGGGAGACGGCGAGATCATCGGCACGGCCGTCGAGGGAGCGATGAACGTGGAGCTGACGGTCGACCTCATCAAGCACCGCGAGACCGCCTGGCCGCGAATCGAGAACGCCGAATGGATGATGTCGCTCGGCGCGGCGCGGCCGCTCGAGGACGCCGCGCGCGTCGCCTTCAAGGACATGGTCCAGTGGGTCATGGAGAAGACGGGTCTCGGCCTGCTCGATGCCTACGAGTTCGTCTCGCAGAACGCCCGAACGCCGGTGGTCGAGATGGTCGACCCTCTCTACACGGTTCTCGTCGAAATCCCGAAGAACCGCCTTCCGGCCGTGGCGGCGCGGTAAACTCTCAGCCGCCATGCGCATTTTCAAGAAGATCCTGATCGGTCTGGCGATCGTCGCGGCGCTCGCGCTCGCGGGCGTGACGTACATGATCGGCGGACCGAAGAACCTCATCGGGATGCTGCGCTACGACCAGCGCCAGGAGGGCAGCCTCAGGGTCGGCGACCGCGCTCCCGAGGTCGGGCTTCTCGCCCTCGACGGCAGGACGCCGGTCCGGCTCTCGGAGCATCTCGGGGAGAAGCCGACCGTCCTCATCTTCGGCAGCTTCACCTGACCGCCCTTCCGCCGCTCGGTCGAGCGCGTCCAGGCAATGCAGAAGAAGTACGGCGACCGTGTCCGGTTCCTGACGCTCTACATCAAGGAAGCGCATCCGACCGACGAATGGCAGATGGATTCGAACGAGAAGGAGGGCGTCTGCTACCCGCAGCCGACCTCGCTCGCCGACCGCGTCCGCATCGCCAACGACTTCGTCAAGCGCTTCCACTACGAGATCCCGATGCTCGTGGATCCGATCGAGAACCCGGCCAACCAGGCCTACGCCGGATGGCCGGAGCGCTTCTATGTCGTGGACGAGCACGGAACGATCGTCTACAAGGGCAAGCCGGGGCCGTTCGGCTATCACCCCGAGGAAGTCGAGGCGTGGCTGGCTCAGCGATTCGGGAGCATCAGCTCGCCGCCTTCGGGCTCCTGAACTCGTTTCGCCGATTCCAGAGATAGACGAGGATCGCGACGTTGACGGCGAGCAGGGCATAGCGCCGGAAACTCTCCGGGCGGCGTGCGATTTCGATCAGCTCCGGCGGGATGCCGAGCGCCGTCAGCACGATGGTGAAGTAGGGCGCCCAGGGGATCCGCATCGCGAGGAGAATCCCCTCCGCGGCGAAGACCAGGGCGATCAGGATCGAGGCGGCGGCAATCGCCTTGACCTGTCCGCTCGTCAGCGCGTCGAGGATCCGCGACAGATGCTCGACCAGCACGGCGCGCGTCTGGACCCCGAGGAAGCGGGCGATCGCCATCGGCTCGGAATCATGGGAGAGCCTCGCGAGGCGCAGCGCCGCGGCGCCGATCATCAGGAAGGCCACCGACTTGATGCACTTGAAAACGATGATCCAGAGAAAGCCGGCCGAGAGCTTCGGCCGGGAGGCGGTCGCGGCGGGAGTCATGGGGTGCGGAGTTTCGCACAGGGGAATCCGGCAGGCGAGTATGGGGTTCTGCGGGTGGCGCCTCGCAGTCGGCGATCTCCGGCCGGGCGCGGGTAGCGTATCCTCGACCACACGGAGCCCACATGAATCTGCGCATTCGCTTCCGGCGTCCCGGTCTCCTCTTCCTGACGGTTCTCCTGCCGAGCCTTCTCTCGGCCGCGACATATCTCCCGATGTCCGACACGGACCTGTCCGGGCAGGCCCTGGTCATCGTCCGGGCGACCGTCATCGGGACGGAAGTCGAGCTGGTGGACACGCGCGGCGCGAGCCGCCCGTTCACGCTCGTGACGCTCCGGCGGATCGAGGCGATCAAGGGAGCCATCGACGAGGTCTTCATCGTTGCGCTGCCGGGGGGGCGCGCCGGCGACGCCGCGTGGTTCGTGCCGGGGACGCCGGCCTTCTCTCCGGGCGAGGAGGTCGTGCTGATGCTCGCCCCCGTCGCCGACCGTCCGGGGATGTTCCGGCTGACCGAGCTCGGCCTCTCGAAGTTCGACATCGTCTCCGACGACACCGGGCGGCGCTTCGCCGTGCGTCCCGCCTTTCCCGCCGAGGCCGACCTCGTCGCCTCCAAGCGCGCCTCCGCCACGGGAGCTCCGGCCGGAGCGCGCGACGCCGAGGCGTTCCTCGCCTTTCTCCGGGCCGCCGGCCGGGGCGAGCGTCCGTCCGGCGACGTCGTTTACGGTTTGCCCCTCTCGGCTCGCGAAAAGTGGGTCAACCTCGGCGGTCGCGAGCCGGGCGACTGTGGAAGCGGCGGCCCATGTCTTTGGCGCTGGTTCTGGGACACGGGGGCCTCGCCGAACGCGGTCCTGATGGTCAACGGAACCCAGTCGAACCTCGATGGGAATGATGAGCCCAAGTGCGGGACGGACTCGATCTGCGACGTCCAGAACGTCGCGACGGCGTGGACCGGCGTCGTCGCGACCGACATTCGCCTGAGTGGCCCGTCTCCGACCGGCAACATCGTCGTCAACCTCGACTCGACCGAGAGCCAGGACGGCGGCGTCACCTGGAATACGCCGCTGGGGTGCACGGGCGGCATCATCGGGCTCGGCGGACCCGGCGAGGGGACCGGCCCGCGGACGTATCGCGGCGACACGACGTACTACTCGATCTCGAACGGGACGGTGTCGATGCGGAAGTCCTCATGCACATCGAGCTATTCGGCGGCCACGTTCCGCTCCGCCGTTCTCCACGAGGTCGGCCACGTGCTCGGCTTGAATCATCCGGACGATCCGGGGATCCAAAGCATCCACAGCACGACGACGCCGACGGACTGGTCGAACGCCGTGATGCATGCCGTGATCGGAGTCTTCAAACCCGACAAGCCTCAGACCGATGACATCCAGGCGGTGCAGTATTACTACGGCACGGCGCCCGTCGGCCCGCTTCCGGTGGCAAATTTCACGTGGTCGCCCACCTCACCGCCCGCCCTCTCGGGAGTGACCTTCACCGACACCTCGACCGGGAGCCCGACGGGTTGGAACTGGGATTTCGGCGATCCGGATTCGGCGCCAGACAACACCGCGACGACAAAGACCGCGACGCACCGCTTCTCGAAGTCCCAGACGTACCACGTCACCCTCACGGTCGGCAGCTTGAGCGGGACGAGCGCGATCAGCTTTCCCGTCACCGCGGGACCGCCCGTCGGCAATTGCACGTCCGATTCGGTGGTCCTCTGCCTGAACCAGAGCCGCTTCCACGTGATGATTCAGTGGAACAAGACCGACCTGACCTCCGGCACCGGCAACGCCGTTTCGCTCGGTGACGACTCCGGCTATTTCTGGTTCTTCGATCCGACCAACACCGAGGCGATCGTCAAGGTCCTGAACGGCTGCGCAATCAACGGACACTACTGGGTCTTCGCGGCGGGTCTCACCAACATCGGGACCCAGTTGTCGATCAGCGACACGGCGACCAATGCGACCAAGCTGTACACGAATCCGTTGGGAACGCCGTTCGCCCCGATCCAGGATACGACGGCCTTCGCGACGTGTCCGTGACCGTCGCCTTCGCTCGCTCGGGATCTGCGCGCCCCTTCGGGCGCGCACCGGCCGGCGGCTCGCGCAAAGGCGCTCGACCGCCGGCCTGATCCCGGCGCTCGCTCCGGCTCCCGCGGCGTGAGCCTCCACCTTCGCTTCGCTCAGGTGACTTCTCACGCCGCGAGCTTTCGCCACAGCGTGGCGGGAGCGACTCTTCACCCCCTCGTCCCCGGCGGCGAGAGGGTCGGGGGTGGGGGGCTACCGCCTCGGGGCCCGCAGGCTTCTCGCGGCCAGCCGGCGCGCGGCCTCGCGAAGTGTCCCTTCCTTCTTCGCGAAGTTGAAGCGGGCCTTCGTCTTTCCGCCCCGCCGGTAGAAGCTCGAGCCCGGCACGGCGACGACGCCGACCTGTCGGGCGAGAAAGTCCACGAACTTCCAGTCGTCCTTCCAGCCGAGCGCCGCCGCGTCGGCCATGACGTAATACGCGCCCTCGGGCGGCGCGAAGGTCAAACCCGCCCGCTCGAGCGCTCCGAGCAGCAGGGTCCGCCGTGCGGCGTAGGTCCGCCGCAGGGCCTCGTAGTAGCCCGGGGGCAGGGCGAGCGCCGCGACTCCCGCGCGCTGGAACGGCGTGGGCGCGCAGATCGTCAGGTAGTCGTGGACCTTCCGGACGAGGGCGGTCAGCTTCGGTGCCGCGACGGCCCAGCCGACCCGCCATCCGGTGACGGCGTACGTCTTCCCGAGACCGGAGAGCGTGACGGTCCGGTCCTCCATCCCGGGCAGCGAACCGAGGCTGACGTGGCGGTGGCCGTCGTACCACATGTGCTCGTAGATCTCGTCGGTGATCGCGATCAGACCGTGGCGGATGCAGATCCGGGCGAGCCCCTCGAGCTCCTCTCGCGAGAATACCCGGCCCGAAGGGTTCCCCGGTGTGTTGACGAAGATCAGCCTCGTGCGCGGCGTGACCGCTCGCTCGATCCGCTGGGGGTCGAGGCCGAAGCCCGGATCCGAGAGCGGTACGAAGCGAGGCACGGCGCCGGCCAGAATGCAGGCCGGAACGTAGTTCTCGTACCAGGGCTCGGGGACGAGGACCTCGTCCCCCGGCTCCGTCAGACCGAGAACCGCATCCACGACGCCCTCCGAGACCCCGCACGTGATCGTGACCTCGGTGTCGGGATCGGCCTCGATCGAATTGAACCGCCGCGACTTCTCGGCCACGGCCTCGCGCAGCGCCGGCAGGCCCCACGTGTAGCTGTACTGGTGGTTCTCCGGCTCCGCGAGGGCGCGCTCGAGCGCCTCGGCGATCTCCGGCGGAGGCTCGAAGTCCGGCAGACCCTGCGCGAGGTTGACGCCGCCCACCTCGGCGCCGAGCCGCGTCATCTCGCGAATGACCGATTCCTGGAATGGCCGCGTGCGTCGCGACAACTTTCGAACCGTCCGGGCGCGGGCGTCTTTCATCGCGGCGATCATCCCGCAAACGGTTCGATCGCGCGAAGTCGTCGCCGTGCGCTCGATTTCTTGCTAACATTCGTCGAACCTGACCCGTTGCTCCGGTTCGGAGGGTCTCGTTCGAGGAGGAACCCGAATGGCGGCACGGAGCAAGGAACAGCACCAGCCGGAGCCCTGGACGTACGACGGCCGCGCCATCGTGAATTCGGCCGGATGGACACTGGCGAAAACCATCTTCGAGGCCGACGCGCGGCGCATCGTCGCGGCGGTCAACGACGTGCTCGGGATTCCGACCGCGGCCCTCGAAGCCGGATTCATCCGCGAGATCCTGGTGCCGCGGCCGGAGACGACGAGCGAATTCTCGATCCGGGTGCATCCGCTGCCGGTGCCGGCCGTGGATCCGGCGGAATTCTTCATCCACGACCGGAGGCTCGGCGAGCGCCGCCGGAGCGACCGCCGCCGCGGCGAGCGCCGCCGGGGCGTCTCCGCGGCGCCGCGGATTCTCTCGATCGCGGAATCGGACGGCCGGTAGCCGCCGGCTACGGCAGGCTCGCCTCTCCGGAGGCCAGATCGTAGGTGCTTCCGGCGGGCAGGACCGCCATCCGGAGGCCGACCGCTCCGAGGGGCGCCTGCGATGGCGGAGTGATCTTCGCCGATCGCGCGTCGAACACGACCGCGACGCTCTTTCCGAGGATCCGCCACGGCCCTTCCGGGCCGACCTCGAGCGCGGTCGATTCGTCGATTCCGATGCCGACCAGGTTCGGGTGCTCGAGCACCACGGAGAGGAGCCGGTTGTTGCGGCGGCGCCTCACGAAATGCTGATCCACGATCGCGCCCGAGATGAGCCCGAAGCCGTCGATCGTCACGACGTCGTCCCGGGCGATCGTCATGAAGGCGTCGGTGGAGTCTTTCTCCGGAGGCCGATCGCCGCCCGGGTGGCGTTCGTCTCCGGTCAGCATGGGCGTGGACATGACCGCGGCTCCGGCCGACGTTCCGCCGATGACCGCCCCGGCGAGATAGCGCCGATGGATCGCCGCCTCGACTTTCGTGTGGCCGATGGCCGCGGTCAGCCGCGCCTGATCGCCGCCGCCGAACCAGATGCCGGTCACTCCCTCCAGGCGCGCCGCCGCGGCCTCGGTCTCGGCCTGCTCGTGCGACAAAACGATTCGCTCCGCCTCGGCGCCGAGCTTCTGAAAATCCTGGGCGATCTCGACGCCGGCGTCGGGGTATTCGGAGGCCATCGGATAAACCACGATGCGCGCGCGACCGCGGCCGCCCGCCAGCGCGACGAAGCGCTCCTCGATGGCGTCGGGCAGAGGCCCGCCTCCCACGATGAGCAGCGTGCCCTTCGGAGCCGAGGAGGCGGCGGGAGGCCGCGGCGAAGTCGCCGTCGACGCGCACGCGAGGCCGACCGCGGCGAAAACCGGGACGAGATGTCTCGCAAACTTCGACACGGCGGTCACGCTTCCTCCCTCTGACCCGCAGTCAGCCGGTTCGGAAAGCCGTCGCGCGGGTCCGCGAAATTGACCTCGTACGAAAAGTTCCGAAGCCGTCGATTGCGCTTTACGAATCCGAAAATCGCGATAGCATTAACACAACTTTTCCGGCTCGGTACGGTTCATTCGATTTCGGAGGCGTTCGCGCACGATGGATCGAAGGATTCCGAAGGCGCTTCCCAATCACAAGTGAGGAGGAGCTGTATGTGGAGGTCATGCCTGGCTCGAGTGCTCGTCTGGTTCGTGGCGCTCGCCGGCTTGGGCTCCTTCGCCGCGGCGCAGGTCAACACCGGCAACGTCTACGGAAACGTGATCGACGAATCGGGAGCGGCGATTCCCGGCGGATCGGCGACCCTGATCGGCCCGAACGCTCCGATGACGACGACCGTCGATGCCAACGGGCTCTTCCGCTTCCTCAAGGTTCCGCCCGGCCGGTACGCCCTGACGGTGACGATGCCGGGGTTCGCGACCGTGACGCGAGAGAACGTCATGGTCTCCGTCGGCAAGAACACTCAGGCGGACGTGACCCTCAAGCTCTCTAACGTCCAGGAGACGGTCACGGTCACGAGCGAGACGCCCCTGATCGACACGCGCAAGGTCGCGACCGGCCAGAACTTTTCGCACGAGGAGCTGACCCAGATCCCGACCTCGCGCGACGTCTGGTCGCTCATCCAGCAGGTTCCGGGCGTCCAGCTCGACACGGTCAACGTCGGCGGCAACGAAAGCGCCAACGTGGGAGGCCCCGACTTCGTCTCGAAGGGCTCGGGCAACGTCGCCTATCAGGTGGACGGCGCGACCATCACGGACAACACCTACGGCAACCCGTTCGCCCGCCAGAACGGGGGAACCAACACCTTCTTCGACTTCTCGACCTTCCAGGACGTCGAGATCTCGACGGGCGGCTCGCTGGTCGAACAGCAGAACTCGGGTGTGACGATCAACGTCGTGACCAAGCGCGGGACCAACGAAATCAAGGGCTCGGCGCGCTACTCCTATGCCTCCCACAACTGGCAGTCGAACAACACCCCGCCGGAGGCCGAGGAGCAGGGTCTTCCGACCAACAACACGCAGATGCTCCGCGAGTACGGGGCGGACCTCGGCGGCCCGATCGTCAAGGACAAGGCGTGGCTCTGGTTCGCCGGCGCCTACCAGACGATCGACCTGAACTCGGCGACCTTCGACTCGGGAGCCGGCAGCTTCTCCTCGCCCGAATCCACGAACCTCGAGCCGTGGAGCGCGAAGTTGAACCTGCAGCTCTCCAACGCCAATTCGGCCCAGCTCTTCTATCAGCGCAGCGACCGGGATCAGCAGAACCGGGGGGCTTCGCCGTTCCGGCCGAACGAAACGCAAACCTCCCTCGTGATCCCGACCAACTTCTACAAGATCGAAGACTCGAACGTCTTCTCGTCGGACTTCTTCGCGTCGATCTTCGCGAACTACCAGAACCCGGACTACACCTCGATTGCCAACGGCAGCAGGGGCTGCGTAAACGTTCCCTTCGAGCCGACCTGCAATGGAGACTCGAGCCGGGACAGCCAGTACTACGCGGCTCCGGACGGATCGAACCTGTCCTACCACAACAACTACTACTACTACTATGCCAAGGATCCACAGAAGCAGGCGAACCTGCAGATGTCCAAGTTCTTCAACACGGGCAAGCTCAATCACGAGCTGAAATTCAGCTTCAACTATCGCCAGCAGATCTCCGACTCCGCGACGGGCCTGCCCGGAGCCCAGAACCAGGGCCAGTACTACTCGAGCGCTTCGAGCTATCAGTACGCCCTGCTCTCCCGCGGAGTCCGGACGGTCTACCGCTCGCAGTACATGAGCGCCACGCTCGGGGACACCATCACTACCGGCAACCTGACCGTTCAGCTCGGCGTTCGATACGACAACCAGAAGGCCAAGAACCTGCCGGGCACCTCGTTTGCGAACCCGCTCTTCCCGACGGCCTGCACGGCCTGCGGCTTCGACAACGCCGGCGACTTCCCCGGACTGCCCCAGATCAACTACCACGGAGCATCCGAAACCCAGTTCGACTACACCAACTGGCAGCCGCGCATTTCGGCGACCTATGCGCTCGGCGAAAAGAAGACGACTCTTCTACGGGCGTCCTACGCGCAGTTCGCCGATCAGCTCGGTTTTCTCGGCTACTACGGCAGCGGTGTGCCCATATCGAACGGCTACTACTACTACTGGACGGACCTGAACCACGACCACATCGTCCAGGCCAACGAGGTGCACTTCGAGGACGGGGTCTACAGCTATTACAACGGCATCAATCCGTCGACGCTGCCGAACAACCCGAACACGATCGACCCGAATTTCAAGACACCGCTGACGACCGAGTGGACCTTTGGCCTGGATCAGCAGCTGAACGACACGCTCGCGGTTTCCGGAACGTTCTCCTACCGCACGACGAAGAACCTGCAGGAGACTGTCAACACGGGCGCCAGCATCAACGACTGGCAGCTCGCGGGAACCGCCGCCGGCACGGCGGTCGCGGCCAACGGATTCACGCTGCCCATCAGTGAGCCGTTCTACAGCATGACACTCGACAACGAGCCGCCGGGGGTCACCCTCGATAATCGTCCCGGCGCGACCCAGCGCTACTATGGAGTGGACCTCTCGGTCGTCAAGCGACTATCGGACCACTGGTCGGCGAGAGCGAATTTCGGTTGGAACAACTTCACCCAGTTGTTGACTCCGGTTTCGATTACGGACCCCAACAACTACTGGGTGCAGGGAGGGTCGAACTGCGGCAACCCCCCCCAGTCCTCGTGTCCCGCGGTCGGATACTCGTCGAAGGATTCGTTCTTCATCAACGCCAACTGGCAGTTCAACGTCAATGCCCTCTACCAGGCGCCCTTCGGCATCGACTTCGGCGTGAACTTCTTCGGACGGCAGGGGTATCCGAACCCCTATTACGTCCGAACGCGCGCCACCGACGCCGCCGGGATCAGCCACACCTACAGCATCCTGGTCGATCAGGTGGACACGTTCCGCTACGACAACGTGTACGAGCTCGATTTCCGCCTCGCGAAGACCTTCAACATCGGAGGGCTCGCCGTCACGCCCGCGGCCGAGCTCTTCAACGTCACCAACAACGGCACGATCCTGCAGCGTTACCAGCGCACCGGGACGTACAAGGCCTCCTCGGAAACCTTCTCGCAGAGCCAGTTCTTCAACCAGATCCTCGAGGTGCAGAGCCCCCGCATCCTGCGGCTGGGCATCACACTGAACTTCTAGGCTGACCGGAACCTGTTCAGGGGCCCGTCCGGGAATTCCGGGCGGGCCCTTCTGTTTCTTGGCCGAATGACGATGGCCCGGATCAACCGAGCGGCATTCTTGTTCGTCCTCGCGGCGGGGCTTTCGGCCTGCCGCCGCGAGAGACCGGCCGGCCCGGCGCCCTCGGCCGCCCTGGCCGGACCGCGCATTCCCCGCGACGTCGTCCTCATCACGATCGACACCCTGCGCTATGACGCCGTCGGATTCGACGGAAACCCGCGCGGCACGACGCCGAACCTGGACCGCTTCGCCGCCGAAGGCCGTGTGTTCGACCAGGCGCACGCCCACAACACCATCACCCTGCCCTCGCATACGAACATCCTGACCGGCATGCTGCCCTACCAGCACGGGGTCCGGGAAAACGCCGGGTTTCGCCTCTCCCCGAAGACGCCGACCATGGCGACGCGGCTCAAGGCGAAGGGATACACCACCGGGGCCTTCGTCGGCGCCTACGTGCTGGACTCGCGATATGGGCTCAACCACGACTTCGACGTCTATGACGAGCTCTACCGGCATCTCGACGAGCAGCTCGAGTTCAAGATCCAGCAGGCCCGCGCCGAGGACGTCGTCAAGGCGGCGGTCGACTGGTACCGGTCGCAGGAGGGCAAGCAACGCTTCCTGTGGATGCACGTCTACGATCCCCACGCGCCGTACGACCCGCCGAAGGACTACAAGGAGCGGTTCTCCGACAATCTCTATTTCGGCGAAGTGGCTTACACGGACGCGTCGATCGCGCCTCTGCTCGACGTTCTCCGCAACGTCCACCCTGCGCCGTTCGTCGTCGTGACGGGAGATCACGGCGAGGGATTCGGAGACCACGGAGAGCTGACGCACGGCCTCTTCTGCTACGAGGCGACGCTGCACATTCCCCTGATCGTCTGGTGCCCCGATCTCGTCCCGCCCGGGCGCAACGGCGTCTGGGCTCGCCACATCGACATCGTTCCGACGATGCTCGATGCTCTCGGCTTGCCCAAGCCGCCGGAGCTGACGGGACAGTCGCTGCTGCCGGCCGGGCGCGGCGAGGCGCCCGAGGGGAGCTACTTCGAGGCCCTCTCGGCCGCGTTCAACCGCGGCTGGGCGCCGCTGCGCGGAATCGAGTCCCACGGCGTCAAATACATCGATCTGCCCATTCAGGAGCTGTACGAGCTGCCCACGGATCCGAAGGAGGAGAAGAACCTGGCCGCGGGCACGCCCGACTCTCTTCGGCGCCTTCGCAAGCGTTTGCTCGACCTCCCGGCAGCGCCCCACGAGCGCGGCATGATCGGATCCGAGGAGGCCGCCAAGCTCCGTAGCCTCGGCTACCTCACCGGTTCGGCCGAGCTCAAGACGACCTACGGTCCGGCCGACGACCCCAAGACTCTGATCAAGGTCGATCAGACGATTCACATCTTCACCGGCCTCATGCAGGAGGAGAAGTTCGACGAGGCCGTCGTGGTCTCTCGACGCGTCGTTCGGGAAAACCCCCACATGAAAATCGGCTACCAGAATCTCGCCAGCGCGCTCGTTGCGAAGAAGGACGTGCCCGGCGCCATCCGGGTCATGGAGCAGGCGACCGCCAACGGCGCCGGCGGCGAGACCATGGACCGTCGGCGAGGCCTCCTCCTTTCGGAGATCGGCCGCTCGGCCGAGGCCGTCAAGGTGCTGATGCAGTATCAGGAGAGCGAGGACCCCGAATCCCTGAACGCCCTCGGGATCGTGCTGTCGGACGCGGGACGGCCGGCCGAGGCGTTGCCGGTCTTCGCCCGCGCGATCGAGCTCGATCCTTCGGGCGCCGACGGCTATCAGAACACGGGGATCGCGCTGCTGAAGCTGAACCGCCCGACCGAGGCGAGGGACAACCTCGAGATGGCGCTGCGCTTCGGCAAGCGCCACACCAAGGCCTGGAACGCGCTCGGTGTCGCGTACCAGCAGCTCGGCAACGACGCCAAGGCCATCCACGCCTGGGAAGAGTGTGTCGCCCTGAACCCGGAGCAGTACGACGCGCTCTACAACATCGGCCGCGTCGCCGGCCAGATGCACGACTGGAAAAAGGCGCGGGCCGCCCTCGAGAAATTCGTCGCCACCGCCCCGCCGAAACAGTACGGCAAGGACATCGGCGAGATCCGCGCGGTCCTGTCCGACATGAAGCGCCAGGGGATCTGACAGAATGGCTGCATGAAGCGACTTGGCGTCATCGCCCTCGCCCTCCTCTCCGCGGGGCTCCTCGCCGCAACGCCTCCGCCCGACTCCGGTGCCCTGTTGATCGCCGGCGCGCAGATCGCCGACGGGACGGGCGCGCCGTTGAAGCGCGCGGACGTGCGAGTGCGCGGCGACCGGATCGCCGAGGTCGGCACGCTTTCGCCGCGCGCGGGTGAGCTCGTGATCCGCGGCGAGGGGCTCGTGCTCGCGCCCGGGTTCATCGACGTGCACAACCACTCGACCGAGGGCATCCGGACCGATCCCCTGCTCGAAACGCAGATCTCCCAGGGCATCACGACGGTGGTGCTCGGTCCCGACGGCGATTCGCCGTGGCCGATCGCCGAATATCTCGCCGAGCGCGAGAAATCCCCGGGGGCGGTCAACGTCATGACGATGGTCGGCCACGAAACCGTCCGGAGCCTCGTCATGGGCAAGGACTTTCGCCGCACCGCCACACCCGAAGAAGTCGCGAAGATGGCGGCCCTCGTGGACCAGGGGATGCGCGAGGGCGCTTCGGGTCTTTCCTCGGGTCTCGAGTACGACGTCGGCAGCTATGCCTCGACCGACGAGCTGGTGGAGCTTTCGAAGGCCGCCGCGCGGTACGGCGGCTTCTACATGACCCACTCGCGCGACGAGGCCGACAAGAGCTTCGAGGCGATCGCCGAGGCCATCGAGATCGGGGATCGAGGCGGCCTTCCCCTCGACATCTCCCACATCAAGCTCGCGACCACCGGCGTGTGGGGCAAGGCGAAGCAGGCGGTCGCGCTGATCGACAGGGCCCGCGCAAAGGGGCAGGACGTCACGGCCGATTGCTACCCGTATCTGGCCTGGCACGCGAACATCGAGGTCCTCGTGCCGAACAAGCAGTACTTCGACCCGAAGAGCGTCCAGGAGGCGCTCGACGTCGTCGGCGGCGCCCAGAACATCACGATCACCGCCTGCAAGGCGCATCCCTCCTATGCCGGGCGCGACCTGGCGCAGATCGCGAAGGCCGAGGGCGTCACGCCGGTTGCGCTATTTTCGCGCATCGTCAAGGACGGCGGCGCCGACGTGATCGGCCACGCGATGAAGGAGGAGGACGTCGAGGTCTTCTACCGTCAGCCCTGGGTGATGGTGGCCTCGGACGGGGGCGTTCCCTGCGATCACCCGCGGGGCGCCGGAACCTTCACCCGGGTGCTCGGCCGCTTCGTGCGCGAACAGCATCTTTTTTCCCTCGAAGAGGCGGTCCGCAAGATGACTTCGCTTCCGGCCTCGCGGATGAAGCTCTCCGACCGGGGCCGGGTCGCTCCCGGCATGAAGGCCGACCTCGTTCTCTTCAACCCGAAGACGGTCATCGATCGCTCGACCTTCGAGGAGCCGCGCAAGCTCTCGGAAGGCATCGCGTTAACGGTCGTCAACGGCGAGGCGGTCTGGGCCGACGGCAAGGCGACGGGCGCGCGTCCCGGACGCGTGCTGCGGAGACCGGCGACGCCGTAATCCGCGGACCCCGCGGAGCGTTAGTATCGGTCAGATCATGCGAGCACGGCTCCGCCTCTTCCGGACGATCTCCGCGCGCGCGGGGGGAGTCCTCGCCGCCGCGATTCTGGCGCGCGGGATCGCCTTCGGCGTCGTCGCGGCGCCGGCGATCACCGAGCCGCCGAGCGAGGGCGCCGTGATCAGTCCGTACGACGTCCACATGGTGGCCGGCCCGTTCGTCGGCTCGCCGGGGGAGAACCACGTCTGCAGCGACTGGCAGATCGTCACGGTGCCGGCCCTCTCACCGGTCTGGACGGCGTCCTGCGTGACCGGAACCCTCGCCGTCCACATCCACCTCGGCGACGGAGCGTTCGGCGGCGCCCTCGCCGGGCTTCACCAGCTCGACTCCAACACGGACTACCAGGTCCAGGTGCGCTTCAAGGGCGACGCCAATGGAGGCGAGTCGAGCCCGTGGTCCGAGCGCGGGTTCCATACCGCCTCCGCCTCGGCCATCGAGCCGCTCGTTCTGTCCGACGTCTCGAACGTGCCGCCGCCGTCCTGGCACGACGCGGGCGGAAACGAGATCGTCCTGCCGCCGGGCGCCCGGATGCGGCTCGAGGTTCCCGGCGCCGGGACGCTCCTCGAGATCCTCGGCTCGGACACGGGCGGCAACCGGACGTCCAACCCCGGTGCCCTCTCGACTCACGGTCCGGCCCGGGTGGTCTGCATGGCGTCGTCGGCTTCCGTCTCGTGGCCCGCGACCCATCTCACCTTCACGGATGGGAGCGGGACGGATCGCGACCTCGTCCTTCCGCCGACCGTTCTGGCCGCGGGCCAGGCGGTGACGTACTGGTTCTCCAACGCGGGCGAGGCCTTCGGTCCCGGCGACGGCAGCGCGGTTCCCCCGACCCTGGCCGAGGCCAATCGGCTCTCGGCCGCCGACATCCCGTGGACGGTCCTCCAGCCCGGCTTCCGCATCGAGCGCGTCGCGACGGGCTTTCAGCTTCCGGTCAACGTCGCCTTCTTGCCGAACCCCGGGTCAAACCCGTCCGATCCGTTCTTCTACGTCACGGAGCTCTACGGATCCGTCGCCGTCGTCACCCGCTCCGGCGCCGTCTCGACCTATGCCACGAACCTGCTCGACTTCGATCCCCTCGGAAGCTTTCCCGGCTCCGGCGAGAAGGGCACGACGGGCATCGTCGTCGAGCCGTCGTCGGGCGATCTCTTCGTCGGGACGCTCGAGGCGCAGCCGAACGTGACCGACTATCACTATCCGATGGTCGTCCGCCTTCACAGCCAGGACGGCGGTCTCACGGAATCGAGCCGCACGACGATCCTGGATTTCCCAAACGAACCGCTCGGCCCGTCGCACCAGATCTCGAACGTGTCGATCGGTCCGGACGGCAAGCTCTACGTGCACATCGGAGACGGCCTGTTCGTGCCGACGCCGGCGCAGGACATGACCTCGGTGCGAGGGAAGATCCTGCGGGTCAATCTCGACGGGACCGCTCCGACGGACAACCCCTTCTACGATCCGACGGCGGGGCAGGCGCCGAAGAACCTGATCTTCGCCCTCGGCCTTCGCAACCCCTTCGGCGGATCCTGGCGGGCCGCCGACGGCGCGCAGTGGGAAGCCGAGAACGGGCCGAGCGTCGATCGTCTCGCCAAGGTCGTCGGGGGGCGCAACTATCTCTATGACGGCTCGGACGCGAGCATGAAGAACTTCGCTGCCTACAACTGGCCGGTCTCCGTCGCGCCGGTCAACATCGCCTTCGTCCAGACGGCCACCTTCGGGGGCAGCGGCTTTCCCGTCGAGCACCAGGACCACGCCTTCGTGACCGAGTCCGGTCCGACCTACGCTCCGGGCCCGCAGGCGCTCGGCAAGCGCATCAGCGAGTTCTCCTTCGACGCCGACGGCAATCTTCTTTCGGGCCCGGTACCGCTCATCCAGTACGTGGGCGCCGGGCGCGCGACCTGCACCGCGCTCGCCGCCGGACCCGACGGCCTCTACTTCGCCGATCTCTACAAGGACTTCGGCGCCGCCACGCCGGTGGACGCGGGGGCCAACGTGTTCCGAATTCGCTACGTCGGGGTCGCCGACTTCTCGGCCTCCGCGCCATCGGGGCCCGCGCCGGCGACCGTCTCGTTCCAGGATCTCTCGGCCGTTCCGGGCGCCTCGGCGTGGCATTGGGACTTCGGCGACGGTTCATCGAGCGACGAGCGCAATCCCGTCCACCAGTATCCTTTCGCGGGGAGCTTCGACGTCCGTCTGACCGTGACCGGCCCGTCCGGTCCCGTTGCGCGCCAGAAGGCCGCCGAGGTCATCGTCCCCGGCTCCCCGCGGCAGCCGGTTTGCTGCGCGGGGGGTGTCCCGCCCTCCCCCCGGGTCGTTCGGCCGCACTGAAGCGTCGGCCCGCAAGGACGGGCGGCGGATAAAATGAGCGGATGAGCGAGGCCGCCGGGACAGGCGAGAAGCGGACACGCCCGGGCTGGCCGTGGGCCCTGGGCGTTGTCTTGCTCGCCGTCGTCGTGCTCGTGGCGGCCATGTCGCGGCCGAAGGCCCCATCGGTCCAGACCGCCGCCGTCCGCCGAAGCAACCTTCTCGTTCCGGTCCAGTGCGACGGGACGCTGGAACCTCCTCCGGGCGGCGAGCTCCGGGCCGCCGAGGCCGCCACCGTCGCCGAGCTCTTCGTCCAGAATGGCGCCCGGGTCCGAACGGGTACTCCCCTCGTCCGGCTGGAGAACACCGATCTTTCGCACAAGGCCCTCGAGGCCCGCTCCGAGGCGCTCCGGCTCGAGGCCGAGCGGGCCTCGACCGCGTCGGATCTGGCCGACCTCGAGCAGCAGGAGAAGCACGCGGCCCGGGTTTTCGATGGCGACTCGCGGCTGCTTTCGAGCGGGGCCATCACGAAGATGACCTACGAGTCTGACGAGCTCGCGCTCTCCCAGGCCCGCGATCATGCCAGCGCCGCGCGCGCCCGCCTCTTGGCTCTCGACGGCGCCGGGAACGGCGCGCCCTCCCGGCTCGAGCTCGCCCGGGAGTCGGCGGCGGATCTCGAGCGCCGCGCCGCGGCGCTGACGGTCAAGGCGCCGGCCGATGGCCTCGTCTATGGCCTGCCCCGGCGCGTCGGCGAGGCGATCGCGGCCGGAGAGGTCGTCGCGAACGTGATCGATGCCGAGCACCGGCGGTTGCGCGCTCGAGTGGATCAGCCGGACCTGCCCCAGACGGCCGTCGGCCAGCGCCTGGTCGTCGCCTTCGACGGACTGCCCGGCATGAAGTGGGACGGCCGGGTCACCTTCGTGGATCCGGGGCTGCGCGAGGTGGGCGGCCGCGAGGTCGGCGAGGTTCTCGGTGAGATCGCCGACCCGCAGGCTCGCCTCCCGTCGAATGCCGCCGTGGACGTCGAGATCATCACCGGCGAGAAGTCGGACGCCCTCGTCGTCCCCCGGGCGAGTGTCTTCCGCGATGGGGATCGGCGCTACGTGTACGTTCTCGATTCCGGCCGCGCGCGCCGCAAGAACGTCACGGTCGGGCTTCTCGGCCTGACCGAGGTCGAAGTCGCGGGCGGCCTTTCCGAAAAGGACGTCGTCATCCTGCCCGGGGCCGTGGCGCTGTCCGACGGGGCGCGGGTTCGCGCCGCGAGCGGGAAGGGCTAGGGCTCGCTCCCCGAAGGACCATGTTCAATCGAGAAGTCTTCGGCATGGCCGTCGACCGGTTTCGGAAGCATCCGGTCCAGACCTCCCTCACGCTCGCGGGCCTGGTCGTCGGCACCGCGTCCATCATTCTCGTCGTCACGCTCGGACTGACCGGGCGCGGTTACGTGCTGCGCCAGATCGAGGGCGTGGGCTCTCACCTGGTCTGGGCCAACTACCGGGGAACCGTCAATTCCGGCGTGTCCCGCGTCTCCGATGACTTCATGACCGAGGGGGACGTCCGGGCGATCGCGACGCGGAGCGATCTCTTTTCGGGCGTGACGGCGATCCTGATGCTGCGCGGCAACCTCACCGTCCAGTCCCAGGCCAAGGCGCTGACCGTCCTCGGCGTCATGGCGAACTACGGGCAGGTGCGCAAGAACATGCGCATCCTGCGCGGCCGGTTCCTCGACGAGGACGACCTGTCGGAGCGCGCGCGGGTTTGCGTCGTGAACCGGGACCTCTACAACCAACTCTTCGCCAACGATGATTCGGCCGACAAAACCATTCGGACCCTCGGGACGACTTTTCAGGTCGTCGGCGAGTTCGAGGAGCCCGTGGATACGCTCGGCCGGGGCGAGGTCGTGCCGGAGACGATCCTCATCCCCCTGACCGTCGCCTGGTATTTCACGCCCACGCACCAGGTCAAGACGCTGTTTGCGGAGGCGCGAGAGTTCTCGGAGCTGCCGGCGGCGGTCCGCACGGTCGAGGACATGCTGCGCGAGCGCCACCGCGCGGGTTCCTTCTACGAGGTCGAGAGCATGACGTCGGTCGTGCGCCTGGCGAGGGCAATCTCGGTCGGGCTCATCGTCGTCTTCATTCTCGCCGCCGCCGTGTCCGTCGTCGTCGGCGGCGTCGGTATCATGAACATCCTGCTCGCCTCGGTCGAGCAGCGGACGCGGGAGATCGGGGTTCGCATGTCGGTCGGCGCGCGCCGCCGCGACATCCTCGGACAGTTTCTCTTCGAGGCGCTCTCTCTCGGCGTGGCCGGCGCGGCGATCGGCGTGGCGATCGGCCTCGGCATTCCCTACCTGACGGGCCTCTTCGTGCGAGGCGTGGACATCCGCGTCTCGCTGTGGTCGGCGGCGGTGGCCTTTCTCTTCTCCTGCGCGGTCGCGGTCGTATTCGGCGCGGTGCCCGCGTATCGCGCCTCGCTCCTCAACCCTACGGAGGCTTTGCACCATGAATGAAGAAAACCCGTTTCGGTCCCGAAACGCCCTCTCCATCCTCGTCGCGGCCATCGCCGCCGCGCTCATCGCCGGGCCCGGCCCCGCGCGCGGCCAGACCGCCCCGGCCGAGCCTCCGGTCCTGACGCTGCGGCATGCGGCCGAGCTCGCGCTCGAGCGGGCGCCGCAGCTGACCGCGACGCGCGCGGCCCGCGACGAGGGCAGCGCTTCGGCCCGGATCGCCGCCGACGCCCTCCATCCGTCGGTCTGGGTCTCGACGACGCCCGGTTACTCGACCGGGCTTCCCGTGGTCGTCGCGGGGAGCGTGCCGGCGTACGGAGCGGTCGAAGTCCGGCAGACGATCTACGACCCGTGGAAGAAGAACGAGGCGCTGCAGGCCGAGGCCCACGCGGCTCTCCTCGAAGGCGATCTCGAGTCCGGCTGCGCCAATACCGTGCGCCTGGCCGTCCTTGCCTACGCACGGACCTGGACCGACGAGCGTCGCGCCGACGCCGCCCGGAAGGGTCTCGCGGCGGCCGAGGCGTCTGTCGACCGCGCGCAGGCTCTCTTCGGCGAGGGTCGGACGACCGAGATCGACGTCGAGCGGGCCAAGCTCCAGGCGGCGCGGTCGAAGCAGAGACTCCTGAACGCCGAGTCCGACCGCGACCTCGACGGCCTCGAGCTCAAGCGCCTGATCGGCTGGTCCGATTCCGCGCCCCTGCGGCTTTCGAGCGAAACCGAGACCGCCCTCGACGCGATCTCGGCCTCGGACGATCTCGAGGCGGCGCGCGCCGCGGATCCGCAGCTGAAGTCGCTCGGGAGGCAGGTCGAGCTGCTCGGCCGTTCGGCGAGCCTCTCGGCCAGGCGCTGGCCGATCATCGAGGCCTCGGCCCAGTATCAGCGGCTGCCGTCGTACTACTCGAAGTACTACAACAGCTTCAACGAGAACGATTTCAGCTTCGGAATCTCCTTCGCGATCCCCGTCTGGGCAGGGGGACGCCTCGACGACACGGAGGCGAAGGCGCGGGCGAGCGCCCGGAAGGCCGAAGCCGAGCGGGACGCGCGCGAGACGGACCTGGAGGTGGCGGTTCGCCGGGCCGAAGCGGCGGTCGCGCGCGCGGAGGCGGAGCACAGCCTGTCCCGCCGCGCGCAGGGGATCGCGGAACAGGACCTCTCGGCGGCCGAGTTGCTTTCGCGGGAGGGGCGCGGCGAGGCCGGCCAGGTCGACGAGAAGCGCATGGCCCTCTCCGACGCCGACGAGGATGCGACGAAAACGGCCATGGCGGCTCTCGAGGAGCGGGTCAGGCTGCTCGCGCTGCGAGGCGAGCTCGCGCGCACGGTCCTGGGAACGGAGCCTCGCTGCGTCGAGGTGCGGCCGGCGCCGTAGGTTCTACGGAGAAACGGCGGGGCCGAATTCCGGCGTGGCGCCGCCGGCGGACTTCTCGCCGGGGGCGAGCTCTTCGGCCAGGCGAAACTCTCCCCGATCGGGGCGGACGTTTCTCGTGTAGAGCGAGATCTTCGGGTCGGTGATGAAGCGCCAGGAGAGCTTCGCCCACGACGGGTGGTACGGGATGTCGTAGGCCTCGGGCGCCGTCTTCTTGATCTGGGGCAGGCGATTCCAGGGCACCGACGGGAAGTCGTGGTGCTCGTTGTGGTATCCGATGTTCAGCTGGAAACGGTTCAACCAGCCGTAGTAGTCGTTGGTTTCCTGGCCGGGAAAAAGAGCGTAGTGCTCCTGGATCCAGCGCGCGCCGAGCGGGGGACCGCCGATGCTGAACCAGAACGACGCAAAGAGGTAGCCGAGCGCTCCCGGGCTGATCAGGAACCAGATCGCGGCGTTGAAGGCCATCTGGGTGATGAAGTTGATGACGACCCAGTGGTCGATGGGCCGCAGCTCCTTCAAGCGGGGCGGCCGGGTCAGCTGCACGGCGGGGAAGCACAGCAGCCAGATCGCCTTTCGCCATGCCGAGTTGCCGACGAGCCGGGCCTCCCAGCGGTTCGGGACGTCGGCGTCGTGGTCGTAAACGCCGAGGTACGCGTGGTGCTTCATGTGGTAACGCTGGAAGAAGACGGAGCCCCCGGGGACGACGATGGGGAAGTTGGCGAGCATGCCCGTCATCGTGTTCGCCGCCGGGGACCGGAAGATCAGGTTGTGGGTGCACTCGTGGATGATCACCCAGAGCGCATGGTCGGCCAGGGCGCCGACGACGGCGCCGGCGGCGACGATCATCCACCACGGGCTCGCACGGAGAAGCCACGCGACGGCGACCTGGAACACGACGATTCCGGCCGTGATCCAGAAGGTCGCGTGGTTGCGTCCGATGAGCTTTCGGACGTCGGGATGGTCCTGGAGAATGCGCCGCGCACGCCCCCCGTGCGGGATCGGGGTGCCGGGGCGATAGAAGTCGCCGGTCGGGGCGATGGTGGGTTCGGTCATTTCCAGTTTGTCTGTGTGCTTTTTATCTCAGTCCGGTCCGGGAGGAAAGCCCCCGAGGATAGCCCACCCCGGGACGGGAAGGGGAAGGAATCGGCGGGACCGGGGGACCGGTTGGGGCCGGGGTCCCGCCGTCCTGGCTCCGACCGTCTGTCGGGGGCCTTTCGCCCCTGTCGGCAAGAACCGAAGAAAACACGGAGAATGTCGTCTTCGCCGTCAAGATACGCAGGCCCTGCTGTTGAAGGAGGCTAACGATGCGCGTGCGCCGCACACGACGGATCATGGGTGCCCTGGTGCATTTCAGTCTGCTGACCTTGCTCGCCGGGAGATCGGTCGAGGCCCAGACACCTCTCCCTGAACGACTGGTCCAGGCCACCGTGGGGCCAAAGTCCTTTGGCACGCAGGACTACACGGTCACCGCGATTTCGGGCCTCTCCTTCATGCCGGCCGAGAGCACCCAGGGCTACCACGTCTCGGGCGGCCTCGCGAGATTCGGTGACGTGAATGCCGAGCAGCATTTCTACGCCACGCTGGACATTCCGCCCGGAGTACTCATCGATTACATCGGCTTCAACAACCTGAACGACGGAGAGGCGAACGTCATGGCCATCCACTTGTGGAGGCGCAACGCGGACGGCAGCACCCACGACCTCTACGATCTCGACAACACTCCCCACACGTATTGGTTCACGGACATCAATGGGAGTCCGCTCGGGATCTCGTGGGAAGGTAGCCACCCGAATTTCGATTCTCCGCACATCCTTCTGCTCGACCTGGAAATCGCCCCGGACCCGAATCCCCTTTTCTTCGGGTGGGTGGAGGTCTGGTGGCGGCGGGCCGTCAGCCCGGCGCCGCCGGGGGCGTCCTTCAACGACGTGCCGACGACTCATCCCTTCTTCCAGTACATCGAGGCGTTGAAGGCCTCCGGCATCACGGGCGGCTGCAACGCAGCGCCGCCGCTGTACTGTCCGGACGCCCCGGTCACGCGAGGTCAGATGGCCGTATTTTTCGCGAAGGCTCTCGGCCTGAACTGGCCGGCTTTCCAGTAGCCCTGGTCCGCGTTTCGGGTACTTGAGGTTCGCGTTGCAGTCCGGCAGACTTCGGGTGAACGATGAGAGCGCCGAGCTCCGCCTCGCGCCCGCCCGCGTGAACCGATCTCGCTCACGCCTGCCGCGTCGTCGCGACGCATGTCTCATGGCCGCCCTCGCGGTCGTGGCTTTTTCGGTCCTCGCGTGCTCGCGACGCGTCCCGGTGATCGTGATCTCGATCGACACACTGCGCGCCGACCGCTTGCCCTGCTACGGGTACCGCGCCGTCGAGACGCCCGCGATCGATCGCTTCCGCAGCCGGTCGGTGTTGTTCGCAGCCGCGTACACTCCGGTTCCGCAGACGCTTCCCGCGCACGCGACGCTCTTCACGGGGCTTCTTCCCGCACGTCACGGGGCCCGCGAGAACACCGGGTTCCGCCTGTCGGCCCAGCCCGAGACCCTCGCCGGGCTCCTGCGCGAGCGGGGCTGGGAGACCGGCGCGGCGGTGTCCTCGGCGGTTCTCTCGCGGGTGACCGGGCTGGCGCGCGGGTTCGACTTCTACGACGACGCGCTCACGCGCGGCGCGGACAAGAAACGCGACGGCTCGGAGGCGGCGCGCTCACTCGCTCGCTGGATCGGCGAGCGCCGCGGCCGCCCCTTCTTCGCGTTCCTTCACCTGATGGAGCCGCACGCGCCGCGCGAGGCCCCGGAGCCGTTTCGGAGCCGCTACCCGGACGCGTACGACGCGGAGGTGGCGCACGCGGACGCCGTGGTCGGCGAGTTCTTCGCCGCGCTGCCGCCGGGCGTTGCCGAAGGTGCGCTCGTCTTCCTTCTGTCCGACCACGGCGAGGGGCTCGGCGATCACGGCGAACAGCAGCACGGAATTCTCCTCTATCGCGAAACCACCCGAGTGCCGCTCCTGATGCAGCTTCCGCGTGGCGACCACGCCGGCGCGGTGGTGAGCGGCGCCGTCGGGCTCGTGGACGTCTTTCCGACCGTCGCGGCCGTTCTCGGACTGACTCCGCCCGCCGGCCTCCAGGGTTCCTCGCTGCTCGGCCGCATCGGCGCCTTCGTGTCCGCCCCCCGGCACTATTACTCGGAGACGCTCACCCCCCGCCTGCTGCTCGGGTGGAGCGACCTCGCCTCGCTCGAGGACGAGAAGTATCAGTACATCGAGGCTCCCACGCCGGAGCTCTACGATCTGTCCCGCGATCCAGGCGAGACGTCGAACCTCGCCTCGACCTTGCCGGAGGCGGTGCGCGGTTTTCGCCGCGAGCTCGCGGCGATTCCACGACCCTTTCGGATGCCGGCGTCCGAGGACGCCGAGAGGCTGGCGTCCCTCGCGGCGCTCGGCTACACGGGCGGGGCAGCGGGAGCGGTGCGGGCAGCGGGCGCCCGTGATCTGCCGGATCCCAAGGAGCGAATCGCCGCGGGCGGGCTGATCGAATCGGCGGCCGTGCGTCGGGCCGTAGACGCGGGCGACGATGCCGAGATCGTCCGAAGGGCGCGTATCTATCTGCGTCTCGCGCCCGGAAGCCTCAACGTGTGGAAACTCGAGGCGAACGCGCTCGAACGCCTCGGCTGCCCGTCAGACGCCGCCCGGGAGCTCTCGGAGGGGCTTCGCCAAAGCGCGGCGACGGCGCTCGCCTCGGAACGCAATGAGGCCGCGGAGTACTTCTCGCGACTGACGCATGAACCCGCGCCCGAAGGCTGCCGTTTCCGAGAGTGACGGGATGTTGACGGGTACCGGCCCGACTTGGGCTGCCGCTTGCAAGGCGGCATCTCGGGCCACCGGACGATCTCGACCTTCCCGCGCTATGACATCGCTTCGAAAGAGAACAAGCGCGACGCTCTACGTAAGGTCGAGGGCCGTATCGCGGCAGACGCGGGAAAGCCCTCGAACGTGGTCCCGATCCGCAAACACGGAGAAAACACGGAGAATCGGGGATCCGGGGTGGGAGAGGGGTCGGCGAAGTCGTTGGAAAATATGGCGCGCCCGGCGCGATTCGAACGCGCGACCTCTAGCTCCGGTGGGCAGGACGAGTCGGAGCCGACGGGGGCTGACGACAGCTCAGAGTAGATCGCTCAAGGATTTGGCTCGGCGCCGCCTGCTCTGGACTGCCCGCGGCCGACGGTAAGACACGGAGAGAACACGGAAAATCTGGCTCTCCTCGTGGCACCGGTGAGGTGCCCAGACAGCGTCAACCTTCAGCGGATGGGCAGTCGGATCAGTCGGGCTCCTGGCGCAGGTTCTCGACGAAATAGCCTCCCCGCCTTGGAGCGGAGCGTCGATCTTCTGACGCAGGCCTCCGACATAGACTTCGATCACGTTCGAGAAGGGGTCGAAGCGCTCGTCCCAGACGTGCATCGCGATCTGGCGTCGAGTGACGATGCGCCCGCAGTTGAGCAGAAGATACTCGAGCAGCGAATACTCCTTCCCGGTGAGCTCGATCGTGCCTCCGCGGACATCGACCGAGCGCTTCCCGCGGTCGAGGCGGATATCTCTGAGGGTCTGCGTGATCTGAGGGGGCAGCGACCGCCGGCGCAGCAGAGCGCCGACCCGCGCCCGCAGCTCTTTCACGGCAAAGGGCTTGGGCAGGTAGTCGTCCGCGCCGTCCTCCAGCCCGCGGACCCGCTCGGCGATTTCCGAGCGCGCCGACAGCATCAAGATCGGCATCGCGAAGTTCTTGGCCCGAACCGCGTTGCACACGGCAAGACCGTCGAAGCCCGGGAGGAGGATGTCGAGGATCATCAGGTCGTAACTTCCGAACAGGACCTGCTCGACAGCCTCGTCGCCCCGCCCCACGATGTCGACCGCGTATGCGGACTCGCGTACACTTCCCGTGGTTTTTGGTCGCGCGTTCGGGCGCCATCGTGGCGTCGAGCACCGCGGCGACATGGGAGCGACATGGCAATGGCGTGGATCGGCTCCGAGGACCACAAGGAAACGTTCTGCCGGGTATTCGTGGAGTCTCACCGCCCTTTCGAACCCGAGTCGATCCGCTTTCCGGAGCTGGACGAGGAAAGCTTACGGCGTCTCAAGGCTCTTCCGATCTGGAATGAGGCCGTTCGCACGGAGACAGCCACGGCAGTCGAGGTCCAGTCGCTCGGCCGCGTCGAGCCGGATCCGGTCCTGGCTGGCGCGATCGCCCTCCAGGGTTACGAAGAGGGCCGGCACGCGGCCATCCTCTCCCTCCTGACGCGCCATTACGGCATCCAGGTCGCACCGTTCCGGGCCCCGGCGCCGCCGAAAGACCCCCTCTGGGCCTTCCTCAGCACCGGGTACGGCGAGTGTCTCGACTCCTTCTTCGCCTTCGGTCTCTTCGCGATCGGGGAGCGCTCCGGCTACTTCCCCGCGGCGCTGACCGACATCTTCGATCCGATCATGCAGGAAGAGGCGCGCCACATTCTCTTCATCGTTAACTGGGCCGCCTACCTTAGGGCGCGCACGCCCTTTGCGCTCCGGCCGGCCTTCGACGTGCGTCGGGCCTGGACGATCGCCCGCCAGATCGCCGGCCACGCGCGGCAGGCGCTCCAGTTCGGGAGCACAGGCTCGCAGGAAGGCTTCACTATGGGCACTCACTCCACTCTCGGCGACTTCTCGGCGCGCTCGTTCCTTGCGCTCTGCCTCGCCGAGAACGACCGGCGCCTGTCGCGGTACGACCCCCGGCTGCTGCGTCCGGCCCTCGTGGCTCCACTCGTCCGAACCGCACTGAAACTTCTTCCGGGCGAGGGCGCGCCCGGCGATCAGCCTCGGGCCGCCTAAAGTTCGGCAGGGAGGTCGTCGTCAATGTCGCCACTGAAGTCTCTGTTCCGAGCCCTCCGTCCTACGAAGCGCTTGACGGGGGCGCCGGTTCGCGCTACGAGGTCAGGCGCGAGATCTGTTCCTTCTGGAATCCCGCGCCGTTGGCGCTGCCGGCGGCCCTCGTTCCGGGAAGCCGCCTCGTCAACGCCCGGCCCGCGGCCGGAATCTTGCCGACGTGCTCCCGCCCGCCTTCGAAGACGAGCTCGTCGTTCCTCACACGAGCCCCTCTTCTTTCCGATCCGACGTCCGCGTCGCGGAGACCTTCAAGCAGGTGAACCCGCGCCTGCGGATCGGCTTCGTCGGCGTCGTGCGCTTCGCCCACTTTCTCGCCGGGCAGCATCGAGATTCTTGTCACGGGGTGGAGCTCCAGGTGCATATGACGCGTGTCCTGGACATAAGTGCCGTCCGCTTCAATGTGGTCGCCGACACGCGGCACCAGGATCTTGTTGCCGCACGTCCAGCAACGAAACACCAGGAATCGAAAAACCGGGTGCCTGCAAACGATCTCGAGCTCCAGTATGTCTTTGCCGAACTGCTCATAATTCTTCTGATTCGAGAAGTGTGCGTACTCGGGGTCGAGTCTCAAGTACAGAATCGCATCCCCATCGAGAACGTAGCGCGCGTCGACGACGATGCCGCGCACAGTGACGCAGCTCTCCAGAATGACGAGCCGCTTCGGCAAATAGACACAATGCCACCAGTTGTTTTCGCACTCTCCTGGAATCGTGTTGCCGCTCATTGAGACGCATCCGGCTGAGCAGATCGTGACAACCAGCAGCGTGAGTCGAATCAATCTCGAAGGCAGACGGCTTCCTATCTTCGAGCCCGGGTGGTTCGAGCCGCTCGCTGGAGTCTCAGCACTGGACCGCGCCTTGCGAACTCGCCGGGGTCAACACCCCGATCTCCGGCCGGCTGAGGCGGTCGTCGCCGAGGCCATGAAGACGACGACCACGGGGTCGATCGGATGACGATAGCGAACTTCGGGATGGGTAACGTAATAAACGAGGGGAAAGAAGACCAACGGGATCACGAGAGGAATCACACCATCCCGATGGTCCCGGATCGCCCGATAGAGTCCTGTAAAGGCAAGCAGCGAGACGAAGCTGTACAGGAGAACGTTCGGCAGCCCTTCTTCGTCCAGGCTCCAACGAGGAGGGAAGTTCCACAGGGTGGTCCAGGTGTAGAGAGCTCGCCGGAGAGTCAGGCACGCGAAGCGAAGCGGCCGGCGCGCGATGACCTCCCGGGCCTCGAGCTGCTTCTCAGCCATGTACGCCGGCTCGCCAAGCCTCTTGACCTTCTCCATTTCCGCGGCGTTGTTTCCGGGGATCACATTGAAATTGGAAGCATGAGTCGTGTCTTCGCTGTTGCCGACGAGAAACTCCAGACCGACGCTGCCCCGGAAGGCGACGAAACGCCCGTAGGTTCGGCTGCAGCGCCAGATCCAGGGTCCCGTCACGCAAAGGAAAACCAGAGACGCGGCAGCCGCCACTGCCGTGCAATTCTCTCCGCGCCGCCAATGCCGGAACCACACCCATGCGCCGAGAAAGGGCAGTGTGGAGAGGATGGCCGGGTTCGTGAGCGCGGCCACCCCCCACAACGCGCCGTAACCCAGCCAGGCGACCGGGCTCGTCGAACGCTCCAGGCGCAGCGTCGCCAGCACCAGGAGGCTGAATATCAGCGTGGTCAGGGTCGTTTCCCACACGGTCGCGTTCGCCACGGCCACCGCCCAGGGGAAGAAAGCCCAAATCCAGCCCGCCCGGACCGCGGTGGGGAGCCCGAAGACCCGGTGCGCCATGAAGAAGACCGGCAGACACGTCATGGCGGAAAACAGGTTGTTCAGGGTGAGCATGACCAGAGCCGACGAGGCCGTATAGGTTCCGAAGAGCCTGAAGACGCCGGCGACCAGGTACGTGTATGCGGGAGGTACGAGGGTCGTCGGCCCTGTCGGCTCGGGAAAAGGAGAGCTAAATCCCTGGCCCGAGGCGATCGATCGCGCAACCCTCCCCGTCTCCCAGCCGAACGTCCAATGGTCCCGTGCAGGATCCAGCCGATTAGTATAGAAAGAACTCATCACGATCAGGCGAAGCAACAGAGCCGCGGCGGCCATCGTCCACGGCGAGCCGAGCAGGGGCCAACCTTTGACGCGCACACGCGTCGTGGCGCCCGTCACGCCTCTCTCGCGCTGACGTCGATCGGGATCGATTCCGCGTCTGAGTTGCGCAGTCCCTGGGGATCGGCCGACCCGTTACCGTCCGAGCGGAGCATCAGGCGAATCTTAAGCGACGACCGAGTCACCGCGGAGGCACCGGTGGATGAAGGCTGCGGCCGTGAGCATGCCGTCGTCGCAATCCGAAGCGCAAGCGCGAGGGGCCTCGTTGCTCTCGTGGACTGCGAGTCCGTCGGCGGCGCAGTCCGAGCCGGGACGAGCGCATTCGACTTCCACAGGCTTCGGATATCTTCTGCAATGTCAGGTTTCCCATGGTATCGATAGCCGCTTTCGCGACAACAGTCCGGCACGGGGCCTCTCTGGCCCTGCTCATCATGCTCTCGATCTCGATCGTCTATTCCATCCTCGTGGTGCTGCGGGTCGCGCTTTTCCAACTCCCTTCGAAGCCTGACGGCTCGTTTACTCCCCCGGCGACTCTCTTGAAGCCGATCTGCGGCATCGATCCCGAGCCGGTTCTTTACGACTGCCTGCGCTCCTTCTGCGAGCAGGATTACCCGACCTACCAGATCGTCTTCGGCGTCCGGAAGCCCGACGATCCCGCCGTGGCCGTCATCGAGCGCTTATTGCGCGACATGCCCCACCTCGACGCCACCCTCGTCGTCGACGACCGTGTTTACGGCGCCAACCGCAAGCTCTCAAACCTCACAAACATGTACGAGGCCTCCCGGCACGACATCCTCGTCTCGGCGGACGCGGACGGGCGGGTCAGGCCCGAGTACCTGCGCTCCGCTGTCGCGCCTTTTGCCACCGGCAATGTCGGCGCCGTGACGTGTCTCTACATCGGCAGGGCGCAGAAGGGAGTGTGGTCGGTTCTCGGCGCGGATTTCATCAACGACCTGATCCTTCCTTCTATCCTGGCCGCCCTGGCCCTGGGTAAGCTGCGCTTTCTCTTCGGCAACACGATGGCCGTCCGCCGGGAAGTGCTCGAAGAGATCGGAGGATTCCGCGGGCTGACGACGCACCTCGCCGACGACTATCTGATCGGCCGGCGGGTCAGCGACCGGGGCCTGGACGTGCGGCTGGCTTCGTGCACGGTCGAGACCGTCGTTTCGGAGCCGAGCCTGAAATCGCTCTTTGCCCACGAGCTGCGCTGGGGCCGGACGTTTCGAACCGTGCAGCCGCTCGGGTGGACGCTCTCGGTCTTGACCGATACGACCGTGCTGGCGCTTCTTTTCCTGCTGATGTCCGGCGGCCAATCCCTGGCTCTCGGCCTCTTCGCGCTGGCGGTCATCCTTCGGGTCGGCCTCCACAAGACGGTGCGCCACCGATTCGGCATCGACGGGCCGGACCCGCTCTGGCTGGTCCCGGTGCGGGATCTGCTGTCCTTCGCGGTCCGGATCGCGAGCCTCTTCGGCCGTAGTCTGGTGTGGAAGGGTGAGCGTTTCGTCGTTGCCCCCACGGGGCACCTGGAAACGGAGGTCAGCCCTCCAGGGTGACGCGATGCGTCAGGTTCGGTGTCAGCGCAGGAGCAACGACACAAAAGCGCGCCACTCTGCGCCCTGAACTGCGGCGGTCCGATCCGGGTAGACCGTGACCCTGTCATTCCAGGTCCAGCCTGCGCCGACCGACAGGGAGCCGTGGACCGGCAGACGGCCTTCCAGCCGGAGCGACTGGAGGCGGCTCGAGAGCGACGCCTCCGACCCCGGGGCCGAGGCCCCGCTGGTCGTGTGAATCCACAGAGCCTCGTAGCCGACCCAGAGGAAGTTCAGGCCCTCCCGTTCGACCCGCGCCAGTGAGCGCACGCCGCCGCCGACGCCGTAGTCGTAGGGCCTGCCGGCGGGAGTGTACTCATACAGCGTGTCGTTCGCCTGGAGGGCCGTGACCGGGAATCCAACCCCCATGATCTCCGTGCGCAGCTCCAATCCGCGAGGCAACGGGAAGCGCGAGAGCAGGTCGGCCGAGAAGGCCTGCGTCGAGAAGATCTGGGACTGATTGTCCGTGTATTCGTATCCCATGAACAGACCCAGGCGATGTTCGGCGGCGGCCGACGACGAGATTCCCCAGGACGCCAGTAGTCCACGCTCCTGCCAGTTGATGCCAATGGCTCCCGACGATGGGTAGACCTCGAACAGCGCCTCGAAATAGTCGAAGGGCTTTCGGTTCTCGCCGGAAAAGGGATCGCCGTACCGGATCAGCACGCCGAGAAGACCCTGGTTCGGGTAGAGCACGACAGAGGGAGGGCCGTCGTTCAACCGCTGGTATCCGGCGTACAGCTCGGCGGAGAATCCCGCAGGCATGCGGTCGTCGGGGTTCGGGAAGTCTTTGGTCGTCTCCCCGCGGACTAACCGGTTGAACTCGCCCATGGGATTCAGGACGAACCCACCGAGCTCGCGCCAGAGCCGGCTGGCCCCGCTGGCCGTGTTGTCGAGGAGCATGGTCGCAAGACGATAGGAGACTTCGCCCGTCGCGGCACCTCCGAGCGAGGTGTTGAGCACATCGTTGAGCGAGGCCGCCTCGTTCTCGCCGAAGTACTCCCACATCAGGCTGCCGGCCGTCGTGAAGAGGGCCGACTCCCAGAAGTTGAACCCGTTCGTGCGCCCGGCGTTGTAATAGAGGCCGCCCTGGAACGGGTGCAGGGCCTGGTTCGTCGCGAAGTTGTCCACGTGGTCGTAGACGAGGCCTGTCCGCAGATTGGCCTTCCACGTGTCCAGCGAGATGTAAGCGAAGGGCTCTTTCAGGATGTAGCGCTCGATCAGCCACTCGCCGAGGTTCCACCCGAAGACCTCCGCGGCCGCGACCCAGAAGTGCTTCTTCGGAGCCGCGTCCGATGCCGCCGGGCTTCCCGAATCGTAGGGGGAGGGCAGCCCGAGCAAACCAGCAGGAGGCGCGGTCAGCGCGTTGGCGGCCGGCCGGAACTGCTCTAGAGCGAAGCCGTGGTCTCCTTCCAGAAAGAGACTGAATCCAGGCTCCTCGATGCCGGTCCAGCTTTGCTTGTCCCGCGGAGCCTCGGTGCACAGCTCGAGAGCTTGCCCCGGAGCCGCCGCGGCCGCCCCACCGCAGAGCAACGTCCCCGCCGCCCATAGCCACCCGACACAGCTTGCGAAGCACGCCCGGCGCAGACTTCCGTTCCGGATATGCACGTAATGGGTGTCCTCATTGCCAAACTCGGAGGCCGGGCAAGAGCGCCGAGGATAGCTCAGGCTCCCGGTCTCTTTGCCGTTCCCTCGACGCTTGATATTCTCAGATGTTGACGATGATGAAGAAAACGCTGTTCTTGAATCCCCCCTCCTTCGAGGGGTTCGACGGGGGCGCGGGATCGCGCTACCAGGCCCGGCGGGAAATTCGCTCGTTCTGGTACCCGACCTGGCTGGCCCAGCCGGCCGCTCTGGTGCCGGGCAGCCGGCTCGTGGATGCGCCTGCCCGCGGGCTCTCGGTCGCCGACGTCCTGCCGCTGGCCGGGCAATACGAGCTGGCGGTCTTTCATACGAGCACGCCGTCATTTCCTTCGGACGTGCGGGTGGCGGAGGAGTTCAAGCGTGCCAACCCGGAGCTTCAGATCGGGTTCGTGGGCGCGCACGTGGCCGTGTCCCCGGAGGCCTCGCTTCGGGCCTCGGAGGCGGTGGACTTCGTGGCGCGCGCCGAATTCGACTTCACGATCCTCGAGTTGGCCGAGGGCCGGCCTTTCGAGACGGTGGATGGAATCTCCTTCAAGGTGGACGGCCGGGTCGTGCACAACAAGGAGCGCGCGACGCTGGAGAACATGGACTCCCTGCCGTTCGTCACCGACGTCTACATGCGAGATCTCCACATCGAGGATTACTTCATCGGGTACCTGCTGCACCCCTACGTCTCGCTCTACACGGGCCGCGGCTGCCGGTCGCGCTGCACGTTCTGTCTCTGGCCGCAGACGATCGGGGGCCACCGCTACCGCACGCGCAGCCCCGAGAATGTGGTCGAGGAGATCCGGCGAGCCAGGGAGCTTTTCCCGCAGGCCAAGGAATTCTTCTTCGACGACGACACGTTTACCGACGATCTCCCGCGCGCGGAGACCATTGCGCGGGGGCTCGGCCAGCTCGGGGTCACGTGGTCCTGCAATGCGAAGGCGATCGTTCCCTACGAGACGCTGAAGATTCTCAAGGACAACGGCCTGCGCTTGCTGCTGGTGGGCTACGAGACGGGCAGCCAGCAGATTCTGAACAACATCCGCAAGGGGACGCGCGTGGACGTCGCGCGGCGCTTCACCGCGGACTGCCACAAGCTCGGTGTCACGATCCACGGCACGTTCATCGTGGGCCTGCCGGGCGAGACGCCGGAGACGATCGAGAGCACGATCCGCTTCGCCAACGAGATCAACCCGCACACGATCCAGGTGTCGCTGGCCGCGCCGTATCCGGGTACGGAGCTGTACCAGCAGGCGTCGGCCAACGGATGGCTCGACCTGGACAGCCAGAACCTCGTCGGCTCCAACGGCGTGCAGGTCTCCTCGATCTCGTATCCGAACTTGTCCAAGAAGGAGATCTTTCAGGCGGTCGCCAGGATGTACAAGCGCTTCTACTTCCGACCGAGGAAGATCGTCGAGATGACCTCCGAGATGATCCGCAGCCCGGAGATGATGCGGCGCAGGCTGCGCGAGGGCGTCGAGTTCATGCATTTCCTGACCGGACGCGAGGATCACGTCTGAGGATCGTGCAGCGGGTCGCTTTCGCGGCCGGCTTCGTTTTCCTCGGCTGGCTGGTTTTCCGGATCGGGCCCGACACGGTTCTTCCGAGCCTGGCAGAAGTCGGGTGGGGATTTGCTCTGATCGTCGCCCTCTTCGGGATCTCCGTGCTCGCGAACACCGCGTCGTTGCGGTGCATGCTTCCGGAGCCGGGCCGCCGTATGCCCCTTCGGGCGCTCGCGCCGGTACTGGTCGCGGGCGACGCCGTCAACGTGGTGACACCCACGGCGACCGTCGGGGGCGGGCTCCTGCGAGTCTCGCTGCTGACCCCGGCGATCACGGGCCCCGGGGCTCTGGCGGCGGTCGGTCTGGCCGCGATGACGCAGTTCGTCGCTCAGGTCCTGTTCGTGTTGTCGGGCCTGCCCTTCGCCCTGGCGCAGATTTCAGACACGCGGCTGCGTTCCGGACTGATGATCCTGTCGGCCGTCCTCCTGTCCCTGCTTTGCGCGGTGCTTCTTCTCGCCTGGTCGCGGGCGACGTGGCGCACCCTCGAGAGTCTGCTGTGCCGGTTCGGCCTGTTTCGCCGGTGGTGGGCCTCGGGCGGCGCGCGACTGCGTTCGTTCGGAAGCGAAATGCTCGCGTCGTTGCGGTCGCGGCCCGCCGACTTCGCCCGGTCCGTGTCCTTCGCGTACATCGGGTGGTTCTGGGGGGTCGTGGAGACTTTCCTGATCCTGCGCATGCTGAAGTCGCCCGTGGATTGGCGCCGGGCATTCTCGATCGAAACGCTTGCGGTCACGATCGAGGGCATTCTGTTCTTCGTGCCCGCCAAGATGGGCGCCCAGGAGGGCGGCAAGGTCCTGATCTTCAAGGCCATGGGCCTCGACCCGGCCAGGGGGCTCGCGCTCGGTCTGGTGCGGCGCGTGCGCGAGCTCGCGTGGGCAGCCATCGGCCTTTGCCTGCTGGGCGTTCTGTCCAGGGCGCAAGCGCGGCGCGGGCAGAAGCCGGCTGTCTCAATGAGCAGGAAGTCGCGGGCCGCAGGTCCAAAAAGGATGGTCGGCTTCGACAATTCATCGCCTTCTGAGAAACGAGAAGTACATCGAGCAATGGATCTGAAACCGTAGCCTTGTTGGTCGAAGGACCAAGCCGGGCGAGCCGACGGTGACCGTGGATGACGAGCTCGGTGCACTGCGCGCGGTGTACCGGCTCGCCATGCGGCAGGGCCGCCCTTCGAGGATTCCGCACATCCCGCTATTCGGGAAGAGCGCCGATGTTCCCCGCACGGGGTTTGTCGAGCGCGTCACGTTCGACAAGATCGCAGAAGCCCTTCGTGTCGCGGGCCGGAGTGGGCTCGCGGACGCGGCCACGTTCGCGTACCTCTCGGCCTGGCGCCGCGGAGAGATTCTGCCGCTGCCGCTGGACGCAAGTGGACCGGAAGGCTGGCGAGGTCCGGCTTCAAACCAGCAAACGCGGTCATCCACGGACACTGCCCCTTGAGGGCGAGCTTCAGGTGTTGATCGACAGGCGGTGGGGTGAGCGCGAACGTACAAGACTCCGGATCGCCATGCCCTCTCTGGGCTCGTCTTCCATCAGGATCGGGTCCCGGTAGGCGATATCCGGAAGGGTTCGACTGCCGCCTGCAAAGCAGCTGGCGTTCCTGGCCTTCGCTTTCACGACCTGCGCCGCTCGGGTATTCGCAACATGACCCGGTCAGGCGTCCCGCCCTCTGTCGCCATGAGCATCTCGGGTCACCGGACGATCTCGACCTTCCCGCGCTATGACATCTCTTCGAAAGAGGACAAGCGCGACGCTCTGCGTTAGGTCGAGGCGCGCCTCGCGGCGGACGCGGGAAAGCCGTCCAACGTGGTCCCGCTCCGCAAACACGGAGAAAACACGGAGAATCTGGCGAATCAACGCCGGCTCAGGAGCGTCACGTCAAAGTCGACTCGAGAGGAAAAGTGCCGATAGCGGTCGCCGGGCCGGCGGGATCGTGCTTTGTCAGAGGGTTCGGGTCTTCCAAACACAGATTTGTCACCAGTTACGACGTGGGGACAGTCTCACCCCCTGACCAGGTCCACGCCCGCCGGATGATGACCAGGGTGCATACGGTTTCGATCGTCGCGAAGAATACGTACGCTGGATAAATGGGGTCCCGAAAGTCGCCGTTAGTCAGAGGCAGAACAAAGGTCAGGAAACCGTTTACGAGGGTCAGAACGCCACCAGCGATGATATTCGCCAGCCGGTTCGCCCTAAACGGAAGCAGTCGACACGCCAGAATCATGGCGATGGGTATTTCCATCAAGACCGCTGAACCCAGAAGAGCCCATTGTGGAAGGTGTGGGGCTGAATTCGGCGAGCCAACGAAAGCGAACAGGGCAAGCACATCCGCATACAGGTAGTTCAATAACGCGAAAAGCCACAATAGAGACAACCGCTCCTTTGTGTCATGCATATCCACCTCCTACGGAATATCCCCCGACCCTCTCGTTCGATCCGCCGCGGGACGAACGCGGGCTCCGTCGTCACTCCGATCGCAGCGCCTGGATGACGTCCACGCGCGACGCACGGATTGCGGGCAGGAGCGACGCGAGGATCGCCGCGGCCGCGAGAAGCACAGCCGCTCCGGCGATCGGCAGCACGCCCGGCATCTGAGCCACGCCGAACAGCCGGCTCGCGACCCAGGCCAGCGCGATTCCGCCTAGGCCGCCGACCAGGATTCCGGCGGCGGCGATCGCAGCGCCCTCGCGGAGGATACGGGCCCGGAGCTCCCGCGGCTGGCATCCGACCGCGAGCCGGATGCCGAACTCACGCGTCCGAGCGCCCACCGAGAACGCCAGCACGCCCGCGACGCCGACGACCGCGATGAGCAGCGCGATGCCGCCGAAGGCCGAGAACACGAACGCGTTCAACCGCTGCGGCGTCAGCACCTGGGTGCGCACGTCCTCGAGCGTCGCCGGCCGCTCGACCGCCTGGCCGGCGGAGAGGTCGTGAAGCGTGCGCGTCACGACCGGGACGAGCGCGTAGGGATCTGCCGCCGCACGGACGAACAGGCGGCTCGGCTCGCCCAACTGCCGCCACGGCAGGTACACCGTCATCGTCGGTACCTGCACGACGTTCTCGTCGTCCACGTCGGCGACCACCCCGACGATGCGGCGCGGGCTGGGCTCGAAGCCGCTGTCGAGCCACAGGTGTCGGTTGACCGCCTCGCCCCTGGGGAAGACCCGCTGCGCCACGCTCTGGCTGACGATGGCGACGGCCTCGGTGTCGGGACGGTCACCGTCCGTAAAGTCGCGGCCGGCGACGATCGGGACACCGAGCACGGCGAAGAATCGAGGCGAGACGGGACGGAACATGCAGGTCGGGTTCTCCTCGCCGCTGGCGGGCTGGTACCCCTCGAACCCGAACTGGATCTTGGTGTGTCTCAACTCGTCGCGCCAGGGCACGACCATTCCGGACGCGACGCCCTCCACACCCGGCAGCTCGCCGATCCTCCGCGTGGCTTCCTGGAAGAAGTTGTCCGTCGCTTCGCCGCCGGCGCCGGGCGCTGGAGGCGGGACGTCGACCGCCAGGACCTGTCGCATGTCATAAGCGGTGTTCGCCGTCGACATCGCATTCAACGTCGCGACCAGCATGCCGGCGCCCACCAGCAGCAGGAAGGAGCACGCGATCTGCGTCGCGGCGAAGATCCTGAGACGGCGGTTCGTGCCCGGCGTGATCCGAATGCCGGCGGCGGCGGGACCCAGAGCGCTCGACCGGTCGAAGGAGGGGAGCCGAGGCACGTACGCGAGGAGCACCGCCGCCGCCACGGCCAGCCCCGCGCCGAGCCAGAGCACGCTGCCGTCCACCCTGGCCTCCAACGCGCGGACGGAGAAGCGCGCGGCATACCGGGCCGCCACCGCCACGAGCGGCCTCGCGAGCAGCAGCCCGAGCGCGGCCCCCGCGACGCAGAGGACGAGGCTCTCCGCGAGGAGGGTGCGCCGGAGCGCGCCCCGGCTGGCGCCGAGCGCGGCGCGAACCGCGAGCTCTGATTCGCGGCGGACCGACCGGCCCAGAATCAGGTTCGCGACGTTCGAGCACGCGATCACGAACACGATCGCCGCCGCCGCCAGGAGCAGCAGGAGGATCGTCCGCGCGGGCGACGCGAGCTGGTCGCGGAGCGTCCTGACCTCGAGCCCGACCCGGGCGCCCGCGGAGTACGACTCCGGGTGGGCGTGCACCATCGATGCGTGGACGGCCTTCAGCTCGGCTCGGGCCCCTTCCAGCGTCGCGCCCGGCGCGAGACGCCCGAAGAGCTCGGTCATGCGGTGCCAGCGTTCTTTCTGCATCGTCGCCCCGAGGTGGTGCGGGCTCGTCACGACGTTCGCGATGATCTGCGTCTCGGCCGGGTAGGGCACCGACGGCTCGAGGACGCCGACGACGGTCGCGTTGCCGGGACCCAGACGGATGACCTTGCCGACGACGGACGGATCGGCGTGGAGCACCGTCGTCCAGAACCGGTGAGTCAGGACTGCGACCGGCGCCGCCTTCGGCCCGTCGTCGCCGGAGTTGATCAGCCGCCCGAGCGCCGGCCGGAGCCCCATGACGTCGAAGAACGATCCGTTGACCACGCCTGCCGTCACGACGCGAGGCTCCCCGCCGAACCCGATCAGCGTGAAGTCGACGGTGGAGAAATCGCCGAACGCGGAGATCGACTTCACTCGCGACTCGAAATCGCCGATCTCCGGCATCGAGAAGGTGAGGTCCTCGGTCCCGATGCCCCGGGCGGTCTGTCGAATGTACAGCAGCCGATCCGCATCCCGATTGACGAGCGGGCGCAGGAGCACGCTCCGAACGACGCTGAAGATCGCCGCATTGGCGCCGATGCCGAGCGCGAGCGTCACGACCACGGTGATGGCCAGTCCGCGGGTGCGCAGAAGAGAACGCAGGCCGATTCGCATTTCCTGGAAGAGCAACAGCATGGCGTCGGACCAGCGGCTGTACCAGACCCGATGCATCGAGTCGCGGAGGGCCGCCATGGACCCGAATTCCTCGAGGGCGGCTTGCCGGGCGGATTGTGGATCCTCGCCACGCTCGATCCGTTCCCGAATGCTCAGCTCCAGGGCGCTGCGGATTTCGTCCTCAAGGTCGAGGTCGTCGGGTCGCATGGCTGCTCGGCTACTCCTCGGCCGCCGGTGCGGGGTTCATGATCCGGCCGATCGCGCGGACGAGCTGAGACCAGCGATCCTGCTCGCGGATCAGCTGGGCCCTGCCGGAGGGTGTGAGACGGTAGAACTTCGCCCGCTGATGCGCCTCGCTCACTCCCCACTCGGACTTCAGCCATCCCCGCTTCACGAGCCGGTGCAGGGCCGGGTAGAGCGAGCCGGTCTCGACCCGGAGCAACTCCTCCGACTGCCGGCGGATGGCCTGGCCGATCCCGTGGCCGTGCCGAGGCCCCCACCGGAGGGTCCGCAGGATGAGCATGTCGAGGGTGCCCTGGAGGAGCTCGAGGCGCGGATCGTCGGGGGTTCTGGTCATCGTCGTAGACCGTCTACTACCCTGTACGTAGAACGTCTACGGCTTGTTTCACTGAGAAAACACGGAGAATCGGGGGGTCCGGGGCGGGAGAGGATCAGCCAAGTCGTTGGAAAATATGGTGCGCCCGGCGCGATTCGAACGCGCGACCTTTAGCTCCGGAGGCTAACGCTCTATCCGGGCTGAGCTACGGGCGCAGAAAGGTAGAAAGAGCGATCCTGGGGTGAGTGGAGGGATTCGAACCCTCGACATCCAGATCCACAGTCTGGCGCTCTAACCGGCTGAGCTACACCCACCGCGGGCCGGCGAGTCTAGAGGATGTGGAGCGGCGAATCAAACCGGTCTTGACCGGGCCGGAGTCACTTCCGCGGGGCGTTTTCGGCGAGGGTCTTCAGCTCGATCTTCGCCAGCCCATAGGCCGAACGGGCACGGTCGCCATAGACGATGAGGCGGATCGGGCCCTCGTTGTCCGGCAACGGCCCGGCAGCGCTTTCGGCGACGAGAAAGACCTTCGGGTTGGCGCGCTCCATGCGGAGCTCCCCGACCGAAAAGACGACGGTGTATCCGTCGCGCCCGGAAACGAGGACGACCGTCGCGGCCGTCGCCTGCTCGCTCGCCATCGACTTGACCTCGAGCCCGTTCTTCTCCAGCACGTCGAGAAGCGGGGCGCCGTGATAGATCGTCACGTCGCCGCTGCCCTGCTCGACCCGGACGTCGCGCGAGCTCTTGCCGAGCAGGGACTCCGGAGCGATCGTCCGATCGGACGCCCCGGGCATCTTCAGGACGGGAGGGGGATCGGCGGCGAACAGGGCGGCCGCGCCGAGGACGAAAAGAAGTGCGGCGATCGCAGTGAGACGGTTGCGCATGCTCGATTCTAACCGGAAGGAGTCAGAGGATCTCGAGCCGAACCAGGTCCTCGTACCTCTCCCGATTTCGGGTCAGCACGGCCATGCCGCCTTCGACCAGCACCTCGGCCGGCCGCGGCCGGAAGTTGTAGTTCGACGCCATCGCCATGCCGTAGGCGCCCGCGTCGCGAACGGCGAGCAGGTCGCCTTCGCGCGGCTCCTCGATCTCGACGTCGGCGAGAAAGCAGTCGGCCGTCTCGCAGACGGGACCGACGACGTCGGCCGTGATCGTCCGACGGACCGGAGCGGCATTCACGAACTCGATCCGATGAGCGGCCTGGTAGAGCGCCGGCCGCAGAAAGTCGTTCATCCCGGCGTCCACGACCACGAAGCTCTTGCCTTGCTCCTTCTTGACGTACAGGACCCGAGTCAGCAGGACCCCGGCGCCGCCCACGATGGCGCGGCCCGGTTCGAGCAGGATCCGCCACGGTCGCCCGGAAAGCGGCGCGAGGACCGCCGCGGCATAGGCCTCCGGGGTCAGGCAAGCGGCCCCAATGCCGATGCCGCCGCCGATGTCGAGGCTCTCGAGAGCGAAGCCGGCCTCCGAGAGCGCGGCGGCGAGCGCCGAGAGCTCCCGGGCCGACTCGGCGAGAGGACCGGCGTCGACGATCTGGCTGCCGACGTGGGCCTGGATTCCCACCAGGCGGACGTTCGCCAGTTTCTGCGCCCATTCGAAGATCGCTCCGGCCCGCGCGATCTCCACGCCGAACTTGTTTTGCTTCAGGCCGGTCGAGATGTAGGGGTGCGACCTCGCGTCGATGTCGGGGTTGACCCGGAGGGCGATTCGCGCGATGGCGCCGCGGGCGCGGGCGAGCGCGTCGATCTTCTCGATCTCCCGCTCCGACTCGGCGTTGAAGGCGAAGATCTTCGCGTCGATCCCGGCCTCGATCTCCGCATCTGTCTTGCCCACGCCCGAGAACACGATCCGCTCGGCCGGAATGCCGCACTGAAGGGCCGCCCGCAGCTCGCCTCCCGACACGACGTCGGCGCCCGAGCCGAGGCGCCCGAGACGCGCGAGGATCGCGAGGCTCGAGTTCGCCTTCGCCGCGTAGCAGACGAGGTGCGGGACCGCTGCGAAGGCCGCATCGAAGCGCCGGTACTGCTCCTCGATCGCCGCCCCGCTGTAAACGTAGAGGGGTGTCCCGTGATCGCGTGCCAGGGCATCGAGCGAGACGCCGTCGCACACGAGGACCCCGTCTTGCGTGTGGAACCCCGCCGTCACTTGGGCGGGGACGATAGCAGAGCCAGTGTGCTGCAACGAGAGTCGCGACACACCGAAGGCTCGTTGGAGCGGGGTGGTCCCCGCCCGGGCGGCCGCAAGGGCCGCCCCTACGAAGACAATGCGATGCAGGACTTCTGGTACAGGAGACTAGCGATCGGCGCCGAGGAGAACGCGCCGGTCGCCGGTCAACGGATCGAAGCGGACGAGAGAGCGGACGTCGGCTCCGTAGAAGAGCTTCGTCGCGTCGCTGCCGAGCGCGGGTCGCGCGCCCAAGGCCCAGTCGGGAGTGAGGCCCTCGGCGACTTTTCGGATCGAACCCTCGCGAAGGTCCGCGAGCCAGATCGTCCGTTTCGCGAAGTCGTTGCCGCATCCGACGACGAGGCGGTCCGGAGCGACCTCGCCGCCGACCATGACCTTCGAGACCGATGGGCCGCCGGAGCAGTCCGGCGGGAGCTCGAGGGTCCTCTCCTCGCGGCCGTCCGCGTCGAAGATCCGCAGGTGGCGCGCGTCATCGGGCATGACGATGCGGCCGTCCGGAAGCATCCGGGGCCGTAAAGGCCGATTCGCCTCGGCGGCGAGCGTGGCCAGAAGAGCGCCCGTCGCTCCGTCGTAGAGACGGATGCCTGGACCGACCTCGAGGAGCCGCGAGCCCGACGCGTTCGTCTCGAAGTAGCGGCCGGCGCCGCCTTCGATCTTCCCGAGGTGCTCGAGCTTTCGCGTCCGGGCGTCGATCTGAAGGATCTCGATCGCCTGATCACCGACCCTGAAGATGCGAAGGACGTCGGGAGAGACGAAGAGGCCTCGGAGCTCCTCGTGATCGCCGATCAGGACGCTCGCCGAAACGAGTGTGCGTTGGGGGGCGAGGTCGTGGACCGCGAGCACTCCGTTCTCCCAGGTTGCCAGACGCGAGCCGTCATGCGAGAGCTCGAGAAGCGTCGGATAGCCTTCGAAGACGAGACGCGTCGCGACGGAGCCCGCATTCGCATCGTCGAGGGCTCGGACTCGGAGACGATACGGGCCGCCGCGATCGCTCGCTTCCACCCACACCGCCCGCTTCCCGTTGCCCGACAGGACCGGACCGCGCCAGTCGACGGTTCGCGTGCGCTCGAACCGGCCGGTCGCCGTGTCGTAGAGAAGCTCGGCGCGCGCGCCGCGCGCGTTGCCGGAGATCTCGACCCATGGACCCATGTCGGCCGGGCGGAACCAGAATCCACGCGCGACGACGGCCGACGGCCCCGCCGCCATGACCCAGATCGCATAGGCGTTGGCGAGGACGACCGCGGCCCCGAGGACCTGCCAGAGGCGCTCGGAGGCCGCGCGGTGGGCCCGAACGACGTCGGTTCGCCCGCGCATGACCGACTCTCGACCCGCCCAAAACAGCCCGACCATGGACGCGATCACGAAGCCGACCGCGACATGAGAAGCCGGCCCCGGGGCGACGAAGGAGGGAAGACGCGAGAGCGCCGCGGCGAGGCCGGCCGCGACCACGGCGGTGAAGGCGGCGTCGAGGGCGAGCCATCCGGAGCGCGAGCGAAGCGCGAGGGTCACGAAGTGGAAAAACGCGAAGATCGCCGGAACACCGAGCAGGGCGGCGACGAGCCAGAGCCACGCCGGGAGAGGCTCTTCGGAGAGATCGCCGAGGACCGCCGTCGAGCCCGCCAGCCACGTCGGCAGGATGGCGATGGCGGCCGAGGACATGGCGAGGACGGTCGCGGCGGCCACGCCGCCCACCCAGATCGCGGTTTCCGATACGGGCCGGGAGAGATCGAACGCGATCCGGCGGCTTGCGATCCGCGGGACGATCAGGGAGACGCCGAGGGCGGCGGCGATGCCGAGATATAAGGCCGCCGCGGCCAGGAACGCGATCGAGGTGCGCATGGAGGCCGCGTCCGCGCCGGAGAGGCCCCGCATCGCGGGGACCGCGAGGGGAACGAGGCTCGCCGCCGCCGCGGCGTAGAGGACCTGCCTCCGCTCGACGATCTCCCGCCGCGCCACCGCCAGAAACCCGTTCATGACGCCTTCCCGCCTTTCTCATCGCCCGCGACGGCGAGAAAGATCTCCTCGAGGGGCATCGCCTCGGAGGAGGCGTCGGACACGCCGTCGATCGCGCGGAAGCGCTCGAAGGCGCCGTCCTCGAAGTTCGAGACGACGGCGTCGATGCCCCAGCCGCGGACCTGAACCCGGACGGCGTCGAAGGCGTCGAGCTCGCTGCCGAAGTCCGTCCGCGTCTCGGTCATGCGGTTGACGTAGCGGATCCGCCGGAAGCGCGCCTTGAGAGATTCGAGCTCCTCGTCGAGGACGAGCCTTCCGGCCTTGAGGATGCCGGCGCGCGTCGCGATGCCTTCGAACCCGGACAGGTCGTGGGTCGTCAGGAAGACGGTGGTTCCGCGATCCGCGAGGTCGCCGACGATCTCCTCGTAGAGCGCCCGCCGCGCGACCGCGTCGAGGCCGAGCGTCGGATCGTCGAGCACGAGCAGCTCCGGGCCGTGGCCGAGCGCCAGCGCGAGGTGCACCTCGGCTTTCTGGCCTCGCGAGAGGCGGCCGAAGGGCGTTCTCGCGGGGACGCCGAAGCGCTCGAGGCGGGCGGAGACGGCCGCGCCGTCCCAGTGCGGATAGACGCGGCGGCAGAAGTCCGAGAGCTGCGACGCGGTCAGCGCGGCCGGAGCGTCGGGCTCCTCGGGCGTCACGCCCGTGCGCGCCATGGCCGCGCGCCGCGTCCTCCAGGAATCGCCGCCGAAGAGAAACGCGTGCCCCGCGCTCGGCTTCTGCTGGCCGAGCAGGCACCGCACGACCGAGGACTTGCCGGCGCCGTTCTTGCCGAGAAGCGCGTAGACGGTGCCGGGACGCACCGACAGGGAGACGTCGGCGCAGGCGGGCGCGCCCCGCCCGTAACGGACGGTCAGGCTCTCGATGCGGATCGGTTCGGTCGAGTCGCTCAATGCTTCGCTCCCTTCTTCCAGGCCGCCGCGAGGGCGTCGGCGGCGTCCTCCTCCGTGACGCCGAGCGTCGCGGCGAGGGCGGCATAGCGGGTCGCGGCGTCGCGCAGGATCCTCGCGCGCTCGGCCCGGCTCATCGCCGGCGGCGCATCGGCCACGTAGGTGCCGTCCCCCCGCCGCACGACGAGGAGGCCCGACTCGCTCAGGCGCTGGTAGGCCTTCGCGACCGTCGCGGGGTTGACGTTCAACTCGCGCGCCAGGTCGCGCACCGACGGGACCGCGGCGCCCGGCTCGAGCGCGCCCGAGGCCACGAGGCGGCGGACCCCCTCTTCGATCTGGCTCCAGATCGGGGAGGCGTCTTTCGGATCGATGCGGAGGGCGCTCATGGTGCCACCGTATTAGTGTACTAGTACACTAATACGCATCGTACAGGAGGTCCGAGCGCGACGCAAGGCCCTTCGTTTCGGAATCCGCCCGGCGGGAAGGCTACGGAGGAGTGGGCCCGGCCGCCTCGCTCTTCCAGTAGTCGTACCGGCGGATCACCGGGGCCGCGGCGGCGATCGCGCCCGTGACGAGGATCGTCGCGATGCCGCCGGACACGACGGAGACGGTGACGCCGATGGCCGCCGAGGCGAAGAGCGACGCGACGAACCCGGCCTCGAGCTCGCCGAGCTGGGGCCCGCCCATGAAGAAGATCATGTTGACCGAGGTCATCCGGCCCCTCAAGCGGTCCGGGGTGATGAACTGCCGGAGCGTCTGCCGAATGACGGTCGAGATCGCATCGGAGAGGCCCACTCCGGCGAGCGCGACGAGGGTGAGCCAGAAGCTGCGCGAGAAGCCGAAGACGACCGTCGCCACGCCGTAGGCCGCGACCGACCAGAGGAAGAGCCGTCCCTGGCGGCTCGGCAGCGGCCGGAGCGAGAGGTAGAGCGAGCCGGCGAGCGCACCGACCGCGGGGGCCGCGGCGAGAATGCCGTAGCCGCGGGCGCCGACCTTCAGGACCTGATCCGCGAAGATCGGCAGGAGCGACGTCGCGCCCGAAAAGAACGTCGCCAGGAAATCGAGGCCCATCGTCCAGACCATGAGCGGCGTCGTGAATACGAAGCGCAGGCCCTCGCGCAGCGCCGACTCCATGGGAGCCTTGCCGGCTTCGGGGCTCGCCGCGCCGGAGGTGTGCATCGTGGCGAGCGCATAGATCACGGCCAGAAACGACGCGGCGTTCAACAGGTAGATCGAGGCGAGGCCCCGCGTTCCCGCGCCCGCGTGCGCGATGAGAAGGCCCGCGAGCGCCGGCCCCCCGATCAGCGAGGCCTGGAAGACCGAGAGGTTCAGCGACAGGGCCCCGGGCAGGTCCTCGTGGGGAACCAGGCGCGGGATGAGGGCCTGCCGCGACGGGCCGTCGAAGGCGACGGCGGCCGCCGAGAGAGCATTCAGGGAGTACAGAACCCAGAGCGACTCGCGATGAAGGGCCGTCGTGCCCCACAGTCCGAGCGCCACGGCCGTCATGGCGATCTGCGTCGCGGTCATGACGCGCCGCCGGTCGTACCGGTCGGCGACGACGCCGCCGAGAAGGGAGAAAGCGACCAGGGGAACCACGCGCGTCAATCCCACGAAGCCGAGGGCGAGCGGCGATTTCGTCAGAAGGTACACGTGCCAGTTGATCGCGACGACCTGCATCTGCGATCCCGTCAGCGACAGGAGCTGCGAAACGATGAGGCGTCGGTAGTCCCGGTGTTGAAGCGCCCGGTAAGGCGCGCGGCGAGCGTCCGATGACATCGGCGGCTGGGATTCTACGGCGTCGGCGAGGGCGACACGGAAGGCGCTTCCGGTTCGAGCGACAGGGGGGTCCGGGCGAACTGAACGCCCTCGAAGGGAAACTGCAGGGTGACCGAAGTGCGGACGGCGCGGCCTCCCTTTCGGCCCGGCTCGAATCGCCACTGCCGCGCGGCCTCGACGGCGGCCTCCGTCAGGTCCGCCCGCGCCCCCTTGACGACGGCGACCTCGGTCGGGGCGCCGAGCTCCGAGACGGTGACGCGCAGGATCACGAGCCCCCGAATGCGTTCCCTGAGGGCATGCTCGGGGTAGACGGGCATGATTCTCTCGATCGGCCGCGGCGGTGAATCGAGGCTCTTCGAAGCGACGAACGGGGCCGGGCCGGGGGAGGGGGTCCGCGTCGGGGGTGGATGCGGCGTCCACGTCGGCGGGACGCGGGTGGCGGTCGCCGTCCGCGTGGCGGATCGCGGGATGGTCGAGGTCGGCGCCGGCGTGTGCGTCGGCGTGGACGTACTCGTGCTCGTGGCGGTCGCCGTCGGAGACGAGCTCGGTGTCCGGGTCGCGGTCGCGGTCGAGCTCGGTGAGAATGTGAGTGTTCGCGTGGCGGTCTTCGTCGGGGACGAGCTCGGAGTCCGGGTCGCTGTCGAGGTCGGCCTCGGTGACGGGGTGAGCGTTCGCGTCGCGGTGGAAGTCGAGCTCGGCGTTGGCGTGGCGGTCGATGTCGGCGTCGACGTCCGCGTCGAGGACGGTGTCCGGCTGGCGGTCGCGCTTCGCGTGGCCGATGCCGTCGAGGACGGCGTGACGGTGCGCGTGGGCGAGGCCGTCCGAGTCGGCGGTGAGGTCGCCGTCGCGGTCGCCGTCGAGGTCTCCGAGGGGCTCGGGGTCCGGCTCGGAGTCCGGGTCGGGGTCGGAGGCGACGTCGACGTCCGCGTCGGCATCGCGGTCGCCGTCTCCGTGGGAGCGAGGGTCGCCGTGGGAGGAGGAACGGTCGGGGTTCGAGACGGCGCCGCCGTCGCGGTCGGGGCGGGCGAAGGCGGCTCGGCCGGTGAGAGCGCGGGCGTCGGGGTCTCGGCCGGAAAGGGAACCGCCGTGCCCGTGACCTCCGGGACCTCCGTCGGCGCCGGTGAGGGCGTCGGTTTCTTCGTCGGGCGCTCCGGGATGAATCCGAATTCCGCGGCCAGGGTCTCCACCGCCAGGATCCGTTCCCGAGGGTAGCGCTTCGTCACGAGCCCGCGGAAGCGCTCCTCGAGGTCCGGCTCGAGCGAGGACGCCGCGAAGGCTCCGAATTTCTTCTCGGTCGAGAAAAATCGGTCGAGGGTGGCGTCGCGTTCAGGGGCCTGCTTCGCGGCGTCTTCCGCGAGCGCCAGTCGTGCGAGGATCTCCTCGTACACGGCCGGGTCTTCGAGCGAGGCGAACCGCGCGATGCGGTAGTCCCGCACGGCCTCGGGGTAATGGCCGTTGCGATAATTGGCGATCCCGGCGGTCCGGAACGCCGCCGCGAAATCGGCCTGCGCCGCGGCGGTCCCGCTCGTGGCGAGCAGGATGAAAAGCGCCAGGGCCGCCGTGATCGGACGGCGTCGCCACCCGCGCGGGGATCGCCCGGACGTCTGTGTGCTCATCGCGCTCGGTCGATCGATGACCGAGCAATTTCCGCACCAGCGTCCGCCCCGCGAACGGATCACCGGAGCGGCGTCTCGGAGGCGGCGTCCTGGCGCACGGCGCGCACGATGTATCGCTGCGGCGCGTGGCCCACGAAGTAGAACGGATAACAGGCGACCAGCGTGATCGCCGGCTCCCGGGTCGGATCGAGGACCTGGATGTCCTCGGGCTGGACGATCCAGATGTCGTCGACGCGGTAGGTCTCGGTGCCGTGGACGGTCTCGAGCTCCAGCGTGTCGCCCTTGACGATGTCCTTCAGGCCTCGGAAAAAGCCGTCGCGGTGTCCGGCGATCCCGACGTTCCCCCCCTCGCCCGGTCGGGCCGTGTCCTCGATGTGGCCGACCGCGCGATTGAGGGTGAGGTCGTCGGTTCCTTCGAGGACGGCGACCTCGAGCCCGATCTTCGGTATGCGCAGGACCGCCATGGGGTCGGAGGTCTTCTGAGCGAGCGATTCCTCGTAGGCCTTGATGCGCTCACGGGACCAGAGCGTGTAGTCGGGCGGCGTCTCACCCGGCAGCGTCTTCGACGCCGGCGTGCGCCGGATCTCGGCGAAGCGTTCGAGATCGCGACGCGAGGAAACCTTCGAATGGATCCGTGCGGCCGCCCAGAATGCGAGAAGCAGAAGTCCCGCGGTCCACGCCAGCCGCTCGAGCCGTCGGAGCCAGATCACGCGCCGATCGTAACGCGGAGGCGCAGGCGCGGTCCCGCCCGCGTCAGGCGGTCCGGACGGCGCTCTTCTTGCGCGCGCGCTCGCGCCACCATCCCTCGGCCTCGGCCTCGTTCCAGGGCGGGACGCCGGCGCAGCTCTTCAGGCTTCGGCACAGCGCCCGTGCGCTCTCCGGACGCTCCGAGGGGTCCTTGGAAAGGCACGCGAGCACGAGCGCCTCGAGGTCGGCCGGAAGGGCGCGGCCGAGGCGCTTGGACGGGGGCTCCGGCGCCGTCTGGAGGTGGTGGTGGATCGTCTCGAGGGCGCTGCGTCCCGAGAAAACGGGCGTCCCCGTCAGCAGGAAGTACGCCACGGCCCCGAGCGCATAGAGGTCGCTTCGGGGGTCGGCGCTTGCCGAATCGCGGATCGCCTCCGGCGCCATGTACTGCGGCGTGCCCTGCAGCACGTTTTCCGAGGTCAGACCCGGATCGGCGGGGTCCGAGAGGTCCTTGACGAGACCGAAGTCGAGGACCTTGGCGACGTCGGGGGAGCCGCCCCGCTCGCACAGGATGATGTTGGCGGGCTTGACGTCGCGATGGATGAGGCCGATGCCGTGCGCCTCCGCGAGCGCATCGCAGACCTGCCGCAGGATGCGCACGGCGCGAGCCGGTGCGAGCGGCCCCTCCTGCTGGACGAGCGTTTCGAGATCCACGCCGTCCAGGTACTCCATGACGTAGTAGAAGAGCCCGTCCGGAGTCCGGCCGAAGTCGTAGATCGAGACCGTGTGCGGATTCGTCAGGCGGGCGGTCAGCTGGACCTCGCGCTCGAACCGCTTCAGGCTGGCTTCGCCCGCCCGGCTCGGAGGCAGCAGCTTGATGGCCGTCGGCCTCCGGAGCATCTCGTGCTCGGCGCGGTAGACGATGCCCATGCCTCCCTCGCCGAGACGTTCGCCGAGCGTGTACTGGCCGAGGCGCTGGGCGCGGGCGACGCTCTTTCGCAGGCGGAAGGTCACGAACGAGACGAGCGTCGAGAGGGCCACGGCCAGGGCGGCCCAGAGCACCGCGTACGCGACGGCCTGGCCGCGCGAGACCTCCATCCGCGCGGGGGAGTGGTAGAGCGCGCCGGCGAGAAACGGCGCCGGAGCCGCGGCGATGGCGGAGATCCAGGCGGTCCGGCCGGGCGGGCTCGGGACGAGGGCGGCGCGCGTCAGGAGGATGGTCAGCGCGATCAGCAGGAAGAGCATCTCGGGCCGCCACTGCCCCGGGACATTGCCGGCGGTCCCGGCATAGATGAGAAGCGGAGCGATCGATCCGACGGTGTCGGCCACGTGCAGGGCGGGCTCGGAGAGTCCGGGCTGCCGGGTCACCAGCCAGAGGAGCAGCAGGGAGGCGCAGGCCGCCATGTGGAACAGGATGTCGGGCCGCGAGAAGGAGGCCGGCACGCGGGAAAGCGGCGGCCAGAGCGCCTCGACCGCGAATCCGGCGACGAAAAACCCGAGGGAGGCGAGCAGCGTGACCCTGGCGAAGAGAGCGATCCGCTCTCGCAGGAAGACTCGCTCTCCCGAGGAGTCGAGCGGCACCCCGGTCATGCTCGTTTCGGCCCCCCGGCACTGGAGTTTTTTCACGGGTTTCTCGTTCACCTTGCCTCCGGATCGAAAGACGGGGTCGGTAGGGCCGGCCTCGGCGGTCTCGGGTCCTCTGAGGATTATGTTCGCCCGGGCCGGTTCGGTTCCGGCGGAACCGGGGTGGGACCTGGCGACTTTTTCCCCTTAGTCGTTTTTTTCGGAAACCGTCGCGGCAGTGGGCTCGTAGTACATAGAACTGACTGGTCAGTACCGGAATACTATGCCACGTGTAAAGACTCAAGAGAAAGAACTTGCGATTCTCGACGCCGCGTCGAGGGTCTTCGCCTCGCGCCCCTTCCACGAGGTCCTGATCGATACCATCGCTGCAGACGCCGGGATCGGAAAGGGAACGATCTACCGGTATTTCGAAACGAAAGAGGATCTCTACTTCGCCACCGTCCTTCACGTCGTGGAGACGCTCGCGGCCGAGCTCGACCTCCGGACACGCGGCGAGAGCTCGGCGTCGCGGAGGCTCGAGGCGATCGCGACGCAGATCATCCACCGTTTCTGGGAGAAGCGGTATCTGCTCCCGTTCTTCCAGCGCGACGAGCAGTTTCCGACCCTCGAGATCGAGCTCATCAAGCGCCGGGAACCGATCCTGCGCGTCGTCCAGGAGGCGATCCTGGCCGGGATCGAGCAGCGCGAGTTTCGCGGCATCGACGCACGGATCGCCGCGGAGCTGTTTCTCGGGATGGTCCGATCGATGAATCTTTTCCACTCGCGCGAGGACCGGCTCGAGGACGTCGTCGGTCAATTGATGAGCGTGTTCGTAAACGGGATCGGCCGACGGGAGCCATGAAGCGGGTCCTCGTCCTGGCCCTCGTGGCATGCGCCGGCTGCACCGCGATCACCGAGAAGACGGTGCGGGACTCGGTCTCGCCCGCCCCGGCGCAGCCCTGGATTCCGCCCTCGCCGAAGGCGGCGATGCCGCCGTCTCCGTCCGAGAAAGCCGCCGTGCAGATCCCCGAGGAGTACCTGAAGCCCGGGACGACGCTCTCGCTGGCCCAGCTCGTCGATGTGGGCCTGCGCGCCAACCCGGCGACGCGGGAGGCCTGGTCCTTCGCGCGGGCGGCCGCGGCCGACGTGGGGTCGAAGCGCGCGCTCTTCTTCCCGGTCTTCGAGGTGGACGGAACGCTCCTGCGCGAGAAGCAGCCCCTCGGCAATGGCCCGGGCGTGCTTTCGTTCCTCCAGACCACCTACGGCCCGTCGGTGGCCGCTTCGTGGCTGCTCTTCGATTTCGGCGGACGCCAGGCGGACGTCGAGCAGGCGACCGAAGCCCTCTACGCCGCGGACTGGACCCACAACGCCGCGATCCAGGACGTGGTTCTGACGATCGCCCAGGCCTACTACGGGTACCTGAACTCCAAGGCCCTGGTCGTGGCGCGGCAGGCGAGCCTCGACGAGGCGCGGCGCAGCCTCGACGCCGCCGAGGAGCGCCACCGCGCCGGGGTGGCGACGATTGCCGATGTCCTCCAGGCGAAGACGTCGGTCTCCCAGGCCGAGCTCGCGCTGCAGGACACGGAAGGGCAGGTCCAGATCGTGAGGGGAGCGCTCGCCACGGCCGTCGGAGTTTCGGCCAACGTGCCGGTCGACATCGGAAATCTTCCCGACCAGCTGCCTCTCGACATGGTCAAGAAGAACGTCGATGAGCTGATCGCCCGCGCCGTCGCCGAGCGGCCGGATCTGGCCGCCAGTCGATTCTCGGCGCTGGCCGCCCAGAGCAAGATCCGCTCCGTCGCCGCCGAAGGCCTGCCCCGCCTCACGGCGGACGCCACCGGGAACCGGACCTTCTACTACGCGCCGGGGCCCGACAGCTTCACGACGAACTATTCGGCGCTCCTGACGCTGCGGATTCCCGTCTTCACGGGTTTCGACGTCGAGTACCGGACGCAGAAGGCCAAGGAAGAGGCCGCGGCCGCCCGCGCCACCGCCGAGGTGGTCGAGGACCGCGTGATCCTCGACGTGTGGTCGAGCTACTACGCGATGCGGACGGCGACACAGCGCGTCGAGACGACGCGGGACCTGCTGGCGAGTGCGACGCAGTCGGCCGAGGTGGCCGACGGGCGCTACAAGGCCGGCGTCGGTTCGATCCTCGATCTTCTGACGACGCAGGCCGCCCTCGCCGAGGCGCGCGCGGAGGAGGTCCAGTCTCGTTCGCTCTGGTTTCTCGCCGTGGCCGAGCTCGCCCATGCGACCGGCGCCCTCGTCCCGAAAGCCACCGAGATCACGGGGGCCGCCGCGGCTGCCCGGCAGGAGAAGCCATGAAGCGCGCCGTTTCGAAGGGTGTTCTGATCGCCGCGCTCCTCGCCCTGGCCGATGCCGGCTGCTCCCGGGCCCAGAAGGCCGCGCCGCCCGAGCTCGTGCCGGTGCGGGTCGGAACCGTCGTCCAGAAATCGGTGCCGGTGCAGATCGGAAACGTCGGAACCGTGACCGCTTACAACATGGTCGCCGTCCGGGCGCTCGTCAACGGCGAGATCATGCAGGTCCACTTCCGCGAGGGTCAGGACGTGCGCAAGGGCGACCCGCTCTTCACGATCGATCCCCGGCCCTACGATGCGGCGCTCGCCCAGGCGGAAGCGGCGCTCGCGCGCGACACGGCGCAGCGCGAGAACGCCGATGCGGACGTCCGGCGCTACGCGGACCTCGTGAAGAAGGACTACGTGACGGCGCAGCAGTACGACGCCGTCCGGGCCAACGCGACGGCCTTCGCCGCGACGATCCGGGCGGACGAGGCCACCGTGCAGCGGGCGAGACTCGATCTCGGGTACTGCTCGATTACCTCGCCGATCGACGGCCGGACCGGCATCGTGATGGTCCAGGCGGGCAACGTCGTCAAGGCCAACGACGCCACGCTCGTGACGATCAATCAGCTCGTTCCCGTGTACGTCGCCGTGGCGATTCCGGAGCGCGATCTCTCGGAGATCCGGCTCCGGCAGGCCCAGGGGCCCCTCCCGGTCGAGGCCGACGATCCGGCCACCGGCAAGGCGCTCGCGAGCGGCACGCTGACCTTCATCGACAATGCGGTCGACCGCACGACCGGGACGATCACGCTCAAGGCGACGTTCCAGAACACGGACCGCGCGCTCTGGCCGGGAGAGTTCGTCAATGCGCGGATCACCCTGGCGACCCTCGCGCAGGCGGTCGTCGCGCCGCAGGGATCGGTCCAGAACGGGCAGTCGGGAACGTTCGTTTACGTCGTGAAGGCCGACGACACCGTCGAGTCCCGTGAGGTGACGGTCGCTCGCATGCTGCCGGACGGCGCCGTCATCGCGAAGGGGCTCGCCGCGGGCGACCGCGTCGTGACGGACGGCCAGCTGCGTCTGCGCCCGGGAAGCCGGGTGGAGGTCCTCGGCGCCGGCGAAAAGACGGCCGAGGCGAAGCGGCCATGAACCTTTCCGAGATTTTCATCCGGCGCCCCGTCACGACGACGCTCGTCATGGCGGGCATCCTCATCTTCGGCCTCATGGGCTATCGCCTGCTGCCCGTGTCGGACCTCCCCAACGTCGACTTTCCGACGATCCAGGTCGCCGCGGCGCTGCCCGGGGCCTCTCCCGAGACGATGGCTTCCTCGGTCGCCACCCCGCTCGAGCGCCAGTTCTCCACGATCGCGGGACTCGACAACATGAACTCGACGAGCACGCAGGGCTCGACGCAGATCATTCTCCAGTTCAATCTCTCCCGTAACCTCGACGGGGCGGCCCTGGACGTCCAGTCGGCGATCTCCGCCGCGGCGCGGCAGCTGCCCCCGAACATGCCCGCGCCGCCGTCGTTCCAGAAGGTCAATCCGGCCGACCAGCCGGTCCTCTACCTCACCCTGACGTCCGCGCAGCTGCCGCTCTCGCAGCTCGACGACTATGGCGAGACGATGATGGCCCAGCGCATCTCGACCGTCTCGGGAGTCGCCCAGGTGCAGGTGTACGGACCGCAGAAGTTCGCCGTGCGGGTGCAGCTCGATCCCCGCCAGCTCGCGAGCCGGGGAATGGGGATCGACGAGGTCTCGGCCGCCGTCCAGAACGCGAACGTGAACCTGCCGACCGGCATCCTCTACGGGCCGCTGACGTCCTTCACGGTGCAGGCCAACGGCCAGCTCCTCGACGCCGCGGCGTACCGGCCGGTCATCGTCGCATATCGCAACGGATCGCCCGTCCGCATCGCGGACATCGGGGACGTAATCGACGGGGTCGAGAACGACAAGACGGCCGCCTGGTACAACGACGAGCGCTCGATCTCGCTCGCGATTTTCAAGCAGCCGGGCACCAACACGGTCGCGGTCGCCGAGGCCGTTCGCCGGCTCCTGCCGACTTTTCAGAAGCAGCTCCCGGCTTCGGCCACGCTCCACGTCCTGTACGACCGGTCGACGTCGATCCGCGACTCGGTCAACGACGTCCGGTTCACGCTGCTCCTGACGCTCGCCCTCGTCGTTCTCGTCATCTTCCTCTTCCTGCGCAATCTGTCCGCGACCATCATCCCGAGCCTCGCCCTGCCCTTCTCGATCGTCGGCACGTTCGCCGTCATGTACGTCCTCGGCTACACCCTCGACAACCTTTCGCTGATGGCGCTGACGCTGTCCGTCGGATTCGTCGTCGACGACGCCATCGTCATGCTCGAAAACATCGTCCGCCACATCGAGCACGGCGAGAAGGTCTTCGAGGCGGCCCTGAAGGGGTCGAAGGAGATCGGGTTCACGATCCTGTCGATGACGATCTCTCTGGCCGCGGTCTTCATCCCCGTTCTCTTCATGGGAGGAGTCATCGGCCGGCTCTTCCGCGAGTTCGCGGTCACGATCGGGTGCGCGATCCTGGTCTCGGGATTCGTCTCGCTCACGCTGACCCCGATGCTCTGCAGCCGATTCCTCAAGGCCGAGGGCCAGGCGAAGCACGGGCCGGTGTACCAGTGGAGCGAAAGAGGCTTCGACGCCATGCTCCGGCTCTACGAGCGGACGCTCAAGCCGGTCATCGCCCGGCCGCGGCAGACCCTCGTGTTTTCGGCGCTCGTTCTCGTGGCGACGGGCTGGCTCTTCGTGAAGATCCCGAAGGGGTTTCTCCCGACGGAGGACCAGGGACTCGTTTTCGGATTCACGGAGGGCGCCCAGGGAATCGGTTTCCCGGCGATGAAGGAGAAGCAGCAGCAGGTCGCGGCGATCGTGCGTTCGGACCCGGACGTGGCGAACCTGCTCTCGAGCTGCGGACCGCGGGGCAGCGTCAGCGTCGGCAACTCGGGCATCGTGCTCGCGCAGTTGAAGCCCCTGTCGGAGCGCCGGCGCTCGGCCGACGACATCATCCAGGACCTGAGGCCGAAGCTCGCGAGGATTCCGGGCATCCGCACGTACCTGCAGATTCCGCCGCCGATCCGACTCGGCGGCTCGCTGACGAAGAGCCAGTATCAGTACACCCTGCAGGACACGGATACGGCCGAGCTGTACAAGTTTGCCCCGCTGCTCGAGCAGAAGATGCGGAGCCTGCCCGGCCTCCAGGACGTGACGAGCGACCTGCAGATCTCGAATCCCCAGGTCTCGATCGAGATCCATCGCGACCGCGCGGCCGCGCTCGGCATCTCGACGCAGAAGATCGAGGACGCGCTCTACACGGCGTACGGCACCCGGCAGATCTCGACGATCTACACGTCCACCAACGAGTACCAGGTCATCATGGAGCTCGCTCCCGAGTTCCAGGGGACCGCAAGCGCGATCTCCATGCTCTACGTGCGTTCCGCGGGCGGCCAGCTCGTTCCCCTGTCGTCGCTGGCGACGATCACGCAGAACACGGGGCCGCTCGCCGTCACGCATCAGGGCCAGCTCCCGGCGGTTTCGATCTCCTTCAACCTGAAGCCCGGCGTCTCGCTCGGCGAGGCCGTGGCGGCCGTCGACAAGGTCGCTCGCCAGATGCTTCCTTCGACGATCCAGACGAGCTTCCAGGGAACCGCCCAGGCGTTCCAGAGCTCGCTGCAGGGCCTGGGTCTTCTGCTCATCGTCGCGATCGTCGTGATCTACATGGTGCTCGGCATCCTCTACGAGAGCTTCATTCACCCGATCACGATCCTGACGGCGCTGCCCTTCGCGGGCTTCGGCGCCCTCGTGACGTTGATGCTGTTCCGGACCGAGCTGTCGATCTACGCCTTCGTCGGCATCATCATGCTCGTCGGCCTCGTCAAGAAGAACGGCATCATGATGGTCGATTTCGCGATCGAGGCCGAGAAGGCGGGCAAGAACGCGCCGGAGGCGATCTACGAGGCGTGCGTCGTGCGCTTCCGGCCGATCATGATGACGACGATGGCGGCCCTCATGGGCACGCTCCCGATCGCCATGGGAATCGGCGCCGGCGCGGAGTCGCGCCGCCCTCTCGGTCTCGCGGTCGTCGGCGGCCTTCTCTTCTCGCAGCTCATCACGCTCTATGTGACGCCGGTCTTCTACATCTACATGGACCGGCTGGCCCGGCGCTTCGGCAAGCGCAAGAAGCGCAAGACGAAGCCGGAGCCGGTGGGCCTGCCCGCCGACGTCCCCGCCGCGATCTGACGAGCGGAGGCCGCCCGGGAGGACCGGACTCGCGCGCGTCGCGGGAAGGGCCTACGCCTTCGCCGCCCGGCCGTTGACCTGAAACGCCGGCCGGCCGAGCAGATAGCCCTGTCCGAACTCGACGCCGAGATCCACGAGCGTCTTGCGCTCGGCCTCGACCTCGATTCCCTCCGCGACGAGCGTCGCGCCGATGCGTTTGCCGATCGCCTCGAGGCTCGCGATGATCTCGCGCTTGATGGGGTCGGCATGGATGTTGCGCACCAGCGAGTCGGCGACCTTGATGTAGTCGGGCTTCAGGTGGAGGATCGTCTCGAGCCCGGAGTAGCCCGATCCGGCGTCGTCGATCGCGATCTTCATGCGGGCGCGCCGAACGAGCGCCAGGACCTCCTGGAACGAGTCGTAGTCGCGGACCATCTCCTTCTCGGAGATCTCGACCACGACGTCTCCGTGGCTGCGGTTGATCGACGCGAGGTTGCGGTCGTCGAGGAACACGGGATGCCTCAGGAGCATCGCCGAAGCGTTGACGAAGAGGCGCCGTTCCCCGACCGCGCGCGGCAGGTTGGCGAAGATGGTCTCGAGGCACAGGGTCTCGAGCTCGACGTCCATCTCGTTCTCGTGAGCCACCGCGAAGAGAACGGTCGGAGGCTCGAGGCTGGATCCCTGCGGTCCGCGGATGAGGGCCTCGTAGCCCATGATCGCGCCGTCGGGAAGGTGCCGGACGGGCTGAAAGGCGGGCCGGAGCTGCTTCTGGCCGATGATCGATTTCAGCCCCGAGAAGAGCTCCGCCTTTTCGCTCGTCTGCCGCTGCGTCACGATCTTGACGGCTTCCTGGAGCGTGCGCACGAGGTGTCGGGCGGGCCGGACGCGCGGGTTGTCCGCCGCGACGAGGCTCGAGGCGAGGATGTTGACGAAGTCCACCGCGGTGGTGGCCTCGAGCGTCTGGCGCAGCCGTCGGACGACGCTCGCGCGCAGGCGCGCGGCCTCCTCCTCGAGGCTGGCGGGGGCGCGGCCGCGGCCGGACGGCAGGTCGTAGAGGATGAAGAAGCCATCGGCTCCCGAGAACCGGATCGAGTGCACGAGCGGCGCGAGGCGCGAGGCGCGCACGTCGTCCTGAAGATTCTCGGAGACGGCCGCGAGGACGCGGTCGTATTGCTCCCAGCCGAAGAGCTCCTCGAAACCGAAAAACTTTCCGACCTGGAGGTAGACGACCCCGAGGTTCTCGATCCGCCGATCCGCCTTTTCGGGATCGTCGAAGGGATGGATCGGAAGCTGCGTGACGGCGTCGAAGACGATGCGGTCGCGCCTCAGGTCGGCGAGGCTCTCGGGCGCGGCGTCCGGCGGCGCCGCGTCGAAAGCCGCTTCGGGCTCGGGGGTGAGGCGTCTCGCCTTCATCCTTCCTCCATCGCTTGGGGTTCGGGGACGAGGGCATGCACCTTGCGGCGGAGGTCGTCGGCCCCGAAGGGCTTGGCGAGGAAATCCGAGCCGCCGAGCTGCATGGCCGTGATCCGGTCCTTGACCTCGGTGCGCCCGGTCAGGAACAACACGGGGATCTCGCGCGTCGCGGACTGGCGGCGCAGGATCGCGCAGAACTCCCATCCCGTCATGCCGGGCATGTTCACGTCGAGGATCACGAGATCCGGCGCGTCGCGGATGGTGTCGACGAGGGCCGCGCGCGGATCGGGCGGGCAGTCGACGGAGAAGCCCTCGGGAACGAGGATCTCCCGCACGGCGGAGGCGATGACCCGATCGTCGTCCACGACCACGATGCGCTTCACCGGCTGCTCCGTTGATAGGGCAGCATGATGGTCACCTCGGAGCCGTAGCCCGCCTCGCTCGAGAGCGAGATCTTGCCGCCGTTCGACTCGAGGATCTCCTTCGTGACCGCGAGCCCGAGTCCCTTGCCGCGCGTTCCGGAAGCGACGGCGCCCGCGCCGCGGAAGGCATAGTCGAACGCGCGTGCCCGTTCCTCGGGGCTCATTCCCATACCGGTGTCCTTGACGACGACGAAAGCCTGGGAGCCGGCGGAACCCGCGCGGATTCGCACCTCGCCGCCCTCCGGAGTGTACTTGATGGCGTTGTCGAGGACGTTGCGAAAGGCGCGCTGCAGCGCGACCGGATCCGCCACGACCGGAAGCTGGGGCCGCTCCGCGATGAACTCGATGCGAATGCGGCCTCCGTGCGCGAGACGGTACGCGGTCGCGAGGGAGCCGAGGATCTCGACGAGGTCGGCGTTCGACGGCTTCTCGATGCGCTCGAGCGGCTCCGGAGAGGGTTCCGCCGCGTTCACCGGAGTTCCCACCAGCCGCTCGGCGAGCTCGATCTCGCGGGTCAGGTTGCCGAGATAGTCCGGGTTCGGCAGCTCGCCGCGCCGGGCGGCCTCCTGGATGAGGTCCGTATAGACCCGGATGACCGACAGCGGCGAGCGCAGGTCGTGGAGGAGCTCGGCGTCCCGGTCGCGCGCGGGCTCGGCCGGCGCGGCGGGATGCGGTGCGGTCGCTGCCGCAGACGGCGAGGTCGCCGGCGGATTCCCGGCCGCGTTGGCCGGCTCGACGAGGCGCTCGGAGGCGGGCGAGGCCTCCGCGATCTCGAGCGCGACGAGAAAGGCGGGCGCCGCGAGCGCGACCGCGACGACCGGGAAGAGGTGCGCCGGCCCCGACAGCGGCACGTGGCCGAGCGTCACGAGCGCCGCGCATCCCAGCAGCGCTGCGGCCGCGAAGAACCGCGCCGCGGGCTTGCCCTCGGCATGCCACGAAAGCGCGACCCCCGCCGGGAGCAGCAGGGCATAGGGAGAGAGCGCTCCTCCGGTCAGCGACATGGCGCAGAAGAGCAGCGCCAGGTCCACGACGAGCGCCAGCGGCCCCGCGAAGACCCCGAGGGAGGCTCTGACGCTCGGGCGCGTCAGGACGACGAAGGAGCCCAGGGCTCCTCCCATCGCGAGCGCCAGGAGCCTCGGATCACCGAGGCCGAGTGCGATCGCGATCAGCGTGAAGAGGGTGAAGAGACCGGAGGCGGCGGCGCGATGAGCGGTGAAAGCGGGCCGCCTCACCCGCGGTCCCCGCGTCGGGCGAGCCCGGAGGCCGCCTCACGCATACGCGCAGCCCACGCGCACGGCGCCCCCGGGCAGGGGATCCCAGTGCGTCGGACGGAGCCGGATCGCATGCTTCTCGGGATCGCGTTTCTGGCAGAGCTCGGCCTTCCAGCGCGGCGGCCACCGATCGCGGCGTTTCGCGCGAAACGCGAGACCGCCGTAGGACAGATCCACGACGGGCGCGATCCAGGCCGCGCCGCCCGATTTTTCCTCGACCCGCACGCTCATCTCCTCGGGCGCAAACCGCGGGTGGAGGCGCTGCGCGGCGGCGGCGAACGTGGACTGCGAGCGGCACTGATAGAGGCGCAGATCCGCGACCTTCAGGAGAAAGTCGGTGCTCTTGCCGTCGTGGGGGTAGGACGCGATTCCGTAGTGCAGGTCGAGGACGATGCCGCCGCGCGCCGGCAGCGCCGTCGCGGAGATCTTCTCGCGGATGCGCTCGGCCACCGAGAGCGCCGAGAACATGTCGGTGTTCGGCAGGACGAGCACGAACTCGTCGCCGCCCCAGCGGCATCCGGCGTCCACGGCCCGCAGCGACTCGCGGATCACGCGCGCGGTCCGCACGAGCACGCTGTCGCCGACCGGATGGCCGAGGCGGTCGTTGATGGCCTTGAAACCCTTCAGGTCCATGAGGACCAGGGAGACGATGCTCTCCGAGCGCTCCGCCCGCGAGACCTCCCGCGAGAGGTGATCGACGAGGAATCGCCGGTTGTAGAGGCCCGTCAGCGGATCCGTGATGGCATTGACGCGCAGCACCGCCAGGTCCGCCTCGGAGACCAGCCGCGGCTCCTTCAGCATCCCCTTCTGGCTGTGGAGGTAATGGAGCAGGACCGTCTGAAGGCCGAGCGGAGCGCCGAGCTTGTCGCGCAGGCCGGCGACGAGGCGCTCGATCTCGCCCCAGCGCTCGAGGGCTTCCTCGGCGTCGAACGGGATCCCGGTCCAGTCCGTCAGGAGCTGGCGCAGCACGTCGCCGCGTTCGCCGTTGTGGGCGGCGGAGTCGAGCGACTTCTGAAAGCGCGCGAGCGGGAAATCGCGCTGGCGGCCGAGGCGCGCGAGGCGGCCGATCCTGGCCCCCGGATCTTCGGATTCCCGCATTCTTCTCACGCCCGCCGATACGCTCGCTTCGCGAGCGGCTACGCGTCCCTCGCCCGCCGCCGGCGCGGCGCCGCGGTCTCCGCGCGTTCGATCTCGCGCGAGAGCCGGGCGACGGCGCCCGCGGCCTCGGCCACGGCGTCGCCGAGCGAGCAGACCAGGACGAGCTGTCCATCCTGGAGCAGGTCCACGACTTCGCGGTCGGTCCGCGCCCAGAGCACGGCGGATCCGACGACGAGCAGCCGCGCCTGACCGAGGTCCGACTGCGGATCGAGCCTCGCCAGCGCCTCGGCGCACTTCCGGATGCGCGCGAGGCCGACGCCATTCGAGCGCAGCCGCGCCGCGACGCGCAACCGGACGACGTCGGCGAAGGAATAGCGCCGCGCGGAGCCGTAGCCGCGGGCCCTCTCGAGCGAGGGACGCAGGAAGCCCTTCCTGTCCCAATGGTCGAGTTGCCTGGCCGAAAGGCCGGTCAGGCGCGCGGCTTCGGCCGTCGAAAAGCTCCGGGCAACGACACTCGTGAATTTCATCGCTGTAATTCAAAAATGTTAGCACAGACGGGCCGAAAAGCCGGCTCGGAAGGGGCGGGAGAGCCTCAGAATACGGGCCCGGAGGCGACATGAACGCAGCCGGACTCGTCCTCGCCCTTCACCTGGCTCTTCGGGTCTCGGCGTCCCCCGACCCCTCCGGGTACCTCTATCGGGCGACGCTCCTCCAGGCGGCCCCGGGCAAGCTCCTCGAGGTGATCGATCTGTACAAGGCGGGTTGGCCCGGCCTCCGGGACAGTGGCGACTCGCCGCCGATCGCGATGCGGCACAGCCAGGGCGATCGCTGGGACCTGATGCTGCTCTTTCCGATGGGCAGCTGGGGCGAATACGACTCGGCGGACCGGATCGAGAAGCGGCGGCGCGCCCGGCAGGAGGCCGCGGCGGCCCTCGAGAAGCTCTCCGCCGACGTCGCGTGGCAGGAGGACGTGTTCGTCTACGGGCCGCCGCTCGCCGAGGTGCGCGGCGTTCTCGAGAAGGCCGGCTTTTTCCACATCGAGATGTTCGAGGCGCTGCCGGGAAAGCAGAGGGGCCTTTACCAGCAGAGGGAGATGGAGAACGACTACTCGAAGAGGCTCGGCCTCCCTCAGAACTTCATCTTCGTCCGCGACTCCGGGGCGCCGTGGAGCCTCTTCACGATCGGCGCCTATCGCGATCTCAAGCACTACGCCGAGAGCGCGGACGTCCCCGAGGCGAAGTCTGAGGAGGCCGCGCGCGCCGCGGGCTTCGACGGCGCGAAGACGATCGGTCCCTATCTCCGGACGCTCATTGCGCTGCACCACGACACGCTCGCGGTGGCGATCAGGTAGCCCCCGCGAAAACGGCGGCTCGAGAGAGCCGCCGTTTTCCTTCGGTAAGATCCGTGAAGTTCGTTCAGTCGAGCTGGAGATCGCAGGTGTCCGAGTCCGCGTGGGCCTCGCCGGGCTGAACCGGGGCCGTCGAGACCGAAGCCTTCGAGATTTCGGGAACCCGCGCGTCCACTCGAGGCGCTCCCGCGATTCCGAAAACACCCGCCAGAACCAGAGCCGCCACCGCCGCCCACCAACCCACTTGCTTCATCGTCTTCTTCTCGTTCATGACCTTCCTCCTTGGCGATCGGAGGTAAGGGCAATGCGCGGGCCAGAAAACGCGCGGGGCGCGCTTCGGCCAACGTCCTGGCTCTCAGCGGTTTGCCGCGAGGCTCGGGAGCGCGGCAGGCGCCCCGTCCACGTTCCGGTGTTCGAAATCTAAATTCTGGACACCGTGATCCGGTGCCTCTGGATCCTCTGGTACAGCGAGCTTCGCGAGATCCCGAGCTTGCTCGCCGTGCGCTCGATGTTTCCGTGCTCTTCCCCGAGCATCCTCTCGATCAGGATGCGCTCGGCTTCCTTCAGAGTCGTCGGTCCGTCGGGAGGCGGCTGAACGCGCACGGCGCCCATTTCGAGTCCGAGGGCTTCGGCGGCGAGGACTTCGGATGGATTCAGGAGCACGGCACGCTCGAGGACGTTGCGGAGCTCGCGAATGTTGCCGGGCCAGGAATGAGCCTGCAGCCGGCGCCGGGCGGCGGGCGAGAGGGCCGAAGGACGCCGGCCGAGATCGGCGCAGATGCGGGACAGGAACTGCTCCGCGAGCGCGGGGATGTCCTCGGCGCGTTCCCGCAGGGCCGGGAGCCGGAGCGGGATCGCGCTGATGCGATAGAAGAGATCCTCGCGAAACCTCTTCTGCGAGACGAGCTCCGCCAGGTCCTGGTGCGTCGCGGCGATCAACCGGACGCGAGCGGTGCGGTCGCGCACGTCGCCGAGGCGGCGAAACCTCCCTTCCTCGAGCACCTTCAGCAGCTTGGGCTGGATCTGGAGGTCGATGTCGCCGATCTCGTCGAGGAACAGCGTCCCGCCGTCCGCGCTCTCGAACAGGCCGGTCTTCGCCGCGATCGCGCCGGTGAAGGCGCCCTTCTCGTGGCCGAAGAGCTCGGTCTCGAGCAGCTCGCGGTTCAGGCCCGCGCAGTTCAAGTCGACGAACACCTCGTCCCCCGCGGGGCCGCTCCGGTGAAGCCAGGAGGCCAGCACGCCCTTTCCGGTTCCGGTCTCTCCCTGGATGAGCACCGGCCGGTCGGCGTCGAGGACGCGCTTGGCTCGTTCTTCGAGCTCGCGAATCGCGCGGCTCCCGCCGAGGAACGGGTCGATCGGCTCGCGCCGGCGAGAGGCCTCGTTCTGACGCTGCCGGCGCCGGTTCAGCCGGTTCTCGAGCGCCCGCTGCAGGACGAGAAGAAGCGCCAGCCGGTTGACGGGCCGGATCAGGAACTGGTCCGCTCCGTCCTGCAGGGCCTGGACGGCGATCTGGAGGTCGAGCGCCTCGGCGAGGACGATGAACGACACGTCCATTCCCTCGGCGCGGACGCGCGACAGAAGGTCGAGGGCGTTGCCGTCGGGGAGCCGGCCGGCGGCGACGATCGCCGCGGGCCGCGCGCTGCGGAGACGCTCGAGCGCGCTTCGGCAGGTCTCGGCCGAGAGAACCTGATAGCCGTCGGCCGTCAGCACCGGTTCGATGCCGCCGCGCGTGTCGCCATCCTCCCCGACCAGGAGGATCGTTTGCCTGGGCGTCAGGATCGAGGTCCCCCGAAGGGGCGATTCTACGCCGCGGCGCGGCGCCGGCGCTCGGCGAGCGCGTAGAGGATGAATCCGGCGAAGAGGAATCCGAACGAGCCGATGAAGACCTGGACGAAGAACCCCGTCCTGTCCGGCGTGTCGGCCGGAGGGATGAGGGCGAGAACGATCGAGACGAGCGTCGTCAGGAACCCGAGGCTGTTCCAGAAGACACTTCCCGCTCTTCCGCCCGGAACCGGAATGGCCTCGGGCTGGCGGGCGATTTCCGCGCGCAGTCGGATCGCCGAAGCGAACATGTAGAGGTAGGGCAGGAAGTACACGATGAGGGTCGCGTTGACGAGCTTCAGGTACGCGTCCTTCACGGTCGAGCCCTGGGTGGCCGCGAGGATGAAGATCGCGGAGAACGCGGCCTGGAAGACCATGGCGAACCAGGGCGTCTTCCACTTCGGATGGGTCTTCGCGAAGATCGCCGGGAGGTACCGGTCGAGACCGCCGACGAAGAGCAAACGCGCCGTACCGATGAGCCAGGCGCCGATGCCGCCGAGGCCGGCGAGCGTCATCAGGAGAGCGATCGGGGGACCGAGCCAGGCGAAGCCGTGGGCCGCCCCGGCCTTCGTGATCGCCTGGTTCACGCCGGAGAGGATCGAGACCTCGCTCTTCGGCAGCGCCCAGAGGATCGAGATCGTTCCGAGCAGATAACAGGCGGCGATCGAGATGCCGGAGATCGCAATCGCTCGCGGAAACGTCCGGCGCGGCTCGACGACCTCGCCCGCCATCGTCGGCGCGAGCTCGAGCCCGGCATAGCCGAAACAGAGGTTCGCGAAGAACAGCACGGTCGGCAGCGCCGCGAAGTTCGGCAGGAGCGATGCCGCGGGCATCGGGGTCGCCGATCCGGAGCTCGTCAGCGCGACGATGCCGACGAAGAGCAGAACGAGGGAAGGCAGCCATTGGGCGAGACCTCCGATGTTCTGCACCCACTTGCCGGTCTTCATGCCCACGATGTTGAACAGAAGCGCGATCGCCAGCAGGACGAGCGATGCTCCGGCGGCGTAGGTCTGGCTCTGCTCGAGCGCGGCGTACTTCGTCCCGAAGACGTAGAGGGCGAAGACGACCGTCGAGAGCGTCAGCGTCGGGAAGTAGGTGATGTTCGACGCCCAGTAGAGCCAGCCCGCGAGGAATCCCTGGCGCTGCCCGAACGCCCTCGAGGTCCAGACGTAGAGCCCGCCTTCTTCCGGGATCGCCGATGAGAGCGCCGTGACCGCGAATCCCTGGGGAATGAAGAAGACCAGCGCCGCGAGGACCCAGAGAAAGAGCGACGACGGCCCCGACGCCGCCGCGAGCGCGATCCAGCGCATGCCGACGATCGCGGCGACGTTGAAGAGGACGATGTCCCGGGTTCTGAGCGCGCGCTCGAGGGCCATGCGGTCGGCTCCTAATTGGTTACTTCAGGCCTTCCACGAGGTAGAGATCCGACGTGGCGGCGCGGCCGTAGCCGTAGACCCAGGATTTTCCGTCCGGCGTGAGGTAAACGGGGCCTATGCCGATGATGCCGGACAGCTCGGCGGGAGCGAGGTCCTTCCAGTCTTCGCGCCGGGACGTGGCGACCTCCACCCGGACGACGTGGGCGGGGATGCTCCCGCTGACGACGCCGAAGATGAACTTGCCGTCGGAAGACCAGCGAATGAAATCGAGGTCCTTCGTGTTGGCGATGTGCCGCGGATCGCCACCGGCCGTCGGGATCAGGAAGAGGTCCTCGGTCCACTCTCCCCACACCGCGGCCCACGCCCCGTCGGGGGAAATCGCGCTCTGGGGAACTCCGTACGCTCTTTCGGTGATCGGCCGGGGCTTTCCGTCGGGAAGGTCCTGGACGTAAAGGCGGCGCTTCGCGCCCGGCGGCGTGGCGTGCAGGAGCAGCCTTTTTCCGTCGGGAAAGAGAGAAACGCTTCCCACGCTCTCGAACCCGGTCTCGTCGATGGCGATCGGGGTTCCCGTGCCCGTGGGCGCGAGCACGTAGCGCCTGTCGGCGCCGGGTGGGCGCGCCAGCACCCATTTCCCGTCGGTCGAAAGGTCCAGCGCCACGCCTTCCCCGAGCTTGATGGCCGGCGCCCCATCCGTCGTGCGCACGTAGTACGCGCCATTGACGCCGGCCGCATCGCCGCCCTCGTTGATGAGGATCGTGCGGCCGTCGTCGCTCATGCCGGAGAGGCGCGACTGGTCGAACCACGCGAGCTGGCGCTCCTTCGTGTCTCCGGGAGCGAGGCCGAGGATGCCCGGCTGGCTCCCGTATCGTTCGACGAGCACCCGCCCGTCGCGGGAGATGTCGTGGACGATGAGGCCGACCGGAACCGTGTCCACCACGCGCTGGCGCCCGGAAACGTCAACGCTCTTGATGAGGTACTGTCCTCGCTCGCCGAGATCGTCGTACCAGATCTCCACGCCGGAGGGCGACCAGGCGAGCCCCTGGCCTCGAATCCCGTCTTTCACCAGGGTCGTCGCTTTTCCGGAGCGGTCCACCGTCAGGATCGACCGGCCTTCGGTTGCGCCGACGAACACCGCAATGCGATCCCCTCGAGGCGAGAACCGAATGCCGCTAATGCCACGCTCCGATGTGAAGAGGACTTTTCCGAGAGGCAGCTCGACGCGCGTATGGCCGCCGAAGAATCGAACGATCGCGATCTGCTTGCCGTCGGGCGTCCAGGCGGCCCGCTCGATGTTCTCGGCGATCGCCCGCGGCGCGCCGCCTCCGAGGGGCACGGTGGCGAGCGTGCCCTCCCCCGATGGGCCGCCGAGGAAGCGTTCCCGCCGGGAGATGGCGAGCTCTCCCGAGGAGGACACCGAGAAGAGGTCTGCGTTCTTGACGCCGATCGGAGTGGATTCCGGTCCCTCGGGACGCGTCGTGTAGATCTCGATCGGCTGTCCTTCCCACGAAGCGCCGTAGACGACGCCGCGGCCGTCCGGGGCAAAGCGTGCCGTGCCGAGGTTTCCGCGACGAAACGTCAGCCGTCGGTACGACGGCGACGACGGGTTCGCGGGCTTCCAGAGTAAGTGGCCGACCAGCGCGCCGAGCAGGACGGCGGCGGCCGCCACGAGGACCGGCACCCTCACCCACGGTCCGCGCACGGCCTTGACCCCCCCGATGGACGAGGGCTGCCCGGACGCCGTCGACAGCGCCTCGAGGTCGAAGGCGAGGTCGTGGGCGGAGTGGAAGCGCTGCTCGGGGCTCTTTTCGAGACAGTGGCGCACGATGCGTTCGAGGCCGGGCGAGATGGCCTGATTCGTGACGGAGAGATCGGGCGGATCTTCCTTCAGGATCGCCGACATCGTGTCGGCCGCCGTGTCGCCGTGGAACGCTCTCTTGCCCGAGAGCATCTCGTAGAGGATCGCCCCGAAGGAGAAAAGGTCCGAACGCGCATCGGCGGTCCTGCCGCGGACCTGCTCGGGCGACATGTAGCCGAGGGTTCCCATGACGACGCCCGGTTCGGTCCCGGCGGTCGCGGTCGGAAGGTTGGTGACCTGCGAACCTTCCTCCTGGTGGGTCAGCTTCGCGAGGCCGAAGTCGAGGATCTTGAGCCGGCCGTCCCTCGTGACGAAGAGATTCTCGGGCTTCAGGTCCCGATGGACGATGCCCTTGTCGTGCGCGGCGGCGAGGCCCTTCGCGGTCTGTAGGGCGTAGTCGATGCACTTTCTCTGCGCGACCTTCCCGCCCGCGAGGACCGAGCGCAGCGTCTCGCCTTCGAGCAGCTCCTGGACGACGTAAGGCGCCCCGTCGGCGCTACCGATGTCGTAGACGGCGGTGATGTTGGGGTGGTTGAGGACCCCCGCGGCTTTCGCCTCCTGCTCGAATCGGCGCAGACGATCGGCGTCCTGCGAGAACGACGCGGGCAGTACCTTGATCGCGACCTCGCGGGAGAGCCGCGGATCGCGCGCCCGATAGACCTCGCCCATGCCCCCGGCGCCGATCTGGCCGAGGATTTCGTAGGGTCCGAGTTTGGATCCGGTGGCGAGTGTCACGGCTTCTTCGCCTCGGCCTCGGTCCGCATCCAGATGTCGGCGCTGTTGCTCCCGCGGACCACGAAGCATGCCGCGTTCCGGCAGGCGACGTTGGTGTAGGCGCCCGACGGCGGATGCGGCAGCACGAGCCGGTCGGATTTCGCCGCCGGGTCCATGACGTGGATGCCGTCGGCGTCGCGATAGACGAAGCGGCTGCCGAAGCTCGATCCCCGGTTGGCCCGTCCGAGCGTCCTGTAGCCGGGAACGGGCTCCGAGAGCTTCGTCGTTTCGACGTCGTAGACGAGAAGACTCGCCGTCGCATGATCCTTGAGCGTCACCCCCGAGCCGAAGATCCGGCGTCCGTCGGGCGACCAGGCCATCGGAAAAAACATCACGCCGTCGGCCGGTCCCCGAATTTCCTCGATCGGTCCGGCCGTGCCGCGGTCGTTCATCGGGAAGAGCACTGCGCTCGTGGTCGTGTGCGCGGCGACGCGGCGGCCGTCGGGCGAGATCATCGGCTCGATGAGCGTGTCCTTGTCGGTCTTCGTCAATTCGGTCAGCCCGCTGCCGTCGGTCGAGATCGCCCACACTTCGTAGCGCCCGGTGCGGTCGGAGATGAAGACGAGCCGCTTGCCGTCCGGGGAGAACGTCGGATGGCGGTCTCTCGGTGCATCGTCGAGAAGCTGGCGGAATCCCGAGCCGTCGGAGGACATCACGAAGAGGTCGTCCTGCGCGCCGCCCCGGGAATCGAACGCGAGCGTCTTGCCGTCCGGCGAGAGGTCGAAGTCCGCGATCTCCTGGGAGCCCTCGTAGACCGCCTCCGGCTTGCCGGCCGTGCGGCCGTCGGCATCGAGCGTGAGGCGTTCGATCGCGTGGGTGGTCCTCCGGTCGACGAACGCGATGTGGCGCCCGTCCCTCGCGACCGCGAGGCCTCCGACCTCGCGGGCCGGAAGGCCGAGCGGCTCGGCCGGCCCCAGGACGCTTCCCGTCGCTTCGTCGATCGGGACGCGCCAGAGGTTCATCACGCCGTTGCGGTTGGAGAGGAAGTACAGGCTGCGGCCGTCGGGCGCCCAGACCGGGTTCCAGTCGACCGCGAGATCGTTCGTGACGGCCACCGGCCGTTCGCCGCTCTTGAGCCCGCCGTAGGGAATCGTCCAGACGTCGCGCTGGCTGCCGCCCGTCGGGAGCGCCCAGTACGCGATGCGCAGTCCGTGGGGCGAAACGTTCGGCTGGACTCCGTCCTGCCCGGTCAGGACGCGCCGCGTCTTGCCCGACCCGACGTCCACCGCCCACAGCTCGCTCGTCCCCTGGCGCCCATACGGACGCTGGATGGGCTCGGTCGCGTAGACGATCTCCCGGCCGTCCGGCGACCAGGCGGGATCGCTTCCGAAGGGCGTCAGCCGCCGCGCGTTCTCTCCCGTCGCGCTCATCACGAACAGTCCGCCGTCGCCGCACTGCGACGCGTAGGCGATCTGCGCGCCGTCGGGTGAGAACGCCGGCGCGTCGCTCTCGCGGTCGCAGTCGGCGGTGAGGTTCGACGGCTTCCGACTACCGGCGCGCTGGGCGAAGATGCTCGCCCTTCCGTTGGCCCGATGCACGAAGGCCACGAGCTGCCCGTCCGGCGAGAGCGCCGGAAACTCCTCGGCGCCGGAGAGGTTGGTGAGGCGTGTGTACGTCGGCATCGCGCCCTCGCCGGCCGGGCGCGCGCTGCGTCCGCGGAGGGCCAGATACGCGACGGCGAATCCGACCGCGAGCCCGGCGACACCGACGGCGGCGGGAGAGATCCGGAGCGGCCGATGTTTCGCCGGTGCGGCGGTCTGTCCCGACGTGCCCGAGAGCGCCTCGATGTCGAACGCGAGGTCGTGCGCCGAGTGGAAGCGCTGTTCGGGGTTCTTCTCGAGGCAGTGGCGGACGATGCGCTCGAGGCCCGGCGAGATGGCCTGGTTCGTGACCGAAAGATCCGCCGGCTCCTCCTTGAGGATCGCCGCCATCGTCTCGCCGGCCGAGTCGGCATGGAAGGCGCGCTTTCCCGAGAGCATCTCGTAAAGGATCGCGCCGAAGGAGAAGATGTCCGACCGCGCGTCGGCGGACCTGCCCTTGATCTGCTCGGGCGACATGTAGCCGAGCGTGCCCATGACGACGCCGGGCTCGGTGCCCGTCACGGTTGGCAGATTCGTCTGCGGACCGGACCCGTCTCCGAACGGCATCAGCTTGGCGAGGCCGAAGTCGAGGATCTTGACGCGGCCGTCGCGGGTGACGAAGAGGTTCTCGGGCTTCAGGTCCCTGTGGACGATGCCCTTGTCGTGCGCGGCGGCCAGTCCGTGTGTCGTCTGCAGCGCGTAGTCGATCGCCCTGCGCGGGGCAAGCCTTCCCGCGGCGAGCACCGCTCGCAGCGTCTCGCCCTCGAGGAGCTCCTGGACGACGTAGGGCGCGCCGTCCGACGCGTTCGTCCCGATGTCGTAGACGGCCGTGATGTTCGGGTGGTTGAGGACTCCGGCCGCCTTCGCCTCCTGCTCGAAGCGGCGCAGGCGATCGGCGTCGCCGGAGAACGACGCCGGCAGCACCTTGATGGCGACTTCGCGAGAGAGCCTCGGGTCCTTCGCCCGATAAACCTCTCCCATTCCCCCGGCGCCGATCTGGCCGAGGATCTCGTACGGACCGAGCTTGGAGCCGGATGCGAGGGTCACGTGGCCGGGATTCTATCCGCGGCGCATCAGCCGTCGCAGCCCGCCGCGACGGCGAGGGCGCGGCAGACCTCCGACATCTTGCGGGGGCCGACGCTGCCCACGAAACCGGTGAGCCGATTCTTCTCCACGGTCTGGACGTGATCGAGATTCACGGCCGAGGGGTGTTTCAGGCCCTCGTCCGCACCGACGAGAACCTCGCTCGGCGCCCCCCGAATCGTGGACGTCACGGGAGCGACCATGACCGTGTGGAGAAGCCCGATGACCTCCTGTCGCGACAGGACGAGCACCGGCCGGCGCTTGTCGGGCGACGAGAAGCGATAGGACCAGATCTCTCCGCGATTTACCTCTCGGGCCACGTGCCTTGATTTTCCCAGCCGGCAAACTCGTCGCCGAGGTTTCCCTTCGGGGAGTAGGCCCTGCGGTACAGCTCGGAGACCCGCCTGGCGCGGCGCTTGCGGAGGTATTCGGCCGCGGCCCGGCGCAGAACCGCCGAGCGTCCGAGCTCGCGGACTTCCTCGTCGGCGTCCAGGCGCCGCAGGAGCGGCTCGTCAAAGAGGACCTGTACAGCTTTCATGTGGATAGAATATCACCATATCGCGGGCGGCCTGGGCATGATCGGCCCCGACCCGTCAGGGTTGACCCTTGTCCGGGCGGGTTGCGCGCTCGATTTCCTCGGCCGAGTAGGGCAGGCCCGGCGTCAGGATCTCGTGGCCGGTCTGCGTGACGAGGATCATGTCTTCGAGGTAGAAGCCCTGGCCCTCGACCGAGAAGATCGGCTCGAAGTCGACCGTCATACCCGCGCGGAGGACTTCCGGCTCGCCCTCGGCGCTGTCGAGGCCGACGCCGTGGATTTCCCACCACCGGAGCCCGTCCTGGGCGAGCAGCGTTGCGGCGGCGTGTCTTCCGAGAGGAGTCTTCAGAGCCGGCTGCCGCCGGCGCACCTCCGCCAGGCTCGCCGCGAAGACGTCGTCCCGCTTCACCCCGTCGCGCAGGATCGCGAGTCCCGAGCGGTAGGCGGCGAGGAGCAGCTCCCAGGTCTCGCGCTGGCCGTCGTCGAAACGGCCGGAGACCGGGGCCGTGCGGCCGACGTCGCCCTCGTAATGATCGAGATCGCAGCCCACGTCCACGCGGGCGATCTCGCCCGCCTTCATCGCGCGGTTCAAGTGCCGATAGTCGCCGAGCGACTCGAAGGGCACCGGGAATGCGCTCGTCGGGCCGGTCATCACCCACGGCCAGAAGGAGGGGCCCTCGGCGCCTGCGGCGATGCACGCCGACACGACCTTCGCCTCCGCCTCGCGCTGAGGGCGGCCGGGCTCGATCGCGGCGAGGCCGGCGGACAGCGCCGAGGCGCTCGCCCTTCCGACGCGCCGGAGGATTGCGATCTCGGCGGGACTCTTGACCAGCCGCATCCCGGTCAGAACGGGCGAGGCGTCCTGGATTCGGGCGGCGGGCCACAGCTCGCCGAGCGCATGGGCCCACGCCGCGCCCGGGTCGTCGAGCGCCGCGGCGATCGGAGCCGCGTGTTCCCCGGTCACGCCGCGGGCGTAGAGCCGGAGCTCGGGTCTGGCCTCTTCGCGCCGGATCAGGAAGGTCGAGAGCTCGCCGCGGTCGACCACATGGTCGATCCCGAGCCGCTTCGCCGTCTCAGGGCCCGGGGCGACGCGGAGGATCTCGAGCATTCCGGCCACGCCGGGCAGCTTCGCCGGGACGAAGAGCCACGTCTCTCGGGCCGCACCGTCGATCGCGAGGACCGCGCCGACGGCGCTCGGAAGGCCCGTGAAATAGAAGAAGTCGGGATCCTGCCGGAACGCGGCGACGGAGTCCTGGTCGGAGTGGAACTGGAAGGCCCGCGATCGGGCGAGGAGGATTCCGTCCGGGAATCGGCGCATCGCCTCGGTGCGGCGGGCCTGGAACTCGGAGACGGGCAGCTCGGCGGCGGAAAGCGAGAGGGCGAGGAGGAATAGCGCAATGGCGGCTGCCGCCTCGATCACCCTCACCCTCGCCCTCTCCTCCCTCCGGGGGAGAAGGGATGTCTCAGGAGGGCGCGCCCGTCGGACGTGACTATTTCTCGATCCCCTGTTCCTTGAGGATGAAGGCGTAGTCGAAGGCCGTCTCCTTCAGCCGGTCATAGCGTCCGGAGGATCCGCCGTGGCCGCCCGCCATGTTGATCTTGAAGATCAGGGGATTCTGATCGGTCTTCAGGCTGCGCATCCTGGCGACGTACTTCGCCGGTTCCCAATACATGACCTGGCTGTCGTCGAAGGACGTCTTCACGAGCATCGCCGGGTAGGCCTTCGCCGCGAGGTTGTCGTACGGGCTGTACGTCTTCATGTACTCGTACTCGGCCTTGATCTTGGGGTTGCCCCACTCCTCGAACTCGCCGACGGTCAAGGGCAGCGACTCGTCGAGCATCGTGTTGATGACGTCGACGAACGGCACTTTCGCGACGACGGCCTTGAAGAGATCGGGCCGCATGTTCGTGACGGCGCCCATGAGAAGGCCTCCGGCGCTGACGCCCTCGATGACCAGACGATCCTTCGAGGTGTAACGGTCGGCGATGAGGGCCTCGGCGACGGCTATGAAGTCGGTGAAGGTGTTCTTCTTCGACATCATGCGGCCTTCGTCATGCCACCTCTTGCCGAGATCGCCGCCGCCGCGGATGTGGCCGATGGCGTAGACGACGCCGCGGTCGAGCAGGCTCACGACGTTCGAGCTGAACTCGACCTCCCAGGGAGCACCGTAAGAGCCGTAAGCGGTCAGGAGCATGGGGGCCTTGCCGTCGGCGACGAAGCCCTTCTTGTAGACCACCGAGATCGGGATCCGTGAGCCGTCGGCCGCGGTCGCGTAGCGCCGCTCCGAGGTGTACCGCGAGGCGTCGTAGCCGCCGAGGACCTCGTACTGCTTCAGGAGCTTTCGCTGCCTGGTCGTCATGTCGAAGTCGTAGATCGCCGGCGGCGTGGTGAAGGATTCGTACGCGAAGCGCAGCTCGTTCGTGTCGAACTCGTCGTTGTTCGTGAGATACGCCGAGTAGATCGCCTCGGGAAAGTCGACGCGGTAGGACGCGCCGGTCTTCCAGTTCATGATCGAGAGGCGGGGCAGGGCGTCCTGGCGCTCGGAGAAGACGCCCCAGTCCGCGAAGGCGTCGATCGACTCGAGCATGACGTCGCCCCGGCAGGGCAGCAGCTCCTTCCAGCCGGCCTGCGCCGGATCGGACATCGGCGCCGTGACGGCGCGGAAGTTGCGGCAGCCCTTGTTCGACCGGATGTAGAAGAGATCGCCGCGGTGCTCGACGTCGTACTCGTGATCCTTCTCGCGCGGCGAGATCATCCGCAGAGCCGCGGTCGGCCGATCGGCCGGGAGCCAGCTCCACTCGCTCGACGTGTGCGAGGCGGAGCCGACGAAGATCACGGCCCGGCTGCGCGAGCGGCCGACGAAGACGCGGAACTTCTCGTCTTTCTCCTCGTCGAGGAGCGTGTCGGCGGACGGATCCGTGCCGAGGACGTGCCGATAGAGGCGGAACGGCCGCTTGGCGGGATCGGTCGTCGCATAGAAGAGAGTCTTATTGTCGGCCGCCCAGGCGACCGACGCGACGCGGGCGACGTGCTCGGGAAAGAGCTTTCCGGTCGTCAGATCCTTGATCGAGAGGGTGTAGTCCCGAAACCCGGTGTTGTCGGTCGTGTAGGCGAGAAGGTTCCCGTCGTCGCTGACGTGCCTCGCCGCGACGGCCATGAACTTCTGACCGGCGGCGAGCGCGTTCACGTCGAGGTAGACCTGCTCGGGCGCCTCGAGGCTGCCCTTCCTGCGGCAGTAGATCGGATACTGCTTTCCCTTTTCGGTCCGCGAGTAGTAGTACCAGCCGCCTTCGCGATACGGGACCGTCAGGTCCGTCTCCTTGATCCGCCCGAGCATTTCGTCGTAGAGCGTCTTCTGGAGCGGCTCGGTCGGTTTCATGAAGGCGTCGCTGTAGGCGTTCTCCGCCTCGAGGTATGCGCGCACCTTCGGGTTGTCCCGCTCGCGCATCCAGAAGTAGTCGTCTTCGAGAGCATCTCCGTGCAGCGTCTGCATGTGGGGCACCTTCGCGGCCGTGGGAGGAGTGGCATCGCCGGCACGGGCCGGAAGCGCCGGCAAGAGAGCCGTGATTGCGGCGGCGAGAACGAGTGGGCGGCGGTCCATCGCGTCAGTTCTTGGGCGCGGGGGCGGCCGCCGCCGGCGCGGCTTTCGCGAAGTCTCCCGCCTTCACGATGGTCACCTTCGCGGGATCGATGTACTTGCGCATGACGGTCAGGATCTGATCTCCCGTCAGTCCCTCGACCTTCTTCTCGAACGCGCCGTCCCAGGCGAGCGTCCGGTGAATGTAGAGGTCGTTGGCGAGCGTGCGCGCGAGCTGGGGATCCTGTGCCCGGCCGACCTGGCGGGACTGCAGCCACCCGGACTTGGCCTCCGCGATCTCCTTGGCCTCGAAGCCGTCCTTCAGAACGCGCGCGAGCTCCTCCTGGAAGGCCGCTTCGAGCCTTGCCTCGTTCTGGGGCGCATAGATCGCGAACGTGGTGAACGAACCGGACTTGTCGAGGGGCGATGCGCTGACCTGGGAGCCGACGCCGTACGAGAGGCCGTCCTTCTGCCGGATGCGGACCGCGAGGCGCGAGTTCAGGAAGCCGCCGCCCAGCATGTAGTTGCCGAGGACGAGCGCGGGATAGTCCGGATCGTCGTCCTGGATCGGCAGGTTCAGGCCCGCGATGAAGAAGGCGTTGGCCTTGTCCGGCGTCTCGAGCGACTTGTTCTCGGCCTTCACATTTTGGTAGACCTGAGGCACGCGCTCGAACCGGGCCGGGCTCTTCCAGTCGCCGAAGAGGTCGGCGGCGAGCTTTGCCACGGCCGGCTCGTCGATGTCTCCGACCACGGCCAGCTCGCCGTTGGACGCGCCGTAGAACCCGGAGTAGAACTTCTTCGCGTCTTCGAGCGTCGCCGCCTTGTACGCCGCCAGCGATTCGTCGAAGGACTCCACGTACCGGACGTCTCCCTTCGGGTACGGGTTCATGTGGCGCTGATAGACGTTCGGGGCGAGGGCGTTCGGCTCGCTCTTGTTCTGCTCGATGCCGGCCAGGTTTTCCTGCTGGAGCTCTTCGAACTCCTTGGCCGGGAACGACGGCTCGCGCAGGATCTCGGCGACGAGCTTCAGGACCTCGGGAAAGTTCTCGCGAATGGTCTCGATCGACACGACGGCCTGGTTCGGCCGGCCTGAGACGCTGACGCGGGCCTTCAGGCGGTCGAGCTCGTCCTGGATCTGCTGGCGCGTGTGCCTGGTCGTGCCGCGCATGAGCATGTCGGCGGCGAGATCCGCGGTGGTGGCGGTGCCGACGAGGGACTTTTCGTCGCCGAAGCGCAGCGTCATCGCCCCGACGACCGTGCCTCCGCGCGTCTTCTTCGAGAGCAGGGCGAGCTTCATGCCGTTGGGGAGCTCCGAGCGTTTCGTGCGCGATTCGATGTTCGCGGGCGAGGGGTCGAAGGCCTCGCCGGCCGCCATGGCCGCGTCGCCCTTGTAATCCTTGACGACGTCGGCCGCGGCGACGGGCGGCGGGACTTCGGCGCGATCGGGCTTGGCCGTCGGCAGGAACACGCCGAGGGTCCGGTTCGACGGTTTCAGGTATTCCGAGGCCACCTTCTGCACGTCCTCGAGGCTCGCCTTCCGGACGCGATCGCGGTTGAGGAAGAAGAGGCGCCAGTCGCCCTGGCCGATGTACTCGGAGAGGTTCAGGCCGACGCGATCCGCGTTGTTGAGCATCAAGTCCACGTTCTTCAGGATCGTGGCGCGGGCGCGCTCGACCTCCTCCCGGGTGATCGGCGCGGAGCCTCCGGCGGCGTCGAGCGTCTCGACGAACGCCTTCTTCGCGTCGTCGATGTTCTGGTCCTGGCGGACCTCGGCGTTGAACATCATGAAGCCGGGGTCGTGCAGCTCCATGAAGTAGCCGCCGACCGACGTCGCCTTCTTCGTCTCGACGAGCGCCTTGTAGAGGCGTCCCGAGGGCGTGTCGGTCAGGATCTGCTCCAGGAGGTTGAGGGCGCCGGCCGTGGGATCCGTTCCCGAGGGGACGTGGTAGGCCGCGGCGAGCGCCTGGACGTCGCCGACCCGGCGGAGCGTGACCGTCCGCTCGCCGTCCTGCGTCGGGTCGAGCGTGTAGAAGGTCGGGAGCTTGCGCGTCGGCTTCGGAATCCTGCCGAAGCTCCGGTTGACCAGATCGAGGGTCTTCGCCTCGTCGAACTTTCCGGCGACGAGGAGGACCGCGTTGTCCGGCTGGTAGAACATCCGGTAGAACGCCTGGAGGCGGTCGATCGGCACGTTCTCGAGATCCGACTTCGCGCCGATCGTGGACTTTCCGTAGTTGTGCCAGAGGTACGCCGTCGACAGGACGCGCTCCTCGAGGATGGAGGCCGGGTCGTTCTCGCCGAGCTCGAACTCGTTGCGCACGACCGTCATCTCGCTGTCGAGGTCCTTCTTGGCGATGTACGAATTGATCATCCGGTCGGCTTCGAGGTCGAGAGCCCATTTGAGGTTCTCGTCCGTCGCCTGGAAAGTCTCGAAGTAGTTCGTCCGGTCGAACCACGTCGATCCGTTGGGTCGCGCGCCGTGGGCCGTCAGCTCCTGCGGGATGTTCTTGTGGTTGGGCGTGCCCTTGAAGACCATGTGCTCGAGCAGGTGCGCCATGCCGGTCTCGCCGTAGTTCTCGTTGCGCGAGCCGACCTGGTAGGTGATGTTGACGGTGATGGTGGCCTTGGTCGGATCCGGAAAGAGCAGAACGCGCAGTCCGTTCGACAGGCGGTATTCGGTGATGCCTTCGACCGACGTGACCCTGACCGGCTGGCCGGGAACGCCCGCGGCGGCCGGTTTCGCCGCGGCCTTCGAGGCGGGTTTCGACGCCGGTTTGGCCGAGGTCTGCGCGTTCGCCGCCAGAGAACCGGCCAGGAGCACGACGAGCAGGCCGAGCCCGCTCCTCTTCAAGAAACGCATGAATGTCCTCCCCAATGCCTGGCCGCGAGCCGCGCGCCCGGCAAGAGAGGAGTACGAATACCACAGCCATGGGTTACGGGCCGCGGCGGCGCCCCGGACATCCGGGCGCCGCGGTGGCGACGTACTGAAGGCGAGGGGAGAACCCGTTCATGAGAAAGACGTTAATGCTTCGCCGCCCGGTGGTCGCACTTGTAATTTACTCGCGTGCTCGGGCTCTCTCTGGCCGTTGACCCCGGAAAGCCTGCGCCACCGGGTCGAGAACCTGTCGGCGGCGGTGGGATCTCTTAGAATCAGCCTCATCGGAGGAGGTCCCATGCGCCGGACGCTTCTCTCCGGCCTCGGCGCGCACCGGCATCCCATCCGCACGTCGAGCGCCGAAGCGCAGAAGTTCTTCGACCAGGGCGTAGTGCTCCTGTATGGGTTCAATCACGAGGAGGCGTACCGCTCCTTCGAACGCGCCGCCGAGCTCGATCCGAAGTCTCCGATGCCTCACTGGGGAATGGCCCTCGTCCTCGGCGCCAACTACAACGATCCCGAGCCCGAGGCGGAGCGCTTGAAGAAGGCGCGCGGCGAGGTCGAGAAGGCGCTCGCGCTTTCGGCCGGCGCCGCAGAAAACGAGCGCGCCTACGCCGAGGCGCTGTCCCGGCGCTACGTCGCCGACCCGGCGGCCGCCGACAGGGCTCAGCTGGCCCGGGACTATGCCTCCGCGATGCACGAGCTCTCGGCCCGGTACCCGGACGATCTCGACGCGGCGACGCTCTACGCGGAGAGCCTCATGACCCTGCATCCCTGGAAGCTCTGGACGGCGGACGGGAAGCCTGGCGAGGACACGGTCGAGATCCTCGAGGTGCTCGAGTCCGTCCTGAAGCGCGACCCGAGCCATCCCGGCGCGAATCACTACATCATCCACGCCGTCGAGGCCTCGCCGCACCCGGAGAGGGCCCTGCCATCGGCGGCGCGGCTCGAGACGCTCGTGCCGAACGCCGGCCATCTCGTGCACATGCCGTCGCACATCTACATGCGGACGGGGGACTACGTGGCCGCGGAAAAGTCGAACGCGGCCGCGGCCCGGGTGGATCGGGATTACATCCGCGCCACGGGAGCGCAGGGCATGTATCCGATGATGTATTACAACCACAACGTCCACTTCGAATCGGCGGCCGCGGCGATGGCGGGCCGCTACGCCGCGGCGAAGGAGGCGGCCGACGTCCTCTTCGCGGACGTCCTGCCGGCGGTGCCCGAGATGGCGATGCTCGAGGGGTTCCTGCTCCAGCCGACCTTCGTCGCCCTCCGGTTTCATCGCTGGGACGAGATCGCCCGCATGGCCGATCCCGGTCCGAGGCTCCCGATGTTGAGGACCGCGTGGCTGTATGCCCGCGCGATGTCCGCCGCCGCCGCGGGCGACGTGAAGAGGGCCGAGACGCTGCGCGGCCAATACGCGGCGGCACGCGACGCTCTCGGTGAGGGAGTGATGGCCGGTCCACAGAACAGCGCCGCGGCGCTCTTTGCGGTGGCGACGAACGTCCTCGAGGCCCGCATCGCCGAAGCCGCGGGACAACGTCAGGCCGCGATCGAGAGTTGGACGAAGGCCGTCGCCGCCGAGGATGCGCTCACCTACGACGAGCCGCCGCCCTGGTATTACCCGACGCGCGAGTCGCTCGGCGCGGCCCTTCTCGCCGGGGGCCGGGCCGCCGAAGCCGAGACGATCTTCCGCGAGGACCTCGCGAAAAATCCACGCAACGGCCGCTCGCTCTACGGACTGGCCTCCGCGCTGGACGCCGATACGAAGGTTCGGATCGAGGACTTCTGAGGGGCGGTCAGGCGCCGAGCTCTTTCGACGCCGCGGCATTGCCCTCGACGCGTGCGCGGATCTTGGCGAAAGCGGTGTCGCGCGACGTCGAGGTGTCGTCGCCGAAGGGCGAGAAACCGCAGTCGTCGGTCGTGCCGAGCCGCGACGGGTCGATGAACTTCGCGGCCTCGAGGATGCGGTCGCGGACGTCCGCGGGCGTTTCGACGCGCGGGTCGATCGGATCGATCACTCCGATGAACACGCGCCGGTCTCCCGTTGCGTGCGCGCCGAGGATCTGGAGGACGCGGCGCCGGTCCGCCTCGCTCGCGAGCTGGACGAAAAAGTTCCCGACGTTCAGACGAAAGAGCGCGGGCAGCAGGTCGGCGTAGTCCACGTCGGCGCTATGGGTCGAATCCCTGTCGCCGCCCGGGCACGTGTGCACGCCGATGTGCTTGCGCTCTTCGGCGCTGAACCTCTCGAGAACGCGGTTGTTCAGATCGACGAACGCGTTCAGCAGCCCCTTCGAGGGATCGAGCTTCACGGAAAGCCTTCCTTCGGTAAAGTCGATCTGCGCGCTCGCGCCGCCGGCGAGACAGCGCCGGATGTCGGTCTCCGCCTCACGCACGAGGTCCTCGAGGAACTCCTCGCGCGGATACTCCGGGATTCCGCCGGGCGGATACAGCAGCGACAGCGCCGAAGCCGAGATGACGGCCTGCTTGACCGGCACGTGAGCGTACTCCTTCGCTCCCTCGAGATATGTCGAGGCGAAGGCGGCGTAGCGAAACGGGCCGGCCGTCAGCACGGGGAGCTGGCGTGTGTGGCCGTCGCGAAAAGGAATGGTCACGCCCCCCGGCGCCAGGTTCTTCAGGCCCTGGATCGGATACGTCGCGAAGCTCGGCTTGCGCTGCTCCCCGTCGGTGATCACGGGCGATCCCGTCTCCTCGAACCGGCGGATCGTGTCTCCGACGGCGGCGTCGAAGAGGGACTCGAGGGCGTCCTCGCCGATGCGGCCATCGCCGAAGGCCTTCATGCCTTCGATGAGCGTCTTCGGCCGCGGAATGCTCCCGATCGGTTCGGTGGGTAGCGTCATGGCCGAAATCTATATGAGAATCCACCGCCGGAAAGGATGGTACGCATGTTCCGAGGTTGTCGCGTTATCGCTCTCGTCGTGTTCTTCGCGGCCGCGGCGAGGGCGGGCACCGCCCAGTCCCTCGATCCCTCCCTCTACTCCGACCTTCGCTGGCGGCTCGTCGGGCCGTTTCGGGGAGGCTGGGCCACCTGCGCGGCCGGCGTTCCCGACGATCCGGCCGTCTACTACTTCGGCGGCGCGGCCGGCGGAGTGTGGAAGACCGACGACGCCGGCTCGACCTGGAGCCCGATCTTCGATCGCGCCGGCTCCGCGTCGGTCGGAGCCCTGGCGATCGCGCCGTCGGACCCGAAGGTGATCTACGTCGGCACCGGCCAGATCCAGGCGCGCTACGACATCGCGTCCGGCGACGGCGTGTATCGGTCGGGCGACGGCGGCGCGACGTGGACGCACGCCGGCCTCGACGCCACGCGGGCCATCGGCCGGATCGTCGTCGATCCGCGCGACGCCAATGTCGCCGTCGTCGCCGCGCTCGGGCACATGTTCGGGAGCAACCGCGAGCGCGGGATCTTCCGCACGGAGGACGGCGGGAAAACCTGGGCGCACGTGCTCTTCGTGGATGAAAAGACGGGCGGCGCCGACCTCACGGCGGACCCGGAGAATCCGTCGATCCTCTACGCGTCGCTCTGGCAGGCGCGCAACTACCCCTGGCTCTCTTACTTCAAGCCGATGGTCGGCCCGGGCAGCGCGATCTACAAGTCCCGCGACGCGGGCCGGACGTGGGCGAGACTCTCGGGAGGCGGCTGGCCGTCCGGCGACGTCGGCCGGATCGGTCTTACGGCCGCGCAGGGCGGTCGCGTCTACGCCCTCGTCGACGCGGCGGCCGCCGAGCGGCGCGGGCCGTCGGCGGAGGGCCTGTATCGCTCCGAGGACGGCGGGATGAACTGGAGCCGCGTCAACGACACGGCGGGTCTCGCCTCGAGCTACATGAACCGCGTGACCGTGGATCCGAAGAATCGCGACGTCGTGTACGTGACGGGCCAGTCGATCCGGCGGTCCGACGACGGCGGCAGGACCCTTCGCTTCTTCAAGGGAGCTCCGGGCGGAGACGACTACCACTTTCTCTGGATCAATCCGACGAACCCGCGCCTCATGGTCACCGCGGCCGACCAGGGCACGGTGGTGTCGCTGAACGGCGGGAAGAGCTGGAGCGACTGGTACAACCAGCCGACGGGTCAGTTCTACCACGTCGAAACCGACGACCGCTTTCCGTACTGGATCTACAGCGGCCAGCAGGACAGCGGAACGGCCGGAGCGGCGACCCGCAGCGACTACGGAACCCTGAGCTTCCGCGACTGGCATCCGGTCGGCGGCGAAGAGCGCGGCTGGGACGTTCCGGATCCGGAAGATCCTCTGATCGTCTACGGCTCGGGACTCGGAGGAACGATCACGCGCTTCGATACGCGCACGGGAGAAGTGCGCCAGGTGTCCCCCGCGGTCGAGAGCACGTACGGGCGCCGTCCGGCGCCCGGAACCTACCGCTGGGCATGGGCATTTCCGATCGCCGTCTCGCGGCAGGCTCCGCACTTTCTCTACACCGGTTCGCAATACCTCCTGCGTTCGCCGGACCACGGGAACAGCTGGGAGAAGGCGAGCCCCGACCTGACGGGAACCGATCCCGACGCGAAGGATTGCGCGGGCGAGGTCACGCTCGAGAACGCGCGCCCCTGCGGCTTCGGGACGATCTGGACCATCGAGATCTCCCCGCGCGACCCGCGCGAGATCTGGATCGGCACCGACAGCGGGCTCGTCCAGCGGACGCTGGACGGCGGAGCGACCTGGAAGGACGTCACGCCGAAGGGCCTGCCCGCCTGGAGCAAGATCGCCTCGGTCGACGCCTCGGCGCTCGAGGCCGGGACCGCCTACGTCGCCGTCGACTCGCATCGACTCGACGATTTCTCGCCGCGCCTCTACCGAACCCATGACGGCGGCGCGAGCTGGCAGGAAATCGGTGCCGGTCTTCCCGCCGGAAGCTTCACGACGGTCCTCCGCGCGGACACCGTTCGAAAGGGTCTTCTGTACGCCGGAACCGATCACGGCGTCTTCGTCTCGTTCGACGACGGCGGACACTGGGCCTCGCTCAGCCTGAACCTGCCGCCGGCATGGGTCGGCGACCTCGCCGTGCACGGAGACGATCTCGTCGCCGCGACGCAGGGACGGGCGCTCTGGGTGCTCGACGACGTCACGCCGCTGCGGCAGCTCGAAGCGGCGGTCGCGTCGTCTGCGGCGAGGCTCGCCGCGCCGGCGCCGGCGATCCGTGTGCGCGCCAACGAGAATCGCGACACGCCGCTTCCTCCCGAGACTCCGCTCGCTCGCAATCCGCCGGAGGGAGCCGTCCTCGATTACTGGATCGGCTCCGGGTCGCGCGGTCCCGTCCGTCTCGAGATCCTGGACGCGCAGGGCGGTCTCGTGCGCTCCTTCTCGAGCGACGCCTCCGCCGAGAAGGTCGAGGCGCGGCGGTACTTCACGGAACATTGGATCCGTCCGGCGGAGCTTCCGGGCGCCGCACCGGGCCAGCATCGCTTCGTCTGGGATCTTCGGTCCGAGCGGCCGAAAGCCGCCGAGTACGAGTACACGATGGCTGCCGTGGACGACGAGGACACCCCGACCGTGCCGCGCGGACCGCTGATGCCGCCCGGGCGCTACACGGTGCGCCTCACGGCGGAAGGAAAGAAGGTCGAGCAGACGCTGGAGGTGAAGCAGGACCCGAGAACGGCGGTTTCCGCCGACGTTTTCGCGCAGCGTCTCTCCGTCGAGAAGCGCATCGTCGCGGCGATGGGCTCGTCTTTCGAGGCGCTCGAGCAGGTGAAGGCGGCGCGCAAGGGCGCCTCGGCGCCGAAGGACCACGACCTGGCCGCGCTCGAAGCGGACCTGACGCGCGTCAACCGCAACCTCGGCGCGCTCCTCAATCAGATCGACGCATCCGATTCGCCGGCCACGGAGGTCCAGTCGGCGTCTCTGAAGGAAACCCTGGATGCGCTCGACGCTCAGCAGTCGCGCTGGCGGCGGCTCTCGTCCGGGGGATAATCGACGCCTCTGCCCGTAGCTCAGCCCGGATAGAGCAACGGCCTTCTAAGCCGTAGGTCGGCGGTTCGAATCCGCCCGGGCAGGCCAACCGTCGCCTTCGCTCGCTTCGGGATCTGCGCGCCCTGTTCGGGCGCGCACCGGCCGGCGGCTCGCGCAAAGGCGCTCGACCGCCGGCCTGATCCCGGCGCTCGCTGCGGCTCCCGCGGCGTGAGCCTCCACCTTCGCTTCGCTCAGGTGACTTCTCACGCCGCGAGCTGTTGGAGAGTTGGGCGTGACGAGCCACCTCCTACCCCCTCGCCCCCCGAAAGGGGGGAGAGGGTTGGGGTGAGGGGGAGAGTTGTTTCGACGAACCGTCGCCTTCGCTTCGCTTGGGTGACTTCTCACGCCGCGAGGTTTTGGAAGATCGCGTCTAGTCGAGCTCTTTTGCCCCTCTCCCGGCGGGAGAGGGTTGGGGTGAGGGGGAGAGCGAGAGCCTTTCCGACGAGCCGTCGCCTTCGCTCGCGCTCCGCTTGACCTCGGGTCACATGAAGCGTAAAACCGATGTGAAGGCGAAGTGACCCGGCCCTCTGCCTGGAGGAGATGAGCCATGAGGACCTTCCCGCGACGTTCCGTGATCTGGGCTCTCGCTGCGCTCGCGCTTTCGATTCCTGTCCTCGGGAAGACTTCGGCCTCGGACGACAAGGACATCCGGACGATCGGAACGCAGCTCCAGAACGCCTGGAACAAGAACGATTTGAAGATGCTGTCCGATCTCTGGTTGACCGACGGCGACTACGTCAGCTCCACCGGCCGCACGGCGACGGGCCGCGCCGAGGTCGAGAAGGCCTTCGCCGCTCAGTGGACGGGTCTGTACAAGGGCACCCGGCTCGCCCATACGCTGACGAGCGTGCGCTTCGTGCGCAAGGACGTGGCGATCGCGGACGGAGCGTTCGAGATCAGCGGGATGCGGGACGGCTCCGGAAAGCTGTTGCCCACGCGGAGCGGGCTGTCCACGATCGTCGCGGTGCGAAAAGGTGATCGCTGGTACATCGCGGCGCTGCGCGGAATGGTGCCGTCGGTTCCGGAAGGGGCGCCGGGGAAGTAAACTCGAGGCCGGATGCTGCACTACAAGGGTGTGGAGGCCGACGAGCTTGAATTCTGCCGCTATCGCATCTTCAACGACGAGACGCCGGCGGATCCCGAGACGCTGACGCGCATCGCGCGGATCGCGGAAGTGCTGCTCGCCGAGAACAAGCTCGAGGGTTCCTTTCGCGTCGTGGAGGCGGGGCTGCTCGCGCTCGATCTCGAAAAGCCGCGGCGAGACTTCTTTCACAACGGCATCGTGTTCGCCGCACTCGATGCCGTGAACGACCCGGTACGCAACCCGACGCTGACTCTTCGCGCCGGCGACTCGGCGGTCTGAACGGGGCCGCGCCTCGTCAGCCCCGAAGCAGGCGCTCGAGAACGCGGCTCAGGCCTCCGGAAGTCTCCACCCCTTCGAGGCCCGAGATCTTCTCGCGAAGCGCGGCGAGGCGCCCGGCCTCCGACTCGAAATCGTGGGCCAGGAGAACCTTGGTGCCCGGTGCGATCCGCGGCCCAATGTCGTCGAGGACATAGAAGCCCTGCTGGCGGACCAGGTGGTCGAGGGCTCGCGCACGGTCTCCGGCGAAGCGCCGCTCCTCGCGGTCGAGGTCGCCGCACAGGGCTTCGGGCGGCGTGCGGTCGAAGACGAGATCGACGAAGATCGAATCCACTCGCCGTTCGTCGAGAATCCTTCGCGCCGAGGCCGCATCCGGTGCACGAATCCACTCCACGTCGAGGGCTTCGGGAGCGAGCCGGGCGAAGGCGTCTCCGTATTCGGTTCCGTCCTCGACGACCAGGACGACGCGGCGATTCACGCCGGACCCTCCACGGCGGGAAGCTCGATGGCGAGGCCCTTGGTGTAATCCGGTCCGGCCGGTGGGACGACCTCGATGGATCCGTCGTTGCGCCGGAGGATCTCGGCGACGACCCCCAGGCCCCGATCCGAGGGCCGCGCCAGAATCGCGTCGGTCGTCAGACGGCCGGGGAGATCGTCGCAGAGCACGATCCGAAGGCGGGACGCGCCGGTGACCGCGTCGCGGAGGGGCGAGGCGGTCAGTCCGAGCGTCCTCGCGCCCAAGGCGTTCGTAAAGAGGTTCCGCCAGAGCGTTTCCCAGTCTGCGGCGGAGACTCGGACGGCCGGAAGCGCGGGCTCGCAGTCGGGCTCGGCCATCCGGCGGAGGGCGGGAGCCTCCGAACCCGCTTCCTCGGCGACCCGCGAGAGGAGCGCCTGCAGCGCGTCCATTCGTACCGTCAGGGTCGCGACCTGATCCACGGCGCGTTCGATCTCCGCGCCCGACGTGAGGCGGAAAAATTGCGCGGCGCGGCGCAGACGGCGAACCGCATCCCGGAGACGCCGCGGCGGCACGGAGTCCCCGACGGCCAGTCGGTGGATGTGGGTCTTCGCGCGAGACAGGTCGCGGAGCCCGCGGACGAGGAGGGAGAAGTTTCGGTCGCGATGCGCGAGGTTCAGCCGGATCCCGTCGGCGCGGGCGAGGCCGGCGAGGCCGGTGAGGCTTTCCTTGGCCTCGCCGACCAGGCCGAGCGCGCTGCGCGATCCGTAGAGCCGTTCGTCGAGCAGGGCCGCCGCGAGGCGGCGCGCTTCGCGGTCACCCCGCTCGATGCGGTCCGCGCCGTCGGACAGGAGCAGTCCTCCGTGCTTGAGCGCTTCATGCCGCAGGCGGCCGATCATGCGCCGGGCTTCGGGCACGCTCGCCGGCCAACGCGAAAGCCACTCGCTCATGGTCGCGCCGGTCCGCGTGCGGAGGATCCAGATACCGGCGGCGCCGAGGACGATCGCGAGGACGGCCGCCTCGGCGAGCCGGCGGAGGCGCCGCCGGCCTTCGAGTCGGGACGCCGCCTCGGTCGCTTCGGCGACGTGGAGTCCTTCGGGGGCCTCGACGAGATAGCGCCGCGCGAGCGCGAGCGCGCGGCCGTCGTCCCCGGCGCGCTCGGCGGACTGAGCGAGATGGAAGATCGCCTCGGTCGACCCCGCGCGCTCGGCGGATCTCCAGGCTCGCTCCGACTCGTCCTTTCGCGAGGGATCGCGTTCGATGAGACGCGCGAGGTCTTCCGCGCTCGCCGTCCGCGAAGGGTCGGCGTGGATGGCGCGAAGCAACGCCGCCTCGGCCTCTTTCCACTGCGAACGCCGCTCGTCGATCGCGGCGGCGAGCTCCGGGGCGCGGGCGAACGAGGGATCGAGTCTCTCCGCCTCGGCGAGCAGCGCGAGAGCCGTCGCGGTCGACGCGTCGTCCCCTCGGGCGGCGTAGACCTGTGCCTTGCGCCAGCGATCCACGGCCGACGATGCGGGCTCCTCGGCCTCCTGCGCCGGCACCGCGACCGGGGCGCTCGTGACGCGGAGCTGATTCGCGAGCGATTGCCGCAGCGGCTCGACGTCCGCGCGCTCGCGCGGGGCCGCTCGGGCGAGGAAGCGATCGAGCCGCTCCTGTGCCCGCGCGGCGTCTCCGTAGTCGGCCCAGCGCATCGCCGACGTCTTCAGGAGCGAGCGCAGGTCCGGCCTCGACGACGACGCGCGGTCGAGCAGGGCGAGGGATTCTTCCTTGGCGCGACGGTCCGGTTGCTCCCACAGCAGGTTCGAAAGAAGGGTCAGCGTCTCGACGCGTTCGGGCTCGGCGCTGAGCGCTTCGCGGCCGAGCGCGATCGCCCGCTTCGGCCTTCCGGTCCGAGCCTCCAGTCCGGCGAGCGCCAGAAGCGCTTCGACGTAGCCGGGCGAGAGCTCGATCGCGGTCCGAAGGCTCTCGCGCGCCTCCTTCCAGCGTCCCGCGGCGAGGTCTCTCTTTCCATCGGCCAGGGCGAGACGGGCCTCCGGCGATGGGCCCGACGACGGCGGCGAAATCGCCGCCGCCTGTTTCTCGAGCTCGAGCCGCTGCACGAGAGGATGGATCCAGTCGGCCGACTCCTCCGGGGCGAGCCGGCGAGAGAGCTCGTCGTAGCGGCGGATCGCGTCGGCCCAGCGGTGGCGTTCCGCGGCTCGCCGTCCGAGGCGAAGCAGCTCCGGCGCGGTCAGGCTGCCGGGAGCGGCATCGTCGGCGGCCGCGAGCAGATCGCATCCTTCTTCTTCGTCCCCGGCGGCGAAGGCGAGATCCGCGGCCTCGAGCGCCAGCTCCGCGGACGAGTCCCGGCGCCGGGCCCTGCGCAGCAGGCTTCTCGCTCGCGACAACGCTTCGACGTCGGGCTCGAAGCCGGCGGTCGCGAGCAGCGCCGCGGCTTCGGCGCGCAGCGAGTCGGGATCCGCCGAGCAGTCGCCCGAGACCGGGGCCTCCGAACCCGCCGCCGCGAGCCGGGCGCAGAGGACGACGACGGCGATCACCGCTGGCCGCGCACCGAGAGACCGAGCCGATTGAAGCGCAGGCGGACCGCCCGGGCTTCGCGGCGCGATCCCGTCATCTTCTCGGCCATCGCCTCGAAGTCGCCTCCCGTCTCTTCGAACAATGCCCGCATCGCCGCTCTTTCGAGATCCCGGCGGAATTGCGCCACGCTCGAAGAGCGGGGCCGATCGAGCGTGAGGCCCCGAAACGACGGGGTCTCCGCCGAGCGCGCCCCGGAGAGAAGGTCGAACAGCATGCGCGCGTCCAGCGTGATGCGCGTGCGGCCCGACCGATCGAGCGTGGCGCCGGCTCCGGCGTAGACCGCGGCGGCCAGGGCGTCGCCCACGACCATCTCGAACTGGCGCACGTTGCCGGGCCAGGGGTGGCGTTCCATCGCCGCCCAGACCTTCCCCGGGACGATGAAGACCACCGGCGTCGAGGCGCGGGACGCCGCGGCCTCCGAGAGCGCCAGGGCGAACCCTCCTTCCGGTTCGGGTCCCCCGGCCGACCGGACGGCCGCGGCGATCGCCCGCCGATGTCTGGCGTTCTCGAAGAACGCCGAGGCGGTCTGGCGAGCGAGCTCGGGCAGGTCCTCCCGCCGGTCTGCCAGCCGTGGGATCTCCAGCGCGAGCGATGGGTTCAGGCGCATGAGGAGATCCGGGCGGAGGCGCGATCCCTGCGCCTGCCGTGCGCGCTCCTCGTTCGAGGCCGCGACGACTCGCGCCGTGTGAGGAGTCTCGGACGAAGCGCCCACCCGCCGGATCCGGCCGTCGTTCAACGCCGTCAACAGGGTCTTCTGCGCGTCGGGAGTCAGGTTCTCGACCTCGTCGAGAAAGAGGGTTCCGTCCGCGGCCGCTTCGAAGACGCCGGCCCGGTCGCTGACCGCGCCCGTGAAGGCGCCGCGCAGAGTCCCGAAGAGGGCCGCCGGCAGCAGCCCCTCCGGGACCGTCGCGCAGTCGAACGCCACGAACGCGCCGCCGCGTCCCGACAGCGGATGGATGACGTCTCGAGCGAGCAGGCTCTTTCCGGTTCCCGTCGGTCCCGTGATCAGAAGAGGCATCGGGGTCGGCGCCACCGCCGAAACCTTCCGGCGCAGCTCCCGCATCGCGGTGCTCGTGCCCCAGAAGAATCGGCCGGTCCGGGCGGGAGCGTCCCTTTCGGCCAGGATCCGGCGCAGCGCCGAGAGGATGCCCGCCCCCGCGGATTCGTCCTCTCCCGTCGCGTACGTGAACGCGTCGGCCCGGAGAGCGAGCGCCTCGTCCTCGAACGCGATGTCCTCGTAGGCGGTCGTCAGCAGGACCGGAAGGTCCGGCCGGCGCCGCCGAAGCCGCTCGAGGATGTAGAGCCCCTGGCGCTCGCGGCGCTCGCGGCGGAGCCGGCGGCCGGCCGCGTTCTCTCCGAGGAACCGCCGGTCCGGCAGGAGCTCTTCGTCGGGCAGGTCGAAGCGCAGGTCGAGCACGACGACGTCCGGGGCGCGACGGCCATCGAGAAGGGGATCGGCCTCCCGCCAGCTCCGGGCGAAGAATCGGGAGGAGGGTCCGTCTCGGACCGCGGCGAGCTCGAGGTCGGGGGCCCGCTGCGCGAGCAGCTCCGCCACCCGAGGCTGATCGTCGATGACGAGGACGCGGTCGGCGCGGCGGGCGGGTTTCATCGTCCGCCTCGTTCGGCTTCTCGGGCGCTCGCGACGAGAGCGCGGCACCGCTCGCCGACACGAACCGTCAAGTCGTCCAGGCGGTCGAGCCCCGTCCGATCCAGGCGATCGATCTCGACCGCGAGAAGGCGGATCTCCTCGATCAGGCTCGAGAGCGTCCGGACGATCGCGCGCGGCGGTCCCGCCGGGAGGCGTTCTTCTTCGCGGTGCCGCCAGTCCTCGAAGACCTCGGCGGCCGACCGGATCCCCGCCGCTCCTCGCCGGGTCCGAAGGACGTCCTCCCGCAGCCGTTCCCGCAGCGCCTCGTCCGATGCCTCGACGAGGTCGGCGGCAGAGAATCGGATCGCCTTGCCGAGGTCATGGCGCAGCCCTTCGGCCGCCCGAACCCCATCTCCCTCCAGCGCGTCCGCGGAGTCCCCACGCATGGCAGGTCGAGGATAGACCCGATCGGTGCGGCCGGCCCAGCGGAACTCTCCGAAATGGATGCCAATGCTCCGAAATGGAGCACTTCTGCGGTCCCGCGGCCGCTTTCTCCAGGCACGCAACTTGTAATCCGGGAAGACGGTCCGTCGAGATGGACCGAAGGAGTGACGACATGGACGAACCCACGCGCGACGAGTTTCCCGGGGAGTCGGCGGATCCCGAGAGGAGATCGAGCCCCTTCGAAGACGGGTGGCGCCGTGTCCTTCGAGGCGCAGGCCGATTCCGGATCTCCGGCCGCGCCGTCCGGCGAATCGTGCTGGTGATCGTACTCGCGATGGCCGCCGGGTTTCTCTGGCGCGGCGCGGAGCGGAGTGTCCGGGAAGTGGCGCCAGGCTTCATCGGAGTGTGCGCGAACCGCCTGACCGGATCGCTCGAGGCGCTCGAACCGGGGACGCACTTTCGGCCGCCGGCGCTCTACGAAATCCATCCGGTGAGGGTCTCCGACCAGATTCTCACGGACGAGGCCGGCGCGTTCAGCATCACGACGAAGGAAGGCGTGATCGCGCGCGTCACCGTGCAGGCGAGGTGGGCGATCGACCGCCGCCAGCTGCTGACGAAGTGGGCGGCCCTGCCGCCCGAGCCCGCGAAGGAGCTCGTGGCGCCCGTGCTCTTCGCCGCGTTCCGGGCCGTGGCGCCCCGCTACGAAGTCACGCGTCTGATCTCCGAGAAGCGGGAGGAGCTCGCGTCGGTGGCGGCGGTGTCCGCCCGCGAGCGTCTGGCGGACAGCGGGGTCGTCCTCAAGGAGGTTCTGATCGGCGACCTGGTGCTGCCGCCGGAGTTCGAGAAGGGCCGGATCGCGATGGTGGACGAGGTGCAGTCCACCGAACGGCTCGAGGTCACCCTGAAGCGCAAGGCGAAGGAGGTCGAGGAGACGCGCCTGACCGCCGAGGCCCAGAAGGCCCGCCAGATCGAGGAAGCCGAGGCCTCCGCGGCCCGGCACGTGATCGAGGCGCGCGGCGAGGCCGAGGCCATGAAACACGTGCTGGAGCTGAAGACGAAGCAGATCGAGCAGAAGAAGCTCGAAGCGGAAGCCGAGAGGCAGTCGATCGTCGAACGGGCCCATGCCGCCGCCGAGGCGTCCCGCATCCAGACGCTGGCGGACGCCGACCGCCGAAAAGCCATGGCCGACGCGGAGGCCTATGCCACGCGCGTCACCGCTCTGGCCGACTTCGAGCGGCTCGAACGCGAGGCGAAGCTCGTCACCGCCAACCCCCTCCTGATCCCGAAGACCTTCGCCGATCGGCTCTCCGAGCGCGTGCAGGTGATCCTCACGCCCTCGATCTCCGGCGACCAGTTCACGGGCGAGGTCTTCCGGCGCGTCGTCGACGGCGAGCCTCCCGTCGCCGCGCCGCCGGACGCGGCGGCCACGGTCTCGGCGAGCCGGAAGGCCGGAAAGCGCGGCGGCCAATGAATCACGCGCCATCGAATTCCACGAACGCCGAACGCCTCGATTCGAAGGAGGACGTCATGAAGGACCTGGTCCGCATCTTTCTGCCCCGGTTCGCACTGGCCATCCTGATCTCCGTGGGTTTCGCCCTCTCCTGCGCGCAGGCCTTCGGCGAGCCGCAGGAACCGCCCGGCTCGGACGTCTTCGTGACGCCGCGCGAGGCGCTCCTGCGCGAGAAGCCCTCGCCGAATGGCCGGATCGTCTCCCGTTTGCCGCAGGGTGCGCACCTGCAGCTCGAGCAGGCCCGCGAGCGTTACCTGCGCGTCGAGGTCTGCGGGGGAGCTCCGGCGTCCGGCTGGATCTCCCGGGAGGTCGCCGTCGTGTTCGCACCGGGCGAGGCGGCGACCCGCGACATGGTCGTCATCGGCCGGAGTCTCGGCGGCTCGGAGACCAACCGGCGACTGGCCGCCGTCGTTCTCCTGCGCGCCTCGGAGCGGCTTCGCGAGGGCAAGACGCCCGACCCCGAGGTCGAGGTTCTCCTCGGCGAGTCGGTGGAGCGGCTGGCATCGCATGGAGGCCCTTATCCCGGCGGCCTCGGCATCGTCGAGGAAGTCGGAACCGGGGGCGCGCGGGCTCGGTACGACGGTTCGGCCTTCGAGCGCGCCTCGCAGATGCTCGCGAAGGACCCGAGCCCGGCACTGGCGAGGATTCGCGAGCGCGCGAACGCGGGCCTCCTGCGGTCCCGCTATCCCGTCCGGTCCACGGCCCTGCCGGCGCTTCTGCTCGAAACGCCGTCGTGGCTCGATCTCGTCGAGACCGCCGAGGATCCGGATGTCCTCTCCTCCGCCGCGGAGCGCGCCGGAGCCGCTTCCCTCGCACTCGGCCGGTGCCTGCTGGCCCTCGGCAGGACCCAGGAAATCGGCGCCCTCCGGGACCGCCTGTACGCCGATGGAAAGCGGATCGCATCGCTCTCTCCGGAACGCATCGACGGCCGGCGCCTGATCTCCCGGGCCGCCGTGCTCGGGGCGATGCGCGGCAACGGCACGGCCGCGTTTCCCCAGGAAGCGGCCCTGGCCGAAGGCTCGCGCCGGCGCGTCGTTCGAATCGACGGAAGGCTCGGCGCCCTCGAGCTTGTCGTCGAGTCGCAGGCCGGCGCCTCCCGCGACCTGCAGGTTCACAAGTCTGCGGTCCCGATCCTCCCCGTGCCGGGCTCGCTCCGCATCTCTCCGGATGGAAGGTCCGTGGCGTGGGTCGAGGTGATATCGCCCTCGCGTCTGCTGCCCGTCGTGACCTCGCTCGATCGCGACGAGCCGGCTCGCGAGATCGCATTTCTCTCGAGCGGCCGGCCCCTGCGCGACCGCGAGCTGGCGCACGTCGTCAGCTCCGTATCGGGGTTCTCGAAGGACGGACAGCGGCTCGGCCTGGTCATCGAGGCCTGGAACGAGACGCCCGGACCGTCGCCGCGCTACTCGGTCGTCTCGGTGGCGACGGGAGAGCTTCTCTTCGAGACCTCGGAGGACATGAAGAGCTATCAGCGGCTTCTGCGGTGAAGAAACGGGCGGCCTCGCAGGAGTCCGCCGGAAAGGAATCGGTCATGCGCTCCCTTCTTCGAATCGTCGCCGGTTTCGCGATCTTCGGTCTCGCATGCGGACGTCTCGCCGCCCAGGAGCCGGCTCCCTTGCCCGGGCCGGACGCCTCATCCGCCGCCGAGGCGTCTTCGGATCCGGCCCCGGAGAGCGTCACGGCGCCCGCGGATCCGCTTCCGACGGAGTCCTCCGACGAGGTGGCGCCGGCGGCATCGGCCTCGTCCGACCCGGCCGCGGAGGTCCCCGCACCCGTGGACGCCCCCGCCGTCGAGGCGAGAATCGAAGCCTCGGCGCTCGAGCCTCCGCTCGCGGCTCCCGCCATCGACGTCTCCGCGGCCGTTTCGCCGGCAACCGATGAGACGCCCGGCGGCCGCAGGTCGAGCGACTGGATCTTCGCCGGCATCGTCGGGCTGGCGGCCGCCGCCATCCTCCGCAAGGTCGCCCGCGGCGAGCGCGGTGGCGCCGGCCGCGAGAGCGTGTCGATTCACGGCAGCGTGGAGGGGCTCGAGGGATCGGCGCTCGAGTCTTCGGGTCCGCCGATCCTGCGGCCGCCTAGCGGCACTTCACGATTCGAGCGAAACGGCCGCGTTCGAGCGTGAAGGATCCGACCGCCGCCCCGGAATCCGCGAGGACGATCTTCAGCGACAGGGTGTCGCCGTCGACCCGTCCCGAGTATCGCGCCGGCCGGCCGCTCGACCCCTCCGAGCGCGCCGGGCCGGCGGACTCCTTGACGTAGACGCCGCGGGCCTCGAAGCGCCCGTCGCCGTCGAGCGCGATCGCCCCGTCGATGCGGCCGTGGGCGCAGTCGAGCTCGAGGCGCGCGCCGGTGGACGTGACCTTCAGAGCGACGTGGGCGGCGCCCCAGTCGCCTTCGGGAAGCGGGCGCTTCGCCGCGGGCGTCGCCGCGAGCAGGACCGCGAGCGCGGCCGCCGTCTCGACCATCATGCGCCGATGCTACTCCGCCCGCAGGGCCCGGATCGGGTCGATTCGCGCGGCGCGCCGGGCGGGGACGTAGCTCGCGGCGAGGGCGACGAGAAGAAGCGCCGCCGTGGTCGCGGCATAGGTCGCCGGATCGCTCGGCGTGACGCCGTAGAGAAGGCTCGCCATCAGGCGCGTCAGGAGGAGCGCGCCGGCCAGTCCCGCGGCCGCTCCGGCGAGAGCCATGACCATTCCCTGGCCGACGACCATGCGCAGGACCTCGGACGGATCCGCGCCGACCGCCAGGCGGACGCCGATCTCACGCGTGCGCTGCGAGACGGCATAGCTCATCACGCCGTAGATCCCGACCGCCGCCAGCAGCGCGGCCGCGGCGGCGAAGGCCGCGAGCAGGAAGGCCTGGAATCGAGGCGCAGCCGTTGCCTCGTCCACGACCCTCGTCATCGTCTGGATCGCCGAGACCGGAAGCGTCGGATCGATCGCCTCGACCGCCGCCCGCAGCGAGGGTGCGAGCGCGGCCGGGTCGCCGTCGGTGCGCACGACGTAGGTGATGTAGCCGGTCTGGGGTTGCGGGGACTCGAGGAGCTGGCTTCGCTGCAGGAACGAAAGATAGACCTCGTCCTCGGGGGCCTCGCCCCACTGCCCGCGGACCGCGTTCTCGACGACGCCAATCACGGTGACCCAGATCGGGTGATCGCTCGGTCCGTCCAACGATATGCGCTTGCCGATCGGATTTTCGCCGGGCCACGTGTGCCGGGCGAGGAACTCGTTGACGAGCACGACGCCCGGTGCCCCAAGAGTGTCCGAGGGCGCGACGTCGCGCCCCCGCAGGATCGGCTGTCGCATCGTCGCGAAGTACCCCGGCAGGACGGCGCGGTAGGTGGCGCCGGGAGCTTCGCCCGGCCGCGGAATCGGCCGGCCCTCGACGATGTACCGAAGCCCCCAGATGTCGCCGGCGATCGGGACGTGGTTGATCGCCCCGGCCGAGCGCACGCCCGGGAGCGCCCGGAATCGCTCGAGGATCTCGCGGTAAAGGATCTCGCGGCGTCCGGGCTCCGCCTGCCGGGTTCCGGCGACGGAGACCTCGAGTGTGACGACGCCGCGCGGATCGAAACCCGGGTCGGCGGCCCGGAGGCCGAGGAAACTTCGGAGCATGAGGCCGGCCCCGACGAGGAGGACGATCGCGAGGGCGACTTCGGCGGCGACGAAGACGCGGCGCAGGCGGCCGCTCTCGAGGCCGGATCCCGAAGCGGCGCTGCCCTCCTTGAGAGCGTCCTGGAGACAGAGGCGCGAGGTCTGGAGAGCGGGAGCGAGACCGAACGCGACGCTCGAGAGAAGCGACAGCGCGAGCGTCGCGAGAAGGACACGCGGGTCCAGCCGGATGCCGGACAGTCGGGGCAGGGACGCGGGGGCGGCGGACACGAGCAGCCGAAGCGCCACCGCGCCGAGCGCGGCTCCGGCCGCTCCTCCGGCGAGGCCGAGCAGGAGCGATTCGGTCAGGAGCTGGCGGATCGTGCGCCCGCGGCTCGCGCCGAGGGCGGCGCGCAGGGCGATCTCGCGATGGCGCGCGGAGGCGCGGGCGAGCAGCATGTGGGCGACGTTGGCGCACGCCATGAGCAGCACGAGCCCGACCGCGCCGAGGAGCACGAGGAGGGCCGGGCGGACGTCGCCGACGACCTTCTCCTGCAAGGCGACGACCCGGACTTCGCGGTTGGTACCGGGGAACTCGCGCTCGAGCGCGGCCGTCACCGTCGCGACGTCCTGGCGGGCGGCTTCCAGCGAGACATCCGGACGCCGGCGCGCGAAGATGCGCAGGCTCTGGCCCTCCCGGCTCGATGCGCGCGCCGAGAGGTCGAGAGGCGCCCACATCTCCGCCTGGGGCGCCCAGAATGGCGCGAACACGAATCCCGGCGGCATCACGCCGATGACCGCGTACGGCTCTCCGTTCAGTGTCAGCGTCCGTTCGAGGATTGCCGCGTCGCCGCCGAACCGGCGCTGCCACAGGCCGTGCGAGATCAGAACGACGTGATCCCGTCCGCCTCGCGCTTCGGACGCGTCGAAGTAGCGGCCGAGCCGGGGCGACACACCGAGCATGGGAAGGATTTCCGGCGTCATCCGCAGACCGGTGAGCTTCTCCGGATCGTTGCCGCTCGTCAGGTTCGCGAACCAGAGCTCGGCCGCCCCCATGCTCTGGAAGGAACGGGTGCGAGCCTTCCAGTCGAGAAAGTTGGCCGGCGCGACCGGGTTGTCGCCCCGGTGGAGGAGCACGACGAGACGCCCCGGATCCGAATACGCGAGAGGCTTCAACAGGATGGCCTCGACGACCGAGAGAATCGCGGTGTTGGCGCCGATGCCGAGCGCGAGCGTGAGGATCGCCACGGCGGTGAACGCGGGGGAGCGGCGCAGGAGGCGCATCCCGTACCGCACGTCCTGGAGGAGCCGCTCGAAACCGCCGAATCCCCATTGGGCTCGCGTCACCTCCCGGACGAGCGCCTCGTTGCCGAACTCGCGCCGGGCGTGCCGGGCGGCTTCGGCCGCCGCCTCTCCCCGCGCGCGGCGGTCGGCCTCGGCCATGGCCAGATGCGAAGCGAGCTCCTCGTCGAGGTCCTGCTCGCGGCGGCGTCGCAGGAAGGGAAGTCTCAGGCGCATCAGTCTGCCGTCAGACCTTCCGGGGTGGGCGCTTTCGACGCGCCGAGGACCTCGGCCATCGCCTCGCGAATCCGATCCCAGCGCGAGCGCTCGTCGGCGAGCTTGCGTCGCCCCGCCGCGGTCAGGCGATAGACCTTCACCCTCTGGTTGTTCTCGGAGACCTTCCACTCCGACGCCACCGCTCCCTCGCGTTCGAGCCGGTGGAGCGCCGGGTAGAGAGATCCGGTGTCCACCTGGAGGGCCTGGCGGGAGGTCGCCCGGATCGCGTGGGTGAGGCCGTAGCCGTGCTGGGGGCCCCACGTCAGGGCCTGCAGGATCAGAAGGTCGAGGGTTCCCTGGAGCAAGTCGATCGGGTCGCGGTAGGGCGCCTTCGGCTTAACCATGTAGACACTCTACATGCCTGGGGTGGAGACTGTCTACAGCCCTCATGCATCGAGGGACGCGGAGGCTTCCGAAAGGTTTCGCTCAGGGCAGCGCGAGCTGGGTCGTCTGGCCTTCGGCCACCGTGAACGCGTACGACGCCGGCGAGCTGCCGCTCGGGACGAGCAACGCGTAGGACCCGGGGGGCAGGTGCTGCCAGACCGTGACCGGCGGCGCGACCGTGACGCTCCCGTCGAGACGGAAGGGGGACAGCAGCACGGGACTGCCCGAGCCGTCCACGATCTGGCCGAGCAGCGGCGCGCTCGAGCGCGCCTGGACGCTGCCCCCCGGCGTGAGCGAGACCCTCTGGGGCGCCGACGGCACCGTCGCGTTCGGGAGGGCCTGCGGCGCATAACCGGAGGAGAAGAGATAGATGGCGTACTGGCCGGCCGGCAGCGACGGGATCTGTCCCGTTCCGGTCGCGTCGAGCGCGACGCTTCCCTCGTACGCGACCGCGCCTCCGGCGCCGAAGGCGAGGGCCGTCACGCCGCCGAGGGGCGTTCCGGTCAGGCCGTCGCTGGCCTGGATCGTCAGGCCGGTGCCGCCGTCGAGGGCGAAGTCGAGGCTCGCGGCATCGGCGCCGACGGTGATCGTCTGCGTCTTCAACTGGTAGCCGTCCCTGCGCGCGGAGACCTGGTAGTCGCCCGGATCGAGGCCGGACATCGTGTAGGCACCGGACGAGTCGGTCGTCGTCCGCTGGATTCCCTGAGCGGTCGACTCGACTCCGGTCTGCGCGGAGACCGAGGCGCCCTCGAGCGCCTGGCCGCTCGCCGCGTCCGTCACGACTCCCGAGAGCGCCGAGGCCGGCAGGGCGATGTCTCCGTTCGTGTCGCCCGAGACGGCGATCGTCGTGCGATACGGGCTCGCGGTGCCGTTGACCAGGACCTGGTAGTTGCCGTCGGTCATGTCCTCGATCGCATAGCGCCCGCTGCCGTCGGACATCGCGGTGTAGCGGCGCCCGGAGCCGTCCGGGGGATCGGGCGTCGCGTTCACCGTGAATTGCGTGACGGGCTGGCCGGCGCGCGTGACGGCCCCCGAAAGGCGCGATCCGCCCTCGAACGCGAGCTCGACCGAGACCTGCGTATCGTCGGCCGAGACCTCCACCGTCTTCGCGACCGTGCGGACGCTCGGCATCGCCGTGGCTCCGCTGATCCGCACGACGCCGGGGGGCACGTTCGTCAGCGTGAAGTGGCCGTCGTCGGAGGTCACGACCGATGCCTGAAAGCCGGCGGCGCTCGCCGAGACGTTGACGCCGCCGAGCTGTCCCGACGGAAGGCCCGAGACGATGCCGTCCACCTCGGCCCCGGTCGCGACCGTCACGCGCACGCCGTCCATCGGCTGCCCATCGGTGAGCACGAGATCCTGGGGTGTCGAGCTCGCCGATTGGGTCTGCGCCGTCAGGCGGTAGCGGCCGGTCGGGAGATGGTCGAAGTGGAACGCGCCGGAGCCGTCCGACTGCGCGGTCTGCGACGCTCCGACGGCGGTGCCGGAATCGCCTTCGGGATCGAGGCGAACCGAAGCGCCCGGGACGGGCGAGCTCCCGTCGCCCGAGACCACGGTGCCCGAGATCTCGCCGCCCGTCGAGAGGGTGATGACGACGTCGGCGGTCGAGGCGGGATCCACGTCCCGCGTCGCCGGGACGAAGTCGCCGTCGGTGACCGTGAGGGTGACGTGGCCGTCGGGCAGGCCGTCGAGCTGGAAGTGGCCGTCGCCGTCGCTCGTCGCGGACGGCCCCGAGCCGCCTGCGAGTCCGCCGGGCCGCGTCCCCGCGTCGCAGCAGGCGACGCTGGCGCCGGCGACGGGGTTGCCGCGCGGGTCCACGACGTGTCCGGCGAGGCCGCCTCCGCGCTTGAGCGACAGCTCGAGGCCTTCCTTCGTGGCCCCGGCCTCGAGCTCGACGTTCGAGACGTCGGCCGGCCGGTAGCCGTCGGCGCTCGCTCGAATGTCCCAGGTGCCCGGCGCGACGGAGATCTCGAAGGCCCCGTCGTCGGCATACTGCGCCTCCGAGGGCCCTCCTCCCCGGAAGGCGCCGCCTCCGGGGCCGCGGCCCCGCGCGGCCGGCGAAGCGCCGACCGTGAAGGCGGTCACCGGAGCTCCGGTCGAAGCGTCCACGACCCTGCCCCGCACCGTTCCCGACTTTCCGAGGACGATGGTGACGCCCTCGGCCGGCGGCGTGACGGATCGGCTCGAGAAGGCGAAGCCCGGAGCGTTGGCCGCGAGCATGAGCGGCCGTCCCTTCGCGAGGTCCTCGAGACGGAAGGCGCCCGAGCCGTCCGACGTGGTCTGTCGCGGATCGAGCCCCTCGCCGAGCACCGAGACGGCCGCGCCCACGATCGGCGCGCCCTGGTCGTCGTGCACCGTGCCCGAGACGGCGGCGCCGCGAGCGAGCACGAGGGGAGGCCAGCCCGAGGCCTGTTTGGCGGGCGCCGGCAGCGCCGATGCGGTCCTGGGCGAAAACCCGTCGTGGGTGGCGGTCACGTCGTACGGACCCGCGACGAGGCCCGAGACCGTGAACGTCCCGTCGGCGGACGAGACGGCGTTTGGCGCGCTCGGAGCCGCGCCGCCGAAGGCGCGGGCGAGACGGCGTCCGCCGCCGCGTCCCTCCGAGACGGCGACGCGGATCTCGGCGCCGGCGACGGGCTGCGAGGCCTCGTCCACGACCCGGCCCTTGACCGCGAGACCCGGCGTCAGCGTGAGCACGACGCCGGCAAGGGCCTGTCCGGCCTTGAGCGTCACGCCCGGCCGTTCGGCTTGCGCAAAGCCCGCGTGCGTGGCGATCAGGGGCGCGCCGTTCGAGACGGCCGCCAGGCCGTCGAGGCGGAAGGATCCGTCCGGGCCCGAGCGCGTCGCCGCGCCGAATTGCGAGCCGCGCCGCATCGCCGCGAGGCCTCCACCGAAGCGGCCGCGTCCTCCGCGGGGCGGCTCGAGGCGGACCGTCGCGCCGCGCACGGGCTTGCCCTGCGCGTCGACGACGCGTCCCGCGATGGAGGCGGCCGGCGTCAGGACGAGGGGCGCGGCCGCCGGCGCCGCGCCCGAGGCCGCGACCTTCGGGAGCTCCGCCGGAAGGTATCCGGATTTCTCCGCGCGCACCTCGAACTCTCCCGGCAGAAGCCCGGCGGCGGAGAAGCGGCCGCGCGAGTCGGTGCGCACGACCGCCACCGGTCCCGGAGCCTCGACGCCGCTTCCGAAATGCTCCGAGAGAAAGACGCGCGCCCCCGCGATCGGGCGCCGCGTCAGCGAGTCGGTGACCGCCCCGGAGATCTCGGCGCCGCGGCCGAGCGTCAGGTCGGCCGGCGTCTCGGCGCCTGCCGCGACGCGAAGGCCTCCCTTGCGCGCCACGAGATTGCCCGGCGCGAGGGCTTCGACGCGCTGGAGCCCGGCGGGGACGCCATCGAGGCGGTAGCGCCCGTTCGCGTCCGACGGGACGGCGACGTCGAGAGTGCGGACGAGCGCGCCCGACACCGCGCGGCCTTCCGTGTCCCGGACCGTGCCGGCGATCGCGCCGCCCCGCGCCAGCGACAGCCGGAGCGTGCCGGACGAGGCGCGCAGGAGGCGCGAGGCGGAGGCCCATCCGGCGGCGCGGACGCGGACGATCAACGGGCCCGCCGGCGCGTTGGCGATGCGAAACGCGCCGTCGCTTCCGGCCGCCGCTTCGGCGAAGAAGGCGGCGTCGCGGTCCGGGACGGCGATCTCTCGCGCGACGACACGCGCGCCCGCGACCGGCTTTCCGTCGGGTCCCGCCACGACGCCGGAGATCACCGCGGCCTGCGGCAGATCGAGGTCGGGCAGACGAACGGATTCCGCGGGATCGAAGGGGCCGTCGAGCGCGGCCCAGGGGAGCGCGGCGGGCTCGACGCGCAGGCGCACGAGACCGGCGGCCGGATCGAGCATTGCCTGAAATCGCCCCTCGGAGTCCGTGCGCGTCTCCCCGAGCGCCTTCGGCGTGACGCCCGCGGTCGCGTCCGCGGCGGCTCGAATCGGAGCTCGGTCGGCGAACCAGCGCACGGGCGCGTCGGCGACCGGGCTGCCGTCCGGACCGACGACCCGGCCCGAGAGGGTCCCCGCGAATACCGACGGCATCGTGCTCAACGCCAGCAGTGCGGCGGCAAAAAAGCGTGAGGGCACCGAGGGTCCTTCCTGTGAAGGGAAACGCATTCCGCGCGCGCCGGATTACGACCCGGAGCGGACCAGGACCGGCCGGCGGAACCGCCGCCGCCGCAGGGCGGCCCAGCGCAGCCGCATGCGGTCGAGATACAGGTACACGACGGGCGTCGTGTAGAGCGTCAGCATCTGAGAGAAAATCAGTCCCCCGACGATCGCGATGCCGAGGGGGCGGCGGAGCTCGCCTCCGGTGCCGAATCCGATGGCGAGCGGCATGCCTCCGAGCAGGGCGGCCATGGTGGTCATCGTGATCGGGCGGAAGCGCAGCAGGCAGGCCTCGAAGATCGCATCCTCGGGTCCCTTGCCCTCCTTGCGTTCGGCGTCGATAGCGAAGTCGATCATCAGGATCGCGTTCTTCTTGACGATGCCGATCAGCAGGATGATGCCGATCAGCGCAATCACCGACAACTCGGTTTTCAGGAAGATCAGGGCGAGCAGGGCGCCCACTCCGGCCGACGGGAGCGTCGAGAGGATCGTGATCGGGTGGATCAGGCTCTCGTAAAGCATTCCGAGGACGATGTACACGGCGAGGAGGGCGGCCAGAATCAGAATCGGCTGATTGGCCAGCGAGTCCTTGAAGGCCTGCGCGGTTCCCTGAAAGCTCCCGCGGATCGAAGCGGGAAGTCCGACCTCCGCTTCGGCTTGCTGGATCGTCTCGACGGCTTCGCCGAGCGACGTGCCGGGGGCCAGGTTGAACGACATCGTGACGGACGGGAACTGGCCCTGGTGATTGACCTGGAGCGGCGCGGTCGAGGGCTCGTAGCGCGCGAACGCCGAGAGCGGGACGAGGCTCCCGTCGCTCGATCGGACGCGCACGGCGTCGAGACCCTCGGGCCCCTGCAGGAACTTCGGGTCCATCTCGAGCACGACGTGGTACTGGTTGAGAGCCGTGTATATGGTCGAGACCTGCCGCTGCCCGAACGCGTCGTAGAGCGTCTCGTCGATCGCCTCCGGCGTGACGCCGAGCCGCGATGCCGTGGCCCGGTCGATCGTCAGAGACGCCTCGAGCCCCTTGATCTGCTGATCGCTGTTGACGTCGAGCAAACCCGGGATCTTCCGCAAGCGCTCCAGGACCTTCGGAGCCCAGTTCTCGAGCTCTCGGACGTCCTCGCCGCGCAGGGTGAACTGATACTGCGACGCGGAGGCACGGCCGCCGATCCGCAGGTCCTGGACGGCCTGGAGGTAGAGCACGGCGCCCGGGATGTGCGCCAGCTTCGGGCGCAGCCGGTTGATGATCTCGTCGGCGGAAGCCTTGCGCTCGTCGTCGTCTTTCAGGGTGATGAACATGCGGGCCGTGTTCGAAGTGCTCCGTCCGCCGGCGTAGGCCTGCACGTAGGACACGCCGGGATCGGCCATGACGATGTCCACGAACTGATTGACCCGGCGCTCCATCGCCTGGAACGAGCTGTTCTGATCGGCGAGGACCGAGCCGGTCATGCGGCCGGTGTCCTGCTGTGGGAAGAAGCCCTTCGGAATCTTGACGTATAAGAAGACCGTCGCGACCATCGTCGCGAGCGTGACCCCGAGCGTCAGGGGCTGATGGCGCATCACGGTCGAGAGCGTGCGGCGGTAGAAGGCGAGAACGCGGTCGAACGCCCGCTCGCTCCAGCGGAAGAGGCGCCCGTGCTTCTCGGCGTCGATCGGCTTCAAAATTGCCGCGCACATCATCGGGGTCGTCGTCAGTGAGATCACCATCGAGACGAGGATCGCCACCGAGAGGGTCACCGCGAACTCCCGGAAGAGGCGCCCGACGATGCCGCCCATCAGGAGGATCGGGATGAAGACCGCGACGAGCGAGATGCTGATCGAGACCACGGTAAAGCCGATCTCGCGGGCTCCGAGCCGGGCGGCCTCGAGCGGCGCGACGCCCTTTTCGAGGTGCCGCGTGACGTTTTCGATGACGACGATCGCGTCGTCCACGACGAACCCCGTCGCGATCGTCAGCGCCATGAGCGACAGGTTGTCGATGCTGTAGCTGAGCAGGTACATGATGCCGAAGGTCCCCACCAGCGAAATGGGAACGGCGACGCTCGGAATGAGTGTCGCTCGCGGACTGCGCAGGAACGCGAACACGACGAGGATGACCAGCAGGGTCGAGATCGCGAGCGCGAGCTGGACGTCGCGGACCGACGATCGAATGGTCGTGGAGCGGTCGAGGACTCCGGAGAATTGAATGGTCGGCGGCATCTCGGCCTGCAGCTGCGGCAGCAGCGCCTTGATCCGATCGACGGTCGCGATGATGTTCGCGCCCGGCTGCCGGAAGATGATGATGAGGACCGCGGGCTTGCCGTTGGCGACGCCGACCGTCCGGACGTCTTCGACCGAATCCCGGACGTCCGCAACGTCGGACAGGCGCAGCGCCCCGCCGCTGCGGAAGGAGAGGACGAGCGGCTGGTACCGGGAAGCGGTCAGCAACTGGTCCGTGGCTCCGATCGCCCAGGCGCGCTCGCCAGCGCCGATCTGGCCCTTGGGTCGGTTGGCGTTGGAGGAGCCGAGGAAAGCGCGCACGTCCTCGAGCGACAGGCCCGCGTTGTTCAGCGCCGTCGGATTGGCCTCCACGCGTACGGCCGGCAGCGCCCCTCCCCCGACGTAGACCTGGCCGACGCCTTCGATCTGCGAGATCTTCTGCTGCAGCACGGAGCTCGCGAGGTCGTAGACCTGCCCCTTGCTCAGGACGTCGGACACGAGGCCGAGCAGCATGATCGGCGCGTCGGCGGGATTGACCTTCCAATAGGTCGGGTTGTAGGGCAGGTTTGTCGGCAGGTTCCCGCGCGCCGCGTTGATCGCCGCCTGGACGTCGCGCGCGGCGGCGTCCACGTTCCGCGACAGGTCGAACTGAAGCACGATGGACGTCGTGCCGAGCGAGCTCGTCGAGGTCATCTCGGTGACTCCGGAGATGCGGCCGAACTGCCGCTCGAGCGGGGTCGCCACGGCCGAGGCCATCGTCTCGGGGCTTGCGCCGGGCAGGCTCGCGTTGACGTTGATCGTCGGGAACTCGACCTGGGGAAGCGGCGAGACGGGAAGAAAGAAGTAGGCGACGACGCCCGCCAGGGCGATGGCGATCGTCAGGAGCGTCGTCCCCTTGGGGCGGTCGATAAACGTCGAGGAGATATTCACGGCCTCACCGGCCTTCGGCGGTTCGGGCGGCGGCGACCGTACGACGGGGCGCGCGCCGGCCGGCGACGCGGCGCGCGAGACGATCGAAGGCGAGGTAGATGACCGGCGTCGTGTAGAGCGTCAGGACCTGACTGAAGATGAGGCCGCCGACGATCGCGATGCCGAGCGGTCTTCGGAGCTCCGCGCCCGTTCCGCCGCCGACGGCCAGAGGCACGCCGGCGAGCAGGGCGGCGAAGGTCGTCATCAAGATCGGCCTCAGGCGCAGCAGGCATGCCTGGAAAATGGCCTCGCGCGGCGCCTTGCCCTCCTGCCGCTCGGCGTCGAGGGCGAAGTCGATCATCATGATCGCGTTCTTCTCGACGATGCCGATCAGCAGAATGATGCCGATCAGCGCGATGACGTTGAAGTCCATACGGCAGATCATCAGCGACAGCAGAGCGCCCACACCCGCCGACGGCAGCGTCGAGAGAATCGTGACCGGGTGGATGTAGCTCTCGTAGAGGACCCCGAGCAGGATGTAGACCGTCACGATCGCCGCGAGGATCAGCAGCGGCGTGTTGATCAGGGAGGCGCGGAAGGCGCGAGCGGTTCCCTGGAAGCCCGCCTGGATGCTCGCCGGCAGGCCGATCTCGGTCCCAGCCGCATCGATGGCCCGGACCGCAGCGCCGAGCGAAACACCGGGCGCGAGATTGAACGAGATCGTCACCGCGGGAAACTGGCCCTGGTGGTTGATGGCCAGGGCCGTCCGCGACTCCTCGGTGCGCGAGAACGCGGAAAGCGGCACGACCCCGGAGGCGCCCCGGACGTAGATGTGGTCGAGGTCCTGCGGGGTCTTCTGGAAGCTCGGTTCCACCTCCAGCACGACGCGGTACTGGTTCAACTGGGTGAACATCGTCGAGACCTGCCGCTGCCCGAACGCGTCGTAGAGAGCGTCGTCCACGTTCTGCGGCGTGATGCCGAGCCGCGACATCGTCGCGCGATCGAGCACGAGCGTCGCCTGGAGGCCTCGGTTCTGCTGGTCGGTCGCCACGTCCGCGAGCGCCGGCTTCTTCTGAAGCGCCGCGACGAGCTTCGGCGCCCATTCGGCGAGCTCGCGCGCGTCGGGGTCCTCGAGGCTGTACTGGTACTGGGTGCGGCTGATGCGATCCTCGACGGTCAACTCCTGGACCGGCTGCATGTAGAGGGTGATCCCCTGCACGCGGGCGATGGCGGGCTGAAGGCGCCGGATGATGTCGCTGGCGCTGATCTTGCGCTCGTCGAGGGGCTTGAGGTTGATCTGAAACCGGCCGCTGTTCAGAGTCGCGTTGGTGCCGTCCACGCCGATGAAGGACGTGAGGCTCTCGACCGCCGGATCGGCGAGGATCACTTTCGCAAGCGCCTGCTGTCGCTCGGCCATGGTCGAAAAGGAAACGGACTGCGGGGCCTCGGAGATTCCGAGCAGGACGCCGGTGTCCTGAACGGGAAAAAATCCCTTGGGGATCACGATGTAGAGCACGATCGTGACGGCGAGAGTCGCGACGGCCACGGCGAGCGTCAGGGGCTGGTGCTCCAGGACCTTCTCGAGCGTGCGCCGGTAGAAATCGATGATGCGCTCGAACACCCGCTCGGCGGCCTGGGCGAAGCGGCTCTGCTCGGAGAGCGGCCGGTGCTTGAGCAGGCGCGCGCACATCATGGGTGTGAGGGTCAGCGACACTGCCGCCGAAACCAGAATCGTCACCGATAGCGTCACCGCGAACTCGCGGAAAAGCCGTCCGACGACGTCGCCCATGAAGAGCAGGGGGATCAACACCGCGATCAGGGACACGGTCAGCGAGAGAATCGTGAAACCGATCTGCGCGGCCCCCTTGAGCGCCGCCTCGAGCGGCTTCACGCCTTCCTCGACGTACCGCATGATGTTCTCGATCATCACGATCGCGTCGTCCACCACGAAGCCTGTGGCGATCGTCAGCGCCATCAGCGTCAGGTTGTTCAGGCTGTAGCCGAGCAGGTACATCGCCGCGAACGTGCCGACGAGCGCGAGCGGCACGGCGACCGAGGGGATCACGGTCGCCGCGACGTTGCGCAGGAAGAGGAAGATGACCATGACGACGAGCGCGATCGTCAGCATCATTTCGTACTGCACGTCGCGGACCGACGCGCGGATCGTCGTCGTGCGGTCGGTCAGGATGGAGACCCGGACGGACGAAGGCAGCGAGGCCTGGAGCTGCGGCAGCAGCGTCTTGATGCGGTCGGCGACGGAGATGATGTTGGCGCCCGGCTGACGCTGGATGTTCACGATGACGGCCGGAACTTCGTTCATCCACGCCGCCTGCCGTGAGTTTTCCGTCGCGTCCGTGACCTCGGCGACGTCCTGGAGGCGGACCGGGGCGCCGTTGCGGTACGCCACGACGAGCGGGCGATAGTCCTCGCTCGTCAGGAGCTGGTCGTTGGCGCCGATCGTGTAAGCCTGCGCCGGGCCGTCGAAGCTGCCCTTGGCCTGGTTGACGTTGGACGCGGCGATTGCCGCGCGGACGTCTTCGAGCGTCAGGCCGTACGAAGACAGCGCGGTCGGATTGACGCGCACCCGAACGGCCGGCTTCTGTCCGCCCGAAATCGACACGAGGCCGACTCCGGGAAGCTGCGAGATCTTCTGAGCGAGCCGCGTGTCGGCGAGATCGTGCACCCGCGGCAGAGGCAGGGAGTCGGAGGTCAGGGCGAGCGTCAGGATCGGCGCATCGGCGGGATTGACCTTGCTGTAGACGGGCGGGTTGGGAAGGTCCCGCGGCAGAAACGTGCCGGCTTCGTTGATGGAGGCCTGCACCTCCTGCTCGGCGATGTCGATGTCGAGATCGAGCGCGAACTGCAGAATAATCACCGACGCTCCGTCGGAGCTGGTCGAAGTCATCTGATTCAGGCCGGGCACCTGGCCGAACTGCCGCTCGAGCGGAGCCGTCACCGAGGAGGCCATCACTTCCGGTCCGGCGCCGGGATAGAACGTCAGGACCTGGATCGTCGGGTAGTCGACCTGGGGAAGAGCCGAGACCGGGAGCTGCTTGTAGGCGACCGCGCCCGCGAGCAGCAGGCCGATCATGAGCAGGGACGTCGCAACGGGCCGGAGGATGAAGGGCCGGGACGGGCTCAAGAGGGCCTCGACGGACGGCGCTCTCCGGCCCGATGGGCCGTGACCATCGACCCGTCCTGGAGCTTATCCACGCCGTCGATCACGACCTCCTCGCCGGCCGAGACGCCGCGGGCCACGACGGCCCGCTGCTCGTTCTGCTGGGGCGTCTCGACCGGGCGCATGGCGACCTTTCCGTCCGCTCCCACGACGAAAACGACCGGTCCGCGGGTGGTGCGCTGGATCGCCGCCGCCGGCACGACCACGACGTGGGAGAGCGTCTCGATCCGGAGCCTCACGTTGACGAACTGGTTCGGAAAGAGGGCTCCGTCGCGGTTGTCGAACTGCGCCTTGAGCCGGACGGTCCCCGTGGCCGGGTCGATCTGGTTGTCGACCGTCAGCAACTTGCCGTCTTCGATCTTCTTCGTCAGGTCGCGGTCCCAGGCTTCGACCGGCAGCGTGGCGCCTGCGCGAATCTTCGCGAGGACCTCCTGGAGGCTGTCTTCCGGAAGCGTGAAGAGCACCGCGATCGGATTGAGCTGGGTCAGGACGACGATCCCGCCCGCGTCCGACGCATGCACCATGTTGCCGGGATCGACCAGTCGCAGCCCGGTACGGCCCGAAATCGGAGCCGTGATCCGCGAATAAGTCAGGTTGAGCTTTGCCGCGTCGATCGCTCCTTCATCGGTCTGGATCGACGCCTCGGCCTGCGCGACGGTCGAAGCCTGCGCGTCGACCTGTTGCTGCGGAATGAGCCCCTGCGCCACGAGGTCCTTGAAGCGGCCGTAGTCGAGGTTCGCGTTTTTCAACGCGGCCTGGTCCTTGGCGAGTTGTCCCTCGGCCTGGGTCAGCTGGACTTGAAAAGGCCGCGGATCGATCTCGGCGAGAAGGTCTCCCTCGTGGACGAGCTGGCCCTCTCGGAAGTCGACATGGAGGAGCTGTCCATCCACGCGCGAGCGGACGGTCACAGTCGCGAGCGGCGTGACCGTTCCGAGACCGGAGAGGTAGACCGGGAAATCCGCAGTTTGAGCGTCGGCGACCACCACCGGGATCGCCGCCCGGGACTTGGCCTTCGCCGCCTTCGCCGCGTCCGACGCCCGCCCCGAGCGTGAGAGGGCGATCGCGATCCCGACGAGGATGAGCGCCACAACGAAGATCCAGAGGCCGCGATGGCTGCGCCGAGCGGCTTCGGGCGCGGGCTCGGGTTCCGGCGCCGCTACGGCCGGCCCATCCGAGACCTCGGGCCGGGCGAGAACGGGGTCGGAGTCCGGGCTGTTCAACTTCATCGGCGTCGCCTCCTCGAGTAAAACCGTCCGGCCCCCGCGTACGTTCCCTGGGAGGGCGCCCCAACCGCCACCTCAGTGCAAACGTCCTGCCGGAACCGTTCATTACATCGAATCGGGGCGTCGGCCGCCACAGGGACTCGCGGCGCGGCGCCTTCCGGAACGGGCCGCCGGGACGCGGTCAAGGCCATAATGGAACTGGTGCCATGACGTCAGCGGCAGCCCGGCCGAATGGAACTGCCGCCGAAGGCTGACCGAACGGAGGCCATTCCCGAGGTCAGGAGGCCGTGGAGCCGGCCGGAGCGGGCGAAGTGGCACGCCTCGGTGTCGCTTCGGGCTCTCTCATCGCCGACCGCGCGAGCCTCTCCGCGATCCAGCCCGTGTCGGCGACGAGCAGAAGGTCGCAGAGCGCGTGGTACGCGTAGAGCGCGCGGGACAGATCGGGAGGCGCCTGCGCGAGCGCGCAGACGGCGAAGGCGAGCGCCGCCATCGCGACCATGAGGAGGACGCCCTCCCGAAAGAGGCGGCCCCGCGCCGTCGCGCGGCGATGCGTCGCGATCGCCGCCGAGGCGTTTGCCCCGAGCAGGAGCGCCATGAAGAGAAGCGGGTGTGCTCCGAGTGCCCCGCGCGCGCGGCTCCACGCGGAAAAGCGGACCGCCCGCTCGGTTTGCGGGTGCTCGGCCGACCGTTCGAAGTTGCCGTAGGTCGGACGCAGCGACCACGCGTCGCGCGAGGCTCGCTCGATCCGGCCGGCGAGACGGCTCGTGTGGCGAAGATAGAACCGGACGATCTTCCGGTAACCCACGCGATGGAGAAGCTCGCGGCGAAAGGCCGGCTGGAGAAGGGGCGAGTCTCTGGCGTACGGATTCGCTCCCGTGAAGCGAACCCAGCCGGGATCCAGGCCGAGCTCGCGGGCATCGGCGGCCGGCGCCGGAGAATGCGCCAGGAGCTCGTCGAAGACGATCTGATAGACCATCGCCTCGCGCAGGGTGTACGGAATGCGGCGGCCATACCACACCGCGAAGGCGCAGAGCGCGATCGCGAGCCACGCGGCCGCGTGGCGGAAGGCGCCGCGCAGCGGCACGGCGGCGAGACGCAGGCCGAAGAGCGCGAGGAGCGGGGCGGCGAGCTTCTCCTGCGGCTTCGAGCCGACGAAGAGGAGGGCGCTGCCGAAGTAGAGAAGAAGCAAGCCGCCCCCGAGCCGGCCGCGGTTCGTCGCCTCCGCCGCCGCGGCCGCCGTGCCCATCAGGAAGACGAGCGAGGCGGCCTGGCTGTAGAAGGAGTTCAGAGGCGCGGCATAGCCGACGTCCGTAAAGACGAAGACGAGCAGGACCGCGACGAGAGCCTGCGTCGGGAACGCGAGGCCGCGGCAGGCCCGGACGAGGCCTCCGAGCGCGAGCAGCAGCAGCGCGGCGTGAATCGCGCCGAGGATCCGGAGGTCGAAGAGCGGAGACCTCGAGAAGGCGGCGTGGAGGTACCGGGCGGCGAAGGCGAGGAGCGTCTCGGAGGTGAGGTAGCCGCCGCGGAACCATCCCGGCGCCACCACGGCGTAGTGCGTGCGCAGAAACGAGAAATAGCGCTCGCCCGGGTCCGCGGTCGTGTGCTGGAACCCGGCATAGCCGATGACGCGCTCGTAGTCGCCGTTGTCCGCGAGGCCGACGACGGGTGAGACGAGAAGCTGCGAGGCCAGGATCCCGGCGGCCGCGGCGAGCGCCGCCGCAACGAGCAGGGCGTTGACCCGGCTAGGCGACATCGCTCTCGGAGAGAGCGTCGACGACGTCGGCCGGAATGCCGAGCGCGCTCGCGGCGAGCCGCAGGTCCTGGTGGATCTCGGTCCATGCCGCGACCTCGACTCGTCCGCCGGCATCCCGGATCATGCGGGCGCCGATCTCGCCGTGGGTCAGGTACGCGCCGACCCGCCTCCGGAAGCCGGGCGCTCCCGAGGCCCACCGCCGGGCCGTCGTCCTTGTGACGATCCGGCCGGCGATGGCGGCCGCGGCCCGCCCGGGCATCGAGAGCCGGGCCTCGACTTTTCCGACGTCGTGCATGAGGGCCGCGCCCAGCCAGCGGGCGTCGCCGGCGTGAACGGTTGAGGCGAGCCGCCGCTCGACCCTCCGCGCGACCCGCACGACGTGATCCTGGTCGAAGGCGGACTGACGGATCCAGAGATCGAGCTCGGGCCCGGTCAGGATCGACCTGACCCAGGCGCGATCCGCTTGGCGGCTGCGAGGCGGTCCGGCCGCGACGAGCGCGCGCCGCAGGAGCTCTTTCCACGTCGCGCGAGGCAGCGGGCGCGCGGAGTCTCGGGCCTCTCCGAGTCCGGCCATCACGCCGAGTGAGCCCGAGCCTCGCGGGCGATCGACCGCACGTAGTCCCTCCCGAACCGAAGCTGGTCGTGGAGATGGCTGTACACGAACCGGCCCGCCCGGCCGACCGTCTCGAGGTTGTCGATCGGCGCGAGGGCGTCGCCGACCGCGGCGACGTCCCGCTCGTAGCCGCTGGCGTAGACGGGGTACGCGTTCGGAATGAAGTGGAGCCGCGACTCGACGACGTCCCGAGGCTCGATCAGCCGAAGGGCCGACAGCTCGTGGACGACTCGCTCGGCGAAGGCATCGGCCGGGAGGCGCTCGATCGCATCGCCCGAAAAGCACGGCGCCTCCACCACGAGCGAGGTCTCGCCCTCCGGCGCCATCGCCGCGGAACGGTTGCGCGGTTCGTAGATCCGGCTGATGCAGAAGGCCGGGTCGGGGATGTAGATCGAGGCCTTGTCCGAGATGCCCTTCGAGGCGAGCCTCAGGAACAGGAGTCGCACGTGCCGGAATCGCAGGCGCGCCGCCGCCTCCCGCGCGGATTCGGGCAGCGCGTCGCCGAGCAGCTTCACGAGAAGCGGCAGCGGGAGCGTCGAGACCACCCGGTCGGGCACCTCCGCCGGCGGCCCGGCCGCGAAGTGGATGCGGCGGACCGCGCCGCCGGCGCACTCGAGCCCGGCCACGTCGCAGCCCGTCCGGAGCGACTCGGGCGGAAGCGTGGCGACCAGCGCATCGACGATCTGGCCGTAGCCGAGGCGCGGATACAGGAAGCTTCCGTCGATGTGCTCGGTCTTCGCCCCGGGGAACACGAGCTCGTACAGGAGCGAGCGCAGCGTCATTCCCTGGAGCCGCCGCGTGGCGACGTCCGGAGACAGCTCGGCCGTCGGAAGTCCCCAGAGCTTCGACGAGTAGTTCAGCAGGATGCGCCGCGCGAGCGTTCGCCCGAACCGGCGCACCGCGAAGTCCTCGAAGCTGACGAGCGGTCCGCGCCGCCGGAGGGTCGAGCGGAGCAGGTCGAAGCAGATCCGGCTGGCCTCGCGAAAGCCATAGGCGAACATGACGTTGAGCGGGGTCGGCGGAAAGTCGATGAACCGCCCTTCGTCCCGGATGGCGCTCGGGGCTTTCACGCGGACGAGCTCGTCTCCCATCAGGTCGAGCAGGTCGCGCGTGATCTCCGGGTCCCGATCGTGGAAGCGGTGCGCACCGCGGTCGTAGGAGTGGGCGCCGCAGTGGAGGGTCCGGCACATGCCCCCGAGCTCGCCGGCGGCCTCGTACAGCGTGAAGGGCAGCTTCGCCCGCTGCGCGTAGTACGCGACGCCGAGGCCGGCGGGTCCTCCGCCGAGGATGGCGATGTCGAGTGCCGGCGGGTATCACGCCGGTAGGATAAGGCGGCCGAAGGACGTACCTCTAGCGCCGGCTCTTCGTCGAGGTGGTCTTGCGCTTGCCGAGGGCTTCCTCGAGCTTCGCCCGGTTCTCTTCCATGACGACGGCGCTCAGGTTGGCCCCGTGCTGGACGAGGCCGGGCATCTGCGCGGCCACCTTCTGTCCGGTCGGCGTCTTCAAGAACGCGATGATGTCCTTGAGCTCCTTGTCCGTGAAGGTCGAGGCGTAGTACCGGGCCATGTCGTCTTCGAAGTGGCTCGAGGCCATGCTCGCCTCCAGCCACGAGCGGATGATCCCCTCGTAGGGCGCCACCTTCGAGTCGCGGCCCGCGATGCTCGCCACGGCCTCGAGCGTCTGGAGCGTGAGCTTGTCTCCGCCGAGGAGGCGATAGAGCTCGCGGGCTTGCGGGTTGGGAGGAGGGCTCTGTTCGGCCACGAAGGCGGACGGAGCGAGGATCGCGGCCGCGAGAACGATCAGGATGTAGCGAAGGCCTCTCATGGGTTCCCTTTCTGTCGGGCGATCTCCGCCGTCGAAGCGGCGCCGCCGCGATGTTACCGCCTCGCGCGAAGCGGGGAAAATCGCCGCCTGGGCAGCGACCCCGCCGATTCGTCATACGGAGGCCCGAAGGACATCGTCCATGGCCGCCCTTCGTTGCGAGGCCGGCGAGGTCTCGACTACGCTGTCACGCCGTGAGCACGGGCGCGTCGGATCCGGTCGAAACGGACCTGCGAAGGACCGTCGAGGACGCCGCGCGCGCCCTTCTCGCGTTCGGCGACGCGAAGGCCTCGCAGAAGCCGGCGCCGGGAAAGTGGTCCCCCAAGGAGATCCTCGGCCATCTCGTCGATTCCGCCTCCCACAACCATCAGCGCTTCGTCCGCGCGCAGTTCACGGAGGACCTCGTCTTTCCGGGCTACGAGCAGGAGCGGTGGGTCTCGGCGCAGAACTATCAGGGCGCGCCGTGGACGGAGCTCGTCGCCCTCTGGCGCTCCTACAACCTGCACCTCTCGCGCGTGATCGCCGGGATTCCGGCGCCGGCGCGGGGGGCTTTGCGCCATCGCCACAACCTGGACGAGATCGCCTGGAAGACGATCCCGGCGGGGCAGCCCGCGACGCTCGAATATTTCCTGCGCGACTACGTGGAGCACCTCAAGCATCATGTCGCGCAGGCGTTCCGGGCTCTCGAGTCCCGCTGACGCGCCGCCCCGGCGGAATTACGGCAGCGACTGCGCCGAGAGAAATTTCCAGGCATCGCGCGTGATGCGCTCGGCGAAGGCGTCGAAGTCGTGGTCGTGTCCGGCGAGCTCCTCGTACTCGACGGGGAATCCCTCGCGCCGGAGCAGCTCCTGCGTCTTTCGCGCCGACTGGACCGTCCGCGGCGCGTCGCGGTCTCCGACGAAGATCGCGATGGGGATCTTGCGCCGCGCGTGGGCGAGGATGCCCGCGTAGTCGTCCGAGATTCCCGCGGCGTGCACGGCGACGGCCGCGAAGTACTCGGACTCGAACATCGCCGCGTCGTACGCGAGGTAGCCGCCCATGGAGTGCCCGAATACGTAGATCCGCCGGGGGTCGATCTTCGCGGCGGTCTTCGCGTCCTCCAGGATGCAGCGGAAGACGGCGGGAGCGATTTCCTCGAAGGCCGCGTCGCGAGGCAGCTCCGGAGCGACGAGGACGATGCCGTGGTTCGCGGCAAAGCCCATCCAGAGCGGAAGCAGATCCGCCGCGTGCCCGCCGGCGCCGTGAAGGAGCAGCAGGGCGGGCTTCGGCGCGTTTCCGAGCGGCGAGGTGAGGAGGTAATGCCGCGTCGTTCCTTCGCACCGGACCGAGCGGAGCGTCTGCGCGGGAACGCGGACCGCGAAGGCGAGGAGCAGCCCGCCGAAAACGAGCGCGAACGCTGGCAAACGACGACGTGCTACGGGCAAGGCAGCGCAGCCGTGTCCTGGATCGGCGTGAATGGAGTTCCGAGGTCGTTGGTGTAGATCGCTCGGGCGCCGCTCCGCGTGTCGGTGACCGAGAGAGTGACCTGCAGGTTCGTCAGTCCGCCCGCGAAGACCCACTGGTGGCCGTTCACACCGCAGCCGTCGAGGACCTTGGCCACGATTTCGATGTTCGCGGCATCGAAGAACCAGAAGTAGCCGGTGTCGTCGGTGATCGGCGTCGCCATCCCGGCGCCGGAGGAGCCGTCGCTCTTCTGCCAGCTCGCGGTGGCGCGGAACCGGCCGTTGCCGAGGCAGAGCGAGGAGAGATCGGCAACGCACGAACCCGCGGCCAGGTCCGCCGAAGTCTCGCCGACCCAGGTGCGCCACACGTTGCGCGGTCCGGCGTACTCGCCGATCACCCAGACTCTGCCCGGGTCGGCGGGATCCGCGGCGGCGCCGAAAAAATCGCCCCAGCGATTGACGAGCTCGGTGTTGCCGATCGGGTGAACGTACGTCGCCTCGCCGTCCTTCAAGATCGTGCTCGGCTCGAGCGCCGGGTCCGCCAGAGTGCGTGCCGTCAGCCCGACCCCGGCGTACTCGTCGACGCAGCTTCGTCCGAAGACCATCGTGAGGTCGTCTCCGGCATCCACGGCGACGGACGGGTAGTAATACCAGCAACCCTCCGAGCCGAACGCCTCCTCCCCGACGACGGCGCCGGACGCGGCCCGGATGCGCGAATAGCGGGCGCGGCTGGTGATCCCCCCGTGATCGGCCACGGTGTCGGAGAGCCAGACGTCTCCGTTCCGATAGACGGCGGAGGTGACGCTGCCGGACCCGGTGTGGATGAGACAGGGAGTCGGACATCCCGCCGTGCCGGGCGAGCCGCCCTTCTGATTCGCGCCGGGCGGCGACAGCGTGGCCGTGACGGGAACGTCGACGGCGGACAACGACGGCGAGCCCGTTCCCGCGCCGGCGAGGCTCCAGAGCGTCACGAAGGTCCTCGTCTCGAAAGGACTGTTGCTCACGAGGTACTCGACCGCCGGACCGCCGAACGTCGTCACCGGTCGGACCGAATGGACCCTCGTCCCGGGCGAGGCCGGATCCTCCAGGCCCCAGAAGTCGGTCCAGGCCGGATTGGGATCGCCGGCATAGAACGCGTCCTTATCGAGGACTCGGACCTTCGCGTAGTCGAACTCCTCGTCGGCGTAGCGATACTGATTCGTCGCGACGTAGATCGCGGCGTCATCGAAGCCGAGCGCGGGGAAGTCCGAGAAGTTTCCGGAGGGCGTCGATCCGTTGACGTCGCCCTTCAGGATCCAGGAGTACCAGGGCGCCGTCGGATCGCTCGAGCTCGACACGGAGAGCAGGAGAAAGGACTCCGACGTCGTGTCGGTCGCGGAATAGAGAAGGATCCATCGGCCGCGGAAATGGTCGTAGGCGACCTGCGGGTCGTAGGGGAGCAGCGCGCCGTTGGGGGCCTGCTTCAGCTGCGGCAGAAACCAGCCGAAGGCGGTCGTCTCGAACAGCTTCGTGCCGGTCTTCGTGTAGATGGCCCACGAGCTGTTGACGGCGACGACGACGTGGTGTGGGCCGGCGGCGACGATCGGATCGGGAGGGCTCACGCCCTCGTCGGAGAGCGCCGGAAAACCGGCCAGGATCGGGGCCGTCTTCGAGCGCAGAACACTCCCACGCTCGACCGAGCGGGCCGGATCGTCACGCTCGTTCGCGCCCCGGGCGGCCCGGGGGGCGATGAAATTCCCGCGATCCGGCAGGTCCTCGACTTCGTGCTCGCTCCGGCGGCCAGCCTGGAGCGGAGCAGCCTTCGTGCGCCCGCTCGCCGCGAGCTCCGAGGGGCGCGTCGCGCTGAATTGCTCGGCGCCGCCGGAGGCGGGACCGGAGGCTCGTGGTCCGGCGCCGAGCAGAGGGAGCGGGACGACGGTAAGGAGCCCGAGTATTCCGACCGCGTGCCGCGTGACCATCGGACCCGATGATCATACGTTCTCGAGACCGGCCTCCGTGTCGCCACTCACCGGCGCGAGTACTCGCCCCGGTATTCGGTGACCCAGTGGTTTCCGCCGTCGTCGGACTTCTCCCAAACCTGTTCGACGCGATCCGGAGACGACCGGACGATTCGAACCCGGCGGCGCACGGTTCCGCTCGAGCCCGTCGAGACGTCGGCGTCGAAGCGCGCCTCGCCGTCGGCGACCGTCCCTTCGAGAACGTGCAGGCCGCCGGCGCTGTTGGCGACGAAGCCGCGCCAGACCCCCCGCGGCGCATCGAAGGCGAACACGTTCTCACCCTCGAGACTCCCGTTGGCCCACTCCTCGATGACGACGCAATGTCCGAGCGCCGCGTGGACGCGGCTCGTGCCGGCGTTTCCGCCGGGCGATTTCACGGTCCATTCGCCGAGCCAGAAGTCGAGACCGCGCCGGTGCGCGCAGCGTCAGCGGGGTCAATCGCAGCGTCAGCGGGGTCAATCGTGTATTCCTGTATTCGCTTCCCGGGCTAACAGCGTCAGCGACAGCGTCAGCGGGGTCAATCGTGTATTCCTGTATTCGCTTCCCGGGCTAAGAGAATTCGCGAGTTGTCGTGCCGCGTCGAGGCGTCGGCCTGCACAGCGTCACAGCGTCACAGCGTCCAGCGTCGGGCTAACAGCGTCCAGCGTCACAGCGTCAGCGGGGTCAATCGTGTATTCCTGTATTCGCTTCCCGGGCTAAGAGAATTCGCGAGTTGTCGTGCCGCGTCGAGGCGTCGGCCTGCATCCGAGAATTACAGGAATGCACGATTGACCCCTCGAGTCCTCGAGTCCCTGTGTGACCGAGCCGTCGCTCAAGCGCGTCGTGGCTCTGGCGCGCAACACGATTCGCTACGAGCGCCCCACCGCGCGGCGATTCGCCGACTTTCTCCGTGAGGGCCTGAGGCGCAAGAAGGTCTAGATTCACTCCTTCGCGGCGGTCGCGCCGATCCACACAGCCCAGCCCCCTCGACCCTGAACTGTCGCGAGCCGGATGTCGAAATCAGAAATCAGGGCTGGCTCCGAGAAAGAAAACGCCGGGAGTTTCCTCCCGGCGTCGAATCCACCTGGTTGCGGAGAAAGGATTAGAGCTAGAACCCGAAAGTCTTTACGATAAACACGGCCATCTGACCGCGCGTGTTCGGGTTTCCGGGGCAGTAGTCGCCACCGCCGCAGCCAGCCGTAATGTTTTCGTGGAAGAGCTGTTCGATCCAGTCCGCAAAGAGGCTCGGGCAGGGCACGTCACCGAAGACTGACGCACAAGCGGGTGGAACATACGATGATCCGTGCTCGGTCTTGAGCAGGAAGACCGCCATCTGCTGGCGTGTGACCGGATTCCCCGGACAGAAGTTGCCGCCCCCGCACCCACCCGTAATCCCCTCGGCGGCCAGCCGCTCGACCCAGCTCGTGAAGGTTCCCGGACATGGGACGTCGAGGAAAACGCCCGTGCACATTGGAGGCGTGTAGCTCGAGCCGTGCTCCGCCTTCAGAAGGAAGACAGCCATCTGGTCGCGCCGGATCGGATTGTCGCGGCAATAGTCCCCTCCACCGCAGCCGGCCGTGATGCCCTTGCGAAAGATCTTCTCGACAAAGTCGTGGAGGGTGTCTCCGTGGGGAATATCCAAGAAGTCGGCGAGCCACCCCTTCGCCAGGCTCGTCGCGGAGAGGGGGCGCCGGTCGGTCGGCCGGTCGGCCGGGTTGGTGACCGAGACGTCGTTCAGGGTCCCCGGAGATAGCGCGGGCGTGGTGGCGTCGATCTCCACCGGGCTGGAAACGGTGACATCTGCGGCGGCGACATCACCGATCGAGACCGTCGCGCCGTCCAGGAAGCCGAAGCCGGAGATGGCCACCGACGTGCCGCCCGCCGCCGGGCCGGAGGTCGGAGTGATTCCGGTGACCTCGCCAGGAACGCACGCCGTCATCACCTCCGCGCCCGCAGTCGTCGTCGACCCGTCGAAGCCGCCGGCGGCAATCAATTCGTTACCGATCGCCGCGCCCGCTGGGAACGAACGCTGCACGTTCAGGCTGGGAGCGACCGACCAGCTATCCGTGACGGGGTCGTAGACCGTAGCGCCGTTGGTGGTGTCCGGAACCCGCTGACCCTTGACTCGCTTCCTGACAAACGCGGCCGTGGTCGTCGAACCCAAAGTGGGGCCAAACGGATTTCCACCGCCGTAAACCCACAGTCTGCCGAGAGCAACGGCGCTCCCGGGGGTATCGTCCTCGGTGGTCGTCATGTTGGCCTTCGCCGTCCACGTGTCGGCCGCGATGTCGTAATCCCAGACGAGGTTTATGACTGTGTTCGAAGCATCGCGGCCACCAGCCACGTACAAGTGGCCGTCAATGACGCCGGACGCGGCGCCTCCAGTCGCATGCGGAAAGGCCGCGCGAGAGGTGAAAGTATCCGCGATGGGGTCGTATTCCCACGTGTCTGCCTGCGCGCTGGTGACCTCCCCGGTGTTGTAGCCGCTGACGAGATAGATCTTCCCGTTGGCGCTGTTGTAGCCGGAAGCCATGAAGGCGCGCACGTCCGGCATGTTCGCTCCCGCGCTCCACGTGTCGGTCGCAATGTCGTAGATCCTGGTCGCGTTGCTGCCGGCACCGCTGGCTGCGTCTTCGCCGCCGAAAACGTAAATCTTGTTGCTAACCGGGTAATACACGGCGGACGCCATAAGGGTGAGGGCGTCGGGCAAGGACGCAAGCGGAGTCCATGTGTTAGCGACCGGATCAAATCGATTGAAGACAGTCAAAGTGGTGCCCGTGCCGAAGCTGTAACCGCCAGCAGCGTAGGCATAAGTGCCGTCGGAAGCGGCCGAGGCGCCGTAGAGGTCCTGGGGCATGTCTGCGGCGAGCTGCCAGGGCGGCGGGCAGGTGTCGGTGCCCGCGGGCGGGTGCGAGATGCCGGCGACCTTGTCTTTGCTCGAAGCGAGCAAGACCGCGATCGGCAGGCTGAAGATAATCAGTCCAGCAAGAAACCGGCCGGCGTGCCTCTTCATGTGGGTTCCCCTTTGTTGTGGAGCAGTGGAGATCGGAAGTGCGCGTTCAGATGGTAAAGCGAGTCCACGGCGGTAGAGAGTCGGCCGCATGCGAAGCTCGAGAGCAGTCGGAGAGGAAGTAATCAACCCAACAAATTACGCGCGGACCGTCCGACTGTCAAGTGACGGGGCCAGCCCTGATTTCTGATTTCGGGTATGGCGGCCGAGGCGCGGACTGAGGCTCCGAGCGAACTCGGCGCCGGGGACGACCGACTCCTACGAAGCCACGCGAGCCATTGCGGCCGTCCGGTCCAGCAGCCGAGGCGGCCAGGGAAGTCCTTCAAACGATGTGGTCGGGGCGGCCAGGATCGAACTGGCGACCACCTGCTCCCAAAGCAAGTACGCTACCGCTGCGCTACGCCCCGTCGGGAGGGATTATCCCATGTAGTGACGGGGTGAAATGGGTGGACCGCCAGTTCGATCCCGCGCCGCCCCGGACCGTTTTTCGTGGGGTTTTGAACGCGATATGAACTCGCCGGGTTGGGCGGAAATACCTGATGAGAATGCTCATTCCCGAAACCGATATCCGTGGACCCCGATCACATGGCCGGTCGGAATCCGTTCGGGGCGTGTGGGGCCACCGGGACGTTGGAAATGGCATCGTGCGCGGCGGTGGCGGGTTCGGAATCCGGACCGAAATCGATCCCGGACCCGGAAATGGGACGAGCCTTCACTCCGTCTGCGTAGGCGGCGGAAGCTCCATCGTGGCGTCGTACGGCGGCAGGTCGTCTGGCGGTGAATTCGGAAACGGATCGGGAATCAAGTCCATGTCGAAAGCCAGAGGAAGGATTGCGCTTGTGAGCGTCAACCGCTCCGTCGAAGTCTGATCCGGGTTTGGAACTTTGCGCCGCTGCGCGATGAACCCGCACCTTCCCGACCGCCTCTTCGCGGTCGAGAGCTTCAAGTCTCCGTCGAAGACGACCCGCTCAACAAGTTCAGTCCTCTTGAACGTGACGACGAGCAGTGCATCGAATCCGGTGGGCGGAAGTTCGTGCTGGTCCGGTTCAAGGGATACGCACCGTGGCGGGTCTGCGTTGGGGTCAAGAATCCGTGCATAGCCTTCCGCGATAGCAAGAGCATAGGCAGAATCAACCGGCGTCGTATCGCACAGGACGACCGTCGCTACGTGGGGTGGGGGCGGAGCTTCATCGGTCGCCGCCATGACAGCGGTTGGCAGGGCGAGAAGGCTGACTAGCAGAATAACCCGCATGTCCCCGCCCGAATTACACCGCTCCGTGACCCGGCTGTCAACGAAAGGGGGGATGAAATCGGCTTGGGGTTCATGGGGCTACCCGGTCGAGGGAGTGATCGTACGCGGGGGTTGCAGGTCCGGGTTACAACGCGGTCGCGGCCTTTGGTGCTATTCCAAAGAAAATGTCCGCGCACGGGCATCGCTTCGACTTCGGGTACATGTGCGCTGATCCGATAGAGAGTCTGGAGATTCTCTTACCCCAGTCGTCGAGCTTCAAATCCTCGCCGTCGTACTTCGCCGGGACCAGAGCGTCTTTCATCTCGATATATCGCCGAAGGAAAAAGGCGAGGAAATCAGCAAGCTGGATCAACGGCACCGACGCCGAGTCGGAGAAGTAAGGCACATCCACGACGCAATTCAGCCGTTCGATTTTCGGGTTCCGGCTGTAGTAGCTATCTGTCCAAGAAGGGGGTGCCCTGACTAGTTCGGTCAGCTTCGCTTCGTCCCACTTCTTGCTGTCGAACACGAAGACCGTGTGACCCTTCGTGCCGCTCTCTCCCATGTGTTTCTTTTGCACAGCAAGAATTAGGTGCAGTCCGAGAAACCGCCACATGCTCCCGACTTCGGGCGGAAGCGAACGGGCCGAAGTAGCTTTCTTGAATTCGTCCCTGTGAATCGCGCTGAAAACGATCTTGTGCTTTCGGTCCTCCAACCAATCGAAGATCGCTGAAATCAGAGTCGAGCGTTTCGGGCCGTCCAAGCCGCGCCAAAACCCCTTCCCTGCGTAGAACTCCGCAGTATGGAGTTCCGGGACCGGGCGTCCCAGTACCGTCGAAAGGTCGTCGAGTAGCGCCTTCCAGTCACTCTTGGTCAGGTGCATTCGATGCGAGTCCGCGATGACTCCGACCATCACCGCCACCGGATCACCGCCCGTACCGCTTTCATCGCAATAGCAGAACTTCACTTCACCAAAGGTTACATCGGCTCACGCCCGGCGCTTTCGCCGGAGAGAGGAATCTCCTTGCCCGACATCCAACGAACCCCTGCCCCGCCTCCGGTTTCCAACGCCCTTATCCTCATCAACCGTCTCCCTCTCGACCGGAATCCTGCCGCCGTCTACCTCGCCAGCCTCGCCCCCGGCTCTCGGAGAACGATGCGCCAAGCCCTCCAAGTCATGGCCGGGCTTCTCACCGGAGGACGTGCGAAAGCGTCCACGTTGGACTGGTCCGCCGTCCGTTACCAGCACACCGCCGCACTCCGATCCGCCCTCGCCGAACGTTATGCCCCCGCCAACGTCAACAAGATGCTGGCCGCGCTCCGTCGCGTTTTGAAGGAAGCATGGCGGTTGGGTCAGATGGACGCCGAGTCGTACCACCGAGCAGCGGACGTACAGACGATCAAGTGTCACTCCCTACCCCGTGGCCGAGCGTTGTCATCTGGTGAACTCCAAGCCCTGTTCCGGGTGTGCGCAGATCGAAGCCGTGCCGGGGTACGGGATTCGGCGCTGCTTGCCGTCCTGTACGCCGGTGGCCTTCGCCGGTCCGAAGTCGTTCATCTCGACCTTTCCGACTACCAACCTGACACGGGAGCGTTGACCGTCCGGGGAGGAAAAGGCCGGAAGGACCGGATCGTCTACGCCAGCAACGGGTCAGCCGACGCCTTATGCGATTGGATCACCATACGCGGATCGGAACCCGGACCGCTTTTCCACCCCGTCAACAAGAGTGATCGCGTGATTCCGCGCCGTCTCACGGATCAGTCGATCCTTTTCCTTTGTCGTAGACGAAGCGATCAGGCGGGAGTCGCAAGATTTTCCCCGCATGACCTTCGTCGGAGCTTCGTTTCCGATCTTCTCGACGCGGGAGCGGACCTTTCCATGGCAAGGCGCTTAGCCGGTCACGCTTCCGAAACGACCACGGGGAAATACGACCGTCGCGGCGAGGAAGCCAAGAAGAAGGCGGCGGGGCTGCTCCACGTACCGTACGTCCGCCATCCAGCCGGGGTACTTCCCGCGAGTGCTACGGACTCAGTTGAACATCAGGAGGCACGATGAACACGTTCGCCGTCGGTATCGCTATGGTCGTTGGAATCCCAATTGGATGGTTGGCGGCGACGTGGACGATGCGACGGAAGAAGTCAGCCCTCCAGCGGATGTTGAACGAACTCGGACACGATCACTTCGACGAGATCGTCGCGTTGACCGCCGCGTTGGAAGGCGAGGAGATTCTCCGGCTGTTCCACCGGTTCGGGAGACGGTGGAGAACATTCCGGGTTGGCATGAAGCGGCTGGACAACGAATTGTGCGAAATGTCAGACAGCTTTCACGCGCTCAAGTCTGCATGGTTAGGCGAGCTAGAGAAGGTGTTGGTGAAGATCAAGGAGGTTGGCTCGCACAGAACTGATCATGGCTAGCAGCACTACTCGGTCATGCTAGTCCCGTCCTCTCCCGCTGCAAGAATGCCGATCGAAGTCGCCCATACCCAACCCGCCATCCCGTAGGCTGACTGGATGACGTAGGCTCGGACGCCGGTCGTGGCGATGTGCGCCATAACGGACGCATCTGAATCGTTCCAACCACCCGGCCAAAGGAATGCTCGGTTCTCTTTGAACCGCTCCCTCTCTCGTTCGAACACCTGCTCGGCTGGAACCTCCCCGATGTTCAGCAGAATCGTCTGGAGGTTGTCGCCTTCAAAGAAATAGGCCGTGACGCCACGAAACAGAACGTTCGTGAACTCCGGTCCGTCCCGTTCGGGAAAGGCCGTACGCAGGACAATCTCACCCTTGGCGGCGTCCACCGTGTAGGACAGAACATTGTTATCGTGAATGGATCGCGTCATCGCCTTAGCCGTTTGCAGCCGCCGGACTCCAGATGAGCGCCGAGTCTATCGCCACACTCCACGAAACACGCACCCCGACATTTCCCGCTTCTTCCGCTTATCCCGCGAGGCAGGTCACGACTGGCCGACCGATCACGCTGGCGGGTGGTGAAAAAGCAGAACAGGCGGGAAAAGCCCTCGGCAATCCGTCATCCGCCAGCGATCAGTAAACTGTGGTGGAAGCTCCGGGACGCCACGCCTACGGGCGTTCGTTACCCGAGCGCCTACGGAAGCGCACAGGTGAACGCGCTAGTGTCTTGAATTGGCTGGAAAGCAGCGCCGAGCGGATTTGAATACATTTGGGAACTACCCGTTGCAGTATCCGTTACTTCGACCGTCACCTCTACGTCTGTCATTCCGCCTCCAAAGACCCACCGCCTAGCGTTCACCGTGCACGCTTCAAGAACCTTCACAAAGACTTCAACGTTGGCAGCGTCGAAAAACGAAAAATAGCCAGCGTCGTCGGTAACCTGAACGCCCTTCCCGCTTCCTGTATTACCGTCTTGCGTCTTCCAACTACTCGTTACTCGAAACCGCCCGGCATTGAGACACAGACTCTCGGCGTCGGGCGCACAAGGGCCCGTCGAGACGACGCTCAGAGATAGGGAATACGAGCTGGTCGTTACTGGACCCCGGGCGTCTACCCCGACGAGATAATTACCCGTTTGCGGAACCTTGTAGACGGTCGTGGCTTCCATTGGGCTAGTCGCCGGGCCAAACGTCGAGTCGGAAGGTCCTCCCAGAATCACGAACATCCCGACACCCACCGGCGCGGTCAGGGTCGCCGTCGCCACGACTGTTTGTCCGGCGAGCGCGTGAAATTGATAGAGACGGACGATGTACCCCGACGGCCCCCCGTAGCAGGTGTTGCTATCGAACGACCCGGTTACGGTCTGACCAATGTCAATGGCGCTGTTCTGGCAATCTGCGTATAACAGGCACCCACCAAGCGAGGATAACCCGACGAACCCAAGTACCGCGACAACTCTTCCGCTAACCGACATGCCGCACTCCCTTCGTGCTCCAATGTTTTAACCTACTTGAACGTAGCTCGCAGATCGTCGCGTCGCCACACGGAGGTGCGCTTTAGCGCGGCGAGAAGCTGGAGGCTTCACGGGCATGGAAAGGCCGATGAGTCCTGAATCGGCTGGAACGGCGTTCCGAACGTGGTGGAGTAGCTCTTGGACGCGCCGGTCACGGTATCGGTGACCTTCATTTCGACGCCAACGTTCGTCAACCCACCAGCGAACACCCAGTACGAATTGTTGACGGAGCACCCGGGTAAGACTTTCATGACCAGCTCGATGTTGGTCGGATCGAAGAACCAAAAGTAGCCCGTGTTGGCAGTTAGCGGGACGGCAGTCGCGGGAGATGACGGTCCTTCAGGAGTCCGCTGGAAGTCTGCTGTGATCGAAAACCTGCCGCTGTTGAGACAGAGCGTGTGAGTGTCCGGCGTGCAGGACGACAACTGAAAGTCGAAAACGGCGTTTTGAGTTCCAGCATGCAGAAAGCTGCCATTGCCATCGATTGCGAGGAAGCCAACATTCAGGTCGGTTAGCCCCGCGTTCATGGACTGCAATGTCGCACCGCCATCGCTGCTGCGAAAGACACCCTCCAGATTAGTGCCGACGAAAACATTGACGGGCCACGCAGGATTGATCGCGAAACTCGTCACCGATGTCGGGAGGCCCGCGTTGATCGCGGCAAAGGTTGCCCCACCATCGACGCTCTTGAAGAGAGTAATGCCAGTGACCCCGTAAATGACGTTGGCATTTGTTGGATCGGCGGCGAGAACATCGAAGTAGCTCGGCGCGTTGGTGAGCAGGTTCCACGTCCCACCCCCATCGACGGTCTTGAACAGCCCGTGCCTTGCATTCGGGTCGCGAACGGTTTCCGTAAGCACGTAAAGAGTTCCGGACACCTTTGTGCCGATCATCTTCGCTATCACCGCGCTGTCAAGTCCTAAGCCTGTGTCCATGGGGGTCCACGTTGCTCCGCCGTCGGTGCTCTTCAACAAGGAACTGACCGTCGGGGAAACCCGATCGATTGGCACGAGGCTCTGACCGACGAATAAGGTTGTAGGTGCAACCGGGTCGACGACCAGCGCAACAGTCGGAATTCCGATGTCTCCGTCGATGTCGTACTTCCACGTGGTGCCGCCATCGGTGCTCATGTCGACGGAGTAATTGCACGTTGCCCGTCCGCAGCCGTCCTGCGAGAAGTAGACGGTATTCGGAGGGGCCGTCGCCAGAGGTATCGGACTCTGGACGACGTAGCTCAACTGCGTCCACGTGGCTCCGTTATCAGTGCTTTTGTACGGTGCGAGGGGGATGTACGGGTTGTCGAACTCGCTCACATAGAGCGTACCCGGACGCAGCGGGTCAGCGATGACGAAGAATGACCCGAGTGCGTTCGGCGGTCCGTTCGTCGTCCAGACGCCAACTTCGGCTGTAGCTGTCGAGCTGATGAGGACAGCTAGGAGGGCGATTACGACTCGACCTTGAGCGCGGAGAGCGCTGCCTCTGATTCGCATCATCGAAGTGTATACGTATCCGACAATCCATACGCGGATGGCCTCTCCCCTCATTTCCACGACCGCATCGCTATAAACTTCGCCTCGTAAAAGGAGAACTGCTTGAAACGAAAGACCAACAAGACCTTGAACATCGCCGCCGACCGTGCCGCCCACGTCCTCCACATTCTCATCGCCGACGGAAAGTTGGCCGCGAAGGACGTAACCAACGCTCTCAAACGCCGGGAGGAAATGATCCACGAACTCCGCCAGCGGCTTCTCGCCCTTGAACACGGCGCGGTATCCGCCGTTGAACGGACCGCCAAGAAGATCGCCCGGAAGGTCATGCGGAGGAAGCGGAAAATGACGGCGGCTCGTCTTGCTGCCCTCCGGCTCAACGGCAAGTACATGGGCCACGTTCGGAGGCTTTCGACCGCGCAGAAGGCCACCGTGAAAAAGATCCGGGAAACGAAAGGCGTTCGGGCGGGTATCGCAGCGGCGAGGAAGATGGCAAAGTAGATGGTGCGGCGAAAGGTGCAATTCATGAGTGAACTCATCGTGAAACGCGAGCGGCCTCCCGCCGTGATCCGGGGATTTATCGAAGATGAGCTGGATCGGCTTGAATTGGTTCTGTATCAAGTATGTGGAATGCATCCGCCAAGTGTGCGGGAGCGCGTACTGGAGAGCATCAGGTTAGCCCTTAGAAGAATACGGAGCCGACAGTTACCGGCTTTCGAAAGGGCAATGAACCAGAAGTCTGAAGCGACCCTTCGTAGGACGATGCGAACTTTCCGCCGGGCGGTGCTTGAGGAGGCTAAGCGGTCCGCCAGAAGCAGGAAGACCAGTTCCAAGACTCTACGGTAGAGGGTGGGTAGTTAGGGTGGGGGGTGGGTAGTTTTAGCATTGTATTGATGTAGAGATAAATACTAAGGGTAACAATGGGAAAACCCTCCACCCCCCACCCCAACTACCCACCCTGCGGTCTACTCTTCCTCTTGAAACATCCCGACGAGTTCTTTCCCGCCCTTAGATAACTTCAATCCCTTCCGGTGGGTGACGCCTTTGATAGAAACCTTCGTGTACCCCCGGTCCTCCAGCGTCCGTCCGAAGGCGGTTTGAGTGACCGATGTTTCGTTCCCACGGTCGCACCATTTCGAATAAGCGGTGAACAACGCCATTGGTTTCGACCTGGCAGCGGCGTCCTTGTCACAGCACTCGGCGATGAACCTTCCGATTTGATCTTCCTCGCGGCGATACCTCGCCGTGGCCTTGGTCACGGACGTGGGCGGCGTCAGGCCGTCGGCTTGCCATTTCCGCGTGCCATCGAGCGCCCACCTAAGGATTCCGTCCGCTTCGGTGGCGAGAAGCTTCCGGTCGTAGTCCTCGATCTTCGGGCGCTTGTTGCTGATCTTGACGTTGAAAGGGATCAACCGTAATCGCCGCCAGATCGCATGGCCCGTTTCCTTGATTTGGGGCTTGTGGTTGGTCGCAAGCCACAGTTTAAATGTGGTTGGAATCGATTCCCAGTCTTGGTACATAGCCCGAGCCACGATTTCCGACTCCCCGGTCGCAGCCTTAATGAAAGCCTCGGATAGCAATTTGCCCTCGTCTGATTCCGTTGCCCATACGAACCTGCTTCCCCGGAGCCGGGCAACGTCGGATGGAATGCCACCGTCCTGTTTCTTTTGAAGAAATGTCGTCGGAGGGGTTTGCATCGCGTACGTCCCGAAAAGCCCGTGAATCGTCTTGATGAAGGTCGATTTGCCGTTCTCGCCCGAGCCATGGAGGATGTGAACATCACTTGCTCGGCGACCGAACCGGTCAGCGAATAGCCGACCGCCTTCTGCACGAAGTCGATAAGGTCGGCGTCGCCGTCGAATATTGGATTCAGGAAGTCGAGCCAGTCGGGACAGGTGGCGGCGGTGTCGTACGAGGCGGTCACCAGTCGCCGAAGTTGAGCTTCCCGTGTGTGTGGCTCAAGGACAGCGGTCGCAAAGTCGAAAATCCCGTTCTGGAGGTTGACGACCATCGGGTCGGTATCGAACGTGGCGGTCGTGGTCGCAACAGGTTCCAAACTTTGGGACAGGCTGACCATGGCCCTTATCGACCGGTCGCTTTCGGTTTTCTTGGCGTGGACGAAGAGTTGCCGCTGCCGGTCGTGGCTCGGCATCTTCAGGGCGGTTAGCTTGATGCTCTTTCCAAGCGCCATCGCCCGACGGCGAATTTCGTCGGTATCGTCGTCCCGCCACGTCTTACCGTGCAATGCAAGCCAGAGGCGCTTATCGTGGCAGTAGCGGAAATCGTGGCCGTTCAGCTGGACCAGCGGGTTGGCATTCCAAACGTCCGTCAGGTCGCTGTTCGCTTGGTACTAACGGCAAAACCGTTCGCACTTCTCGGCCACGACGGCCTCGGGCAACGGCGGTTTGCAGCGAGTCCGATTGATTTCCAGCATCGTGGATTTCAAGTCGGCCAGTTCGAAGCCGAGGCTCCGAAAATACCCTGTGAGCCTAGTGATCGACACGTCGCGGGTTCGTCCGGAATGTCGCCTGACAGCAAGTCGGCGATGGTGCGACGGCCCCCAGCCGTGGCTTTGGCGCTGCTCCTTTCGCGGAATGCTGCCGCGTAAATCGTCTCGGGTAACCTTGGGAAGAGGGTGGCCGAACGGCTCAACCTCCCATGCGTACTCAACCCCGGTGTCAGGATGGACGGATGGGGGGAGGACGACGTAGTTTCCGTCCCCCTTCAAGTCCAACTGAGGAAGAAACCCTATCGCTTGCCGGACAGGGTGAACCGGGGTGGCCGAAGAACAAGTGCAGACCGCCCCCGCTGCGGCCCGTGATGGAAATCGGCCCAACGTCGAATGCGCCTTCGTCATCGATGTGCTGACTCAGGGTATCGGCTCCGTTTACGCCAGTCTTGGAGTCCACGTCCAACACCACCACGCCTGACCCGGTGTCTCCGGTGAACAGCCCGACGTTCGCCTCTGGCTCTTCCTTCCAAAGCTCGCGCACTACGGCGGGGTCACGCGTCGCCTCAGTCTGCCAGCCTTTCCGAAACGGTAGCTTTGTCCGTGGTGTCAGTCGGAATACCGTCCACCCCAACTCGGCGGCATACCGCTCTGCCCAAACTCCGAGATCGCGTTGCCGACTCCTGCCTTTCTCCTTACGCATGGTCGCCTCCGGTGCGGCCACGTTCCTGCCTTGGTCCGGGGCCATTTGCGATTCGTGTCATGCGTGATGCCGTATTTATGTGGTACAATGAACACATCGCGGGAAACGTGTCCGCGATTTCCGCTTTCTTCCTCATATCAATCCTGCGTCGTGGCCCCGTTTGCGCGGGGCCGTCTTGTTAATGGGGATTTTCGTACTAATAAAAAGAATCCCCGTGTTTCGGTTAGAACCGAAGAATAAAAGGCATTAAACAGCTACTTTTCTGAGGCACCTCCACGGCGAGGCGTGTCCCACCAAGCGTTGTGACACCGGGGGCAAACGCGGACTCCGTTGCTTACGCGGCTTCCAGCGGTGACCGCAGCGCATACACACCTTAGACGTAATAGTTCGACCGTCCATAGCCCAGCCTCCGAGTACACGGCGCTGCGCGGCCTGTAGGACGTACCGACTTACAAGACCGCTGGCAGCGGTTATGTAGTTATTAAGTTGTTTGTATGAATACGCCGGTTAGGACAACCGGCCACAGAATGTGAATACCCGTTCATTATGTCCGGAAGAGACTAGTAAGTCAACAGAAATGTCTATAAGGAGTGCTGCTTATGGCGCGGATTCCCGGCTTTCGTTTCGACGCTCGTCGGAGCCGTGCTCATTTCGAAATCATAGTTCCCGGATCGGCGGGTCGAAAGCGGCACCGGAGGACCGTCGTCGCCGTCAACAGGAGGGAGGCGGTCGAGTTGTGGCGGCGGTGGAAGGCCGAGGTGGTTGAGGGGCAGTCGGGCCCAAGCACACCTGATTTGACGCTATCGGATTACGTGAGAGATATCTGGCCCCGCCGGTGTGGTCGCGTTAGCCAGCGAACGGCAGACCACGACACGTCGATGCTCCGCAATCTCCTGATCCCCGTTCTCGGGTTACGCGCTTGCGGTTCATCCGAGACGGGCCGGTCCGCGATCTAGTCGGGGGACTGCGCCGCCAGAAATATGCCGCCACCACGATCAACGGGGTCATCGCAGTCCTTCGAAAGGTGCTGGTGGATGCGGTGGATCGGGGGTTGATCGAGAGAGTTCCTGTCCGTCGGTTTCCCCGCCAGCGGGAGGAGCGGCTCCGGCTGGAGCTTAGGACGGAGGAGAGGGCGCGGTTCTTGACCGCCTTCGATGATCTGGAGCAGTTCCGGCGCTATCTGGCGGAATCGAGGAGTCGTTTTGGGATTCGGGCCGACGGCGATGCGGCCCGAGCCACGTTCGAGCGGCTCCGGAAGTACAAGCCGCTGTTCATCGTGGCGCTGGAGACCGGGCTGTCACAAGGCGACCTACTGCGATTGCGATGGGCGCAAATCGACCTGCGAGACGGCGTTATTCGGGTAAGACGTGAAAAAACCGGCGTTGAAGCCCTCGTTCCAATTTCTACGGCGTGTAGGTCGGCTTTATGCGAATGTCGTCGAAGGAATGTCGTCGGTGGGCTGGTGTTCGTGACGACGACCGGTGCGCGTTGCCCGTTAGCGACCGTAAACAGGTATTTTAGGCTGGCGAAGCGACTCGCGGGAATCGAACGCCGGTTCCGCTTTCATGATCTGAGGCATAGCTTCGCATCTACCTTGGCATCACGCGGGGTTCCGCTGCAATTCATCGCCCGTACGCTAGGCCACGCTTCGGTCACGACCACGGAGCGCTATGCCCGAGCCGACGACACGATGATCGACGCGGTTCGGACGGCATTGAACGCGAACCCGAGTGATTCCGCTTCAAGTGGCGAGGAAGGGCGAGTTGGCGGGGCATCAACGTCCGATTGAACCCGGTTTGAACCCCGACCGCGTCACGCCGAGCCGATGCCTCACCTGTAAGTCCTTGAAAACGCGATAAAGACCATCCCAACGTGAGCAGATCGGGGTCCACGCTCCCAAAGCAGGTACGCTACCGCTGCGCTACGCCCCGGGTGTTCGGATTATCGCACCGGCGGACCCTTCAGCCGCTGAGGCCCGTCTCGCGCGACGCGACATCCCACAGCCTCGCCGCGGCCGCGTCGTCCTGCGCGGCGTCGGACGGCGCCGTCTCGCGGAAGCGCCGAAAGTAGCGGCCCGTCGCGCCGTCGAGCGCCGGGTCCCAGGCGAGGCGCGTCACGGGTTTCGCGCCGCGGGCGGCGGACGGCATGCCGGTTCCGGCCAGCCACAGAACGGAGAGGATCATCGCGCGCAGCGGGATCAAGGGGACGTCGCGCCAGATTCGCGTCGCGATGGCCCCGGGGTGGAGTGCGTTGATGCCGATGCCCGGTTCGCGCCGCGCGAGCTCCCGCGTGAAGAGGATCTGCGCGAGCTTTGAGTTCGCATAGGCGCGGAAGCCCGAATACCCGCTTTCGAGCTCGAGGTCGTCCCAATCGATGCGGCCCGTCCGGTGCGCCTCCGAGCTGACGTGGACGATGCGCGGCCGGTCGCCGCGACGCAGCGCCGGAAGGAGCAGGCGCGTCAACAGGTAGCCGCCGAGAAAGTTCGTCTGCCACGTCCGCTCGTGGCCGTCCACCGTGAGGTCCCTGTGCCGCAGCGCGACGCCCGCATTGTTGACGAGCACGTCGAGGGAATCGTGCGTTTCGGCGAACCGGGCCGCCGCCTCCCTCACCGACGCGGAGGACGCGAGGTCGAGCGACAGCAGTTCCGCGATTCCCCCCTCGTCCCGGATGCGCCGGGCGATCTCTTCTCCGCGCTGGACGTCGCGAACGGCCATGACGACACGCGCGCCTCGCCGCGCGAGCTGCCGCGCGGTCTCGCGTCCGATTCCGCTGGTCGTCCCGGTGACCAGGACGGTACGGCGGGCAGACGGATTCGAAGCGGCCATGCCGCCCATCCTACAGAGCGCGGTGTGTGCGTGGGCGCCTGCGGCGGCGATTCCGTCCGGCCGAGCTCAGCCCTCCGTGAGAGCCACGGTCGGCGCCACCCGCGACGCGCGAAACGCGGGCAGCGCGCACGCGGCCAGGGCGACGAACGCGAGAATTCCGGCGGCGGCCGCGAAGGTCGCCGGATCGGTGGCGCTGATCCCGAAGACGAGACTGGACATGGCTCGCCCGAGGCTGAGCGCGCCACCGATTCCGATGCCGAGACCAATGAGCGTCGGCTTCATCCCCTGAAGAACCACGAGCCTGACGACGTCCGGCGTGTCCGCTCCGAGCGCGAGCCGGATGCCGATCTCCCGGGTGCGCCGGCGCACAGAGTAGGCGAGCACGGAATAGATTCCTGCCGCGGAGAGAAGCAGGGCGAGCCCCGCGAACGCCGTGAGCAGGCCCATGTTGAACCGGGCGTGCGCCAGCGAGTCGCGGAGGTGCTGCTTCAGCGTCCCGAGGGCGACGACCGGCTGGTCCGGGTCGAGGGCATGGACGGCGGACTCGACGGCGGACGCCAGGCCGGACGGATCGGGGCCCGTCCGCACGAGCAACCATTGACCCGTCCGAGGCATCTGCGCGTGCGGAACGAAGAGGGCCGCGATCGGTTCGCGCCGGGCGAGGCCTCGGAGCTTGATGTCGGCCACGATGCCGACGACCTCGCGCGTGACCCCGGGATAGAAGGTGAGCGTGAGGCGCTTCCCGACCGCGCTCTCGCCGGGCCAGAACTTCCGGGCCATCGCTTCGCTGATCATCGCGACCGGCGCCGCATCGTTCGAATCCGCCGCGGTGAAATCCCGGCCGGCGAGCACGCGAACCCTCAGGGTCTTCCACGTATCGGGCGTCACGACGCGCACGGCGACCTCGGGTTGCTCCGAAAGCCTGGCGGCCGCCCGGCCCTCGATCGCCACGGGCTGCGTCGATCCGCCTTCGGTCAGAGGCAGCGTGTTGATCTCGCCCGCCGAGGCGACGCCCGGTAGCGCGCGCACGCGTTCGAGCAGACGCTGGTGGAAGGCGCGCCGCGACTCCGGTGTGACGTACTTCTGCTCGGGGATCGCCACGAAGGCGGTCAGGACGTGGTCGGGATCGAAGCCCGGCTCCACGCCCCGGAGGCGTCCGAGGCTTCGCACGAGAAGCCCCGCGCCGGCCATGAGGACGAGGGCGAGCGCCACTTCGACCGCGACGAGCGCGTTGCGGATCGCGGGGCTGCCCGCGTCGGCCTCGGAGCGGCCGCCCTGCTTGAGCGCGTCGTTCGGATCGGCCCGCGTCAGCCTCCACGCCGGCAACAGCCCGGCGAGGGCGCCGGTGACGAGCGAAACGCCGAGGCCGAAGAGCAGGACCGAGGCGTCCACGCGGATCTCCGCGGCGCGAGGCATCTGGTCGGCGACCGCGGCCACGAGGACTGAGACCGTCCCGCGGGCGAGCGCCAGGCCCAGGGCGCCGCCGGCCAGAGCGACGAGCATCGTCTCGACAAAGAGCTGGCGCACGATGCGGGCGCGGCTCGCGCCGAGCGCCACGCGGACGGCGATTTCCTTGCGGCGGCCGAGCGCTCGCGCGAGGAGAAGGTTGGCGACGTTCGCGCAGGCGATCAGCAGCACGAACGCCACCGCGCCGAGCAGAATGAGCAGCGCCGGCCTGACGTCGCCGACGAGCTGCTCGTGCAGGGGGATGACCGTCGCGCCCCAGCCCCGGTCGTCCTCCGGGTACTGCGCGGCCAGCCGTGCGGAGATGGCGTTCATCTGGGCGCGCGCCGCCTCGAGCGACGCTCCCGGCTTCAGACGGGCGAGGACGTTGTAGTCGTGGATGCCGCGAATGGCTTTTTCCTGCGGCGAAAACGAGAGAGGCACCCAGAGCCGGACGTCCTCGGGAAAGGTCAAGCGCGCCGGCAGCACGCCCACGATCGTGTAGGGCTGCCCGCTCAGGATCGTCACCGAACCGACGGTTGCGGGGTCGGCGCCGAATCGGTCCTTCCAGAGTCCCTCGGAGAGGACCGCGAGGTGCCGTCCCGGCGCATCGTCGCCGTCCTGGAAGAGCCGGCCGAGCAGCGGACGCACGCCGAGCACGCCAAAGAACTCCGCGGACACGATACCGGCATCCAGCGCCTCCGGCTGGCCCGTGCCGGTCAGCGTCACGGAGTCTTCCGAAAACATCGTCATTTTCGAAAACACGTCGTTCTGCGCTTTCCAGTCGAGGTAGTTGGCCGGCGACACGGCGAAAGTCTTCATGCCGGGGAAGATGTCCTGCGGCGGGATGTGCGGAACCGAAACGAGCCGCTCCGGTTCGGGGAAGGGCAGGGGCTTGAGCAGGACGCCGTGGACGAGGCTGAAGATGGCGGCGTTGGCTCCGATGCCGAGGCCGAGGAGGAGCACGGCGGTCACGGTGAAGCCCGGGGCCTTGCGCAGAGCGCGAATCCCGTAGCGGACGTCCTGAAGCAGAGCGCGCATGGGCCCCTCCCGCCTTCAGAGACGCAGGATCGCGGCCCGGGTTCCGTGTTTTTCGGCGGATGGGGCGGCCTTTGTCGCCGCGGCGCCGATCGTGCGATCATCCCGCGCGAACGTCACGTCCCCGAAAGGAACCTGCGCCATGAACCGCGAGTACATCGCCTGGGATTCGCCGATCCTCGGCCGCCGGATGGAGATGTTGTGGTTCGGCCACTCGGGCCGTCCGATGATCTGGTTCCCGACCTCGGCGGGGCGCTTCTATCAGAACGAGGACTTCGGCCTCGTCGGCGCGGTCGGCGACCTCGTGGAGAAGGGCGCGATCCAGTTCGCCTGCGTGGACAGCGTCGATGACGAGAGCTTCTACGCGAGGAACAAACATCCGGCCGACCGGATCCGGCGGCACGATCAGTATGATCGCTATCTCTACGACGAGGTCGTGCCGTTCGTGCGAACGCGGGCAAGAAGCGCGAGCCGCGTGACGACGCTCGGCGCATCGTTCGGCGCGTACCACGCGGCGAACCTCGCCTTCCGCCATCCCGATGCGATCGACAAGGTCGTCGCGTTCTCGGGCAGGTACGACATCCACAACTTCCTCGAGGGCTACTGGGACGAGCTCTGCTACTTCCACTGTCCGACCGCCTACGTGCCGAACATGGACGCCGAGTGGGCCGCGCGGCTGAACTCGATGGATCTCTGCATCGTGACGGGCCAGACCGACAACATCCTCGAGGGCACGACGAACATGCTGCGGATCCTGAACGCGAAGGGCATCCGCAACCGGGGCGCCGTCTGGAACGCGCCGTATGGCCACGACTGGCCCTGGTGGAAAGTCCAGATCCGGAGTTACGTGCCGTAGGCGATCAAACGCCCGGCCAGAGGCAGCCGGAGGATCCGACCCAGGTCTTGTCCTTGTTGTAGTCGACGCCCATCATCCTTCCCTGCGAAAGGCGGGCGAGCGAGATCACCGGGAAGGGCCTCTCGCCCCTCCAGACGAAGATGATGCGGACCTCGACGCGCGAGAACTTGCCGTCGACCGTGGGGATCGCCGGCGCGTACTCGACCTTGCGCATCAGGAGCGTCTGGGAGCGCCGCTCGGGAGGCACGGCCGCGAGGTCGTCGGCCGTGACGTCCACCTTGACGCCCGAACCGGCGAAGGAGAAGAGCGGCTTCAGGACCCACTGCGACAGGTCCATCGGGGGCACGGGAAGATCGGAGAGAAGCACGGCCTCCGGCACGGTCGGATGCCGGAGCCCCGGCAGGGAGTGTTTGCTCCAGCGAAAATACCAGTTGGGATGTCCCGCCCAGGAGACGTCGAGCGGCTCCATCAGATCGAAAGGCAGCCGGGCGCCGCTCGACTCGAGCTCGTCGAAGATCAGGCGGTTGTAGATGCGAAGGATCCGCGTGCGGCGGCCGTCGCGGTGGTACCAGAGCTCGCGGCCGCGTTTCTCGATCCCGGACGGATCGATCGCGCGCACGCCCCAGAACTGCTCCGTGAACGCGAAGTCGATGGCGGTCTTCTGGTGCGGCGGGTCGAGATCGAGCAGGACGACGTTTTCCGGAGGGCTCCCTCCGAGAATCGCGTCGCCGACGACCTTCTTGTAGGCCGCGTCGCCGAGGCCGGAGAGGAACCACTTGAGGCGGCCGCCTCCGCCGCAGAGCTGCGCGAGCTCCTCGCTCTGCGCGGCCTGGAACGCGTAGAGCGTCGGGAAGGCCTGGAGCTCGATCAGGCGCGGGACGAACCGTTCGTCCTCGCCGCGCGCCACGGCGAAATCGACCGCGGCGAAGGTGGGCCACGGCGTGCAGCCGGGGACGTCGAGCGAGCGCGGCACGGCGGCGAGCGAGCGCGTGAGGGCCTCCGGAGTCGAGAGCTGGCGGAAGATGTCGAGCGACGCAGAGACCATCTCGTCGCGCAGGGCCGGGGGAAGGAAGACGGGCGTCTCCGCGAGGCGAAACGGAATCTCCATCCCTCCTCGTTCCGACAGGCGGCGGGCGTATTCGCGATACCGCTCATCGGAATAGCCGGCGTTGTAGGCTTCGCGGAGCTCGGGAATCATCGCAGCAGCCCCTCCACGACGTAAAGGTCGGAGTCTTCGAGGCGGTTGTACGTGTAGGCGTAGGCGGACTGGTCCGGCGTGAAGTGCACTTCACCGATCCCGATGACGCCCGAGCGATCCGAGGGCTCGACTTCCTTCCAGAGGACCTTGTCGCCGGTCTTCAGGTCCGTGCGAAAGATCTTCGCGGGGATCTCCGACTGCGTCTGCGTCTGGAGATGCCGCTGGTCCGGGCTGAAGGTCGTGATGTATTCGCCGGGCGCGAGGACCGCGTTCGGGATCGGCGCCGGTTTTCCGCCGTCGACCGAGAGGAGGATCCGGCGATCCGTCGTGGAATAGGCCACGAGCCTTCCGTCGGGGCTCATCTCGCCGTGGGCGTCCCAGTTGATCCCGGGCAGGTCGATGGGTTTGGGCTTCGAGGCGCCGTTCAGATCGAGAACGTAGGCCTGGAACGGCTGGCCGGGAGCCGAGCTCAGGACCGTCACCGACGCGTCGGTCTCGAGGACCGCCAGAATCGGATTGAGACCGGGGCTCGGGATCGTTCGCGGCGTGCCCGGGCCGACCGGCAGCATAACGAGATCGGGCGGCGTGGCGGCCGTGATCGTCAGGACCCACTTCCCGTCTCGCGAGAACCCCTGCGGAGTGCCGTCGCCCAGGCGGATCGACGGCCCCCCGTCGGTCGGACGAAGGAAGACGCCCCCACGCGGTCCCTCGCCCTCGCCGATTTCGCCGAAGAGGATGTGCTTCCCGTCGGCCGAGAGCTGCGCAAGCTCTGTGCCGTCCAGCCAGCCCAGCTCCTTCTCCTCTGCCGCGCCGGGCCTCCCGAACAGGACGCTGTGGCGGCCGACGAAACGCTCGAGGAGCAGCCTCCCGTCCGGCGCCACGTCGTGCACGATGAAGCCGGGCGGCGCGCGCCACACGACGCGCTCCTTGCCGGAGAGAGATACCGCCCAGAGGGCCTCGTCGGCCTCCGTCTTCGAGCCGAGGAACAGCACTTCGCCGGTCGAGCGGGAGCACGCGAGCCCCGCGAAGTCCTTCCAGTGCCAGCCCTGCGTCAGGACACGGCGCTTTCCGCTCTTGTCGATCGTTTCGATCGAGCTCTCGCCGGCGTTGTTCGACTCGACGAAGAGCACCTGGGAGCCGTCGGGGGACGCCACGAGACGCGGCTTCAGGTAATACGACTCGTACAGGACGTGGCCGATCGGCCATTCGATCCGGTCCTTTCCCTCCCCCGTTCGCCGGAGAACCGCGAGCTCTTCGCTGCCGGGCATCCAGGTCGCCGTGAGGACGTCCTCCACGAGCTCGCGCGGCGCGCCGCCGCCGAGCGGAACTCGCGCGAGCGTCCCGGGCGGCTCCGGAAGCTGGAAGCTTCCCTTCCGCAGCTTGATGGCGAGGTCGCCCTTCGCGGAGATCGAGACGACGTTTGCGTGGTCGAGCCCGAGCGGCCTCGACTCGACCGCGTCGGTACGCACCGAGAAGAGCTCGGACGGACGGCCCTCCCACGCCGCGCCGTAGACGACCGTCTCGCCGTCCGGCGCGAAGCGGGCGGAGAGAATGTTGCCGCGGCGGAACGTCAGCCGCCGGAAGGTCAGGGGCCGCTCGCCGCTTCCTGCCGATGCGAAGTGGCGGCCCGTCCAGAAGGCCGCAACGAGGCCGATCGTGCCGATCGTCGCGAAGGCCACGCGGCGGGTCCGTCGCGGCGGGGCGGCGGCGCGCGCCGAGGCCGGGGCCGTCAGCGAGAGCGACCCGAGGTCGAAGGCGAGATCGCGCGCCGACTGGAACCGTTCCTCCGAGCGCTTCTCGAGGCAGTGCGACACGATCCGCTCGAGCCCCGCCGGCACCGCCCGGCTCGACGCCGACAGGTCCGGAGGATCCTCTTTGAGGATGGCGTTCATCGTCTCGATCGCGTTCGCGCCCTGGAAGGCCCGGGCGCCCGCGAGCATCTCGTAGAGCACGGCGCCGAAGGAGAAGATGTCGCTGCGCGCGTCGGCGGGCTGTCCGCGCAGCTGCTCGGGAGACATGTATCCGACTGTTCCGAGGACGGTGCCCGGCTCGGTGCCCGGGCCGGCCGTGGGCGAGCGGCTGGCGTCGCCCGAGGGAAGGGCGAGCTGCCGGGCGAGGCCGAAGTCGAGGATCTTCACCCGCCCGTCGCGGGTCAGGAAGAGGTTGGCGGGCTTCAGGTCCCGATGGACGATCCCCTTCTCGTGCGCGGCCGCGAGCCCCAGGGCGATCTCCCGCGCGATCTCGACCGCCTTGCGCACCGGGAGCGCTCCCTCGGAGAGCCGTGCGGCGAGCGATTCGCCCTCGAGCAGCTCCATGACGGCGTACGTCGTCGGGCCGGACTTTCCGAAATCGTGGACGGCGAGGATGTTCGGATGCGAAAGGGCCGCGACGGCCCTGGCCTCGCGCTCGAAGCGGGCCAGGGCCGCGGCGTCGTCGGCAAGTTCGTGGGGCAGGACCTTGATGGCGACTTCGCGATCGAGCCGCGAGTCGCGCGCCCGGTAAACCTCGCCCATCCCGCCTGCGCCGAGAGGAGCCCGGATCTCGTAGGGGCCGAGGCGGGTTCCCGCAGCGAGAGTCATATGGGCCCGTGAATTCTACTTCCGAGTACCGCCGTCATTCCGAGGAGCGCAGCGGCGAGGAAGCCCTTTTCGATTCTTCGTGGGGCCGAGAAAAGGGATCCCTCGCTGCGCTCGGGATGACGAGGAGCCGCACCGAGGCTCGAAAGGGATCCCTCGCTGCGCTCGGGATGACCGGGAGCCGCACCGAGGCTCGAAAGGGATCCCTCGCTGCGCTCGGGATGACCGGCGATGGCGCTCGCGCGCTTCGCCGGTCAGATGAGGAACTTTCCGCCTTCCATGACCGGGTCGCCGTCGAACCAGACGTTGAAGCTCCTTCCGACGATGTCGATGTGCGTCGTGCTCTTCCAGGGGGCGCCGGTGTGCTCCGCATACGGATGACCGAAGGCGATGTGGAGCGTCGGGAGCTTCTCGTCCTGGAGGATGTTGCCGATCACGTCGTGGACGGCGATGTTGGTTCCCAGGGCGAACTCGCCGACGCGGTTCGAGTTCTCGTCGGTCGAGGTGTACGCGAGGAAGTCGCGGACGAGGTCGGCGCGCTCGCAGCGCACGTCGGCGATGCGGCTGTTCTCGATCGTGACCGTGAGGGGATTGTCTTTCAGATCTCCGTAGCGGGCGCAGAGGTAGTCGCCGACGACGCCGTCGGCCACGTACACGCCGTCGACACGGGCCGGGGCCGTGAGGACCTCGCCGCCCGGCAGGTTGCCCCACTTCGACTTCGAGATGATGCCGGAGGTCTTCAGCCACTTGATCGACGGGTCGAAGATCGCCTCGAGGCGCGATCCACCCGGGGACGTCGCGACGATCTTCTTCGCCTCGAGGGCGCGTTCGAGGACGCGGCAGGAGATCGCGTCCACGTCGTCGAAGTTCGCCCGCATGGCCTCGACCATGATCCGGTGCGAGATCGAGACCATGTGGGCGTGGCGGATCTGGCGCCGGTCGATGATCGCGGTCAGGGCCCGGCGGAAGGCGAGCTCGCCCTCCTTCGGCTGGCCGGCATAGATGGAGACGTCGGCACGCTCGAGCGCCTCGGCGATCGGAGGCGGCAGCGTGAGCATCGGGCGCGCCCCGTAGTCCTCCATGACGCGCACGTCGACGCCGGCGCCGACCGCGCGCACCTGGTCCGCCAGGCTCGCGCCGATCTCTTCGGTCTCGAGGTCGGTGACGATGGCCACGCGCTCGTGCGGCTCAATGCGGAGGCAGGTGCGGATGGCATTGCGGGCGCCGGGGACGAGGTCCTCGGCATACGTGGTCTGCAGTTCCCTCAGCTGGTGGGTCAGGATGCGCTCCTTCGCTTCACGCCCGTCGCCGGCCTAGGAGGCCGATCGCTCGAGCGGCGCCTCGATCGGCAGTCCGTGGCGGGTTTCGTCGCAGATGTAATCGACGACCTTCTTCAGGTCGCCGCCGGAGGCCTCGTATACGCGGAGTTGCCGGTCGGCGCCCGATCCGTTCTGGAGGATCCAGTTTACCGCCTCGACCTCCCGGCGGGAACCCAATTCGTCGACGACGTCGTCCAGAAACTCGAGAAGCTCGGCGATGAGGCTGCGGAACTCGACCTCGACCTCCTTGCCGAAGTCGATCATCTTTCCGTCGATCCCGTAACGCGCCGCGCGCCATTTGTTCTCGAGGATCAGGGCGCGGCGATACCGCCGCCAGCCCTGGTTTTGCTGGCGCAGCTTGTAGAGCTTGACGCAGATGGCCTGGATCAGCGCCGCGAGGGTCACGGTCTCCTCGAGGCGCATCGGCACGTCGCACACCCGGAACTCGATCGTCTCGAAGAACGGGTGCGGACGAACGTCCCACCAGATCTTCTTGCCGTTGTCGATGCAGTTGGTGGAAACGAGGATGCGGACGAACTCGTCGAACTCCGCCGGGGTCTCGAAGTACTCGGGCATGCCGGTCCGGGGAAAGCGATCGAAGACCTTCGTTCGAAAGCTCTTCAGGCCCGTATTGCGGCCCAGCCAGAACGGCGAGTTCGCCGAGAGGGCGAGCAGGTGGGGCAGGAAGTAGAGCGCCTCGTTCATGATCTGGATGGCGAGCGTCCGGTCCTTGATTCCGACGTGGACGTGGAGCCCGAAGATCAGGTTCGCGCGCGCGAGCAGCTGCATCTCCTGAACGACCGAGTCGTAGCGCGGATCGGGAAAGATCTTCTGGTCGGCCCAGTTGGAGAACGGGTGCGTCCCGGCCGAGGCGACGCGCATGCCGTTCTTCTTCGAGAGCCGGATGATCTCCGTGCGCATCTCGCCGACGTCCAGGCGGATCTCCTGGATGTTCTTGCAGATGCCGCTGCCGATCTCGATGACCGACTGGTGCATCTCCGGCTTGACGCGCTCCTTCAGGACGAGCCGGCCCTCCTCGAGGATCTCCTGCACGTGGGAGCGCAGCTCCCTCGTGTCCGGATCGATGATCTGGAACTCCTCCTCGACGCCGAGCGTGAACGCGGGCCTTTCCATCCGGATCGCGATCAGGCGTTGCCGCGTGGACGCGAGGACGGAGCCCGCGGAGCGGCCGGCTTGCGGACGCGGCCGGACGGGCGCTTGGGGAGCTCCTCGCCGCCCGCGAGATACGTCGCCCAGCGGTACTCGGCCGGAGGCTCCGCCGCCTGATGGACGCGTTCGATCAGCCACTTCGCGGCGTGCTCGACGACCCACTGGAAGTTCTCCTCGCCCACCGACTCGACGGCCGCGTCGGGCGCGGGATTCAGGAAGTCGATCGCGTACGGGACGCCGTCCCGCACCGCGAACTCGAGAGTGCAGAAGTCGTAGCCGAGAGCGTTCATCAGCTTCAGGCAGTCGCCGTGGATGCGCTCGTGCATCGCGGCCGCGATCGGCGGGGCGTCCTTCACGTAGCGGTGGGCATGGGGCAGGCGCGGGTCGTACCGCATGACGTGGACGTATCGGCGGCCGATCGCGTAGCAGCGGAAGTATTCGTCGAACACGATCTCTTCCTGAAGTGTCATCACGTTCTGGCCCGATTCGCGGTAGGCCGAAAAGAACTCGTCCGGATTGGCGACGCGATAGACGCTCTTCCATCCGCCGCCGGAGTAAGGCTTGAAGTAGGCCGGGAAGCCGATGTACTGGAACATCTCCTCCCACTCGAGCGGGAAGACCAGGTTCGACATGGATTCCGAGGTCGTGTCGGGCGGATGCTGGTTCGACGGGAGGATCACGGTCTTCGGCACCGCGACGCCGATCCTCCGCGCCACGACGTTGTTGAAGAACTTGTCGTCGGCCGACCACCAGAAGGGGTTGTTGACGACGACGGTGCCATCGGCGACGGCCTTCTTCAGGATCGCGCGGTAGAACGGGATGTCCTGGCTGATCCGGTCGAGAATGAGGTCGTAGCGCCGCGGGCTGTCGAGGCTGATCCCGCCGATCATCGCCGGTTCGGCGACGACGTCGGCGCCGGCGCGATTGATGCGCTCGACGAGGGCCGACGGGAAGGAGCGCTCCTGGCCGTAGAGAATGCCGATGCGTTTCATGGAGAATCCTTTGCTCTCGGGTGATGCGGCATCACGCCGGAAAGCCGGAGATTATCTCACGGGGTCGGCCTCCCGGGTCCGGTCGGAAACTCTTGATGGGAAGCGTTTTACGCCAACGACCGTGCCGTAACAGAAGCCCCGTGTCGCTTTGTCTTTAGTAGGGGCGGCCCTTGCGGCCGCCCTTGGGCGGGGGCAAGCCCCGCCCTACGACCGTTCGCCGCGCGCAGACTTTCGTTACAGCTGCTAGCCACCGCCCTTCACGTACTTCTCCATCCAGGCCCGGTTTCGCTCGGCGAGGTCCCGGATGAGGCGGGGCTCGCGCACACCGTGGGCCTGCCTCGGATAGACGACCATCTCGACCGGCACGCCGAGCCGCTTCAGGGCGTTGTAGAGCTCGTAGCCCTGGGAGGTCGGAACGCGGAGGTCCCGCTCACCGTGCTCGATGAGCGTGGGCGTCCTGACGTTCTCGACGAACTCGAGCGCCGAGCGCGATCGGTAGAGCTCGTTTGAGTCCGCGGACCAGAACTCGCCCCCGAGATAGTCCGGAAGAAAGGACGGGATGTCGGTCGTTCCGGTGAAGGAGCGCAGATCCGTCAGGCCGGCGCCGACCGACGCGGCCTTGAATCGCTTCGTCTGCGTGATCGTCCAGGCCGTCATGAATCCGCCGTAGCTCCAGCCGAGGATGCCGAGGCGCTCCGGATCGGCGACGCCGACCGCGATCGCTTCGTCCACGCCGGCCATCAGGTCGCGATAGTCGCCGCCTCCCCAGTCCCGGACGTTCGCCTGGCGAAACGCCGTTCCATAGCCCGAGGAGCCGCGCGGGTTGGCGCGCAGGACCGCGTAGCCTTCGGATCCGAAGACCGCGTAGGGATAGGGTCCCTGCGCTCCGAGGTACGTCCCCTGATAGACGCCGGCGGGCCCGCCGTGCACGGCGAGCAGGAGCGGGTAGCGATGACGCGGCTGGTATCCGACGGGCAGGGTGAGGAGTCCCTCGATCGGCTGCCCGCCGTCGCCCTTCCAGGTCAGGAGACGCGTGTCGCCGAGCGGATGCCTCGGCATGTTCGCGTTGATGCTCGACACGCGGCGCGGAGAAAGGGCCGCGAGCGGGGACGCATACGCCTCGACGGGGTCGGTCGAGGTCTGTCGGACGAAGCCGATCCAGGAGGCGCCGGCGTTGACGTGCGCTCCTTCCAGGACGGCGTTCGGTTTCGTGAGCGCGCGGACGCTCCCATCGCGGACGTCGAGAGCGTAGAGGAGAGAAGACACGCCCTTCGCCTCGACGAAGTAGATCGTCCTGCCGTCGGACGACCAGCCGGCGACCTCGGGGTCCTCGTCGAAGGAGTGGGTCAGGTCCCGGCCCTCTCCGCCGTCCGCCGGAGCGAGGCGCAGCCAGCGGCGATGCGCCCAGCGGGGCGGATCGTCGGTCACGACGTACGCGATCCACCGGCCGTCGGGAGAGTAGACGGGCTCGGTCTCGGCGGCGCCCGTGTGGGCGAAGGGCGTCACGGCTCCGGAGGCGACGTCCACGAGCGAGACGTCGGAGGAGGGCCACTCGTCGGCGGCCGGCCGGCGGCGGTGGGAAAAGGCGATCGTCTTTCCGTCCGGAGACCAGTCGAATTCGTCGATCGAGCCGACGGCCGACATCAGCTGCTTCGCCTCGCGGGGCTCGTCGGCGCGATCCGGGACGGTCACGATCCAGAGTCGGACGGGCCGGTCGTCGGAACCGACCACGCGCGCGTCGTCTCGCTCGCGTTCGCGCCGTTCCCGATCGGCGGGATCCGGCTCCGGTGCGAGGAACGCGATCGAGCGGCCGTCGGGAGACCACGCGGCCCGCGACACGTCCGACTTCGCGTCGGTCAGCTTCCACGCCTCGCCGCCGTCGGCCGGAAGCAGCCAGACGTTCGAAAACCGTTCGCCGCGCTTGGAGAGAAACGCGATCCGCCGTCCATCCGGCGACCACCGGGGGCCGTTCGACGACTGCTCGGCGAAGGTCGCGGGCCACGAGGCCTTTCCGTCCGAGGCCGCGAGCCAGATCTGCTCGCGATATTCGCTCCGGTCCTTTTCCATGATCGCCTCGCGCACGACGAACGCGACGCGACGCCCGTCGGGCGACACCCGCACGTCGGGGATCGTGCGGTACGCGAACATGTCGGCGACCGTCCAGGAACCCGCCGCGCTCTGGCTCGGAGCGGCCAGGAGGGAAGTGGCGGCGGAGAGGATGAGCGTCAGCACGCCGAGGACGGGGATGGTTCCCCCCTCACCCCTCCCTCTCCCCGACGGGGGGAGAGGGGGTTCCTGGAAGGCACCGGCGACGGGCATGGTCCCTCGCCTCTCCGCTCGCCAGGCTCACCAGATCTGGCAGAGATCCTTTCTCACCATCGGATCGCCCGACTTGCACCCGAACGCCCTGGCGAACTCGGGAAGCGTCGACGGCGGCCCGATCGCCCGGAACTGGGACAGCGGATGGGGGTTCGTGTTCATGAGGAGCTTGGCGCGCTCCAGCCGGATGTTGGCCGCCCACACGCGCCCCCATGCCAGGAACAACCGCTGATCGGCGGTCAGGCCGTCGATCGGAGCGGGCGTCTTGCCGCCGAGCGACGCCTGATAGGCGCGGTACGCGATCGCGAGGCCGCCGAGGTCCGCCGTGGCTTCGCCCAGGACGAGCTTGCCGTTGACGTGCTGTCCCTCGTAGACGTACGAGTCGTACTGGTCCTCGACGCATTTCGAGCGGGCCTGGTAATTCTTGAGGTCTTCGGGCGTCCACCACTCGATCATGTTGCCCTGCGCGTCGAACTTGCGGCCCTGGTCGTCGAACCCGTGCGTCATCTCGTGACCGATGACCGATCCCATCGCCCCGTAGTTGACGGCGTCGTCCGCCTTCGCGTCGAAGAAGGGCGGCTGGAGGATCCCGGCGGGAAACACGATCTCGTTCTTCTGGGGGTTGTAGTACGCGTTGACCGTCGGCGGGGACATGTCCCACTCGGTCTTGTCGACGGGCTTGCCGATCTTCTTCAGGTCCCGCGCGAACTCGAATTCGTTGGCGCGCTGGACGTTCTGCACGTACGGCCCGCGGTCGATCGCCAGGGCGGAATAGTCGCGCCACCGGGACGGGTAGCCGATCTTGGGGTCGAACGCGTCGAGCTTGGCGAGCGCCGCCTTGCGGGTGGCCTCGCCCATCCACGGAAGCGTCGCGAGGTCCGCGCGCAGCGCCGCGATCAGGTTCCTGACCATCGCGTCGGCGCGAGCCTTGGCCTCGGGCGGGAAGTAGTCGCGGACGTAGGCCTTGCCGAGCGCGAATCCGATCGCATTGTCGGTCGCCGAGACACACCGCTTCCACCGCACCTCGTTCTCGGGCGTTCCCTGGAGCGTCTTGCCGTAGAAGGCGAAGGTCTCGTCCACGAATTTCTTCGAAAGGCTCGGCGCCGCCGAGTGGACCAGGTGCCAGCGCAGGTACGTCTTCCAGTCGGCGAGCGGAGTCGAAACGAGCTCCTGGCTGAACGCCTCGAAATATTTCGGCTGGCCGACGTTGATCGCCGCCACCGGGGGGGCGTCGAGCTCCTTGAGATACCCGGCCCAGGAGAAGTTCGGCGTCAGCTTCGCGATCTCGGCGAGGCTCTTGCGGTTGTACGTCTTGTCGGTGTCGCGGCGCTCAACGCGGGTCATCGAGGCCTGCGCGAGCTTCGTCTCGAGCGCCATCACGGACTTGGCGCTCTCGGCCGCCTTCGCCGGCGTCTCTCCCATGAGCTCGAACATCTTCGTGACGTGGGCGACGTATTCGTCGCGGAGCTTCTTCGAATCGTCGTCGGTCTTGAGGTAGTAGTCGCGGTCAGGGAGACCGAGTCCGCCCTGGTAGGCCCCCGCGATGACCTCGCTCGCGTTCTTGCGGTCCTGGTCGGAGCCGAAGTTGAAGACCGCGTTGACGCCCATCGTCTGGAGGCGGGCGATCTCCTTCTGGAGCTCGGGGACGCTCGAGATCCTGTCGATCGCCGAGAGCGCGCCCTTCAGCGGCGTCAGCCCCTGCGCCTCGACGGCGGCTTCGTCCATGCACGTCGAGTAGAAGTCGCCGATTTTCTGATCGTCGGTGCCGGGCGCGTTCGAGGTCTTCGAGACCTTGTCGAGGACCTTGTGCAGGTTCTCGCGGTTCTGTTCCTCGAGGATCGTGAACGATCCCCAGTAGGACTGGTCGGCGGGAATCGGGTTCGACTTGAGCCAGCCGCCGTTGCCGTACAGGTTGAAATCCTGGCAGGCGGCGACCGACGTTTCCATGTCGGCGGGATTGATGCCATGAACGTCGTCGGCGGCGAGCCCGGAAACGCCGAGCGCGGCCGAGGCGAGCACGGTCAGGACAATGGACGGTGACTTCACGGATCCTCCTTCAGAGTGAAGGAAGAATCTTATGACGAGGTGGGCGGGGGGCGGGTCCCGCCCCGACGAGGCCTACCGGCCCGCTACGAGACGCTGCCCGGAGCCTCTTCCCCGGATCCGGACCCGAACAACAGCCTCCCGTTCTCCAGGGCCGTATTCCGCAGCGTCACGGCGAGAGCCTCCGCGAGGGAGGTGACCGGGTGGACCTCGATCGAGGAGCGCACCTCTTCCGGCAGGTCCTCGAGGTCCGCCTCGTTGTCCCTGGGAATGACGACCTGGCGGATCCCGGCCCGCACGGCGCCGAGGATCTTCTCCTTCAGGCCGCCGATCGGGAGCACCCGGCCCGAGATCGTGATCTCGCCCGTCATCGCGACATCGTGGCGCACCGGCCGCCGCGAGAGCGCCGAGACGAGGGCCGAGGCCATGGCGATGCCGGCCGACGGGCCGTCCTTCGGGATCGCTCCCGCCGGAACGTGGATGTGCACGTCGCGCTCGAAGTCCTTCTCGTCGATCCCGAGCCAGGCCGCGTGAGATCTCGCGAAGGTCCAGGCCGCGCGGGCCGACTCCTTCATGACGTCTCCGAGCTGGCCGGTCAGGATCAGCTCGCCCTTGCCGCGCATCAGGGATGCCTCGACGAACATGATGTCGCCGCCCGCGGGCGTGTAGTACATGCCGGTGGCGATGCCGACCTCGTCGTCGACGGCCATCTTCTCGGGATGGACCCGGGGACGGCCGAGCAGCGGCCGGACGTCTTCGCGTTTCACGGCCTGCGTTTCGATCTCGCGGGCGGCGACGCGGCGCGCGACCTTGCGGGCGAGCTTGCCGAGCTCGCGCTCGAGCTGGCGGACGCCCGATTCGCGCGTGTAGCTGGCGATGACCTCCCGGATCGCGTCGTCGGTCAACGCGAGCTGATCCGCCGCGAGACCGTTCTCCTCGATCTGGCGCGGCACGAGATAGCTCTTCGCGATCTGGAGCTTTTCGGCCTCGGTGTAGCCGGCGAAGTTCACGGTCTCCATTCGGTCGAGCAGCGGCGCGGGGATGTTCTGGATGAAATTCGCCGTCGCGATGAAGAGCACCTCCGACAGGTCGAACGGCACTCCCAGGTAGTGATCCGTGAAGCTGTCGTTCTGCGCGGGGTCGAGCACCTCGAGCAGCGCCGAGGCGGGGTCGCCCTGGAAGGAGACGCCGAGCTTGTCGACCTCGTCGAGCAGGAAGACCGGGTTCTTCGAGCCCGCCTGCTTCATGCCCTGGAGGATGCGCCCGGGCATCGCTCCGATGTACGTGCGGCGGTGGCCGCGGATGTCGGCCTCGTCCCGCGCGCCGCCGAGCGAGATGCGCACGTACTTGCGGCCCATCGCGCGCGCAATCGACTTGGCGATCGACGTCTTGCCGACGCCCGGAGGCCCGGCAAAGAGCAGGATGCGGCCGCGGCCCCGCCGGGCCGACTCCTTCTCGGTCTCCGCCGCAGCGCCGGCATTCTCGGCCGGCTTCGCCGCCGCGTCCTTCCCGGGAGCCTCGCGCACCCGCGAAAGCTGCCGGACCGCCAGGAACTCGAGGATCCGATCCTTGACGTCTTTCAACCCGTAGTGGTCCTCGTCGAGAACGCGGGCCGACTCGGCCACGTCGAGCTTCTCGTCCGTTCGGGCGTTCCACGGCAGCTCCGCGACCGTCTCGAGGTACGTGCGGATCACCTGGGATTCCATGGATTCACGGCCGATGCGCGTCAGCCGCAGCCATTCGCGATCGACCTCCTTGCGCGCGTCCTCCGGCAGCTCGAGCGCGTCGAGCTTGGCGCGCAGCTCCTTCAGCCCGTCGTCCGACGAGCCCTCGCCCTCGCCGAGCTCCCGCTGAATCGCCTTCATTTGTTCGCGCAGGTACATCTCGCGCTGGCGGCTGCCGATCTCTTCCTTGACCTTCGACTGGATGTCCTCCTGCGCGGAGAGAACGTCGATCTGCCGCTGCACGTGCACGAGCACCCGGCGCAGCCGGTCTTCGACCGACAGCGTCTCGAGGAGCACCTGCTTCTCCGGGACGGGGATGTCGAGATATCCCGCGACCAGGTCCGCGAGGCGGCCCGGCTCGTTGACCTCGGCGAGGATCTGGTCGACGGTCTCTTCGGGCAGGCCGAGCTTCTTGCCGAGCTCCGCCGCGCGCTCGCGGGCTTCGCGATGGAGTCCTGCAAACGCCGCGTCACGCGCATCGAGCGGGAGCATCTCGAGGGCGTCCTGCACGGTGGCTTCGAGATAGCCGCCCTTCGGGGACACGCGCAGGGCGATCCCGCGGGACTTGCCCTCGAGGACGAGGCGAATTCCGCCGATGCCGCGCTGGATCGAACCCAGGGTCGCCACGGTACCGATCGTGAAGAGCTCGGCCGGCGTCACGGCCTCCGAGTCGTGCCTCTGGGCCACGGCAAAGACGAGCCGCTCGGGCGTCGCGAGAGCGGCCTCGATCGCACGCAGGGTCCCGGCGCGCCCCGCCGAGATGGGGAAGGTCACGCCCGGGAATAAGACCGCGTTCCGCATGGGAACGACGGGCAGGGAGTACTGGTTCATCGCTGCGGTTCTCCTTGTTCCAGTCCCAAATACGCCGGATCGCGGCCGGCCGATTCCATGGCCGCACCGCGGCCTGAGTTGATGTCTCCGCTCGTCAAAACAAGCGGCGGAGGCCGGAATTCCGCCGGCGGCGGCGTCAGGCGGTGCGCCGCACGACGGCGATCGAGACGTCGTCGTCCGGGGCGTCGCCGCCGCGGAAGGCATCCGCCTCGGAGGCCAGGGCATCCGCGAGGTCCTGCGGCGACAGGCGCGCGCTCAGTCGAACGGCGCTTTCGATCCGGGCGTCTCCGAACTCGTCGCCCGCGGGACTGCGCGCCTCGGAGAGCCCGTCGGAATGGATGAGGAGCGATTCGCCGGTCTCGAGTCGTGTCCGGACGACGGGCCACGTCAGGTCCGGCTTGATGCCGAGCGGGTACGCGCCGGCGCCGACGCGCTCGCGCACGAAACCGTCGCTCCCGATTCGAAGCGCCGGAGGATGTCCGGCCACGCAGGCCGTGACCGCGCCGTCCCGGTCGGCGAGCAGGTAGACGCAGCCGAAGAAGGCTCGCCGGCTGCCCGTGCGGCACAGAATCCGATTGAGGGTAGCGAACATCGCCGTAGGAGAAGCGTCGACCTCGAGCTGAGTGCGAAACGAGGCGTGCGCGACCGCCATGACGAGGCCGGCCGTCATCCCGTGCCCCGACGCATCGCCGAAGAGCACCGCGAGGCGTCCGTCGGGAAGGGGCACGAAGTCGTAGATGTCGCCGCCCACCATGTTGGCGATCTCGTTGTGGGCGCCGAGCTCATAGCCCGGGGGTCGCGGGAGGTCCTTCGGAATCAGGCTCGCCTGGAGCTCCCGGGCGAGCTCGAGCTCGTCGCGGAAGTTGATCTTGTCGACGAGCTCCATCGCGAGCAGCAGCAGAAGAAGACCCGATGCGATCGTCAGGAAGCCGCTGTCGAAATCCACGCGATACGTCACCGTTCGGTCCTGGCCGTGGTGGTGCTTGACCTGCTCGTTCTCGCACGACGGGGAGAACAGCGTCAGGAGAAAGCACGCGAGGACGACCAGAAAGACGACGCGCCGTGCCGGGGCGAGGCGCGTGGCGAGGCCGTAGAGGACGCTGTTGGCGGTCTTGAACCACCGCTTCCACCGCTTCGGCTCGCGATCGATGGCGGCGCGGTCCTCGGTCGTGAGCTTCTCCTTGGCGAGCCGCCACTCGCGCGAATAGAGCTGGGCGATGTCCTCCTTGCCGACGTCGTGAAACGTCGAGCGCAGGAGGTCCTTCCACGTCTGGCCGCCAGCGGGCATCGACCCGGATTATTTCCGATCCGCCGCCCGGCTGACGAAGGTCTTTCTCGGGGGCGCGGCGCATGAAGCCTGTCCAACGGACTGACGGAGGGCGGGGCCCTGCCCGGCACGCCGTGGCGGCCTTCGGCTCTTCGACCTGGAGAAAGACTACCGCCCGTGGATCCGGCTAACCCAAACTTCGAAGGCTCCACTGAAACAGGGCAGTTCCACTTTTTTCAGCATCCTGCAAAAAAAATGTCCCAGTCTGGCCTCTCGCACGCCACTTAAGAGGCATAAGGGCCCGCCGGGGTTTCCCGCGGATTCGGCCGCGCTGCTCCGGGTGCCCGGGGAGGAAGGCGTGTTCCAGCTCCCGCGGTCGATCGGTCGGAAGACTCACCGGTCCAACAAATTCTGGATTCCCTGGCTGGCTTCCCTTGCCTTCGCCTGCTGGGCGGGCATTGCCTGGGCCCAGCAGCCGCCGGAAACCCTGCCGTTTTTCTGGCCTGATCAAGCTTTCGAGAATCACGGTGTGGACAACGTCAACATGTACAACGGGGACGACGGGATAGCGGTCCCGCTGGGGCCGGCGTACACGCTCGGGCCCTCGGGCTACCAGTACCAGCTCACGGCTTACCACAGTCTCAAGTTCTGGCACTTCTCGGCTGCCGCGTGCCCGCCGAATACCCAATTCGCATGGATCGCGGGAGATCCGACGATTGGTGTGGGTTGGTCTCTGCTCCCGGGTTATGTGGTCAAGCGGGCGTCGGGCGTGACCGAGTACTACTCCCCAAACGGTGGAGTCTCCCAGGTCACGCTCCCGACCAGTTCGCCCTACAGCACGGTGACGACGGACGGCAGTCATCTGAGGATCACTGGAAACTCGGCCAGCCCAACTTCTTACACGGTTGAGTTCCCGGATGGAACAATCGGGGCGTTTGGTCACGCCTATGCTCCGCCCACGTCCAGCCCGACCTCGCTAGACTTCAGCAACCTTGACCATAGCGAAGGAGCGTTGAGCCGCTACGGCCTAACGAGCATGCAGGATCGTTTTGGCAACTCGCTGATTACCGTCTCGTGGGGATCGGGGACGACCGCTGCACAGGTATCGACGATCACACTCGTGCCCTTCAACTCGACGATCACCTTTACTTGGACGACCTACCTGGGCGGTACGGGAATCACACGCCCGGTCCTCGACAATATTCTCTTCCCGGCGGCATCCGGCAAGCAGCTCAAAGTCAAGTTCAACTTTCAGGACGGCATCTTCAACCGTAACTCGTTCGACAATTCGGCGATTACCGGCGGCTGCAGCCCCGCTTCGCCCGCCCAGGTCAAGGTCCCCGAGCTCTCGTCGATCGCTTTCTCGGACCCGGGTAGCCCGGCGACGATCATTCCTTTTTCGTATTCCATGTCCTATCTCGGCACGGCCGGCATGGCGGTCCAGAAGCAGGGCGCTATCAACGTGATGACGCTTCCGAACGGAGGCACCGTCACGTACGGCTATTGCGTGGTGGGCCCGATGCCGTGTGTCGTGGGCGCAAACTGCAATCCTTCGGCCGCTCGAACTCAAAATAACTGCGACGTTTACACGCCCGAGGATCCGGAACCGCCGCCGCCCGGCACGGCGGACTCTCCCGACGATTTCCATCCCCCGGGCCAGGTCTTCTTCGACGCGTCGCCCGCTGTTGGCTCCCGGGCGGAATTCGATCCCTATGCGAACCGCACGAACACGATCACCTACGATCGCGACCAATTCAAGGGCCTGCTCGACGGAGTTGCCCAGGACTCGTTGGTGATTCGCCGGACCGCCGTGACTGTCTCGGGCAACGACGACATGCCGAACCCACTCGGAACCCCCTCGTTCGTGCGTCGCTACTACTTCAAAGTGGATAGCAACGACCCCAACAACCCGCGCGGCGCCGCAGGCATCGAGCTCGACCGCCGATACTTCAATGGCACGGACGTGACGCAACCGCCTGTCCGGACTCAGATCAGTTGCTACGCCTCCGGCGGCTGCGGCTATGGCAACGACGACGGCGAGTTCCTCGACTACGACTTCACGACCACGGGGCGCAGACCGCCGACATCGGTCGTCACCTGGTACGGCGCCGCGTCGTCGACGAGCCCCGGAACCTGCTCCAGCGGTACCACGAAGTGCAGCGCCGTCGTCAATTCCACCTACGAATCCGTCGCCGGGCAGTACAAGACAGTTCAGATGACCAGCACTCTCCCGAACACGGACACTCGCACAGTCGAGACGAATTGGACCTACACCACGAATCTTCCTCCGACCGGGCACTGGGTCCTCGGTCTCTTCGACCACCGTTACACGTGGGACGGTGGGGGTTCCGTTCCGTCCGGCTCGAATGGCGACACGGTCGTCCGCCAGCACTTCGACTTCGATGTGGACGGCTTCTTGAACGAGATCGACACCTGGGACTCGCCGTCGGGCAAGGCGATCGGTCAGTGTTTCTACCAGAGCGCCTCCGGGGATGGCACAGTCGCCGACGAGTATTCGCAGACCTTCTCCTCGCCATCCGAGCCGGCCGGTACGCTCTGTGCGGCGTCGATTCCTTCGACCGGCAGCGGCGGCGACGTCTTCGGCCAGCACCACTCCTACGCCAGCCTGCTTCCGGCCCAGACGTACTGGCGCAATGGGACCGGTTCGATCGGCTGGAACTCGCTCGACGTCGTTCGAGACACGAAAACGGGCTTCATCACCGACAACCGCGACCCGAACTACACTTCGACGAACAACTTGAAGACGAGCTACACCTACGACGTGATGGGCCGCGTCATCCAGATCCAGCCCCCGGGCGGCTCGGCCGTCGAGTGGCCGACGACGTTCTGCTACATCCCGAAGCTCTCGACCTCCACCGGCCTCGTTCTCATCAAGAAGATCAAGCAGACGCCGACGCTCGATCCCAACTCGACCACGGGCATCTGTCAGCGGGACGACGCGTCGGTGACCGGCCCGATCCTCGGCCAGCAACTGGACGGCTTCGGCCGAGCCGTGCGGGAGTTGCGGCGCAATAACAAGGCCCTCTCGACCGGCTCTTACTTCGAGACCAAAGACACCTGGTTCGACACGGCCGGGCACCTCAAGTTCTCGGGCGACTGGCGGCCCTGCGGGACGGGGTCGGGTACGACGAACGTCGGCAGCTGCTCCGTCAACCAGTCGGTCTTCACGGGCCCCGGCAAGTTTTTCGCCTACTTCGACGCCTTCGGCAGGGCGGGCGGGTTTGCGGACGTGAACGGGGCGAACTACGCCAGCGAGGTGCTACTCGATCGAACCGACACGCGCGTGTCGCCCGCCATTCCGTTCAGCGATTCCTACGAGCAGGCGCAGACGATGTGCGTCAACGGCACCTGGTCGGGCAGCACGTGCTCGGGGGCGATCGGCGGTAACAGCGGCGCCTACAGCGCCACAGAGCTCGACAACCTCGGGCGAATCACCAAGGAGACTGAACCTAACACCACCAGCGGCGCTCTCTCCTCGGACACGACGACCTACAGCTACAACATTCTCGATCAGTCCGACCAGGTCGTCCAGTTGACGTCAGGCTCGTCGCAGACGCGCACTTTTACCTACTCGGCCTTCGGCTTTCTGAAGTCCGAGCAGACGCCCGAGAATGGGCAGTCGGGCAACGCAACGACGACCTACAGTTCCTACGGGAGTCTCGGCAACCTGCTGGCCAAGTCGGACGGCTATCCGACCTCGACGACCTATGCGTACTCGTACGATGCGGCCGGGCGCCTGACTCTGGTCGACGCCGGTGGGGCCGAGTTTCTGAGCAATTGCTACGACGGAACCGGCATCTGCGGAGACACCTCAGTATCCAACTTCGCCGGCGGCAGCTTTCCCAAGGGGCGCCTGACCCGGCGTGTGGGCCTGAACCAGATTCCCTTCCAGGCGGCGTTGGTCTTCGATGACTTCTCATATTCGGCCTCGAGCGGCCGCCTGAGCGCGATGACGACGTCGGTCGGGTCGAAGGCGACGGATCTCACCAAGAACGGGTTTGGCTTGCCGGTGACGCAGAGTTGGACCTACAACACGCTCGGCGCCATCGCCACCCACGTTCACCCGAGACCGTCGGGCTCGGCGACGACCCTGACCGTCAACGACTCGACCTACACGGCAGGGTTCCTCACGAACGTGACGGCGACGAAGCAGGGGGGCGGAAACCAGCAGATCGTCGCCTCCAACTACCACGAGAGCGGCAGGCTTTCGGATTACACGGTGGGCAGCTCGCCGGCCGTGACGACGACGGTTTCGGCGGATTCGGTGATTCCGTCGCGTCCGTCGAGGTTCCTCGCCAAGACTCCGAGCACGACGCTGTGGGACAGCGGGAGCTATGTGTACGACGGGGGCAGCAGCGTCAAGAAGATCGGGACGACCGACACGTTCGCGTATGACGGCCGTTCGCGGATCACCTCGGCCGCGTACACGGGCACGGGCGGGGGAACGCAGGGGTTCACCTTCGATCGTTACGGTAACCTGACGTCGAAGACGGGGATCAACGCGGTGCCGTTGACGACGACGGCGACGACGAATCACCTGATCGGGACGATCGGGACGTACGACGACCGCGGCAACCTCGCGACGTTTACGAGCGGGGCCGGGACTCAGACCGTGTTCCACGACCTCCTGAACCGGATGTACCGTACGGTCGATACGTCGGGATCGGACATGGTCTACCTCTACGACGGTGGGGGCGAGCGCATCGCGAAGTTCCCGACGGATCTCGGGGCGACGCGTCGGGAGTTCGCGCGGGTGATCATCGAGGGTCGAGGGGACACCGGGCTGACGTGCCCGGCGCACACGAACGCGGGCGGGTTTGTGGACGTGCCGTGCGACACGAATCCGAACGACGGGAAATATGTCAACCAGATGGGCGTGGTGGGGATCACGGGCGGGTGCGGGGGCGGGGACTACTGTCCGAACGATCCGACCACGAGGCAACAGGCCGCGGTGTTCTTCCTGAAGGGGGAGGCGATCCACTGCCCGCTGGGGACGGTGGGTTGCGCCTGGACGCCTCCGGCGTGCACGCCGCCCCCGAATCAGCGATTTGCGGACGTGCCGTGTCCGAGTCAGTATGCGGACTGGATCGAGGAGCTGGCGGATGAGGGGATCACGGCCGGATGCGGGAGCGGCAACTTCTGCCCGACGCAGGTGTTGGGATCGTGGCAGATGCTGGCGTGGGCGCAGAAGGTCTGGCCGGGATACTGCCCGCTGCCGCGGACCTCGGTGCTGACGTACCGGGACGAAGGAGCGCGGGTGATCACGGAGGCCAACCAGCTCACCTCTGGCGACGACACTTCGGAGACGATCACGTATCCGCGGGACAACGTGTTCCTGGGGAGCCAGCTCGTCTCCTCGGCGGTGTGGACGGGGACGACGCCGAGCTATCAGTTCTTCGCGGTGGACCATCTGGGGTCGACGCGGCTGGCGACGGACATGGCGGGGACGATCGTGGAGTCGTACAAGTACTGGCCGTACGGGGACGACGGTCCGGGGGCGGGCACGGCGAACCAGAGGCTGACGTTTGCGGGGATGGAGCGGGACACGGAGAACAAGCACTACTTCGACCACGCACGGACCCAGGACTTCAACATCGGGAGGTTTGTGTCGGCGGACCCGATGTGGGGGGGGCAGGGGGCGCCGCAGAGCTGGAATCGGTATAGCTATGTGATGAACCAGCCGACGGCACTTACCGACCCGTTGGGCTACGCAGCTCCTGCGAATGATTGTTCGGTGGCCAAGGGCGACTGTCCTTGGCAATACTATGACTTCGGCTTTGGGCCTGACGGTGGAGGCTCCACTGGGTACGGGGGAGGGGGCAGCGGAGCCAATGGGAGCACGAGGGATGTCACGAATTCGTTCAGTCACGGTCGCTTTCCTTGTGCTGCCGGGGCAACGGCCGCTGTCGGAGCGTTGAAGAGTGACTTCAGCGCCTTCGCGAACTTTAGTGGCGCCTTCGGACCTGCAGGTCTAGATGTTTCCAGAGCCGATGTCCAGTTTACCGGCAGTGTCGTGCTGGGTAATAATATTCAGATTGCCGATACGAACAGTCCTGGACCCGACTTTCATGTAGCCGTTAACGTCAGGTCGAGCTCTAACGCTCGTTTCGCTTTCGAGACGCTTCCCGGGCACGTACTGTATCCGGCCTCAATTACTTTTGCGGCCAACGACGTGGGAGCCGGCCGGATTGGCTTCGCGGTCGTCGTCGCCGGCGACTTTGCTGGGCCAACTGAGCACTTGGGTTACAACCTCGGCGGCAAGGATCTCGAGGCGAAGATCTGGAATAACTTGATCAGCAACGTTCAAGCGTGGTGCAAACCATGATCCGCTCGTTACTTGGCTTCGACCAATCAAAGTCGGCCGGACACGCCATCGTACGCGCCGCTGTGCTTGTTAGCTTCGGCCTACTTCTAATCGATCTGTTGTCGTCACAGGGGAACAGCCCTTTGAGGGAATGGGAACGCCCGGTGTTGTATTGGTGGACGATCGTGGCAATCTCGGCGCTTCCTTTCGTGGCGATCCTTGCTTGGGCGCTGCGAGGGCGTGCGAACGAGAGGTTGGCGTTGGTTGTTGATGCCTGTTTCGCGTTGGCTTGGACCGGCGCTTATGTTCTGGTGGGCCTCTATGTTGCCCATCGGTTCGTACTGTAACCGTGCGAGGATCAATCGTAGGATCAATCGGGTCAATCGTGCATTCCTGTTATTCGCGCCCGCGCGAGTGATCATCGAGGGTCGAGGGGACGGCGGGCTGACGTGCACGGCGCACACGAGCGCGGGAGGGTTTGCGGACGTGCGGGGTCAATCGGGGTCAATCGTGCATTCCTGCATTCCTGTATTCGCGCCCGCGCGAGTGAGCATCCGGGTGAGCTGGGGTCAGTCTTCCTGTGTCTACCTCTACGACGGTGGGGGCGAGCGCATCGCGAAGTTTCCGACGGATCTCGGGGCGACGCAGCGGGAGTTCGCGCGAGTGATCATCGAGGGGCGAGGGGACGGCGGCGGTGGTGGGGATCACGGGCGGGGGCGGGAACTACTGTCCGAATGACCCGACCACGAGGCAACAGGCCGCGGTGTTCTTCCTGAAGGGGGAGGCGATCCACTGTCCGCTGGGGACGGTGGGTTGTACCTGGACGCCTCCGGCGTGCACGCCGCCCCCGAATCAGCGATTTGCGGACGTGCCGTGTCCGAGTCAGTATGCGGACTGGATCGAGGAGCTGGCCGACGAGGGGATCACGGCCGGATGCGGGAGCGGCAACTTCTGCCCGACGCAGATGTTGGGATCGTGGCAGATGCTGGCGTGGGCGCAGAAGGTCTGGCCGGGATACTGCCCGCTGCCGCGGACGTCGGTGCTAACGTACCGGGACGAAGGAGCGCGGGTGATCACGGAGGCCAACCAGCTCACCTCTGGCGACGACACTTCGGAGACGATCACGTACCCGCGGGACAACGTGTTCCTGGGGAGCCAGCTGGTCTCCTCGGCGGTGTGGACGGGGACGACGCCGAGCTATCAGTTCTTCGCGGTGGACCATCTGGGGTCGACGCGGCTGGCGACGGACATGACGGGGCTGATCGTGGAGTCGTACAAGTACTGGCCGTACGGGGACGACGGTCCGGGGACGGGCACGGCGAACCAGAGGCTGACGTTTGCGGGGATGGAGAGGGACACGGAGAACAAGCACTACTTCGACCACGCGCGGACGCAGGACTTCAACATCGGGAGATTTATTTCGGCGGACAGGGTGTGGGGAGGGCAGGGGGCCCCGCAGAGCTGGAATCGGTATTCGTACGTCTTGAATAACCCTATGAGTCTGACCGACCCATGGGGGCTCGCCACCCACGCGTCGTGGTGTGATGGACCTTGCCCTTGGATCACTTGGTTCATTGATCTGTTTGGGGCAGGGCCGCCAACGTCAGGCGGAGGTCCGAGCGGTGAGGGCGGCATTACAACCGGGCGGACGTGCCAACAGATTGCTGCGAGCGCACCCTCCGGCGACGCGGTGGCTCGCGCCGGCCAGGCGGCCGCTAGCGGCGCAGCGACTTTTGCGGATGCAATCTTGCATCCAGTCGACTTCGCCATGGGAACAGCGGATGCTGGTGGAATGACTCTAGGATGGCTCACGGGGTCCGGACCGTCGACAATGGACTTTGGTCCGGAGTCTGTTCAAGCGGCCCAAATGGCATCGTCGCCCATGGTCGCCCAAGCTGTTCGGGCACATCTGGCGACCGGCAGAGAGCCGCCCGCGAAGTTTGGCGTCCTTCAGTTTCTAGCAGCTGGAGTTAATCCAACACAGCAATTTGTCGGCTCCTTTAACTACGGCTTCACGCAGCAGGGCGAAATACTTCAGATGAACATCAGAAACACGACCAGCTTTGACTCAGCGACGTACCATAGGACGCATTTGGACTGGGAGAGGCCTGGCGCGATGTCGAACGTGTCCCAGACTGTCACCATAAATATTCCATGCAAGATTCCGGGTTGAGACGCACGCTCGTCACCGTCGCTCTTGTCGCGTCCGTGGCTGGCGCGTGCGCGGCAGGTTGTGGCAGAGGCGGCGAGACGGCGCGTGAAGCTGACGTATTTGGTACATATCAGTACCGGGGACCCCGGACAACCGAGCAGCACGGAAGGGAGACGTTGGTTCTCAAGGACGACGGGACGTTTATGCAGACGTACCAAGCGGCACACTCGCCTTCTGCACTAGAGCACGTCGGCCGCTGGAGAATGGTGAGCAACGAGGACGGCGTGTTCGTTGATCTCGACGGCGCTCGTACATGGGGTTTTGAACGATGGGGATCGCTTGATTCAACGGATCGGCTCCGAAACGCTCGTCTTCCTATTGAATCCAAGTCTGGGAGCGTAGAATTGATCCTTAGCTACGACACCGATGAGGCATTTGTCATGAAGCTGGGCGGCCCGCGGCGGAGGTAGACGCCTGCCCGAGGATTAATCGGTGGGGTCAATCGGGGTCAATCGTGCATTCCTGTATTCCCCCCCGCGCGCGTGAGCATCCGGGTGAGCTGGGGTCAGGCTTCCTATGTCTACCTCTACGACGGCGGTGGCGAGCGCATCGCGAAGTTCCCGACGGATCTCGGGGCGACGCGTCGGGAGTTCGCGCGGGTGATCATCGAGGGTCGAGGGGACACCGGGCTGACGTGCCCGGCGCACACGAACGCGGGCGGGTTTGTGGACGTGCCGTGCGACACGAATCCGAACGACGGGAAATATATCAACCAGATGGGGGTGGTGGGGATCACGGGCGGGTGCGGGGGCGGGAACTACTGTCCGAATGATCAGACCACGAGGCAACAGGCCGCGGTGTTCTTCCTGAAGGGGGAGGCGATCCACTGTCCGCTGGGGACGGTGGGTTGCGCCTGGACGCCTCCGGCGTGCACGCCGCCCCCGAATCAGCGATTTGCGGACGTGCCGTGTCCGAGTCAGTACGCGGATTGGATCGAGGAGCTGGCGGACGAGGGGGTGACGGCCGGATGCGGGAGCGGCAACTTCTGCCCGACGCAGGTGTTGGGATCGTGGCAGATGCTGGCGTGGGCGCAGAAGGTTTGGCCGGGATACTGCCCGCTGCCGCGGACGTCGGTGCTAACGTATCGGGACGAAGGGGCGCGTGTAATCACGGAGGCCAACCAGCTCACCTCTGGCGACGACACTTCGGAGACGATCACGTACCCGCGGGACAACGTGTTCCTGGGGAGCCAGCTGGTCTCCTCGGCGGTGTGGACGGGGACGACGCCGAGCTATCAGTTCTTCGCGGTGGACCATCTGGGGTCGACGCGGCTGGCGACGGACATGGCAGGGCTGATCGTGGAGTCGTACAAGTACTGGCCGTACGGGGACGACGGTCCGGGGACGGGCACGGCGAACCAGAGGCTGACGTTTGCGGGGATGGAGCGGGACACGGAGAACAAGCACTACTTCGACCACGCGCGGACCCAGGACTTCAACCTGGGGAGGTTCGTTTCTGCGGATCGGGCGTGGGGAGGGCAGGGGGCGCCGCAGAGCTGGAATCGGTATGCCTATGTGATGAATCGGCCCACTTCGCTGATCGACCCGCTCGGTCTCTACGATAACTACGCTTGCTGGAACAACCCCGGATCAGACCCCCCACGAGGAACTTATCAACACTGCATCGTCTGGGATTGGTCAGCTGGCGGTGGCATTGGAAACGTGGGTGAAGGCGACGCCGGGAGCGGAAAGGATCCGGCGAGCGGGAAGAAAGGTCTTTTGCCCTGCACGGTCGAGAAGGCTGAAGCGCACAGCATGCAGGCTGGCCTTCAGAAGTTGACTGGCGGCCGATTTGGCAACTCGACCCTTGCGAGTGTTGTCCTAGGCAATCCTTTTGCGACGATACTGAACGGTGTAGGGACAGTACTCCACACGGCCGGGTCCCCGAGCGCGGGCGATAGCAGCAGAGCCCTGCTCCGAGAAGGTCGCGGCATAGCGAGTGAGGCAGGCCTCGGACAGGCTGGGAAAGTGCTCTCTAACGCGACCGTAGTAACAACAACGGCCGAGCTGTCGCTCCTGATGGCCCCCAATGGTGACGCTGCTATGAGTCTTGCGATCGAAACTGTGGAGCAGGCCGCTCCATTTGCAAGCGCTGCGGAAGTAGGCGTGCAGATGCTCGAGGACTTCGGGACTTTTAAGGGCTGGTTTGACCTTGGAGTGGTTGCATTGTCGGCAGGTGAGTGCGCGATGGGGGACTGATGCCTGACAGCCACTGGTCTGCCCAGTTTCTCGCGAACGCCGAGATCATGGGAAAGGCAGGTTTGGGCTTGTCGATACCGGCCTGGGCTTTCCGCCGCCGGTGGAAGGTCAATGCCGTTCTCGATCGCCGAACCCAGATCTTGCGGTGGTCCCTTCTATTCGCTTCTTGGATCATAGCTTCGGTGCCAGATGACCGCCTAACAGTCGTGAGGCTGCTGGCGATGGGGATTGGTGCCCTGCTTATCTGTTGGCCAAATCCGCTACAAAGGTTGACAACCGGAAGATGAAGTCGTCCAACCTGATCCCAGGGTCATCAGGCTCAATCGTGCATTCCTGTATTCCCGCCCGTGCGTGTGATCACGCGGGGTGAGCTGGGGTCAGTCTTCCTATGGCTACCTCTACGACGGCGGTGGCGAGCGCGTCGCGAAGTTTCCGACGGATCTCGGGGCGACGCGGCGGGAGCTCGCGCGAGTGATCATCGAGGGGCGAGGGGACGGCGGCGGTGGTGGGGATCACGGGCGGGTGCGGGGACTACTGTCGAATGACCCGACCACGAGGCAACAGGCCGCGGTGTTCTTCCTGAAGGGGGAGGCGATCCACTGCCCGCTGGGGACGGTGGTTGCGCCTGGACGCCTCCGGCGTGCACGCCGCCCCCGAATCAGCGATTTGCGGACGTGCCGTGTCCGAGTCAGTATGCGGACTGGATCGAGGAGCTGGCGGACGAGGGGATCACGGCCGGATGCGGGAGCGGCAACTTCTGCCCGACGCAGATGTTGGGATCGTGGCAGATGCTGGCGTGGGCGCAGAAGGTCTGGCCGGGATACTGCCCGCTGCCGCGGACGTCGGTGCTAACGTACCGGGACGAAGGAGCGCGGGTGATCACGGAGGCCAACCAGCTCACCTCTGGCGACGACACTTCGGAGACGATCACGTACCCGCGGGACAACGTGTTCCTGGGGAGCCAGCTGGTCTCCTCGGCGGTGTGGACGGGGACGACGCCGAGCTATCAGTTCTTCGCGGTGGACCATCTGGGGTCGACGCGGCTGGCGACGGACATGACAGGGCTGATCGTGGAGTCGTACAAGTACTGGCCGTACGGGGACGACGGTCCGGGGACGGGCACGGCGAACCAGAGGCTGACGTTTGCGGGGATGGAGAGGGACACGGAGAACAAGCACTACTTCGACCATGCACGAACGCAGGACTTCAACATCGGGAGGTTTGTGTCGGCGGATCGGGCGTGGGGGGGACAGGGGGCGCCGCAGAGCTGGAATCGGTACAGCTACGTGATGAATAACCCGACCAGTCTGACAGATCCGTGGGGGTTTGATGCTTCATTCTCGTGCCAGAAGGATGAGAACGATAGAGACATACCCGGTACGTGCACCCAGACCGAGGACATAAATGTAGGCGGCGATAGCGAACCAGCCGAACCTGTCACGCCCCAACCCTCCACACCCATCATCTACCCGATCTGGCCTTCCACGCCCAGCAGTCTGCCCGGCGGATCGAATAGCTTCGGGCGGTCCGTTATGACTCTCTTCTCCAAGAGCCTCGCCTCACATAGCCAGAACGCTTGCGTCACGGGTGCTCTCGTAGCTGGTGCAGTGAGCATTGGCATCGACTCGATTGGACTTATTCCCGAGGCGGGTGGCCTTGCCAGAGCGATCGGCCACCAGGCCGGATATGCTGGGGTGGTGGCTGATCAGCTCGGCACCAGGGTGGTCAAAGCTGTCGGTGCATCGACAGGCGCCTTTGTCATCTTCGGAGGTTTAAGTGATGCATCCCCAGACGGGTATGTTGCAATCGGCCTTGCCGTCGGCGGACTCTTTCCAGGTTTAGGTCAAGGACTTGCCGTGGTTTCGATGTTTCATGACGCTTACGTTACGGCGAAGGCAGTCGGCCGATGCTACTAACCAAAGACATCAAAGAGGACATAAAAGCGGCGAGGCAAATCCGCTTACCGTGGTGGCTGTTGTTGGGCCTGGGCATTGGCTCGCTGCCGATGTACTGGCTATTCGACCACTTTGGAAGATTCGGGCTTGCATTGCCAGCGGTAGATAGCATTTTGGTCGTCGCCTTCACTATTGCGGTAAAGTGGAAGCTTCGGCGGAAAGCGTGGTTCTGGGGGACCATGGCTATCCTCGCCCTGCTACATGTTCTACTGATTCTGTGCGTACCCTGGCCGACTAAGTGGGTCCCCGCCTTGGCGATTGCAGCCGTCGGCTCGGCGGATGTCATCGTGATGCTCGCGATTCTTGCTCTTGTTGAGAGATTTATGAATGGCCCAAAGGCCGCGGCCTCAGATTCAGGCGATTGAGATTTAGCGCGCGGTGCGGCTGAGGCTTGCGCACTAGAGGTCGCCGCGGAGTAGTCGCCCGATTCGAGAGGTAGGGTCAGTCCTGATTCTGCGGCAAGGGGGTCAATCGGGGTCAATCGTGCATTCCTGTATTCCCGCCCGCGCGAGTGAGCATCCGGGTGAGCTGGGGTCAGGCTTCCTACGGGTCAATCGGGGTCAATCGTGCATTCCTGTATTCGCGCCCGCGCGAGTGAGCATCCGGGTGAGCTGGGGTCAGTCTTCCTATGTCTACCTCTACGACGGCGGTGGCGAGCGCGTCGCGAAGTTTCCGACGGATCTCGGGGCGACGCGGCGGGAGTTCGCGCGAGTGATCATCGAGGGGCGAGGGGACACGGGCCTGACGTGCCCGGCGCACACGAACGCGGGAGGGTTTGTGGACGTGCCGTGCGACACGAATCCGAACGACGGGAAATATGTCAACCAGATGGGGGTGGTGGGGATTACGGGCGGGTGCGGGGGCGGGGACTACTGTCGAATGACCCGACCGCGAGGCAACAGGCCGCGGTGTTCTTCCTGAAGGGGGAGGCGATCCACTGCCCGCTGGGAACGACTAATTGGGCGGGAGACGGGGGTCGATCGTGCATTCCTGTATTCCTGTTTCGCGCTACGGTATCTAGCGGGAGTTAGGCCGGCGACACGATGACCTGCGCCGCCTTGGACCGCCTCTACCGCAACCAGAGCGGCTCTTCGGACTTCGTCTTCCTCCACAACGGAGCGGGGGAGCGCCTGATCAAGTTCCCCGGCAATACCTCGCTGGCCCGTCGCGAGATGGCCCGCCTGGTCGGTGAAGCCAACAAGGCCGCGGGCAAGACCGGCTGGACCACGGCCCCGGACACCTGCATGGGCACCTTCTCCGATGTCCTCTGCGGCTCCGACGCCGACGCCGGATGGATCCAGACCGTCTACGACCACGGCACCTCCGCCGGCTGCGGCTCAGGCCTCTTCTGCCCCGATCCCCCCACCGGCACCCTCAGCCGCGCACAGATGGCCGTCTTCATCGTCAAGGGCTACCAGGCCGACGGCGCTGCGACCCCCGCCTGCACCGGTATCTTCGCCGACGTCCCCTGCACGGGTACCTCCCAATGGGTCCCGTTTGCGCCCTACATCGAACAGCTCTCCCGGGACAACGTCACCGCCCCTCTTCACTCGCGGCGTGAGGCGAGCCCGGGGGTGCATTTCGGTCGCGGCGAATGGTGACCCGCGTTTGGCAAGCCGCTCGCCGGTCCGAAGGGCGCAGATCCCCGAGCCAGCAAAGGCGACGGATTACAGCCCGATGAGCGCGAGCTCGTCGAGGAGGCTCGCGACCTGGGGGTGAGAGGCCAGCTCGCGGTAGAGCCAGCCGTGCCGGTCGCGAAGGTCTTTCAGGCCGGTGCGTAGCGCTTCGCCGTCCTTCGCGGAAGCGGCCTCACGCAGCCGGTCCACGGCCTCGCGGGAGGACGCGTCGAGCCGGCCCCCGACCTGGTCGTGGAGGGCGTCGAAGGAGCTCCGGACGCGCGAGGCATGTTCGTCGGACGGGTTTTCCACCATCGCGATCAGCCTATCAGAGCAGGTCCGGCAGCGATGCGAGCGAGTCGAGAACGGCGTCCGGCCGGGCCGGCGACCGCGCGGCATCGAACTCCCGGTACTTGCCGGTCTTGACGAGGATTCCCTTCATGCCCGCGGCCTGGCCGCCCGCGACGTCGGACTCGAGATCGTCGCCGACGACCGCGGCCTCCTCCGGCCGCACCCCGAGCGATCCGAGCGCCTGCGCGAAGAACTCGGGCGAGGGCTTCCCGACGAGCGTCGCGGCGCGGCCGGATGCGTATTCGAGCGCCGCCGCGAACGCGCCCACGTCGAGCATCCAGCCGTCCGGGCCGCGCCAGTGGCGATTTCGCGCCAGCGCGATGAGCTCCGCGCCTTCGAGCACGTGTCGGAACGCGCGGTTCAAGCGCGCGTACGTCAACTCGTCTCCCATGTCGCCGAGGACGACCGCCTGCGGCTTCGTCTCATCCCGGGTCATTCCGGGGAAGTCTTCGAGCAAGGCCGGGCGCACGAGAAAGTCGCAGCGCGTGAAGCCCCGGCGCGCCAGGAGGGCGTGGGCGGCCCGGGGAGCGGTGAAGATCCGGCCGGGGTCCACCACGAATCCCATCTCGGCGAGCTCCCTTGCGATCGTCGCGCGCGGCCGGCTCGTCGTGTTCGTCACGAAGCGATGGGAAACGCCTCGGGCTTCGGCCTCGCGCAGCGCCTCGGCAGCGCCGGTGATCAGCCGCGCGTTTTGATAAACGGTTCCCTCGAGATCGACGAGGAGGGCGCGGACGCCGAGAGCCCCCGTCATGCCGGCGCGATCATCCGCTCGTAGAGCGTCAGGAGCGCCTGGGTTCCTTCCTCGCTGCGGCCCTGCGCCTCGAGGGCCGACAGGAGCTGGTGGACGAGGGCGACGCCCGGCAGCGGCACGCCCTTCTCGCGCGCGGTCTTCAGGACGATCGCGAGGTCCTTCTGCTGGTGCTTGATGGCGAACGCCGGCTGGAAGTCGCGGTCGATCATTTTCCTGCCGAGCACGTCGAGCATCCAGGAGCTCGCCGCTCCGCCGAGGAGCGCCTCGTGGAGAGGCCCCATCGGGAGGCCCGCCCGCCCGGCAAAGGCCATTCCTTCCGAGACGGCGAGCAGCGTCCCGGCCACCACGATCTGATTGACCGCCTTCCCGAGCTGACCCGCGCCCGAAGCGCCGAGGTGCGTGATGCGCCGCCCCATCGCCGACAGGACGGGCCGCGCCCGTTCGAGGGCCGCGGCCTCGCCGCCCACGAAGAAGGTGAGCGTTCCCTCCTGCGCGCCCTTCTGGCCGCCGGAGACGGGAGCGTCGAGGAAGAAGGCTCCGGCTTGCGTGACACGCTCCGAGATCGAGCGCGCGGACTCGGCGGCGATCGTGGAGCAGTCGATCAGGACCGTCCCGGCCGGCGCGCCGCGGACCGTGCCGCGAGGCCCGAGATGGACCTCCTCGACTTCGGGCGCGTCGGGGAGGCAGGACACGACGACGTCGGCGTCCCGTGCCGCCTGCTCCGGCGTCTCGCACGCCCGAGCGCCGAGCTCGCCCGCGAGCGCTCGCGCCTTCGACGCGGTTCTCGAGGCGAGCGACAGCTCGAAGCCGGCCTTGCCGAGGTTGCGGGCCATACCGAGCCCCATCGTGCCGAGCCCGACGAAACCGACTTTCAGCGCCATGCGTCCCTCCCCGGTGGTCGGCGATTCTAGTCTCGTGCGGGCGGTAGCATCGCGGCGGGGAGGGCGCCATGACGACGTCGCCGCGCGAGGTCACGGTCAGCGAAACCGCCATCCGGCTCCGGCAGCGCATCGAGGCGGGCCGCCACGTGCTCGTCGCGGACGAACCGCCTTCGGGCGGCGGCCAGGACGCCGGCCCCGATCCGTACGCGCTGCTGCTCGCCGCGCTCGGCGCCTGCACTTCGATGACGCTGCGGATGTACGCAGACCGGAAAGGCTGGCCCCTCGAAGGCATCACGGTGCGCGTCGCGCACGAGCGGGCCTATGCGCGGGACTGCGCCGACTGCGAAACGAAAGACGACACCCGGATCGACCGGATGACGCGGACGATCGCGCTCGCCGGGCCGTTGTCGGACGAGCAGAGGGCGCGGCTCGTCGAGATCGCCGAGCGCTGCCCGGTTCACCGAACGCTGATGGGCCGGAAGGAGATCGTGACCCGCCTCGAAGAGGCCTGACGCCTCGCCGATTACGTGAGGTCGATGCCCTCGACGTGCGGCGCGAGGGCCTCCTGCTGGATCTCCCGCAGCCTCTTCAGTCCCTTGCGCGCGAGCGCGAGGAGCTCGCCGAGCTGCTCCTCGGAGAAGGGCCGCCGCTCGGCGGTGCCCTGGATCTCGACGAAGTTCCCCGAGGCGGTGGCGACTACGTTGCAATCCACGTCGGCCTCCGAGTCCTCCTCGTAGGCGAGATCGAGCACCGGCTGACCGGCGCAGATTCCGACGGAAACGGCGGCCACCGTTTCGCGCAGAGGCCAGCGCGGAATCTGGCCGCCGCGGCAGAGCCTGGCGATCGCCATCGCGAGGGCCACGCACGCTCCCGTAATCCCGGCGCATCGCGTTCCGCCGTCGGCCTGCAGCACGTCGCAGTCGAGCGTGATCGTGCGCTCGCCGAGGCCCCGCAGCTCCGTGACCGAGCGCAGGGAGCGCCCGATGAGCCTCTGGATCTCGAGCGTGCGCCCGCCCTGGCGTCCCTGCGCCGCCTCGCGGGACGAGCGCGTATGCGTGGCGCGGGGGAGCATTCCATATTCGGCGGTGACCCAGCCGCTGCCGGTTCCCTTGAGAAACGCGGGCACGCGGTCTTCGATGGAAGCCGCGCAAAAGACCTTCGTATGCCCGAAGGCGACGAGAGCCGAGCCCTCGGCGTGGCGCGCCACGCCGGTCTCGATCGAGACGGCGCGCATCTCCGACGGTTTGCGCCCGTCGGGGCGCGGTGTCGCGCGGGTCACCGGCGCCTCCCTCGGGTCGGACGCACCGTGGCGGCCGCCGTCGCCGTCGCGGTCGCGGTCGGCGGCGGCGTGGCCGTCGGAGTCTCCGCGGGAGTCGGCGGCTCCGCCCCGGGCGGCTCGACGATGCCGCGAATGAAGAGAAGCGGCCGGGTCAGGTCCACGTGGCCTCCGAGGGTCTCGGCGGGTTCGCCGTTGACGAGGATTCTCACACGGGAAGTCTCCGCCACGTTCTGCAGGGTCGTGTCCACGAGCGATGCGACGATCGTCAGCTCGTCGTCCGAGCCGAAGGCGAGGCTCGAGTCCACGGCGAGATCGAGCACCGCCTGGCCCTCCGGGAGCAGGAAGGCGTTGCGCAGCTGCATCTTGTCCGGCAGGGCCGCCATCAATCCCTCGCGCCGGGGTCCCTTCTGAAGCTCCTCGAACAGTGCGCGCAGGAAGGCGGCGGCGCCCGCGGGCTTCGGGATGTCCCGCTCCTCGGGGTGCAGGAGCTGCCCGTTCTGATCCGGAAAGAACAGGGTGACGCGGATCGTCTCGATCGGCGGCGGGAGCGTCGCCCCGGGCGCCGCGGTCACCGGCACGGGCGCCGCGGGAGAGACGCGCAGGAACGGCCGGGGTCCCCTTCGCGCAAAGCGCGGAAGCCCGCCGCGGTTGACGAAGAGCAGTGCCGCGACCGCGGCCGCGAGCGTTACGAGCAGGATCGCCGCCGCGCGGCGGCTCATGGCGCCGGGGTCGCGGCCGGGGTCGGATGCGCCGCACCGGGAAGCCGCCGCGAGAAGAAGCGGGCGACGGCCCGCGCGACGGCCTCGGCGACCGCCTGCTGAAACTCCGGGCTCTTCAGCTTCTTCTCCTCTTCGGCGTTCGAAATGAAGGCGACCTCGACGAGCACGGCGGGCATCGTCGCTCCCACGAGGACGCGAAACGGCGCCTGCTTGATCCCCCGGTTGGCCGTGTCGGACACGCCGTTGAGCTCGCCCTGGATCGCCTCGGCGAGCTCGCTCGACTCCTTGAGGTGGGCGCTCTGGGCGAGGTCCCAGAGGACGAAGTCGAGATTGGGATTGGCGGAGGCTTCGCCCGCGGCCGCCGGCGCGGCGGAGCTGCCGGCCTGGTTTTCCTCCTTGGCGACTTCCTGCGCGATCTTGTCGGAGGCCTCGAGCGAGAGGTAGTAGGTCTCGGAGCCGTTGGCCGAGGCCGCCCGCGAAGAATTGGCATGAATCGAGAGGAAGAGGTCGGCCTTCTCGTGGTTTGCGATGGAGGCGCGGTCGTCGAGCGAGATGAGGACGTCGGAATCGCGGGTGAGCACCGTGCGGCAGGAGAGGACCCTCGGCAACGCCGCCGCGATGCGCTTGGCGATCTCGAGGGTCGCCTCCTTCTCCTGGAGGCCGCCCGGGCCGATGGCGCCGGTTTCCGTGCCGCCGTGGCCGGGATCGATCGCGATCGTCAGCAGCGGCGCCGCCGCTCCCGCGGTCGACGGCGCTTCCGGGGCCAGCGCGGCGGCGGCGCGGCGGCCGACCTCGATCACGATCCGATCGGGAGCCGTCAGGGGATAGGAGCGGGCCGACAGGTTCGGCTCCCGGAAGTCCACCGTCGCCGTGTCGCCGGCGAATCGCACCCCGGACACCAGCGGATCGTCGAACTTCTTCTCGGGAAACGGCGGGTCGATCTTCGTGTCCTCGAAGCGCACCTGGTAGGCCTTGTCGGAGAGGGTCGTCGAGGTCTTCGCCGCGCCCGACAGCCTCAGCACGACCTGCGTCGTCGGCACGACGTGAACGACGGCCACCTCGATCGCCACGGGGGCCGGACCGGCGGCCGTCAGGGTCCAGACGCGCCTGCCGGCGTCGTAGGCTCCGGCGGCGCCCGCGAGCGGGAAGAGAATCTTCTCGAAGAAGTCGCGCGGAGCGTAGAGGGATCCGAGCACGAGGCGCGCGGGCGCGGAAATCGGAACGACGCGGCGATCCACCGGGACCTGGGCCGTGCCCGGTCCGATCAGAATCTGATGGCCCTGGCCCGTCAGCGTCATCACGCTGGTGCCCGGATCCGCCGCGACCGTGAAACCGACCGCGCGGGCGGCGTCGGACACGACGAACTCCCTGCCGCCGATCGTGCCGACCGGGTGCGACTCGCCTTTCCAGAGGATCGACGCGCGATCCTCGGCCAGGGCGGCGGAGGCGAAAACGAGAAGGAGGGTCAGGGCCGCGGCAGCGGCGGTGCGGCGGCTTCTCAACCGGAAGTGGAGGTCTCTTTCGATGCGAGCGCTCTCGTGCGACAGGGTAGCACGACCCCTCTACGACGGGGGTTTGCGCGCGGCGACGTAGATCTCGGCGTCGTCCCCGGCGTGGCCTCCGTACCAGAGTTTCGCGATCTCGAAGCCGGCCAGGCGGAGGGTATGCCGCACCTCGGGCTCCGTCGACGCGCGGACGCGGCTCGGACTGCGCTCGGCGACGGCGGCGCCGTCGAGGAAGGCGCGCGAGTAGACGGCGGACAGCAGGTCCGGGAACTGGGTCAGGAACGTGCCTCCCGGCCGAAGCACGCGGAACGCGTCGCGGATGTAGAGGAAGGCGTCTTCCTTCTCGATGTGCTGCAGAACGAGAAACGAGAAGACGAGATCGAACCGGTTCTCGCCGAATGAGGAGAGGAAGTCCCGGTTGCCGACCTCCCGCAGATGAACGTTCGGGAGGCCGGCGAGCCGCTCGCGGGCGCGCCGGAGCATCTCGCTGCTGACGTCCACGGCCCACATCTCCCGGACCCTCGGCGCGAGGTACCGCTCGATGCGTCCGATGCCGCAGCCGATGTCGAGAACGACCGCCCCCTCGGGGAGGAACCGGGCCACGACATCGGCATCGCCGCGGCCGGCGCTCTCGAAGCGTTCACCCTCCGCGCCCGTCAGGATCGCATCCTGGGCGTTGGCGCGCGCCGCTTCGTCCCAGACGCTCTTGTAATCGGGCGGAGTGGCCGCCTCCGGCGGGGGAGGCGACGAGGCGATGCCCAGGAATCGCGCGATGCGCCGGCGCATGCGGGTTACGGGTTCGCGTCCGGTCGGCCGCGGGCGAGGCGGAAGCTGACCCCGAAGAGAAGCGCCGCCGCGGCGACGAGGATCAGGCCGCGCCAGAAGACCGCATTGACGATGCCTCGCGCCCGGCCCGAGGCGTCCTCGATCGAGCGCCGGGCGAGCGCGTCGATTCCGGCGATGGCGGCGGCGCGCTGCTGATCGACCCCCGCCAGCGCGGCCTTGCGCTCCTCGCCGATCGCTGCCAGCGACGCAACGCGCTCGGAGGTGATGAACGCGCTCATCGCCACGCGCTCCCGGTCGACTTCCGCGAGAAGCGCCGCGCGCTCGCGGTCGACCAGCTCCTGGACCGGGCCGCTCGCCTGGCGGGCCGCGCCGGGGATGTCGGCGAGCAGATCCCCCGCGCGCCGCGCGGTCTCCGAGATCGCGTGCACGTCGTCGAGCGTTCCGCCGAGATTCTCCCGGCCGGCGACGTCCGCGACCGCGAGCTGCGCCTCCCAGCGAGAGAGCTTCGGCAGGAGGGTGACGTAGGCGTTCAGGCGCAGCGTGACGTCGGCGAGGGTGTCCGTCGCCTGTCCGACCTGGGCGAGCGCGCCCCCGCTCTCGCCTCCCGAGAAACGGGCGAGCTCGGTCAGGGCCGTCTCCCGCGACGCGAACGATCCGGCGATCGGATGGTCTCGCGCGAAGGCCTGCACTTCGCCCTGCCGCTTTCGAAAGAATTCGGGGTCGGTGAAGAGCGGCTGCGCCGTCTGCTCGAAGATCTCGAGCATCCTCTTCGAAGCGGCGACGGCGATCGGCTGGTCGGCGCCGAAGGCGTCCTTTCCGGCGCCGCCATCGAAATAAAAATCCATCTGCTCGAGGAGCACCCAGAGGTCGAGGGCGCCGGCGAGCGGATCGGGGCGCAGGGAGGCCGTGTAGAGGGCCGGAATGCCGTCGGTCATCCAGACGAGCGCGCGACGCCGGGTGGCCGGGTCCGACGAGCTCGCCCGGATGCGGTCCGCGCCGTCCTCGATCACGGCGGACAGACGCGCCGGCAGCTCGTAGAGCCGGAGTCGCAGCTCGTCGGCGCTGAGCCCGCCCCGCGGCCCCAGTTTCTGCTGCAGCGTCGAGCGCTCGGAGTGCCCCGCGCCGGCGCAGCCGGACAGGGACCAGACGACCGCGAGCGTCGCCGTCCCGAGGGCCCGGAAAACGATGCGCGTCACGAGGACCTCCTTCAGGAGCCCGACGGATCTTTGGGGCGGTTCTGGACGAACTGCCAGCCGAAGCGTCCCTTGATGCAGAGGTGCCCGCTCGTCACGTCATGGTCGAGGGGCGAGGTCACCCGGACGATGGAGTTGTCCTGGACGCGCAGCTCGAGCGTGCAGCCGACGCCGCAATAGGGACAGATGGTGTCGGTGACGGTCTGACGGGATTCGTCCCACCGGCCCTGGCTTCGCAGGTCGTGCTCGCTCTTGAACATCAGCGCGCCGGTCGGGCAGACGCCGATGCAGTTGCCGCAGTAGACGCACGCCGACTCGGGCAACGGCGTCGCGAACTCGGTCGAGATGCGGGCGTCGAAGCCGCGGCCCGCGACGGCGATGGCGAACGTGTTCTGGGCATCCGCGCCGCAGGCCTGGACGCACTTGTAACAGAGGATGCACTTCGCGTAGTCGCGCACGTAGAGGTCGTTGTCCACCTTGACGGGCTGCGCGACGTTCGAGGCGCGTCCGACCATGCCCTCGTGGTGATGGCCCGGCGGCGCGGCGTCGCGCACTCCGGCCGCGGCGGGCGTCGCCGGAGGTCCATAACGTTTGGGGTCGGCGCCGTAGCGCTCCATCCACCCGCGGACCTCCGCGGAAGCGCACGACAGGTCGGCGGAGGACGCCAGGAACTCGAGCACGACCTTCCGCGAAAGGCGGACGCGCTCGCTGTCGGTCTTCACGTTCATCTTCGGCTCGACCGGGCGCGAGCAGGCGGGCACGAGCGCCCGCGAGCCCTCGACCTCGACGACGCAGACGCGGCAGACGTTGATGGGCGTCAGATTCTCGAGATAGCAGAGCGTGGGCGTGTCGATGTTCCGGCTCCGGCACGCCTCGAGGAGCGTCGTCCCGGAGGGCACCGCGACGGCCTCGCCGTCGATGGTCAGCTCGACCGGCCGCTCCGGGTCCAGGCGCCGCAGCGGAGCGGTCACGCCGAGAAGACTCCGAGCTTGCGGATCGCCGACTGGATGGCTCCCGACGCCGTCTGGCCGAGGCCGCAGATCGACGCGTCCTTCATGGCCCGCGCGATCTCGTCGAGGAGCGCATCCTCCTGAGCGGCGTTCGTCAGCGGTTTTCCGGCGTCGAGGCGGGCGACGAGCTCCTCCTGCCTCTCGGTGCCGACGCGGCAGGGCACGCACTGGCCGCAGGACTCGTCGCGGAAGAACGCGGCGATGCGTCGGACCGCGCCGCGCAGGTCCGAGCGGTCGTCGAAGACCATGACGACCCCGGATCCGAGCGAGGCGCCGATGGCGCGCGTCCCCTCGAAGGTCAAGGGCACGTCGAGCTCTCCGGGCCCGACGAAGGATCCGGCCGCGCCGCCGAGCAGCACGGCCCGTACCGGGCGTCCTCCGGGAACGCCGCCCGCGAGCGCGATGAGCTCGGCGAGCGTGGCGCCGAACGGAACCTCGTAGAGCCCGGGCCGCGTCACGTGGCCGGAGAGACAGAAGAGCTTCGGCCCGGTGGACGAACCCGTGCCGATCGCTGCGAACGCCGCGCCGCCCTCGGCGACGATCTGCAGGACGTTGACGAGCGTCTCGACGTTGTTGATGACGGTCGGCTTGCCGAACAGCCCCTTCTCGACGGGGAAGGGCGGCTTGTTTCGCGGCTCGCCGCGAAGGCCCTCGATGGAGTTGAAGAGCGCGGTCTCTTCGCCGCAGATGTAGGCCCCGGCGCCGCGCCGGACCTCGATGTCGAAGACGAGGCCCCGTCCGAGGATGTCTCGTCCCAGGAGACCCGCGGCCCGAGCCGCGGCGGCGGCGCGGCGAATGCGCTCCTCGGCGAGCGGATACTCGCCCCGGACGTAGAGGTATCCCTGCTCGCAGCCGGTGGCGAAGGCGACGATCGTCATCGCCTCCACGATCGCGAACGGGTCCTCCTCCATCAGGATCCGGTCCTTGAACGTGCCCGGCTCGGACTCGTCCGCATTGCAGACGAGGTAGTGCGGCCGTGCCGGCTGCTTCGCGACGGCTTCCCACTTGCGGCCGGCCGGAAAGGCCGCGCCGCCGCGGCCCTGGAGCTTCGAGGCGAGCGCTTCGCGGATCACCCCGTCGGCCCCGATCTCGAGCGCCCTCGGGAGCGTTCCGTAGCCGCCGTGCGCCCGATAGTCCTCGAGGCTCTCCGGGTCCACCCATCCGACGCGCGAGAGCAGGCGAAGGCCCTCGCGGCGGGAGTCGAGGGTCTGCGGGGCGGAGCTCGAACCCCCCCTCACCCCAACCCTCTCCCCCGTTCGGGGGGCGAGGGGGTCCTGGAGGGTTCCCCCCTGCGGAAGAGAGGCACGGTGAGGGGGGGTCGAAACGCTCTCGAGGCTCGCCGGCGCGACGACGTAGTCCTTCGCTCCCTCGCCCGCGCATTGAAAGAGGACCGCCGGCGAGCGCTCGCAGAGGCCGAGGCAGGGAGACGGGCGCACGGAGCCGGCGGGAAGCCTCGACTTCAGCGCGTCGAGCAGCGCGGGTCCGCCGGCGAGCCGGCACGCGAGGTCGTCGCAGACGTGGACGATCGTCTTCGGCTGCGGCTCGACGGAGAGCATGGAGTAGAAGGTCGCCACGCCGTACGCGTCGGCCGGCGGGACCGAAAGCCGCCGGCAGACGTAATTGAGCGCGCCGCGCGAGATCCAGCCCGCGCGCGACTGGACCGCCCACAGCACGGGGAGAAGAAGGTGCCGGCGCTCGCGCGCCGCATGCCCTCCGAAGCCGACGTGGTCCTCGGTGTCGACCCGCCGCGGGGCGCCCTCCCAGCCGCTCTCCGGAGGTCCCAGGATCGAATCCACCGCCGCGCGCTCTTCGGGCGCGGCGTCTGCGTCCGGGATCGGGTGGAGATCCACGCCGCTAGTCTATCGAGGGAGCAGTTTCAGCGCGCCTCGACCCTTTCGCCGACCCTTTCGATCCGGATCGCGCTCGCCTTGAACTCCGCGGTGCCCGAGCGAGGGTCCACGGCGTCGATCGTCAGGACGTTGGTGGCGACGTCGTCCTGGAAGTGCAGCGTCATGAACGCGAGGCCCGGACGCAGGGTCGCGTCGTAGCGCGCAGGAACCTCGATCGCTCCGCGCCGCGACACCGCGCGCACCGTTTCGCCGTCGCCGATTCCGAGGCGCGCTCCGTCTTCGGGGGCGATGTCGAGCGTCTCGCCGCGCCGCAGGGGCGACGTGTAGCCGGCCGTCTGCACGCCGGTGTTGTACGAATCGAGGCGCCGCCCGGTCGTCAGTCGAATCGGGAACTGCTCGTCGAGACGGTCCACGGGGGGGTCGTGCTCGACGGCATGGAAGGGAGCCCGCGGGCCTTCGACGGGGTCCTTCCAGAGGCGGCCGTGCAGAAACGGGCTTCCCGGATGCGACTCGTCCGGACACGGCCACTGGAGACCTCCGAGCTCCTCGAGGCGCCGGTAGCTCATTCCCCCGTGCCACGGCGAGAGCGCGCGCAGCTCGTCCCAGACCCGCTCGGCCGTCGGGCTGCCCCAATCCGTCCCGAGGCGCCGCGCGAGATCCGACAGGATGGCGAGGTCGGCCCGCGCGGAACCCGGCGGCTCGAGCGCCTTGCGCACGCGCTGGACCCGCCGCTCGCTCGAGGTGACCGTGCCTTCGTCCTCGCACCACGATGCGGCGGCGGGCAGAACGACATGCGCGATCTCGGCCGTCTTCGTGAGGAACATGTCCTGCACGACGATGTGCTCGAGACGGCCGAGCAGTCCAATGGCCCGTTTCTGGTCGGCCTCCGACTGGACGGGATTCTCGCCGACGACGTAGAGCGCCGAGAGGTTTCCGTGCTGCATCGCTTCGAACATCTCGGAGAGATGCCAGCCGCTCTTCGCGGGGATCGTTCCGCCCCACGCGCGCTCGAACTTCGCGCGCGAGGCGGGATCCTCGACGTCCTGTCCGCCCGGCAGCTTGTTCGGCAGCGCGCCCATGTCGCCTCCGCCCTGGACGTTGTTCTGGCCGCGGAGCGGGCAGACGCCGGAGCCGGAGCGGCCGACGTGCCCCGTCAGCAGGGAGAGATTGATCAGGGCGAAGACGTTGTCGACCGCGTTGTGGTGCTCGGTGATGCCGAGCGTCCAGCACAGCTGCGCGGTTCGGGCCTTCGCGTAGGCGTGGGCCACGTCGCGGATGGCCGAGGCGGGGACGCCCGTTTCCTTCTCGGCGTACTCGAGGGTGTATTTCTCGACGCCGTCCCGGTAGGCCTCGAACCCGGTCGTGGCGCGCCCGATGAACTCACGGTTCTCGAGTCCGGCGTGGAGGATCTCGCGGCCCATGGCGTTGGCGAGGGCGATGTCCGACCCCACGTCGAGACCGAGCCACGTGTCCGCCCACTGCGCCGAGACGGTGCGCCGCGGATCCACGACGACGAGACGCGCGCCGTTGCGCACGCCTCGGAGAACGTGGTGGAAATAGATCGGGTGCGCCTCGCGCGCATTCGATCCCCACAGCAGGACGAGCGCGGTCTCCTCGACCTCGCGGTACGAGCTCGTGCCGCCCCCCGCCCCGAACACCGTCGTCAGACCGACGACGCTGGGCGCGTGTCAGGTTCGATTGCAGCTGTCGATGTGGTTCGTGCCGAGGACCGAGCGGGCGAACTTCTGCGCGAGATAGTTGACCTCGTTCGATGCCTTCGAGCAGGAGAAGAGGCCGATCGCCTCGCCTCCCTTGCGGGCCCGGACCCCGCGGAATCCACCCGCGGCGCGGTCGAGCGCCTCGTCCCATGACGCCGGGCGAAGCCTGCCGCCCTCGCGCACCATCGGCTCGGTCAGCCGGACGTACGACTTCATCGCTGACTCCTTGCCGGGGTATTCCCCCGACGAGTCAGACTAACCCCTCGGAATCCGGCCTGTCCACACGGCGGGCCAGCGATCCAGGGCCGCGCAGGGAGGGCACCGCAGGAAGAGGTTCGGGTACTCGACCATGTTCCGCGACTTCGCCCCGCACGAACGGCAGGCGAAGGCGTCCAGGCGGAAGGCTCGGGCCGTCAGCCGCGTCGACCGCGGAGGCCCGGCCGGCGCTTCGGCTCCGTGCGCGTGGCACGAGCATCCATCGCCCGGCCGGTGCTCGGCCGCCGGATCCTCGCGGCACCAGCGCTGCCGGCACCAGGCTTTCGGCTCGAGCAGGTTTCCCATGGCGACAGGATCGGGCATCGGCCCGGACACATGATGTCCGCCCCGCGGCTGGTATCGTGATTGCAAAGACCGGGTCCAGCGAAGGAGTGCCATGAAAACTGTGGGAATCGTCTTGCTCGTCCTGGGGCTGGCGGGGTTCGTCTGGGCGTCGAGCCGGCGAAGCGGCTACGACTCGGTCGAGGGAGCGCTCAAGTCCACATTTTCCTCGAGCGAGCGCTCGAAGAAGGAGGGCTGGGAGACCGCCCGGTGGATCGGCGCGGGTGCGGCGGTCCTCGGTCTCGTGCTCGTCCTGGTGCCGGGCCGAAAAGCCTGACCCGGCGCTCAGTATCGTCCGCCGGAGGGCGCGGGCATCGCGTCGAGCTCCGCGAGATCCTCGGGCGTCAGCGCGATTTCCGCGGCCGCGACGTTCTGCTCGAGGTACTGGCTGCGCTGCGTGCCGGGAATCGCCAGGACGTGCTCCCCGCGGGAGAGCACCCAGGCGAGGGCGACCTGGGCCGGAACCGCGCCGCGGCGCGCCGCGATCGCGCGCACGCGCTCGACGAGCTGCTGATTCGCCGCCACGGCTTCGGGACGGAAGCGCGGCAGCTTCGAGCGGAAATCCCCGGGGCCGAAACGCGCATCGGCGGCGATCGACCCGGTCAGAAACCCTCGTCCGAGCGGAGAGAACGCGACGAAGGCCGCACGGTGGGCGGCGCACCACGGCAGGATCTCGGGAATGTGGTCGCGGGTCCAGAGGGAAAGCTCGGACTGAACGGCGGCGACGGGATGAATCGTCGAGACGGTGTCGAGCTCGGCGACCGAGGGCTCCGAGATCCCGAGCGAGCGCACTTTTCCTTCGGCGACGAGGCCGGCCATCGCTCCCCAGGTCTCGGCCACCGGAACCTGGGGATCGACCCGGTGCAGATAGTAGAGGTCGATCTCGTCGACGCCGAGCCGCCGGATCGAGTCCTCGCACGAGGCGCGGACGTGCTCGGGCCGGCCATCGCGGCGGTAGCGGTAGGTCGCCGCGTCCTCGACGACGTATCCGACTTTCGTCGCGAGGACGACCCGGTCGCGCAGCCCCGCGAGCGCGCGTCCGACGAGCGCCTCGTTCGTGAACGGGCCGTACACGTCGGCCGTGTCGAAGTGGTCGACTCCCACATCGACGGCGCGGCGAATCAGATCCATCCCCGCGGTCGCGTCGACGGTCGGGTCGTGATATCCCCACGTCAGCCCCATGCAGCCGAGGCCGATCGGGAAGACGCTCCGGCCCTCCGGCCCCAGCGCCCTGCGCTTCACGGCCGCACCATACATCCAGCCGGCGCCGGTGAGATGATGGCGTGATGAGCGAACGCCGCGTCGCGCTCGTCACGGGCGGCACGCGGGGCATCGGCGCCGCGGTCGCGAGGCGGCTCGCCCGGGAGGGCTTTTCCACCTTCGTCTCGGGCCGGACGGATCATTCGGTCCGCGCCGCCCTCGAGGGATTCGCGAAAGAGGGCCTCGCGATCCGCGGATTGGCCGCCGATGCGCGCCGGGAGGAAGACCAGAAGCGCCTGGTGGACTTCGCCGCCGGCGAGGGCGGACGCCTCGACGTGCTCGTCAACAACGCCGGGATCGGGCGCTTCGCCCCGGTCGACCGGATCGAACCGGAGGACTTTCGCGACGTCCTCGAGACCAATCTCCTCGGCCCGTTCTACGCGATCCGCCACGCGGTGCCCCGGATGAAGAAGTCGGGCGGCGGCTTCATCATCCAGATCGCCTCGCTCGCGAGCGTGAATGCTTTCGCGGGCGGCGCGGCCTACAACGCGTCCAAGTTCGGTCTTCTCGGCTTCTCCGATGCGGCGATGCTCGACCTGCGTCACGAGGGGATTCGCATGGCGTGCGTGCTCCCGGGATCGGTCGCGACCGAGTTCGGCCACGCGCCCGGAGACTCCTCCTGGATGCTCGCGCCGGAGGACGTCGCCGAGGCCGTCGCCGATCTCGTGCGGTTTCCCGGCCGCGCGATTCCCTCGCGCATTGACCTGCGGCCCTCGAAGCCCCCGAAGAAGTAGCGAGTCCTAGCCGCCGTGGGCGGGGGCGTCGGTCTTTTGCAGTTTCTCGTACCACTGTTTGGCGAAGAGAGGCCGGACCTTCGTCGCGGTCGGAGTGACTTCGACGCCGATGACGAGGATGCCCGACTCGATCAGGAAGGCCCCCTGCGAAACCTTTCCGTCGTGCGCAAACTGTCCCTGAACCTTGAAGTTTCCGCCGCCGCCGTGAAGGTCGCGAACGCGGATCGTGCCGGGCGTCGCCGAGACCAGCGCCGTCACCGCGAAATCGTCCAGCTGGAGCAGACCCTTCGTCCAGCCGGGCAGCTCGACGCCGAAGAGCGCGAGCAGCGGCCGTGCGTCGCGACACTTCGCCTGGACCCGAGCATCGGCCGCGGAGCCGACCTTCCCGGACGGCACCTCGAAGCGGCCCCACCATCCTCGCGCCTCTTCCGGCCCGGAGGCGTGCACGTCGGTGAGGGCGGCGCGCGTGCCGGAGATGTCCGCGGTCAGGGGTCCCATCAGGTTCCACTTTCGGAACGGCACCTCGAGGTTCAGATCTCCTCGCAGGCGGTACGAGCGGGTCTGCGCGATTCCGCCGTGGATGGAGACGGTGGCCTTCCCGGCGGCGATCCCATCCTTGAGCGCGACTTCGAGGTGCATGCCCGGTCCGCTGCCCTCGAGGCGGACGCCCTCGGGGAACCGGATGAAGTCCGTGATGGTCTCCAGATGTTCCGCCGCGGCGTCGAGCCTGACGTCCGTCGTGAACTGCCGGAGTCCTCCCGGCATCGGGTTCTGCAGCGGTTCGAAGGGTTTCGTCATGGTGCCGAGGCTTCCCGTGATCGTGAGCCCCTCCGCGGCTTTTCCGATGCGCAGGGCGCCGCCGTCGAAACGGATGAGAGCCGCGTCCACGCGGACCAGGTGCATCGGCCTCAGGAAGAACCCGCCCTGGATCCGGGCCGGTCCCTGGTAGTGGAGTGCGTTGACCCAGATGTCCTCGAACCGGTCGATCGCGACGCTCCGCACGTCGACCTTCCACGGGTCCGGCTCGATGAAGAACGGCTGGTCCGGAGACTTGAGCGGAGGATCGGAAAAGCCCGGGATCGGGGGCAGCAGGGCCGTATCCACCTTCTTGACCCTGCCCGGTTCGATCTTCGACCGGAGCGCGAAGGCGAGGCCGGAGCCGACGAGCCGGTCGCACTGGAACGTGCGGCGCAGCAGCGGCAGCAGCGAGTACCGAAGGTCGGCGGTTTCGAGGGTCACGGACCACTCGACGTTGGGATCGCTGCCGCGCAGCCGCAGATTCCGGATTCGGACGCGGCCCGGCCAGGAAGACTGCGCCTCGTCCCAGTCGATCATGAAGCCTTGCGGGGCGGCGTTGATGAGCGCACGGAGCTTCGGGCCCGTGAGCAGCCAGCGTGTCGCGGCGGCGTAGGCGCCGAGAAAAAACAGCGGCGAGACCGCGAGCACGAGGATCACCCAGAGCGCGGGCCGGCGGAGCTTCATGCGTTCCCGGAGGGACTCTGTCGTGACGACATCCTCAGAATCCCGGCGGCCGCTCGCCCGCGACGCCGAAGGCGCGCTCGAGAGCCAGCGCCGCGGTGCCGAGCGTGCCCTCGTCGAACATCCGGCCGATCAGCGAGACCCCGTGGGGCACGCGCCGCGGCGAGGAAAAGGTCGGCATCGGGTTCTTCGGGTCCGGCGCCCAGTCGCTGCGGGCCTGCGTCACCTGGATGAAGCCGGCGCGCAGCACCAGCGCCGGATGGCCCGTGAAGTTGGTGATCGTCAGGATCTCGTCGCGCAGCGACGGCACGAGCAGAAGGTCCACGGTCTCGAAGATCCGCTGCATCTCGATCGCCACCTTGCGGCGCAGGCGGTCGGCCTGGACGTAGTCCACGGCCGACAGGAAGCGGGACTGGCGGAACGTGTTGGGCCACGCATCCGGGACCTGGGCCTTCAGCTCGTTCAGGCCACCCGAGAGCGTCAGCTCCTCGAACGCGGCGGCCGCCTCGGCGAAGAGCACCGTGTTGAGCGAGCCGTAGGGCCAGTCGGGCAGAGAGACTTCCACGGGTTTCATCCCGAGCTTCCGGGCGGTTTCGAGCGCCGCGCGGTCGACCTCGGTCGCGGGGCTCTCGCTCATCCACTTCGGGATGAAACCGACGCGGAGCCCGCGGACGGAAGCATTCGCGTCGAAGTCGAGATGGCTCGGCAGGCTCGACAGGTCCCCGGCGTCCGGGCCCGAGATGGCGGCGAGGACGAGCAGCGTGTCCTCGACCCCGCGGGTCATGGGACCGAGCTTGTCGAGCGACCAGCAGAGCGTCATCGCCCCGGTGCGGGCGACGCGGCCGAACGTCGGCCGCAGGCCCGCCAGCCCGCAGCGCATGGCGGGGTCGATGATGCTGCCGCCGGTCTCGCTGCCGATCGAAAACGAGACGAGCGCCGCCGCGGTCGAGGCGCCCGGCCCCGCGCTGCTGCCACCCGAGCCCTCCTCGAGAAGCCACGGGTTCATCGTCTGGCCGCCGAACCAGATGTCGTTCAAGGCGAGCGCTCCGAGCGACAGCTTGCCGAGCAGGACCGCGCCCGCCCGGTCGAGCCGTTCGACGACGACGGCGTTGGCCTCGGGGACCCGGTGGCGATAGGGCTCGGCGCCATACGTCGTCAGGATGCCCTTCGTGTCGAGCAGGTCCTTGACGCCGAACGGGATCCCGTGGAGGGGACCGCGGTACTTGCCGGCCGCGATCTCGGCGTCGGCGCGCCGGGCCTGCTCGAGCGCGAGCTGCGGGGTCGGCGTGATGACGCAGCGCAGCTTCGGATCGAAGCGTTCCATGCGCGCGAGGTAGATCTTCGTGAGGCGCTCGGAGGTCAGCGCCCTCGACTCGATCCAGCGCGACTGCTCCGAGACCGTGGAAAACGCGATGTCCTCGTCGCGCGCGGGAAGCGGCGCGGGTTTGCCGGCGGAGCGGACGAAGCGGTCATGGGCCGGTCCGCCGGAAACCCCGGGGATCAGCGGGTTCCAGCGAGTCGCGGGGGAGAGCGTCGTCTCGAGCTCGACCTTGCGAGGTCCGGTCCGCCGTTCCATCGTCGCCGCCATGGAGCTCTGCCAGTTGCCCGCGATCTGATCCTTCTCGGGCGCCGTGAAGTCGATGCGGACGAGCTTTTCCGCCTCGGAGATCGTCGCGGGGTCCACCGCGGGACCCACCGGCGGAGCGGTTCCGAAGGCCGGCGGCGTGCCGGCGGCGGGAGTGGTCGCCGGCGCGGGCGGCTGCTGCTCACCGAAGACGTTTCCCGCGGCGGCGGCGCCGACGAGCCCGGCGGCGGTCGAGGCGAGGAATTCCCGGCGGGATCGCGGCATGGCGGAGTCTCCTCTTCTTGGACTCGGATCGTACTAGAGGCCGGGCCTGTGAGAAGCTCCCGCCCGATAATCTCCGGAGGCGCCTCGATGAGCCGGACTCAGCGCATCACGCTCGCCGCGACGGGCCTCGGCCTCTTCATGATCTTCCTGGACGCGTTGATCGTGAACGTGGCCCTGCCCTCGATCCAGGGAGACTTCCACGTCGGCGAATCGGGTCTGCAGTGGGTCGTGACGGCGTACAGCCTCGGCATGGCCGTGGCGATCATGTCGGCGGGGACGCTCGCGGATCTTCACGGGCGCAAACGCGTCTACCTCTTCGGGATCGCGCTCTTCACGGCCTCCTCGATCGCGTGCGGGATGGCCGGGTCGCTCGACGTGCTGAACGCGGCGCGCGCAATCCAGGGCGTGGCCGCGGCGACGGTCAACGTGACGTCGCTCGCGCTCGTGAGCGCCGCGTTCGCCGATCCGAAGCAGAAGGCCTGGGCGATCGGCATCTGGACCGCCATCGCCTCCACCGCGATGGCGATCGGCCCTACGCTCGGGGGTTTGCTCGTTCAGCACAGCGGCTGGCGGGTGATCTTTCTCGTCAACGCTCCCGTGGGCGTCGTCGTCCTCGTCCTGACCTCGAAGTTCGTGGCGGAGTCGCGCGACGGCCGGCCCCGGCGCTTCGACCTGCCGGGCCAGGCTCTCTTCGTCGCGGCGGTGGGCGCCTTCGCGTACGCCGTGATCGAGGGGCCTCGCGCCGGGTGGCGATCGACCGAGATCATCGTGCTCTTCGTCGTCGCGCTCGCCGCGCTGGCGGCGTTTATCCGCGCCGAGAGCTCGAGCGCGGATCCCATGATGGACCTGACCCTCTTCCGCGACCGCACCTACTCGCTCGCGATCGTGACGATCTTCACCGTCCTTTTCGCGGTGTACGGGATGCTGCTCGTCATCACGCAGTACCTGCAGAACGTCCGCGGCTTCTCGCCCACCGACGCGGGACTTCTACTGCTGCCCTACAGCGCCACCTGTACGCTCGTGTCGCTCCAGGCCGGCCGCCTGATGGGCATCGTGGGCTCGAGGCGGCTGATTCTCCTCGGACTCGTGTCCCAGATCGTCGGGTTCGCCGTCCTCATCGCCGGCATGGGCCACAACACGACGATCGTCGTCTCCGGCCTCGTCTTCTCGTCGCTCGGAAGCGCGCTCTGCCTCACGCCCATCACGTCGCTCGCGATGACGGCCGTGCCTCCGGAGCGCGCCGGAATGGCCTCGGGAATCATGAGCGCGCAGCGCGCCCTCGGCTCGACCGTCGGCTTCGCGGTGCTCGGATCCGTCCTGGCGGCGTCTCTGACGGCCACGCTCTCCGCGCACCTCGCCGGCGCGCTTCCCGATCCGGCCGAGCGGCGCGAGGTCGCCGAGACCATCATCGGCAACGCGAATCCTCGCGCCTACGGAGCCGAGATCGGTCCCGGCCGTCCGATTCGGCACATGAACCCCGTCACGGAAAAGGCGATCCTGGCCGCGGCCGACCGCGATTTCGTCGAAGGCATCCGCTGGAGCCTGCTGACGGGGCTGGGCCTGCTCGTCGTCGTCTTCGCCGCCGGTTATGCCGGTTTTCCGCGCGGACGGGGCGGCATGGCCGACGTCTCGCGCGAGGCGGGACGGCTCGAGGCGGAGGAATCCGCCCCGTCACCGGAGGGCGCGCTGTCCTGATTCTCGGGCCCGGGGAGTGACGCGGCCGATCGTCGATCAGTGTCCGGCGGCGTACGCCTCGACGCCCGCGAGGATCCGGTCGAGGTCGGTGCGGGAGAGGTAGCGCCCGTTCAGGACGACGCCGAAGATCCTCCGGGTGCTGCGGATGTCCTCGAGCGGGTTTGCGTCGAGCAGCACGAGATCGGCGATCTTGCCCTTCTCGACGGTGCCGAAGTCGGACAGCCGGCCGAGGAACTTCGCCGGGTTGAGCGTCGCGGTCTGGAGCGCTTCGAACGGCGTGAAGCCGGCGGCGACGAAGCGCTCGAGCTCGTGGTGGAGGCTCGGTCCCGGGAGAACGTCCACGCCGGCCGGCGTGTCGGTGCCCGCGAGAAACGGGATGCCCGCCTGCTGCTGGCGCTTCACGATCCCGAGCTCGTGCGCGACGAACCTCTGCCTCACCGGCAGCGGATCGGTGTCGAGGTCTTTCATGATCCCTTTTGCGAAGGTGGGCCAGGTCTTCTCACGCCAGGACTTCGGCGCATAGCGCCCGTCCGGGTCCTGCGTGACGTCGATGACGTCCACGAGCCACTGTCCGCGCTCCCAGAAGAGCGTCGGACACTGCCACGTGTGATTCTTCGCCAGGAGCCAGAGCAGCTTCGCCTCCCGGTCCGGAGAGTACGTATCGAGAAAGCGGCCCGGTCCCTTGGGCCCTTGAAGCAGCGCGTCCTCGGCCGTCGAGCTCCCCTCGAACACTCCGATCAGGTGCTCGAAGCTCGCCTGCCCGGCGTTGGAGGCCTCGGAGGCGCGGATCGCGTCGGGGACGTGGCCGGCGAAGACGATTCCCTGCCTGCGGCATTCGTCCGCGATCGCGAAATAGGCCTCGCGCGGAACGTACGACTGGATCTTGATGAAATCCACGCCGCGCTGTTTGAGCATCGCCACGGCGCGTCGCCCGTCTTCCGGGGTCCCGATCTTGAGCGCCGCCGGAAACGTCGACTTCGGTCCGTCGAGCATCGGGCCCGAGACGATCAGCCGCGGTCCCATCTGCTTTCCGGCCTCGACGTCCCTGCGCGCCGCGAGGATCGGTTCGAGGTCGCTGCCCATGTCCCGCGCGCCCGTGATGCCGTTGGCGACGAAGAGGGGCAGCGTCACCTCCCGGCCCCCGGGCACCCAGTCTCCGAAGAACGTGTGGACGTGCATGTCCCAGAATCCGGGCGAGAGAAACTTTCCGGACGCGTCCACGACCTTCGCGTCCGGAGGGATCCGCACTTCGCCCGAAGGTCCGACCGCCTCGATGCGGTTTCCCTCGACGACGACCGTCACGTCCGGCCGCATCGTCCCGGAGACCGTGTCGATCACGGTGACGTGGGCAAACGCGACCGCCGGCGCCTCGGCGCGGGAAGGCGCCGCGCGGCCGAGGATCAGCGCGCCGGCGAGCAGAGCGAGCGCCGCGCGACTAGGCATCGCCGTACACCGGAATCGCGGCGCCCTGGACGAGCTTCGCGTCGTCGCCGCACAGAAAGAGGATGACGCGGGCGATCTCCTCGGGCCTGGGCCATTTCGAGAAGTCGGCCTTCGGCATCGCCCTGCGGTTGGCCTCGGTGTCGATGACGCTCGGCAGAACGGAGTTGGCGCGCACGCCCGTGCCCGCGAGGTCGGCCGCGAGGGAGGCGATCAGCGCGACCGCCGCCGCCTTGGACGCGGCGTAGGCGCCCTCGCCCCGTCCCGGAGCGAGCGCCGCGCGCGAGGCCACGTTGACGATCGCGCCGCGGCCCCGGCGCACCATGATCGGGGCGATCTCGCGGCAGAGCACGAAGGCCGCGCGCAGGTTCGCCTGCAGCATCCGATCGAGCGCTTCCGGAGCCTCTTCCCACAGGCTCGCGCCGCCCGCATAGCCGCCGACGGCGTTGACGAGGACGTCGAGCCCTCCATGGCGCTTCGTGAGCTCTCCCGCGAGCGTCCGGATCGCGGCGGCGTCCGTGACGTCCGCCGTGTGGCCGGAGAGTCTCGGCCGGGCCGCGCCGGCGGCCTGCTCGAGCGCGCTCCATTCCGCCGGGTTGCGATAGGTCACGGCGACCGCGGCGCCCGCTTCGAGAAACGCCAGGCTGACGGCGCGGCCGAGGGCTCCCGTGCCGCCCGCGACGAGGATCGTCCGGCCTTCGAAGGTTGCGTTCAAGAGCGCGCATCGTACCAGCGGCGCCGGCGATAGAGTGGAGCGCTCCAGACGTTCGAAGGAGGCTTCCATGTCCATCGTCACGACCGAAGATCGGGCCCGCACCATCCCGGCCGGCAAGCCGCAGCTTCTCGAGGCGTACGAGCGGGAGAACGCGAAGACCCTCCGAGTCCTCCACGCGCTTCCGAAGGACAAGACGGAGTTGCGTCCGCACGCCCGGTGCAAGACCGCGCGGGAGCTCGCGTGGATGTTCGTCCTCGAGCAGGGCGCGATGGAGAAGGGCATGACGACGGGCTTCGACTGGTCGAAGCCGCCGGCGTTCCCGCCGCCTCCGGACTCCTACGACGAGGTGCTCTCGAACCTCGAGAAGGGCCACGCCCGGACGATGGAGCTCCTGCGCGGGCTTCCGGACGCGGATCTCACGAGGCCGGTCCAGTTCTTCACGGGTCCGGGGAAGATCGGCGACATTCCGATGCACGCCTTTCTCTGGCTGATGCTGAACGATCAGATCCATCACCGGGGGCAATTCTCGATCTACGTGCGGATGGCGGACGGAAAGCTGCCGTCGATCTACGGCCCCTCCGCCGACGAGGTCTGGTGACGCCCCGGCCGCGCCCGGCGCCGTAGGGCTCGACCGCTCACCGGCGCCTGCCGAATGCCCGAAGGCAACACCATCCACCGCCTCGCGCGGCAGCACACGCGCGACTTCGCGGGCCGGCGCGTCGCAGCCCGTTCGCCGCAGGGCCGATTCGGGCGCGAGGCGAAGCGCCTCGACGGAAGACGCTTTCTTCGCGCGGAGGCGTACGGCAAGCACCTCTTTCACTTCTGGAGCGGCGGGCTCGTCGTGCACATCCACCTGGGAATGGCGGGCTGGTTCTACCGGTATCGCGGAACGGCGCCGGAGCCGCGGGCGACCGTGCGGCTCCGGCTCGTCTCCGGTCCCGTCACGGCGGATCTGATCGGTCCTCCGGCCTGCGAGCTGATTCCGGATTTCGCGCGGCGCGCTCTTCTGGGCCGCCTCGGTCCGGATCCCCTGCGCGAGGACTTCGATCCCGGCCGCGCATGGGCCTTTCTCTCGAAGCGGCCGAAGCGCCCGATCGGCGACGCCCTTCTCGATCAGCGGCTTCTCGCGGGCGTCGGCAATATTTATCGTGCCGAGGCGCTCTTCCTCGCGGGCATCCACCCGCAGCGCCCGTCCGGCAGCCTGACGCCGGCCGAGTGGGAGAGCCTCTGGCGCACGGTCCGCCGCCTGATGCGGCGAGGCGTCGTGCAGGCGGAGATCCGCACCGTGTCCTCTCGCGAGCCCGCGCACCCGATGTCGGGCCGCGGCGCCGGCGAGGCGTTCTACGTGTATCAGCAGGAGATCTGCCGCCGGTGCGCCTCGCCCGTCATCGAGTTCCCGCAGTCGGGCCGGCGCATGTTCGCCTGCCCGCGCTGCCAGCCGCTCGGCCGGTCCGCGAAGGGCGCCGCTGCTAGACGCGCCCGGCCAGGGCGTCGAGCGCGGCGATGAGCCGCGAGGGGTTGATCGGCTTGACGAAGTGGTCGATGAAACCGAGAGAGCGGCTGCGGTTGAGGTCTTCCTCCATTCCATAGCCGCTGAGCACGATCGCGTGCAGCGCCGGCTGGATCGGCCGCAGGACGCCGAGCAGGTCGAGGCCGCTGCCGTCGGGCAGGCCCACGTCGGTGACGAGGATGTCCGAGGGACGCTGGCTGAACGCGGCCCTCGCCGCGGCGATGCTGTCCGCCGTGCGCACGTCGAACCCGCTTTCCTCGAGCAGACGGCCGAGCGCGTCGGCCGTGTCGAGGTCGTCCTCGACGACCAGAATCGACATGCGGTTGCGCGAGGCCGCCCGCTCCGGGTCCTGGGCCGGGGGCAGCGCGATGCGCGGCCGCGCGCTCGTCGTCGCGAGCTCGACGGAAAAGACGGCGCCCCGGCCCTCACCGCCGCTTTCGGCCGTGATGACGCCGCCGTGAAGCTGGACGAGCGTGCGCGCGATCGCGAGGCCGAGCCCGAGGCCCCCGCCGCGGCGCACCGCCGTCACGTCGCCCTGCTCGAAGGCTTCGAAGAGTCGCGGGAGCAGATCGGGGCGTATGCCGCGTCCGCTGTCCTCGACCGCGATCCGGATGCGGCCGTCCGCCGGATTCTCGGACCGCACGACCACGCTCCCGCCGGCCGGAGTGAACTTCGCGGAGTTCTTCAGCAGGTTCCAGAAGACCTGCTGCAGGCGCGCGCCGTCCCCCAGGCAGAAGTGCGCGCTGGCGTTCAGCTCCGAGCTCAGTCGCACGCCGCGGGCGAAGAACTCGCTGCGCGCGTTCTGTGTCACCGTCGCCAGAACCAGGTGGAGGTCGAGAGGCGTCCGCTCGATCTCGATTTTTCCCCTCACGATGCGGGTCAGGTCGAGCAGATCGTCGATGAGGCGCGCCTCGAGCTCGACGTTGCGCCGGATCATCGCGAGCGATTCCGCCATCCCGGGACCCAGGTCGGGGCGCTGTTCGAGCCGCTGGACCGACGCCATCACCGGCGTGAGAGGAGTCCGCAGCTCGTGCGAGAGCGTCGCGAGAAACCGATCCTTGGCGGCGCTCGCCTCCTCCGCGGCGCGCCGCGCCTCCTCGAGGTCGCGGGCATGGCGGCGCCTCTCCGTGACGTCGCGAATCATCCTCGAAATGCCGACGACGCGGCCCCCGTCGTCCCGGATAGGCGACAGGGTGACGACCGTGTCGAGCCACCGCCCGTCCTTCGTCCGCCGGCGGACCTCGAACTCGGCCGTCTTTCCCGCGATGAGGTCGGCCGTCGCCGCCGGCGAGGGATCGGATTCACCGTCGGGCGCGAGCATCGACATCTTGCGCCCGATCATCTCTTCGGCCGTGAACCCGAAGAACGATTCCGCGCCCGGGTTCCAGTCCGTAATGACGTTGTCCCGGTCCTCCCCGACGATCGCGTAGTTCGCCGAGGCCACGATCGCGGCCAGCCTCGACGTGGCCCGCTCGGCCTGGCGCTGCTCCGTGATGTCGCGGAAGACGAGGACCACTCCCGCGACCCGCTGGCGCGCGTCGAAGATCGGAGCGCCGCTGTCGGCGATCGGGACTTCGGTGCCATCGCGCGCGAGAAGCGTCGTGTGGTTGGCGAGACCCACGACGACGCCTTCGCGGATGACCCGCCGCACGGGGCTCTCGACCGTCTTCCGCGTCTCCTCGTGGACGATGCGGAAGATCTCCTCCACCGGCCGGCCGGCGGCCTCCGCCAGAGTCCATGCCGTCAACCGCTCGGCGACCGGGTTGAGGAACGTGATGCGGCCCTCCCGGTCGCTGGCGAGCACGCCGTCACCGATCGAGCGCAGCGTCGTGCGCAGGCGCTCCTCGCTTTCGCGGGCGTCGGCCTCCGCGCGCGCCCGGCCGAGAAGATCCCGGCGAACGAGGAGAAAGTAGCCGGCGAGCAGTCCGACGAAGCAGAGCCCTCCGAGCAGGAGCGCCAGCTCGACCTGGCGGGCGGTCTCGTCGGCCTGGCGCGAGCGCTGGGCGAGCCGGCTCGTCTCGTCGCCCTGCATCGAACCGACCAGCGTCCGGATGCGTTCCATCAGATGCTGCCCGTATCCGGTCTCGACGGCCCGCAGGGCCCCCGGGGCGTTGCCCGACTTGTAGAGGCCGATCGTGGCGGCGAGCTCCGCCAGCTTCGCCCGGACGAGCCCCTCGAATTCGCGAAGCCTCGCCTGCTGCGCCGGATCGTTCTGCGTGAGCTGGTCGAGGCGCGAGAGGTGGCCCTGGACCAGGGCGACGGCCGCGTCGTAGGGCGCGAGGTATTCGGGAGCCCCCGTCAGGAGATATCCGCGCTGGCCCGTCTCGGCGTCCTTGAGCGTCGAGAGCGTGCTTTCGAGCTCGCCGATCAGCGTCCGAGTCCGCTCCACGCGCTTCGTTTCGGCGACGAGATTGAGCGTATTGGAGCCGATCACCCAGGAAAAGAGCACCAGCGCGGCGAGCAGCACGATCGACCCCGCGACGATGCGCCAGGAGGAGCGAGGTTTCTCCGCGCCGAATTCCACCGATTCAGATTCTGCACCAACCCGTCGTCCGCCTCAACCGATGGAAGCGGCCCGCGCCCGGGAAGCACTCGCGCCCTTCGTCCCCTGGCGTCGTTCTCCTTCGGGGCCGATTCGCTTCGGGAAACGACAAAAATCGAAGCTCGGGTTTCGTCCTCTTCCCCGACGCGGGCCGCACCGGAAAAGACTCGCAACGGGCGTGCCAGCGAGGTCGATCCGGAGGCGCGTTCGACGCGGCGCGATCCTCGCTCGATCGCAGCGAATGCACGAGCTCGTCCCGAGCTCTTCGTCGTTCCGCGCGCGGCTCAAACCGCCGAAGCCGGAAGGATCGGGAAGATTCACACCGCGGCGAGGGAAAGCGTGTCGCGAAAGACCGTCGCGATCCGTCTGGTCGTTCGGCAGTTCATCGGCGCGTCGCGGCGAGGGTGGCCGGGAAAGAGGCGTGCGCCGCCGAGTCCGCGGGAGAAGCGGTCCAGACGAGCCGGTAGGGCGCCGGACCGACCCATCGGAAGGGGTAGCAGGTGATGAGGGTGAGACGCCCCTCGTGGGTCGGAGCGAGCACGGAGACCTCCTCGGGCGCGACGATTCGTCTCGAGTCCAGTCGATAGCCCGAGACGGATCCGCCGGGCCCCCGGACGAGCACCACGTCTCCCGCGCGAAGCCGCGAAAGGCTGCGAAAGAAGGAGTCCCGGTGCCCGACGATGACGCAGTTGCCCGCGGCGAGCGGGCCCGGCCCGGCCGTTCCGGGAACGTGTCCCGGTCCTCGATGCAGCGTCGCGGGCGCGACGCCTTCGAATACCGCCAGGTCGAGTCCGATTCGGGGGATCTCGATGCGGCCCCATGCCTGCCCGAGGCGGGCCGGCCCCGGGCCCGGGCGCGTCTTCCGCGCGGCATCCTGGGCGCTCCAGCCGGCGGCGACGTGCAGGGCCGCGGTGGCCAGGAGAGTCGCGCCGAGGGCACCCAGTCCGAGGGCGGCGAAAGCGAGAAAGCGTCGCACGTGGTCCTCCGGGCGTTTCACGCGCGCCGCCGCGGCGTCGGAGAGACTCCGATCGCCGCGCGCGACGCGATCTGCCGGTGGAGCGTCAGGCGGCCCGGTGGCGGCGGCTCAGGATGTAAAGGCCGAGGGCCGCGAGAAGAAGACCCGCTCCCGCGATCGCCATGGCGGGATCCGAAGATGCCGTCGCGGGCAGGCGGCGGGAGCTCGACGCGTTGGCCGTCGAGTTGTCCGGCGCCATCGAGGAGGAGCTCGAGGACGACGAATACGCCGAGCTCGTGCGAGCGGGTTCGGACGAGTACGAGGTCGGCGGCGGGTTCATCGGCGCGGGAGCCGCGGCCGGCGCCGGCGCGCTGACCGACGCGGGCGAGGTCGTGTCGGCGGGTCCGGTCCGGGCGGCGATGCCCGACCCGTTGACGCTGGAGAAATGGATCTCTTTGCGGTCGATGATCTCGTTGGCGCGGTTCTTGGCCAGGAGCACGATGGTGTGCGTTCCGGGCGAGACGTTTTCGATGTTCAGCACGTTCTCGGCATCCCGCATCGTTCCCTTCAACGTGTCGTCGAGAAACACGTCCACGGCGGGTCGCGGCATCGAGTTGACGTCGCGCTTCTCTTCGCCGATGTCGGCGGGGATCTCGGTGTTCACCACCACCTGGACCGACGATCCCGTGACCGTGCTTCCTTCTGCCGGCTGGACGAGCTTGATTCGATAGTCGTTCTTCGTCGGACCCGCGGAATTCTTGTCCGCGTTCTGACCAAGACCGACGGTCGCGAATGCGCCCGCGACGAAGGCCGCGAGAGCCAGTTTCGTTCGAGTCATGTCTGCCTCCTCGAGGGTGGCTCGGCCCCGTGCCGATCACCTCGGCTCCGGACGTTGCAAGCCGGATGCCGCAACGCCCGGCGCCCGCTCCGGCTAAGGCGTCAGCTGCACGCTCGCCGAGGCCACGGCATCGCCGGCATTGATGCCGGTCCCCGTCAGGACGGCCTGGAACGTGACGGTTTCGGCGCCCGCGCCCGAGGGCAGGGTGCCGGTCACGTTGACGTGCAGGGTCGACTGGCTGTTCGAGTCGAGGGTCCCCAGGTTCCAGGTGACGGACCCGCCCGAGCTCGTCGCGCTCGTCCCGCTCGAAGCGTCGAGGGAGTTGACGACGAACGGCGACGGCACGGTCACGCTGACCATGGCGTTCTGCACGTTGTTGACGCCGACGGCGGTCGCCGCGAGATCGAGCGTAAAGCTCTGGCCGGAGGCCGCCGAGCCCGGACCGTTGATGGTGACGTTGGCGAGCGCCCCGGGCGACGTGGTCGTGTCGCTGCCCTTGCAGCCCGAGAGCGAGCCCGCGATGGCCGCCGCGGCGGCGAAGCCGATGATCCGGGAAAGTTTCATGAAACCTCCTCGCCGGGATTCCGTGTCCGGCAAGAACGCGGAAAAGCAAGCGCGGTGCCAGCGGCATCGCTCTTGCTAAGGCTCGTGCGGGAGGTGATTGCGATGTTGAGATGGGCGCTGACATTCCTGTTGATCGGTCTGGTGGCGGCATTGCTCGGCTTCACGGGCGTGGCCGGGGCGTCGTTCGCGATCGCGAAGGTTCTCGCGTTGATCTTCGCGGCTCTGTTCGTCGTCTTCCTGCTGCTCGGCCTGGCGGGCGCGAAGCGAATCGCGGCCTGACGGTCCCGACTCCGGACAACGAGCCCCGTGGCGAGAAGTCGCGGGGCTTTTTCGTGCGCGGTGGCGCGGCCACGCCCTATCCGAGGAAAAAAATGTGCCGCGACTCGGGCGAGCGGCGGCACGGAAGAGGGGGCTCGGTGTGGTGCCCGACCCCCGACGTAGCAAGGCCCCTGCCAGTGCGCCCGTGGCACGGCCTTTGCTCTGTCGAGAGTCAAGGTTCCGTGGAACACTCGAACCGATCTCTCCGACTACGGCCCACCAAAATCCGGACCCGCCCCTTCGGGGGCGGTAGTCCCCTTTCCCTGTCGCGATTCTCCCGGCGGACGTCTGACCGAATGGATCGCTCGCGGCATGGAAAGTGCAGCCGCGAGACGACATGAGCACCGAGTCCCGAAGCCGTCCGCGGGACCCGCGGACCCCGATGTCCTCCGACTGGCGTTTCGCCGCCCTGCGGATGAGTCTGCAGATTCTCCTGGCTCTCGCCGCGGTGGTCGCCGGCCTGTGGGTGCTCCACCGGATCGAGGGTGTGCTGCTCCTGCTCGCGCTCTCGGTCCTGTTCGCTTACCTCGTCGCCCCGCTCGTGACGTTCTTTCGGCGGCCGATTCCTCCGAAGAGGAAAAAGAGCCTGCGGTTGCCCGCCGCGATCGTGGCGGCGTATCTCGTGCTCTTCGGGAGCCTGACGCTCGGGGCGATGGCGGTGTGGCCGGTGCTCAACGCGCAGCTCGACAATCTCCGAACCGAGGCGCCGCAGTACGTGGTCCGCGTCCAGCAGGGCTGGCAGAGCTGGAGAGCGGGGCAGACCCGGATGCTCCCGCGCGACTTCCGGCTCGCTGTCAACGAGGTCGTCGACGACGCGGTGAGTTCGTCCGAGCGCTTCGTGCGCAATGACCTGCTTCCGCGCGTGGGAGGCTGGCTGATGCACCTGCCGTGGCTGATTCTCGTGCCCATCTTCGCCTTCTTCCTGCTGCGCGACGCGGAGACGTTCCGGCAGTACGCCCTCAAGACGATCCAGCGCCGGCGCCTGCGGTGGAGGTTCGACGTCTTCTTCGAGGACGTCAGCCGAACGCTGGCCGCCTACATCCGGGCGCAGGTCCTCGCGTGCCTCGTCGTTGCGGCCGTCTGCTCGGCGGGATTTGCCGCCCTCGGTGTGCCGTATCCGGTGCTCTTCGGAGTGGCGGCCGGCCTTCTCGAGGCCCTTCCGCTCGCGGGACCGCTTGCCATCGCCGTGATGGTCGTCGCGCTCGCCGCGCTCCAGTCGCTCGCGCGCGCCGGCGAGGTCGCGGCGTTTCTGATCGTCGTTCGCATCTGTCAGGACTACGGAATCTATCCCCGGCTCGTCGGCCGCGAGCTGCCGCTTCATCCGATGGCGGTCATCCTCGCCATCCTCTGCGGCGGAGAGATCGGAGGAGTCGCCGGAATCTTCCTCGCCGTGCCGGTGCTCGCAATCGTCACCGTGGCGTTACGGCACTGGCGGGCGCACCAGGAGGCCGACGGCCCTCGTCCCGCCCCTGCCTGAGGCGGCGCTTGCGCTCGTGAGAGAAGCGAAACACGAGGAGGTCGACGGAGGGAGACTCCTGGCGGCAGGGCCTGCGGCGTCGCCCCTATGCCGATCCCGATCCGTCGGTCGAGCGGTTCGATCTCGAGGGCGACCGGATCGGATGGGAAACGGGAAGCGATCTCGACCCCAGAGATCAGGGCCTTCGCGACCGTAATCGGTCTCCGGACCGCAAGCGCAGCGAAGAGGGCGGCGAGCCCTGAACGTCCGCCGGCCGTCGCTGTCGTCGAGAGGGAAGGCCCGGCTCCGCCAGGCGCTGACGCGGCGGAGCCGGGCTTGGTGGTGGTTCAGGGATGGTGCGGAAGCGAGTGGTCCACGATCGAAACGGTCTCTTCATGGTTGCGGCGCCGCAGCAGGAGCGCGATCCCCACGATTCCGAGAATGAGGCCGCCGATCAGAAGCACCGTGGACGCCCGAATGGGGGTTTCGGACGAGGCATAGGCCGAAGCCGGCTGGACCGGCCGCTCGGCCATCGAAACGCCGGGTACGTCGGATGCGGACGACGCCGACGCCGCGCCGGCCGCGGGTGGAGTCGGCAGTTGCTCCGGTTGCGCGGCCGCCGTCGCAGCGGAGACCGGCGCCGCGGCCTGGGCGGCGGGGCTTTCCGGCTGAGACTCGGGCGATTTCGGTGCGAGCGCCGGCTTGTGCGCGGCTCTCCTCTCGGTCCGCTTCGAGCGTGATCTCGTCGAGGCCGCCGAAGGCGGAGCCGCTTCCGGGGCGCTGGCTGCGGTGGATGCCGCCGCGGGGGGCGCCGGCGCGACCGCAGGCACGTCCGGAGCGGGCGAGGCATCGGGCGCCGCCGCCGGCGCGGGCTCGGTCGAAGTCGAAACCACCGGGAGAGCCGGGACCGGCGTCGCCTGGAGCGGCGGCACGTCGCCCGTTGCCGCCGCGGAGCTCGCGGCCGGAGAAGCCGTCGGCGCCGGCGAGGACTGGCTGGTCGCATCCTGCGCCCGGACTGCAACGCTCACGCCCAGACCGAGGGCGGCGAAAAGAATCAAGGCTCGACGATCCGATTTCACTTTGGCCTCCTTGCATCCGCGGCGCGGAGCCGCGATTCGGATTCTCGGGACGGGGTTCTCGAACCCCGCCGCGAGTCGAAAAGATGAAGGAGCAGGTTTCGTGCCATCCAAACGGCGGCTACTTTTTCTTTTTCGTCGAGCCGCCTTTCTTCTTCGGAACCTTCGCGCCGGACTTCCGAGCCTCGGACAGCCCGATCGCGATGGCCTGTTTGCGGCTGGTGACCTTCTTGCCGGAGCGCCCGGACTTCAGCGTTCCGTGCTTGCGCTCGTGCATCGCGCGCTCGACCTTCGACTGAGCCTTCTTTCCATACTTGCGGGAACCGGACTTTTTTCGAGCCATCAGTACCTCCGGCGTCGGCCGTTGCAAGTCGCGTTCCGCGCCGGGCGATCCGCGCGGGAACACATTGCGGCGCCGGGCGGTTAGGATTGGCCCATGTCCGGGCTCGATGCCTTTCACCCGACCGTACGCGAATGGTTCCGAACGAGGCTCGGAGAGCCGACCGCGCCGCAGACGCAGGGCTGGCCCTCGATCCAGGAGGGCCTCCACACCCTGATCGCCGCGCCGACCGGATCCGGCAAGACGCTCGCGGCGTTTCTCGCGGGCCTCGACTCCCTGATCCGTCTCGGAGATGCGCTGCCGGATGAGACCCGCCTCCTCTACGTCTCGCCGCTGCGGGCGCTCTCGAACGACGTTCAGAAGAACCTTCAGTCGCCGCTCGAGGAGATTCGGGCCCTCGACCCGGCGGTTCCCGGGGTGCGCGTCCTGGTGCGGACGGGCGATACGACTTCGGCCGAACGCGCCGCCATGGTTCGCAAGCCGCCGCACATCCTGGTCACGACGCCCGAATCGCTCTACATCCTCCTCGCCAGCGACCGGGGCCGGGCGATGCTCGCCACCGTCCGGTCGGTGATCGTGGACGAGATCCATGCCCTCGTGCGGGACAAGCGCGGCAGTCATCTCGCGCTCTCGCTCGAGCGTCTCGAAGCGCTCACGGGCCGGCCTCTTCAGCGCATCGGTCTGTCGGCCACGCAGAAGCCGCTCGAGGAGGTGTCGCGCTTCCTCGTCGGCCCGGGCCGTTCGTGTTCGCTCGTCGACGCGGGGACCTTTCGAGAGCTCGATCTCGGCATCGAGGTGCCCCCGTCGCCCCTGTCCGCGGTCTGTTCTCACGAGCAATGGGAGGAGATCTACACCCGGATGGCGGAGCTCGTGCGGGAACACCGCACGACCCTCGTTTTCGTGAACACACGCAAGATGGCCGAGCGCATCGCCGGCCAGTTGACGCGCCTGCTCGGCGAGGACGCCGTGACCAGTCACCACGGAAGCCTCTCGAAGGCGCGCCGGCTCGACGCCGAACAGCGCCTGAAGGCGGGAAAGCTGAGGGCTCTCGTCGCCACCGCGTCGCTCGAGCTCGGCATCGACATCGGCGACGTGGATCTCGTCATCCAGGTCGGTGCGACGCGCTCGATCGCGACCTTCCTGCAGCGCGTCGGCCGGGCGGGCCACAGCCTGGGCCGCGTGCCGCGCGGACGCGTGTTTCCCCTGACGCTCGACGAGCTCGCCGAGAGCGCGGCGCTGGTGCGTTCGGTGCGGGAGGGAACGCTCGATCGGACGCCGTCGCCGCCCCGGCCGCTCGACATCCTGGCGCAGCAGATCGTCGCCGCCTGCGCGGTCGAGGCCTGGACCGAGGACGGCCTCTTTGACCTCGTCCGCCGCGCATGGCCCTACCGCGATCTCGCGCGGGCCGACTTCGATTCCGTGGTCGCGCTGCACACGAAGGGGCGCCGGGCGTTGCTCCATCGCGACGGCGTGCAGAGCCGCCTGATGGGGACACGGCGCGCGCGCCTGACGGCGCTGATGTCGGGCGGGGCGATTCCCGATACCGCCGACTACCAGGTCCGTCTCGAACCCGAGGGAACGCTCGTTGGCACCGTCAACGAAGACTGGGCGGTCGAGTCGAACGGGGGAGACATCTTCCAGCTCGGCAATGCGTCGTGGCGCGTGCTCCGTGTCGAGCCCGGAGTCGTCCGCGTCGCCGATGCGAAGGGCGCGCCGCCTTCTCTGCCCTTCTGGCTCGGCGAAGCGCCCGGCCGCACGCGCGAGCTCTCGGCGGAGATCGGACGGCTGCGCGAAGAATGCGCCTCTCGCGACGAGGAGGCGCCGGCTTTCCTGATGGAGCAGAGCGGCGGCGCGCTTCCCGAGGGGGGCGCCCGGCAGATGGCGGAGTACACGGCGGCCGGCCGGCAGGTCCTCGGGGCGGTCCCCACGCCGCGGCGCGTGATCCTCGAGCGCTTCTTCGACGAGAGCGGAGGGATGCAGCTCGTCGTGCATGCGCCGTTCGGATCCCGCATCAACCGGGCCTGGGGGCTCGCGCTGCGCAAGCGATTCTGCGTGGGCTTCGGATTCGAGCTGCAGGCGGCGGCCAACGAAGAGGCGATCGTGCTGTCGTTGGGTCCGCAGCACAGCTTCGAGCTCTCGGAGGTCTTCGACTTCCTGCACCCGAACTCGGCGCGTGAGGTGCTGACGCAGGCTCTCCTCGGCTCGCCGCTCTTCGAGACGCGCTGGCGCTGGAACGCGCAGCGCTCGCTCCTGCTCGAGCGGACCCGCGGCGGAAAGAAAGTGCCGGCGCCGCTTTTGCGGATGCGGGCGACGGATCTGCTCGTCGAGGCATTCCCCGAGATGGTCGCCTGCCCCGAGACTCTGCCCGGTGGACCCATCGAGGTGCCGATGGAGCATCCGATCGTGCGGCAGACGATCGAGGATTGCCTGACCGAGGCCATGGACGTCGAGGGATTCCTCGAGGTCCTCCGCGGCCTCGCCGACGGTTCGATCGAGCGGCGCGCCGTGGACACGTCCGAGCCCTCGGCCTTCGCCCGAGGGATCCTGAGCTCCCAGCCATACACCTTTCTCGACGACGCGCCCCTCGAGGAAAGGCGCACCCAGGCGGTCCTGTCGCGGCGGATTCTCGACACGCGCACCGCCGACGAGATCGGCATCCTCGACGCCGAGGCCATCGCGCGCGTCCGGGGCGAGGCATGGCCCCAGCCGGAGACCGTCGAAGAGGTTCACGAGGCGTTGCTGTGGATGGGATACGTCACGGTCGAGGAGGGTCTCGCCTGGACGGAATGGCTCTCCGAGCTCGAAGCCCGGGGGCGCGTCGTCCGCGAAGACGGCCGGTGGTATGCGGCGGAGGCGACGAGAGACCCGAAGGCGGTCCTGCGTGGACGTCTCGAGGCGCTCGGTCCGATCGAGAGCGACGATCCCCTGCTCGCGGAGCTCGAAGCGTCGGGAGTCGTGCTGCGCACCCGAATCGGCGGCCGTCAGGCCTGGTGCGACCGCCGGCTGCTCGCACGCATCCATCGCTACACGGTCGAACGCCTTCGTCGGGAGATCGAGCCCGTGACGGCCGCGCAGTTCCTGCGCTTTCTCGCGTGCTGGCAGCATGCCGATCCCGAGCACCGGCTCGAGGGGCCCCGCGGCGTGGCGACGGTGCTCGGACAGCTCGCGGGCTTCGAGGCGCCCGCGGCGGCATGGGAGGGGAGCATCCTTCCCGCGCGCATCCGCGGCTACAAGCGGGAGTGGACGGATCTTCTGGTGTCCTCGGGCGAGATGGTCTGGGGACGCCTGTGGGGCGACGGCGCGGCCGCGATTCGGAGAGCCCCGATCGCCTTCGCGCCGCGCGAGGATCTCGATGCATGGATGGCGCTGGCGGCCTCGATGCCGGCGGGGGATCCGCCGACGGGAGTCGCACGGGAGGTGCTCGATGCGCTGTCGCGCCGCGGAGCGATGTTTCTCCAGGAGCTTTCGCGCGAGACTCGCCAGCCTCCGGCCTTCGTCGAAGAGGGGCTGAAGGACCTCATCGCGCGCGGGCGCGTGACGTGCGATTCCTATGGCGGGCTCCGCTGGTTCCTCATCCCGTCCTGGAGGCGCAAGGCCGGGAGCCTCGCCTCCGGGCGCTGGAGTCTGCTCGAGCGGCGCGCCGCCGAGGTCTCGCCGGACTTCGTGGCGCGGCGCATGCTGTCGCGCACGGGCGTCGTCTTTCGGAAGACGCTCGCCCGCGAGCGCATTCCCGTGCCCTGGCGCGACGTGGCGCGGGTGCTCCGGGGGATGGAAGCGCGGGGCGAGGTGCGGGGAGGCCGTTTCGTCGCCGCCTTCGACGGCGAACAGTATGCGCTGCCCGAAGCCGTGACGCTGCTGCGGGCGGTGCGCCGGCGATCGGCCTCGGACGCGGATCCGGCTCCGGTCAGCGTCTCGGCGGCGGACCCGCTCAACTTCCGGGGAATCCTGACGCCCGATGAGCGCGTGTCGCCGTCGGCCCGGGAGATCGTCCAGGTCGCCTGATCCCGGGCGCGCCATCGCGGCACGGGTCGATGCTCCGCCTCTTCGTTCATCCGGTGTTCATCTCGGGCTCGCTAGCGTTCGAATCGGCGCGATGGTGCGCCGCATTCTCGGAGTACGCGATGAAGAAGGCACTGGCTCTCGGTTTGGTTTTCGTGTTTTGCGCCGCAGTCGGGTTGGCGAACGGCAGCCACCATTCCACGGAGGCGACGATTACGAAGGTGGACATGGCCTCGAAGTCGATGGACGTCAAGACCACCGACGGCAAGGACATGACCATCTACTGGGGCAACTCGACGAAGCTTCAGGGCACGCCGAAGGAAGGCGAAACCGTCCACTTCAAGTCGATGGAAAAGGACGGCAAGTCGATGGCGAGCTGGATTCACGTCGGAAAGATGGAGGCCAAGGCCCCGTCGCAGCCGCAGAAGTAACGCTTCGGAGATTTCGAGGGGGGCGGGGCGCGTGCGCCTCGCCCTTCTTCTTTAGAGGCATCTTCCCCTGGCCCCGATCTCGCAATGATCCCGTGCGTGGCGGCAGGAATTCGCGTCGGCACGAGCGGCTGGATCTATCCCCACTGGCGAGGACGGTTCTATCCGGCGAAGCTTTCTTCGGCGCGCTGGCTCGAGTTCCTGGCGGCGCGCGTCTCGTCGGTCGAAGTCAACGGCACCTTCTATTCCCTCACGACGCCGCGAGCTTGCGACCGCTGGCGCTCGGACGTGCCGCCCGCGTTCGTCTTCGCGGTGAAGGGAAGCCGCTACATCACGCACATGAAGCAGCTGCACGATCCGCGGACTGCGCTCGCCAACTTTTTCGCATCGGGCATTCTTCGCCTCGGCGCGCAGCTCGGCCCGATCCTCTGGCAGCTGCCTCCGGCGCTCCGATTTCGACCCGGGATCGCGAGAGACTTTTTCGCAGCCCTTCCGGGCGATGTTCGCGCCGCCGAGCGTCTCGCGAGGCGCCACGACGGCCGCGTGACCGGACGCGCGTGCCTCACGGCGCCGGATGGCCGTGATCGGGAGATCTTCCATGCGCTCGAACCGCGCCATTCGACCTGGATGGGCGTGGAGGCCATGGAGTGCTTGCGCGAGCACGGCATCGCGATGGTCCGGGCGGACACGGCCGGCCGGCATCCGGCCGCTTGCGCGGGCGTTGAGACGACCCGGCTCGCCTACGTACGCCTCCACGGAGCGCGGCGGATCTACGAGGGCCGGTACACCGACGAAGAGCTGAAACTCTGGCGGGAGCGGGCCCGTGCATGGGCACGCCGGAGCACATCGGTGTTCATCTATTTCGATAACGACCGCGACGGAGCGGCCGCCGACGACGCCACGGCCCTGGACGCAATGATCCACCGACCACGCGCTCACGCCATGCGGCGACTAGCGGCGGTGCCGCCGTGTCCCGCCGCGCCGCGCGAGAAACCCTCCCACTTCGCATTCGGCCCCCGCCGGAGCTGAGCTTGTCGGGCCGCGGGGCCGCTACGTCGCTACTTCGCTTCGTTCGCCGCGGGCATCGAGCACTGATACGCGACTCCGAGCGGCGGATCGGTGCTCTCGACGAGCAGGGTATTCGCGCCCTTCTCGTAGGTCAGATCGAGAAGCGCCTTCTCGGGGTCGGCGTATCCGAGATCGGGCGGCACCTTCAGATCGTCGACCTTCTGACAGCTCTGGACGGCGCTCGGATCGTGCGTGACGGCCACCGGGGCGAAACCTCGCGACGCGCAGCCGAGACCAAAGGCGATCAGGCCTCCCAGTCCGAGCGACCACCGAATTGCTTTCGACATCTCTTGCTCCTCTCAAGTCGGGCTCCGTCGAGGACCACCCGTCCGACGTTCGAGATCTGCAAGGCCCGTGCCTTCCGGTCGGGCGAAACGAAGGCGCAAACGGCCGCCGAAGCGAAGCCCCTCGGCTTGCGTCGGCGATGTGTAGCGCCCTCAGGAGCCGGCGTCGATCGAGCCCGACGGCTTCCGTAGAGGGTGGCCGCCCGACGAGGTGGAAGTCAGCGATTCATCCGGGACAGGCCGAGAAGGGATGGGAATCGACGGCCGTCGAATAGACTGCCCGCCCATGCGCTCCACGGCCGCCCGGTTCCTTCTCCTCGCGCGATGGACCGGCGCCGCCTTGCTCGCGCTCGGACTCGCCGCCGCCCGGGCCGGCGCCGAGCCGCGCCTGGTGGCGGTCGGCGACGTTCACGGAGACCTGACCGCCTTTCGCGCGATCCTCTCTCAGGCGGGCCTCATCCGGGAGGACGGTTCCTGGTCGGGCGGAGACGCCGTACTGGTCCAGCTCGGGGACCTGATCGACCGGGGCCCGAGCCCCCGCGGAGTCCTCGACTTCGTGATGGCCCTCGAGAAGGATGCCGCGAAAAGCGGCGGGAGCGTCGTGGTCCTCCTCGGCAACCACGAGGTGATGAACATGACGGGCGATCTTCGCTACGTCCCGGCCGAGAGCTTTGCGGAGTTCGCGGACTCGGGCTCCGAGAAGCGGCGCGAAGAGGCGTGGACCGCCCTGCAGGCCTACGTGCTGCGCCGCGCGGGCGAGCTCGGCCGCCCCGGAGTCCGGGTCGGCCCCGATGAGAAGGACGCGTGGCTCGCCGCGCATCCTCCGGGCTATCTCGAGCGCCAGGAAGCGTTCGGTCCCGTCGGCGTCTACGGGCGCTGGCTCCGGGAGAAGTCCGCGATCCGGGTCATCGAGAAGACCGCCTTCGTCCACGCCGGCGTGTCGCCCGCCTATGCGAAGACGCCTCTGCCCGAGCTCGACCGCCTCGTGCGTTCGGATCTCGCCGCCTTCGATGCCGAGCGCAAGGAATTCGTCCGGGAGGGACTGATTCTTCCGTTCTTCGACTTCGTCGAAACCACGCGGGCCGTCCGCGAACAGCTCGACGCGCTCGGCGGAAGCGGCAAGGAATCCGAGCGGCGCAAGTCCTACGAGAGGTTCCTCGACTTCGGCCGTTGGACCATGAACTCCGAGGACGGTCCGCTCTGGTTCCGGGGATACGACCGCTGGACCGATGCCGAGGGCGCCCTGCAGGTTCCGCCGCTTCTCGCGGCGGACGGAGTCGAGCGCTTCGTGGTCGGCCACACCGTTCAGCGCGGCGGACAGGTTCGGGCGCGGTTCGAGAACCGGGTCTTCCTGATCGACACGGGGATGCTCGATTCGAAGTTCTTCCCCGGGGGCCGGGCGTCGGCGCTCGAGATCTCGGACGGCGGGATCGACGCCCTCTATCCGGGGGAGAAGCCGGAGGTGCTCCAGCCCGCGCCCGTGAGGAAAGCCGCCGCGCTGCGATGACAGAGAGCCGGACATGACGAACCCGATCTCGATGGTCTTCAACCTCCATCGGGGGGACGGGAGGCGGGGCGCCCTTCTGTTCACCTATCTCTTCCTGATCATCACCTGCTACCAGCTCGGTAAGACCGGCCGCGACGCGCTCTTTCTCTCCGTCTTCAAGGCGTCGAAGCTGCCCTACGCGGACATGGCGATCGCCCTTCTCGTGGGGGTCGTGATCGCCATCTACGTGACGATCGGCCGACGCGCCGTGCTGCGCAACCTGCTCATCGGCTGTCTGCTGCTCTTCGCGGTGCTGCAGCTCGGCTTCTGGTACCTCGCGAAGTTTCAGCCGCAGAAGACGTGGCAGTATCCCGCCTTCTACATCTGGGTCGGGATCCTCGGGGTTCTGGCGCCGACGCAGGTCTGGACGCTCGCCAACTATCTGCTCACGACACGCGAGGCCAAGCGCGTCTTCGGCCTGGTCGGCGCCGGGGGGATCACCGGATGGATCTTCTCGGGCCTTCTCGCCGAGTCCCTCGCCCGGACGAAAGGGCTCGGCACGGAGAGCCTGCTGCTGGCGATGGCGATCCTGCTCGTTCTTTGCGCGGGGCTCGTCGCGGTCCTCTGGAAGGAGCGCGGCCGGTCGCTGCCCGCGGGAGCGGTTCCCCACGCCGAGCCGCCGCAGAAGAGCCTGCGCGAGAGCTTCACGCTGATCTTCTCGTCGCCGTACCTCGTCGCCATCGCCTCGCTGATCACCCTCGCATCCCTCGCGACGACGTTCGCGGGCTGGCAGTTCAAGGCCATCGCCAAGGCGGCGTACTCCGACAAGAACGCCCTGACCGCCTTCTTCGGCCGGTTCAACTTCTGGGCCGGTCTCGCGTGCCTGGTGCTCCAGCTCCTGCTGACCTCGCGATTCCTTCGCCGCTTCGGCCTCGGGCCGGCCCTTCTCGTCGTGCCGTTCATGGTCTTTTCGAGCGAGCTGGCCGTCCTCTCCCTCGGCACGCTCGGAGCGGCCATCCTCCTGAAGGGCGGCGACTCGGTCGTCCGCTACTCGCTCGACAAGTCGTCGGTCGAGCTGCTCTATCTCCCGATCGCCCCGGACTCGAAGCTCCAGGTGAAATCCACCATCGACACCGTGATCTGGCGGCTCGGGGACGGGCTCGCCGGTTTCACGCTCGCGATCTTCACCGACCGCCTGCACTGGTCGGCACAGCGCGTGTCGATCGTGAACCTCGTGTTCGCCGGAGGCTGGATCGTCGCCGCGATCGCGGCGCGCCGGCGCTATGGGCAGACGCTCCTCGACAGCATCCGCTCGCGGCGCCTCGATGCCGAGCGTCAGCTGGCGCCGGTGCTCGACCGCTCGACGGCCGACATTCTCGCCGGACAGCTCGATTCCCCCGACCCGAACCAGGTCCTCTATGCGCTGGAGGTCTTCGGCGTCTCGTCGAGCCGCAAGGCCGATCCGCGCCTGCGCGACCTGCTGCAGCACGCGGAGCCGGCGGTGCGGCGGCGCGCGGTCGAGCTGCTCGACGCCGCGGGCGATCTCTGGGCGCTTCCGCGCGTGGAAGAGATGCTGCGCGACCCCGACGGCGGCGTGCGTTCGGCGGCTCTGCTCTTTCTCGCCCACCACGCTCCGCTCGACCCGCTGACGCGGATCCGGGAGCTCGACGGGTTCCAGGAGGTGTCGGTTCTCTCCGGGATCGTCGCGTTTCTCGCGCGGTCGGGCGACGGCGAGCGGCTGCCCGAGGCGCGGCTGCTGATGGACCGCCTGATCGCCGAGCGCGGTCCCGAGGGGAAGCGCTCGCGCCTCGAGGCCGCAGGGCTGCTCGCGGCTCTTCCCGACGCCTTCGACGGGCCTCTCGACGCGCTGCTCGCCGACGAGGATCCCGAGATCGCAGCCGCGGCGGCGCGCGCCGCGGGCAAGCTGCGCAAGCGGCGCGTCGTGCCGAAGCTGCTCGAGCTCCTCGGCGACGCCCGGGTCCGCTCCGAAGCCGCCGAGGCGCTCTCCTCCATGGGAGACCGCGTGGTCGGCGCGCTGCGCGATCACCTCATGGACTCGGACACGCCGCGGGACGAGCGCCTCGAGATCCCCGGCGTCCTGGCCGCCATCGGCAGCCAGGCGGCCGCCAACGTCCTGGTCGAGAACCTTCTCGAAAGCGATCCGGACGTGCGCTTCCGGACGATCTCGGCCTTGAACGACCTGCGCAAGGCGCGTCCGCAGATCGAGATCGACGCGGCCCGTCTTCGCGCGGCGCTCGGCTTCGAGATGATGCTGCATTGCCGCACGAGCCAGATTCTCTCGGTGGCGGACGGCGGCGCGGCCGCGCGCAGCTCCGCCGCCCCTCCCAACGAGGTCGTCCGGCGCCTCGAGGCGGCCCGCGGACAGGAGATCGAGCGCATCTTCCGCACGCTCAGCCTTCTCTATCCCGGCGTGGACTTCCGCAGCGCCCACTACGGTCTGCGCTCGAACGATCCGACGGCGCGCGACCACGCTCTCGAGTTTCTCGAGATCAACATCGACCGCGACCTCCGGAAGTCGCTCGTGTCGCTCCTCGATCCGACCGTGTCGCTCGATGAGCGAATCGCCTCGATCCTGAAGCGCTTCGGGGGAAAGGCGCCGACGGCGGGGGAGCTCGCGGCCGCCCTCGTCGAGTGCGACGACCCGTGGCTGAAGGCCTGCGGGTTCTCCGCGGTCGGCGCGCTCGGATTGAGCGAGTTCCGCAGTCACGTCGAGGCGTGCCTCGACGCGGAGGATGAGCTGCTTCGCGAGAGCGCCCGCGCGGCGAAGGCCGCGCTCCCGGCGGGTTAGGCGCCCTACTGCGGTGCGGCCGCGGGCGCCGGAGCGGGGGCGGAGTGCGCGGGGACGAACACGAACCGGTAGAGAACCTTGTCCTCGCCGTTCTCGGCAACCAGCTTGTCGATGCGCTCGACGAGGAGCTTGCGCCGGTCGAGCAGGGCCCCGATCTCGAAGGAGCTCAGATAGGGTTTCAGCCGCTCGCGCACTTCCTTCTCGTCGAGAGCCTTGAGCTTCTCGTACACGCCCCGCTCGCACTGCTTGATCGAGTCGGCGTTCTGGAGCGTCGAGAGCTGGCGGAAGGCGCGGGTGTGGTCGATCATCCAGAGTCTCCAGTCGGGCGTGATCAGGATGTTGCCGCGGTTGCGGTCCGTGTTGTAGACGAGAGCGTCGAACACGTTCATCATCTGGACCTGCTTCTTCCACTCCTGGTCGTCCGGAGGCGCGATGTGCTCGTCGACCTGCTTCTTCTCGGTCATCGAGTGCTCGATGAAGATCTGGATGCTGCCGGTCCGGCTGTGGAGCTTGCGCAGGGTGGCGGGAGGAACGTTGTTCATTCCGAGCATCAGGCCCATCTCGTAGGCGGCGGGCTCGTAGATGTAACTGTCCTTGAAGCCGACCTCGTTGCGCCCTCCTCCGAACGTGGCCTGGGACTTGTCTTCGTTGACGTCGCGGAACACCGCATGCGCGCGCACGCCGTTCTTTTCGAGGACGACTTCGAGGGGGAAGTTGATGCCGCCGGAGAGGTTCTTCTCCGAAATCGGCTCGGCGGTTCGCAGGAAGTCGAGCAGTTCGGCGTCGGTCTGGAACGGAAGGGGTTTTCCGTCCACGTCGAGGAAGGTCCGCCAGGCGGGACTCGGCGCCGGTTCGGCCGCGCGGGCGCACGGCGCCGCGAATCCGACGAGCATGGCGGCGGCCGCGATGACGGGAATTCGGAGGCGTGGCCTTCCGGTCATGGTGAACCCTCCTCGCAAGCCGTCGTCCAGAACGCGGAAACGCTATCACCGGACCAGGATGCTGCGCGACTGTCCCCGGCCCGCGCTCTTTCCTTCGTAGAGCGCCTGGTCCGCCGCCTCGAAGAGGTCCTTGCCCGACCCGGTGGTCGACGTCGCAACTCCGATCGTCGCCGAGACGAGACGCTCGCGCCCATCCAGACGCACCGGCTCGGCCTGTATGCGCTCCAGGATCGTCTTCGCCAGCCGATTCGCCGCGTCCGGCCCGGCCCCCGGCATCAGAAGCGTGAACTCGTCTCCTCCCCAGCGCGCCGCGACGTCGGAGACGCGCTTCGAGTGTTCGAGCACCTCCGCGACTCGGAGGAGGCAGGCGGTGCCGAAGGAATGGCCGAGTTCATCGTTCAGGGTCTTCAGCCGGTCGACGTCGACGAGGAGGAGCGATAGCGGCTCACCGAACCGCGACGCTCGCGCTCGCGCCCGCTCGTAGTGTTCCCGAAACGCCCGAGCGTTCAGGAGATTCGTGAGGGAGTCGTGCTCCGAGAGCCTCCGGTATCGGTCGCGCCCGCTCCGGAGCCGGTCGGCGCGGCGTCCCGTGACGAATCCGACGGCGCCGAAGACGAGACACGTCCCGATGAGCCCATACAAGTAGAAGAATGCGTTCTGGCGCAGCTCCTCCAGGGCGCTCACACCTCCGAGAAGGCGAAGGAGAAGCAGGCCTGCAGGCGCTCCGACTCCGAGAAACACCCCCGCGGCGGCGTAGCTCAGAGTGAGAGGCGGTCTCCGGGCTCGGGCTTTCCCTTCCACTTCAATCCGTCCGCGCCTGCCGGTGGGCAGGACATTGAGTCCGCGCCGCTACGCGTCGTTTCCCGGAGTCCCGGCCCCGGAGGGGGAGCGGAATTCCACTATGGTTTTCGTTCCGTCTTCCGACAGGACGCCCAGCGCCTCCTCGATCCCCGCATCGGAGATCTCCACCCAGACCTGACGGGGTGAGGGGATCTCGTGCTCGACGTTGCGTTGTGCAGACCCTCCGAGGAAGAGAGCAATCGGGCCCGACCCGTCCGCCGAAGCGACGGCCCCTTCGAGCGGCAGGTCGCGGGCCTCGACCTGCGAGCCGAAGCTCGGATGAAGGACGCGTACCGTCACGAGCCACGCGTTGTGGCGGCGTCCCAACTCCTCGAAGAATCGAAACCACTCGGCGCGAGGCACCAACCGGTTCTTCATGAGCATCCTCCGTCGGCGAACCCCAGGATCCTATCGCCCTCGGACCGTCAGAACGGGACATGCCGACGTCGCCACGACCCGAGAGGCCACGCTTCCCACGAAAAAGCGCGCCAGCCCCGTCCGTCCGTGGGTGCCGAGCACGATGAGATCGGCCCGGTGCCGCCGCGCAACCCGATTCAACGCGTCGTGAGGAGCCCCGACCAGCGTCAGGGCCTTCGCACGCACGCCGGCCTTGAGGGCCCGGTTCAGCATCGGCCGAAGACGCTTTTGCGCGTCGGCCTGCATCGCCGCCGCCATGTCGTCGTAGAAGCGCGGCAGCACGTATCCGTCGGGAGAGAGAGGAACCGGTGGAACCATGACGTGGACGATCCAGAGGGTCGCCCCGTTCGCGACTGCCAGGTCGATCGCGCGCCGAAAGGCCGCTCGCGATGCCGTCGAGAAGTCGGTCCCCACGAGAATGTTTCGGATGCGTTTCATCCCGTTCTCCTCTCCGACCAAGCGCTCGAAGCGAGTCCAGTTGCTCGATTCTTGCTCAACCGCAATTCCCTTTCACCGGCGACGAGACCGGAGTGGGCCAGCTCGAGAAGCCCGACGACCTCCGTATCGGAGGTCTGGCCGAAATCCTCGTAGAAGCGACCGACCGCGATGAACGGGGCCGGCGTCACGAGGCATATCACCTCGTCGGCCAGACGCGACAGGTCGCGCACTGCCTCCACGGGGCCAACGGGAACCGCGACGACGATCCGCCGGGCTCCCCGCCGGCGGGCGGCCTCCACGGCCGCGCGCATCGAGGATCCGGTCGCGAGGCCGTCGTCGACCAGAATTGCCGTCATCCCGGCGAGCTCGACCGGCGGACGATCGCCTCGATAGGCGCGCTCGCGCCGGCGCAACTCACGTTCCTCCCTTTCGACGATCCGCTCGACGACCGCGAACGGGATTTCGAACCTTCGCACCAGCGCCTCCTCGACCACGCGGACCCCGCCCGACGCGATCGCGCCCATCGCGTATTCCTCGTGGCCGGGCATTCCCAGCTTTCTCACGAGAAACACGTCGAGGGGCGACCGAAGCGCCGTCGCCACCTCGAAGGCGACGGGAACGCCTCCGCGCGGCAGCGCCAGGACGAGGACGTCCGGCCGGTCCGCAAAGCGCACGAGCGCCCTCGCGAGCGCCCGCCCGGCATCACGACGATCGCTGTAGAGCATCGTTCACTCCCCCCTGACCGAGGCGTCGAGCCCTTCGGTCGACGACGGGGCCCATTCGGAGTCTCCCACGTAGCGGCGGAACCAGGCGGCGGCGAGGCGCGCGACGTCTTCGAGCGCTCCCGGCTCGGGAAAGAGGTGCGAAGCCCGGGGCACGATGCGCAACTCCTTCTCGCAACGCAGCCGCTCGAGGGCCGCGCGATTGAGCTCCAGAACCTCGGCGTCGGCGCCGCCGACGATCAGAAGCGTGGGAGCCGTCACGCGAGGCAGAGCGTCGCCCGCCAGGTCGGGTCTGCCTCCGCGCGAGACGACCGCATGAATCTCCGTGCCCAGCGCGGCGGCAGCGAGCAGCGCGGCGGCGGCCCCCGTCGAGGCGCCGAAGTACCCCAGTGCCAGATGCCGGGCCGCGCCCTCGCCCCGGACCCACTCCGTGGCGGCGATCAGGCGTTCCGCGAGAAAGCCGATGTCGAATCGCAGATGGCCCCGGATCGAGTCGAGAGCCTCCTCCTCCGGTGTGAGCAGGTCCATCAGGAACGTGGCCAGGCCCGCCTCGCGCAGCTTCTCGGCGACGAAGCGGTTTCGAGGACTCCTGCGGCTGCTTCCGCTGCCGTGGGCAAACACCACCAGGCCCTCGGCCGGACCCGGCACCTCGAGATCTCCCCTCAACAGCGCCCGTGGAACAGATATGACCACCTCGGTCGCCAATCTCGGGACCCGAGCATTCACGTGACTCACAATCACATGAGACTCCTTCGGACCGTATTTCGCGTGACGCATTTGCATCATCACGTCAGACGGCCAACCCCGTCGGGCTCGCGTCGCGGTTTGATGCAGATGCATCGCGCGCCGAAGGAATATTGGAGCGATCATTTCTTCGATGACGAAGGTTTTTGGGCATCTCCTCGCCGCGACCGACTTCTCGGAGGCCTCGCGGCGGGCCGTCGATGAGGCGTGTCGCATTGCCGCCCTTTGCGAGGCCCGTCTCCAGGTGGTGCACGTCTATCAGGTCCCCGCGTTCACGTACGTCTCGGACGCGCCCCCCGAGGTTTGCGAGGACTACGAGCGCGCGATCCGTTCCTACGCCGAAAAGCGGCTCGACCAGATCGTCGCGCAGGCCGGATCTCGAGGCATCGAGGCGAGCGCCATCCTGAGGAGGGGTTTTGCGGACGAGGAAATCCTGGCGGTCGCCAATGAGGAGAATCCCGACCTCATCGTCATGGGAACGCACGGACGGCGCGGCCCGTCCCGTCTGCTGCTGGGAAGCGTCGCCTCACAGGTCGTCAGCCGGTCCACTCGTCCCGTCATGACCGTAGCGTCGCAGACGGCGAAGGGCCATGCCGCAAACTAGACGGCGCGCGGTGGATCCTCGGGTCTGGGGGATCGTCCTTGCGGGCGGCCAGGGAAGTCGACTGGCGCCGCTCGTCTCCCGGATTCACCCGGACGGGCGCCCCAAGCAATTCGCGGTGATCGTCGGGTCTCGTTCTCTTCTGCGCGGGACGCTGGACCGCGTTGCGCTCGCCGTGCCCGAGGAGCGGACGGTCGTCGTGGCGACGAAATCCCACGCAGGTTTTCTCGCCGATGAATTCGCGCGAACCGACCGGCCGAAGATCCTCGTCCAACCCTTCGATCGCGGAACGGCTGCCGGAATCCTGCTGCCCGTCCACTGGATCAGCTGGCGCGACCCGCAGGCGATCGTCGCCATCTTCCCCTCGGATCACTTCGTCGGGGACGACGCCGCCTTCATGCGTCACATCGGGGAGCTCGCGGCGGCCGCCTCCCGGCATCCGGCGCGGATCCTGCTGGCCGGCGCCCGTCCGGACGCTCCCGAGAGCGGATATGGCTGGATCGAGCCGGAAGCCGACCTCGGCGGCGGGCTGCGCGCGGTCCGGAGGTTCTGGGAGAAACCCAATCCGGAGACGGCCCGAGCCTGCATGCAGCGCGGCTGCCTCTGGAACACGTTCGTCGTCGTGGCCACGGCCTCGGCAATTCTGAAGGCCAGCCGATGCGCCCTTCCGGAGCTTCACGCCGCGCTCGAGGGGATGCGTCCGTTCTACGGCACGAGCCGAGAGGAGCGCGCGATCGAGCAAGCCTACTCCTCGGTGCAAGCCGCGAATTTCTCCGAGAGAGTGCTGGAGGCTTACCCCTCGCTTCTCGCGGTCTCGACCCTCCCGGACCTCTCCTGGAGCGACTGGGGCACTCCCGATCGCGTGCTCCGGACGCTGGGAAACCGAGGGATCGCGCCGAGCTGGCTGCAGCCTCTGGCGTCGAGCGCCTGACGTCGCCCCGCGCCGATCAGGTGCGCCCGGCGCCGCGAACGGTCAATACGGGGCAGGGAGCGGTCGTCACGACGCGAGCGGCGACGCTGCCGAGCAAGGCGCCCGAGAAGCCCGTGCGGCCGTGCGTGCCGACGACGACCCAGGCATCCCTCATCGAGCGCGCGGCCCGAGTGATCTCCTCATGTGCGACGCCGCGCAGAAGAATCGCGTCGGCTCGGACGCCCGCGGACCGAGCGCTGCGTCGAAGGCGCTCGAGCCGCTTCCGCGCGTCCGCGCGGGCCTCGGCTTCCGCCTCCGCATACGCCCATCGCGCGACCTGACCCTCGGCGAGCGGGGCGACGACGTGAAGGATCCGAATCGCCGCTCCGTGCGCTCTGGCGACGCCGAGCGCCTCCTTCCATGCGGGCCGGGACGCAACGGAGAAGTCCGTCGCAAAGAGGAGCCGGCGGGGGGCCGCCCTGCCGCCGCTCCGTTTCACGGAGAGAACGGCACACGGCGCGGCGCCGAGGACTCGAGCGGCCACGCTCCCCATGAGTGCGCGCGACAGGCCGGTTCGGCCATGCGTTCCGACGACGATCAGGTCGGCATCATGATCGCGCGCCGCCCGGCGGATGGCCTCGTGGGCCGGTCCGCGAAGCAGGAGAGCGTGCGCTCGCGCTCCCTTCTTCGTCGCCGACCTCGTCAACCCGCTCAGCTTCTTTTCGGCGGCGTCCCGAATGGCCACGTCCATCTCACGGTAGATCCGGGGCACCGGGCTTCGGCCGTAGGCCATCGGCGCCGGGGCAAGGACGTGGGCGATCCACAATTTCGCGGGGCTCTCAACTGCCAGGTCCACGGCTCGCCGAAAGGCGGGCGCCGACGCCGGTGAAAAATCCGTCGCCACGATGATGTTTCGAAAGCGCCGCATCGCGTTCCTCCTCAACGTCGAAGGCCCCGGGATCTCTCGGTCGACGCGCCCGATCGGCGGCTTTGAGTACCCGATGCCGCCGCATCAGCCCCTGGAGCCAGCAAGAAACGGCCGGCTTGCCGGGCCGGCCGCTCGACGCCGCAGTCGCGACGTCTCCTGATCGAAGTCGGAATCAGGCGACCTTCACTTCCACGGCCTTCGGCCGCGACTTTTCTGTTTTGGGCAGGTGCACCCTCAGGATACCGTCTTTGAAGTCCGCCGCCACTTTGTTCTCCTCCGCATCCATCGGCACGGTGAAGGTCCGCAGGAACGTGCCGTACGAGCGCTCGATCCGATGAAACTTCTTTCCCTTCTCTTCCTTCTCCTGCTTGCGCTCGCCCTGAATCGTCAGGACACCGTTATCGAGGGTGACCTTCACGTCTTCCTTCCTGACCTCCGGCAGCTCGGCTTTGATCAGATACTCGATGTCCGTCTCCTGGATATCGACGGCCGGCATCCACTCGCTCTCGATCAACGGCTGTTTGTCGCCATTGGGACGGAGCCGAGGGCTGAAGAAGCGGTTCAGACGATCCGAGAACTCCTCCATCTCACGAAAGGCCGGAAACATCGTGGGCTCATAGCGAATCAGGTTCATCACATCCTCCTTTGACGTCCTCACGATGAATCCGAGTCCTTGCGGCCCGAATGATGCAGAGGCATCAATTTGGCGAACGGACAGAAGCTTCGCCGGTCACCAGGTCGAGTAAGTGGGCGAGCGTTTTCCGAGGGAGGGGCGGTCCCGAGAGGACCGGGCCGGCGAATGAGTGGGGCACATAGCCGCCTTCCCTATTCTTGAGGCCCGGAGCGCCAGCGCCTTCGATCGTCGCCGCCGCGCCTGCGTCCGGCCCGAATCGCGCGCGCAGATCGTCGCCTCCTGCCGCGCCAGGATCCCCCTCGCGGGGCTATACGAACTGCAGCTTGTTCGCGACCGCTACGGCTTCGAGCTTCGAGTGAACATTGAGCTTCTGCAGGACGCTCTGGACGTGATTCCGCACGGTCACGCAGGCGATGCTCAGCTGCCTGGCGATGGCCGTCGTCGCCGATCCCCGAACGAGACAGCGCAGAATCTCTTTCTCGCGCGCCGTCAGGACCGAAAGCCTGCTCGAGGCGTCGCTCGCCGGAGCGATCCGTTCGAGGGAACCCGGATCGGCCTCCTCGACCCCCACACGATCTTCGGCCGGCCGCAAGACGTGGACGAGCCTGGTCAGAGCCGGATGGTAGTCCGGAATGGCGTAGACGGAGCTCGAAACGGTCCGAGGCTGACCGCTCCCCGTGTTCACCGTGAGCTCGAAGGGCTTCACCGGGCGCTCCCTTTGCTCCCGCGCCTGGTAGGCCACCGGGCAGCTGCGATGGCAGTAGAGGTTTCCGTTGGCGTCGTTCCCGCACATGACCTCGTGGCAGCGCTTGCCGAGGACGCTTCGAGCCGGTCTTTCGAGCAGGGCCTCGCACCCCTTGTTCCAGAGGACGATGCGATCCGCACCGTCCGTGGCGAATACTGCCTGCCCGCTGCGGGAAATGCGATCGAGGGTCTCATCCACGCTCAGCATGCGATTTCTCCTTATTCCCAGTCCCATCGTCCCTTTTGGAGGCCGGAATCGACCTGATGTGTTTGCATCAATTTCCGATGCAACCGCATCACGCGGCTCGCCCGCTCCGGGGGTGGCTACGCGGCCTGGCGCCGCAGAAGCCGGCGCTTGATGCCCTCCACGCAGAGGAGGTAACAAGCGACGACCGGCACCAGGAAAACGAAGAATCGACCCGGCAGCGGCACGAAGCCGAGCGTGACCGCCGCGGGAGTGAACGGAAGGATGCCCGCGATGACGACGACCGCGACCGTCGTGACCGCCAGCGGAAGACTGGGCCGGCTGCGAAACGGGTTGCCGGCCGTTCGTATCACGAAGAGGACCAGGGCCTGGGTCGCCAGCGATTCGACGAACCACCCCGTGTGAAAGAGAGCCGCGGGCGCCGCAAACATCCTGAGGAGAGCCCAGAAGGTCACGAAGTCGAAGATCGAGCTGACCGGCCCGATCCAGACCATGAAGTCGCGAATGACGTCGATGCGCCACCGTTGCGGCTTTCGGATGAAGCTCGCGTCGACTCGATCGGTGGGGATGGTCACCTGCGCGAGGTCATAGAGGAAGTTGTTCAGGAGAATCTGGGTCGGCAGCATCGGCAGGAATGGAAGGAAGAGTGAAGCCGCCGCCATGCTGAACATGTTGCCGAAGTTCGAGCTCGTGCCCATCAAGAGGTACTTCATGACATTTCCGAAGGACTTTCGTCCCTCGATGATTCCTTCGTGGAGGACGCGGAGGTTCCTCTCGAGCAGGATGATCTCGGCCGCCTCCCGGGCCACCTCGACCGCAGAGGAAACGGAGATCCCGACGTCGGCGGCATGCAGCGAGGGGGCGTCGTTGATGCCGTCGCCGAGGAAACCGACGACGTGACCTCGCCGCTTCAGCGCCAGCAGGATCCGATTCTTCTGCGCCGGCGAGACCCGGGCGAAGACCGAGGAACGCTCGGCGGCGACGCCCAGAGCAGGGTCGGTCATCGCGTCGACCTCCGACCCCAGGACGAGCCCCTCGCCGGCGAGGCCCACCTGGTCGCAGACGTGACGGGCGACGCGCTCGTTGTCTCCCGTCAAGATCTTGATTTCCACTCCGTCGCGCCGGAGGGTCTGGATCATGCGACGCGTGCCCGGCAGGACGGGATCGGAGAACGCGGCGAAGCCCGCCAGGGTCAGATCGCGCTCGTCGGCCATTCCGTACGCGGGCTGCACCGGCACGTTCCGCCATGCGACGGCCACCACGCGCAGACCCTGCGCGGACAGGTCGCGATACAGCGACTCGGCGCGGGAGCGGGAGGCGGAATCGAATGGGCCAGCGCCGCCATCCCCATCGGAATCCTCCGAAGTGCACAACGGCAGAATGCTCTCGGGTGCACCCTTGGTGACGAGCCTCCGGCGGCCCTCCTGTTCGAAGATTACCGACAGCCGGCGGCGCTCGAAGTCGAACGGAACCTCGTCGAGTTTTCGGGGAGCGGGGGCTTCCGCGCCCGGGGCTGCGATCAGAGCCGCGTCGAGCGGGCTCCGGATTCCCGACTGAAGAACACTGTTGGTTCGCGCGAGCGTCAACACCCTTGGCGATGCCACGCTCCGGCCGTCGCAACAGCGCTCGAGCGTCATCAGCCCGGACGTCAGCGTTCCGGTCTTGTCGCTGCAGAGAATGTCGATCGATCCGAAATTCTGGATTGCCTCGAGGTGCTTGACGATCACCTTCCGGCGCGCCATGCGGACGGCGCCCCGTGCGAGAGTGACCGAGGTAATCATCGGCAGGAACTCCGGCGTCAATCCGACAGCCAGGGCCACCGCGAAGAGCAGGGCCTGCAGAGGGTCCCGCCGAAGAAGGACGTTGACGAGCAACACGAAGACGATCAAGAAGACGACCGTCCGCATGATCAGAAGCCCGAAGCGGCGCGTCCCTCGCTCGAATTCCGTCTCGGGCGGACGAGCCGCGAGGCGGGCCGCGATGTCGCCGAATCGCGTCGAGCGTCCGGTCGCCGTCACGAGGGCGTCGGCGGTGCCGCTCACGATCGAGGTCCCGAGGAAGAGCTGGCGATTCGTCTCGTCGCCCGCGGCGCCCTTCTCGACCGGAAGCGACTCGCCCGTCAACGCGGCCTCCTGCACGTGGAGGTCCTTTGCCTCGACGATCCGGGCGTCCGCGGGGACGAGATCTCCGGCCGCGAGCCGAATCCGATCCCCCGCGACGAGGTTCCGTCGCTGAATCTGGATCCATGCACCATCGCGCAGCGCCGTCGCCGTCGGCGCGACCTCGCGGCGGAGGCGCTCCACGGCCCGCCGGGACCGAAACGTCTGAACGAAGTTGAGAGTGACCGACAGCACGACCATCGTGGCGATCAGCGCCGCGTTGACGACCTGCCCCAGAGCAGCGGACACCACGCCCGCCGCGAGGAGCAGGAGGATGAGCGGGTTGACGAGTGCGACCAGGATTTGCCGGACGGCGCCGGACTCCGTTCGAATCGCGCCGAGATCGTTGGGGCCTTCGGCGGCGAGCCGGCGCTCCGCCTCCGCCGTCGTCAACCCGGACGCCGCGTCGGTCGACGTCATGGTGACGCGGACGGCTTCGCTCAGAAGCCGACCTCAGTGTGCGGCGAAGCCCTTGTGACCCACGACGCTCTTACGCCGCGGGCCCCGACCCTTCAGCGTCCAGCGCTTCCCTTTGGAGACGGGGCGTTCGGCGCCGCGTCCGATCCGCTCTAGCAGATCGGTCGTGGTCACGATGCCCACGAGGGAGTCGTCGTCCAGGACGGGAAGGCAGCCGATGGTGCGTCCTCGAAGAAGGTTGGCGGCCTTGCGAATCGTCATGTCCGGCTTGGCCGAAATCGTGTGGGTCGTCATCACGTCTCCGACCTTACGCCCTCCCTCGAGCTCCAGGTCGCGATCGGATAAGACGCCCAGGAGCTTCTTGCCTCGCAAGACGACGAGATGACGAATTCTCGCGCTGCGCATCCGTTGAAGCGCCGCCTCGACGGATTCTTCCGGTGTCGCCGACTGAACCTTTCGCGTCATGACATCCTGGACTCGCATGTCGTCCTCCTCGTTAGGCGGTGAATCTCGTCATCGGTGAGAACCTGACCGGACTCGGCTCGCCGGCGCGAGAACCCCTCCGAGCACGAGTCGCGAAATCGAATTTCATGTCCATCGAAATCATGGTATCGCCTATCGGCGGGAGCTCGTGATCCAAGTGGATCAGGAGCGCGTTCATCACGCCGCCCACCTTCGCCCCGGGGGTCGCGTCTTCGCTGCTCCCGAACGGGAGAGGATCGTGATGCGGAAGCATCAGGCGCTCCACCCGAGTCGGATTCAGCATGAGGGTGCGAAACGCAGAATTCGCGAAAAGGAGGCTCAGATGCCAGTGTTAACGGTGAAGAGCGATCGGGAGATTCAGGAGGACGTGTTGTTGGAGCTTCGGTGGGATTCCCGGATCGGCCAGGCGGAGGTCGGCGTGGAAGTCGATGACGGCATCGTGACCCTGACCGGGACAGTGGACGGCTGGGCGAAGAAGCTCGCCGCGAAGGAGGCGGCCCATCGAGTCGCAGGAGTTCGGGACGTCGCAGACGACGTTCGCGTCAAGTTCCCGGGCAGTCTCGAGAGGACAGATACCGACATCGCCAAAGACGTCCGCTTCGCCCTGGAGTGGAATGCGTACGTACCGGACAAGGACATTCGTTCGACGGTTTCCAACGGCTGGGTCGTGCTCGAAGGGCGGGTCCATACGCTCCTCCAGAAGGAGGACGCGGCAAGAGCCATTCGCCACGTCGAGGGCGTCAAGGGCGTCAACAACTGGTTGGCGGTCGAGCCGGCCGACGCCGATCCGGAAAAGCTTCGAAAGTCGATCGAGCAGGCGCTGGAGCGGCGGGCGGATCGGGAAGCGGAGAAGATCGAGGTGACGGTCCGGGACGGCATCGTGACCCTCAAAGGCCGGGTTCGGACATGGCCGGAGAAGCAGGCGATCATGGGCGCGGTGAGCCACGCGACGGGCGTCCGGGAAGTCACCGATCAGCTCTTCGTCAGACCCTGGGCTTGATCCGGGTTCCACCAGAGCCGGCGCTTCGCGCAATCGCGAGACGCCGGCTTCTTCGTGTCTGTGCGTCACCGGCGTCTCGGGGAAGCGCTCGCGGGGCCCGGGATCCATCGCCCCCTCGATACCGCACGAGACTGATGGGTTTGAATCACGCGGTCCTGCAAGCGGAGTGACAGCCTGTCGTCGAGGTGGAGCGATGAAAAGCGGCCGAGTCGACGATGGAGGCCTCCTGATCTGCTCTCCGGAGGCCGCTCGGATCTCAGAATGCCGTCCCGACCCTGAGCGAGCCGCATCTCGAGAGGGCGATCGGCGTGATCTATCTCCCGGAAACGGAACGGCAGAGTCACTACTTCCATGCCTTGCTGCCCGAGCAGTTCGACGGGCTTCTCCACATCGATCACACCCGAGCGGTCGAGCCGCTCGAGAAGGGCGCGCTCTGGACGCGAGGCGAGGTTCCGGAAACCTATCCGACCGGAGTGTGACGACGGCGTGAGGGGGAGACGTCCTCACCCGTCCCGGCGTATCGCCAGGCTGACGAAGAAGAGCGCCGCTGCAATGGCGATCGTTATGGGCCCTCGCTCGAGCCGCAGCCAGGGAGCCGCCACGGCTCCGAGCAGCGTGCACGAGGTCGCCAGAACGATCGCGATCGCCCGCATCTGCGGAAGACTGCGCGCGAGATGCTTGGCCGTGGCCGCAGGGATGATGATGAGCGATCCCATCAGCAAAACACCCAGGAACCGAAGCCCGAGGGAAACGGCGAGGGCGAACGCCAGGAGGAAGAGCAGGTTGAGCCTCGCCACGTCGATGCCCGCGGTGCGAGCGAGATCGGGCGAGACCAGCGCGAGGACGAGGCGGTCCTGTGCCAGCATCGCGAAAGCGATGACGAGACCCGCCGCGACGAACCCGAAGACGATCTCGGCGTTTCCCGCCCTCCCCGAGGAGCCGAAGAGGGCCTCGATGAGGTCCTCGCCGGACGTGAGCAGGCTGCCGATCGCGAGCGCGGTCGAAAAGACGACGCCGATGATCGCCTCCGTGGGTATGCGGGTCTTGTGCTCAACCGCCCAGATGAGCAGGGTTCCAATCAAGAGGGCCGCGCAGCCCCCGAGGAGTGGATTGACGTGAAGCAGGAGCGCGATTCCGATCCCGGGAAGCGCGACGTGAGAGATCGCGTCGGAGGCCAGCGTCATTCGGCGCAACACCGCGAATGAGCCGATCAGGCCGGCGGCCGCCGCCATCGCCAGGCTGAGGAGAAGCTCGCTAAACGGCGGAATCGTCATGAACATGGAACTTCATGGTCGTGCCGTAAACCTCCCGCAGCCGCTCGGGGGTCAGGATCGCGACCGACGGGCCGAACCAGGCGCGGCGGCGAGAGAGACAGAGGACGTTGTCGGCGAAGCGGTAAACGAGATTGAGCTCATGAGAGATGAGAAGGAGAGTCAGCTTCTCTTGTCGCTGCAGGTTTCGAAAGAGCTCGTAGAACCCTTCCTCTCCCGGCTCGTCCACGCCGGCGGTCGGTTCGTCGAAGAGCAGCACGGACGGATGCCCGATGAGGGCGAGGGCGAGAAGGAGTCGCTGGAACTGTCCGCCCGACAGCGTGCCGATCGGTCGCGCGGCGTCGGCGGCGCCGAGGTTGACGGCGGCGAGGGCTCGCGAGGTCTCCGCCGCGGGGACCCGTGCGATCCTCGCCTTGGCGCGCAGCAGGTCGAGACCGGTGAGAGGAAGGTCGCGTTCGATGTCGAGCTTCTGAGGCACGTACCCGATCGTCGTGCCCGGCGCCCATCGAATCGCGCCTTCGAAAGGAACCGCGCCGATCAGGGCCTTGAACAGGACCGTCTTTCCGGAGCCGTTCGGTCCGATGACCGCGAGAGACGTCCCGGCCTCGACGCGAAAAGTCAGGTCGTCGAGAATGCGGGTCTGCCCGAAGGCAACAGACAGATGCTCGACCTCGAGGGCGTTCAAGAGTCGGTGGCGTCGGTTTCGGGAATCGCGCCGCGGCCTCGGGCAGCCTTCGCGGACCGCGGATGGGTCTTCACCGTGCCGCGGCGTTGGCGCTCGTAATCCTCGAGCTTGCGCTTTGCAGCGTCGAAGGCTTCACGGATCGAGACGTAGACGTCTTCTTCCGCCGGCTGAAGGTCGATGTCGATCTCGCCACCAGGCACCGTGAGGCGGACGCGGACGCCATTCATCCTGCCCTTGCGGTGATGGCCATGAGGCGACGAGATCCAGACCTCACATCTCTGGATGTTCGACGAGAATCGTTCGAGGCTCTCGACGCGCTCGCGGAGTTTGACCTCGATCGCCTCGGAGGTCGGCATGTCGAGAAAGTGGATTTGCGGAGGTTCCATGAATTCTCCCTTCCTCGTACCGTCATCGTATCCGTCCGCGAGGCTCAGGTAATGACGCAAGTTCATCAAGGTGCGTCCGCCCGCAAACGTCCGGGTTGGCCTCGAGAAATGCTCCGCCGTTCGAGACGCGAGCGCCCAGGACCGGCATCGCATTCGATGCGGACCGAGCATGACCCGTCCCGCGACGAAGGTCGCGTCGCCGTCAGATCAGGCCGTGTCGATACGCGAAGACGACGGCTGCGAGCTTGGTGTGGACACCGAGCTTTCCGATGAGGTTCTGAACATGATTGCGGACGGTGACCGGCGAGATGAAGAGCTCCTTTGCGATCGCGGCGGTCGAGAGCCCCCGGGCGAGGCAGCGCAGGATCTCCTTTTCCCGCGGCGTCAGGTCGATCGAACGGCCCGCGCTCGTTTCCATCGGCCAGAGCGGCTCGCGAGCATCGCTTGCCTCGGCCAGGCCGCGCTCGAGCGCACTGGGTCCCCGCTTTTCGTCTCTCAGGACGTGCACGACGGTTGCGAGGGCGGGATGGTACGACGGGATCGCGAACAGAGAAATCCCGACCGACTTGCGCTCGCCGGCCGCGGTTTCGATCGAGAGCCGGAAGCGATGGACCGGCTCCTTCGGCACATCGCGAGCCTGGTGCGCTACCGGACAGTTGCGGTAGCAATAGATGTTTCCGTTGTCGTCTCGGCCGCCGATCACGTCGTCGCATCGCTTTCCGAGGACCGCGCGGGCGGGATGGCCCAGCAACTCTTCGCACTTCTTGTTCCAGAGGATGATCCGGTCGGCGGAATCAATGGCGAACACGGCTTCGCCCCCGCGCGCGATCCGGTCCAGAACTTCGGTGGAATTACGAACCGGCCTACTCCGGCAACCAGCCTACACCCGTCAGCGAGACTTTCGCCTCGCCGGAGACCGAACGACCGTGACCGGCCGGTGTGAGAGGTAGATGAGTCGAAGAGCCGTTCCTCCGACGACCCACTCGGCCAGGGAGTCGCGGCCCTCGCTGCCCACGACGATCAGCCCCGCACGGGCTCGATCCGCCTGCCGGCAAATGACTTCCGGGATGTCGTCGGACTCTCGGGCGAGAAGAAGCTCGAACCGGGTCGGCGAGACGCCGGCGCGGCCGAGCACGCGAGCCGCATCCTCGAGCACCCTCTGAGCCTGGAAGCGTTCCAGGCCGCCGGTCCTCGAACCCGCCTTCGCCCCGTTCGCGTGAACTGCCAAGACGACGAGCTCGTGGTCCTGACCGTCCACGAGGCTCGAGGCGAACTTCAATGCGGCGAGTGACGCGCGGGAGCCGTCGGTCGCGACCAGGACCTTCATGCCCTCAACATAGACGGTACCGGGACGGGCCGTATGATCCACTTGCATCAAAATTCTCGAAGTCGGCGATTCCCAGGGGCGAGGTCCGATGATTCCTGCGTATCCTTCCGAGGAGGAGAAAGACGTCGTCCTGCGGTCAGGCTCGACTCTGCGCCTGCGCCCGGTCCGCCCCGACGACGCCGACGCGCTCCTGGCTTTCTTCGGCCGGCTCTCCCCGGACAGTCTCTACCTTCGCTTCTTTTCGTCGCGCCAGGTGGATTCGAAGGCCACCGCGCGCTTCTGCGAGGTCGACTACGACGGTCAGTTCGCGTTCGTCGGCGACGCGGGCGGGCGAGTCGTCGCGATCGCCCACTACTTTCGGCTTCCGCGGCACGCCGAACGGGCGGAGGTCGCCTTCGCCGTCGAGGATTCGCTGCAGGGACAGGGAATCGGGACCCTTCTGCTCGATCGACTCGCGGAGGTCGCGCGGAAACATGGCGTTCGAAGGTTCGAGGCGGAGGTCCTGCCGCACAACCGGCAGATGATCGACGTTTTCCGGGGCTGCGGGTTCCTGGCGGAGGAGCGCCGTCTCGATGGGGGAGTGGAACGGATCCTCCTCGACATCTCCCCGACGGCGGCATACGACGAGAAGGTTGCCGACCGCTCCGAACGGGCGGCCTCGGCGTCCATGCGCCGGTTGTTCGAGCCCGAGGTCGTCGCCGTCATCGGAGCCAGCGCGGAACGAGGCAAGATCGGGGCCGAGATCCTCCACAACCTGAGGAGCCGATTCCGAGGGAAGGTGGTGCCCGTCAATCCGAAACACGCGGAGATCCTCGGATCGCCGTGTTACCCGCGCCTGACCGAGGCTCCGGGCCCCGTGGACCTGGCCGTCATCGCGATCCCGGCCGGCCACGTCGAGGCGGCCGTCGACGACTGCGTCGCCAAGGGGGTCGCGGGGATCGTGGTTGTCACGGCCGGCTTTTCCGAAACCGGAGAGGAAGGCCGCCGGCGAGAAGCGGCTCTCCTGGAGAAGGTGCGGACCGCCGGCATCCGCATGGTCGGACCCAACTGCATGGGCCTGATCAACACGGATCCGAGGGTCCAGCTCGATGCGACGTTCGGTCCCGTCTATCCCCCCGAGGGCCGCGTCGCGCTGTCCTCACAGAGCGGAGCCCTTGGTCTCGCCCTCCTCGACTTCGCCGAGAAGCTCCACCTCGGGATATCCACCTTCGTCTCCGTCGGAAACAAGGCCGACGTCTCCGGCAACGACCTGATCCAGTACTGGGCCGAAGACCCGCGAACGGACGTGATCCTGCTCTACCTGGAGAGCTTCGGCAACCCGATTCGGTTCTCCAGGATCGCACGCCGTGTCGCGCGCCAGAAGCCGATCGTGGCCGTCAAGTCCGGACGGTCCCGTGCGGGCGCGCGCGCCGCGTCCTCGCACACCGGCGCCCTCGCCGAGTCCGATCAGGTGGTGGACGTCCTGTTTCGTCAGGCCGGAGTCATTCGGACCACCACGCTCGAGGAGCTCTTCGACGTGGCGATGCTGCTGGCCCACCAGCCGGTCCCCGAGGGACGCCGCGTCGGAATCCTCACCAACGCCGGCGGTCCCGGAATCCTGGCCGCGGACGCCTGTGACGCCTGGGGCCTGGAGGTTCCACCGCTCTCCTCGAACTCTGCCGCGCAGCTGAGGTCCTTTCTTCCGGAGGCGGCGAGCGTCCGCAACCCGGTGGACATGCTCGCGTCGGCCGATCCGGAGCACTACCGCCGCGCCGAGAAGATCCTTCTCGCGGACGAAGGGCTCGATGCCGTCCTGGTGATCTTCATCCCGCCGATCGCGTCGAACTCCGAGGCCGTCGCCGAGGCGATCGTCAATGGATCCGCCGGCGCACGAAAGCCGGTGCTCGCGACCTTCATGAGCGCCCGGGGAGCGCCGCCGGTCCTCGCGCCGATTCCCTGCTATCCCTTCCCGGAATCGGCCGCGATCGCCCTTTCGCGCGCCGCGGCCTTCGGAGCGTGGCGCCGCCGGCCGCCCGGAAAGGTGCCCGCGCTGCCGAACCTCGGGATCGATCGGGCGCGCGGCCTGATCGCGAGCGTGCTCGAGCGGGGGGAGGCTGGCTTTCCCCGCTCGAGGTCGAGGAACTGCTGACGGACTTTGGAATCCCGGTGGCGCCGGCGCGCGTCGCGGCAACCGAAGCCGAGGCCGCCGAGGCCGCCAGGGCGCTCGGATTCCCGGTCGCCCTGAAGGCCGTCGGGCCCGCCATTCTCCACAAGACCGAGGTCGGAGGCATCCGGCTCGGCCTCGCCGACGAAGCGGCGGTCGTCGCCGCCTGCCGCGATTTGAAGGGTCGTCTCGGCGCGCAGATCGCCGGGTTTCTCGTTCAGGCGATGGTGCCGGACGGCGTCGAGGTCATCGCGGGCGTGACCCGAGACGCGACGTTCGGCCCGCTCGTCCTCTACGGAAGCGGCGGCACGCTCGTCGAGCTCCTGGCCGACGTGGCCTTCCGCCTGCACCCGCTGACCGACGTGGACGTCGGCGAGATGCTGGACGAGGTCCGCGGCACCGCGCTGCTGCGCGGCTACCGCGGGTCGGCTCCGAAGGACGAGGCGGCTCTGAAGGACCTGCTCCTTCGCCTCTCCGCTCTCGTGGACGCCTGCCCGGACGTCAGCGAGATGGACCTGAATCCCGTCAAGGTCCTGGAACGGGGCGTCCGTGTCGTCGACGCTCGCGTGCGAGTCCAGAGGAAGCCGGTCCTCGCGCCGTCTCGCCGCGTCGCGTACTAACCGCCGGGGCCGCTTCGCGGCGCCCTGCGCCGCTCACGCCTGGCCGAGGACCACGGCAATCCGGTGCTCGACGCCGTCGTCGGCCAGCGGTATTTCCGGGCCCACCAGGCGCTGGCCGTCGAGCGTGATGCGCGCGACCCCGCGCATGACCCCGTGGGGATTCTCGACGACGAGCCGATAGAAAGAGGAGTGGTAGCGAAAGGCGATCTCGTACTGGGGCCAGACCCGCGGAATGCACGGATCGACCTGGAGCTTCGTGCCCCGCAGGCGAAAACCCAGGATGGATTCGATGCCCGCGCGGTACATCCAGCCGGCGGCGCCCGTGTACCAGGTCCAGCCGCCTCGGCCCGTGTGCGGACTGGTCGAGTACACGTCGCCGGCCATCACGTAAGGCTCGACCTTGTACCGATACAGGCCCGACCGCGTGCTCGCGTGGTTGATCGGATTCAGGATCGCGAACAGCTCTCCGGCCTTGTCTCCGTCGCCGAGCGCCGCAAACGCGATCAGTGCCCAGGCCGCGGCGTGTGTGTACTGGCCCCCGTTCTCCCGGACCCCGGGGACGTAACCCTTGATGTAGCCGGGGTCCAGGGAGGTGCGGTCAAACGGCGGCGTGAAGAGCAGGACGAGGCCGTCCCCGCGGCGGATCAGGTGCTCGTCCACGGCGGCCATGGCGCGCCGGGCCCGTTCCGGATCCGCGGCACCCGAGAGCACGCCCCACGATTGCGCGATCGAATCGATCCGGCACTCGTCGTTGGAAGCCGATCCCAGCGGCGTTCCGTCGTCGAAGAAGGCGCGGCGATACCAGTCGCCGTCCCACCCGTCGTGCTCGAGGGCGGCCTTCAGGGCCTGGGCGTGCGCCCGCCAGGATCGAGCCCGAGCGTCCTCGCCGCGCCGTTCTGCGATTTCCGCGAAGGGCTCGAGGTTGGCGAGGAGGAACCATCCGAGCCAGACACTCTCGCCCTTTCCTCCGATCCCCACGCGGTTCATGCCGTCGTTCCAGTCTCCGGAGCCCATCAACGGCAGCCCGTGAGGCCCGACACTCAGGCTTCGGTCGAGAGCGCGGGCGCAGTGCTCGAACAGCGAGGCCCTCTTTGCGGAAACCTCGGGCTCGAAATACCGGTCGGTCTCGCCCTCCGCGAGCGGCGCGGCGGAGAGAAAGGGCGCCTCCGCGTCGAGAACGGCGCCGTCGCCGGTGACGTCCACGTAGTGCCGGGTCGCGTACGGGAGCCAGAGGAGATCGTCGGAGATCCGGGTGCGCACGCCCTTGCCGCCGGGCTCATGCCACCAGTGCTGCACGTCTCCCTCTTCGAACTGCCGCGCCGCCGCCCGAAGCAGGTGTGCCCGGGTCAGCTCGCGCCGCGCGACCGCGAACGACATCGCGTCCTGGAGCTGGTCGCGGAATCCCCAGGCGCCGCCGGCCTGGTAGAAGGCGGACCGGGCAAAGTAGCGGCAGGAGAGGACCTGGTAGAGCAGCCAGCGATTGAGCAGCAGGTCCATCGAGGCGTCCGGAGTTCGGACCTGCAGAGCGGTGAGCGAGTCCCGCCACGTCCCGCGGACCGCCTGGAGGGTGGCGCCCAGATCGATGGACCGATAGCGCCGGACCAGCTGCCGAGCCTCTTCGACGTCGGAGCCCTCGCCGATCAGGAACACGATCTGCGTGCGTTGTCCCGGCTCCAGACGGATCGGCCGCTGGAGCGCCGCGCAGGGGTCCATCCCTCCGCCGGCTCGCCGGGAGAGGATCGCCTCGGGAGCCAGCCCCGCGGGGGCGTCGAGCCCGAGGTTTCGGCCGAGGAATTCGGTCCGATCGGCCGTCCAGTCGAGATCGCCCGGTCCGAGGTCCGCGAACGCGACGCAGGACGCGAACGACTCGTTCCAGGAGTTTCGCGCGAAGAGGGCCCCCGTGGCGTCCAACTCCGTGACGATGAATGGAGCCGTCGATTCCCGCTGCGCGCCGAGGACCCACTCGGCGTACCCGGTCACGCTGAGGGACCGTGGGCGCCCGGATCGATTTTCCAGTCCGAGAACCGCGATCTTGACGGGGTCCTCGGGGGCAACGAACACGAGAAGGTCGGTGGCGACGCCGCGGTGCTCGTGCTCGAAGCGGCTGTATCCCGGCGCGTGACGGATCACGTACGACTCGTCGTTGCGGATCGGCAGCGGCGTCGGGCACCAGAGCTCTCCGTTTTCCTCGTCGCGCAGGAAAAGAGCCTCTCCGGGAGGATCGCTGACCGGGTCGTTCGACCACGGGGTCAACTGGTTCAGCCGGCTGTTGCCCGCCCAGGTGTAGGCGGATCCGGACTCCGAGACCAGGCAGCCCAGCCGGGCGTTGGCGAGGACGTTGATCCAGGGCGCCGGCGTCCATTGACCCTCTCCGAGAATGGTCACGTACTCTTCGCCGTCCTTCGAAAAGCCACCCAGTCCGTTGAAGAAATCGAGGGGGATCCGGGGCGGCGGCGCGTCCGAGGCCGAGGGCCCGGGCAGGACGGCCTGCGCGGCGCGCCGGGCCGGAGTTCGCTTGAGCAGGCGAATGACCTGCTCCGCGAGCGTTCCGTGGCGTGAGAGCAGGACGACCCGCGCGGCGGTCGCCAGCGCGTCCCGTTCCTCCGCCGACAGCAATTCGCCGCGCAGCACGAACACCTCGCCGACCGTGCCTTCCTCGGCGCTGCCGAAGGCTCGCGTCCCGGCGCGAACGAGGGAGTCGAGGGCGGAAGCGAGCTCGGGAGAGTACGAGGCGGGTTCTTCGTTGATGATGACCAGATCGACGCCGAGTCCCTTGAGGCGCCAGTACTCGTGGGCAAGCAGGAGCTGGCGCACGATGGCCCGGTCGTCGACCTGATCGATCCGGACGAGCACGATCGGGCGGTCTCCGGAGATTCCGTGCCGCCAGAGCGCCGACGCGCCGCGGAGGTTGCGCGAGAGCGTCGCGGCCGGGGCGCGCAGCGTCGGATCCGAATAGAGGATTCGCGTCCCGAGCCGCTGAAAGAGATGGGCCTCGTCGATCGTGATTCCCATGTGGCGAAGCTGGACCTGCGCCTGGGTCCAGGCCAGGCTCGCGACGCGATCGAACGTGGTGGGATCGCGGTACTTGTCGGCGGAGGCGAGGGCGCGTTCGCGGGAGTCGGCCGCGATCAGGGCGAGATGAACGTGGGCCGTCGCGCCGGGCGCCAGCCGAAGCCGGCGCCGGATGCTGAAGATCGGATCCAACACCGCGCCGACGGTGTTGGAGAGCGGGCGGCGCTCCTCGATCGCGCTGGGATGCCGGATCCCGCGCCCGCGACCGAGGAAGCGGGCACGGTCCGTCTCGAACTGAAGCGTGCCCGCGATCTCGCCCGGAACGACCATCACGTGAGCGGCCCACACGGCGTTTTCGTCGTTTCGCGGCCGCCGGCTCGCGAGCAACGCCTCGACCCCGGGAACGAACTCGGTCTGCACGAAGAGGTTGGAGAAGGCGGGGTGCGCCGCGTCGGCGGCCGCCGTCGCGAGCACGATTTCGGCGTAGGACGTCAGCTCGATCTCGCGGACGCGCGTCCCGTAATTCGTGAGCGAGATCTGCCGGACTTCGGCGTCGTCCGCGGTCGAGACGAGGGTCGTGAGGCTCGTTCCGATGGGCCCGTCCCGCCGGTGAATCTCGACGTGATCCTCGGCGAAGATCGCTTCGTAGGAATCGGGCTCGACGCCCGCCGGCTGATACCCCGCGGACCAGGTCTCGCCCGTTTCCCCGTCGGTGAGGAACACGTAGGTTCCCCAGGCATCGCGAGTGCTGTCCTCACGCCAGCGCGTCACGTCCAGCCCTCGCCAGCGGCTGTATCCGGAGCCCGCGGCCGTCATCATCACGGAATACCGGCCGTTCGAGAGCAGGTGCGTGCGCGGAGTGGGATCGTGCGGAGATCGAAATCTCCGCAGGACGGGCGGCGCTCCATCGCGGACCCTGGGTCGCCGGGCCTCGGCGGAGAAGGGGCGCGATACGGTGACGGTGCGCGGCGTGCGCTCCTGGAGCAGGAGGTCCGTGGCCTGCACGATCGGGTCCGCCGCGAAGCGCCGGCGCATCGTCCACTCGAGCAACAAATTGGTCAGCGCGAGGATCGTCATGCCCTGGTGGTGAGCCATGTAGGCCCGGACGATCGCGAAGGTCTGCCCCTCCGGCAGACGCGTGGGTGTGTAGTCAATCGACTCGTAGAATCCGTAGTCCCCGAGGCCGCCGAGCGCAGCCATCCTCTCGAAGTTCTCCAGGGCCGCGACCGGGTCGACCATGGCCGCCAGTCCCGTGGCGTACGGCGCCACCACCAGATCGTCGCCGAGGCCGCGCTTCAAGCCGAGACCGCTGACGCCGAAGCTCGAGTACTGATAGGTGAAGTGGACGTCCCGGGCGTTGTAAGCGGACTCGGAGATTCCCCAGGGGACGCCTCGTTCCTCCCCGTAGCGCATCTGGCGCTGTACGGCGAGGTGATTGGTCTGGTCGAGGAGACTGCCGGACGGGGGGTCGAGTACGAGGTCCGCCATCAGGTACTCGAACATGGATCCGGACCAGGAGAGCAGGACCGAACCGCGACCGGCGGGCGTCAACGGACGCCCGAGATGAAACCAGTGCTCGACCGGCACGGACCCGCGGGCAATCGCGAGGAAGCTCGCCAGCCGCGCCTCCGAGGCGAGAAGGTCGTAGCGCCCGCTGTCCAGCGCTTCGTCCGAGCGGCGGCACCCGATCGAAAAGAGCTGGCGCGGCCGGTCGTACAGGAACGTGAAGTCCATCTCCTCGGACAGGCCCGCGGCCGTCGAGGCGATCCCGGAGAGGCGGCGGCTGAAGACTTCGACGGGATCCTCCGACCCCTCGACGGCGGCGAGGTCGCGAACGTGGCTCGCCACGCAGTCCTGGAGGGACCGGCCCCACCGGGCCGCCCCCGCGGCCGCGGACGGGTTCTCCTGTTGGAGGGCCCGGACCGAGTCCATCAGCGTCTCGGCCTGGGCGGTCAAGGCGGCGAGGCGCTGCTTCCACTCCTCGCGCGAGGCGGGCACGGGAGCGAGAAGAGCCTCCGCGTCTTCCAGGACCAGCTCGAGGTGGCGGCGGGTCACGACCCTTCCCTGGCTTCGGCCGGCAACTCCGACCGCGGCCTCGCGCAGGAGCCCGAGCGTGTCGCCGATTCCGCCGAGCGCCCGTTCGATCTGGACGGGCTCCTCGAGCCGCTCGAGGCACGCGTGCCGGAGCACGATCAGGTGCGCGGCGAGGTTGCCGCTGTCGACAGTCGAGATGTATCGAGGCTCCAGGGGAGCCAGGTGATTCGTGTCGTACCAGTTGTAGAAGTGGCCGCGGTATCGCTCCAGGGCCTGGAGGGTGGTCAACGTCGCCTCCAGCCGCTCCAGCATCTCGCCCGTTCCGATCCACCCGAGGTCGTTGGCGGCAACGGTCGAGAGCAGCGCCAACCCGATGTTCGTGGGCGACGTCCGGCGGGCGGTCTCGGGCTGCGGAATCTCCTGGAAATTGTCGGCTGGAAGGTGATGCGACTCGGGTCCCAGGAACTGCTCGAAGTACCGCCAGGTGCGCCGCGCGATCCTCCGCAGCCGCCGAGTCTGGTCGGAAGAAAGCTGGGTGGCGGCGGTATCGCGAGGCGGAAGGCTGATCCAGCGAGCGATGAAGGGGGACGCGATCCAGAGACCGAGAAACGGGGCCGCGAAGATCCACGACCGAGCTCCCGACGCGGCGACCAGGACCGCAGCCGCCACGCCGACGGCGTCGGCCGGCCACATCCTCCGGAAAAACCCCGCGGCCCGCAGGTCGAACGCCCGATGCGCCTGCGCCGCGGGCACCCACTCCAGGAGGTGGCGTCGCGTCACCGCGAGCCTCCAGAGGGTGCGACCGATCGCGTCGACGCGCGACCATGCCGCATGCGCCAGCAGGACGGCGCGCAGCGCGCTCTGGGAGAGACCGATGCCGAGGTCCGCGACGATCCCCCGCAGGAAGCTTCGCTTGGCGACCCCCTGGCGCTCCGGAAGCAGGTTCGTGAAGAAGGAGAGAACGGTCATGAGCGAAAGCACGATGGGGATGAAGAGCGTCCAGACGCCGGCGGCGGCTCCGCGCGCGACGCACCACCCGGCGACCATGGTCGCGAGGCTGGCGGGGGCCGAGAGGCTGCGCCGAAGGTTGTCGGCCATCTTCCAGCGACCCATGAGAGGAGTCGCGCCGTGGCTCCGGCCGGAGCCGGGACCGTCGCCGAAGATCCAGGGCAGCAGCTGCCAGTCTCCGCGAACCCAACGGTGCTGGCGCGACGCCGCCACCTCGTAGTGGCCGGGAAAACCCTCGAAGACTTCGACGTCGGAGACCAACCCCGCGCGGGCGAAGATGCCCTCGAAGAGATCGTGCGACAGTTGCGTGTTCTCGGGGACCCGATCGGAGAGCGCCCGCTCGAACGCGTCCACGTCGTAGATCCCCTTGCCGGTGAAGATGCCTTCGCCGAAGAGGTCCTGGTAGACGTCGGAGACGGCGAACGCGTACTGGTCGATGCCGCGGGGTCCCGAGAAAACGAGCTGGAAGAGTGTTCCGAAGCCGGTCTCCGGCAGGGTGGGCGTCACCCGGGGCTGCAGGATGGCGTGGCCGTCGACGACTCTCCGGCCGGAGGCGTCGAAGAGCGGAAGGTTCAGGGGATGCGCGATCGTTCCGATCAGCTGGCGGGCGGTTTCGCGCGGAAGACGTGTGTCCGCATCGAGCGTGATGACGTAACGCACGCCGGACAACGCCGGTGCGCCGTCGGGCAGAGGGAGAAAGGAGGTATCCGATGCCCCCCGGAGCAGGCGGTTGAGCTCGCGGAGCTTTCCCCGCTTGCGCTCCCAGCCCATCCACAGGCCTTCCCCCGCATTCCAGAGCCGGCGCCGGTGCAGGACCCAGAAGCGATCGCCGTATCGGCGGTTGAGCTCGTCGACCCCCGCGCGCGCGGACGCAAGCAGCGCCTCGTCTTCGGGAAGTGATTCCGACGCCGCGTCCGACCAGTCCGAGAGGAGCGCGAAGCGCAGCTCCGGATCGGGATCGGCGAGGTAGTGCACCTCCAGCCGCTCGACGGCCTCCTTGACCTCGGCCTCGTCGGTCAGGAGCATCGGGATGGCGACGAGGGCCCGCGCCGTCTCCGGAACGCCGTGGGCGAGCTCCAGCTTCGGGAGGCGTTGCGCGCGGACGAGCTTCGTGACGATCCGCTGCACCAGGGCACTCGCGAGGTCGGACGCCGGCACCAGGGCCAGGATCGCGAACAGGAGGACGCCTCCCCGCGAGATGCCCCGGGCGGAGGAGAGAACGAGGGGCACCGCCAGAATCGCGAGAGTGGCCGCCGCGATGGAGCCGAGGTAGAGCGGCGTGTGGATGCGGAACGCGGCGCGGCGCAGCCTTAGACCGAGCGATGGCCGGAAGCCGAGCGCGGCCTCCAGTCGCGGACGGCCCTTCGAGATGAGGTAGTAGCCGGGATCGGCGAGGCGGGCATCTCCGGAATCTCCGTCGGCCGCCTCGCGGGCCAGGCCGATCGCGTGCTGCGCGACACTCAGCTCGTCTGAGGCGGAACTCCGCGCGAGGGCCTCGATGGCATGGCGATACCGGTCTCGCGTCGCGAAATCCATCTCGGCGACCCGCGTCCCGTCGCACAGGGCCGCGTGAACGAGGCTGACGCTCTCGAAGAACTCCGACCAGTCGGCGGACGAGAGCAGTCGCATGCTCGTGATGACGTTGCGAACGGTCGCATGCGAGCCCACCTGGCTCTGCTGTTCCTCGCGGACGGCCTGCTCGGCCGTCTTGCCCTCTCGCGCGAGCCGCTCCTCCAGCCAGTGCAGCGCGGGCGTGACGGCGGGATCCTGTTCGCGAAGTCTCTGGGCCAGCTGCACGGCGAAGGCCTCCGTGAACGGCTGCGACTCCAGCATGTGGATCACGGAGGCGGGATCGGGTCTCGGTTGCCCCGTGGTGCCGAGCTGCGCGTCCGCGATCGTGTCGGCGCGCTCCCGGGCGGCGCCGCGGGCCGCCACTCCTTCGGCCAGGCGCCGGAGGTTTTCGACGAGAACCAGGCGCAGCGAAATCGCGAGGGCCCAGAGCTCACCGATCGTCAGCGGCTGAACCCGCTGGTAGGCGCGGACGAAACGCGCCAGCGTCTCCAGGTCGATCCCGCTGTCGGTATGGGCGATGTAGTCCCACGCCAGCCCATACACGCGGGGATACCCCGCGAGCGGGCCGGACGAGAGCTTGGGAAGCTCGCGATAGAAGCCCGGGGGCAGGTCTTCCCCGATCTCCCGGATCTGCTCCTCGACGACGTGAAAGTTGTTGAGCAGCCATTCGGCGGCAGGCGAGATCGCGTGCGACTCGCGGCTCGCCTGTTCGATGATGCGGTGAGAGGCGAGAAGCACCCGGGCGTTCTCGGAGAGTCGTCGCAGCAGCGGCCGGCCCCGCCTCTTGCCCGAATGGACGAGCTGCTTCGCCGCCAGCGCCGCGGCGAACTCCTCCAGGTGCTCCGCCGAGAAGAGCTCGGCGCGAATCGGGCCAGCGGGCGCTCGCATCCGGGGTCTTCTTACCATGCGGCGAAAAAGGGGATCCGGGTCGCGCGGAGATCGCCGCCCGATTTCGTCCGCCGGCTGCCGGAACGCTACCGGACCATGGCCCGTTCTTCTTTCTCGTGGCACGACTCGTCTCGGGCTGGGTCTTCTCGCATAAACCGGGCCCGGTCGCCGTCTGACACTGAGCCGGGCGCGCCGGCGGAGTTTCCCCACGCCCGGATTTCGACGATCGAATCGGAATGCGCGGCGGCGAAAACGCGTTGTTGCTCCGGGAGGGAGCTTTATGGTTTCCAGGTCCTCGGCTCCCGCCGCGTCGGCTTTCCGCCCCGACGACGGAGCCCTCGATGTCGACGGCGTGACGCGGCGCTCGACTCTGAAGTGGATGGCGCTCGCGTGGAGCGGCTTTGCCGCCGCCACGGCCGCGGGGCTGGTGACTTCGGCCCGCTTCCTCTTTCCCAACGTCCTCTTCGAACCGCCGACTCGATTCAAGGCCGGCGATCCCTCCAGCTATGGCCTTGGCGTGGACGAACGCTGGAAGGAAAAGTTCGGAGTCTGGATCGTGCGCAACAGCACTTCCATTTATGCGCTGGTGGCCGTCTGCACGCATCTCGGCTGCACGCCGAACTGGCTGCCCGCGCAGAACAAGTTCAAGTGCCCGTGCCACGGGTCCGGCTATTACATCTCGGGCATCAACTTCGAGGGGCCGACGCCCCGGCCGCTCGAGCGCGCCGAGATCTCGATCTCTCCGGACGACGGCCAGATCGTCGTCGACAAGGCGGTTCGATTTCTCTACGAGCGCGGGCAGTGGAAGGATCCGAACGCCTTCATCTCGCTCGCGTAGGCAGCAAGCCTCCGGGCCGCGGTTCTAGATCCGACCCCGGGTCGGCGGGCCCGGCAGGGACGCGCTCCAGTCCTTCGGCGGATCGGCCGAGGGAAGTTCAACTCGCTGCACGAGAGTCGAGCGCGCTCGATGGTGATCCACGCACGCGGAATCGAGGCCGACTCGCGGCGGTGGCACTGATATCGCATGAAAGGACCTGGAGGAGTCCTGAGTCCGAGGTCGCCGAAAATCGCGAGGCCGATCGGTAGAAGGCGCTGGGCCATCGCCGAGGGATACATTCCCAAACGCAGTCGCGGTCCGGCTCCGGAAATGACGAGTCACGAGGCCGTCTGCCTCCTGAACGTCTCCGATCACGACGCCCGCGTGACGATCACCGTCTTCTTCTCGAATCGCGAGCCCGCCGGTCCGTACCGCTTCGATGTCGGCGCGCGGCGCACCCTGCACCTGCGGTTCAACGATTTCGCGGACCCGGAGCCGGTTCCCCGCGGCACGGACTATGCAAGCCTGATCGAATCGGATGTCCCGATCGTCGTGCAGCACACGCGGCTGGATTCGCGGCAGCCGGCCAACGCCCTGCTCTCCACCATCGCCTATGCGGAGGACTGAGCCGCGACTCGAAGCACTTTTCAACGCGGGAGGAAGCCTTGTCTGACACCGCCGCCGACACGCTGATCGACGTCCTCGAGACCTGGGGAGTCGAGGTGATCTTCGGCCTGCCGGGAGATGGGATCAACGGAATCATGGAGGCCCTGCGAAAGCGCCAGGACCGGGTGCGTTTCATCCACGTCCGCCACGAGGAGGCGGCGGCCTTCATGGCCTGCGCCTACGCGAAGTATACGGGCCGCCTCGGGGTCTGTCTGGCGACCTCGGGCCCCGGCGGAATCCACCTTCTCAACGGACTCTACGACGCGAAGCTCGACCGCGCTCCGGTGCTCGCCATCACCGGGCACGCGTTTCACGACTTGATCGATACGCATCAACAGCAGGACGTGGACCTGGATCGCGTCTTCATGGACGTCAGCGTCTACAACACGCGCGTCATGGGCCCCGCGCACGTCGCGAACGTCGCCCACCTGGCCTGCCGCACCGCCCTCGCCTACAAGGGCGTGGCGCACATCAACTTCCCCGTCGACATCCAGGAGCAGGAGAACGGTCGGCGATCCGACCGCAACGTGCCCAGGCACAACGCGGAGGTCGAGGGCCACTCCGCGCGGGTGCCTCCACCGACGGACCTCGCGCGAGCCGCGCAGATCCTGAATGCGGCGAAGAGGCCCGTCCTGCTGGTCGGGCAGGGAGCCCTGGGCGCCACCGACGAGCTCCTCGACACGGCCGAGCGCATGAGCGCTCCGATCGTCAAGGCTCTGCTCGGCAAGGCGGCCGTGCCCGACGACTCCCCTTACACCACCGGTGGCATCGGGCTCCTGGGGACGAAACCGTCGCAGGAAGCCCTGGAGGAGTGCGACGCGCTCCTGATGGTCGGAACCTCCTTCCCGTACGTCGAGTTCTATCCGAAGCCCGGCGACGCCCGGGCCGTGCAGATCGACCTCGATCCGGCGCGAATCGGCCTGCGATACCCGGTGGAGGTGGGTCTCGTCGGCGACAGCCGACAAACGCTCCGGGAGCTGCTGCCGCTGCTCGAACGCCGGGAGGAGCGCGCGTTTCTCGAGAAGGCGCAGAAGGGAATGAAGGAATGGCGGGAGCTGATGGAGGAGCAGGCGTCGCGCCGCGACATGCCGATGAAGCCGCAGGTCGTCGCCTGGGAGCTCGGCAAGCGTCTCGCCGAGGACGCCATCGTCTCCTGCGACTCCGGCACGATCGCCACCTGGTTCGCGCGGCACATTCCGGTCCGGCGCGGCCAGATGCACTCCCTGTCCGGCAACCTCGCCACGATGGCCAACGGGCTTCCCTACACGATCGCGGCGCAGATCGCGTATCCCGAGCGCCAATGCGTGGGGTTCGTGGGCGACGGCGGCTTCACGATGCTCATGGGCGAGTTCGCCACGGCGGTGAAGTACGAGCTGCCGATCAAGATCGTCGTCATGAAGAACAACACGCTCGGCCAGATCAAGTGGGAGCAGATGGTGTTCCTGGGAAACCCGGAGTATGGCTGCGATCTGAACCCGATCGACTTCGCGGCGTTCGCGCGGGCGTGCGGCGGCGCGGGGTTCACGATCGATGATCCGAGAGACTGCGGAGCGATTCTGGACCAGGCGCTCTCGACCGCGGGACCGGCGCTCGTCGAAGCCGTGGTCGATCCCTTCGAGCCGCCGATGCCGGCGAAGGTCACCTCCAAGCAGGCGCAGCACCTCGCCGAGGCGCTCGCGAAGGGGACGCCGAACCGCAAGGAGATCGCCCTGACCATCCTCTCGGACAAAGTGCGCGAGATGGTGTGAGCCGGCCCGAGGCCGACCTTCACGCGGCGGGGGGTCCGGTCCGAATCCAAAGCGTCGAGGTATCCGCCTACCGCATCCCGACGGACTCCCCGGAGTCCGACGGCACACTCGAATGGGAGTCGACGACTCTCGTTCTGGTCCGGTCGAAGCCGGCGGCAGGCGAGGGCTCGGCTACACGTATGCGGACCCGTCGACGGCCGCGTTGATCCGCGGCCAGCTCGCAAAGTGCGTCGAGGGACGAGACGCGATGGACGTCCCGGGTTGCTGGGCCGCGATGGTTCATTCCATCCGCAACCTCGGCCGGCCGGGAATCTGCTCGATGGCGATCTCGGCGGTGGACAACGCGCTCTGGGACCTGAAGGCGCGTTTGCTCGATCTGCCCCTGGCCAGGCTTCTGGGCGCCGTCCGCGACCGCGGTGCCGGTCTACGGAAGCGGCGGCTTCACCTCATATTCGCCCGAAAGGCTGCGCGAGCAGCTCGCCGGGTGGGTCGCGGAGGGAATTCCGCGCGTCAAGATGAAGGTCGGACGGGAGCCGGCGCGGGATCTCGTCTCGGGTCCGCGCGGCGCGCGAGGCGATCGGCGACGCCGAGCTCTTCGTCGACGCCAACGGCGCGTACTCCCGCAAGGAGGCCCTCGCCTTCGCGGAGGCGTTTGCGTCACTCGGCGTGACCTGGTTCGAGGAACCGGTGCCTTCGGACGATCTGGAAGGCCTCCGGCTCCTGCGGGACCGGGCGCCCGCCGGGGTGGAGATCGCGGCGGGCGAGTACGGTTACGACGCGCTCTATTTCCGCCGGATGCTCGAGGCCGGCGCCGTGGACGTCCTCCAGGCCGATGCCACTCGAGCCGGCGGCATCACGGGGTTTCTCAGAGCCGCCGTGCTCTGCGAGGCACGAGGCATTCCCCTTTCCGCGCACTGCGCTCCGTCCCTCCATGCCCACGTCGGCTGCAGCGCCGCGCCCCTGCGCCACATCGAGTATTTCCATGATCACGTCCGGATCGAGCATGCGCTCTTCGATGGCGCGCTCTCGCCCGTCGGGGGCTCGCTCGAACCCGACTGGAGCCGTCCGGGACTGGGCCTCGAGTGGAAGCGCCCGGACGCGGAGCGCTACGCGATATGAGCGCACGGAGCCACGCCCCCCGGCCGCCGGTTGCGATCGACCGCACCAACCTCGCTGCGGATCGCGGTGCGCAGGCGTTTCGAGGCGATGCGCGAGAGCTCGCGGCGGAGCTTTCCCACAGGCTTCGCGGAGAGGTGCGTTTCGACGGCGGAAGCCGGGCCCTGTACGCGACGGACGCCTCGAATTACCGGCAGGTTCCCATCGGCGTCGTGCTGCCGCGCGACCGGGAGGACGTCCTCGAGACGATCGCGGCCTGCCGCCGGCACGGCGCGCCGATTCTCTCCCGCGGCGGAGGCACGTCGCTCGCGGGACAGTGCTGCAACGCGGCGGTCGTCATGGACTTCTCGAAATACGTCCATCGCATCCTCGGCGTCGATCCGGACCGCCGGACCGCCGTCGTCGAGCCGGGCGTGGTCCTGGACCGGCTGCGCTCCGCGGCCGCCCCGCACGGGCTGACCTTCGGGCCCGATCCGGCCACGCACAGCCACTGCACGCTCGGCGGGATGATCGGCAACGACTCCTGCGGCATCCATTCCGTCATGGCGGCTTTCGAGGGAGAAGGCGCGCGAACGGCGGACCAGGTCGTCGAGCTCGAGGTCGTCACCTACGACGGCGTGCGGATGCGTGTCGGGAAGACCTCCGAGGACGAGCTCTCGCGGCTCTGCGCGGCGGGAGGCAGGACCGGACAGATCTATCGCGATCTCGTACGGCTTCGCGACCGTTACGCCGAAAAGATCCGAGAGCGATACCCGGACATCCCGCGCCGCGTCTCCGGCTACAACCTTCCCTACCTTCTCCCGGAGAACGGATTCCACGTCGCCCGCTCGCTCGTCGGCTCGGAGAGCACCTGCGTCACCGTGCTCGAGGCGACGCTGCGGCTCGTTCCCAATCCGAAGGCGCGCAGCCTCGTGGTCGCCGGCTTCGAGAGCGTCGCGGCGGCCGCGGATTGCGTGCCGGCGGTCATGAAGCACCGGCCGATCGGGCTCGAGGGCATGGACGACCGCCTCGTCAACGACATGCGGTCCGTCGGTCTGCACCCGCGGAATCTGAAGCTTCTGCCCGACGGCACGGGCTGGCTCCTGATCGAGCTCGGCGGAGAGTCCAAGGAGGAGTCCGACGCCAGGGCGCGCAGGCTGATCGGGGAGTTGGGGCGCCACGGCGCTCTCGACTCGAGGCTCTACGACGACCCCCGGCAGGAGGAGCAGATCTGGAAGCTCCGCGAATCGGGCCTCGGGGCGACCGCGCACGTCCCGCAGAAACCCCTGACCTGGCCGGGCTGGGAGGATTCCGCCGTGCCGCCCGAGAAGATGGGCGACTATCTGCGCCGCCTCCGGAAGCTCATGGATCGGTTCGGCTACGACGGCGACTTCTACGGGCACTTCGGGCAGGGATGCCTCCACACCCGGATCGACTTCGATCTGGAAACGGAGCCGGGAATCGACCGATACCGGGCGTTCGTCGACGAGGCGGCCGACCTGGTCGTGTCGCTCGGCGGCTCGCTCTCCGGCGAGCACGGCGACGGCCAGGCGCGCGCGGAGCTCCTGCCGAAGATGTTCGGCGCGGAGCTGATCGAGGCGTTTCGCGAATTCAAGCGCATCTGGGATCCGGACGGGCGCATGAACCCGGGCAAGGTCGTCGACGCCTATTCGATCTCCGACAACCTCCGTCTCGGCCCGGACTACGAGCCCGCCGGGCTCGCCACTCGATTCCGCTACCCGGAGGACAAGGGCAGCTTCGGACGGGCGCTGCTGCGCTGCGTTGGCGTCGGCAAGTGCCGGCGCGAGGGGGGCGGGACCATGTGCCCGAGCTTCCGAGTCACCCGCGACGAGGAGCACTCTACCCGCGGGCGGGCGCGCTTGCTCTTCGAGATGCTCCGGGGAGACGCCATCCGGACGGGCTGGCGCAGCCGCGAGGTGCGCGACGCGCTCGACCTCTGCCTGTCGTGCAAGGGGTGCAAGAGCGACTGCCCGGTCAACGTCGACATGGCGACCTACAAGGCGGAGTTTCTCTCGCACTATTACGCCGGGCGGCTGCGGCCGCGCTCGGCCTACGCGTTCGGCCTGATCTCCTGGTGGGCGCGCGTCGGCTCCCTCGTCCCGGGCCTGGTCAATATGACGACCCGGACGCCTCCGCTCTCACGATTCGCGCGCGCTCTCGCGGACGTCGACCCCCGTCGGGAGATTCCGCTCTTCGCCGCGCAGACGTTTCGCGACTGGTTTCGGCGGACGCGGCGCGGACCTCGCGGCGAGATCGCGCGGAAACGGCGGGGTTCCCAACCCCGGGGCCGCGTTCTCCTGTGGCCGGACACGTTCAACGACCATTTCCATCCAGGCACGGCGCGAGCCGCCACCGAGGTACTGGAGGCCGCGGGCTTCGAGGTCGACATTCCGCGCCGCCGGCTCTGCTGCGGCCGCCCGCTCTACGACTATGGAATGCTCGACCTGGCGCGGTCGTTCCTGCGCCGGACGCTGGACGGACTCCGCGAGGAGCTGCGCGCGGGAACGCTCGTCGCCGTTCTCGAGCCCTCGTGCGCGGCGGTCTTCCGGGACGAGCTGACGGGGCTTCTTCCCGACGACGAGGATGCGAAGCGCCTGAGCCGGCAGACGGTGCTGCTCTCGGAGCTCCTGGCCGCAAGGGCGCCCGACTGGTCGGCGGGAAGTCTCTCGCGCCGGGCGATCCTCCAGACGCATTGCCACCAGAAGTCGGTCCTCAGCGCCCGGGAGCAGCGGCGCCTGCTCGAGCGCCTGGGCCTCGACCTGGAGGAGCCGGAGTCGGGATGCTGCGGCATGGCCGGCGGATTCGGCTTCGAGAGCAAGCATTGCGATGTCTCTCTCGCGATCGGAGAGCAGGCATTGATCCCGGCCGTGCGCGACGCGAGAAGCGACACCCTGATCATCGCCGACGGCTTTTCGTGTCGCGAGCAGATCCGCCAGCAGACCGGGCGGGAGGCGCTCCACCTCGCCGAAGTCCTGCACATGGCCCTGCGGAAGCCGGAGCCGGGGCTCGCGGCATTTCCGGAGAGCGCCTATCGCGAGCGCGCGCCGCGGCGGCCGTCGGCGCGGGCGACCGCCATCGTCGCCGGGGGAGCCGCCGCCGCACTGTTCGCCGCAGCCTGGGGCCGGCGGAGCAGGCGATGAGCCGGCGCGCGGCGTTCTCGTGCGACGTCTCGGGCGAGGGACGGCCGTTTCCGCACTTCTGGGAGCACACCGTCGGAAGCGGCCACGCGCCGCTCGCGCTGCGCGCCGACTGGCAGGAGCAGCTGGCACGGTGCCGCCGCGAGCTCGGCTTCCGGCACGTCCGCTTCCACGGCATCCTCAGCGACGACGTCGGGACGCTGGTCGAGGAGGAGGGCAAGCGCATCCACTCCTTCTTCAACGCCGAGCAGATCTGGGACTTTCTGCTCTCGATCGGAATGCGGCCGTTCGTCGAGTTGTCCTTCATGCCCACGGCGCTCGCCTCCGGGAACAAGACCGTCTTCCGCTATCGCGGCAACGTGACGCCGCCCCGGAGTCACCGGGGGTGGACGTCGCTCATCCGGCGATTCGCAGGCCGCGCCGTCGAGCGCTACGGCCGCGAGGAGGTTCGAACCTGGCCCTTCGAGGTCTGGAACGAGCCGAACCTGAAGGCCTTCTGGACGGGAACCCGCGCGGAATACTTCCGGCTCTACCGCGAAACCGCGCGGGCGATCAAGGCCGTGGACGCATCCCTCACGGTGGGCGGCCCGGCCACGGCGCGGAACGCCTGGGTCGAGGAGTTCCTCGAGTTCTGCCGCGGGAAAGGCGCCCCATTGGACTTCGTCTCGACCCACCACTATCCGGCCGACGACTTCGGCAAGCCGGGCGACGACGCCGCCGCGAAGCTCTCCCGGAGCCGACGGGGCATCCTCCGGGATCAGGCTCGGGAGGCGCGCCGCCGGGTCGGCACGAAACCGCTCTTCTATACGGAGTGGAGCTCCTCCTCCGACCCCTTCGACCCTCTTCACGACGAGCCCTACGCGGCGGCGTTTGCGGTCAAGACGATCCTCGAAGCCGCCGGCATCGTCGACGCATACAGCTGGTGGACGTTCTCCGACATCTTCGAGGAGAACTACTTCAGCTCCGTTCCGTTCCACGGGGGATTCGGGCTGCTGACGCTCCAGGGCGTCGCGAAGCCCGTGTATCGCGCCTTCGAGCTGCTGCACCGCCTGGGCGACGAGCTTCTGCCGGTCCAGGGAGCCCATCCCACGGTCGACGCCTGGGTTGCTCGCCGGGGCCGCGCCGCCACGGTCGTCCTGACCAATTGGGCGCTCCCGCGCCACGCGATCCGCACCGAGAGGGCCCGCATCAAACTCGCCGGCGCCCGAACCGCCCCCGCGCGGCTCGAGCGGATCGACGAGAGCCACGGCCATGCGCGTCCGGCCTGGGAGGAGATGGGGAAGCCGGACAGCCTGACGAGCCGGCAGGCGGAGGATCTCCATGCGGCCTCGACGCTCCGGATCGAGACGCTGGCGCCGGTTCAAGGAAACGGCGGCCTCTCGTTCGAGCTCTCGCTGCCACCGAACTCGGTGGCCGCCGTGGAGCTCGAGGCGGGCCCGTGAGCGGCGCCCCGAGGCCGCGACCCTCCTCGGCGCGCCAGACCGACGACGAGTTGCTCGACGAGATCGCCCTCGAGACGTTCCGCTACTTCCGGAAGGAGGCGAACGAGGGAAACGGCTTGCTGCCCGACAAGACGGAGCCGGGCGCGCCGGCGAGCATCGCCGTGCTGGGGCTCGGCATCGCGAGCTACGCGGCGGGAGTCGAGCGCGGCTTCTGGTCGCGCGAGGAGGCGGTCGACCGCACGCTGGCGCCCCTGAAGTTTCTGCGCGACAGCCGTCAGAGCCGCGAACCCGACGCGACCGGCTACCGCGGGTTCTATTACCACTTCCTCGACATGGCGACCGGACGGCGCACCGGGCGGTGCGAGCTCTCGACCATCGACAGCGCGCTCCTGATCGCCGGGGTGCTTCTCGCGGCTCGATACTTCGACGCGGACAGCCCCAAGGAACGGGAGATTCGCGCGCTGGCCGACTCCCTGTACCGTCGGATGGACTGGGGCTGGGCCCTGAACCGCGGCGCCACGGTCTCGCACGGCTGGAAGCCGGAGTCGGGTTTTCTTCCTTACCGCTGGGAAGGCTATTGCGAAGCGCTGTTTCTCTACGCGCTCGCATTGGGGTCGCCCACGCATCCGATCCCGCCGGAATCCTACCGGGCCTGGGCATCGACCTACGCCTGGAAGAAGATCTATGGCCTCGAGTACCTGCACGCCGGTCCGCTCTTCATTCACCAGCTCTCCCACGTGTGGATCGACTTCCGCGGTCTCCAGGACGAATTCCTTCGCGAACACGGCATCGATTACTTCGAAAACAGCCGGCGCGCCGTTTCGATCCAGCAGGAATACGCGATCCGGAACCCGAAGGAGTTCGAAGGCTACGGCCGGACTTGCTGGGGCCTCACGGCCAGCGACGGACCCGGGCCGGCGGCGATGAAGATCGACGGCGTCCAGCGGGAGTTCTTCGGCTACCGGGCGCGTGGCGCCCCGTTCGGGCCCGACGACGGAACGATCTCGCCCTGGGCGGTCGGCACATGCCTCCCCTTCGATCGGCCCGGCGTTCTCTCTTCTCTCCGACGCTTCATCGAAGACTTCGGCCTGAAAGATCGGCAGGCGTATGGCTTCGAGGCGAGCTTCAACCGGACGTTTCCCGCGCCGGAGGAGGAGCATCGGGCGAGCTCGCTCAAACGCGGTTGGGTGGCGCCTTGGGTCTTCGGTCTCAACCAGGGACCGCTGCTCCTGATGCTCGAGAACGCCCGCTCGGAGCTGATCTGGCGGTTGATGCGGAGCTGCGAGCCCCTGACGCGGGGGCTGCGCCGCGCCGGATTTCGGGGCGGGTGGCTCGAATGAGCCCGGGCTCCATGAAACGCCGATCGCGGATCTCGAGCTCGGATCGTCGCGGAGGATCTGATGCAGGGAGGGAAACCATGAGTCGAGAGCGGTCTTCCGAAGTCGTCGTCATCACGGGCGCATCCGCCGGAGTCGGGCGGGCCTGCGCGATCGAGTTCGCACGCCGCCGCGCGCGAATCGGCCTCCTCGCGCGCGGACGCGATGGCCTGGAAGGAGCGCGTCGGGACGTGGAGGCGCAGGGAGGGGAGGCGCTCGTGTTTCCGGCCGACGTCGCCGATGCGAAGGCGGTGGAAGCCTGCGCGAACGCCGTCGAGGAGCGGTTCGGGCCGATCGACGTCTGGGTGAACAACGCGATGACCTCGGTCTTCTCGCCGATCCGGGAGATGGAACCGGAGGAGTTTCGACGCGTCACGGAGGTGACGTATCTCGGGGTCGTCTATGGAACCCTGGCGGCCCTGCGGCGGATGTTGCCGCGCGATCGGGGCGTGATCGTCCAGGTCGGCTCGGCGCTGGCCTATCGGGGAATTCCCTTGCAGGCCGCATATTGCGGAGCCAAGCATGCGATCCAGGGTTTCTGCGACTCGCTCTGGTGCGAGCTGGTTCACGAGAAGAGTCGCGTGCACTTGACCATGGTTCAGATGCCGGCGATGAACACGCCGCAGTTCTCCTGGGTCAAGTCCCGGCTCCCGCGCAAGGCGCAGCCGGTACCGCCGATCTTTCAGCCGGAGGTCGCCGCGCGCGCCATCCACTGGGCGGCCCATCACCGGCGCCGCGAGCTCTACGTCGCCATGCCCACCGTCGAGGCGATCGTGGGCAACAAGATCGCTCCGGCGCTGCTCGACCGCTATCTCGGGAGGACCGGCTACGACTCTCAGCAGACCGACGAGCCCGCGGATCCCCATCGGCCCAACAATCTCTGGGAGCCGCTCCCGGGAGACCGGGGAGCGCACGGCACGTTCGACGCGCGCGCCACCGCGAAATCCACGCAGCTCTGGGCGACGACTCACCGCGCTCCACTCTTTGCCGGTGCGGCGGTGCTGGGCGGGATCTGCCTTCTCCCCTCCGTGCGCCGCCGCGCACGGAGGGGAAGTTGGTTCTAGGAACACGTTGTCAGAGGACGAGTTTGGCGCGCGCGCTCCGCTGGCCGGGGATCCGCTCGTTACTTTGCGGCGAGCGGGATGTATACATGACGTTTGCGCGATGCCTCACCCACGCACGAAATGCCGAGGCGTTCGATCCGGCCTGGACGGAAGGACATCCGGCCTGACGGTCCTCATCGCCCTCCTGGGCGCCTCCGCGCTTGCGCTCGCCGGCGCCGAGCCCGCGGTGCGCGAGGATGTGGCCGGCGTGCCGAACTTCGCGGTCGTGTCGCCGGTCCTGTCGCGCGGCGCGCAGCCGACCCACGAGGGTTTCTGCGCGCTCCGCGAGCGCGGGATCCGGACGATCGTCGGGCTGCGGTGGAGGCACGATGACGACGCGGCTCTCGCGGGGGTCGGGCTGAACTCCTACCGGCTCCACGCCAAGCAGTGGCACCCGGAGACGGAAGACGTGGTGCGCGCGATGAAGGTGATCCTCACGCCGGAGTACCAGCCCGTCTTCGTCCACTGTCAGGCGGGGAAGGACCGAACGGGCCTGGTCGTCGCCGTCTACCGGATCCTCGTGGACGGGTGGAGCGTCGACGACGCGATCGCCGAGCGGAAGGCCTTCGGCGCCTCGGACTTCTGGGAAGAGAACAATACGTACTTGAAGCGCCTCGAGAGCGCGGAAGCGAGGCGGAACCTGATGGCGGCCATCGAGGCCGCTCCCGTGCCCGCGGTCGTCCCGGTTCCGTAGGGCCCCCGTCGACCGCCGGTCCCGAGCGATGCCGGAATGCTCCTCCCGTTCGTCCGTGCGCCGGTCCGCCCGCCCGGCGATGTGTCCGTGGCAGGCGTTTCCCGGGCTTTCACTCGGCGCGAAGAGCCGTCATGACGTCGATGCGCGCAGCGCGCGCGGCAGGCACCGAGGAGGCGACGACCGCGGCCGCGAGCAGCACGAACGTCGAAAGGACCACGGGCAGGGCGCCCGGCATCTTCACGTCGAGGAAGTAGCTGCGCGCCAGACGCGCCATCACGAACCCGAAGGCCGCGCCGGTGAGGACGCCGGCCGCAGCCATCACGACGCCTTCTCGGATGACGCCGCGCAGGAGGTCCCCGGGCTGCGATCCCAGCGCCAGGCGGATCCCGAATTCGCGCGTCCGCGAGCTGACCGAGAACGCCAGAACGCCGGCGACGCCGACCAGGGCGATCGACAATGCGACGGCCGCGAACACGCCAAACACCAGCGAGTTCAAGCGGTCCGGCGTCAGCACTTCCGCGCGGACGTCGTCGAGAGTGGCGGCATGCTCGATGGGCTGGTCGGCGGATAGGTCGCGAATGATCCGCGTGACCGGCGTGACCAGCGAATACGGATCCGTATCGGTGTGGATGAAAAGGCGGCCGCCGAACATCGGACCTTCTTCGAATGAGCTGTAGATCGTGACGGTCGGTTCGGGAACGACGTGTTCGTCGTCGAGATCGGCGGTGACGCCGATGATGCGGTGCGGTGCGGCGCTGATCCCCGGGACGAATTGCAGCACGGGGTCCGTCCAATAGACGTGCCGATTGATGGCGTCCTGGTGGGGGAACATGCGCTGTGCGAGAGTCCGGCTGATGATGACGACGGGATCTGTATCCTTGTTCTGGCCGTCGAGGTCGTTGAAATCGCGGCCACTGAGGATGGGAACGCCGAGCGCGGCGAAGAATCCGGGTGAGATGACGCGCCACTGCGCGCGAGGGTCCTCTTCACCCGCGGCATGGGCGCGACCGTCGGCGGAGAATTGAAGGCCGACGCCGGCGGCGGCATCGCGCCAGGGAACCATCAGGCCGAACGCGGTCCTTGTCACGCCCGGTAGCGCATCCACGCGGCGAATCGACTCCTTGTAGAAGTCGAGCACCTGCCGAGGTGTCTTGCCGTAGGACATGGCGGGGACGTTGATGGCAAGGACGTGGCGGGTGTCGACACCCGTCTTCGCCGTTTGCAGCGCGATCAGCGTGGTGATCAACATGCTCGCACCGGCCAGCAGCACGAAGGATGCTGCGATCTGTGTCACCGCGAAGATCCGCTGACGGCGGCTGGTGCTGCCGGTCATCCGCACGCCGCCGCTCGAGAGGCCGAGGCCACGGGACGCATCGGCCGACGGCAGGCGCGGGGCGAACGCCAGGATCACCGCCGCGACGACGGTCAGCGCGGCCCCGACCCAGAGAAGGCTGGAATCGACCGTCAGATCGAGCGCGCGGACCGAAAAGCGCGAGGCGTAGCGGGCCAGGATCGCCACCATCGGCTTCGCGCTGATGACACCGAGAGCGGCGCCGGCGCTGCAGAGCAGAAGGCTCTCGGCCAGCAGCATCCGGCGGAGCGCGCCCGTGCCGGCCCCGAGCGCGGCACGGATCGTGAGCTCGCCCTCGCGGCGAACCGTTCGGGTGAGAATCAGGTTGGCGACGTTGGCGCACGCGATGACGAAGACCAGCGCCGAGGCCGCGAGCAGCACCAGCAGCACGGTCCGGGCGTCCGAGGTGATCTGGTCGCGAAACCGCTTCGCCCCGATCTGGAAGTGCGCCTTGGGCGAATAGGCCTCGGGATGCTCCTTCATCATGGCCCCGTAAACGGACCGCAACTCGGCGCGCGCCTGATCGAGGGTGACGCCGGGAGCGAGACGGCCGAAGAGTTCGGTCATGCGATGGATGCGGCCGGTGACCATGGTGGCGGAGAGATGGTGCGGGCTCGTGACGACGTTGGCGATGATCTCGGTGTCCTGGGGATAGGGGACCGAGGGTTCGAGGACGCCGATGATGGTGGCCGACCGATTGCCGAGGACACCGCTGTCGAGGCGAACCGCTTTGCCGATGAGGGAAGGGTCTTTCTTGAGAGCGGTTGCCCAGAAACGATACGTGAGAACGACGACGCCGGCGGCGTTGGGGCCGTCGTCTCGAGGTCCGATGAGACGGCCGAGGACCGGGTGAAGGCCCATGACGTCGAAGTAGCTGCCCCCGACGACGCCCGCTTGAACTTCGCGAGGCTGACCCAGGCCGATCATGGTGAACCCGATGGTCGAGAAATCGCCGAACGCGCTCAGGGTTCTCACGCTGGCGCGCAAATCCTGGATTTCGGGCACGGAGAACGCCGCGTCGTCGTCGCCGAGGCCCGGGGCGCTCTGGCGGATGTAGATCAGCCGGTCCTCGTCGCGATTGACGAGAGGTTTGAGGAGCACGCCGCGCACCAGTGTGAAGATGGCGGCGTTGGCGCCGATGCCGAGCGCCAGCGTCAGCACCACCGTGAGCGCAAGCCCTCTGGTTCGGGTCAGCGAGCGGAATGCGACTCTCAGATCGTTGACGAAGGACATGATTTTGCTCTCCGGAAGTCAGTCTCCTGCCTCATCGCGAGGCGTCGTTTCGCCGTCGCCGCAAGCTTGCCTTCATGATTTCGTTCATGTCACCCGCTGGCCGAATCTCAAAAACGCTTCCATACGTCAGAGCCGGATGCTGGCCGATGAGCTGTACGGCATGATTCATGTCCCTCGCCTCGAGGACGAGAATGCCGCCGAGTTGCTCCTTCGTTTCCGTGTAAGGACCGTCGGTCGTTGCCACTGTGCCGTTCTTCCAGGACAGAGTCAGTGCGGTCTCTTCAGCCTGAAGCGCTTCGCCACCACCCCAGTTCCCGCTGGCGCGAAGATGGTCGTCATAGTCAAAGCATTTGTCGAACATGGCATTTCGCTCGGCCTCGGTCATGCCATCGAACTTGCCTTTGTCGTAGTACCCCAAACAGACGTATTTCATCGGTCTTCTCCTCGGCGCATTGGCGCAGCCGGTCGGGGAGCCTTGCACCGGCTCATTCATCTCGTCACCAGGAGCGTGTTCCGAAGGCGCGGCGGCCAGGTTGTCTACTTGCCTTCGCCAGCTCCTTGTTCCGGAGCCGGGAAGAAAAGCAGCTCGCGCACCTCGCCGACGGCATCGCAGGTGATGGCACCCTTTCGCGCCCACGCGAGTGCCTCGTCCATATTGGCGGCTTCCAGTATCCAAAAACCGCCCATGTGCTCCTTGGTCTCGGTGTACGGCCCGTCGGTGACGAGCACCTTGCCGTCGGACCTTTTCCGCACCGTCTTTGCGTTGGCGGCCGGGGAGATGCCGCAGGCGAACTTCCTCACCCCGGCAGCGATCATTTCGCGGTTGAGCGCGTGGATTTCCTCGATCATCGCTTCGGTGACGGTCGACGGGTCGAAGTCGTCGGGGAGGTAGTTGCAGACCAGATACTGTGGCATGGTGTTTTCTCCTTCGTTTCCGTATGTTCGTTTCCTGTTCATTCACGGAGCCGTCGCTCATCGTTCCTTTGCCCTCTAGTCGTTCGGGGGGCCGGAAAATCGACAGCCATTCCAATTTTCTTTCCGTTTTTTATTTCAACTGCCGAATCCGCTCCTGCAGGAACTGCCGCTCGGGCTCCTGTTGGGTCAGGGCCAGAGCCTTCTCATAAGAGGTTCGGGCCTCGGCCGTCCTGCCGAGCCTGCGGCACATGTCGGCGCGGGCGGAATGCGCCAGGTAATACTCTGCCAATTCGCCGTGTTCCAGGACCGCGTCGATCTGCGCCAGACCGGCCTCCGGGCCGTCGCGCATCGCAATGGCCACGGCACGATTGAGCTGGACGACCGGCGAAGGCTGAATTCGTGCCAGTTGGTCGTACAGCGAGACAACCCGCCGCCAGTCGGTCACGGCGACCGATTCCGCCTCGGCGTGAACGGCCGCGATCGCGGCCTGCAGCGTGTAGGCGCCGAAGCGGCGGGACTTCAGGGCCTTCTCCAGCAATGCCGTTCCCTCCGCGATCTGCTCCCGGTTCCAGAGCGAGCGATCCTGGTTCTCCAGCAGGATCAGCTCTCCGGCGGGCGAGGTTCTCGCGGCGCGGCGGGATTCCTGCAGCAGCATCAGGGACAGCAGCCCGAGGACTTCCGGCTCCGGCTGGAGCTCGGTCAGCAACCGGCCCAGTCGAATCGCCTCGCCGGTCAGCTCGGCCCGCGTGACCTCCGCTCCCGCCGCCGCCGAGTAGCCCTCGTTGAAGACCAGATAGATGACCTGAAGCACCGCGCCCAGCCGCTCCGGCAATTCCTGCGGCGCCGGCACCTCGTACGGAATCGGCGTCTCTCGGATCTTCGCCTTGGCGCGCACGATCCGTTGCGCCAGCGTGCGCGGAGTGGTGAGGAAGGCCTTCGCGATCTCCTCGGTCGTCAGCCCGCATACCTCGCGCAGGGTGAGTGCAATGCGCGCCTCCGGTGCGAGCGACGGGTGGCAGCACGTAAAGATCAGGCGCAGTCGATCATCCTCGAGGCTGTCGTCTTCATCGAGGCTCTCCGTCGAACTCGAGTGCGCTTCGAGATGCCGCACGAGCTCGCCTTGGGACGCGTCGAATCGTGCCCGTCGGCGAAGGGTATCGATTGCTTTGAATCGGGCCGTCGAAATCAACCATGGTCGCGGGTTGCCGGGGACTCCGCTCTTCGGCCACAGGCCCAGCGCAGCCGCAAAGGCTTCGTGCATCGCCTCCTCGGCAAGATCAAAATCCCCGAGCAGGCGGATCAGAGTTGCCAGGATTCGGCCCGAATCCACGCGATACAGGGAGTCGAGCGATTCGCGGATCTGCTCGGGGGAAGGCCCGGACATGACGACGACCTTAGCAAACCCGCGACCCCGAACAAATTGGCGAAAACCGTTCAAGGCGCGCTACGGGAGAGGCCGCTCCCTGCTCAGCCTGGCTCGAGCTCCTTCCCTCGAGAAGAGACACGGCGGAGGGGGCGTTCCCCGAATTCGTTTCGCCGGCGCGTCCGGAGAACCGTGTCCGCGGCACGCGGGTTTCGGGGCGTCACCGGTAGGCATCCTTACGATGATCGGCGGCAGTCAGGAAGACGATGCGCTTCTCGTCGTCGATCTCGTAGAAAAGTCGCCAGCTCCCGATCCGAATTCTCCAGGTCGGAGGGTCCCAGTCCCTGAGGCGCGCGGCCGCCGCCGTGGCGCGGGGCGCGGCCCGGAGAATCGGATAAACGCGCTTCAAGAGCGTGTTCTGGATTCGTTTTGCCGCTTCGGGTCCGAGTGTGGCGAGGTCGCGCTGGAAACCTGCAGTCTCGAAGATACGGTACTCAGACAAAGCGGCCCTTGGCGGCCACCGCGTCTCGATGGCCTCTCTTGAGGCGCCGGCCGAGGGAGGGCCTGGAGCGAATCTCGCTCATCTCGGCATCGGGGACGAAGATCTCCGCCACGGCTCGCTGTCGGGCCGCCGTCTCGATAAAGTTGGAAACCGAGCGGTTCTCCGTGGCGGCGGCCTCGGCGATGAGGCGGTACGTCGCGTCGTCGATGCGAACGGTCAGGGTCTTGGGCATTGCATCACTCCGATGGCATATTAGCATCACAGTGATGCATCCGGTCGGAAGCCGAAATGGTGGAGGCGGCGGGAGTTGAAGGCGCGGAATTCTCGCGAACTCCTGAATGATTTCGCCCTCCTCCTCCAATTTGTCCGTGTTCTTGTCCGCGTTGCCCCGCGGTCCCTCACGGCTCGTCATACCGTTACCCGGTTTGGCGCTCGAATGGAAACTCCTATCCCTAGGGCCGAACGCTGACGCTCGTCGCGCGCGTTCCCGTCTGGCACTCCATTCTGGCTGACAGAAGGAATGTCAGCATCAGGGTCCCGAATCGTGCGCATTCTCACCTCCTGCTCGAGACGGCCCGCCCTATCGGATCGCGGGTCAGCGGTGATCCATCCGGTTGACGATAGCCACTGCGCTCACACGGCCGCCTATCCCAACGATATATCTCCATGACGGAGCGTCGCGGCACGATGACCTGCTCGTCGGTGCGAAAAGTCGTGACTCGCGCCGGCGACCATCCGAATCTCGGCTTACCTGACCACCCCCACATAAGCTCGCCAAAAAGGGGCACGAAATCCGTGCGATCCATAATTACGTCGGCCATCGAAACATCCGATACGCCGTCCGCTATATAGGTTCTGGACATTTTTCTCCCGAATTGACCCGCGAGGAGTGCTATGACGTCTTGTGCAAGCGGGAGGTGCCGCATGTCGAGACCGTCAGACCGGAGCCTCTACAAGGTCACTTACGCCCCCATCCGTCCTGGTCCCGACGACGTGCCCAGTGGCGCGGTCGCACGACTGAGGCGCGGGCTGGAGAAGGTCGCCTTCGCGAACGCCCTTCGCCCCACAGCCGCCGAGGCCGCTGCGGCGGCGCGCCTCCGCGAAGAGGGCGATCCACCGGGGGCTGCGGCAGCGCTCGAGCTGATGGCGCAGCTCGCAGACGTGACCAAAAACCGGGGCGCCCGGCTGAAGCTGATTGAGATGGCGCCGGCCGATCTCGTGGGTGCCGGCCGCGCGCTCGCCCGCCACCGCAGGGCGAGGCGTGCAGTGTTCGTGCAAGAGGCCGAGAAGCTGATCGCCGACCATGCAGCGGCCGCGGGCGCTCAGCTCGAGGCGGCCCGCGCCGTTTCACGGCCCGCGACGCCATCGCGTCGACCCGTCACTGCCGCCCTTGCCCGGATGGCCGCTGCGGCCCAGCCGGCAGCGGCGGCCGTGCCGGCTGGCAAGTCGGCGCTCGCGAGCGCGCTCAAGTGGGCACGCGCGAAGGAGCCGTCGAGGGCCGTCGAGTTGGCTGCGCTCGCCCGGGAACTCGCCGGGCTCGCCATCGACGATGCGGCCCTGCGCAACGCTGACTGGGACCACTTCATCGTCGGCGTCGCCGAGGAGCCCGACGCCTCGGATCCGAACTGGACCGATGACCTGTCATCCGGGTTCGAGGACCAGATGAAGGTCGAACCGATTGGGCGTCTGCATCTCGAGCGAATCGACATGACGCCGATCGGCATCGTGCGCGGCGAGCTCGTCCACTCGGTGGGCCTGTCGCCCAAGGAGACGGTGACGCTGATCCACCGCGAGTGGTCGAGCCGGACGACCAGTTTCGAACAGGTGGTGAGCCAGGAGTTCGAGCAGTCCAAGGAGGACAGCGTTACCGAGAACACCGAACTCGCCAGCGCCATCGACACCCAGTCGCGCCACTCAAGCGCCATGAGCCTAGCGGCCAGCGCCTCCGGCGGCTGGGGCTTCGCATCAGCAAGCGCCTCGATCGGCTACAACACGACGTCGGACGACTCGACCGCCAAGCACGACAGCCGCAACCACAGCATGCAAGTGTCCTCCAAAGCGGCCAGCCGCACGCGGCAGGAGCACAAGTCGACTTTCACCGTGAAGGAAGAGGCGGGCGTCGAAGACCAGTCGGTGCGGGTGGTGACCAATCCCAGCGAGACTGAGCCGATGCGCATCGACTTCCACCAGATGATACGCAAGTGGCAAGTGGATCTCTACCGCTATGGCCTGAGGCTAACCTACGACATCGTCGTGCCTGCGCCCGGAATCGATCTCCTCGCTCAGGTAGACGAGCTGCGGAAGATTGATGAGACACTCGCCCAACCGTTCCAATTCAACCTGAGCCCAGACGCCGTCACCCGGCAGAACTGGCCGGAGCTCGCGGCCCAGTACGGTGCGGACGTCGATCCGCCCGACCCCGTCACCATCCAGTTGCAGCAAAGCTTCTCTTATGCCCTGCAGAGCGAGGTCGACGCCAATGTGGGCCGGATCGACGCCGTGCAGTTCGACTGTCCGACGGGCTACACGGTCACCCGGGGCGAGCTGCACGCCGACATCCTGTTCTACCAGAACGGTAATTTCGACGTTGAGAACGACTTTCCGCCGGAGATCAGCGCATCCACTGCTGGCGTCAACTGGTACGACAGCGGTCTCGAGCTTCTGATCGGGCGCACGGGACGGTTGGACGTCGTGATGTATGCCTACGGACTCAAGACCGGCCATGTGCAGGCGACGTTGGAAGTCACCGAGTCGGACGAGTCTTTCCAAGCGTGGCAGGCCAAGGCCTGGGGGCAGATGCGCAAGGGTGCGCAGGACCTGCACTCGGCGCTCATGGGCGACCTCAAGGCCCGGCGCGACGAGCTCGATGCCAAGCTGAAAGAGTGGGACCCCCTGACGCTGCGCCGCATGGAGCGTGAGGAGGTGATGAAGACCACGCTCCGCTGGATCCTGGGGCCCGACTTCGATCTGATGCCAAGCACCATCGAGGCCCTCTACACGGGCGATCCGGGGGGCGTGGAGAGCATCGACCCCTCAGGGCTGACGCAGGACGAATGGGCCCACGTGATGCGCATGGGCGAGCTCATCAAGTTCCTTCACGAGGCCGTCGAGTGGGAGAACGTCCTCTACTTCATCTATCCCTACTTCTGGGACGCTCCGCGCAACCAGCCGCTGAAGCGGTTCCTACATCACCCCGACAGCCTGCATGAGACCTTTCTCCGTGGAGGGGCGGCGAGAGTGGTGTTGACCGTACGGCCGGGATTCGAGCACGACTTCACCCAGCTGTTCGAGACGAGTTTCAAGGAGGAGCCGATTCCCGGCGACGATCACCCCTACATGACAATCGCCGACGAGATCCGCGCCTACGCCGAGACGAACTATCCCGGCATCCCCGCCGCCGACGGCGACAATGTGCCGAGCGAGGAGGAGATCGACGCCGGCCGCCTGGGCAAGCGCATCGCGCGCTGGTACGAATACACCCCAGTCAGCGCCCTAGACATCACGGTGAACACCCCGCTCGCCGACTTGAGGTAGATGGCGGGCGCAGACGACAAGCAAGGTGCGGAGCTGGCCGAGCTCGCGCGGCTGTTCATCCTGTGGCTCGCTGACAACGACCTGCCGGTCCTTCCCGGGCTGAAGGGCGCCTCGTTTGACTCGTTCGATTTCTACGCCGGGAGCTACCGGCGAGTGGTCAAGCCCCAGATGCCACCGCTGCCCCCATCGGGGATATTCCTCTCGGCGGATGACGTCAAGCGCCTCGCCAAGTATGGTCTTGGCACCCGCTACAGGATGCTCGTCACCAACCCCAATGACTCAGTCGGCGTGAGCCCGAGCGACGGTCTGCCGATCTACCACAATCGCATCGTGCGCGATCCCAAGATCCCCATGGACCGGCCGGGAGCGCTGAAGACCGTGGCGCCGATCCTCGCCTCGCTCAGTCCCGATCCAGACACGCTGGGGACCTACATCGGGAGGGACTTCTGCACCCTGACCAACAGAGTGGACCTCGTCTGGGACGACCGCGACACGGCCGTGAGAGTTGGCTTCGATCCCAAGTACCTCTCGATCTTCGATCAGGAAACGGTTCCAAGGCTCGCCTACCAGGTCAACGTCGAGCAGATCCCACCGCCGGAGAGCGCGGTCGACAAGGTGCTGGGAGGAAACGCCAGCAAGCAGCAGGTGCTGAGGGCCTCGCGCAAGTTCTGGGCTTATCTGCAGACCCATGCGACCTACGCCCTCCGCGACGGGGACTATTACGAGAAGTGGGAGGCCGACCGCCCGACTTCGCCCGACCAGCGGGAGATCCGGCCGGCGCTGCTGTCTCAGACCTATCTCAAGGAGAACTTTCGGGCGAACGAGATGAAGTCGGACGACGAAGTCGTGAATATTGCTGTCGGCCGCGCTTTCTTTGTCTTCCGGCTGGTGAGAGAGACCCGTCCCGGAAAACCGCCAGACCTCACAGGAGCCGAGCCTCTGGTGGCGAGTATTCCCGCGGGAACCGTCTGGCCCCCAAAGGATCCGGAGTGGGCCGACGCGCGGGTGACCGCCGCCGTCTTCAAGGTCAGCGAAGGCGGGGACACGCGGCCGAGCCACGCCCAGCCCGGACCGCTGCGGAACGGTATCGCGCCGACGCGTTTCGTCGTCGATTACAAGGCCTATCTCCGCTGGTACTACGAGGACGCGCAGCTGAAGGGGCTGCAGGACGATGAGCAGTGGTTCGAGCGCTTCCGCCGAACCTTTTTCCCCGACCAGTCGTATCGCTTCCACCTGATGGGACTGCCCCAGTACGACCGGCGCAAGGACATCTTCTTGGGCGAGCTAGAGAAACGAGCCGCCACCACGTCGCCTGGCCCGGTCCTTGACTCGGCGAAGGAGCTGCTTGCCTGGTGCCAGCAAGACCCCCGGAACTACATCCTCGCTCAGGGCCAGTACTCCGACCGGGGACGGCGGCAGCTCGTCGGTGTGACCCGTGCCGCTCACGGCAATCACAAGACTTTCGACGTCATCGAGTGGGACCCGACGACTGGCCTCGTCACCCGCATGCTGCTCGACGATTGGCTCGAAGAATGGTCGATCGCTCCCATCGCGGCCGACCTGTACGAAGCCACCAACGGCGTCATTCCGCTGGTGGGCATGGTCTTCCTCGCCGGCGCGGCACCGGTGGCCGGCCTTGCGCTCACGGCGGCAGTCGAGGAGTACGGCGTCGGGGTGATCGCGCGCAGCGTCGTGCGCAAGCTCGCCGCCCGGCTCAGCGCCAAGGAAGTGATCGACAAGATTGCCGACGAAGTCTGGGTCGAGGCCCGTCGGAAGATTCTCGCCATCGTCGTCGACTTAGTCGTGAAGTGTCTACCGACGACCGACGATCTCGCCACACGGTTCGTCCGGGGCATCATCCACGGCTACGGCGCCGGGGCCATCGACCATTACCTCAGTGGCATCGATGCTCGCCTGGAGCGAGAGATGAAGGACGCGAAGATGGCGGTCGCCTACATGGTCTCGCCAGGCGCCACCCGCGCCTGGCAGGTCTATTCCATCGCCGACAAGGTGTGGGCGGTGACGGTCCGCGCCCAAGCGATCTACGACGCGCTGGAGAAGGTGTGGAGCGACGACCTGCCCGGGCGGGTCGTCAAGAAGGCAAAGGAGATCAGCCAAGTCCTCGGCGGCGTCGTCCTCATCCTACTGGTCGTCCTTCTCTACATGCTCGAGATGTCGAGCTCCAAGGCCGAGGCGCAGCGGCTGAAGACAAAGGCCTGGGTGGAGGAGCAGACCAAAGCCCTGAAGTTCATGATCCAGGAGACCGGCGATCACTTGATCGAGTACGCCAAGAAGCTCCGCAAGGTGATCAATGAGTTGAAGAGCAAGCAGCAGGAAGTAAGGCCCGAGCATTTGCGCGACGCCGACGAGGACCTCGCCCAGCACGTCAAAGCCTCGCTGGCCAAGGCGGCGACCGATCTGACCGGGATCACCGATCTCCTCGCACTCTTTCTGAAGAGGATGGGTGTCTCCACCTGGCAAGACCTCGAAGAGCTGCGCCTGCCGGAGCTTCTCGCCCGAGGGTACGACGCCTTCCCGGTGGACGCCCTCCTGCCGACCTCCTGGAGAAGGCGGGTGAGAGTATGGGTGAGTTATTGGGCGGGCTGGGATCCAGCGGGCTGTGGTGCCCAAGGAGATCAAGAAGACCGGCAGTTTCCTGTTCGGCCGGCCGACCTCGAAGCTGGCAAAGCGGGGACTCGCGGACCGTACCTGGCGGTTCCTCCTGCACGCCCTGGTGCAGCCCTTCGAGGACCTGACCAAGCTCCCCTCGCGCCTCGCCGCAGTGATGAAGGCGACCGCGCCGGACGACGCGCCGCAGTTCCAGCGCTACAAGCCGACCAAGAAGATCAGCTTCACGGAGTTCGTCGAAGACATGCTGGACCACGACGCCACCCTGCAGGCGCGCTGGCCGTCCTCGTGGAGGACGGCACAATCGAGATGGAACTTGGCACCCTGATCCAAAGTGCTGCGAATCACCCGCCGCCGGCCTTCGCGAAGCTTACCGGGGGCGAAGTCGGGTGGCCCATCAACGCCATCATGTTCGTGCTCTCGTCCTGGCTGCGTGTGGGCATTCGCGAGATCATCGCGATCTTCTTCAAGCTTGAGGACCCTCTGGCCAAGGGCTTCAGCCTGAAGGACCTATTCGCCCTGATCGGCCTCGACATCCCACTCGACCATCCAGACGTCCAGAAGCTAGAGACGAAGTTCAAGGCGATGGTCCACTGAGGCGTCGGTTGCTTTACGCGGAACGGCCGAGATGCTGCTTCGAACCTTCCTCTGCTCATTCGGATCGAGGAGAGGGCAAGGGCTCCTCCAAACGATCCTGGGGAGTCGTACGGAGCGATCGGCTCTGCTTCTAAGGGCCCTCGTAGGAAAGATCCGGCTCGAGCCCGTGGCGAACGAGGGAGGAAGGTCTATTACCCGGCCGTTTCTAAGCTGCAGGCCCTAGCCTTCCTCGACGTCGGGCCGACGCCGGAGGACCCGGAGCCCGGTTCTACTTCTTTTCAATGGTGGAGGCGGCGGGAGTTGAACCCGCGTCCGGAAGCGTTGCGGGAGAGGCCACTCCATGCTCAGCCTCTTCTTGGTTCTCGCCCCGCCGCCTCGAGAAGAGGCAAAACGGCGGAAGGGCAACCCCGAATTCGTTTCGCGGCTCCGTCCGGGGGACCGGAGCCGCTACACCCGAATTTCGCGACGTCGGCCGGAGCGCGTCGGGTGCGCTCACCGTCCAACGAGGCTACTTAATTAAGCAGCCAGAGCGAAGTTGCTGTTGTTCGCAGCTACTATTTTTCACCCTGCTTTTACGAGGAGGGGTGAGACCTCGGCATGCAACCTCTCGCGCAATCGTCCCCGTCGAAGCCGTTTCGCCCCCACGGCCGATGCGCGACTCAAAGATCGGACTCGTAATTCTACCATTGGCTTCATCCATTCTTGACACGGCCCGGGAACCGGCATGGAATGCCGGAGCGCCATGGTCAAACCCAAAGATGATCTGATCGTCGTCGTCACCTCCGTGGGCACGGAGGAACAGGCGCTCGACGTCGCCCACGCCATCGTGCGCGCCCGCCGCGCCGCCTGCGTCAACATCATTCCGAACGTCCACTCGGTCTATCGGTGGAAGGGCCGGGTGTGCGACGACGGCGAGATGCTCCTCGTGATCAAGACGCGGGCCTCGCAGTTCGAGGCCGTCCGCGAGACGATCCAGCGCGTCAACACGTACGAGCTGCCGGAGGTCCTCGGTTACCGCGTGGACATGGCCTCCTCCGGCTTCGCCGCCTGGATCGAGAAGATGACGACGCCGAAAACGCGCGCCGCTGCCGCCGCTCCCGCGAAGCGCAAAGCCCGCGCGAAGGCCTCGAAGAAGAAGTAGCGCCCCGCCTATTTCGCCGCGGTCAGCGCCTGGTCGAGGTCCGCGAGGATGTCCTCGATGTCCTCGATGCCGACCGAGATCCTCACCAGTCCCTCCGTCACGCCGAGCCGCCGACGCTCCTCCTCGGGGATCGAGGCATGCGTCATGGTCGCGGGATGCGAGATCAGGGTCTCGACGCCGCCGAGGCTCTCGCCGAGGGAGCACAGGCGCACCTTGCCGAGAAAGGCCGTGGCGCCGTCGAGCGATCCGAGGTCGAACGAGATCATCGCGCCGAAGCCGGACATCTGTTTCTTCGCGAGCGCGTGCTGCGGGTGGGACGCCAGTCCCGGATAGTTCACCTTGCGGACCTTCGGATGCTTCGCGAGGTGATCCGCCACGGCGCGGCCGTTCGATTCGTGCCGCTCCATGCGGACGACGAGGGTCTTGATGCCGCGCAGGACGAGCCACGAGTCCATCGGCGAGAGAATCGCGCCGGAGCTGTTCTGGACGAACGAGAGCCACTCGACGTGCTCCTTCGACTTCGCGATCGCGGCCCCGCCGACGGTGTCGGAATGGCCGCCGAGAAACTTCGTCGTCGAGTGCATCACGATGTCCGCGCCGAGCGAGAGCGGCTTCTGCAGGTACGGCGAGGCGAAGGTGTTGTCCACGACGACGACGGCGCCGTTGCGGTGGGCGAGCTCCGAGAGGGCCGCGATGTCGGCGAGCTGCATCGTCGGATTCGTCGGCGATTCGAGGTGGAGCATCTTCGTCTCGGGCCGGATCGCCCGTTCCACCTCCTCCGGACGAGCGGTATCCACGAACGAGAACTCGACGCCGTAGTTCGCGAGGATCTTCGTGTAATAGCGGTAGGTGCCGCCGTAGGTCATGTTCGAGCAGACGACATGGTCGCCCGTCCTGACGAGCGTCGAGATCGCCGTGATCGCCGCCATCCCGGAGGCGAACGCCCGGGCACCGGCGCCGCCTTCGAGCACGGCGAGATTGGTTTCGAGCGCGGTACGCGTCGGGTTCTGCGTCCGGCCGTACTCCCAGCCCTTGTTCCTGCCGAGCCCCTCCTGGACGTACGTGGAGGTTTGGTAGATCGGGACCGCGACGGCGCCGGTCGTCGGGTCGGGCTCATTGCCCGCGTGGATGCAGTCGGTCGAAAAGCCCATGATGTCCTTTCTCGCTATCCCTTCGGCCGCGAGGCCGCGAAGATCCCCTGGTCCGGATAGCGCTCGGCGCCGTCCGGGAAGAGCGTGACGACGGTCTTGTCCGGACCGAGGCGCTCCGCGATCCGCAGGGCGCCCGCCGCGGCGGCGCCGGAGGAGCCGCCGACCGAGAGCCCCTCCTCGCGGGCGATCTGGCGGCACGTGTCGAAGGCTTCCTTGTCGCGGATCTCGAGCGTCTCGTCGATGAGCGAACGGTCGAGGATCGGCCAGATCTTCGAGAGTCCGATTCCCTCGACCTCGTGCGGTCCCGGCGGTCCGCCGGCGAGGATCGACCCCTGCGGCTCGACCGCGACGCGCAGCACACCGGGATGCTTTTCGCCGAGGTGGCGCGCGACCCCGACGAAGGTGCCGGTCGTTCCGACGCCCGCCACCCAGGCATGGATCGGCCCGTCGATCGCCGCGGCGATCTCGGCCCCGGTGGTGCGGTAGTGAGTGAGCGGGTTGACGGGATTCTGGAACTGGTCCGGAACGAAGGCGCCGGCGATCTTCTCGGCGATCTGGCGCGCGCGATCCACCGCGCCGCTCATCATCGCGTCGGCCGGCGTGCGCACGACCTCGGTTCCGAGCGCCCGCATCAGCTTGGCCTTCACGTGTCCGTAGCCCTCGGGCATGACGATCACACACCGGTAGCCTCGCGCCGCCGCGACCATGGCGAGCGCCACTCCCGTATTGCCCGAGGTCGCCTCGACGATCGTGCCTCCGGGTGCGAGCAGGCCGCGCGCTTCCGCGTCCTCGACCATCGCGAGGGCGATGCGATCCTTGACCGAACCGCCGGGGTTGAACCACTCGAGCTTGGCGAAGATGCGGGCCGCGCCGCGGGCGAAGCGCTTGAGCTCGACGAGTGGAGTCCCGCCGACGAGCCCGAGCACGCTCGCGGCATCGGCGGATCCGGCGGGAGAGGGCTTGGCGGCCACGCGGCTTTCGACGATAGCAAAAAAGCCCCGGCGCAAGGCCGGGGCTTCGGAATCGAAAGAGAGAGACGGTCTAGTAGGACTGCTGAGCGCGTCGCGCCGAGTAGCACTCGCGGCAGTAGACCGGCTTGCCGTTGGTCGGGTTGAACGGAACCTGGGTCTGCTTGCCGCAGCCGTCGCAGGTCACGTCGTAGAAGGTCCGCTCGCGGCCCTCTCCCGAAGACATCTTGCGCTTGTCGCGGCAGGGCTTGCACCGCTTGGGCTCGTTGGTGAATCCCTTGCGGGCATAAAACTCCTGATCATCCGCCGAGAAGAGAAACGTGCCGCCGCAGTCGACGCAAGTCAGGTTCTTGTCCGTGTATTGCTGCATCATGGAATTTACAGACTCCCTGGGTTTCATCCCTGGGCCGGCGGCGGCAGTCATTCCGCAAGCCGGCGAAAAAAAATGGTGAATCGGTTGCACAACTCTGGAAACGCCGGCGACCGAGCGCCGGAACTCGCTCTCTCTAGGACCGACCCCCTTTCGGACGCGCGTACGCCTCCCCGCGAAGGCGGACGGATGGGGGAAGGAAAAACATAATGGCGACGATTGAGATGTGCGGGGTCTTCAACTAAAAAGCTGGCGCAAAGTAGCACGGGGTTTGTAAGGGTTGCAAGGGGAATAACTGACCGGAAGGACAGGGCAAGCACAAGGGCGGCCGAAAAGGCCGTAGGGGCGGCCCCTGCGGCCGCCCGGGGCAGGGCAAGCCCCGCCCCTGCATGAAGTTACGCCAACCACTAGGATCCGATGACGCCCGTCACGGGCGAAGACGCCGTGGCGTACCGCTTCTTCGGAATCCGTCCCGCGAGAAAGGCGTCTCGTCCCGACCGCACGGCATCGCGCATCGCACGCGCCATCCGCACCGGGTCCCGCGCGCCCGCGATCCCCGTGTTCATCAGGACTCCCGCGGCGCCGAGCTCCATCGCGACGCATGCGTCGGAGGCCGTGCCCACGCCCGCATCCACGATGACGGGAACCCGCGCCCGCTCGAGGATGATCGAAATGGAGTTGGGGTTCTGGATGCCCAGGCCGGATCCGATCGGCGCGCCGAGCGGCATGACCGCGGCCGCGCCCGCGTCTTCGAGCCGGCGGCAGACGATCGGATCGTCGGACGTGTAGGGGAAGACGACGAACCCGTCCTTGACGAGAGTCGTCGTTGCGGCGAGGAGCGCCTGGTTGTCGGGCCAGAGCGTCTGCTCGTCGCCGAGGACCTCGAGCTTGACCCAGTTCGACAATCCGACCTCGCGTCCGAGGCGCGCGGCGCGCACCGCGTCCTCGGCGTTGTAGCAGCCGGCCGTGTTCGGAAGCAGCGTCATGCCGCGCGGAACGTAATCGAGCAGCGATTCCTTGGAGCGATCGGTCAGGTTGACGCGGCGGACGGCGACGGTGACGATCTCCGCCGCCGACTCCTCCAGCGCGGCCTTCATCAGCGGGAACGTCGCATACTTGCCGGTCCCGACGATCAGGCGCGAACCGAAGGTCTTTCCGCCGAACACGAACGGGTCCAGGGCCGGCGCGGCGGCGGCGGGAGGCTCGACGGCCGGCGGCAGTGTCGCCATCCCTTCGATCCTATCGCGGCCGGACGGGCTCGGGCTCGAGGAGAAGGACGTTGTCGATCAGGCGGGTGTTGCCGAGGCGCACGGCGACCGTCAGCGCGACCCCGGGCGCGACCCGTTCGGCGCGGCGCATCGTGCGCTCGTCCACGGCCTCGACGTAGTCGATCTGGAAGCGAGCCTGCTCGAGCTGGCGGATGGCTTCCTCTTCGACGAGCCGCGCATCCGTCGCTCCGCGGAGGGCGCGCTCCTTCGCGGCGAACAGCGTCCGCGAAAGATCGGCGGCGCGCCGGCGGTCCTCGGGAGAGAGGTACGCGTTGCGCGAGGACATCGCGAGGCCGTCGGGCTCGCGGACGATCTCGCCCACGACGAGCCGGATCGGAAGGTCGAGGTCGCGGATCAGCCGCCGGACGACCGCGACCTGCTGCAGGTCCTTGCGTCCGAAGACGGCCACGTCCGGTAGGACGCGGAGCAGCAGCTTGAGGACGACGGTCGCGACGCCGCGAAAGTGGCCGGGACGCGCGGCTCCCTCGCCGCCCTCCGTCACCCCGGCGACCTCCACGACGGTCGAGAAGTCGGGCGGATAGAGGCTCGTCTCCGTCGGAAGGTACAGGACGTCCACGCCCTCCGCCTCGAGGAGGACGGCATCGTCCTTCTCGCGGCGCGGATACTTCGAGAGGTCCTCGTTCGGGGCGAACTGGAGCGGGTTGACGAAAATCGAGACGACCGTCAGGCCGCCCTCGCGCCGCGCGAGCCGCACGAGCGAGAGATGTCCTTCGTGAAGGGCGCCCATCGTCGGGACGAACGCCACCGGCTGCGCCGCCATGCGCGCCTGCCCGACCTGCTCGCGGAGCGACGGAACGTCGCGGACGGTTCGCATCAGACGGAATTCTCCCACGGGCACGGGTCCTCCTCTCCCGGCGGGAGAGGTCTGGGGGGCAGCGCGGTCCTAGTGCACGCGCCGCAGCGTCGGTTTCGTGCCCGAGAAGGATTCCTCTTTCGAGGGAAACGCTCCGCTCTTGACGTCGTTCGTGAAGGCGCGTGCCGCGTTCTCGATCGTGGACGACAGGTCCGCGTATCGGCGGACGAACTTCGGGCGCAGGTCCCGCGTCAGGCCCACGACGTCGTGGAAGACGAGGACCTGGCCGTCGCACGAGGCTCCGGCGCCGATGCCGAGCGTCGGAATCGCCAGCTCCGCCGTGATCTCGGCCGCGAGCGATTCGGGGACGCACTCGAGGACGATCGCGAAGCAGCCCGCTTCCGCGAGGGTCTTGGCGTCCTCGCGGATCTGGCGCGCGGAATCGGCCTCGCGCCCCTGGACCTTGAAGCCGCCGAACTTCCGATACGACTGGGGCGTCAGGCCGAGATGGCCCATCACGGGGATGTCCGCGGCGAGAATCGCCTCGACCGCCGGCAGGATGCGACGGCCTCCCTCGACCTTGACCGCCGCGGCGCCGCCGTCGGCGAGGAAGCGGCCCGCGTTCTCGACGGCGCGTCCGGGCTCCGCCTGGTACGACAGGAACGGCATGTCGCCGACGACGAGGGCGCGCCGGGTGGCGCGGGCGACGGCGCGCGTGTGGCGGATCATCGTGTCCATGTCCGCGGAGAGCGTGTTGGGCTCGCCGTACACGGTCATCGCGAGGGAGTCGCCGACGAGGAGCACGTCCACGCCGGCCGCGTCGAGAAGCGCCGCCGTCGGCGCGTCGTACGCGGTGAGCATCGAGATGCGCTCGCGCCCCTTGGCGGCCACGAGCAGGGGAATCGTGACGGGATCGTCTTTCGGCAGGACCGACATCGCTTCGCTCCTTTCCCTTCGGTCGACGTCGCGAACTCTTACGCGATCGCCGCCGACGAGGGCGAGGGGCCGATTATATCCGTAAGGGTGCCGTGGATTTCATGGCGATCGAGCCCTCCCCCTCACCCCATGCCCTCTCCCCCCTGTCGGGGGCGAGGGGGTAGGAAGCGGCTCGCTACGCCGAACTCTCTCAAAAGCTCGCGGCGTGAGAAGTCACCCGAGCGGCGCGAGGGTGGAGGCTCACGCCGCGGGAGCCGGAGCGAAGTGAGGAATCAGCCGGGCGGTCGAGCCCGCATCCGGGCGAGCCGCCCGGCGGTGCGCCCGACGGGGCGCAGATTCCTCACTTCGCGGAGGCGACGGGCACGTAGTACTGCACGCCCTTCTTGACGCGCTGGATCTGGGCGACGAGGTCGTCGAAGTCCGCGGGGCGGTTGACGAAGTCGATCTCGTTGGTGTCCACGACGAGCAGCGGCGTCTCCTCGTAATGGTAGAAGTAGTAGTTGTAAGCCTCGATCAGCTGCGCCAGGTATTCGGGCGTCACCGCGCGCTCGAGGTTGCGCGTCTTCTTCCTGATGCGCTTCAGGCAGGTTTCGATCGACCCCTGCAGATAGATGACGAGGTCCGGCTTGCGGACCGACTCCGACAGGAGCATGTAGAGCTTGTCGTAGATCAGGAGCTCCGAGTCGTCGAGATTCAGGCACGCGAAGATCTTGTCCTTGGGGAAGTGATAGTCCGCGACGACGAGAGTCGAGAACAGGTCGATCTGCGCGATCTCCTGCTGCTGCTGGTATCGGGCGAGCAGGAAGAAGAGCTGGGTCTGGAAGGCCGCGCCCTTTTTCTTCTTGTAGAAGTCGGGCAGGAACGGATTGTCCACGTCTTCGAGGATCTTCGTCCCGTGAAACTTGCGCGCGAGCATCTCGACGAGCGACGTCTTGCCGACCCCGATCGGGCCGTCGATCGCGAGATGGCGCAGGTGGACGTCGCCCTCGGTCGGAATCGGCATGAGCAGGGGGATTCTAATCCGACGGCGCCGCGCCGGGGCCGGGGGACTCGAGACGCGCCACGACCCGGTCGCCGGCGAGGAGCTCGAGCGAGGAGCCCGCGAGCCGGTAGCCGGTCGTCGCCCGCAGCGCGTCCAGAAACGCCTTCTCCGCCCGCATGAGCTCTTCCGAGCACGCCATCATGGTCAGGCCGGAAGGGTCGAGGCGGATCGTCGAGTCCGCTCCGGCCGAGTAGCTTCCGAAGAACCGGTTGCACCCGGTCGAGCCGGAGATCCGCTTTCCGCGCATGTCGAAGGTGAGCGTCGGGCCGCCCGGGGCCGCCGGATCCTGGCCGGATTCGCCTCCGTGGGCGGCGAGCCTCCACTCCCGTCCGCCGAGTGCGCCCTCGCTGTTCGCGACGCTCGCGTGGATCCGGCGGACTCCGGCGGGTTCGACGAGGATCTCCACCCTGAGCGGCGAGCCGTGCGTGATCACCGGATACGGAGTGCGCGAGGCGAAGAGCAGCTTTTCGCCGGCGGTGACCGAGGCCCGAACGAGGTAGCGCTTCTCGGGCCGGATCCGGGCCGCGTCATATTCGAGCTCGAACGGAATCACCGGTTTTCCCGCGGCCGGGACGACGATTTCGGCCACGCGAAAAGCGGGCCGTTCGGGAGCCGCGGCGACCTCGAGCCGAACGTGGGCGACGGCGTCCGCAGGCAGCACGGTTCCCTCGGGACATCGGATCCGCCCCGTGATCGCCTCCGCTTTGGCCGGTCCGTCGGCCGCCCTGGCCGCGGCGATGCTGAGTGCGAGGAACACGGCGGCGGCTAGAAGGATCCTTCGCACGTCAGCGCGCCAGCACGTCCGCGATGCCGCAGGCCGCCAGGGTCACGGAGACGAAGCCGTTCGCCGTGAAAAACGCGGCATTCACGCGTGAGAGGTCTCCCGGCCGGACGATCGCGTGCTGATAGGCGAGCGCGGCGACCGTCGCGCCGATTCCGACGAGGAGGATCGTGCCGCTTCCCGTGAGCCGCCAGACGAGAAGCAGCAGCAGCGCCATCGCGACGTGGAAGAGCGCCGAAACGACGAGCGAGCGGCGGACTCCCAGCCGGGCGGGAATGGACGAGAGTCCGGTTCGCCGATCGAACTCCTCGTCCTGCAGCGAGTAGATGACGTCGAAGCCCGCCGTCCAGAAAAGGACCGCGAGTCCGAGCACGATCGGGATCTCCGCGATCGAGCCGCGGACCGCGATCCAGGCGCCGACCGGGGCGAGAGAAAGACAGAGTCCGAGCACGACATGCGAGAGCGCCGTGAAGCGCTTGGTGTAGGCGTAGAGGAGCAGGAGCGCCAGCGCCACCGGCGAGAGGATCAGGGTGAGGCGGTTCAGGCTCGCGGCCGCGGCGAGAAACACCAGAGCCGAGATCGCGAGAAAGGTCCGGACGAAGCGGACCGACAGCGCCCCCGACGGAAGGGCGCGCGAGGCCGTCCTCGGATTGGCCGCGTCGATCCGGCGGTCGGCGAGCCGGTTGTGAGCCATCGCGGCGCTCCGCGCGCCGACCATCGCGACGAGGATCTTTCCGAGGGTCGCGAGCTTCGGCCAGCCGTCCGCCGCCAGGAAAGCGGCGTAGAGCGCGAAGGGGAGCGCGAAGAGCGTGTGGCTGAACTTGATCATCTCGAGCGTCGTGCGCAGCGAGCGGACGACGCCGGCCGGAGCGCTCACCGCGCGCGGGGCTTGCGTCGCGCCGCTCCGGCGGCTGCGCCGCTCCAGCGGAAGGCCTCGCCCCGCGGCTCGAGGCCGAGCATCCGGGCCACGCGAACGCAGTAGGCGTCGAGAAACCGGTCGACCGTGGGCGACGAGACGTAGAAGGCCGGAACCGGAGGCGCGACGACGGCTCCCGCGATCGTCACCCGCCGCATGTTCTCGACGTGGACGAGCGAGTATGGCGACTCCCGAAACGCGAGCACGAGCGGCCGGCGCTCCTTGAGGCAGACGTCCGCGGCCCTTTGAAGCAGGTCGCGGCTGATGCCGTTGGCGATCGCCCCGAGCGTGCCGGCGCTGCAGGGAATGACGGCCATTCCGGAGGCAGGGTAGGAGCCGGACGCGATCGCCGCGCCGATGTCCGCGTTGGAATGGATCGCGAGGCGGCGCCGAAGGTTGCGGCGGACCTCGAGGCGTTCGGCCCAGGTTTCGGGCGAGGACAGGTCCGGCGTGAGCTCGGTGCGCGCGACGAGCAGGGCGGCGTCCGAGACGACCAGATGCAGGCGAGCGAGGTTGCCGGCCGCCAGCGCGATCTCGACGAAGCGCTTTCCGAGGCGAGCGCCGGATCCACCCGAAATGCCGACGACGATTTCCCGCGCGGTCACGGCCGGCAGTCTATACGGCGCACCGACAAGAAGTTGGACAGGCGACAGGACGTCTTGGCGGCCTGCGGGATCTCTGCGGCTTCAGAGGGTTGCGGCCTTTTCGTTTCGATCCGCGACCGTCTTTCTGTCAGCCCCGTTCGCCGAGAGTTTCGAGAAACCGCGCCTAACCATTTGTGACTCCTCCACTTGGCGGCTCGTCGCCGATCGGCACGCCGTTCGCGATACGGGCTGGCAACGAAAAGGAGGTGCCGATGGAGAACGCCTGATCGCCAGACCCGATGAGGACATCGCTTTGCACAGTCATGACGAAGTCTCTGTCCCTTCGACTCGAAATTCGGAAGGAGTTTTCGATGCAATCGTCCAGGATTCGTGCCACGGCTCTCACCCTGCTCCTCTACGTCGGCGCCGCGGCCCTCGCGTTTGGCCAGAGCGGAGAGCCAGCGGCGTCGGCGTCTGCCAAGAAGGTCAACATCAACTCGGCCACTGCCGCGGAGCTCGCCTACCTTCCGCGTCTGGGCGCCAAGGTCGCCGCTCGGATCATCGAGCATCGCAAGGAGAAGCCCTTCGCTCGTCCCGAAGACCTCATGGAGGTCAAGGGAATCGGCGAGAAGCTCTTCGTCACTCTCAAGCCATACGTCGCGGTCAGCGGACCGACGACGCTCACCGCCAAGGTGCGTTCGACCTCCTCGGCCTCCCGCCGCTCCTCCCCCCCGGCGGCGTCGAAGGAGAAGCCCGCCCACACCGTCCCCGCGGGCAAGGGACGGTGACCACTTCGCCCGCCCGGGGCCCTCAGGGCCCCGGGCCTCTTCGCCGCGAGGCCGGCTTGTCGGTGTTCGAGCTGTTGCTCGGCCTGACGATGCTCGCGGGGCTTCTCGCGATGGCGACGCCGGGGGTGACGCGCCTGCGCGAGGAGGTTTCGTTGCGCTCGGCCGTGCACGAGACGAGCGTGGCGTTCTACCTGGCCCGATCTTTCGCCATCTCGAGGAACCGCAACGTCGGACTGAAGTTTCGCAAGAACGGAGACCGGTACGAGTGGGCGCTCTATGCCGACGGCAACGGCAACGGGATTCGCACCGCGGAGATCGCGAGCGGCGTGGATCACTATCTCGGCATCAGCTATCCGTGGTCTCGCAACGACGTCGTGCCCGCGATCATGACGGGCACTCGGGTGCCCGATCCCGGAGATCCCGGACACTACCTGGATCGGATCGACGATCCGATCCGCTTCAACAGCTCGGACATATGTTCCTTCTCGGCAATGGGAGAGTGCACGCCCGGATCGGTGTACCTGTGGGACGGGCGTGACGGGATGGCCGTCCTGCGCGTCCTCGGAGAAACCGCGAAGCTGCGCTTCCTCTACTACCGCCGGGGAGAGAGAGGCTGGTCGCCATGATCGTCCGCATCGAGCCCGGTCAGAGGGAAGGCGTCGACGACGCCCCCGACCTCGGAGGACCAGAGAAGGGCTTTCTCATAGTGGGCGCCGGCCGGAACCGCGCCGCCAGCCGCGACGCAGTCCGTCAGGCTCGCGCCCGCGCCCACCGTGGCGCCGTCCCAGACCGTCGAGCGCAGGAGCCGGGCGGCGGATCCGATCCGGGCGTCGCCGATCACGCTGTCGCCGGCGTCGAAGCCGCCGGTCGCGACCCGGGAGAGCAGCCGTCTTCGAGCGTCGAAACTCCCCGCCCCGGAAGGGAAAGGTCCTCCGCGCTCGAGCGCTTCGAGCGTCGCGCCGAGGAAATCGCCCGGTCGGCCGAGATCGGCGTGGGGGCCGGAGTGCATCACGAGTCCGATCTCCTCGCGCCCCTCGGCCAGGAGAGGCCGCCAGAGGTCGGCGACGAGGGAGGTCTCGCCCGGCGGGATCCGCTCGAGCAGCCTCGACGCCAGCACGCAGACTCCGGTGTAGAGGAGCGGATCCGGGTTTCGGGACCCGAATGCCTTGATTCGGTCCCCTTCGGCTTGAAGCGGCGTGTACCGATCGGGGTTCCGGTTTTTCGTCACCAGGAGCGTCGCGGCTCTGCCGGAGGCCCTGTGGCGGGCGGCGAGGGCGTCAAAGTCGGGGGCGATCGCGGCGTCGGAGTTGACGACGAGAAAGTCGCCGCCCGAGAGGAACGGCGCCGCGTTGCGCAGCGCGCCGGCGGTGCCGAGGAGGATCGGCTCGCGGTAAAACGCGAGCTGTGGCGCTCGCGGCGTCTCCTCGCGCAGGCGGCGCTCGACCTGCTCGCCCAGGTGATGGAGATTCACCGCCACCTCTGCGACGCCGGCCTGCTGAAGCCTCTGGAGGTGCGCCACGGCGACCGGGACGTTCAGGAAGGGTAGCAGCGGTTTCGGCAGCCGGTTCGTGACTGGTCGAAAGCGCGTTCCCCGGCCCGCGCACAGCAGGATCGCGCGCATGGCCGTCAGGAGCGCCAGATCATGTCCGCCGGAAGCGAAGGATCCTCCTTGCGCCGCCGCTGATAGAGCTCCGGATAGGAGTAAGGAATCGCTTCCGCGGAATCGAGCTCGAGGTCGGCGATCAGCCCCCGGATCGCGGGCGGAGCGCCCTCGATCTCGACAAAGTTGCCGATCGGCGTTTCGTCGAGGGCGATGAGGCAATCCGCGTGCCGCCATTCCTCCCGGCGTTTCTCGTACCGGAAGCGGCGTTCGAGCCCGAGGGCGCGGAGAATCGCGTCGATCTCCACGGCGTCCGAGACCTCCGATTCGCGCTCCTCGCGGACCTTCGCTCCTTGTTCGAAGCGCGCGGAGCCCTTGTAGGTGAGGGTCGCCAGCGTTCCGGAGCGGCGCAGCCGGACCGTTCGGCCGCTCCCCGACAGCGTCCCCGCGGAGTCGTCGTAAAGGTCGTTCGATTCGTCGTGGCGCGGCGCGGCGAGCTTCGCGCCTGCGAGCGCGAGCCGGTCGCGCACCGCGGCCAGGTCGGCGGCCGGAAGCTTGACCTCCGTCTCCTCGCGCGTTCGGTTGCTCGGCGCGCCAGTCACGGAAGAAGCCGGCGCGCGATCTCCTGGGCCTGCTTTCCATCCACGCGGCCCCGATGGCGCGCCATCAGCTCTTTCATCGCGAGACCGACGTCCTTCGCCGACGACAGGCCCTTCTCGCGGATCACTTCCTTCAGGGCGGCTTCGACGTCGTCGGCCGACAAGCCCTTCGGGAGGTAGCCCTCGAGGATCGCGAGCTCCTGCGTCTCGGCGTCCACGAGATCCTGGCGGCCGCCGCGGGAGTACTGCTCGATCGAATCCTTTCGTTGCTTGACGGATCGCCGCAGCGCCGCCTCGACCTCTTCGGCCGTCAGCTCGCGCTGGGCCTGGATCTTTTCGTTCTTGAGAACGGAGAGGAGAAGGCGGAGGGTCGCGACCCTGCGCTTGTCGCCGCTCTTCATCGCCGTCTTCAGGTCGTCTTCCAGGCGGGCTTGCACGGGACGAAAATATCAGAAGGCCCGGCGCGATAGCCTTCCCCCGTGAAGCGCTTCCTCATCGGGACGGCCGGCCACATCGACCACGGGAAAACCGCGTTGGTCAGGGCTTTGACCGGCATCGACGCCGACCGGCTCCCCGAGGAGAAGCGGCGCGGCATCACGATCGACCTCGGATTCGCGCACGCCGAGTGGGACGGAGTGCGCATCTCGTTCGTGGACGTGCCGGGCCACGAGAAATTCGTTCGCAACATGCTGGCGGGCGCGGGCGGGATCGAAGCGGTGCTCCTCGTCGTCGCCGCCGACGAGTCCGTCATGCCCCAGACGCGCGAGCACTTCGAGATCGTGCGGCTGCTCGGCCTCTCGAACGGCGTGGTCGCGGTGACGAAGGTCGACCGCGCCGGCAGCGACCTCGTCGACGTCACCCTCTCGGACGTGCGCGATCTCGTGCGCGGCTCCTTTCTCGAGGGGGCGCCGATCGTTCCCGTATCGTCCGTGACCGGCGAGGGCCTCGGCCTGCTTCGGGACGCGTTGACGGGGATCGCGTCGCGCATGCGCGGAGAAGAGCGCGAGCCGCGGACGATCCGGCTTCCGATCGATCGCGCCTTTCTCGTTCCGGGCTTCGGCCCGGTCGTGACGGGCAGCCTCGTGTCGGGAACGCTTCGGCCGGATCAGAAGCTCGAGCTGCTGCCGTCGCGCCGGCTCGTCCGCGTCCGGCGGGTCGAGGTCCACGGCCGGGAGGAAGACGTGGCGCGCGCGGGCGAGCGCGTCAGCGCCAACCTCGCCGGGGTGGATCTCGCGGACCTGCACCGCGGGATGGTCCTGTCGGCGCCGGGCGCGCTGCCCGCGTCGTCGCGTCTTCTCGTGAGACTCGACCTCCTGGCCTCGGCCGGCCGTCTCGCGAGCGGAAGCCGGGTGTCTTTCCACCACTTCGCGATGGAGGCTCGCGCTGCCGTGCGCGTCCCCGGCGGGAAGGAGATCGAAAGGGGCGGCTCGGCGCTCGTCGAGCTTCGGCTCTCGGCGCCGGTGGCGGCGATTCCGGGCGACCGCTTCGTCGTGCGCCGCCTTTCCCCGGTCGAGACGATCGGCGGCGGAGTCGTCCTCGATCCGGAGGCGCCGTCCTCCCGCGGCCGGCTGGACGCGGCCGGCCTCGCGGCTCTCGGCCGACTGAACTCGGCGGACCTCGCCGAGCGGCTCGTCTTCTGGGTGACACAGGCGCGTGAGCGCGGAGCCTCCGAGGAAGACCTCGCGCGCCGCGCGGGCGTCGAGCCGGAGGCGGTGCGCGGCGCCCTGGCGGGTCCGATGGCCGCGCGGATCGTTCACGCGCTGCGGCGCAAGCCCGACCGCTACGTCAGCGAGACCGCGCTCGAGCGGGCAGCGGCTCGTGCGGCCAGGGAGCTGCCGGGCCTGATCGCTGCGGCCGGCGTCGGGGTCGGTGTCTCGCGGAGCACGCTGCTGCAGCGGATTCTTCCCGGCGCCGATGCGCTCTGGCAGGAGGCCATCGAAGCCGCGCTCACGTCCCGAGGCACGATCGTCATCGCGGGAGACGAGGCTCGCCTTCCCGGCAAGAGCGAGCTCGCGGGACCCGAGAGAGAGCTCTCGCAGCGGATCGCCGCGCTGTACCGGGAGCGCGGTTTGAATCCTCCGTCTCCGCTCGAAGCGTCCCAGGTCCTCAGCCATCGGCCGAAAATCGTCGAGGGCCTGGTCGCCTACCTGGTCAAGCGCGGAGACCTCGTCCGGCTGCCCGGGGGATGGTTCATCGCTCGCAGCGCGATCGACGACGTCGTCGCGCGCCTGCGGGGATCGGCCAGGTCGACGTTCGAGGTCGGCGAGTTCAAGGAGATGTTCGGCCTGACCCGGAGGCTGGCGATTCCTCTGCTCGAGCATCTCGATGCCTCGAAGGTGACCCGCCGCATCGGCGACCGCCGCGAGGTGCTGGGATCGCCCTGAGCGGCGCTCGAGTGTTCCGCAACGAAAATCGTTAATGGGGACGAACCGGAGGGGCGGGGCTTGCCCCGCCCGCGGGCGGCCGCACGGGCCGCCCCTACGAAGACAACGAAAGACAGGACTTCTCTCATCGCACATCCGCGCGAGGCGCGGACCCCGAGTGAATGGAGGCGGCGGCCCTAAGGTCCGATGGCCCTTTTCAGGGCGACGATCTGCTTGATGTCGTCGGAATACGAGATCTGGCCGCCGAGCGTCAGCTCGTTCCACGAGTCGACCGCGGCTCCGCCAGTCTGCGCCGGGCGAACGATCCATGTCGTCATCGAGGTCCGGAAATAGGGAAGCAGGACCGGGTCGGTCACTTCGAGCGGGATCGCGCGCGTGATCCGCCCGGTCTTGTCCACCAGCACCCAGTACTTGATCGAGAACGGGCCCTTGTAGGAATCGGCCGACCACGGGCTCTTCTGCGGGATGGGCGTCGTGTCGACCTGATCGATCGGGACCGATCCATCCTGGGGCGCCTCCGCATGGCGGCTGTCGAGCCATTCGGCGTCGCTCATCCAGTCGAAGGGCTTCGGAATCGGCGTGCTCGGAATGACGGGCGTGAAGGCGACCTGGGTGAGTTTCGGCGTGCGGAACTCCACGTCCAGGTCGATGCGGTATGCGCCCCAGGTATCGACGGCCTGCCCGCCCTTTCGTCCCGGCGAGAAGCTCCATCGCGACATCGACTTGAGCGATTCGGCCGCCTGGCTGGGTATGGGATCGCGGTCGCGGCGGGCGGACAGGGCCTTGCCCGTCGGATCGACGTGGATCGACACGAAAAACGCCGCCGGGAGGCTGACGTCGGCGAACACGAGCTTGGGCGGAAGAGCCGCCGGCACGTCGGTGGTCTTGCCGAAAGGATCGTCGGCCGGGAGCTTCGCCACGGTAATCGAAGGAACGTCCAGGATCCTCATCGCCGTCGGCGGAATCGGCGTCGGCAGCTCGAGCGTGACGCCGGCCGGGGACGGCGTCGGCGGCGGTGACACGGCCGCCACGGGAGCCTGCGGCGCCGTGGGCGTGGGCGTGGGTGTCGGGTTCGTCGCTTCCTGCGCGCGCGCGGACGGGCTCGTTCCCGCGGCCACGAGGGTCGCCAGCGAAAGGACCCGAATCATCGAGCGCATGAAGTTCTCGAAATTATATCCAAGTGGCGTGAAGCGGCTCGGGCAACTGCCGCGGGCATCCGTGAAGCCGCCGCCTCGGACGTCACTTGGCTTCGAGCCAGTTGCGCCCGGACCCGACCTCGACGGCGAGACGGACCTTGAGCTGCGCAGCGGCCTCCATCACGTCCTTCACCAGCCGCGCGACGTCGGGAACCTCGCTTTCGGGGGTTTCCAGGACGAGCTCGTCGTGCACCTGGAGCACGACCTTCGCCTTCGCCCCGGTGTCCGCGAGCGCGGCGTCGAGGCGGATCATCGCGATCTTGACGATGTCGGCCGCGGTTCCCTGGAACGGGGCGTTCAGAGCCATGCGCTCGGCGTTGGAGCGGACGGCGCCGTTTGAAGCGGCGATGTCGGGAATCGGACGCACGCGGCCGAAGAGCGTCGTGACCTCCTTCGTGCGCCGCGCCTCGGCGAGGATTCCGTCGAGGCACGCGCGCACCCTCGGGAACTGGTTGAAGTAGGAATCGACGTAGCTCTTCGCTTCGGACGTCGACACGCCGAGCTCCTTGCCGAGCGTGAAGGCCGCCATGCCATAGAGCAACGCGAAGTTGATCCGCTTGGCGGCGAAGCGCATCTCGTGGCTGACGAGGTCGGGAGCGACGCCGAAGATCCTCGCGGCCGTGGCGCGGTGGATGTCCTGCTCCTCCTCGAAGGCGCGAATGAGCGCCTCGTCTCCCGACAGGTGCGCCAGGATGCGCAGCTCGATCTGCGAATAGTCGGCGACGACGAGCCTCGAGCCGGGCGGGGCGACGAACGCCTTGCGGATCTCCCGGCCGGTCGCCGTGCGGATCGGGATGTTCTGCAGGTTCGGGTCCGAGGACGACAGGCGCCCGGTCGCCGCCACGTTCTGGCGGAACGAGGAGTGGACGCGCCCCTCGGCGTCGGCGAGCGCCGGCAGCGCATCCACGTACGTCCCCTTGAGCTTCGAGATCTCCCGGAACTCGAGCACGAGCTTCGGAAGCGACAGACCCTGCTCCGCGAGCTCGGCCAGGACCTCGAACCCGGTCGACGAGGACTTCGTCTTGGCCGTCTTTTTCAGGACCGGATACTTGAGCTTCTCGAAGAGGATCTGGCCGAGCTTGACCGGGGAGTTGACGTTGAACTCTTCGCCCGCCTCCGCCCAGATCTTCTGCTCGAGCGCGCGTAGCTCGCCCTCCATCCGCGTGGAAATTTCGTGGAGCAGGGCAGCGTCGATGGCGATGCCCGCGAGCTCCATCCGGGCGAGCACAGGAGTCAGCGGGCGTTCGATCTCCCGGTAGAGCTTCTCGAGGGCCGGCCGCGCCGAGAGCTCCGCCGCGAGCTGCGGCGCGAGTCCGGCCGCCGCGGAGGCCCTTTCGGCGAGCCAGCGATCCGCGTTGGCGATCTCGTATGGGCCGGGCAGCGCGCACGCGGAGACGCCGGCTTCCTTGTCCGCAATGAGGCGCTGCCCGAGCCGCTGAAACGCCATCGGCTCGAGCTCGGCGCTCGAAACGCCCGGACCGAGGACGTACTGGGCGAGGCAGACGTCGAAGAGCTCCGCGCGAACCGCGCTTCCGAACCGCGCGAGGAGCGCGTCGAGCGGCTTGGCGTCGCCGATCGCGAGGGCGCCCCCGGCGGCCTCGAGGCTCGGCCAGCGCGCGGCGATCGACGAGGCGCTCTCCTCGGCGATCCACGTCCGATTCGCGGAGCTGACGGCGAGCAGGACCTCCTCGCCGCGGGTCAGCAGCGCGACGCCCACCGGGCTCTCGAGCTTCGGGAACGGCTTTCCGGCGGCGATGCGCTCGGAGGTCAGCTCCGGCGTCACGGCGGCGTCCCCCTGAATCTCCGCCGCGAGCGAATGAAACTCGAGACGCACGAAGAGTTCCTTCAGGCGTCCGTAATCCGGCTCCGACCGGCCGAGGGCCACCGGATCGAAGGCGACCGGAAGGTCGATGGGGATCTCGACCAGACGGCGCGAGAGCAGGGCGTCGTCGCGATGCTCGCGCAGGCTGTCTCCGGCCTTGCCCTTGATCTCGCCGGCGTGATCGAGAAGCGCCGGGAGGCTCCCATATTGGGAGATCCACTTCTTGGCCGTGACGGGCCCGACTCCGGGAACGCCCGGGATGTTGTCCACGCTGTCGCCCATCAGGGCGAGCACGTCCGCGACCTGGCCCGGAGGAACGCCGAAGAAGGCGGCCACGCCCGAGTCGTCGAGGAAGACCTCCTTGCCGGTGTGAAAGACCCGGATCCGCTCTCCCGAGACGAGCTGCAGCATGTCCTTGTCGGCGGTCACGATGACGACGTTGAATCCCGCGGCTTCGGCCTTCTTCGCGAGCGTGCCGATGACGTCGTCCGCCTCGTAGCCCGGAAGCTCCAGCACGGGAATCCGATATGCCGCGAGCGCCTCGCGAATCTCCGGCAGCTGGACGGCCAGGTCGTCGGCCATCGGCGGGCGGTTGGCCTTGTAGGCGGCGAAATCCTCGTGGCGCCGGGTCCGGTGCGGACCGTCCCAGGCGGCGGCGAGCAGGTCGGGACTGTGCTCGCGAAGCATTTTGCGGAGCATCGTCACGAACCCGTAGACGGCGTTGGTCGGCCGGCCCGCCGAGGTCGAAAGGCGCTGGATCGCGTGGAAAGCGCGATGGATGTTGGACATGGAGTCCACGAGGTAGAGAGTCCGGCGAGGTTCGGGCATCGGATCCGGATTCTATGGTGCCGACACCGGACCGGCCGGCGATGCACAGGATCGTGTAACGACGCGCCTTTCGTCCTCCTTCGCCGCCTCCGCAGCGGACATGGCGAGCGGCGCGGCGGGAGGGAAGTGGAGAGCGCTCAGCCGGTTGCCGGGAGTCGGGAGGGGCGCAAAAACAAAATCGCGCGACCCGTCTTCGGTGTCGCGCGATTCAATATAGCCAGACTAACAAACGGGCACGAGGCTGTCAAGGAAATCTTTCCAACCGTTCGGCTTTGGCTTAAGAGACTTCGGTTCAGAGGGATAGCCGGGGAACTAGAAGCGTTTTCGGACGAGCGCGACGACCTGGGAGCGCACGCGCTGCGATTCCTCCTGAAGCACGGCCGTCTCGCGCTGCATCTCGGCGACGCAGGCGGGATCGCCGATTCCCGAGAGATTGATCCCGACGTTCAGAAGCGCGCCTTCGAGGCAGGCGTCGAGGAGGAGAGCCGCCGCCCCGACGTCGGAAGCGGCATTGGGGTTGCCCTTCTCGACGAGGTCGGGCAGCGCCCCGAGCAGGCGCACCGCCGTTCGAGCGGTCCGCATGGGCACTTCGGCGGCATGGCGGTTGGCGAGAGAAATCCGGTGCGACCGGGCGGTCCTTTGTTCGTCCGTGTCCTTCGGGAGACGGCGCGCGGCGACGACCTCGTCGTAGGCCTCCGAATCTTCGGCCGCGAGGGCGACGAACTCGCCGCGGGCGAGCCCCGCGGCCTCTCCGATGGACCGCATTGCGTCGTGCGAGGCGGCATATTTTTCCCTGGAAAGCGTCACCGCCGAGACCATCTCGGCCAGTGCCGCGGCCATCGCGCCCGCCACCGCCGCGGCCGTCCCTCCTCCGGGTGTCGGGGCGTCCGAGGAGAGCTCGCCGAGGAATCGCTCGAGAGTGTGCGCGGAAAAGTCCGTCATGGCCGGCTGCTCCAAGCCACACGGCCGCCGACCACGACGGTCGCGACCATGTTGACGCCCCAATGATAGATGAGGTGCCGGTCGTCCGGGGCGTCGAGCACCGCGAGGTCGGCTCGCTTTCCCGCTTCGAGCGAACCGATCTCCCCGGCAAGGCCGACCGACGCGGCGGCGTTCAACGTCATGGCGGTCAGGGTCTCTTCGACCGAAAGCCCGGAATCGAGACACGCGTGCGCCGCGACGGCCGGGAGCGACTCGGTGTGGCAGGTCCCCGGGTTCGCGTCGGAGGCGACCGCGACCGGCACGCCCGCGGCGATCAGGTCGCGCGCCGGCGCGCGCCTCGCGCGCATCCACCACGCCGTGCCGGGCAGGACGACGGCGATCGTGCCGGCCCGCGCGAGAGCGGCGATCTCCTCGGCGCCGATGAAGAGCAGGTGATCGGCCGTCGCCGCGCCGAGCTCGGCGGCGAGCATCGCCCCGCCCGAGCGGGCGAGCTCGTCGGCGTGGACACGCAGGCCCAGACCCGCGCGCCGCGCCGCTTCCAGGATGTGCCGCGACTCCGCGACGGTGAAGACGCCGTCCTCGCAGAAGACGTCGGCGTACAGGGCGAGCCGCTCGCGCGCGACGTACGGCACGATCTCCTCGGCCACGATCCGAACCCACTCGCCGCGATCCGCCCCGTACTCGGGAGGAACCTCGTGGGCGGCGAGCAGGGTCGGGACGAGGCGCGGCAATCCGGGCCTTCCCGAAAGGTCCCGGAGGAGCTCCAGCGCCCGGATCTCGTCGCGCACCGTCAGCCCATAACCGGACTTCGCCTCGGCCGTCGTCGTGCCGTGCGCGAGCATCGCGCCGAGCCGGCGCTCGACCGCGGCGCGCAGCTCGACGTCGGTTCCGGCGCGCGTCGCGCGGACGGTGGCATGGATGCCGCCTCCTTCGGCCGCGATCGACGCATAGCTCTCGCCCGCGAGGCGCCTCCCGATCTCGACGCCGCGGTCGCCGAGCCAGACGGGATGCGTGTGCGCATCCACGAGCCCGGGGATCACGGCGCGGCCGCCGGCATCGATCGTGACATCGGCCTTGCGGGGGCCGATCCCGCGGTAGTCGCTCTCGGAGCCGACGAACGTCAGGCGGCCGTCTTCCGCGCGAATGGCCGCGTCGGCGATCCGGAGGATCTCGCCCTGCTCCCTGCCCGCGCGCGCGGCGGAGCCGAGCGGCGTCGCGAGACACCCGATGTTGCGAATTTCGAGGGTGCTGGACATCTGTCGTCCCGAGACTATCCGCTGGTCATCCCGAGCGAAGCGAGGGACCCCTTTCTCGAGGGTGCTCACTCTGTCATCCCGAGGGCTCACTTTGTCATCCCGAGCGAAGCGAGGGATCCCTTTCGAGTGTCTAAGCGGCTAAGAAAGGGATCCCTCGGGGCTTCGCCCCTCGGGATGACCGGCGATGGCGCGATGCGCTTCGCCGGTCACCCGGCCGTCTCTTCCTTGTCGGCCTTGCGCGTCAGGTAGGACAGCGGCCGTTCTTTGTCGTCCTCGTCGCGGTCGAAGTCGAGGACCTGCTGGAAGAGCTCGACCATTTTCTGGAGCTGAAGGCGGAAGTTGGTGCGCTGCATCTTCAGCTCGTGGATCCCCTTCTCGATCTCGGCCGCCCGTGCGAGCGCGCTGTGAGTCAGCTTCTCGGCGGAGCCCTGAGCCTCGCGCACGATGAGCTCGGCCTCCTTGTGGGCCGCCTTGCGGATGTCCTCCGAGGACTGGTGGGCGGAGATCAGCGTCTGCTTGAGGATCCGCTCCCGCTCGCGGTGCTCCTCGTTTTCCTGCTCGAGACTCCGCAGGCGTGTGTCCAGATCCGCGTTCTCGCGGGCGAGCGCCTCCATGTCCTCGGCGGCATCGACCAGGAACTGCTGGACTTCGAGCGGGTCGTAGCCCTTCCATTTTCGGGAGAACTCGCGCTTCTGAATCTCGAGCGGCGACATCCGTGGACGCATGGAAACCTCCGTGGTCAAACGCCGAGAGCGAGGCGGCGCAGGAAGCTCATCAACAGATAGAGGATGGCCAGAACGAACAGCGGGGAGAGATCGATTCCTCCCATCCGCGACGGCGGCACGATTCGCCGAAAGGGCCGGAAGAGCGGTTCGGTGATTCCCCACAGGAAACGGACGATCGGATTCCGCGGGTCCGGGTTCACCCAGGAGATGAGCGCCGCGATGATGACGATCCACCACAGGCCCTGGAGTATCCAGACGAGGGTTTCCAGGATCGCGGCGCCCGCAGAGCCTCCGACGCTCATGCGGCCTCTCTCGGCCCGAAGAGCGCCGTGCCGACTCGCACCTCGGTCGACCCCTCCTCGACGGCGATCGCGTAGTCGTGGCTCATTCCCATCGAGATCTCGGGCAGGGGACGCCCGAATCGCGAGGCGAGGTCATCGCGCAGGGCGGCGAGGCGCCGGAAATGGGGGCGGGACTTTTCGGGATCCTCGTCGAAAGGCGGCACGGCCATGACCCCGCGCGCTTCGAGATGCGGACAGGCGAGCACGGCCTCGAGGAGCATCGGCGCGCGCTCCGGCCGCACGCCGGATTTCGAAGCTTCCGCGCCGAGGTTGATCTCGAGCAGGACGGGCAGGACGCGGCCTCCCCCTTCCTCGGCGAGAAGACCCTCCAGCCGGAGCGCAAGTCGTTCCCTGTCCAGACTTTCCACCGCTGAGAACCATTGTAGCGCCGACTTTGCCTTGTTCGTCTGCAAAGGTCCGATCAGCCGCCAGACGAGCCCCTCGAACCCGGGGCCGAGAGCCGCGATCTTGCCCGAGCCCTCCTGAACCCGGTTCTCGCCGAAGAGCGTGAGACTCGAGCGGGCGGCATGGCGGACGGTTTCGACGCCATGGCCCTTCGTGACCGCCATCAGCGCGACGTCCTCGGGCCGCCGGCCGGAACGCGAGGCCGCTTCGGCGATCGCTTCGAGGATGCGCGTGCGCCGACGCGCGATCTCCTCGAGCGCGACGGCGGTCATTCCTCGCGGACGAACCGCTCGCCGCCGAGCGCCCGCTCGCTCCCGTCGGCCCCGAGATTGGCCAGACGGTCCGCCTTCTTGTTGTCCGCGCGGGGAACGTGCGAGATGGAGAAGCGCCGGAAGCTCTTCGCGCGCTCGAACGCCTCGGCGTGGAGCGGCTGGAGGTGCTTCGCCTTGACGCGAAACCGGCCGAGCATCTGCTGGACGAGCAGGAGGCTGTCGGAAGCGATCGAGACGTCGGAGGCGTCGCGCTCGCGGGCGCGTTTCAGGGCGAGCAGGAGCGCCCGGTATTCGGCGACGTTGTTGGTGGCATGCCCGAGGGCCTCGAAGTGCTCCTCGGCGGGCAGGTCCCCCTCGGCCGAGACGTAGACGCCGGCGCCGGCCGGCCCCGGGTTGCCTCGCGCCGCGCCATCGATGAAGGCTCGAAAGCGCATGGTCGGGTCAGGAGTTGGCGGGGTCGTAGTAGAGGATGCGCTTGCAGGAGTCGCAGTAGATGATCTCGCGGCCCTGCTTGAGGGACTGCATGGCGGCGGGCCGGATCTTCACGTGGCAGGCCGAGCAGGAGCCGGCCGCCACCCCGGCGACGGCGAGGCCGTGTTTCTTGTCGATCAAGCGGTGGAACTCCGCACGGTCGCGCGGCGGGACCTGCGCCTCGAGCCTGGCGATCTCTTCGCGGGCGCCGGCGAGCTGCTCGTTGATCGTGCGCTGCTCGGCGCGCCAGTCCTTCAATCGCTCTTCGTGCTGCTCGGTCTCGGCCGGAAGCGTCTTCTCGCGCTCCTTCAGCTCGGCGTGCGCCTTCTCGATCTCCTCCTCGAGCTCGAGGAAACGGTCCTCGGTCGAACGGATGAGCTTGTCGACGCCGTCGATCTCGTTCAGCGCCGCCGAGTACTCCCGGGAGGACTGAACGCTGCGCAGCTGCGACTGGTACTTCTTCTGCTTTTCCTTCAGGTCCGCGAGCTCCCCGTCAGCCTTTCGCCTCTCGAGCTCGGCCTCGGTCAGCCGGCTCTTCAGGGCGGCGACGGCCTGGACCTTCTCCTGGAATTCGCGGTCGACCTCGACGAGGTCTTCGGGCACGGTGTCCCGCCGCCGTTCGCCGTCCTGGACGAACCGGATCCGCTTCTGCAGCTGATACAGCTGCTCGAGCAGATCGGTCATGCCGGGCTCCCGGGCATAAAAAAGGGTGTTCCGGTTGAGGAACACCCTTGGTCGAACGACGCTTTGTACTTTCGGTCTCGGTTCAGGAGCCTCAAAATCTCTTCCCTCGTCTGGTGGGTCCACCCGGATTCGAACCGGGGTCTGACCGGTTATGAGCCGGTGGCTCTGGACCGCTGAGCTATGGACCCCAATGAATATAACAAACGGGGTCCCGTTGCCAAGTCGTCCAGGGCGAACGCGGGAAATACGTGGCTGCCACGCCGGGTACGCGGCGCCGTGACGAAGCTCGGAAGACTGGCCCGCAAGTCCTGCGGCGCTTCGAGTCGCCTGCGGAAAGCAGCAGCCCGCCAGTCGGGCCTGCGCGCTTCGATGGGGTCAGGTCTTCGGTTTTCGGAGCTCTTTCTCCGGTGCGGCGAAACCCATCTCGCGTCGTCGCTCCGAAAACGCGAGAGACCTGACCCCGGGCGCGGCTAGCGGATCGTCTCCAGGAACGGCTTGAGCTTCTTCGCCCGCGACGGATGGCGCAGCTTGCGCAGCGCCTTGGACTCGATCTGACGGATCCGCTCGCGCGTGACGTTGAAGGAGCGGCCGACCTCTTCGAGCGTGTGCTCCGAGCCGTCGCCGACCCCGAAACGCATCTTGAGGACCTGCTCCTCGCGGGGCGTCAGGGACTTCAGGACCCGGCGCGTCTGATCCTGGAGGTTCGAGACGAGCACCGCATCGATCGGCGAAAGCACGCCGCGGTCCTCGATGAAATCCCCCAGATGCGAGTCCTCTTCCTCGCCGATCGGCGTCTCGAGCGAGATGGGCTCCTGCGCGATCTTCATGATCTTGCGGACCTTGGAGACCGGCATGTCCATGCGCTTGGCGATCTCCTCGGCATTCGGCTCCCGGCCGAGCTCCTGGACGAGAGAGCGCGAAGTGCGGGTCAGCTTGTTGATCGTCTCGATCATGTGGACGGGGATGCGGATCGTCCGCGCCTGGTCCGCGATCGCGCGCGTGATCGCCTGGCGGATCCACCACGTCGCGTACGTCGAGAACTTGTAGCCGCGGCGGTGCTCGAACTTCTCGACCGCCTTCATGAGGCCGATGTTGCCTTCCTGGATCAGGTCGAGGAACTGGAGACCGCGGTTGGTGTACTTCTTCGCGATCGAGACGACGAGGCGGAGGTTCGCGACGATCAGCTCGTGCTTGGCCTGGTCGGCCTCCTCCTCGCCCTCGCGCACCATGCGGAGCGTCTTCTTGACGTCCTCGTGAGAGACGCCGAACTTCTGTTCGAGCTCGCGCAGCGCCTTCTTGTACTTGGCGATGCGGCGCTTGTAGAAGTCGATCCGGGTCGGGTTCTTTTCCTTCTTGAGGACGTTGGTGTCCTGGCGGATCGTCAGCTCGGGCGCGCCCATCTGGCGGTCGATGTCCCGCAGGATTCCGATCGCCCGATTCAGGACCGCCGGCGTGAAGTCCGCGGCGCGGATCAGCTTCGCCATCTCGGCGATCTTGCGGTCGATCGAGGCCTCGATGCGCGCCAGGGCCTTGGTGCCCTTGCGGATCGTGCGGGCCTTGAACTTCATCCGCTTGATGTCGGTGTCGAGCGCCCCGATCTTGCGGAAGCTGTTCAGGATTCCCTCGATGCGGCGGGTGGCGCGGTCGTCGAGGTTCTCCGGCTCCGCGTCCTCGTCCTCCTCCGGCGCGTTGACGAGCTCCTGGACGATCCGCGAGTCTCGGCCGGCGTTCTCGAGCAGCTTCAGGATTTCCTCGAGCACGACGGGGTTGTTGGCGAGCGCCTGGTAGATCTTCGCCTCGCCCTGCTCGATGCGCTTGGCGATGCGGACCTCGCCCTCGCGGTCGAGCAGCTTGACCGTGCCCATCTCGCGCAGGTACATGCGCACGGGGTCGTTGGTCTTCTCGACGGCTTCGCGCGCTTCCTCGGCGGTCTCGCCTTCGCGCGTGGCGCGGCGCCGCGCCGCACGGTCGGGATCCGTGACGATCTCGATGCCGAGCTCCACGAGCTTCTCGTAGACGAGCTCGAGGTCCTTCGGCGCGGCGGTCGCTTCGTCCGAGAGGACCGTGTGGATTTCCTCGTAGAGCAGGTAGCCCTTCTCCCGTCCGCCCTTGACGAGCAGCTGGACCTCGGGGAACCGTTCTTCAATCGCTTGGGCCAAAGTCGTCATCCTTTCCGGTTCAATTGCGCAATCCGCCGGTCCACGTGTTCTTTCTTCCGCAGGAGCTCGTCGATCCCCACTCGTGCGCTCTCGGCCCGCTTGATCTCCTGCTGAAGCGCGGAGCTCTCCGTCTTCAAATAGTTTGTTTCGAGGGCCTTGAGGAGCTGATCGACGCCCTTCTCGGTCGGCTCGGGAGATTCATCCAGCGCGATGCCAGAGAGAAACGTCCGCTCTTCATCCGTAAGGTCTGCGATCTGGCCCTGAAAATCAACAGGTTCCGAACCGGCCCCGGCCTTCCGGAAGGCCGCGACGACCCTCTTTACCCTCGGGTCGGTCAGAAAGTCATCATCCAAGTTACTGAGAATCAATGGGTTACGATCGCCGCCCGAAGTCAGGAACCGCAGGAGCCGCTTTTCCACGGCCGGCGCTTCCTCAGCGGATAACACGGGGGTCTTCCCGGTCGTTCCCACACTACTAGAACGCGTAAATCGGGCCCCGGGGTTCCTCTTTTCGCCTTCCCAGAGCACCTCCAGCGGTATCGATACCGACCGGGCGAGCTTCCGGTACTCCTCGTACCGGAGGACCCGGTCCGGGATGGCCGCGAGGATCTCCTGCGCGCGCGCGATGCGCTCCCGCCGTTCGGCGGCTCCGAGGCCCGGCTCGTTCGGGTGCAGGTCTTCGAGAAGCCAGGTCAGAAACTCGGGCGCCTCGTCGATCCGGCCGGCGAGGGCTTCCGGCCCCTCGCGCCTCAGGAGATCGTCCGGGTCTTCTCCTTCCGGCAGACGCACGACGCGCGCGTCGAACCCCTGGCCGAGGAGCAGCTGCAGGGCGCCCCGGGTGGCGTTGCGGCCGGCGGAGTCGCCGTCATAGCAGACGACGGCCCGGGGGCAGAGGCGGCGGAGCTTCTCCGCCTGTTCGGGCGTCAGGGCCGTACCCATCGATGCGACCGTCTCGGCGACGCCGGCGCGCACGAGGGCGAGATGATCGAAGTAGCCTTCCACGAGGACGACGCGGTCCCGCCGGCGAATCGCCTCGCGCGCTTCGGAGAGGCCGTAGAGGAGCCGCTTCTTCGAGAACACGGGCGATTCGGGGGAGTTCAGATATTTCGGCTCGCCGCCGGGCGAGAGCGCGCGCCCGCCGAATCCGACGGTCCGTCCCCGGTCGTCTCTCACGACGAAGAGAAGCCGGTCGCGGAAGCGGTCGTAGGCGCCCTTGCCCTCCGCGCGAGCCTGGAGCAGGCCGGCCTCGATCAGCAGGTCCTCCGGGAAGCCGCCGCCGAGCGTCTTCGACAGCGAGTCCCACGCATCCGGCGCGAAGCCGAGACCGAGCGACTTCGCCATCTCGGCCGGGACCCCGCGCTCCTCGAGGTAGCGCGCGGCCGGATTTCCGGCACGCCCCAGCCGCTCGGCATAGAACCGCTGCGCGGCGGAGAGCGCCTCGTAGAGCCGGTCGCGGCGATCGTCCACCGGGCCGCGCCGCTGCCGGCGGGGAATCGAGACGCCGAAGCGCGACGCGAGGGCCTCGACGGCGTCCGGGAAATCCAGCCGGTCGATCTCCCGGACGAAGTGGATGACGTCGCCGCCGGCGCCGCAGCCGAAGCAGTGATACAGGCCCTTGTCGCGGTCCGCCGTGAAGGACGGCGTCCGCTCGTTGTGAAAGGGACAGAGTCCCTTCCAGGAGCGCCCGGCCTTCTTCAGCGTCGTGTGATCGGAGATGACCTCGACGATGTCGGCCGCGCTTCGGAGCTCGGCGAGGACGTGGTCGTTGATGTCGAGGTCGGAGGGCATGGCGGGTTTCTATCTCAACTCGAGGATCGTCGCTCCATTTCCGCCTTCGCGGGCATCCGCCGCCCGGAGGCTCTCGACCGAGCCGTGGGCCCGGAAGTGCTCGCGGAGCCCGTCGCGCAGCCGGCCCGTGCCGTGGCCGTGGACGACCCGCAGCCGCGAGGCCCCGGCGAGGAGGGCCTGGTCGAGGGCCTTCTCGGCCGCGTCGATCGCTTCCTCGACGCGCTGGCCGATGACGTTGATCTCGGCCGTGGGACCGGCGATCTCCCTGGGGGAGTCGGCGGCGCCGCGCGAAAGGGATCGTTCACTCCGGGTCCGGCTCGGGGCCTTCGGCTCGCGGCTCCCGGCGCGGGCCGGCTCGAGCTCGTTGCGGCGGACCCGCAGTCTCTTGCCGTGGACCTCCATCTGCGCCCAGTCGCCCTCGAAGGCGACGACGCGGCCTTCGGTCCCGAGCCCGCGGATCCGAGCCCGACCGCCGACCTCGACGGTCCGGGACTTCTCCTCCTCGGCCTCCCGCGCCTCGGCGACCGCCGGCTCCATTGCCGCCGCGCGCGCCGCGTCTTCAATCAGGCGAGCGGCGGAGGCCTGCGCCAGCCGGGTCGTCTCGGAGCGAGCCTCTTCGAGCTCGCGCGCCACCCGCCGTTTGAGCTCCGCCTCGGCGCGCTCGAAGCCCGCCAGGCCGTCGGCGAGCATCCGCGCGCGTTCCTCGGCGGCGCGCCGAAGCTCGGCCTCCAGGCGCTCGGCCTCGGCGCGGGTCGCACAGCGTTCGGCCTCGAGCGCTTTCTCGGCCTCGCGCAGCCTCTCGAGCGCCTTCTCGGCCTCGGTCTCCGCGCGCTCGCGCCGTTGCCACGCATCGCCGAGGATCTCGAGCGCGCGATCGAGCACGGATTCGGGCAGGCCGCGGTCCCGCGCGACCGAGAGCGCGTGGCTCCGGCCGGCGAGCCCCGCGTGCAGCCGGTAGTTCGGCCGCCCCGTGCGGTCGTCGAACTCCATGGCCGCGCACAGCGCATCGGGGCGCGCCGCGGCGAAGATCTTGATCGCCGAGAGGTGCGTCGTCACGAGGGCCCGGCCGCCGCGAGAAACCAGCGCCTCCAGAAACGCGACGGCGATGGCGCTGCCTTCCTCCGGATCGGTGGCGCCGCCGACCTCGTCGATCAGCGCGAGCGTGTCGGGGCCGGCCTCGTCGAGGATCGCCGCCAGCCTCTCCATCGACGAGGAAAACGTGGACCGATCCGAGAGAATCGCCTGGGCATCCCCGATCTCGGTCCGCACGGAGCGAAAGATCGGCAGGCGGGTGCCGGCCCCCGCGGGAATCGGAACGCCGCACTGGGCGAGCATCGAGAAGAGTCCGGCGGTCTTCAGGACGACCGTCTTGCCTCCCGCGTTCGGACCCGAGACGACGAGCAGGCGCCGATCGGCCGGCAGATCCAGGTCGAGGGCCACCGCGTCGCCGCCTTCGCGCGGCGCGTCGAGAACCCGCCGCCTCAGCTTCTCGTAGCGGGCGTCGAGCAGGGGATGCCGGGCGCCGCGCAGCGTCCACTCGCCGTCGTCCGACGTCTCCGGAAGACGGCCCTCTCCCATCTCGCCGAAGGCGACCCGCGCCTCGAGCGCATCGAGGCCGGCGATCTCGCCGACGGCCCGTTCGAGCGCCGCACGCTCGGCGAGGATCGCGCGGCCGAACTCGCGGAGCAGGCGCTCGGCCTCGCGCCGTTCGTCGGCGGACAGAAGCGCGAGGTCGTTGTTCGCCTCGACGACTTCGAGCGGCTCGACGAAGACCGTCTGCCCGGAGCCCGAACGGTCGTGGACGATCCCGGGGACCCGCCCGCGCGCGGAGGCGAGAACGGGAAGGCAGTAGCGATCGTTGCGCAGGACGACGACCGCGTCCCCCATCGCCTCGGAACGCTCGCCGACGATCTTCTCGAGCTGACGGGAGACCTCGCCCCGCCGGCGGCGCAGCTTCGCGCGGGCCGAGGCCAGCGCCGGCGAGGCGTCGTCTTTGAGCAGTCCGTCTGCTCCGAAGAGCCGCGATGCGAGAGCGAGGAGGCTCTCGAAGGACGGAAGACGCGAGAGGCGCGCGTGGAGCTGCGGCCCCTCGGCCTTCGCGAGCGCGCGGCGCACGGAATCGCTCGCCCTCGCCGCGCGGATGATTGGACGGTATTCCTCGGCCGCCCCGGCGCCGCCCGACGCTTCGAGGGCGTCGAGCAGGGGAGCGAGGTCCTCGACTCCCGACAGCGGCAACGAGCCGTGTCGCAGCCGAAACGCGATCGCCTCGTCGGTCTCGGCGATGAGGCGCCGCACCTCCGGCTCCGAGGAGGACGGAGCCAGAGACAGGACCGCCGCCCTTCCGGGCGGCGTTCGGGCCAGAGACGCGATCAATCGGAGGACGACGTCGAACTCGAGGGCTTCCCGGTCGACGCCGTCTCCGCTCGGAGGGGTTACGGGGTCGCTCGCTTCTCCTCCGAGAGCTTGCGAAGCATCTTCTTGCGAGCCTGGATCATCTTGCGCTTGCGTTTGGCGCTCGGCTTTTCGTAGTGCTGCCGCTTCTTCAGCTCGGAAAGGATGCCGGATTTCTCGCACTTGCGCTTGAAACGCCGCATGGCGTTCTCGAAAGATTCATCTTCTTTGACGTGGACCAGAGGCACGGACACTCACCCCCTTACCCGCGAGTCTCAAGAGAGCAGCCAATAGTATGGACGAGGGCGGGGGGTGTCAACGGCAGCCCGTGTATCTATCGCCGGAACAGCAGTTTAGATATAATTCCCACAATGGCGTCCATCGAAGGGGACGAGCGGCTCCGGCTCCTCGAGACCGAAATCGAGCGCCGCCTTTCTGAGCGATTCGCCGCGCTCCGGGAGGAATTCGACCGGCTTCGTCTCGAATCCGACCGGCGCTGGTTCGGATTTCTCGAGAAGTTCAATCAGGACTTGAAGGGAGTCGTCCCCGCCGAGCTCTTGAGCGGGCAGGGCGCGACGCTCATCGAGCGCAAGGGGCTCGTTTCGGCCGATGCCGTGCGGGCGCTCGATCAGGCCACGACCCAGGTCGACGTCCTGCACAAGTTCCTCGACGAGTGCCGCCGCTACTGCTCGCGGGCGGCGCTGCTGGTGGCGCGCGGCGGTTCGATCGGCGCGTGGAAGGCGGTCGGATTCTCGCAGCACGGCGGGGACGACGAGGCGGTCCGGCAGATTTCGATGCCGCTCGCCGAGGGCGGACTTCTGTCCCGCGTCATGACGGGCACGGCCCTGCGCCTCCACGCTTCCAACGAGATGTCCTCGCTCCTGCGCGCGACCCGCGTGGCCGACGGAGTCGCGATCCCGATGGTCGTTCGCGAAAAGATCTCGGGTGCGCTCTACGCCGACGCGCTGCTCGGGGAAGAGGAGAAATTCGACCCGGAAGCGCTCGGCCTGCTGACGTTCATGGCGGGTCTTCTCGTCGACCGGCTCGCGTCGCGCAAGTTGAAGCCCGCTCCCGCGCTGCGGAGTCCCGAAGCGGCGAAGAAGGCGGAGCCCGCGGGAATGTGGATGGACGCCGGCCCCGCGGCGCCGGAGGCTCCGGCGGCCGAGGCCGGAGCCGCGGCGTCCTCGGCCGAGCCCGCGGCGCCCGCATCGGCGCCGGCGCCCTCGGGAATCGAGGAACGACCGTCCGCGGACCCGAGCTTCGTGTCCCCCGAAGTGGTCCGGCCCTCGACCGAGACCGGCCGCCGTCTCTCCGGTCCTCTCGCCGAAGCGCCCTCGGGCGACGAGCGGCGTGAAGAGGCGCGGCGGTTCGCCCGACTCCTCGTTTCCGAGATCAAGCTCTACAACGAGCGGGCGGTGCTCGAGGGGCGCGAACACGGCAATCTCTACGAGCGCCTGCGCGACGACATCGACCGCAGCCGGCAGATGTACGAGGAGCGCATCCCGCAGGACGTGCGCTCGGGAACCAACTTCTTCTACGAGGAACTGGTGCAGGTCCTCGCCGATGGCCGCCCCGAGGCGCTCGGGCTCTGATCGCGTCCCGGCGCCGTTGTCGGGAAGTCGTTCGATCCTGAGGCGTTCGGCAGGGCTCGTCCTCGCGCTGACCCTCGGTTTCTCCGCGGGCATCGCGGCCGCCGACGGCGGATTCTCCGGGCCCGCCGCGGGCGACGCCGATGCGGACTTCGCGAAGGCCGCCGATCTGCTCGAGGCGGGGCAGAGGCCCGAGGCCGAAGCGATTCTCGACGGAATTCGACGCCGCACGAACCAGCCCGCCTGGGACGCGCGCGCGGCGTTTCTGCTCGCCGCCGATGATCTCCGCCGTCAGGACTACGCAGGAGCGGCAGCGCGCCTGGAAACGCCGGCCTCGTCGATCGGGCTCGAGCCGTACCGCGAGCTCGCGCTCGCGGAGGCTCTGGAGCTCTCGGGCCGCCGCGAAGCCGCCGTCGCGGCCGCGCGAAGCGCCTTCCAGGCCGAGGGTCCGTTTGCCTATCGCGTGCGCGCCGCGACGGTCCTCGCGGGCCTGCTCGAAAAGGAGAACAGGAATCGCGACGCGTTGGAGGTCCTGCAACTCGCCGCCGACGCCGCCTCCGGCCCCGGCGAGACCGCGGAGGTGGCGGTCGCCCGGATGCGGCTCGGCCTCGCCCTGCACGACCCGAGCTCCGTCCGCGAGGCGGCTCGGACGATGCTGCTCGAGGCTCCCACGGCCGATGCCGACCGGCGCCTCCCGGCGTTCGCGCGGTCTGCGGCCGCCGAGGCCGAGCGCACGCTTTCGCCGGCCGAGCGGGGCCGCCGCGGCAGCGCGCTCGTGGCCGCCGGGGATGCCCGGCGCGGCGTCCGTCTTCTGCTTCGCGATCGGCCGTCCGAATGGCCCGACGGCGAGCGGTCGCGAAACCTTCTCGCCCTGGCGCGGGGCGAAGCCGCGCTCAAGAGGGCGCGGGACGCCGAAGCGACGGCGGCGCGCGTTCCGGATGACGGCACGATCGCCTCGGCCGAGGCGCGCCTGCTGCGGTGCGATCTCGTGCTCGCCCGCCTCCAGAAGGCGCGAGCGGTGCGCGTCGCGAAGACCGACGCGGATCTCGAGCCGGTCGTGCGGGCGCTCGAAACCCTGGCCGCTCCGGAAGCGCCGCCTTCGGTGCGGCGGGGGGCGGAAGAACGGCTCCTGCGGCTCGCGGTCGAGGCCGACGATTTTGACGCGGCCCTCGCGCGGGCTCGTGCGCTGACCGGCGGAACTTACGAGAGCGGCGACGGGTTCGAGCCGCTGTGGCTTTCGGCATGGAAGCTCTATCTTGCCGGCGACTACGCCGGAGCGCGCGCGCGGATCGAAGCGATGGCCGCCCTCTACACCGGCATCTCGCAATCGCGGCGGCTCGCGTACTGGCGCGCGCGCTGCCTGGCGGTCGAAGGCCGCCGCGACGAAGCGACCGCGGCCTTCACGGAGCTCGCGGCGGCGCGCCCTGCCGACATCTACGCGCTCTTCGCGAGGCGTCATGTCCCGAGCGCCTCCACGCCGGAGCGGTCGCCTCTCGGAGATCCCTCCACGGCCACGGCCGCGTACGCCCGCGTGGACGAGCTGCTGAGGCTGCGGCGCTTCGGGGAAGCCGAGGCGGAAGCCCGGATTCTCTCGCCCTCGCCGGGACGGGATCTGCGGCTGGCGCAGGCCGACTTCGCTTTGGGCAAGTTCTCGGCCGCGGCTCTCTCGATCAAGAGGGCGCTGCCGGAGATCGGAACGGCGGAGGAGGGACGGGTTCCGGAGAGCTGGCGGCGGTTCTATTACCCGATCGAGGAGGGAGGAATCCTCGCGTCGCGCGCGAAGGAGTTCGATGTCGACGCCGCCCTCCTCCGAGGAGTCGTCCGGCAGGAAAGCGTCTTCGACTCGCACGTGAAGTCGCACGCGGGAGCGGTCGGTCTCATGCAGCTGATGCCGGCCACGGCACGGAGCCTCTCGAAGTCGGTGCTGCACACGCGCTACCGCGGCGGCTTTCTCTATGACCCGGGAGTCAACGCAGCCCTCGGCGCGGCGTACCTGAAGCGCCTGGTGGATCAGTTCGGCGGCTCGACGGTTCTCGGCCTCGCGGCATACAACGGAGGCCCTTCTCGCATCGCGCGGCTGGCCCGGGAGAACCCGCGTCTCTCGGAGGACGAGCTCTTCGAGACGATTCCGTTCTTCGAGACGCGGGACTACGTGAGGCGCGTCCTGCTGTACTCCGAGTCGTACCGGGAGCTGTATCCGTAGATCGCGAGATCCCGGGTCTTCGAGGCCGGCCTACCAGGATCCGTGCGGGACGACGAGGATCGAGCAGCCGATCTGGCGCAGCGCCTGCCGCGTGACCCGCTCGCCTCGAGCCGACGCGCCGACGACGACGAGGTCGTGCGGCCGCTCGCGCAGCTCCTCGAGGATGCCGGCGATCGGGGAGTCGGACTCTCGGACCGAGAACGAGCCGGCGACGCCGAGCTCGCGCAGCGTCGCGATGCCGCGCTCGAGATGCGTCCGCACGAGCGGCGCCGGCGTGCGGTCGGGCCTCGCGACGTGGAGCAGCGTCACGGCCGCGCCGAGCCGGCGCGCGAGCCACCCTCCGGCCCGGACGTCGGCCTTGCCGGGCTCGCCGACGGCCGTGCAGACGAGGATCCGCTCGATCTGGCGCGGCAGCCCGCGGGCGAGCAGGAGCGGAGTCGCCAGGCGGGAGGCGAGCGCTTCACCGATGCCGCCGGACTGGCCCCGGCGGCGCGTCGACTCGAGCTCTCCCGCGCCGGCGACGACGAAGTCGTAGGGCGCCTCGCGCTGCTCGGCGACGATCTCGGCGGTCGGATCGCCGCGGCGCACGCGGAGCGTCACTTCGCCGAGGCCGGCGGCGGCGGCCCGCGCGCCGAGAGCCTCGCGCAGAGAATCCTGCCGGCGCGCGTCGGCCGCCACGCCGAGAACGGTCACGACGCCGTCGAGCGACTCGGCGAGAGGCCGCGCGAGCTCGAGCGCCGGCGCGATCCCGTCGCCGTCGTCGCAGACGAGCAGGCGCGGCGTCGGCTGGCGCAGGATGTGCCACGCCTCGAGGACGACCCAGGGCCGCGGCGGCGGCGGCTCGGCGTGGGCGGGGGTCGCCGCGTCGAGCAGCACTCCCTCCTCGCCGAAGGCGGGCGGCGGCACGACCTGGCGGACGCCGGAGAGCGGCGGCAGGCGCACGCGGTTCCGGCGCGACGCGCCCGAGAAGATCTGGTCGACGATTTCGCCGCGGCCGAGCGTCGAGGCGGCCGGAGGCGGCTGCGATGCGGCGAGCGCGACCTGCTCGGGCCGCACGAGCACGCGAACGCGGTCGCCCTCGTCGTGCGGAACGTCGGCGGGAATCGGCAGGGTCAAGGGGCCGAGCTCGACCCGGTCGGATCGACACCGGCCGACGAGCACCGTGCCCGCTCCGAGAAACGTGGCGACGTAGAGGGAGCTCGGCCTCTCGTACAGCCGATCGGGAGCGCCCACCTCGAGCAGCCGGCCGCGCTCGACGACGCCGATGCGCGATCCGAGCTCGAAGGCCTCCTCCTGATCGTGCGTGACGAGGATGGTGGTCAGCCCGAGCGAGCGCTGGATGTCCTTGAGGCTCTGCCGCAGCTGGGCGCGGATCTTGACGTCGAGGGCTCCGAACGGCTCATCGAGCAGGAGGACCTGCGGCCGGTAGGCCAGGGCGCGGGCGAGCGCGACGCGCTGCTGCTGGCCCCCCGAGATCTGGCTCTCGTAGCGGCCGCCGAGCCCGCCGAGGCCGACGAGGTCGAGCAGCTCGTCGCGCCGGCCGGCACGCTCGGACTTCCGGACGCCTCGGATCCGGAGGCCGAACTCGATGTTCTCCGCCACGGTCATGTGCCGGAAGATCGAGTAGTTCTGGAACACGAACCCGACGCCGCGGCGCTGCGTCGGCAGGTTCGTGACGTCGCGGCCCTCGAGGTGGATCGTGCCCTCGTCGGGCGTGATCAGGCCGGCGATCAGCCGCAGGATCGTGCTCTTTCCGCTGCCCGAGGCTCCGAGCAGCACGAAGAGCTCTCCCTTCTCGACCTCGAGGTTGACGCGGTCGACCGTCACCTGGTCGGCGTACCGTTTCGTGACCGCGTCCAGGGTGATCGACATGCTCAGCGCGACGGCCGCCGCGTGTAACGCAGCAGGAAGAAGAAGATGAGAAAGGAGAGCGTCGCAAGCACCGCGGCGACCGTGTTGGCGGCGGCGATGTTGCCGGCCTCGAACTGCGCGAAGATGTAGAGGGGCGCCGTCTGCGTCCGGAGGCGCAGGTTGCCCGACACCAGGACGGTCGCTCCGAACTCGCCGAGCGAGTGCGCGAACGTCAGGAGCGCCCCGGAGAAGAGGCCTCCGCGCAGCGCCGGGAGAATCACCCAGCGGAACGCCTGCCAGCGGTTCGCTCCGATGGTGTAGGCCGCCTCCTCGTAGGTCCCCTCGATCTCGTCGAGCACCGGCTTGACGGCCCCGAGCATGTACGGGAACGTCACGAAGAGGTGCGCGAGCAGCACGCCGGCGGGCGCGAACATGGGCTGAATCCCCAGAGGCTCGAGCAGGCGGCCGAGCATCCCGATCGGCCCCCAGAGAAGAAGAAGGGACGTGCCCACGACGACCGTCGGGATCGCCACGGGCAGGTTGACGAGGATCGCGAGCGGGCGCTCTCCGCGAAACCGGTATCGCGAGAGCACGTAGGCCGTGTACGTCCCCAGAATCGCATTGACCACCGCGGTCGCGAACGCGATCAGCAGGCTGAAGCGGAGCGCGAATTGCGCCTCGCGCGACGTCAGCGCCGCGACGAACGTCGCCGCCCCGCCGCGGAACGCGAAGACGAAGATTGCCGCCAGCGGCATGAGGATGAGAGGAAGGAGAACCAGCAGAACGATCCCCACGGGGATGACGGCGCGGCCCTTCGGCGCGGCGGCGCTCATCGAGCCGTCCCCTCCTTCATGACGCGGTCTCTCCAGATCCGGTCGACGATCTCGGGCCGGGCGCGGCGCCAGCCGCCGAAATCGGCGATCCGGAACGGGTCCTCGATCTTCCCGAAGGCCGGGTTGGCGGCGTCGAGCTCGGGACGCCCGGTGCGGAATCCGTACCGGACGAACACGCGCTGCGCCTCGTCGCTCCAGAGGAATCGAACGAAGTCCGCGACGAGCGCGCGCTCGGCGGGCCGCACGTTCCTGTCGACGACGACGAGCGTGTGCTCCGAGAGGATCGTCCGCCTCGGATAGGCGACGTCGGCCCTGAGCCGTCCCCCGCCTCGGTCGAAGATCGCTTCCTGCTCGTAGGTGACGAGCGCGTCGCCGAAACCGTTCTCGAACTGGGTTCGGGCGGCCCGCGCCGAAGCCGCCTGGGCGGCGACGTTCTTCCAGACACCGGCGAGGACTTTCTCGCCGGCGGCCTCGCCTCCGGGCGAGCCGCGATAGCCGCTCCCGTATTCGGCGACGATCGCCCAGTTCGCGCCGCCCGAGGTCATCGGATCCGGGTGCACGACGCGAACGCCCGCGCGTCCGAGGTCCGCGAAGTCTCGGAGACCGAGCGGATTGCCCGGACGGACCACGATGACGAGCGGCGTCATGTTGACGACGCCCGACTGGGGCAGGCGCTTCCAGCCGTCGCGAGGAATGACGCCCGCGTCGGCGAGCCGGTCGGCATCGCTCTCGAGCGAGAGAAGTGCGACCTGCGCCGGCACTCCCATGATCAGCTGGTTGGTGACCGTGCCGGAGCCGCCGAACGAGCTCACGAACTCGACGCTCCCGCGGCCCTGCGCGGCCCACGTCCGCTGGAACGCCGGAAAGATGCCTTCCTGCATCACGTCGGCGAGGATGCTGAACCCGTAGAAGACGATGGTCGGCGGCGCCGCCTCGGCGCGCGAGAACGGGAGCCACGGCCAGGCCGCGTAGCCGAAGAGCGCGAGGAGAAAGGCCGCCGGAACGAGCGCGCGACTTCGGCGGTGCATGGACTCGATGAGCTCCTTAACGGCGCCGACGAGGATATCGTCTTAGACTGCCGGCATGGCGAGAGCGGCGGAATTCTCGGTCCGCACGAGCCGGGCGATCGAGCGGCGCGACATCACGAAGGATGTGACGCGCATCGTCGATTCGCTCGAGCCGGGATCCGCGTTGCTCGTATCCGTCCCGCACACGACGGCGGCCCTGACCGTCGGCGAGGCGTGGGATCCCGACGTCACCGGCGACATCGAGCGGGCGCTCGACGCATGGGTCCCGAACGTGCGGTTCGAGCATGGCGAAGGCAATTCGGCGGCGCACTTTCTCTCCGAGGCGATCGGCAATTCATGTCTCGTGCCGTGCGAGGCGGGAAAGCCGCTTTTCGGCCGGTGGCAGGGCATCTTTCTGATCGAGCTCGATGGTCCGCGGGAGCGCACGGTGCGGGTTTCGGTGATTGGATAGGCAATCTAATTATCTGAAAATGCAGGTGTTAACTGATTCACAACCCGCAGGTGCCGCTGGGCGTATACTTAGATGGTAGGCTAAATATCAAATGCTACGCTCCGAGCAGGTCTTCCGCGCCCTCGCCGATCCGAACCGCCGCCGGATCCTCGCCCTGCTCAAGGGCGGTTCGCGCAGCGCCGGCGAGATCGCCGACGAGTTTCCGATCTCGATGGCCTCGCTCTCGCATCACTACGGCGTTTTGAAAGCGGCCGACCTGATCCGCTCCGAGCGCCGCGGCCAGCGCATCGTGTATTCGCTCAATACGACGGTCTTCGAGGACGTGGCCTCCGCGATCGCGGAGCTTTTCCGCGTCGAGAGGCCGGATGGAGGTGCCGCGTGAAGAGGCTTTCGGATCTCGTCGGGCTCCTGATGGTCGTTGCCGGGTTCGTGCTGGTCGCGGTGCAGTATCCGAGCCTGCCGGATCCGATGCCGACGCACTGGAACGCGGCGGGGCACGTCGACGGCTGGATGCCGAAGTTCTGGGGCTCCTACGTCTTCCCGATCACGATGGCCGTTCTCTGGCTCGTCTTCCTCGTGCTGCCGCGGATCTCTCCGCGCGGTTTCGAGATGGAGCCGTTTCTGCGAGCGTGGGGCGTCCTGAAGGTCACCGTTCTCGGACTGGTCCTCTACATCGGCACACTGGTCCTGCGGGCATCTCGACACTCCGGCGAGCTCTCTCAGACGGGAGTGATCGTCGGCCTCGGCATCCTCTTCATCGTGATCGGAAACCTGCTCGGGAAAGTGACGCGGAACTTCTTCGTCGGCATCCGCACGCCGTGGACGCTCGCGAGCGAGGAGGTCTGGCTCCGCACGCACCGGCTCGCGGGGAAGCTCTTCGTCGTCGCCGGTCTGATCGTCGCGGCGAGCTCCTGGATGGGCCTGAGGGTCTGGCCCGTGTTCATCTGCATCCTGCTCGCGGCGTTGATACCGGTCGTGTACTCCTACGTGCTCTACCGCCGGCTCGAAGGCCTGCCGAACGCCCGTCCCGCCGCGTAGCGCCCCGTATCGAAAGTCCTATGTTGCATCGTCTTCGTAGGGGCGGCCCCTGCGGCCGCCCGCGGGCGGGAGCAAACCCCGCTCCGACGAGCCTTCCGTGCGTCGCGACCTTCGTTACGGTTCACGAGTTCCCGTCCTGGAGACCGGGAAAGAGCTCGGCCTCCTCCCGCGTCGTGTGCGCATCCCAGCGGCGCGCGAGGTTCGGGGCGAGGCGGCGCGCGCCCTCGAGATCGCCGCGCTCCTCGAGGAGGCGGAGGATCATCGCGGAGAGCTCCCGCACCTGGACGTGCTCGAGGCGCAGCTCGCGGCCGATCCTCACCCGGCGATCCTCGTGTTCGGCCGGAGCGAGCTTGTGGCCCTCCGGGTCGGGAAGGATCCCGTCTTCTTCGGTCGCGGTGTGGCGGCGCAGCTCGGCGTCGAAGGCGCCCATCGCGCTCCGGCATGCCTCGAGGTTTCCCGCCGTGATTGCCGCGACGAAGGCGCCGAAGAGCTCGTCGAGCCGGCGGTGCTCGCGCTCGAGGGCCGCCGCAAGACTCATGACGCCCACATGCTACCGTGAAAAAATGCGGCGAATCCGCGGCGCGGTCCTTCTCGGCGCGCTGGCGATCCTGGCGGGCTGCGGAGGCGGCGGCGATCCGGTGCGCGACAGCCTCGATGCGATCGTCAGGGGCGCCGGCGCACGGGACGCGAATGCGATCTTCGAGCACGTGGCCCCGGAGTTTCAGGCGGCCGACGGGTCGGGGTTCGCCGACGCGAAGGCGACCGTCGATCGGTACCTCGCGGCGTACGAGAGCCTGAGCGTCTCGATCCGCGACGTCCGGATCGAGCGGTCCGAAGGCGCCGCGCGCGTGCGGTTTCGCGCCGAAATGTCGGGGAAGCCCCGCAGGATCGGCGGCCTGGACGGGCTCGTTCCCTCCTCGGCTTCCTACGACTTCGACCTGCGCCTCGTGCAGCAGGGCGGCGCGTGGAAAGTCGCATGGGCGCAATGGAATCCGGAGGGCGACGGCGGCCGTAATCCGTAGGGAAGGCCTTCGGGGGGCTCTCCCGGGAATGGCCCGTTGTTACGGCTGATGGGAACCCATCGGAGGAACTCGATGAAATGGATCGTCCGCATCGGCATCGTGGGGCTGGCCCTGGCGCTCGGATCTCATTGCGCCTGGGGACAGGTGCCGGCGGCGGGAAAGACCCCGATCGCGAAGCCAGCCGCGGCTCTCGAGAAGGCCACGTTCGCCGGCGGCTGCTTCTGGTGCATGGAAGCGGCGTTCGAGGGCGCTCCGGGCGTCGTCTCCGCGGTCTCGGGCTACACCGGCGGCACGACGAAGAACCCGACGTACGAGGAGGTGTCGTCGGGCGGCACGGGACACTTCGAGTCGGTCGAGGTCACGTTCGATCCGAAGAAGATCTCCTACGAGAAGATCCTCTCGATCTACTGGGAGAACATCGACCCGCTGACGCCGTACGGCCAGTTCTGCGACAACGGCGAGCAGTACCGCACGGCGATCTTCGTCCACGACGAGGCGCAGCGCGCGGCGGCCGAGGCCTCGAAGGAGAAGATCGCGCAGAAGCTGAAGGCGAAGGTCGTGACGTTCATCCTTCCGGCTTCCACTTTCTACCCGGCGGAGGAATACCACCAGGACTACGCGAAGAAGAATCCATTTCGCTACGGCCTCTATCGCAAAGGCTGCGGCCGCGACGAGCTCCTCGAACAGATCTGGGGCGTCAAACCGGCCGAGGGAAATCCGGAGAGACCATGATCGCGCACATTCTCGTCTCGATCGCGCTGCTCGTGCCCGGCTCGCCGACGCCCGGTCCCGCCACCGCGAAGGCCTGGAACCCGGCGACGTTCGTCAAGCCGCCGGACGCGGAGCTGCAGAAGAAGCTCACCTCCGTCCAGTACCAGGTCACGCAGCACTCCGGCACGGAGCCCGCCTTCACCGGCGAGTATGCGCACACGACGCAGCCCGGGATCTACGTCGACATCGTGTCGGGCGAGCCCCTGTTCTGCTCGCTCGAGAAGTACGACTCCGGCACCGGGTGGCCGAGCTTCTGGAAGCCTCTCGACAACGTGAAACAGGCCGACAAGGGCAGCATCTTCTACGGCACCGAGGTACGCTCGGTCCACGCGGATTCGCACCTCGGCCACGTCTTCGACGACGGCCCGCCGCCCACGGGACTGCGCTACTGCATCAACTCGGCCGCGATCCGTTTCGTGCCGGTCGATCGCCTCGCGATCGAGGGCTACGGGAAGTACCTCGTCCTCTTCGAGGTCAAGAAGAAGTAGCGCCGCGGTCGCGGAGCGCGCTCGGTTGACACCCCGGATGGAGTCCGCTACGCTCTTCGGTCCGCTCTTTTCCTCAGTAGCTCAATGGCAGAGCATCCGGCTGTTAACCGGAGGGTTGTAGGTTCAAATCCTACCTGAGGAGCCACTAGTCTCTAGGCCGTCGCTAACGGAATCCCCGGGGTAGAGTTCTGCCAGTCCGATATGTCTCAGGTGACCCAGGGCAGCCTCGCTGTTCCCGCACGCGCGAAAGGTCGGATCTGAATGATCACCATCCTTGGAGCAGGCGGCGCCATTGGGAACGAACTCGTCAAACTCCTGGCTGCAAGGAAAGAGCCGTTCCGCGTCGTCGGCCGCAATCCGCGACCGGCTCCCGGCGCGACCGAAGCAGTAGGCGCGGATATCACCGATAGAGACCAAACCATCCGCGCCGTCGCCGGTTCCAACGTCGTGCATCTGGTCGTTGGCCTCAAGTACGATCACAAGCTCTGGCAGGAAGTGTGGCCGCGCGTCATGCAAAACACGATCGAAGCCTGCAAGCGCGCCGGTGCAAAGCTCATCTTCTTCGACAACGTGTACATGTATGGCAAGGTCAACGGTCGGATGACTGAGGAGACGCCATTCGACCCTTGCAGCAAGAAAGGCGAAGTCCGCGCGAAGATAGCCACCGCGCTCATCAATGAATGGAAGGCGGGCAGTCTCACGGGCATGATTGCGCGCGCCGCCGATTTCTACGGCCCCGACACACTCAACGGCGTGCCCAATCTCCTCGTCTTTCAGCCCCTGTCGCGCAACCGGAAAGCCTCATGGCTGGTGAATGATTCCGTTCCGCACTCCTACACCTACACTCCGGACGCGGCGCAAAGCCTGGTACGACTGGCCGAACGGGCAAACGCCTGGAATCAGACCTGGCATGTCTCCACCACGCCCAATCCGCTCACCGGGAAACAGTTCGTCATGCTGGCCGCGAAGGAGCTTGGCGTTGCTCCGAAATATCGCATTTTGAGCCGGCCGATGGTCCGATTTGCGGGATGGTTCAATCCGCTGGTCGGGGAATCGTACGAAATGCTCTATCAAAGCGATTCGACGTACCTGTTTGACTCGAGCAAGTTCGCCAGAGAGTTCGGTTTCACCGGCACCCCCTACGCCGACGGCATCCGAGCCACGGCCGCGTCTTTTCGGCGTGGAACGCAAGCCGTCTAACCCAGCACCTCGTGGCTCGGGGATCGACCAGCTCGAGGCTCTCCTGCAGCCAGCACCGGGAAAGTTTCCATGGGGAGCCATATTGGGCTCGCTGGTCTGGATCTTTCCAACGCCTGCCGGACCCGGCAGACCCGCCATGCGGCTCATCATCGTCTCGTCGCGGAAAATGACCCGCTGTATGACCCGCCACAATCGCTACCGCTGATGAAGCCGCTGCGGATCGCGTCGCCGGACACGCTCGCATCCCCCACGAAAATGCCGAGGCAGGGGCTCAGCTCGTTGACGGTGAACCGGATGTTGTCGTTCACGACGGACCCCGTCAGAGAACCGCTTCCCCGTCCGGCGATCACGGCGGTTCCATTGATCGAGCTTCCGTTCTGCACGAATGCGATCTCGGCCAAGAACTGTCCCTGGGAGAAGTCGAGCGTCGCATCCCAGAATCCCGCCACCAACGCGTTTCCCTTCGAGGGCGGCCCCCCGACGAAGGTCTTCGCGCCATACACCGTGCCCGAGTACGACCCAAGACAATCGGAGCCGCTGACGCTCCCGGAGATGGAAAGGCTCGAGTCGCTCAGGAGGGCGGTCCCGGAGTACGCTCCCGGGCAGGGGCTGACTTCCGTCACCGAGAAGGTGAGCTTTTGGCCGTCGACGGTTCCGGTCACCGAGCCGCCGCCGCCGCCAAAAACCGAGGCCGCTCCACTCACGCTCGTACCCACCTGGACGAGCGTGAGCGATGCCGGGTAGAGGAATCCGCCGATGGTGAGATTGGTCGCCCAGGTGCCATTGACGTCCGCCACGCGGGTGGTTGGCGTCGAGCAGGTCGCAAATGAGCTCGTGTCCTGGACGGGCGCATAGGGCACGGCGATCGGGCTCGTGTAGTTCCTCGACCGACCGGTCGCGACGTCCGTAACCATGAGGTTCACGCCAACGTTGGTGAGTCCTGAGGAAAACACCCAGTACGCGTCGTTGACCGCGCAGGCGTTCAGCGCTTTGGTGACGACTTCGATGTTGGCGGGATCGAAGAACCAGAAGTAGCCGGTATCGTCCGTCAGCAAGACGGCGTTGCCCCGGCCATTCGATCCGTCACTCCTTTGCCACGTGGCAGAGACGCTGAATCGGCCCTCGTTGAGGCATAGCGTCGTCGCGGTGGGAGCGCAGGTCGATTTCAGGGTGGGATCTGGCGCAGCCAGCAGCGGTAGCGTCGCCGAGATTCCAAACGCACCGAGAAACATCCACGAGAGCCGCGGAAGGCGCATGGTTCCGACCTCCGATTTTCGGCGGGACGATATACGGTCCCCGGCAGTCCGTATCGGCCTTAAGCGAGGCCTAAGAATAAGAGGCGACGCCGACCCGGCCGCACCTCACAGGAGCGTTCCGTCTCCAACTCGCCAACAATCGCCGAACCGAGGTTCCAGAAGCTCGTCGCCGCATCGTAGTCCCGCTTCACGGAGGGCCGAGAAGTCCCGCCAATTCCTGCAGCCAGTTCCCGAAAAGGTTCCAACTGGGAACTAGATGAGGAGCCACTAGTCTCCGCTCCGCATTGACGGGGGTATTGAGTTCGCCACATCGGATGACCCTTTCCGCGGGCACCCGTCTGGGCCCTGCGGCCTCGCGGCGGTGTACCTCGCCTTCGGCGACCGGGAACGCGCGCTCTCCCTCCTCGAGGAGGCGTTGCGACAGCGTTCGCACTGGCTGACGTTCATCGACCTGGAAGCCGATTTCGACGCGCTGCGCGACGACCCCCGCTTCGTCGCGATCTCCAGGAAAATAGGGCCGACATGACTCTGGTCGCCGGCATGCGCCTCGGCCCCTACGAGATCCTCGTGCCGCTCGGCGCGGGCGGGATAGGAATGTAGTTCTGCTCTAAACAGTGGCTCGCAACCCCGCGAAATCCCGCAGCCAACCCCCGAAAAGGTTCCAACTGGGAATTATGTGGGGAGCCACTAGCTTCCCGCGCCATCGCGCCCGCAACCACGGTGTACAGTTCCGCCAAGTTCGATGGCGCTCACCGCCGGGACTCGCCTCGGCCCCTACGAGATCCTCGCACCGCTGGGTGCGGGAGGGATGGGCGAGGTCTACCGGGCACGAGACAAGAAACTCGACCGGGACGTTGCGATCAAGGTCCTCCCCGAGTCCGTCGCAGCCGATCCCGACATGCTCGCTCGGTTCGAGCGGGAGGCGAAGGCGGTTGCGGCGCTCTCGCATCCGAACATCCTTGCCATTCACGACTTCGGGACGCACGAGGGGACCGCCTACGCCGTGATGGAGCTTCTGGAAGGCGAGACGCTGCGGGGCAAGCTCGACTCGGGCCCGATCCAGCAGAAGCAGGCCGTCGATTACGCGCTCCAGGTCGCCAGGGGTCTCTCCGCGGCGCATGAGAAGGGGATCGTTCACCGGGACCTGAAGCCCGAGAACCTGTTCGTCACGAAGGACGGTCACCTCAAGATCCTCGACTTCGGTCTGGCGAAAAAGGTCGAAGCGGTCTCCCCGGAGGAGGTAACGAGCACGCCGACGGCCTCGCGACACACGGAGCCGGGCGTGGTTATGGGGACAGTGGGCTACATGTCGCCCGAGCAGGTGAAGGGACTCCCTTTAGATCACCGCTCGGACATCTTCTCCTTCGGGGCGATCCTGTACGAGCTGCTCTCCGGGAAGAACGCGTTTCGACGAGGCACGAACGCCGAGACGATGGCGGCGATCATGCGGGACGAGCCGCCGGAGCTGACGCAATCGGGACGGAACATCTCGCCGGCGCTGGATCACATCGTCAAGCATTGCCTGGAGAAGGACCGTGACAACCGGTTCCAGTCCGCCAAGGACATCGCGTTCGATCTTTCGGAGCAGTCGTCGACGAGTGCGGTCAGTGGCGCGAGCGCCGTGCATGTTGCCGCGCCACCCGTTCGCGAGAGCAGGGTTCTTGTCGCTGCCGCGGCCATCGTCGTATTGGCGGCGGTAGGAGTTTTTTTCCTGCGCAAGCCGCACGGGGTCGGGGGCGAGCCAGGAGGCGTCAAGCGCGTGGCGGTGCTGCCCTTCGAGAATTTGGGTGCCCCCGAGGACGATTACTTCGCCGACGGGATCGCCGATGCAATACGCGGCAAGCTGACATCCTTGCCAGGGCTTCAGGTCATCGCTCGTGGCAGCTCGACGCCCTACAAGAAAACGACCAAGACGCCGAAGCAGATCGCCGAGGAGCTGAACGTCTCGTACCTGCTCACTGCCACGGTGCGCTGGGAGAAGGGCGGCGGTGGCAGCCGCGTGCAGGTGAGCCCTGAGCTCGTTGACGTCACGCGACCGGATGCGCCGACATCGAAGTGGCAACAGCCGTTCGACGCGGCGATTACGGACGTGTTTGCCGTGCAGTCGGAGATCGCGACGAAGGTGGCGCAGGCTTTGGGTGCTGCGCTCGGGGCGGGCGAGGAGAAGCGGCTTTCGGAGAAGCCGACGCAGAATCTCGCCGCCTACGACGCCTTCCTCAAGGGCGAGGAGATTCGGAACAGCGGAGCGGCCGATCCCCCCAACCTGCGCAAGGAGATCGGCTTCTACGAGCAGGCCGTAGCGCTCGATCCCGGCTTCGCGCAGGCGTGGGCGGGAGTCTCGGTCGCCAATTCGCTCCTGTACTTCAGCGGCACACCTGTGCCGGCGCTCGCTGAGCGAGCCCGGCAGACGGCGGAGAAAGCCATTGAGCTCGCACCGAGCCGCCCGCAGGGGTACCTGGCCCTCGGGGACTACGAACGGTCGGTTGCCGTGGACCTCACCACCGCTTTGGAGCAGTACGAGAAGGGGCTGCGCCTCGCCCCCGGCGACGCCGACGCTCTCAGGGCGACGGCGCTTGCCGAGGAGGGCCTCGGGCGCTGGGATGCGGCGGTGGAGCACTTTAAAGAGGCGGTGCGCGTCGATCCGCGGTCCGCCAACAATCTGCGGTTCCTTGGCGATGCGCTCCTGCGTCTGCGGCGCTATCCCGAGGCGCGGGAGGCTCTCGACCGTCGCCTCCCTCTCGCGCCCACCAACCTCGATCTGATCGAGGACAAGGCGATCTCCTACCTCGGCGAGGGAGACCTGGCCGGTGCCCGGGCCGTGCTCAAGGCCGTGCCGAAGGAGGTCGAGCCCACCGCGCTCGTGGCCTTCCTGGCTGCATACTACGATCTCGTCTGGGTCCTCGACGAGGATCAGCGAGAGATTCTGTTGCGGCTGACGCCGAGCGCGTTCGACGACGACCGGGGCGCGTGGGCCATATGCCTCGTTCAGGCCTACGCCTTGAAAGGCGACGCCGCGAACGTGCGCACCTACGCCGACGAGGCCAGGAAGGCCTTTGAGGAGCAGCTTCGCGCAGCGCCCAATGATGCGCAACGTCACGTCGAGCTCGGTCTTGCGCTGGCATATCTCGATCGGAAAGAGGAAGCGATTCGGGAGGGCGAGCGCGGCGTCGCACTCGATCCGGTGTCGAAGGACGCTTGGGGTGGCCCCTACATGCAGCACCAGCTCGTCCGGATCTACATTCTCGTCGGCGAGCCCGAGAAGGCGCTCGACCGGCTCGAGCCGCTGCTGAAGATGCCCTACTACCTCTCGCCCGGCTGGCTCAAGATCGACCCCAACTTCGACTCGCTGCGCAAGAACCCGAGGTTCCAGAAGCTCGTCGCCGGCGGGAAATAGTCCGGCCTACTGGACCCGAAGGGCCGCGACGCCGATGCACTGGCGCGCTTCGAGCGCGAGGCTTTGGCGGTCGCGGCGCTCTCCCATCGAAACATCCTCTCCATCTTCGATTTCGGGACCTATGAGGGGACGGCCTACGCCGTCACGGAGCTGCTGGAGGGCGAGACGCTGCGCGGCAAGCTCGACTCGGGGCCGATCGCGCAGAAGCAGGCCGCTCAAATCCGAAGTTCCCGCGCAAAAACGGCAGAAAAAACGGCAAGCGTCCGGTCCGACCCCGAACACCTCGTCCTCAGCCCCCGCCGGCGTCTCAAATCCGCCGGGAACGGGAACCAAGCCGGACTCGACGCGCGGTGATACGCTTTCGCCTCCCGATCCCTACGACGGACAGTCCTGATCCGTGACAGCCCGTCGCCGGCCTTCGGCGAGAAAGCGGGGCGCCATGGGATCCGTCTTGCGATTCTGGGGTTGCGAGCAGTGTGGCCGGTCGAATGAGATCGTCGTAGCTCTCGACGGAACCGTGAAAAGCGAGCAGTGCGCCGATTTGACGAGGCTCTGGAGCCTGAATCGCCATAGCCCGTCGCGGCGCAGCGGGCGCTCTGCCGCCTTGATCCTGGCTCTCGTCGGAGTGAGCCTCGCCGGCTTCGCCCGCGGTCAAGTCATCACCGAGTTCCCCATCCCCACTGCGAACAGCTTCCCTTACGGTATTGCGGCTGGCCCGGACGGCAACCTCTGGTTCGCCGAAATCAGCGGCCTCGCCAATAACATCGGCCGGATCACGACGGCCGGCGTCGTCACCGAGTACCTCATCCCAACGGCCTTCAGCAACCCTCAAGGTGTCGCAGCCGGCCCGGACGGCAACCTCTGGTTCACCGAATCCAACGCCAATCAGGTCGGGCGGATCACGACCGCCGGCGTGATCATGGAGTTCCCCGTCCTCACGACCAGCAGCTCACCTTTCCTCATCGCGCCTGGCCCGGACGGCAACCTCTGGTTCACCGAGAACTCTGCCAACAACATCGGGCGGATCACGACGGCCGGCGTCGTCACCGAGTACCCCATCACCACTGCCAACAGCTTTCCTTACGGTATCGCGGCCGGCCCGGACGGCAACCTCTGGTTCGCCGAGGTCAGCGGCTCCGCCAACAACATCGGCCGGATCACGACGGCCGGCGTCGTCACCGAGTTCCCCATCCCAACGGCCTTCAGCAACCCTCAAGGGATCGCGGCGGGCCCGGACGGCAGCCTCTGGTTCACCGAATACAACGCCAACAAGATCGGCCGGATCACGACAGCTGGCGTCATCACGGAGTTCCCCATCCCTACTGCGAACAGCCTGCCTTACGGCATCGCGGCGGGCCCGGACGGCAATCTCTGGTTCGCCGAGGAAGCGGGCAAGATCGGGCGGATCACGACAGCCGGCGTGATCACGGAGTTCACCGGTTCGACGACCGGCAGCTCACCTTTCCTCATCGCGGCTGGCCCGGACGGCAACCTCTGGTTCACCGAGAACGTCGCCGGCCAGATCGGGCGGGTCACGACGGGCCCGGTGACGCCGCAGCCGGTGGCCGTGGACGTGCATACAGTCAGCGGCGACAGCTCCAATCACAACGGCGTGCTGGAGCCGGGCGAGACGGTCCAGGTGGCTCCCGCCTGGAAGAGCACCTTGACGAGCTCGCAGACCTTCACCGGAACTGCCTCGAACTTGACCGGGCCCGTAGGTCCGACCTACACCATCAACGACACCTCCGCGGACTATGGAACCGTGGGCCCCGGTGCGACCCAGGACTGCAACACCGCGACGGCTGATTGCTACCTGATGACGGTCTCCGGCACACGTCCTTTGCAGCATTGGGACGCGAACTTCAGCGAAGGCCTGAGCATCGGCTCGATCACGAAGACGTGGAAGCTGCACGTCGGTGACAGCTTTCCCGACGTGCCAGCGTCGAATCAGTTCTACGGCTTCATCGAAAACCTCTTCCACAACGGCATTACAGGAGGCTGTGTGGGCGGCAACTATTGCCCGACCAACTCCGTGACTCGTGCCCAGATGGCGGTCTTTTTGATGAAGGCCAAGTTGGGTAAGGCCGAGATACCGCCGCCGGCCACGGGCACGGTGTTCGGGGACGTCCCGGCGAGCGACCCATTCGCCGCCTGGATTGAGCAGCTGGCAGGTTTCCAGATTACCGGCGGCTGCGGCGGAGGCAACTACTGTCCGAATAATTCGGTGACCCGGGCCCAGATGGCGGTGTTCCTGGTGAAGTCCGAGCACGGGTCCGCTTACACACCCCCCTCATGCACTGGACTCTTTGGCGACGTGACCTGCCCGAGTACCATCGCCAACTGGATCGAGGAGCTCGCCAACGAACACATCACGGGAGGCTGCGGTAACGGCGATTACTGTCCCAACGACCCGGTCACGCGCGGACAGATGGCTGTCTTCCTCGTGAAAGCCTTTGGTCTCCAGCTGTACGGGCCGTAGGACTCGACCCCAACTTCGATCCGCTCCGCAAGAACCCGAGGTTCCAGAAGCTCGTCGCTGGCGGGAGGTAGTTCCTTTACTTGGCGGCCCGAAGCCCCGCCAATTCCCGCAACCAGCCCCCGAAAAGGTTCCAACTGGGAACTATGTGGGGAGCCAATCCTCCAATTCAATTTCCTGGAGCGCGTGCGCGGCATCGACCCGCGGGGCGTCCGTCGGTCGCCTGTAAGAACCCGCTTGTCTCGCCGGCTTTTTTCGTGGAGATTTCCCACATGGTCGCTGCGATGTGGGCCGCCTTCGTCGCTCTCCTGCTGATCGGCGGTGTGTGTGCGCGGCGCGCCGTCGCCGGGGCTCGCGGTGCCGACAAGCTCGTCGCGCTCGGCAACGTGTTCTTCGCCGCGCCGCTGGCGGTGTTCGGCGCGGAGCACCTCTCGGGCGATGCCGGCATCGCGGGGTTAGTGCCGGCTTACATGCCGTGGCGGACGTTCTGGATGTATTTCGTGGGCGTCGCGTTGGTGGCCGCGGCATTGAGTATCGCCACGAGAATCCTCGTGCCGTGGTCCGGGCTGCTGTTCGGCGTCATGATGTTCCTGTTCGTCGCGATGCTTCATTTTCCGGGAGCGCTGTCCGAGCCGGGAAGCCGCCGCGGCTGGGTGATCGTGTTTCGCGAGATGTCGTTCGGCGCCGGCGGCTGGGCGCTTGCCGCGGGTGCGATGGCGGCGGGGCGGGTTCGAACGAAGTACACGCTCGCCACCGTCAGCCGCGTGCTGATTGGCCTGGCAGCGGTCTTCTACGGTGTCCAGCATTTTTTGCATCCCACGAACGTGCCCGGCGTCCCTCTCGAAAAAGTCATGCCCGAGTGGATTCCGGGACGCGTGATCGTCGGCGATCTCTCGGGGGCCATCGAGCTGGTCTGCGGCGCGGGCATCCTGATCGGGAAGAAGACGCGGACGATGGCGACGTACCTCGGCGCGTGGATCACCTTCCTGGTGGTGGTCGTCTACGGTCCGATCCTGATCGACTCGACGCGCGATCCGAGCGCCGCGGGCCAGGTGGTGGGCCTGAACTATTTCACCGACACGCTTCTCTTTGCCGGAGCGATCCTCGGGCTCGCTGGCGCCACGCCGCGATCGGACTGAGTCCCGCCGGCGCGGGGGAATCCGTCCATGAGGCTCCCGCATCCTCCGCCGGCCACGCGATGTAGAGTCGCCCGGTCGGATGGCACTCTCAGCCGGCACTCGCCTCGGACCGTACGAGATCCTTGCGCCTCTCGGCGCAGGCGGGATGGGGGAGGTCTACCGGGCGCGTGACGAGCGGTTGAAGCGCGACGTCGCCATCAAGGTTCTACCCGCCTCTTTTTCGGCCGACCCGGATCGGCTTCGGCGCTTCGAGCACGAGGCACAGGCCGCCGGTGTTCTGAACCATCCCAACATCACGGTCGTCTACGACATCGGGTCCCACGAAGGGGCGCCCTACGTGGTCCAGGAGCTGCTCGAGGGAGAGACGCTGCGTGCAGAGCTCGCGAGCGGCCATTTGCCGCCGCGCAGAGCCATCGACTACGCCGCGCAGATCGCCCGAGGGCTGTCCGCCGCGCACTCCAAGGGGATCGTCCACAGAGATCTCAAGCCGGAGAACCTCTTCGTGACCGGAGATGGACGGGTCAAGATCCTCGACTTCGGCCTGGCCAAGTTGACACAGCCCGAAGAAGGCCCGGGCCTGCAGACCGGATTACCGACCGCATCGATCGGCACAGAGCCCGGCGTCGTGATGGGAACCCTCGGTTACATGTCGCCGGAGCAAGTCCGGGGCCAGGCCGCCGGTCCCGTCTCGGACATCTTCGCTTTGGGCGCGATCCTTTACGAAATGCTCTCGGGAAATCGCGCATTTCGTGGGAACTCGGCCGGAGAGACGATGGCCGCGATCCTCAAGGAGGATCCTCCGGAGATCTCGCTCACCCACCAGAACATCGGCGCGGGCCTCGATCGCATCGTCCACCACTGCCTCGAGAAGAACCCGGAGCGACGATTCCAATCGGCTTCCGACGTCGCCTTCGACCTCGAGGCCCTCTCCGGCTCCGGTGTCTCGGGGCCGAACGTCGAACGCGCGCCGACCGTTCGATTCCGAAAATCGGTTCTGGCGATGATCGCGGCCGTCGCGGTCGCCGTGGCGGCGGGGCTGTTCGCAGGCCATCGGATGTGGACGTCGCCGGCCAGCCGGCCTCCTTCGTTCCAGAAGCTGACGCACCGGAGGGGCTTCGTCGATTCCGGCCGCTTCGCGGCGGACGGCCACACGGTGTACTATGCCGCGAACTGGGACGGAGCGGAGAAGCCTCAGCTTTTCTCGACGCGCCTGGAAAGTCCCGGGTCACTGTCGCTCGATCTGCCCAGCGGGCGAGTCGAGGCGATCTCCCGCGCGGGCGAGATGCTGATTCTTTCGGACGCTCTCTTCTCCGCCGGTTACGCTCACCGCGGCGTACTGCGCAGCGCGCCCCTGTCGGGCGGCGCGGCCCGAGACCTCTTCGAGGACGTCGTCGGCGCCGACTGGACCCCCGACGGCCGAAGCATGGCGCTCGTGCGCGCTCCGGACTGGCGCCATCGTCTGGAGTTTCCGGCCGGGAAAGTCGTTTACCAAACCACGGGATGGATCAGTCATCCTCGCGTTTCCCCATCCGGCGACGCCGTGGCGTTTCTCGATCATCCGCAGTTCGGGGACGACGCCGGTGCCGTCGCGCTCATCGATCGAAACGGCAGGAAGACGACGCTGTCGAAGGGCTGGGTCAGCATTCAGGGACTGGCCTGGTCCCCCTCCGGGAAGGAAGTTTGGTTTACGGCGTTCGATTCCGGGAGCACCCACTCGCTCTATGCGGTCACGCGCACCGGTCAGCGCCGCCTCGTCGGCACGGCCCCCGGGAGTCAGAAGCTCGAGGACATCTCGGCGGACGGGCGCATCCTGCTCATTTTTTCCAACCAGCGGATTGGCCTCATCGGACTCGCCGCCGATTCGAAGCCCCGGAACCTTTCGTGGCTCGATTGGTCCGTCAATCCGATCCTCTCGAATGACGGAAGAACGGTGGTCTTCAACGATGAAAAGGAAGGATCGGTTTATCTCCGCAAGACCGACGGCTCGCCGGCGCTGAGGCTGGGCGAAGGAGAGGCTCTCGCGCTCTCACCCGACGGCAAATGGGTCCTGGCGGACCTGGGGCGGCTCTCTCCGGCGCCGTTGACCCTGCTTCCGACCGGGGCCGGCGAGCCGAAGACCCTGCCGAAGGATTCCATCAACCATGAACCGGTGCCGGGTTCGTTCCTTCCCGACGGCCGCAGCGTCGTCTTCGTCGGAAGCGAAGCGGGCCACACCCGGCGGACCTGGATCCAGGACCTCGACGGAGGCAAGGCGCGCCCGATCACGCCGGAGGGAGTCGTCGGAGCGGTGCTCTCTCCCGACGGCCGCTTCGTCGTTGCGCGAGGTTCGGATCAGAGCCCGGCCGTCTACCCGGTCGAGGGCGGTCCGGCGCGCCCGATCGAAGGGCTCGATCCGAAGGACGAGATCCTGCGCTGGTCCGCCGACCAGAAATTTCTGTACGTGGGCGCGAGCCCCGGGCGGAGCCCGACCGCCCGGATCTATCGCTACGAGCTCTCGACCGGTCGGAGGGAACCGTGGAAGGAGTTCACGCTTCCCGATCCGGCGGGCGTCGATGACTTTCGGGCCGCCTCGATCACGCCGGACGGGAAGGAGCTTGTGTTCACTTACCTCCAGGATTTCTCGGATCTCTATGTCGTCGACGGGTTGAGGTGACGTGGAGGAACCCGGGAAAACGGTCGTCTCCAAGGGAGAGCCGAGAGCCCTCTGATTCCCACGTCAGCCCCACGAAGAGGTTCCTTTGGTCGTCGCGGCGTCGTTTCATCTTCTTGCGATCTGAGGTCTCGACCCGAATGAGAATAGGGAGGGAGGAGAAAAATGAGAAAGGCTTGGACGGGTATCTCGGGGTCTACCCTGGCCACGGCAGCGTTGCTTCTCGTCGTTGCCTGGCCCTTGCGGGGCGCAGATAGCCTCACGGCGCACCAGCAGCTGGTGAAAGCCCGGCAGGATTGGATATCAGCGGGAATGCCCGGTCCTCGACACTCAGCCGTGGAGGAGCCCGAGTTCGGGACCACCTCGCTAACGGCTGTCGCGTTGCAGGCGTACGCCTTTCAGTCGGGGATTTCGAACGACCAGCTGTTGGATGACGGGAGCGGACGCCGCTATTACGGCGCGCCCACCGCCGACCCTTACGTTTCTGCGCCCATCCAGCTGCCGAGCGGCGTCATGATCGATGACATCTCGCTGTCGGGCTGCGCGGCTAACCCGGGGGACCTCGTCATAGGTCTCTTCGACAACGGATTCGGAGGAGATCCCAACGTGTTGATCTCCTCTTTCCCGATTCCATTGGGTGGCTGTTTCCTTTACGGTGAGTCCGTCTCTCCTTCGTTCCTCTATTCGCAGAACCATCTCCATCCACTCTATGTCGTCATTTATTTTGCGAACAACCCGCTCGACGGCTCGGTCAAGTTCAATGAAGTAGAGATTCGGTACCATCGAGTGGTTTCGCCGGCGCCTCCGACGGCGACATTCGACGACGTGCCGACGACCGATCCTGCCTTCCAGTTCGTCGAGGCCCTGGCCGCCTCGGGCGTCACGGCAGGCTGTGGAGGTGACAACTACTGCCCCGACGCGCCACTGACTCGGCGGCAGATGGCAGTGTTTCTGTCAAAGGCGCTTGGGCTGCACTGGCCGGACTGACCAGCCCGAGCCTTTGCAGAGAAACAAGTGCGCTCGGGTTCGTAGGGTCACCTCAGGGGGATCGAATGAATTCCACGCGAGCGTCTGCTGCGGTCACACGCTTCGCCGTTGCGGCTTCGTCCGTCGGACAGGCCGCGAAGAGCGGCGCGACGGAGGCGCCGGCGACCGTGGCTTCGACGATGGATCGGGGGATCGGGACTCGTTTGCGCTCGGCCACAAGGCCGCAGCCGCCCTGACGCCTCGGAACATGCTGGAGCCCGCGGCCAACGGGAAATCGACCAAGCTCTCCATGGCGACTTTCGCCGTCGCGCACGCCTTCGATCACTACGGGCAGATGGTCGAATACCTGAGGATGAACGGCATCGTGCCGCCCGCGACGCGGGCGCGTTCGAACTGACCAGGCTCGGCGCGAGGGACGTCCTCGCCGCGCTCGCGGATGCGCGCTCGCCTGGGTCCATCGGCGGCCGAGGAGCGGTTATTCGAGCGTGAAGTCGACGCGGCCGGCGCTTGCCTTTCCCTCGGGGGTGGAGGGCTTGGTCCCCGGTTCGACCACGAAGATGCGCGCCGCTTCGACCTTTCCGGGCCCCGAGAGGTAGTCCTTCACGGCATTCGCTCGGGCCAGGGCGAGCTGCCGCAGGTCGTCCGTCGTCAGCGACAGGTTGGCGAGCATGAGGCTCTCCATCTCGGGCGCGGGGATGTCCTTCGCGATTCCCAGGAAGCCGCTGGGCTTCTTGAACTTTTCCTTCCGGTAGGCCCTTTTCAGATACGTCGCGTACTCCTTCTCGTCGATGACGACCGCATCGACGCTGGCCGGCGCCTCTCCCCGCTCGACGAGGTCGGCCAGCTTTTGCGCCTTGATCTTGCGCTCGAGCCGCAGGCGCCGCAGCGCCTCGAGGTCCTCTTCGCTCGAGAAGCGGCCGGTCGCCTTCAACTTCAGGCCGGGCCGGTCGTTCAAGGCCTTCGCGAGGGCGTCGAGTTTCTTCCGGGCGGCGTCGTCGAGCGCCTCGTGTCCGGCGGCGAAGTCGACGGACGAGAACTCCTCCCCCTTGCCGCCCCCCAGGGCCTTTCCGAGGAGCGCGAAGGGCGCGGTGGCCGCCTTGCCGATCAGGTTGCCGATGACGTGCCAGATGACTTTTCCGAGGCGAAACTTCGGATCGTCCAGCGATCCCTCGATGGGCAGGTCGAGATCGATCAGGCCGTCCTTGTCCCTGAGGAGCGAGACGGCGAGCCGGACCGGCAGTTTCGTCGCGTCCTTGCTTTCCACCTTCTCGCCGAACTCGAACTGGTCGACGAGGAGCCTGTTCTCGGCTTCGAGCTTGCGGTTCTCGAGCCTGTACTTGAGCTCCATCGTGAGCGTGCCGCGAGCGATCGTGTATCCGGCGTACTTGCCGGAATACGGGGTGAACGGAGGCAGGTCGATGTCTCGAAAGCTCGCCGTGACGTCGGCGAAGGCCGTCGCCGCGAGAGGGTTGACCCTGCCGGCGATCCGAAGCGGCGACGCGTTGCCGAGGCTGCCGCTCACGTCGAGCTGCGCGACCGTGCCCTCCTCGGTGGAGAGGCCGGTCACGCTCCCGTGGAGATCCCCGAGCGTCCCGGCGTAGTTCGGCCTGATGAAGTGGTCGGCGAGGCCGATTTGGCCGCCCTCGAGGGTGAGCGTGTCGATGCGAATCGGCACCTTCTGGCTGGCCTCCGGGGCGGGGGACGCCGTCGCAGCCGCCGCTGGTGGCGGAGCTCCCGCGACCGCCGCCTGCTCGGCCGGCTCCTCCTCTTCCCCCTCGGGGGGCGCGGCCTTGCCGACGACCCTGCGGAGATTCACCGTGCCGTCCGCCTCGATCACGATGTCGCACGCCAGCCCCGTGAGGGCAAGCCTTGCCACCTGGAGAAAGGTCGGGTTGTAGCCCGCCTTCATCCCCTGCAGCGAGAACGAGTCCCACTTGAAGAAGTCGAGCTTCGTGGACTCGTCCAGGGCCAGCAGGTTCCGGACGGCAGCCCTTCCGGCGAAGCCGACGCTCGCCTTGCCCTCCGCGCCCTCGCGAAGGGATAGAACGCCCCGGGCGGAAAGCGTCGCCCGGGCGAGCGACAGCCTGAAGTTCGACAGGACGTAGGGCTCGAGGGGCACGAGGTCGAGGCCATCGACCTCGGCGTCGAGCTCGGCGTAGGTCGGGTGGATTCCCACGGGTCCCTTCGCCGAAGCCGTTCCCCGGCCATCGATGCCGAATCTCACCGACAGCGTCCCCTTCGCATCGCGCGCCGTCGAGAAGTTCGCGAGCGAAAGGCCCGTCTTCGTGAGTGCGTAGCGCGCGGGCCGCCCCGTGGCGTGATCTTCGATGCGGACCGTGTATCCATCGAGCGCGAGCCTTCCAAGGGCCACGTTCCATGGCGCCGACGGCGGCGACGGAGGGGCATCGGGAGCCGGGCGAGCCATCAGGTCGGCGAGGTCGGGGTTGCCGTCCTTTCCCCTCACGACCGCGAGAAGACCTCCTTCGCTCGAGATGTCTCCGAGCGCGACGTCGTGCTTGGCGAGGTCGACGGAGGTCCCCGTCATCGTCACGGAGGGCGCCTTGAAGAAGGGCTCCTTCGCGTCTCTCCTCCTCAACCGCGGAGAACGGAGGGTGGCCGAGAGCGCCGAGAGGACCGTGTTGGCATCGGGCCCCGTGGAAAAACGGTACTTCGTCCCCATGTCCAGGGTGCCGTCGTCGACGTCGAAGTTCACCAGGCTCTCGTAGAACGGGGCGTAGCGCTTCAGGGGAAGGCCGGCGATCTCGAACGTGCCTTCGAGCACGAAGGGCTCCATGGAGACGGTGCCCGCGTCCTTCAGCGTCTCCCCGGCGTCGGACTTCGCCGACGCCTCGAGTGTGGCCGCCTTGCCCGGAGCCGTCGAAAAACCCTTGCCGGAAACCTCGAGGTCCTCGAAGAGCGCATGGAACGGTCGGGCAAAGGCGACGTCGTCGTAGTGGATCCTGCCGTGCGCGACTCCCACCTCCGCGACCTCGACGAGCAGCACGGGCCCGGCTTCGGGGCTCTTCGGGGTTTCCGCACCCGCTTTCGTTCGGCCGCCGGTGGCCGGGGCGATGAAGGCCGCCGCGATCCGGTGTTCGCCCTTCGCCTCGCGCCGAATCCAGACCTCGGGTGCGACCGCCTTCAGGCTGCTGATCCGGACCTTGCGTTGGAACACGTCGACGGAGTTGACGACGGCCTCGAATCGGTCCCACGCGAGCAGCGGCCGGTCGCCGTTCTTGGCGGCGAAGTTCCGCAGAGCGGCCGTGCCCGAAAGGACGAGAGCGGGATTGCCCCGCGGCGGCTGCGTGAAGACGACCCGGATCTTCGCGTCCAGCCGACCCGAGGTCAGCTTCCACGGGATCGAGGGCGGCGCATACGCGAAGTAGTACGGAAGGTCCAGATCCGAAAGGTCGATCTCCACGGTGGTCTCGCGCGTCTCGCTGAACGGCTTGGTCGTTCCGTGCAGCGAGAGAAGCGTGCCGTTCACTTTGGCCTCGAAAACGGGCTGGGTCGTAATCTCGACCTTCGAAGGGATGTTCGAGAGGAAGGGAATGCCGATCTTCAGGTCCCGGACGGTGTGCTTCGTCTTCTCCGGCCGGTCGTCGAAGTCCACGCTCCCGCCCTCGACGCGGATGTTGTTCACCGAGAAGCGCAGCGGTTTCTCTTCCTTCTCCGGCCTCTGGGCGGGTTTCGGCTTCGAAGCTTCGTCGAGAAGGTCCTGGACGCTGTACGTCTTGTCCTCGTTGCGCACGATCGTGAGGGACGGCTTCGTCAGCGTGAGCGCGCGGATCACGGGCCCGCCTCGAAAGATCGAGGCCGCCTCGAGGTTCGCGTAGAGGCGCTCGACCGAGAGGAACGGGCCGGCCCCTCCCTTGTCCTTCACGTCGAGACCCTCGAGCGTGACGGACAGAGCGAACGGGTTCAGCAGGAGTCGGCGCAGCGTCGCGGGACGGTGGAGCCGTTCCGCGATCCTCCGTTCGACGACCGGGCGGAGGAAGTGCGGGAGGACCAGGAACCCGACCACGGCCCACGCCGCGAGGAAGGCGGCCGCGACGAGGAGGGCCCTGCGGGGAAGCCAACGGCCGATGGCCAGGCGCGGGTTCATTCCGCTGAGTCTAGACCTCGGATCCTTCGCGCGCGCACGTCAGGATCGGGCCAGGTTGGTCAGCGCCTTCGCCTCGCCGTCTCGGCCGGACCCGTCGAAAATGCCGCGAAGTCGACCGGGCGGCTACTGCTCGTGGCGGAGAGCCACCATCGGGTCCACCTTCGAGGCGCGCCGGGCCGGGACGTAGCAGGCGAGCAGGGCGGCGGCCGAGAGAAGCAGCGTCACGCCGGCAAACGTCAGCGGGTCGGTCGGAGTCACGCCGAAGAGAAGCGAGGCGACCGTGCGGGTGAGCGCGAGAGACCCCGCGATCCCGATCGCCACCCCGACGAGGATGGTGCGCAGACCCTGGCCGAGGACGAGGCTCAGGATGTCTCGGGAAGCGGCGCCGAGGGCGACGCGCACGCCGATCTCGCGCGTCCGTCGGCTGACCGAGTACGCCATGACGCCGAAGACGCCCGCGGTCGCGAGCAGCAGCGCCGTGAGGCCGAAGACGCCGATGAGGAGGACGTTGAACCGCCGCGAGCCGAGCGAGGCGGCGTAGACCTCCGAGAGCGTCGAGAAGGTCGGCGGAATCTCGGGGTCGAGCTCGTGGAGGATTCCGCGTGCCATGGTCGTGACCGACCGCCGGTCGGCGTCGCTCCAGATCGTCAGGGTGACGGCGGGACGCGGCCTCTGGAAGAGATTCACGTAGACGGTCGGGCGGGGCGGCACGTCCAGGCCGTACTCGTGCGTGTCTCCGACGATGCCGATGATCGTCAGCAGGTGCAGGTCCCCGTCCATGTTGCCGAACTGGATCGTGCGGCCGATCGGATCCTGGTTCGGCCACCGCTCGCGGGCCAGGGACTGGCTGATCACGGCGACGTGCGGAGCCTCCGCGCTGTCGCGCTCGTCGAACAGGCGGCCGCGGAGGATCGGAATTCCGAGGGCCTGGAAGTATCCGGCAGTCGAGACGCAGAAGTCGGCGTTGCCGATGCGCTCCTTCTGCCGGTAGAAGGCGGAGAGGCCTTCCGTCGTGGCGGGGACCTCTCCGGGCGCCATGAGGACGAACATCCCGTCGGGAAGGCCACCATCGGTCAGCGGCAATGCGCTGGCCGCGCCGACCTTGCGCACGCCCGGAATCCGCTCGAGGCGGGCGATCAGCCGCGCGTAGAAGCTCGCCTGGCCGGCCCGGGCCTTCGGATCGTCGAGCCAGGGGAGCGAGACGTCCATCGCGACGACGTGCTCGACCCGGAAGCCGGGGTTCACCTCGAGCACCTTCAGCAGGCTGCGCCCGAGCAACCCCGCGCCGACCACGAGGACCAGAGTGATCGCGATTTGTGCCGCCACCAGGATGCGGCCCATGCGCTGACCCGCCTGCGATCCGACCTGCCCGCGCCCGCCGTCGCCGAGGCCCTGGCGCGGGTCGCCCGAAGTCGCCCGGACCGCCGTAAACGCGCCGAGCCCGGCGGCGACCGCGGTCGAAAGGAGAAGCGCGAACAGCAGCACCGGAACGCTGATCGAGACGGATTCCACGCGGGGCAGGCTCGCGGGCGCGAGCGCGACGAGGCCGGCGACGCCCCCGAGCGCGCCGAGAACTCCGAGGCCCCCGCCGACGAGCGAGAGCAGGAGCGCCTCCGTCAGGAACTGGCGCACGAGGCGCCCGCGCACCGCGCCGAGGGCGCTGCGGATGGCGAGCTCGCGCTGCTTGACCGACGCCTGGGCAAGCATCAGGTTGGCGACGTTCGCACACGCCACGAGCAGCAGGAATCCCACGGCGCCGAGCAGGATCAGCAGCGGCGTGCGCGCCGGGCCCGTGATCGAGCGCTGGAGCGGGAGCGCCCCCCCGTCGGCGAGGAGGTAGTCGCCTTTCTCGCTCGACTCGTCGTGGATGCGCCGCGCGATCGCGCTGATGTCGCGGTTGGCCTGAGCGGCCGTCACGCCGTCGCGCAGGCGTCCGACCGCGGAGTAGTTGTGGGACGTGCGGCTCGGGTTCTTGCCGTCGAGGTCCGCGGGCATCCACAGGTCCACGTCGGCCGGAAACTGAAAGCCCGCCGGGAGCACCCCGACGACGGAGTACACGGTGCCGTCGATCTTCAGGTGCGCCTGAGCGAGGTCCTGCGGGGCGCCGAGGTGCTGCTTCCAGAACCCCTCGCCGACGAGAACGGTGGGCTCGGCGCCGGAAGCCGCATCGCCGGGGCCGAGGTCTCTGCCGAGAATCGGAGCGACGCGAAAGACCTTCAGGAAGTCCGCGGAGACGTGGGCCACCGTCGATCGGGTCGGAGTCGACGTTCCCGCGATCGACATGGGGTAGGCGTTGTACTTGGCCAGCGCCAGGAAGCTTCGGTTCTGGTCCCGGAAGTCGTCGAAGTTCGGGTCGGCGAGGCGCGACGGCCGGCCTTTGGAGGTGATCTCGAAGACGGCCATGATCCGCCCGGGGTCGGCATACGGCAGGGGCCGCAGCAGGATGCCGTAGACGACGCTGAAGATCGCGGTGGTGGCGCCGATGCCGAGCGCGAGCGTGAAGATCATGACCGCGTGGATGCCCGGGCTCCTGCCGAGCCCCCGCGCGGCGTGCCGGAGATCCTGCCAGAATCCGCCCATTTTCACCTCGGCGAAGGCGGCATGCCCTCTCGGAAGCCTACGGAAATTCGGGCTGCGGGTTTCCGGGGCGGTCGGATCATTGGGCGGCCCGGGTCCACCGCCAGTCGCGAACCTCGGGCATGTCCTCGCCGTGCTCCCGGATGAACGCCCGGTGCTCGACGAGCTTGTCCTCCAGCTGCCGGATGAGGGCATCGGCGCGCGAGCCGAGCTGCGGCAGGCGGCGGATCGTGTCCTGGGCGAGATGGAACCGATCGAGGTCGTTCAGGACGGCCATGTCGAAGGGCGTCGTGATCGTGCCCTCCTCTTTGTAGCCTCGGACGTGCAGATTGCGGTGGTTCGCTCGCCGGTACGTCAGCCGGTGGATCAGCCACGGGTAGCCGTGGTACGCGAAGATGATCGGCTTGTCCCTCGTGAACAGGGCGTCGAAGTCGGCATCCGAAAGGCCGTGCGGATGCTCGCTGTGCGGCTGCAGCTTCATGAGGTCCACCACGTTGACGACGCGGATCTTCAATTCCGGGATGAGCCGGCGCAGGATGGTCACGGCCGCCAGGATCTCGAGCGTCGGCACGTCGCCCGCGGCCGCCATGACGACGTCGGGTTCCCCGGCTCCGCCGTTGCTCGCCCAGTCCCAGGGTCCGATCCCCGCCGCGCAGTGCGCCACGGCGGCGTCCATCGAGAGCCACTGGGGAGCCGAGTGCTTCCCGGCGACGACGATGTTGACGTAATGCCGGCTCCGGAGGCAGTGGTCCATGACCGAGAGGAGGCAGTTCGCGTCCGGCGGCAGATAGACGCGGACGATCTCGGCCTTCTTGTTGCACGCGACGTCGATGAAGCCGGGATCCTGGTGGGTGAAACCGTTGTGGTCCTGCCTCCAGACGTGGGAGGACAGCAGGTAATTGAGCGAGGCGATCTTCGCGCGCCAGGGCAGTCCGAGCGTCACCTTGAGCCACTTGGCGTGCTGGTTGAACATCGAGTCGACGATGTGGATGAACGCCTCGTAGCTGTTGAAGAGTCCGTGGCGGCCGGTCAGCAGGTAGCCTTCGAGCCAGCCTTCGCACTGGTGCTCGCTCAGGACTTCGATGACGCGGCCGTCGCGCGCGAGGAACTCGTCGTCGTCCTGCATCTGCGCTTCCCACTGGCGGCTGGTCGCCTCGAAGACGGCGTTGAGCCGATTGGACAGCGTTTCGTCGGGACCGAAGATGCGGAAGTTGCGCTGGTCCGCGTTGCGGCGCTCGACGTCGCGCAGGAACGTGCCGAGCACCCGGGTGTCCTCCGCGTCCACGGATCCGGGCTGCGGCACGTCGACGCGATACGAGCGATAGTCGGGCAGCCTCAGGTCGCGAAGAAGCCGGCCCCCGTTGGCATGGGGGTTGGCTCCCATGCGGCGCTCTCCGAAAGGGGCGAGCGCGCGAAGCTCCGCGTGGAGACGTCCGTTTCCGTCGAAGAGCTCCTGCGGGCGGTAGCTCGAGAGCCAGGCCTCGAGCTGGCGCAGGTGCTCGGGGTTCTTCCGGGGATCGGAGAGCGGAACCTGGTGAGCGCGGAATGTGCCTTCGACCTTTCGTCCGTCGACGACCCGGGGACCGGTCCAGCCCTTGGGAGTCTGGAGGACGATCATGGGCCAGATGGGACGCGCGGGGGTCGTCCGGCTCTCGCGCGCCGCGCGCTGGATCTCACGGATCCGCGCCACGACGCGATCGAGCGCCCCCGCCATCTGCCGGTGGACGTCGGGCGGGTCGTCGCCGACGACGAAGACGGGGTCCCATCCGCATCCCCGGAAAAACTGCTCGAGCTCCTCTCGCGGGATGCGCGCGAACAGGGTCGGGTTCGCGATCTTGTAGCCGTTCAGGTGGAGGATGGGGAGAACGGCGCCGTCGTGGACCGGGTTGATGAACTTGTTCGAGTGCCATGCGGTGGCGAGCGGTCCGGTCTCGGCCTCGCCGTCGCCGACGACGCAGGCCACAACCAGGTTCGGATTGTCGAGCACCGCTCCCGTGGCGTGGCTGAGCGAGTAGCCGAGCTCGCCGCCCTCGTGAATCGAGCCCGGCGTCTCCGGCGCGACGTGGCTCGGAATCCCGCCCGGAAAGGAGAACTGCCGGAAGAGCTTCTGGAGCCCCTCCGTGTCCTGGGTGATGTCGGGATAGATCTCGGTGTACGTGCCCTCGAGATACACGTTGGCGACGAGCGCGGGACCTCCGTGTCCGGGCCCCGCGATGTAGATCATGTCGAGGTCGTGCTCCTGGATGATGCGGTTCAGGTGCACGTAGAGAAGGTTCTGGCCCGGGGTCGTCCCCCAGTGGCCGAGCAGGCGGGGCTTGATGTGCTCGGGTCTCAAGGGTTCCTGCAGCAGCGGGTTGCCGAGCAGATAGATCTGGCCGACCGAGAGGTAGTTGGCGGCCCTCCAGTACGCGTCCATCCTTGTGAGGAGGTCCGGAGTCGCCGTCGTCGCGAGCGGTGCCGCCGAGTTCGTGGCCGTCATTGTTCCTCCTGGATTTTCCGGACGATGCGGGCGATGACGAGCTCCTCGTCGGTCGCGATGACGCGGACGGTCACGGCGCTCCCCGGGGACGACACGATCGATGCGCCGGCGGCGTTGAGCTTCTCATCGAGACGAAGTCCGAGGTATTCGAGGCCGGATCCGATCCCGCGCCGGATCTCGGCCGATCGCTCGCCGATTCCTCCGCTGAAGACGAGCGTCTCGAGTCCGCCGAGGGCCGCCGCGAAGGCCCCGATCCATTTTCGAGCCTGGTAGACGTAGAGGTCGACGGCCTCGGCGGCGCGCGGATCCCGGGTCCGCCGTTCGAGCAGAGAGCGCATGTCGGCCGTCCCGTCGGAGACGCCGGCGAGTCCGCAGCGCCAGTTGACGAGCTCGTCCATCTGGTCCACGGAGCTTCTCTCGAGCCGCATTAAGTGGAGGAGAAGTCCGGGGTCCAGATCGCCGGGGCGCGTTCCCATGACGAGCCCGCCGGCAGGGGTCAGGCCCATCGTCGTGTCGATCGGCTTGCCGCCATGGACCGCGGCCAGACTCGATCCCGAACCGAGATGCGCGAGCACGACGCGCCCTTGGGCGGCGGAGTCCCCGGCGTCCCGGCGCAGGGTCTCCAGCAGGGAGGCATAGGAGAGACCGTGAAAGCCGAGCCGCCGGAGACCCGCATCCAGGTACTTCCTCGGGATCGGCAGCAGCTGCGCGACCCGCGGCATGTCCCGGTGAAACGCCGTGTCGAGGCACGCGACCTGGAGAACGTCCGGCAACGTTCGCCCCACGGCCTCGATCAGAGCGATCTCGTGCGGGAGGTGCGCCAGATCGAGCTCGCGGGCGCTTCGAAGCTCCTCGAGAACCAGCTCCGTGATGCGCTGATGGGCGAGCAGACGAGTTCCGCCCTGGACGATGCGGTGGCCGACCGCCGACACGTCCTCGATGAGCGATCGCTCGCGCAGGATCTCGAGGACGCGCTCGGCGGCTCCTCGGAGATCGGCGGATTCGATTTCACTCTTCTCGGCGGCTCCGTCCGGGGTCCGGATCGTGAGGACGGCGTCGCGCTGACCGATCCGTTCGGCCTCGCCCGAGAACCGGCGCTCGAGCGACGGTGAAGCGAAGAGGGCGAACTTGAGGCTGGACGAGCCGCCGTTGATCGTCAGGATTGCCGAGGGTCTCGCTTTCGAGCTCATCGAACCGCCGGGTCGAATCTGATCACGGTTCGAGCGGCGGCCGCGCGCCGGGTTCGGCGAGGACCTACAGCACGCGCTCCAGCGAGGCTCCCTGCGGAACGCCCGTGAGCCATTCCGGATACGCCCATTCCCTGGGCTGGAGCAGCAGGTGGCAGCGGCCGCGGTCCGCGATCGGCGCGGGCGTCTCCAGCCGCGCCCCTTCGGCGAGGTACCACGCGACGTGGCCCGTCTCCTCGCACCACCGGAGCACGGCGTCGGCGTTGGCCGTCATGGACAATTCGGGATTGGAGTGCATTTCCACGAGCCACTTCGTCTTCCGGCGGGAGGCGAGAAACTTCGCGCCGTCCAGGACCAGGCGTTCGGCGCCTTCGACGTCGATCTTGACGAGATCCGGAACGTCGGTGTTCGCGGCGACGAGATCGTCGAGACAGAGGGTCGGTACCTCGTAGGACTTCTGCAGGCGCGCCGCGGTCACGGCATGGCCGGCGTACATGCTCCCGGCGGCGCCGGCTCCCACCGTCCAGAATCGAACGGACTCGCCGCTGGCGCTCGAGACGAAGGCGCAGATGAATCGGGCCTTGTGAGACAAGCCGTTCCGGATGAGCGCCTCCGAGGCGAGGGTGAGGGCCTGCGGATTCGGATCGAGCAGGACGACCTCGTCGACGTTCGGGCAGAGCAGCGCGAGCAGCGCGGCCTGACCCTGATTCGCGCCGACGTCGAAGACTCGCCGGGCGCGTGCGGCGCAGGCGAGAAACCAGGCGTCGTCGTAGTCCGGAGGGTTCCGAACGACGCCCCGGCGCAGGTAGATCTCCCGGCCGAGCAGCCGGGTCGGCACGAGGGGCGCCCGGATTCCCACGCGTTCCCGGAACGCCGCCAGGGCTCGAGCAGGCAGATTGCGAAAAGCCTGCATGTCGAGAAGGATACGCTTTCACGCGCCCGACGCATACCTGACCTCGAGGACAGAGCGTGAGATTCCGGGAGAACGCCGACCGATGAGAACTTCGACCGTTGCGCTGCTCGAATGTCCGTTCTGCGGCGGGTCCCTGTCGGTCGTGGGCCGCGAGCCCACGACCGGCGAAGACGTCGAGTCGGGGATCCTGCGCTGCGCGTGCGGCGAGATCCCGATCGTCGGCGGCATCCCCATCTTTCGCCGCGAGGGGCGCGTGGACGTCATGCTGCAGACGAGGGATGCTCCTTCGAGCGTCGGTCCCGCGGTTCGCGCCATCCTCGAGCTCGTGCGCTCGGGGCGCGGCGAGGAAGCCCTGCTTCTCCTGCTCGCGCCTCCCGACCGCTGGATCCGCAAGGCCCTGCTCGCCGTCGAGCTGCTGCCGGAGCGGCGACAGGGAAGGATCCGCGGCGCTCTGCAGTCGGCGTGGGCGCGGCGCGCGCGGAAGCGATCCGGGGCGCTCCTGGGGCATCCGCCGAAGGCGACGGCCCGGGAGGTCCTGTCGGATCACTATCGCCGCCTCGGCCGCCCCGAGCACTTTCACCACTTCTTTCATCGGTTCTCGCAGCCTCGCCACCTGACGAGCCTCGCGCTCGCCGAGCTTCTCGCGGAGGGTCGGGGGGCCGGCCTCGACCTCGCCTGCGGACCCGGGCACACGCTGCACGCCCTCACGACGAGGGCGCCCGGCCGCACGTGGATCGGCCTCGATCGAAACTTCTTCGAGCTCTACTTCGCGCGGCGGTGGACCGCTCCCGGCGCCGACTACGTCTGTACGGACGCCGATGGCCCGCTGCCGTTTGCGCGCGGGGCCTTCGGAGGCGCGCTCTGTTCGGACGCGTTCCACTACTTCCTGCGCAAGCGGCTCTGCGCGGCCGAGCTCCTTCGGATCGTGGATCCGGAAGGCGTGATCCTGCTCTCGCGAATCGGCAATCGGCTGGTCGAGCCTCGGGAGGGCTACGAGCTCGACCCCCCCGGATACCGAGCGCTCTTTCCGGCGACGGCATCGCGCCTGGTGAGCGATCGCGAGCTTCTCGATCGCTACGTGGCCGGACAGGCGCCCGACCTCTCCGCCGAGCGCCCGCCCGACGAAATCGCGAGGGAAAAGTGGCTGTCTCTCGTCGTGGACCGCGGAGGAAAGGCGCTCCGCGATCACGGCGCCTTCCCCGCGTGGCCGCACGGGTTCGGGCGGATGCGCGTGAACCCGCTCTATGCCGAAGACGCCGCGAATCGCCGGCGGCGGTCGCTGCGCATGCCGTCACCGTGGTTCGATTTCGAGAACGGAGCCTGCCGCGCCTACATGCCGGAATCCATCGAACTTTCCGACGGGGTCGTCGCGGCGCTCGAGGCCGGCCGCCGGACGCCGGAGACCGAGGAGCTCGTCCGGCGCTGCGTCGTGCTGGGATTTCCGGAGCGGTATTTCTAGGGGGCTTCGATCCCCTGCCGGCTCTCGTTACGCGAGGTGGCCCATCTTTCCCGAGCGGTAGTCCGCGATCGCGCGGTGGATTTCGTCCTCGGTGTTCATCACGAACGGTCCGTAACCGACGACGGGCTCGGCGATCGGCGCTCCCGAGAGCAGCAGAATCGTCGAGTCGGCGCCGGGCTCGATCGAGAGCGTCTCGCCCTCCCGGTCGAGGACGGCGAACCCGCCTTCGTCGACCGACTGCTCTCCGTTGAGACGAGCTCCGCCGCGCAGGAAGAGGAGCCCGGTGGACTGCCCCTCGGGCACGCGGAGCGTCGCCGTCTTTCCCTCGCGGAGTCTCAGGTCCCACAGCTCGATCGGGGTGTGGGTGCGCGCGGGTCCGCGCGTTCCGTCGAATCCGCCCGCGATGACGCGCACGGTGCCGGCTTCGCCCGGAAGCGGGACGACGGGGGTCTCCTTCTCGACGATGTCCTGATATGTCGCGGGCGACATCTTGGACCTCGCCGGGAGATTGACCCAGAGCTGGACCATCTCGAGCGTGCCGCCGGTCCGCGTGAACTCCCGGCCGTGCATTTCCTCGTGGACGATGCCGGAGGCGGCGGTCATCCACTGGACGTCGCCGGGGCCGATGTGTCCGCTGTGGCCGGCCGAATCGCGGTGGTCGATCTCGCCCTGGTAAGCGATGGTGACGGTCTCGAAGCCGCGATGCGGGTGCTCGGCGACGCCCCGCGGCGTCGGCGACGGGCGGAAGTCCGCGGGCGCGGCATAGTCGAGCAGGAGAAACGGGCTCATTTGCGGAGCCGAGTCGTACGAGAACATCGAGCTGACCGGAAAGCCGTCTCCGACCCAGTGCCGGGGAGGAGCCTGCTCGATGCGGAGAACGCCTTTTCTGCGATTCGGGGTCGCCATGCGGTGGTCCTTTCCTGGCCGAAGCGTCCCGGCGATGAATCCTCGCCGGACGGCGTAAATACGCTTCGACCGGCCGATCGGGTGCAGGCGCCGGGCGCCGAGCGGCTAGTGCAGCGGCACGGCCACCGGACCGCCGCGGCGTCGCTTGAAGAGGAGCAGCAGCGGGATGCAGGCGAGGAAGAAGATCCCGACGACGCGGAAGGCGTCCATGTAGGTCAGCAGAAAGGTCTGGCGCACGACCGTTCCCTCGATGGCGCCGATCGCCTGCTGCCGGGCCTGGGCGAGCGTCGACCCCTTCGCCATGAGGCCCCGCGTGATGGCGGCGAGGCGCTCGCGCAGCGAGGGATCGTATTCGGAGACGTAGCTCAGGAGGTGATTGCGATGGACCCACGACCGCTTCGTGATGAACGTCGTCATCAGGGCGACGCCGAAGGAGCCTCCGAGCTGCCGGGACATGTTCGTGAGGCCCGAGCCCTGGGCGATCGCGGGGCCGCGAAGCCCCGACAGCGCCAGCGTCGTCAGCGGCACGAAGAGCAGCCCGAGACCGACGCCTCGAAAGATGAGCGGCCAGAAGAAATCACCCCGCCCGGAGTCGAGCGTGGACCTCGAGAGCATCGACGTGAACAGGAAGAAGGACAGAAAGCCCATCGCGTTCATCCACTGGGCCGGGACTCCCTTCTGAAGCAGCTTTCCCACGGTCGGCATCATCACGGCGGTCGCGAGGCTTCCCGGCAGAAGGATGAGGCCGGTCTGCATGGCGGTGAAGCCGAGCAGGTTCTGGGCGAAGACCGGGAAGATGAAGACCGAGGAGTAGAGGCCGAAGCCCAGGATGAAGGTGAAGAGCGTCCCGACGGCCAGTGATCGATCCTTCAAGACGCGGAGGTCCACGATCGGATGCTCGGCCGTCAGCTCTCGGACGATGAAGGCGATGATGCCGGCGATCGCGAGGAACGTGAGCACGACGATGTAGGTGGCGGAGAACCAGTCGTCGCGCTCGCCGCGCTCGAGGACGATCTGGAGCGAGCCGATGCCGAGCACGAGGAAAGCGATCCCGGCCCAATCCACGCCGCCGACGGCCCGCTTCTCCTTCGGGTCGCGAATGAACGACAGCGTCAGCAGCGTCGCGACGAGTCCGATCGGCAGGTTGACGTAGAAGATCCACGGCCAGGAGTAGTTGTCCGTGATCCATCCGCCGAGCGTCGGGCCGATCGTCGGTCCGACGACGACGCCGAGCCCGAAGAGGCCGTTGGCGAGCCCCAGCTCTTCCGGCGGGAACGTCTCGACGAGGATCGCCTGGGAGGTCGCGAGCAGCGCTCCGCCGCCGGCGCCCTGGATGAAGCGAAAGGTCACGAGCTCCCAGATGTTGGTGGCGTGTCCGCAGAAGAAGGACGCCACGGTGAACAGGATGATCGAACCGGCGAAGTAATTTCGGCGGCCGAAGGCCGAGGACAGCCAGCCGGCCATCGGCACGACGATGACGTTCGCCACGACGTAGGCCGTGACGACCCACGCGACCTCGTCGAGCGTCGCGCCGAGGTTGCCCATCATCTGAGGGAGCGCCACGTTCACGATCGACGTGTCGACGAGCTCGATCACGGAGGCCAGGATCACCGTGACGGTGATGATCCACTTGCGGGCGCCGGCTTCCGACATCCGGGTTCTCCGTTCAGCCGCGGACGTCGACGATCGCGGTCACGCTCATCCCGGCGCGCAGCGGATGAGCCGGATCCTCCGGCTCGTCGAAAACGATCTTGACCGGCACACGCTGGACCACCTTGGTGAAGTTGCCGGTCGCATTGTCCGGCGGAAGGAGCGAGAACTTCGCCCCGGTCGCGGCGGCGAACGATTGGACCCGGGCCGCGAAGGGATGCTTCGGGTAGGCGTCCACCTCGATCTCGACCTTCTGTCCCACACGCATCTTCTTCAGCTGGGTCTCCTTGAAATTCGCCACCACCCAGGGCTGAGCGTCCGACACGATCGCGAGCAGCGGCTGGCCCGCCTGGACGTACTGGCCCACCTCGACGTTCTTGCGGGAGACCACCCCGTTGGCGGGGGCCGTGACGGTCACGTAGGACTCCTGGAGGCGGGCGAGGTCGAGGTCCGCTTGCTTCTGCTGCACCTTGGCCGCGGCGGCCGAGACCTGGCCGACCTCGGCCTGGACCTGCGCGACGGCGGCGTCGGCGGCCGCCCTGGCGGCGTCGTACTGCTGCTGCGAGACCTCTTCCTTCTGCCGCAGCGCGGCATAGCGCGACAGGTCGGCGGCCGTCTTCGCGCGCGTCGTTTCGGCGGCCTGGACATTGGACTTCGCGACGGCCACCGCGGCCCGCGCATTCTGGAGCTCGGCCTGGGCGGTCGCGACCCGGGACGAGTAGTCGCGGTCGTCGATGGTCAGCAGAACGTCTCCGACGGAGACCTTCTGGTTGTCGTTCACGCGAACCTCTCGCACGTAGCCCGAGACCTTCGGCAGAACCGGGTCGATGTGGGCCTCGATCTGGGCGTCGTCGGTCTCCGCGTGGCTCTCGTAGAAGCGGATCGTGCGCCAGCCGTAGATGCCGCCCGCGATGAGCGCGGCCGCGAGGATGCCGAGCAGCACGATGCGGCGCCGGCCTCCCTTCGTCGCCTCGCCGGGAGCGCGCTGCGCTTCCGCGGGCTGCGCCTCCGCGGGTTTCGGCCCGACCTCCCTCGCGGCGGCCGTCTTCGCGTGGTCCATGGGTTTCTCTCCTTCTTCCTTCTTCTTCACGACTTGCCGCCCGGGATGAGGTCTCGAATCTGGCCCGTGGCGCGCCAGAGCTCGTAGCGGGCGCGCTCCTGGTCGGCCGCCGCCGCGATGCGATCGGCTTGCGCGGTGACGAGGGAGGCCTGAGCGTTGTCGACTTCGATCGACGAAGTCACACCGTTCTCGAAACGGTCGCGCGAGAGGTCGAGCTCTTCCTCCGCCAGCCGGAGGTTGTCGATGGCGACGCGCGATCTTTCTCTCGCGCTTTCGTAGTCGAGGATGGCCCGCCTGACCTCTTCCTCGACCTCTCGCTCCGTCTCGGTCTTCTCGAGGTCGAGCTCGCGGCGCCGGCTCTGGGCCTCCGCGACGCGAGCCGCGATCCGGCCCCCGGTATAGATGGGGACCGAGACGAGGCCGACGACCTGGCGCGACCAGAAGAGGTCGGCGGCGCGGTTGCCGCTGTAGGCGCCCTGGAGCTGAGCAGAGAACGTGGGGAGGCGCTCGGCCTTCTCGGCGGCGATCGTGAGGTCCTCCGCGACGGCTCGCGCGGCGACGGACTGGAGCTCGGGGCGATCCTGCCGCGCGCGGGCGAGCGCCTGGGCGACCGCGGGAGCGGGTTCGTCGCTCTCGCGGAGGCGGTCGGCGAGCTTCAGTGGGGTCGCCTGATCCGCGCCGATCGCATGGAGGAGAGCCAGGCGCGCCGCGTTGCTCTGGTTTTCGGCGACGAGAAGCGACTGCTGCTGGCGCGCCAGGGCGACCTCCGCGCGCGTCGAGTCCACCTTCGTGGCGACGCCGGCGCGCCTCTGGTCCTCGGCGAGATCGCGCAGCTTCGTGAAGAGCTCGACGTTGGCTCGGGCGGTTTCGACGCTCGCCTCCGCCCGCTGCAGGCTGACGTAGAGCGTGGCGACGGCCGCGGCGACGTCGTTCTCCGTCCGCCGCGCTTCGACCTCGGAAACGGCGACGCCCTGCCGCGCCGCGTCGTAGCGCTTCCTGGCGGCGATGTCCACGATCTGCAACGCCGCGGAGACCTGGAAGTCGAGCACGTTGAACGGCCCGACGACCGGGCTGGTGCCGGGCGGCGTCGGAAATCCGTACGTCGCGAAGTTGATCGACTCGTTCCCGCCCTGGATCCCTCCGGCGACCTGCGGCAGGAGGGCCGAGCGCGCTTGCAGGGACTGGGCGGAGGTCGTGACCACGCGCTCGCTCGCGATGCGCGCGGCCGTGCCGTCGGAAAGGGCACGGCCCACGGCATCCGAGAGCGAAAGCGTCAGCTCCTGGCCGCGGGCCGCCTTCGCGGACCAGAGCGCCGCGGCGAGCAGCAGGACCGCGCCTCGCCGGCGCGAGTCCCTTCGATCCTGCTCGGCGCGGCACCAATCCTTGAGATACGCGGGACAATTGACGATCCGGGCGCGCCGGCCGGATCCCTGGGTGAGCAGCTCGACGCAATCGCGGTCCGCTCGGGTCAGCTCCGCCAGGTCGAGCGTCACCGATCGCCGTGCCCGGGCGCATTCGTCGAGGAGATCCCGAACCGTCGGGAGGGCCTCGGCGGTCAGCGCGCCGCAGAGGCGGTAGGCGATTTCGGTCGGCGTCGAGAGGGTCGTTTCGATCTTGAGCATCCTTCTTCTCCCGCCAGACTGGCTTCAAGAGACGTGCCAGCATCGAAGGCGCTCAAATGACTGCGTGACATCAATTTACGTTTGGCATGTACTTACGAGAATTCGTAACGTTACGGCCAGCCGTAACGAGAGTCACCCTCGCAGACGGCTGTCGCGGGGGCTACGGAACCGGTGCTTGTCGATCTTGAGCTTCTGGATCTTCGATTCGAGCGTGGTCGACGGCAGGTCCAGGAGCGCCGCCGCACCGTGCCGGCCGGCGACTCGGCCGCGCGTCTTGCGCAGGGCGTCCTCGATCGCCTGACGCTCCTGGTCGCGGAGCGTCGTGGGCCGCCGATCGGCCGGCGACGCTGCCGGCGCCTCGAGAGCCGACACGTCGAGGACCAGGCGGTCCCCTTCGGAGAGGATGGCCGCGCGCTCGATCAGGTTCTCGAGCTCCCGCACGTTGCCGGGCCAGTCATAGCGCACCAGGACGTCCATCGTGCGGCGGTCCACGCGCCGGAACTTCTTTCCGAGGGCCGCGCCGTGGCGGGCCGCGAAGTATTCGACGAGAATCGGGATGTCTTCGCGCCTCTGCCGCAGCGGCGGGACGGAGATCGGAAACACGTTCAGGCGGTAGAAGAGGTCGCCGCGGAAGCGGCCCTCCGCGGCCTCGCGCTCGAGGTCGCGGTTGGTGGCCGCGATCAGCCGCGCATCGGTGCGGAGCGTCTCCGTGCCGCCGACGCGCTCGTACGTTCCCTCCTGCAGGACGCGGAGCAGCGCGGCCTGGACCTCCGCGGGGAGATCGCCGACCTCGTCGAGAAAGAGCGTCCCTCCCCGCGCGAGCTCGAACCGGCCGGCCCGGCGCTGGATCGCCCCCGTGAATGCGCCCTTCTCGTGGCCGAAGAGCTCCGACGCGACGAGGCCCGGCGGCAGCGCCGCGCAGTTCAGGCTGATGATGGAGCGCCGTCCTCGGGGCGAGCGCTTGTGGATGGCCGCCGCGACGAGCTCCTTGCCGGTGCCGGTCTCGCCCTGGATGAGGACCGTGGAATCGGTGCCCGCAACCTTTCCGATCTGTGCGAGCACGCGCTTCAACGCCGGCGAGGAGCCGACGATGTCGCCGTAGGTCTCGCGGGTGTCGAGCTCGCTGCGGAGAAGCAGGTTTTCCTCCTCGAGGAGGGTCTTCAGCCGGTCGATCTCCTCGTAGGCGAGCGAATTGGCGACCGCTGCGGCCACGGGACGCGAGACCTCCTCGAGAAGCGAGACTTCGGGATCGGAGAATCGTCCCTGCTCGCGCGCGTAGGCGATCGTTCCGATGATCGCGCCGCCGCGTTCGAGCGGACATCGCACGAGGGATTGGATTCCGTAGTTGGCGAGACGCGCGTCCTCGGGAAACCGGGCGTCTTTTGGAATGTCCGAATAGACGAGGGTCCTGCGGGTCCGCTGCATGTGCTCGACCGCGGAGCCCTCGAGCGGGAGCTCGTCGTCGAGGAAGCTCGGGTCTCCGTGCATGAACTCGATGACGCGGCCAAACGCCGCCCTCGCCGATTCGCCCTCGACGCGCGGCACCCGGGCCGCCGAGATCGCGTGCCGGCGGAGCCGCCGACCCTCGACGGTGATGACGGCGATCGCGTCGACCGGGACGTGAGGCTCCAGGCAAAGGCGCGTCGACTCGAGAACCGCCGCGAGCTCGAGGCGTTCGTTGACCGACTCGGCGATGCGCAGGAGCAGCCGGTACCGTTCTTCCGGGGACGGCGGCAAAGCGGGAGCGGTCACGGCCGGGGCGATCTTATGCGATCGGACCTGAATCCCCGTCGCGCCGCGCCGGCTAATTCGAGCGCCGGCCGATCTCGGTTCTCCGGCGGGAAGGAAGGGGTGAATCATGGCCACCATGCGGGTCTTTCAGGTGTCGCGAGCGGGCGGTCCGCTCGAGCGGGTCGAGCGGGAGATTCCCACGCCCGGCGCCGGAGCCGTCCGGGTGCGCGTCGAGGCGTGCGGCATCTGCCACAGCGACGTGATGACGCGCGAGGGTCTCTTTCCGGGAATTCGATATCCGCGCGTGCCTGGCCACGAGATCGCGGGTGTCGTGGACGAGGTCGGCGAGGGAGTGATTCCGTGGAAGAAGGGCGACCGCGTCGGCATCGGCTGGCATGGTGGCCACTGCGGGCATTGTGCTCCGTGCCGGCGGGGCGACTTCCTGTTCTGCCGCGAGGGTGCGCCGATTCCGGGCATCTCGTACGACGGCGGATATGCGGACTTCGTCGTCGTTCCGGCCGTCGCCCTGGCCCGCATTCCGGATGCGCTGTCGTTCGAGGAGGCCGCGCCCCTGATGGACGCCGGGGTGACGACGTTCAATGCGCTCCGCAACTCCGGAGCGCGCTCGGGAGAACGGGTCGCCGTGCTCGGGATCGGCGGCCTCGGGCACCTCGGCGTCCAGTTTGCGGCGAAGATGGGCTTCGAAACCGTGGCGATCGCGCGGGGCCGCGACAAGGAGCCGCTCGCCCGAAAGCTCGGCGCCGGCGCCTACATCGACAGCCGCGAGCAGGATCCCGGGGCCGAGCTCGCCCGTCTCGGCGGCGCGCGCCTCGTCCTCGCCACCGTGACCGACGGACCGGCGATGACGGCGGTTCTCGGAGGTCTCGGGGTCGGCGGACAGCTCCTGATCGTCGGCGCGCCGCGCGAGCCGCTCCAGGTCCCGGCCGGCCTGCTCATCTTCGGCAGGCGCTCGGTGGCGGGTTGGGCCTCGGGCCGATCGATCGATTCCGAGGACACGCTGGCCTTCGCGGTCATGACCGGCGTGCGCTCGATGAACGAAATGTTCCCGCTCGAGAGGGCCGCGGAAGCGTACGACCGGATGATGAGCGGAGGGGCGCGCTTCCGCGTCGTCCTGAAGATGCGCTCCTGACCACGCGGATGGGGTCGGCCTCGCGCGAGCTCGTCAGTGCTTCTTCGTGAGGATCAGCTCCATCAGCACCTTCTCCTTGCCGTCGGCGCCGGTGTTGTATTGCCGGTGGACGAGGCGGTTGCCGTTGTCCTCGAGAAAGGAGACGGTGCGCGAGGTGTGCTCCTGCCCGTGGCTGCCGCCGAGCGAGACGCTGTAGAGAACGATCTGCTTTCCGTCGAACGGTTCCCTGCTCTGGCGGATCGAAAAGCGCGTCGAGCGCGAGTCGTACCAGAACGTCGTGAAGAGCCCGGTCTGCGGGTCGAATCCGCTGATGCCGGTCCCCGTGGTCGTCTTGCCGTCCTGGTGAAAGGTGAAGTCGGACTCGAGGAACCGGCCGTCCTGGACCATCTTCTGCGTGCATTCGCCGGCGGCCTTGCTGGCCGGTCCGCCGGACGGCGGGTAGAAGTTTCGCTCGACCGTCCAGTCTCCCTCGAACGTCTTCAGAAAGGCCTGGCCGGCCCCCGGGCCCGACGGAGGCTCGTAGCGGGCCTGCATGTCCTTCTTGGGAGCTGGAGTCTCCGACTGAGCGCTCGCGAATCCGACGGTCAGCGAAAGAACGGCCGCCGCCATCGCGCACTTCCAGGTTGCGGATCGGTTCATGAAAAGAGTCCTCCTCGGCGCGGAAGGATATCCCGCCCGACTCCGGACCGTCAGTCGGCGCGCAGGACGTCGAGCGGGCTCGACGCGGTCGCCCGACGCGCCGCGAAAACCGAGGCGAGCAGGGCGGCCAGCGCGAGGACGAGCACGGCGATTCCGTACGTCGCCGCATCCCTCGGGCCGACGCCGAAGAGCTGAGAGCGCAGGAGCCGCGCGGCGAGCGAGCGGGCGATCAGGCCGGCGCCGACGACGAGCACGATGCCGAGGGCGATCTGCACGGCGACGAAAGCCGCGCGGAGCCTCGATCGCGTGCGCAATCCCTCGCGCTTCAAACCGGCGACCGGGGCTGTCCGCAGGACTTCCCCGAGCGGCGCGAGCGAAACCGACCGGCCTGTCGTCGGCGCTCCGCGGCGAGGTGCGCGCGCTCGACCCGACGCTGCCGATCGAGAGCATCGAGTCGATGTCGGAAATGGTTTCCGAATCGGTCGCCCAGCCGCGCTTCCGCACGACACTGCTCGGGCTCTTCGGCGCCGTGGCGCTGTGCCTGGCGATCATCGGCATCTATGGCGTGATGGCCTACAGCGTGGGGCGGAGGACGCCCGAGGTGGGCATCCGCGTGGCGCTCGGCGCGAGCCGCCGCGACGTCCTTCGTCTCGTCCTCGGCGAAGACCTCGCCCTGACCGGCGTCGGCCTCGCGGCCGGGGCCGTCGGCGCCGCGCTGCTGACGCGATACCTCGCAACGCTCCTCTTCCACGTCGGCCGCCTCGATTCCGCGACCTACGCCGCCGTCGCCCTGACGCTGCTCGCGGCCGGCCTCGCGGCGTGCTGGATCCCGGCCCGGCGCGCGATGCGCGTGGATCCGGTAACCGCCCTGAGAGCCGAGTAGCCGCGCCGCGAGTCCCCCGCACGACCTACCGCGGGGCAACCTCGATTTTGCCGATGTCGCGGTGGTCGCCGTCGACCGGCCTTGCCGCACTCGGACCTCGGGACGCCGCCGCCGGGCGCGGCCTCGTGACGCGGGTCACGCGTCGCATCTTTTTCGCCGGGGTGTGAGCGGTCACAATGGAAGAGCCGGAGTCCCGATTAGACTCGCAGCACGAAATCTTGCGCCGATTCGGAAAGGTGCCGGGGCGGCGAGCGAACCTTACTCCCTGGAAAAGCAATGCGAATGCCGGTCTCGTCAATATTCGTGCGGAATCGCGTCGCCTTGTGGGCGGTGGCGGCGCTCTGGCTGGCGCTCCCGGCGCTCGCGACGGCGGCGACGTACTCGCACGCCCCGACGACGTTCAACTGGGTAGACCCTTCTACGCACGCGACGGCGGTGTTCGACACGGCCCAGTGCACGGGCGGGGATTCGACGCCGGGGCTGCCTGACGACTCGCTCACGGCGCCGCTCAACGTCGGGTTCTCGTTTACGTACGGCGGGAATACCTACACGCAGCTCCAGATCATGACGAACGGGCGACTGCAGTTCAATCAGGGATACTGCGGCGCCGGCACGCAGGACGTCGGTCCGCCGAGGACGTACACGCTGCCTTACAACGACACGAACATCCGCCGGACGATGAAGGTCTATGGCGCGGACTTCGATGCGAGCCCCACCAACTCCGCCGGACCCGGCACGACGACCTGCGTTGCGCCGGGATGCGCCATCCTCTATACGGCGACGCCGCTCGGCACGGCGCCGAACCGGCAGTTCGTCGTGACCTGGTTGAACGTGCCGGACTGGGGCTCGACCGGCAGCTTCTACAACGTCCAGATCATCCTGAACGAAGACGGCACCTTCGTTTACCAGTTCGGCGCCAGCAGCAACCTGGACGGCGGTCACGCCGACGTCGGCTGGGAGCTCACCAACGGCGATTGGGACACGGTGACGTATTCCGACGTCGGCTCGCTCGCCAATACCGCGATTCTCTTCTTCAACCCCTCCTTTCCCACGGCGACGCCGACTCCAACGGCCACGTCGACGCTGACGGCAACCCCGACGCGGACGTTCACCCCGACGAACACCGCGACGAACACTCCAAGCAATACGCCGACGCAGACTCCGACTCCGACGCTGACCCCGTCGAATACGCCGACCTTCACTCCGTCGAACACGCCGACGTTCACGCCGACTAATACGCCGACTCAGACGCCAACGCTGACGCCGTCGAACACGCCGACCAATACGGCAACCAACACGCCGACGAATACGCCGACGTTCACTCCGTCGAATACGCCGACCGTCACCCCGTCGAACACGCCGACGTTCACGCCGACCAATACGCCGACTCAGACTCCGACGCTGACGCCGTCGAACACGCCGACCAATACGGCAACCAACACGCCGACGAATACGCCGACGTTCACTCCATCGAATACGCCGACCTTCACCCCGTCGAACACGCCGACGTTCACGCCGACTAATACGCCGACTCAGACGCCGACGCTGACGCCGTCGAACACGCCGACCAATACGGCAACCAACACGCCGACGAATACGCCGACGTTCACGCCGACCAATACGCCGACTCAGACTCATACGCCGACACTGACGCCGTCGAACACGCCGACCAACACAGCGACCAATACGCCGACGAATACGCCGACGTTCACTCCATCGAATACGCCGACCTTCACCCCGTCGAACACGCCGACGAACACGCCGACCAATACGCCGACTCAGACTCATACGCCGACACTGACGCCGTCGAACACGCCGACCAACACGGCGACCAACACGCCGACGAATACGCCGACGTTCACTCCATCGAATACGCCGACCTTCACCCCGTCGAACACGCCGACGAACACGCCGACCAATACGCCGACTCAGACGCCGACGTTCACGGCCACGAATACACCGACGAACACGCCGACGTCGACGCCGACCGCGACCAATACGCCGACGAAGACGCCGACGGCGACGCCGACCTCGACCTCGACGCCGACCTCCACGCGGACGCCGACGCCGACCTCGACCTCGACGCCGACCGCGACGCCGACGGCCACGCCGACCCCGGCGCTGCCGACATCCTCATTCATGAATGTCGACGCTCACGGCACCGGGACGACCTCGAACCTGAATGGGGTCCTCGAGTCGGGCGAAACCGTCGTCATCGAGCCCAACTGGCTGAACTCGACGGCGATCACGCTGACGTTCACGGGGGTCGCGTCGAACCTGGCCGGTCCGGCCGGACCCAACTACGGCATCGCGGATGCCGTCGCCGACTACGCCTCGACCCCGCCCGGCGCCATGGCGGATTGCTACACCGCCACGCCGTCGCACGACTGCTACGAGGTGACGGTTTCGGGGCCGCGGCCCGCGCCCCACTGGGACGCGACGTTCGACGAAACCCTGAGCCTGGGCGGCGAGCCGAAGAGCTGGACCCTTCACGTCGGCGAGAGCTTCAACGACGTCCCGGTTTCTCAGCAGTTCTACAAGTTCATCGAGAACATCTTCCACAACGGCATCACCGGGGGCTGCGGCGCCGGCATCTACTGCCCGACGAGCTCGGTGACACGGGCGCAGATGGCCGTGTTCCTTCTGAAGGCGAAGCACGGGGCGGGTTACGAGCCGCCCACCTGCTCGGGACTCTTCCAAGACGTGCAGTGTCCGAGCCTCTTCGCCGACTGGATCGAGGAGCTCGCGGCGGAAAACATCACGGCCGGTTGCGGCGGAGGCAACTACTGCCCGGATGACGCCGTCACCCGAGCCCAGATGGCCGCCTTCCTGCTGAAGGCCCAGCACGGGTCCGGCTACACGCCCCCGACCTGCACGGGCGTGTTCAACGACGTCGAGTGTCCGAGCCAGTTCGCCAACTGGATCGAGCAGCTCGCCGCCGAGGGAATTACGGGAGGCTGCGGCGCCGGCATCTACTGCCCGAGCTCTCCGAACACCCGCGGGCAGATGGCCGTCTTCCTGGTGAAGACCTTCGGACTCCTGCTCTACGGCCCCTAGGGCTCGGCCCTTCCTCTCGAAGACGGCGAAGCGTGTCCGGGCCGGCGACCGTGGCCGCCCGGCGGCCTCGCCGCGCGGTGTCGGGCCGCACTCTTCTTCGAAATCGAGCTCAACTCTGGCAAAATCCCGCTCCGCCGCCGGGGCGGCCCCGGGGCGTAGCAGGAAAGGAGATTCCATGATGAAACTGGGACGAATCGCGCTGGCGGGCTCCTCGGCCCTCGCGTTGGTGCTCGCGTCGGGGACGCTGACGGCGCAGGCCCCGGGAGACAAGACCGAGGCCGAGTGGAACAACCAGAAGATCGAGGCCAAGCGCAGCCAGATCGACGCGACGGCTGGCGCGGCCCTCGACCAACTCCTCAAGAACAACCCGAACGCCAAGGACCTGTACGAGAAGTCCTATGGCTGGGCGGCGTTCGACAACCTCAAGCTCGGCTTTTTCTTCTCGGGCGGCGGCGGCAAGGGCGTGGCGGTCAATAAGGGAACGAACCAGCGGACGTATATGGACATGGGCTCGGCCGGGTTCGGCCTCGCGTTCGGGGGAAAGAAGTACGAGGTCGTCTTTCTCTTCCAGACCAAAGCGGCCTTCGACGCCTTCGTCAACAAAGGCTGGGAGGCCCAGGGCTCGGCCAGCGGGACCGCGGGAAACGCCCAGGCGGGCGCGCAGACCGGTTTCGTCAACGGGATGGCCATCTACCAGATCGCCAGCACGGGTCTCATGGCCAACGTCGACCTGACCGGGTCCAAGTACTTCAAGTCCAAGGACCTCAACTAAGCCCTCGACGCCGGGGCGGTCTCGCGCCGCCCCGGCATATTCTTCCCTCCACGCGCGAGCCCCGCATCCCGCGCGAGGAGGTGGAGATGGTTCCGATCACGGCGCTCTGGCTGCCGATCCTGCTTTCCGCGGTGGCCGTCTTCCTGGCGAGCTCGATCATTCACATGGCCCTCCCGTATCACCGCTCCGACTACGGACGCGTGCCCGCCGAGGACACCGTCATGGACGCGCTGCGGAAGTTCGGGATCCCGCCCGGCGACTACTTCATCCCCTGCGCGGGCGGGCCTCAGGAGATGAAGAGTCCCGAATACAAGGAGAAGGTTCGCAAGGGACCGCTGGTCCTCATGACCATCCTCAAAGCCGACGGCTACCGGATGGGCGGTCGGCTGATTCAGTGGTTCGTCTACTCGCTCGTCGTCGGCCTCGTCACGGCACACGCCGCTCAGGCGCTCGGAGCGTCGGCGAATCGCCTCGTCGTCTTCCACGTCACGGCCATCGTCGCGTTCTCGGCCTATGCGCTGGCCCTCTGGCAGAACTCGATCTGGTACTCGCGCAAGTGGTCGACGACGATCAAGTCCACGATCGACGGGCTGATCTACGGCGTCCTGACGGGGCTGATCTTCTACTGGCAGTGGCCGCGCTGAGCGCTGCGAGCCGCTTCTAAGGGCCGTAGAGCAGTCTTCGTGAGGAAGATCGCCATCTGCTCGCGGGTTTTGGGAGCCGTGGGGCAGTAGAGCAGGGGGCTCGTGCTGCATCCGGCCGTGATCTGGCGGTTGTAGAGGCTTTCGACCCAGTCGGCGAACTGGCTCGGGCAGGCGACGTCGTCGAAGATCCCCATGCAGCTCGGAGGCGCATAGCCCGATCCGTTCAGCGCTTTCAGGAGGAACACGGCCATCTGCTGGCGCGTGACGACTTCAGGAGGAAGACCGACATCTGGGCGCGCGTGACGGGATCCGTCGGGCAGAAGATGCCGGCTCCGCAGCCGCCCGTGATTCCGTCGTGGAAGATGTCCTCGACGAAGAGCAGCGCGAGCGCGTGGCCTACCTGATCCGGACGGGAACGCTGTCCTTCTGAGGTCGTCGCACCGGGCGCGGGGCTTGGCGGCTCCGCGCCCGTTTTCTACTTCGGCTGCGCGTCCAGGTACCGAAGATAGTCGGTCGAGGCGGGCTTGTGTCCGAGCTGGCGCAGCAGCGTCGCAATCTGTCCGCGATGGTACGTGCCGTGATTCGCGACGTGCATCAGCGCATCGCCGAGCGAATACGTCCAGGTCTGGCCGGCGAAATTGACGTAGGTCACGGAGTCCGCCATTCTCGCGGGCGTGAGGGTCTGGATGAAGGCGCGGTGACCCTCCTGGACTTTCTCCCAGTGTTCCCGGATCGCGCCGAGTGTCGTCAGGCTCTCGCCGTCCGGCAGCGAGGAGGGCGAGCGCCCATGCCAGCGCTCGAGCCAGACCCAGTCGGCGCCGTAGAGGTGGACGAAGGTCTTATGCAGGGAGCCGAAGCTTCCGCCGATCTCGCGGATGAACTCCTCGGCGGTCACGGGCGCGGCGGAATCGAGGACCTTTCCGTTGGCCCAGCGGCCGTAGGTGAAGAGCGTCTCGATCGTCTCGGGTGTGGGAGTCATGGATGGCTTTCTCGGCCGGCGTCAGCGTTCCGGCAGGATCTGTTCGTGTCGCTTGCCGCGGTCGGAAGGATCGCGGCGTGCATGGCGGCGCGGATCGAACGCCACGCCTTCGTAGCAGATGGGGCACTTCAGCCGGCCGTTCCCGGGAATCGGCGCGAAGCGGGGCGAGCGGCACGCGGCGCAGATCCACCGCGCGAAGCGGCGCTCCTCGCCTTCATACTCCATCAGCCCGAATGGTATGCCACGGGCGCTCTCTCCGGCGCGCCCGACCCTATGCGGCGAGCCGCCGGGCGGCCTTGATCGCGGCGGCCACGCCGGACTGCTCGCGGATCGCCTTGATCTTCGCGCGGGCATCCTTGGAGAGGCTCCGGATCGCGGCGAGGTACTGACCCTGTGCCCGGCGTGCGGCGAGCTGCGCGCGGGAAATCGCCCGCCGGGCCTGCGGCTTCGCGCGGCGGATCGCCTTGCGGCCGGCCCGGGCGATGCGCCTCGCGGCGGGCCGGGCGGCCTTCTCGAGAGCGGTCAGACGAGCCCGGAGATCCTGGATCAGCTTCTTCCGATTCTTCAGGACGCGGGTGACATCGGCGGCGGCGACCTTTCCGTCTTCGATCAGCAGATGCAGCGCGATGGCCGCGTGCTCCGCGGAAACCTTGAGGGCCTTCTTCGTTTTCCGTCGCATGAAACCTCCTCCCGGGCGGGGCTCGCCCGTGCGCAGCGGATCCTATCTCGGAGCCCGGCCCCGCAATCTCGACTCCTCGGCTTCGGGCGGGGTGCGCTTCGACCGGCCGGACACCTGTCCTCACCTGACCTCGAGGTAGCAGGCCGCGAGGTCGGGTTCGGCCTGACCGTTCTTTGGCCCTTCGAACGATTGTGCGCTGCGCCGCCGCCGCCTATGGTCGCCGCCAGACTCCCGAATCCCGGACTTCTCCCAGCCCGACGTATGTCGAGAGCCGAACGAAAGGAGGGCCCTCATGGGCTCCAGAGTTTCGTTTCGGATCGGCGGCTCGTTGTTTCTGGTTCTCGCCCTCGCCGCGCTGACGCCGGTCGGCAGCAACCCGTCGCCGGACTTCGGGCAGCCGCTCGCGGGACTGCCGTCGGACCTGGTCGACCGGTTCAATGACGGAAAGGCGGAGTTCCAGAGCGTCGAGACCGTCGAAGAGGGCGTCGGCCCGGTGTTCAACGACGTCTCCTGCGCCAACTGCCACAACGTCGCCGCGACCGGCGGCGGCAGCGCGATCCTCGAGACCCGCTTCGGAACGACGGCCGCGGACGGCACGTTCGACCCGATGAGCGAGCTCGGGGGCTCGCTGATGCAGAGCCAGGGAATCGGGGTTGCGGGCGCGTGCGAGTACCTGGCCGAGATCGTGCCGCCCGGGGCGACGATCACGGCGCATCGGAGAACGACGCCCCTCTTCGGGCTCGGTCTCGTGGATGCCGTCCCCGACTCCACGTTCTACGCCATCGCGTCCGAGGAGTCCCACAACCCGGACGGGATCACGGGGAAGGTGAGCGTCGTGACGAACATCTCGACCGGCCAGAACGCGGTCGGCAAGTTCGGCTGGAAGTGCCAGAACCCGAACCTCTTTCAGTTCTCCGGCGATGCGTACCTGAACGAGATGGGCATCACCAGCCCGCAATTCCCGAGCGAGAACTGTCCGCAGGGCGATTGCGGCGCCCTGAGCTGCAATCCGGACCCGGGCATGAACGACGACGGCACGGACGTGCAGGAGTTCACCGACTTCATACAGTTCCTCGCCCCGCCGCCGCGCGCTCCGATAACAGGCCAGGTCCTGCTCGGGCAGGCGGTGTTCATCGGGCTCGGGTGCGCCGGATGTCATCGCACGGTCATGCGGACGGGATCGAGTCCGGTCGCGGCGCTCAACAACGTGACGTTCCACCCGTACTCGGACTTCCTGCTCCACGACATGGGCTCGCTCGGCGACGGTATCGCGCAGAACCTCGCGACGGGAAAGCTGATGCGCACGGCGCCGCTGTGGGGACTGCGCAAGCTCACGACGTACCTGCACGACGGACGGGCATCGACGCTCGACGCCGCGATCCTGGCGCACGACGGCCAGGGCAAGAGGGCGAAGAACCGCTACGTCCAGGCGCCGGGCTATCAGAAAACCTGGCTCGCCACGTTCTTGAATTCGCTGTAAGACGACGACCCGGAGGGTCCGGCGCCGGCCTTCTCTCCTGCTCCGGGGGGAGAAGGCCGGTCCGGGCGTTCGACGCCAAGTAGAATCGCGGCCGGTGAGAACGAGGAACCGGAAGCGTAGGGAGCGCTCGCGGCGCGCTTCCCGCGCCGCCCGCCTGGCGTTGCTCGCGGCCGCGGGCGCGGCGGCTCTCGGCTTCGTCCGCTCGACCGACTGGTTGGCGGCCTTCGGCGCCGAGCCGGAGGGCGAGCGAGAGGATCGGATTCGCCGATCGCCGCACTTTTTTGGAGGCCGCTTTCGCAATCGCGTCGCCACGGAAACCCTCCACCCCTCGGACATCGTCGGGACGCTGCGTCTGCAGTTCTTCGGTCGAGCGATCCGCCGTCCGCGCCGGCCGATTCCCGTGGAGACGCGGAGGGCCGAAGACTTCGCCTCCGCGCCGGCCTCCGGACTGCGACTGACCTGGATGGGCCATGCCTCCGCGCTGATCGAGCTCGACGGGCGCCGCTTCCTGACGGATCCCATTTGGAGCGAGAGGACCTCGCCCTCGTCGGCCGTGGGGCCCCGCCGGTTCTTCGCACCCCCGATCGCGCTCGAGGAGCTGCCGGAGCTCGATGCCGTCCTCATCTCGCACGACCACTACGACCACCTCGACATGGCGACGGTGCGCGCGCTCGCCCGGCGCGGCGTCCTCTTTCTCGTTCCGCTCGGCGTGGGAGCGCATCTGGAAAAGTGGGGAGTCGCGCCGGAACGCATTCGTGAGCTCGACTGGGGCGACTCCATCTCCTTCGGCGACGTGGCGGCGACGGCCGAGACGGGCCGCCACTTCTCCGGCCGGAGCCTGACGGGGCGAGACCGGACGCTCTGGTGCTCGTGGGTTCTCGCCGGGCCGCGGCATCGCGTCTTCTACAGCGGGGATTCCGGCTACTTCGACGAGTACCGGCGCATCGGCGCCGCGCACGGCCCCTTCGACGCGGCGCTCATGAGTCTCGGTGCATACGGGCCGACCTGGCCGGACGTGCACATGGATCCGGAGGAGCTGGTTCGCGCCCACACCGAGCTCGGGGGAGGGCTGCTCGTTCCGGTTCACTGGGCGACTTTCAACCTGGCCTTCCACGCGTGGAACGAGCCCGCCCGGAGGGCCGCCGCGGAATCCGCGCGCCGCGACGTTCGAATCGCGTTTCCCCGCCCCGGGCAGATGCTCGAACCCTCCGTGCCCGCGGCCGCGTCGGACGACTGGTGGCGCGAGCCCTGAGGGCGCCGGGCGCACGAAACGGCGCGCGCCGCCGCCGCGTATATGGGGCGGAGGGTTTCTCGATGATCTCGATTCTCCGCGCCGACGAGCGCGGGCACTTCGACCACGGCTGGCTCGACACGCGCCACACCTTTTCCTTCGGCGATTACCACGACGAGCGTCGCATGGGCTTCCGGTCCCTGCGCGTCATCAACGAGGACCGCGTCCGACCCGGCGAGGGGTTCGGAACGCACGGGCATCGGGACATGGAGATCGTCACGTACGTCCTCGAGGGTGCCCTGGCGCATCGCGACAGCCTCGGAAACGGATCGGTGATCGTTCCGGGCGACGTGCAGTACATGAGCGCCGGCACCGGGGTGCGCCACAGCGAGTTCAACGCCTCGAAGGACGATCCCGTGCACTTCTACCAGGTCTGGATCCTTCCCGACGCCGAAGGAGTCCCGCCGCGCTACGCCCAGAAACGCTTCGATGGCGAGGCGAAGGCCGGCCGGTTCAGGCTCGTCGCGTCGCCTTCGGGTGAGAACGGGTCGCTCTCGATCCGGCAGGACGTCCGGATCTATGCCTCGATCGCGAGGCCCGGCGAGCCGCTCACGCTGGCGCTGGCTCCGCAACGGCACCTGTGGGTGCAGGCGCTGGCCGGGCGCCTCGACGTCAACGGTCAGGGGCTTTCGGCGGGCGACGGCCTCGCGGCGACCGCCGAGGAATCCTTTCGCTTCTCCGCGGAGGATCAGGGCGCCGAGTTTCTGGCGTTCGACCTGGCGTAGCCGGGAGCTCGCTCCTCGAGGCGCGTCAGCTGTTCGAAGCTGTCGTCGCTCAACTCGATTCCGGTGACGGGATGGATCTCCCAGGCCGTCGCCCTCGTGATCGAGGCGCCGGCCAGCGGCGCCGTGTTGAGCGAGCGGGCGGCGGCCTCGGAGTCGAAGAGAAGCCATCCGCGGATCGAGACGTTCTTCTGGACGTAGCGCGCCCGAATCGCCCGCGTGGACCAGTCGATTCCGTTCCTGGCCATCAGGCGCTTCCACCGGGGCGTGATCACGGCGATCACCCGGTGCGACGCGTCGGAGACGTCGATGCCCGGCGAAAGCTCCAGGATCGTGTCCTGATCCGCCGCGTCGGTCGCGTGGCAGTTGGAGCTCGAAGGCCCGCCGTCGCGCACGTCCACGACGAACGCCGTGACCTCCACGGCGGTGTCGCTCTGCCAGCGCCCGGTGTCGTCGCCCGGAGCGATCAGCGCCGGCACGTCGATCGTGTCGTCGTAGTCATCGTCCGAGGGCTCCTCGGTGCGCGCGCGCAGCTCGTTCAGCTTGCGGATCTTCGCCTTGGTCGCGTCGCCCTGCGGGGGGCAGGAGCTCGAGCCCTGCGCGTGAAGCGGCACGCCGGCGGCGAGGAGGAATCCCAGGGCGAGGAGCGGGACCTTCGTCATGGAGGGCCGTTAGCCTAGCAGAAGCGGGCGAGCCCCTGTGTCAAGCTGATGCGCGATGGCCGCGTCCACGCCGCCCGAATCCCCGGAGCGCTGGAAGGCGCTCGTTCTGATCGCGCTCGGCATCCTCCTGGCCATGTCTCTGTGGTTCTCGGCCTCGGCCGTCTCTCCCGCGCTGAAGGCGGAGTGGTCTCTCGGCGAGTCGGCCGCGTCCTGGCTGACGCTCGCCGTGCAGCTCGGCTTCGTCGCCGGGACGCTCGCCAGCGCCCTCGCGAACCTTCCCGACGTCCTGCCGCCCGAGCGGCTCGTCGCCGTCTCGGCGCTCCTCGGCGCGACGGCGAACGCCGGAGTCGCTCTCTGGGCCCGGGGAGCGCCCTCGGCGCTCGGATTGCGTTTCCTCACCGGCTTCTGCCTCGCCGGCGTCTATCCGCCCGGCATGAAGATCATGGCGAGCTGGTTCCGGCGCGGCCGGGGAACCGCGTTCGGATTCCTGATCGGCGCACTGACGGTCGGAAAGGCGTTCCCATATCTCGTCAACGCCATCGGCAGCCGTCACTGGCGCACGGACGTCCTCGTGGTCTCCGCGTTCGGAGCCGCGGGGGGTGTCCTGATCCTGTTCGTCGGGGAGGGGCCGTTCGCGGCTCCGGCGGCGCGGTTCGATCTTTCACAGATCGGAAGGGTCTTTCGCAATCGGGGCGTGCGGCTGGCGGACTTCGGCTACTTCGGCCACATGTGGGAGCTCTACGCCATGTGGACGTGGATCCCGGTGTTCCTGCGCCGGAGCTTTGCGGCGAAGGCGGTGGACCCGAGGCTCGCCGAGGCGGCCGCCTTTCTCGTCATCGCCAGCGGCTTCGCGGGATGCGTGGCGGCCGGGTTCGCGGCCGACCGGATGGGTCGAACGCTCGTGACGTCCTGGGCGATGGCGGTCTCCGGCGCGTGCTGTCTGCTCGTCGGCTTCTTTTACGACGCTCCCGCCCCGGCGCTCATGGCCATCGCCGCCGTCTGGGGCGCCTCGGTCGTCGCGGATTCCGCCCAGTTCTCGGCCTGCGTCACCGAGCTCGCCGACCCGCGCTACGTCGGCACGGCGCTGACGATCCAGACGTGCGTGGGATTTCTGCTGACCATGGGCTCGATCGAGCTCGTCCCGAAGGCCGCGGTCGCCTTCGGCTGGCGCTGGGCCTTCGTCATCCTCGCTCCGGGGCCGGCGCTCGGCATCGCCGCGATGCTCCGCCTGCGCCGCCTGCCCGAGGCCGCGCAGATCGCGCAGGGGAGACGCTAGCGGCGAATCAGAAGAATGTCCGGACGATGAAAACGGCCATCTGCCCGCGATTCACGGTGTTGCTCGGGCAGTAGAGCAGGGGCGACGCGCTGCAGCCTCCGGTAATCCCGTCGTTGTAAAGAGCCTCGATCCAGTCGGCCGCGAAGGATCCCGGCGGCACGTCGCCGAAGATGCCGACCGCAGGAGGCGGCGCGTAGCCGGACCCCAGGTGCGCCTTCAGCAGAAAGACGGCCATCTGTGCGCGCGTGACCGGAGAGTCGGGGCAGTAGTCGCCGCCGCCGCATCCTGCGGTGACGTTTTCGTGGGCGAGTTGCTCGATCCAGTCGGCGAAAAGGCTCGGGCACGGGACGTCGGCGAAGAGCCCGGCGCAGGGCGGCGGAACGTACGCGGATCCATGCTCCCCCCGCAGGAGGAAGACGGCCATCTGCGCACGGGTCGTCGGAGCATCCGGACAGTAGTTGGCTCCGCCGCAGCCCGCGACGATGCCGGCCGCGGCGACCGCGTTGACGTCGGCGTAGAAGATGTTCGACGGAGGTACGTCCGCGAATTCGACCGATAGGCCGACCGCCGGCGAGCTCACGGTCGAGGTACAGGAATCGGTGACCATGACGTCGTACTGCGCGTCGACGTCCGAGAACGCGGCGTCCGCGATCGTCAATTGCGAGGTCGCGGTTCCGGAGTAGCGCCCGCCTTCGGAGAGCGGCACGCCCTCGAGCCGCCACTGGTACTCGACGGGACCGTACCCCGCGGCGGCCGCGGTCAGAGTGGCCGTCGAGCCGACGATGACGGGAGCGGGCGTCGGCACGGTGACGCCGAGGCGCGCATTGACGAGGGTCGAGGTCATCTGGCCGGAGACCGCCGCGATGTCCGGGGTTCCCGAGCCGGTGAAATCGGCGGTGACCAGGGCGACGGGCGAGAACGTGGTGGCATACGCCACGGGAGACTGGAAGCGCCGGTTGCCAAGGCCGAGAAACACGTAGGCCGTCTGGTTGCCGCTGACGGCCGCGAAGTCATCGTGGCCATCACCATCGTAGTCGCCCGCCGTGATGGCCGCGCTGTAGGACGGAAGGGCGATCTGAATCGGCGCACCGAAAGTTCCGTCGCCATTGGCGGGAAACAAGGAGACACCGTCGGTGTATTGCGTGGAGACGAGGACATCCTCGAAGGTCCCCGAGAAGCGGCCCACGGCGACCCAGAAACTGTAGCAACAGCCCTGCTCGTCGACCAGGGTCAAAGGCGGTTGGAAAGTCCCGTCGCCGTTGGACAGTAGAACGAAAACGCCCTCGGCGGCCGCGACGATCAGGTCGGCTCGGCCGTCGCCATCGAGATCCGCCGCGACGAGGCCATTGGTGTCGAAGGGGACCGGTGTTTGGACGGCGGCCTGGAACGTGCCGTCGCCGTTTCCGGGCAGGACGAGAATGACCTGTTGTCCGTTGAACTGAGAGACCGCGATGTCCGACTTGCCATCACCCGTAAAGTCCGCCGCGGTGACGGTTCCGAACGCGTTGGAGCTGATCACGGATTGCGGAGGAGCGAAGGATCCGTTGCCCTGATTGACGAACAGGAGGATGTCGTTGTAGTCGCTCGCGACGAGGTCGGGCTTCCGGTCTCCGTCGAAATCGCCAGCCGCGACCGCGATGATCGGCTGGTTCTGGGGACCGGACGAAAGCAGCTGACCCTGGACGAAGCGCCCCGAGCCCACGTTGTCCACGAGGGCAATCGAGCCGCCCTGGATCGGCCATGCGAGGTCCTGCCGACCGTCTCCGTTCCAATCTCCGGCCGCGATGCTCGGCGGGACGGAGTACGTGAGTGGGCCGGGCAGGGGGGACGATGGAACGCCGAGCAGGACGCCGTCGCCCGCGTTCCGTAACACGACGATGGAATCGACCTCGTCTCCCGAGACGACGTCCGGCAGGGTGTCGCCATCGAGGTCGCCGACCGCAATTCCGGCGGCCTGATTCGGAAGCACGTAGGCCGCGGGGGGACCGAGCGATCCGTCGCCGTTGCCCGGGAGAAGATCGATCGACAGCGCCTGGGGGTCGACGACGACGGCATCCAGAAAGCCGTCCTGGTTGAAATCCGAAAGGGCGAGTGCGGAGCTCGAGAAGCCCGCTGGATAGAGAATTGCGGCCTGGAACGTCCCGTTGCCGTTTCCGAGAAGGACCGAGATGAGGCCATTCACGGTAACGGCGACGTCGAGGTTCCCGTCTCCGTCGAGATCTCCGGCCGCGATGGCATTGGGCTGGGAGCCGGAGACGAAGTTGGATGGAGACCCGAAGTGCCCGTCACCGAGCCCCGGGTAGAACGCGATCGTCCCCGCGCCATTGCCGTTGGTGGCGACGAGATCGAGCTTTCCGTCGCCGTTGAAGTCGCCGGACACGAGGTTCACGACGAAGGAGGTACCGGTCGCGAGCGGCGTTCCGAACGTCCCGTCGCCGTTTCCGGGGAAGACGTCGATGTTCTGGCCCGAGCCGTCGGCGATTGCCACGTCGATCGCGTCGCCCGAATCGAACGTTCCGACGGCGATGGATGACGGATAGTAGTCGGTCGCCGGGTAATACACGGGCGCGGCGAACGTCCCGTCGCCATTGCCGAGGAGCACACCGATTCCCGAATAGACGGTCACGATGAGATCGACCGTACCGTTGCCGCGCAGGTCCGCGGCGGCAAACTGGTAGACGGTGTCCTGGATCGTCGTCACGATCGGCGGCCCGAACGAGCCGTTGCCGGAGTTGATCAGGACCGCCAGCGTTCCGGAGTTGTATTCCGCCGTGGCGACGTCGGGGAAGCCGTCGTGGTTGAAGTCCGCGACGAGCTCTTGAAAGGGCTCGGGCGCCGGATAGGTCGCGGCCGTGATGAAGGTCGTCGGACTGCACGTCTGGCCGAGTGCGCTCGCGGCGAGCACGGAGAGAAAGAGAATCGACGAGCAGAGCTTCTTCACTGGATCCCTCCCGGCCAACGAAAGCGTCGGCGACATGAAACTGTCTATAGAGTACTCGTCCCGGATCGGAGCGGGCAAGGAGAGACGATGTTTCTCGGACACTTCGGCCTCGGGATGGCGGGCAAGCGGCTCGCGCCGTCTCTCTCGCTCGGAGCACTCTTTCTCGCCGTCCAGTGGGCGGACCTGCTCTTCTGGGTGTTGTGCCTGGCCGGCGTCGAGCACTTCCGGATCGCCCCGGGCGCCACGGTCATGACGCCGATGGACTTCGACGACTATCCCTGGAGCCACAGCCTCCTCGCGCTCGCGGTCTGGGGTCTCGTCCTCGGGACCGCGGTTTACGTCATCTCCCGGCGGCGTGCCGCGGCCGTGGTCTTCGGCCTCGGCGTCGTCAGCCACTGGTTCCTCGATGTCCTCGTCCATCGTCCCGACATGCCCGTCCTCCCGCGAGGCCCGTATGTGGGGCTCGGCCTCTGGAATTCGGCCGCCCTCACGATCGCGGCCGAAGCTCTGGTGTTCGGCCTGGGCCTGGCGGTCTATCTCCGATTCACCCGACCCGCCGACCGCATCGGGACCTGGTCGCTGTGGGGTCTCGTGGCGTTCCTGGCCGCCGCCTGGGCCGCGAGCGTCGCCGGCGGCCCGCCGCCGAACGAGCGCGCCGTCGAGTGGATGGGGGCCGCGATGTGGCTTCTCGTCCCCTGGGGCTACTGGATCGACCGGCATCGGGCTATCGTTGCCCGCGCATGAAGCTGACGATCGAAGTTCCTTACGGTGACATCGACGCCATGGGCCACCTCAACAACGTGGCGTACCTCCGGTATCTCGAGTGGGGGCGGCAGAAATACTGGCTCGCGCTGAGGGAGACCGACGACTTCTGGAAGATCGACTTCGTGGTCGTCCGCGCCGAGATCGACTATCGCGCGTCGGCCCACATGGGCGAGCTCCTCGAGCTCGAGATCCACGTCTCGCGAATGGGCCGGTCGTCCTTCGATTTCACGTACCGCGTGACCGACGAGACGGGCCGCCTCGTGGCGGAGGCGAAGACGACGCAGGCCTGTTACGACTGGGAAACCCGCGCGTCGAAGCCCTTGTCGCCGGAGCGGCGTCAGGAGATCGAGCGATTCGAAGCGAGCGGACGATAGACTTCGAGCCGCTTTCAGGAGAAAACGCATGCACGCCGTTCTGCCGATCCTGCTGACGCTCGCGAGCGCGAGCGCCTCGCCCGCGGTGACGTCGGGCGAGCTCAAGGCCCGGGTCGACGGCGTCTTTCGGGAGTACGACCGGTCGGATTCGCCGGGATGCGCCCTCGGCGTCTACCAGGACGGAAAGATCGTCTACGAGCGCGGATACGGGATGGCGAACCTCGAGCTCGGAGTCGCGAACTCGCCGGAGACCGTCTTCGACATCGGCTCGACCTCGAAGCAGTTCACCGCCTTTTCGATTCACCTGCTCGCCCGCGAGGGCAGGCTCTCGCTCGACGACGACATCCGGAAGTGGGCGCCGGAGGTTCCGAGCTACGGCCCGAAAATCACGATTCGCCACCTCCTGCATCACACGAGCGGGCTGCGGGACTACATCGAGATCATGTCCCTGCAGGGGATCCAGGAGGAGGACCTGACGACCGACGCCGACGCCCTGGCCGCGATCGCGCGGCAGAAGGCCCCGAACTTCCCTCCGGGCCAGGAGTACCTCTACTCGAACACGGGATTCTTCCTGCTGTCGGTCGTCGTGAAGCGCGCCAGCGGCGAGTCCCTGCGCGACTTCGCCGCGGAGAAGATCTTCGGGCCCCTCGGGATGCGGCACACGCAGTTCAACGACTCGCACACGCGCATCGTGCCGAATCGCGCCACGGGGTACTCCCGCGAGGGAGGCGGATTCGGCATCAACATGGGGGATTGGGAGCAGACCGGCGACGGCGCCGTCCAGACCACGGTCGAGGATCTCCAGATCTGGGATCAGAACTTCTACGAACCGAGGGTCGGAGACCGGCGCCTCCTCGACGACATGCTGACGGTCGGCGTGCTCAATAGCGGCAAGAAGCTCGACTACGCGTCGGCGCTGTCGGTGTCGACCTACCGCGGGCTGCCGACCGTGAGCCACGGCGGAGCATGGGTCGGCTACCGGGCGCAGCTCCTGCGATTCCCGCAGCAGAAGTTCTCGGTCGCCTGCCTCTGCAACCTCGCGCAGGCGAACCCGAGCCGGCTCGCAAACCAGGTCGCCGAGGTCTATCTCGGGTCGCTGATGACGCCGGAAGCGCACAGGCCCGAGCCAAAGAAGACCGGAAAGGCGAAAGCCTCGCCGGCGGAGCTTCAGCGGCTCCTCGGTTCTTATCGCGGGTCGGAGTCCGAGCAGATCTTCACGTTCGCGCTCGAGGACGGCCAGATCGAGGGAACCTCCGGGCGGCGGTCCTTCCGCCTCGTCCCGACCGGTCCGGGGCGCTTCCGCGTCGAGGGGCTTGCCGGCCGGACGAGCGACGTCGAGGTCCTCGCGGCGCCGGCCGGGTCCCGGCCGAAGCTGCGTCTCACCACGGAGGAGGACGGCGAAACGGAAACCGAGGTCTTCGAGCCGATCACCCTCTGGACGCCGGGCGCCTCGGATCTCCAGGCGTTTGCGGGGCGGTACGCGAGCGAGGAAGTGGACACCACCTGGGACCTGATCGTCCGCGACGGGAAGCTCTTCGTCCGCCATCGGGGGCTGCCCGAGGACGCGCTCAGGCCCACGGTCGAGGGCGCCTTCGCGGTCGGGGGAATGAACCTCGTTTTCCAGCGCGCTGCCGGCGGAAGGATCACCGGCTTTACGCTCGACGAGGGCCGCGTCCGGGGGATCCAGTTCCGGAGGGTCTCCTCGAGCTGAAGTGACGCGGGTCACATTTTTGCTTGCCTTGGCCTCCGGCGGAGGCGGACAATCGGCGCAAGGGAGCTCCCGACGGGGGCGCCGCCGGTTCGGATCCCCCGTCCGAAGAAGGAGATGGAGAGGCGAACCTTCTCACGCAAGAAACGACGGTTTCTGGTCGAGTTCGACCTCCAGGGATCCAGCTGCACCGGGTTTACCTACGATGTCTCGCCGAACGGCATCTTCGTGCGCTCGATCCGGCTTCCGAAGCCCGGCACCTTCCTCACCGCGAACCTTCACCTGACGACCGGACAGCGCATCGCCGTACGCGGCAAGGTGGTGAGGTCGTTCCGCGTTCCCCCGGAGCTCGCGCGCCTGGTTCCGAGCGGCTTTTCGATCAGCCTCTCTGATACGCCCGAGGACTACTACCAGTTCTTCGCGACTCTCTGAGCGGTCGCTTCGCGACCGGCCGGCGAGGGAGGGAACGTCGCGGGGGACCTTCTCCCAGGGAACAGCCATCTCTCGGGCGCGGCCTTTGACAGCTATTAATAAATTACTATAAAGTTATTTACTTATGGGACGGACCGCACGGGTTCACCGCGAGGACGTGCTCGCCGCGGCGCGCGCCGGCTTTCTCGAGGGCGGCTACGCGGGCACGACGCTCGCGCAGATCGCCGCGCGCCTCGGCGTTTCGCCGGCCGCGCTTCTGCGCCACGCGCCGACCAAGCAGGCTCTGTTCGACCAGGCCATGGGCCTCCCGACCGGAAAGGACCTGCATCCGCTGGCGTTTCTCGAGAGCGTTCGGGGAGATGCGGATCCCCGCGCGACCCTGCGCCGCGTGGGGCAGATCTTCGTGCCCTTCATCCGCGAGAGGCTGCGCGAGGTCGTCGCCATGTACCTCCACCGCAGGAGCCGGCCGGGGGCGCTGCCGCTGCCGTTCGACCCGAACGAACGGCCGACCCCGCCGCAGCGCAACCTGAGGTCGCTCGCCGGCTACCTTCGCCGCGCCCGCCGGGCCGGCCGGATCCGGATCGCCGATCCCTATGCCGCGGCCGCGGCCTTCCTCGGGTCTCTCCACTCGTACGTTTTCCTGAGTGAGGTCGCCGGAGCGTTCGAGGAGGACGTCTCGCAGGAGCGGTTCCTGAAGACGCTGCTCGACGTCTGGATCGCCGGATCGGTCGTGAAGCCGAGGACAACCCCGTGAGCCTTCGCGGAATCCGGACGACGGCGGCGCTGCTCGCCGCGGCGGCGGCCCTGGCGGCCGGATGCACGCGCAAGGAGAAGCCGCTCGTTCTCTCGGGCTCGGTCGAGGCGCGGGACGTCGAGGTCGGCTCGCTGATGGGCGGGCGCATCGCGAAGGTCCTCGTCGAGGAGGGGTCCACGGTCGCCGCGGGGCAGCCGATCGTCGAGTTCGAAACGGACCTGATCGATCTCCAGATCGCCCAGCAGCAGGCCCGCGTCGCTCAGTCGCGCGCGGCGCTCGCCAAGGCCGTCGCCGGCCCGAGGAGCGAAGAGATCGCCCGCGCCCGAGCCTCGGCCCTGAACGCCGAGCGCGAGCGCACCCGGCAGAAGTCGATGCTCGATTCGGGCATCGTGGGCAGGCAGTCCTACGACGCCGCGGCGACGGATGCCGAGACCGCGGCGGAGACCCTGCGCGAGCTCGAGCGCGGGACCCGGCCGGAGGACGTGGACGCGGCGCGCGCGGCCCTGAACGCGGACCAGAAGCAGCTCGACTACCTCCAGCGGCAGCGGAAGGAGACGACCGTCCTCGCCCCGGCCGCGGGCGTCGTCGAGTCCATGGATCTGCGTCCCGGAGATCTCGTCGGACCCAATCAGCCGGTCGCGAAGATGCTCGAGCCGTCGCAGCTCTGGGTCCGGGTCTACGTGCCCGAGCCCGAGCTCGGCCGCGTGCGCATGGGACAGAAGGCGGCCGTCCGCGTGGACACGTATCCGAAGCGCGAGTTTCCCGGGCACGTCGTCGAGATCCGCACGCAGTCCGAGTACACGCCGCGCAACGTCCAGACGCTCGATCAGCGCATGGACCAGGTCTTCGGCGTGAAGGTGCAGATCGACCCCGCCCCCGAGCTGAAGCCGGGAATGGCCGCGACCGTGCGCCTGTCGGAGCCGTGATGTCGGAAGTCTCCCGGGAATACGGGATCGAGGTCGAGGGCGTGTCGCGCGATTTCGGCAAGTTTCGCGCGCTCGACCGCGTCTCGCTGCGGGTGCCCCGCGGGGAGATCTACGGGCTCCTGGGCCCCAACGGCTCGGGAAAGTCCACGCTCATCCGGATCCTCTGCGGACTGCTCGCGCCGACGGAGGGCCGCGCCCGTGTCGACGGCCTCGACGTCGAGACCCGGGGCGAGGACGTCCGGCGGCGGATCGGATACGTGCCGCAGAAGTTCTCGCTCTACGAGGACCTCACCGTGCTCGAGAACCTCGACTTCTTCGCCTCGGTCTACGGCCTGAAGGGCGCCGAGCTCGTGGCGCAGCGAGACTGGGCGATCCATCTGACCTCGATCGGCCCGTACCGGGGCCGTCTCGCCGGGCAGCTCTCGGGCGGCTGGAAGCAGCGGCTCGCGCTCGCCGCCGCCCTGATGCACCGCCCCCGTGTTTTGTTTCTCGACGAGCCGACCGCGGGCATCGATCCCGTGGCGCGGCGGGAGCTCTGGAACCTGCTCTTCACGCTCGCCGCGGAAGGCGTCACGCTCTTCGTCACGACGCATTACATGGACGAGGCCGAGCGGTGCGGCCGGGTCGCCTACCTCTACCTCTCGAAGATGCTGGTCGAGGGGACTCCCGACGAGCTGACGAAGCTGCCGGAGGTGACGCCCTCGGGCACGCGGCGCGTCGAGGCGGCGTGCGAGCAGGGGGTGGCCGCCTTCATGACCGCGGCCAGGGCCCTGCCGTACGTCGAGGACGTCACGATCTTCGGCAATTCTCTTCACCTCCTCGTGCGCTCCGAGATCCCCGAGGACCAAATCGCGCGCGATCTCGAGAAAGCCGCCGGCGCCCGCGTCGCGATCCGCCCGATCGAGGCTTCGCTCGAGGATGTCTTCGTGCGGCTGACCCGGACCCAGATCGAACTGAGGGGCGATGCGCCGGTCGTCGCCGGAGCCCCGCGATGAGGGGATTCATGCCGGTCTTCCGGAAGGAAGCCATGCAGATGCTCCGCGACCACGGCACGCTCCGATTCGCGCTCGTGATCCCGGCGTTCCAGCTCGTGCTTTTCGGGCTGATCGACATGAACGTCCGGCACGTCCGGACCGTCGTGTTCGACCAGAGCCGGACGGCTCAGAGCCGCGAGCTCCTGAACGATTTCGTCAACACGAGCTACTTCGACATCGTGGCCGAGGCGCCGTCCCGCGCGGCGGTGCGGGAGTACATCGTGGCCGGGCGCGCCTCGGTCGGGATCGAGATTCCTCCCGACTACGCGCGGCGCCGCCTCAACGGCCAGCCGGCCGACGTGCTCGTGCTGATCGACGGCTCCGACTCGACCATCTCGAGCCAGGCGCTGGCCGCCGCCAACGGCGTCGCCTTCGCGCAGTCGATCTCGGAGCTGGCGCAACGGGCCGGTGCCGCGGATCTCCCGATCCGCACGCATCCCCTCTTCCTCTTCAACCCGGATTCCCGCACGGCGAACCTGCTGATCCCGGGCCTCGTCGCGATCCTGCTGACCTTCTCGGGCACGCTGCTCGCGGCCTTCGCCATCGTCCGGGAGCGGGAGCGCGGCACGCTCGAGCAGCTCATGGTCACGCCGGCCTCGCCCGTCGCGGTGATCCTGGGCAAGCTCCTGCCGTATCTCGTGCTGGCGTTCGGCCAGCTCATCTTCATCCTGCTGCTGATGACTCTCGTCTTCCGCGTGCCGATCCACGGCAGCCTGCCGCTGCTGCTCGGACTGTCGACGGTCTACCTCTTCGCGCTGCTGTCGCTGGGACTCCTGGTTTCCTCGCGGGCGCGCACGCAGATGGAGGCGATCCAGCTGGCGCAGGGGTTTCTGCTGCCGTCGATCATGCTGTCGGGCTACATCTTCCCGCTCTCGTCGCTGCCGACGCCGCTGCGGTGGGTCTCGCAGATCCTGCCGGCAACGCACTTCATCGCGATCGCGCGCGGAATCATCATCCGGGGAGCCTCGTTCGGCGACCTCTGGCGCAGCGTCGTGGCCCTGATCGCCATCGCCGCGGTGCTGCTCGCGGCATCCACCCGAGCCTTCCACAAGACGATTTCCTGATCGGGGCCCGGCGGCGAATCGGCCGGTTCAGTGGATGCTGACGGCGACCCCGTTTTCGAAGACCACGGTCTTTCCGACGCTGCGATACGTCCAGGTCTCGCGCGTCCCTCCGTTCGCCATCGTGTCGGTCTGGACGTCGTCGGGCGCGCCGAGGAGCGAGCGCACCTGGTCGGGCGTCATGTTCTCGGTGACCCCGGCCGCGGACTGGTCGGCCTCGCGCGACACCGCGGCGGCCGCGTCGACCCGCGCGTCGTTCGCGGCGGCGGCGGCCCCGGCGCGGTGGATGGGATCCTCGGACGAGCCCGCGGGAGCGAGGTTCTTCCCCGCGTACGTCTTCACGAGCCAGGCGATCACGCCCGCGACAATAAGGAGGGTGAGAAGGCGCTTCATGAGAGATTGGTCTCGATCAGTGTCGCACGGAAGCGCCGGCGGCGGCGCAACATTCGGCTTCGCGGCGCCGGCGCGTTGAGGTAGAAGACGGCCATGTCCTACTGCAAGTTCTCGCAAGGGCACCCCTGGCATCAGCCGTACCACGACCGGGAGTACGGGTTTCCGGTCCGCGGGGAAGCGGCCCTGCTCGAGCGCCTGGCGCTCGAGATCAACCAGGCGGGACTCTCCTGGCTGACGATGCTCCAGAAGCGCGAAGGGCTCCGAAAGGCCTACGCGGGATTCGAGGCCGAGAAGGTCGCGCGGTTCGGCGAGCGCCAGTACGCGCGGCTGCTGAAGGATCCGGGGATCATCCGGAACCGGCTCAAGATCCGCGCGGTGGCGGAGAACGCGCGGCGGCTTCTCGCGATTCGCGAGTCGCACGGGGGCTTCGCGAAGTGGCTCGAGGCGCACCATCCGCGCTCTCCGAAGGAATGGGAGCGGCTCTTCCGGGAAACCTTCGTCTTCACGGGCGGAAAAATCGTGCAGGCGTTCCTCATGAGCATCGGCTATCTCCCCGGCGCCCACGACCGAAGCTGTCCGATCTATCGCAAGGTGCTGAAGAAGAAGCCTTCGTGGGCGACGGCGAAGCCGTCATCCCGAGGAGCGAAGCGACGAGGGATCCCTTTGAAGTCTCGTTAGGACTCGGAGAGGGATCCCTCGCTGCGCTCGGGATCATTCGGAAAGAGAGGGATCCCTCGCTGCGCTCGGGATCATTCAGAAAGAGAGGGATCCCTCGCTGCGCTCGGGATGAAACAGTTTGGTCCGGTCAGCGGACCGGACCAAACTGTTTCACCTGATCCTCGATGACCTTTTTGTCGCCGACGATCACGATCGTCGCCTTGTCGTCCTGGATGTACTTCTTCGCCATCTCCTGGACCTGCTGCGGCGTCACGGCGTACACGCGCTGGACGTATGTATTGAGGTAGTCGGCCGGCAGGCCGTTCAGGTCGACGAACTCGAGCTGCCCGATGATTCCCGGACGCGACGAGTTCTGAAGGATGAAGACACCCGCGCGATAGTTCTGGAACCCCTTCAGCTCCTGCTCCGACGGCGGCTCGGCCTGGAGACGTTCCACCTCGCCGAGGATCTCCTTGATCGCCGGCCCCGTGACGTTCGTGGTGACGTCGGCCGCCTCGACCCAGTACGCGTCGCGGTAGCGCGTCGAAAGCTGCCCCGCGGGAGAATACGTGTAGCCCTTCTGCTCCCGGATGTTCGAGGTGATGCGGGACGAGAACGAGCCGCCGAGCAGGACGTTCATCAGGAAGAGCGTGTCCCAGTCGGCCTGCGACGGGTCGATGACCGGAAGGCCGAGGCTGATCGTGGACTGCACGGCTCCCGGCCGATCCACGATGTAGACGGCCCGGGCGCTCTTCGGCGAGGGAGGCCGCAGGTCGGGAGCGGCGCCCTTCTTCCATCCTGCAAACGCCTTGCGCACCGCGGCCTCGACCGCCCGGTCGTCGTAGTGTCCGACGACGTAGAGGTGCGAGCGCGCGGCGCCGTAATTCTTGTCGTAGAACCCGCGCACGTCGGAAAGCGAGTACGACTGGAGCATCGCCTCGGTGGGGAAGAGCCGCCCGTACGGGTGATCGCCGTAGAGCACCGCGCGGAACTTCTCCTGCGCGAGCGGCTGAGGCTGGCTGCGCGCGATGGAAAGCTGCCGCAGCCGGTCCGCCTTCAGGCGCGCGAGCTCCGAATCGGGAAATCGCGGATGCATCGCGACGTCGCCGACGAGGGCGACCATGGCCGGCCCGAACTCCGACAGGACGTCGCCGCCGATCTCGGTGCGGTTCTCGCCCACGGTCACGTCGAGCGAGCCTCCCATCTTCGCCGCGTCCTCCGCGATCTGCGAGGCGCTTCGCGTGGCCGTGCCCTCCGAGAGCATGTCGCCCGTCAGATCCGCGAGCCAGACCTGCTGCGGACCCTCGTTGACGTTGCCGGCGAGCACCGCCAGCCGCACGGTGACCTTGGGAATGGTGCCGTACGGCACGAGCGTGACGGCGAGGCCGTTGGCGAGGGTGAAGGTCTTTCCCTTCGGGACCGAGAATCCCCTGGGCTTCGCCGGCGCCGGTGGCGCCTGTGGCTCGGCGGGAAGGGAGGCCGTGAGCGCCAACGTCAGCGCGACGGCAAAGGCGAAGGCGATTCGACTCTTCATGGTTCTCTCCTGTCCTACGACCCGCTCTTCGCCGCCGCCCCGGGCTCGGCCTTCGGCTCGATGAGCAGGATGGTGCGATTCTCCGGGCGCAGGTACTCCTGCGCGGTCTTCTGGATCAGAGCGGGCGTCACCTTGCGGAACTCGGCCTCGAGGCCGTTCACGCGCGCCGGATCGTCGTCGAAGAGCGCATACGACGCGAGCAGGTCGGCCTTGCCGAACCCGGCCGTCTGCTCGATCTTGTCGTAGAGGTCCGAGCGCACCTTCACCAGGGCGCGGTCGAGCGTGGCCTGGTCGACGGGCCTGGTCCGGACCCCGTCGATGACGCCGTCGAACACCGCCAGGATCTGGTCGACGCTCTTGTCCTTGTCGTAGAAGAGCGAGACGTCCCACAGCGTGGGGCCGTTGATGTTGTACATGTCGCCGAGGCCCGAGTTGATGCCGCCCTGGACGTTGCCGGTCAGGCCGCTTTTCTGGACGAGGGCCTGGTAGAGCCGGCTGTCCTTGCCCTGGACGAGGATCTCGTCGAGGAGGCCGAGGGCGAAGTACTCCGGCGTGTTGCGCGGCGGCGCGTGATACCCGATGGCGATCGCGGGCCGCGTCGCGAGGGCGTCGTCCCTGGTCGCCCGCTTCTCGGCGGTCTGACGCGGCTCGGAGATGTCGGGCTTCGGAGGCAGCTTCGAGGCCGCGATCGGTGCGAAGTATTTCTCGATCCAGGCGTTGGCCTCGGCGGTCTCGAAGTCGCCGGCCACGACGAGGACGGCGTTGTTCGGAGCATAGAACGTCTTGAAGAACTGCGAGACGTCCTCGAGAGTCGCCGCGTCGAGGTCCTTCAGGTCGCCGTAGAAGTTGTGGGCGTTGTACCAGTTCGCGTTGGCGTACTGGGGAAGATCGAGCCACGGGAAGCCGCCGTACGCGCGATTGAGGACGTTGACCCGGACCTCGTTCTTGACGACCTCCTGCTGGTTCTTCAGGTTCTCGCCGGTGATCGCCAGGCCCTTCATCCGGTCGGCCTCCGCCCACAGGGCGGGCTCGAGGGCATGGGAGGGGACCACCTCGAAGTAGTTGGTGAAGTCGAAGCGCGTCGAGCCGTTCAGGATGCCGCCGTTTGACTGGACGAGCTTGATGAACTCCATCTTGCCGAGGTTCTCGGAGCCCTGGAACATCATGTGCTCGAAGAGGTGCGCGAAGCCGGTCCGGTCCTTTGGCTCGATCCGGAAACCGATGTTGTAGTAGACCGCGACGACGGCGATCGGAGCGGTCGTGTCGCGCGAGAGCACGACCTTCAGGCCGTTTCCGAGCTTGCGGTATTCGACCGGAATCTGGAATCCGGCCGGGGGCGGCGGGGCGGGGGCGGCGGCCACGGCCGTCGCCGCGAGGACTCCGAGGGCGGCGAACACCCGCCACTTCTGGGTGCGTTTCATTGGATCCTCCTCAGTCGTGAACGGCAGAATCTACGGTACGGACGCGCGAAGGTTTTCGGCTCGTCCCAGAAAGGAGACACTTGGTCCGTGGCGGCGAGAATCGGGACGCCGGAAGAGTCCTTTCGCCCGGCCGGGTGGCTTCCCGGAGCGCACCTCCAGACGATCTGGGGCCGGCTGACCCGTTCCCGCCGCCGGGTGTCGTTTCGCCGGGAGCTCCTCGAGACGCCGGACGGGGACGAGATTGTGCTGGATCATGTGGAGCCGGCTTTCGTCGCGGCCTCTTCTTCTTTCGACTCCGAGCCCTCGCTGCGCTCGGCCTCAGAGTCGACGCGGCGTTCTCCCGCCGCGGGCTTTCCCGCCGCGGGTCGGGTTCTCGTGCTCCATGGCCTCGAGGGAAGCTCCTACTCGGTCTACGTCCAGGGGCTTCTGGAGGCGGCCGCCCGGCAGGGCCTGCGCGGGATAGCCCTCAACTTCCGCTCCTGCGCGCGCGATCCGCGGGATCTCTCGCGCATGCTGCCGAATCGGAGGCCGCGCCTCTACCACTCGGGTGAAACCGAAGACCTCGACTTCGCGGCGAGGACGCTCGCGGCGCGAGAGCCCGATTCGCCGCTCTACGCCGTCGGCGTCTCGATCGGCGGCAACGTCCTGCTCAAGTGGCTGGGAGAGCGGCCCGATCAATCCGAGGTCGCGGCGGCCGCGGCCCTCTCGACGCCGTACGACCTTTCGGCGAGCGCCGACCACCTCGAGAGCGCGGTCGGCCGCCTCTACGTCGCGAGTTTTCTCGGATCCCTTCGCCGTAAGGCGATCGCGGCGGCCGAGAGATTTCCGGAAGCGGCCGCCCGGATCGACGTGCCTCGGATGCGCCGCGCGCGCTCCTTCCGGGAGTTCGACGACGCCGCCACGGCGCCCCTCCACGGCTTCTTCGGCGCGGACGACTACTATCGCCGGTCGAGCTCCGTCGCGTTCCTTTCGAGAATCGCGACACCGACGCTCTGCATCTCCTCGGAGGATGATCCGTTCCTGCCGGCGGCATCGCTCGTTCGGGCGCGCGCCGAGATGCCCGCGCCGGTCGAGCTCCGCGTCACTCGCCGCGGCGGCCACATCGGATTCGTGGCCGGCTCCCTTCCCTGGCGGCCCTCCTATTGGGCCGAGGAGACGGCGATCGAGTGGCTGGCTCGGCGCGACGGCGAACGCAAAAAAAGGCCGGGGAGCGGCTGATCCGCTCCGCCGGCTCTCGAGTTGCTCAGAAAATCCTGCTGCGGCTCGCGAGACGCGAGGCTCAGTAGGGCTTCTTGGCGGCAGCCTTGACGTCGATCGAGGTGGCCATCATCCGGCCGCTCTGTTCGGTCGTCTGCAGCGAGACGTTCGATCCGGTCTTGATGTCGCCGGTCACCTTCGTCGAGCTGTCCCAGTACACCGTGACGTTCTTGCCGGTCGTGTCGTCCTTGACGACGAAGCTGCGTCCCGCGTTGTCGACCGAGACGATCGAGCCGTTCAGGCTCGTCGCGGCCGTCTGGGACTGAACCGCGACGGGCGCCATCGACTTCGGCTGCTGCGGCTTTTCCTGGGCGATCGCCACCCCGGCCGAAGCCAGAGCGGCAGCGATGGCCGCGGACAAAAGGACTCTCTTCATTCGAAACCTCCTTTGAGAAAGGGTGTCCTCACCGGAGGCACCCTGCACCGTTCAATGGTGCAAGGACCGGGCCAGACGAAAGCCCGGGGCCGTGGAGTCGAAGAAGCCGGGTCCTACGCGGCGCCGGCCGGTTTCGCCCGACGCTTGGACTGGAAATGCTCCGCGGTCACGTCGGTGTGAACGACCGAGCCCCGGGGAATGCTGATCCCGTCGGGGATCTCGGCGTTCTTTCCGACCGTCGTGATCCCCGCGCCGTCGTCGGCCTTGCCGCGGGCCGCCTTTCCGATGCGCGCCTTGCGGCCGATCCGGACCGCCTTGTCGACGATCGCGCGCTCGACGCGCGCTCCGGCGCCGACGGATGTGTCGGTCAGGATGACCGACTCCCTGATGACGGCGCCCGGTCCGACGTACACGCCGGGCGAAAGGATGCTGTTCTCGACCCGCGCCCCCGAGGAGATGATGCAGCCGTCGGTGATCATGCTGTCCCTGACGACGGCGTCCTTCTGGATCAGCACCGGAGGACGCTCCTCGGAGCGCGTGTGGACGATCCAGGCGCGGTCGTTCAGGTCCACGGGCGGAGGGCTCTTGAGCAGGTCCATCTGCGTCTGCCAGTACGCTTCGACCGTCCCGACGTCCACCCAGTAGCCTTCGAACGGATAGGCGAACACGCGCATCCCGCCCGAGACCATGCGCGGGATGACGTCCTTGCCGAAGTCGTGAGACGAATCACGGCGGCGCGAGTCTTCCTCGAGGACGCGCGAGAGCATCGCCCGGCCGAAGACGTAGATGCCCATCGACGCAAGCGTTCCCGGCGGATCGGCAGGCTTCTCGACGAACTGCGTGACGCGCTGCTCGGCGTCGGTGGCGAGGATCCCCATGCGCGTGGCCTCGTCCCGGGAGACGTTCAGCGTCGCGATCGTGACGTCGGCCTGCTTCTCGATGTGGAAGGCGATCAGCCAGCCGTAGTTCATCTTGTAGATGTGATCGCCGGAGAGCACGAGGACGAGGTCCGGCGCGCCGCGTTCGACGAAGGACAGGTTTTGCCCGATGGCGTCCGCGGTGCCGCGATACCAGTCGGTCGCCGCGCGGCCCCGGTACGGCGGATAGACCTGGATGCCTCCGGTGAAGGTTCGGTCGAGATCCCACGGCCGGCCCGACGCGATGTGCTCGTTCAGCGAGTGCGGCCGGTATTGGGTCAGGATCATCACGTCGGAGATCCCGGAGTTGACGCAGTTCGAGAGAGTGAAGTCGATGATCCGGTACTTTCCCGCGAACGGCACGGCGGGCTTGGCGCGCTTCTCGGTCAGGACGCCGAGTCGCGAGCCCTCGCCGCCGGCCAGGATGACGGCGCGGGCCCTCATGTGCGAAGCCTCAGCGTCCGGAGCGCACGGCCACGGCCTTCGCGTACACGTCGGCATACGCGCGGCCCGACTTCGACCACGAGAAGTCGCGGGCCATGCCGTTTCGCTGAAGGTCGGCCCATTTCGCGGGCTGAGCGTACACCTTGAGGGCTCGATCGAGGGCGTCCCAGAGGGCCCAGGAGTGGAATTCGTCGAACATCAGGCCCGTGGCGCCCGGGTCCCCGGCGTCCACGACCGTGTCGGCGAGGCCGCCCGTCCGGCGGGCGATCGGCACGCACCCGTAGCGCATGGCGATCATCTGCGCGAGGCCGCACGGCTCGTAGCGCGAGGGCAGCACGATCGCGTCCGCTCCGCCGTAGATGCGCCGGGCGTACCGGGCGTCGAAGCGCAGGCGCACGCTCGCCCGGTGCGGGTAGCGAAGCTCGAGCTCGCCGTACTCGTGCTCGAGCGCGGGATCCCCGGTGCCGAGGAGAACGAACTGGCCGCCGCGGTCGAGCCATCGGCGGATCGCCGGCGCCGCGATGTCGAAGCCCTTCTCCTTGACCAGGCGGGTGACGGCCGCGAGAAGAGGCATGCGCGCGTCGGGCTCCAGCCCGGCTTCCCGCTGGAGCTCGGTCTTGTTCCGCGTCCGGCGGGAGAGCGTCTCGGCGTCGAAGGTGGCGATCAGGTCAGGATCGGCCGCCGGGTCCCACGACTCGGTGTCGATGCCGTTGAGTATCCCGGCGAGCCGGTCGGCGCGGGCCCGCAGCACGCCGTCGAGGCCGTGGCCGCCCTCGGGGGTGAGGATCTCTCGCGCATACGTCGGGCTGACCGTGGTGAGCCAGTCGCCCGAGAGAATCCCGAGGCCCATGAGCGAGTCGCGATAGCCCTCGGCGAGGGCGAAGAGGGCGTCGCTCCGGCGCAGCTTGTATTCGCCGAGGGCCTTGCCCGCCCCCTGCGCCGCGTACGGAAGATTGTGGATCGTGTAGACGGAGGCGACGTCGCGGAAGAAGGGATTGTCGCGCCCCTCCGTGCCGAGCCACCAGACGGCCGGCGCGGCGTGCGCGTCGTGCGCGTGGACGACGTCGGGTTTCCAGTCGAGGTTCTCGCTCGCCCAGAGGGCCGCCAGCGAGAAGAAGATGAACTTGGGCCCGTCCTCGTCGACCGACCGTCCATAGATCCAGCGTTCCCGCGGGATGGGCGAACCCGTGACGAGCCAGTGGGGAATGCCGCCGACCGCCGTCTCCCAGATCTCCGCTTCCGGGGCTCCCCACGTCGTGTAGACCGGAAACGTCGCTCGCCGTTGCGGCGCGTAGCGCGTCCAGTCGATCGCGCCGTAACCGGGGAGCGCCACGCGGACGTCGTGGCCGAGCTCGCGGAGCGCCTTCGGCAGCGATCCGACGACGTCCGCCAGGCCGCCGACCTTGGCCAGCGGCGAGGCCTCCGCCGCGAGCATCAGGATCCGCATGCCGGAGATTATTTCCCAGGTCCTGCCCGGGCCGCGGTGATCCCGGTCAGCGCCCGGCGGAGGGCCGTTCCGCGACGAGGCCGACGGCCGGGAAACCCGCCTCCCGAATCGCCCGGAGCACGCGCTTGACCTGCGCGTAGGAGAGGCGGCGGTCGGCGCGCAGGGCGATCTCGCGGCGCGGATCGTCCCGATGAATCGCGCCGAGAAGGACGGCGAGCCCGGCGTCGTCGAGCGGATTCGGATCGTCGTCGACGCGGACGGCGGGGGAAGGGCCGTAGGACAGGGTCACGCGGGAACGGGCCGGCTCGGGAGCCCAGGGGACCGGGTCGGGAGCCTCCGGCAGCTCGACCCGGGAATCGATGAGCGGTGTGACGACCATGAAGATGATGAGCAGGACGAGGCAGACGTCCACCAGGGGCGTGACGTTGATCTCGGCGCGAACATGACCCGGCATGGAGCGCCCTCCCTGCAAGGAAGAGAAACCGGACCGGTGCGGGAAGTTCCGGTTCGGCCGGACTACGCTTCCGGTGAATAGGTCGGGAGGCTCGACTGGCCGCGGCGCCAGGCGTTCATCTCGGGCTCGCTCTTGAGCAGGTCCTTCAGCGTGATCGTGCCGAGGACCTCGTCGACGGCGCGCTGCACCATCCGCCACACCGAACGGATCGAACAGTCCGTCATGTGCGTGCACGAAGACTCGATCCCCGCGTGGCCGTCGCAGAAGGCCGGCTCGTAGAGGCGGCCGCCGAGGGCGGCCAGGACCTGGCCGATGACGATCTCCGCCGCGGGCCGCGACAGGGCGTAGCCGCCCGATTGCCCTCGCGTGGATTTCACGAAGCCGCCGCGCCGCAGGACACGCATCATCTTCGCGACGTTCGGCTCGGAAATGCCCTCGCCCCGGGCGAGCTCGGGAATCGTGGCGCTTGCGCCCTCCCCGGCGCGTCCGACGCGCAGCAGACAACGCAGTCCGTACTCTTCCTGCGAGGAGAGCTTCATCGGCGGCCTCCGCTCACATCATCCCCAGCTGCAGCCTCGCGGCTTCCGACATCATCTGCAGGCTCCAGGGCGGATCGAAGACGACCTGGACCTCGGCGTCGCGGACGTCCGGAACCGTCGCGAGCTTGGCCTTGATGTCTTCCCGGAGCACGTCTCCCATCCCGCAGCCGGGGGCCGTCAGGGTGAACTTGACGTCGACCCGCTGGCCGCCGTCGGGCAGGGGCGACAGCGTGCAGGCGTACACGAGCCCGAGGTCCACGATGTTGACGGGGATCTCGGGGTCGTAACACGTGCGGAGCTGGTCCCAGACGAGATCTTCGGTGGACTTTCCCGCGCTGGCCGCCGGATCGGCTTCGACGATTGGCTCGCCGATCGCGTCCGCGTCCTTGCCGTCGATCCGGGCGAGAAATCCCACCGGCGTCATGACGGTGTAGCTGCCCCCGAGCGACTGCGTGATGACGACGGGGTCGCCGGCGCGCAGCGTGATCGGGGTTCCGCTCGGAATCTCCCGCGCGGGGACGTCGCGGGAAACCGTCGCCTCCTTGCGCATCTGCATGATCAGGCTCCTCCCGACTCGGCGGCCGGCCCTTCGGATTCGGTCGAGACGGACGCACCCTCGCCCGACAGCGCCGCCTTCAGCGTATGCCACGGCAGCGTCGCGCACTTGACGCGGACCGGGTACTCGCGCACGCCCGAGAACACCTCGAGCTTGCCGAGCTCGGGGCCGTTCGGCGCCGGCGCCTTGCCGGTGATCAGGTCATGGAACTTCTCGAAGAGCGCATCCGCCTGGGCGCGCGTCTTCCCCTTCACGCTCTCGGTCATCATCGAGGCCGATGCGGTCGAGATCGCGCAGCCCGCGCCCTGGAAGCTGATGTCCTTCACGAGGTCGCCGTCGAGGTCGAGGAACACGGTCTCGCGGTCGCCGCAGAGGGGGTTGTAACCCTCGGCCTTCCGGTCGGCTCCCGGCATCGCGTGGAAATTCCTCGGCCGCTTGCTGTGGTCGAGGATCACTTCCTGGTAGAGGTCGCGCAGGTCGGAGCTCATCCTCGGAACATCCCGATGACGTCGTGGATCGCGGCCGCGAGCACATCCACCTCGGCGCGCGTGTTGTAGAGGCCGAACGAGGCGCGGGCGGTGGCCGGCAGGCCGAAGCGATCCATGACCGGCTGCGCGCAGTGGTGGCCCGTGCGTATGGCGATGCCCTCGCGGTCGAGCACCGTCCCGATGTCGTGCGGATGCACGCCCTCGAGCACGAAGGAGAGCACGCCGGCCTTCTCGCGGGCCGTGCCGACGATGCGCAGGCCCTCGATGTCCTGGAGCTTCGCCGTCGCATGGGCCAGCAGGTCGCGCTCGTGGGCCTCGATCCGGTCGAGGCCGATGCCCGTGACGTAATCGAGCGCCGCGCCGAACGCGATTCCGCCCGCGATGTTCGGCGTGCCGGCCTCGAACTTGTAGGGCAGGGAGTTGTAGGTCGTCTTCTCGAAGGTGACGGATCGGATCATGTCGCCGCCGCCCTGGTAGGGAGGCATCGCCTCGAGCAGATCGGACCGCCCGTAGAGGACGCCGACTCCCGTCGGGCCGTAAATCTTGTGGCTCGACAGCGCGTAGAAGTCGCAGCCGAGCTCTCGCACGTCGACCGGCATGCGCGGCGCGGCCTGGGCGCCGTCGACGAGGACGGGGATGCCGCGGACGTGCGCCATGGCGACCATCGCCTTGACCGGGAGAATCGTGCCGAGAGCGTTCGAGAGGTGGGCGATCGAGACGATCCGCGTGCGCGGCGTCAGGAGGCGCTCGAAGGCCGCGAGATCGACGCTGCCGTCGTCCTCGATCGGAGCCACGGCGAGCCGGGCGCCCTTCTCCTCGCACAACATCTGCCACGGAACGATGTTCGAATGGTGCTCGAGGCCCGTGATGAGCACCTCGTCGCCCCGGCCGACCCGCGTCCGCCCGTAGGTCTGCGCGACGAGGTTGATCGCCTCGGTCGTGCCCCGCACGAACACGATCTCCTTCGCCTCGGCGGCGTTGACGAACGCTCGGGCCTTCTCGCGGGCGGCATCGTAGGCGTCGGTCGCATGCACCGAGAGCCAGTGGACGCCGCGATGAATGTTGGCGTAACACTTCTCGTACACGTCGCGCTCGGCATCGATGACGGCCAGCGGTTTCTGGGCCGAGGCCGCGTTGTCGAGGTACACGAGAGGCTTCCCGTAGATCTTCGTCGAGAGGATGGGGAAGTCGCGCCGGATCGCCGCGACGTCGTAGGCGGACGCCGTTTCGCGCAGAACGGTGCTCATGCGGTCACCGCCGCGGGAGAGCCGGCGAGGACCAGCCCGAGATCGCGCTCGACCTCGGCGCGCACCGAGGGGATGCGGATGCGCTCGGCGACGTCGGCCGCGAAGGCCCAGGTCAGCAGCGCTCGCGCCGCCTCTTCGCCGATTCCCCGCGAACGGAGGTAGAAGAGGGCCTGGGCGTCGAGCTGGCCCGTCGTCGAGCCGTGCCTGCACTTCACGTCGTCGGCGAGGATTTCGAGCGCCGGCGTCGAGTTGACGAGAGCGTGGCGAGAGAGCAGCAGGTTCTTGTTCGTCTGGACGGCGTCGGTCTTCTGGGCGTCCGGACGAACGAGGATCATGCCGTGGAAGACGCCGCGGGAGGAACCGTCGAGGATTCCCTTGTAGAGCTCGCGGCTCGTGCAGCGCGGGCGCGCATGGTCGATCGTCGTGTGGGTGTCGAGATGCTGGCTGCCCTTGCCGACGAAGAGGCCGTAGAGGGCGCACTCGGCGCCCTCGCCTTCGAGGGCGACGCGGAGGTCGGCCCTCGCGAGGGCCGCGCCGAGGGCGACGTGAACCGACGTGAAGCGGCTTCCGCGCGCCTGCCTCGCGGCGAGCGTGTGGACGTGGATGGCGTCGAGCCCTTCGTTCTGGAGCTGTGTGTGCTCGAGAATCGCGCCGTCGGCCAGCGCGAATTCCGTGACGGCGTTCGTGAGGGTCCGGCCGTCTCCCGAGAACGTCTGGACGAGAGAGGCTTCGGAGCGCTCTCCGGCGATCACGAGGAGCCTCGGCGAAAAGACTTCGGATCGGCTCGATGCCGGCGCCCGCAGCACGAGCTGGATCGGTTCGGCGATCACGGTCCCCGGCGGGATCTCGACGATCGTCGCGCTCTCGAAGAGCGCCGTGTTGAGAGCGGCGAAGGCCGAGCCCTCGGGACCGGCGATCCGGTCGAGGCTCCCTTCGGCAGCCTCGAGCGCCTCGGAAAGCGGCCGGACCCGGACTCCGGGCGGGGCCGGTGAAACGAGCTCGAAGCCTCGCCGCGACGGAGCCCAGGACGTCCCGGTGATGGGCTGAACGCCGGTGTAGCGCCACGCCTCGTCGCGGGGCGTCGGGAAGCCGAGCCGCTCGAATCGCTCGAAGGCCCGGCTCCGCCGTTCGGCGAGCCAGGCCGGTTCACCGGCCGGAGGAGCGAGCCGCGGCGCGAAGGCCGTTTCGGCGACGGCGGCTTCCATCATCGCGACACGGCGACGGCGGGCGGCTCCTTCTCGAGCCACGCGTAGCCCTTCTCCTCGAGCTCGAGGGCGAGCTCCTTGCCTCCCGATCGCACGATCCGGCCCTCGACGAGGACGTGCAGGAAGTCGGGAACGATGTAGTTCAGCAGCCGCTGGTAGTGCGTGACGACCAGCATCGACCGCTCGGGAGAGCGGAGCTGGTTGACGCCGCCGGCCACGACGCGGAGGGCGTCGATGTCGAGGCCCGAGTCCGTTTCGTCGAGGATCGCCAGGGAAGGGTCGAGCAGCGCCATCTGGAAAATCTCGTTGCGCTTCTTCTCGCCTCCCGAGAATCCCTCGTTGACGGGCCGTTTCACGAGATCCTCGTCGATCTCGACGAGGCTGGCCTTCTCCTTGACGAGGCTCAGGAACTCGATCGCGTCGTACTCCGGCAGGCCGCGGTGCTTGCGCACCGCGTTGACGGCCGCCTTGAGGAAGTAGACATTCGACACCCCGGGAATCTCGACCGGGTACTGGAACGCCAGGAAGACGCCCTCCCGCGCCCTCTCTTCGGGAGGCAGTGCGAGGAGATCTCGCCCCTTGAAGCGGACGCTTCCGGCGGTGACCGTGTAGCCCGGCCGGCCGGCGAGGACGTGGGCGAGCGTCGACTTGCCCGATCCGTTCGGACCCATGATGGCATGGACCTCGCCGGCGCGGACCGCGAGATCGACGCCCCGGAGGATCTCGTTGCCTGCGACCGAGGCGTGGAGGTTTTCGATTTCGAGCAGAGGATGCGTCATTTGGATCGAACGTCCTATTCCGTGCGCAGGGGCGGCCCTTGGGCCGCCGCGGGCGGGGCAAGCCCCGCCCCTACGATCTCTAGCCGACACTCCCTTCGAGCGAGACGCCGAGCAGCTTCTGCGCCTCGACCGCGAATTCCATCGGCAGCTCCTTGAAGACGACCTTGCAGAAGCCGTTGACGATCATGTTGACCGCCTCCTCGGGAGAGATGCCGCGCTGCTGGAAATAGAAGATCTGGTCCTCGCCGATCTTCGACGTCGACGCCTCGTGCTCCATCTGGGCAGTGGAATTGTTGACCTCGATGTACGGGAACGTATGGGCGCCGCACCGGTCGCCGATCAACAGCGAGTCGCACTGCGAGTAGTTGCGGGCGCCGTCCGCCTTGCCCAGGATCTTGACCATGCCGCGATAGGTGTTCTGGCCGTGGCCGGCGGAGATCCCCTTGGAGACGATGGTGGATTTCGTGTCCTTGCCGATGTGGATCATCTTCGTGCCGGTGTCGGCCTGCTGGCGGTTGTTCGTGACGGCGACCGAGTAGAACTCGCCGACCGATTCATCGCCCTGCAGGATGCAGCTCGGATACTTCCAGGTGATCGCGGACCCCGTCTCGACCTGGGTCCACGAAATCTTGGACCTGCGGCCGCGGCAGGCGCCGCGCTTGGTCACGAAGTTGTAGATGCCGCCCCGGCCCTCCGCGTCTCCGGGGTACCAGTTCTGGACGGTCGAGTACTTGATCTCGGCGTCGTCGAGGGCGACGAGCTCGACGACGGCGGCGTGCAGCTGGTTCTCGTCCCGGATCGGCGCCGTGCAGCCTTCGAGGTAGGAGACGTAGGCGCCTTCCTCGGCCACGATGAGCGTGCGCTCGAACTGCCCGGTGTTGGCGGAGTTGATCCGGAAGTAGGTGGACAGCTCCATCGGACACCGCACCCCCTTCGGGATGAAGCAGAACGATCCGTCGGAGAAGACCGCCGAGTTCAGCGTCGCGAAGAAGTTGTCCGTGTAGGGAACGACCGAGCCGAGGTACTTCTTCACGAGCTCGGGATGCTTCTGAACGGCCTCCGAAAACGAACAGAAGATCACGCCGACCTTTTCGAGCTCGGCGCGGAACGTCGTGGCGACCGAGACGGAGTCGAACACCGCGTCCACGGCGACCCCCGCGAGCTTCGCGCGCTCGCGCAGCGGAATGCCGAGCTTCTCGTACGTCTCGAGGAGCTTCGGGTCGACGTCGGCGAGCGACTTCGGCGCGTCCTTCTTCGACTTCGGAGCCGAGTAGTACGCGATCGACTGGTAATCGATCGGCACGTAGTGAACGTTCTGCCAGGTCGGCTCCTTCATCGTGAGCCAGTGGCGGTACGCCTTGAGTCGCCAGGCGAGCATCCACTCGGGCTCGCTCTTCTTGGACGAGATCAGGCGGATGACGTCTTCCGAGAGTCCGGCCGGGATCGTCTCGGACTCGATGTCCGTGACGAAGCCCGCCTTGTACTCCCGGTCGGTCAGCTCCAAGAGCGAGGCGTTATTGCGATTGGCCTCCATACGAAGGCCAGCATAGTTAATCTATACGGATCTGTCAACTTTGGATCTATGAAGTAACTCATTGATATATAAATAGATACAGTCAGACCCGGACGGAGTACTCGCTCGTGACCAGGCCGCTCTCGTACTGGCGGGTGCCCAGGTGCTCGAGGCGGATGTCCCGATCGAGCGGCCCGAAAAGGGGAATCCCCGCGCCGATCAAGACCGGAACCCGAGTCACGACCAACCGCTGAATCAGCCCGGCCCTCAGGAAGCGCTGAATCGTGACGCCGCCGTCCACGTAGACGTGGCGGATGCCCCGCGATTCGAGCCGCGCGAGCACCTCCTTCGGATCCCCGGCCATCTGCTCGACGACGCCCGACGCCTTCGACAGGTCGAGCCGCCGGCTGCTCAGGACGAAGACCGGCTTGCGTCCGTACGGCCACTTCTCGAAGCCGAGCACCGTCTCGAAAGTGCCTCGCCCGACGACCAGAGCATCCACCGATGCGAAGAACGCCTCGTACCCGTGCTCCTCGCCTCCACCGGCCGGAAGGAAGTCGAGGGCGCCGTCTTTCCGGGCGAGGAATCCATCGACGCTCACCCCGACGAAGACCGACGCGAGCACGCTACACCTCCGGTCGGCTGGCCGTTCAGCCCTTCGGCGAGTGAGTCGGTGTCGGCCGCGGCCGGGGTGTCGGGCGCGAGCCGTGCGGCTCTGCGGAGCGGGAAGTGTCGGACCGGGGCGAGGGCCTGGGCTCCGATCGCGGCTCGAACTTCGACTCGGGGTTGACGCGCTCGGGCGGTTGCTTCCGCTCATGAACCGGCGGGGGCTGCATCGTGCGTTGCCCGGTCGCATGCTCCGGAATCGGGGTCGGTCGGGGAGTCGGGTGCGGCGCCCGAGGCTCTCGTCCCGCGGGGCTCGGATGTCTCGCGGGCGCCGGCGTCGCGGCTCGTGCGGCCGAGGGCGTCGCCTCGCGTCGAAGCGCCGGCGTCGCGGCTCGTCCGGCCGCCGGCGAGCTCGACGGGCGCGCGGCTCCCTCCCGCGGCGCGAGCGTCACCGGCCCCGAAGCGGCCGGCCGGGAGCGAGGCGCGGCGGAGGCGGGTGCCCGCGACGACAGGCGTGCCGCCTCGGCGGGAGCCACCGGAGCGCCGCCCTTCTCGCGAATGACGGCGACCTTCGCGTCGAATCGAGGAGGCGCCGGCGGCGGAGACGCGCGGGTGACGACCTGTCGCGCGGCGACCGGAGCCGGAGGCCTCGGGGCCGTCGCCTCGCTGGTCGTCGTGCGCAGCGATGCGCGCGTGGGGATCACGGGAACCGGTCCGCGCAGGACCGGAGCGCTCTCGACCGAGCGGACCAGCGTGCGATCGCGGACCACGTCGCGGGAAATCGAACGACCCGAGACGAAGACGTTCTGATTCACGACGGTCAGGTAGGTCCGGTTGACATAGGTCACGCGAGTCGCGGGGACGGCGGCATGCGGCCGCCACCACGCGTAGTAGGGCTCGCGCGGCGCGAGGGGGAACCATCCGACGTAGCCGCCGGAGCCTCCGACGAAGGCGACGAGGGCCGGAGCGTACGAAACGGAGACGACCGCCGGTCCGACCGGAACCCAGTACCAGGCGTTTCCCCAGTACGTCCAGCGCCCGTAGTGGTAGGGCGCCCAGCCCCACGGCTCGGCGGCGACCCAGGTCCAGCCCCACGGGTCCTGCCAGATCCAACGGCCCGCGCGATACGGCGCCCAGCCGGCCTCGACCGAGGCGGGAGACCAGGCCCAGCCGTATCCCGGGACCTGCCGCCACCGGCCGTACTGATCCAGGTCCTCGACGCCGGCGATGTCCGCCGTGACGTACCGGTAGGAGCGCGCTTCGGCGATGCGGCGGTTGCGCTCGGCGACCCAGCGGTCCCACGCGTCCGGCGGCGGCAGGGCGGCGACGTCGTAGCGCGGGGCGTCGATGCCGGCGACGTCGAATTCTTGTCCGGCGGCGAGCGCCACCTGGCCGCCGCCCGCCGAGGCGATGGCGCGGCCGCTGCGCACCTGGACACGCGTGTTCCCGTCGGCATCGACGTCGAGGCGGTAATCGCCGGGGCGCTCGAGCGTGATGGCGGCATTGGGTGTGTCCACCTCGAAGACCTCGTTATCCGTCAGGCGGCGGACCGAGATCGATGCCGTCCCGAGGGCCAGCGAAAACTGCTTGACCTCGTGGGTCAGGTTCAGCGCCTGGAGGTCGGTGCCGGCCGGGAGGCGGACGAGGTTTCCGCCATGCACCTGCAGCTCGATGCGCCCGTCGTTCCCGGTCCAGACCCGATCGCCGATCGTCATCGGGACGTTGACGTCCGCCGGATCCCACTGGTCGGGGTCGTCGCCTCGCGAGAACGACACGCCGCCCGAGATGAGCGAGACCCGCGCGACCGTCTGCGCAAGCTCGGACTCGGGAGGTGCCGGGGCCTGGCCCGAGGCGTGGGCGCGGGAGGCGACTATGGCGCAGAGCGCAGCGGTGAGAACCCCGAGGCATCGGCGCATGCCGCAACTATAGCCGCACGCCGGCGCGCCGGGCCTTTAGACTCTATGCGCGCATGGGAAGCCTCCGGGTCGCGCATCCTCCGGACCGGCCGCTCGCGATCTTCGACGGCGACTGCGGCTTCTGCCGGAAGTGGATCCTCCGCTGGAAGGCGGCCACCGGCGACCGCGTGGACTACGCGGCCTCCGAGGATGTCGCCGCGCGCTTTCCCGAGATCTCGCCGGCGGAGTTCCGGCGCGCATTTCAGCTCGTTCTGCCGGACGGCCGCGTGCGGTCGGGCGCCGAGGCGGTCTTCGCGACCCTCGCGCAGAAACCCGGTCGGGGCCTCCTCGCGTCCGCTTACGCGCGGGTGCCGGGGTTTGCCTCCGTCACCGAGATCGCCTATCGCCTCGTGGCGTCGCATCGCAACGCCGCGGACGCGGTCACGCGGCTGCTGTGGGGCCGGTCCGTCGCGAAGCCGACCTATACGGCCGCGACGGCGCTCTTCGTCCGCCTGCTCGGGCTCTGCTACTTCGCGGCCTTCGTCTCGTTCTGGGTCCAGTCGGACGGCCTCGTCGGCGCGCACGGCATTCTTCCAATCGCCCGTTATCTCGACTGGGTGAAGGCGCAGACGGGCGCCGAGCGGTACTTCCTGCTTCCGACGCTCAGCTGGCTATCCTCGAGCGATGGTTTCCTGCGCGGACTGTGCGCCGGGGGGACGCTCGCCAGCCTCCTGCTCGCCGCGGGTTTCCTCCCGTGCGCGAGCGCGATCGCGGCATGGGCCCTCTATCTTTCGATCTCGATTTCGGGCCAGGTCTTCCTGGAGTTTCAGTGGGACTCCCTGCTGCTCGAGGCGGGATTCCTCGCCATCTGGCTCGTCTCGCCGCTCAAGCGCCGGTTCGGCGCGGGCCTGGCCGCACCGCCGATCGTGATCGGGCTCCTGCGATGGCTTCTCTTCCGGCTGATGTTCTCGTCGGGGTGGGTGAAGCTTTCGAGCGGCGACCCGAGCTGGCGTCATCTCACGGCCTTGCGCTTCCACTACGAGACTCAGCCGCTGCCGCCCTGGACCGCCTGGTTCATGCACCAGATGCCGTCCTCGTTCCAGGCGGTTTCGGCGCTGTTTCTCTTCTTCGTCGAGCTCGCCGTGCCGTTTCTCTTTTTCGGGCCGCGCCGGCTGCGGGTGTTCTCATTCTGGATGACCGTGGTCCTCCAGGCGATCATCGCGGCGACCGGGAACTATGCGTTCTTCAACCTGCTCACCGTGACCCTCGCGGTTCTGCTCCTCGACGATCAGTCCCTTCCGGCGGGCTGGTCGCGCGCCGCCGAGGCCTCCTCGGCGCCCGCGCGTCCGTGGCCGCGGTGGATCCTGGGTCCGGTCGCCGTCCTCGTCCTGTTCTCCTCGACCCTGGAGTTCGCCGCCACGCTCGACCGAGGCTTGAGCGTTCCGGACGCCGTCGTCGCCCTCGAGCGCCGCATCGGGGCGATCCGAAGCTTCAGCGGATACGGCCTCTTCATGGTGATGACGACCACGAGGCCGGAGATCGTCGTCGAGGGAAGCCTCGACGGAACCACGTGGCGGCCCTACGAGTTTCGATGGAAGCCCGGAGATCCGATGCGCCGGCCGGGCTTCGTGGCGCCGCACCAGCCCCGCCTCGACTGGCAGATGTGGTTCGCGGCGCTCGGGGGCTACGAGCAGAACCTCTGGGTCGGCAGCTTCCTCGAGCGGCTCCTGGAGGGTTCGCCCGCCGTGCTGCGGCTGCTCGCCGGGAATCCCTTTCCGAACGGTCCCCCGCGATACGTGCGGGCGGTGCTCTACGACTATCGGTTCACGGACGCCGCCGAGCGGCGGCGGACCGGAGCGTGGTGGCGGCGGCGCGAGCTCGGACCCTTCAGCCCGACGCTCGAGCGGACGTTCTAGCCCGGAAGTCTCAGACGCCGAACCGCTCGGCGCTCCAGGACAGGCCCAGCTCGCCGGGCGGCGCCATGTATCCCGCCAGCGCCGAGGCGGCGACGACGGCCGGGCTCGCGAGGAAGCCCTCGCCGCCGTAGCCCATCCGGTTCTGCCAGTTGCGGTTGAAGGACGTGATCGCCCGCTGGCCCTTCGCCAGGGCATCGGGGCCCTGTCCGAAGCACGGGCCGCACCAGGACTGGCGGATCTGCCCTCCCGCCGTTCGAAAAACCGCGGCGATCGATTCGCCGCCGAGACGCGGATCCCCCTTCTCGATCTGGCGTCCCACTCCGCCCGAGCCGGGGAAGATGGTGAGGGTCTTCGTTACCGTCCGGAAGCCGGCCTCGCGCGCCGCCTTCAGCACCAGGGCCGCCGAGAGCAGGTCGTCGTAGCCGCCGTTAGTGCAGGAGCCGATCATGGCCTTGTCGAACGTCAGCCTCTCCCGGGCGACCTCCTCGGCGGGAAACGCGTTGCCCGGCGCGAAGGGCTTGGCGATCATCGGCTCGATCTCCGAGAGCGTCATCGTCTCGTCGATCTCGTACCGGGCGTCCGCGCCCGGCGCGATGCGAGGGTAGGGAAGAGGGCCGATGCCCTTCTCGCGGTACCACGCGTCGGTCACCGCATCCTCCGCGAAGATGCCGTTCAACGCCTCCGCCTCGGCCATCATGTTCGCGATCGTGTTGCGGAAGGCGATCGGGAGCTGCATCTGCGCATCGACGAACTCGACCGACATGCCCTGCGATTGCTTCGCGCCCCAGCGCCGCAGCAGGTCGAGCACGATGTCCTTTCCCGTGACCCAGGGCTGGAGCTTTCCGCCGAGGACCACGCGCCGCTGCCGCGCCAGGGTGAAGTAGATGTAGCCGGTCGACCATCCGAAGCCGAGGGTGGTCGACCCGACGCCGAATCCCACCGCGCCGTACGCGCCGTAGGCCCGGCTGTGCGAATCCGCGCCGGGGATGAACTGGCCGGGGCGCACGAGGCCCTGCTCGGGAAAATAGAAGTGGAAGATGCCGTCGCCGGGATCGGCGTACCACGGCTTGCGCAGCCCGTGCAGGCGCGCGAACTCGCGGCCGATCGCCGTCTGGCGGTCGTCGTCCTCTCGGCCGGTGAAGACGAAGTGATCGTTGGCGACGGCGGCCTGGCGCGGAAAGATCGCCTTCCCGCCGGTGATCTGGTTGAAGGTATGGATCGCGAAGGGCGCCGTGCCGTCGGATGCGGGAAGCAGGTCCGCGTAAACGCGCAGCGTCGCCCCGGGCTCGACCGCCGCGTCGCGATCAACCCGGTGCGCCCAGACGATCTGCTCGGTCGTCGTCATCCGCCGCGCGAGATCGGGCTCGGGCCAGCGGACCTGGGGGCGCCGCGAAACCGACGCGCGGAACTCGCGGCGCCCGACGGCGAAGATGCCCCCGCTCGAACGGATCTCTTCTTCCTTCGGCGAGAGCGGGACGGGCTCGTAGCTCCTGCCCTGCGTCTCGTTCGACAAACGGCGCGTCGCCGGATCGAACGCGAACGCATCGCCGTCGCGGGCGTCTTCGACCGCCTCCGGGCACTGCACCACGTGGAGCCCGAGGTTGAATGCATTGCGGCGGAAGATGTCGCCCATTCCATGACTGCACACGACGACGAGCTCGAGTCCCTTCTCCTCGGCCACGCCCTTCAGGCCCGCCGGGCTCATTTCGCGGGAGGATCCGATCGCGAACCGCTCGCCGGCGACGAGAAACGTCTCGCCGCGGTGCACGCGCTCCCGGAAGTCGGGCATCAAATGGCGGAACGATCCCGCCTTCCAGCGCTCGTCGAGCGTGTCGAGGCTCTCCGAAACGCAGTCGGCCGCGGGAGTGATCTGGTCGGTGTCGATCGCGTCGAGCTTTCGCCCCGGGTTCTTCGGATCCCAGAAAATCAGGGCCCTGCCGCGCACGGTGCGGGCCCGGCCTTCGCCGGCCTCATCCGAGGGGCGGGGTCCGGGAAGGTCCTCCCCGGAGACGCCGGGCTTTAGGCGCGCGGGCTCGATTTCCTGCATCCCACCTTCCTAGAACGCGATTTCGCCGCCGGCCGTTCCCGGCGGGGCGCCCATCCTAACTTGAGTCCGCGGGTCGGATTGCGAGACCGGGTCAGTCGTGGCTCTCGCCGAGATTGGCGCCGCGGACGCGCTCCTCCCAGGAGCGGTCGCGGGCCTGCTCGAAGAGGCGCGCGGCGCGGCTGAAAGCCATCTGCGCCGCGTCGTAGTCCCGCTCGCTCAGGAAACGGATGCCTTCCTTCTCGCTCTGCTCGCCCTCCTCGAAGGGCTCGGGAGCCTTCTCGCGCGCGCTCAGCCGGTCGGCTTCGATGCGGGCGATGGCCGCCTTGTAACGAAGATCCTCGGCCGGCTGACGCATCTCCGGATGGCCCTTCTTGGAGACGCGCGCGGCGGACGCGGCGGGATGGTTCGCCGCGACGGCGACGGGCGCCGCCGCGGGCGCGAGGGCCGGGGCCGGCGGGGGCTGCACTTCGACGGCCGCCAGAGGGGGCGCGGGGATTGCCGCCGCGGCGGTGACCGGCGCGGGCGACGCCGCGGCGTCCGGAGTCGAAGCGCTCCGTCCCGCCACGAGAAACGCTCCGGCGGCGACTCCGGCCGCGGCCGCGAGAAGGAGGGCCTGGCGCTTCCAGGGCAGGGGCCGCGGCATCGGCTCGGGGAGCGCCTCGATCAGCTCGAGGGCATGGGCCTGCACGGCGATGGGCGCCGGGGCACGGTCCGGCTCGGGCGCGGAGATCGCCGGCTTCGCCGGAACGGGCGCGATCCGAGCCTCGCTCGCGGTTTCCTCGACCGGATCGAGGTCTCCCCGGCGGCGCCGCGGCGAGGTCGCATCGCCGGTCGCTTCTCCGCGACGCGTCTTCGTCTCGACGACGACCGGGCTCGTGGACTCCCAGTCCGACGAGGGAGCGACGCTCTGGCTCTCGGGATTCAGGAGCTTGTAGAGAAACAGGGCGAGATTCGCCGTGAAGAGCGAAAACGGATTGCCCGTCACCATCTGCTGGAGCGCGCGGTGGGCCTCGATGGCCGAGGCGAACCTCTCGGACGGATCGGCGAGGCAGCGGCGCAGGAACGTGCCGAGCTCCTCCGAGCGCGGGTCCCCCGCGCGCAACTCCGTCGAGGGCGTCTCGAGCGACGGACGGCGGCCGGTCATCAGCTCCATCAGGATCGCGCCGAGCGAGTAGACGTCGGCCTGTGCGGAGAGCGGTCCTCCGGCGCGCGCCTCCGGCGCGACGTACGGAGCGATCTCGGCCGTCATCCGGCGGCCGCCGAGGGAAGGCAGGATGCCGCCGGCGATTCCGAAGCCTCCGACGCGCACGACGGCGTCGTGGGAAATCGACACGAACCCGGGCCACAACACGCCATGGAGAAGAGGTTGTCCCTGGACCGTCGTCTGGTGCGCGCGCTCGAGGGCGGCCGCGATCCGCTCCACGATCAGCAGCGCGTATTCGGCAGGAATGCGGATGCCGAAGGAGCGCACGCGCGCGAGCATGGTATCGAGCGTCCAGCCCGCGGTCTCGTCCCAGGTCATGAAGGGAATGCCCTCGACCAGATCGAGCTCCGGCCGGACCACGATCGCGTCGTGCTCCAGAGAAACGTCGCGGAGGCGATTCTCCCGGACCGTCAGCAGCATCGTTTCCGCGGCGAGCTCTTCGGATTGGAGCACGCGAAGGCGGACGAAGCGCCGCTCGTCGGCGGCGTAGAGCGCACGAAAGACCGTGCCGAGGGGATCCTCGGAGAGCTGAGCGACGAGCAGATAGTCGCCGAGGTGCCGGGAAAGAAAGGGAGCGGGAGTGCTCACGCCTCGAGCCTCGAATCCGAGGAATCGAAATGCGGCTCGCGCCGGCGGACAGCGGTCATCGGGATGGACATATCCTCTTTCTTTTGTTGAAATTGTAGCAGTTTCCGTGCCCGATGCCGGCCCGGCGCTAACCTGCGGAGTCCAAAGGGCCTGATGCCGTCGGGCGGTCCTGTCCGTTCGGCCATCTGACAAAAAAAGGCGGAGCCGCCCGAGGGCGACTCCGCCGGATTGTCCAGAGGAGAGAGATCGCTTACTTGATGTCGAGCAACTCGACTTCGAAGATCAGCGTGGCGTTGGGAGGAATGACGCCACCGGCGCCGCGCGATCCATAGGCGAGGTCGGCCGGGATGAGGAGGATCCGTTTCCCCCCGACCTTCATCGTCATGACACCCTCATCCCAACCCTTGATGACCCGTCCCATGCCGATCGGAAACGAGAACGGCTGCCCGCGGTCGACCGAGCTGTCGAACTTCTTGCCCTTCGCGCCATTTTCCCAGAGCCAGCCCGTGTAGTGAACGACGGCCGTCTGGCCCTTCTGCGGGGAGGCGCCTTCGCCGACCTTCACGTCCTCGTACTGCAGCCCGCTCGGAGTCTTGGTCATCTTCGACTCGCTCTTCTCCGCCCCGGGAACCGGGGTCGGCTTGGGATCGTCGGCGCGCGCCGCCGTCGCCACGAAGGCGGACGCGAAGGCCGCCGACAGAAACAGAATGGACGTCTTCTTCATCATCGTGTTTTTCCCGAGTCCTTTCTCGCCCCTCTAAAGGGTCGCGGGAGTCTACCTCAGGGAGTTCCCCTCGTCCCGACGCCCCTTTTCCCGGAGGAAGAAGGAGCCGGGCCTTCTGGGGGATCATGGCGCGGTGCTGCGCAGCGTCGCGATGCGGTCGGGGCTCGGAGCGCTCGGGGCGATCTACGTCGCCCTGGGGGTCCTGTCGGGCCGCGTCGCGCTCGGAGAACGCCGAGGCGGTCAGGGTGTGCCCGCCGCGCTGCGTCTGCTGCGGGCTCAGCCGCACGGCCGCCTGATCGTCTTCTCGCTGCTCGCGGCCCTCGCGGCGATTGCGGCGGTCCACCTCGTCGAGGCTTTCACGCGCCGGTCGAAAATGATCTCGAGGATCGGTATGTTCGTCAACGGCATCGGCTACGCGGCTCTCGCGGCGACCGTCGGAAGGCTCCTCCTGCACGTCAACGCCGGCGGCTCGATCCAGGAGGCCGGCGTCTCCTGGCTGCTCGGCGAATCCTGGGGCCCGGCGCTGCTCGAGGGAATCGGCGCAGCCGTCGTCGTCGGCGGGCTGTGGGAGCTGTATCAGGGAGTGGCCGTGCCGCTGCCGTTTCGCCGCGACCTGCTGCCGCGGGGTCTGCGGCGCGCGCTCGCCGGCACCGCGCGGTTCGGCCTCGTCGTCCGCGGCCTCGTGCTCGCGGCGCTCGGCTTCTTCATCATCCGCGCGGCGGAGCAGCTGGATCCGAAACAGATCCGTACGATGGGCGGGACGCTGCGGGTCATCGCGCAGAGCGGACCCGGCCCGCTCTTCACGGCCGCCGTCGCCGCCGGCCTGACGGCTTACGGCATCTATCTCTGGACGCTGATGCTCCTGAAGAGACGCGTCTGAGTCGGGATCAGTGCAGGCCCAACCACCCGCGGAGCTTCTTCCCGACGCTCTCGGCCGAGGGCGGGTCGAGGTTGGAGAGGACGACGACCGTGTAGCCGGTGTCGAGGTCCGTTTCGAGGACGGCGTTGACCCCCGCCGTTCCGCCCGCCCAGCCGCCGGCGCCCGAGCGTTTTCCGGACGGACCCGCGGCCGGAGGCGAGGACTTGTCTCCGTAGAACCAGTCGGTCCAGGCAGCGGGAAGGAGCTTGTCCGCGCGCATCGCCGCGTCGAAGGCCAGCAGGTCCTCGGCCGTGGAGTAGCCGCCTCCGGCCGAGCTCGAGCGAGCCGGGAGGGCATAGATGTTCGTGCGGAGCGGCCCGGGCGCACCGCCGCCCCCGCCGTCGTCCCGGTCGCGCGTGTAGCCGACGGCACGGTTCGAAACGATCGCGTCCTGGGGGTACGCGTCGGTGTTCTTCATTCCGGCGGGGCGAAAAACGTGCTCGCGGACGTAGTCGTAATACGTCTCGCCCGCCGCCTTCTCGATGATGAGCCCGAGCACGACGTATCCGGCGTTCGAGTAGCGCCGGCTGGTTCCGGGCTCGAAGAGCAGGGGCTGATCGGCGAAGAGCGGCAGGTAGTCGGAGAGGCTGCGCAGCCTCGACTTCGGCGTCGCCGCGTACTTCTCGCCGAAGAAGTCGCCGAGGCCGGACGACATCGTCACGAGCTCCTGGATGGTGATCCGATCGGCGGCGGGCGACGGGTAGTCGGGAAGGTGCTTGCGGATCGTGTCCGAGAGGGCCAGCTTTCCCTGCGAGGCGAGCTGGGCGATCGCCACCTGCGTGAAGATCTTGTTGATCGAGCCGATGTTGAACTTCGTGTCCTTCCTGTTCGGAACGCCGAGGTCGCGGTCGGCGAGGCCGTAGGCCTCGAAGAAGAACGGCTTCCCGTCTTTCGCGGCGAGAACCACGCCCGAGAACTCGTCGGCCTCGGTCCGGCGGCGCAGGTCGGCGGCGGCCTGCGCCGCGGCCGCGGCGTCCGATCCGAGCGGCTCGACCGCCTCCGCCCCGGGCCCCTCCGACGGCTCGAACTTGAGGCCGAGGATGCCGAAGGATGGGGGAGGCTCGAGCATCATGCCGACCTCGAACCACTGGCCGGACTTCTTCGAGCGGGCGAGGAAGACCACCTCCGGGCCCTCGGTCTTCCTCGCGCTGTGGAACTCGAGCGGGCCGATCTCCTGCGCCATGGCGCCGAGACGCCGCACGCGCTGCTCGAGCGGGACCTCCTTCTGCGCCGAGGCCGCGAAGTGGTCGCGGACGAAGGCTCGGAGCGCGTCGTCCGAGCCCGCGTCGAAAGCGGCGAGCAGGGCCGCCATGCGCCGTCCCTGCGGCGAATCCGGAGGAGCCGCCGGAGACGCCTGGGCCGCGGCGGCAAAGACGAGAAGCCCCAGGGCGGCCGCGAGCGCGGAGATCGAGCGAAGTCTCATGCTCGTCCTACGCCCCGGCCGCCCGGAGGTTTCGACCCGGATCGCGCCGCTAGGCTTTGAGCTTCGTCAGGATGTCGGTGATGCGCTTCCGGTTCGCGTCGTCGGGAGCCATGCTCAAGGCCTTCGAGTAGTCCGCGATCGCCGCCTTCTTGTCGCCCTTGGCGGCGAGGGCCTCGCCGAGGCTGTCGTAGGTGTTCCACGAGTCCGGATGGTCCTTGACGTTCTTGCGGAACATGGCGATCGCCTCGTCGGTCTTGCCCGCCTGCAGGAGCTGATAGCCGACCGCGTTGATGTCGACCTCGGTGGCGAGCTTCATGGAGCGGGCCCGCAGCTCATCGGCGGTCTTCGTATCGCCCTTCTTGTCGAGGAACGCGGCCTTGGTGCGCAGGTTCTGGAAGGTCGGCGCGAGGGCGATCGACTTGTCGGCCCAGGCGAGCCCCTGGTCGAGCTGGTAGTCGTTGCGAAGGCACCACTGGGCGGCCCCGTTCCAGCTCTGCCAGAAGAACTGGTTCAAACCGTAGAGCTCGTTTTTCAGGCTCGCGAAGGTCACGGCCTTGGTGTCCACGTCGATCGTGAAGGGAACCTCGAGCTTCTCCCAGTGCAGAACGGCATTGACCGAGTTGTCGCCCACGTTCTCGAACTGATACTCGAGGCGCTCCTCGAAGTCCGCCGGCCGCGGCGTGGCCTTGAAGCGCAGGACGTCCTGCTTCTCGTCGTAGCTGAAGCTGCCCCAGTTGTTGGAGTTCGCGCTGAAGATGATCGTCCAGTCGCTCGAGGTCGGGATCATGTGAAGGCCGTAGGTTCCGGCCGGCAGCGGCTTGCCTCCGACGGTGACGGGGGTCGAGAACGTGATCGTCGTGTTCATGTTGGCGCCGGCGCGCCAGACGGCGTCGTAGGGGACGAGCTTGCCCCAGATCTCGCGCTTGTTGACGGCGGGGCGGTGGTAGGAAATCGTGATGTTGGTCAGGCCGATCGTCTGGCTCACCGAGGCGGCGGGGCTGGCGTCCGGCATCGTCAGCGGCGGGGCCTGGGCCCGGAGCCATCCGGCGGCGAGGACGAGGGCCCCGAAAGCGAGGACGAGTTGCCTCTTCATGGCTTCCTCCTTCAAAGAAACGCTGGAGGTACTACGCGAAAGCGGGGAAGGGGTTTAGAGACGTGGCCGGCGGGGGGCCGGCGGGCGTCAGGCGGCGCTGACGGTGGTGTGGCGGCTCGACGTCTCGCGGGCGGCCCGTGGCCGCGATCCGGCCGAGCTCTGGAGGGCCTGGAAGAGCAGGTCCGCGCGGCGCCGCACGCCATGCTTGACGAGCAGGTTCGAGACGTGGAACTTCGCGGTGCGCTCGGACATCTTCAGGCGCGCCGCGATTTCCTTGTTCGACAGGTTGTCGAGGACCGCGTCGAGGACCTGGTGTTCCCGCCGCGTGAGGCCCTCGATCCCGCTCGCGTAGACCTTCAGCGGGACGGTGCAGAGCGCGGCGTCCACGAACCGCGACAGCAGCGCCCGTCCCACCCAGAGCCCCCCGTTGGCCACGGTGTCGAGAGCGTGCGGCAGGGCGCGGACCGCTTCCGCGTAGGTGAGGAGTCCCTTGACTCCCAGCCTCAGAAACGCGAACGCCGTCTGGTCCGCGAAGCGCTCGGCGAGCACCACGATGCGCGCCGTGGACTGGTGGGCATGAATGCCGGTGACGACGGCCTCGGTCACCGCGAGGTGGGAATGGGATTCGACGATGTGCACCTGCGCCCTCGGAACCGTGAGGTTCTCGAAGTCCGGGATCCGGTTTGGTTCGAGCCGCCGCGCCAGCAGCCGATGCCCGTTCTCGGAAATCAGCTGCTCGAACTGCGGCAGGACCAGCGGATGGCACCAGAACAATCCGACCGTTGACCGATGGACTGCCACCGTTTTTGAGGGTAACGAATTCCTCGCGCCGGGCGCAACCCCTTATTTTTTCGAGGGCCGTTCGAGGACACTCCTGGCCCGCGGTCACCCGGCGGAAGTTCGGCGGCCCATCCGGGCCTCGGCGGAGGCCGGCGTGTCGGCGTAGACCGGATGGCACCAGTGTCGGTACTCCGCGCGCTTTCCCCGGACGACGTCGAAGAAGAGCGTCCGCAGCGACGAAACGACGGGGCCCATGCGGCCCGAGCCGATCGGCCGGTGATCGACGCGGGTCACCGCGGCGATCTGGACGCCGGTGCCGCAGAAGAATACTTCTTCGGCGAGCGTGATCTCGGTGCGATCGATGGTGCGCTCGACGACCGGGATCTCGAGCTCGCGCGAAAGCAGTTCCATCACGGTGCGGCGCGTGACGCCCTCGAGCACGTTGTCGGTGACCGGCGGCGTGATCGCCGTCCCCCGGCGGACGATGAAGACGTTGGCCGCCGAGGCCTCCGAGACGTGCCCGTCCTGGTTGAGGACGATGGCTTCGTCGAAACCGGCGCGCTGCGCGTCGGTCTTGGCGAAGGCCGAGTTGACGTAGGCGCCCGCGATCTTCCCGCGCGGCGGAATCATCGTGTCGTCCACCCGCCGCCAGGAGGAGATCGTGGCGTGCAGGCTCTCGTCGTTCTCGATGTAGCGGCCGTAAGGGATCGCGACCATCGAGACCTCCGGGTTGAGGTTGTGCAGCCGGACGCCGATCGACTCGTCCGCGTAGTACGCCAGCGGCCGGACGTAGCAGTCCTCCCGGTACAGCTCGGCGCGGAGCAGGTCGACGACGGCATCGGTCAAGGAATCCGGCGAATCGGACAGCGCCATGTCGAGCAGCCGCGCGGATTCGAGGAAACGCTCAAAGTGCTCCTGGGGCCGGAAGACGAACAGCTCCGCCTCGTCGGCGTTCCAGTAGCCGCGCAGCCCCGCGAAGGCGGCGGTGCCGTAGTTCAGGGCGTGCGTCAGGACCCCGACGTGGGCGTCGGCATACGGAACGATGCGACTCCGGAAGAGCGCGTGGCCGGGCAGCGTCATGGGAGGCCTCCTTCGGACGATTTCATGACAAGTCCACTTTGAATATCCACTTCTCACCTATGCTCAAATTGGACATCAACATGGACTCGATGCACCGCCGATTCAATAGCCACCCCAACGGCAGGTGGACCGCTCGATCATGACTCCCTCGGCGCTCGTCGGAGCCCTCGGGAAGTGGACGGCCGGCGAGGGACCCGTCTATCGCCGCCTCGCGCGGGCCCTGGAGACCCTGATCGACCGCGGCGAGATCGAACCGGGCTCGCGGCTGCCGGCCGAGCGGGTTCTCGCCGGGGCTCTGGCCGTCTCGCGGACGACGGTGGTCTCCGCCTACGAGGCGCTGCGTTCCGGCGAGCGCGTCGAGAGTCGGAGGGGGAGCGGGACGCGCGTGCGTGGCTCCCCGTCGCGGGGACCGGGGCTGAGGCTGCGCGAGGATCCGTCGGGTTCCTTCCGCCGGCACCCGGTCTATCGCAGCCTCGTGGACGGGCCCGGCGACACGATCGAATTCCTCGGCGCCCACCTGCCGGCGCCGGACATGCTTCCCCGCGCGCTCGCCCGGCTCGACGAGAAATCGCTGCGCGCGCTCGCGCGAAGTCCCGGATACCTGCCGATGGGCCTGCCGGAGCTGCGGCGGGCGATCGCCCGGCATCTCGAGGGCTGGGGCCTGCCGACGACCGAGGAGCAGGTGATGGTGACGCACGGCGCCCAGCAGGCGATCGGCCTGGCCGGCGCTCTCTTTCTCGAGCGGGGCGACACGGTCGTCGTCGAGGATCCGACCTATCTCGGCTCGATCGACATCTTCGCCGGGCTCGGCGCGCGCCTGGCGGCCGTCCCGGTCGGCGGCGACGCGGCTTGGACGGCGCAGCTCAAGCAGCTCGTCGCCCGAATCTCGCCCCGGCTCCTCTACCTCATGCCGACCTTCCAGAATCCGACCGGTGCGGTGATGCCCGAGGCGACCCGGAAGGCCCTGGCCCGAATGGCGAGGGAGATGCGGATCCCGATCCTCGAAGACAACACGCTCGCGGACCTGTCGCTTTCCGGGAAGGCGCCCGCGCCGATCGCCTCCTTCGACGCTGCGGCTCCCGTCCTGACCGTCGGCTCGCTGTCGAAGCTCTTCTGGGGCGGACTGCGCATCGGATGGATCCGCGCCTCCGAAGAGCTTCTCGCGCGCATCACGCGCCTGAAGATCATGGCGGATCTCGGCGGCTCGCTCGTCGGGCAGCTCGGCGCCGTCGCCCTGCTCGCGGAGGCCGATCGCGTGCGTCAGGCGCGCCGCCGCGAGATGCGCGACCGGCTGGATCTCCTGACGAGGCTGCTGCGCAGGAGTCTTCCGTCCTGGAGCTGGCAGCCGCCCGCGGGCGGTCTGTCGCTCTGGGTCCGGCTGCCGCACGGCGACGCCGACGCCTTCGCGCAGGTCGCGCTCCGGCACGGCGTGGCCGTCGTGCCCGGGACCCTCGCGTCTCCGGGAGGCGGATGCACCGACCGGCTGCGGCTGCCCTTCGTGCTCGAGCCCGGCCCGATGCGGGAGGGCATCGAGCGCCTTTCGCGCGCGTGGGAGGCCTACGCCGGCTCCGCGGCCGCGCGCCCGCGCCCGGCGAGCGTGCTCGTCTAGACGGAGCCGTCAGCCGGCCCGTGTGCCGTCCGGCACGGCGTGCTCCGGGATCGCGAGCGCCGGAGCGATGCCATCGGCATGGCCCAGATCGAGGAGCATTCCCTCCGAGACCTCGCCCATCATCCGGCGCGGCTCGAGGTTGACGACGAAGAGCGTCTGCCGTCCGACGAGAGCCTGCGGATCGGCGCGCTCGCCCTTCATCCCCGAGAGGATCGTCCGAGTGTGATCGCCGAAGTCCACCGTCAGGCGCAGGAGCCTGTCCGATTTCGGCACGTCCTCGATCCTCCGGATGGTCCCGACGCGGACGTCCACGGCTTCGAGAGCGGAAAAGGGAATGGGCGGCTTCACGGCGGCAGGCGGCATCGCTTCCTCCGGTGGAGCAGGCTAGACCTCGGAGACGGCCGCGCGGATGTCGGCGAGGCCTTCGTCCATGCGGTCGCGGTGCGTGCGGAACGAAAGGACGCAGATTCGGATCGCGAAGCGTCCCGCGAGGCGGGTTCCGGTCAGATAGACGCGCTTCCTTCCGTTGATCCGCTCGAGCAGATCGCGGTTCAGCGCGTCGAGCGCGGCGTCGTCGAGACCGGGCCGGGTCAGGCGGAACGCGAGGATCGACAGCTGCGGCTCGGCCAGGATCTCGATGCCCGGAATCCGCGACAGCTCCCCGGCCGCGAGGCGTGCGAGGCCGAGCTTCTCTTCGAGGTTGCGCCGGAACGGCTCGATGCCGTGCAACTGGAGCGGCAGCCACACGCGCAGCCCGCGAAAATCGCGGGACAGCTCGGGGGAGAGGAGGTTGAAGTCCACCAGGTCCGGGTCCTCCTGCATCGAAGGCATGTAGTCGGCCGACAGCGCGTGCGCGCGCTTCAGGACTTCGCCGTCGCGGACGACGAGGGCCCCGGTGCCGTAGGGAAGGAAGAGCCCCTTGTGGGGATCGAGGACGATCGAATCGGAGCGCTCGATGCCGGCCATGCGGCGCCGGCCCTCGCCGGTCAGGAGGAAGAACCCGCCGTAGGCGGCGTCCACGTGGAGCCACAACCGCTCCCGGGCGCAGAGGTCCGCGAGCGCTGAAAGATCGTCGACGGCGCCCGTATTCGTCGTGCCGGCGTTTCCGACGACGAGAAACGGCGTGAAGCCGGCCGCCCGGTCGGCCGCGATCGCGGAGGCGAGCGCGTCGAGCCGGATGCGATGACGATCGTCGACCGGAATCTCGCGGACGTTCGGCAGCGGAAACCCCGCGAGCAGCGCCGCCTTCTGCACGGCGTGGTGGGTCTGATCGGAGGCGTAGAGGGTGCCGGAAAGGAAGTTCTCGGGCAGCCGGTCGCGTCGCGCCGCGACGATGGCCGAAAAGGTCGCGAGCGACCCGCCGCTCGTGAGGATCCCGCGCGCACCCGCCGGATACCCGACCAGGTCCGCGAACCACCGGACGACGTTCGCTTCGAGCTGCGCGAGTCCCGGCGCGGCGGCGAAGACGCCGACGTATCGGTTGACGGAGTCCGCGACGAGGTCGGCCACGGCCGACTGCGGAAGGCCTCCGCCCGGGATGTACGCGAGGTAGCCGGGCCCCGCGGTGTTGAAGCTCTTCGGGACGATGCGATCGAAGAGAAGGTCGAGGATCTCCTCGGCCGGCCGGCCCGCCTGCGGAACCGGCTCCGCCAGCGAGCGCGCGAGCGCCGCGCCGCCGGCGGTGTCGGCCGAGGGCTGGGCCGGCAGCGACGCGACGTGGGCCACGATGCGGTCGGCCGCCGCGTCGATCAACGCGCGCAGCGCGTGCGGCGAAAGCTCGAGACTCCGGTCCTCGTCCATCGGAAGGCTCAGCTCTGCGTCAGCCAGTTCTCGCGCGGCTTCGCGGGCGGCATCCAGGGAGGAAGCGGCATCAGCAGGAGGGCCGACAGCGCCGAGACCAGCGGCTCGTACATGCGGCGAAGCTCCGCCAGCCGGGCGTCGGCCTCCGGGTCCTCGCGCAGCGGAATCTTCGCGGCGGAGAGCTCGCGGCGCAGGCGCGCGAGTCCGTCGTCGTCGAGGCGATTCGGCGCCGGCGGTCGCGCCGGCACGTTCAGGACGTGGCACATGTCCGCGACGGCATGGCGCGCCATTGCGAAGGTCAGGCGAGCCTGGCGCCGACAGTCGGTCCGAACGACCGCGAGGACGAGCGCGCACGAGTCGAGGATGGCCGTCATTCCGGAGACCCAGGACTGGTTGTCGTGCTGCGACCGGTAGAACGCGAGCACGGGAAACGAAACGTGGCTCTCGAGCAGCTCGGCGGCCCAGCGCTCCCAGTCGCGCAGGAGGTCCACGAGGGCGGCGCTGCCGTCTTCTCCCATGTGACGGCGCAGGAGCTCGACCGCGGTCGGAGGCGATCCGGCGCGCGCATCGAGGAGCGCGATCGAGGCCTCGCGGCGGGAGAAGGCCTGCGAGACGACGGGCAGGTAGCCGATGACGAGGGCGAGGAAGCCGAGCCCGATGCCGGACTCGAACACGGTGAAGAAGCGGCCGGCCGGCGAATGCGGGACCACGTCGCCGAGGCCCAGGGTGAAGAGCGTCGTGCCGCTCATGTAGAGCGTCGTCGCGAAGTTGTCGCTGCCGTCCGGCGACGCCATGCGCGAGCCGGCGCCCCACTGCATGAGTCCGAAGGCGAGCACGAGCGAAAGCGCCCAGAGGGCGATGAGCAGCAGAAGCCAGAGCGGGCCGTAGACGAGGAGGAAATTCTCGCGGCGATTGCCGCCGGACATGCGTCGCGCGATCCCGCGCCACGACGGCCAGGTCAGGCGATAGAAGAGAATGGTCAAACGGTTGCCGCGCGAGACGCGCCGCGAGAGCACCATCGTCTCGAACGCGTCCCAGAGCGTGGCGACGAGAAGGACGGCTCCCGTCGCGACCAGGGCGATCGACACCTCGGCGCGCGTCACGGCGCCATTGAATCACTAGCAGGCGGCCGAAGGAAAAGTCGGCCCCGCCGCGAAGCGGGGCCGCGGGGAGGGGGAGGAATCGAGCTTGCGAGACCGCGGCGCTCCGTTTGCCGGTGCTGTATCGTGCCTCCGAGGTATTCGACGAGCGGCATGCAGGCGGGTTTACGAGCCGGCGCGGCCGCGCGACGTTCGGGGCGGTTCGGATCGGCTCTCGTGGTGGCGTGGACGATTCTCGTTCTGGCGCGCTCGCGCCCGCTCGCGGCCGCCTACCTCCGGAAGCTCTCGGCCGGCCACTCCGCGCCGGCCCTCGCCGCGGCGGCATCGGCCGCCGTGCTCCTTCTGGCCGCGCTCACGGCTCTCCTCTGGAGGCGTCCGCCGATGGCCGCGGCCGCCCTGGCCGTCTTCGCGGCGGCGACGGCCGTGCTCTCCGGAAACGCGGGCGCTCTCGCGATCGCCGCCCTGCTGCTCGCGGCGACGCTCTGGACCGGCGATCTCGTCCTGCGCGTGCTGCTCGGGCGGGACCCGGGTGTGGGCGAGCTGACCGCCGCCTTCGCCGCCGGGCTCGTCGCGGTGGGCCTGATCGTGCTCGTGCTCGGCGAGGCCGGGGTGCTCTACCCGGGAACGCTGGCGGCGGCGTTGTGCGCCTCGGTGATCGCCCGGCCTCGCCGGCTGCCCGTGCTCGCGCGCCGCTTCGCCGCGGGTGTCCGCCTGCCGCGCGGCGATGCGCCCCACCCCGTCGAAGCGGCCTGGCTCGCCCTCGCCGCACTGGTCGTCGCCGCGCTCTGGGTCGGCGCGCTCTGTCCCGACGTCTCCTGGGACGGCCTCGCCTATCACCTCCCCGAGGCGCGCGACATCGCCTCCGCGGGACGGGTCGCGGCGGCCCCCGACCTCGAGCCGCAGTCGCTCCTCTGGCGCAACCACGACGCGTACCTCGCCACGGCCTTCCTCTTCGGAGGCGAAGGCGTCGCGCGGTTTCTTCAATTTGCCGCCGGCCTCGCGGTCTTCGGCGCGTCGCTGACCCTGGCGCGGCGTCTCGGCGCGAGAGGCGCCGGCCCTCTCGTCGTGCTCGCCCTCGCCGCGTTTCCGACGGCCATGCTGCAGCTGCACGCGACCTACGTCGACTGGCCCGCGGCGCTTCTCGTCGCGGCGTCCGCGAGCGAGCTCGCCGTGGCGCGGGGCGACCCGGCACGCCTGCGTTCGGCTGCGTTTCTCTTCGCGGGAGCCGTCGTCGTCAAGATCTTCGCGCTCCTGGCGGCGCCGGCGCTCGCGATCCTGGCCGTCCGATCGCACCCGCGGGCGCGATCCGTCGCGGCATCCCTTTCCGTCGCCCTTCTCGTCGTCGCACCGTGGCTCATGTGGAGCGCGCGGCACGCGGGATCGGTCGTCGCGCCGTACGCGGGCTCCCCGTCGCAGCTGCTCGGCCGGATCGGCAGCGGCCATTACTTCACGACGTCGCCGGCCTCCGGCGCGACCGCGGCGGCGCCGTCGCCTTCGGAGCGGCTGGTGCGCTTCCTCCGCCTGCCTTACGACCTCACGTTTCACTCGAGCCGCTTCGAAGCCAACGGGGACGGCTACGGCGGAGTGCTCGCCCTGGCCGCCCTGGCAGGCCTCGTGGGCTGGAACGCGCGCCGGCTGTGGCTCTTCGGGCTCGCGGCCGCGCCCGTGATCTTTCTCTGGTCATGTCTCTATCTGCCGTCGGTGCGCTACCTATTTCCTCTGTATCCGCTCTACGCGGTCTTCGCCGCCGAAGGCCTTCGGCGTCTGACCTCGCGGTTCTCGGGTCCTCCGGGCGTCGCGGCGGGAGCGGCCCTGCTCGCGGCCGCGGCCGCGTTTCCGGTCCAGCTCGGCTCGAGCGGCCTGGAGTGGCGCGCGGCGACGGGGCGGATCACGCGCGATCAGTACCTCGACGCGAAGCTGCCGTCCTATGCGTTGCGCACGCGACTCGGCGCCGGGGATCGGGTCGTACTCTTCGGCGAGAACGACCGGTTCCACTGCCCGGCGGCCGTCGCCTGGCGCGACGACTATCTCCCGGTCGCGGCCTGGGGCCGCGACCCGGCCGCCTGGCGCCGCGGCCTCGAGGTGCTCGGGATCACCGCCGTTCTCGATCGCGAGGACCGGCGCCGCGGCGCGGCGCTGCTCGGCGCCCTCGGCGACCGTCTCGAGCTGGAAGCGCGAAACGGCCCGGCCGTCCTCTACCGCGTGCGGCCGCGTCCGGCCCGGACCTCGCCTGCGGTACAATGATGACGTCCTCACGGTAAACGGATGACCGACCCCATCGTCTTTCGCGAGACTACCTCGGAGGCTTCTCCAACGGCGGGACAGCTCCGTGACGCGGTCGCGGTGCGTTTCGATCCCTCCCGGGGCGTGCTGCTGCGCTTCGAAATCGCGCTCGCCGACGACACGTCTCTCGAGGCCCTTCGCTATGCGCGGCGGGCAATGCTTCGCGAGGAACGCACGCGGGGACTCGAGTGGGACGAGCCGTCGATGGAGGACCCGTCGATCGCCGGACGGGAGCTGCGGTGGTTCGCCCCGGTGTCTCAGGCGGCCTGGTGCCGCGAGAAGGTCTCCGAGCTCATCGAACGCGCCAATCGCGCTTGCGCCGAGCTGCCGGTCTCGCGCTGATGCCCGGCGGCCGTTACCGCCGGTAACACTTTTTCACCTCGGGCCGCCCGGCCCGGCGGCGCCGCGAGCCACAAGTTCCTGTGCTGCGGCACTCTGCGCCGAGCCGGCCCTTCCGGCATGGCGTTCGCAAATTCGACGACCATGCCCCGAATCGCCTTCACCGAGATCGCGTCCGATCCCGTCTCATTCCCGTCGGGCTCGAGCGCGCCGCGGCTCGACGCTGCGACGGCGACGTTGCGCTTCCGCCTCGCCTCGAGCGACGACCGCAGCCTCGAGGCCCTGCGCTATGCCCGGCGCGCGATGCTTCGAGAGGAGTGGACCCGCGGAGTCGCGGAGGGCGAGCCGTCGCTCGACGAGGCCGTCTTTTCCGCGTTCGACGTGGTCTGGTCGGTTTCCGCGTCGGAGCGGCCCCGCTGCCGGGCCATTCTGGAGGACCTCGTGGCGCGGGCGAATCGGGCTCTCGCGGACATGTCGGCGGCGGGGCGGTTTTCCCGCGGCGCCGAGCGGGCACGCACGACGTAAGATCGAGGCGATGAGCTCGCGACTCGTTCGCCGGTTGATCCTGCTGGCCCTGGCGGGGGGAATCGGCTACTGGATCTACAAGGACCGGCCGACGATCTCGGGTCTGGTCGACTCCGTCAGCCGACCCATCATGGGCTCGAAGGCGGCCGTCGACACGTCCGAGCGCAACCGGGTGGTCGGCGATGCGACCACCGAGATCAGCGACCAAACCGACCGGATCGTGGCCGCCCTGCACGAGGGAATGACGACGAGCGACGTGCTCGAGATCCTGGGAAACCCGGACAAGGTCGAGCCCGAGACCGTCGACGGGGTCGAGCAGCAGCGCTGGAACTATGCGAAGGTGCGGCGCGTCCTGGTCGTTCGCAAGGGGCGCGTCGTCTCGATCTCGGTCAAGTAGCGCGCCGGGCGGCGGCGGCGGCCGCGCCGTAGAGGCCGAGCCGCGCGTCGAGGACCACGCGCACCGGAATCGCGGCGAGCAGCCCTCGCATCGGCGGCTTGTCGAGGAATGCCCTCCGAAATGCCGGGGACCTCAGCGCGGACAGGATCTTCGGGGCGATGCCTCCGGCCACGTACACGCCCCCGGTCGCGCGATATTGGAGAGCGAGGTTGCCCGCCTCCGAGCCGTAGATCTCGACGAAGAGATCGAGGGCCGCACGGCAGAGCCGGTCCCGGCGCGCCAGGCCGAGCCGGCTGATGACGGCGGCCGGATCCTCGGCGCCCTCGAGCGCGGCGGAGGCCCGGGCGCCCGGCCGCGCGATGCCTTCCCCCGCGAGGAACTCGTAGAGCAGAACGAGGCCGCTTCCGGAGAGGATGCGCTCGCGTGTCGCACGGCCGAACCGGCGCCGCAGGAACACGGTGAGCCGATCCTGGAGTGTCGAGCGCGGACCGAAGTCGACGTGGCCGCCCTCGGACGCGACGACGTCATCGGCCTCGGCCGACCGCAGCAGGACCGCTTCGCCGAGGCCCGTCCCGGCGCCGAGCAACGCGATCGGGCCCCGGGGATCCGGCCGGCCGCGCCACAGCGTGGCCGTTTGCCGCGCGCCGAGGTATCGCAAGCCGAGGGCGTTGGCGCCGAAGTCGTTGACGAGCGCCACGCTCCCGAGTCTCGCGCGCCGGGCCAGGAGGCGCTCGTCCAGCCGCCAACCTAGATTCGTGATCGTCGAGCGGCCGTCCACGACCGGGCCGGCCACGCCGAACCCGGCCGCCACCGGACGGGCGGGCTCGGCTCCCAGAAACGCTTCGACGATCTCCTCGAGGCCCAGGTGATCGGCGCTGTGATACCGCTCGAGCCGCAGGACGCGGCAATGCCGGCCCGCGATCTCCACGATCGCCAGGGCCGTCTTCGTTCCCCCGACGTCACCCGCGAGAATCCGCACGCTCCGACGCTAACATCTACGATCCGTACACCGGCGGCCGTGGAGGCGTCCCCATCGGTCTCCTTGCCGGCCTGCTAGCATCGCGGCGCCCGGCCGGGGTCGGGACCGCGCCCCTTCGAGGGCGGGCAAAAAAAAGCCCCGGGAGGGGTGGGGCCGCCCGGGGGGCGAAAGGAGGAGGTTGAGGTTCCCTTTGCTCGCCTATCCCGGATTGCAAGCGGCCGGCCAGCGGAGCCGTTGGTGACAAGTTGTCTTTCTCCAGTGAGTTGGGCGCTCACTCCGAACCAGGCATGACGAGAATTGTCAGCGTCTCATCCTCGCGGAATGCGACTTATTGCTCGCCGCGGCTCGGACGAGTCTCGCGGCACATCCGGCGTGCGCTCGCGATCGCGTCTTGCGCGGCCTGGCTGTCCGCGCTCTGCGGCTGTTCCTACATCTTCTCGGAGAAACGCACCGTCTATCACTACGAGCCCTCCTACGGGGTGGACAGCCCCGAGTTCCTGCGCTCGCTCGACGGGCTCGGCACCGCGATGGTGCCCGGCAATTCCGCGCGCCTTCTCCAGAACGGCGACGGCATCTTTCCCGCGATGCTCGACGCCATCGCTCGCGCGCGGCAATCGGTCAATCTGGAGACCTACATCTTCGACCACGGATCGATCGCCACGCGTTTCGCCGCGGCGCTCTGCGAGCGCGCGCGCGCGGGCGTCGACGTCCGCATCCTGGTCGACGGCTGGGGGTCGAATCTCGGTCCGCTTCAGCCCGAGCTCGAGGCGGCCGGCGTTCGAGTCCGCATCTACAAGCCCGTCCGGCTCTATTCGATCGAGGGCGTCGGGCGCCGGACGCACCGGCGCATCCTGACGATCGACGGACGGATCGGTTTCTGCGGCGGCGTCGCCATCGACGACCGGTGGCTCGGCGATGCGCGCAACGCATCGGAGTGGCGGGACACGATGATCGAGATGGAGGGGCCGGTCGTCGTGCAGCTCCAGCACGTGTTCGCCCAGGACTGGATTTTCACCACGGGCCAGGTGTTGAACGGAGACCGGCAGTTTCCCGAGGTCGCGCCGGCCGGGACGCTTCTCGCGCAGGCGATCGCGGCCTCGCGCGGCGATGCGATCTCGATGTCGAAGCTGATGCTCTACATGGCGATCCAGGCGGCGCGGCGCAGCATCTGGATCGAGAACGCGTACTTCGCGCCCGACCGGCAGATTCGCGACGGTCTCGCCGCGGCGGCGCGGCGCGGCGTCGACGTGAAGGTCATCGTTCCCGGCTCCCACACGGACGCGCCGAACGTGCGCCTGGCGGCCCACTACCACTACGGCAACCTGCTTGCGGCCGGCGTCGGGATCTACGAATTCCGACCCACGATGATGCACAACAAGGTCATGGTGGTCGACGGGATCTGGTCGACCGTCGGCTCGATCAACTTCGTGAATCGGTCGATGACCAAGAACGCCGAGGCCAACTTCGTCGTCTACGACCGGGGCTTCGCGGCCGAGGTCGAATCCATGATCCTCGCCGACCTGGCCCGATGCGACGTGCTCACCGAGGCCGCGTGGAAGAAGCGGGGGCCGTTGACCCGCCTCGGCGAGCTGTTCTTCTTTCTCTTCGCCGAAAACTACTGAGCCTCCGCGCTTGAAGTAGGATTTGCCGAAAATGCTCGAAAGCCTGCTCACCCTCGACCGGCCGCTGGTCGTGTACGACACCGAGACGACCGGCACGAACTCCCGCACCGATCGGATCATCGAGATCGCCTGCCTCAAGGTCCATCCGGATGGCCGCCGCGAGCAGTTCGTCCGCCGCCTGAATCCGACCGTGCCGATCCCGCCGGCCTCGACGGCCATTCACGGCATCTCCGATGCCGACGTCGCCGATGCGCCGCGCTTTCGGGAGATCGCCGCCGCCCTCGCCGCGTTTCTGGACGGCGCGGACCTGGCCGGATACAACATCACGGGATTCGACCTGCCGGTGCTGCGCGCGGAGTTCCTGCGGGCGGGAGTGTCGTTCGAGATCAGCGAGCGGCGCCTGGTCGACGCGCAGCGCATCTTCTTCGCCCGGGAGCCGCGGCATCTGGCGGCGGCGGCGCGCTTCTACTGCCAGTCCGAGCACGCGGGAGCGCACGGGGCGCTCGCCGACGCCGAGATGACCCTTCGCGTCCTGGAAGGAGAGCTCCAGCGCTATGCCGACCTGCCGCGCAACGTGCCGGAGCTCCACGAGCAGTTCTGCGCCGGGCTCGATCAGGACATGGATCCCGAGGGACGGTTTCGGCTCGTCCACGGCGAGCCGACGGTCAACTTCGGGAAAAACCGCGGACGGCTTCTGCGCGATCTGAGCCGCGAGGAGCCGGGCTTCCTGCGTTGGATCCTGAAGGGCGACTTCTCCGATCCGGTCAAGGAGATCGCGAGGAAATACCTGCCGGAGGGGCAGTAACCGGAGGCCGGCGGCCCGGGAGGACCTCCTAGGACTTGCTGGTCTTGCGGAACCGCAGCGTCTCGCCGCTGTCCACGTTGCGGAGCCGGATGCCTCCCGGCTCGAGCTCGACGTTCCACTTGCCGAGGGCGCCGCGCATCGCCAGAGCGCAGGTCGCGTTGCCGAGCGTGTCGCCGGCAAACCCGTCGCCCTTCGGGTTCATGACGAAGCTGCAGGCCGACGAGAGCTCGCGCTCGGTGAAGCGGCCGGCGTCGGCCGAGAGCGCCGTGACCTGCGGATTGAAGTGCGGGATGTACGTGAAGTAGATGTCCTTGCCCTGGGTCTCCAGGCGGATGACGCCCTGCTGATAGACGTTGTCGTTTTCGAAGGTTCCCATCACCGACACGAAGAGATCGTAGGGCCGCGCGGGTTCGAGCGTGACCGACGTCAGATTCAGGGTGAGGTGATTTCCCGGCGTCGCGCCTTCGAAGCTGCCCGAGAGCATCGCGGAGATCTCGTAGATCCGCGAATCCGTGGATTGGGCCAGCGCCGGGGAGGCCAGGACCGCGGCGAGGAGGAGGGCGAGGGAGACGTGCTTCTTCATGATCCCTTCGACGACTGCGAATCTCGTTCCAGCGCCGCGGCGCCCGGGAGCGCGCCGGCCCCGGCACGGCAAGTCGCGGCCCCAGAGGAGTTGGGACTTTCGTCCGACCGGCTGCCGATCGCCGCCACGGGCTCGAGCGTCCTCGCCGGGAGACGGATGGCGCCGTTTGCGGGCAATGCCGCCAGGCCTTTGACGGTCCGCTCGAGCGCCTTCTGGTAGGCCTCCGAGAGAGACTCCTTTTCGTTGTTCGAGCCGCGATAGTTGGGCCTCGACACTTCCTCGTTGGCCTGAAACTCGGTCAGAGTCCGGCCCGCGGCATCGACGACGCTCACGGTCCACTCGACGGCCGCCTCCCACGCGCCCCCGGAGTCGCCCGCCGGGCCCTCTCGGGTCGAGCGGAAGCGGTGGACCTCGATCGTGACCGTGTCGCCGGTCGGGGCGGGCGCCGACGACCAGTGGCAGCCGGGAAAGGACTTCGTGATGCCGTCGCGGATCGCCGTGGTCATCTGGTCCGCGCCCTCGGGCTCGGCCCGCTGATCGACGATCGACAGGGTCCAGTCCTTCCGGCCGCCGGGACAGGCCACGTCGGGATCCGCGTAGCTCGCGGGCCGGACCGCGGGCGGGCCGCAGGCGGTGGACAGGACGGCGAAGCTCGCCAGAGCCAGGACGGTCTTACGCATCGTGCTCCTCAGAACGCGGAGAGGCGGCGCGCTTCTTCCGGTTTCCCGCGACGGATCGGCCCGATTCGAGCCGGCCGTAGATCGCGGCCATGGCCCGAGCCTCTTCGGCGAGGTCTCGCACGAGCTCCGGCGGAGCGAGCGCGGCGGCGTCCCGGCCGTACGAAAGGATGAAGCGGCGCGCCTCGCGGATGGACTCGGCCGGAAGCTCCAGGATCGCCGCGCCGTCGCGGTCCGTCTCGATCTTCTGCTGCGGGTGCCAGACCATCTCGCGGATCTCGTCGGAGACCTGGGGGGAGAAACGCACGCGGAATCGGAAGGCCTTTCCCTTTCCCACGAAGATCCCGAAGGTGTTCCGAAAGAACTCGTCCGCGTCGAAGCTCTTCGGGATCGCATAGCGTTCACCCGTCAGCTTCGGGCTCTCGATCCGCGCCAGATAGAAGTTCTTGACCTGCGCCTGGGCCCGGTCCTCGGCGAGAACCATCCAGTCGCGGCCGGCGAGTACGAAGGCATAGGGACGAATGACGCGCGGCTCGCCCGGCGGCCCTCCCGGATGGCGATAGCGGACCGAGAGGGCGATTCCCTTCTGGAGAGACTCCGCGACGGATTGCCACGTTTCTTCGCGCACGGGACGAAACGCCGCCGCGCGCAAGGCGAGTTTCTCGCGCACGACTTCCGGCCGCAGGCGCACGGCCGGAGGCATCAGCTTCGCGAGCCGCTCGTAGCAGGAGCGCAGGCTGCGCGCGAGCGGCGTTCCGCCGAGCAGCTGCAGGACCTGTGCGGCGACGCCGATCGAAAAGAGGTCCTGGCCGTCCACGGGCAGAAACGGCAGGACGTAGTCCTCGCGCGAATAGGCGTAGCCGTTCTCCTCGCGCCGGAACTCGATCGGCGCCTCGAGCTCGTCGCGCAGGTAGTCGAGGTCGCGCTGGACGGTCTTCGAAGAGACGTCGAGCTCGGACGCGAGCGAGCTCGTGTTCGGATGCCGGCCTTCCTTGATCGCGTGGTGAATGGTCTGAAGGCGGCGCCACAGCGGCCGGTCTTTGAACGCGCCTCGACGACCCACGAGAGCGATTCTCCGGGCAGCCGGTTCTTCGCGCAACGCGAGAGTGTCAGAAAGTGTCCCGGTTGTGCCGGGAGACACCGAGCGGGCTGTCACCCGCGCGCGAGTCTCCCGGCTTAAGCCTTTGAAATTGAGGGCCTTCCCGAGGCGCGGCGGAATGGCCCGGCGATTGCTCGAAAGAGGCGCATCATGCAAATCCCCTACGACATCGAGTTCATCGAGAACCGGCCGATGGTCCACGCGCGCGCGGCCGCGCTGCACCCGCAGCTGCCGGCCTGGCGCTCCGACCGGTCCGGCCAGCGCGACGCGCTGGACCGCCTGCTTCACTGGGCGTTCCGGCTTCTTCGCCGCTTCGAAGCCGGCCGCTGAATCCGGCGGGCCGGGGACGGAAGCCTCCCGGTTATTTCAACAGCGGCAGGATTTCCTTGACCGTTCCGACTTCCTTGCCGTTCGGTTCGAGCTCCAGGTACTTCTGCAGGTGCTCCCGGGCGGAGGCCTTGTGGTTCAGGTTGAACGAGGCCATGCCGAGATAGAACTGCGCATTGGCGAAATCGGGTTTCGCCTCCACGGCCTTGTTCAGGGCGGCCTCGGCGTCCTTCATCTTGCCCTTGTTGTACGCGTCGATTCCCTTGTTGTAGAGGATCTCGGGCGAGTCCGGATTGGCCTCGGCGTTCTTGGCGGCCCACTCGGCGGCGGCCTTCTTGTCGCCGCTCTTGGCGGCGGCGTCGGCGAGCATCGCATAGAGGTTCGTGATCGTCGGGTCGAGGTCCACGGCCTTCTGGCCGTACTCGAGCGCCTTCGACCAGTCCTTCTTCTCGTAGGCGATCGTCGCGAGGGCTTGCCAGCCCGCGGGAAGATCGGGGTTCTTCTGGACGGCCTCCTGGAACTTCGTCTCGGCGGCGTCCTTGTCGCCCTTGTTCATCGCGTCCACGCCGAGGTTGAAGGCTTCGACCGCCTGGTCCGAGGCCGACGGGGCCGGCGGGGCCGCGGCCGCTGCACCCGGAGCGGCCTTCATTTCGGAGGTCTTCAGGAGTTTCTGGTCGACGATCCCCTGGTCATTGATCGGGATCTTCTTGTCCTCGCCCGCGGAGACGAAGCCCTCCTTGTCGAAGGCGATGTGGTACGGCATCGTGCAGTCGCTCAGGAGAGTGGTGTAGCGGCCCTTCGCGTCGGTCTTCACGGTGAGCTTGAAGGTATGCAGGCTCGGCGTCGTCACCGTCACGGCGACGTCCGCCAGCGGAGCACCCGAGGAGTCCGTCACCGTTCCGAGAAGGTGGCACTGCGCCCCGGCCTGGAGGAGCGCCGCGGACAGGAACACCGAAAACGCCGAGGCCAACCGCATCGTGATCTTCATCGTTCTTCCTCCGGCGGCCGGGTCGCGTCCTCGAAGGCCGCCCTTTGGTCCGGATTCTATGAGAGTCCGTCCCCCGGAGAGAACGGCGTGCCGGCCGAGCGGATTCCGGAGGCTCAGGCCGGGGCGCGCCGGGGCTCGGCCGCCGGGCTCGGCAGGGCCCCGAGCACCTCGGCGACGGCCTTGTAGCGGCCCATCGGCATGACGTGGACGCCGCGGGCGAGGCCCGCGATTCCGGCCGCGAGCTCTCGGGCGATCGCGATTCCCTCGGCTCGCTCGTGCTCCGCTCCCCGGTCGGCGGCCCGGCGCATGCGTTCCTGGATCAAATTCGGTACGACGATGCCGGGAACCTCGTTGGCGAAGAACAGCGTCTGTTTCAGGGAGAGGAGCGGAATCAGGCCGATGAGGATCGGAATCGTGCGCGCCTCGGGCCTCTCGAGGAAGCGGGCGAGCGTCTCGAGATCGTAGACCGGCTGCGTCTGCGCAAACGTCGCCCCCGCCTCGATCTTCGCGCGCAGCTTCGAGAACTCGACCTCCTGATCGGCGGCGGCCGGGTTGGCCGCGCACGCGATCGCGAATCGCGTCGAGGCGCCGATGGCGTTGCCGGCGAGGTCGGCGCCGGCATTCAAGCCCTTCGCGATGCGCAGCAGCCCGAGGACGTCCACCTCGGAGACCTGTTTGGCCTGAGGATAGTCGCCGATCTTCAGGGGATCGCCGCCGAGGCAGAGGATCGCCTTGACGCCGAGCCCCGCGGCGCCGAGAAGGTCGGACTGGAGGCCGAGGACGTTGCGGTCGCGTGTCGTGATCTGAACGACGGCGTCGAGCCCGGTCTCGCGCTGGATGAGGGCGGCGACGGCAATCGAGGACATGCGCAGGCGCGCCATCGGGTTGTCGGTGACGTTGACGGCGTCGACGCCGGCCGCCTTCATGACGCGGGCTCCCTCGATGGCGGCGGAGGAATCGGCGCCCCGGGGAGGTTCGACCTCGGCGGTGACGAGGAACTCGTCGGCCTCGGTGAGCTTGCGTTTCAGGCGGGACGTCTCGACGGCGGTCTCGGTCACGTGCCGGGCCTCGGCTTCGAGGACGATCGAGACCGGTCGGGTGCCGAGGGCGCGCTCCGCTCCCAGAACCGCGCGGGCCATTGCCCGGGTGTGCTCGGGCGTCGTGCCGCAGCACCCGCCGACGATGGCCGCACCGGAGGCCACGAAGGCCGCCGCATATTCGCGGAGATAGTCGGGAGAAGACAGGTACACGTTGCGGCCGTGGACCACGCTCGGATAGCCGGCGTTCGGCATTACCGAAAGGGGAACGGAGATCGAGGCGGGGAGGCGCGAAAAGATGTCGTGCGTTTCCTGCGGGCCGAGGGTGCAGTTCATTCCGACCGCGTCGGCCCCGGCCATCGCGAGCGTCGCGAGGGCATGCGGCGCCGCTTCGCCGAACGCGGTCCGGCCGTCGGCGAGGAACGTCATCTCCGCCACGATCGGAATCGCCGCCGAGAGCCCGCGCACCGCGCGCACGGCTTCGGCCGCCTCGAGGAGGCTCCCGAAGGTCTCCAGCAGAATGGCGTCCACGCCGGCGTCGAGCAGCACGCGCGCCTGCTCCTCGAAGATTTCCCGCACCTGGCTCAACTGAAGCGAGCCGTACGGCTTCACGAGGGCCCCGATCGGCCCGATCGAGCCGGCGACGAAGACGAGCTCGCCCGCCGCCGCCTCGCGCGCCAGCCGCACGCCCTCGCGATTGATCTTCTCCAGTGAATCCGCCCACTCGCGCGTCGTCAGCTTGACGCGATTGGCGTCCCACGTGTTCGTCGTGACGATCTGCGCGCCGGCGGCGACGTAGTCGTCGTGGACCTCGCGGACCGAATCGGGGTCCGAAAGATTCAGCGGCGACTTCGCCTGCTCCGGGTTGGCGCCGCGGGAGGTCAGCAGCGTGCCCATCGCGCCGTCCGCGAGGAGGACCTCCTGGGCGAGCGCCCTGCGGAAGTCTTTCTTCAAGCTCGCGCTTCCTCGCATCCAACCCCGCGGCGCTCGTAACGCCGCCTCACACCCTTTTTCACCACGCTGCTAGAATAGCGCGTCCTCACGGGTCGGGCGCCTTGCCCCTCCATCGGCTCCTCCAGAAGGAGCCGAAGATGAACCCGATTCTCGCCCTCGTGTTTCTGCTCGCCGCGGCGCCTCCCGGCCGCCCGACGCCCGCCCCCGACGAGATCCGCCTGACCGTCTTCCGGGACCCCTACACGTCGAGCGACCAGGTCACGCTCTGCCGGGTCCGCGCCGACAACCTCGGGTCGAATCGCTGGTCCGGGCGCGAGCTCGTCTTCGAGGTCCGCGTTCCCGGCGTCTCGCCGGCCGTTCGGGCGCGCGGCCGTTTCGGCCTGACGCTCGAGCCCTACGGCACTCTCGAGACGCTCGTCACGCTGCCGGGCCGCCACGTTCGCTTCGAGGTCGTGAGGCTGCCGCCGCGAAACTCGGGAGATCCCGATTCGGCGATCCGCCGCCGCAGCTCCCGGAAGCGGCGCCCCGCCTCGAAGGGAGGGCCTCGCTGACTCCGCTACAATTGCCCGCGCATGAAAATCCTGGTCGTCGGCGGGGGAGGGCGCGAGCACGCGCTGTGCTCGTCGCTGCACCGGAGCCCGCAGGTCGAGGAGATCCTCTGCGCGCCCGGCAACCCGGGCATCGCGGAGGTGGCGGACTGCCTCCCGGTCGAGGCCGGGGACATCGTCGAGATCGCCGATCTGGCGGAGAAGCTGAGGGTCGACCTGACGGTCGTCGGACCGGAGCTGCCGCTTTCGCTCGGAATCGTCGACGAGTTCGTGAAGCGCGAGCTCCCGATCTTCGGGCCCACGCGGCTGGCGGCGCAGATCGAGACCTCGAAGGTGTTCTCGAAGGAGTTCTTCCGCCGCCACGGGATCCCGACGGCCGACGCGAGCGTCTGCCAGACGGCGGACGAGGTCCGCAAGGCGGTCAAGCGCTACGGTTTCCCGGTCGTCTTCAAGGCGGACGGGCTGGCCGGCGGAAAGGGCGTCCTCATCGTCGAGAACGACGAGGACGCCGAGCGCGCGCTGCGGCTCTTTTTCCAGGAGAGGGTGTTCGGAGCGGCCGGCGACCGGATCCTCGTCGAGGAATTCCTGCGGGGCCAGGAGGCCTCGTTTCTCGCCCTGTTCGACGGCGAGGTGGCGGTGCCCCTGCCGACCGCCCGGGACTACAAGAAAGTCTACGACGGCGACCGCGGGCCGAACACCGGCGGCATGGGCGCGCATTCGCCGGCGGGCGTCCTCAACGCCGAAACGGCGTCTCGGGTCCTGAAAGAGATCCTGTGGCCGACGTTCCGGGGACTCCAGGCGGAGGGGCGGACCTTTCGCGGCGTCCTCTACGCGGGCCTCATGATCACCGAGGCCGGGCCAAAGGTCCTCGAGTACAACGCGCGCTTCGGCGATCCGGAGGCGGAGGTGATTCTTCCGCGCGTGACCTCGGATCTGGCGAACGTTCTGCTCGCCGCGGCGCGCGGCGGCCTCGAGAAGTTCCTGCCGCTCGGGGTCAAGAACGAAGCCTGTGTCGGAGTCGTGCTGTGCGCCGAGGGTTATCCGGGCAACCACGAGCGGGGCCGGCCCATCACGGGGCTCGCGGAAGCGTCCCGGCTGCCCGGGGTCGAGATCTTTCACGCCGGAACCGCCCGCGACGGCGACCGTCTCGTCACGGCCGGAGGACGCGTGCTCGTCGTGACCGCCACGGGGACGTCGATGACCGATGCGGCCTTCCGGGCCTACGAGGCCGCCGACCGGATTCACTTCGAAGGCAAGCAGCTCCGCCGCGACATCGCCGCGGGCGGCGTCAGACCCAGCCGGATCTAGGAAGCCGCCCCTCACCCCAACCCGAAAACGCCGTGCTCCGCACGGCGTACCCTACTGCTGAGGGTTTGCCTTCGGTGGTCGGGGTCCCGCCGGGAGAGGGGGTAAGAGAGTTCGACCAGCTGCGATCTTCCAACAGCTCGCGGCGTGAGAAGTCACCCGAGCGGCGCGAGGGTGGAGGCTCACGCCGCGGGAGCCGGAGCGAAGAGAGGGATCAGGCGCTCGGTCGAGCCCCTTTGGGCGAGCCGAGCGCCGTTGCGGGCGGCGGCCGCACAGCGGCCGCGCCCGCAGATCCCGATCGTAGCGAAGGCGACGTGCTAGAAACACCCCGCCGCGCACTTCATCTCGTGGTAGCGCGTGTCGAGGGAATCCGTGTCCTGGTCGAGGATGAAGCCCTCGATCGTCGCCGAATTGGCCGAGGTGTTGCGCGTGTCCGCGAAGACGATCGCGGCCGTCACGTTCGACGGAACACCCGCGGCCGAGAAGAGATCGTCGACGATGCGCAGCTCGCCCGGCGCGATGCCCGTCAGGGGCACGGAGTTCCCGACCTGGGCTCCCGTGTTCGGATCGTAGAGCGTGACGTCCACGTCGACCGTGTCTCCGGTTCCCTTCGCATCGGTGTTGTGAATCCCGAGCGAGGACTGGATCGACCCGGCCTGCGCGCTCGGCGCCGGCACCGTGTCGCGGGCCGTGCCGACGACCGTCGCCGTCGCGGACTCGAAGAAGAGAGAGGCCGCGACTCCGCATCCGACCGTTCCCCGCAGGGGATCGACCTCGGAGACGCGGTTGTACGTGTTCGCGGAGACCGTGCCTTCCCAGCCCTGCAGCGACGGCAGGTCGAAGAACGTGACGAGGAGCGTTCCGACGGAGTCGTTCACGGCCGACTGCGGCACCTTGCCGAGGGAGGCGAGGTAGCCGACGACGTCGTTCTGGTGGAAGTTGTCGAAGTGGCCGAGGGCGACGGACACCGCGTCGGTGCATCCGACGAAGGCGCCGGCGCTCGAGTAGCAGTACTGCAGCGTCGCGCTCACGCCGTCCGTCGAGGTGTTGTTCGAGATGTCCACGGAGGTGCGCAGGGACGCGTTCGGCGAGATCACGGTGGTGGCGCGCGTGGCCTTGGTGATCGGGCTCTGCTCCCCGGCGGCCGGGAAGGTCGTCGTGTCGAAGCCGCCCGGCTCGTTGCCCGCATCCTTGTGGTACGTCTGGGTGATGTGGGTGACGTTGTCGGTCACCGTCATGTCGTAGATCAGGTCGGTCAGGTGGCCATAGAAGACCCAGTAGTTGCCGTTGATCCCCGTGCCGTCCAGGATCTTGACGAAGACCTCCGGGTTGCTCGGGTTCTGCGTGATCGAGGGCAGCGAGAAATAGCCGAACGTGTCCGTCTGCGGCAGCGCGACGCCGTTGCCGGTCGCGTTGTTGTGGTGCTGGTCGGTCGCCACGAGCGTGATCGTGAAGCTGTGGGCGCTGTTGAGCACGAGCGATCCGCTCTGCCCTCCATCCGATGGAGTAAAGCTCTGCACGTAGGGGACTTCGACCGAATAGCTCGCGGTGGCGCTCGTGGCCTTCGTCTGCGCGCCGTTGCGGAGCGGCAGCCGCCCGACGGGGCCGCGGGAAGTGGTGGGCGATTCGGCTCCGAGGGCGGCGGCGGCCAGGGTGGCGGCCGCGATGGCCGTGGCGAGGGTTTGACGCGAGAATTTCATGTCCCGGTTCTCCTCGGGGCCAGCGCCCCGCGTTTGGGTGACGCCGCGAACTGTAGCAAATTCCGGTCCACGACCGAACCCGGGCCCGGTGCGGGGCGGCTCATCCGCCGCATGTCCGGGCCGTCCCTCGTGGGGGACGCCGTGTCCTGAACCTGCTTCGATCAGACGCCGGCCGCGGACAACGGGTTTACGCCTCGTGGCTTGCTAGACTCGCGCCGTGCGCACCGCGGCGATCGTCCGGATCCTGACGGGTGTGCTCTTTCTCGCCGAGGGCCTGTCCAAGGTCACGGGGGATTTCGTCCGGGGAGGGTTCGCCGGGCAGGTCGGCCGGATCGCCTCGGGCTCCTTTCCCTTCTGGAAGCGGTTTCTCGAGACCGCCGTGGCGCCCCATGCCTCGGTGTTCTCCTGGGTGATCGCCCTCGGCGAGCTCGCCGTCGGCATCGGATTGATCGCCGGCTTTCTCGCGCGGGCGGCCTCGGCGGGCGGCGCGGCCCTGATGCTCTCGATCGCTCTCGGCGCGGCGCGCCCGGAGGCGGGAGCGTCGTGGGACGACTGGATCACGTCGGGCCTGACCCCGAAGCTCGCGTTCCTGCTCTTCGTGCTGCTCTTCGTCGTCGATCCCGGGAAGGTCTGGGGCCTCGACGGCCGCCGGCGCCGCCGCGCGGTGCGCGGAAAGAGCGCCGACTAGTATTGCTTCGTAGGGGCGGTCCTTGTGGCCGCCCGCGGGCGGGGCCGCCTCACTTCAGCAGCGCGGCGACCGCGCGCTCGAAATCGGCGTAGGACTGCTTTCCCGAGCGGACCTTCGCCTTCTTCCCGTCCCGCGCGTACACCACCGTGTACGGCAGCTCGCCGCCCCACTTGGGGTCCACCGAATCGATGAAGTCCTGGTCGTCGCCTCCCGACTTCTTGACGTAGTTGGGGAAGTCGGGATGGGTGGCCGCGAGAAACTTCTCGACCTTGGGCATGTCCCTGGCCATGTCGATCGAGACTCCGAACACCGCGACCCCGCGGTCCCGATAGGCCTTCTCGAGTTTCACGAGGTCCGGAAACTCCTCGCGGCAGGGGGCGCACCAGGTCGCCCAGAAGTTCACGACGACGACCTTGCCCCGGTACTTCGCCACGGCGGCGGCCAGACCCTTCGCGTCGAGCTCGCCCGCGAGCTTCGGCGCATCGGCGGCCGGGACGAGGGCGGCCCGAAAAACGAGCATGGCGGTGAGGACCGCCCTGCCCGGCAGACGGCGGAGAAACGAACCGGCGCGCTCAGACACGCTTGATCGAGCAGCCGAAGGCCTTCGTCTCGGCCTTCGCCACCGGTTGTCTCGCGAGCAACGCGTCGAGCGCGTTCGAGAGGTCGTGCGTCGTCACCTTCGACAGGTCCTCGGAGTTGTCGATCCGGCCGTGGTACAGGAGCCTGCCGTCCTTGCCGACGACGTAGACCTCGGGCGTGTGCGAGGCGCCATAGAGGTCGGCCACCTTGTTGCCCGGGTCCTTGAGGACCGGAAAGGCGAAGCCGTGCTGCTTCGCGTGGGCCGCGGCCTCTTCGATGCTCTCGGTCTTGTTGCTGTTGATGCCGACGAAGAGGACACCCTTCTTCAGGTAGGCGGCCGCGAGGTCGCGCATGCGCTCGTTGTACGCGTTCGAGTAAGGGCACTGCGTGGCGATGAACATGAGCACGACGTATTGATTCGACTTCTCGGCGTCGGCGAGGGAGAAGGCCTTCCCATCCAGGGTCTTCAGGTCGAAGCCCGGCGCGGCCGCGCCGATGGCCGGGCTCTCGGCCCGGACCGGAGCCGCGAGGACCGCGAGGACCGCGAGGCCCGCGAGGACGAACAGAGCCGGAGCGGGGCGCAGAGCTTTCATGGCGATCGTCTCCTTGATGCAGTCCGAATCGGTCCGGCTCCCGGAAAATTCCTTCCGAATGAGCCGCTCAGCCGAGCCATCGACGCTTTTTCGGAGGGCCGGACTCGAGCGCCGCGACCCGCGCTTCGAGACCGGCGATCCGGCGGGCCAGCGCTTCGACGGCCGCGGCCTCGAGGTTTTTCGTCTCGACCAGCCGATCCACCTCTTCCCGCAGAGCCTCGCTCTGCCCGCGGGAGAGGACGGCCCGGCGGACCTCCGCGAGGCCGAGTCCCTCGGTCTCCGTCAGCCGGCGGACCGTCGAGAATCGCTCGACGTCCGATTCGCCGTACCGCCGGTGGCCGCCCGGGGTCTTGCGGATGTGGAAGAGACCGGGAAGCTCCCGTTCGTAGAAGCGGAGGGTCGTGACCGGGATACCGGTCCGCTTCGAAACCGCCGAGATCGAAAGCGTCGCCGGCTCGTTCGCCACGCGACCGGCGCTCACGACGAACCGCGGATCGCGCTACACCGCGAAGAGCGGCCGCTGCACGATCGGATCGAACTTCCAGACGTACTTGTATGCCCCGCTGAAGAAGTCGATCGTGATCTCGTAATGGGCTTCGACCGTGATCATCTCGCGCGATCGGACGATCTTGAGGTTGTCCTTGGTGACCGGGATCTTCAGCTCCTGGGCCTTGCGCAGGATCTCGAACTCGATGAACTTGGGGTCCTTGATCGAGCCGAAGGCGGCCTGTTCCTGCATCACGTCGTAAAACTCGGAGGAGGCGATCTTGACGGGCACGACCTTGAAGAGCACGTAGCTCACCAGCCCGACGATGATGAGCCACACGATGCAGCCGACGTTGGCGCTTCCGCGGTTACCACGCGAGGGTCTCATGCCGTTCCGGTCCTCCCCGAAATTTGTCCGATTTTAACCCGGATTTGCGGCCGCTCAGTGCACCGCCCGGAAGATTCGATCCCATCGCGCGCGCCGCATCGCCTCGAGGGGCCAGCGCGCGATCGCGGCGGGGCCGCTCGGCGCATCGGAGGGCCGAGGCCGGAAGGACCAGTACACGAAGAGCGCCCGGCCCAGGACGTTTCCCGCCGGCACGGGACCCCAGTACCGGCTGTCGCTCGAATCGTCGCGGTTGTCCCCCATCACGAAATACGAGCCTTCGGGGACGAGGGTCGGCGGCATCTGATCGCGGCGCCGGTGCTCCTCCGCGATCGAGGCGTCGTCGGGCCACACCGTGTCGTCGGCGTGGAACGCGTAGGGCTCGTCCAGGAGCCGTCCGTCCACGAAGACGCGCTTGTTCCGGATCGCGACCGTCTCGCCCGGCAGGGCGACGACGCGCTTGATGAAGTCGCGGCGGGGATCCAGCGGATAGCGAAAGACGAGCACGTCCCCCCGCCACACCGCGCGCTCGGGCAGACCGGACGCGCGAGGGCGCCCGACACGGCCGAAGACGAACTTGTTGACGAGCAGCCGGTCGCCCGTCAGGACGCTCTTCTCCATCGACGCGCTCGGGACTTCGAACGCCTGGAACAGGAAGGTCCGCGCGAAGAGCGCGAACACCACGGCGGCGAGGATCGGATCCGCGCGCTCCCGCCAGCCGCGGGAGGCCGCCGCGCCTTCCCGTCCTATTTCACGACCGTGAACATCCGGTCCCATCGGGTGCGCGAGAAGAAGTGGACGGCCACGCCGGCGAGCTGGCGGATCTTGGCGACCGCGCCGTGCCAGATGTGCGAGTTCGGTTCCGCCTCGTAGGACCAGTAGATGACGGCCGGCCGCCCGAAGATGTTCGCGCGCGGAATCGCCCCCCAGTAGCGGCTGTCGAGCGAGTTGTCGCGGTTGTCGCCCATCCCGAAGAAGGAGTTTGGCGGAACCGTGAAGGGGCCGAACTGGTCGCGTCTTCGCGCCATGTCGGGAACGGACGGATTGTCCGGGTAGGTCTCCGGATCGATGTGCTGGCTGGTCGTGCGCTCCTCCGGCTTGCCGTCGACGAAGAGCTGCTTGTCGCGGACCTGGACCGTGTCGCCGCCCTGGGCCACCGCCCGCTTGACCAGCACGTTTCCGGGGTTGACGTCGTCGCCCGGCTTCTTGAAGACCACGATGTCGCCCGGGTGGACGTCCCGGTAGGGAAGCCATTTCGCGAGAGCCGGCAGGCTCGGAGCGAACGCGAACTTGTTGACGAGAAGATGGTCGCCGACGAGGATCGTGCGCTCCATCGACCCCGTCGGCACCTGGTAGGTCTGGACGATGAACGTGCGGACGAAGAGCACGAAGATCCCCGCGACGAGAAGGGACTCGTACCATTCCCGCGCGGTCGAGTGGATGGGAGCCTGGGCTTCCGATTTCGCGTTCGGTTCTTTCATTCGACTTTCAACACGGCGAGAAACGCCTCCTGCGGGATGTCCACGCGGCCCACCCGCTTCATGCGCTTCTTGCCCTCCTTCTGTTTTTCGAGGAGCTTGCGCTTTCGCGTGATGTCTCCTCCGTAGCACTTGGCGAGCACGTTCTTGCGGATCGCCGAGACCTGCTCGCGGGCGATGATCTTCGAGCCGATCGCGGCCTGGATCACTACCTCGAACATCTGCCGAGGGATGATTTCTTTCATCTTTGCGGCCAGAAAGCGTCCTTTGACGGCCGCGGCGTCCCGGTGAACGATGAGCGACAGGGCGTCCACGGGGTCGCCGTTGACGAGCAGGTCGAGCTTGATGAGGTCTCCCTCCCGGTAGCCCGCGAACTCGTAGTCGAAGGAGGCGTAGCCCTTCGAGATGGACTTCAGCTTGTCGTAGAAGTCGAGGACGACCTCGTTCAAGGGGAAGTCGTAGGTGAGCACGACGCGGTTGGCGGCGAGATACTCGAGCGACCTCTGCGTCCCGTGCCGCTCCTCGCAGAGCTTCAGGAGGCCGCCGAGGAAGTCGTCCCGCGTGATGATCGTCGCGGTGATGTAGGGCTCCTCGATCCGCTCGATGTAGTTGGGCGCGGGCAGGTGGTTCGGATTGACGATCTCGAGGACCTCGCCCTTCGTCGTGGTCACGCGGTAATTGACGCCCGGCGCCGTCGTGATCAGGTCGAGGTCGAACTCGCGCTCGAGGCGCTCCTGGATGATCTCCATGTGGAGCAGGCCGAGGAAGCCGCAGCGGAAGCCGAACCCGAGCGCCGTCGAGTTCTCCGGCTCGAACGTGAAGGAGGCGTCGTTCAACCGGAGCTTCTCCATGGCGTCGCGCAGGTTCGCGTACTCGTCGGCGTCGGTCGGAAAGAGGCCGGCGAAGACCATGGGCTTCGCCTCGGCGAACCCGGGCAGGGGCTCCGCCGTCGGGCGCCGGATCTCGGTCACGGTGTCGCCGATTCGGGTCGAGTGCAGGTCCTTGATGTTGCCCCAGAAGGACCCGACCTCGCCGACCGAGAGCGACGGCACTTCCTCCGGCTGCGGGCGGAACACGCCGAGCGCCTCGACGTCGGTCTCGAGGCCCGTGCCCATGGCGCGGATCTTCATCCGCGGCTCGAGCCTCCCGTCCACGATGCGTACGAGCGAGGTCACGCCGCGGTACGGGTCGTACCAGGAGTCGAAGAGGAGCGCCTTGAGCGGCGCGTCCGGGTCGCCCTTCGGTGGCGGGACGTCGCGCACGATCCGCTCGATCAGGTCCTCGATGCCGATGCCCATCTTCGCCGAGGTCAGCACGGCGTCGTCGGCCGGGATGCCCACGACCTGCTCGATCTGCTCGCGAGCCTTCTCGGGCTCGGCCGAGGGCAGGTCGATCTTGTTGATGACCGGAACGATGACGAGGTTGTGATGCGTCGCGAGGTAGGCGTTGGCGAGGGTCTGCGCCTCGACGCCCTGCGTCGCATCGACGACGAGAACCGCGCCCTCGCAGGCCGCGAGCGAGCGCGACACCTCGTACGAGAAATCGACGTGGCCGGGCGTGTCGATCAGGTTCAGGACGTACTCCCGGCCGTCCTTCGCCTCGTACTTCAGGGTCACGGCCCGCGCCTTGATCGTGATGCCGCGCTCCTTCTCGAGGTCCATGTCGTCGAGCATCTGCTCGTGCATCTCCCGGGCGGTGACCGCGTGGCAGCGCTGGAGGATGCGGTCCGACAGCGTCGTCTTCCCGTGGTCGATGTGGGCGACGATCGAGAAGTTGCGGATGCGGTTCGGGTCGGTCATCGGCGAACGCGGGATGATACAGCAGGCGTTTCAGGTCCCCAGGGGCCAGCGCGAGCGCGCCGCCGCGGCGGCGGGATCGCGGCCGGCTCCCGCGCGCCAGCGGAGCAGGCCCGCCCACGCGATCATCGCGGCGTTGTCGGTGGTGAACGAGCGGTGGGGAAGATGGACCGGGACGCCGTGCTCGCGGCCCCAGGCCTCGAGGGTCGAACGTAGCTCCGTGTTCGCGGCGACGCCCCCGGAGAGGGCGATCGCACGGATGCCCTCGCCGGCGTGAACGCTCTCGATTCGGTCGAGCAGGGCCGACACGATCGCGTGCTGGAACGAGGCGAGCAGGTCGACGAGCTCCGGATCGAGCGCTTCGGGATCGAGCGGCGAGCCATCCACCCCCCGCTTCTCGAGCTCGCGAAGCATCGCGGTCTTCAGTCCCGAGAACGAGAAGTCGCGCGACCCGTCGCCGGCGCGGCCGATGGGAAACGGATGGCGGTCCCCGCGTCCGCGCGCCGCGATCCGATCCACCACCGGGCCGCCCGGATAACCGAGGCCCGCCCGGCGCGCGATCTTGTCGAACGCCTCGCCGGGAGCATCGTCCCGGGTGCGGGCGAGCGGAATGATCCGATCCTGCTCGACGCGGACGAGCTCCGCGTGGCCTCCCGAGACGACGAGCCCGTGGAACGGGTAGGCGAGCGGCAGAGGCGGCTCGCTCCCCGGGCGCAGGTACGCCGAGAAGAGGTGTCCCTCGAGGTGATTGACGCCGACCAGCGGAATCCCGCGCGCAAACGCGAGAGCCTTCGCCGCCGATAGTCCGACGAGGAGCGCTCCGATGAGGCCGGGCCCCGCGGTCGCGGCGACGAGATCGATCTCCTCGAGCCGCACGCCGGCGAGCGTCAGCGCCTCCTCGAGCACCGCCGGCAGGTTCTCGAGATGCGCGCGGGCCGCGACCTCCGGCACGACGCCGCCGTAGGGCGCGTGCGCCTGCATCTGGGACGACACGACGTTCGAGAGGACGCGGCCCTCGCCGTCGAGGACGGCGGCCGACGTCTCGTCGCAGGAGGTCTCGACGCCGAGGACGCGGTTCATGAACGCGGCGGCACGCCGGCGGCGGCACCCAGGCTCGCCGCGTAGGGCGCCCGGCAGACGCCCCGGTCGGTGACGATCGCCGTCACGTACCTCGCGGGCGTGACGTCGAAGGCGGCGTAGCGCGCGGAGACGCCGGCGGGAGCGATCGCCTGGCCGGCGAACGTCAGGACCTCCGTTCCCGGCCGCTCCTCGATCGGGATCGAGCCGCCGCCGGGGCACCCGAAGTCCACGGTCGTCATCGGCGCCGCGACGTAGAACGGCACGCCGTTCTCCTTCGCGAGGACCGCCAGGGTATAGGTGCCGATCTTGTTCGCCACGTCGCCGTTGGCGGCGATGCGATCCGCTCCGACGACGACGGCTTCGACCTCGCCGCGCGCGAGAAAGTGGCCCGCCATGCTGTCGGTGATGATCTCGACGGGAATCCCGTCGCGGGAAAGCTCCCACGCCGTCAGGCGCGCGCCCTGGAGAAAGGGTCGCGTCTCGTCGGCGAGGACGCGAATCGACTTGCCCGCCTCGACCGCTGCTCGGATCACGCCGAGCGCCGTGCCGTAGCCGGCCGTCGCGAGCGCTCCCGCGTTGCAGTGGGTGAGGACGGGGCGCTCTCCCGAGAGCAGCTCCGCGCCGAACGCTCCAATGCGGCGGCAGGCCTCGATGTCCTCGGCGGCGAGGGCGTCGGCCTCCGCGACGAGCGCCTCCTCGAGCGCGTCGGGCGCCAGGCCCGCGGCGCTCGCGAAGCGGCGTTCCATTCGCTCGAGCGCGGCGAAGAGATTGACCGCGGTCGGGCGCGTCGCCGCGAGAAGGCGCCGGGCCGTCGCGAAGCGTTCGGCGGGCGGCGTCGTGCTTCCGCTGCGCAGGGAGAAGGCCGCGCCGTAGGCGGCCGCGACGCCGATCGCCGGCGCGCCGCGCACGGCCATGTCCCGGATCGCGACCGCGATCTCCGGCGCACGCTCGAGGGAGAGCCACACCTCCTCGGCGGGAAGGCGCCGCTGGTCGAGAAGACGCAGCGTCCGCCCCTCGCGGTAGAGCGGGCGGAAGAGGGGCAGGCGCGTCACGGCGCGGGCTGGACGACCAGGCCGGCTCCATGGCGGCGCGGATCGGCGACCGCCTCGCACTTTCCGCCCGGAAGCGACGCCACGGCGTGGACGCGTCCGATTCGCCCGTCGACCGGGTCGCGCACGCTCACCTCGACGGTGTGACCCATCGCCTCGAGCGCCGCGATCCAGGCGGGATCGAAGCGATCCTTCTCGACCTCGATCACGTCCGGGCGGTCCTGCTGATGGAAGCGCGCCGCCGCGACCGAGGCGGACAGGTTCTCGGAGCGCAGCACGAGGTCGAGCAGGACCTGCAGATCGGTCGTGAGGATCGTCGAGCCTCCCGGCGATCCCCATGCGAACGTGCCGCGCCGCGGCAGCACGGCGATCGACGGGCACATGGAGGAGAGCATCCGCTTCCCCGGAGCCACGGCGTTGGCCTCTCCCTGGACGAGGCCGTACATGTTCTTCTCGCCCGGGCGCGTCGCGAAGTCGTCCATCTCGTTGTTCCAGAGGAAGCCGAGGCCGGGGGTGACACGGGCGTTGCCGAACGAGTCGTTGAGCGTCGTGGTCACGGCGACGACCATGCCGTCCTTGTCGACGACCGAGAAGTGCGTCGTGAACGGCTTCTCCGGAAAAACCCGCGCGAGGTTCGCGGAGGGTGTGGCGCGCTCCGGGTCGATCGAGGCGACGAGGCGCCGGATCCGCGCGGGATCCGTGAAGACGCGCTCCCGGACTCCGCCGAAGGACGGATCGCCCAGGAGCTCGTTGCGGTCTCGGAACGCCCGCTTCTCGATCTCGGCCAGCCAGTGGATCCCGCGCGCGCCTCCGGCGCGTATCTCGGGCGCGGCGAGCTCGGCGGCCATCGCCATTTCGGCGAGGACCGGGCCGGAGGAAGGAGCCGGCAGCGTGTACACGTCGGCGTCGAGAAATCGGAAGTGAAGCGCGGGCCGGACCTTCGCCTCGTAGCGGGCGAGATCGCCCCGCGTGATCAGGCCTCCCGCTCTCTTCTGCGCGGCCTCGATGTCGCGGGCGACGCCTCCGCGGTAGAAGCCGTCCTCGCCGCGGTCGCGGATGGCTTCGAGGGTCTTCGCGAGGTCGGGCTGCCGGAAGAGTGCGCCGGGAGGAGGAGGCGCGCCGCCGGGAAGGAAGATCCGGGCGGCCTCGGGATCGCGGGCGAGCCGTTTGCGTTCCGCGGCGATCGATTCGGAGACGTTGGCCGTCATCGGGAAGCCGTCGCGGGCGAGGCGGATCGCGGGCTCGATGACCGTCTTCCAGGGAAGGCGGCCCGCGCGGCGGTGGGCGAGCGCGAGACCCGCGACCGAACCCGGCACTCCGGAGGCGAGCGGTCCTTCCGTAGAGGACGGCGCGGGCGCCTTTCCCGATTCGAAGAAGAGATCGCGGCGCGCGGTGCGGGGGGCCGTCTCGCGGAAGTCGACGGCGAGGACGTGCCCCTTCGCGTCGCGCGAGATCCAGAAGCCGCCGCCGCCGATGTTGCCCGCCTCCGGCCAGGTCACCGCCAGGGCGAAGGCGACGGCGACCGCGGCATCCGCCGCGTTGCCGCCCTGGCGCAAAATTTCGATGCCGACTCCCGCGGCGGTGCCCTCTTCCGCGGCGACGCCGCCTCCCGTCCCGAGCGAGGCCTGCGGCAGGTCGGCGGCCTGGAGCGCGGCCGCCGCGAGCGCGATCAGGAGGGCGGCCAGGCGCCGTTTCACTGCGCTATTCTACCGGCCCGATGAAATCGATCCGAGATCTTCCGCTGCACGGGCGAAGGCTCTTTCTTCGGGTGGACTTCAACGTTCCGCTCGACGGGGGACGGGTCTCGGACGACACGCGGATCGTCGAGACGCTGCCGACGGTGCGCCTCGCGCTCGAGCGGGGGGCGCGGGTCGTCTGCGCCTCGCATCTCGGAAAGCCCAAGGGCAGGCACAAGCCGGAGCTCTCGCTCGCGCCGGTGGCGGTGCGCTTCGCGGAGCGGCTGGGCAAGCCCGTGCGGTTCGTGGACGACTGCGTCGGCCCGGAAGCGGCGAAGGCCGCGGACGCCCTCGCGCCCGGCGAGGTGCTGCTGCTCGAGAACCTGCGCTTCCACGCCGGCGAGGAGGGGAACGATCCCGTCTTCGCCGCCGAGCTTTCGGCGCTCGCGGACGTCTACGTCGACGACGCGTTCGGCGCCGCGCATCGCGCCCATGCCTCGATCGTCGGCGTGCCGGAGCGGCTCGGGGAGAAGGGCGCCGGTCTCCTGCTCGAGAAGGAAGTCCGGGAGCTCTCGCGGCTGCTCGAGCCCGAGCGTCCGTTCGCGGCCATCCTCGGCGGCGCCAAGATCTCGGGCAAGATCGACACGCTGCGGGTGCTCTCGCGGCGCGCGGACGTCCTTCTCGTCGGCGGCGGAATGGCGAACCACTTCGTCCGCGCCATCGGTCTTTCGGTCGGCCGCTCCCTGCTCGAAGAGGACAAGGTTCCCCTCGCGCGGGAGATCCTGGACTTCTGCAAGGAGGCGAAGAAGACCATCGCCCTGCCTTCCGACTTCGTCGTCGCGAAGTCGCCCGACGACGGCGCGGGGGCGAAGACGGTCGGCATCCAGAAGATCCCCGACGGCCTCATGGCGCTCGACATCGGCCCCCGGACGCTCGAGCAGTTCGAGCGCCTTCTCGCTCCCGTCCGGACGATCTTCTGGAACGGACCGATGGGCGTCTTCGAGAGGCCGCCCTTCGACGCCGGCACGATGGGCGTGGCGAAGATCGTCGCGGCCTCGCCGGGGGTCACGGTCGTCGGCGGGGGAGAGAGCGTCCAGGCGGCTCACGCCGCGGGCGTGGCGGAGAAGTTCACCCACGTCTCGACGGGCGGCGGAGCCTCGCTCGAGTTTCTGGCCGAGGGAAGGCTGCCGGGGATCGACGCGCTCGAGCGCTGATGCACCGGCCGTGAACCTCTTCGTCGCGAACTGGAAGATGCACAAGACCCGCGCACAGGCGCGGGCGTTTTCCGAGGAGCTCGGCCGGGAGATCGGTCCCGGCCTTCCGCGCGCCGAGCTCGTCCTCGCTCCGGCGTTTCCCCTGCTCGACGCCGCGCGCGACGAGCGCGGCCGCTGGTCGCTCGCGTGTCAGAACGTCGCCGCCGAGGCCGAGGGGGCGTACACCGGCGAGGTCTCGGCCGCCATGGCCGCCGACGCCGGCTGCCGTTACGCGATCGTCGGCCACTCGGAAAGGCGCCGGCTCTTCGGCGAGGGCGGTCCGATGCTCGCGAAGAAGATCGTCCGCTGCCGCGAGGCGGGCCTCGTCCCGATCTACTGCATCGGCGAGACCGCCGAGGAGCGCGACGCGGGGAAGACGGACGAGGTTCTCTCGGAGGAGCTCGAGGCGCTTCGCGACGATCCCCCGTCGGAGCCTCTCGTGGTCGCCTACGAGCCGATCTGGGCCATCGGGACCGGCCGGTCGGCTTCGGCCGCCGACTCCGGCGCGGCCTGCTCCCGCATCGGAGAGATTCTCTCCGGGCGCGGCGACCTGAGGCTGCTCTACGGGGGGTCGGTCACGGCCGAGAACGCCCGGGCGCTACTGGCCGCTCCGCGCGCCGACGGGTTTCTGATCGGCGGGGCGAGCCTTTCGGCCTCCTCCTTCGCCGCGATCGCCCGCGCTTGACGCCCCCCGCCGCGCCGCGTAAACTGCCCGCCCTTTTCGTGGAGGCCTCGTGTACGCCGTTCTGGTCACCGTCTACGTCATCGTTTGCTTCTTTCTGATCCTGGTGGTCCTGCTCCAGCAGGGCAAGGGTGCGGACATCGCCGGAGCCTTCGGGGGTGGATCGAGCCAGACCGCTTTCGGCGCCCGCGGCGCCACGACGTTTCTGCACAAGATGACGACGGGAGCCTTCATCGGCTTCGTCGTACTCTCGCTCCTGCTCGCGATCCTCGAAGCCCGTCCGAAGTCCTCGGTCATCTCGAAGTCTCTGCCGGCCGCGGCGGCGAAAAAAGCGCCGGCTTCCGCGCCGGCCTTGCCGCCTGCGGCCGCGGGGCAGAGCGCGCCGGGCCAGCCGGCCGCCGCGGCGCCTGTTCCGGCCGCGCCGGCGTCGGGAAGCTCGTCGAAGCCCCCGGGAAGTCCGGCCAAACCATAAAATCGTCCCCCCGTGCCGTCGTGGTGGAATTGGTAGACACGTACGTTTGAGGGGCGTATGGGGCAACCCATGCCGGTTCGAGTCCGGCCGACGGCACCATTCTCGTCGCCTCCGCTTCCGTCGCCTTCGCTCGCTTCGGGATCTGCGCGCCCCATGGGCGCGCACCGGCCGGCGGCTTTGCGCAAAGGCGCTCGACCGCCGGCCGGGTCGCCGACGCTCGCTGCGGCTCCCGCGGCGTGAGCCTCCACCCTCGCGCCGCTCGGGTGACTTCTCACGCCGCGAGCTTCACCGATAGTGCCGCGGGTCGAGTCTTACGCCCTCGTCCCCCGAAGGGGGGAGAGGGTTGGGGTGAGGGGGAGAGCGTTCGCGCGAATCCGTCGTCTCACTGGCGGTGAGGGGGCCTATGGCACCGGGTCCGCGCCGCCCTTCGCCCAGGGATTGCACCGCAGCACGCGTCCCGCGGTGAGCGCGAATCCCTTCGGGAATCCGTAGCGCGAGATCGCCTCGCGCCCGTACTCCGAGCACGTCGGCTCGAAGCGGCAGTGCACGACGCCCGTCCGCGCAAGGACCGGCGACACCGTCGCCCGGTAGGCGTCGATCGACGCCAGAGCGATCCGCGCGCTCGCCTGTTCCGCCGCGGGCCTCAACGAGTCGCCCGCGGCGAAACCGATCACGGCCGCGAGGATCGGTCCGGCGAGGGACGCGCGGCGGCTAGTTCCGGTCGGCGCGCGAGAGTCGGCTGGCATAGGCGGAGACGCCCGGGATGATGAGCCGCCGTCCGTGAAGGGCCGTCACGGCGGCGAGGACGACGATCGAGACGTAGAGCAGCGCGACGATCAGCGCGCCGACGGCGTAGAGGCATGTCACGGACGGCGCGAGGATGCCGACGAGCGTGGCCAGCAATCCGACGGAGGCGGCCGCGCCGAAGAGGGCGAGGCCGTTGCGGGCGTGCCAGCGCACTTCGCGATCGTGAGACGTGAAGAGGACGGGAAACCCGAGCAGCGGAAGGTACGCCAGGACGAGGAGGGCCGGACGCGTCGGGGAGAAACCCTCGGCGTTCATGCCGGCGAGGATATCAGCGGGTCCGCGGGCCGGTCAGATCGCCTTGAGCCGGATCGTTCCGTTGACGGTCTCGCAGTGCAGGGGCTCGGTGCCGCCGTTGTAGCTGCCCCGCGCCTCCTTCGGGCCGAACTTGCCGTCGACCGGCATCTCGAAGCTTCCCTCGATGTGGCCGTTGACGGTCTCGAGGTCGTAGCTCACCGAGGACGTCTTGTCGAAGGCGACGTCGATCGAGCCGTTGACGGTCTCGATCCGCGTCTTGTGCAATGCCCCCGCGAAGGCCAGGCGCACCGAACCGTTGACCGTCGTGGCGCTCGTGGGACCCGCGATCCCGGTGAGCTCGATCGAGCCGTTGACCGCGTCGCTCGAGATCGTACCCGCGAAGCCGCTCGCGACGAGCTTGCCGTTGCACGTCTCGAACCGCACGTCGGTCCGGGCCGGAATCTGCAGCTCGTAGTCCACGTGCGCGCCCGAGGAACCGAAATCGAGGAAGCCAAAGAGGCGCCGACGCTTCGGGTTGACGGTCTCGACCTTGATCTCGTTGCCGAGCTTCTGGACGCGGATCTCGGTCAGACGCAGCGTCTCTTCCGCCCGCCCTCCCTCGGCCTTCTTGATCGCGTGCACCTTGAAATACGGCTTGTCCCAGGCGGTGGCCTGGATGTTTCCGTTGACGTTCTCGACGGAGATCTTGACGATGCCCTCCATCGAGTAGGCTTTCTCGAAGACTTCCTGATCCGGCCCGCCGGCGCGCAGGGGTGCGGCCAGAACGAGGGCGAGCAGGGCAGCGGCGGCGCGGCGTCTGGTTTGCATGTCTCTTCCGAGTCTTAACAACGGATCGCGTGGCAAAAGGTTCAAGGCCCGTTTCCGGAGGACGGGCGCCGGAACGGCATCCCCTATGTTACCTGCAGGATACGGATTTTCGTGCGCCGGTCTGTCCTCCGGGGCTCGTTACGGAGCACGGGCCAGGCGTCGTAAACGTTCCAGAAAGGCACGATCAGGGGGAAGTTACGACGGATCGAGCCCCAGCGGCCGGGGAGGGCGCCGTCGGGCCGCCTCGCCTCCAGGGCCAGCCACCGTCGGGCGCGGCCTCCGCGGGCGTCCCGGAGCAGGAAGGCCGCGACGGCCGCCGTCCCCGCCGCCGCCCAGAGGGCCGGAATCGCTCCTCGCAGCCCGGGCAGAAACCGCCAGACGATACCGGTCAGGGCGAGGCCGGCGAGGTCGGCGGCCACGGCGCAGATGAGCACGTCGAGAAAGAGCGCGAGGAGTCGGGGTCGGCGCATATAGTGGCGGTGGTCCTGCGATTCTGAAGGTCGGGTGCCCGATTGTGAAGACCGAAAACGCCCTCGCCCTCGCCGACTGCCACCTCCACTTCGAAGGCTGCCTGCCGCCGCCCGAGATCGCGCGCCTGGCCGCTCGAGCGGGCCACGGCTTCGCGGATCCCGCCGCCTTCGAGAAGGCGAGGGCGTCGGTCCGCGACTCGGCCGGATTCCTCGGGCTCTTCGCCGATTTGTGCCGTCTCTTCCGGCGGCCCGAGGACTACGTCGGCGCCGCGCTCGCCGTGGCCGGGGCGCTCGCCGACGACCGGGTGGACTACGCCGAGATCTATGTGTCGCCCGAGGTCTTCCGGCGCATCGGCCTCGATGCCGGGGCCTGTCTCGAGGCCATCGACGTCGGTTTCCGGGAAGCCCTCGAGACCCGCGGCGTTCTCTGTCGGATCCTGCTCGATGTCGTGCGGCAATGGGGCCCCGAGTCGGCGGACCGCGTGCTCGACCTGTACGAGTCCCGGCCGCTGCCGTCGATCGTCGGGTTCGGAATGGGCGGCGACGAGGCTTCGATCCCGGCGTCGGCGTTCGGCGGCGTCTATCTCCGCGCCCGGGCGCTCGGCTTGCGCACTTCGGTCCACGCCGGAGAGTGGTCGGGGCCGGACTCCGTTCGCGACGTTCTCGACGCGCTGCGTCCGGAGAGGCTCGATCACGGGATCGCCGCGGCGGCCGATCCGCGACTGCTCGAACGGCTGGCCGAGGAGGGCACCATTCTCTGCGTCGCTCCGACCAGCAACGTGCAGACGCGCGCGGTCTCGGCCGCCGACGCTCATCCGCTGCGCCGGCTGCTCGAGGCGGGCGTCCACGTCACGCTCTCGGCCGATGATCCGGTGCTCTTCGGGACGACCACGCGGGGCGAGTACCGCTTCGCGAGGACGACGCTCGGCTTGACCGACGCCGAGCTTCGCGTCCTCGCTTCGAACGCGTGGCGCGCGGCATTCTGTCCGCACGACGAGAAGGAGCGCCGCCTCCAGGACTACGCGGACGAGAGCCGCGACGCCTCGGATCTCGGGAACTGACCGAGGAGCGCCGGGCTCAGGACGCGAGCGTGGCTTCGTACAGCTCGCGGTAACGGGTCACGAGCGCGTCCGTCGGAAACTCGCGTTCGGCGCGGAGGCGGCAGTCGGCGGAGAAGCGCGTCCACAGCTCGGGGTTTTCGAGAAGCTCGAGCGCGCCGCGCGCCATCCCGTCCACGTCGCCGACGGGCCGCAGGAATCCCTGGCGCCCGTCCTCGACGACTTCGGGCAGCCCGCCGGCCGAAGTCCCGATGACCGGGACGCCGCAGGCCATGGCCTCGAGCGCCGCCAGCCCGAAGGATTCGGCGTCCGACGGCAGGAGCATGAGGCGCGCCGCCGGCAGGATCGTCTCGATCGCCGCGACGTTGCCGAGAAAGACGGTGCGATCCTCGAATCCCCCCTCGCGCGCGAGACGCTCGGCGAGGGAACGGTCGGGCCCGTCGCCGACGAGGAGGAGCCGCGCCGGGATCCTCTGCCGGACCCGGTCGAAGACGGCGAGAACGTCGCGGATCCGCTTGACCGGCCGGAAATTCGAGACGTGGACGATGAGGGACTCCCCGGGGCGGGCCAGCGAGCGCGCGAAGGGCGAGGCGCCGTCCGGCCGGTAGAGACGGGCGTCCACGAAGTTCGGAAGGACCTCGATCGGGCGCTGCACGCCGAACTCCCGGACCGTCACGTCCCTCAGGTACTGGGACACGGCGGTGACGGCGTCGCTCTTCTCGATTCCCCAGCGGGTGATCGGCAGGTACGACCGGTCCATGCCCACGATCGTGACGTCGGTGCCGTGCAGCGTCGTGACGACTTTGAGCCGGACGCCGTTGCCGTTGCCCATTTCTCGGGCCAGGATCGCCGAGATGGCGTGGGGCAGTGCGTAGTGGACGTGGAGCAGGTCGAGCTTCGCCCTCGCCGCGACCTCCGCCATCTTCGTCGCGAGCGCCAGCGTGTACGGAGGCGAGACGAAGAGCGGGTAGGACGGCGCGATGACCTCGTGGAAGTGGACGCGCTCCCGCGGAAGCTCGAGCCGCGAAGGAAGCGCATAGGAGATGAAGTGCACCTCGTCGCCGCGCGCGGCCAGCGCAACGCCGAGCTCGGTCGCGACGACGCCCGATCCGCCGAAGGTGGGATAGCAGGTGATGCCGATCTTCACCTGCGCGCTCCCTCTCCGGGAGCGGGGGAGCGCGAGGGGTTTCCCCTCGCTCCATGGAGGGCCGGCCGCGGCCGAAGGCCGCGTCCCGCGAAGCGAGCGGCCGGATGGTGTGAGGGGCGTCCGATCGCCACGATCCTCCTCAGAACCCCGGCTCCATTCCCGCGAAGGCCTGCACCAGGTCGTCGACGCGCGGCGGACGGCGCGACAGGAAGCCCTCTCCGAATTCGACGCCGATGAGCGCCCCGTGCTGCCGGGCCCGCGCCTCGACCATGTCGAGGAAGTCGCGCTGGGAGAGGATCGTCTGCGGCTCGGTCGATTCCGGCGTGTGAAACTGGCTCTCGAACGCGCGCATCGCGGAGCGGCGGAGCTCGATGTAGGGCGTCACGTCCACGACGAACTCGGGAGGCTTCGGGTCGAACGTCGAGAAGTAGACGGTCTGCTGCGGGCGGTGAGCCGGGTGCGCCGTCTCGAGCTTTCTGAGCCCCGCGTAGTAGGCCGCGTCCGTCACGAGCTGGCCGGCGCGGCGGTGATCGGGGTGGCGGTCGTCGGGATACGGCGCCAGGACGACGCGCGGCTTCTCGCGCCGGATGACCTCGATGACCTTCAGCTCCGACTCGCGGCCGAGGCGGAGGCCGCCGTCGCCGAGGTCGAGCGACTCCCGGAAGTCGGCGCCGAGGATCTCGGCGGCCCGCCGCGCTTCCTTCGCGCGGATCTCCGCCGAGCCGCGCGTTCCCATCTCGCCGCGCGTCAGGTCGATGACGGCGAACCGGTACCCGGCCGCCTTCATCCGCGCCAGCGTGCCTCCGCAGGTCAGCTCGACGTCGTCCGGATGCGCGGAGATCGCGAGGACGTCAACCGGCATGCGATTCCTCCTCGCCTTCCCCGAGGTCCACGAGCGCGACACCCTCGGTCGAATGCCCGGCGGCGGCGCGAAGACGATCGACCACGGGCCGGCCCCAGGCGAGCATCCACGTGAGCGGCGGGTAGACCCGCTCCGCCGGGATTCCGTCGGGCATCAGGGCGCGGGAGAGGCGCGCGCGGCGGTTCGACGCCACGTCCTCCTTGCGGCTCGCGGCCTTGCGGGCCCGCTCGGCGAGCTGGTCGAACTGGTACGCGATCTTCTTGCCCGCGGTCTCGAGCGCGCCCGTGAGGGACCCGTCGAGCGCCTCGAGGGGCGGGGCGAGCTTCGCCAGGCTCGCCGCGGTCGCCTCGGCGGCGCGCGCGACGGCGTCGGCTTCGGGAACGGGACGAGCCTCATCGGCCGAGGGAGCGGCGAGCAGGTCGTCGTCTCCGACGCCGAGCTGTTCCGCCAGCCGGCGCTCCGCCGGCCCGCGCAGCACGACATGCGTGCGGGGAAAGAGCACCGGCGGCGTGACGTCGAAGAGCTCGTAGAGCGGCAGGCTCTGCGCGTGGTACGCGATCTCCGCCGCCCCGAGGACGCTGGCCGCCATGGGGAAGAGATACGACTTCAGGACCGGGCGGGTTATGACGTCGGCCGAAGGCCACGCCTCGCCCGCCTGGACGCGCCGGCCCGCCTCGGCCGCGTCGTCCACGCGCCGGCGGCCGTCGCCGTCGATCGTGAAGAAGGAAAAACCATCGGGCAGGGGAGCGGGCACGGGGCGGCCCGAGTCCCGGAGCGCCTTTTCCGTCGCGGCGAGGGCGGCGCCGAGCGCCTGCGACCTCTGCGCGGCATCGAGAAAGAGCGCGGCCGTGGCCGAGCGGAGCCGCTCGTCCAGCGGATCGAGAACGAGCAGGGGATCCGGGTCCACGAGATCGAGGAGGGTCTCGATGAACGCTTCGCCGTAGGACGTCTTCGGAGCGCTCCGTGCCGCAAACGCCTGGAGGAGGCTTTCGCCGTCTTCGTCCCGAACGTCGGGGCGAAAGGCGTCGACGATGCCGCGCACGGCCTCGGGAATCGGCAGCCGTCCGACCGGCTGGCGGTTCTGGCGGTCGGCGCCCTCGAGGACGAGCACCTCGGGCCCGTCGGGCGTGGGCCGCGCAGTGCGCGCGATTTCCTGGAGGTCGTGATCGTCGGTCAGCGCCCAGAAGACCGGGACCGCGGAAACGCCCCGCTTCGAGATCTCCCGGGCGAGATGAATCGCGTCGAGAGCCTTCATCAGCGTGAAGAGGGGGCCCGTGAAGAGGCCTACCTGGTGGCCGGCGGAAACCGCGACGGCCCGGCCTTCGGCGAGGTCGGCCGCCATCTTCTGCGCCGCGCCGCCCCGGCATCGGAACGCCGCAGCCGGCACGCGCGTCTTCCGGCCCGCGGCGAGCAGCGCGCGGCCGCGCTCGGCGGCGGCGTCGAGGGTCGGCCGGTCGGGGTAGAGCTCGGGGTTGCCCTCGAGGAACTCGAGGAACAGCGGCGAGAGGCCCGGATACTTCGCGTACGGAATCACGACGGTTTCTCCGCCTTCCGGGCGAGAACGATCAGCCGCGGCGAGTCGGGGCGCAGGGGCGACTCGTCGAAGTCGCCCCAGACCGACGCGACGCCGAGTCCCGCTCGCTCGAGCAGGGCGATGAGCTCGTCCGGGGCATAGGCGCGCACGCTCTCGCGGAAGATTTCGGAGGAGCCGGCGCGCTGGACCTCGATCTCCTTCTCGAGGCGCGCGGAGGCCGCGTCCCAGGACCGCCGGATGCGGTATTGCTTGTCGCCGCAGCACCGGCGCTCCTCCGGCACCAGGCGCGCGAGCACGTGGTCGCGGCCGAAGGTGTCGCAGAGAAAGGCGCCGCCGGGCTGGAGCACGCGCTCGATCTCCTCGACGACGGCGGTGTTCTCCGCCTCGGTCCGGAAGTAGCCGAAGCTCGTGAAGAAGTTCAGCACGGTCCGGAAGGAGGCGTCCCGGAATGGCAGCGCCCGCATGTCACCGCGGACGAGCAGGTTGTGGCGATCGCGGCGGCGGGCCAGGTCGAGCAGCGGCGCGGAGTAGTCGAGGCCGACCGGCGGCGCCCCGGCTTCGGCGAGCGGGATCGAATGTCTGCCCGTCCCGCAGCAGAGATCGAGAACCGGCGCGGGATGCTCCGGCAGGTGGGCGAGCGCGAAGGTGGCCTCCCGGCGCGCGGACGCGAGGTCGCGGTGCGGGTAGAGATCGAGGTACTCCTCGCCGAACCAGGATTCCCACCACGTCATGAGGATCCGGATTATTGCATTCGCCGCCGTCATCGCCGGCGGCGGCCGGGAGCGCGTCAGTGAGCTAGAGTTAGCCGCGCATGAGACTCGCCGCGCTCGTTTTCGCGCTTCTCCAGGAGGTTCCGATCCACCCGCCGCGGCCGACGGTGCGGCCGAAGGTGACCCCGACACCCGCCGGCCCGGTCGCGCCGCTGAAGGTCCGCTCCCGCGCCGAGCGCATGGAGCGGTATCTCATCGCCGCTTTGCGCCACGCCAACGTGGACTCGTGGCTCGTCGTGACGCGTGAGGGAACGGTGGACCCCGTGGCCTTCGACGTGGCGGCGGATCACGCCGTCGGACGCGCCGCGTGTTTCTTCGTCGACAAGGGCGACCGGGTCGAGAGCGTCGCCGTGGTCGCGAGCTACGACACGGACGCCTTCGAGAAGTCGGGCCTTTATACGCGGGTCGTTCCCTACGAGAAGGAGGGCGCGGGACCGGCCCTCAAAGCCGAGATCGAAAAGCTCAATCCCAGGTTGATCGCCGTCGACATGTCTCGCGACGAGCCCCTCGCCGACGGGATGACCGCGGGCAACCTCCAGTGGCTGCGCGACACCATCGGGCCGGACTACTCGAAGCGGCTGGTCTCCGCCGAGGCCTTCCTGATCTCCTACCGCAGCCGGAAAACGCCCGAAGAGATCGCGAAGATGCGCGAGGCGGTCAAGAAGACGGAGCAGATTCTCGCCGAGGCGCTCACGCCCGCCGTCGTCAAGCCGGGCACGACGACCGAAGAGGATCTCGCCGCCTTCATCCGCAAACGGCGCCGCGAGATGGGTCTCGGACCCTCGTGGGAAGAAGATCAGGATCCGAACGTCATGGCCGGGCCCGCTCGCGGCCACTCGGCCGCGTCGGAGGCGTTGATCCTCCCGGGCTCGGTCATTCGGATCGACTTCGGCGTGGACGACGCCGGCTACAAGACGGACATCCAGCGGCTCGCGTACGTGCTTCGGCCGGGCGAGACGGAAGCGCCGACCGAGGTGGCGGCCGCCTTCGAGGCCGTCCGCGCCGCCAACCGCGCGGCCGCCGCGGCCCTGAAACCCGGCGCGACCGGAACCGCGGTCGACACCGCGGCCCGCAAGGCGATCACGGACGCCGGGTTCGAGGAGTTTCCGCACGCGACCGGCCACCCGATCGGCGCGTACACGCACGACCTCGGACCGCTGCTCGCGCCGGCGTGGCCGGACCGTTACGGGAAGCTCGGAGGCTACACGATCGACCGGGACCAGACCTTTGCGATCGAGCCCTCGCTCCAGGTCGAGCTGCCGTGGATGATGGGTGGCAAGGTGGGCTTCGGTCTCGAGGAGGACTACGTCGTCATCGACAAGGGGAGTCAGCCGCTCGGGACGCCGCAGGACACCCTCATCCTGATTCCGAGCGGTCCTTGAATCGCGCGCGCGTCGCGGCGCTCGCCGCGGCCGTTCTCTGGGCGGGCGCGTGCGGCGGCGGGGGTCTCAAGACCATCGCCCGGGACGGCTACCGCGCCACGCTCGCCTTCTCGAAGGAGGAGCGGTTCGAGGTGGCGGTTCGCGGGGAATCGAAGCGCGTCGAGGCGCGGATGAACGGAGCGCCCCTCGTGAAGATCGTGCGTCCCGATCTCCGTCAGGTCTGGCAGTTCCGGCCGACGACGAAGAGACTGCTCGAGTCCCCGTGGGTTCCGACCGACGAGATCGTTCCCGGCTATCCGCTCGAGCCCGGATTCGATCCCCAGTCCTACGCCGACCGATTCGGCGCGAAGATCCAGCGCATCGGCGACGATGTCCATGGCCTGCATCCCTGCGACCGCTGGCACATGAGCCTGCCCTCGGGGGATCTCGTGACGCTCTGGGTGGCCCGCGACCTCGGAAGGCTCGTCGTCAAAATCGAGCACTCGAAGAAGGACCCATCCGACGAGTACCAGCCCTTCATGACCACGGAGCTGCTGGACGTTCGAATCGGCGCCGATCCGGACCTCTTCGAAAAGCCGAAGGGGTACACTCCGGTCAACACGTACTCCGACCTGCTGAAATAAGAGACGGCGGCGGTACCGGACTGCCGGCGGGAGGCTCTCCATGAGGCTCTTCGGGCTGCTCGCCGCGGGAATCCTGGGGGTTTCCTCGTCCGCCGCCGCCTCGGGACCGACACCGGGTCTTCGAGAGGTCGTGGATCGTTTCGAGAAGCTCCAGATTTCCGACCAGGCGGCGCGCGTTGCGAACCTGCGGCTGGCCTCCGGCCATCTCGTCTGCACGCTCGCATCCGGCAGCATGGCCTCCGTGAAGGCCGGCGACGAGGTCGTGGGGATCTTCTTCCAGGGCACCGGGACCATGGAATACGTCACGGAGGATCCGATCGAGGCGCCGCTCGTCACCTACATGGTGAAGAAGGACACCAGCCTCTCGGCGGAGAAGACGGGCAAGGGCCTCGCGATCAGGGATCGCTTCACGACGCTGCTCTGGATCGCGACCGGAGAGAAGGCGCCCGAGACTCCGGCGGCGGGCTCGCCCGGATTGAGCGCCGCCTTCCAGGCGCACCGGGAGAAGTTCCTGAAGAGGCGGGGAACGAGCCTGCCGACGTTCTTCGCCGCCCAACAACTCAACGATCCGGCCTCCGCGAGGGTCTGGGTCGAGATGTCGGGGGGAGCCGAAGACCTGCTCTACCGGCGCCGCGGCGGCCTGAACGCGGACGAGCGCCTGGCCTATCTGCAGGGCAGCCGGTCCGGCGAGGCGGCCTTTCGCGACGCGGTCTTCGCCGTCACGCTCTCGAGCCAGCTCGGTCGCGACCGGCGCGATCCGCCCCGGCCGCGGTTCGTGCTCACGGACGTGGACCTCGAGGTCAAGGCGTCTGACGACAAGGACGTGAGCCTGACGGTCGTCGAGACGATCGTGCCGCAGCAGCCGGCGACCCGCGTGCTCGAGCTCGACCTCGAGGGGGCGGTTTATTCGACGTTCGGAGAGCATCTCTCCGAGCGCCACGAGCGCCTGCGCCGCGTCACGGACGAACAGGGCCGCGAGCTCGCCTTCGATCACTCCGACCTGGATCTGCTGGTCCAGCTCGCGGAGCCGGTCGGACCGGACCGGCCCGTGAAGCTGCGTTTCGAGATCGACGGCGATTTCCTCGTCCATCCCGGGGGCTCCAACTTCTGGGAGCTCGGCGTGTGGCCCTGGTTCCCGCAGCCCGAGCTCTGCGAGCAGTACTACACGTTCCACGCGATCGTCCGGGTCAGGAAGCCGTTCGTTCCGTTCGCGCCCGGAAAGACGATCCGGCGCGTCGAGGAGGGCGGCGACAACGTCCTGGAGACGAGGGTCGAGAGCCCGGTCCAGTTCGCCGTGGTGCTGGCGGGGGATTACACCTACAAGGAAGAAGTGCGCGACGGCGTGACGATCCGGGTCGCGACCTACGCGCTCAAGAACGAGCGCGCCATGAAGCAGCTCATGGATCTGTCGGCCACGATCATCCAGTTCTACCAGGAGTTCCTCGGGCCGTTTCCGTTTCCCGAGTTCAACATCCTCGAGATCGACTCGTACGGTTTCGGCCAGGCTCCTCCTGGCGTCATGTTCATCACGAAGGAGGCGTTCAATCCGCTCGGCGGGGCGGAGGAGAACCAGCTCTACTCGGGCGGAGTCAACGAGCGCTTCGCCCACGAGATCGCGCACCAGTACTGGGGCCACGTCGTCAAGATGCCGAGCCACGAGGAGCAATGGCTGACCGAGTCGTTCGCGGAGTACTCGGCGGCGCTCTTCATGAAGGCCGGCAAGGGGGACGCGGAGTACAAGTCGATCGTCAACCACTGGAAGCCCGGCGCGCGCCTGGCAACCGACAAGGCGCCGATTTCTCTCGCCAACCGCGTCTACGTCGCCAGCGACGCGCGCACGCAGTACTTCATCCGGACGGGCCTCCTGTACCAGAAAGGCCCGCTGCTGCTGGCCGCTCTGCACCACGAGCTCGGCGACCAGACGTTCCTGACGTTCCTGAAGTCCTACCAGAAGTCGTTTCGCTGGAAGTTCGGCTCGACCAGGACGGTCGTCGGACTCCTGAACTTCCTGACCAAGAAGGACTACAACCCGTTCTTCGACGCGAACTACTGGGGGACCGGAATGCCGAAAGACTAGGGAGATCCCTGTGCCGCCGGTTCGCTCCGGCTTGTCGCGAGCGATTCCAGCGATTCCTTAGAAGCGGCACTGCCGGAAAAGATCGCGGCGTGAGAAGTCTCCCGAGCGAAGCGAGGGAGGAGGCTCACGCCGCGGGAGCCGCAGCGCAGTGAGGAGTCAGCCGGGCGGTCGAGCCCGCATCCGGGCGAGCCGCCCGGCGGTGCGCGCCCAAGGGGCGCGCAGACTCCGAACGAAGCGGAGGCGACGTTTCTTATGCCGCGATGCGTTCGCGGTGCCGCAGCGGCTGGAGCGGCTCGAAGTCGCGGAAGAGGATGTGGTCGTAGAAATAGTGGCAGAGCAGGAAGGAGAGCGTCACGGCGTAGTAGCTCTTGTCCTGTGCAAAGCCCAGGCCCTTCCAGACGAGCAGATAGAGCACGGCGGCCGACATCGTCGCCCCGATCGTCGTCGCGTAGAACTTGAAGGTCTTCCGGCCCCCGGCGATGCCGCGCACGAACTTGTTCTCGATCCGTCCCGTCGCCGCTTCGCGCCCGAGGATGAACCAGGTCAGGGCGAGGTACTGGAGCGAGTGCCACGTGTTGAAGCCCTGAAAGGACACGTCGAGGTTGTCGAAAAGGGGAACGACCATCGACATCGCGACCGTCATCGTCATGAAGAGCAGGCGCGGCCATGACGATTCGCCCCGCCGGATCTCTCCGTAGACCCGCGCGGCATAGAAGAGGAAGAACGCGGCATAGCCGGCGGTGAAACCGATGGCCACCCAGCGATGCTTCAAAAACTCGGGGAAGAGCAGGGGGCTGTCGCCGAGGGCGAACCGGCTCTCGACGAATTTGTACATGGCCATCAGGTACAGCGCGCCGAGGATCACCGCGCCGTCGAGCCAGCGGTCGATCGCCCGGACCGGGGCGCCCGCCCGCATCCGGTAGGTCTCCGAGATGTACTGGGCCTGATGGGTCACGTGAAGCGAGGCCCAGAGGAAGAAACCGGTCAAGAGCAGCAGGAAGTTGTGCAGAGCGCCCAGGATCACCAGGGTCGGGATCACGACGAGCGGCAGATAGGTCAGCCATCCATATCGGGCGCGGAACCTCGGCTCGAGTGTCGTCCTCAGGAATGTCGAGTACATGTGGGGGCCGCCCACGAGGACGGTCACGGACAAGCCGACGACCAGGCTCGCGGTGGCCTCCGAGACGCCGAGGCGCTGAAGAAGCCCGTAGGACAGGTACGGGAAAAACACGAGCGCCCCCGACAGCGTCAGGAAGAAGAGGTCGAAACGCCTGCTGTGGATCCAGGGGGACCCGGCACCCGGTGTCGCGGTGGCCGTCGAGGACATCAAAACCTCCCGAAAGTGGAACCCCGTCAATCCTACCAAGCCTCGGGGGTCTCGCGCACCCGCCCCCGAAGCGGCGGAGACATTAAGATTGCAAGTTCCATGCTTGCGATCGGGCCGCTCCGCGTCGATCCTCCGCTGATTCTCGCCCCGATGGCGGGCATCACGGACCACGTCTACCGCCTGATGCTGCGGCGCATCGGCGGCGTCGGGCTCGTCACCATGGAGTTCATCTCGTCGGAGGCGATCACGCGGGGCAGCGCGCGGCAGCTGCGCAAGCTCGTCTTCTCCGAGGAGGAGCGGCCGCTGTCGATCCAGATCTACGGAGCGGATGCCGAGCGGATGTCGGCGGCCGCGGACATCGTCGAAGAGCTCGCCCCCGACGTCTGCGACATCAACATGGGCTGCCCGGCGAACAAGGTCCTCAAGGGATGCGCGGGCGCGGCGCTGATGGGCGATCTTCCCCTCGCGCGCGAGATCGTCCGCTCGGTCCGGCGCCGGCTCTCGATCCCGCTGACGGTGAAGTTCCGCCTGGGCCTCGACGACCGAAGCATGAACTTTCTGGATCTCGGGCGGATGTGCGAGGACGAGGGCGTGGCGGCCGTTGCGATGCACGCGCGCACCGCGCGGCAGATGTACACGGGCCGCGCCGACCGGCGGCGCATCGCGGAGCTGAAGCGGCATCTCTCGATTCCGGTCGTCGGCAACGGCGATGTCTCGACCCCCGAGGACGCGCTCGCGCTCTTCGCCGACACGGGCTGCGACGCCGTCATGATCGGGCGCGCCACGATGAAGAATCCGTGGATCTTCCGGCAGATCGCCGACCGGCTGGCCGGCCGCACGGTTCGAGAGGCGACGCTCGAGGAACGGCGAGACCTGATGCTCGACCACTTCGAGGCGATCGAACGGACCGCTCATGACGGGAAGGAGGCGCTGCACAAGCTCCGGACCATGACGGGCTGGTACACGAGCGGCCTGCCGCACGGACGGACGCTGCGGATCCGGATCTCGGAGCTCTCCACGCCGGCGGACTTCCGGGACGCGGTCTCCGGCTTCTTCGCCGGGCTGCCGGCTCTGGCGGCCGAGCCGGATCAGGCCATCGCCTCCTAGGGGCCCCGCGGCGAGGATCCGGGAATTCGGCACCGGCCCTTCGAGGTTCGCTCGTTCGGCATGAGAGTCCGCATCGCGGTCCTGGCTCTGGCCCCGCTCGTCGGTCTCCTCGGCGCGCGGCCGGGCGTCGCCCAAGCCCCTCCGGTCAACGAGCAGCACGAGACCGACCTCTCGACGTCCTCCGGCAAGTACCCGCTGTACGTGACGGCGGAATACCTCGGCATGGCCGGCCTGAAGACCGTCATGCGCGTGCGGCTGCGGGCGCCGGAGCTCTCCATGGCCGCGGGGCGGCGCGGCCTGACGAGCTTCTCGGGCGAGCTGCAGGGCAGCTTCCTCAAGGGCTCCGACGTCGTGCAGTCCTTCAAGTACCCCGTTTCCGGCGAGATCGGAACGAAGACGACCTTCACGTACGCGTTCCTGCGCTCGATCGAGCCCGGCGCCTACACGCTGAAGCTGACGTTGCTCGCACCGGGTGGCCGCCAGGTCGGAGATGCCTCGACCGAGCTCTCCGTGCCGGAGGTCGGCGCGAAATTCTCGCCCGACATGGCGCCCTCCGAGGCCTCGACGCTGCCCTCGGCCGAGGCCGTCGTGATCGCCGACGAGGCCGAGACCGCGGCATCGCCGGCGGAGTCGAAGCTGAAGATCCTTCCACCGGCGCGGGAGGCGCCGGTCGGGCTCCTGCGCCTCGAGGCCGACGTCCAGCCGCCGATCTCCAAAGTCGAGTTCTACCTCGAGGACAAGTTGATCGTCAGCCGAACGCGGCCGCCGTACTCGGTCGAGATCGACCTGGGCGACATCCCGCGCCGCCAGACCGTGCGGGCCGTCGGCTACGACTCGACCGGCCGCGTCATCGACGAGGACGCGTGGTCCGTGAACCAGGGCTCGGCGCGTCTGGCCGTCAAGATCCTGCCGGCGCCCAACCCTTCCGGTGGCGACGTGCGAGTCAAGGTCGCCGTGCAGTCGATCGCCGGCGGCGTCGCCAGGCAGGTCGAGCTCTACCTGGGCAACCGGAAGGTCAAGACCTGGACGAACTCCGGGCCCTACGAGGTCACGATTCCGTTTGCGGAGTACTCGAAGGCGGACTTCCTCCGCGCCACGGCGACCGGCGACGACGGCAAGGAAGCCAACGACATCCACTTCCTCAAGGGGCCCAACACGACCATCGAGAGCGTGCGTGTGGACGTCGTCCAGCTCCACGTCTCCGCCCTCGACAAGGACAACCGTTTCGTCAAGGGTCTCGCCGAATCGGACTTCAAGGTCCAGGAGGACGGCCGCCCGCAGACGATCACGGGCTTCGAGGTGGCCGAGAAGCTGCCGATCACCGTGGGGCTCGTGGTGGACGGATCCGGCTCGATGGAGAAGTCCATGCCCTTCGTGCACGACGCGTCGGCCGAGCTCTTTCGCGGCCTCATCCGCGACAAGGACAAGGGCTTCGTCATCGAGTTCCGCGAGCAGCCGCACATGATTCAGGAGCTGACCGGGGACTCGGCGACCCTCCAGCGGGCTTCGCGCGAGACCTCGGCCCGCGGCGCGACCGCGCTCTACGACTCGGTCGTCCTCGGCCTCTACCAGTTCCGCACGCTTCAGGGCCGCAAGGCGCTCATCGTCGTGACCGACGGCGCCGACAATCACTCTCACGTAGACTTCCCGACGCTGCTCCGGTACGCGCGCTCGGGCGGCGCCCCGATCTATTTCATCGGCGTCGGCATCTCGGTGCTCGACTTCGGAATCCGCAAGGAGATCAATCAGGTCGCCGAGGAATCCGGGGGCGAGGTCTTTCACATATCGAGTGCCGCCAAGATCGGCGAGGTGACGAAGCGGATCGAAGAGGAGCTGCGCTCGCAGTACATCGTGGCGTTCCGGACCGATTCGCAGAAGCCCGACGGCGAGTACCGCATGGTGGCGGTCGCGATCGACAAGCCGGGCGTGACGGCGCGAACGATCAAGGGGTACATACCCTAACCGTCGCCTTCGCTTGCGACGGAATCCGCGCGCCGGCGGCGCGCACCGGCTTGCGGCTCGCCCGGATGCGGGCTCGACCGCAAGCCTGATTCCCTCGCTGCGCTGCGGCTCCCGCGGCGTGAGCCTCCTCCCTCGCTTCGGTCGGGAGACTTCTCACGCCGCGAGCTGATTCGAGAGTTGGGCGTGACGAGCCACCCTCAGCGGCGCTCCGGAAAATTCGCGACGATGGCGTGGCGGCCCGACCAGCGCACGACGCGCGCCGGCGGCGCGGCGGTCATCATCTCGACGATGTCCTGGAGGCGCACGAGGGCGAGAACCGGGTGGTCGCTCTTCCAGAGACGCCAGAAGCGATCGCCGCTCCACACGAGACGATCGCGCACCTCCGGATGCGTTTCGAACTCGGGCTCGAGCTCTCCGTGATAGGCGGCGACCGGGATCGGGGTCTTCAGCTCCCACGAAAGGCCATTGAGGTAGTCCTTGTATCCGACGAGCGGGATGCGCTCCGGCGCGCCCGCGGCGCGCGCGCTCGAGGCGAGATCCGCGACGAACCGGGCCTGGGGCGCGTACGGCCAGCCGAGCACGACGCCGGCGAGAAAGACGGCCCAGCCGCCGCCGAGGCTCGTCAGGGCCAGGGCCGGAGCATTGCCGGCGAAGAGGACCGCCGCCCACGACGCGACGACGAGCAGAGCCAGCGCGGGGGCCACGATTCCCTGCAGCCGCGCTTCCATCACGAAGGCGCGCGTCGTCGGGTGGCACAACAGGGCGGCGGCGAGCGAGGTCGCGAGGGCCGCATGGAGAATCCAGATCCCGCGGCCCGGACGCGAGCTCGCGGCCCGCCCCGACAGCCACGCGGCGGCGGGAATCGCCGGGAAGAGGTACGGCGGGAGCTTGCTCCGCGACAGGGAGAAGAAGACGAACACGGCGGCAAACCAGATGAGAAAGAAGAAGCCTTCGTCGGTCCGCCGCCACGCCCGCCGCAGCGCCGCGCCGAAGAACGCGAGCCCGGGGAGGAACCCGAGCGCGAACACCGGAACGAAATAGAAGAGCGGGCCCGCGCGCTTCGCCGAGCCCGTCGCGAAACGCTGGAAGTGTTCGTGGACGAAGAAGAACTGCAGGAAGCCCGGATGCCGACTCTCGACCAGGAGGAACCACGGGGCGGCGAGGACGACGAAGACGGCGGGGGCGGGAGAGAACGCGAGCTGGACGAGGTGCCGGAGCCGGCCGGTCGCGACGCCCCACGACAGGAGGATCAGACCCGGCAGCACGATCGCGATCAGGCCCTTCGACAGAAACGCTCCCGCGGCCGCAACACCCGTCCAGGCCGCCGCCATCCGCCACGGCCGGCCTCGAGCGAGCCGTTCGATCGCCGCTCGCGCGCCGAGAAGCGTCGCCGTGAAGAAGAACGTCAGGATCCCGTCGGTCAGATTCGTCCGGGTCATCAGAAAGCCGATCGGGGAGACGAGAAGGAAAATCCCGGCGGAGAGTCCCTCGCGGCGGCGCCATCCTCCGGCGGCGAGGACCACGAGCAGCGCCGTGCCGAGCCCGGCCACCCGCGCGGGCAATCGCGCGGCCCACGGCGTCTCGCCGAAGACGCGCAGCGACGCCGCTTCGGTCCAGTAGAGCAGCGGAGGCTTCTCGAAGTAGGGAAGGCCGTTTAACCGGGGGACGAGGAAGTCTCCCGAGGCCAGCATCTCGCGGGGAATCTCGGCGTAGCGCGTCTCGTCCGGTTCGGCGAGGCTCGAACCGCTCGGCTCGAAGACGGCGACCGCCGCCGCGAACAGGAGGACCGCGAGCAGGGCTCGCTCGACGCCGGACCTCTCGCCCGCCTCGTCCATGCTCGCTTTCGGAGTGTACCCTCGGCGGTGCTAAGATGCCCGCCGCTTTGACGGCCGACGCGCGTTCCCGCTGGGCCCTGGTGCTGGGCGCCTCGTCCGGCTTCGGCGAAGCCTGTTCGCTCGAGCTCGCGCGCGGGGGCTGGAACGTCTTCGGCGTCCATCTGGACCGCAAGGCGACGCAGCCGAACGTGGACCGGATCGTCGGCGAGATCCGGGCCGGCGGCCGCCGCGCGGAGTTCTTCAACGTCAATGCCGCCGACGACGAGAAGCGCGGCGAGGTCCTCGCCGCGATTCAGAAAGCCTGCGGCGGCGATCCTCCGGAGTCGCGCGTCTCGGTGCTGCTGCACTCGCTGGCCTTCGGGACGCTCAAGCCTTTCTTCGCCGAACCGCGCGAGAACGCGATCACCAAGGCCCAGATCGAGATGACGCTCGACGTCATGGCGAGCTCGCTCGTCTACTGGACACAGGACCTGTTCTTCGCGAAGCTGCTTTCCCCGGGAGCGCGCATCTTCGCCATGACCTCGGCCGGCGACCACATCGTGTGGCCGGCGTACGGCGCGGTCTCGGCCGCCAAGTCCGCCCTCGAGTCGTACGTGCGGCAGCTTTCCGTGGAGCTCGCGCCGCATCGGGTCGCCGTGAACGCCCTGCGGGCCGGCGTCACCGACACCCCGGCGCTGCGCAAGATTCCGGGCAACGAGGCGATGATCCAGCGCGTCTCCGCGATGCATCCGGCCGGCCGTCTGACCGTTCCCGCGGACGTGGCGAGGGCGCTCGTGGCGCTCTGCGGCGACGGCGGCGCATGGGTCAGCGGCAACGTCATCGGTGTCGACGGCGCCGAGGACGTCGCGGGCGGAAGATAGGAGTGGCGCCCGCCGGCTTCGAGCTTCTTCGGGAGAAATCCGGCTTCCGCGAGTTCCGTCTCCGGTCCAACGGTCTGCGCGTCCTCCTGCTGCAGAATCGGGTCGCCCCGGTCGCGACCTTCGCCGTCGTGTACCACGTGGGCAGCCGCAACGAGGCCGTCGGGTACACGGGCTCGACCCACCTGCTCGAGCACCTCATGTTCAAGGGCACTCCCGAGTTCGACCGTGCGAAGGGGACGGCCGTCGCCGCGGTGCTCGAATCGATCGGCGCGCGCTTCAACGCGACGACCTGGTTCGACCGGACCAACTACTACGAGACGGTTCCCTCCGACGCGCTCGAGACGGCGCTCTCGATCGAGTCGTCGAGGATGCGCCGGGCGCTCCTGCGCGACGAGGACCGCGTGCCCGAGATGACGGTCGTCCGGAACGAGTTCGAGCGCGGGGAGAATTCGCCGTTTCAGGTGCTCTACAAGCAGACGTTCGCGACCGCCTTCCGCGAGCACCCGTATCACCACCCGACGATCGGCTGGCGCAGCGACATCGAGGGCGTCTCGACGGCGCGGCTCCGTGAGTTCTACGACACCTTCTACCACCCGAACAACGCCACCGCGATGCTCATCGGCGACTTCGAGGAGCCCGAGGCTCTCGCCGCGATCGAGCGCCACTTCGGCGCGATACCTTCCTCGCCGGAACCGATCCCGGAGGTCTATACCGTCGAGCCTCCCCAGGAAGGAGAGCGGCGGTTCGTGGTCCGCCGCGCCGGCGAGGTGGCCTGGTGCGGCCTCTCCTGGAGGACCGTCGAGGCGAGGCACGCCGATACGCCGGCGCTCGCCGTCCTCGGCAACGTCCTCGGCGGGGGGATCACCGCGCGCCTGCACCAGGCGCTCGTCGAGAAGAGCCTGGCGCTCTCGGTCACCGTCGTGCCGTGGCAGCTGCACGATCCGGCGCTGTTCTCGGTGTTCGCCCCGGTCCGTCCGGGCGTCGAGCCCTCGGAGGTCGAAGCGGTGATCCGTCAGGAGATCGCCCGGGTCGCCGCCGAGTCCGTCACCGCGGCCGAGTGCGAAAAGGCGAGGACCCAGATCGAAGCCGAGGTCATCTTCGACCGCGATTCCACGGATCAGATTGCCGGGTCGCTGTCGGAGGCGATCGCCGTCGCCGACTGGGAGTGGTACGCGGACTACCCGGAGGCGATCCGCCGCGTGACGCCGGCCGACGTCCAGCGAGTGGTGCTCGCGTACCTGCACGACGACGCCCTGACCGTCGGTCTCTACCTGCCGAGGCCCGCCGCGGCCGGAACGCCTGCACCGGCCGGCGACGACGAAGGGGAAGAAGCGTGAGCGCCGCCGCTCCGCCGAGGCGTCCGGCCTTTGCCGACGCCGTTCGAACGCGGACGCTGAAGAACGGCGCCCGGCTCTTCGTCCTGGAGAACCGATTCAACCCCACGCTCGCGGTCTCGGGCTCTCTGCGAGCGGGGCGTCTCTATGCCCCGGCCGATCGCCGTCTCGTGGCCTCGATCGCCGCCGGCGAGCTGATGAAGGGGACCGGGCGCCGGACCAAGCTGCAGCTCGCGGAGGATCTCGAGAGCCGGGCGGCGAGCCTGGCGTTTTCCTCGGACGCGGGCGATCCGGTCGGCGTGGACGTCTCGGGGTCGGCGCTCTCCCGCGACGCCGATCTGCTGCTCGACGCGCTCGTCGAGGTGCTGCGCACGCCGGTCTTTCCGGCCGACGAGCTCGACAAGGAGAAGAAGCGGCTCGTCGGAGCGATCCGGCAGCAGCAGGAGCAGACCTCCCTTCGCGCCTACGAGGCCGCGATGCGGCGGATCTATCCGCCGGCGCACCCCCTGCACCGCCTGACGGCCGAGGAGCGGATCGAAAAAGTCGAGGCGCTCGAGCGGGGCGCGCTCGAGGCCTACTACCGGGAGCGGTACGGCGCCGCCTCGCTCGCGCTCGTGATCGTGGGCGACGTGGAGTCGGCCCGGGTGCTCGATCGGCTGGAGGCGGCCCTGGAATCGTGGACGCCGGGGCCCGATCCCGCGATCTCCGTCCCCGCTCCGCCGCCCCCGCGGCCGGGGCGCGAGACGATCGAGATCCCCGACAAGGCCAACGCCGACGTCGTGCTCGCGATGCCGTCGAACCTGACGCGGACCGATCCCGATTACATGCCCTGCACGATCGCCAACGCCGCTCTCGGCCAGTCCTCGCTGACGTCGCGGCTGGGCGTACGCGTCCGGGACACCGAGGGCCTGACCTACGGGATCCACTCGAGCTTCTCGGCCACGCACGTCGCGGGACCGTTCGTGGTCAGCCTCACCGTCAAGCCGGAGAGCCGCGATGCCGCCCTGGCCTCGACGCTCGACGAGGTTCGCAAGTACCTCGGCAACGGCCTGACGCCCCGGGAGCTCGCCGAGGAGAAGAGCTCGCGGATCGGCCGGTTCAAGGTGGACCTCGGCTCGAATGCCGGGATCGCCTCGGCGCTCGACGCCGCCGTCTACCACGGGTTCGACGTGGGATACCTGGACGAGTTTCCGGGCCGGATCGCGGCGGTCACCAAGGAGCAGGCCGATGCCGCCTTCGCGCGGCGCGTGCGCCCGGAGTCGTTCACGGAGGTCAGCGCGGGCACGTTCGGTTCGTAAGCCGGCTTGCGTTTCGGGACTTCCATGAAAGAATGCCCGGCGAGATGAGACGTCCCCAGCACCGGCGGCCCATGCGCCGCCGCCCCGGAGAGGCCCCGGCCACGCACCGCGTCTGGCTGTCGCCGGATCAGCCGCTGCGCGAGACCGCTCCGGACGGGAAGACCTACTTCCGGATTCGCCTGGACAACGAGCCCTCGCCGGAGTGGATGCGCGCCTATCGCGCCGGCATGCTCGGCCTCGTCCCGGAGGATCGGGATGCGGTGCTCCGCTTCGAATTTCAGGGCGACACGGTGCGCATCGCCGCGACCGACTCCGAGGTGGGGAAGCTGCGCCGCGTGCTTGAGCGCCGCGTCGAGGCCGTCAACGGGATCCTCTCGGGCGGCCGCTCGATGAGCACCTAGGGCTCGGACTCTGAGCGGGCCGCTTCGCGGCCCAACCGACGAGAGAGGGAACGTCGGCTCTCGGCCGCTCTCCCTGATCAGCGCTTTTTCGTCTTCTTGTCCATCTTCTTCGCGGTCTTCTCGTTCTTCGAGGCCTTCGCCTTTTTCTTCGCCCTCTTCCTCGTCTTCGCTCCGACTTCGATCGCGAGCTTCGTGGCGGCGCCTTCCTCGCGATCCTCGAGGTCCGCGAGCAGCCCTTCGTCCGAGAGATCGAGCGGATGGGAATTCTTCCAATCGCGCCGGGCGATCTTGTGGAGACGCTCGACGACGTCGTCGTCCCGAACCTCGATCGCGAGCTCGCGCCGGCTGTCGAAGCTTCCGGGCGCCAGGTTGATCGAGCCGACGATGGCGGCGGTGCCGTCGGAGAGCAGCATCTTGCCGTGGAGCTTGAGCCCCTTCAGCTTGTGGATCTTGATGCCGACGTCGTCGAGGATCCGCAGGCCGCCGACGCCCTCGACGAGCTTCTCCATCTTCAGGGAATGGGGCGGACGGGCCATGACGTGGATCTTGACGCCGCGCTCGGCGGCTCGAACGAGGCGCTCGAGGATCACGGCGTCCTGGTAGCGCTCGTTCTGGACGAAGAGCGTGTGTTTCGCCGCGTCGATGAACTCGGCGATCCGATCGCGCCCGTTGATCGGGCACCAGATCAGGCGGGCATTCGCCCCCGGGTCGAACTTCGAACGCTCCCAGTCGGCGTCGAACCCTTCGACGATCTCGCCGACCTCGTGCTTGTGATTGGTGACGACCGCGTAGTCGCGCGTCTCGGTCAGGTTCTTCGTCGCCCAGTTGAGCGACTTGACGAAGGCGACGGAGTCGTCCACGACCATCGATTTCTCGTGCGTGAGATCCACGGCCGGGTTGCTGTCCTTGACGGCGATGCCGACCTTCGAGAGCTTCCTGCGGGTCTCCTTGTTGTCTTCTTCGCCGCTGCGCCGCTCCGGGTTGAGCATCACCTGGACCCTGACCCCGCGGCGGTGGGCGTCGATGACCGCATCGATCAAGGCCGGATCCGAGAACACGAACATCTTGACGCGGAGCGACTTCTTCGCGCCTGTGATCGCCGCGAGGATGGGCGTCGCGGCGTCATCGGGCAGGACGACGAGGGATCGGGACGGCATCGAAGGAGTCCTCCTATTCAGGCTTTCGCCGCCGGGGCGGCCGGCACGGGCGCCGGCGGCAGGCCGGTGTCGCCGGGAAACTGGATGCGATAGAGCTCGGCATAGAGGCCGTTCATCGTGAGCAGCTCCGCGTGCGTGCCCTGCTCGTGGACGAAGCCGTCCTTGAAGACGACGATCTTGTGGGCGTCCTTGATCGTCGAAAGGCGATGCGCGATCGCGATAGCCGTGCGCCCCTTCATCAGCCGCTCGAGGGCCTCCATGACCACCTTCTCCGATTCGGTGTCCAGGGCCGCCGTGGGCTCGTCGAGGATCAGGATCGGGGAGTTCCGGATGATGGCGCGGGCGATCCCGATCCGCTGCCGCTGGCCGCCCGAGAGCGTCGAGCCGCGCTCGCCGACCGCGCTGTCGTATCCCTTCGGCATCTTCGCGATGAACTCGTCGGCGTTGGCGAGCCGGGCCGCCGCCACCACTTCTTCGCGGGTCGCGCCGGGGCGGCCGTAGGCGATGTTTTCCGCGATCGTCCCCGCGAAGAGCACCGTGTCCTGGAGGACGCAGCCGACCTGGTCCCGGAGGGCCTTGAGCTTGAAGTCCCTGACGTCCATTCCGTCGACGAGGACCCGGCCCGCCGTCGCGTCGTAGAACCGCGGGATCAGGCTCGCGACGGTCGACTTGCCGCCGCCGGTCGCTCCGACGAATCCCACGAGCTGGCCGGGGTCGATCTTGAAGGTGATCTCCTTGAGAACCGGGGAGTCGGGATGATAGGCGAAAGCGACCTTCTCGAAGGTGATCTCGCCCCGGACCGCCTCGGGCTCGTGCCCGTCCGGTTTCTCCGGGATCACGTCGTCGGCGGCGAGGATCGTCTGGACGCGCTCGACTCCGACCGCGGCCTGGGCGATCGAGTTGGTCATCTTCGCGAGGTCCTGCACGGGCTTGAAGAACTTCGAGAGGTACGCGAGAAAAACGGTGAGCGCGCCGATCGTCATCTGGCCCCCGAGGATCAGGATCGATCCACGGTAGAGGACGAAGCCCGTGCACAGGGAGACGACGACCGCGACGACCGGCGACAGCATCGACTTGATGCGGCGGGCCTTCAGTGCCGCGTCCACGGCAGCCTGGCTCGCGTCCTTGAGGTGCTCCTCCTCGAGCTGCTCGCGGCCGTAGGCCTTCACGACCCGCATCGACTCGAGACCCTCCTGGACGACGGCGACGATGTCGCTCTGCCGGTGCCGGACCTCGTGGGTCGCCTTCTTGACCGCCTTCTTGAAGCGCATGACGAAGAGCAGCAGGAACGGCGTCACCGCCACGGCGATCAGCGCGAAGTCGAAGTTGAGCCAGAACATCAGGCCGAGCATGCCGACGATCGTCAGGACGTCGACGAGGATCCCCAGCGTCGCCCCGGAGGCGAAGCTCTGGATCGTCGCGATGTCGGTCGTGATGGTCGAGAGGAGGTTGCCGGTCTGCTGCTTGTCGTAGTAGCCGAGGGAGAGCCGGTCGAGGTGATGGTAGACGCGCATGCGGAGGTCGTTGGCGACGTACTGACCGACGCTCTCGGTGTAGTAGTTGTCCACGTAGGTCGCGATCGAGTCGAGCAGCGCGATGATCACGATGAGCCCGGCGGCGACGGCCGCGAGCCCCAGCTTGTGATCGGCGAGGTGGGGACCCAGCAGACGGACGATCCAGGCCGGCATCGGATGGTGGCCGACGACGCTGTCGAGCACGATCTTGAGCGGCCATGGTCCGGCCAGGCTCATCGCCGTTTCGACCAGCATCGCCAGAAGGATGATCACGAGCCAGCCCCGATACGGGCGCAGGAGATCCTTGACGAGGCGGGTCATGCCGCTGCGGTCGCGCGGCACGGCTCGGCGGTCTCTCTCGTTCTTTTCGGGCATCGGGAGGGGAATTCTAATCCCGCGCGGCAGGAGCGCGGGGCTCGAATCAGCGGGTTTTCCGTTCCCACTCCAGGCGGCGATAGTCGAAGGCGGCGACGTCGCGGGCGTTGAACTTCACGATGTCGAAGTATGGCGACACGTCGAAGTCGCGCGGCACGCACAGCGTCGGGTGGCGCGCCCGCAGCAGGCCGCTGTAGGCCCGGCGCGTGGGCCGGCCCAGGATCTGCTGGCGCAGGCGCTCACCGACGGTGTGCGGCTTGCGGCGGACGGGCACCGGAAGAATCGGAAAGCCCACCCTCCCGAACGCCTCCGCCAGGAGGGAAGAGCAGATCGTCTCGGTCTCGCGGCCGCTCCCGAAGTGGAGCGCGTCCTCGCGCAGGCCCGACGGGATCATGCGGAACGGCAGCAGATACCGCGTGAGGTCCCAGAAGTTGCGACGGTCGTACCGCAAGCCGATCCGGCGGATGACGTCATCGAGCACGATCGCGAGATCGTCGGGTCTCAGGCCGACCGGCCGGCAGATGCGGATGTTCAGGTCGACGTACTTGACGAGCGGCGAGGCGACGACACCCTTGTCCACGAGCGCTTCGACGAGCATGTGCCGGGACTCCCGGCCGAATCGGCGGTGGATCTCCGCGCGCATGGCCGCGTCCCGGGAGAGCAGCGCGTCGCCGACGTAGAGCGCGCTGTGCGACCAGGAGGACATCGTGAGGTACTTGATCGCCTGGGAAACGCGCTGGTCGCCGTCCACCAGCAGCACGTCGCCGGGACGAATCGTGGCCTTCAGGCTCTCCGGGACGTTCTCGACGAAATGCTGATACCGGCGGCGGGGCTGCGTCAGGAGGCCGACGAACCAGGAGGAGAGAGCGCGAACGGGGGAGCGCATCGTCGTCTATTCTGCGCCGCCACGCGCGGGACGGGAGGCGGAAAGCAGAAGAGAAGGCCCTATTCGTCGGGCAGCTCGGGCTCCTCCTGGACCTCGCGCTTGGTGCCCGGGGCGAGCAGATCCATCAACAGGTCGGGAAGCCCCTCGGAGAACTGGCTGCGCGGCATGATCGTCGAGACCCCCGCCGCTTCGGCGCTCCGGGCGAGCTCCTTGTCCACGTGCGAGAGAAAGCCGATGACCGGCAGGTCGGCCGTCGCGCCGGCCCGACGCAGCGCCCGGACGGCGTCGAGGGACGCGCCCGACGAGGAGAGCTCGATCAGGACGGCGGCGGTGGATCCATTCGAGCAGGCGGCGGGCAGATCTTTCGCGCTCACGAAGCGGACCGGCGCGTTCAAGTGCCGCGCCGTCGCCTCGATCTTCGAGCGGAAGAAGAGATCCTCGACGCAGGCGATGACGTCTTTGCTCATGGACGTGGCGATTCTATACGGTCGGCGACGGGTTCGTCAGAACATCTTCACGACGCTGACCATGATCCGGGTCACCCAGTAGTCCTGGTCGAGGCGTCTCTGGACGACCATCGCGGGCTCGACGTAAACCATCGGAAGGATGGTGTACGAGGCGCCGAAGCGGTAGCCCTCGGCCCACGTGTGCCACCACCACTCGTCCGAGTTGTAGGCTCCGACCAGGGCCTCCTGGCCGATGTACTGGTAGAAGACGAAGGCGCGCCAGCTCCCGGGGGCGCCGACCGAGCCGACGATCACTCCCGCTTCGTAGGCGTTGGGTCCCCGGCCGACGATGCCGAAGTTGTGGACGAAGTCGAGGCTGACGGTGACGGGCAGGCACGCGACCGGGAACTGGAGCCTCACGAGGTTGTCGAGAAGCTGAAACTTCGAGAGATAGGCGAGCTTCCCGTCGACGATCGTCGTCTCGTTCTGGCGGAAGTACTGCGCATCGATGTTCCGCATGTCCATGTTCCAGAAGGCGCCCGAGGCCTGGATGGCGAAGCGGCTCTCGTCTCCCCACTTCCAGAGGACCTGTCCGACGCCGAGGATCGACTCGTCCGGTCCGTGCTGCGCGCTGTAGATCCCGGCCGCGGTGAACGTCAGGCTCGTGGTCGGTGACAGGGCCTTCACGTAGGAGAGCGAGGCGCCGGGAGTCTGGATGTTGTACTTGTCCCAGAGCATCGGGCTCGCGGCCACGGGCAGCGCGAAGGCGCCGGCCTGAAACTCCCACGGGCCGGGCGTCCACGCGATGTAGTAGCGGTCGACGTACGCGCCGCGCGAGATCCAGTTGTCTTCGTAGAACGCGTTGTATTCGTTCGGCTCGGTGCCATAGTTGAAGGAGCCGCGCACGCCGACGCGGAAGGTCGGCGAAAAGAGGAAGTCGACTTCGGGCCGCAGCTCGAATCGCCCGCGGTCGATCGGCGCGTGGTACTGCCAGTGCTCGACGTTGTCGTACCGCGCGAGCGCGTCCCACTGCAGGGTGAAGTGGGGCCGGAACTGCTCCTCGTCGAAGTATCGGGGCGCGGAATCCTGCGCCCGCAGCCTTCCCGGGAGCGCCAGCAGCAGGGCGGCGCACCACGCCGCCCTCCTCACGCCGTCACCTTCGTCAGCGCCTCGTAGAGATCGTTGACGCTCTGGTAGCGCTCCTTCGGGTCCTTCTGCATGCATTTCAGGACGATCTGCGAGACCTTCGGGTCGATCTTCGGATTGCGCGTCTGGGGCGAGGGCGGGTTCTCCTGGATGTGCTTCAGCACGACCGCGAGCGGCGTGTCGCCTTCGAAGGGGAGCGTTCCGGTGAAGACCTCGTAGAGCACGACGCCCGTCGAATAGATGTCGGAGCGGAAGTCGAGGGCCGCGCCCCGGGCCTGCTCGGGCGACATGTAGTCGGGAGTCCCCACCACCGTCCCCTCGGCCGTCATGCCTCGCTCTTCCTTCAGGCGCGCGATCCCGAAGTCCATGATCTTCAATCCGCCCGCCGCCTCGATGATGATGTTCTGGGGCTTGATGTCCCGGTGGATGACGCCGACCTCGTGGGCGGCGGCGAGGCCCGCGCAGAGCTGCTTGGCGATCCGCAGCCCGACCGGCATCGGCAGGACGTCGCTCGCCTCGATGAGCTGTTTCAGGGTCAGCCCGCGGACGAACTCCATCGAGAGGTACCGCAGGCCTCCGGTCTCGCCGAGGTCGTGCGTGCGAAGGATGTTCGGGTGCGTGATCCGGCGGGCGAGGCGAATCTCCTGCTTGAAGCGGTCGAGCAGCGACGGGTCGGCCGACAGGACTTCGCTGCGCAGGGTCTTGATCGCCACGGCGTCGTCGAGGTCCCGGTCGTGCGCCCGGTACACGACGCCCATCCCGCCGCGTCCGAGCAATCCCTGGATCTCGTACCGGGCGGCGAACACCTCACCGACCCGCGGCTCACCGCCGGGCGCCGCCGACGCCTTCATGACGACGGTCTCGGACTCGGCGCCGGGCTCGAGGTTCAGCGATGCGACGTACTGCTCGAGGGCCGCTTTTTCCTTGAGCTCCTCGAGCATCGCCCGGAACGAGCGCGCGAGAATCCCGATCTCGTCCTTCGAGTCGACCGGCAGCATCGGCGTCTCGAGGTTCCCGACGCGGACCTGCTCGGTCGCGGCGACCAGGCGGCCGACCGGGCCGGTGATCCGCCGCGCGAGGAAGAACGACAGGACGAACGCGGCGACGAGCGCGGCGAGGCCGACGAGGACCTGCGTGTTCTGGATCTGGCGAAACGGCGCGAGCTCGCGCTGGCGGCTGCGCAGCGCGGCGGCGGCTCCGACGAGCTGATCCGACGAGGAGCGGATCGGCAGCACGTACGCGAGGTAGGTCTCTCCGCCGACCTCGAGCTCGAGGGGACCGATCGTCTTGCCCTGCCGCAGGACGGCCTGGACCAGGTCGTTGCGCTTCTCGATTGCCGAGACCGCCGCCGTGCCGAGGGGGCCCATCGTCGAGGCGGCGAGCGCCACCTTCGCCGGGCCTCCGGGGTTGCCGGCGTCGGCCAGAAAGACGACCTGGGTGTTCAGCAGCTGCTCGAGGCTGCGGGCCACCTCGTCGTTGATCTGAAACGCCGCGGCGATCGCTCCGACGAGGTGCGAGCCGCCCTCGAGGACCGGGGCGGCGACGACGTCGTAGAGCCGGCCGCCGGAGAGCCAGATTCCCTCGGTCTGGTCGCCCTGGAGCGCTCCCGCGATCGTCGGCACGCCCGAGAGCTCGGCCGAATAGGGCAGCGGGCGGTCGGTGCGGGCGAGGGCCATGCCCTTGCGATCGATCGCGACCAGGAAATCCGCCCGGGCGCTCGAGCCCTGCTCGCGCTTCAGCGTGTCGAAGACCGTCTCGGGATCCGGGCGGCCCGTCTCGGGGACGAGTGTCGACATCAGCGAGATCGTGCCCGCGTTGTTGGTGAAGATGGCGAGCGTCCGCTGCAGCTCCGCGTACCGATTCTGCTGGTAGGACTCCCAGCCGGGGCCGACCTTCTTCAGATCCTCGGCGATCTTCTCGTCCGCGACGGCGCGCGACCGGATGCCCGAAACGACGACCGCGCCCCCGACGGCGATGAAGATCAAGAGCGCCGCCATGAGGAAGATCTTGAGCGTGAGGGAAAACCGCGGCGGCTCGGGCGGAGGGAGCTTCAACCCCTTGAGGCGCAGCTCTCCCGACGTGAGCCCCAGAGTCGGGGGCCGTTCAGTAGCGCTCATCGGCGTCGCTGCCGGCGCCCGGGGCGTAGTCCTTGCCGTACTTGTTCTTGTGCGGCGCCGGCTGGAAGCCGGACACGTCGAGCGAGAGCGAGAGCGGCGCGTTGTCCTCGGCGCGCACGGCCACCGGCTGCGAGCCCTCGCCGCCCTCCTCGCACCAGAACTTCACGACGTACGAGCCGGGGGGAAGGTGATCGAAGCGAAAGCGGCCGTCTCGCCCGGTGACCGCGGCGAAGTCCGACTCGACGACCATGACGAAGCCGACCATCTGCGGGTGGATGTTGCAGTAGACCCGCACCAGGCCCGCCTGGTCGAACTTCTTCGACTTGGAGGAACCGCTCCGGTAGAGGCCGAGGTCGAAGCGGTTGCCGTCCGAGACGGAGAAGACGTTGTGGTAGATCGGATCGACGTTCGGGAAATCCACGGTCGCGTCCTTCGACACGGCGAGGACCTTCGGCTCGAAGCGCTTGGAAGACTGCGTCATCCGCGCCTCCTTCGTCCCGGACGCCGGGGCGGCCGAGCGCGGCGCTCCCTCGACCCACACGACGACGTTCGAGGCATCCGGGCGCGGCTTTCCTTTTTCGAGGAGGGCGACCGATCCTTCGAGGGTCGCGCCGGGGCAGGGCAAGCCCGCGGCGAGCACAGCGAGAGCGAGGAGGACGGCGCGGAGGGGGCGCATGGGCCGAAAAAGGATAACTCGGAACTCGGACTCCGGGCGGACTGCTTCGCGGTCGACGGACGAGCGCGGGAGTGCCGGGCGGGGCGGCGCCCTCCGGTATCATCGAATGTCATGAATGCCATGGCGGAGGAACCGATGGACGAGAAGCGCGTCGAGATCTTCGGTAAGGACACCTGACCTCACACGACCGCGGCCCGTGAGGACTACGCGAAGCGCCGGTACTCGGTCCGGTACGTCAACGTCAAGGCGGACGAGGACGAGCTCGCCCGGATGATCCAGCTGTCCGGAGGCCGCGCCGTGCCCGTCATCGTCGAGGCCGGCAAGGTGACGGTCGGCTTTGGCGGGACCTGAGGGGTTTGAGGCGCCCCGTGGGGGCGCACGTATAATCCCCGCCCAGCACGAACCCCCAGACGCGTAACGCGGAGGTCGCATGGCGCACGATGCCTCGTCCGGATCGGAGTTCCGCCCGTATGTTTCGCCGAACGTCTCTCCGGCCGAGTTCACGCTCAAGGCGATCCTGCTCGGCGCGTTCTTCGGCGTCTTCTTCGGAGCGGCGACCGTCTATCTCGCGCTGAGGGCGGGTCTCACGGTTTCGGCCTCGGTGCCGATCGCGGTCCTCGCGATCGCGGTCTTCAAGCGGATCGGCAACTCCACGATCCTCGAGAACAACATCGTGCAGACGATCGGTTCGGCGGGCGAGTCGGTCGCCGCCGGCGTCGTCTTCACGCTGCCGGCCCTCATCTTCCTTTCCGGTGGTGAGGCGTACTTCAAGTACTGGACGATCTTCGTCCTCGCGGCGATCGGCGGCACGCTCGGCGTCCTGTTCATGATCCCCCTGCGCCGCGCCCTCATCGTGAAGGAGCACGGGAACCTGAAGTATCCCGAGGGTGTCGCCTGCGCGGACGTGCTCATCGCCGGCGAGAAGGGCGGCGATCTCGCGCGCATGGTGTTCAAGGGCGTCGGCGCCTCGCTGCTCTACAAGTTCCTGTACGGAATTCTCGGCCTCTGGAACGAAACGGCGACCTGGTTCCAGACCGGCAAGAACGGCAAGATCCCCGACGCGACGCTCCAGAGCGACGTGACGCCCGAATACCTCGGTCTCGGTTACATCATCGGGCCCCGCATCGCGGGCGAGCTCGCCTCGGGCGGCGTCCTGTCGTGGCTCGCCCTGATTCCGCTGATCGCGATCTTCGTGCCCGAGTCCCGACTCCTGGACGACCTGCAGAGGCTCGGCTACACGGAGGCGTGGAAAGCGTCGCATTCGCACGCGCAGTGGATCTACTTCGCCTATGTCCGCTACGTCGGCGCGGGTGCGGTCGCGTGCGCGGGCGTGATGACGCTCGTGAAGACGCTGCCGACGATCATCTCGGCGTTCCGCGAATCGGTGAAGTCGATCCGCGGCGGCTCCGGCGAGAAGAAGGCAATCCGGACCGAGGACGACCTCGGCATGGGAATCGTCGTCGTGGGCTCGATCGTGCTGGCCGTTCTGATCACGATCCTGCCGAAGTTCCCGCACGGGCCCTTTCCCGGCTCGCTCCTGATGGGCCTGCTCGTCGTCGTCTTCGGCTTCTTCTTCGTGACCGTGTCCTCGCGCATCGTCGGCATCATCGGCACGTCGTCGAACCCGATCTCGGGCATGACGATCGCGACGATCATGGCGACCTGCGTCGTCTTCGTCGCGATCGGCCGCACGGGCGACGTGTACCAGTCCGTGGCGCTGTGTGTCGGCGGCCTCGTGTGCATCGCGGCGGCCAACGCGGGGGCGACGTCGCAGGACCTCAAGACCGGCTTCCTCGTCGGCGCGACGCCGCGCAAGCAGCAGATCGGCTTCATCATCGGAGTCCTCGTTTCGACGCTCGTCATCGGCGGAACGCTCTTCCTCCTCGACCACACCTATCGCGAGCCCGGCATGGAACACGGTATCGGCGGCGCGAAGCTCGCGGCGCCGCAGGCCACGTTGATGGCCACGATCATCAAGGGCTTGCTCGCCCAGAACCTGCCCTGGGCGCCCGTGCTCGTCGGCGTCTTCCTCGCGTTCATGGCGCAGATGGCGGGCGCGCACGCGCTGTCGTGGGCCGTCGGCGCCTACCTGCCGCTCTCGACGACCTTTCCGATCTTCATCGGCGGCATGATGAAGGCGCTCGTCGACAAGGTCACGCACCAGAAAGGCGAGGAGAGCGAGCTCTCCTCCGGAATGCTCTATGCCACGGGACTCGTCGCCGGCGGATCCCTCGGGGGGGTCCTCATCGCCGTGGTCGCCTTCCTCGGCGACTCGATTCTCCACATGGAGAATCCCACGCTGCTCGAGAAGCTCGACCTCGGCTCGAAGTTCTACGCGCCGTTCAAGAACGGGGTCGGCGGCGACATCCTGTGCGCCGTCGTCTTCGCGATCCTCTGCTGGATGCTCGTGGGCAACGCGCGCAAGAAGCTGACCGCGTAAGGGCGCCCGGCGCCCGGTGCGCTCGAGCCCGGAAACGGCCTAGATCACCCCGAAGGTCTTGCCGACCTTCCGGAACGCCTCCACCGCCCTGTCGAGGTCCGCCCGCTCGTGCGCCGCGGAGACCTGGCAGCGCAGGCGCGCCTGTCCCTGGGGAACGACGGGGAAGCCGAAGCCGGAGACGTACACGCCCTCTTCGAAGAGCGCCTTGCCCATCGCGAGTGCTTTGGCCGTGTCGCCGACGATGACGGGGACGATCGGATGCGTGCCGTGGGGGATCCGGAAGCCCGCGTCTCCCAGCGCCTTGCGGTAATACGCCGCGTTGTCGCGCAGGCGCGCCACGGGAGCCGGATCCTCCCGGAGCATGCGAAACGCCTCGAGGGACCCGCCGGCCACGGCCGGAGGCAGCGTGTTCGAGAAGAGATAGGTGCGGCTGCGCTGGCGCAGCGTTTCGACGAGCGCCTTCGGTCCCGTGACGAAGCCTCCGGCCGCCGATCCCATCGCCTTGCCGAGGGTTCCGGTCGTGACCGGGACCCTTCCGAAGACTCCCTGCTCCTCGGCGGTCCCGCGGCCGGTCTTGCCCAGGATCCCGGTCGCGTGCGAGTCGTCCACCGCGAGGACCGCGCCGTGCTTCTCGCAGATCCGGACGCACTCGCGCAGGTTCGCCTCCTCGCCCTCCATCGAGAAGACCCCGTCGGTGACATAGAGCTTGTCGCGCGACGTCGTGTCTTCGCCGAGCATCCGGTCGAGGGCGGCGAGGTCGCCGTGGGGCGCCCGGTAGCGCTTCGCCTTCGACAGCCGGACGCCGTCGATGATCGACGCGTGGTTCAACTCGTCCGAGTAGAGTCCATCCGGCTCGTCCAGGACGGCCGCGAACAGGCCCTCGTTCGCCGACCAGCAGGTCATGTAGAGGATGGCGTCGTCGCACCCGAAGAACGATGCGATCTCGGCCTCGAGCTCCTTGTGAATCTCCTGCGTGCCGCAGATGAACCGCACCGAGCCGAGGCCCGCGCCCCAGCGGTCCACGGCCTTCTTCTGCGCTTCGCGGATGCGCGGATGGTTCGCGAAACCGAGGTAGTTGTTCGAGGTCAGCATCACGACCTCGCGTCCACCGACGCGCACGCGCGGTCCCTGCGCCGACTGCAAGACCAGCTCTTCCTTGAAGGTCCCGGCCCGGCGAAGCTCCGCCATCTCTCCGCCGAGGCGCTCGATCAGGCTCAAGGGCGGTTCTCGGAAACGATCCTGCCGGCGACGCGGTCGCCGGGAAACGCCGACGCCAGGGCGGCGAGAGCGCCGTCGAACGCGGCGGAGCTCGAGGCCATGATCTCGGCGCAGAGCGTCGGCGTGCGGACGAACTCCATGGTTCCCGTGAGGCCGCGCACGACGATCGAGTCCACCGGCTCTTCGACGACGAAGAGAATGCCGTCCGCGTCCTCCAGAGCCCGCGACGCCGCGAGATGCGCCTTGTCGACCTCGTCCCTCTGGAGGCAGACGCCGACGAGGCCGACCACCTTGAAATGGTTCGGCTCGAACTCGGTCCGGTCCCAGTTCTTCCAGACCCGGTCGCGAGGCTGCAGCGCGAAGCGGTACGCGACGTTGGAGAGCCGCGACTCTTCGACCGCGAACTCCGCGATCCGCCGCGGCGTCAGCTCCAGGTTGGGGTCGGGCTTCGGGGGTTTGCTGGTGGGCATCGTGTCTCCGTTGATCGTTGCGGCTGGCGCGGAGACTATCGCAAGTCCCGAGAAGCCGAGGAGAACCCTCGAGACGGCCGCGGCGTCGGAAGGGGGACGATGGGCACGACGTCTCGCGTGCCTTCGATCGTCGGAGCGGGGCTCGTCCTCGCGCGCGGGCGGCCGCAAGGGCCGCCCCTGCGAAGACAAGGCCAAACGCGATCGTTGCAGCACGCGAGCGCCCGAGGCCGGGAGGAGCGCCGCGCGCCCCCGTGAGATCATTTCCCGAAGGTGGACCCGAGCCTGCCGTCGGATACCGAGCGCGGTCCGTGCCCGCGGTGCGGGGAGTCCACGGCCCTCGCCGGACGAGTCTGTCCGCATTGCGACGGAAGTCTCCTCGTCGACGTCGCCACGAGTCGGGCGGTGTCCGACGAGCGACAGCGCTACCGCGCGGCGCGCGAGCTGGCGGCTCTCTCGCCGGTACCGCTCGCCCGGCTGAGGGAGAGACTGCATCACGCGGGGGGAGCGGTGGTCATTTTCGGCGTCACACGGGAAATCGGCCGGAAAGCCGTCGCCGTCCTCGAGCCGCTCGGCGTCTCCGCCCGACTCGTCGAGACGCCGCTCTTCGACGCCTCGGCCGAGGTGCCGGAGCTCGGCCGGCGGGTTTCCGGCGGCGGCGTGCCCGCGGCCGCGATCGGCGCCGGCGCGATCCTCGCCGCGCTCGCCGTGGTGTGGCTCTTGCGCCGCTCGCCTTCCGCGCCGTCCGTGGGCGCCGCCTCCTTGCCGGCGAGAGACCCGGCGTCCGCCGCGCCGGCCCCGGCCCCGACTCCACCGTCGTCCCGCGACCTCGCCGCCGCGGCCCTCGAGTCGACGGCCGGTCTCCGCTGCGGAGCGATCTCCGGCGCCGGCTTCTTCGTCGCGCCGGAGCTCCTCCTGACCAACGCGCACTTGCTGTGTCCCGACCGTTCGAGCCTCGAGGTCACGCTCCACGACGGGCGCAAACTCCCGGCCTCGGTCCAGACGACCGACGAGTGGCTCGATGCCGCGGTGCTCCGCGTGCCGGGCGCGGCGGCGCGCCCCCTCGCGCTCGGCGACGCCACACGGCTCGAGCCGGGCGACTCCGTTCTCTTCATCGGAAGCCCGCTCGGCATGGACTTCACCGTCTCCCGCGCGATCGTCAGCCACCCGCGCCGCAGCATGTACGGAATCGCCTTCGTCCAGTTCGACGCCAACGTCAATCACGGCAACAGCGGCGGTCCGCTGCTCGACACGGAGGGCCGCGCCGTCGGAATCGTGTCGATGATGCTCGCGGACTCGCGGGGCATCGCGTTCGCGCTTCCGATCAACTACGTGCACGACCTTCCGGGAGCCTCGCTGCCCGTCGGAGATCCGCCTCCCGACTTCGACGCCTGGCGCCGGGTCCTCGCCGCGGCGCGGCAGCAGGATGCGGTCGAAGCCGCGGCCGCGCGCGAGGCGTACCGGCGTCCCGGGCTCGGCGGCGCCGCGGTCGATCCGGACGGCCATCTCTTCGCCTTCGTCGTGACGCTCGGACAGCCCGCGGGCTCGCGCTCCTACCGCTTCGCGATCCGCCGGAGCGGCGAGATTCTCTGCCAGCCGAGCGGGCTCGTGGACACGTGGGGCAAGTCCTCCGCGTCGCGCGCGGGTGCGATGCAGGATCCTCGAATGCTTCGCTGGCTTTCCCGGATCGACCTCGGCGGAGATCTCTACTCGGGGCGGGCCGACCTGTCCCTGGACGGCTGCCCGGCGGCGCCGACGCTCGTCGGCGCGGAGCTCGACCTCGAGGACGCCGACCCGGGCGCGGCGAAGACCGTCATCGACGTGGTGCGGATCGTCCGATAGGACGGGCTCAGGGGCTCGAGCGCTCTAGGGTCTTGCGATCCCAGGAGGCGAGGTTCGCGGCCGCGTCGTACGTCGCCTGGAGAAACGCGAGCAGGGCGCGGTCGGGCGATGGGGCATTTCGCACGGCCTCGTACGGAAGGACGAACTCGCCCAGATCCTTGCTGTAGAAGGCCGCCGCCGGCTCGACCTGCGCTTCGGCGAACCCGGGCGGCGCGGGGTAGGCATAGGAATAGAAGGCCGGCTCGGAGACGGCGCCGCCGCCCGGCCAGAATCCGCAGCTGCTGACCTCGTGCGAGTAGGCGTCGCGCGTCACGCGATCGGGAAGGTTCGGAATGCCGCCGGGATGGACCGGCGCGATCCGTCCCGAGAATCGCGTGACGGCGAGATCCGGCGCGCCCCAGAAAAAATGCACCGGGCTGCACTTGCCGAGAAAGCGGGCGCGAAAGATCTGGAAGACCCGGTCGGACTGGACGAGCGCGCGCCAGAACCGGTTCGCATACTCGGAGTCGTAGGCCGCGTGCGTCTCGTCCTCGTCGAAGGCGATCGGATTCGCGACCTCGTTCGGCATCTTGTGGATCGTGACGTCGAGGCCGAGCCGCCCGAGCGCGCTCCACAGAGCGCGGTAGAAGGCGGCCACCGATTGCGGCCGGAGAGGCAGAGACTCGAGGCCGCCCTCGGCCGTCCGTATGAAGAGGCGATGCTCGATGAAGTCGAAGTCGATCTCGAAGACCCGGGTCCCGTACGGAATCGGCGACGTCGCAAGCCCTCGCGCGCTGACGTACAGCGTGTCGCTCCAGCAGTGATTGATCCTCGGGCTGAGCGTGTGGCGGATCTTCCCCGCGATCTGCGTCCAGAGGTGGAGGGTCGCGAGCGTGTCGCTCCATGCCGCGAGCGGCAGAGCCGGCCAGACCTCCGAATTCGACGCGCTCGCCGAGCTCACGGAGGAAGCCTATACCGCGGAATAAGGATGTAGGATCACCGTCCGTTTCGAAGATTTGCTTCGAATTGAGGAATAGAGGAGGAGTTGTCATGAAGACGCGCACCATCCTGGCATCCCTGGTCGTTCTGCTTTCCGGAGTCACCCTGGCGCTCGCGGCGAACGTGGACCTGACCCCGAACATGGGCACCTGGAAGCTGAACGAGGCCAAGTCGAAGTTCTCTCCGGGCGCCATCAAGAACACGACCGTCGTCTACGCGCCGGCCGCCGACGGCATGATCAAGGTCACGACCGACGGGACGGACGGCAGCGGCAAGCCCAGCCACACGGAGTGGACCGGGAAGTTCGACGGCAAGGACTATCCGGTCACGGGAGCGGAGTACGACTCGAGGGCGTATACGCCTTCCGGCATGCACTCGCTCAGCATGACGATCAAGAAGGGCGGAAAGGTCGTCGTCACCGGCAAGATCACCGTTTCCCCCGACGGCAAGTCGCGCACCGTGACCACGATGGGTGCCGAGCCCTCGATGAACAACACGGCCGTCTACGACAAGGAATAGCTGATCGCGGGGCGGTCCCCGGGGGCCGCCCCTTTTTTCCGCCCTACGCCGTTTCCGCCTCGCTCACGAGGCACGTCCTTTGCACCCTTCGTCCCTTTTGGCCGCGCCCCTCCACGACGCGGCGGAGAAACGGAGGAGTCGATGGCGAGCAAGAGTCCCCAACCGTCCCGGCCGACGCTCGGAGCCGGCGACGCGGTCGCCACGGTCGGAGTGAAGGACGTCCAGGCCGCGCGTCGTTTCTACGAAGACACGCTCGGGTTGACGGTCGAAGACGCCCACGGCGGCGACGTCGTGACCTACGCGAGCGGCGACACGCGCCTGCTCGTCTACCAGTCGGCGTTCGCCGGCACGAACCAGGCGACCTGCGTGACATGGACGAGCCGGGACGTGGACGCCGTCGCGGCAGGGCTGAAGGCCCGGGGCGTCCGGTTCGAGCATTACGATCTCCCGAACATGAAGCGGGAAGGCGACGTCCACGTTTCCGGCGACATGCGCGCGGCATGGTTCAGGGATCCCGACGGAAACATTCTCGCGATCGTGAGCGGTTAGCCTGCTCGAGCGTTGCGAGCGCCTCCGCAGGGGGCAGAAATCGGCCGGTCGAAGCGTGTCTCCCTGGAGAGTCGTACGAGTGGGGGCGTGCGTGTTCGGGGCCTGCGCGACCCTCGCGCTCGGCGCACCGGTCGAGGGGCAGCCGCCGTCCTTTTCGCTCGGCCTCGGGGGCGCCCTCGCTTCGGCCGCGCCGTACGAGCGCGAAACGGCCTCCCCGCCTGCGGCCGCTCCGGCGCGCCGGGACTACCGGACGGCGGCCGCCGAGCTCGCGCTGCTCGAATTCCTGCCGTGGGCCTGGGATCGCTGGGCCACCGACGAGGACTTCGCGCGGATTTCCTGGCGCACCGTCAACCGGAATCTGAAGGCCGGCTTTGGCTTCGACCGCGACGCGTTCAACACCAACCAGACCTGGCACCCGTACCAGGGCTCGCTCTTTTTCGAGGCCGGCCGCTCGAACGGCTTCTCCTACTGGGAGTCGGGACTGTTCGCGCTGACCGGCAGCCTCATCTGGGAGTGCTGCATGGAGAACACGCAGCCCTCGATCAACGACCTCGTGAACACGACACTCGGCGGCATGGCGCGCGGCGAGGTCCAGCATCGCCTCGCGGCCCTCCTCCTCGACAACACGGCGACCGGCGGCGAGCGCTTCTGGCGGGAGCTCGGCGCGGCGATCCTCAATCCGGTCGGCGCGGTGACCCGCCTCGTCCACGGCGACATGGGCCGTCCGTACCCGAACCCGGACGATCGCTACCCCGACGGCTTCAGCGTGTCGGCCGATCTCGGGTATCGCCACGTCGAAGGACCGGGCGCCGACCTGGACCAGGGCTCGATGGCCGTCTCGGCGCGCTACGGCGATCCGTTCACGTCCGACGTCGTCGAGCCCTTCGACGCCTTCTGGGGAACGCTCGAGCTCGACCTGCCGTCGAAACAGGCGCTCACGCTCTTCGAGGAGCGCGGCATCCTGCGCTCCTGGGAGCTGACGGACCGCACGTCGCCCGTGCGGCACGTCTTCGCCTTCTCCCAGGAGTACGAGTACATCAACAACGAGGCCGAGGTCTTTGGCGCCCAGATGTTCAGCGCCGGCTTTCTCTCCCGCTTCGACCTCGGCCGGCGCTTCACCGTCGCCACGGACCTCGATGCGCTCGCGGTGCCGCTCGCGGGCGTCAAGACGACCGACTTCGCGAACCCCGAGACCGGACGCAATTACGACTACGGGCCGGGCGGCGGCGCGCTGGCGGCGATGCGCCTCTACGTCGGCGACCACCAGGTCTTCGACGCCGGCTATGGCGTGATCTGGGCGCACACGGTCAACGGCACCTCGAACAACAACACCCTGCAGTTCTTCCGGACCACGGCCGTCGTGCCGATCGCCGGGCCCGTCGGGCTCGGCGCGAGCTACCGCTGGTACAGCCGCAAGACGACCTACGACGGCGGCTTCTTCGAGCCGGGCCAGACGCAGTCCGAGTGGCACGCCTTCGTGCGCGTCACCTTCGGCGCATCAGGTCTTCGCGTGCCGAAGGTGTGAGGCCTTCTTTCGGGGGCGGCCGCGGCGTGCCGTCGCCGCCCGGCGCACACCGAATCCTCCGCAGGCCGCGGCCAGGATCGAGAGCCCGGCGCCGAGGACGTTGATGTCGCGAAAGGCGTCCTCGAGTCCGTCGGCGATGCCTTCGTGGATCGCCTTCTTTTCGGCCGGCGACGCCCCCGACGGAGGACGGGCGGCGCCGAGGCGGCTTCTCTCGGGAGCGAGGAGCTCGCGCGTCTTCGGCGAAACGTGCGCGGCGTCGAGCCGGAGGTCGAGCCCGCGGTTGAACGCCCCGGTCGCCGCAATGCCGAGCACGGCCACCGCGAGGAGACCCGCGACCCGCGCGACGGCGTTGTTGATCCCGGACGCCGCGCCCTGGTCCTCCCGCTCGACGGAATTCAGGATCGTCGTCGTCAGGGGCGCGACCGCGATCGCGAGGCCGACGCCGACGACTGCGAGGGCCGGCAGGACCGTCAGCGCGTAGGAGCCCTGCCTCGGCAGGATCACGAACAGCGCGAAGCCGGCGGCGGTGGCCGCGGGGCCGACCGTCAGGGGGAGCCGGGGTCCGATCCGATCGGCAAGCGCCCCGGCGTAGCGGGATCCGGCCGAGACGATCAGAACGAGCGGGAGGACGGACATCCCGGCGCCGGCGGGCGAGTATCCGCGGGCCTGGATCAGCACGAACGGCAGGAAGAAGAAAAGGGCGGCGAGCGCCGCATAGAGAAAGAAGGTCAGGAGGTTCGCCGCCGCGAACGCGGTCTTGCGGAACAGGCCGACGGGGACCATCGGATGCGCCTCGTGGGTTTCGACGGCGACGAACGCGGCGAGGCCGGCCGCGCCCAGGGCGAGCGGCGCCCAGACGCTCGGGCTCGCCCAGCCGGCCGTCGGCGCTTCGATCAGGCCGAAGACGAGCAGGCCGAGCCCCGCCGTCGCGAGCACGGCCCCGGTCAGATCGAGGGGCCCGGACTCCGGGTTGCGGCTCTCCGGGACGCGCCGCAGCGAGATCCAGATCACGGCGGCCGCGAGCGGCAGGTTGACGAGGAAGACCGCGCGCCACGAGATCGTCTGCACGAGCCAGCCGCCGAGGGCCGGACCGATCGCGGTGGCGATCGCGGTCCCCGCCGACCAGGTTCCCACCGCGCGCCCGCGCTCTTCCTCGGGAAAGGCCGCGCCGAGCATCGCGAGGCTCGCGGGAACCAGAAGCGCGGCGCCGACGCCCTGGATCGCCCGGGACGCGACGAGCGCCGCCGCGCCGGGAGCCAGGCCGCAGGCGAGCGACGCCCCGGCGAAGACGGCGGCGCCGAGGACGAACACGCGCCGGCGGCCGAATCGATCCGCGAGCGCGCCGCCGACGAGGACGAGCGAGGAGAGGAAGAGCGCGTACGCCTCGACGATCCACTGGGCCGTCGAGACCGGGACGCCGAAGTCCCGCTGGAGGATCGGCAGCGCGACGCTGACGACGCTGCCGTCGATGAACGCCATGCCCGACCCGAGAATCGAAGCCGCGAGAACCCATCGTCCCGCGCCCGGCGAGCTCGCGGGGCCGCCGGCCGCATTCGCGGCTCCGGCGGCGGACGGATCGCGGTGATACGGCGACATGCCAGTCGGGACCGGTCAGCGCGCGCGGGAGTGCAGCCAGAGGAAGAAGAGAGCCACGACGACGAGGAGAAGGATCACGCGAGCCACCCCGATCAGGCGCGTGTGCGCCACGGGGCGGGTGCCCTTCGGTTTCAGCGCCGTCACCGAGGCGACGACGCTCAGGACGACGGCGATTCCGAGCCAGAAGATCCAGTTCACGCGTCCTCCCTTGCGAGCTTCGAGCGTCCCATCGAGTCTGTCATCGGCGCGACGCGACCGTCATATCCCCGGACCAATGCCCGCGTCCACACGAAAGCTCGGGGTCGCCTCCGTGGACGCGAACACCATCGTCCGGGACGAGGACGTGCACGAGTGCTCCCGCTGCAACTTGACTGCCAAAATGGGCGCCTCTGTTCTGGACCGCGCCGAGCGCCTGTGGTTTGATCGCACGCGCGTCTCCCGAACGAGGAACGGAGGTCTCGATGAAGCCGGTCCGGACCTGGCTCGCCAGTTTCGCCCTGCTCGCCGCGTCGGCTCTTCCGGCGCAGGTCACGGCGATCCGGGCCGGGCAGCTCGTCGATCCGGCGGCGGGAGCGACGCGGCGCGACCAGATCATCCTCGTCGAGGGCGGCAGGATCACGGCGGTCGGCCCGTCCGTGGCGATTCCGCCGAACGCGGCGATCGTGGATCTGTCGAAGCGAACCGTTCTGCCCGGCCTCTTCGACGTCCACACGCATCTCTGCCTGAACCTGAAGACCCAGGGCGGCAACGGGCTGCCGGAGCTGCTTCGCTCCCTGCTCGCGGCAACCGCGATCGAGACCACGGCGTACCGGTCGCTCGAAGGCGCCGCGAACGCCCGCGACATGCTGCGCTCCGGATTCACGACCGTGCGCGACGTCGGGAACGCCGGCAACTACGCGGACACGGCGCTGCGGCGCGCGATCGAGGACGGCCTCGTGCCGGGTCCGACGGTCGTCAACGCCGGACGCATCATTACGCCCTTCGGCGGGCAATACCACGGCCTTCCGCCCGAACGGGCCGACATCGCGATTCCCGAGTATCTTTACGCCGACACGCCGGACGAGATGCGCAGGGCGGTACGCGAGAACATCGCGTTCGGAGCGAAGGTGATCAAGATCGTGGTGGACGACCAGCCCTACCTCTACTCGGTGGACGACGTCCGCACGATCGTCAAGGAGGCGGCGGCGGGCGGCCTGAAGGTCGCCGCGCACTGCGCGACCGACGCGGGGTCCCGCATCGCGGCGGAGGGAGGCGTGGCCTCCGTCGAGCACGCCTACCGCGCGACGACGCCGACGCTCCAGCTCATGAAGGACCGCGGTGTCTTTCTCGTCGGCACGGACTTCACGCGCCAGGCCGCGCACGAGATGGGCATGGACGAGTACCACGACTGGGTCGTGGACCGCCTGAGGCGCGCCTATCAGGTCGGCGTGCCCGTCGCGTTCGGAACGGACGTCTGCTTCGTGAAGGACGGCGAGACCCGCGGCACGCTCTCGATCGAGTTCGTCACGAGCTTCGTCGAGGCCGGCGTCTCGCCGAAGCAGATCCTCCGGGCGATGACGACCGACGCCGCTCGCCTCCTGGGCATGGAGAAGGAGCGCGGCGCGATCGCGCCCGGGTTCGCGGCCGACATTGTCGCGACGCCCGAAAATCCCCTGGAGAACATCGACACCGTGCGGCACGTCGCCTTCGTCATGAAGGGCGGCGAGATCGTCAAGAACCAGTGAGGCGAGAACGTCAATGGATCGCGCGAACGGCTCCCTGAGGATTCGCCCGGCCCTCTGGGCCGGCCTGGTCGTCGCGGCATCGCTGGAGTGGTCCATCGGATGCTCGTCGTCGCCGAAAACCGCCGCGACGGCCGTGCCGGCGCCCTCTCACTGTTCCGGAACCCTCGGGTTCGAGACCGGCCCGCTCACCCGAGCGGTGCGCAGGAAGCTCGCGCTTCCGGCCGACGTCGCCGGAGCCGTTGTCACCACGATACTGCCGGGGGGCCCGGCGCAGTCCGCGGGCCTGCGCGCCGGCGACGTCGTCGAGCAGATCGGCGATACGCCGATCGCGAACGACTGCGATGCGGACAAGGCGTCCTTCCATCGGGCCTGTCAGCCCGCGGCGCTGAAGGTGTGGCGCGCCGGAAACGTCGCCGATCTGACGGTGACGCCGGTGGATCAGGCGCCGTTTCTCGAGAAGGCCTGCCGCGAAGGCAGCGCCGACGCCTGCTTCCGCGCGGCGTGGCTGAAGTGGGATCGGCACCACGAGAATCCGGAGGTCCTCACCGAGCTCGACGCGGCGTGCAAGGCGGGCTCGGCGGAGGCCTGCGCCTACGAGGGCCTGCAGGTCTCCGAAAATCCCGAACGCGTCTCCGAGGCGCGGCCGCTCGACGAGCGCGCATGCGATCTCGGAAGCGGCGCCGGCTGCGCGAACGTCGCGTTTCTCTTCGCGACCGGGAAATCCGTCGCGAAGGACGATCGCAAGGCGGCGAGCCTCTACCGCAAGAGCTGCGACCTCGGCGACGCGCAGGGCTGCTACAACGCCGGGGTGATGGCCGACGACGGGCGCGGCGTCCGGGAAGACCCCGCGGCGGCGGCCGCGGATTACGCCGAGGGGTGCTCCCTCGGGAGCTCGACGGCCTGCACGAACCTCGGTTTCCTGTACGAGCACGGCCGCGGCGTCCGCCAGGACAAGGCCCGCGCCGTGGAGCTGTACCAGAAGGGCTGCGAGGGCACGACCTGCCGCGTGTCGAATCTCGGCGGCTGCCTGAACGTCGGGCGCGCCCTGCGCGACGGCATCGGCGTCGCCGTCAACGAGCCCAAGGCCGCGGAGATCTTCCGCGAGGCGTGCCACCGCAAGGCCGATCCCGAGGACGTCCACGCGGAGGAAAACGGCGCGCGCGCCTGCTCGCTGCTCGGGGGCCTCTACATCGCGGGCGACGGCATCGAGCGCGACCTCGACCAGGGACGCGAGTTCTCGATCCTCGGCTGCGACCGCGGCGACGCGTTCGGCTGCTTCAACGCCGCGGTCTGCTACGGCTCGAGCGCGGGGGCCTCGGCGGACCCCGCGAAAGCCGCGTCCTACTTCGAGCGCGCCTGCCGGCTCCGCGACGGCGAGAGCTGTCACCAGCTCGCGCGCGCCTACGAGAGCGGCAAGGGCGTGCCGCGCGACGCCGCCCGGGCGAAGGCCCTGGAGAAGGACGCCTGCGAGTTCGGTTTCACCGACTCGTGCCCGAAGGCCCGGCCCAAGGCGAAGAAGAAGAAGAGCTGAGGCCGCCCCGGCCGGTTTGTTGCATAGAATCGGCCTCCGGATGGCGTCGATCCTTCTCACGGTCAACGGGCAGCCGAAACGCGTCGAGGCGCCGCCCGACGAGCCTCTGCTCTGGGTGCTGCGGAACCGGCTCGACCTGACCGGCTCGAAGTACGGCTGCGGCGAAGGGCAGTGCGGCGCGTGCACGATTCTGCTCGACGGGGAAGCCGCGACGTCGTGCCGGATGCCGGTCTCGGACGCCGTCGGCAGGAAGATCGTCACGATCGAGGGCCTCGCGCAGAACGGGCGCCTCCATCCCGTCCAGGCCGCCTTCCTCGAGGAGGAGGCGTTCCAGTGCGGCTACTGCACGTCCGGGATGATCGTGGCCTCGGTCGCGCTTCTGAAGCTGAATCCCCGCCCCACGGCCGACGACGTCATCGGCTCGCTCGCGCGCAACGTCTGCCGCTGCGGCGCCTATCCGCGCATCCTCGCCGCGGTCCAGTCCGCCGCGCAGAAGGTGGCGCCGAAGTGAGCCGGGAGCGGAACGGAGCACCCCTCTCGGATAGGCCACCGGCCTCCGAGATCTCGCAGCACACGATCCCGATCCTCCACTGGTTCGATCTCGACCGGCGCCGGTTCCTGCGTCTCTTCGGAGGCGGGCTGCTCGTCGCCGCCGCCGCTCCCGACGCCGCGGCGTTCGCGCAGGAGTCGGGCCGCGGCGCTCGTGAATCGCACGAGCTTCCGCGAGAGCTCTCCGCGTGGCTCGCGATCGACGCCGAGGGCCGCGTGACCGTCTTCACCGGCAAGGTCGAGATGGGCCAGAACATCCGCACGTCGCTCGCCCAGCAGGTCGCCGAGGAGCTGCGCGTGGGCATGAACGCGGTCCACCTCGTCATGGGCGATACCGATCTCGTTCCCTGGGACGCCGGAACGTTCGGCAGCCGCACGACCCCGACGATGGGGCCGCAGCTTCGCGCCGTCGCCGCCACCGCGCGCGAGGCGCTGGTGGATCTCGCCGCCGCGCGCTGGAAAGTGCGGCGCGACGAGCTCGCGGCGGCCAACGGCCGGGTCCTCGACCCCGGCTCCAACCGGTTTCTGTCCTACGGCGACCTGACGCGCGGCGAGAAGCTCGTCAGGACGCTTCCCGTCGAGGCGTCCTCGGCGCCCGTCGGACCGGCGTCGAAGTGGACGATCGCCGGCACGGCGTCGCCCAAGGTGGATGGCCGCGACTTCGTGACCGGCGCCCACGATTACCCGTCCGACATCAAGCGTCCCGGTCTCCTCCACGGGAAGGTCCTTCGCGCACCCGCCTTCGAGGCGTCGCTCACCGCGCTCGACACGAGCAGGGCCGAAGCGATGCCCGGCGTCAAGGTCGTTCGCGACGGCGATTTCGTCGGCGTCGCCGCGCCGGATCTCTACACGGCGCAGAAGGCGGTCGAGGCCCTCGCCGCCGGCGCGAAGTGGAAGGAAACGGCGGGACAGCCGTCGAACGCCACCATCTTCGAGTTCTTCGAGAAGAACGCCGACGCTCCCGGCGAGCGCGGCGGCGAGCCGCAGGTCGCGGGCTCGGTCGAGCAGGGCCTCGCGTCCGCCGACGTGAAGCTCTCGCAGCGTTACACCGTCCAGTACATCGCGCACGCCCCGCTCGAGCCGCGCGCCGCGGTCGCCGAATGGGCGCCGAAGGGCGACAGGCTCACGGTGTGGACCGGATCGCAGCGCCCCTTCGCGGTGCGCGACGAGCTCGCGGCCGCGCTGCGCGTTCCGGCGGAGAGCGTGCGTGTCCTCATCCCCGACACCGGATCCGCCTACGGCGGCAAGCACACCGGCGACGCCGCCGTCGAGGCGGCGCGCCTCGCGAAGGCCGCCGGCAAGCCGGTCAAGGTCGTGTGGACGCGAGAGGAGGAATTCACGTGGGCCTACCTGCGCCCCGGGGGCCTGATCGAGGTCCGGAGCGGCGCGAAGAAGGACGGCACGCTCGTCGCGTGGGAGTTCCACAACTACAACTCCGGCGGAGCGGGCATCGCGACGCCGTACGACGTCGCGAACCGGAAGATCCAGTTCCACCCGGTCAAGTCCCCGCTTCGCCAGGGCTCGTATCGCGCCCTCGCCGCGACCGCGAATCACTTCGCGCGCGAGAGCCACATGAACGAGCTCGCGCACGAGCTCGGACTGGACCCGCTCGCCTTCCGGCTGAAGAACCTCTCCGACCCCCGGCTCAAGGCCGTGTTCGAGGCCGCCGCCGACCGGTTCGGCTGGTCGAAGAGGCAGGCGGCGCCGGGCCGCGGATTCGGAATCGCCGGGGGCCACGAGAAGGGCGGCTACATCGGCCTCTGCGCCGAGGTCCAGGTGGATGCCGCGCAGCCGTCGGCTCCCGTGCGCATCCGCCGCGTCGCCGCGGCCTTCGAGTGCGGAGCGATCGTCAATCCCAACGGCCTGCGCAACCAGGTCGAGGGCGCGATCATCCAGGGAATCGGCGGGGCGCTGTTCGAGGCGATCCGCTTCGAAAACGGGCGCCTGCTCAATCCCCACTTCGCCCAGTACCGCCTTCCGCGGCTGCCCGACGTCCCGGAGATCGACCTCGTCCTTCTCGATCGTCGGGACCTGCCGTCGGCCGGCGCCGGGGAGTGCCCGATCGTCGCGCTCGCCCCCGCGGTCGCCAACGGCATCTTCGAAGCGACGGGGGAGCGCCGGCGCGCGATGCCGCTCGAAGGACTCGGGAGTTGACGGACCCCCGCGTCCTCGCCGTCAGCGTCGGCCGTCCTCGCGGGTTCGACTACCACGGCCGTCCCGCGAAGAGCGCGATCTGGAAGGCGCCGGTCTCGGGCCGCGTCGCCGTCCGCGGCGTCAACCTCGACGGCGACGACCAGGCGGACCGGGAGGCTCACGGCGGTCCGGACAAGGTCGTCTACGCCTACGCCGCCGAGGACGCGCGCTGGTGGGGAGGGCAGATCGGCCGGCCGATCGCGACCGCTGAGCTCGGCGAGAACCTCACGACCGAGGGCATCGGCGTCAACGACGCGCTCATCGGCGAGCGCTGGCGGATCGGTACGGCCGTCTTCGAGATCTCCGAGCCTCGGGTTCCGTGCTGGCGCCTCGGCGTGCGGATGAACGACCCGAAGTTCATCCGGCTCTTCACCGAGGCGCTCCGGCCCGGCGCATACATGCGGATCGTCGCGGAGGGCAACGTCGGGGCCGGCGACGCGATCGAGCCGGTCTCGAAGCCCGAGCACGATCTCTCGATCCGAGACGTCTTCCGCATCTACACGAAGGATCGCGACGAGTGCGCGCGCCTGATCGAGGTTCCCCAGATGTCCGAGGCGTGGAGGAGCTGGGCGCGGGACATGATCCAGCACCGCCGCGCCGCGGGAGGGGCGGAAGGTCCCCGCTGATGCGGACGCGCGCGGCCGCTCGTGCAGGGCGCGAAGGAGACGACGTCTACCGGAAGGACCGGCCCTGACTCCTCACCTTGCCGGGGCGGCCTTCACGCCGCTCGAGATCAGAAACACCCGTCCCGTGTGGTTGCCGTGGATGCCGCTCCACGCCGACGTGATCAGGAAGTCGATCGTGCCGTCGCCGTCCGTGTCGCCGATGCCCACCGCGTCGAAGCCGAACGTGTCGCCCGGAACGCGGCACGTATAGGTCTTCCGCAGCTTGCCGGTTTTGCCGGAGTAGAGGTACGCGCGCCCGCCGGAGACGGCCGCGCCGCCGTACTGCCACGCGCCGATGATCAGATCCGGGACGCCGTCCCCGTCGACGTCGCCGGCGGCCGACGGGCCGATGCCGAAGCCCTCGCCCGCGGTCTCGCCCGTGAGCGTGAGCAGCGTCTTTCCGGTCCTGCCCGAGAAGACGTACGCGCGCCCGGTAGAGACGCCCTTCGCCGTGTTGCCGAAGTCCGTCGCGTAGAGGTCGACGACGCCGTCGCCGTCGAAGTCGCCCGGGACCGACAGGAACATGTTGCCGAGCGAGTTTCCCGTCGCGTCGGACTCCAGCACGAAGAGCGGTTTCTCCGAAGGACCCGGGTAGACGTAGACGCGTCCGGTCTTGTTCGGTCCGGCAGCCGGCGCGCCGACCATGAGGAAGGTCGTCCTGCCCTTCGTGTGGCCGGCGACGGTCGAGCCGAACCGGTCGCCCGCGCGCTCTCCCGTCCACGCCGCGAGCTCGCGGCCGTCCTTGCCCGAGTAGAGATACGCGCGTCCCGCGTCCTTGCCCCCGGCCGAATTGTTGGGCGCGCCGACGAGCACGTCGTCGTAGCCATCGTGGTTCACGTCGCCCGCGCTCGTGACGTGGCGGCCGAACGCGTCGTCCTTCTTCTCCGCCGTCAGCGTCAGGAGAACGCGCCCGTCCCTTCCCGAATAGACGTAGGCCTTCCCCCCGCCCGGCGCTCCGGCGACGACGTCGGGGACGCCGTCCCGGTTCACGTCGCCCGCGAGCTCGACGCCGGTGCCGAGCTGATCGCCCGCCTCGCCGTCCGCCTTCCAGAGGAGTTTTCCGGTCTTCGTCGAGTAGACGTAGATCCGTCCCGCGTCTTTCCCCGCGGCGGCCGACGTCGGGGCGGAGGTCACGAAGTCGGCCACCCCGTCGCCGTCCACGTCGCCGAGGCTGCGCGCGATCCATCCGAACTGGTCGCCTCCGGACTCGCCGTCCCACTCGTGCAGGATGGTCACGCGCTCGGACTCGACGAACGGATCCGCGAAGTCGTCCGGCTTGGGCAGGAGCGCCGCGAAGCGCGGGTCGCCCTGCACGGACTTGAAGTCCGGGTCCACCTGGGCCTGCGTCATGTCGAAGCGCCGCGTCGCCGACAGCTTCTGCAGCCACGCCATCGCTTCGTCGGTGTGGCCTTCGAGGGCATACGAGACGGCCGTGTTGTAGAGGGCCTGCGGCATGTCGGGGGAGAGGGCGAGAAGCTTCGCGTACGCCGCGCGCGCCTCCGGATACTTCTTCAGCTTCAGGTCGGCAAAGCCGAGGTAGCGCCAGGCCGTCTGGTTGCGCGGGTCCGCGGCGACGGCCTTCTCGAGAATCGCGGCGCCGCCGGCGAAGTCGCCGCCGGCGATCCGGCCTCCCGCGGCGATCACGTCTTTTTCGGCGGCGGAATGCTCCTGCGCCCCCGCGAGGGCGAGCACGATCGCGGCGACGAGGGAGGCCCCGGCTATCAACATCTTGCTCATTTCACACCTCGATGGGCGTCCGTCATACGGATCGCCGCCGGCGAGGTTTCCGGGGAGCGAGCTCTGGCGTCGGTTACGATTCCGCCATGAGCGAAACCGCCGCCGGCCCGTCCGTCGGACCGTACGAGCGCGTGCTGTGGAGCAGTCCCTCGATCGCGCTCGGCAGTTTCGACGCCTCGCCCGACTGCGAGGACTTCGAGACCGCCGGAGCCGTCGGCGACTGGCCCGCGATCGCGTTCTCGCGCTCGTCCGTCGGCATCGCGCAGGAGCGGCACGACCCGTTCGTCTCGGACGGCACCGTCGCCGTGCTCCACAATCCCCGCTATCCATACCGGCGCTTCCGCGTCGACCGCCGGGGAGATCACTGCGAGTGGATGTGCATCGACCCGGAGCTCCTGCTCGGGGTTAACCCGCTTCTCGGCCGCGATCCCGAGCGGCCGTTCACGCGGTCCCATGTCCCGTTGTCGCGCCGCGCGGCCGCGCTCGTCCGCCTCGCCGGCCGGCACGTGCGGGAGTTCTCGCCGGCCGACGACCTCTGGGTCGAGGAGACGCTGATCGAGACGCTCGGCACGCTCATGCCCGGCGCGCCGCCCGAGAGAACGCGGTCGAGCCGCCGCCATGACGCGATCGTCCGGAGCGTCCGCGAGCTCCTCTCGAGCCGCCCCGAGAGGGCGTGGACGGTCCACTCGATCGCGAAGGTCGTGGGCGCGTCGCCCTTCCACACGTGCCGCGTCTTCCGCCGCGGAACCGGCCAGACGCTGCACGCCTATCTGACCGAGCAGAGACTCCGCAAAGCCCTGACGCTGATCGAGGAGGGCCTATCCGATCTGCGCTCGATCGCTTCGACGCTCGGCTTCGCGAGTCCCAGCCACTTCACGGCCTCGTTCCGGCGCGCCTTCGGGACTCCGCCGGGCGGATTCCGCGCCGCGGCGACGCCGGCGAACGTTCGGGACCTCGCCGGGCGGCTCGCCCACGCGCGTCGCTCGGTCTAGAAACCCCTTCTTCCCGTTGAGGCGGAAGGGTGCGGTGAGGGTCCCGACCCATTGAGACCGGACCGCTACGTCGGCTCCGCCTCGACCCAGCCGCGCGTCCGCTCGACCGCGCGCAACCAGCCGCGGTATGCAGACTCGCGCCGGTCCTCGCTCCACGCCGGCTCGAACGCGCGGTCGGCCTTCCAGAGGCTCCGGAGCGCCCCGGTCGATTCGAACGCTCCGACCGCGAGACCGGCGGCGTAGGCCGCGCCGAGCGCGGTCGTCTCGCGGACGGTCGGCCGCACGACGGGGACGCCGAGGACGTCGGCCTGGAGCTGCATGAGGAAGTCGTTGGCGCTCGCGCCGCCGTCGACCTTCAACACGGAGAGCGGCCGGCCGCTGTCGGCGGCCATCGCGTCCGCGACTTCGCGGCTCTGGAAGCAGATCGCCTCGAGCGTCGCGCGGACGAGCTGCGCGCGGCCGGCGAAGCGGGTGAGCCCCACGATCGCGCCGCGAGCGCTCATGTCCCAGTGCGGCGCAAAGAGCCCCGAGAACGCGGGAACGAAGTAGACGCCGCCGGAATCGGGCACGCTCGCGGCGATCGCCTCGGTCTCGGCCGCCGCGCCGATCAGCCCGAGGTCGTCCCGGAGCCACTGCACGGCCGCCCCCGACACGGCCACCGAGCCCTCGAGGGCATAGGCGCGCTCGCCGGCCCCGGAGCAGGCCGCGGTCGCGAGCAGGCCGGACGAGCTCCGCGCGGGCGCCCCGCCGACGTGCTCGAGGAGGAACGATCCGGTTCCGTACGTGTTCTTGGCCTCGCCCGGGGCGAAGCAGCCCTGGCCCGCGAGCGCCGCCTGCTGGTCCCCGAGGTCGCCGCAGACGGGAACGCGCTCGCCGAAGGGGCCGTCGGAGGACGTGAAGCCGTACGGCTCGCGCGCGATCGAGGGGTGGATCGCCGCCAGCGCCCCGGCCGGAGCGCCGAAGCGCTCGATCAGGACGGGGTCCCACGCGAGGCTTTCGAGGCCGCAGAGAAGCGTGCGCGAGGCATTCGTCGGATCGGTCACGTGCGCGCCGCCCCGCGGGCCGCCGGTCAGATTCCAGATCAACCAACTGTCGATCGTTCCGATCCGAAGCTGGCCCGCGCGCGCGAGCTGCCGGCAGTGCGGTACGTGATCGAGGAGCCACCGGATCTTGGTCGCCGAAAAATACGTCGAGATCGGGAGACCCGTGCGGCGGCGCACGTCCTCGTCCCATCCCCGCTCGATCGCCGCGCGGCACTCCGCGGCCGTCCGCGTGTCCTGCCAGACGATCGCGTTCGCCGCAGGGCGGCCGTCGCGCGCGTCCCAGGCCACGACGGTCTCGCGCTGGTTGGTGATCCCGACCGCGATCACGCGCCCCTCCGGCGCGGCGCGCCGCGCCTCGAAGGCGACCTCGTCCACGCGCTCGCGGATCTCGAGCGGATCGTGCTCCACCCAGCCCGGCTGCGGAAAGATCTGCTCGTGCTCGCGATAGGCGGACGCGACGGCCCGGCCGGCCAGGTCGAAGAGGATGCAGCGCGTCCCGGTCGTGCCCTGGTCGATCGCCGCCAGGTATTCGCGCATGCCGGGATCCTATCCGGTCAGGGTGACAAACTGACCCGCGCACGGTTGCGCCATCGCGTCACGCCCATCCACGGCGTTGAACGCCGGGCGGAAGCCTCGGCCGCCGCGCGCGACGCACCCGGTGCAACCTCGCCGGATCACTGCCGTACGCATCTCTGATTCGCGAGCTCGATCGCTCGGCATTTCGAGCAGGAGGAAGAAGAGATGCGTACGTCCCGATTCCTGGGCCCTTCGTCCCTTTTCGTCGCGGCAGTCGTCTTCGCGGGTTTCGGCTGCACTCAGAAAGAAGCGCCGGCCCCCGCCGCCTCGGCGGCGACGACGCCAAAACCCGCCGGCGACGGAAAGATCCCGATCACGACCAGCTCCGCCGAAGCGAAAGCGGAATACGAGCAGGGCCGGACCCTGGTCGACAACCTCAAGATCACCGACTCCGCTCCACATTTCCAGAAGGCGGTCGAGCTCGACCCGAATTTCGCGCTCGCGGAGATGGCGCTCGCCAACTCCTCGCCCACGGGAACCGCGTTCTTCGAGCACCTGAACAAGGCCGTCGCCCTCGCCGGCAAGGTCTCCGACGGAGAGAAGCTCCTGATCCTCTCGAACCAGGCCGGCGCGAACGGGGACTTCAAGGGACAGTTGCCGTACCTCCAGCAGCTCGTCGCGGCTTATCCGAACGACGAGCGCGCGCACTTTGCCCTCGGCACGTTCTACTTCGGCCAGAACCAGATCCCGGCGGCGATCGAGGAGTTCAAGAAGGCGACCGACCTCAATCCGAGCTATGCGTCGGCCTACAACCTCCTCGGCTACTCGTATCGCCAGAACGTCAGCTACCCCGAGGCCGAGAAGGCGTTCCAGCGCTACATCGAGCTCATCCCGAAGGACCCGAACCCGTACGACTCGTACGCGGAGCTGCTCCTGAAGATGGGGCGGTTCGACGACGCCATCGCGCAGTACAGGAAGGCGCTCGAGATCGATCCGAACTTCGTCAACGCCTACCAGGGCATCGCGATGGCCCTGCTCTACCAGGGCAAGCCGGACCAGGCGATCGCCGAGCTCACGACGATGGACCAGAAGGCGCGAACCGACGGCGAGAGGCGGACCGGCCTCTTCGCGCTGAGCGTCGTCCACATCGACACCGGGAAGCTGCAGAAGGCGCTCGAGGACGTCGAGGCGCGGTACAAGCTCGCCGAGAAGTCGAACGACGTCGGCGCGATGTCGTTCGACAGGGGCGCGACGGGCACGATCCTCCTCGAGATGGGCAAGCCCGACCAGGCGAAGAAGGCGTACGAGGAAGCCGCCGCGCTCGTCCAGGGGTCGAATCTCTCGCCGGACATCAAGAGCAACGCCCAGCTCGTCCTTCACTACAACCTCGCGCGCGTGGCCGCGGCGAAAAAGGACTTCGCGGCCGCGAAGAAGGAGGCGGCCGCCTTCCGGGAGGGCGCGGCGACGTCGAAGAATCCGAACCAGCTCCAGAACGCGCACGAGCTCGACGGGATCGTCGCGCTCGCCCAGAAGGACTACGACACGGCGATCAGCGAGCTCGGCATGGCGAATCCGCAGAACCCTCAGGACGCCTATCGCATCTGCGTCGCGTACCAGGGCAAGGGCGACGCGGCGAAGGCGGCGGAGTACTGCACGCGGGCCGCGGAGTTCAACTCCCTGCCGAACGCGAACTACGCGTGGATCCGCGTCAGGGCGAAGGCCGGCGCCGGCGCGCACGGCAAGGGGTAGGTCCGGCATGAAGACGTTCATCGCAGCGCTCCTGCTCGCCGCGGCGGCGCCGCTTCTCGCGAGCCCGGACGCGAAGCCCGCGCCGACGCTGAAGTCGATCCTCCTCGAGCAGTTTCAGACGACCCACGACAACCAGGACTGGTTCGTCCCCGCGAGCAAGGCCGTGGCCGGGCTCACCGCGGAGCAGGCCTCGTGGAAGGACGGCAAGGGCAATCACTCGATCGCGCAGCTCGTCAGTCACCTGATCTTCTGGGACCAGTCGAACCTCGCCCGGCTCCAGGGAAAGCCCGGGCCGAAGTACGGCGGCAAGAACGACGAGACGTTCGACATCCACGTGACCGGGGAAACGTGGGATCAGATGGTCCGGGACCTCGACGCGGTCCTCGCCGACTGGGAGAAGGCCATCGAGTCGGCCGACGACGCCACCATCCAGAAGTGGGCCACGACCATCGCGCACGTCAGCACCCACAACGCGTACCACACGGGCCAGATCCTCTACATCCGCAAGCTGCAGGGCTCGTGGGATCCGGAGAAGGGCGTCAAGTGAGAAGACGGGCTTTGGCCTTGCGCCTCGCGCTCCGGTAGAAACCCCCCTCTCCCCGTGAGGGGAGAGGGCAGGGGTGAGGGTCTCCGGCCCCTTTCACCGTCGCAGGGGGAAACTACCAGACGCCCGGCACGAATCGGTACCGCACCCCTTTCATGTACTCCTCGTAGCCCGGGAGCCGCTCGCGCAGCACGCGCTCCTCGAGCACCGCCCGCCGCGCGACGAGCGCGATCAGCGGGAGAGCGCCGAGAACGCCGTACCACGATCCGAGCAGCAGCGCGGCGCCGGCGGCGAAGACCGCGAACGCGGCATACATCGGGTGCCGCACGCGCGCATACGGACCCGTGCGGACGACCGTCTGCGCGCGATCCGCCTGGAGACGGACCGCGGGCGAGAGGAACGAGTTCTCGCGAAACGTCGCGTGAAAGAGCCGGAAGGACCAGAGAAACACCAGGCCTCCGGCGATCTGCGCGAGCCTCGGCACGTGCGACCAGCGGAATCGCACCGCGTCGAGCCCCATCAGCGCGAGCCAGGCGAAGAAGAGGGCGCCGAGGACCGAGAGCAGGACCTTGTCCCACGGCTCCTGGTCCTTGCGGCCGACTCCGCTCATGCGCTCGTTCATCAGCTCCGGGTTGTGCCGGACGAGCCACGCGCTCTCCACCGTCGAGAGCCCGAACATCAGGCCGAAGAAGACCCACCCGGCCGGCCACGCGAAAGTTCCCGCGGGAAGAAAGAGCGCCAGCGCGATCACGCCCATCGTGACGATCGTCTGGACGGCGAGCTTGACGAGGTTGACGCGGACCGGCGCGGTCACCCAACAACGCTACAGGAGAAGGTTGGTTCCGCGCCTCGACTCAGGGCCCCTCCCCCCGTGAGGGGAGAGGGCTGGGGTGAGGGACTCGCTTTCTTCTGAGAGGCTGCCTCTCGCTGAGCCCCTCTCGCCCTGCCCTCCCTCCCGCCGGGGGGAGAGGGTTAGGCAGCGCCGAGGCTGGGGTACTGCGTTGGTCTCGCCTTCCGCGACTCCGGATACGCTAGCGCGACGATGAGCACGCGCCTGCCCGCTCTTCTCCTCGCCGGACTCCTCCTCGCCGCGCCCCTGCTCGCCCAGCCTGCGCCGGCGCCTCCGATCGCTCCGACGACTCCGGTCGCGAGCAGCGCAACCGCGAGCGCCCCTGCACCCGCCGGCTACCGCCTCACCCCCGAGAGGCGCGCACAGGCCATCGCGTACGCGCGCGCCCGCTACCGTCTCCACTTCGTCTCGTTCGCATGGAGCTGCGTCGTCCTTCTCGCGATCATCGGGCTGCGCCTCGGCCCGAAGTTCCGCGACCTCGCCGAGTCGGTGAGCCGGCGACGCTTCTGGCAGGCCGCCGTCTTCGTCCCGCTTCTCTTGATCGCCGACGGCATCCTCGAGCTGCCGACAGCCGCGTGGGGCCAGCGCCTCGCCCTCTTCTACGGCCAGTCCGTCCAGACCTGGGGCTCGTGGCTCGGCGACCAGGTGAAGGGCCTGCTCGTCGGCCTCGCCGTCGCGATCCCGCTCGTCTGGCTCTTCTACGCCATCCTGCGCAAGAGCCCGCGCCGCTGGTGGCTGTGGTTCTGGCTCGCGCTCCTGCCGGTCATCGTCTTCCTCGTCTTCGTCACGCCGCTCGTGATCGAGCCGCTCTTCTTCAAGTTCGAGCCGCTCGCCCCCGCGCACCCCGAGCTCGCGCGCGCGATCGAGCAGGTCACCGTCCGCGCCGGGCACCCCATTCCGCTGGAGAAGATGTTCGCGATGAACGCGAGCTCGAAGTACACGTCCGTCAACGCCTACGTCACCGGCCTCGGCGCATCGAAGCGTGTCGTCGTCTGGGACACCACCATCGCGAAAGCCACGATTCCCCAGACCCTCTTCGTCTTCGGCCACGAGATGGGTCACTACGTCCTGCACCACGTTCCGAAGACGATCGCGTTTCTCTGGGGGCTCCTCTTCGTCCTGCTCGCGCTCGGCGCGGGAATCGTCACACGCCTCTTCCGCCGGCCCGGGCGCTGGGGCATCCGCGATCTCGCCGACTGGGCCTCGATGCCCGTCCTGCTCCTCGCCCTGACCATCGGCGGCGAGCTCGCGTCGCCCGTCGTCAACGGCTTCGTACGCTCGCAGGAGCACCAGGCCGACATCTTCGGGCTCGAGGCCATTCACGGTCTCGTCCCCGATTCCCCGCGCGCGGCCGCGGAGGCGTTTCAGCTTCTCGGCGAGGTGAACCTCGCCGATCCCGACCCCGGCCCGTTCATCACCTTCTGGCTCTACGACCATCCGCCGCTCGCCGACCGCCTGCGGTTCGCCGCGGAGTACGACCCGTGGGGCAAGGGCGAGCCTCCGCGGTACGTCCGATCCATGCCGTGAGTCCTTGTTAGGATTCGGCCTGCGACAATAGATATCAGGGGACGTGGAGACGCGATGGACCGAGAAACGGCGGAAGAGATTCGCCGACACTTCAATGTGGTCGGTGAGAGCCTGCGGACCGAGATCCGCGCCGTTGCCGAAGGCCTCGAAGGCCTCAGGGAAACGACGACCTCCGAGTTCCGGGCCGTCCGGGAGGAGATCGCCGACACCCGAGCGATGCTCCGGCTGTCCTTCGCCGACCTCGAGCGACGCATTCGCTCCTGACGCTCTCGGCGCCCAAGGTACGTGACATGACGTCGCGCCCCTTCTCGAAGCGCGTCCTCTTTCTGCTCGACGCCTCGCGCATCCTGCGCATCCGCGCCGGCAAGAGCCATCGCTTCCTCGGCATCTGGGTCGTCGTGGCGAAGGGACGCGCCTTCGTACGCCCCTGGAACGACGTGCCGGCGGGCTGGCGCCGGACGTTTCTCGAGGATGCGCACGGCGCGATCCGGATCGGCGACGCAAAGCGGGCAATCTCAATCCTCGCGAGACCCGTGCGCGGCGAGCGGCTCTACGACGCGATCGACGATGCCTACACCGCGAAGTACGCGAGCCCGGCGAACCGAAAGTGGACGCGCGGCCTCCAGACGGAGCGCCGACGCAGGACGACGATGGAGCTGCGGCCTCGCTAGGTGCCTTCTCGACTAGAATCCGTCAGCTTCATGACCCTCGCGGCGGGAACCCGGCTCGGCCCCTACGAGATCCTGGCGCCGCTCGGCGCCGGGGGGATGGGCGAGGTCTACCGGGCGCGCGACACGAGGCTCGACCGGGATGTCGCCGTCAAGGTTCTCCCCGCGCAGCTGACGGCGAACCCCGACGCGCTCGCGCGCTTCGAGCGCGAGGCCAAGGCCGTGGCGGCGCTGTCGCATCCGAACATCCTCGCGATCCACGACTTTGGCACGCACGACGGCGTCTCTTTCGCCGTGACGGAGCTGCTCGAGGGGGAGACGCTGCGCGGCAAGCTCGACGGTTCGGCCGTCACGCAGAGGCAGGCGGTGGATTGGGCGCTCCAGATCGCGAAGGGTCTCTCCGCCGCGCACGGCAAGGGCGTCGTGCATCGGGACCTGAAGCCCGACAACATTTTTGTCACCCACGACGGGCACGTGAAGATCCTGGACTTCGGCCTCGCGAAGCGCGTCGACGCGCCCGCGGCCGAGCAGACGAGCGCGCCGACCGGCACCGGCGGCGGCCGCACCGAGCCCGGAACCGTGATGGGCACGATGGGCTACATGTCGCCCGAGCAGGTCCGCGGTCTGGCGGTGGACGCGCGCACGGACATCTTTTCCTTCGGCGCGATCCTGTACGAATTGCTCTCCGGGAAGAAAGCGTTCAAGCGCGACACGGCGAGCGACACGATGGCCGCGATCATGCGGGACGAGCCGCCGGAGCTGACGCAGTCGGGGCGCAACGTCTCGCCGGCGCTCGACCACATCGTCCGGCACTGTCTCGAGAAGGACCGTGAGAACCGCTTCCAGTCCGCCAAGGACGTGGCGTTCGCGCTCTCGGAGGCGTCTTCCCCGACGACCGCCGCCGCGAGCGGGTCTTACATCGCGCCGCCCCCGCCGCGCCGCGGCCCCGGGAAGGCGATTGGGATCGCCGCGGCATGCGTCGCCGTTTTCGCCATCGCTGCGCTGTTCTTCTGGCGTCGGCCGAAGCTTGGTACTTCCGCCGCCGGCGGCGTCAAGCGCATCGCGGTCCTGCCCTTCGAGAATGTCGGCGCGGCCGAGGACGACTACTTCGCGGACGGCATCGCCGACGCGATCCGCGGCAAGCTCACGTCTCTGCCGGGGCTCGAGGTCATCGCCCGCGGCAGCTCGACGCCCTATCGGAAGACGGGGAAGACGCCGCGAGAGATCGCGAAGGAGCTCGATGCCAACTATCTCCTGACGGCGACCGTGCGCTGGCAGAAGGCTGGCGGCACGAGCCGCGTCCAGGTCACCCCGGAGCTCGTCGAGATCCGCGAGTCCGGCGCGCCGACGTCGAAGTGGCAGGAGCCTTTCGATGCCGCTCTGACGGACGTCTTCCAGGTGCAGTCGGACATCGCGACGCGCGTCGCGAAGGAGCTCGGCGTCGCGCTGGGGACCACCGAGTCGAAGGGCCTCGCGGAGAAGCCGACGCAGAATCTGCAGGCCTACGAGGCGTTTCTTCGCGGCGAGGAGGTGTCCGGCGCCCTGTCCGCCACCGACCCGCCGACGGTCCGCAAGGCGCTCGCCCTCTACGACCAGGCCGTCGCGCTCGATCCCGTTTTCGTCAAGGCGTGGGCGGAAGTGTCGATCGCCAACTCGCTTCTCCACGCCAACGCGGTGCCGGCTCCCGAGCTCTCCGAGCGTGCCCGGCAGGCCGCGGAGAAAGCGATCGCGATCGCTCCCGATTCTCCGGAGGGATATCTGGCGCTCGGGACGTTCCAGCGAATTGTCTCGCGGGACAACGCGGCTGCCCTGGATCTGTATCGCAAGGCCCAGGCCATCGCGCCGGCCGATGCGACGTTGATCCGGGGCATCGGCTATGCCGAGCAGGGCCTGGGACACCTGGATCGGGCGGTCGAGATGTTCCGCCAGGCGGCGCGGCTCGACCCTCGCGGAGCGGGCAATCTCTTCGCCCTGGGCCGTGCGCTCCTGCACTTGCGGCGCCCCGCCGAAGCGCGAGAAGCGTTCGATCGTGGCCTCACGGTCTCGCCGTCCTCGCTGGCCCTCATCGAGGGTCGGGCGATGACGTTCCTCGCGGAGGGGGACCTCGCGGGCGCGCGTGCGTCGTTGAGCGCTTCGGCGGGCCACGTCGATCCGACCGCTCTGGTCGCCTACCTCGCGAACTACCAGGATCTGGGTTGGGTCCTGGACGAGCCCCAGCAGGATCTGCTTCTTCGCCTGACCCCGACCGAGTTCGACGAAGATCGGGGCTCCTGGGGCTTCTCCCTCGCGCAGGTCGATGCGCTCCGGAAGGACGCCGCGGGCATGGCGCTGCATGCCGGCGAGGCGTCGAACGCGTTCGAGAAGCAGCTGAAGTCTGCTCCGGAGGATGCCGGTATTCAGGCCTCTCTCGGCGTGGCGCTCGCGTACGCCGGGCGCAAGGACGAAGCGGTCCGCGAGGGGCAGCGAGCGGTCGCGCTGAGGCCGGTCTCGAGGGACGCGATCGACGGTCCCTACTACCTGCACCAGCTCGCTCGGATCTACATCCTGGTCGGCGAGCCGGAGAAGGCGCTCGACCAGCTGGAGCCGCTGCTGAAGATCCCGTACTACCTCTCGCCCGGCTGGCTGAAGATCGATCCCAACTTCGACTCGCTGCGCGGGAACCCGCGGTTCCAGAAGCTGGTCGCGGGTCCGAAGTGACGCTGGCGCCCGGAACGCGTCTGGGCTCGTACGAGATCCTCTCGCCGCTCGGCGCGGGCGGGATGGGCGAGGTCTACCGCGCGCGCGACCGGAAGCTCGACCGGGAGGTCGCGGTCAAGGTGCTGCCCGAGTCCGTTGCTGCGGACGCCGACACGCTCGCGCGGTTCGAGCGCGAGGCGAAGGCGGTCGCCGCGCTCTCGCATCCCAACATTCTCGCGATCCACGATTTCGGCACGCACGACGGCACGACCTACGCCGTCACGGAGCTGCTCGAGGGCGAGACGCTGCGCGGCAAGCTCGACTCGGGCTCCATTTCTCAGAAGCAGGCCGTGGACTACGCGCTCCAGGTCGCGAAGGGCCTCTCCGCGGCCCACGAGAAGGGGATCGTCCACCGGGACCTGAAGCCCGAGAACCTGTTCGTGTCGAAGGACGGGCACGTCAAGATCCTCGACTTCGGCCTGGCGAAGAAGGTCGAGGCGGCCGCCGCGCAGGAGCAGACGAGCGCGCCGACGGGCTCGGGCCACACGGAGGCCGGGACGGTGATGGGGACGATGGGCTACATGTCGCCCGAGCAGGTCCGCGGGCTGCCCGTCGATCACCGCTCGGACATCTTTTCCTTCGGAACGATCCTTTACGAGATGCTGTCGGGCAAGAAGGCGTTCAAGAAGGATACGGCGAGCGACACGATCGCGGCGATCCTGAAGGACGACCCGCCCGAGCTGACGCAGTCGGGGAGAAACATTTCGCCGGCCCTGGACCACCTCGTGAAGCATTGCCTGGAGAAGGACCGGGACAACCGCTTCCAGACGGCGAAGGACGTCGCGTTCGCCCTCTCGGAACAGTCGTCTTCGAATGCCGCGAGCGGCGGAGGCGGCCCCCAGCTCGCCGCGCCACCGGTACGAGGGAGCAGGGTTCTCATCGCGGTTGCGGCAGTCGTCGTTCTCGCCGTTACGGGCGTCTTTCTCCTGCGGCGTTCGCATCGGGGCGGGAGCGAGGCCGGCGGCGTCAAACGCGTAGCGGTGCTTCCGTTCGAGAACCTGGGCGCTCCCGAGGACGACTACTTCGCCGACGGGATCGCGGACGAGATCCGGGGCAAGCTCACGTCGCTGCCTGGCGTCGAGGTCATCGCGCGTGGCAGCTCGACCCCCTACAAGAAGACGACCAAGACGCCGAAGCAAATTGCCGAGGAGTTGAACGCAACGTATCTGCTCACCGCGACGGTGCGCTGGGAGAAAAGCGGAGGCGCCAGCCGCGTCCATGTGAGCCCCGAACTGGTGGACGTCTCGCGTCCGGATGCGCCGACGTCCAAGTGGCAGCAGCCATTCGACGCGGCGATCACGGACGTGTTTCAGGTGCAGTCCGAGATCGCGACGAAGGTGGCGCAAGCACTCGGCGGCGCGCTCGGGGCGGGCGAGGAGAGGCGGCTCTCCGAAAAACCCACGCAGAACGTCGCGGCCTATGACGCCTTCCTGAAGGGCGACGCGATCCGGAATAGCGGGGCTGGCGATCCGCCCAGCCTGCGCAAGGCGCTCGATTTCTACGAGCAGGCGGTGGCGCTGGACCCCGCCTTCGCGCAGGCGTGGGCCGGGGTCTCGTACGCCAATTCCGCGCTGTACGGCAATAGCGCTCCCACCCCTTCGCTCGCGGAGCGTGCCCGGCAGGCGGGAGAGAAGGCCGTCGCTCTCGCGCCGAACCGCCCGGACGGGTACCTGGCGCTCGGCTATCTCGAACGGTTGGTTTCCGCGGACTACAACCGCGCCCTGGAGGAGTACGAGAAGGCGCTGCGCCTGGCTCCCGGCGACGCCTCTGCTCTCCGGGGAATGGCACTTGCCCAGCAAGGCGTAGGGCGCTGGGACTCGGCGGTGGAGCATTTCAAGCAGGCCGAGCGGCTAGATCCACGGTCGGTCATCACTTTGCGCTACCTCGCCGAGGCGCTCCTCTGGCTGCGGCGTCCTGCCGAGGCGCGGGAGGCCTTCGACCGTGGTCTCGCTCTCTCGCCCGCCAACGTCACTTTGATCGAGGACAAGGCCATGACGTTCCTCTCCGGGGGAGATCTTTCCAGCTCCCGGGCCGCGCTCAGGGCAGCGCCAAAGGAAGTCGAACCCACCGCACTCGTGGCCTATCTGGCGAACTATCAGGATCTCGTCTGGGTCCTCGACGAGGAGCAGCGAGAGCTTCTGCTGCGGCTGACGCCGAGCGCGTTCGACGACGACCGGGGCACGTGGGCCCTCTGTCTCGTTCAGGCCTATGCGTTGAAAGGCGATGCCGCAAGCGTGCGCACCTACGCCGAGGAGGCGAGGAAGGCCGTCGAGGAGCAGCTTCGCGCAGCTCCCAATGATGCGGCGCGTCACGTCTCACTCGGCCTCGCGCTGGCCTACCTCGGCCGGAAGGAGGAGGCGATCCGGGAGGGCCAGCGCGGCGTCGCGCTCAGTCCGGTGTCGAAGAACAGCTTCAATGGCCCGTACATCCAGCACCAGCTCGCGCGGATCTACATCCTCGTCGGCGAGCCGGAGAAAGCGCTCGACCAGCTCGAACCACTATTGAAGATCCCTTACTACCTCTCGCCCGGCTGGCTGAAGATCGACCCCAACTTCGATTCGCTGCGCGGGAACCCGCGGTTCCAGAGACTCGTGGCGGGTTCGAAGTGACTCTGGCAGCCGGCACGCGTCTCGGTTCGTACGAGATCCTCTCGCCGCTGGGTGCGGGAGGTATGGGCGAGGTCTACCGGGCCCGCGACACGAAGCTCGACCGGGATGTCGCGGTCAAGGTCCTCCCCGCGCAGCTGACCGCGAACGCGGACGCGCTCGCGCGCTTCGAGCGCGAAGCCAAAGCCGTCGCCGCGCTCTCCCATCCGAACATCCTCGCGATCTTCGACTTCGGCACGCACGACGGCATCTCGTACGCCGTGACGGAACTGCTCGAGGGGGAGACGCTGCGCGGCAGGCTCGACGGCGCGGCCGTGACGCAGAAGCAGGCGGTGGACTGGGCGCTCCAGATCGCCAAGGGTCTCTCCGCCGCGCACGGAAAGGGCGTCGTCCACCGGGACCTCAAGCCCGACAACGTCTTCGTGACCAACGACGGGCACGTCAAGATCCTGGACTTCGGCCTGGCCAAGCGCGTCGACGCGCCCGCGGCCGAGCAGACGAGCGCGCCCACCGGCACCGGCGGCGAGACGGAGCCCGGCACGGTGATGGGCACGATGGGCTACATGTCGCCCGAGCAGGTCCGCGGGTTGGCGGTCGACGCGCGCTCCGACATCTTCTCTTTCGGCGCGATCCTCTACGAGCTCCTCTCCGGAAGGAAGGCATTCAAGCGCGACACGACGAGCGACACGATGGCGGCGATCATGCGCGACGAGCCGCCCGAGCTGACGCAGTCGGGCCGCAACGTCTCTCCCGCGCTCGACCACATCGTGAAGCACTGCCTGGAGAAGGAACGCGAGAGCCGGTTCCAGTCCGCCAAGGACGTGGTGTTCGCGCTGTCCGAGGCGTCGAGCCCGACGGCCGGGTTCCCGAGCGGGTCGTACTTCGCTCCGTCCTCACCGCGCCGCGGCCTCGGGAAGGGGGTCATCGCGATCGCCGCCTTCACCGCGGTCTTCGCCGTCGCGGCGCTGCTCTTCTGGCGGCGGCCAAAGCCCGGAACCGCCGCCGCCTCGGCGGGAGGTCCCACGCGTATTGCGGTCCTCCCGTTCGAGAACCTGGGCGCTCCCGAGGACGACTACTTCGCCGACGGCATGGCGGACGAGATCCGCGGCAAGCTGACCTCTCTGCCGGGGGTGCAGGTCATCGCGCGCGGCAGCTCGACGCCGTACAAGAAGACCACCAAGACGCCGAAGCAGATCGCCGAGGAGCTGAACGCGTCTTATCTCCTCACGGCCACCGTGCGCTGGGAGAAGGGAGGAGGCACGAGCCGGGTCCACGTCAGCCCGGAGCTCGTCGACGTCACGCGCCCGGACGCGCCGACCTCCAAGTGGCAGCAGCCGTTCGACGCCGCAATCACGGACGTCTTCCAGGTGCAGTCGGACATCGCGACCCAGGTGGCGCAGGCGCTGGGCGGCGAGCTCGGGGCGGGCGAGGAGAAGCGGCTGTCGGAACGCCCCACCCAGAACCTCGCCGCCTACGACGCGTTTCTCAAGGGGGAAGCGACGTCGAAGGGGATGGCCCTGAACGATCCCCCCACCGTTCGGAAGGCTCTCGCTTTCTACGAGCAGTCGGTGGCTCTGGACCCGGGCTTCGCGCAGGGGTGGGCGCGGGTGTCCGCGGCGAGCTCGCTTCTCTATGCGAACGGCCTTCCGGATCCCCGTCTCGCCGAGCGCGCGCGAGAGGCCGCGGAGAAGGCGCTGGCGATCGCGCCCGGCCGGCCGGAGGGATACCACGCGCTCGGGAATTTCGAGCGGTTCATCGCTCACGACATGCCGGGGGCGCGCGAGCAGTACGCCAAAGGGTTGCGCGTGGCGCCGAACTCCGCGGACCTTCTCGGGGCGTCGTCGGCAGCCGAGCTGACGATTGGACTCGGCGAAGCGGCTCTCGAGCACGCGAGACAGGCGGAACGTATCGATCCGCGATCGGTCGCCGCCGTGCGGAGGTTGGGTTCCACGCTGCTCGTGCTCCGTCGCTATCCCGAGGCGATCGCCGCGCTCGATCGAGCGCTGGCCCTGTCGCCTTCGAACCTCAATACGATCGAGTATCGCGCGATGGCGTCTCTCGGTCAGGGAGACCTCGCGGGGGCCCGGGAAGTCCTCCAAACCGCCTCGAAGAAGGTCGAGCCGACGGCGCTCGTCGCCTACTTCGCCCAGTACAACGATCTCGTATGGGTCCTGGAGGAGGAGCAGCGGGAGCTGCTCCTCCGGCTGACGCCGGACGCGTTCGACGGCGACCGCGCGGCGCTGGAGATCTGCCTGGCCCAAGCCTACGCTCTCAAGGGAGATGCCGCCAACACGCGTGCCCACGCGGAGGAGGCGCGGAAGGGTTTCGAGGAGCAGCTCCGCCAGGCGCCGGAAGACAACCAGCGGCACGTCCTCAGCGGACTCGCGCTCGCCTACCTCGGCCGGAAGGAGGCAGCGATCCGCGAAGGCCTCCGTGGTGTCGAGCTGCTGCCGATCGCGAAGGACGCTCACTCGGATGCCTACAATCAGCACGTCCTCGTGCGGATCTACATCCTCGTCGGCGAACCGGAGAAGGCGATCGACCAGCTCGAGCCGCTGCTGAAGGTCCCGTACTACCTCTCGCCCGGCTGGCTGAAGATCGACCCCAACTTCGACCCGCTGCGCGGGAACCCGCGGTTCGAGAGGCTCGCCGCCGGGAAGGGGTGACTCGTGCTCGGGCGAGCGCCAGGCGGGTGATCGGTCCCACCCCTCGCGACCGGCGCGCGAAGGTGCGGCGTGGCCCGGATCCGTCCTCCGTCGAGGACGATGGTGCGTTTGCATTCCAGGGCGGATCGAGCTAGAAAAAAGGGGGCAAGCGGCCCCGCCGCGCGATCCTCGCGTCATCCAGCCGGTATGCGCGGCGGCACTCTTCAGTCAGGAGCCCGAGCATGCGGCAGCACTCCTCTCGGCAGCGGGGCCAGGGTCCCGAACCCGCGCGTCTCGACGGTCCCGCCTCGTCTCGGCTTGCCGTCCCGGCCTCCCGCCACTACCGGCTTCTCTTCGAGAACGCGCCCGACGGGTATCTCGCCACGAACCTCGCCGGGACGATCGGCCGGGTCAACCGCGCCGCCGCGACGCTTCTGCATCTCTCGCCGGCAGCGTTGGTCGGCCGGTCCCTCGCCTCCTTCGTCTGCGGCGAGCAGCGGGACGGGTTTCGCGCTCAGGTTCGCCGCGCCAAACCGCCCCCGGGAGAGACCCGGGAATGGACCGTGCGTCTTCTGCCGAACGATGCGGATCCCTTCGAGGCGGCGCTGACCGTTTCGTGCCCGGCGCAGGAGCCGATGGATCGGAGGGAGCTTCTCTGGTCGCTGCGCGACGTCACGCGGCGGCGGCGCGTGGAGGAGAAGCTCAAGCAGAGCGAGCGGCGTTTCCGGCTGCTCTACGCCGAGACCCTCCGAAACCGCGACGCGCTTCGCATCCTCTCCGCCCGCTATCTTCACGCACGCGAAGAGGAGGCCAAGCGCATCGCGCACGAGCTCCACGACGAGGCGGGCCAGATCACCGCGGCGATTCACCTGGCCCTGGCGGAGGTCGAGGCCGAGATGCTGCCGAGCGGCCGCGAGCAGCTGCGCCACATCGGGTCCCTGATCGAGGGCATCGAGGATCGGCTGCGGCAACTCGCCCACGAGCTGCGGCCTACGATCCTCGACGACCTGGGCCTGACGCCGGCGCTGGCCTTCCTGGCGCGCGGGTTCGCGGCGCGCACCCGGGTCGCCGCGTCGGTGAAGGGGTCCACGGGAGGCCGGCTCGATCCCCTGGTGGAGACGGCGGTCTACCGAATCGTGCAGGAAGCGCTGGCGAACGTCGGCAAGCACGCCCGCTCGACGCGCGCCGAGATCCTCCTCTCGCGGGAAGCCGGCAGCCTCGTCTGCTCGATTCGCGACGACGGGATCGGCTTCGACGACCGATCGGTGAGCCGCCGCATCGGCCGGGCGGCGGGACTGGGCCTTCTGGGAATCCGGGAGCGCGTCGGCGCCCTGAACGGTCAGATGCAGATCCTCTCGACTCCGGGGGAGGGAACCGAGCTGCGCGTGTCGGTTCCCTTGAGGCCACGGTAGGCCGCCGCATCCTTCTCGCCGACGACCACGTCGTGGTGCGCCAGGGTCTGAGGGCGCTGCTCGAGCGGGAGAAGTTCGAGGTCGTGGGCGAGGCCGCCGACGGGCGCGAGGCGACGCGCCTCGCCGGCGAGCTCTCGCCCGACGTCGCGATTCTCGATCTCGCCATGCCGCTCTTCAACGGGATCGAGGCCGCGCGCTCGATCCGAAAGAGCCGCCCCGCGATCCAGCTGGTCGCGCTGACGGTTCACGCGGAGGATCCCTACGTCCTGTCGGCGCTCGAGGCGGGATTTCGCGGATACCTTCTCAAGTCCCAGGCCGCGGCCCAGCTCATCCGCGCGATCGACGAGGTCCGCCGCGGCGGCACGTATCTCGGTCCCGGAGTCTCCCAGGTCGTCGTCGACGCGTATCTCGGCAAGGGCGACTACTCGCCCGATCCGCTGACGCAGCGCGAGCGCGAGATCCTGCAGCTCGTCGCCGAGGGAAAGACGACCAAGGAGATCGCGCGGCTGCTCGGCATCTCGCCCAAGACCGCCGAGTCGCACCGCACGCGCATGATGGCAAAGCTCGACATCCACGACACCGCCGGCCTCGTGCGCTACGCGATCCGCCGCGGCCTCGTCCAGGCGTAGCGGCATAGCGTCGGCGCAAGCCTCCTGCTCCTGACCCCTCCACCCGCGAAAGGGGAGAGGGGAGCCGCCTCGAGCATTCAGGCGGCCTGAGGGATTTCCCCGGGGAAGATGCAGGGGTTCACCCGAGGTGCGGCGCACGCCGCTCGCCCGTATAACCGGATGCATGCAGACACGCGCGTCGTCGCAATCTCAGGAAACTCTTTCAAGGGGGTAATAGATGGAAACTGCGAAAGTCGACATTCGGAAACTCCAGCTGCTCAACGATCGGATCAACCAGTGCATCGACGCGCTGAGCCAGGTGCGCCTGTCCGTCCACGGACTGACGAACGCACAGGGCGGCGCGGGACTCGCCGGCGGCTTCGGTCAAACCGGCGGCTTCGGTCAAAGCCCGATCGGGCTCAGTCACACCGGCGCGTACGGCAGTCCGTTCGGCGCCAGCCCGTTCACGCAGCCCTTCGGCGTCAGCCCGCAGGGGCCGGGCATGAGCCCGTACGGACCGGGCATGAGCCCGTACGCACAGGTCCCGATCAATCCCTGGCTTCCCCAGGCGACGCAGGGCCTCTCGCACTCGACGGGCGCCTGGGCCCCGGCCGCATTCGCGCAGGGCGTGAATCCGTTCGGGCAGGGGATGAACCCGTACGGCGGTCTCTCTCCGTTCGGGAACGAGGGGCTGGAAGGCTACGGGAGGACGGGTGCGGCGGATCCGCTGCTGACGGCGCGGATCGCGCAGACGTTCCCCTACGCGCAGTTCCCGGCCCCGCCGGTGATCTCGCTCTACTGAGCGAGCCGCGGGGACGCTGCGCCGGCGCACCGGCGCTCGATGGGGTGGGACCTTCGGGTCCCACCCCCAACTTTGGCGCAAGGGGTTCAGGAACCATGGAGACCTTTCGATCGGAGACGATCCCGTGGAATCGAGGCAGGCGCCCGAAAGGCGTGAGCGCGGCCCGCCGATCCGGCGCGGCTCCCAGACCGAAGACCCGGACGAACCCCGTGAGAACGAGGGAGACACCCATGACGGAAAACGATACGACGACGATCGCCCGAGACATCGACCAGACGGTCGAGCGGATGGAGCAGCTCTATCGCGTGGTCACCGGGCACGACGCACCCGCGGCCGCGGCCGACTATGCCCCGATCCCGGCGGAAAAGGATCCCGCCGAATACGTCGAGAGGCGCCTCAACCAGCTCCTGGAGCTCCTGGGCGCCGCGCCCGAGTCCGCGCGAACGGCGGTCGCCTGGATCCCGCCGATATCGGTCCTGGAGAGCGACAAGGAGATCCTCATCCGGGTCGACCTGCCCGGCGTCTCGCGCGAGCAGATCCAGGTCACGTCCCAGGACAACGTCCTGACCGTCTCCGGCACTCGCCGCGATTCGAGCGATCCGCAATTTCGCCCGCGTACCCGCGAGTGCCCCGCCGGCCCGTTCCGCCGGGTGATGTTCGTGCCGGCCGGCCTGCGCTCGACCGAGCCGTCGGCGGAAATGAAGTCTGGCGTCCTGGAGCTCCGCATCAAGAAGGAAGCCCCGGAATCGACGGCGCCGAGAACGGTGAGAGTGAATTGAGAGTGCGGCTGGTCGAGCACGGGATCCCTCGCTGCGCTCGGGATGACGGCGGGGTGAACGGCGCGGCGGGGTGAGCGAGGGCCGTACGGCAGGGGTCAGCGAGGGCCGTACGGCGGGGTGTCCTCGTCCGAGAGAGTGGCCTATCGCCAGTCGTCGCTCAGGTCCCGCCACCAGGGGTTTCCGCGCTCGATCAGCGCGATCTTCTTGGCGCGCGACCAGCCCTTGATCTGCTTCTCTCGACCGATGGCGGTCATCGGGTCATCGCTCTCCTCGAAGTAGACGAGCCGATGTACGTTGTACTTCTTAGTGAAGCCACTGACCAGGCCAGCTCGATGCTCCGAAAGCCGCCGAATGAGGTCGTTGGTGATACCCGTGTAAAGCGTGCGATGGTCGCTGGCCAGAATGTAGATCCAGTACTGACGCATGTCTTGAATTGTCGCGAGTAACTGCACGACTTGCCGGTCCCGAGGGCCGTCGAATCGCCGGTCATCCCGAGGGCCGTGAAGGCCCGAGGGATCCCGTCCCAATCCCGTCCCAATCGAGTGCGGGATCCCTCGCTGTGCTCGGGATGACGGCGTTGTGTGAGTCCAGGTGTTCCGGAGGGACGCCCAATCGCCGTTCATCCCGAGGGCCGTGAGGGCCCGTGGGATCCGGTGCAAATCCAGCCCAGCCCGATAGCTGTTCGCACCGCCCCTACCAGACCCAGACCTCCTCGCCGAACGTCAACACCACCGCCTCATCCAGGTTCGCCGCGTACGCCACGATCTCCTCGCACACCGCCGCGGGCACCAGCGGCGATGCGGCGAGCTCCGCGCGGTTTCCCTCGGGCAGGATCACGCGCCGCAGGTTGCGGTTGTACGCGCCGCGCACCTTGTGAGCGACCTCTCCGACGGGCCGCAGCACGTCCACGTCGTGCGCATCGGCGATGAGGATTCCGCTCGAGGCCATGTCCTGCGGGATCGGCCGGTTCAGGAAGACCGAGAGAAACGCGATCGCCGACGGCAGTCCCGCCGACAACCCGCCGGAGGGCTCGTCCTCCTTCGTCGCCTTGTACGTGTAGTTGTAGTCGAGGATGTCTCCGGTCAGGTGCGGCCACTTGGCGCGCGCGTACTCGCGCACCGAGAGGAACGTGTTTCTCACCGCCTGGGTCAGCTCCGGCGTCAGGTTGCCGAGGATCTCCTCGAGAAAGCCGCCGCGCTCCGGCCCCGCCGGCCGCCGCGCCGCCCATACCTCGTGGATCAGCCCCTTGGAGCGGCCGACGAAGTGATACACCGCGTCCGCGAAGGATCGGCCGACCGTCGCGCGCGCGCGCGCCTCCAGCACGGCCGCCCGCTCGGCGAACGCCCTGGCCTCCTCGGCGCGATTCATGATCGCGGCGAGAGCGGCCTTCTGTCTCCAGAGCCTCGCGCGCTGGGGCGCCCGGCGCATCGCCGACTCGAGCATCGACTCCGCCTCCGCGGCCCGCTCGTCGGACCGGAAGGCATTCGCGATTCTCTCCGAGCGCGTGGCCTCGAAGCGATTCAGCAGCCACTCGACGGTCCAGGGGTCGCTCGGATCCGAGCGTGCGCTCTCGAGGTGAAGCCGCTCGGCCTTCTCCAGGTCTCCCTCCAGCGCCGCGAGGTCGGCGCGGTACTTGAGATCGAGCGGATCGGCGGCCTCCCGCAGCGCCTCCTCCGCGCCCGCCCGATCCCCGGCGAGGGCGCGCGCGATCGCGAGCTCCCGCGATGTCGGCTCCGGCGGCGGCTCCATCTCGTCAAACCGGAGCGCGGCGAGCTTCGGAAGCGGCACGTAGCGGCCCGCCGCGGCGGACACGACGTCGGCGAAGGACGGCCGGTGCATCCGCCGCCGGAAGAGCGCCAGGAACCGCTTCTGGTACCTCGCCGCTTCCTCCGCGCGCCCGAGCCGGCGGAGGAGCCGCGTGAGGTGGCCCAGGATCGAGATTCCCTCGATGCGCTGCTCGCAGTGGCGGTAGATGTGCACGGCGTTCTCGAGCAGATCGGGCGTCCCGATGCGCTCGTAGACCCGCGCGAGCGCCAGGATCCGGTCGTCGTCGGTCTCGAAGCCGCGCTCGGCGCCGAGCTCCTCCAGGATCCGCCGCGCGCCGTCGACGTCGCCGGACATCTCGGCGATCCACGCGTTGGCGAGGACGGCCAGCTTGTACAGGTCCGGATCCTTGCCCGCGTACTTCTGCGCGAGCTCGACGCAGCGCTCCCGGGCTTCCTCGGGGCGCCTCGCCAGGAACAGGCGAAAGATTTCCTCGAGCTCCAGGTGCGCGGCGGGCTTCTTCCAGAGCTGGAAGGGGCCCAGCACCATGAACGGGCTGTTGTTGCTCTTCTCCTGTTCCGCGAGCTGGAGAAGCGAGGAGAGCCGGATCAGCGCCGCCTCCCCGGGATGGGTCCGGGTGTGGACCTGCGCCCAGCACCCGATCGCCGCCGACAGCTCGCCGCGCATGTGCTTGATCTTGGCGAGCAGGTCGAGCGCGGAGAGATTGTCGGGCTGCCGCTCGAGCGCTTCCGCCACGGCGAGCTCGGCGTCGTAGAGCTCGCCGATCTCCGTCAGCACCGTGGCGTAGCGCAGAGAGTCGTCGACCGCGGCCGGAGCCGTCTTCGCCTCCATGAACTGATTCTAGGATGCGAAGGGCGGGCCGGGGCGCCTCGGGCGAGATTTGCTTCTCGCTCGTGTTCCGCCTCCGCCGCCCCCTCTACTTCGCCGTAACCCGCGACTCCCTCACGAGCTCCCCGACCGCGCGATCGAGCTCCTCGAGGAGCGGGCTCAATCCCCGCGCCTCGAGCGCGCGCGTCACGGCGCCGTAGTACCAGAGCACGTCTTCCTTCGGCGCGCTGAACCGCTTCCAGACGTCCTCGCCCTCGCTGCGGAAGTCCCGCAGGATCGACCGGGCGTTGTGGAGCTTGTCGGCCGCCGCCACGATCCTGACCGAGCGGTGGGCCTCGCGCAGGTTGTCGATGTAGGTCTCCTTGCGGGGCTTCCACTTCGGCTTCGGGGTTTCCAGCGTGTCGGAGCAGCCCTCGACGATCGCGGCCACCCCCATCCCGAACCTCAGCCGGATCTCGTCGAGCGCCTCCTGCCCGCCGCAGTCCTCCGCCACGTCGTGCAGCAGCGCGGCGATGACCTCGTCCTCGCTGCCGCCGTACTCGAGCACCAGGCTCGCCACCGCCATCGGGTGGGAGATGTACGGGATCCGCGTCCCCTTGCGCTTCTGCCCGGCGTGCTTCTCCGCGGCGTAGGCGAGCGCCTTGCCGTACCGCTGTGCCGACACGTCGGCCGTTCTCGATTGCTTCATCGGAATTCCTCCAGGGCCCGTGTGGGTCGATTCGAGACGTAGACTCTACTCGCTCCCGCCTGTCGATTTCGGCAGCTTCGGCGCATCTCGCGACCGAGAGCGGGCTCCGCTTCTACCTTCTTGCGCTCCCGGGTTCCTTCGGCCAACACATGTCGGCCCACAACTCGAGAGTCAGGTCGTGCTTCTTCTGGCCTGATGCGAGATTGGGCCGGTATTCAGTCGTGTAGCGCTCGCGAAGGGCCGTTTCGTTGATCAATCCGGCGAGCGCAAGCGCCTGGACGTCCTCGCGGTCCACGTCGCTGTTGCGCTCGAGCTTCGTCAGGGCGAGGTCATGCGCCTCCAACGCAAAGAGCCTGAGGCGTTCGAACTCGTGATCCGGCCACATCCGAATCAGTCGTGTTTCGTAGTTCTCGGGATACGTGGTGATTCTGACGGGCTGCAAGTACACGCGGAAGCGTCGATGGAGGTCCGTACCTTCGCCTGCAATGCTCTGTAGATCCGAGAGCCGGCCGGTCGGGATGGCCGTGAGCACGTCGATGTCCGCCGTCGTGCGAGACAGGCCGTATTGCATCGTGATGGCGAATCCGCCGATGCAGTGGAGGTCGACAGTCTCCTTCAACAGCCGGTCGAGAGCCGCGAGGAATTTCCCCCACGGTTCCGGAATCGGGGAACCGCCGCTACGAGACATACGGCAGCTCTTCGGCCTTCATTGCCGCAAGAACGTTCCAGTGACGGGCCTCTGGAGATCGGTGCCGGCGCAGCCAGGTGCGCTCGGCTTCGGGCATGGTCTCGCGGCCCAGGGTCGTCTCGGCCGCGAGCCGCGCCAGCTCGAGCTCTTTCTCGACGCGCTCGAGTCTCTCGGCCGCGGCACGGTCGGACCGGCGCTCGGCAACCTTCCTCGCCGTCGTGACCAGAAAACCCAGGCGGTTCTGGACGTTTCGGAGCTTCGCGTTTTCGACGAGCCATGCCCAGTCGAGCGTGGGATACCGCTGCAGCACCCAGGGCATCGCCTCCGCGACGCGGCCATCCAGGTGATCGGCGGCGACGGCGCTCAGGGCGACGGCCGCCGGATTGACGAGGCGACCCTTCCGCAAATGACCATAGCCCGGATATCCCAGCGTCGCGAGCTGGACCGGGAGTCTCTCGGCCGCGGCTGGGCCGACCGGCGGCTCGGGCGGTGGGGCGAGAACCGTCGGCGAGAGTCCAAACAACTTCGTGGCTGCGCGCGCGAGCAGGGGTGTGACGGTTCTCAGCTCTCGTTCGAGGAGCGAAAGATAAGGCTGCGTAAAGCCCAGCCGGGCCGCCGCCTCGACCTGTGTCAGCTTCGCGGCGAGTCGTCCTTGTTTCAGCTGGGCTCCCGTCATGCGGTCGTGGCCTCCCCGCGAAATATAACACAATTTGTAATATCCATGGTCGAAGCAACAGCGCCGAGCGGGTATATTCCGGCGCAGGCAGAGGATCCTCGTTGAAACACTCGAATCGAACCGCCCTCGTCGCGCTCGCCGCCGTCCTGACCACGGCCGCCGCTCCGACTCCGACTTCGACTCCCACGCCCGCCCCCGTCGACCGCGCCGCCCTCGCCGCGCAGGTCAAGGCCGAGCTCCTCCACGCCTGGCAGGGCTACGAACGGTACGCGTGGGGCCACGACGAGCTCGAGCCCGTCAGCCGCACCGCCCACGACTGGCACGCGCAGTCCCTCCTCATGACGCCCGTCGACGCCCTCGACACGCTGCTGCTGGTGGGACTGAATGACGAGGCCGCCCGCGCGAAGGCGCTGATTCTCGAGAAGCTCTCCTTCGACCAGGACGTCTCGGTGAAGAACTTCGAGATCACGATCCGCATCCTCGGAGGCCTGCTCTCCGCCTACCAGGCGACCGGCGATCCGCGCCTCCTCGCGCTCGCGGAAGACCTGGGCACGCGCCTCCTGCCCGCGTTCTCGTCGCCGACCGGGATGCCCTACATGTACGTGAATCTCAGGACCGGGAAGACGTCCGGAACGCGGTCGAACCCGGCGGAGATCGGCACGCTGCTGCTCGAGTTCGGCACGCTCGCGAAGCTGACCGGAAAGCCCGTGTTCTACGACGAGGCGAAGAAGGCGCTGACGGCTCTCTACGCGCGCCGCTCGGCGCTCGGGCTCGTCGGCGAAGAGATCGACGTCGAGACGGGAAAGTGGCTGAGCCCCGCGAGCCACGTCGGCGGAGGGATCGACTCGTACTACGAGTACCTCCTGAAGTGCGGCCGCCTCTTCGGCGATCCCGACTGCCAGCGCATGTGGGCCGAGAGCCTGCGCGCGCTGAACGCCCACCTCGCCGACGAAGCGCCCTCGGGCCTCTGGTACGGCCAGGTCGACATGACGACCGGCCAGCGCACCGCCAGCGAGTTCGGCGCGCTCCACGCCTTCCTCCCCGGCACGCTCGCGCTCGGCGGAGACCTCGACCACGCCCGCCGCCTTCAGGACTCGTGCTTCAAGATGTGGAACCTCCGCGGCATCGAGCCCGAGCTGATCGACTACCGCCGGATGCGGGTGCATGTCCCCCGGCTATCCGCTGCGCCCGGAGATCATCGAGTCGGCGTTCTACCTGTACCGGTTCACGAAGGATCCTCGGTACCTCGAGATGGGCCGCACCTTCTTCGACAGCATCCGAAAGCACTGCCGCACGGACGCGGGGGACACGGTGCTGAAGAGCGTCGTCACGATGGAGAAGGGCGACCTGATGCCGAGCTATTTCCTGGCGGAGACGCTCAAGTACCTCTACCTCCTCTTCTCCGACGAGCCCGTGGACTTCGAGAGGAGCGTATTCAACACCGAGGCGCATCTGCTGCGACGGACGTGGTGACGTTTGTCAGGCGGGTATGACCGGGCTCTCACCTCGCTCTCCCCCTGACGTGGACCCGACGACCGACCCGCCCGCCGAACATTCGCCCTCGGCTCAGTCCCCCAGACATCATTTGTCTTGCCCCCGCACTGATCCTTTAGATCTCCAAATGCATACTGAGTTGAACGGGCGGCGCTGCCGAGCTCGATACTCGAGCTCGCGGAGCGGCCGATGATGGAAGGCGGCTTGACGACGACGACTTCGAGCGCGCCCGGCGCCCAACCCCCGCAAGATCGTTCGAGCCCTCGGGGAGCCTGGACCCGTCCCCGTCATGCCCGGTCCATCACGGTTGCCATCCGCGCGTTCGAGGTCCTCTTCATTGTCGGCCTCCTCTATCTCGCCCTGCACGATCTGTCGGATCGGTGGCACTACTTCAGAAGGGTTGGCCGCGCGCAATGGCTCGACGATTACGCCGAGCTCAAGGGCATCATTCAAGACAACTATCCCGATCTCGACTGGACGATCACCGCGGGCGGTCTGGACTTGAGGCGCCTGGACGAACGCACGACGCGCCGTCTCGAGCAGGCCGAATCGCCAAAGGAGGCGGAGCGCGCCCTGCGGGAGTTCACGGCGGCCTTCCACGACGGCCATCTCGCCATCAGGAATCCGAAATGGCACGGCTCGTTCGAGACTCCGCCCACCGAGATCACTCTCTCCTCGTTCACGGCGGGTCCGAAGGCCTGCTCGGCGATGTCCTTCGGCGAGTCCGACGACACGGACTTCGGGCTGTGGGCCCACGGCGTGTCGCCGGCGCGAGCGCTGCCGGGGCGAAGCCCTTTCCCGGCCGCCGTCCTGACGGTCGAAGGACATGATGTCGGACTGATCCGCATCCCGAGTTTCCTCCCGTCCGCCTATGGCGACACCTGCGCGTCCGAATGGGACCGCTTTCGCGCTCAACTTTCCACGACGTGCGAAGAGCCCTGCCAGGCTCGCTTTCGAGCCGTCATGGAATCCCGCCTGCTCGACGAGCTCGGCGTTCGGATTGGTCAGTTGAAGGACGCCGGCGTCGGCCTGCTCGTCCTGGACCTCCGCGACAACGGCGGCGGCATCGAGTCGTTCGCGCGGTCTGCGGTGGAGATGCTCGCCGGGCGCGCGCTGCCAGCGCAGCGGACCGAGGCCGTGGTTTCCCGCCATGTCGCCGCCGTACTCGCGAGCGATCGCGACGCGGTGGAGCGCGAGATCGCCCTGTGTCCCAGCCCTTCCCGCGCGAGAGACGAGCTCGAAGAGGCCTACTGGCGCCTCGACCGCGAAATCGCCGAGATCCGAATCCCGTGCGACCGCAGCGCCGTCTGGTCGGATTGGGGCGTTCGTCCCGGGTGCGCGACGCTGGTTCCCGTCGAGGCGCGCAATCCCTACGTCTCGGTGGCCGAAGATGTCTCCCTCTGGCGGCGCACGATCGGTCCGTCGCCCGCCGACGGCGACGTCACGCCCGCTCGGGCTCGCTGGCACGGCCGGCTCGCCGTCCTGGTGAACCGCGGCACGGCGTCCGGCGGCGAGGCGGCCGCCGCAGCGCTGCAGGACTACGCGGCCGCCCTCGTGATCGGCGAGCGCACCGCCGGATGCGGCGGGGGTTGGGCTTTCGGCGCGGTTCACTGGACCCTTGCGAACAGCAAGGTCAAGGTCTACGTGCCCGATCACGCCTCGTACCGGCGCGATGGAACCAACTTGAACGCCGGCGTCACGCCGGACGAGCCCGCCCGGTTCGGCCCGCGCGAGGCCACCCAGGGCCCGGAACTCTACCGCGTGCTCCGCGAGCTCGCTCGAAAAGGGAGGGACTATTGACGGAATAGGACGGGCGGTTCCGCCCGGAGCTCTGTCAACCCCTCTTCCGCCGGCAGCGGGGAGCGGAGCGCAAAGGGGTACAATACAAACATTGTGAACGATTCTCTCCGTCTCGAGTCAGCCCTCCGCCTCCCTGAGGGGCCCCGCCGCACGGCGGCCATCGCCGCCTGGATCCAGAGTCTCTACGCTTCGAAGCCGCCGGTTCTCGTCGGCGGCGCCGCGGTCGAGCTGTACACCCGGGGCGCCTACACGACCGGCGACTTCGATTTCGTCGGCGGCGTTACGGATTCGGTAGGAAAGGCATTCGAAGACGCGGGATTTCGGCGCGAAGGCCGGCATTGGATTCATGCGAAGGGGCAGATCTTCGTGGAGTTTCCGGGCAGCGCCGTGCAAGAGCACGAGACGACGGCCAGGGTCGAGGTCGATGGCATCCGGGTTCTGACACTCAGCCCCGAGGACCTGATCATCGACCGCCTGGCTGCCTGGCAGTTCTGGCGCTCCACGACGGATGGCGCGAGCGCATTTCTCGTCCTGAAATCGCAGGAGGGCAGAGTCGATTCGACGCGATTGACGAAGTTGGCCGGCATTCGCGGAGTCGAGCGAGCCTTGAAGAAACTCATGGATTTCGCATCGACCTCCGAAGGGCGATCCCCTTCAGCCGAGGAGATCGAGAAGTGGGCAGGCAAGTTGCCATGAAGACCTACGTGACGCCGCCCGCCCCCGTCCTGGAGAAGCTTCCCGAAGGGCTCGTCCGGCGCCGGCCGCGGTCTTTTGCCGAGTGGAAGGCATTGCGCCAGTGGGGACAACTCCCGAAATGGGAGCCGGAGCCTGCGGGATACCTCCTCCGACTCTGCCGCGAAAAGGCGGGATTGAGCCAGCTGCGCTTGTCGGCACTACTCGGCTGTTCACAGCAGGCGATTGCTCAGGCGGAGCGCTGGCAGAGCAATCCCACGGTCGAGTTCATGCGGAATTGGGCGCGGGCCTGCAAATCGCCTATCAGGTTGGAGATCCGATGACCCATTTCAGCGCCACCCGGACCTCATCTGTCCGCTCGCCCGCGAAACCGTCATGCAGTGCCGACGGTCGCGCGAGACGGTCCCTTCCGCTTCTTCTTCTACAGCAACGAGGGGTCGGAGGAGCCTCACATCCACGTGAGCGCGACGGGAGGATCGCCAAGTTCTGGCTGGGGCCCGTGGTCCTGGCACTGTCGGGACACTTTTCCCCTGTCGAGCTCCGCGAGATCGAGCGTATCGTTAGGAGGGACGAAGCGATGCTTATCCAGGCTTGGAATGAGTTCTTCGGTCGTTGAGTCGAAGCCGCTCGCGAGGGACATCGCCGTCTCCGCGGACGAGCTGACGGTCTCGCTCGTCGACGGCCGCAGGATTTCCGTACCGCTCGCCTGGTACCCCCGACTCCTTCACGCCACCGCGGTCGAGCTTGCAAACTGGAAGATCCTGGGCAACGGCGAGGGCATTCGGTGGCCCGACCTCGACGAGGATCTGAGCGTCGCCGGGATGCTTCTCGGGACCAGGGCCGCGCCACGAACGACGCTGAGCCGACCGCCTCTCTCCGACCCCGGCGCGCGCGGCCGGATCCCGAATCGGTGATGGCAAGAGGGAAATCGCTCGGCCATCAACTGACCTCCCCTGAGGCGACGATTCTCGGATGCTCGAGAGGCGGCTTGACTTCTCGTATCCTATGGGATACACTCTCCTGTGATCGAGGTTCGCCAGACCGACCTGTTCGCGCGTTGGTTCGAAGGCCGCGACCGCCAGGCTCGGGCGCGAATCCTCGTCAGGATTCGGCGGCTGTCGCTTGGAAACCCCGGTGACATCCGACCGGTCGGAGAGGGCGTTTCGGAGATGCGGATCGATTTCGGGCCTGGGTACCGCGTCTACTTCGTCCGGCGCGGCGAGGCGTTGGTTGTCCTGCACGCAGGCGGGGACAAGGACACCCAGGAGCGCGACATCCGGACGGCTCGCGAGCTGGCGCAGAACCTCTAGGCGCCGCAACCGAGGAATCATGGGGAAAACGAAGACAAAGCGGTGGGACGCGGCAGACCACCTCAAGAGCAAGAGCGAGGCGATTGCATACCTCGAAGCCGCCTTCGAGGACGGCGATTCCGGGGTCGTCGCCGCCGCACTCGGAGATATTGCGCGAGCCAAAGGAATGACGACGGTGGCCCGGCAGGCCGGCCTCGGTCGAGAGAGCCTCTACAAGGCGCTCTCCACCGGGGGCAACCCGGAACTGGAGACCGTCCTGCGCGTCGTCCGTGTGCTCGGCATCAGGCTGCACGTCGCTCCCGCACGATAGATCCGAGGGTGAAGGAAGCGCGGTTCGCAGTCGTCCGCGCGCTAAGTCGAGAATCGCTACAGAACCCTTGCCAGGTCTTCGCTTGTGATCTCGCAGTCGCGAAGGATGCGGGAGAGCAAGCCACGACCGATCGATTCACCGGCGTGCACGGGAACGACGGTGCCACGGCCGTCGGTATGACGAAGGAAATAGTGACTGCCACGGGTTCTGACCACCTGGAATCCGAGGGAGGAAAGCGCCCTGATTAGCTGCTGCCGGCGAGGCTCGGCAGCTTCACCATCAGGCAAGAGTTAGGCGTTGAACCCCGACAAACTCCAGGCCCTCGGTATCCTGCCCTTGAACTTCGAGGCAGAGCTCGGCGGCTTCTCGGATGCGTTCCATGACTTCGTCGAGCGACTTTGCCTGGGTGTGGCAGCCTTGGAGCTCGGGGATCGACGCGACGTAGAAGCCGTCGCGGTCGCGCTCGACGATGACGTTGAATTCCCTCTTCATTCCGTTCTGAATTGTACTCTGCCACCTTGTCTGGCGGTGTCCGGGGCCGGCCTTTCCTGAGAGAATCCGTCGCCAGACCCCATGCGTTTCACCGCCACCGACGTCTACGACTTCTACAAGCCGACCGAGTGCGCCCGCCGCGTCGCCCTCCGCGCCCGCGACGAACCGGAGCCCGAGACGGCCACCGCCTTCGACGAGCTCCTGAGAAACCTGGGACGCCGGCACGAGGCGGCTCACCTCTCGACGCTTCGCAGCCGCGACGGCGACGTCCTCGACCTCTCCACCCTCAAAGACAACCCACCCGAGCGCGAGCGCCGCACCCTCGAAGCAATCCACTCCGCCACCCCCGCCGCCGTCATCTACCAACCCCGCTTCCGCCTCACCCTCCCCATCGCCGACACCCCCGTCGAGCTCGTCGGCGAGCCCGACTTCCTCATCCACGACCCCGCCGCCGGCGGCTACCGCATCCGCGACTCCAAGCTCGCGCGCAACGTTCTCGCCAGGCGCCACCGCGGCATCCCCCTGCAGCTCCAGATCTACGGCCTGCTCTTCGAGCGCCTGACCGGTCAGCGCCCCGTCGGGATCGAAGTCCACGCCGGGACCGATGCCCTCGTGCCCATCCCTTACGAAGGGGAGACGGCCGTCCTCGAGGAGCTCGCCCGGCACCTGCGCATGCGGACCGCCGATCCCGCCGAGTACGAG